>NZ_BSRC01000001.1:0-2240000 GCF_054771735.1 Sphingobium sp. TomMM35A
ATGAAGGGTTTCACGGCAGTGGCGAATAGTTCGAGCGTTCAGGCATCGCATGATCATGCGCGTCTGGAATCGGCGTGGGATGCGATCCGCGCCGGGCTTCGCCGCGACATCGGCCCGCGCATGTTCGACCAGTGGCTGAAGGCTGCTCAGCTGGGTGACTATTGCCCGGAATCCCAGACGCTGGACCTGCTGTTCGCTTCCGACTTCACGGCCAATTTCGTCTCCGGTCATTTTGGCGATCGGCTGTGCATGGCCTGGCGCTGCGCTGGCGTGGGTGTCCGCGAGGTCAGGCTGCGCCGCGCGCCCAATGCGGTCGGCCCGCGCCTGCTCGAATCCGCTCCGGCCGAAGAACCGGCTACCGCTGCCCCGATCCCCGTCGAGGGCGCGCCCGCCTGCAATTTTCAGCCGCGCCACAGCTTTGCCGATTTCGTCACGGGCGAATCCAACCATCTCGCCTTTTCCGCGGCTGAGGCCATTGCCGCAGAAGCGCAGCCGCGCTTCAGCCCGCTCTTCATCCATGGCAGCACCGGCCAGGGCAAGACCCACCTGCTCCACGCCATCGCCCAGCATTTCTCCACCCATTCGCCCAGCGCGCCCGTCCTCTACATGTCGGCGGAGCGGTTCATGATGGAATTCGTGAACGCGATGCGCGCCAACGAAACCATGATGTTCAAGGCGCGTCTGCGCGCCGCCCGCCTGCTGCTGATCGACGACATCCAGTTCATCGCGGGCAAGGGTTCGACGCAGGAGGAATTCCTGCACACCATCAACGACCTCATCGACTCGGGCGCACGCATCGTCGTGACCGCCGATCGCGCGCCGCAGCTGCTCGATTCGATCGACCCTCGCATCCTCTCCCGGCTCGCGGGCGGCCTGGTCGCCGACATCCGCCCGGCGGACCTCGACCTGCGCCTGTCCATCCTGGAAGCCAAGCGCGCGATAGCAGGCGATCCGCCGGTCCCCGACGCCGTCGTCGATTTCCTCGCGCGCTCCATCCGCTCCAACATCCGCGAGCTGGAAGGCGCTTTCAACAAACTCATCGCCTACGGCCAACTCACCGGCCGCTCCGTCGATCTGGAATTTGCGCAAAGCATGCTCGCCGACGCCGTGCGCGCCAACGCGCGCCGCATCACGGTGGACGAGATCCAGAAGGTCTGCGCCGCGCATTACAAGATCGACGCCGCCGAAATGCGCTCCAAGCGTCGCGCCCGCGCCGTCGCGCGGCCCCGGCAGGTCGCCATGTACCTCGCCAAGAAGATGACGCCCCGCTCTCTTCCGGAAATCGGACGCATCTTCGGCGGCCGCGATCACAGCACCGTGATCCATGCCGTGCGCACGATCGAGGAACTGCGGCAGACCAATGCCGACATAGACGCCGACATTCGCACGCTGCAGCGGCAGCTGGAAAACTGACGCTGACAAATAGGTGGCGAACGGCTAGGGTCAGGCCATGATCCGCCACGCCGCTCTCCTGCTCGCCGCCTTCCTGTCCCTCGTCCCGGCCGCTGCGCAGATTCCCGCTTCGCCGCCCGCGCAAGATGTTCAGGTCGCGCTCGACACCAATGCTGGCCGGATCATCATAGCCGTTCATATCGCGAAAGCGCCGGTCACCGCGCGCAACTTCCTGCGCTATGTCGATCAGAAGCGACTGGACGGAACCGGCTTCTACCGGGCTGTGGGAACGGCGGACTATGGTTTCGTGCAGGGCGGAACGCAAAATGATCCCGCCCGCGTCCTGCCGCCCATCGCGCATGAGCCGACCACGCAAAACGGTCTCACCCATGATGACGGCGCGCTGTCCATGGCGCGCTATGCGCCCGGCAGCGCAACCGGCGACTTCTTCATCGTGCTTGGAAAGATGCCGAGCATGGACGCGCAGCCCGCCTCACCGGGCGACAATCAGGGCTTTGCTGTTTTCGCCCATGTCGTGGAAGGTATGGACGCCGTCCGCTCGATCCTGTCGACGCCCAAATCGCCCACGGCCGGCGAGGGCGTGATGAAAGGACAGATGCTGGAGCAACCCGTGCGGATCGTCACCGCACGCCGTCTGCCCTGATCCTGACACCGCTCAAAACCCGCTCGCGGTTCCTTGAAAGATCAGCCCTTCCGTTCAGGTGGCAGGGTGATCTTTACATCTTCGCCATTCTGCCCCGGAAAGCCGGTGAACATGGCGTCGATCAGATTGGGCACAAGATAGGTCAGCTTGTTCGACAGCGACTGTGCGGACGCCTTGCCCTCGAAAAGGCGCCGGTTGTCCGCTGCCCGATCGATCTTCATGCTGAGGTCGCTCGTATAAACGGTATAGCTGCTGACATCGCTGTAACCGGGGCCGAACAGCCAAGGGTCATAAAAGCCATAGCCCCACGGGCGTCCCCACCGGCCTCGCCAGCCCCAGCCGCCGTAGAAATAAGGATCAGCAGGTCCGAAGCCGGTCGAGCGCACCTTTTCCCGGCCATTGTCGACATAGTAGGCAACGCGGACGATCATGTCGGCCCGCGCCGGGTCCGATGCGGGCGTATAGCCCGTTTGCGTCAGCCGCTGGCCGATCAACCCTGCATATTGACCGAATTCCAGACCGCCAGCGAGCCGGGGATCGTCCGCCACCACGGTGAAGCTCTGCCCAGCCGGAGCGGGCAATTGCTGGAACCGGGCGACGTCCGCCTTGAAGGATGTCGCGCAGCCGGAAAGAGCGACCAATGCCAGAGCAGGGGCCGCGACCATGCCGATCTTCTTCATATATTTCATCGTCTTGCGTCCCAATCTGGAAGGGCTCGGTGCAATCTTGCTCCCGGCTATAGCAGAATGCAACTGAACATCATTTGAACGCTCTGCTGGGGCGGGCTGCCGCAGGTCGCTCATTGAAGCAGTTCCAGACTTCAGCGCATAAGCCCCATCGCGTCATAGGCGGCGCGGAGCGTCGGCTCCGCTGCCGCCCGCGCCTTGGCCGCGCCCGTTTCCAGGATCGCGTCGAGAGCCGCGTCATCCGTGCGCAATTCCAGAAAGCGCGTCCGGATCGGCCGCAGCGTTTCGACCAGCAGTTCGCCCAGCGCAGGCTTGAACGCGCCAAACCCCTTGCCGGCAAATTCGGCGCAAATGGCGTCAGGCGAGCTTCCGGCCAAGGTCGCGTAGATGCCGACCAGATTGGCCGCTTCCGGCCGCCCCGTTAGGCCTTCGGCCGTTTCAGGCAGGGGCTCGGGGTCGGTCTTCGCCTTCTTCACCTTCTGCATGATCGCATCATCGTCATCGGTAAGGTTGATGCGGCTCATGTCCGACGGGTCCGACTTGGACATCTTCGCGGTCCCATCGCGCAGGGACATGATACGCGCCGACTCCTTGGGAATGATCGGATCCGGCAGCGTGAAAAGCTCGACGCCGAAATCGGTGTTGAACTTGGTCGCGATGTCGCGCGCCAGTTCAAGATGCTGTTTCTGGTCCTCGCCCACCGGCACATGGGTGGCGTTGTAAGCAAGGATATCGGCGGCCTGCAGCACGGGATAGACGAACAGGCCGATCGAGGCTCCCTCGCGGTCCTTGCCCACCTTGTCCTTGAACTGCGTCATGCGGTTCAGCCAGCCGATCCGCGCCGTGCCGTTCAGCAACCAGCACAGCTCCGCATGGGCGGGCACCCGTGCCTGGTTGAACAGGACGGAACGATCGGGATCGATCCCGGCGGCGACCAGTGCCGCCGCCATGTCGCGCACGTTGCGGATGCGCTGCTCGCGTGCCTCATGCACGGTGATCGAATGCATGTCGGCGAGGAAGAAGAAGCACTGGCTGCCGCCGTCCATTTCATCCTGCATCCGCACCCAGTTGCGGATCGCGCCCAGATAATTGCCCAGATGCAGATTACCGGTCGGCTGGATGCCGGAAAGGACGCGCATGTTTCTATCCGTTCTTCTAGGTTGCGGTTGAGCCCCTGCGGCGCATCAGCGCCTTCAGGTCGGACACCCGATAGGCGCCCGTCAGAAAACAGGCCACCCCGTAAAGCGCTATGCCCGCGCCGACAAGCAGGGCAAGGCCGATATAGCGCTGGATCATCGCGCCGCCGAGCCATGGGTCCAGCAGCTCTTCTCCCGCGAACAGCGCGCCGCCCATCACGACCGCCGCCACCGCTAGGCGCGGCAACCGCCTGCGCAGCTGCGCATCCGCCGCAAAATGCCCGCGCTTCACCAATGTCGCATACAGCATGGCGACATTGACTGTGGATGACAGCGCGGTCGCCAGCGGCGGCGCGACATGGCCAAGGCCCGCTCGTGCCATCAGGGGGATCAGCGTGATATTGCCGATGATGTTGATGAGGATCGACAGCATCGCGTAACGGACCGGCGTTTTCGTGTCGCCGCGCGCATAATAGCCGGGCGTCAGCACCTTCACGAGCACATAGGATGGCAAACCGATCGAAAAGGCCGACAAGGCCCATCCGCACCGCTGCGCATCTTCCGCCGTAAAGCGCCCATATTGGAACAGGCCGCGCACGATGGGCTCGGCTACGGTGATGAAGGCGACGGTGGCGGGCAGGGTCAGGAACAGCGCCAGTTCGATCCCACGATTCTGGGTATCCATCGCTTGCTGTTCTTGCCCGGTCGACAGCATGCGCGAGATTGTCGGCAGCAAGATGGTGCCGAGGCCGATGCCGATCAGGCCGAGCGGCAGCTGGTTAAGGCGGTCCGCATAATAGATGTAAGTGATCGATCCCGACGCGAGCAGCCACCCCGACAGGGCGGTGGAAATGAGCAGGTTGATCTGCGACGCGCCAGCGCCAGCGGCGGCGGGCACGATCAGGCGCAACAACTCGCGCACATCGGCATCCAGGCGCGGCCGCTTGAGCTTCATCGACACGCCAGCGCGGCGGCAGGCCCATATCAGCCACAACAGTTGAAGCGCGCCGCCCACGGTCACGGAAATGGCCTGGACCCGCGCGGTCTCATATTCATTGGCGCCGTGGAACAGCCACAGCCCCGCGATCATGGCCAGGTTCAACAGGATCGGCGCGGCGGCATTGACCCAGAATTTGTCGAGCGAATTCAGGATGCCGCCCAGAAGCGATGCAAGGCTGATCAGCGCGAGATAGGGCAGGGTGATGCGCGACAGGAGCACGGCGAAGGCGAACTGTTCCGGCGTCGGATTTTGCCGCGAAAAGCCGCCGGACAGCAGCCATGTTACAGGCCAAGCCGCAGCAACGAGCGCCACGGTGAAGAAGATCAGCACGGGCAGCAGAACGGCCAAGGCGCGCTCGGCGAAATGATAGCCCTCGGCAATGCCTCCGGGCCCTGCCGCCTTGCGGTTGAACATGGGGATGAAGGCGGCGGAAAAGGCCCCCTCGGCAAAGAGCGCGCGGAACATGTTGGGCAGGCGGAAGGCGACGCCGTTGAAGGCGTCCGACGCAAATCCCGCGCCCACATAGCGCGCCGCCAGCGAATCCCGCACCAGGGCGAGTATGCGGCTGGCAAGCGTCAACCCGCCGACCGAGCCAAGCGCCTTCACCAGTTTCATGGCAAAACCTCTATCGCCGTTCGCGCTGAGCCTGTCGAAGCCCTGTTCTTACCTGAAGAAAAGGACTGCCCTTCGACAAGCTCAGGGCGAACGGAAATGAAGGTCATTCCCAGGCTCAGGCGTGACCGGCCGGCTCGCCCGCCGTCTGCGCGATCGCCTGAGCCTGCTGCTCATACAGGCCGCCAAAGTCGATCGGGTCGAGCAGCAATGGCGGGAAGCCGCCGTCACGGATCGCATCGGCCAGAACGCGGCGGGCGAAGGGGAAGATCAGCCGCGGCGCTTCGGCCAGCATGAACGGCTGCAACTGGTCGTCCGGCACGTTGCGCATGCCGAAGAGGGCGGCATAGAGCAGTTCGACCGCGAAAGCCGTGCCCTGAGGCGCGGTCGCCTTCACTTCGATCTTCAGAGAAACCTCGACGACCTCATCACCCACCTTGTCGGCGCCGATGTTGAACTGAACGTCGATCTGCGGCTGATCGGGCCACTGGTAGACGGCCGGCGAATTGGGGTTCTCGAACGAGAGGTCCTTCACATATTGGCTGATGAGCGCGATCTGCGGGCTCGTGTCCGCGCCGTTGCCCGCGCTGGTCTGGATCGTATCGGCATCGTCGGCCATCTCTGTTCCCTGATTTTCCTGTTGGTCCGCTGGCGAAAAGCCTTGGGACAGTGGCCCGTGCGCTTAGCAGGGGCGGCCGGGCAGGGCAATGCCGCCTGCCGAAAGGCGCCATTTGAATATGGGCGGAAACATGCCTATGTTGGCTGCGTTGTGGTTTCAGATCTAAACTAAAGGGTGCCTCGGCCCGTGTATGTAATCGTCATCCTCGCGCTCATCGCCGGTTTCCTGGCGCTGCGGCTCTATTCCGTGCTGGGAAAGCGGACAGGGCATGAGCAGGAGCCTGCGCTGCGCCCGGCGGAGGAAAGAGCGAAGGTCACCGTGCTTCAGCCGCGTCCGGTATCGGACATGCCCGGCGATTCGGTTCGTCTGGCAGACGGCTTGATCGCGCCCGGCGGCGAAGCGGGCGTGCGCGCGCTGATCGCGGCGGACCGGACCTTCGACGTGCCGCAATTCGTGGATGGCGCGAAGGCGGCATACAAGATGGTGCTCGAAGCCTTCTGGCGCGGCGACCGGTCGGAGCTGGAATGGCTGTGCGACACGGACGTGCTGACCTCGTTCGAAGAGGCGATTGCGCAGCGGGAGGCGGCGGGTCATGTGCTCGACAACCGGCTGGTGCGCATCGACAAGGCGCAGATCGTCGGCGCCCATGTGAACGGGCGCATCGCCGAAGTGTCGCTGCGGTTCGAAGCGGACATCGCCGCCGTAACCAGGGACAAGGACGGCAATGTCGTCGCCGGGTCGCTCACCGACGCGGTCAGCACCAACGATATCTGGACTTTCACGCGCGACCTGCGCAGCACCGATCCCAACTGGAAGCTCAGCGAAACCGACGAGGCTGCATGAGCTTCCGGCAGGCGTGGGCGGCGACCTGTGCCGCGCTGCTGCTGTCGGCGTGCGCGGGCGGTGTCATTCCGCCTGGCGCGTCAGGCCCGGCTCCATCCGGCCCGGTACGTGGATCGGACGTCGCGGCGCAGCCCGTCCCGGCGACCCCGCGCCCCACTCTGCCGACAGCCACGCCGGCACCGCCCGCCGCAACGACGGAAAATGCTCTCGCCGCAGGCATAACGCGCGGGCCCGATGTCACGTCCCTGATCCAGCCCGGCGATCGTGCGCGCAAGGCGCTCGAGGCATTCCGGATTTCCTGCCCCTCGCTGATGAAGCGCACGGACCAGAGCGGCCTGACCCAGGGATCGGACTGGAACAGCGCGTGCGCCGCCGCCTCCAGCTGGCCCGAAGCGAGCGCCAATGAATTTTTCTCCCGCTATTTCGAAGCGGTGCAGGTCGGCTCCGGCACGGCCTTCGTCACCGGCTATTATGAGCCGGAAATCTCCGGATCGCGCGTCCGGCAGCCCGGCTATGAGGTGCCGATCTATCGCCGCCCGCCGGACCTGATCGACGTCAATCTCGGCCTGTTCAGCGACAGCCTGAAGGGCAAGACCATTCGCGGCAAGGTGCAGGGGACCAACTTCGTACCCTTTGACGATCGCGCGCAGATCGTGGCGGGCTCTCTGGCAGGCCGGGGTCTGGAACTTGCCTGGGCCGCCGATCCCGTCGAGTTCTTCTTCCTCCAGGTGCAGGGAAGCGGACGGCTGCTGCTGCCCGACGGCGGGGTCATGCGGATCGGCTATGATGGGCAGAACGGCCGCGATTACACCGGGATCGGCAAGCTCATGAAGGATCGCGGGCTGATCCAGGCCGGGTCGATGCAGGATATCATGGCATGGCTGCGCGCCAATCCCGCGGAGGGTGCGCAGATCATGAACGAGAATAAAAGCTTCGTCTTCTTCCGGGAGTTGACGGGGGCCGGACCGCTGGGCGCGCTGGGCGTGCCGGTGACGGCAGAAGCGACGGTGGCCGCCGATCCCCGCTATGTTCCCCTCGGCGCGCCCGTGCTGCTGTCCCTCGATCGTGCGGAGCCCAATGGCATCTGGATCGCGCAGGATACCGGCGGCGCCATCAAGGGCGCCAACCGTTTCGACAGCTTTTGGGGAGCAGGCAAGCGAGCCCGGGAAATAGCGGGCGGCATGTCGGCACGCGGCAGCGCATTGATCCTGTTGCCGATCGGATCGGCGGCGCGTCTCGCACAGCAATAAGCGTGGCTGGCGATGGCCCGGCGGCATCTGTCTTCAGACGAACAGGCAATCTGGAACACCCTGACGCAGTCGGTGAGGCCACTCCGTCCGCGCCCGCGACCTGAGGCCCTCACCGAGCGGCCCGTTGCGATCTCCACTGGTCGAAGCGCGACCCCGCTGTCCCCCCGGCCAGTCGATGCCCCCTCCGCCCGCGCTCCGGCAACCATGCTCGATACAAGCTGGGAACGCCGCATCCGCAGCGGTACGTTGACGCCGGACATGACGGTCGACCTGCACGGACACAGCCTGTCGAGCGCCCATGCCAGGCTCAATCAGGCGCTGTCATCGGCATTGGCGCGCGATCACCGGATCCTGCTGATCATCACTGGCAAGCCCCCGAAACTCTCGGCTTCCAGCCAGCAATCCCGGCGCGGCGCAATTCGCGGAGAGATCGGCCACTGGCTTGAAACAAGCGCCTATGCGGACCGTATCGCCAGCGTCCGCCAGGCCCATCCACGGCATGGCGGCACGGGCGCCATCTACATCATATTGCGGCGCAAAAAATAGCCGGGGCGACGCGCGCCAATGACCTTTTCTTAACCAGCATTGGCCATAACCAGCCCATCCGTGGCTCATTGTCGAGCTACGCTCTGGGCGGGAGGCACATGCAGGGCGTGACATTGAAAAGCCGCGCCACCGCCTTCGCCTGCGCCGCGGGGGCGCTGGTGTTCATCCTGTCGCTCGTGCTGGGGCAGGGGCAGGCGACCGACATCCTGGGCATAGGCCGATCGCTCATCGTAGCGATTTTGTGCGGCACGATGAGCTGGGTATCGGCCCGCCAGGCTGTCGTCGCGGCCGCCAGCGCGATCGATCGGGCGACGGAAAGACTGGTCGCGGCCGCCCATGGCGACCTGCAATCCCCCGTGCCGCCCGAAATCGTGGCGGAATTACCCGACCTGTCGGTTGCGATGACCAGCCTGTTCAGTCAGGTGCGCACCAATCTCGACCATGTTCAGACGCTCGCCCTGTTCGATCAGGTGACTGGCCTTGCGAACCGCACAAGCTTCTGCCGGCAAGTCGAGAGGCTGTTGGCGGAGCGCGACGACGTGGCTTCGGCCGCCTTGTTCTTCATCGACCTCGATGGGTTCAAGGGCGTCAATGACACGCTGGGCCATGCGGCGGGCGACCAGTTGCTTGCGCGTGTCGCGGGCCGCCTGCGCGAAGTCGTCATGGCGCAGGTCAGCGCCGGGATCAGCGATGCCGTCATCGGGCGCTTGGCAGGTGACGAATTCACGATGTTCTTCCCTCAACTGCCCGGCCGCGAATCGGCCATCCGCATCGCGCGCGCGATCCAGTTCGCGCTCAGCGAGCGCTTCGACCTTGGCAGCCAGCATATAGAACTGGGCGCATCGATCGGTATCGCCTGCTATCCCGACCATGGCGACACCCTGTCCGCATTGCTGCGTTCGGCGGACATCGCCATGTATCACGCCAAGCATGAAGGGCGGAACCGGGCAGAGATGTTCACCGCCGAACTGGCGCTGGAAGCCGCCGATCGCGCCGAGCTGGAAAGGGACTTGCTGCTGGCCTTGCAGCGGGATGAGTTCATTCTGGAGTTCCAGCCTCAGGTCGAGGCCACCAGCGGCCGGATCGTCACGGCGGAGGCGCTGATCCGCTGGGCCCATCCCGAACGCGACATGGTCATGGCGGGCTTCTTCGTGCCCGTCGCGGAGGAAAGCGGCGCGATCGTGGCGCTGGGTGACTGGGTCATGGGACGGGTGTGCGAGACCGCGGCACGCTGGTCTAAGGCCGACATCGGCCAGCGTATCGCGGTCAACATCTCCTCAAGGGAATTGTCGCAAGCGGATTTCTTCCTGCGCCTGCGGCACGCCATGGCCGCGCATCAAACGCCCCCGCAGATGCTGGAGCTGGAAATATCCGAATCGCTGGCGATGGAAATGGACAGCCGCGTGCTTGGCCAGTTGAAGGCGTTGCGCGACGAAGGCGTGCGGATCGCCATCGACGATTTCGGAACCGGCTATTCGAACCTCTCGCGCCTGAAGGAACTCCCCGTCGATCGCGTCAAGATCGACCGCAGTCTGGTGCGCGACATCGCCATTTCGGCGGAAGCGCGCACGATCTGCAGCGCCGTCGTCGGCCTCATCCAGGGGCTGGGGATGGAAGTCGTGGTCGAAGGCGTCGAATCCGAAGCGCAGATGGAAATGCTGCGCGTCATCGGCTGCACCCTGTTCCAGGGCTATCATTTCGCCCGGCCGATGAGCGAGCAGGACTATCTGTCCCGCTTCGCCCTTTCGCCGCTAGGCCAGCGCCGCACCGTTTGACGATCAGGCCGCCAGTGCGCTGCGGATGACGAGGGCGTAGATCCGGGTCAGGTCCTCAAGGTCCTGCACCGCCACGGCCTCATCCAGTTTGTGCATCGTTGCATTGTTCAGCCCGAACTCCACCACCGGGCAAAGGCGGGAGAGGAAACGCGCGTCCGATGTGCCGCCGGTGGTGGAAAGCTCCGCCTCGACCCCCGTCACGTCCTTGATCGCGCCCGCCACAAGGCTGGAGAGCGCGCCTGGTTCCGTCAAGAACGGCTCGCCGCTGATCTTCGCGGTGAGGATACCCCCCTCGGTCGCCGCAATCGCGCTGATCCGCTCGATCAGTTGCGCGCCGCTATGCTGGTCGTTGAAGCGGATGGAAATGCGGGCATGGGCGGCCGCTGGAATGACATTGGTGGCGGGATTCCCGACCTCCAGATCCGTGATCTCGATATTGCTCGGCTGGAACCAGTCCGTGCCCTCATCCAGGACCACGGCATCGATCGCCGCGAGGATGCGGACGAGGCGCGGAACCGGATTGTCGGCCAGGTGCGGATAAGCGACATGCCCCTGCACGCCGTCCACCTTTATCCACATGTTGACCGAGCCGCGCCGCCCGACCTTGATGACGTCGCCCAGCCGCTGGGAGGAAGTCGGCTCGCCGACCAGGCAAAGGTCGGGCCGCAATCCGTGCGCTGCCATGCGGTCCATCAGCGCCAGCGTGCCGTAAACCGCCGGGCCTTCCTCATCGCCGGTGATGATGAGGCTGACGGTCCCCGGCACATCATCGGGAACGCGGGCAAGGGCAGCGACAAAGGCGGCGATCGACCCTTTCATGTCGACCGCGCCACGGCCATGGAGCAGGTCGCCGCGAAGCTCCGGCGCAAAGGGATCGCTCGTCCAGCCGTCGCCCGGCGGCACCACGTCCAGATGCCCCGCGAAAGCGAAGTGCGGGCCCGCGCCCGTCGTCCGCCAGGCAAGCAGGTTTTCCACCGGCCCATCGGGTGCTTCTCCGGTGACAAAGCGATCGACGGTGAAGCCCATCGGCACCAGCATCGCTTCAAGGACCGCGAAGACTTCACCCCGGGCGGGCGTCACCGAAGGGCAGGCAATCAGCTTGCGCGCTATGTCCACTACATCGGCATTGGTGCTGGTCATGCTCATGGCGCTGCGTTAGCGAAAGCCGAGCGCCTTTGCCAGCGGAGGAAAAGATCATGCCCAAGATCGATCTTGCAGCCATGGAACAGACCAACAGGACCGGCTATCCCGATCCCTATGCGGTTGTGGTGGAGGGGCGATGGGTGCGAAGACTGGGGCCGGGCTCCGGCCTTGCAGACTTCGGCGTCAGCCATGTGGTGCTGAAACCCGGCGCCGCTTCGTCGCAGCGTCACTGGCATGAAGATGAGGATGAATTCGTCGTCATGCTGAGCGGGAACGCCGTGCTGATCGAGGATGAAGGCCGCTTCGCCATGCAGGCAGGCGACATGGCCGCCTTCCCCAAGGGCGAGCCCAATGGCCATCATCTCGTCAACGAAAGTGACGGCGATTGCGAATTCCTCGCCTTCGGGCGCGTGCCGAAGGGGGATGCGCACTATCCCGACATCGACCTTCGATGGTCGAGGGGAGGCTATCAGCGCAAGGATGGGAGCGCCTTTTGAGCGGCTGTCCAGCGTTCGACAGGCGGATGATGCTGGCGGGCATGGGGGCTGCCGTGATGGCCGCGAAAGCGCCACCGCCTGACCTCGTAAAGCCGCCGCGCTTGCGCCCTGGCGATGTCGTCGGCCTTGTGGAACCGGCGGGCTTCACCGACGACCTGTTCGATCTGGATGTGGTGAAGGAAACGATCGTCGCGATGGGCCTTAAGCCCAAGCCCGCCCGGCACCTGCTCGAGCGCCACGGCTATCTCGCGGGCAAGGATGAAGATCGCGCAGCCGATCTGAACGCGATGTTCGCCGACCGCGAGGTAAAGGCCGTATTCGCGGTGCGCGGCGGCTGGGGATGCGCCCGCATCCTGCCCTATCTCGATTTTACCACCATCCGCGCCAACCCAAAGCTGCTGATAGGGTTCAGCGACATCACCGCCTTGCACATGGCCTTCGCCGCACGCGCGGGCTTTACCACGATCCATGGCCCGAACGCCGCCAGCAGCTGGCCGCGCTTCACCTGGGACGCGTTCCGGGCGATCGCCTTTGACGGCGGCACGCCCCTGTTGACCAACCCGCAGGCGAAAGAGGATCGGCTGGTCCCGCTGGGCGGCCGCACCCGCACATTCGGCGGGGGGCGGGCGAGCGGCCGGTTGCTGGGCGGCAACCTCACCGTGCTGACGGCGCTCATGGGAACAGGCTGGCTCCCCGATTTCACAGGCGCCATCCTGTTCCTGGAGGATGTGGACGAAGCGCCATACCGGATCGACCGGATGCTGACCCAATTGTCGCTCGCGGGCGTGCTGCGCAAGCTGGCCGGGCTGGTGTTCGGCCAGTGCACGAGTTGCGGCGCGACAGGCCCCTCCTATGGCGGCTTCACCCTGTCGCAGGTGCTTGAGCAACATCTCCGGCCCCTCGGCATCCCCGCCTTTCAGGGCGCCGCCATCGGCCATGTGGCGAACCAGTTCAGCCTGCCGCTCGGCGTGCGCGCCGAAATCGATGCCGATGCGGGCAGCATCCGCCTGCTCGAACCAGCCGTCAGCTAAAGCTCAGTCCGCCTATTCCGCAGGGCGGGCATAGGCACCTCGCCCGTCCGGCGGCACCAGTTCCTTTCCCCTGATGGTCAGGATGAGCGTGTCGAAGCCGGGCTGCGGCACATCCTTCGTCGGCTCCGCCTCAAGCCGCACCGTGCCATCCACTTCCCGCCAGCGCCCTTCGGCAAACAGATCAAGCGCGCCATAGACGAGATACCATTGAAAGCGCCCGTCCGGCCGAAGCATCAGCTCCGATCCGGTTTCCATGACGCCACGCAGATAATAGTGACCGGCCCGTCCCGCAGGCGCAGTCTCCGCCAGTGTCGGCGTCGCGAAGAAAGCCGCCAGGGGCATGAGGGGGGTGAGCAGCCGCATGCGGATAGCTTAGCAGATGTTCATCGCTCAGGCGCGGACGAAGGGGATCAGCTCTTCATAAACCGGCAAAGGCGGCTTTCCCTCCACCCGCGCACCCCGGCGCATCAGGAAGGCATGGCGCACGATCTCCGCCTGTTGCTCAAGCCCATAGCGCTCGAACAGCCGCCCCGGCACGATGTCGTAGCCATAGCGGCAAAAGGGGTGGCGCATCAGCGGCAGATACCATTTGCCGCCCCGTTGCGCCTGCCAGACATGGGTCATTTCGTGGATGAAATGCCCCTGCAGGTGAAGCGCCGACCCGCAAAAATCATCGCAAAACAGGCCGCTCCTGGGGTTGAACCAGATATCGCCATCGGGCGACATGGTGACTCGAGCAGGCTGGAAGGGCCACCATTTGCGATTATGCGCCCGCACCCGGTCATAGGCGATCGCGTCGCCGAACACCGATCGGGCGAGCGCCACCTCTCCCGGCGTCAGGCTCCGGCTGGTCAATGCTTGGCGGGCTCCCCGGCCTTCGGTGCAGGCGCTCCGGGCTTCTGGATCACGGCATCCACCAGCAGGCGGTCGCCATTGGCAAGGAGGAAGGTAAAGCTCATCTTGCCGCGGCTGACCGCCGTGTCGTTGATGCCCCAGATCATCAGATGCTTGCCGCCGGGTGCAAAGGCGACCTTCGACTTGGCGGGAATGTCGACCGCGTCGATCTTCTGCATCTTCATCGTGCCGCCATGATCCATGCTTTCATGCATCTCGACCTTGAGCGCATAATCGGTCAGCACGCCGCGCAACTGCGTCGCCGTATCGCCGCCATGGGCGACAAAATAACCGGCCGAAGGCGTGTCCTTGTTGGGGCTGAGCCGCACCCAGGCCTGATCTATATAGGTCGGGGCAGGATCGCCGCAGGCCGCAAGTGCAAAGGGAGTAGCCAAGGCAAAAAGGGACAAGGGTGCGCGCATCGGAGAACTTTCGTGATTTCCGGTCGGTTGTTACGGTAATCGTCCGCGCTTCTTGTGCCAAGGAAGATCGCGCCTATATCCCATCCGCAAACGGCCTTGCCTTGGCGCTTTCGTGAGGTATGGGGCCGTCAACCGCTGATGTGATTTGGGGTTTGAAGAGGACAAGATGGGAAAAGTAATCGGCATTGACCTTGGCACCACCAACAGCTGCGTGGCTGTGATGGACGGCGGCAAGCCCAAGGTGATCGAAAATGCGGAAGGCGCGCGCACCACGCCGTCGATCGTGGCCTTCACCAAGGATGGCGAGCGCCTGATCGGCCAGCCTGCCAAGCGTCAGGCCGTCACCAATCCGGACAATACGATTTTCGCGGTGAAGCGCCTGATCGGCCGCCGCTTCGACGATCCGACCACCAAGAAGGACATGGAGCTTGTCCCCTATCACATCGTGAAGGGCGGCAATGGCGACGCATGGGTCCAGGCGGGCGGCAAGGATTATTCGCCTTCGCAGATTTCCGCCTTCACGCTGCAGAAGATGAAGGAAACCGCCGAAAGCTATCTCGGCGAAACGGTCACGCAGGCGGTCATCACCGTCCCGGCTTACTTCAACGATGCCCAGCGTCAGGCGACGAAGGACGCCGGCCAAATCGCGGGTCTCGAAGTGCTGCGTATCATCAACGAGCCCACGGCGGCGGCGCTCGCCTATGGCCTTGAGAAGCAGGACGGCAAGACGATCGCGGTCTATGACCTTGGCGGCGGCACCTTCGACATCTCGATCCTCGAAATCGGCGATGGCGTGTTCGAAGTGAAGTCCACCAACGGCGACACCTTCCTTGGCGGCGAAGATTTCGACGCCAAGCTGGTCGAATATCTCGCCGAAGGCTTCAAGAAGGATGAGGGCATCGACCTCACCAAGGACAAGCTGGCGCTCCAGCGTCTGAAGGAAGCGGCTGAAAAGGCGAAGATCGAACTGTCCTCGGCTCAGTCGACCGAAGTCAACCTGCCCTTCATCACCGCTGACCAGAATGGCCCCAAGCATCTGGTGAAGAACATCACCCGCGCCGATCTGGAGCGTCTGGTGACCGACCTCATCAAGCGCACCATGGAGCCCTGCAAGAAGGCGATGGCGGACGCTGGCATCTCCGCGAGCGAGATTAGCGAAGTCGTCCTCGTCGGCGGCATGACCCGCATGCCCAAGGTGCGCGAGGCCGTGAAGGAGTTCTTCGGCAAGGAACCGCATACCGGCGTCAACCCGGACGAAGTCGTCGCCATGGGCGCGGCGATCCAGGCGGGCGTGCTTCAGGGCGACGTCAAGGACGTGCTGCTGCTCGACGTCACTCCGCTCTCCCTCGGCATCGAGACGCTGGGCGGCGTGTTCACCCGCATGATCGACCGTAACACGACGATCCCCGCCAAGAAGAGCCAAGTCTATTCGACCGCTGACGACAATCAGCAGGCGGTGACCATCCGCGTCTTCCAGGGCGAACGTGAAATGGCGGCGGACAACAAGCTGCTCGGCCAGTTCGACCTGGTTGGCATCCCGCCCGCGCCGCGTGGCGTGCCGCAGATCGAAGTCACCTTCGACATCGACGCCAACGGCCTCGTCAACGTCCATGCCAAGGACAAGGGCACGGGCAAGGAACAGCAGATCCGCATCCAGGCTTCGGGCGGCCTCAGCGACGCTGACATCGATCAGATGGTCAAGGACGCCGAACGCTTCGCCGAAGAGGACAAGAAGCGGCGTGAAGGCGCAGAGGCGAAGAACAACGCCGAAAGCCTGATCCACACCACCGAACAGCAGCTCAATGAGCATGGCGACAAGGTGGAGCCAAGCCTCAAGTCCGAAATCGAAACCGCGATCGCCGCGACCAAGTCGGCTGTCGAGGGTGGCGACGCTGAAGCGATGAAGGCCAAGGCGCAGGAACTCGCCCAGGTCGCGATGAAGCTTGGCCAGGCGATCTATGAAAAGGAGCAGGCCCAGGCCGCGGCTCCGGGTGCCGAAGCGCCCAAGGCTGATGACGATGTCGTCGATGCTGAATTTTCGGAAGTCGACGACAACAAGGCGTAACAGACCCCCTCCCTCTTCCCTTCAGGGGAGAGGGCCGGGGAGAGGGGGTTAGAAGAGGTGGCGATGGCAACAGGATATCTAACGTTCCGCATTGCCCCTCTCCCAACCCTCTCCCCTGAAGGGGAGAGGGCTTTTTAATGAGTACCGAAGTGGATTATTACGAACTGCTCGAAGTCGAGCGCACAGCTGATGGGAACGCGATAAAGAGCGCCTATCGCAAGCTCGCGATGAAATATCATCCGGATCGCACTGGCGGGTGCACCGACAGCGAGGCCAAGTTCAAGGCGGTCTCCGAAGCCTATGAATGTCTGAAAGACCCGCAGAAGCGCGCCGCTTACGACCGTTATGGCCATGCGGCCTACACCAATGCCCAGAATGGCGGTGGTGGCTTCAATGGCCGTGGCGCGGGCGGCTTTTCCGATCTCGGCGACATATTCGAAACGATCTTCGGCCAGAGCGGCTTTGGTGGCGGGGGTCGTCAGACGCAGCGGCGCGGCGCGGACCTGCGCTATGACATGGAGATCACGCTCGACGAAGCCTATCATGGCAAGAAGACCGAGATCGAGATCGAAGTCTCCGCCCCTTGCGAAAGCTGCGATGGATCGGGCGCGCAGCCCGGCACCGGGGTCAAGACCTGCGGCACGTGCGGCGGTCATGGCCAGGTGCGGGCGCAGCAGGGCTTCTTCGTGGTCGAGCGCACCTGCCCCGGCTGCCATGGCGCAGGTCAGGTCATCGAAAGCCCCTGCCGCACCTGTCGCGGCGAAGGACGCGTGGACAAGCCCAAGACGCTGTCCGTCAACATCCCGGCGGGCGTTGATGAAGGCACCCGCATCCGCCTGTCCGGCGAAGGCGAGGCGGGCGCGCGCGGCGCTCCTGCTGGCGACCTCTACATCTTCCTGCATGTGAAGCGGCATTCGCTGTTCGAACGGGACGGCACGACCCTCTTCTGCCGCGCGCCCGTCAGCTTCACCACGGCGGCGCTTGGCGGCTGCATCGAAGTGCCCGGCCTCGACGGCCAGCGGCATGAGATCAAGATCCCGAGCGGCATCCAGTCCGGCAAGCAGATCCGCCAACGCGGCGCGGGCATGCCGGTGCTGAACGGGCGAGGGCAGGGCGACCTTGTCATCCAGGTCGATGTCGAAACGCCCACTCGCTTGACCGCCAAGCAGAAGGAATTGCTGGAAGCCTTCCGGGAAACCGAAACCGGCGAGGAATGTCCGCAGTCGACCGGCTTCTTCAGCAAGCTCAAGGAGCTGTGGGGAGAATAAGGCGCTTCGCTGCTGCCAATGCATGAAGCCGGGTGCGGAAAGGCCGTCCCCGGCTTTCCTTTTGTCGAAGGGTGATTATTTCCGCAGGTTCTTCTGGAAGAACTCCGTCATCACATCC
Source organism: Sphingobium sp. TomMM35A (assembly GCF_054771735.1). Lineage (NCBI taxonomy): Bacteria > Pseudomonadati > Pseudomonadota > Alphaproteobacteria > Sphingomonadales > Sphingobiaceae > Sphingobium > Sphingobium sp. TomMM35A. Next base: position 17,962 of record NZ_BSRC01000001.1, read on the forward strand.
AGCGCCTCCTGCGCCTCGGGCAGATTTCGGTTGGCGAAGAAACAATGGTCCAGCCCGTCCCAGACATGCAGGTCGGCCTTCACCTTCGCCTTGATCAATTCGCGATGGGTGTTGACCGCAGCGCTGACTTCGCCCGCGCGCATCGAGGTCACCAACAAGGTAGCCGGGAAATAGCGCAGCGTGTCGCTCGACATGATCGGCGACATGAGCGGGTCGAGCAGGTCGTGATTGCCATAATAGAAACGCTCGTCGAGCGTTGCGGGCGTGGTCAGGCCCTGCATGGGCTTGAATGTGTACCAGCTGTCGCCCGCCCATCGCGCATCCGCCGACGCGCAGAATATCCCCGCCGCGCCGGGCGCGGGCAGCTTCACATGCTGGAACCAGGCGATCGCCTGGGCTGTCAGCAGCCCACCGGCCGAACTGCCGAAAATGCCGATCTGCGAAGCCTTGCGCGTCTTGAGCAATTCCCGATAGACCGCCGCCACATCCTCGCTCGCCGCCGGGAAGACAGCTTCGGGCGCCTGCCGGTAGTCGATCGTCAGAACCTCAAATCCGGTCCGGCTCGCCAAGGGGATGGATCCCTGCAATCCGCCTGCTGCAGCGTTCGCCACGATGAAGCCGCCGCCGGGAAGGTTGATCAGGATGTTGCCATTCTTGCCCCGGCCGCTCCGCTTGTCAGGCGTGATCAGATAGCCGTGGACGCCGCCAACCGTGACCTCGCGATAGTTGACCCGATATTCCTCCGCCAGCTTGCGGATCATCGAAGCCGCGCCGCGCGTCATCATCTCCCGGGTCGCGGGAACGCGCTTCTTTTCGATCAGCTGGGTGAGCATATCGTTGGCATCCAACGGACGCCGTGGAAGCGCCTTCTTCGCCTCCTCGCTCAGATAGACGGACGGGGGAAGGCGGAATGCGGGGACGTTCACCGTCCCATCAGTTTCGATCGGGTTCGGCTTGGCAGGCGGCGTCTGGGTGAAACCGGTGCCCTGTACAGCGCACAGCGCCAGCAGCCCCGCAAGCTTCTTCACATGACGCATCGCCATCTCCCCCGCCCTGATCGCCAGCTCACAATAGAACGATACCGTGCTATTATACGTCGGGAAAGCGTTTTTCTCGCTACTTCATTCTTTAAATCAATTTCAGCTTCACCCTCAAGCCGCCAGGAACATGTCCGGATCGATCGCCATCAAGCTTTCCGCCCCGCCCTCGATCTTGCGCCGCAACGCCCCGGCATCCGGCATGACCCGTTCCGCAAAAAACCGCGCCGTCACCAGCTTCGCTTCCAAAAAGCGCGCATCGCCTTCGCCCGCCTCCAGCAACTCAGCCGCCGCCTTCGCCATGCGCAGCCACATCAGGCCGGTCGAGACAATCCCCAATATGTGCATGTAATGCACCGCGCCAGCCCCGGCATTGTCGGGGTTCTGCATCGCGTTCTGCATCAGCCACATGGTCGCCGCGCCTAGCTGTCCGCTCGCTTTCTCCAGCGCTTCCGCCACCCCCGCCAGCCGCGCATTGCCTTTCGCTTCAGCTACCTCGTCAGCGACGATCTTCAGGAAAGCCTGCAACGCCCTGCCGCCGTTCATGGGCAGCTTGCGGCCGACAAGATCCATCGCCTGAACGCCATTAGTGCCCTCGTAAATCTGGGCTATGCGAGCATCGCGCACATATTGTTCTGCGCCATTCTCCCAGATGTAGCCATGACCGCCGAAAACCTGCTGGCACATGACCGCAACGTCAAAGCCCTTGTCGGTGCCATAGCCTTTCAGCACGGGGGTCAACAGCTGGACCAGATCGTCAGCGGCCTGCCGCTCCTCATCCGTCGCGGCATGATGCGCCAGATCGACCTGAAGCGCACCCCAGAGCATCAGCGCCCGCAGTCCCTCCGTCAGTGCCTTGGCTTCCATCAGCATACGGCGTACGTCAGGATGGACGAAGAGAGTGTCGGCTTTCTCATCCTTGTCTTGAGGCCCGGTCAGCGCCCGGCCCTGCCGCCGGTCGCGAGCATAATGGACCGCGTTCTGGAAAGCGACCTCGGCCTGTCCCAGCCCCTGCATGCCGACCCACATCCGCGCGGCATTCATCATGATGAACATGGCGGCAAGGCCCTTATTCTCCTCGCCCACGATCCAGCCTTTCGCTCCGTCATAATTCATGACGCAGGTCGCGTTGCCGTGGATGCCCATCTTATGTTCCAATGACCCGCAGGAGACCGCATTACGCTCACCCAAAGAGCCGTCATCATTCACCAGAACCTTGGGAACGACGAAGAGCGAAATGCCCTTGCTGCCTTCCGGCGCATCGGGTGTCTTGGCGAGGACCAGGTGGATGATATTCTCCGTGAGGTCCTGCTCGCCCGACGAAATGAAGATTTTCGTGCCGGTGATCGAATAGCTGCCGTCATCCTGCTTCACCGCCTTGGTCTTGATCAGGCCCAGGTCCGTGCCCGCATGCGGCTCGGTCAGGTTCATCGTGCCAGTCCATTTGCCCGACACCATGTTGGGGATATATTTCTGCTTCTGTTCTTCGCTGCCTTTCGCGAGCAAGGCGGAGACAGCTCCGCTCGTCAGGCCGTGATACATTTCGAAACTGTGATTGGCCGAAAGCACATATTCCCCGACCGCGGATGCGACGACGTTGGGCAAGCCTTGTCCGCCATATTCCACAGGCGCATGCAGCGTGGTCCAGCCGCCCTCGACATAGGTGTCGAACGCCTCCTTGAAGCCGGGAGGCGTGGTCACGCTGCCATCGGAATGGCGGACGCAGCCTTCCTTGTCGCCCACCGCGTTGAGCGGGAAGAGCACCTCCTCCGCTATCTTGCCGCCTTCCGCCAGAATCGCGTCGACAAGATCCGGCGTCGCGCTCTCAAAGCCCGGCAGGTTTGCGTAGCGTTCAAGCCCTACCACATGGTCGAGGACGAAACGGGTTTCGCGGATGGGGGCTGAATAGCTGGGCATGATCTTCTCCGATGTTTCTTTTCTTGGCAGGGCGAAGTGTCACGGTCTGTCGAGAGCGGTTACGAAGTCCGACAGTTCCGCGATTGCGGCGTCGATATCGCTTTTCTGGCGGGTGAGCAGTTCGATACGCGCCTTGCATTTGGCGACCGTGACTCGCCGCTGCTCCTCATGTTCTTCATCCGCGTCGTAAAGGTCGATCATCTCGCGAATGTCGGCCAGGCTGAAGCCGACCCTCTTGCCGCGGAGGATCCAGGCGAGGCGCGCGCGGTCGCGGCGGGAATAGATGCGCGCCAAGCCTTGGCGCTCGGGTGCGATCAATCCTTCATCCTCATAGAAGCGGAGCGCGCGCGCGGTGACGCCGAACTCCTCGGACAGGTCGGTTATCGTGTAGCTTTGCCGTTCCTTGTGATCGGGCAGCTCAATGCCCGCGATGCTGCTGCGCTGGTCCATGGCGCCTTAGCTAGGAGGGCTTTACGTTAACGTCAAGTGTGATCTGGGACGATTTGGCCTGATGACAGGGTGGGCTGGGGGAGCTAAGCGGCTTTCCATGACGGGGGCGATCAGACGATCAGAACTTGCGCGCGGCCTTTTGGCCGCGTTGGGGCTGCTTGTCCTCGCGATCCAGCTCGTCACGCCTGCCGGTTTCATGCCGGTACGGACCTCGCACGGCGTGATGGTGACGCTTTGCACCGGTCAGGGCGCCGTCCGCGTCATGGTGGATCGCGAAGAGGCGCCCGGCAAGGTGCATCATTCACCCGATGAGGGCGGCCCTATTCAGCAGCATTGCCCTTTCGCCACATCAGTGCAGCCGATGGTGCCGCCTTTGCTATTGGCCGATGTGCCCCTGCCAGCCTGGCAGACGGTTTTCGGGCCCATCGCCTTTGCCCTCAAAACCGGGCTGATCGCCAGGCTGGCGGCGCCCCCCCCTCCATCATCCGGTCCCCCTCATTCCTCCTGACAATGCCGCTTATGCCGCGCTGACCGCGGCACGATTTTTCATGAGGATGAATTCATGTCTGCACCTACCGCTTTGCGCAGCGTTTCGCTGTGCGCACTTGCCTGTTCTCTGATGTCCGTACCCGCCCTGGCTGATGAGGCGGGCGATCAAGGCCGCATCGTTGTTACGGCTGCCTCGACCCCTGAGGATGCCGCCGCCAATATCAGCCGTACCGCTGGCGGCGCCGATATCGTCACTGCCAAGGATTTCGAGGACAAGCTGGCCGTATCGCTGCGCGATGCGCTCGCCTTTTCGGCTGGCGTCTACACGCAGCCCCGCTTCGGGCAGGAGGTTCGGATTTCGATCCGCGGCTCTGGCCTTTCGCGAGGCTTCCATATGCGCGGCTTGACCCTGTTGCAGGATGGCATTCCCATCAACATGGCCGATGACAATGGGGACTTTCAGGAACTGGACCCGCAGGTTTTCCAGCATCTGGAGGTGTATCGCGGCGGCAATGCTCTGCGGCTTGGTGGATCGACGCTGGGCGGCGCGATCAACGCAGTGACGCCGACCGGGCGGACAGCGTCTGGGGCTGAACTGCGCGTCGATGGCGGTTCTTTTGATAAGCTCCGGGCCAAGGCCGCCTATGGCTATGCGGATGACCGTGGAGATGCCTGGGCAGCAATTACCGCCGACCGGTCCGATGGTGACCGCGCTCATGGCGAGAGGCGTGCGTTGCGCTTCAACGGCAATGTCGGGGTCAAGCTCAGCGAGCGTGTGGGAACCCGCTTCTACGTCAGCGCACAGTCGATAAGGCAAAAATTGTCGGGCGCATTGAACGAAGTGGATGCTCTGAACGACCCGGCGCGCGGTAATTTCGCAGGGGATCAGGCGAGGAACATCGATTCGATCCGCTTTCAAAACCGGACCACGGTGCAGCTGGACGGCGGACAATTTGCATTTGGCGCCTATTTCAACGCGAAGGCGCTGGATCATCCCATCTACCAGGTGGTGGATCAGAAATCCGAAGACCGCGGGCTGTTCGCGAGCCTGGAACTGGCGGGCGACATACGAGGGCTTCCGGTCGGAATCACGCTCGGCACGCAGGCGCGCTTTGGTCATGGCGACTTCCGGCAGTTCGTGAACATCAATGGTAAGGCAGGTGTTCCCACCTCCATCCAGAAGGCGCGTGCTCAGACGATTAACAGCTATGCGGAAGCGAGGATAGCGCCCGTTCGGGGATTATGGCTGATCGCAGGCGGCGTCCACACGCATGGCGAACGACGACTTGACAACCGCCTTGCCCCTGCACGTAGCGGGGAGGCGAAGTTTGATAGTTTCGCTCCAAAATTCGGGCTGTTGTTTGAACCGTCTCAAGCGGTGCAGTTCTACGCCAATTATAGTCGGTCGGTGGAACTCCCGGGCTTCATCGAATTGGGGCAAACAGCGGTCGGCTCGGGCGGAGTGGCATTGCCTGGCTTCACGCCGCTTGACGCGCAACGGGCCTGGACGGCGGAAATAGGCACGCGCGGCAGCTTGGGTCCGGCGCGGTGGGATCTAAGCATCTACCGTGCGGACCTGAAGGGCGAATTGCTTCAATATAGTGTTCAGCCGGGCGTTATCCCGGCTGCCACCTTCAACGCGGGCCGGACGCGGCATCAGGGTGTGGAGGCAGCGCTAGAGTTGAAGATATCGCCTTGGACGGCGTTGCGGCAGGTTTATCAATATAGCGATTTCCGATTTCGGGGCGACGCGCAGTTTGGCAACAATCGCCTCCCCGTCGTGCCGCGCCATTTCTACCGGGCCGAACTGAGGTTGGGGACGGATCGCGCCAGCATCGCTCCGGCCGTCGAATGGGTCCCACAGGGTGCCTGGGTGGATTATGCCAACAGCAAGCGGGTCGACGGCTATGCCACGTTCAACCTCGGGGCGCAGGCGCAGCTGACGAAAGCTGTCAGTCTCTTCATCGACGCCCGCAACCTGACGGGCAAGCGAGCGGTCGGCGACATAGGAGCGCTCGTCAACTACAAGCGGGACGATCCGCAGACAGCGGCGAACGAAGCCAGTGTCGCCTTCTACCCCATTGAGCGACGTGCCATCTATGCCGGGCTGCGCGCGCGTCTCTGAAAAGGTGTCGGCCTATCCTCATGAGGGGGTGGAGCGGGGCGGCAAATGCGGCTAGAGGCGGCGCCATGTTGCGCCTCTCCGGCCTTAAGCTGCCCCTCGACCATCCGGCCGACGCGATGCCCGCCGCAATTTGTGCGCGGCTGGGGATAGAGGCATCGGACCTTTTGCGTCACATGATCGTGCGCCGGGGCAATGACGCCCGGCGTAAGAATGCGATCCAGCTGGTCTATACCGTCGATGTCACGCTCGCCGATGAGGCGGAGGTGCTTGAGCGGCTCGCCCATGATCATGACGTGCGCCGACGGCCGGATACCGATTATCGTTTCGTCGCCCATGCGCCGCAAGGATGGTCGGGCAAGAGGCCGGTCGTGGTCGGTGCAGGCCCCTGCGGTCTCTTCGCCGGATTGATCCTGGCGCAGATGGGTTTCCGGCCCATCATCCTCGATCGCGGCAAGGTGGTGCGTGAGAGGACCAAGGATACTTGGGGTTTGTGGCGAAGGGCCGAGCTGAACCCTGACAGTAACGTTCAGTTCGGTGAAGGCGGCGCGGGCACCTTTTCTGACGGCAAGCTCTACTGCCGGGTGAAAGACCCCCGGTTTCTCGGCCGCAAGGTGCTGGAAGAGTTTGTGGCGGCTGGTGCGCCTGAAGATATTCTCACTGAAGCGCATCCGCACATCGGGACATTTCGGCTGGTCTCGATGGTTGAAAACATGCGCCGCCAGATTGAGGAGTTGGGCGGCGAGTATCGCTGGCAGCACAAGGTCGATGACCTGGAACTGGAGCGGCGATCCGACGGCACGCAGCGGCTGCGCGGGTTGCATCTATCCGACGGCAGCTTCATCGAGGCCGACCATGTTGTGCTTGCGGTAGGGCACAGCGCCCGTCCGACATTCGAAATGCTGCACCGACGCGGCGTGCATATCGAAGCGAAGCCATTTTCCATCGGCGTGCGGATCGAACATCCGCAAAGCTGGATTGACCACGCGCGTTACGGCAATTGTGCGGGTCATCCGCTGTTGGGCGCGGCGGCCTATAGCCTGGCGCATCACTGCGAGAATGGCCGCACCGTCTACAGCTTTTGCATGTGCCCCGGCGGCCGCGTAGTTGCGGCAACATCCGAAGAACGCCGCGTGGTCACCAATGGCATGAGCCAGTATAGCCGGGCCGAGTTCAATGCCAACTCCGGTTTAGTCGTCGGTATCGACCCCGCACGTGACTACCCCGGTAGCCCGCTGGCTGGTATCGATCTTCAGCGGCATTGGGAAAGCCAGGCGTTCATTGCGGGCGGCTCTTCCTACTGGGCGCCGGGACAGAAGGTGGGTGACTTCCTCGCGCGGCGGCCATCCACGGCACTGGGGGAAGTTGTTCCTTCCTACAAGCCGGGCGTGAAGATGACGGACTTGTCATCCTGCCTCCCCGATTTCGTGACAGAGGCCTTCCATGAGGCCTTGCCTGTCTTTGGCCGACAGATCGCCAATTACGACCATCCCGACGCCGTTATGACAGGGGTGGAAACGCGCACTTCCTCCCCAATCCGAATTACTCGAGGGAAAGATCTTCAAAGCTTGAACGTCGCCGGACTTTATCCTGCGGGTGAAGGCGCTGGCTATGCGGGTGGGATATTGTCCGCTGCCATTGACGGCATCAAGGTTGGCGAAGCCGTCGGGTTGGCAATCACCAATTAAATGCGCCCTTAAAAGTGATTCGCCATAGCCTTGCCGTGGGGGAAATCGCGAAAATCCAACACTTATGTTGGCTTAGGCGCAGGTTTTCGTATCCGGACATAGATGCAGCAGTTAAGTTCGAATATGACGCGAACATGAAGGTCATATGAAATAATCATAGGCCCATGACATCGCTGGCGTTAATTTATTACCCTACCGCTCGGCTTTGCCATATAAGGCTGTTGCTGCTCTCGGCCGGTATGACGCTGCCGCAGTGGCTTTTCAGTAAAAATCGATAGATAAACAGAGGAGGCCTCTATGTATGCCAAGCCTGTGATGGCGGCGCTATGCGTCTGCCTGGCTGTGCCGATTGCCGCCGATGCGAAACAGGGTGGGCAACTCACCGTCGTTGCACCCGACAAGAGCGCGATAAACTATGAAAAGTGGACGGACCGCACAGCCTCGAAATTGTCTCGAAGCATCCGTCAAGCAACATCTCTTTATCGGGATGCAGCATCGACAGGTTACTCCCGTGTCCAGTTTCGCCTTGGAGAACAGGGGCGACCGGAAAATATCTCTCTAGCAGGCTCTTCCACATCGCGGAATGTCGATCGCATATCGATGCGGGCTATCCGCTCGATGGGATCGCTTTATCCTTTACCCCAGGAAGTGCGGCCAGGATCAAAGTTTGAAGCCTGGGTCATCGTCGCCAATGACGCGCGGGAAAGGGATACGATGCTGAACAGCCTGCGCGCCGAACATTTGGCTGACGCTTCAGGCGAGCGTCCAATTCTTCTGGCAGCGCGTTGATTGAAGAGGAGGTGGCGTCCGGAAGTGACGGCGCTCCTGCAACACTTATCGGGTGATCCGTGAAACTTACCGGTGAGGGCGGCGTTCCCCTGCCATGCGCCGCCTTCACTTTGATCTTCACAATGGCACCGGCTTCACCAGCGACAAGGAGGGCCGTGAACTAGCTGATGAAGAGGATGCCCGTGATGTGGCTATAAGGAGTATCCGCTCCATCCTGAGCGAAGAAGTGCTGAAGGGCATGGTCGATCTTACCGGCTGGATCGATATAAGGAACGAAGCTGGTATAGAAATCGGGCGAGTGACCTTCAGCGAGGCCGTGTGTCTCCGGCTCGACCCAGGAGACCGCGATGATAGCGGCGCATCTCGCCAAACTTAGGTTCCGCCATCCGCTCTCCATTGAGGAAGAGGCTGCGATCCGGGCCATCGTACCACCAGGCAAGAGAGTGGCGCGCAACAGCACCATCGTTCACGAAGGGGAGCTTTTGGAAGCCAGCACCTTGCTCCTTGAAGGTGTCATGTGCCGCTTCAAGGACCTCGCCGACGGCAAGCGGCAGATCACGCAAATCCATATCGCCGGCGATTTTGTCGACCTGCACGGCTTTACATTGAAGCGCCTTGAACATGATGTGATGACGCTGACGGACTGCGTCGTGGCTCTGGTGCCTCATGAGCATATCCGCCAACTGATCGAACAATGGCCGCGATTGGGGCGATTATATTGGTTCAGCACCAATCTGGACGCCTCCATGAATCGCGAATGGGAACTGTCATTGGGACAAAGGTCCGCAGCTGGAAGGCTGGCGGCGCTGTTTTGCGAACTGCAGGTCCGGCTGGAGGTCGTGGGTCTTGAAAGTGCCCACTTCAATCTAGGGATGAGCCAATCGCAACTCGCCGATAGCCTGGGTATGACGCCCGTTCATGTGAATCGCACGCTGCGTCTTTTGCGGGAGCAGCGGCTTTTGAACTATCAGCGGGGGGAAGCGCAGATTGTGGATCTTGAGGGCTTGAAGTCCCTCGCCGGCTTTGACGAACGCTATCTGTACCTTGATCCTGACCCGCTATGATCCTGATTGGTTCAGGAAGTAGTTGATTTCACGCCAGATAAGGTGTGGACTTATGCGATGACTATATGTCGAATGTGAGGGCAGATGTCAGGGACGCAAGAGCGCCAAAAGCATGCTGGGGCGGTCAAACCTCCTATTCCGGCGGATGAGGCTGACCGGCTGCAAGCGCTGGAGCATTATCGGCTGGGGGGCATTGGCCGGGAACAGCCCTTCGATCATATCACCCAGTTCGCCGCCGACCTGTTCGACGCGCCCATGTCGCTGGTGTCGATCGTGGGATCGGACGCGCAATGTTTTCGCGGCGCATGCGGGATTGATGAAACCCATACGCCGCGTGACGTTGCCTTCTGCGCCTTCGCGATCTTGCAGCCTGAGGTGATGGTAGTCCCAGATGCTGCGAAGGACCCCAGGTTTCGCAGCAATCCGTTAGTTACCGGCGCGCCGCACATCCGCTTCTATGCGGGTGCGCCGTTGCGGGTCGCCAACGGCCAGCCGATCGGGACGCTCTGCATCATCGACCACAAGCCCCGCGATTTTGGGGAGCAGGAGCAAAAGCGCCTTGCGCAACTTGCGCGGACGGTGGTCGATCTCATCGAGTTCAGGGTGGAGGGTTTTGCGGCGGAGGAGCATCGGCGTAAGCTCGACGACGAACGCCAGTTGCTCAAGCTGACGGTCGAAAACGTCAGCGGTGGCGTCGCGGTGGTCGATCGGGATTTACGCTTGATGCTTTGGAATCAGGCTTTCGTCGATCTCTTCGATTATGCTCCCGATAGTGTCACGGGCGGCCGGGATGCGCGTGATCTCATCCGGCTCACGGCGCAGCGTGGCGAATTGGGTCCTGGCGATCCGGATCAGATCGTTACGGGCTTTGTGGAGTCCATCCGCACAAGCGATAGTCGGCGTCTGGAAATTCAGCGCCGGAACGGCCGTATTCTCGACATAAGGCGGGAATCGATCCGCGGCGGGCGCTTCATCATGACCGCACGGGATGTAACGCAGGAACGGCAGATCAGCCGGTTGAAGGACGAACTGGTATCGACCGTCAGTCATGAACTGCGCACGCCATTGACGGCTATCTCCGGGGCCTTGGGACTGATGGCGGGCGGGGCTGCGGGAGAGCTGCCTGACCGGGCCAAGCAACTGGTGGCGATCGGCAGCAAGAACGCCGAACGGTTGATCCATCTGGTCAACGACCTGCTGGACATGGACAAGCTTCAATCAGGCAAACTGGTTTTCCATTTCGAGGGGCGGGAATTGGGCCTGCTGCTGACGGAAGCGATCGAGCAGATCGAACCCTATGCGGAGCGTTTCGGCGTCAGGCTCGCTTTCGAAAGGCCAACTGACGCCGTGGTGGCGAAGGTTGACAGCAACCGTCTGTGCCAAGTCATGACCAATCTCTTGTCGAACGCCTGCAAATTCTCGCCCTCCGGCGGCACGGTCCGCGTTTCGCTGCAGCGTGTGGGCGATAGTGCGCACATCAGCGTGGCTGATGAAGGGCCGGGTATTTCGCCGGAGTTCCGGGCCAGACTGTTCAAGCGTTTTGAACAGGAGGACGGCGCCCATCAACAAGGTCATGCAGGCACCGGCCTGGGTCTAGCGATCAGCAAGGCCATAGTGGAGGCGCATGGCGGCAGTATCACGCTCGACCCGGAGGCGGAAAAGGGCGCGACCTTCCATGTAGAACTGCCCGCCGTCACCGCGAGCTGAAGGAGAGGCCGGGTTGATCCGCATCCTGTATGTCGATGACGAAGCTGACTTGCGGGAAATAGCCGTCATGTCGCTTGAACTGGACCCGGAAATTGAGGTGCGCACGGCGGCGTCTGGCGCTGAAGCATTGGAGCAGGCGAAGCAATGGCGGCCTGCGCTCATCCTTCTTGACGTGATGATGCCGGGTATGGATGGCCCCGCGACCTTGGCGGCGTTGAGGGCCGATCCGGACACCAGCGAAATTCCCGCCGCCTTCATAACGGCGAAGACGCATCCGCGGCATGTGACGGACCTGAAGGCGTTTGGTGCGCGTGCGGTGTTGGCCAAGCCGTTCGATCCGATGAGTCTTGCTGCGAATGTGCGGACATTGCTTCAGCCATGAGCGGCATGGAACGGCAGATGCAGGAGATGCGGCAGCGTTTTCAGCAGCGGGTAGCGTCCGATCGCGCGGAGATCGAGGCGGCGTTGGCGGCGGGCGATTGCCCCCGGCTTCTGCAGCTCGCGCATGGGTTGGCGGGGGTTGCCGGGATATTTGGTTATGGAGAGATCAGCAGCAGTGCGTCCGCGCTGGAAGAAGCGCTGGATGCAGATGCTGAAGATGAGAAGGTCAGGCTGTTAGCGCAGGTGTTGATCGGGGCCCTGGACCGCGCCTGACGGGGAAGTGGCTGGACGCTCACGAAAAGGGCGGCATCCGAAGATGCCGCCCCTTGTTCCAGCTGAGCTGGATCGGTGCCCCGCGCGAGGCGGAGCGATCCGATTACTTGAGTTCGACAGTCGCGCCGGCTTCTTCCAGCTGCTTCTTGAGCTTTTCGGCTTCTTCCTTGCCGACGCCTTCCTTGACAGCCTTCGGCGCGCCTTCGACCAGCGCCTTGGCTTCGGTCAGGCCCAGGCCGGTGATGGCGCGGACTTCCTTGATGACGTTGATCTTCTTGCCACCGTCGCCGGTCAGAACGACGTCGAATTCGTCCTTGGCTTCTTCAGCAGGCGCGCCACCAGCGGCGCCACCGGCGGGAGCAGCAACTGCAACAGCAGCAGCAGCCGAAACGCCCCACTTTTCTTCCAGGGCCTTCGAAAGCTCAGCGGCTTCGAGAACGGTCAGGGCCGACAGCTGATCGACCAGAGCATTGATATCTGCCATGTTAATTTCCCTTCTGGGCGGGGGATGAACCCCGCAAAATCAAGAGTTGAAAACGTGTATTGACGGTCGAGACGACGGCGATCAGGCCGCGTCCTTCTCCGCATAGGCGTTGAAGACCCGCGCGAGCTGAGCCGCCGGCGCCTGGGTGACGGTTGCGAGCTTGGTAGCCGGTGCGACCAGAAGGCCGACCAGCTTCGCACGCAGTTCATCCAGCGACGGCATCGAGGCGAGCGCTTTCACGCCCTCCGCGTTCAGCAGCACTTCGCCCATCGCGCCGCCAACGATCTCAAGCCGATCGTTGGTCTTGGCGAATTCGACTGCAACCTTGGCGGCTGCAACCGGATCGGCCGAGGAGGCGAGGCCGACAGGGCCGGTCAGCAGGTCGCTGATGCCGGTATAGTCGGTGCCTTCAAGGGCGATCTTGGCGAGGCGATTCTTCGTAACCTTGTAGGTGCCACCGGCTTCGCGCATCTTCTGACGCAATTGGGTCGACTGAGCGACCGTCATGCCTAGGTTGCGGGTCACGACGACCACGCCAACTTCTGCCAGATGTGCGTTCAGCGCGGAAACGACCTCAGCTTTCTGATTACGATCCATGCCATTCTCCACTTCATGTCCACTGGCGAACCAGCGAACGGCTAAAACCCGCGACGAATCGCGGGGCACTAAAGTCCGAAGGGGAGAGATCGACTGGCCCGCATCCTCATGGGAGAACAGGCAGACCCGGACAGGCAAAGCCAGCCGGTAAAGAACTTTTCCCCGTCTAGGCTGGACATTAAGAAGGGCAAATTCCCTTCACCAACTGTCTCGGACGGAAGACTCCCGAAGGAGCCTGCTGCGCGGGCCTCTACAAAATAGGACGCCTTGTGTCACGCGGATTCTGGCGCAGGCCGGGCAAATGGCGGAAAACCGCCGTTTCTGCACCGAAGTTCACACCATATGCGCGCGCGTGCGCCAGCGCGCGTAGGCGTCGTGGGAAGCGGTTCGACGTTTTTAAAGACCGCTGGGGGATAGGCAGGTCGGGGCTGTGTAGGACAGCGGGAATGGGAGGGTTTTGGAGGGAAATAGGATGGTTTTTTCGGAGATCGTGGTTTTCGGGATACAGGTTCCGATTTGCGCGAGCATGCTCTGAAGATCGAGGTTGCGCTGGCCCACCCCCCGGCCCCCTCCCGCTTGCAGGAGGGGGAGGTGACGTGCTTAGACGCGGTCGGCTTGCACCACCGTGTCCAGCGCGCGGAGTGCGGAGAGGATGCGGTTCAGGTGCTGGGCGTCGTTGACTTCCAGGTCGATGATGTCGGTGTGGAACGGCCCTTCGCGGTTCACCAGCTGGAGGTTCAGGATGTTCGCCTTGGTCGCGCCGAACACGTTGGCGACGGCGGCGAGGGCGCCGGGCTGGTTCTTGACGATGACCTGCAGGCGCGCGGTGCCGCCCTTGGACCTGCTGTCCCAGCTGAGATCAACCCAATCGTCATCCTGCCCGGCTTCGAGCGAACGGCAGTCGATGGTGTGCACTTCGATCGGCTCGCCCGTGCGCCGAACGCCGACGATGCGATCGCCGGGGACGGGGTGGCAGCAATCGCCCAGATTATAGGCGATGCCGGGCGTGAGGCCACGGATCGAGACGGGGGCGTGTTGGCGCGGATGGGCTTCCTCGACGCCTTCGACGCTGGTGGAGCCAGGGACGAGCGCCTCCATCACCTCTGAGTCGAGCAGGCGGTGCGTGGCGATGGCGACCATCAAAGAGGCACGGTCCTCCAGCTTCAAGCGCTTCAACGCAGCCTTCAGCGCCTTGTCGCCCAGTTCGCTGGCCAGTTCGGGGGAGAAGCGGCCGATGATTTCCTCATAGAGCTTCTCACCCAGCGCCACTTCCTCGCCACGCTGCTTTTGGCGGATATAGCGGCGAATGGCAGCGCGGGCCTTGCCGGTAATGGCGAAGGTCAGCCAGCCCGGTTGCGGTTCCTGCCCCTCGGATTTGAGGATTTCGACCTGGTCGCCATTTTCAAGGCTGGTGCGCAGTGGGACCACGCGGCCGTTGACCTTCGCGCCCACCGTCTGGTTGCCGAGCGAGGTGTGCACCGCATAAGCGAAATCGACCGGGGTGGAACCCTTGGGCAGCTGGTGCAGCTCGCCCTTGGGAGAGAAGGCGAAGATCCGATCCTGGTACATCGCCATGCGGGTATGTTCGAGCAGTTCGTCCGCATCTTGGCTCTGTTCCAGAATTTCGACGAGGTCGCGCAGCCATGCCGCATGATGATCGGCCGCGTCGCCCTTCTGCTTGTACGCCCAGTGCGCCGCGAGGCCGAGTTCGGCGTCGTTGTGCATGTCGCGGCTGCGAATCTGCACCTCGATGCGCGCATTGTCCTGGTGGATGACGGTGGTGTGCAGCGACCGGTAGCCGTTGCGCTTGGGCGTGGAGATGTAATCCTTGAACCGGCCGGGGACCATTTTGTAGGTCTGGTGGATAAAGCCGAGCGCCCGGTAGCAGTCTTCCGTCGTGTCGGTGATCACGCGGAACGCCATGACGTCGGTCAGCTGTTCGAAGCTGATGTGCCGTTCCTGCATCTTCTTCCAGATGGAATAGGGGTGCTTTTCGCGGCCGGACACGGTGACGGACAGATTCTTGCCACCGAGCAGCAGTTGCAATTCCGCGCCGATACGGTCGACCTTGCCGTGGCCGCCTTCTTTCAGCTGTTCGAGGCGCTTGGTGATGCTGTCATAGGCCTCCGGTTCCAGCTCGCGGAAAGCGAGCAGCTGCATTTCCCGCATGAAGTCATACATGCCGATCCGCTCGGCCAGCGGGGCATAGATGTCCATCGTTTCGCGGGCGATGCGGCGGCGCTTCTGCTCATTCTTGATGAAGTGCAGCGTCCGCATATTGTGCAGCCGGTCGGCGAGCTTGACCAGCAACACGCGGATGTCGTCCGACATGGCGAGCAAGAACTTGCGGAGATTTTCCGCCGCCCGCTCATTTTCCGACATCGCCTCGATCTTCGACAGCTTGGTGACGCCATCGACCATCCTGGCGACATCCTTGCCGAACGCGCTCTCAATCTCGTCATAGGTGACGAGCGTATCCTCGATCGTGTCATGCAGCAGCGCCGTCACGATCGTCTGGTCGTCCAGGCTGAAGTCGGTCAGGATGCCGGCGACTTCAATAGGATGGCTGAAATAGGGGTCGCCGCTGGCGCGCTTCTGGGACCCGTGTTTCTGGACGGAAAAGACATAGGCGCGGTTGATCATCGCCTCGTCCGCATCCGGATCGTAGCGCTTCACCCGCTCAACAAGTTCATATTGACGCAGCATCGTATTGCCGATTGTCCGGGAAGCATCTTGCTGTGCAACAAAAAAATCCCATCTTGGGGCAAATGGCTGCACTTTTGCATGGGCCGTGGCTTTGAGCTATCTAGGCGGACGATGAAGCATAATCTGGCGCAGGATCTGGAACAGTGCGCGCTGCCGAGCGCACTGGAGGCGATGGGTGAGCGCTGGTCGTTTCTCATCCTGCGCGGCGCCTTGTCCGGCATCCGGCATTTCGAAGATTTCCAGTCATCGCTTGGCATAGCCCGCAACATCCTGGCAAACAGGCTTTCGCGCCTGGTTGAAAACGGAATCATGTTGCGCCAGCCGATGCAGTGCGATCGGCGGAAGATCGAATATCGCCTGACCGAGAAAGGGCAGGAGCTGGCTCCCGTCATGATCGCGCTGCGTCAATGGGGCGAGAAATGGGGATGCGGTCCGCTGTCCTGCCAGGTGCTGGCCGACAAGCGGGACGGCCAGCCGATCCGCCGGGTGACCATTCAGGCGCATGACGGCCGCCCGCTTGAGTTGAGGGATCTTGTCTGGCTTTGCCCTGACGAAGTCACGCCGATGGATCAGGAAGCGGCTAACGCGGCGTGATGCGGGTGGCTTCACCCTGGGCCTGAATTCGCCTAGGCTGGCGGCGATGTCTGTCCAACGTATTCAGCCTCAGCCCTTTTTCGCTGACAAGAACCGCGCCTTCTGGAATCTGCAATCGGTCGGGTGGGCCGGGGCCTTCCTGCTGCGTGGGTCGTCTACCATCGCCAATGGGCAGCCGCTTTCCAGCCTGATCCCGGTGATGATATCGACCGTGTCGGGTTATTCGGTAACGCTGCTCATCGCGGTCATCTTCCGCTTTCTGCAAAAGCAGCGGCCGATCATCACCTGGGGCGCTTCGATCGTGACGGTGGTGCTGGCGGCTGGACTGGTCGCCTTCATCGACGCATGGGTATTTTCGACCCAGAACCGAGGGAGCGATACGGCCGGCGTGCAGCTGTTCCTGGGCGCTTTCTATCTCAGCATCACATTGCTGGGTGCCTGGTCGGCGCTTTACTACGCCATCAATTTCTATCTGCAGGTGGAGGAGCAGGCGGACCAGCTGCTGCTTCTGGAAAATCAGGCGTCGAGCGCGCAACTGGCAATGCTTCGCTACCAGCTCAATCCGCATTTCCTGTTTAATACGCTGAACAGCATTTCGACCCTTGTGCTGCTGAAGCAGACCGATCGGGCCAATGCGATGCTGTCGCGCCTGTCGTCCTTCCTGCGCTACACGCTGATCAACGAGCCGACCGCGCAGGTGACGATCGAGCAGGAGGTGGAGACGCTCAAGCTTTATCTGGAGATTGAGAAGATGCGGTTTGAGGACCGGTTGCGGCCGGTCTTCAACATCGACCCGGCGGTGGCGCAGTCGCGATTGCCTTCGTTGCTACTGCAGCCGCTGGTCGAAAATGCTATCAAATATGCCGTCACACCCAAGGAAGAGGGGGCGGAAATCGCCATCACGGCGCAGCCTGCCGGTGAAAACGTCCGGATCGTCGTGTCCGATACGGGTCCGGGATTGAACGAAGGGTTCACGCGGCCGAACACTCCCATGAGCGAAGGGACAGGCGTTGGCCTGGCGAATATCCGCGACCGCCTGATCCAGGCGTTCGGGGAACGACAGAGCTTTGAAACGCGTTCCACGCCAGGCGGCTTTTCGGTCCATATCGAAATGCCGCTTAATCTGGATGAACCATCGAAAGTGGCCGCATGACCATTAGAACAATCCTCGTCGATGACGAAAGCCTGGCTATCCAAGGCCTCAAGCTCCGTCTGGAAGCGCATGAGGATGTCGAAATCGTAGAAACCTGCTCGAATGGCCGTGAAGCCATCCGCGCTATCAAGACGCATAAACCCGACCTTGTGTTCCTCGACATTCAGATGCCCGGATTTGACGGCTTTTCCGTTGTCCAGGGCCTGATGGAAGTCGAACCGCCGCTGTTCATCTTCTGCACCGCCTATAGCGATCATGCGATTCGGGCTTTCGAGGCGCAGGCCGTCGATTATCTGATGAAGCCGGTCGATGAAGGCCGCCTGGCCGACGCGCTCGACCGGGTCCGCCAGCGCCTTTCCGAAAAGAAGCAGGTGCAGGAAGCGGAGAAGCTGCGCGAAGTGCTGGCGGAGGTCGCGCCCGATGCGATGAACGAATTCAACGCCGATGAAGAGGCACCCTCGTCGAACCGTTTCGAAAAGCTCATCAACATCAAGGACCGGGGGCAGATCTTCCGCGTCGATGTGGATTCGATCGAGCGGATCGATGCCGCGGGCGACTATATGTGCATCTATACGGCGGATAATTCCCTCATCCTGCGCGAGACGATGAAGGATCTCGAAAAGCGGCTCGACCCGCGCAATTTCCAGCGGGTGCACCGGTCGACCATCGTTAACTTAAGCCAAGTGCGGCAGGTGAAGCCGCACACCAATGGCGAATGCTTCCTGGTGCTGGAATCAGGCGCTCAGGTGAAGGTCAGCCGGTCCTACAGGGACGTGGTGGCCCGCTTCGTTCATTGAGGCGAGGCTAACGGAATACCCAATGACGATTGAGGCCGAACACCACGGCTGGCGTTACGAACAGCATGGCCGGGATGGGCGACCATTCCGGCCATTGCATATGGGTGACGCACAGGAAGACCCAGAGAGCGTTGAGCGCATAGCTCAGCAGTGACACGGCCACGAATTTGGCGCCGCGTGCGGCGTGGTTTCCATCGCTGCCCTGATCGCGGAAGGTGAAGAGGCTGTGCGTGACATAGCCGATCATCACCGCCGCGACATAGCCCGTGACATTGGCAAGCTGCGGGTGCCACCCCGCGAGGGCGGCGAGCGTCCAGTAGATCACCGCCTGGCAGGCTGTGATGAAGAGGCCGCTCAGCCCATAGCGCACGATCTGCCAGAACAGGGCCTGCCGCTCTGGCGTCAGGCGTGACAGCAATTTCATGAAGGCCCCGTTGCGATTTGATGCGAACGCTCTAATCCACCGGCCATGAACTTGCAAAGCGGCTTCACCGTGCGGGAAAGATCCCGGCGCGCCCTGGTCTGGATATCTGCCTGGGCGCAGGTGCACTGGAAATGGCTGACCTTCCTGATGTGGGTCGCGGCCGTCAGCTGGCTGCTCTATTCCCGCTGGCCAGCCATCCACTGGCTGACGCTCAACGATACCGATGACAATATGCGGTATTTGCAGGTCAGGGACTGGCTGGCGGGGCAGGGCTGGTATGATCTGAGGCAATATCGTCTGGACCCGCCCGCCGGGTTCAACATCCACTGGTCCAGGCTGGTCGATCTGCCCCTCGCGGCGTTGATGCTGCTGTTCCGGGCGTTTCTGGAGCAGGGGCTGGCCGACCGGCTTGCCTGCGCCATCGCGCCGACGCTTCCCTTGTTGCCGCTCATGCTGGGGCTGGGCTTCATCGCTCGTCGCCTGGCGGGAGGCAATGGCTGGATATTGGCGGTGCTGGCGCCGTTCGCAGCGCAGATGGGCATAGCCATGTTCCTGCCGATGCGGGTCGATCACCATGGCTGGCAACTGGCGTTGACGGTGCTGATGCTGGCGGGGCTTGTCGATCGCAACTGGCTGCGCGGCGGCGTCGTCGCGGGCGTGAGCAGCGCGCTTTCCATCACGATCGGCATGGAGATGATCGTCTATCTGGCGGCAGGCGGCGCACTGATCGCGCTACGCTGGGTGTTCAAGGAAGGCGCGGCGAGGCGGATGCTGCCTTATGCGCTCAGCCTTGCCGGTTCGATTTCGGTCCTGTTCCTGCTCTTCGCCAGCTACGCGAACCGGCAGATGGTGTGTGACGCCATCTCGCCCATTTGGGTGGCCATATTCGGAGCCGTGGGCGCGGGGATGACGCTGCTGGCGCTGCTGCCGCTTCGAAGCTGGCAGGCGAGATTGGGCGCTGGCGTGGTGGTGGGCGCGGCCGTCGCCGCCTGTGCATGGCTAAACTGGCCGCAATGCCTGACAGGCGCCTATCAGATTTCGCCGGAGCTGGAGCGGCTGTGGCTCGCCAATATTCGGGAGGCGAAACCGATCACGGTTCAGGCGCGCAGCCTGATCGTGCCGCTCATGGCCATTCCGGTTGCGGGATTGTTCGGCCTGATCTGGGCGCTGTGGGAGTCGCGGCGTGATAGCGACCGGCTATGGGCCTGGGCCACCGTCGGGCTGATGATGCTGTTTTCGACCGCCCTGCTTTTCTGGCAGTTGCGGGCGGGGCCTGCCGCGCAGCTGCTCGCCATCCCAGCGGCGGCATGGGCGGCGCACCGCGTTCTTCAGATCATATTTTTCGGCAGGCCCGTTGCCCGCGCGTTCGGCATCGCCGGAGCCGCGCTGCTGGGCGTAGCCGCGTTCGCGACGCCGCTTTACCCGCAGATCGATCAATTATGGGCGGGCGTGACCGGCGAAAAGCCTAAGGTCCAGCGTCCGGCGGCGAAGAGCCGATTGCAGTCGATCAACAAGGCCAATGGGCGTTGCCGGTCGCTGCCAGCTCTGGAGGTGCTGAACCAGCTTCCGGCCGCCACCATATTCACTATGGTCGATCTGGGGCCGCGCCTGATCGCGACGACGCATCACAGCGCCGTTGCAGGGCCCTATCACCGGAACGGAGCAGTGATCCTGGACCTGCATCATGCCTTCGATGGCACCGCAGAGGCATTCCGGCCGATCGCTGCGCGGCATCATGCCACCTATCTGCTGATCTGTCCTGGGTTTCCGGAAGGAACAGTCTACCAGTCCCGCAGCCCGCGCGGCTTCTATGCGGGGTTGATACGCGGCGAGGTTCCCAGCTGGCTGCGCCCGGTGACGCTGAAGAGCGGCTTCGCCTTACCCTACACCCTCTATCGCATCGATTATTCAGCGGCGGGCAACGAAAAAGTCACGCAGCAGCGTTGAGGCTTCCGCCTCGCCAAGGCCGCCATATACTTCGGGACGATGCAGGCATTGGGGTTGGGTGAAAAGCCTTGGCCCCTGTTCGATCGCGCCGCCCTTGGGATCGGCAGCGCCATAGTAGAGGCGCGCAATCCGCGCATGGGATATCGCCCCCGCGCACATCGGGCAGGGTTCGAGCGTCACCCATAGGTCGCAGCCAGTGAGGCGGAAGTCGCCCAGCCGCTCCGCCGCGGCGCGCAGGGCAACTATTTCGGCATGGGCTGTGGGATCACGGTCGCGGCGGTTGCGGTTTTCCCCTTCGCCAAGGATATGCCCGTCGAGCGTGACGACCGCGCCGATCGGCACTTCGCCCGCCAACTCCGCAGCGCGCGCCAATTCAAGCGCGCGGCGCATCGGTCCGGGAAGGGGGAAGGGCGGTGCCATCGGCACGCCCTTACAGCATCCTCGTCCGTTCGAGAAATGGTCAGGGCTTCTTTACGTCCACTGTCGGCACCTCGACCGTTTCATTGCGCGTGCCCACTTCGACCTTGGCAACGTCGGCCTGGAATTTGGGGAGCTGACCGCCCTCGACGGCGATCCTGGGAAGGCTGCCTTCCTGGGTCTTTTGCAGATCGACAAAGCCGGTCGCGATGCCGGCGGCCAGCACCAGCAGAACAATCAGCAACAAGCCACCAATGAGTCGCATTGCGCCCTCCTTTCGTCTATCGGCTGCAAACGTCCGAGTGGCGGAAAGGGTTGCGCAAGCGGTCCGATCTCACCGGCTTGGCGGGTTGACGGCCATCCGGAATCCCGCTACTGGCGCCGCTTTCCGAACGAACATGAACTACAAGGTTGATTGACTATGTCGCGCATTTGCGAGCTGACCGGCAAGGGCCGCCAGGTGGGTCACAATGTTTCCCACGCCAATAACAAGACCAAGCGCGTGTTCCTGCCCAACCTGCAGAATGTGTCGCTGATTTCCGAAACGCTGGAAACCACTGTCAAGCTGCGCGTGTCGACCCATGGTCTGCGTTCGGTCGAACATAATGGCGGCCTGGACAACTGGCTGCTGAAGACCAGCGATGAAAAGCTGTCGCTGAAGGCGCGCCGCCTGAAGCGCGACATCGTCAAGAAGCAGGCTGCCGCAGCCGCCTGATTCGGTTCGATTCGTTTCGGCTTTAAGAAGCGGCCTGGCAACGGGCCGCTTTTTTGCGTCCACAAGGAATGAGCGAGGTGTCGTTCGGTTTTAGGACGTCGTATTTCAGTCGGCATAGTCTCGAAAGTCGTTCGCCCTGCGCTTGTCGAAGGGTTCTACTGTTCTCCAGAAAGATAAAAGACCCCTTCGACGGGCTCAGGACAGGCTTCGACAAGCTCAGCCCGAACGGGTGTAGCGGGCGGAGCAAAGCTACGCTTACTGCTCACGAAGAGC
Organism: Sphingobium sp. TomMM35A; assembly: GCF_054771735.1. Taxonomy (NCBI): domain Bacteria; kingdom Pseudomonadati; phylum Pseudomonadota; class Alphaproteobacteria; order Sphingomonadales; family Sphingobiaceae; genus Sphingobium; species Sphingobium sp. TomMM35A. The sequence continues at coordinate 39,986 of NZ_BSRC01000001.1, forward strand.
CGGGCGCTCCACGCAGGGCGAATTTCAGGAGCAAGGTGCGCTGGAAGAATTCGTGATTATCGTCTGACGCGATCCAGACGATCGTTTGTCCGTGCTCCCGCGTTATCGCCAGTCCTTCAAAATTGTCCGCCAACAGCGGCGGCGCGAGCCGGGCCAGGGTGCGAGCGATCAGCCGGTCGCCCGGCTTTGGGCGGTCGGGCAGCTCGATCAGGGCGAGCGTCGCCGTGAACAGGTCGCGCAATGTGACGCGGCGGTTCAAAACCAGAATGTGACGATCATCGAGAGCGACGGCATCCGTGGGGCGATAGCCGCGCGGGGCGACGTAGCGGAGGCGTGTGGGCGATGGGGTGCTCTCTTCGGCCGGGTCGGCAGCAAAAAGCAGGCTGTCATGGCTGCCATCCGCCATCATCCCCATTTCCGCGATCACAAGGAAGCGGCCGTCCGGAAGACGCGCCATGGATTCGATCGACCCTGTTTCGGGCCATGCTTCGATTTCAAGCCAAGTGCGGCACGCCTCCACCCGCGAAAATCCCGGTGCATAGCGGCAGATGCGCTGGAGCATCTCGAAGCCGACCCAATATCTGTTGGTGACAGCGTCGTGGGCGATCGCCTCTGAATCCCACGCCCACCAAGGCTGGTCCTTATCCTGCAGGCGGACAGGCAGCGGCGCGATGAAAGAATGCCTGTTTTTGGGATTGGGCGTGAGAGCGAAACCCATGAGCGTGCCGGAATCGCTGAGCGCCAGCACCTGATCCTGTTCGTCGACCAGGAGCGAGGATATGCCGCCGAAGCCATGATGCGGGCTGCTCAGCTGCCAGCCTCCCAGATAGTCGAGCGCCCCTGCGCTCCTGTCCGCGGGATCTGCCGAGTTCAGGGACAGGGGACGGACCGTGACGAGCAGCGGGCCAGCTTCTAGCAGTTCGGGCTTGTTCTTGTGGGGCGCTGGCAAAAGCAGGATCGCGAGCAACAGGACGATCAGGATACGGCGCATCGCTTCGCCATAGGCAATCCATCGCACTCCACCAACGGCTGATTGCTCCCCTTGGCGACAGCGGAGCGCTTTTGGTGTAAGGTCGCCGGTCGGGACCGAGGCTTGGTGAGCCCGCATCACAGTGGAAGCGGATATTTTTTCTGAACGGCGGCTGACACGCCCATTCAGGCTTGGCTCAATGCGAATCGGTCAAAAGGGGTGCAATCGAAGGTGCGGCGTCAAAGGCTCACCGGGTCGAGAGCAAGATTATTGAGGAGCACGCCATGAAGACCAAGTTTCTGATCAATATGGGGGCGGCGCTGGCAATGGGCGCTGCTTCCTTCGCCGTCACTGCAGCGCCGGCGCAGGCGCGGGATGGCTGGGGCCGTTACGAGCGCGGCGACTATTATCGTGGCGACCGGGGCTATCGCGGCTACCGTGGCGATTATTATCGCGGTGACTCTTATCGCGGCTACCGGGGTGACCGCTACTACCGCAACAATTATTACCGGGGCTATCGCGGCGGCTATCGCTGTCGGGATAATGGCACGGGCGGCACGATCATAGGTGCGATCGCCGGTGGCCTGCTGGGTAATGAGATTGGCAAGGGCAGTGGCCGCTATGGCCGCCGCGGCGATGGCACCACCGGTGCGATCGTGGGTGCGGGCGTAGGTGCGCTGGCTGGCCGGGCTATCGATCGCGACTGCTGATCAGCCACTTACCGTTGAACAAGGAGGGCTGCCCTGAAAAGGGTGGCCCTTTTCATGTCGTGTAGGCCGCACAAAAGAAAAGGGCCGCTCCGTTGCCGGGCGGCCCTGTTTCCGAAAATCCCGAGGAGGGAAATTACATCGCGTTCGAAGCAGCGTTTTCAGCAGTGTTGCTGACGTTCGAAGCAGCATTGGCAGCGTTCGAAGCAGCGTTTTCGGCAGCGTTCATGGCGTTGTCAGCAGCATTCGAAGCGTTCTCAGCAGCGTTGGCCGAAGCGTTGGCGGCGTTTTCTTCGCCCTTCGAGCAAGCGGCGAGGCCGAGCGATGCGGCGAGAACGAGCGAAAGAGCAATCGACTTGGACATGGGCAAACCCCTCTCAGAGATAAAACGGTGCAGACCACTCTCGGAGAAAAGTTCACCCCCCTTTGCGCCTGCGGGGCCGATTCGTAATGCGTTGAACGACTCAAGGCAATCCCCATCGTGCGACTCGCGCATTTGTGGGGGTTGAACTGGCGATCCGCTCCGATCTTGTGCGCGGCCATTGACGCATATAAAGATTTCTTTATATGGTGATGTCATGAGCGCCGCACTCGACATCTTTCGCGCCCTAGGCGACCCGACGCGGCTGCGCATCATCTATCTGCTGCGCGCGATGGAACTTGCTGTGGGCGAGATCGCCCAAGTCGTGGGACAAAGCCAGCCGCGCGTCTCCCGCCATGTCCGCATTCTCGCTGAAGCGGGCTTGGTCGAGCGGCGCAAGGAAGGCAATTGGGTCTTTCTGCGATTGGTGAGAGGCGAGGCGATGGCGCCCTTCCTGGCGCTGTTCGATCAGTTGATACCGTCGGAAAGCGAGGAGCTATGGCAAAAGGCCGACCTCGCCCGGCTGGCAGCTGTCCGCGCCGACAGGTCGCGCGCGGCGGAAAGCTATTTTGCCGAACATGCCGACGAATGGGACGCGATCCGATCGCTTCACGTGCCGGATGTGGATGTCGAAGCTGTGATGACGGCGTTGCTCGGACCCGAAACGATCGGCCATCTGCTCGACATCGGCACCGGCACTGGCCGGATGATAGAGCTGTTCGGGCGTTCGGCCGATCAGGTGACGGCGCTGGATCGCAGCCCCGACATGCTGCGGCTGGCACGGGCCAAGCTGCCGGAAGATGCAGGCGATAAATATGCGCTGGTTCTGGGCGACTTCACGGCTTTGCCTTTGGAGCCGGGCAGCGTGGACACGGTGGTCCTGCACCAGGTTCTGCACTATGCTCAGGCGCCTGAAGCGGTGATCGCGGAGGCCGCGCGCGTCACGACGGGCGGCGGGCGTGTGCTGATCGCCGATTTCGCGGCGCATGAACGGGAAGAGCTTCGGCTGCGCGACCAGCATGCGCGGCTTGGCTTTTCCGATGAGCAGATCGAAAGCTGGTTCGCGGACGCGGGCCTGGAACTGGAACGGGTAGAAGTGCTGCCCAGCCAGGAATTGACGGTAGTATTATGGCTGGGCCGCCGCCGGGGCGCGCGCATCCTGCCCATCGAAGGACGACTTTCCCTATGACCCTAAGCATCCCCTCCAGCGAAGAGGCCGCGCGGGCTTGGCAAGCGCCGCTCTATGCGGATCTGGCAGGCGATCTGAATGTAAGCTTCGAATTCTTCCCGCCCAAGACGGAGAAGATGGAAGAGCAGCTTTGGTCGGCGATCGAGACGCTGACGCCGCTGGCGCCCAAGTTCGTGTCCGTGACCTATGGAGCGGGCGGCTCGACGCGGGAGCGGACGCATAACACGGTGGCGCGGATCGCAAAGGAAACGCCGCTGTCGGCCGCTGCGCATCTCACCTGCGTGGCGGCGAGCAAGGCCGAGATCGACGAGGTGGCCGACGCCTATTGGGACGCGGGCGTTCGGCATATCGTCGCGCTGCGTGGCGACCCGCCGGAAGCGGGCACGAAGTTCATGCCTCATCCGCAAGGATACCAGGGCGCGGCCGAGCTGGTCGAAGGCTTGCGCAAGCGCCATCCGTTCGAGATTTCGGTCGCGGCCTATCCCGAAACGCACCCCGATGCGGCGTGCGCGCAGAGCGACGTCGATAATCTGAAGCGCAAGCTGGATGCGGGTGCTACCCGGGCGATCACGCAATTCTTCTTCGAACCGGAAACCTTCTTCCGGTTCCGCGACACTGCTTCAGCGGCAGGGATCACGGCAGACATCATCCCGGGCATCATGCCGGTGAGCAACTTCGCCGCGGTTCAGCGCATGTCGGCGATGTGCAATACCGATGTGCCGGGCTGGATGGGCAAGCTGTTCGAGGGACTGGACGATCTGCCCGCCGCGCGGCAGCTGGTGTCGGCGACGCTGGCGGCGGAACTTTGCCGCAAACTCTATGCTGGCGGGGTGCGCGACTTTCATTTCTATACGCTCAACAGGGCGGAGCTGAGCTATGCGATATGTCATCTGCTTGGTTTGCGGCCTGCGAACACGGAGAAGAGGGCATGACCGCCGAGGAACGCTTTCGCACCGTTGCCGCTGAAAAGATCATGATTTTCGACGGTGGCTATGGCACGTCGATCCAGAAGCATGGACTGACCGAGGCGGATTATCGCGGATCGCTTGATCTGGCGAAGGACCAGAAGGGGAATAATGACCTTCTGTGCCTGACGCGGCCGGATATCGTCGAGGGCATTCACACCGCCTATCTGGATGCCGGTGCGGACATGATCGAGACGAACACCTTCTCATCCACCAAGATCGCCATGGCCGATTATGGTTGCGAGCATCTTGTGCGGGAAATCAACATCGCGGCTGCCCAGATCGCGCGCAAGGCATGTGAAGCCGCGACCGCGAAGGACGGTCGCCCGCGCTTCGTGGCGGGGTCGATCGGTCCGACGAACAAAACGCTGTCGATCTCGCCGGATGTGAATGACCCGGCCTATCGCGAGGTCGATTATGATACGCTGAAGGCGCACTATCGCGAACAATGCGATGCGCTGATCGAGGGCGGGGTGGACTTCCTGCTGGTCGAGACTTGCTTCGACACGCTGAACGCCAAGGCAGCGGGCATGGCTGCGCGCGAGGCCGAGGCGGCGGCGGGGCGGCCCGTGCCGCTGATGCTGAGCTTCACCATTACCGATATGTCGGGGCGGAACCTGTCCGGGCATACGATCAACGCCTTCTGGTATTCGCTGCGGCATCTGAAGCCGCTGACCATCGGTGTGAATTGCGCGTTCGGCGCGGATTTGCTGCGGCCCTATCTCTCCGAACTGGCGAAGAATGCCGATACGCTGATCCTGGCTTATCCCAATGCCGGGCTGCCGAACGAGTTGGGCCAATATGATGAGTTGCCTGAGACGACGGCGACCCTGATCCGCCAGTGGGTGGATGAGGGCCTGGTCAATATGGTCGGCGGCTGCTGCGGCACGACCCCTGCGCATATCGGTGCGGTGGCAAAGGCGCTGGCGGGGCACAAGCCGCGGATCGTGCCGGAGTTGCCGGTAGTCACGCGGCTTGCCGGACTGGAGCCCATGCACATCGCGGCGTAAAAAAAGTTCCCTCTCTCCTTCAGGAGAGAGGGTTAGGGAGAGGGGACTGTAAAGGCCGCCTTCCTTGCATTCCCCTCTCCCCGGCCCTCTCCCCTTCAGGGGAGAGGGAGAAGGTTCAGAAGATGACCACCCAATCGACCGCCACTTTCGTCAACATCGGTGAGCGTACCAACGTCACCGGATCGGCCAAGTTCAAGAAACTGATCATGGCGGGCGACTATGCCGCCGCCATCGACATTGCCCGCGACCAGGTGGAGAATGGCGCGCAGATCGTCGACGTCAATATGGACGAGGGGTTGCTCGACGCCGTGGAGGCGATGACGACCTTCCTGAAGCTCATGACGTCCGAGCCGGACATCGCGCGGGTCCCGGTGATGATCGACAGCTCCAAATGGGAGGTGATCGAGGCGGGGCTGAAATGCGTTTCGGGCAAGCCGATCGTCAACTCGATCAGCATGAAGGAGGGTGAGGAAGCATTCCTCGATCATGCCCGCAAATGCATGGCCTATGGCGCGGCCGTGGTGGTGATGGCCTTCGACGAAACCGGCCAAGCGGATACCAAGGACCGCAAGGTCGAAATTTGCGAGCGCGCGTACAAGCTGCTGATGACCATCGGCTTTCCGCCGGAGGACATCATCTTCGATCCCAATATCTTCGCGGTGGCGACGGGCATCGAAGAGCACAATAATTACGGCGTTGATTTCATCGAGGCGTGCCGCGAGATCAAGGCACGCTGCCCGCATGTCCATATTTCAGGCGGGCTGTCTAACTTCAGCTTCTCCTTCCGTGGCAATGAGCCGGTGCGGCGGGCGATGCACTCGGTTTTCCTCTACCATGCCATCCCGGCGGGGCTGGACATGGCGATCGTCAATGCCGGGCAGCTGGACGTCTATGACGCCATCGATCCGGCGCTACGCAAGGCGTGCGAGGATGTGCTGCTGAACAGCGATCCGGAAGCGGGCGACCGGCTGGTCGAACTGGCCGAAAGCTTCAAGGGCAAGGATGCCGCGTCCGAAAAGGCGGCCGAGGAATGGCGCGGCTGGCCCGTCGCCAAGCGGCTGGAACATGCACTGGTCAAGGGCATCGACAGCTGGGTGGTGGAGGATACGGAAGAAGCGCGCCTGGCCGCCGAAAAGCCGATCCATGTCATCGAAGGCCCGCTGATGGACGGCATGAACGTGGTCGGCGACCTGTTCGGCGCGGGCAAGATGTTCCTGCCCCAGGTGGTGAAGTCCGCGCGCGTCATGAAGAAGGCGGTGGCACACCTACTGCCCTTCATCGAGGCGGCCAAGGAGCCCGGCGCGAAGGGCAAGGGCAAGATCATCATGGCGACCGTCAAGGGCGACGTGCATGATATCGGCAAGAACATCGTCGGCGTCGTGCTTCAGTGCAACGGCTTTGAAGTGATCGACATGGGCGTGATGGTGCCGTGGCAGGACATCATCAAGGCAGCGAACGAGAATGACGCGGACATGATAGGCCTGTCCGGCCTCATCACCCCGTCGCTCGACGAGATGGTCACGGTGGCGGCGGAAATGCAGCGGGCCAATATGACGATGCCCCTGCTGATTGGTGGCGCAACCACTTCACGCGTGCATACCGCGCTGCGCATCGACCCGGCCTTTGCTGGTCCGGTCGTGCATGTATTGGACGCCAGCCGCGCGGTCGGCGTTGCGACGGCTCTCGTGTCCGAGACGCAGAAGACCGACTTCGTACAGAAGACGAAGGATGATTATGCCCATGTCCGCGCCGCGCGCGAGGGCAAGGGGCAGAGCCAGTTGCTTTCGATCGAGGACGCGCGCGCCAACGCGTTCGAGATGGATGAGGCGCTGAAGGCTCCCCGCCCGCTGCTGCCGGGTATTCACAGCTTTCCCGACTGGGATTTGAAGGACCTCATCAACTATATCGACTGGACGCCTTTCTTCCGGGCCTGGGAACTGGCGGGCAATTATCCGGCGATCCTGCAGGATGAGGTGGTTGGCGAAAGCGCGACGAGCCTCTTCAACGACGCGCAGAAGATGCTGAACCGGATCGTCAGCGAAAAGTGGCTGACGGCGCGCGGCGTGGCCGGGCTATGGCCCTGCCGCCGCGAAGGCGATGACATCATCGTTCATGTCGAAGACGAAAAGCATGTCCGCCTGCCCATGTTGCGGCAGCAGATCGCCAAGCGCGAAGGGCGGGCGAATATGTGTTTGGCCGACTTCATCAGCCCCAATGGCGACTGGATGGGCGGCTTTGCTGTCTCGATCCATGGTATCGAGCCGCATCTTGCGCGCTTCAAGGCGGCGATCGATGATTATTCGGACATCCTTTTAAAAGCCTTGGCCGATCGTCTGGCCGAAGCCTTTGCTGAGCGGCTGCATCATTATGTCCGTACCGCCCTGTGGGGCTACGCCGAGGGGGAACAACTCACCAACGAAGCGCTGATCCGCGAGCAATATCGCGGCATCCGTCCCGCGCCCGGCTACCCGGCCTGTCCGGAGCATAGCCTCAAGCCGTTGCTGTTTGACATGCTCGACGCCCATCATGCGACGGGCGTGACGCTGACGGAGAGCTTCGCGATGCTGCCGACAGCGGCGGTCAGCGGCTTTTATCTCGGACATGCGCAGGCGGAATATTTCGGCGTGGCGCGGGTTGGGCGCGATCAGTTGGAGGATTATGCGCAGCGACGCGGAATCGATGTGGAGACCGCCGAGCGCTGGCTACGGCCGAACCTGGATTGAGGAGCGACAAGCGCATGATCCGCTTTTTCCCCTACTGTGCGCTTCTGTCAGGGTTGATGATGGCAGGTTGTGCCCATGATCAGCGTGTGCGCCACGATGCGGCAATGCCGGTCGGGGCCGCTTATGTAGCAATGGGCAGTTCCTTTGCCGCAGGACCGGGGATTGCGCCTTCTGCCGGGAGCAAGCCGGCCCTGTGCGCGCGGTCGGCGAATAATTATGCCCAGCAATTGGCGAAGCGGCGGGGGCTGCAGCTTGACGATGTCAGTTGCAGCGGCGCGACGACGCGCGGTGTGCTTGATGGCTGGGCGGGGATTGCGCCGCAGATCGATGCGCTGACGCCGGAGACGCGGCTCGTCACGATCACCATCGGCGGTAATGATGTCGGCTACATCGGGGGGTTGATGGCGGCATCCTGTCAGAAGGCGAATGCGGCGAGCAGCGTCCGTTGTCCGCCCGCTGTCCCGGCGACTGAGGAGAAGTGGGCGGCGCTGGAAGCTGCGCTTCGCCGGATCGCGAACGAGGTGCGGCAGCGTTCGCCAAAGGCTCGGCTGATCTGGGTCGATTATCCTGCCGTCCTGCCCGAGCGGGGCGGTTGCGCTGAGGCGCCGCTTTCGCCGGAGCAGGGGGATGAGGCGCGTCAGGTAGCGAAACGGCTGGCGGAATTGACGGCGCGGGTGGCGCGGGAGACGGGCGGGTCGATCCTCGCTGCTTCGCACCTGACCAAGGGGCATGATGTTTGCGCGCCAGATCCGTGGATGAATGGCTATCCTGTTCCAGGGAAGCCGGTGAGCGCGCCTTATCATCCCACGCTGCCCGGCATGACGGCGATCGCGGATGCGCTCGACCGGATGCTGGGCAAATAAGGCCGCGCCTACCGCTTCTCGTGGTTCGCGGCCACGGCCTTCGCGACTGCCTGCATCAGCTGCCAGCGGACCGGGATAGGCTCTGTCGTGCTGCCGATCATCACCGCCACGGCATAGCTGGTGCCGTCGGGCGCGGTCATGATGCCGATGTCGTTATAGCCGGTCGAGCGTGGAGCCAATTCCTGGCCCGTGCCGGTCTTGTGCAGATATTTCCAGCCGGGAGGCACGCCACCCTTGATGCGCTGCGGGCCGGTCTTCGCCTCGCTCATGATCGACATGAGCAACTGGCTTGACGCGGGGGACAGCATCTCGCCTTCCTTGAGCTTTGCCAGCGCCTTCACGATTGAGGAGGGCGCAGCGCCGTCCGGCGGATTGGAGAGGTAATTGTCGAGCGCCTTCGTACGCACCGACATGGGCAGGCGGGAGCGGGCGGCGTAGAAGTTGCGGCCGATCGAATAATCCTGCCGCCAATCCAGTCCTGCCGTCGCGGACTGCAGCAGCCTTTCTCCCGGACCGAAACGCACATCCTTGATCGTCCGCCGCGCGAGGTAGGCGCGCACCGCTTCGGGGCCGCCGACCGCGCGCAGCAGCGTGTCGTTCGCGGTATTGTCGCTCTGCGTCATCGCACGGCGCATGAGGTCGGAATAGCTGGTGGTCCAGCCGCTGGTCCCGACGAGCGCGGCGGTTGGCTGGTGGAAGAGGGTGAGGTCCTTGCGCGTGATCGTGGTCGTGTCGGTCAGGCGGATCTTGCCCCGGTCGACCGCGTCGAGGAAGGTCATCGACACCCAGAGCTTCGATACGCTCTGCTGCGGGAAGAGCGAGGTTCCGTTCCACGCGACGGTCCAGTCGGCGCCGATGCGGCGGACGGCGATGCCGACCTTGCCATTGAAGCTCTGCCCGAGGTTGCGCACGACGCTGACGAGGGCAGGCGGCGGGGTCTGGCGTTGATCGACGTCGAGTTCGTCGAACGTCTTGGGCGGGTTGGCGACGCGCTTGATCGGGAATGTGGCCGTCGTGGGCTGCACCTGCCGGGCGGCGCTGGCTTGCGGCTCCATGGGAGCGCTGACGCACGCGGAAAGTGCCGCAACCAACAGGATGAGGCGGAGCGATCCCCCGTCCGGACGCAGGCTGCGCCCCTTATTTCGCTTGTCCATGAATATCCCCGACTTCTCCTTCATTTAGGCCTGCGGCACCCTTCGACTGACAAGGACGATGCGACGAATGATTCCACATTTGCGATGTAAGGAGCCTGAACGATATGGCCGAGCAGCGCTCACCCGCCGTTAAGCAGGGATGGGCAAGGAAGGGCGCATGGACGGACGGATGATCGACAGGCGGGCACTGCTGCGGATAGGCGCGGGCGCTTGCGCCGGGCTGATATTGCTGCGGCATCAGAGCGCGTCGGCTGCGCCCTTCACATCGCGCCGGATCGCCGTGACGACGCGGGGGACGGGCCGCGACGTGATCCTGATCGCGGGGCTCGCCAGCGGGCCGTCGCTGTGGAGCGACATGATGGCGAAGCTGCCCGGCTATCGCTGGCACCTTGTCCATGTGCGCGGCTTTGCCGGGCTCGCAGCCGATGCCAATGCGAGCGGGCCGCTGGTGCAGCCGCTGGCCGATGAGATTGCGCGGTACATCAAGGCGGCCGGGCTCGTGCGGCCTTCGGTCATCGGGCATTCGATGGGCGGCACGCTGGCGATGAAGCTGGGGCTGAAGGCATTGGCAGGACGGATCATGGTGGTCGACATGCTGCCGGAGGGCGCGGCGATGGTCGGCGGCACGGCGCGGGGCATGGGCTATCTCGCCAACCAGCTGAGCCAGTATTTCACCGGCACCAAGGCGGGCCGGGCTTATCTGGCGCAGATCGTCGCGGATTCGCCGGGGGCCAAGGGGAGCGATCCTGATGTCATCGCCAATGCGCTTCGCGATCTCGCCAATGTCGATCTGGGGCCGCAGCTTGGACGGATCGCCGTGCCGATGGAGGTGGTCTATGCGGTCGGGGCTGACGCCGCGCAGTCGGCGCAAATCGCGCGCAATTTCCGCAGCGCCTATGCGGCCAAGAAGGACCTGAAGCTGACGCCGATCGGGCCGAGCGGCCATGTCGTCATGGCGGACCAGCCGACGCGGTTCAGCGCCGTGGTGAAGCGGTTCCTGTCGAGCTGAGCCGACCGCCATCAGGGCGCGAGTACCGTGTCGACCGCTTGCGGAAGCATGTCGGGATAGTCGAGCGTATAGTGCAGGCCCCGGCTTTCCTTGCGGCGGAGCGCCGAGCGGACGACCAGGCGAGCGACTTCCAGAAGGTTGCGCAGCTCGATCAGGTCGGGTGTCACGTGGAAATGGCCGTAATATTCGTCCACTTCCTTGGCGAGCAGGTCGATGCGGTGCTGCGCGCGCTCCAGCCGCTTGGTGGTGCGGACGATGCCTACATAGTCCCACATGAAGCGGCGGATTTCCTTCCAGTTGTGCTGGACGATGACCTCTTCGTCGCTGTTGGTGACGCGGCTTTCATCCCAGGGGTGTACCGCTGGGGGCGGGGGCAGTTCGCTCCAATGGGCGCGGATATGGCGGGCCGCCGCCTCGCCGAAGACGAAGCATTCGAGCAGCGAGTTGGACGCGAGGCGATTGGCCCCATGCAGGCCGCTTTCGGTGACTTCGCCAGCAGCATAGAGGCCCGGCAGGTCGGTGCGGCCGTCCAGGTCGATGATGACCCCGCCGCAGGTATAATGTTGCGCCGGGACGACCGGGATCGGTTCCTTGGTGATGTCGATGTCGAGGTCGAGCAGCCGCGCGTAGATGGTGGGAAAGTGGGTGCGGACGAACTCGGGTTCCTTGTGACTGATGTCGAGATGAACATAGTCGAGGCCGAGCCGCTTTATCTCATGGTCGATGGCGCGTGCCACCACATCGCGGGGCGCAAGTTCGGCGCGGGGATCGAACCGGGGCATGAAACGCTCGCCGCCGCCGGGGACGCCGGGGGGGAGCTTCAGGTGCCCGCCTTCGCCGCGCACGGCTTCGGTGATCAGGAAATTCTTGACCTCCAGATTATAGAGGCAGGTCGGGTGGAACTGGTTCATCTCCATGTTGGAGACGCGGCAGCCCGCGCGCCAGGCCATGGCGATGCCGTCGCCGGTGGCGCCGCGGGGGGCGGTGGAGAAAAGGTAGGTGCGGCCCGCTCCGCCGGTGCAGAGGATCGTCGCACGGCCCAGCAGCGCGTCGACATGCTTGGTCCGCTTGTTGAAGGCGTAGACGCCCCAGACATGACCGTCGCCCGAATAGCGCTCGCCATGGCGGGAGGTGATGAGGTCGATGGCGACCATGTCCTCCAGCAGGGTAATGTTGGGGTTGGCGCGCGCGGCCTTCAGCAGCGCGACTTGCACGGCATGACCGGTGGCGTCGTCGACATGGACGATGCGGCGGTGGCTGTGCCCGCCTTCGCGCGTCAGGTGCCAGCGTTCTCCGAACTCTTCGCCGCCGTTGAAGGGCACGCCCAGCTCCGCCAGTCTTTCGATGGCGGCGGGGGCTTCGGAGACGACGAACTCCACTGTCTCGCGGTTGTTGAGGCCTGCGCCTGCGACCATCGTGTCGTTGACATGGGCTTCGAAACTGTCGCCTGCGTCGAGGACGGCGGCGATGCCACCCTGCGCCCAGTTGGTTGAGCCGCTGTCGAGCGCTGCCTTAGCGAGGACGACGACTTTGCGATCCTGCGCCAGGTTGATGGCGGCGGTGAGGCCTGCCGCGCCGGAGCCGATGATGACGACGTCGTGGGTGGTGGTGGGCATTACTTCTACTGCTCCCCTCCCGCTTGCGTTGACCGGAGGCACGTGACTCCGGTCAAGGACCGGGGGTGGGCCTGCGCAAGGGTGGTCTGGATGTGCGTTATGACGCCTTCGAGGTTTTTCATCACATCGGCATTGGAAAAGCGCAAGATTTGATAGCCGAGGGAGCGACAGTATTCTTCTCGATGCTGATCATATGCTGCGCGCGGGTCATGGCTCTCACCATCGATCTCTATGATGAGGTACAGTTCGCGGCAGAGGAAATCGGCGAAATATGGGCCTATCGGCATCTGGCGGCTGAATTTGTGGCCGAGTTTGCGGGCGCGGAGTTGTTGCCACAATAGTCTTTCGGGAGTGGGGGCGGCATTTCTGAGCTGTTTCGCGCGAGCTGTGTTGCGCGGGTTGAAAGGTCGCGCTGGCCCACCCCCCAGCCCCCTCCCGCCTGCGGGAGGGGGAGCAGATTGCGCTTCTTCCTTCACGCCGCCGCCGTCAGGTTGAGGAAAACATCCTCAAGATCCGGATCCCTCGTGACGACGTCCACGATCGAGAGGCCGCTTGCCTGAACGGCGCTCAGCACCTGCCCGGCATTGGCGCGGTCCTTCATGTAGGTGATGGTGAGCGTGCGCTGGTCCGACAGTTCGACCTTTTCGAAACAGGGCGCATCGGGCGGAGCGGTGATGTCGCGGTCGACGGTTACCTGCACGACTTTCTCTTGCGCCATGGCGATGAGTTCGCGGGTAGGTTTATCCGTGATGACGCGGCCATGGTTGATGATGCCGATGCGGTCGCACAGTTCCTCGGCTTCTTCGAGATAGTGGGTGGTGAGGACGATGGTGACGCCCTGTGCGTTGAGCTCGCGCACATAGGCCCAGAGTTGCTGGCGCAGCTGGACGTCGACGCCTGCGGTCGGTTCGTCCAGCACCAGGATCGGCGGTGAGTGGACCATGGCTTTGGCCACAAGCAGGCGACGCTTCATGCCGCCGGAAAGGGTGCGGGCATAGGCGTTGGCTTTGTCCTCCAGATGGACGGCGCGCAGGAGTTCGAGGGAGCGGCGGCGTTCCTTGGGCACGCCATAATAGCCCGCCTGGTTTTCCAGCGTCTCGAACGGCGTGAAGAAGGGGTCGAAGACGATTTCCTGCGGCACGATGCCAATGCTGTTCTTGGCATTGCGGGGGTTCTGGTCGATGTCGAAGCCCCAGATTTTTGCCGTCCCGCTGGTCTTGTTGACGAGGCCTGCGAGGATGTTGATCGTGGTCGACTTGCCCGCGCCATTGGGGCCGAGCAGGCCGTAGATCTGGCCGCGCGGGATGGTGAGGTTGATATTGTCGAGCGCGCGTTTTCCGCCTGCATAGACTTTGGTGAGGTTGGTGATCTCTATGGCGGGAGTGGGGCTGTCGGTCATGGTTGAACTCTATGGGGATCGTAGGCGGCTAAGGAAAGAGGCTGGGACGGCCGAAGTTCACAGTGTCGTCGGCTGATTTGGGCTGAAATCGCCGGGATCGCGACGAAAAGGCGGCGGGAACGCGACAGGTGCGCGACAGGATCAGGCCGGGGGGCGGGGGCGGGTTTCCAAGGCGAAGGGATCGGCCATGCGCGTCGCGTGGATCTCGAGCGCGTCGTTCCAGCAGCGGTCGAACGTTGTGCCGATGAGGCGTTGGCGCAGGCGGTGGGCGCTGGACCGCGACATGCCGACCGACCGCGCGGCTTGGGAGACGTTGCCGGTTTCGATCAGCGCGGTGAGGAAGAGGCGCTGAAGGGCTGGGGTCCAGCGGCCATGGCCGGATGGCGGCGGTAGGTCGCGCGCGGCGGGCGGGGTGGGGAGAGGCTGTTCCATCCGGCAGGATAGATCAGGGGAAATCCTATTTTGGAAGGGGCGAGAGGCGCTCTTGTGTGACGAAGTCGGAGAGGGTGCGGGAATAAAGCTGATGCTCGGCGATGAGGATGCGCGCGGCTAGGCTGTCGGCGGTGTCGCCGGGCAGGATCGCTACCGCCGTCTGCGCCAGCACCGGGCCGTCGTCCAGTTCGCTGGTCACGACATGGACGGAGCAGCCCGCATGGCTGTCGCCCGCGTCGAGCGCCTTCTGGTGCGTGTCGAGCCCCTTATATTTGGGGAGAAGGCTGGGGTGGATGTTGAGCATCCGGCCTTCCCAGCCGCCCACGAATTCCGGGGAGAGCAGGCGCATGTAACCGGCGAGGGCCACATATTCCGCGCCTGCCTTGCGCAGCTGCGCGTCGATGATCTGGTCGAATTCGGCGCGTTTCAGGCCCTTGTGGCTTTGGGCGAAGGTGGGGATGCCTTCGGCCTCTGCGAGGGTGAGGCCGGGGGCTTGCGGGTCGTTGGCGGCGACGAGGACAAGCTCATAGGGGCAGGAGGGATGCTTGGCGGCGTAAAGCAGCGCCGCCATGTTGGACCCGCGTCCGGAAATCAGAACGCCGACTTTTGCCTTTTGCATGGGGAACTTCCCTGCCGCTGCGGGAGGTGTCGGGGGTAGGCTTGCTCAAGCCGACCCTGTGACATGCCCTCCCCTAGCCCCTCCCGCCAGCGGGAGGGGGATTGGTTGATTAACCCAGATGCGTGGCGGTCCAGTCGGCCTTGGCGCTCCAGGTCTCCTGGCTGCCCTTGACGGTGCAACCCTTTTCGCCCGCTTCGACCAGCCCCACGCGGACGACTGTTTCGCCTGCGGCTTCGAGGTCGGCGGTTACGCTGTCGGCTGCATCAGCGTCCACGGCGAGCACCATGCCGACGCCGCAGTTGAAGGTGCGCGCCATTTCTTCCGGCTCGATATGGCCCTGCGCTTGCAGGAAGGCCATGAGGCGCGGCTGTTCCCATGCGTCGGCATCGACCACGGCATGGCAGCCTTCGGGCAGGACGCGGGGGATGTTTTCGAGAAGGCCGCCGCCGGTGATGTGGGCGAGCGCGTTGATCTTGCCGCCGCGTACCAGCGGAAGGAGCGGCTTCACATAGATGCGGGTCGGGGCCATCAGCGCGTCGATCAACAGCACTTCATTGTCGAAGATGGCCGGGCGGTCGAGCTTCCACCCCTTGTCGGCGGCGAGGCGGCGGACGAGGGAGAAGCCGTTGGAATGGACGCCCGAGGAGGTGAGGCCGAGGAGGACGTCGCCTGCCTTCACCTTGTTGCCGGTGAGCGCCTGGCTACGTTCCACCGCGCCGACGCAGAATCCGGCAAGGTCATAGTCTCCGGCGGCATACATGCCCGGCATTTCTGCGGTTTCGCCGCCGATGAGGGCGCAGCCGGCCTGTTTGCAGCCTTCGGCGATGCCCGCGATCACGCGTTCGGCGACGCCGCTCTCCAGCTTGCCGGTGGCGTAATAGTCGAGGAAGAAGAGCGGCTCCGCGCCCTGCACGATGAGGTCGTTGGCGCACATGGCGACAAGGTCGATGCCGACGCCGTCATGGCGGTCATGGTCGATTGCCAGCTTGAGCTTCGTGCCGACGCCGTCATTGGCCGCGACGAGCAGAGGGTCGTCATAGCCAGCGGCTTTGAGGTCGAAGAAACCGCCAAAGCCGCCCAGTTCGGCGTCTGCGCCAGGACGGCGGGTCGCCTTGGCCAAGGGGGCGATGGCACGGACCAGCGCATTGCCTGCCGCGATGTCCACGCCAGCCTTGGCGTAGCTGTAGGATTCGGTGTCGCTCATGCCCGCGCCCACTATAGCAATGATGCGGAAAACGGAACGGCAAATGGGTTGCCGCTTGGCAGATGGGGGAAATCCCGCCAAAAGGGCGCGCGTGAGCCTGTCCACTGCCTTCCAAAGCCAGATTTTCCGGCCTTCTTCGCTGCTTCGCCGCTTGTCGCGGCCCGTCCAGATTCTGGGTGCGATCATGCTTGGCCTCGCGGCTGCGGCCCTGTTCGCGCAGATGGAAGGCGAACGCGGCGTGCCGCCGATCGCCAGTGGCGGCGATTATCAGGTAGGCGGCATCAAGGTCGACGTGATGGGCAAAGATGCCAACAGCGCGCGGCAGGCGGGCTGGCGGCTGGCGCAGCGGCAGGGCTGGCGGATGCTGTGGACGCGCACCCATGGCGCGGCGGGCGTGCCGAACCTGTCCGATTCGCAGCTGGAAGCGATGATTTCCGGCATCGAGATCGAATATGAGCAGATCGGGCCGACGCGCTATGTCGCGACGCTGGGCATATTGTTCGATCGCGCGCGGACGGGGCAACTGCTGGGCGTGTCCGGAAATGTCATGCGTTCGCCGCCGCTGCTGGTCATTCCGGTGATGTGGGACGGCGGGTCCGCCGTCTCCTATGAGCGGATCAATGAGTGGCAGAAGGCCTGGGCGCGGTTCCGCACCGGGGACAGCGCGATCGACTATGTGCGGGTGAGCGGTTCGATCGCCGACCCCATCCTGCTGAATGCGGGCCAGGTGGGGCGGCGCGGGCGGCTGTGGTGGCGCGTGCTGCTGGACCAATATGGCGCGGCTGACGTGGTGGTGCCGATCGCCCGATTGCAACGGGAATATCCGGGCGGCCCGGTAAGGGGCACGTTCACCGCGCGCTATGGGCCGGACGATACGCTTATCGGCAGCTTTTCGCTTCGCGCATCGGCCGAAAGCGCGCTGCCGCAGATGATGGATGAGGCCGCGCGGCGGATCGACCAGCTTTATACAGCCGCGCTCAATGACGGGCGTTTGCGGCCCGACCCGTCGCTGATCATCGAGGAGCCGGTCAATCCCGACGCGCTCGAGATCGAGAATGCGACCGAGCAGCCGCTGGAGACACTGGAGACGCCAACGCCATCTGCGACCACCAGCAGCTTTTCGATCCAGTTCGATACGCCCGATGTCGGATCGGTGGCGCAGGGCGAGGCGGCGGTTCGGTCTATCCTGGGCGTCAGGTCGGCGGCGACGAGCAGCCTTGCGCTGGGGGGCACGTCGGTGATGCAGGTGAGCTTCGACGGCAGTGTCGAAGCGTTGCGCGCCGGGCTTCAGGCGCGAGGCTTCACCGTGACGGGTTCCGGCAATGCGCTGCGCATCCGCCGGGGCGGGGCGGCGGCACCTGCCGGAGCGGGAGCGGGGACGTCAGCGCCGCAATGAGCCAGATAAGCCTGCCGTTCGAATGGCCAGGGCAGGGGACGAACGATGACTTCCTGGTCAGCGACGCCAATCATGTCGCCGTCCGCCATCTGGAAAATTGGCGCGAATGGCCCTTGGCGATCAGCGTCCTGAGCGGTCCGGCCCGGTCGGGGCGGTCGATGCTGGGTCGCCGCTTCGCCGCGATGAGCGGGGGCATGGTGATCGACGATGCGCAAGGACAGGAGGACCGGCTGCTGTTCAACGCCTGGAACGATGCGCAGACGAGCGCCAAGCCGCTGCTGCTGATCGGGGACAGCGCGCCGACGCTGTGGGACGTGGCGCTGCCGGACCTGCGGTCGCGCCTTGCCGCCGCGCCGCATGTTGCGATCGAGCAGCCGGACGAGCCGCTCGCCCGCGCACTTATCGAACGGGCGCTGGGGGGCGCGGGGTCACGATATGGGCAGGATTTGCCCGACTGGCTGCTCCGCCGGATCGAGCGCAGCTATGCCGCTATCGCCGAGGTGACGCGCCTGCTCAACGAAGCGGCATTGTCATCGGGACGTAAGATTTCCGTCGCTATGGCCAAAGAGAGTCTGCAAGCGGCTGGTTTCTTGCCTATAGTGGCGGACGATCCGCACCCCTCATCATAGTGAGAGAGACGTGGCCGAAGCTGATCCGTCCGCCAGCCTGACACTGCCCACCGACCGCTATTTCAACCGGGAGCTGTCCTGGCTGGCATTCAACCAGCGCGTGCTGGAAGAGGCGATGAACCGTGCGCATCCGCTGCTGGAGCGGCTGCGGTTCCTGTCGATTTCCGGGGCGAACCTGGATGAATTTTTCAGCGTGCGCGTGGCGGGCCTGAAAGGGCAGCAGCTGCAGGATGTCGATATGCGCTCGGCCGATGGGCTAACTCCCGCGCAGCAGCTTGCCGCGATCGCCGATGAGACCGCGCGGCTGATGACGGCGCAGCAGAAGGTCTGGGGCGCGCTGCATGGTGAACTGACGCAGGTCGGGATCGAGGTGATGGGGCCCGCCAGCGAGATCGATCCGGGCAGCGAAACATGGCTGCGCGAGCATTTCCTGAGCCAGGTCTTCCCGATCCTGACGCCGCAGGCGCTGGACCCGGCGCATCCTTTCCCCTTTATCCCCAATCAGGGGCTGTCGATCGTCTTCGATCTGGAGCGGCTGTCGGACAAGCAGCCGATCCGCGAACTGGTGATGATCCCGTCCTCGCTGGCCCGCTTTGTTCGGGTGCCGGGCACCCCGGCGCGCTACATGGCTTTGGAGGCGGTGATCCGCCGTTTTTCGGGCGACCTCTTCCCTGGCTATCGGGTGCGCAACAGCGGCGTGTTCCGCATCATCCGCGACTCCGATATCGAGATCGAGGAAGAGGCGGAGGATCTGGTCCGCTATTTCCGCAGCGCCATCAAGCGACGCCGCCGGGGCCGCGTCATCCGCATGGAGATCGAGGAGCGCATTCCCGAGCCGGTCGAGGAAATGTTGCAGGACATGCTGCAGGGGCATGAGGCGATCATTGCCGAGGTCGAGGGCTTTGTCGGCATCGGCGACCTTAGCGGCATTGTCGATGAGGATCGGCCCGACCTGAAGTTCGAACCCTATGCGCCGCGATTCCCTGAACGAATCCGCGAATATGGCGGGGATTGCTTTGCGGCGATCCGGGCGAAGGACATTGTGGTCCATCACCCATATGAAGCGTTCGATGTGGTCGTTTCGTTTCTGAAACAAGCGGCGTCCGACCCCGACGTTGTGGCGATCAAGCAGACGCTGTACCGCGCGGGCAAGCAGTCGGCGATCATCCGCGCGCTGATCGATGCGGCGGAGGCGGGCAAGTCGGTGACGGCGGTGGTAGAGCTGAAGGCGCGGTTCGACGAGGAGCAGAACCTGATGTGGGCCGACGCGCTGGAACGCGCGGGCGTGCAGGTGGTCTATGGCTTCATCGATTGGAAGACGCATGCCAAGGTGTCGATGGTAGTCCGCCGCGAGGGCGAGGCTTTTCGCACCTACTGCCATTTCGGCACGGGCAATTATCACCCCGTCACCGCGCGCATCTATACTGACCTCAGCTTCTTCACCGCCGATCCCGCCTATGGCCGGGATGCCGCCGCGCTGTTCAATTACATCACCGGCTATGTCGAGCCGCAGAGCCTGGAAAAGCTGGTGATGAGCCCGCGCGACCTGCGCAATCGCCTTTGCCAGCTGATCGACGCGGAGATCGAGCATGTCCGCGCCGGGCGGCCGGGCAATATCTGGGCGAAGATGAACTCGCTGGTCGATCCGGCGATCATCGAAAAGCTCTATGCGGCGAGCAATGCGGGGGTGGAGATCGACCTGATCGTGCGCGGCATCTGCTGCCTGCGGCCGGGGGTGCCGGGCATGTCGGAGAATATCCGGGTGAAGTCGGTGGTCGGCCGCTTTCTGGAGCATAGCCGCATCACCGCCTTCGGTAATGGCAAGGCGCTGCCCAACAATGGCGCGAAGGTGTTCATCAGCTCGGCGGACTGGATGCCAAGGAACTTTGACCGCCGCGTCGAATTTCTTGCCCCTGTGGAGAACCCGACCGTTCACGACCAAATATTGGACCAGGTGATGGTCGCCAACCTGATCGACAGCGAACAGAGTTGGGAGCTGGACAGCGACGGCCATTATACCCGCGTGGATTCGAGCGATCGGCCGTTCAACCTGCACCGCTATTTCATGACCAACCCGTCGCTGTCGGGCCGGGGCGCGGCGATGGACAGCGGGACGGTGCCGACTTTGCGCCTGCGCGGCCGGGCCTGACGCGCATGAATTCGATGCTGAGCCAGGTGCGCGCCATCGCCGAAACGATGGTGACATCCCCCGCCCATGCCAAGGCGCGCACGGCGATCATCGACATCGGGTCCAACAGCGTCCGCCTGGTCGTTTATGACGGGCCGCGGCGCATTCCGTTCATCCTGTTCAATGAAAAGGTGATGGCGGGGCTGGGCGCGTCGCTCGGGAAGACGGGGCGGATCGAGCCTGACGCGATGGAGCGCGGATTGCGGGCGGTGGGACGCTTTGCCCATCTGTGCCGCGAGATGGAGGTGCGTGACGTGCGCTGCGTCGCCACCGCCGCCGTGCGCGACGCGGCCAACGGCGATGAGTTCATCCTGCGCGCCAGGGACATGGGGCTGGAGGTTGAACTGCTGTCGGGGAGGCAGGAAGCGGTCGCGGCGGCCTATGGCGTGCTGTCGGGCATACCCGGCGCGGACGGCATCGTAGCGGACCTGGGCGGCGGCAGCCTGGAGCTGGCGCGAATCCGCGGGGGCGCGGTGCATGAGACGATATCGCTGCCGCTGGGCGTGCTGCGCCTGCCGCAGATCCGGGCGAAGGGGCCGGGCGCGCTGGAACGCTGCGTCAAGAAGATGCTGGCGAAGGCGGGCTGGAGCGCGGGGCCTGACCTGCCCTTCTATCTGGTGGGCGGATCGTGGCGCGCGCTTGCCCGGTTCGACATGCAGCTGACCAACTTTCCGCTGCCGGTCGTGCATCAATATGCCATGCCCGCATTTCGCGCCGAGCAGCTGACGCGGATCGTGTCCCATGTCGGCCGTGCGCGGCTGAAGGATATTCCGGCAATCACCGGATCGCGCGTGCCGACCTTGCCCGACGCGGCGGCTTTGCTGTCGGTGGTCGTCCGGCAATTGCAGTCGAGCGAGTTGATCGTGTCGGCCTATGGCCTGCGCGAGGGGCTGCTGTTCGAAGACCTGCCCGCCGAGATCCGGACGCATGATCCCTTGCTGGTCGCGGCGGAGGCGGAGGGCGAGGCGCAGGGGCGCTTTGCGGGCCATGGCGACATGATCGACCGGTGGATCGGGCCGCTGTTCCGCGATGACGAGCCGTCCTGGCGGCGCATCCGGCGGGCGGCTTGCCTGCTGGCCGATGTCGGCTGGCGCGCCAACCCCGACTTTCGCGCGGAGCGGGGGGTGGAGATTGCCCTGCACAGCAATTGGGTGGGCATCACCGCATGCGAGCGGGCGATGCTGGCGCAGGCGTTGCACAGCAATTTCGGAGGATCGTCCACGCCGCCTGCCGGGATTGCGGGGCTGGCTTCTGTCGCTGCGTTGAAGCGCGCGACCTTGTGGGGGCTGGCGATCCGGCTTGGCCAGCGGCTGTCCGGCGGGGTCGAGGGGCCTCTGCTCGCGTCGACGCTGGAGATGGATGGCGATACGCTGGAACTGCGGCTGAAAGGCGTGGATGTGGACCTGTTCGGCGAGGCGGTCGAGCGGCGGCAGCGGCATTTGGCGCAGGCGATGGGGGTGAAGTATCGGATGGCTTGGTGAGGGTGGATTGCTCGCCTTTATTCGCGATGTTCGGCTTGGAAGCGGGACGCTGGATCGAGCTTGGGTTTCGAGACGAGGTGTTGAGCAACCGGCTCCCTCCCCCCTCTAGGGGAGAGGGTTGGGGAGAGGGGACGACGCCAAGGTTTAGTAGTCCCCTCTCCCGCCTTCGCTACGCTCGGCACCCTCTCCCCTGAAGGGGAGAGGGGACGGCTTCTAGCCTTCGCTGCGCTCGGCACCTCGGCGAGAGTCACGTGCCTCTGGCCGACCCCTGAAGGGGAGAGGGGATTATAGTCCTTCTGCACCAACTTGCCCCCGCATCTATAAGGCCCTATTGCGCGCGCACATGAACAGCAAGCACGCCCCCGATCCCGCTCTCCTCGCCAAGGCCGAAACGCTTGTGGAGGCGCTGCCCTATATGCAGCGCTATGCGGGGCAGACATTCGTCGTGAAATATGGCGGCCATGCGATGGGCGACCCCGAAGCGGCGCGCGATTTCGCCGAGGACGTGGTGCTGATGAAGGCGGTCGGCATCAATGTCGTCGTCGTCCATGGCGGCGGGCCGCAGATCGGCGCTATGCTCAAGAAGCTGGGCGTCGAATCGCATTTCGTGAACGGGCTGCGCGTCACCGACAAGGAAACCGCGCAGATCGCCGAAATGGTGCTGGCAGGTTCCATCAACAAGGAAATCGTCGGCTGGATTTCCGGCGCGGGCGGCAAGGCGGTCGGCATTTCGGGCAAGGATGGCGGGCTCGTCCTGTGCGAAAAGGTTGGCGATACCCGCGCGCCCGATCCCAATTCGGGCATCGAGCGCAATGTCGACCTGGGCTTCGTCGGTGATCCGGTGAAGGTCGACCGGTCGATCCTCGACACGCTGTCGCAGAGCGGCATCATTCCGGTCATCGCGCCGGTTGGCATCGGTGCTGACGGGCACACCTATAATGTGAACGCCGACACGATGGCGGGCGCGATCGCGGCGGAGCTTCAGGCTTCTCGCTTCTTCCTTTTGACCGACGTGGCGGGCGTGCTGGACAAGCAGGGGCAGTTGCTGACCGACCTCGATCCGGCTGCGATCAAGATATTGCAGGAAGATGGCACGATCAGCGGGGGCATGATCCCGAAGCTGGAGACCTGCGTGAAGGCGGTCGAGGGCGGCGTGGATGCTGCCGTCATCCTGGACGGGCGGGTGCCGCATGCCATGCTGCTGGAGATTTTCACCAAGCGCGGTGCGGGGACTTTAGTGCGCCGGTAATCGTCGTTTGCAATCGTCCTTCCCTTGTCCGTCATCCCAGCGGAAGCTGGGATCTTGGGCGGCTTGGCGTATCCTCTCCTGAGATCCCAGCTTCCGCTGGGATGACGGAGTGGGGCGAGAGGGTGATGGCGAAAGGGACTCTTGTCGCGCCATGCCCCGCTCGGCTAGAGCATCGGCAATCAATTGGAGACCACATGGCCTACGCGCTCTATCAGATCATCGTCATCCTGCTCGATGTGCTGTGGTGGATCATCATCATCCAGGCGATCATGAGCTGGTTGATCGCCTTCAATGTCATCAACACGTCCAGCGACATCGTGCGCACGATCATCGTCGCGCTCGACCGGATGACGGCGCCGATCTACAATCCCATTCGCCGGGTGATGCCTGACCTTGGCGCGCTCGACCTGTCGCCGATGGTCGTGCTGCTCGCCATCCTGATCATCCGCCAGGCCATTTTGCCGCCGATCTTCGGGCTGGTGTGAGCGTCTGGCGGCAGGACGGGACCGACCTGCTGCTTTCCGTCCGGTTGACGCCGGGCGCGGCGCGTGAGGATGTTGGCGGGTGCTGGACGGATGAGAAAGGCGCGCAGTGGCTCTGCGCGCGGGTTCGCGCTGTCGCGGAAAAGGGAAAGGCGAACGGGGCGCTCCTTGCATTGCTCGCCAAGGAGATGGATTGGCCACGCAGCGCGTTTTCGCTGGAATCGGGTGACAGCAACCGGCTAAAGCGGCTGCGTATCAAGGGCGGTGCCGACGCGTTGGTGCGGCTGTCCGCCATCATCAGGGAATGGGTTGAGGCAGCATGACCATCGGCAAGATCATCGACGGAAAGGCTTTCGCCGCCACGCTGCGCGCGAAGGTGGCTGATGGCGTATCCGCGTTCGTCGGGCGCACCGGGCGCAAGCCGGGGCTGGCGGTCGTACTGGTGGGCGAGGACCCGGCCAGTTCCGTCTATGTCCGCAACAAGGGCAAGATGACGGTCGAGGCGGGCATGGAAAGCCTGGAATTCAAGCTGCCCGCGAGCATCGGCGAGGAAGAATTGCTCGACCTGGTCGAGGAGCTGAACGCGGATGACCGGGTGGACGGCATCCTGGTCCAGCTGCCGCTGCCCGGCCATATCGACGAGGCGGCGGTGATCGGGACGATCGATCCGGCCAAGGATGTGGACGGCTTCCATGTCGTCAATAGCGGGCGGCTGGCGACGGGGCAGGAGGCGCTGGTGCCCTGCACGCCGCTCGGCTGCATCATGTTGCTGAAGGACGAGCTGGGCGACCTGTCGGGCATGGAGGCGGTGGTCGTCGGCCGATCCAACATCGTGGGCAAGCCGATGGCGCAGCTGCTGCTGGCGGAGAATTGCACGGTCACGATCGCGCACAGCCGCACGCGGGATCTGGCTTCGGTCGTGCATCGCGCCGACATCGTCGTGGCCGCCGTGGGACGCGCCGAGATGGTGAAGGGCGAGTGGATCAAGCCGGGCGCGACCGTGATCGACGTCGGCATCAACCGCGTGACGGACACGGAGGATGGCAAGAGCCGGATCGTCGGCGATGTCGCGACGGCCGAGGCGCTGGCGCATGTGCGGGCGATCACCCCGGTTCCCGGTGGCGTCGGGCCGATGACGATCGCGGTGCTGCTGCGCAATACGCTGGTGGCGGCCCATGCCCGCGCGGGGCTGGCAAAGCCGGAGGGGCTGTGACGGCAAGGCGGGCCGTTTTGATCGCGGCTTGCCTGACGGGGCTGGTCGCGGCGCGGCCGCCGATGCGGCATCAGCCTGATCCCAGTTCCGTCTTCGCCGCCGAAATCGCCTTCAACCGGCTGGCGCGGGACAAGGGGCAGTGGACCGCCTTTCGCGCGACCGCTGCCGATGACGCGGTGATGTTCGTGCCGCAACGGGTGCTTGCGAAACAATGGCTGAAGGGCCGGGCCGATCCGCCGCAGCCGGTGAGCTGGACGCCGTCGGTCATCCATGTGTCGTGCGACGGCAACATGGCGGCGAGCACGGGCAATTGGCAGCGGCCGGATGGAACGGTCGGCTATTTCACGACGATCTGGCGGCGGGACAAGCAGGGCGCGTGGAAATGGGTGCTGGACCATGGCGACACGCTGGGCGCTGCCCGCCCCGCGCCGGAATTTCTGGTGGGCAAGGTCGCGACGTGCAAGCGCGGCAAAGCGCCTGACGGAGTGGTGCCCAAGGCGAAAGCTGCGGTTCCGCCTGCCGATGAAAGCCTGATCTGGAGCGCGGAGGTTGCGCCCGATGGCGGACGGCAGGTCATGGTGCGCGTCTGGAACGGCACGGATTATGAGGTGGTGATCGATGATCGGGTGAAGGCGCCGGGAGCATGATCGAACTGTTCATATCCGCCTTCGTCACCTTGTTCGTGGTCATCGATCCGCCGGGCTGCGCGCCCATCTATGCCAGCCTGACCAATGGCGCGAGCCATGCGCAGCGGCGGGCGATGGCGATCCGCGCGGTGGGGATTGCGGCGGTCATCCTGCTGATCTTCGCGCTGTGGGGAAAGCAGCTGCTGGGCGTGCTGGGCATTGCGCTCGACAGCTTCCGGATCGCGGGCGGGATCATGCTGTTCATCATCGCGATGGACATGGTGTTCGAAAAGCGCACGCAGCGGCGCGAGGACCGGGCGCACAAGATCGCGGAGACGCCTGAGGTCGAGGACGTGTCGGTATTCCCGATGGCGATGCCGATGATCGCCGGGCCGGGATCGATCGCGACGGTGATGCTGCTGATGTCGCAGGCCGACGGGATCAGCCAGCGGCTGGTGGTGATCGGTGCGGTGGTGGTGACGCTGGCGCTGATGCTGGGGGCATTGCTGGCGGCGGGGCCGATCATGGCGCGGCTGGGCAGCAAGATCGAGGCGGTGATTACGCGGCTTCTCGGAGTGCTGCTGGCCGCATTGGCTGCGCAGTTCGTGATCGATGGGTTGAAGGCGAGTTTTTGAGGTGCGGCACGCCGTCTGAGGTCCTTCTCCGTTCGGGCTGAGCCTGTCAAAGCTCTTTACTTCTTATGAAGAAAGAAGAGCCCTTCGACAGGCTCAGGTCGAACGGAGGAGAGGGTAAAGAAGCCGGGAGCGCTTGGGGCGCGTCCCGGCTTTTTTGGTCATGGCGGCAGGCTTTAGGCCCGGATGTCGCTTTCCGTGACCGGCGCGATCTTGATTTCGACGCGGCGGTTGCTGGCCTTGCCCTCGGCCGTGGCGTTGGAAGCGATGGGCTGGGTTTCGCCGAAACCGCGTGTCGCGATGCGGGCCGACTGGACGCCGTGGCTGGTCAGATAGTCCGCCACCGACTGAGCGCGGCGTTCGGACAAGGTCTGGTTATAGGCGTCCGCGCCGTCGCTGTCGGTGTGGCCGTACACGTCGATATAGGTTTTGGGATATTGCGCCAGCACGGAGGATACTTCGTCCAGCGTCGGGCGGAACTGCGGCTGGACGGCGGCGCTGTCGGTGGTGAAGGTGATGCCGGACGGCATGCGCAGCACCAGATTGTCACCGTCGCGGATCACGTCGACGCCGCTGCCTGCGGTTTCCTCGCGCAGCTTGCGCTCCTGCGCGTCCATGTAAGCGCCGATGCCTGCACCCGCGACCGCGCCGATGCCTGCGCCCAGGATCTTTTCCGTACGGTCACGCTTGCCGCCGACCAGATCGCCCAGCAGATAGCCGCCGAGGGCGCCGCCGATGCCGCCGATCGCGGCCTTCGAAATCTGACGCTGGCCGGTGTTGGGGTCAGTCGTGCAGGCGGCGGTGGCGAGCATGGCGGCTAGTCCCGCCGTACCCAGGATGCGATGAGAAATCCGCATAGATTTGAGTTCCCTTATTTATCTTGCACCCGAAAGCGCGGATGCAGGCCCCAATCATCGAACCGGCGCTTTTGTTCCACCAGCGAACTGAACCCCAGATGATGCAACGGTTGTGAAATTGTAAGAAACAGGGTTATAGGGCGTAGCTGACCACCATGGCCACGATCCCCCCGCACGCTCCGACGCCCTTTCCCTGGGTAGATATCGTCATCATTCTGGCGCTCGTCGCGCTGAACGGCGTCTTCGCCATGTCGGAACTGGCGATCGTATCCGCCCGCCGCCCGCGCTTGCAGGCGATGGAAAAGGCGGGGCGGCGCGGCGCGCACACGGCGCTGATGCTGGCGAGCGATCCCGGCAAGTTCCTGTCCACCGTCCAGATCGGCATCACCCTGATCGGCATCGTCGCGGGTGCCTATTCCGGCGCGAGCCTGGGTGGGCCGGTGGGTGAGCGGTTGCAGCTATTGGGCCTGTCGCCCAACGTTGCCGAAAATCTGGGCTTCGCGGTCGTCATCGGCCTGACGACCTACGCGTCGCTGATCATCGGTGAGCTGGTGCCCAAGCAGTTCGCCCTGCGCGCTCCCGAGCCTATCGCCGTTGTCATGGCGACGCCGATGCTGTGGCTGGCGAAGATCACCGCGCCCATCGTGTGGGTGCTGGACGGGTCGAGCGCGCTCATTTTCCGCCTGCTGCGCATGACGCGGGAGTCCGAACATCATGTGACGGCCGAGGAGCTGCACCTGATCGTGGCGGAAGCGAGCCGCTCCGGCGTGATCGAGGAAAGCGAACGCGCCATCATTTCGGGCGTGGTGCGGCTGGCCGACCGCCCGGTGCGCGAGGTCATGACGCCGCGGATGGACGTCGACTGGATCGACATCAACGCGGACGATGAGACGGTCCGCGCAAGGCTGCTCCAGACCCCGCACACGCGGCTTCCGGTGGGACGGGGCACGGTGGAGGATATTATCGGCGTCGTGCAGGCGCGCGACATCATGACGGCGTTGTTCCGGGGCGAGCGGCTCGATGTCGGATCGCTGATGCGCCGGGTGGAGGTGGTGCCCGACCAGGTCGACGCCATGGACGCCCTGGAAGTGCTGCGCCGCGCCGACGTGCCGATGGTGATGGTGCATGACGAATATGGCCATTTCGAAGGCATCGCGACGCCTGCCGACCTGTTGTCGGCGATCGCGGGCCACTTCGCATCCGACCGTGACGTGCATGATGAACCCGATGTCGTGGAACGGGACGATGGCAGCTTGCTGGTGTCGGGGCAGATGCCGGTGGACCTGCTGGCGGACCGGATCGGCATCGACCTGCCGGAGGACCGCGACTATGCGACGGTGGCGGGCCATGCGCTGTGGCTGCTCAAGCGCCTGCCGGAAGTGGGCGACTTCATCGAGGATCAGGGATGGCGCTTCGAGATCGTCGATATGGACGGGCGCAAGATCGACAAGCTGCTGGTGGCGGAGCGGTAGAGAACAGCTCGGGTAAGCAGGAGCCGGAAAGCGATGCTTTCCGGCTCCATGCGTTTGTTAGATGGTGGCGTTGCGGGCCTGAGACGCGTTGTGGCCGCCGTTGCGGTACAGCACCTCGCGGACGCGCCCGGCATCCAGTCCGGCGTCGGCAACCGTGACGAGCACGGCGCCATCCTTCAAACGGCCGCCATAATAGTCAGCGTCTTCCTTGCTGACGCCGTGCTTGGTCAGGGCCTCATTGAGGCTTCCGCCGATCGCTCCGACGACAGCGCCGATGCCGACGGCTTCGGGCACGGCCGAGGCAGCGATGGCGCCAGCGGCTGCGAGCGGCCCGACGCCGGGGATCGCCAGCGCCGCGACGCCCAATCCTGCGCCCAGCGCGCCGCCACCCAGAATGCCCCGGAGAATGTTCCGATGGTGTTCGTCGGTGATCTCGCCGTCGCCGCTGGTGGTCGTGGTCGTGCCGCCATGGTGGGCGATGACGGACAGGTCACTGTCATTCACGCCGAGCGTGCGTAGCTCCGATACTGCCCTTTCGGCCTCTGCGTGTGAGTCGAAAATAGCTGATGCCTGTACCATGACCGGGTCCTTTCCTGGGCTTTGCTGCTGTGTTGCAGACGAGCCTGAACCCGGAGCGCATGCCGATGTTCCGTGGCAAGCGACGGGAAGAGGGTGGGCGAGCGGTAGGTGAGGTGACTGGATGGGGCGAGTGGTGGGGAGGAGGTTTTGGGAAACGTGCGGGCGTTGCGCTAGCCCACCCCCCGACCCTTCAAACGAGCCACGTGCCTTGTTTGACGCCTGCGGGAGGGGAGTGAGCGAAATAGGTAATAGACTGGCGTTGCGCTATCCCACCCCCCGACCCCCTCCCGCTTGCGGGAGGGGGGGTAAGAGGCGCAAATTTCTATGGGCTCACCCCTGAAACACAACGGGCGCGGCAATCGTGCCGCGCCCGTGGGTTCGTCAGAAGGGGCTGGCCCTTATTTGCCGGGGGCAGCGGGTCCGGTCGCGGGCGCGGCGTTGGCCGGGGCCTTGCCTTCGACGCTTTCGGCGGCGTTCGTGGCGTTGCCTGCGGCTTCAGCAGGCGTGGCGCTGGCGTCGGCGGGTGCCGCATCCGCGGCGGGGAGGGGAAGGTTGGAGCCCTGCGTGTTCATCCAGGCGATAAGGTTCGCGCGGTCGGCCGGGTTCCCGAGGCCAGCGAAGGTCATCTTGGTGCCGGGCGCGAATTCGCGCGGGCTCTTCAGCCAATGATCGAGATTTTCGAAGGTCCAGTTGCCGCCCTTGCTCTTGAGCGCGTCGGAAAAGGCGAAGCCGCCCTTGCCTTGGCCGATGGCTTCGCCCACGGTCGCAAAGAGGTTGGGACCGATGCCGTTGGCTCCGCCCTGATTGATGGTGTGGCATGCGGCGCACTTGGCGAAGACCTTTTCACCGGCAGCGACATCGGCGCTGGCGAGCAGGGTGTTGAGGCCGGGGCCGCTGGCCGCGCCGCCTTCACCTTCGGCCTCGACGCCTTCGATCGCATAGCCCATCTTTTCGGGACGTTCCGCGTGGAAATATTTGGAGCTGACGATGCCGCCACCCAGCGCAATGATTCCCGCAAACAACGCCCAGCCTGCAACGGTGTTGAAACGATCACTCATTTCGCTTGGATTCCCTTGAATTTCTGTTCTGGCGGCTTGGTTTCCGCGCCCCCTCTAGCGCGCTGCCATAATGGCGCAAGAGCGAACGTGCAAGCATGGTTGAACGGCGGGGCGCCGGGGCGGTGCGCGGCCAAGCGCCCGTTCCGCTTGCACGCGCGGGGAGGAGTGCCTAAGCGCGCTGCATCCATGGAAAACTATCCTGCCCCCGCCCGCGCGCTGGTCGCGGAACTCGCTGAAAAGGCCGCAGCCGACCCGTCGCGCGCCATCGCCTACCAGGGCGCGCCGGGCGCCAATTCGCACCTCGCGGCGCTTGGATATGCGCGCGATTGGGTGCCGCTGCCCTGCTTCGCCTTTGAAGATGCGATCGATGCCGTGCGCGGCGGAATCGCGGCGCGGGCGATCATTCCGATCGAAAACAGCCTGCACGGGCGCGTCGCCGACATGCATTTCCTGCTCCCCGAATCGGGGCTGCATATCGTCGACGAATATTTCCTGCGCATTCGCCACTGCCTGATGGCGGTGGACGACAGCCCGGTCAAAAGCGCGATCAGCCATCCGCAGGCGCTGGGGCAATGCCGCCATTATCTGCGCGAGCGGGGAATCCAGCCGGTCGCCTATGCGGATACGGCGGGCGCGGCGGCGCTGGTGGCTGAATCGCGCAAGCCTGGCGAAGGCGCCGTCGCCCCCTATCTGGCGGCAGAGCTTTATGGCCTGAAGATGGTGGCGGAGAATATCGAGGATAGCGACGACAATATGACGCGCTTCCTCGTGCTGTCGCGCGAGCCGCAGATGCCGCAGGCCGACGACGCGCCGGTGATGACGACATTCCTGTTCGAGGTGAAGAATGTGCCCGCCGCGCTTTACAAGGCGATGGGCGGCTTTGCGACGAACGGCGTCAACATGACCAAGCTGGAAAGCTATCAGCGGGGCGCGAGCTTCGCGGCGACGGAGTTTTTCTGCGATATCGAAGGCATGCCGGGCGACCCCGCCGTGGACCGGGCGCTTGCCGAACTGGAATTCCACAGCAAGTGGGTGCGCATGCTGGGCAGTTACCGCCAGGCGCGTCCGCGGACCTGATGGAGGGACCTGAAGGGGTGACGGGCCGGGTGCTGCCGCTTATAGTCGACCCCATGCTGGCCGCGATCCTTCTTTCCGCTCTTGCCATGAGCGCGATCGTGGCGGTCCGCTACCTGATCACCAGCGGCGGCTTTGCCTTCGCGACCCGTGTCCGGCAACCGGGCCTCTATGCCGGGCTCGACCCGCAGATCCGGCGGGAGATCGCATGGTCGCTGGCGTCGGCGCTGATCTACGGCATCCCGGCGGGCGTGGTGGCCTGGGGATGGCAGGCGCAGGGCTGGACGCGCATCTATACGGATGTCGGCGCCTATCCGCTATGGTATCTGCCGGTTTCGGTGCTGCTCTACCTCGCGGCGCATGACAGCTGGTTTTACTGGACGCATCGCTGGATGCACCGGCCGCGCCTGTTCCGCGCGGCTCATGCAGTGCACCATGCGAGCCGTCCGCCCACGGCCTGGGCAGCGATGAGCTTTCACCCATGGGAGGCGTTGAGCGGCGCGATCGTCATTCCGGCGCTCGTCTTCCTGATCCCCATTCATGTGGCGGCTCTCGGCTGCGTGCTGACGATCATGACGGTGATGGGCGTGTCCAATCATATGGGGTGGGAGATGTTTCCGCGCTGGATGGTGCAAGGTCCGGCGGGCCGCTGGCTGATCACGGCCAGCCATCATCAGCGGCATCATGAACAATATAATTGCAATTACGGGCTCTATTTCCGTGTCTGGGATCGGCTGTGCGGGACGGATCGGGGATTGGGCGAGTTCAGGAAAGGGCGTCGATGAGGGGGAAGCTGCTGTTGCTGGCGGGGGCGCTGATGGCCGGTTCCGGCGCGGCCCCGGCGCCTGAGGCCCAGCCGCTCAGCATCGGAGTGCAGGGCTTGCGGTCCATGAAGGGCGACCTGCTCATATGCGTGGCGCGCTCGGCGGCCTATTTCCCGGATTGCAGCAAGGACCCGCAAAAGCGCCATCTGGTGGTGCCCGCGACGAACGCGGCTATTCCCTTGGGCGACATGGCTCCGGGGACTTATGCCATCGCCATCATCCATGACGAAAATGGCAATGGGAAGCTGGATACCTTTGCCGGTATCCCGCGCGAGGGCGTGGGCTTTTCCCGGAACCCGGCGATCCGCTTTGGCGCGCCGAGCTTCCGATCCGCGCAATTCGCCATGACGGGATCGGCGGTGCGTCAGGACGTAAAGATCAAATATTTCCTCTGATTGAAGTTAATCGGAACCGTAATGGCAGCGAAACATTCTAGGCGCTGACCATATTCGTGGGAACAGGGGATTTATGAATCATCGCCAGATAGTGTTCGCGGGCCTGGCCTTTATTACGCTGGGTGCCGCCAATAGCGCTTATGCCCAAGTCAAGGAGGTTGAGGACAGCAATGCACTCACCGTCGGGATCGGGGCCGCCGTCATCCCGAGCTATGAAGGGTCGGACGATTATCGCGTGATCCCCGTTCCGCAGCTGCGCGGCAAGGTGAGCGACTTCGCCTTCTGGACCCGGGGCCCGAGCCTCTATTTCGATGTGATCCCGAACCGAGGTCAGGACATCGACCTTCAGCTGGGGCCTGTCGCGGGCGTCCGCTTCGACCGGTCGAGCCTCAAGAGTATCAAGGATGACGCGGTGCGGGCGCTGGGCGAGCGTGACGTGGCGGTGGAGCTGGGCGGCTTCGTCGGCGTCGGCAAGACGGGCATCATCACCAGCGATTATGACAATCTGTCGGTGCGCGTCGCCGTGACCAAGGATGTCGCGGGGGCGCATAGCAGCTATATCGTGACGCCCGCCATCGAATATTTCACGCCGCTTTCGACGCGCAGCTTCGTGGGCCTGGGCGTTTCGGCCGATTATGTGGGCAAGAAATATGGCCGCTATTATTATGACGTCGATGCCGCCGGGGCGCTGGCGTCCGGCCTGCCCGCCTATTCGCGCGCGGGCGAGGGGGCCGGTTTCAAGAAGATCGGCGTCAACCTGACGGGCGGCGTGTCCTTGTCGGGCGATATCCGCAAGGGCTGGGCCCTGTTCGCGCTCGGCGGCTATTCGCGCATGCTGGGCGACTATGCGGACTCGCCCGTGGTCAGCATCGCCGGGTCCAGGAACCAGTGGATCGGCGCGGTCGGGGTCGGCTACACCTTCTGATCTTGTGCGGAAAGGGTGACGCCCCACATAAGGCGGTCTATGGAGGCGGCACCCAACCGCAACAAGGCAGGAGAAGACGGCAGTGGCGACCCTAGGAATGAGCGACACCGATAAGGCAGCGGTGGAGGCGTTCCGCCGCGACGTGGTGGACCCGTCGCGCACCAGCCTGGTCATCGTCGATTTCTGGGCGGAATGGTGCGGACCCTGCAAGCAGCTGACCCCGGTGATCGAAAAGGTGTGCGCCGAATATGCGCCCAAGGGCGTGAAGCTGGTCAAGATCAACGTCGATGAGAATAAGTTCATCGCCGCGCAATTCCGCGTCCAGTCGATCCCGACCGTCTATGCCGTGTTTCAGGGCCAGCCGGTCGCTGACCTCAGCCAGGCCCGCACCGAAGGGCAGCTGAAGCAATATCTCGACCAGTTGCTGGCGCAGCTGCCGATCGAATCGGATGAAAAGGCGCAGCTTCAGGAAATCGCCCCGCTCATCGAAATGGGCGAGGAGATGCTGGCGGGCGGGGAGGCTGACCGCGCGCTTTCCGTGTTCGAGCAGATCGGCCAGATGGTGCCCGACAATGCAGAGGTCGCTTCCGGCCATGCGCGGGCGCTGGTGGCGCTTGGGCAGCTGGACGAGGCGGAGGCGGTGCTGGCCGCGCTGCCCGCCGAGGTGGCGAAGGAGCAGGCGGTGGACCGCGCCCGCGCCGCCATTGCGCTGGCGCGGGATGCGAAGCCCGTTTCTGACCTTTCCGGCATCGAGGCGAAGGTTGCGGCCAACCCCGATGATCATGACGCGCGCTTTGAACTGGCCGGTGGGTTGATGGCCAATGGCGATCGGGACCGGGCTGCCGAGGAGCTGCTGGAGATCGTCCGCCGCGACCGCGAATGGAATGAGGGCGCGGCCAAGGCGCAACTGCTCAAGCTGTTCGAGGCAACCGGCCTTGAGGACCCGTGGGTCGCGGGGCAGCGGCGCAAATTGTCGCAAATCCTCTTTTCCTGACGGCGCGGCCGGTGAACCGCGCGCGCGTCTCGATCTTTCCCTTGCCCGGAGCCTTGCTGCTGCCGGGCATGGACTTGCCGTTGCATATATTCGAGCCGCGCTACCGGGCCATGATCCACGATGCGATGGCGCGCGACCGGCGCATCGGCATGATCCAGCCGCGCGGGGAAGGGGCGAAGCCTGCGCTCTACGATGTCGGCTGCCTCGGCCGGATCAGCGAGTTCGAGCTTCTGGACGATGGCCGGTTCAACATCATCCTGGAAGGGCTGGCGCGTTTTCGGGTGATCCGCGAACTTGATGTCACCACCGCTTTTCGCCAGATCGAGGCGGACGTGGAAGAGGTTGGCGAGGATGAGGTGCTCCATGCCGTCGAGCGTGCCGCCTTGGAACAGGAATCGCGGCGCTTTGCCGAAGCATTGGGCTATGTCGTCGATTGGACGGCGGTGTCACGGCTTGACGATACGTCGCTGGTGAATGGCATTGCACAGATCGCGCCGTTCGATCCGGCCGCCAAGCAGACTTTGCTGGAAGCGGACACTTTAAGCGAGCGATGCGATCGGATCATCCAGTTGATGCAGATCGTCGGCCGGATGGAGCCCGATGGCGGGGCTACGATGCAATGAGCAGCGGGCCTGATCCCTTTCTGTTGGCGAAGCTCGTCTGCCCGGTGACGCGGACGCCGCTCCGCTGGGACGGGGAGCGGAGCGAACTGGTGTCGGAGGCTGCGGGGCTTGCCTTTCCGGTGCGCGATGGCGTGCCGGTGCTGGTGGTGCGCGAGGCGCGTTCGCTTTAAAGTGCTGTCATCCCAGCGGAGGCTGGGATTTCAGGAGAAGTCGTGCAGTGGGGCCTGAGACCCCAGCTTTCGCTGGGTTGACGGTCAGAGGGAAAAGGCCGGCTCCCATTTTGGGAAACCGGCCTCCGTTCGTGACCCTGACGGGCTGTTTAGAATTTGAAGTCCAGGCGCGCGTAATAATAGCCGCCGGAGGTGCCATAGGGGCCGTGCCCGTAATAGGCGTTGTAAGTGCCCGTGCCATTGACATAGGGCGACACGCCCGCACCGGGGGTGACGCCCTGCATGAGGGCGGGGATTTCCGGCCGCTTGTCGAAGAGGTTGTTCGCGCCGATCGCGAAGGTCACATTGTCGGTGAAGTCGTAGCTTGCCTCCAGGTCAGTGATGGCCGCCGCTTTCACCACGCCGTTGAAGTAGAGCTGGTTGGCGTTGATGTTGGTGACTGGATTAAGCGCGCCATCGGCGATCAGGAAGCCGCCGTCGGGAATGAAGCCGCCCGCTGGCGTGAAGGCCGGGCGAACGAGGACGCTGGTCTTGCCGTAGAAGGTTTCACGCAGGTTGAGCGTGAACCGCCCGCTCTTGAACAGCGCGTTGGCGACGATCTTATAGTCGGGATTGGAGCGTTCGATATTGCTTTCCGACGCTGCGTTGAAGATCGGGTAGCCGACCTTGTTGTTGGTGATCTTCGTCTTGTTGTAGTTCGCGGTCAGCGACAGGTTGAGCGAGCCGAAGTCCAGCGCGACCGGGTAGCTGGCCGAAAAATCGAGGCCCCAGGTGCGGGTGTCGATGCCGTTGGTGAAGCTCGACACGCCGATCGTGCCGGACGTGAACAAGGCGCTGTCCAGAACGATACCTGCGGCGTTCAGGGCGTTGAGGATGTCGGCTCCCCCCGCCTGCGGAACCCCGTTCAGGACAGCATTGCGCGCCGCCGTTCCGGTGATGCGGTCCTTGATCTTGATGATGTAGCCATCAAGGGTGATTGCGAGTTTCGGTACGGGCCGCAACACGACACCGGCGGAGAAATTCTTCGACTTTTCGGGCTTCAGGGGGCCGAAGCCGAGCAGCTGGGCTGCGGGCGTGCCCGCGGGCAGCTGAGCCACCGCGCTGGTCGGACCCACGCTGATCGTCGAATATTTCTGTTCCGCGAGCGTCGGCGCGCGGAAGCCGGTGCTGACGGTGCCGCGCAGCGCGAAGGCGGGCGAGACGTCGTAGCGGGTCGTCGCCTTCCAGATCGCGGTGTCGCCGAAGTCGGTATAATCCTCATAGCGCCCGGCAAGATCGACGCTCCAGCCGTCCAGTGGCTCGCCGATCAGGTTGGCGTAGACGGCTTTCGAACTGCGCTGATAATCGCCAGCGTCCGTTGCCTTGTAACCGGGGAAGGACTGAACGCCGGTCTTGTAGGTGGAGACGGCGTCGCCCTGAAGGATTTCATATTCATCCTTCCGATATTCGCCGCCGAATGCGAAGGTCAGCGGGCTGGCCATGCCCACTTCGAATTCCTTTCGGATGTCGGTGGTGATGGTCGTCTGCGCCAGCTTGAAGCCGCCGTCATAGGCGCTGCTGGGCGTGATCGCCCGCGCTGCGCCGCCCGCGGCAAAGCTTTCCTGCCACAGTTCGCGGTGCGCCGACTGTTCGGTGTAGATGCTGTCCTTCTGGGCGCCATAGGTGCCGGAAATATCGTAGTTCCAGCCGCCGCCAAATTCGCCCTTCGCGCCGATGGTGAAGCTATATTCGTCCTCCACCACATGCTGAAGCGGGACCATGCCGTAGATGCCGGTATCGCTGTAGCAGATGCCGGGATCATAGGGTGCGGGCGTCACGCTGCCGCCGAGGTTGCCGGGTTCGTAGCAGATGCGCTTCGGGTGCCGGTAGCCTTGGCGAGCCCAGCCTTCGCGGCGGGCATAATCGCCGAAGCTGTAGAGTTCGACGCCGCCGAAATCATAGCCCATATTGTAGAAGCCGAGCGTCAGCTTCGTGCGCGGCTGGCCTCCGTTGATGCCGGACAAAGCGTCGCCAGCCAGGTTCGCCCATTGCGCGGGCGCATTGGGTTGCAGCGTCCCGTCGCGCTGCGTTACCTGAACCTGGCCTTCGCCGACCGTGGTGTAATCCTGCCGCCGGTGGAACAGTGTCAGGTTGAAGAAGCCGTCCTCGCCGAGCTTGAAACCCATATTGCCCGAGACGGAGAACAGCTCGCCCTCGCTGTCGTAATGCTGGCCGCCGGTGATCTTGAAGCTGCCGCCTTCGTCCTGATCCTTGAGGATGAAGTTGATGACGCCCGCGATCGCGTCGGTGCCGTAGACGGCGGCGGCACCTTCCTGGAACACTTCGACGCGGGCGACGGAGTCCGGCGGGATGAGGTCGATGCTGGGCGCGGCCGAGCCCTGGAACGCGCCGGAGATGACCTGGAGGATGCCGTTGCCATGGCGGCGCTTGCCGTTGACCAGCACCAGCGTGTGATTGGGGCTGAGGCCGCGAAGCCGGGCGGAGAGGGAGAAGCTGGAAAGATCCGTGCCCTGCGTCTGCGCGGTGAAGCTGGGGACGATCTGCGTCAGCACCTGATTGAGGTTGGGCTGGCCGACATGGCTGATCGCCTCTTCGCTCAGCACCTGGATCGGCGCGGCGCTTTCTGCGGCCTGCATGCCCGTCGCGCGGGTGCCCGTGACGATGATCGCGCCGCCGTCGTCAGCCTGGGCTTCCTGCGGCGTTTCCTGTGCCATGGCGCAAGCAGACCATGAGGAAGCCAGAACAAGAGAAAGCCGGAATGCGGATAATCGTTTCATCTATTGCCCCCTGCTTATGCGTTATCGTGCAGTGGGAAAGACGAAGAGGTGGTGGTTAGCCGCTATTACAGCGCGCAATCATGCGATTGAGAAAGCTGCAACTTGCTTGCGCAATTTGCATGCAGGCTGGGTAGCGGTATTTCAGACGTGGTTCGTATTAGGATTGCTGACCTGGCCTTAGTCAGCATGTCGGGTGCGGCGAGAGGTGAACCTCAGGATTTCAGCGCCGTCTCGATGAGGTCGCGTGCTTCCTTGCTGTTCCAGTCCATGGCTCCGACGACGCGCAGCATCTCCTTGCCCTGCCGGTCGTAGAGGACGGTCGTGGGAAGCATGCCGGTCGCATAGTGGAAGCCGAACTGATTTTCCGGATCGATGAAGCTTTTGAGGTGCGGCAGCCTGTGCTTGGCAAAGAAGGGCTTCACCACGCTTTCGCCCTGGCTGTCCTGCGAAATGGTGAGCACGGCCAGACCCTTTGGTTCATAAGCCTTGGCCACGGCGTCGAGCGTCGGCATCTCCGCGACGCAGGGCGCGCACCATGTGGCCCAGAGGTTCACGAGCAACGGCTTGCCCGCGAAATCCTGCAAGGTCGCGTCCGCGCCGTCGGGGGCTGCGAAGGCAAAATCCGGGGCAGGGGTGCCTGCCTTCGAGCGGTCGAGCGTGTAGCTGAAATCGCCCTTGGCGCTTTGCGGCGCGCCCATTGCCTCTCCGCTTGTCGGCGGGACTTGCGCGCTGCTATTGGCTTGATCTTGCCCCGCGCCCGGCGATTGCCTATCGCACGCGCCGAGGCCAGCCAGCAGGAGCAGAGTCATTACGCAGGGCAAGAACGATCGGGGCGGGGAAGATCGCAACGGGAGCTCCAACAGCATGTGGGGCGGACGCTTCGCAGCGGGCCCGGCTTCGGTCATGCGCGAGATAAATGCCTCCATCCCGTTCGACAAGCGATTGTGGAAGCAGGACATCGCAGGGTCGAAGGCGCATGTCGCGATGCTGGCCAAGCAAGGCATAGTTTCGGCCGACGACGCGGCGGCGATTGCCCAGGGGCTCGACACCATTGCGGCTGAATATGAATCCAATGGCGTGCCGGTGAACCTGGACCTTGAAGATATCCACATGGTGACCGAGTCTCGCCTTGCCGAACTGATCGGCCCCGCGGCGGGGCGGCTGCATACGGCGCGGTCGCGCAATGATCAGGTGGCGACGGATTTCCGCCTGTGGGTGCGCGACGCCATCGATGAGGTCGAGGCGGGGCTGGATGCGTTGCAGCAGGCGCTGCTGGCGCGCGCGGAGGAGCATGCCGAGGCGGTGATGCCGGGCTTCACGCACCTTCAATCCGCGCAGCCGGTGACGCTGGGTCATCATCTGATGGCCTATTATGAGATGATCCGCCGCGACCGCAGCCGCTTTGCCGATGCGCGCGCGCGGGCGAATGAATGCCCGCTGGGCGCGGCTGCGCTGGCAGGAACGGGCTTCCCGATCGATCGGCATGCGACGGCGGCGGCGCTGGGCTTTGCCAAGCCCACCGACAACAGCCTGGATAGCGTCAGCGACCGCGACTTCGCGCTCGATTATCTGATGGCGGCGACGCAATGCAGCCTGCACCTGTCGCGGCTGGCGGAAGAGTTCATCATCTGGGCGAGCCAGCCTTTTGGCTTCGTCAAGCTGCCCGACGCCTATTCGACCGGCAGTTCGATCATGCCGCAGAAGCGCAATCCCGATGCCGCCGAGCTGGTGCGCGGTCATGCCGGGCGGATCATGGGCTGCATGAATGCGCTTTGCGTCACGATGAAGGGCCTGCCGCTCGCCTATTCCAAGGACATGCAGGACGACAAGCCGCCGGTGTTCGAGGCGCATGATCTCCTCGGCCTGTCGATCGCGGCGATGACCGGGATGATCGAGACGGTGACGTTCCGTACCGATCGCATGCGCGGCCTCGCCGAGAGCGGCTTTGCCACGGCCACCGACCTCGCCGACTGGCTGGTGCGCGAAGCCAATGTGCCGTTCCGCGAGGCGCATCATATCACGGGCCGTGCCGTCGCGGCGGCGGAGAGCGCGGGCACGCCGCTCGCCGACCTGCCGATCGAGACGCTGAAGGCCATTGACGCCCGCATCGATGAGCGCATCTATGCGGTGCTGACGGTCGATGCGTCGGTCGCCAGCCGCAAGAGCCATGGCGGCACCGCGCCTGACCAAGTGCGCGCGCGCATCGCGCAGGCGCGGGAGGAGACGGCATGAGGATTGCCATAAGTCGGAACGTCGTCTTTGCCCTGCTGGCGCTCGGGCTCGCGGCCTGTGGCGGGCGACAGCCGTTGAAACCCATTGAAGGGCAGAAAATGCCAGCGGTGCCGGTCGGCGCTGCTGCCGCGCCCACCGCGCAGCAGCTGATGACGCCAACCATGCAGTCGCGACCGGAACGAAGCGTCGACATCCTCTCGCAGTCGGAACTGCGCAAGGATGATCCCTTCGACCTGCCGCCTGAAAACCAGCCCTGATACGCTTCGCTAGGACAGACAAGCCTTGGACCATTTCGACTATGTGAACGGCGCCATGCATGTGGAGCAGGTGCCGATGGCGGAGATCGCGCAGGCGGTCGGCACGCCCGTCTATATCTATTCGACCGCTACGCTGACGCGCCACGTCAATGTCTTTCGCGATGCCCTGTCACGGCTGGACGATCCGCTGATCGCCTTTGCCGTCAAGTCCAATCCCAATGGCGCCGTGCTGGCGACGCTGGCGAAGCTGGGGCTGGGCGCGGACGTGGTGTCGGGCGGCGAGCTGCTGCGGGCGGTTGCGGCGGGGATTCCGGCCAGCCGCATCGTTTTTTCCGGCGTCGGCAAGACGGCGGAGGAAATGCGCCTTGCCCTTGACCATGGCATTTTCCAGTTCAACCTGGAGAGCGAGCCGGAAGCGGAGATGCTGTCCGAGGTGGCGTTGTCGATGGG
Organism: Sphingobium sp. TomMM35A; assembly: GCF_054771735.1. Classification (NCBI taxonomy): domain Bacteria; kingdom Pseudomonadati; phylum Pseudomonadota; class Alphaproteobacteria; order Sphingomonadales; family Sphingobiaceae; genus Sphingobium; species Sphingobium sp. TomMM35A. The sequence goes on from NZ_BSRC01000001.1 coordinate 80,790, forward strand.
GAAGAGGGCACCTGTCGCCTATCGCATCAATCCTGATGTGGACGCGGGCACGCATGCCAAGATTTCGACCGGCAAGTCCGAGAACAAGTTCGGCGTCCCCTATGACAGGGCGCTGGAAAGCTATGCCGCTGCGCGCGGCCTACCGGGTCTGGACGTGCGGGGCGTCGCCGTCCATATCGGCAGCCAGCTGACCGATCTTGCACCGCTGGAGGCCGCCTTCATCAAAGTCGGCGCGCTGATCGAGAAGCTGCGCGCCGAGGGGCATGATATCCGCACCGCCGATCTTGGCGGCGGACTTGGCGTTCCCTACGATCCCTCGCTTCCTGTTCCGCCGCTGCCGCAAGCCTATGGCGAGATGGTGACGCGGGTGACGGAAGGGTGGAACGTGCGGCTGATGTTCGAGCCGGGCCGGGTCATCGTCGGCAATGCAGGGGCGCTGCTGTCACGGGTGGTGCGCGTCAAGCAGGGGGCGCAGGCACCGTTCGTCATCGTCGATGCGGCGATGAACGACCTGATGCGGCCCAGCCTCTATGATGCCTGGCATGATATCCGCGCCGTTAATCCTTCGGGCGCGCGCGAGACCGCCAATGTGGTGGGGCCGGTGTGCGAGACGGGCGACACTTTTGCAATGCATCGCGACATGGATGTGGTGAAGGCGGGCGATCTGGTCGCCTTCATGACGGCGGGCGCTTATGGCGCGACCATGGCGGGGACCTATAACAGCCGCCCGCTGACGCCCGAAGTGCTGGTGTCCGGCGACAAATGGGCCGTGGTTCGCGCCCGCCCGCCGATCGAGGCGCTGATCGAGGCCGACATGATCCCCGATTGGGTGCAGGGCTGATGCAAAGCCTGCCCGTCTTCCTGGTGTTGAAGGGCAGGGCCGTCATCCTGACAGGGTCCGGCGAGGCGGCGGACGCCAAGCGGCGGCTGCTGGAACGGGCGGGCGCTCATATTGTCGGTGAGGATGCGGACGCGGGGATTGCCATCGTCGCGGATGGTGATGAGGCGACCGTCGCGCGGCTGAAGGCGCGGGGCGTGCTGGTGAATGCGACCGACCGGCCGGAGCTTTGCGACTTCACCTTGCCCGCCATCATCGATCGGGAGCCTGTGCTGATCGCCATTGGCACGGGCGGGGCTTCGGCGGGACTGGCCAAGGCGCTGCGCCAGCGGATCGAGGCGCTTTTGCCACAGCGGCTCGGGACGCTCGCCGCCGCGTTGTACGACGCGCGCGCCGCCATTCGAGCGCGCTGGCCCGATGCGAGCGCGCGCCGCCGGGCGATCGACGCCGGCCTGTCGGCGGGAGGGCTGATCGACCCGTTGCGCGAGGATGCCGCCGATGCGGTGCCGCGCTGGCTGGCGGAGCAGGGGGAGGCCGAACCTTCCCGCCTGGTCGCGTTGCGTCTGCTGTCGGACGATCCCGATGAGCTGACGTTGCGCGCCGCCCGCCTGCTGGGGGAGGCAGACCGCATTTATCATGAGTCCCGCGTGCCGCCCGCGATTCTTGATCGTGCGCGCGCCGACGCCGTGCGCATCCCTGCCGACGCGCCGCCGGAAGCGCCGGGTGAGGGACTGTCGCTATGGCTGGAGATGCCGCGATGAGCCGGGTGTTCGTCTATAATGGCGACGGAGCCCGCGAAATCTCGCTCGACGATTTTTGCGCGCAGGCGGATCATGCGGCTTTCAGCTGGGTCCATGCCGATGGCTGGCGGGAGGATGCGCACGGCATCGTCTCGCGCTGCGACCATATGCCACAGGCGGCGCTGTCGGCATTGCTGGCGCAGGAGACGCGGCCGCGCTGCACATTGATGGGGCATGGCGCGCTCATCAACCTGCGCGGCCTGGGCGCGGAAGAGGGCGCGGGCGGCGATCCGCTGGTGTCGATCCGCCTGTGGGCCGAACATGCGCGGGTGATCACCGTAAGCTACCGCCCGCTCGCGGCGATGGAGCTGGTGGTGAAGCGGATGCTTGCCGGGGAAATCCGCGATCCGGGCGACCTCATCGCCGCCTTCGCACAGGAAATCACCGAAGCACTCGACCCTGAAGTCGCGCAGCTTGGCGATGATCTGGATGAAATCGAAAGCAGCCTGAGCGATAGCGGCGCGGCGGAGGTGCGACGGCAGGTATCGGAAATCCGTGCCTCGGCGATCGGCTACCGCCGCTTCATCTCGCCGCAACGGCAGGCGCTGGAAAGATTGTCGGCGGCGGACGCGCCTTGGCTGCATCCCGACGACCGGCTGCATTTGCAGGAAGCGGCGGACCGCTGCGCGCGCATGGCCGAGGAATTGGAGGCGGTGCGGGAACGATCGGCGCTGGCGCATGAAGAGCTGACGGACCTGCGCGCCGAGCAGATGAACCGGCAAGCGCTGATCATATCCGTCGTGGCGCTGGTGTTCCTGCCTTTGACCTTCCTGACCGGCTTGCTGGGGATGAACGTCAACGGCATACCCTTCGCCCATGAGCGCTGGGCGTTTTGGGGCGTGGTGGCGGTCTGCGTGGTCATGGCGGTGGGGATCAGTGGCTGGTTCGCCGCAACGCGCTGGCTGAAGCGTTAGGATCGGGCAGGCCTATTCGAGCCGTTCGGGCTGCTTGTCGAAGCATTCCTTTTCTTAAAAGAAGTAGAGCCCTTCGACAGGCTCAGGGCGAACGGGTGTTAGAAAGCCGAGCGATGTAGGGCACAAGCTCAAACGCGCGCGCGGCGTCAGGCCCGGCCAGCGCTCAGCCTTGTGATCTCGTCATTCAGCGCCTGGATGGAAGACACCAGCCGTGCCCGGTCCGCTTGCAACAGCTGCAGGGCGTCGCGGGTTTCGCCGAGTTCCACGGCGCGGCGCGCGATGCGGGCATCGAGTTCGGCATTGTGGCGGGTCAGCGCATTGATCTCGTCCGTGCGCTGGCAGAGCTGGCGCAGCCGCGCATCCAAGACGGCGAAGTCGAACGGCTTGGCTACATAATCGTCCGCACCCGCTTCCAACGCTTCGACGACGCTGCCGCTGTCCTGCCGCCCCGCGATCATCACGAAGCTTGCCTGACCCGAGAGCCCGGCCGCGCGGATCTTCCTCATGGTAGCGATCGCCGGCAGGATTTTGAGGCCCATGTCGATGAGGATGATGTCGGCTGGGCGCGCGAGAAGGCGATTCAGGGCAACGAAGCCGTTTTCAGCAAGCGCCACGTCATGATGGAGGTGGGAGAGGCGCCGCCCGATTACCGCGCGGGCCGTTTCGTCCTCGTCGATCAGCAGCAGCCTGCGGCGGCGAAGCGGCCGAGCGCCTTCCGTCCTGGCGCTGTCGCTGCTGTCCATTGCCCTGAAGAACTGCATGGCGTGGATCTCCTCCACGGCTTGATCTAGGATAAGCACGCAAAAAAATGGTTAATGCGTCTGTCAGGGATTTGGCGCTTCGGCATCGGGCGCATAGGCGCGCAGGAAACAATCCACCGCGAAGGACACATCGGCGTCGATCTGCTTGGCTTCAGGTGCATCTATCTCGCCCCAGATCATCTGTTGATGACAGCCCGAGAGCGTCAGCACCACTAGCGTCCGCGCGGCAAGCATGGCATCGGCCCGCCGCAACTGCCCCTTGTCCATCGCACCTTCAAGGAAACGGGCCAGCAGGTTGCGGGTGTAGAGTGGGGCCAGTTCATGGAAGATCGCGCCCATTTCGGGAAAGCGGCTCGCCTCTGCCGCGACCAGCCGATGCAGCGCTATCGCGTCCGGCGACGTTACTTTGCGCAGCAGGTCGTGACTGAAGCGCAGCAGCGTCGGTTCAAGCTCACCCCCGGTGTCGAGCAACTGGGCGAGGCTGGCATGATAGACCTTCGTCGCGTCGCGCAGGACGGCGGCGAACAATTCTTCCTTGCTCGGAAAATAGCTCCACAAGGTGCCCTTCGACCCGCCCAGTTCAGCGGCGATGGAGGACATGGTCGTTGCGGCATAACCAGTTTCGAGGAACGATCGCTTCGCAACGGCGATAATGGCGTCGCGGCGGTCGCGGCGCCGGACTTCGCGGCGGGACAGGCAGGCAGTGTCGGTCGGAGCTGTCATAAAAGCGTACCATATAGTACGATAATTTGGTTGACAAGGTCCTGCGGCAGGCGCAAAGGCGTTTTTCATACCACATGGTACGGTTTCCTATGTCTACACGTCGATCGACCCATCTCCTTCATGCTGGAAGCCTGACGGCGGCGGTGCTGGCGCTGTCCGCCTGCGCGGCTGTGCCGGACCTGGGCAAGGCGCCTGCGCCCCGGCCTGCATCCAGCATCGCCGCGTCGGAGACGCTCGGCCAGGGCACCGCGCTCTGGCCCGCCGACGGATGGTGGAAGGCCTATGGCGACTCGCAACTCGATGCGTTGATGGAGGAGGGGCTGGCGGGATCGCCCGACCTTGCCGCCGCCGCCGCGCGCTTCCGGCAGGCAAGCGCCGCTGCCCAGCAGGCCGGGGCTCCGCTTGCGCCTTCGCTTGATCTCAACGGTTCGGCCGCCGCGACGAAGCAGAGCTATAATATGGGTCTGCCGAAGGATTTCGTGCCCAAGGGCTGGCTGGGCACGGGTCAGGTCGCGCTGGACCTGAATTTCGATCTCGACCTTTGGGGCCGCAATCGGGCCGCGCTCGCTGCTGCCACGTCGGAAACGGAGGCCGCGCGCTTCGATGCGCAGCAGGCGCGACTGGCGCTTACGACCGGCATCGGCGATGCGTATGCCGACCTTGCCCGCCTGTTCGATCAACGGGCGATCCAGGAACGCGCGCTCGCCATCCGCTCCGCGAGCCAGAAACTGGTGGCGGACCGGCAGCGCAATGGGCTGGAAACGAAAGGCAGCGTGCGGCAGGCCGATGCGACGGTCTCCGCAGCCCGCGCCGCGCTGGCAGGCATTGACCAGTCCATCGCTGTGCGGCGGCATCAGATCGCTGCGTTGATCGGGGCGGGGCCGGATCGCGGCCTTGCCATCACGCAGCCGCGTCTGGCTGCGCTGACTGGCTTGGGCCTGCCTGCCGATGTCACCACAAACCTGGTCGCACGCCGTCCCGATGTCGCCGCCGCGCTCGCGCGGACCGAAGCGGCGGCCAAGCGGATCAAGGTGGCGCGCGCGGATTTCTTCCCGGCCATTCGCTTGAGCGCCTTGGTCGGGGTGCAGTCGCTGGGGTATAATTCGTCGTTCACCGATCAATCGGCGACGGGCCCCCGATCGTTCGTCGACACGCTGTTCAGCAAGGATTCGCTGTTCGGCACGGTGGGCCCGGCGATCAGCTTGCCTATCTTTCATGGCGGCGAGCTGAGCGGCCGCTATCGGGGCGCGCGGGCGACCTTTGATGAAGCCGTCGCCAATTACGACCGGACCGTGCTGGGCGCCTATCGCGACGTGGCGGATGCCGTCACCGGCCGCCGCTTGCTAGAGCAGCGGCTGACCGAAGCACGAGCGGCGCTGGCCGCTTCGGAAGAAGCCTATGCGATCGCGCAGAAACGTTATCGCGGCGGGCTTTTCACCTTTCTCGACGTGCTGAATGTCGAGGATCAGCTGCTTTCCGCGCGTCAGTCCGTAGCGGAACTGGAAGCGCTCACCTTTTCCACAGACATAGCCCTCATTCGCGCGCTGGGCGGCGGCTTCGCCTCCAGCGGCATCTCGTCCAAGGACCTGCCCAATGGCTGATGCAGCCTCCGAATTCACCACCGATACCGCCAGCACAGACGGGGGCAGCGCCGACAAGAGCGCGCGGATGGAGCAGCGCAAGAAGTGGTTGATCCGGTTGGCTGCGGCCGTGCTGATCATCGGCGCGATCTATGCGCTCTGGTATCTGCTGATCGGCCGCAATCATGTCAGCACCGACAACGCCTATGTGAATGCCGAGATTGCGCAGGTGACGCCGCTGATTTCCGCGCAGGCCGTGGAAGTGCGGGTGACCGACACGCAGGCGGTGAAGCGCGGCGACATATTGGTGCGGCTCGACCCCACCAACGCGCGGATTGCCGTCGCGCAGGCGGAGGCTGACCTCGCCGAAGCGCGCCGCCGCTTCCGCCAGACTGCGGCCACCAGCACATCGCTTTCCGCCCAGGTGCGGGCGCGCGGCGCTGACATCGCGCAGGCGAACGCTCAGCTTGCCGCTGCCCAGGCCGATTATGAAAAGGCGCGGGTGGACCTTCAGCGGCGCGAGGCGCTCTCGCCCGAAGGCGCGGTCTCGGGTGAGGAAGTGACCAGCGCGCGCAAGGCGTTTGCAGCGGCGCGGGCTGGCTTGGAGCAGGCGCGCGCGGGCGTGGCGACGGCACGGGCGACGCAGGGCGCGGCGCAGGGGCAGCTAGCAGCGAACGACGCCCTTGTCAGCGGATCGACCATCGAGACGGACCCCGCCGTGCTTGCCGCCAAGGCGAAGCTTGAAAATGCGCGCCTTGACCTTGGCCGCACGATCATCCGCGCGCCGATCGATGGCGTGGTGACGCGGCGTCAGGTGCAAGTCGGCCAGCGCGTCGCGCAAGGGAGCCCGATCATGAGCATCGTGCCGCTTGCCCAAGTCTATGTCGACGCCAATTTCAAGGAACGGCAGCTGCGGCAGGTCCGCGTCGGCATGCCAGCGACGGTGGTTGCGGACATTTATGGCGGGGATGTCGTCTATCATGGCAAGGTTGTCGGCTTTTCGGGCGGCACCGGATCGTCGCTGGCGCTGATCCCGGCGCAGAACGCGACCGGCAACTGGATCAAGGTAGTCCAGCGCCTGCCCGTGCGCATCGCGCTCGATCCGCGCGAACTCGCCGCCCATCCGCTGCGCGTAGGCCTCTCGACCGAGGTCGAGATCGACCTGTCGCGCCATTGAGGACGGGCGCGTGACCGAAGCGGCCGAAAAATTCTTTATGGACCCCCGCCGGCGGATGCTGGCGGGGTTCGTGCTGGCATTGAGCAATTTCATGGTCGTGCTCGACCTGACGATCGCGAACGTGTCGGTGCCGCATATCGCCGGTAATCTGGGCATTTCCCCTGACCAGGGCACATGGATCATCACATCCTATGCGGTGGCCGAAGCGGTCTGCGTGCCATTGACCGGCTGGCTGGCGCAGCGGTTCGGGACGGTGCGGCTCTTCATCGGGGGCATGATCGGCTTTGGCATCTTCTCGCTGCTCTGCGGCCTGTCGATGACGCTCGGCATGCTTGTCGTGTGCCGCATCGGCCAGGGGCTGTGCGGCGGGCCGTTGATGCCGATGTCGCAGACCCTGCTGATGCGCATTTTTCCGCCCGAGCAGCGCGGAAGGGTGATGGGGCTTTGGGCCATGACGACGCTCGCCGGGCCAGCCTTGGGGCCGATCATCGGCGGCTATATCAGCGACAATTGGAGCTGGCACTGGATCTTCTTCATCAACCTGCCGATCGCCGTGCTGTGCGTTTTCGCAGCGATGGTGCTGCTCGCCCCAGCCGAAACGGAGCGCAAGAAGCTGCCGATCGATTATATCGGCCTTGCCCTGCTGATATTCTGGATCGGCTGTCTCCAGATCATGCTGGATACCGGCCGCGACCATGATTGGTTCGCCGATCCCATGATCCTGACGCTGGCCGTGCTGGCGGGCATCGGCTTCCTCGTCTTCATCATCTGGGAGTTGACCGAGGAGCATCCGATCGTCGATCTGCGCGTGTTCCGCCATGTCGGCTTCACATCGGGGGTGCTGACATATTCGCTCTGCTTCGGGGCCTATTTCGCGGGGATCGTCATCATTCCCCAATGGCTCCAGATATCGATGGGCTACACCGCCGTTTGGGCGGGGATCGTCACGGCGTTCACCGCCATGACGTCCATTCTTGTCGCGCCGCTGGCGGGCCGCGCGGTCAGCAAAGTGGATGTGCGCATCCTGATATCGGCGTCTGTGGCGTGGATGGGCATGGTCACGATGTGGCGGGCCGGGTGGACGAGCGGAGCCGATTTCTGGACGCTTTCGCTGCCGCAGGTCGTGCAGGGGTTGGCGATGCCTTTCTTCATCATTCCGCTCACGACGCTGACCCTGGGTTCGGTCAATCCGGAAGAGACGGCGTCAGCGGCGGGCATGCAGAATTTCCTGCGCACCATGGCCGTGGCGATCTCAACCTCCGTCGTCCTCACAGGCTGGGGCAATGGCCAGCGGACCGCGCGCAATGAAATGGTGTCGGCGCTCGCCCCCGATGTGGGCTCGCGGCTCTCCGGAACGGGGCTTTCGCCCGAGCAGACGCCGCAAATGCTTGCCAATCTGGTCGATCAGCAGGCGACGGTATTGTCGATGAACCATGTGTTCTTCATCGCATCCTTGATCCTGTTCGTGGCAGCCGCGCTGGTCTGGGTCGCGCCGAAGCCGGTGGCGCGCGTGGACATGTCGGCGGCGCATTAAGGCAGGCTGATCTCCCGATCGATGCCGATGGCGCGCAGGAAGGCCGGGTCGTGGCTGACCACGATCAGCGCGCCGTCATAGCCAAGCAGGCCCTGTTCGATCGCCGCGATGCTGTCCAGGTCCAGATGGTTGGTCGGCTCGTCCAGCATCAGCAGCGGCGGCGGCATCGCGCCGCTCAGCACGCAGGCGAGCCCCGCGCGCAGCAGCTGCCCGCCGCTGAGGCTCCCGGCCTTTTGCAGCGCGAGGTCGGCGCGGAACCGGAAGCGGGCAAGGGCGGCGCGTACCTCATTATGGGTGGCGTCCGGATGCAGCCGCGCGAAATTGTCCGCGATGCTGGCGGCCGGATCGAGCAGCTCCACCTTCTGGTCCAGCAGCGCGCAGGCGACGTGCCGGTCGACCTGTCCGGACAGCGGCGGAAGGCTGCCCGCGATCACATGGAGCAGCGTGGATTTGCCCGCGCCATTGGGGCCGATGATCGCGATGCGTTCCGGGCCGTTGACGGTGAAGGACAGCCCCTTGAGGATCGGCGCGTTGGGGTCATGCCCCGCGGTGACATGATCGAGCATCACGATCCGCTGCCCCGGCAGCACAGCGGTGGAGGGGAGGGCGACCGTCAGGCTTTCGACCACTTCGATCCTTTGCCGGGCGGCTTGCGCTGCCTGCTCCGACTCGCGGCGCAGGCGCTCGGCCAGCCGCGCCGCCTCCCCACCTGACCCTTCGGCGCGGTCTTTCCGCATGCCGATCAGGATGCGCGGCATGTCGCCCTTTGCGCCCTTGCGTGCGCCTGCGGCGTCGCGGCGCTGCTTGCGCTCGGTAGCGATCTGGGTGCGCTTGGCGATCTCCCTTTGATGCCGTTGGGCATTGGCGAGGTCCTGCTCGGCAGCGGCCAGTTCCACTGCCTTGCGTGCCTGCCAGGAGGAGAAGTTGCCGCCATGGCGGCTGATGCCGAGCGTCGTCAGTTCGGCGATCGCCTCCATTTCCTCCAGCAGCGTGCGGTCATGGCTGACGACGATCGCGCCCGCGCGCCAGCGTGCGAGCAGGGCGATCAGCGCGGCCCGGCCATCGGCGTCGAGATTGTTGGTCGGTTCGTCCAGAAGCAGAAAATCGGGCCGGGCGAAGACCGCTCCGGCAAGCGCCGCCCGCGTCCGCTGCCCGCCCGACAATTGGCTGAGTGGCGTTTCGGGCAAGGCTTCGAGGCCGGTGTCCGCCAGAGCCTCCTCAATGCGGGATGGCAGCGTCCAGTCGCATGCTTCCAGCTCGGTCATGTCAGCCTCGCCGCGTTCGGCCTTGGAAAGGAGCGCCATCGCTTGGGCCACGCCGAACAGATCGGCGATGGTCTCGCCAGGCGCGACCTGAACGGTCTGGCGCAGTTCGGCGATGGTCCCGTCCCGTTGAATGCTGCCGCTGGTGGGCTTCAGCCTGCCGGAAATGAGGGCGAGCAGCGTCGATTTGCCGACGCCATTGCGTCCGACAAGGCCAATCCGCTCAGGAGTGAAACGAAAATCTATGTCCGAAAGGACGGTTGTCCCGTCTGGCGCGGACCAGCTGATGTGCGATAATGTGATCGAAGGCATGGGCAAAAATCTCGCTGAAAGCAAAGCGTTGGGGCTGTGCGATCAGGTTGATGTCCATGGTGTCGATCCTCCGAATATTGGTCTGCAGCGATACAGCAGGTGCGGCACGCAGGCAACCTTGCCGCGCTCGCCCGATTGACGCGGCGCAGCATCGCCGTCACTGAAAGGGCAAAAGGGTCGGGGTCCACATGCGAATCGTCATCATCGATGACAGCGGCCTGCGCGCGACGGTACTCGAAGAAGGACTGCGCGAGGCGGGCTATGACGATATCCACATCGTTCCCCCGCGCGGCGGCTTCGTCGCGCGGCTGGAGCGCATGGCGCCCGACGTCGTGCTGATGGACCTGGGCAGCCCCAGCCGCGACATGCTGGAGGAAATGCTGTCGGTCAGCCGTGCGCTGGCCCGGCCGATCGCGATGTTCGTCGACCAGTCCGACGAATCGATGATCGGCGCGGCGATCGATGCGGGCGTGTCCGCCTATGTCGTCGATGGCCTGCGCAAGGAACGGGTGAAGCCGGTGCTGGAGCTGGCCGTGCGCCGCTTCAACGCCTTCGCCAAGCTGCAAACGGAACTGGACGAGGCGCGCACGGCGCTGTCCGACCGCAAGATCATCGACCGCGCCAAATCCATTTTGATGAGCCAGCGTGGCATCAGCGAGCCGGACGCCTATGCGCTGCTGCGATCGGGCGCGATGAACCAGGGGAAGAAGATCGTGGATGTCGCCCAGGCCCTGATCACCGCCAGCGACCTGTTGGGAGGAGGGTTATGACGACGTCCCTGCGCATCGCCTATCTGCCGCTGACCGACTCCGCCGTGCTGGCGGTGGCGCGGGAAAAGGGCTTTGCGGAAGAGGAGGGCATCGCCCTTGACCTCGTCCGCGCGACCAGCTGGGCGACTTTGCGCGACCGGTTGGTGTTCGGGCAGGTGCAGGCCGCCCACATGCTGGCGCCGCTCGCCATCGCGGTGACGCTGGGATTGAGCCAGCAGCCCGCGCCGCTGGCCGCGCCCTACAAGCTCAACGTCAACGGCAATATGCTGGTGATGGCACGCGAATTCGCGCAGGCGCTCGACCCCGATGTGGTCGCGCGGCTCGACGATCCGCTGGGCACGGCGCATGATTTCGCCGCCGCCATCGGCCTGTGGAAGCGCAAGCCGGTGATCGGCGTCGTCCACCGCTTTTCCAGCCATGCGGTCATGCTGCGTTATTGGCTGGCGAGCGCTGGCGTCGATCCGGACCGCGACGTGCTGCTGCGGGTGGTGCCGCCGTCGCTGACCGTGGAGGCGATGCGCGCGGGCGAGATTGACGGCTTCATTGCGGGCGAGCCCTGGGGCAGCGCGGCGGTGGACGCGGGCCTTGCCGAAGCGGTGGCGATCGGCGAGCGGATCTGGCGGCGCGGGGTGGAAAAGGTGCTGGCTTTCCGCACGCCCTGGCTGGAGGAAAATCCGCAGGCCGTCGATGCGCTGATCCGCGCGCTGGTGCGGTCGGCGGCATGGTGCGACGATCCGGCCAACCATGAGGCGTTGGCGCACCTATTGTCCCAGCCGCATCTGGTCGACCAGCCTGCCGATGTGATCGGGCGCGCGCTATCGGGGCGCATCACCGCGCGCGCGGATATGCCACCCGTGGATATGCCCGACTTCCTGCTCTTTTCGCGGGAGGCTACGCCGTTTCCGTGGCGCAGTCAGGCGCTATGGCTCTATTCGCAGCTCGTGCGGTGGAAGATGGTTGAGCATACAGCGGAGAATGCCGCCAAGGCCGGGTCCGTGTTCCGCCCCGACATATTCCGGCGGGCGCTGGCGGACAGCAATGTGCCGATACCCGGCGCAAGCATGAAGGTGGAGGGCGCCGTCGCCTCACCACTGGCGGTGGGATCGAAGCGCGGCGAATTGACCTTGGGGCCGGATCGCTTCTTCGACGGGCGGGTGTTCGATCCTGAGCGGATCGAGGATTTTCTCGCGAGTTTCTAAATGCTCCATCCCCATCCTTATTGGGGAGGATTTGAAGCCGATGAACGACGAAAAATTGTGCCTTGCAACATGAAACGAATCATCGGATAAGATAAGGGTCGCGCGACGATGCGCGTTTACGGATGAGCCTGCCCAAAGAGGGTGCACGCTCTCCTCAACATTATTTTGCAGCAAAGCCGCTGGCCGGATGTCGTGAAAGCGATCGTCCGGAGAGCGGCTTTTTTTATGTCCATTTCACTTAGATTGAAGGACTTGCATCATGGCAACTGCTTATTGGGACCGCGACAAAAGCGGTGAGGGGAAAGCGGGTTCGACCAGCTTCTGGAAAGCTGGTCACACGCCGACGCTGATCGCGGCCTTTCTGTATTTCGACCTCGCCTTCATGGTGTGGGTGCTGCTTGGGCCACTCGCCCCGTCGATCTCCAAGACATTGGGCCTGACGCCCGCTGAAAAGGGGCTGATGGTCGCGGTGCCGACGCTTGCGGGCGCGCTGCTGCGGGTGGTGAACGGCCTGCTGGTCGACCGCATCGGCTGCAAGCAGGCGGGGGCAATCAGCCAGGTCATCGTGATCCTGGGCCTCTTCACCGCCTGGTTCATGGGCGTCAACAGCTTTGGCGGTACGCTGGCACTAGGCGTGATTTTGGGCTTTGCAGGCGCAAGCTTCGCCATCGCGCTGCCGCTGGCCAGCCGCTGGTATCCGCCTGAACATCAGGGGAAGGCCATGGGCCTTGCGGGCATGGGCAATTCGGGCACGGTGCTGGCGTCGCTCTTCGCGCCGATCCTGGCCAAGCTGTTCGGATGGAACGCTGTGCTCGGCCTCGCCTGCATCCCGCTTACCATCGTGTTCGTCCTCTACATGATGATGGCGAAGAATGCGCCCAACGCGCCTGCGCCCAAGAAGCTGGTGGATTATTTCCAGCCTTTGAAGAGCGCGGACGCCTGGTGGCTGATGGGCTTTTATTCCGTGACCTTTGGCGGTTTCGTCGGCCTTGCCGCGAGCCTGCCAATCTACTTCACCGATCAGTTCGGGCTGACGCCGATCACCGCAGGCTATTGCACCGCGGGTTGCGTGTTCGCCGGATCGCTGGTCCGTCCGATGGGCGGCGCGCTGGCCGACCGGATCGGCGGGGTCAAGGCGCTGATGATGGTCTATATCGCCGCCGCTCTGGCGCTGGCGGCTGTATCCTACGCTGACACACTGGTTTCGGCGCTTGGCTTCTTCGTCGCGGCGATGCTGGCGCTGGGTGCCGGCAACGGATCGGTGTTCCAACTGGTGCCGCAGCGCTTCCAGGCGGAAATCGGCGTGATGACGGGCCTGGTCGGCATGGCGGGCGGCATTGGTGGATTTTACCTCGCTTCGTCGCTGGGGATCGCCAAGCAGTTCACCGGCAGTTTTGCGCCGGGCTTCCTGATCTTCGCGGGGCTTTGCGTGGTGGCCTTCCTTGGCATCTCGATGGTTCGTGCACGATGGCGGGCGACCTGGAGCAGCGGCGCGCGCATCTGATCAGAGAGTGATTGGAGAGGGAGGCGGCGGCACTCGGAAAAGGAGCCGCCGCCCTTTGTTTCAGTGCGAACGGGTGGAAGTGTTCTGGGATTTCGAGCGAAAGTTTCTCCCGAATCACCTTGACCCCATTTCCCATTCATCTATGCTGCACTGCGAAGGACAAGGTTGTCCTCAACTGACATAGCTGCGGTGATCCACGGACGGATCAACAAAGCGTGAATGATGGCAAAGCCGCCATCCAGACCTCTGGGTTCAAAGCCCAGGGGTCCGGATGGCGGCTTTTTTATTGTCTGGAGTCAAGGGATGGATTTTCAGAACAACGCCGGACCGGAGACGGCCAACGAAGAGGATATCTTCGTGCCTTCGGACGATGTTCGCGAACATCTGGTGGTTGTTGGCAACGGCATGGCCGGTTGCCGCGCGGTCGAGGAACTGTTGGCACGGGATGCAGGGCGTTATCGCGTCACCATCTTCGGCGCAGAGCCTTATGTGAACTATAATCGCATCATGCTCTCGCCGGTTCTGGCTGGTGAGAAGAGCTTCGATGACATCATCATCAACAGCCGCGAATGGTATGACGACAATCAGATCGAACTGATCGCGGGTGATCCGGTGACGGGCATCGACCGCACCGCCAAGACCGTCACGAGCCTGTCGGGTCGCACTGTTGGCTATGACAAGCTGCTGATCGCGACGGGTTCCGACCCGTTCATCATCCCGGTTCCGGGTAAGGACCTGCCCGGCGTCATCAGCTTCCGCGACATGAAGGATGTCGACACGATGCTGGAAGCTGCCGGAAAGGGCGGCAACGCAGTGGTGATCGGCGGTGGCCTGCTCGGTTTGGAAGCGGCACACGGCCTGACCCTGCGCGGCATGAAGGTGACGGTCATCCACCTCATGGACACGCTGATGGAACGTCAGCTGGACGAAGCGGCGGGCTGGTTGCTCAAGATCGCGCTGGAAGGCCGGGGCCAAACCATCCTGACCGGCGCCAACACTGAATCCATCTATGGCGACGGCAAGGTCGAGGGCGTCCGCCTGAAGGACGGCACCGAAATCCCGGCGAGCCTGGTCGTCATGGCGGTGGGCATCCGCCCTTCGACCGCTCTGGCGCGCGAAGCCGGTCTGGAGGTCAATCGCGGCATCAAGGTCGATGACCATATGGTCACCAGCGACCCCGATGTTCTGGCGGTCGGCGAATGCGTCGAGCATGACGGCAATGTCTATGGCCTTGTCGCGCCGCTGTGGGACATGTGCCGCAGCCTGGCTGATGGGCTGACCGATCAGCACACGGGATACAAGGGTTCGGTCACCTCCACCAAGCTCAAGGTCGCCGGTCTGGACGTCTTCTCCGCCGGTGATTTCTCGGGCGGTGAGGGTTGCGAGGACATCGTGCTGCGCGACGCATCACGCGGCGTCTACAAGCGCGTCGTGGTCAAGGATGACAAGGTCATTGGCGCGGTCCTCTATGGCGACACGGCGGATGGCGGCTGGTATTTCGACCTGCTGAAGCGCGAGGAAGATGTCGGCAAAATCCGCGACCTGCTGATCTTCGGTCAGGCCTTCGCCTCTGGAGGAGGCGCGCTGGACCCTAAGGCGGCCGTTGCGGCGCTCTCGGACGATGCCGAGATTTGCGGCTGCAACGGCGTCAGCAAGGGCCAGGTCGTGGGTTGCATCGAAAAGGGCGCATGCAGCCTGGATGCCGTGCGCGCCACCTGCAAGGCTTCGGCCAGCTGCGGTTCGTGCACTGGTCTCGTCGAGAACCTGCTGGCGGTGGTGCTGGGCGATGACGTCCAGTCGGGTCCCAAGACGATGTGCAAATGCACCAGCTTCGGCCATGACGATGTCCGCCGCGAGATCGTGGCGCAGAATATGCGCTCGATCCCCGAGGTGATGCAGAAGCTGCACTGGTCCACCCCGGATGGTTGTTCCTCCTGCCGCCCCGCGCTCAATTACTATCTGCTCTGCGCGCTGCCGGGCGAATATGTCGATGACCAGCAGAGCCGTTTCGTCAACGAACGTATGCACGCCAACATCCAGAAGGACGGCACCTACTCGGTCGTCCCGCGCATGTGGGGTGGCCTGACCAACCCCAAGGAACTGCGCGCGATCGCCGATGTGGTCGAGAAATATGACGCGCCGATGGTGAAGGTCACGGGTGGCCAGCGTCTGGATATCTTCGGCATCAAGAAGGAAGATCTGCCCGCCGTCTGGGCCGACCTCAATGCCGCTGGAATGGTGTCGGGTCACGCTTACGGCAAGTCGCTGCGTACGGTGAAGACCTGCGTGGGTTCGGAATGGTGCCGCTTCGGCACGCAGGATTCGACCGGCCTTGGCGTCAAGACGGAGCGGATGACCTGGGGGTCGTGGATGCCCCATAAGTTCAAGATCGCCGTATCCGGTTGCCCCCGCAACTGCGCGGAGGCGACGATCAAGGACTTCGGCGTGGTCTGCGTGGACTCGGGCTATGAACTGCATGTCGGCGGCAATGGCGGCATTCATGTCCGCGCCACCGATCTGCTCTGCAAGGTTTCGACCGAGCAGGAAGCGCTCGATTACTGCGCCGCCTTCACCCAGCTCTACCGCGAGGAAGCACGCTATCTGGAGCGCACCGCGCCCTGGATCGAGCGCGTCGGAGTCGACTATGTGAAGCAGCGCATCGTCGAGGACGACGCAGGCCGCGAGGCTCTGCGCGCACGCTTCCTCTATTCGCAAAGCTTCAGCCAGGAAGATCCCTGGGCGCAGCGCGCCGCCGGTGCAGAAAGCGAATTGCACCAGCACCTCGAACCCATTGCCATCGCTGCGGAGTGACACCCATGACCGATTGGATCGACATCGGAACGCTGGCCGACATTCCCCAGCGCGGCGCTCGCACGGTGCAGATTGGCGGCGAAAAGGAAATCGCCGTCTTCCGCACCAGCGATGACAAGGTCTTCGCGCTGGTCAATGAATGCCCGCACAAGAAGGGGCCGCTGAGCCAGGGCATCGTCCATGGCCACAGCGTCGCCTGCCCGCTCCACAACTGGAACATCGCCCTGAAAACGGGCGAGGCGCAGGGCAATGACGAGGGCTGCACGCCGACCATCGCCGTGAAGGAGGAGGGCGGTCGCATCCTGATCGCTCGGCCCACGGCGCTGAAGGCGGCTGCCTGAAAGCGGCATCGAGCTTCCGGTCCCCAGCCATAATGGCGGGGATCTGGGTGGGGGTGTCTTGTTGGCCATCCCTTGCGGCAAGCGCCTCCACCCAATTCTTGTTCCTCGGGAAGAAGAGGTAAGAGCATGAACCAGGCCATCCGCACTACCTGCGCCTATTGCGGCGTCGGTTGCGGCATTTCGGCCACGCCGACCGGACCCCGATCGGTCACGATCAAGGGCGATGAGGCGCATCCTGCCAATGGCGGGCGGCTCTGCTCCAAGGGCACGCATCTGGGCGAGACGGTGGGCCTAACCGGCCGCCTGCTGCACCCCATGATCGGCAACAAGCGCGCCACTTGGGACAAGTCGCTGGACCTCGTCGCGAAGAAATTTCGCGACACCGTCGATCGCTTCGGCCCCGACAGCGTCGCCTTCTACGTCTCGGGCCAGTTGCTGACCGAAGATTATTATGTCGCCAACAAGCTGATGAAGGGCTTCATCGGCACCGCGAATATCGACACCAACAGCCGCCTTTGCATGTCGAGCGCGGTCGCGGGCCATAACCGCGCCTTTGGCGAGGACATCGTGCCTGCCAGCTACGACGATCTGGACGAAGCCGATCTGATCGTGCTGGTCGGCTCCAACACCGCCTGGTGCCACCCGATCGTCTATCAGCGCATTCAGGCGGCGCGAGCGGAGCGTGGGACCAAGCTGGTCGTGATCGACCCACGCCGCACCGAAACCTGCGAAGGCGCGGACCTGCACCTGGCCGTAAAGCCTGGCACCGACGTTGCCCTGATGAGCGGTCTGCTCGCCTGGTGCGATCAGGAAGGCGTCACCGACCCTGCGTTCATCGCCGACCATCTCAATGCGCCCGAAGGCTTCTGGGAGCATATCCGCACCGGCCATGATCTCTGGACCACGGCAAAGACCTGCGACATCGCGCCCGCGCTGCTGGAGCAATTCTTCAAGCTGTTCGCCGCCACCGCGCGCACCGTCACCTTGTTCAGCCAGGGCATCAACCAGTCGATCCGCGGTACTGATCAGGTCAACGCGATCATCAACGTCCACTTGGCTACCGGCCGGATCGGCAAGCCCGGCGCTGCGCCCTTCTCCATCACCGGCCAGCCCAACGCCATGGGCGGCCGCGAAGTCGGCGGCCTCGCCTCGACGCTGGCGGCCCATATGGACTTCGCGCCGGAGAATGTGGAACGCGTCGGCCGCTTCTGGGCCGCGCCCACCATGGCGACCAAGCCGGGCCTGAAAGCCGTCGACCTGTTCCGCGCCATCAACGAAGGCCGGATCAAGGCGCTCTGGGTGATGGCCACCAACCCCGCAGTCTCGCTGCCCGACGCAGGCCGGGTCCGCGAGGCGCTGGAGACCGTGCCCTTCCTCGTCGTCTCGGACATCATCGCCGACACCGACACCAGCGTCTATGCCGACGTTCGCTTGCCCGCTGCTGGCTGGGGAGAGAAGGACGGCACCGTCACCAATTCGGACCGCACCATCAGCCGCCAGCGCCCCTTCATGGCGCTGCCCGGCGAGGCGAAGCCCGACTGGTGGATCATCAAGGAAGTCGGCCGTCGCATGGGCTGGCGCAACGCCTTCGCCTATGATCGGCCCGCCGACATCTGGCGCGAACATGCCCGCCTGACCGCCTATCAGAATGATGGTGCACGGCTGCTCAACCTGCGCGCGCAGGCGACCATCGGCAACGACGCCTATGAGGCGATGGAGCCCTTCCGCTGGGGTGGCGACAAGCCCTTCGCGGATGGTCGCTTCTCCACCCCCGATGGCAAGGCGCGGCTGGTACTCGCCAAGCAGATGGACCTTCAGGAGCCGCTCCAACAGTGGCCGATGACGCTCAACACCGGCCGTTATCGCGACCAGTGGCACACGATGACGCGCACCGGCCTGTCGGCGAAGCTCGCCCGTCATCGGGAGGAGCCGCTTGTCGAAATCCATGCCGAGGACGCACAGGAACTGGGCATTGCCCATGGCGACCTGGCCCGGGTTTTCACGGCGCAGGGCAACAGCATCTTCCGCGTGGCGTTCAGCGAGGGCCAGCGCAGGGGCGAGATTTTCACCCCGATCCACTGGACCGATCAAATCTCGACCGGCGGCCGCACCGGCCTGCTCCCCCGCCCGCTGGTCGATCCCCATTCCGGTCAGCCCGGCTTCAAGCTGACGCCCGCCAGCATCGAGAAAGTCGCGACCGAGTGGAAGGGCTTCCTGATCCTGCGCGGCGAGCAGCCCGCCAGGGTTCCCTGCCTGTGGGCGACAAAGGTCACCGTGCCGGGCGGCGCGCTTTACGAGGTCGCGGGCAATGGCGATCCCGCCCGGCTCG
The DNA here is from genome assembly GCF_054771735.1 of Sphingobium sp. TomMM35A. Lineage (NCBI taxonomy): Bacteria > Pseudomonadati > Pseudomonadota > Alphaproteobacteria > Sphingomonadales > Sphingobiaceae > Sphingobium > Sphingobium sp. TomMM35A. The sequence continues at coordinate 99,645 of NZ_BSRC01000001.1, forward strand.
AAGCCTGCCTGCCCAGGGGCGACCGGGTCGAGGCCGTCGATATGTCGCGTGGCACCCGCCGCGTCGCGATTATCAAGGATGGCAAGCTGGCAGGCGTCCTCTTCGTGACCCGCACCGGCCTGCTCCCCACGCGCGACTGGCTCATCGGCCAGCTTGAAGCCGAAGAGGTGGGCGCTTCCGTCCTCGCGGCGCGCGGCCCCGGCAGCCAGCCTGACAAAGGCCCGACCATCTGCGTCTGCTTCGACATCGGCCTCAACCAGATCGTCGCCGCAATTCGCGACCAGAGCCTGGTCGACGTGCCCGCCATCGGCAAGGCGATCGGCGCGGGCACCAACTGCGGGTCCTGCCGCCCCGCGCTCGCCAACATCCTCGCCCAAATCCCGCAGGAGACGCTCCATGCAGCCGAATGAACTTATCGCCCCCGGTGAAGTCTGGCTGGTCGGCGCAGGTCCCGGCGACCCGGACCTGCTGACCCGCAAGGCCGAAAAGCTGATGGCGGCGGCCGACATCGTCTTTTATGACGCACTGGTCGGCCCCGGCGTCCTCGACCTCATCCCGCAGGGCATCGAGCGCGTCAGCGTCGGCAAGCGCTCCGGCCGCCACAGCAAGGATCAGGAAAGCATCAACGACCTCCTCCTCGCCGCCGCAAAGGCAGGCAAGCGCGTCGTGCGCCTGAAAGGCGGCGACCCGTCGGTCTTTGGCCGCTCGGCCGAGGAGATGGATCATCTCGCCGCTGACGGCATCCGCACCCACATCTGCCCCGGCATCACCACTGCCAGCGCGGCGGCGGCAAGCGGCAACGCCTCGCTCACCCTGCGCGGCAAGGCGCGCGGCCTGACACTGGTGACCGCGCATCTGAAAGCCGGTGAGCCGCTCAAGCTCGACTGGGAAACGCTCGCCCGTCCCGGGGGCACGCTCGGCATCTATATGGGGCGCGCCGCCGCCGGAGAGATCAGCCGCCAGCTGATCGCCGCCGGACGCGATCCCGAGACGCCGGTGATGGTGGCGGTCAATGTCTCGCTGCCCACCGAACGCCTGATCCGGGGGAAGCTGTCGGCGCTTGCCTTTCTGGTGGCCACGATCAGCGACGAAGATCCGACCCTGCTTCTGATTGGTGAAGCGGTGGCGGGCACGACCATGCCAGTAGAGGCCGCCACGAGCGTCGCTCTTCAGCTTTGAAGACCGGCTCTCCGCGACCTTTGCCCTGAGCTTGCCGAACGCCCCCGAACTTAGTTGGAAGGAAGGGAGGGGGCTTCGGCAAGTTCAGCTCGGCGATAGGGTGCAACCCGCTCAGCACGATAAGCAACGTGCTCCTGCAAAGGCAGGAGCACGGCGCAGCTAGCTTTTTGGCAATCCGGCAAGATCCTGCGGTCGATTAATATTCGGCAGGACGATATCCGCCCGCTCCACGATCCGCGCGCCGATCCGCTCCAGCCAGCCATATATCGACCGGCTATTCTCCTCAGCCAGATGCGCGTCCAGTTCATCTGCAAGCCCCGCAGGCCAGAAACCGGCAAGTTGCTGCCCCTTCAACACCGCAGCGCCTTCTCCCGCCAGCGCCTCCACCAGCGCCGCCGGATAGAGCGGCATGTCACACCCGGTCGTCAGCACCGCGTCATAGCCTTCGTCCCGCGCATGATGCAGTGCCGCGTTCAGCCCGCCCAGCGGTCCCATATCAGGCGCGGGCCGGTCGGAGAGGCTGGTCATCCCCTCGACCGTCCGCCCGCAGACCACCACCGTCTCCACATGCGGCGCGATTGCTGCTACCGCATGTTCAATCAGCATGCGCCCATCCGGCATCAGCGCCAGCGCCTTGTCGCTCCCGAACCGGCTTGATCGTCCCCCGGCAAGCACAGCGCCCAGTAATCGCATCGATCCACTCCTTGGCAGAACCCTCGCTTTCCCCTATGGCGCGCGGCGTGAGCGGGCAACCGCTGACGATAAGATCGCGCCGGAAAGGGAATGCGGTGCGGACGGCTCATCCGTCCAAATCCGCAGCTGCCCCTGCAACTGTAAGCGGTGAGCGCGATGCACCCGGAAACCCGCATGCCTTCAAAAGGGGAAGGCGAGGGGGACCAGCCACTGGACACGCGTCCGGGAAGGCCCGTGCATCGCCGCGACGACCCGCGAGCCAGGAAACCTGCCGGCGCATGGTCGCTCTTGCCTGGGTCCAGGGATCGGCCCGGGCACGGTTTTCCGTCTGAGCGACGAAGCGGCGCAGGGCCGCATCGGTGCGCGTGACGGGATTGGCGTCTCCCTCCCTCGCGCACCGGCCGCTCGCGCGGACGCCCTGGCCTCATGTCGCATGGCGCTCAGGGAAGACAGAATATGTTCAAGACCGGAATCTCGCTGCTGGCGCTCCTCGCCGCCACCCCAGCGCTTGCCGAAGACGCAGACGAAATCGTCGTCACCGCGCTCGGCATCGAGCAGCCGACCGATGAAGTCGGGCAGGCCGTGACGGTGATCGATGAAAAGACGATCGAGACGCGCCAGAATGTCAGCGTCGCGGACCTGCTGATCACCACGCCCGGCGTCCGTTTCAACCGCGCCGATGCCGTGGGCGGCGTCACCGGCATTTCGATCCGTGGCGCGGAAACGACGCAAACGCTGGTGCTGCTCGATGGCGTGAAGATCAATGACCCGAGCGTCATTGGCGATGCCTACGACTTCGGCAATCTGCTCACGGGCAACATCCGCCGCATCGAAGTGCTGCGCGGCTCCAATTCGGTGGTCTACGGCAGCCAGGCGATCGGCGGCGTGGTCAACATCATGTCGGCCGAGCCGGGCGAAGGCGTTGGCGGCAGCGCATCGGTGGATTATGGCTATGCCGACACGCTGAATGCAAAGGCTGACATATCGGGCAGCACCGGCATCGCATCGGGCAGCGCGGGCGTCGCCTATTTCCGTACCGATGGCATCTCCGCGGCACAGGGCGGTACGGAGAAGGACGGTTATGAAAATATCGCGACCCACGCGAAGCTGAAGCTCGCCTTCACCGACAATCTCAGCCTCGACCTGCGTGGCTATTACATCCATGCGGACCTCGATACCGACATCTTCTTTGGCGCGCCGGCTGAATCAAGGGATAGCAGCAAGCTTGACCAATATGTCGGCTATGCGGGGCTCAACCTTTCCTCTTTCGACGGCAAGTTGACGCAGCGTGCGGCGGTGACCTGGTTCCGCAATGACCGCGACTATTTCTTCGCGCCCAGTTCCGCGCCTGACTATGGCTATTCAGGCACCAACCTGCGATTTGAATATGAAGGCGTCTATCAGCCGGTGGATCAAGCCAAACTGGTCTTTGGCTACGAGCATGAGCGGCCCAAATATGACTCGTTCTTCTACGACTTCTTCACAGGCGATAAGGTCGTCAGCGGAGCAGAGGTAAACATCGACAGCGTCTATGCGCTTGCGGTCGTAAAGCCTTTTGTTGGCTTGTCGGTTACCGGCGGCGTACGCCATGACGATCACAGCCAATTCGGGGGCGCCACCACCTTTGGCGCCAACGCCAACTACACGCCCAATGAAGGCCGCACCAATATCCGCGCCAGCTATGGCGAAGGCTTTCGCGCACCTTCGCTGTACCAGATCTACGACGCCACCTATGGCAATCTCGACCTCAAGCCCGAACGGTCGAAAAGCTATGACATCGGCTTCGATCAGAGCCTGGATGAGGGCCGCGCGATGATCTCTGTCACCGCGTTTCGCCGCGACACCCGCGACCAGATTTATTTCGACGGCTTCGCCCTTCCTTTCGGCCGCTATGTCAACCTCACCCGCACCCGTGCAAAGGGCGTGGAAGCAGCCTTGACGCTGAAGCCCGTCGATGCGCTGACGGTCATAGCGGCCTACAGCTATATCGACGCTGTCGACCGGTCCGAAGGCGGGCTCAACGAAGGCAAGCGCCTTCCCCGCCGCGCAAAGGATGCCGTCAGCGTCTCGGCAGACTATGATTGGTCGTTCGGCCTGTCGACTGGCGCAACGGTGACCATGGTCGGCGACAGCTTCAACGATGCCGCCAACACCCAGCGTCTCGACGGCTACGCCCGGCTGGACCTCCGCGCCTCGCTGCCGATCAACGAGCATCTGGAGATTTACGGCCGCATCGACAATGTCACGGACGAAGAATATGCGACCGTCTATGGCTACAGCACCTATGGCCGATCGGCCTATGGCGGCGTGCGTGTCCGCTTCTGACGGTGAAAGATGAACGGGGTGGGCGGCCGCCCCGCTTCATCGCCGGGGCGCGGCCTTTGGCTGCGCCCTCTCTTTGCCCGCAGCATCCGCCTGGGCAATGATGCTGCGCGCGGCCTGCACATAGGCGGGGCCGCCGCAGACCGTCCAGGCCTGGGGCACACGGATGCGGGGGATGGATCTCAACGCGGGATGGTGCAGCATCTCCGTCCCCTGATCGACGATGTTTTCGCTGCCTTCTTCCACGATCAGATAGTCGGGCTTGGCTGCGATCATCTGTTCCAGCGGCACTTGCGCCAGCGCGGGCTTGCCGAGCTTTTCCGCCAGATTGACGAGGCCCGCGCGCCGGATCAGTTCATCGACCAGGGTGCCCGTGCCCGTCATGTAGCCGCGTCGCTGATAATAGGCCGCGACCCCGCCGCCCTTGCGCCGGGGCAGGGCGGCAAGATCGCGCTCCATGCCCCTGATCAACGCTTCGCCGCGCGCGCGCTGGCCGACCGCCGCCGCGACCTGACGAACCTGATCGCGGATTGCGGCGAAGCTGGTTGCGCTCGCGAGGCCCAGCTTGCGCCATCGCCCATCGGGCGCGCCGACCACGCCGCCTGTGCCATCAGGAAAGCCAATCACCAAGTCGGGCCGCAACGCCAGCACCTCTTCGGCCGGGCGCTTCAGCACCGGAAAGCGCCGCGCCTTCGCCACCGCTGCCGACAATTCGGGATCATGGCCATAGGGGCTCAACGCCGCGATCTGACCCGGATCGGCGAGCGCCAGCACATATTGGTCGGCGCAGGTGTTGAGCGACACGATGCGGCGTGGCGGGGCAGGGGCGGCGCTGGTGAGGCTGAGCGCACAAAGCGCCGCGATGATCTTTCCGCGCATCAATCCTGCCTCTGCAACGTGCTGGGCTCCTGCGAAGGCAGGAGCCCAGCTCAAGTGAAGCAACTGGGCTCCTGCCTTCGCAGGAGCACTACGACCTGTATCAGCGGCCTTGGAGTGCGCAAGCCATGAGCGCGCGCCGCCATCCGCTTCTGCTCCCGGTTCTCACCGCGCTGACTCTCATCGCAGCGCTGGGCTCGCTCACGCTGGGCGCCGTTCCGCTTTCACCCCCTCGCATCCTTGCCGTCCTGAGCGGCGGCGGCGATGAGGTCGCCCGCGCCATCCTGATCGATCTGCGCGTGCCGCGCATGCTGCTCGGGCTGATCGTCGGCGCGATGCTCGGCCTCGCCGGAGCGGCATTGCAGGGCTATTTGCGCAATCCGCTGGCCGAACCTTCGGTGCTTGGCGCATCCAATGCAGCCGCGCTCGGGGCGGTGGGCGCGCTCTATTTCGGGCTGGCGCAGCTTCATCCAGTGATCCTGCCGATCCTGGCCATCACCACCAGCCTGATCGCGATCGGCGCGCTGTTCCTGCTGGCCGGGCCATCGGAAAGTCCTTTGACGCTGATCCTCGCTGGCATTGCCGTCGCAACGCTCGCCGGGGCGGGGATCAGCCTGTCGCTCAACCTGTCGCCCAATCCCTTCGCCGCGATGGAGATCATGAGCTGGCTGATGGGCAGCCTTGAAAATCGCAGCTATGCGCATGTCTGGATCGCCTTGCCCTGCGTGCTTGTCGGAGCCGCGCTGCTGATCGCGGACGGGCGCAGTCTCGACGCGCTGACCTTGGGCGAAGAAGGCGCGCAGGCATTGGGCGTCGACCTCACCAAGGCGCGGCTGCGCATGATGCTGGGTGTCGCCATCGGCGTCGGTGGCGCGGTCGCGGTGTCTGGCGCGATCGGCTTTGTCGGGCTGATCGTGCCGCATCTCGTCAGGCCGCTGACTGATCGCTCGCCGTCGGCGATCCTGCTTCCGTCCTTGCTCGGCGGCGCGGCGTTATTGACGCTTGCGGACATCGGCGTGCGGCTCATTCCCACCAGCAGCGAATTGAAGCTGGGCGTTCTGACGGCGCTGTTGGGTGTGCCGGTCTTCCTGGTCCATCTGATGCGGGAGCGGCGGCTATGGTGACGATCCGCACGCAGGAGCTGTCGGTGCGCCTTGGCCGTCATGCTGCGGTTCGCGGCGTCACTACGGCGCTGGAGCCGGGGCAGCTGGTCGGCATCATAGGTCCCAATGGCGCGGGCAAATCGACGCTAATCCGAGCGATGCTCGGCCTTGCGCGCGTGGAGAGCGGAACGGCGTCGATCAATGAAAAGCCGATCGCCAATATCGGCCGCAAGGACATCGCGCGTGTGGTCGCCTATCTGCCGCAGGGGCAGACATTGCACTGGCCCTTGATGGTGGAGCGGCTGGTCGCACTGGGGCGGATGCCGCATCTGGGCCCGCTCTCGCGGCTGTCGGCAGAGGATGAGGCGGTGGTCGATGCGGCGCTTGCCCGCGCGGATGTGTTGCACCTGAAGGGGCGGATCGCGACAGAATTGTCAGGCGGCGAACGGGCCCGTGTTCTCCTCGCCCGCGCATTGGCGGTGGGAGCGCCCTCGCTCATCGCTGATGAACCGCTTGCCGCGCTTGATCCGGGGCATCAGCTTGATGTCATGGACTTGCTGAAGGCCGAAGCGCGGGCAGGATCGCTGGTTGTAACCGTGCTGCACGACCTGGGCATGGCGGCGCGATATTGCGACCGGCTGCTGTTGATGGACCAGGGGCGGCTGGTCGCGGACGGCAAGCCGATGGACGTGCTGACGGAGCAGAGCCTTGCCCAAGTCTACGGCATTTCCGCGTGCATCGATGCGAATGGCGAATGGCCGCTGATCCTGCCCACGGGGCGGATCAAAGGCTAAGCGCTACCTCCGTTCGCCCTGAGCTTGTCGAAGGGCTTCCCCCCTTGGAAGACAAGGGCTTCGGCAGGCTCAGCCCGAACGGAAGAGTTTGGGCGAAAGGTGGTTACTACTCCCCGAAAGCCTTCGGTGCCGCAGCCACCACCGTGTAGGTGCCCGCACCAATCTCCGACACTTCCAGCGCTCGCTCGGCTATCCCGCTGCGTCCGAAGCGGAACGCCCCGTCGATCCCGGAAAAGCCGCCCGCATCGCGCAGCCGCGCCGCCGGGAAGGGGGTGCCGGGCCGCCAGTCGCGCGCGATGCGCACGGTCAGCAGCACCGCATCATAGCCCAGCGCCGACAGGCGGAACGGCGCGCTGCCGTAGCGCGCCCGATATTTGCTCGCCAGTTGCCCGTAGAGGCCGTCCGACACGCTGGCGAACCAGGCTCCCCGCAGCGCGGGGCTGGAGCCGAGGCTGCTGTCCGTATTCCACAATTCCGTGCCAAGCAGCCGCGCTGTCGCGCCGCCATTCTTCCGCACGATGGGGGCAAGCTGCAAAGCCACCCGCCCGCTGTCGGCGATCAGCAGTGCGTCATAGCTGGACGATGCCTGCAACTTCTTGACCGCCGCCGTCATCGACGCTGGCGTCCGGTCGAAGGTCTGCATCGATACGACCGTGCCGCCCGCGCCCTCTACGGCGCGCAGCAGCGATGTGCCGGAACGCTCGCCATACATGCCCTTGGGCACCAGCGCGGCGAACTTCGACAGTCCCTTGCCCTTGGCGAAGTCGACCACGCGCTCGATCGACTGGCCGGGGATGTAGCCCATGATGTAGACGCCGTTTCCGGCAACGCTCACATCGTTGGAAAAGCTGATGACCGGCACGTTAGCCCGCGCCGCGATCGGCCCGACGGCCCGCGCGTCTTCTGCCAGCAGCGGGCCCAGGATCAGGCGATTGCCTTCCGCCAGCGCCCGGTTCGCCGCCGCCGCCGCGCCCATGCTGGTGTCATAGGTGGTGATGCGCACCTTGTCCGCCTTGGTATCCAGGAGGGCGAGGGTGGTGGTATTGGCGATCGACTGGCCGACGCCCGCATTGGGGCCGCTCATCGGCACCAGCAGCGCGACGCGGTGCCGCTGCGCATCGGTGGGCAGGCCCTGCGTCACGTCGGGGCCGGTCGGGACAGGCTCGGAAGGACGGACGGGCGCGGGTCCACGCGGCACGATCGACTGACAGGCAGCGAGCGCCAGGGCGCTGGCGGCGAAGAGGATGCGCGCGCCGCGCTTCATTGCCGCGAACATGTCCGCTTGCCGGAGGGCATCCGTCTCTGTCATCTGGCGTCCTTATGGAAAATACAACTTCGGGGCTGGAACCCGGGCTTTACATCGTTGCAGGGCCGATCGGCAACCTTGGAGACCTTAGCCCGCGCGCGGCCGATGTCCTGCGCCGCGCCGATGTGATCGCCGTGGAAGATACACGGGTGAGCGCACGGTTGCTGCGTCACGCCGGGTCGGATCGGCCGATGATCCCCTATCATGACCATAGCGCCGAAGGGGTCCGCGCGCGCCTGATCGAGCGGATGGCGGGCGAATCAGTCGCGCTGCTTTCAGACGCGGGCACGCCGCTCATCTCCGATCCGGGCTACAAGCTGGTCCGCGATGCGCGCGCGGCGGGGCGGAGCGTTGTGACGCTGCCGGGGCCCAGCGCCGCCATCGCCGCGCTCACCCTGTCGGGGCTGCCGACCGACCGCTTTCTCTTCATGGGCTTCCTGCCGGTGAAGCAGAAGGCGCGGGCCGATGCCCTGGCCGAAGTCGCGGCCCTGCGCGCCACGCTCATCTTCTACGAAAGCGGCCCGCGCCTGTCCGAAAGCCTCGCCGCCATGGCGCAGGGGCTGGGCGATCGCGATGCCGCCGTCAGCCGCGAGATCAGCAAGGCGTTCGAGGAAACCCGCACCGGCACTTTGAGCGAACTTTCCGCCCGCTATGCCGACGCGCCGCCCAAGGGGGAGATCGTCGTCATCGTCGGCCCGCCCGGCGAAGCCCCGCCTGCCAGCGCAGAAGATGCCGACGCTGCCCTCATCGAAGCAATGGAGCGGCTCCCGGTCTCCAAGGCGGCGGGGGAGGTTGCCAAGAAGCTCGGCCTCGATCGCCGCGCCCTGTACGATCGCGCGCTGGAACTGAAGGGGTGAAGCGGCAGGCTGCTGAAAAGCGCGGACGCCAAGCGGAGCGGATCGCCGCATGGTGGCTGCGGCTCAAGGGCTGGCAGATCGTCGGCCGCCGCCTCCGCACGCCTGCGGGGGAGGTGGACCTTGTCGCCCGGCGCGGCGCGATGCTGGCCTTTGTCGAGGTGAAGGCCCGCGCGACCGGTGCTGATCTTGACCTCGCGATCGACGAACGCCGCCTGTCCCGCGTGGCTGCGGCTGCCGAAATGCTGTTCTACGACCTCGCCAAGCCGGGCGATGACATGCGAATCGATGTGATCCTCCTTGCGCCGGGCCGCCCGCCGCGCCATCTGGCGAATGTCTGGCATGGGGGCTGACCCGCTCTCGTCCGGTTCAGCCCGAACGGAGACGTAAAAGCAGATGACCGAACTCAACCCTCTCACCGTCGCCGTGCAGATGGACCCGATGGAAGGGATCAACATCAAGGGCGATTCCACCTTCCACATCATGCTGGCGGGGCAGGCGAGGGGGCACCGGCTATACCATTATCTCGCGCCCGACCTTACCTATCGCGACGGCCGCGTACTGGCAAAGGCGCGCCCGGTGAAGGTGCAGAAGGTGGACGGCGACCATTTCGCCTTCGGTGAGCCGGAAATGCTCGACCTCGGCCGCGACGTCGATGTCGTGCTGATGCGGCAGGACCCGCCCTTTGACCTGAGCTACATCACCGCCACTCATCTGCTGGAGCGGGTGCAGGCCGAAACGCTGGTGGTCAATGATCCCGCCGCCGTCCGCAATGCGCCGGAAAAGCTGTTCGTGCTCGATTATGCCCGCTTCATGCCGCCCACGATGATCACCCGCGACCTGGCCGAGGTGAAGAGCTTCCTTGCCGAACATGGCGAGATCGTCGTCAAGCCGCTCTACGGAAACGCGGGCAACGCGGTCTTCCATGTCGGGCAATCCGGCGCGAACCTTTCGGCGCTTGTGGAACTGTTCAACGCTTCATGGGTCGAGCCCTTCATGGTTCAGGCTTTCATTCCCGGCGTGGCGCAAGGCGACAAGCGCATCGTCCTGATCGACGGAGACATCGCAGGCGCGATCAACCGCATTCCCGGCGCAGGCGAAATCCGCTCGAACCTCGCGGTGGGCGGATCGGCGGCGAAGACGGAGCTGACCGACCGCGAGCTGGAGATCTGCGCGGCTATGGGCCCGGAACTCAAGCGGCGCGGGCTGCTGTTCGTCGGGATCGACGTGATCGGCGGCGAATGGCTGACGGAAATCAACGTGACATCGCCCACCGGCATCGTGTCGATCGACGCGTTCAACGGCACGGATACGGGCGGCATGATCTGGGACGCGATCGACGCCCGCCTCGCCGAGCGGGTGGCTGCCTGACCAGAATGGCGCAGCGTGCTCCTGCGAAGGCAGGAGCCCAGGCCCCCCGGTCGAACTGGGCTCCTGCCTTCGCAGGAGCACGTAACAGTGCCGGGCGGCCTGTCGCATGACTGACTGGGTCCTCCACCTCATCGACGCGGGCGGCTATTGGGGCATCTTCCTCCTCATGGTGCTGGAAAATGTCTTCCCGCCTGTGCCGTCCGAACTCATCATGGGCATCGGCGGCATTCGCGTGGGGCAGGGCCGGATGGCGATGGAGTGGCTGCTGCTGGCGGGCACGATCGGCACCACCGTCGGCAATTATTTCTGGTATCTGGTCGGGCACATATTGGGCTTTCATCGCCTCAAGCCGCTGGTCGACCGCTATGGCCGATGGGCCACGCTGGAATGGCGGGACGTGGAGAAGCTCGATCATATTTTCGGCAAATATGGTCAGATCGTCGTGTTCGTTTTTCGCTTCCTGCCCGCCTTCCGCACGATGATATCGCTCCCCGCCGGGCTGTTCCGCATGGGGCACGTCCGCTTTCTCGCCTGGACGGCGGGCGGGGCGCTGATCTGGAATATCATTCTGGCTTATGCGGGCTATCTGCTGGGTCAGAATTTCCGCGATATCGATAAATATGTCGGGCCCGTGGCGACGGCCTGTGTCGTGGGCGCGGTGATACTCTACCTCTGGCGCTTGGCGACCTGGAAGCCAAGGGGGTGATATCCTGTTCCCCCTCCCGCAGGCGGGAGGGGGCTAGGGGGTGGGCGCGAGCGGAGCGAGCTTCGACCTAGCCGTTGGATAATGCCTCTGTGTCGCGCCAGCCCACCCCTGGCCCCTCCCGCCTGCGGGAGGGGAATATGTGTCCGCCCCCCTTCAAGCCCGGGGATGCGCATTCCGATACACATCCAGCAAATGCGCCGCATCCACCTGCGTATAGATCTGCGTCGAGGACAGGCTCGCATGCCCCAGCAGTTCCTGGAGCGACCGCAAGTCCGCCCCGCGCCCGAGCAAATGCGTCGCGAAACTGTGCCGCAGCGCATGCGGCGTCGTCCGGTCCGACAGCCCTAGCCGCCCCCGCGCGCCCTGCACCGCCCGCCGGATCAAGGCCGCCGACAACGGCCCGCCTCGCGCGCCACGGAACAAGGGCTCGCCACGGCCAGCCGGATAGGGACAGGCCGCCACATAAGCCTCGATCGCCGCCCGCACCTGGGGCAGCAGCGGCACTTGTCGGCTCTTGCCGCGCTTGCCCGTCACCCGCAGCGTATCGCCAAGCGGCAGGACATCGCCCATCAGCCCCATGGCTTCGCCAATGCGCAGCCCCGCGCCGTATAGCAGCAGCAGCACCGCCCAATCGCGCGCGCCGATCCACCCCTCACGCGCGGTCTCGGCGATATCCTGCGCCAGGGCCACCGCCTCGTCAGGCGAAATCGGTCGTGGCAGGCCGCGCTTCACCTTCGGGCCTTTCAGCACAGGCACCCGCGCATCCTCGCCGCCGATGAACTTCAGGAAGCCGCGCACCGCCGACAATTCCCGCGCCGCCGACACATTGCCGATGCCGTCCATCCGCCGCGCCGTCAGGAAGGCGCGCAGATCGGCCTGTTCCACGCTCTGCAACAGGGCCGCCGTCGCCGCCTCGCCGCGATGTTCTTCGAGGAAGGCGATCAGCCGCTCCGCCGTCGCCATATAGGCGCGCACCGTATGCGTGGAGCGCCGCCGGTCCAGCGCCAGATGCCGACGCCATCCTTCAACCATGTCACTGCCCGCGCTCATGACCTGAATTCTAGGCCATGACTTGCCCGAACGGAATCCCTTACCATGCACCGGACCTTGAAAATCCGCGCCAGATGGGCACATGAGGCGCATGGCAACCGCTCCTGACATGGCCGACATGCCCACCGGCACGCTGCTGCAGATCGCGCCGCGGATCGGCCGCGTCCTCGCGCCCAATCCGTCGCCCTTCACCTATACGGGCACGCAGACCTATCTGATCGGCACGACCGACCTCGCCGTCATCGATCCGGGGCCGGAGGATGACGCGCATCTGAACGCATTGCTTGCCGCCATCGGCGACCGGCCCGTCCGGGCGATCCTCTGCACTCACACCCATCGCGACCACAGCCCCGCCGCCGCGCCGCTTTCGGCGCAGACCGGGGCGCCCGTTATCGGTTGCGCGCCGCTCGTTCTGGACGATGACGGCCCGCGAGCGGACGCCGCGTTCGACCCGACCTATAGTCCGGACCGCATCCTTGGCGACGGCGAACAGGTGGCGGGGGAAGGCTGGACGCTCGAAGCGCTGGCGACGCCCGGCCACACCTCCAACCATCTCTGTTTCGCGCTGCTGGAGGAAAATGCGCTGTTCACCGGCGATCATGTGATGGGCTGGTCGACCAGCGTCATCTCGCCGCCGGACGGGGACATGGCCGACTATATGCGATCAATGCAGCGCCTGCTCGACCGGCAGGATGCGATCTATTATCCCGCCCATGGTGAGCCGGTGCAGAACCCGCAGCGGCTGGTGCGCGGCATGATGGGCCATCGCAAGCAGCGCGAAGGCCAGATCGTCCGGTTCCTTGAGCGCAACGGCGCGTCACAGATCCCCGCCATGGTGGCGGAGATGTACAAGGGCGTTGATCCGCGCCTCTATTCGGCGGCGGGACGATCGGTCCTTGCCCATCTGATCGACCTCGACGGGCGCGGCATTGCCGCTGCGGCGGAGGATGGCCGATGGCGGTTGCGCTGAACAGGTTTCGGACGCCCGTCCTTGCCGCCCTGCTGGTCCTGATGATCGGCGGCGCGCTGCTGCTCGGCTTGCGCAGCTATGACCGCGATTATGTGGTCAGCGTCGAGGATGATGGGTCGGCCGTCACGAAGATCATAGCGGACCGCTTTGCGGGCGCATCGAGCCTCAAGGTGTCCGAAATGTCCGGCACGATCCAGAGCACGGCGCGCGACGTGCGCGGCTTTGGCTTGCTGAAGTCGGATCAGGTCGTGAAGATGCCCTTTTCCGTGGATTATTTCATCGACGTCAGCCGCATCGGCGCGGACGATCTGGAATGGAATGCCGACAGCCGCACGCTGATCGTCAACGCACCGGACGTGAAGCCCGCCAGGCCCAATGTCGATGAGGCGGCAAGGACGCTGGTGCGCACCAGCGGCCTGTTCGTCACCCGGCAGGCGGGCGAGGAATTGAGCCGCCGTGTGTCCGCCCATGCGCAGGGCCGGGCCGAGCAGGAGGCGCGCTCTCCCGCCCGCATGGCGCGCGCCCGGGAATATGGCCGCGCCGCGCTCGCAAAGCTGATGGCGGCGCCACTGGAAGCGGCCGGGCAGGGTGGCGCGCGGGTGATCGTCACCTTCCCGGCGGAGCGCGCTGGCGACAATCGCGACCAATGGGACGTTACGACGCCGATCAATGAGGTACTGGCCAACCGCCGCGCCGCCCGCTAGGGGCGCGCAGGGTAAGGCCCGTGAGGAGTTAGGGACATGAACGCCATCACTGGAATTCCACAGGGGACTGACCTGCGCGCGGAGATCGACCGGCTGCGCAAGGAACGCAACGCCGTCATCCTCGGCCACTACTACCAGAAGCCGGAAATTCAGGACCTGTCCGACTTTGTCGGCGACTCCCTTGAGCTATCGCGCAAGGCGGCGGAAACCGACGCGGAAGTCATCGCCTTTTGCGGCGTGCGCTTCATGGCAGAGACCGCGAAGATATTGAGCCCGGAAAAGATCGTCGTTCTGCCCGATATGGACGCCGGTTGCAGCCTTGAAGACAGCTGCCCGCCCGCCCAGTTCAAGGCGTTCCGCGAGGCGCATCCCGATCATATCGCCTTGAGCTACATCAACTGCTCGGCCGAGGTGAAGGCGCTGTCCGACATCATCGTCACCAGCTCGTCCGCCGAAACCATCCTGTCCCAGATCCCGCGCGACCAGAAGATCATCTTCGGTCCCGACAAGCATCTGGGCGGTTATCTGAAGCGCAAGTTCAACCGCGACATGCTGCTGTGGCCCGGCGTCTGCATCGTCCATGAGGCGTTCAGCGAGACCGAGCTGCTCAAGCTCAAGGCCCAGCATCCCGACGCGCCGATCGCCGCGCACCCGGAATGCCCACCCTATATCGTCGACCATGCCGATTATGTCGGTTCGACCAGCGGCATCCTGCAATATGCCAAGACGATGACCGGCGACACGCTGATCGTCGCGACCGAACCGCACATCATCCACCAGATGCGCAAGGCGGTGCCGGAAAAGAATTTCATCGGCGCGCCCGGTGCCGACGGCAACTGCAACTGCAACGTGTGCCCCTACATGGCGCTCAACACGATGGAAAAGCTCTACCTCGCGCTGCGCGACCTCCAGCCCCGCATCGAGATGGAGGAAGGCCTGCGCCTCGCCGCCAAGAAGAGCCTCGACCGGATGCTGGAACTCGCCAGCGGCACGGTGGGCAAGGGCGACGTGGGCAACCGCTGAATTTCTGTTACCGAACAATAATCCGTTCGGGCTGAGCCTGTCGAAGCCCCTTTCCTGGCAAGGAGGGAGAGCCCTTCGACAGGCTCAGGGCGAACGGGGTCAAAATTTCATCTGGACCCTAAGGGGATTTCCATGACCTTCACCTTGCCCGGCTTCGACCTCGACGCCTTCATCGCCTCCACTCTCGCCGAGGATCTCGGCCCTGACGGCCGCGACGTCACGAGCGAGGCCGTCATTCCCGCCGATGCGATCTTCGAAGGGGTGATGGACAGCCGCGACGCTGTCACGCTGGCGGGGCTCCCTATTGCCGCCGCCTTCTTCCGTGCGCTCGACCCGGAGGTTGAGATCGAACTGCTCCGGCAAGACGGCGATCGCGTTGCGGCGGGCACCGACATCATGCGCATCCGGGGCAAGGCGCGCGCCATGCTGACGGCGGAGCGTTCCGCCCTCAACACCGTCCAGCACCTGACCGGCATCGCCACCATGACCCGCGCCTATGTCGATGCGATCATGGGCACCGGCGCGACCCTGCTCGACACGCGCAAGACCATCCCCGGCCTGCGCGTGCTGGAAAAATATGCGACGCGGCAGGGCGGGGCGACCAATCACCGCATGGGCCTGTGGGACGCGGCGATGATCAAGGACAATCATGTCGCGGTCGCAGGATCGGTCGAGGAAGCCGTCCGCCGCGCCGCCGCCGCGGGGATCGAGCGCATAATCGTCGAAGTCGACCGCGTCGACCAGATCGAACCCGCGCTCGCCGCCGGGGCCACGCATTTGCTGCTCGACAATATGGACGCGCCCACCCTGCGCGGCGCGGTCACGCTGGTGGGAGGCCGTGTGCCGACCGAAGCATCGGGCGGCGTCACGCTCCAGACCATCCGCGCCAAGGCGGAAACCGGCGTCACCTATATCAGCGTCGGCCGCCTGACGCAGTCGGCCCCCGCCGCCGACATCGGCCTGGACTTCGCCTTTGCGTAAAGGGCTGCTGGCCCTGCTCCTGCTCGCCGCGCCAGCCCCCGCGCTGGCGCAGGCGGCCTATTGTTCGATCCCGCAGCAAGTTCCCCGCCCGCGCATCGAACTGCCGCCGACCAACGAGCCGCGCCGCCTGCTCCCAATCGCGGGCTACACCCTCGCGCTCAGCTGGTCCCCGCAATATTGTGCGACCGTGCGAGGCGGCGACAGCGCGTTCCAGTGCGGCGGGCGCAACGGCAAGTTCGGCTTCGTCCTGCACGGCCTCTGGCCCGAAGGCAGCGGGCGCGAGTGGCCGCAATATTGCCGCGCCGCCGACCTTCTGCCTCGGCAAGTCATCCGCCAGAATCTCTGCGTCACGCCGTCTGCCCAGCTGCTCCAGCATGAATGGGCCAAGCATGGCAGCTGCATGACGACCCGGCCGGAGCTCTATTTCAACCTCGCCCGCGCCTTGTACGAGGGCATCCGCTATCCCGACATGGCTCAACTGGCCCGGCGCGACACACTCACCGTCAAGCAGTTCACCGCCGCGTTCGCCCGCGCGAACAAGGGGCTTTCCCCCGGCATGATCCGGGTGAAGACCGCGCGTGGCGGCTGGCTGAGCGAAGTCTCGCTCTGCATGGACCGCGCGATGGATTATGCCCGCTGCCCCGCCAGCCAGCGCGGCGCGCCCGAAGCGGCCAAGCTGCGCATTCGGCCCGGCCCCAACATCCTGCCGCCCAAGGCCCGCGCCGCACCTGCCCGCCGCCCGGCGCTCAAGCTGGACCTGGATCCCAACGCGCAAATCCCCTCCGACTAACGCCGCCTAGGCGTCGATCGTCACCGTCGAAGGATGATGCTTGTCCAGATGCTTGCGGATGATCCGCAGGTTCTTGGTGTTGGACTTGAACAGAAAGTCGAACACATCGCCCGCAAAGGGGATCGCGCCCACCAGCGTGTCGAACCCGACATTGGCCGCCATCCGCGTCAGCTGCCATTTCGGCATGGCGAGGTTGCGCGCTTCCCACACGATCCAGGCACCCATGGCCGCAGTAGCGATGTCGCCGACCACCGGGATCAGGCCGACCAGGCTATCCAGCCCCACGCGCCGGTTCGTGCCGGGGATGACGAACATCCCCTCCAGCATCGCTTCCATCGCCTCGATCCGCCGCCGCACGGACGCGGGATCGCGGCCAAAGCCCGGCATGTCACGCACCATCCGGTCGAACTGATCCTGCGATAACGCCATGGCTGATCCTCCTCGTCCTTGGGCTCACGGCCTAATTGGTGCCGCGGAACAGATGGTTCAATGGATGCCGCGCACGGGGCGATGGCATGAAACCGGTCAGCCGCCGCGTGACCAGCGACCAGCGGACAGGCGCGCCCAGCGCGATGTAGCCGTTATGCGCCTGCATCAGCGCCTCGGCCTGCGCCACCCGCGCCATCCGCTCTGCGGCGCTGGTCGCGAGACTTGCCGCCTGCAACTGCGCATGGGCCTCTTGCGAGCAATGCACCTTCCGCGCGCAGCCCACCCGGCCGAGATACCAGAGAACGCTGTCATAGGCGGCGACCTCATCGATCAAGCGCAGGTCGGCGTCCGCCTTCATCCCCACCCGCTCGGCATCAAGGCCGATCAGCCCCAGATCATGGCGAATGAGCGCGAACAGGCTGGTTGCGCCCGGTCCTTCGGGCAATGCCACGCGCAGCGGCGGCGGATCGCCATTGTCGCTGCGCCAGCGGCGGATGGCGGCGCTTGCCGCCGCGCGCCGGTCATCCAGCGACAGCCCCGGCCAATCCGGCGCCGTCGGCATGCGGGGCAGGTCCATCTGCGCGGGGACGATCTGCTCGGTGATCGCCCACCCTCCCAAGGGGAAGAGGATCGGCAACTGGCTGCGGTCGATCGCCATGTTGATCGCCCGCCGCACGCCGTCATCGTCGAGCAGCTTGCCCTTGCCCGTCACCGCGAAGCCCAGCAGCCCCTGCACCGGATCGACCCGCACGGCATCGCGGTCCACGCCTGCGGGCACCAGCAGCGGAAGGTCGGCGAAGCGCCCGCCCAGCACCGCCTCTGCCCTGCCTTCACGGAAGCGGATGATCGCCAGCGCCGCCCGTTCCGCGCGCAGGATACGCGTTTCCCAGCCCGCCGCCTTCGCCTCCTCGCCCTCTTCGCCGTTGCTTGCCCTGTCGACCGGCGTCAGGATCAGCGCCTTGCCCCATTTTTCGCGCCGGTAGGGGCCAGTGCCGCCCTGGCGCGACAACAGGCCCATCTGCGGCTGCGCCAGCATCTGCAACAAATAGGGCCGAGGCTGGGACAGGCGGATTTCGATCACCTCGCCGGTCATCGGCACGACCGCCTCCACCGCATCCAGCGGCCCATCGGGGTCAAGCCGCCGCAACGCATCGATCCGGGCGGTCAGCAGCCGGGCGACATCGCCCGCCGTCACCTTCGACCCATCGGGCCATTCGGCACGGCGCAGGCGAAAGATATAGCTTCGCCCATCCTCCTCGACGATCCACCGCTGGGCAAGCGCGGGCAAGATCTCGCCGCTCGCGTCGAAGGCCACCAGTCCCTGCGCCGTCGCCTCCAGCATCAGCTTCGCGCCGGGGTCCGGCAGGTTTTCGAGCGGCTTGGAAAAATCGGCGGGCGATCCGATCACGCTCACCGTCACGGGCCCGCTCGCCTCCTGTGAGCAGCCCGCGATCATCGCGGCCGTGCCCAGAAGGACAGCCATGGATCGAAGCAGGGGAGCAGCCACGGTCATTCGTATGACTGGCTTAGGGTCAATGGCGGTGAAGTTGAAGCATGTACATGCATTAAAGCGGCTCGGGCGCGCGCCGTTCCCGTCGGCGTAGGAAGATCGGCCCTTATCTTACCTGTCCCGGAACAGGATTTTGTTAACCACGACTCCGCATTGGCCGCTCTGCCTGCCGCGCTTATGTCTTTGGATATGCGTATCCTGTCCACGATCCTGCTCATTTCCGCCGCCGCTGGCGCCGCTGCCCTGGCGCAAGGGATGCCGACGCCCTTTACCGTGGCGGAGAGCGGGCGCGGCTACAGCGCGCTCAAGGATGCGGTGGCGGCGATCGGCAATGGCAAGGGCACGATCCTGATCGCGCCGGGCACCTATGCCCAATGCGCGGTGCAGCAGGGCGGCGACGTCGCCTTCCGCGCCCAGGCGCCGGGCAGCGTCATTCTCGACGGCGTGCCGTGCGAGGGCAAGGCGGCGCTGGTGCTGCGTGGCCGGTCAAGCAGCATCGATGGCATCATCTTCCAGAATCTGCGCGTGCCGGACGGCAATGGCGCGGGCATCCGGCTGGAAAGCGGCAACCTCACCGTCACCAACAGCCTGTTCCGCAACAGCGAACAGGGCATATTGAGCGGCGATGCGCCGGGCAACAGCGTCACCATCGACAAATCCACCTTCCGCCATCTTGGCCGGTGCGACCGTGATCTGGATTGCGCCCATGGCATCTATATCGGCCGTTATGGCAGCCTGAAGGTCACGCGCTCGCGCTTCGACCAGGGCGATGGCGGCCATTATCTGAAAACCCGCACGGCGCGCGTCACCATCACCGGCAACAGTTTCGACGACAGCCATGGCCATCTCACCAACTATATGATCGACCTCTCCAACGGCGCGAGCGGAGAGATCAGCGGCAATGAAATGGTGCAGGGCCGGGACAAGGACAATCACAGCGCCTTCATCACCGTCGCACCCGAAGGGCGCGAACATGACAGCAGCGGCCTTTCGATCACCGGCAACAGCGCATCTTTCGTGCCTGGACTGCAACGGGGCAGCAGCTTCGTCGCCAACTTCACCGCTGACCCGGTGAAGATCGGCGCGAATCGGCTGGCGGGCGGCATCAAGGTCACGGATCGCCGCTGACTGGCCCTCCGCTGACCGGCCGTCTTGCGCGCGGCCAGGCCGGAACCGATAATGCGGTATGCGCACGACCTATGATTCCGCCACCGTCCGCCTCTATCATTTGAGCGACAGCGAAGAAGGCGGCGCCGCCACGACGCTTTTTTACGGCCCGTTAAGCGAAGCCGTGCATATCGCGCAGCAACAGCCCGAAGAGATTCAGGACGGGCTTTTCATCGCCACCGACAATGATGTGGTTGCCTGGTTGGATTTGCGGGGGGACTGACGAGCCCTTCGAAGTAGGAGGGATAGATGCGCAAGTTGGATGGCTTTTTCGAAGTCCGCTATGACAGCGATCGCAACCTCCTGCTTATCTCCACTTTCGGCTTCTGGAATCTGGATGTGGTCGATCAGTTCGGTCGCGCTATAGCCGATGTCATGCGCACCGCTGATCCCCTGTGTGATACCCTCGTCAACAGCCGCACGGAAATCCACTCGGCGGAAGTCAGCGAGGCGCTGGGCCGCCTCGCTTATTCTAACAAGGATTCAGAAACGGGCCGGATCGCGGTCGTCTCGCCTTCGATGCTGCTGCGCATGCAGACCAAACGGTTGGAGAATGTCATCACCAGCTACGGCTATTTCGCAACCGAACAGGAAGCCCTCGACTGGCTCGCGACACCTGCCGAAGCGGTGGCGTCGCCGACCCGTGCGGTTGGCTGAGGCGATCATCAGCGCCTCAGTGCGCGACCATGATGTGATCGTCACCCCGGACTTGATCCGGGGTCTCGCTTTTCTGGACGCTGCAGGCAGTCGAACCCGGATCAAGTCCGGGAGCGACGGAAACGGGCTGATATTCACCCATCCGCAAAGCCGAACGGCGCATAGCCACGGCGGAAATCCTCCGGCAGCATTTCACGGCCGATCGGCGGCGCTGATCGCGCCATGCACTGGTTCCGGTGGCACAGGCGGCATGTGAGCCCGATGGGTGTCGGCTCGGACGGCCCCATTCCCTGCGTGTAGATCAGCCGATGGGCATGGTCCGCGGCGCAGGCGAGCGCAATCGCCCGCTCGACGCGCGGCGCGCCCCAGCCGCCACCGCCAGCAGCGACCCTGCGCGCAATCGAAAAGAAACGCTGTCCATCGGGCAGCTCCAGCCATTGCGTCACCACTTCATCCGGACGCTCGAACACATGATGGATCGACCAGAGCGGGCATGAACCGCCATGTCGGGCAAAGGGAAAGCCCGCGCCGTCCAGCCGCTTGCTGATATTGCCCGCCTTGTCGACGCGCAGGAAGAAGAAGGGCACCCGTTCCTGCCCCGGCTTCTGCAGGGTGGTCAGCCGGTGCGCCGTCTGTTCAAAGCTCGTCCCGAACTGCCGGGCCAGCGCCTCGACATCGTAGCGTCGTGCCTCCACTGCCTTGGCGAAGCTGCCATAGGGCATCAGGATGGCCGCCGCGCCATAATTGGCGATGCCCTGGCGCGCGAGTTGCCGCCCGCTCGCGCTGGAAAACTGCCCGTCCTTCAGCAGCATTTCCATTTCGCCGCGCATTTCCAGATAGGCGATCTGCAGCGCCAGCTGGAACGCGGTGCTTGGTCCGTCCAGCGCGTCATTGACCAGCACAGCGTCGCGATGCCGGTCCAGCCTGCGCATCGATCCCGCCATCACGTCAGGCGGCAGGCGGCGGATGCGCAGGCCATGTTTGCTCTTGAGCCATGCTGCCGTGCCGCCTGCCTGCTCGATATCCGCTGCCAGCCGTTCGCCCGCATCGTCGAGCGGCGGGAAGCTGTTGCGCCGCGCGCCCAGGAACCGGCGGGCATCGGCCGAAGGATCGGGGGCCTGCTCCGCTGCTTGCGTGCGATCGCTGCTCCGGTCCGCCAGTGCCAGCTGCTCTTCCCGATAGGCGGTATGCAGCCGCAGCAGCGCTTCGCTGAACCCCGGATAGTTGATCGCGACATCCTGCATGGCGAGCGCGGGCAGGTCGATGTCCGCGAACATCGGGTCCTTCAGCACCGCCTGCAGCCGGGCCGTCTGCTCCGCGCCGCCGTCTCCCGCCAGTTCGCTCATGTCCATCCGGTAGGTACGCGCCAGCCGCAGCAGCATATCGGCGGTCAGGGGCCGCTGGTTGCGCTCCAGCAGCGCGACATAGGATGCGGATATCTCGAGGTCCGCCGCCATGTCCGACTGCGTCAGCCCCAGCTCCCGCCGCAGCCGCCGCAAGCGCGGGCCCATATAGACGGGACGATCCTTGGCCATGAATGCGGGGCTCCTGTGCAGACCTTACAACTATACAGAAGAAGTTTGTAAAGATCGACAACTGAACCGCACGACCCCTCCCGGCCCGGCCCGCCTTCCCCCAAAACGCGTTCAACTCGCTACTTCATTCAGGGGATTTCCATGACCTACGCCCAACAGATCACCCGCGCCTCATCGCTCCTGAGCGACGAACCCAACTGGAACGGCATCGCCGCCGACTCGGTCGCCCGCATGCGCCTCCAGAACCGTTTCCCCACCGGCCTCGACATCGCCCGCCACACCGCCGCCATCATGCGCCGCGACATGGCCGCCTATGATGCCGATCCCGCTAACTACACCCAGTCGCTAGGCTGCTGGCACGGCTTCATCGGCCAGCAGAAGATGATCAGCATCAAAAAGCATTTCGGCACAACCAAGGGCAAATATCTCTACCTGTCGGGCTGGATGGTCGCGGCGCTGCGTTCCGAATTCGGCCCGCTCCCGGACCAGTCGATGCACGAAAAGACCAGCGTTCCCGCGCTGATCGCGGAACTCTACACCTTCCTGCGCCAGGCCGACGCCCGCGAACTTGGCATGCTGTTCCGCGACCTCGACAAGGCGCGCGAGGCGGGCAACGAGGTTGAGGTCCATCGCCTCACCACGGCGATCGACAATCACGAAACTCACATCGTCCCGATCATTGCCGACATCGACGCCGGATTCGGCAATGCCGAGGCCACCTATCTGCTCGCCAAGAAGATGATCGAGGCCGGGGCCTGCGCGCTCCAGATCGAGAATCAGGTTTCGGACGAAAAGCAGTGCGGCCATCAGGACGGCAAGGTCACGGTTCCGCACGAGGACTTCCTCGCGAAGATCCGCGCCTGCCGCTACGCGTTCCTCGAATTGGGGGTCGATGACGGCATCATCGTCGCCCGTACCGATTCGCTCGGCGCGGGCCTCACCAAGCAGATCGCCTTCAGCCGCGAGCCCGGCGACCTGGGTGACCAGTATAACAGCTTCCTTGATGTCGAGGAGGTCGCCGACCCGTCCACCCTGCGCGGCGATGTCGTCATCGCCCGCGACGGCAAGCTGCTGCGCCCCAAGCGTCTCGCCTCCAACCTCTTCCAGTTCCGCTCCGGCACCGGCGAGGATCGAGTCGTGCTGGACTGCATCACCTCGCTTCAGAACGGCGCGGACCTGCTGTGGATCGAAACCGAGAAGCCGCATGTCGAGCAGATCGCCGCCATGGTCGATCGCATCCGCGAGGTCATTCCCAATGCCAAGCTGGTCTACAACAATTCGCCCAGCTTCAACTGGACGCTGAACTTCCGATGCCAGGTGTTCGACCGCTGGCAGGCCGAGGGCAGGGATGTGTCCGCCTATGATCGCGCCCGGTTGATGAGCGCGGATTACGACGCCACCGACCTTGGCCGCGAGGCTGATGAAAAGATCCGCACCTTTCAGAAGGACGCCGCGGCGCGGGCGGGCATCTTCCATCACCTCATCACGCTGCCGACCTATCACACGGCTGCATTGTCGACCGACAATCTGGCGCGGGACTATTTCGGCGAGGCCGGGATGCTCGGCTATGTCGAGGGCGTCCAGCGCCGCGAAATCCGCGAAGGCATTGCCTGCGTGAAGCACCAGAATATGGCGGGCAGCGACATCGGCGACGATCACAAGGAATATTTCGCTGGCGAGGCGGCGCTGAAGGCTGGCGGCGCGCACAACACGATGAACCAGTTTGCTGCCTAAATTAGGAAAGGAGGAAGAAGATGACTGAACCTGCAAGATCCCGCGCGGTTTTCTCGACCGAGGATTTCTCGCTGCTGAGGACCGCGGTGGCGGAATATCTTCAGAAGGTGAAGGACACGCCGGATTCGGTGAAGTTCGCGAACCTCTATCACCGGCTCGGCCGCTTGCGCTAATTGCCCTTGCCGGTGACAGGGGCCCCGCCGCCGACGGCTCTCGGCGGCGGGCTTTTGCCGACTTTGCGCTTTCGCCCAAACTGGCAGACGCTTATCCTGAAGGCGTCTGAACCGATGGGAGAGCCCCCATGCCCTATACGCTCGTCACCGCGAACCGGAATTATTCCAGCTGGTCGCTGCGTCCATGGGTGTTGATGAAGGCGCTCGCCATTCCGTTCGATGATCGGATCGAGCCGTTCGCGCACAGCACCAACTATGCCGCCTTCCGCTCCTTCTCTCCCACCGGACAGGTGCCCGTGCTGATCGACGGGGAGCGAACCTTGTGGGATTCGCTTGGCATCACCCTCTATCTTGCCGATCGCCATCCGGCTGTCTGGCCGCAGGGTGAGGCTGCCCGCGCTTTCGCCCAATGTGCCGTCGCGGAAATGCACAGCGGCTTTGCGACGCTGCGCAACGAATGTCCGATGAATGTGGGCGTGCGCGTGGAAATGGACATGCCCTCGCCCCACCTCAACCGCGACATAGCCCGGCTGTCGGAACTGTGGGGGGAGGGGCTGAAGCGCTTCGGCGGGCCGTTCCTCGCAGGCCCGGAGTTCAGCGCGGTCGACGCCTTTTACGCGCCGGTCGTGTTCCGGGTGCGGACCTATGGTCTTGATGTCGGGCCTGTGGCGCGCGGGTGGGTCGATCATATGTTGAATCATCCCGCCATGCGCGAATGGGAAGCCGCCGCACTAGCCGAGACCTGGCGGGAGGAAGGCCATGAGGCGGAAGTGGGTGCCGCTGGCCGGATCATCGAGGATCATCGTGCGTCCTGACTGCCGACGCAAAGCAGGCCATGGCCGGGAAACAGCAAATATTGGTCCGTGCCCCCTTTCGCCGCGCCCGCTCTGGGTCTAGGGGGAAAATATCATGGTCAATCCTCGCACGTTGTACGAAAAGATCTGGGACGCTCATGTCGTTGAACGCCGTCCCGATGGAACCTGCCTCATCTATATCGACCGCCACCTTGTTCATGAGGTGACGAGTCCGCAGGCTTTTGAAGGTCTGCGCATGGCTGGCCGCCCGGTGCGCCGCCCGGACCTGACGCTGGCGGTGCCGGATCACAATCTGCCCACGACGCCGCGCCGCGATGCGCAGGGCAACCGCATTCCCATCGCCGATCCAGAAAGCGCGCAGCAGCTCGCCGCGCTGGAACGGAACGCGCCGGAGTTCGGCGTCCGCCTGATCGGCGACGCTGACCGGGAACAGGGGATCGTCCATGTCGTGGGGCCGGAGCAGGGCTTCACCCTGCCGGGCACGACGCTGGTCTGCGGCGACAGCCATACAAGCTCGCACGGTGCGCTGGGCGCGCTGGCCTTTGGCATCGGCACGTCGGAGGTCGAGCATGTGCTCGCCACGCAGACGCTGCTGCTGAAGCAATCGAAGACGATGGAAGTCGTGGTCGAGGGGGAACTGGGCTTCGGCGTAACGCCCAAGGATGTGGCGCTGGCCATCTGTGGCCGGATCGGCACGGCAGGCGGCACCGGCTATGTCATGGAATATCGTGGCTCCGTCTTCCGCGACATGTCGATCGAAGGGCGGCTGACGGTTGCCAACATGTCGATCGAGGCGGGCGCGCGCTCCGGTCTCTTCGCGCCGGACGAAAAGACTTTCGCTTACCTGAAGGATCGCCCGATGGCCCCCAAGGGCGTCGATTGGGATGCCGCCGTCGCTTATTGGAAGACGCTGGCCACCGACGAAGGCGCGCAGTTTGACAAGACGGTGGTCATCGATGCCGCTGATATCGTGCCCAACGTCACCTGGGGAACCAGCCCCGAGGACGTCGTGCCGGTGACGGGCGTGGTTCCCGATCCGGAAAGCTTCGCCGACGCGTCCAAGCGCGCCGCCGCGCAAAAGTCCCTCGATTATATGGGCCTGACTGCCGGGCAGCGGATGGAAGATGTGACGGTCGAGCATATCTTCATCGGCAGTTGCACCAACAGCCGGATCGAGGATCTCCGCGCAGCTGCCGCTCTGCTCAAGGGCCGCCATATCGCGGAACGCATCAAGCAGGCGCTGGTCGTTCCCGGCTCCGGCCTCGTCAAGCAGCAGGCGGAAGCCGAAGGGCTGGACCGCGTCTTCACCGAGGCGGGCTTTGAATGGCGCGAGCCGGGTTGCTCGGCGTGCCTGGGCATGAATCCGGACAAGGTTCCTGCCGGAGAACGCTGCGCATCCACCAGCAACCGCAACTTCATGGGCCGTCAGGGTCCGGGATCGCGGACGCATCTCGTTTCGCCTGAAATGGCGGCGGCGGCGGCCATCACCGGCCATTTGACCGACGTCCGGGAACTACTGAAAGAAAAGCAGGGAGAGGTGGTCGCATGAAGAAGGTATTCTGGGTGCTGGCGCTTGGCGCGCTGGCCAGTGCCGCCATGGCGGCGACCCTCGGGCGGGCGGAAGACAGCCGCTCCCTGGAGACCAAGCGGGCGCATTGATGGACAAGCTGAATATCGTCGAGGGCAGGGCCTATCCGTTCGGGATGAAGAATGTCGATACCGACATCGTCATCCCGGCGCATTGGCTGAAGACCATTTCGCGTGCGGGCCTGGGGAAGGGCGCGTTCGAGGTGCTGCGCAAGGAACCGGGTAACGTCTTCGACGACCCGGAATATGCGGGCAGTCCGATCCTGATCGCTGGCGACAATTTCGGCTGTGGCTCCAGCCGCGAACATGCCGCCTGGGCGCTTGCCGACCTTGGCATCAAGGTCGTGATCGCGCCCAGCTTCTCCGACATTTTTTCGGGCAACGCCTTCAAGAACGGCATTCTGACGGTCGTCCTGCCCCAGGAAGCGATCGACCGGCTGATGGAGGTCGCGAAGACCGACCCTATCCACGTCGATCTGGAACATCAGACCGTGACGACCCAGTTCCAGGACCGCTTTCAGTTCGAGATCGATCCATTCCGCAAGCACTGCCTGCTCGGCGGGTTGGACGAGATCGGATTGACGCTGGGACAGGCCGACACGATCAGCCAGTTCGAGGCGAAGGACGCGGGGGCACGGCCCTGGCTTGTTCCCGCCGTTGCGTAAGCGGCCCGACTTTCCTATCTGGATTGAGACTTCAGCTTCTTTTTACAAGGCATAGGCATGACCACTTTCGATGATCGCGAAAAGGCCTTTGAAAATATGTACGCTCGTGACCAGGAGATGCAGTTCCGCATCCAGGCGCGGCGGAACCGGCTGCTCGGCGAATGGGCCGCAGCCAAGATGGGCCTGACGCCGGAAGAAACCGACGCCTATGCCAAGGCCGTGGTCCAGGCCGATTTCGAGGAAGCAGGTGACGAGGATGTCATCCGCAAGCTGGTCGGCGACATGACGCAGGCTGGTCTCGACATTGACGAGGCGGGCGTTCGCTCTGCTCTGGAAGAGCAGCAGGTGATCGCGCGCCGCCACTTCATCGAAGCCCAGTAAGCAGAACGGACGCTTGCCATGCCGATGGCTGCCGAAGACATTGCGGATATGATCCGGGCGGCCATTCCGGACGCTGAGGTCGAAATCACCGACCTTGCCGGTGATGGCGATCATTACGCGGCGCGAGTCGTGGCCGAAAGCTTTCGCGGCATGAGCCGGGTCGCGCAGCAGCGCGCCGTCTATGCCGCGCTTGGCGGCCGCATGGGCGGGGTGCTCCACGCCTTGCAACTGACCACTGCCGTTCCCAACTAACCGCTATCATTTATCATGCGCGCCGCCAGTGATTGCGGCGCCCGACAGGACTGGACCAACCCATGACCGACGCCGTGCATCAACGGATCGCCGATATTGTGAACAGCAACGATGTGGTTCTCTTCATGAAGGGTACGCCGCTGTTCCCCCAATGTGGTTTTTCCAGCCGTGCAATTGCCATCCTCGATCATCTGGGCGTTGCCTATGAATCGGTCGACGTACTGCAGGACCAGCTGGTGCGGCAGGGCATCAAGGCATTTTCGGACTGGCCGACGATCCCGCAGCTTTATGTGAAGGGTGAATTTGTCGGCGGCAGCGACATCATGATGGAAATGTACGAGGCTGGCGAGCTTCAGCAGCTGATGGCCGACCAAGGGGTCGCTGCAGCTAACTGATCAGGATTGTCGTTCAGAGCTTCACGCTTTGGATCGGATATGCTCAGGGCCGTTTACCCGGAGCCTGTCGAAGGACATCACTTCTTTTAGCAAGAGGACGGCTCTTTCGACTGACACTTGCAGCAGGCGCTTAAGACGGGCTTCGACAAGCTTAGCCCGAACGGGTTGAGGACCCGGAATAGAAACATGCTGTCCTAAACTTTCACGATTTCCGGCAGGATTGCGTCTAGCAGCAGCATGGCCGCTGGCGTGATCCTCAAATGCTCGCCCTGCCGCTCGATCAGACTGTGCTGCGCAAGCCGCGCCACCGCCGCCTCATCAATCAACTGCTCGATCGGCAGGGTCGACAGTGCCGATATGCGTTCAAGGTCGACACCTTCGGCCAGCCGCAATCCCATCAGCAGTGCCTCACGCCCGCGATCTTCTGGCGTCAGCATGTCCTCGCTTTGAAGCCCGTGGCCGTTGCGCTGTACCGCGCCCATCCAGTTTTCTGGTTTCTTGTGCCTGAGCGTCGCCATGCCCCCGCGCCGTCCATGTGCGCCGGGACCGACCCCCGCATAGGTGCCGTAACGCCAATAGGTCAGATTATGGCGGCTTTCCTGACCCGGCTTGGCATGGTTGCTGATTTCATAGGCGGGCAGTCCAGCGGCCGCCGTCATCGCCTGCGTCTGCTCGTAGAGAGTGGCGGCATGGTCTGGATCAGCGGGCGTCAGCTTGCCCTGCGCCACCAATGTAGCAAACCGCGTGCCGGGCTCGATCGTCAACTGATAGAGCGACATATGATCGGTGCCGAAGGTAAGGGCGCGCTCCAGCTCCGCTTCCCAGTCCGCCTCGCTTTGGTCTGGCCGGGCATAGATGAGGTCCAGATTCACCCGGCCGAATACCGACTGCGCGACATCCAGTGCCGCCAGCGCTTCGTCGACATCATGGGCACGGCCGAGGAAATGCAGCGCCTGATCATCCAGCGCTTGCACGCCCAGCGACACACGGTTGACGCCAGCGCTGGCCAGGTCCGCGAAGCGCGCTGCCTCCACTGAACTGGGGTTGGCTTCCAGCGTGATCTCCATGTCGGGCGTCGGTTGCCAATGGCTGGCCGCAGCGTCGATGATGCTCGACACGATTTGGGGCGGCATCAACGATGGCGTGCCTCCGCCGAAAAAGATCGAGGACAGCGGCCGTCCGCCAATCAACTCCGCTTCATGGGCAAGATCGTCCAGCAGCGCGGCGCGCCAGCCATCATTGTCGATCTCGGCCCGAACATGGCTGTTAAAATCGCAGTAGGGACATTTCGAAACGCAAAATGGCCAGTGCACATATAGGGCCATGGGTTCAGGCGCGCGGGCCGCAGAATCGATAGGGGGCAGGGACATGAGTGGGGGCGTTCTTAGACGGCTTTGTGCTGCACGGCCAGCAATGGCGGTGATGATGAGCGTGGGGATTGCCGCTCCTGCGGTGGCGTCCCCTTCCGGCCGGGCCGCGCCGACGGAGAGGGTCATGCCCGCCGCTTATTATGGCATGGAAGAAGCGAAGCGTGGGGACATGCTCCTGCGCGAGGTCGTGCTTGGCATGCATAATGAAGAGCGCGCAACGCTCGGCCTTGCGCCGCTCGCCTGGGACAATGCGCTTGCGCAGGATGCCGCCCGCTACGCCAGGGAGATGGCCGTCACCAACCGGTTCCAGCATTCTCCACGAGCGTCTCGCGCCATCCCCAGCGGCGAGAATCTCTGGATGGGGCCGCGCCGTCTTTATGGCTACGGCGTCATGATCGGAGCGTTCCTCGAGGAAAAGCGGCTGCTTCGCGCTGCTGGCAAGCTGCCGGATATCAGCATGTCAGGCCGATGGGAGGATGTCGGCCATTATACGCAGATGATCTGGCGCGGCACGCGCAAGCTTGGGTGCGCCGTCGCCGAGGGGCAGAATTACGACTATCTCGTCTGCCGCTATTTTCCGGCAGGCAACAGTTTCGGCAAGGGGCCGCTGGACCTTGAGGAAAATCCGCGTGGCGCGCTATTTGCGGGCGTAGGCGAATAACGCCCACACCGCACGATGCTTCAGAAAACCGCCGCTACGAGCTGCGCGAAGGCATCGGCGCGATGGCTCATAGCATGTTTTTTCTGCGGGTCCATCTCGCCAAAGCTGATCGCGTGGCCTAGCGGCTGGAAGATCGGGTCATAGCCGAACCCCTTGTTGCCGCGCGGCGGCCAGCTGATGATGCCGTCCACACGCCCTTCGAACGCTTCGACATGCCCATCAGGCCAGGCGAGCGCCAGCGCACAGATGAAGTGCGCGCCGTGCCCGGCATCGGGTCCCTTGGCTTCGATCGCCTGCCAAACGCGCTGCATCGCGATGCCGAAGTCCTTCGTCTCACCGCCCCAACGCGCGGAAAAGATGCCCGGATCGCCATTCAACGCTTCAACGCATAGCCCGCTGTCATCAGCCAGAGCGGGCAGTCCCGACAGGTCCGCTGCCTGAAGCGCCTTCAGTTCCGCGTTGGCGATAAAGGTCGTGCCCGTTTCGTCGGGCTCGGGCAGGTCCAGCTCCCCCGCCGACACCGTTTCGATCCCGAACGGTGCCAGCAGGTCGCCGATCTCCCGCACTTTGCCAGGGTTGTGACTGGCGATCACCAGCTTGCCCGGCCCCAGCTTGCGGATCGCCTGTTCCTGTCCGAAATCGTCGCTCATCAAGTCATCCTCCCCGTTCGCTCCGAGCATAGTCGAGAAGCGCGCAGTGCATAGATAGCATTTCTCGAAACACCCGAAGCGAACGGGTGAAAGACCTTATCGTCCTGTCGCCTTGTCCTGCGCGGCGAAAATCTGCGCGCAGCCGATCCGTGCGAGGCGCAGCAGGCGCAGCAGCTCTTCCTCGTCATAGGCCGCGCCCTCGGCGGTCGCCTGCACTTCGGCAAATTTGCCGTCGCCGGTCAGGATGAGGTTCGCGTCCGTTTCGGCATTGCTGTCCTCGGCATAGTCGAGGTCGAGCACCGGCGTGCCCTCATAGATGCCGCAGCTGATCGCGGCGACCTTCTGAATGATCGGGTCTTCCGTCAGTGCGCCAGACGCCAGCAGCTTGTCGATGGCGATGCGCAGCGCGACCCAGCTGCCGGAAATGGCGGCGGTACGGGTGCCGCCATCGGCCTGGATGACGTCGCAATCCACGACGATCTGCCGCTCGCCCAGCTTTTTGAGGTCGACCACGGTGCGCAGCGACCGGCCGATCAGCCGCTGAATCTCCTGCGTGCGGCCAGACTGCTTGCCCTTCGCCGCTTCACGGCTGCCGCGCGTGTGCGTGGCGCGGGGCAGCATGCCATATTCCGCCGTCACCCAGCCCGAACCCTTGCCCCGCAAGAAAGGCGGCACCTTCTCTTCCACCGAAGCGGTGCAGAGCACCCGCGTGTCGCCGAAGCTGACGAGGCAGCTGCCCTCGGCATGAATGGTGAAGCCGGGCTCCATGGTAATGGCGCGCATCTGGTCTGGCGCGCGGCCGGAAGGACGCATGATATTTTTCTCCGAAGGGTTCAGTCGGCGAGGGGCTTAGAGCATCGCGCGAAAAAGTGGGAACCGGTTTTTCGAAAAAAGCGATGCGGCACTCAAATAACTGCGCGCATTGCGCGAAAAAGTGGGAACCGGTTTTTTTAGCAAGAAAAGCGATGCGATGACGAAATAACTGCGCGGGGCGTGCCGTCATGCCAGTGGCGATCGGCCAGAAAAATGCTAGGAAGCACCCCATGCAATTGCGTTGGATGATGATTTTCGCGGGCGCGGCCCTGACGGCGGGCTGTGCGGCAGAGCGGCCCGAATTGGAGAAGCCTGTGGCCGCCGGTGACACGATCCGTTTTTCGGCGGGGCCCTGCTTCGGCGTCTGCCCGAGCTACAGCCTGCAAGTGACGCCTGACGGATCGGGGCTGCTGGAGCCCGAGCGGTTCACGACTGTCCCCGGCGCCACGCGTTTCACCGTCACGCCCGCGCAATATCGCCGCTTCCGTGCCGCGCTTGCGCAGTTCCGGCCGCCGGCGGGGACGGTAAAGCGCATTTCCCATGGCGAGAATTGCATGCGCTTTGCGACAGACATGCCGGGCTACACCATCGAATGGACGAGGGAGGAGCGGCCAGCCACGCGGCTGGAGTTCCAGTCGGGGTGCATGGACCCCAATTATGGGAAGCTGCGGGCAACCATCGCCGCCATTCCCCGCATGCTCGACATCGACGCCATGGTGAAGCCCTCCGCCGTTCGCTAGGGTCGATCGGCCCTGGCCCGGCTTGAGTGCGGCCAGTTGCTCCCCTAGATAGGGGCGCATGGCGGTCACACCGGTTACCGAATTGAATGAGCGGGCGCGCGACGTTTTCCGCCTGGTGGTTGAGAGTTATCTCGGCACCGGCCTGCCTGTGGGCTCGCGTACCATCAGCAAGATCGCCTCGCTCAGCCTGTCGCCCGCGTCCATCCGCAACGTGATGCAGGATCTGGAGGAGTTGGGGCTGCTCGCCGCGCCACATACCTCGGCTGGGCGGATGCCCACCGAAACCGGCTTGCGGCTCTTCATCGACGGCATGATGCAGGCGGCCGAGCCGTCGCCCGAGGAACGTCGCGCGATCGAGGCGGGCGTCGCCGAAGGCGGCCCGATCGAGGAAGCCTTGTCCGCCGCCACCGCTGCGTTATCGGGGCTTTCGGCTTGCGCGGGCATCGTCATGGTGCCCAAGCGGGAACCAGTGATGCGGCAATTCGGCTTTGTTCCGCTGAATGACCGGCAGGCGCTGGCGGTGTTGGTCGGGCAGGATGGCTCGGTCGAAAATCGCGTGCTGGACATGCCTGCGGGCGTGACGCCCGGTATGCTCAGCGAGGCGGCGAATTTCATGTCGGCGCGCTTTTCCGGCATGACACTTCGGGAAGCGGGCGATGCTCTTCAGCGGGAAATGGAGGGCGAACGGACCGCGTTGCAGGGAGCCGCTCGCGAACTGGTGGCGCGGGGCATCGCCGTCTGGTCGCAGGATGCCGATGATCGCCCGGTGTTGATCGTGCGGGGGCAGGCGCACCTGCTGGACGACGGCACGGCGGCTGACCTGGAGCGCGTGCGGCAGTTGCTGGAGCAGCTTGAAGGCAAGCAGGAAATTTCGCGCCTGCTGGAAAGCGCGCTGGCGGGCAGCGCGACCAAAATCTTCATCGGCTCGGAAAACAAGCTCTTTTCCCTGTCCGGTTCTTCGGTCATAGCCGCGCCCTACCGGGGCGTTGACGGCCGTGTCGTTGGCGTGGTCGGCGTGATCGGGCCGACGCGCTTGAACTATGCGCGGGTGATCCCCATGGTGGACTTCACCGCGCAGACGTTATCGAGATTGATGAGATGAGCGAAGACAAGCTGAATATGGAAAATACCGAAGTCGTTGACGACCTGCCCGAGGATGCGGCGCCCGCAGGGGATGCTGCGGCAGAACGTTTGGCAGCGCTGGAGGGCGAATTGGCCGCAGCGAAGCAGGATGCCCTGTACGCCCATGCCGAGACGCAGAATGTGCGGCGGCGGCTGGAAAAGGAACTGGCCGATACGCGCGCTTATGCGGCGACGTCCTTCGCGCGCGACATGCTGTCCGTCGCGGACAATCTCGGCCGCGCGTTGCAGGCCATTCCGGCCGATCTACGCGAGGATGAAAAGTTCAAGGGGCTGGTGGCTGGCCTCGAAGCGACTGGTCGTGAGCTGGAGAGCGTCTTCGGCCGCAACGGCATTGAGAAGCTGGTGTCCGTCGGACAGCCGCTCGATCCCAACAAGCATCAGGCGATGATGGAAGTGCCATCCGACGATGCCGAGCCTGGCACCGTACTGGTGGAAATGCAGGCTGGATATACGATCCGCGATCGCCTGCTGCGTCCGGCTTTGGTGAGTGTCGCTAAAAAGCCCGACTGATCGGCCCTGTTGATCACAATGCGATAAACCCGTCGGGCTTGTTCCGGCGGGTTTTTTCGTACCCACGGGAGAAATTATGGGGGAGAGCAGATAAGATATATCTCAACTCTTGACGCCTTACAGATTTAAGATATATCTGGATGCATCATGGAACAGTTTATAGAGACGCACTCGCATCATCATCATTTTCACAAAGGCAGGCACCTGCTGCACGGTCGCAGCCATTTCTTCGGCCCAGGAGGCTTCGGTGGCGGTTCTGCTCATGGGCAGGGCGGCCGATCTGGCAGGGGTCCGATGGGCGGGGGCCATGGCGGTGGGGGGCGGAGGCGGTTGTTCACCAACGATGCGCTGCAACTTATCCTCTTGAAGTTGATCGCGCAGGGGCCGCGCTATGGCTATGACCTTATCCGGAAGATCGAAAGCCTGTCCGGTCAAGCCTATGCGCCAAGCCCCGGCGTCGTTTATCCGACGCTGACCTTACTTGCCGACATGGGGCTCATCGCTGAACAGCCAGGCGGTTCCGGCCGCAAGCTGTTCGAGATCACGGAAGCCGGGACAGATCGTCTGGCCGAGCAAGCCTCTGCCGTCGAAGAGGCGATGGGGCGGCTGGCATCACTTGCTCAGCGCGCGGAACGCGTCGATGGCGCGCCCATCCGCCGGGCGATGCACAACCTCTCCATGGCGGTACGCGGGCGGCTTGAAAGGGAAGGGGCCGATTCCCAAACCATGTTAGACGTCGCCGCACTGATCGACGAAGCGGCCAGCAAGATTGAAAGGCTCTGACCCATGACCCTGACCGCCAATGTGCCGACAAAAAACGGCAGCCGCTATCTCCAGCAGCTTTGCAAGCATTGGAGCCACAAGTTTGAAACGGACTTCGGTGCCGATCGAGGCATGATCGCCTTTCCGATGGGCCCGATCCGCATGGCGGCTGGTGAAGAGACGCTGATCGTGACCATCGAACCCACGGAGGGCGCTGACGTCGACCGCTTCAAGCAGGTCGTGGCCGAGCATCTTGACCGCTTCGCCTTCCGGGAAGCGCCGCTGAGCTTCGACTGGCATTAACGGCGTCAGTTATTTCGGTCTGACGGCGGATTTTGTTCACTCAACCGCGTGGAATACGGCGGGCGCTGGCGAGATGATGGGCGTGCGTTATAGCGACGGCGAGCGCGTCCGAAGCGTCCGGTCCCGCTATCTTCGCGCCCGGCAGAAGCCGTGAGACCATGGCATGAACCTGCTCCTTGGACGCGTTGCCGACGCCGACGACCGATTTTTTGACGAGCCGGGCGGCATATTCGCCCACTTCCATGCCCGATCGCGACGCGGCCAGCAGCACGACGCCCCGTGCTTGACCCAGTTTCAGCGTCGATTGCGGGTTCACATTGACGAACACCTCCTCGACCGCAGCGCCATTGGGCTGATGTTCGAGGATGAGGTCGGCGAGTGCGAGGTCGAGCGCCAATAGGCGGCTCGCCAAGGGCATTTCGGACGCGGTCTTGATCTGACCGTTGCCGATGTGCGTGAGGCGATTACCGTCAGCAGCGATAAGGCCCCAGCCGGTGGTGCCAAGGCCGGGGTCCAGGCCGAGGATGATCATGGGATGGCATTCAAGCCGCACCTCAGCCCAAACAAGTCACATGCCTCGTTTGACCTGAAGGGGATCGGCTCATCGGCCTGCACTAACCCAGCTTCTCCATCACCTCGTCAGACACTTCATAATTGCCCCAGACGGTTTGGACGTCGTCATCATCTTCCAGCGTGTCCACCAGCTTCATGAGCGTGGCGGCGTTGCTCTCGTCGACTTCGACGGTGGTCTGCGGCTTCCAGGCGAGCTTTGCGCCTTCTGCGGGACCGAGCTTGGCTTCGAGCGCCTTGGCGACTTCGTGCAGCGCGTCCATGGCGGTCCAGATTTCATGCTCATCTTCGTTGGACGACACGTCATCCGCGCCTGCTTCCAGAGCGGCTTCGAAGATAGCGTCGGCGTCGCCCGCGCTGGCGGGATAGGTGATGAGGCCCATGCGGTCGAAGCCATGGCTGACCGCGCCCGACGCACCAAGGTTGCCGCCATTCTTCGAGAAGGCGGTGCGGACATTGGTCGCCGTACGGTTGCGGTTGTCGGTCAGCGCCTCGACGATGATGGCCACGCCGCCGGGGCCATAGCCCTCGTAGCGGATCTCTTCATAATTTTCCATGTCGCCGCCGATCGCCTTGTCGATCGCGCGCTGGATATTGTCCTTGGGCATGGACTGCGCCTTGGCCGCGTTGACGGCGAGGCGGAGGCGGGGGTTCATGTCCGGGTCTGGCATGCCCATCTTCGCGGCCACGGTGATTTCGCGGCTGAGCTTGGAGAACATCGAGGAGCGCTTTTTGTCCTGCGCGCCCTTGCGATGCATGATGTTCTTGAATTTGCTATGGCCGGCCACGGCCTGCTCCTAAACTTGTCTGTGATCCGAAGCGCGCTCTCTAGCGAGCGTCCCGCCCGAGCGCAACTAGACGAGGATCGCGGTGCCTGATGCCGACACCATCAGCATCGACCCGTTGGAGCCCAGCACTTCATAGTCGAGGTCGACGCCGACGACCGCATTCGCGCCCAGCGTCGCTGCCCGCATCCGCATTTCGCCAATCGCCTGTTCACGCGCCCGTTGGAGCACATCCTCATAAGCGCCCGAACGCCCGCCGACAATGTCGCGCACGCTGGCGAACAGGTCGCGGAAAAGATTGGCGCCAACGATCACCTCTCCGGTGACGATGCCGAGATATTCCTTCGCCGGACGCCCTTCCAGACGACTGGTGGTGCTGACGATGATCTCGGACATGCTGCGTCTCCTATGTCAAGCTAACCGCTATCCTATCCTGAGAATGCTCTTTAAAGAAAAACTATGGATCAGGAACAGTCTGCAACAGAACGGAGCTTCCTCGCTACCTTGGCGATGGATGTACAATATGCTCTTGATCAAGCTGACCAGTCAAAGAGGGGCTCTGATCACCGCAACGCTCTAAGAGCGATTATTTCTGCCATCGAGGGCGCTGTGTGGATCTACCGGGCACACGTTCTATCTGTTGCGCAAAGCCTTGGCATGTCGACATCCAAACTCGAGCTGGCATTCTCGGAGATGTCGGTCCACGTGAGTGAGGAGGGTAAGATCAAAGAGCAACAGCGGTTTGTGGCCACAACAGCCATGATCCGATTAGCTACAAGAACTGCTGAAGAGTTGTGCCCAGGCTTAGAGATCGATTTTTCTGATGCCGCTTGGAGTAAGCTTCGGAGTGCGATCAGGCTGCGTAACCGCATTACCCACCCCAAAAGCCTAGAAGATCTTTCCGTTTCTCTAGAGGATTTGGACGCGGCGCAAACCGGATTTAACTGGTTCCTGACTAACGTTGCCATGGTGATGGAGGCGACGCTTGGACAGTTGAAGGCCTTCAATGTCGAGGCAAAAGACTTTATCGAAAAATTGAATACAGGCGATCCCGACACTATCGCATTATATGAACGAGCGCGCCGGGCACCTGACGAACCTTAGATAAAAATTACTCCATACCAAGAGCAGCGAGGTAGGTTTGGAGAATAGCCTCCATCTCCTGCCGATCATGCTGCGGCATTTTGCGCAGGCGCACGATTTGGCGCATGATCTTGGAATCGTAACCGTTGGCCTTGGCTTCTAGATAAACGTCCTTGATATCGTCGCCAATACCCTTCTTCTCCTCCTCCAGACGCTCGATGCGTTCGATAAAGAGGCGTAGCTGATCGGCGGCGACGTTGCCCTCGCTCATATGAATATGTCTCCGGTAGAATGTGAATCGGGTTGGCGGACGCTCCTAATGATTGTCGGCGTTCTTCGCCACACTCTCCTGCATCTTTGCGATCTGTTCCGGCGTCGCATCGCTCTGGTGGCGCTGTTTCCATTCGGAAAAGGGCATGCCGTGGATGATTTCGCGCGCTTGCTCCTTGCCGAGATTGCCGTCCGCTTCGGCGATCCAGTCGGCAAGGCAGTTGCGGCAGAAGCCCGCCGTCCCCATCAAATCAATGTTCTGAACGTCGGTCCTGTGCTGCAAATGCGCGATCAGGCGGCGGAAGGCGGTTGCAGCCACCGCGTCGTTGAGCATATTGTCGGCCACGGCGATCCTTTCGCTGATCTACATCATCCTGTCGTGCAGTAGGGATAATCGAAAACGGCGCCCTGGCAAGCCGAGGGCTGACCATCACTGCCAGGAGCTTTTTGGGAATGACGAAACTGCCGCCCCGTTCGCGCAAGGTCCGTATCCTCGCGACCCTAGGACCCGCGAGCGACACGCCGGAGGTGATCCGCGCGCTGTTTGTTGCAGGGGCAGACGCTTTCCGCATCAACATGAGTCATGGCGCGCATGAGGATCATGCGGCCCGTATCGCTATCATCCGCAGCCTTGAAAAGGAATTTGGGCGGCCGACCACGATATTGGGCGACTTGCAGGGACCCAAGCTGCGGGTGGGCACCTTCAAGAGCGGTCTGGCTGTTTTGGAGGTAGGCGCGTCCTTCATACTCGACCGTGATGAAAAGCCGGGCGACGCGCGGCGCGTGAACCTGCCGCATCCGGAAATCTATGCGGCGCTGGTGCCTGAAACCCGGCTGCTGCTCGATGATGGCAAGTTGGTGCTGCGGGTGAAGAAAGTATCCGACGAGCGGATCGACACGGTCGTTGAAGTGGGCGGCACCCTTTCCAACCGCAAGGGGGTGAACGTTCCCGACGTGGTCGTGCCCGTCCCGGCCTTGACGGAGAAGGACCGGCGCGACCTCAGCTTTGCTGTGGAGCAGGGTTGCGACTGGATTGCATTGAGCTTCGTGCAGCGCCCGGAGGACCTTGCGGAAGCGCGCAAGCTGATGGGCGGACACGGCGCGCTGATGGCGAAGATCGAGAAGCCTGCGGCGGTCCAGCGCCTGGAGGAGATATTGGAGCTCGCCGATGGCGTGATGGTCGCGCGCGGCGATCTGGGCGTCGAACTGCCGCCCCAGGCCGTGCCGCCGCTGCAAAAGCAGATCGTGGCGACGGCGCGGCGCATGGGGCGGCCGGTCGTGGTCGCGACGCAGATGCTCGAATCGATGATCAAGGCGCCGACGCCCACCCGCGCCGAAGTGTCGGACGTCGCCACTGCCGTCTATGACGGTGCCGACGCCATCATGCTGTCTGCGGAAACGGCGGCGGGCGACTGGCCGGAAGAGGCGGTGGCGATGATGGACAGCATCGCGCACAGCGTCGAGCGCGACCCCGGCTATTTTGCGCGGCTGCACTTTACCGAAACCAAGCCCGATGCCACCACCGCCGACGCGCTGGCCGAAGGGGCGGGGAGCATCGTCTCGGTCGTGGGGGCGAGCGCGATCACATGCTTCACCTTGTCGGGCAGCACGGTGCGCCGGGTGGCGCGTGAACGGCCATTGACGCCGATCCTGGCGCTGACGCCGCGGCTCGATACGGCGCGCAAGCTCGGCCTCACCTGGGGCGTGCATGCGGTGCGCACAAAGGATATCGGCAATTTCGAGGAGATGGTGGGCAAGGCTCGGCGCATGGCCTTGCGGCACGACATGACGCAGAAGGGCGGCAAGATCGTCGTGCTGGCGGGAGTACCGTTCGGCACGCCGGGATCGACGAACGTGCTGCATGTCGCAACGATTCGGGGTGACGAGCTTAGAGGGCGGGAATAGCGTCCAGCAGGCGGTGGGCCACAAGGGCGCGGCGCAAGGTCGCTGCGTCCTGGAACAGGTGGCTGCAAATGCCCAGCGCCTGCGCCGCCGCGACATTTTCTTCGCGATCGTCGATGAAGAATGTTTCTCCGGCGCTTAGGCCAAATCGACTGAGCGCCAGCCGGTATATGGCAGGGTCAGGCTTCACCAGCCCTTCGGCGCCGGAGACCAGAATGTCACGGAAATGCGCGAAGAATTCCGCCTCTCGCGCGTGGAACGGTTCCCAGAATTCCGCGCTGAAATTGGTGAGGCCGTATAGAGCGATGCCTTGTGCGTGCAACTCGCCGACCAGTTGCGCCATGCCAGCAACGGCGGGCTGAACGCTGTCGATGAAACGCTCACCCCAGATGCGGATCAGCGCCTCATGCTCAGGATGGCGAGCGATCAGTTCGGCGCTGGTTTCCGCGAAGGGGCGGCCAATGTCATGCTGGAAATGCCACTCCATCGACACGATGTCGCGCAGAAACGCGTCGAGCGCCCGATCATCGTCGATCAGGCGCTCGTAGAGGAGCCGGGGCTCCCAATGGTACAGAACCTGTCCGACGTCGAATATGACGGCGGAGATCGGCTCGCACGCTTTAACCATCGCATCGCTTAAGCGGAAAACCGGTTCCCACTTTTCCTCGCGATGCTTTGATTAGCCCTGGCGAGCCTTGAAGCGGCGATTGGTCTTGTTGATGACATAGGTGCGGCCGCGACGGCGGATCACGCGGTTGTCCCGGTGACGGCCCTTGAGCGACTTGAGCGAGTTGCGGATCTTCATGGAAGCCAGCCTTTTAAGAATCTTGCGTGATCGGAAAATCGAAGCGCAGCCCCTATGGGTGGGGCGGCTGAAAGTCAAGGGCGGCCAGCGCTACTTTTGACCTGTTCACGCCATGTGCAGCAAAGACATGGCTTCACGCGTTGATGGTAAGCACGGTGCTGCATTCTCTATGGACCACCGCATCTTTGTCGGAGATTAGCATGATGAAGCAGATGATCCTGCCCTCATTTCTCGCCCTCTCGCTCGCCGGGTGCGCGACGGCTGTGCCGCCGGTAGAGGTGACGCGCTTTCATGTCGGCAATCCGGCGCAGAGTGGCACGGTGGCGGTAGAGGAAATGCATGCAAATCCCGACGCCGGGTTGGAATTTCGCACTTATGCTGCTGCGGTGGAGCAGGAATTGCAGCGCGCCGGATTCAGTGCCGTGCCCGCCGGTACGCGCAGTGAATATGTCGCGTCGGTCGGCTTCCGGCGCTCGTTCCGCCCCGCTGGCTACGGCAATGACGGCAGGCCGGTCAGCGTCGGTGTGGGCGGCGGGGTCGGCAGCGGCGGCTATTCGGGACTGGGCGTCGGCATCGGTATCAACCTGTCCGGACCGCCCAAGGATATGGTGACGACGGAGTTGCAGGTGCAGATCCGCAGGCGATCTGATTCGACCACGATTTGGGAGGGGCGTGCCTTCACCCAGGCGCGGGAAGGCACGCCGACCGCGCAGCCCGGCATGGCCGCGCAAAAGCTCGCCAGTGCGTTGATCGGGGGCTATCCGGGGGAATCGGGGCGCACTATAACCGTCAAATGACCATCTCGATCAGCAATGCCTTCGACAGCGGCAATATTCGTGTCCTCTCCATCGTCGATACTGGCGACAGGGTCCGGGCCGAACTGGAAATCGTCAAGGACAGGCAGAGCGACTTCTACCAATGGTTCCACTTCCGCATCGCGGGCGTTGCCGGGCGCGAGGTGGAACTGGCGATCGTCAATGGCGGAACATCCGCCTATCCGGATGGCTGGCCCGGCTACAAGGCGCGCATCAGCGAGGATCGGGAGGTCTGGACGCAGGCGGATACAAGCTACGCCGACGGCGTCCTCACGATCAATCTCTCGCCGGATCGCAACGCGCTGTGGGTCGCCTATTTCGCGCCCTATTCGATGGAACGGCATCATGACCTGATCGCCTGGGCAGCCTGTCAGCCCGGCGTCGAGCATCGGGAATTGGGCCTGACGCTCGACAAGCAGCCGCTTGACCTGCTGACGCTGGGCGATGGGCCAAAGCAGATCTGGCTCTATGCCCGCCAACATCCGGGCGAGACGATGGCGGAGTGGTGGATGGAGGGCGCGCTTGAGCGGCTTTGCGACGAGGAAGACGCCGTCGCCAGATTGCTCCGGGCGCGGGCGACATTGCATATCGTGCCCAACATGAACCCTGACGGCAGCCGCCGGGGGCATTTGCGGACCAATGCGGCGGGCGTGAACCTCAATCGCGAATGGCATGAGCCGTCGATGGAGCGTAGTCCGGAGGTCTTTCTTGTCCGGCAGGAAATGGACCGAACCGGCGTAGATTTCGCGATGGACGTGCATGGCGATGAAGCCATTGCCGCCGTGTTTCTGGCGGGATTCGAAGGCATCCCGTCGCTCAGCGAGCGGCAGCTTATGCTCTATAATCGGTTCCGCGACACGCTCGCCGCCCGAACGCCCGATTTCCAGACGGCGCGTGGCTATCCTTCATCGGCGCCGGGCAAGGGCAATCTGACCATGTCGACCAACCAGGTCGCTGAGCGTTTCGGCGCGGTCGCGATGACGCTGGAAATGCCGTTCAAGGACAATGACGATCTGCCCGATCCGGAATTTGGCTGGTCCCCGGCGCGGTCGAAGCAGCTGGCCAAGGACTGCCTCGCGGTGCTGGCGGAGATGATCGGGGAGCTTTGAGGCGCGCCGGGCGGCGTCCTAGAGCAGTATCCGATCCGATTGCATCGGCTCGTCTGCTCTAGGTTTCTGTTTTGCCGCGTTTTCCGAGTCGGCAGATGATTCTATCTGCTTCAAAAACGCTCTAGCCGAACAGATCTGCCAGGAAGTCGCGCATGGACCGGAAACTGCGTTTGTCGGCGTCTGGATTATAGGCGAGCCCCTTGTCAGGCATATTGACTGCATGATCGGTGAACGCGTGCCCGGTGTGACCATAGGCGTGGACCTGCCAATCGCAGCCCGATTGCGTCAGCTCTTCGGCGAGCGCGACCGTGGCGGCCGGGGGAGCGATAGGATCATCCCAGCCATGGCAGACCAAGAGCTTCGCGGTGATGGCGGCATTGGGAAAGGGCGGCGCGTCGTACACCCCATGGAAGCTGACGCCACCAGCAATGTCCGCACCGCTGCGCGCCAGGTCGAGCACGCATTTGCCGCCGAAGCAAAAGCCGATCGCCGCCGTCCGGCTCGCATCCACTTCGGGCAGGGATTTCAGGACGCTGTGTGACGCCTTGACCCGGTCGCGGAGCAATGCGCGGTTGGCGTTGAGCGCGTTCATGTAGCGCGCCATATCCGGATCATCGCGGCTGGCGCGCTTCCCTTGGCCGTAAATGTCGGCGACAAGCACCGTGTACCCAAGCGCCGCGACCTTTTCAGCATAGGCGAAATCCGCTTCCTTGGTCCCCAGAACGTTGGGGAAGAGCAGAATGCCGGGCCGGGGTCCTCCTGCGCTCTTGTCCAGGACGGCCATGCTCTCGAAGGGGCCGCCAAGGCCTTCATGAAGCGTGACACGGCGGGTGATGGTCATTGGCAGGCCTCGCTGAAAAGAAGAGCGAAGCCGACATTAGGCTGCTTCGGGCAGGTGACAAGGGCGCCCGCGCGTTCATTTCCCACACAAGAAAAGGGCGTCCCTCGTGAGAGGGACGCCCTTTCTTTTTCTGCTGAGCCGTTTCTTAGAAACGGTAGCCGAGGATCAGCGCAGCCTGGTGACGCTCGGGGTTCACGCCGCCGACGTTTTCGTAGCGCGAATAGCGATATTCAGCGCGAGCGATGAAGCCCTGGACGGTCGTTTCCAGACCGGCGCCCAG
Organism: Sphingobium sp. TomMM35A; assembly: GCF_054771735.1. Lineage (NCBI taxonomy): Bacteria > Pseudomonadati > Pseudomonadota > Alphaproteobacteria > Sphingomonadales > Sphingobiaceae > Sphingobium > Sphingobium sp. TomMM35A. The sequence continues at coordinate 143,079 of NZ_BSRC01000001.1, forward strand.
GCGGTAGCCGTCGAGCTTGATGCCGTCATCAGCAGCGTCTTCGAAGCGAGCATTGGTATAGCCGCCCTTTGCATAGGCCATGACGTTCGGCACGATTTCGCCGCCGATGCGGACGCCAGCATAAAGGTCACGGTCCGAGCGAACGCCGAACTTCTTGACTTCGGAATCGGCATATTCGCCTTCAATGCCGAACACCGCGCCGTTGACGTTGACGTCATAGCCGACGATGCCGCCATAGAGCAGGCCGCTGTCATGGGTGTCGGCGTCGAAATCCACATGGTCGAGTCCGACGACACCGGCGACGTAGGGACCGGAAAACGGCACGGCGTCCTGCGCGAAAGCGGGGGCCGAAACGCTGGCAAGCAGCAGCGCCGAAGCGATGAGTTTTTTCATGAGGAGGCTCCTTCTCTGGGTTCCTGTTGTCGTTGGGCGCGCTTTAGAGAGGCTGACGGGGGCGAGTAAAGCTTCGCAAACAACGACATGCCGCATTGCACCACGCACTGTGGCAATGTTGCATCACGTCTTGAAAGTGGATTATCGCGCTCCACCAGCTTCCAGGAAAGCTGGCCAGCCCCGCTTTTTCAGGCCTTCATCAAAGTTACAGGCTGCCATATCCCGGTGCTTCGCCGCGCGCCTGCTTGTCCAGCCGGGTAGGGCGTTTCCAGCCGATGCGCGGGCGCTTGCGCAGCCGCAAGGTTGGCCAGTCGCCATTGTCTATACGTTCCGCGAGGCGCATGCCCTGAGCCCGATAGGCCGACAGAACGGCATCCGCCTGCTCCTTCAGCAATCCCGCGAGCAGGATCGTGCCGCCTTCTTCCACCAGCGCACATAGCGAGGGCGCAAGTTCGATCAGCGGACCGGCAAGGATGTTCGCGATCAGCAGATCATAGGGCGCCCGGGTAGCGATAGCCGGATGATCGACGCCCGCCGCGACATAGAGCGCGAGCTGGCCTTGTCCCTTTCCGGCCTGGATTTTATTGGCGGCAGCATTTGCCGCACTGATATCAACGGCAACCGGGTCGATGTCGGATGCTGTGGCATAGGCGTTGGGCCACAGGTGAAGCGCTGCGAACGCAAGCAATCCTGTTCCCGTGCCGATATCCGCAACATTGCCAAAGCGCATGCCGACACGACGCATCCGATCCAGCATCTGAAGGCAGCCTGCGGTTGTTTCATGCTGCCCGGTGCCGAACGCCCGGCTTGCCTCGATCAGGAAGTTGACATGCCCCGGCTGTTCCGGATCGCTGGCAAGGTTGCGGATGTGGAAGCGCCCGGCGGTAACCGGCTCCAGACCCTGCTGGCTCAGCGTTACCCAATCCTCGTCGGGCAGCTGTTCGACCACCGGCTTGATACCATTCGCGCTCGGCACCAGCGAACGAAGAAGCTTGACCGCGGCGGGGCTGGGCTCGCCTTCGAAATAGGCGTCGAGTTGCCAGGCATTTTCATCGTCCGGCGTCGCTTCGCTGGTCATCAGCACCGGCGGCTTGTCCATGAGGGCAAAGGCCGCGATGTCGCCGTCCAACGCCTCCGCTTCGGCGCGGGTGCAGGGGAGGGTCACTTTCCAGCTTTGAGCGGATGAGGGCGCGGCATCGGTCATGGCGCGGCCTTTAGAACTTTGAACGGGAGAGGGGAAGCGGGGGCGCTTTTCCCTCAACCTGTTTCGTCATGCCAGCGGAAGCTGGCATCTTTTATCGATGGTGCGAATTAGCCGTGCAAGACCCCGGCGTTGCCTGACGCCGCCCCTCGGGTCGCTAGTGTGACGGTTAGCGAGGGGCTCTGCAGGGCCCACCCCCGACCCCTCCCGCGTGCAGGAGGGGAGAAGTGGGTCAAGCCACTTGCCGTCCGAAATCGGACGATGCGGCGCGCAGGCTGGCAAGCTTGCCTTCGACGCTCATGAAGCCGCGTTCCAGCTGGTCGATTTCCGAAGCGACGACCTCCGTATCCTGACGGATCGCGGAAATGGTGCTCGACATGGAGTCCGCCGCCAGCGCCGTCTCGTCGACAGCGGCGGTGATCATGGTGACCGTCTGCGCCTGCGCATCCATTGCGTGGCGGATGCGATCGGCGCTCGATTGCACTTCGCCTACCGTGTCGCGAATCCGCTCGTTGGTTTCCACCGACTGCCGCGTCGAAGCCTGAATATCGGCGATCTTGCCTGCAATCTCGTCGGTGGCACGCGCTGTCTGGTTGGCGAGGCTCTTCACTTCCTGCGCAACGACAGCAAAGCCGCGTCCCGCGTCGCCTGCGCGGGCTGCTTCGATCGTGGCGTTAAGGGCAAGGAGGTTCGTCTGGCCCGCAATGTCGCGGATCAGGCCAAGGATCGATTCGATCGATTTGGCATGTTCCGACAAGGTGGCGGACATCGTCACCGCATCCCCCGATTGGCGGGCAGCGCGCTGGGCGACGTCGGCGGCGCTCTCCACCTCGGTGCGGGCGTCCTCGATCGCGCGGATGAGACCCGCCGAAGTACGCGCCGCTTCCCGCATCGCAATGGCCGACTGTTCAGCCGCCGCAGCGACTTCAGAGGCCTTGCCGAGCATGCCGCGCGTGGCGGCGGAGGCGTCCTTCGCCTGTTCACGAAGCGATTCGCCCAGATGCGAAGCGCCGTCGATCTCGCCCATGATCCGTTGTTCGAAAAGGGTGCCGATACGCTGGCGCTCGTTGCGTTGCGCTTCGGCTTCGTCGCCGGCGAAGGCGTTTGTCATCATGCTGGCGTCGACCATGCTGACCATCGTGATGATATTCACCAGCCGCTGGCGAGTGGCGTCATCCGCAGCCTTTTGCCAAATGAGGCTCGTCAGCTTCTTGTTGGCTTCCGATACCGCCGTCAGGACGACACCCAGCGGCAAGCCGCGCTTGCGAGCCAGCCGCACACAAGCAATGCAACTGCCCGCCCAGCTGCCTGCTTCATAAAAGCTGAGCTTCTGCCGGACATATTCATGCGCTTCGGTCTCGATCTTCGCGATCGTCGAAGCGGCCAGCGTGCTGCGCAGATGCGACTGGTCCATATAGCTGTCGAAAAAGGTGCGGGCCACGACCGACGAGGCGTCGCCTATCAGGTCACGAATTTCGCGCAGTCCCGCGGCCAATTCGCCGGTTGGATCGATTTCGGCCATGCTGGCGATCATTGCGCTCTTCGCTGGTGCGACGGACGTCATATGCGGCAAACCTCAATTGTCTTGTTCGTGTCCGAGGTCATAGCGCGATCTGGTTAATCAGTTCTTAGCCGAGATCGCCCGCCCGCGCGGCCAGCGCGGCTTGCCCTCTTGACCGATCGTGCCTAAGGGGACGGGAATCAGGGACAAGCATCAGGGACGTAGGTAGATATGGCGCGAACCACGAGCCGGCCGCTCTCGCCGCATTTGACGATCTGGAAATGGGGGCCGCACATGGCGATCTCCATCCTGCACCGCGTGACCGGCAACGGTCTTGCAACCGTTGGTGTGATGGGGGTTGTATGGTGGCTGATGGCGGCGGCGATCGGGCCGGAAGCCTATGCAAGCTTCATCAACTGCGCCACCTCGCCCCTGGGCTATCTGGTGATGGTCGGCATCAGCTGGTTCTTCTTTCAGCATATGATGTCGGGCATCCGCCACTGGGTGCTGGACCTGGGCGCGGGCTATGAACTCAGCACCAACAAGCGGTGGGCGCTGGTGATCCCGTTTCTATCGACACTGGCCACCGTCGCGCTGTGGGCCTTTATCTTCGCGGGGAAATTCTGATGGGAACGGGAACCGGAATCGGCCGCGTTCGTGGCTTGGGCTCGGTGCGCCACGGCGCAAGCCATTGGCTGACGCATCGCTATACGTCGGTCAGCAATCTGCTCTTGGTGCTGTGGCTGATCTTCAGCCTCGTCAGCCTGCCGGGCCTGGATTATGAAAGCGTCCGCAACTGGATCGCCAATCCGCTCGTCGCCGTGCCGCTGATGCTGATGCTCGTCAGTGTCTTTTGGCACCTTCGCCTTGGCATGCAGGTGATGCTGGAGGATTATGTTCACGACAAGGGGCTGAACTTCTTCGCCATCCTGCTGCTCAACTTCTACACTATTGCTGGCGCCGCCGCTGGCATCTTCGCGATCGCCAAGATCGCGCTCACGGGGGTCGTCAAGTAATGACCGAAGCCTATAAGATCATCGACCACACCTACGACACCGTCGTGGTGGGCGCGGGCGGATCGGGCCTGCGCGCGACCATGGGCAGCGCCGAAGCGGGCCTGAAGACCGCCTGCATCACGAAGCTGTTCCCGACCCGCTCGCACACAGTCGCGGCGCAGGGCGGCATCGCCGCGTCGCTCGGCAACAACTCGCCCGACCACTGGACCTGGCATATGTACGACACCGTCAAGGGGTCGGACTGGCTGGGCGACCAGGACGCGATCGAATATATGGTGCGTGAAGCGCCTGCGGCCGTGATCGAGCTGGAACATGCCGGCGTGCCGTTCAGCCGCAACGAGAATGGGACGATCTACCAGCGTCCGTTCGGCGGCCATATGCAGAATATGGGCGCCGGCCCGCCAGTGCAGCGCACCTGCGCGGCCGCCGACCGTACTGGCCACGCCATGCTGCACGCTCTGTACCAGCAGAGCCTGAAATATGACGCGGACTTCTACATCGAATATTTCGCCATCGACCTGATCATGGAAAATGGCGAATGCCGTGGCGTGATCGCCATCTGCATGGAAGATGGCTCGATCCACCGCTTCCGCAGCCATGCGGTCGTGCTGGCGACGGGCGGCTATGGCCGCGCCTATTTCTCCGCCACCTCGGCACATAGCTGCACCGGCGACGGTGGCGGCATGGTGCTGCGCGCGGGTCTGCCGCTCCAGGATTTGGAGTTCGTTCAGTTCCACCCGACCGGCATCTACGGCGCGGGCGTGCTGATCACCGAAGGCGCGCGCGGCGAGGGCGGCTACCTCACCAACTCCGAAGGCGAGCGGTTCATGGAGCGCTATGCTCCCTCGGCGAAGGATCTTGCGTCGCGTGACGTGGTGTCGCGCTCGATGGCGATGGAAATGCGCGAAGGACGCGGCGTGGGTCCGAACAAGGATCACATCTACCTGCACCTCGACCATATCGATCCCAAGGTGCTGGCCGAGCGTCTGCCTGGCATCACCGAAAGCGGCAAAATCTTCGCGGGCGTTGACCTGACGCGCCAGCCGCTGCCTGTGACCCCGACCGTCCATTATAATATGGGCGGCATCCCCTGTAACTATCATGGCCAGGTGGTGACGAAGGTCGGCGATGATCCGGAAGTCGTCGTGCCGGGCCTCTATGCAGTCGGCGAAGCGGCCTGCGTGTCGGTCCATGGCGCTAACCGCCTGGGTTCGAACTCGCTGATCGACCTTGTTGTGTTCGGCCGCGCTACGGGCCTGCACCTGAAGGAAACGATCAAGCCCAATGGCTCGCACCGTCCGCTGCCGACCGATGCGGCCGATCTGGCGCTTTCGCGTCTCGACCATTATCGCAACGCCAAGGGCGGTTCGCCCACGGCGAAGATCCGCCTGGAAATGCAGCACACAATGCAGAAGCATGCCGCCGTGTTCCGCGACAGCGCGCTGCTGAGCGAGGGCGTCACCAAGATGGCGCAGGTCAATGCCAGCTTGGCTGATGTGGCGGTCAGCGACCGCTCGTTGATCTGGAACACTGACCTTATCGAGACGCTGGAACTGGACAATCTCATGTCCCAGGCGGTCTGCACCATGGTCAGCGCGGAAAATCGCAAGGAAAGCCGCGGCGCGCATGCGCATGAGGATTTCCCGAACCGCGACGACGAAAACTGGATGAAGCACACCGTCAGCTGGTTCGAGGGCTGGGGTGGCAAGGGCGGCAAGGTGTCGCTCGATTACCGCCCGGTGCACGACTATACGCTCACCGACGAAGCGGAATATATCAAGCCCAAGGCACGCGTTTACTAAGACGCTGCCTCAGGCAGGATGCGAGAGGGCGGGCTGCAAGGCTCGCCTTTTTTCGTTTATTGGGTCGTCTGACATATTGATGGAGGTGGCGATGTCGAACCCGAACAGACATTCTGGCCAATGCCATTGCGGCGCGGTCGCGTTCGAGGTTGAGCTGAGCAATGGCTTTGACAGCGCCCGGCGTTGCACCTGCTCATTTTGCCGTATGCGGGGTGCCGTAGCGGTGTCGGCAAAGCTCGATGGTCTACATGTCGTGCGAGGCGCGGACATGCTTACCAGCTATCGTTTCAATACAGGAGCAGCCGAGCACTTCTTCTGCTCGCGGTGAGGGATCTACACCCATCACCAGCGCCGCTCCAATGCGAACGAATATGGCGTGAACGTCGCAGGCCTCGAAGGAATGAGCCCCTTCGACTTCGATGAGGTTCCGGTGCTGGATGGTGAGAAGCATCCAAGCGATAATGGCGGGCGCGCGCGGATGGCGGGGGTGCTGAGGTTCGTTCGGGCGGGTAAGGATGATTAGGGCGAGTATTAAACGGGTGATATGTTGGGATTCTTCCCCTCCCGCAGGCGGGAGGGGCTAGGGGTGGGCGCGAGCGCAGCGAGCTTCCGGGGCGCTGTTCAAGAACAATCTCCCGCCGTTGCGCTGGCCCACCCCCTGACCCCCTCCCGCCTGCGGGAAGGGGGAATGGCTGCTATTCACCGACCCGAAACAGGCGGCCCAGGTGTTGCTGGTCCCCATCATCTGCTGACCCGCCTTGAGAATGGTAAACCCCCTCTGGCGCAGTGTCCCTCCTCTCGCTAAGTCTTCTTCCAATGACGATCGATCCTCTGGTCCTGTTGCAGGCCTATGCCATCGGCGTGTTTCCCATGTCCGATGATCGGGATGCGGAGGAGGTGTATTGGATCGAGCCCAAGCGGCGGGCGATCATGCCGCTTCATGGCTTTCACATGTCCCATTCGCTGGCCCGGACGATCCGCCGGGACAGATTCCGCGTAACGGCCAATCGCGACTTTGGCGGGATTGTATCGCTGTGCGCACAGGCGGCGAAGGACCGGCCTTCGACATGGATCAACAGGGAGATTGAACAGACATACCGGCATTTGCACGAGATCGGCTTCGCCCATTCGATCGAGGTATGGGACGGCGATGAACTGGTAGGCGGGCTTTACGGGGTCGCGCTCGGCCAGGCATTTTTCGGTGAGAGCATGGTGTCGCGAAGGACCGACGCGTCAAAGGTCGCTCTTGCGTGGCTTACCGCACGGATGCGCTTTTCCGGCTTTACCCTCCTGGACTGCCAGTTCATGACCGAACATCTCCGGTCCCTGGGCGCCATAGAGATCAGCCAGAAGGACTATCTTGCGTTGCTGGCAGGTGCGCTCGGTGAAGTGCCGCTCGGTGCTGGGCGTTCGTCAGCATTGGCTGGCGGTTCGGGAGCCTGGGCGGAGCTGGCATTTGCCCCGCTGGCGGGGGACGCAGCGGCAGGGGGTTCGCCTTTGCTGCCCAGCTTGACCGTATCGGGGCCGCTTTCCGGCCAGGACATCGTACAGCTTCTCACCCAGACATCGTAAATCGGATGCTGCACGACATTGCGTTCAGGCCGCTCCTTGAACAGCCAGCCCGAAAAATTGCGGCGCCACCTGTTGTCGGCGGTACTGCGTACGTCGAGTTGGACGAAGGCGCCGGTTTCCTGGACATTTTCCCACGGCGCGCTGGTTTCGCAGGCTTGTAGCCGGACGATGGCGTCGCCCAGGCGCAAGGCGTCGCCGGGCTTCATCGTGAGGTCGGTCGTTATGCCGTTGCGCTTGTTGAGCAGTCCGATCACGGCCACCCGCTCCGCCATTGGGGTGCCGGGCAGGGCATCGGACCCGCCATTGCGGATCTTTTGCCCTTCGATCTTCACCGGACCGGTGCGATTTTCAGTCGGCGGCTCATTGTCGCCGCAGGCCGCCAGTAACAGCAGCAACGCAAGGGGCAGGATCGGCAGGACCGCCCCCGCCGGGCGCAGGATCATGATGCGTCGGGGCTCCACGCTTCATAGTCGCCGGTCGCGCGCTGACGCTGCGCACCTTTTTCGAGCGCGCCGGTCGGGCGGTAGGCATTGGGTGTGCCAGTCGCGTTGGGCGTGAAATCGCGTTCCCATATGCGCGGCGGGGGAAGGAAGCTTTCCGGCGTTCCCTCAATGGTGTGATGGAGCCAGCCGTGCCATTCCGCGGGCACGCGGCTGGCGTCGTTGTTGCCGTTGTAGATCACCCAACGGCGGGTGCGGCCGTGCACGTCCGTGCCGCCTTCATAATAGATGTTGCCCTGATGGTCTTCGCCCACCTTCTTACCCTTGCGGGAGGTGTAAAATGCGGTGCCGATGGTCGCGCCATTCCACCAGGTGAAGATCTTGGCCAGGATTCCCATGCGCCAAGCGCTTAGCGCCTGCCGTGGGGCATTGGCAAGGCGGATATGGCGTCAGCGCGCGCGCGAGGGGCAGAAATCAAGCTCGCCGGGGCTCTTGATCGCGGGATCGACGCAACTGCCCCAGGATACGCTATCCCCCTCGGAAATGCCGAGTTCAGCGGCGCGCCCGCCCCGCAGTTCAAGGACGGCGGTCACCGGGACCCCGGCGGAAACCGGCACGCGTGAATAGGGCGCGGCGTTGGCGGCGATGAAGGCTATCGTGCCATCGGTCCGGATGAAGAGCATGTCCAGCGGGATCAGCGTGTCCTTCATCCAGAAGCTGGCGGTGCGTGGCGGCGTCATGGGGAACAGCATGCCGCCGTCCGCATCCAGCGACTTGCGGAACATCAGGCCCTTTTCCTGCTGCTGCGGCGTGACCGCGGTTTCCACGGCGAAGCGGTGGCTGCCGCCCTTCGTCCGGATTTCGAGCGGCAACAGATTGTCTTGCCGGGCTGCGGCGCTGGCGGTTTTCTCCGCCTTGGGCTGCGTCGGGGAGCAGCCAGCCAGCAAGGCGACGAGAAGGGGAAGAGCGATCCTCATGCCCCGCTGCTAGCCCAAAGCGGAAGAGGAGCGCCATAGATTTCGCCTCAGGCCGTCACTGGTCGCGTTCGGGCGGTTCCCCCGGAGCCGCGTCGATCCAGCGGCGCGCCGTTTCGAAACCATGCCCCGCCCGCAGGAAGGCGGCCAGAGCCTTGTCACGCTGCTTGGGATCGGCTGGTGCGGCGGCATAGGGGCCGAGGCGCTTTCGGCGAGCGAATCGATCGGCCGCGTCCCAGCTGTCGTTGGAAAGCTGCGTGTCCGCTTCTTCCCTGTCCGCATCGGCGATGCCGTCGGCACGGAGCGTCTGCGCTACCCGCCGCGCGCCATAGCCCCGACGGGTGAGCGCAGCACTTTTCATGACGGCAAAGCTGCGGTCATCGACATAGCGGAGTTCTGCAAGCCGTTCGACGAGCCGCTCCGGCGCGGGCGGGCCTTCGCCATCCCATCCACGTTCCTGTAGCTTGCGGTTGAGATAGGCGAGCAGCTTCGCGCGGCTTGTTGCAAAGCGGCTGACATAGCGCAGCGCCAGATCGCGCAAGCTGTCGCCATCCAGAGGCGGTCGGGGGCGTCTACCGGTCATGTCCGCATCTTCATGGCAATGGTTTATGCAAGCGCCGCCTTGATTATGCCACAGTGGGGCCGGAATTTTACCGCGCCTTATGCTGTAGAAAGCGACGCTGGAATGCAACTATCCGGTGCATCGCTGCTTCAAAGATGATAGCGGCCCCGCCGGAAGACAAGATGAAGACAATCGGGTGACGCCAATATGACGGGTTCGCAGAGCATGATGGCACCGACGCCGACCGAAGACAGCCTGCCTCGGCGCTTCTCCGATTTCGAGACCCTGGGCGAGGCGCTCGATTATGCGGCGAGCGGCCGGCGCGGCCTGAACTTCCACGATGCGCGCGGCAATCTGGCGCGGCCTTATCCTTTTTCGGAATTGCGCGATGACGCGATCGCCTGCGCTCAGCGGCTGATCGCCCATGGCGTCAAGCCAGAGGACCGGGTGGCCCTGGTCGCGGAAACGGGGGCGGATTTCGCGCAACTGTTCTTCGGGATCGTCTATGCGGGCGCCTGGCCAGTGCCGCTGCCGCTGCCCACCAGCTTCGGCGGCAAGGAAAGCTATATCGACCAGCTGAACGTCCAGTTGGATAGCTGCGACCCGATGCTGTTCCTCTTCCCCAAGGAACTGGAAGAGATGGCGGGCGAGTCCGGGCGGCAGAAGAATGTCGAGAGCATCGCTTTCGAGGATTTCATTGCGCGCGAGGCCGTGGCTTGCGATCTGCCGCAGGCGAGGGGCGACGAGATCGCCTATCTGCAATATTCCAGCGGTTCGACCCGCTTCCCCCATGGCGTCGCTGTGACGCACCATGCGCTGCTGAGCAATCTTGCCGCGCACAGCCATGGCATGCAGGTGCAGGACAGTGATCGCTGCATCAGCTGGCTGCCCTGGTATCATGACATGGGCTTGGTCGGCTGCTTCCTGTCGGTGGTCGCGAACCAGGTGTCGACCGACTATATGAAGACCGAGGATTTTGCCCGCCGTCCGCTGGCGTGGCTGGACCTGATCAGCCGCAACGAGGGCACGTCGATCAGCTATTCGCCGACTTTCGGTTACGACATTTGCGCGCGGCGCATGTCGAGCCAGACGAAGGCGCAGGACCGGTTCGACCTGTCGCGCTGGCGCCTTGCGGGCAATGGTGCGGACATGATCCGTCCCGACGTGATGCAGAGCTTCGTCGATGCGTTCGCCGACGCGGGTTTCTCGCCAAAGGCGTTCCTGCCGAGCTATGGCTTGGCCGAAGCCACGCTGGCCGTCACCATCATGCCGCCGGGCGAGGGTATCATCGTCGAACTGGTCGAGGAAACCGATCTCTCGGGCGGCGATGCGACCGAGGGACGGCCTCAGCGCTTCCGGTCGATCGTCAACTGCGGCAGGCCTGCCCGCGACATGATCGTGGAAATCCGCGACGAAGATGGCGCGCCGCTCGGCGAACGGCAGATCGGCAAGGTATGGACCACCGGGCCTTCGCTAATGGTGGGCTATTTCCGCGATCAGGAAGCGACTGACGCCTGCATGGCGGACGGTTGGCTCGACACCGGCGACATGGGCTATCTGAGCGATGGCTATCTGTACATCGTCGGCCGCGCCAAGGACATGATCATCATCAACGGCAAGAACCACTGGCCGCAGGATATTGAATGGGCGGTGGAGCAGTTGCCGGGCTTCAAGCAGGGCGATATCGCGGCCTTCGCCATCACCACGCCAGGTGGTGAAGAAGCGCCCGCCGTGCTGGTGCACTGCCGCACGTCCGACAATGACGAGCGCACGCGGTTGCGCGACGAGATCCGCGAGCGGGTGCGGGCGATCACCGGCATGAACTGCGTCGTCGAACTGGTCCCGCCGCGCACCTTGCCGCGCACCAGTTCGGGCAAATTGAGCCGGTCGAAGGCGCGCAACCTGTATCTGACAGGTGAGATCAGGCCCTACGACATCGCGGCCTGAGCAGGGCCTGCCTACGGGCAGGTCGCGCCAGATTGATATGTCGCTCAGATCATCGAAGGGTGGACAGCCGAGACTGGCTGATGTGGAGATCTCCCGCTCAAATTTCCGTGTGCTCGTCTGTGCGGGATGACGAAGATGGGTGGTTAGCGGAGCCTCCGCAATGCGATGGCAAGCAGAGGAAGCCGCCGTCGCGTTGTGAACGAGGAAGGTGGTGCGCTATCCGGAATCAAATTCTTATGAGCCCCGCTTGGGGCATGACCTTATGGCTGCTGCTTAGGATCGATCCGGACAAGAGCGACACCAAAGCCGCAGCTGGAATGCGCATCTAAGAAGAACTCTTGGTATCGGTTGAACAGACCATCAAGATGCTGATCAATTTCCTCTTGTGTGTAGTCCAATGAGTTAACACAGCCATAGCCACGATCCGATGCCCGCTTATGCGCCGCGTCCGCATCATCGACGCCGAAGCAGACGGTCAAAATGCCTTCTCCACGGCGAGCAAGAAATTGCGACACTGCGCTATCCTCTTCTCGGCCCGCCATCGGCGCGCACAACTCGATCCCCGCATCCCAAGAGATGGCGACATTGATACCGAAAGGCTCCCCCGTCCAATCAGCATCCATGAAAGTGGCACCTAATAGTTCACTATACTGGCGCTTCGACTTCTCCAAATTATGTACTGCGATTACAACGCGATCTACGCCCCTAAGCCCCATAAACCTCTCCAACTATATTTCTGGCATTTATTAGCTTTGCGCCGCACGTAATCAAGGCCGCGCGTAGAAGTTGACCTTGACGTGTAAGCCTAAATGAGCGGCAAAAATCGGCATTGCCCGCACGCTCTGGAATTACTTGGATCCGTGAGAGTTACCGGTCTCCTTTCACACACTGCTCGAGTGCTCATGAATCGCTAAGGTTGGTCGCTCCCGGACCTTTCACTATGCAGCATGATGACCACGCCTGTCTCATGGCAAGTGTCACCCAACAGCCACATCCATATCCAAAAACCATCCTATTTCTCCAACAGGGCGCGATTTTTCCCTGTCCTATTTCCTGCCGGAGAGCCTAATCGCCGTGCGTCTTTGAAATGTCAGGTATATCGCGCCCTCACCTACACGCGCGCGCGGGTACGCGCGCGCATACACTGTGAACTTCGGCGGAAAACAAGCGCTTGGAGCCTTTCGGCCTGCCTCCCCGGTCCTACGCGGATTGGAGCGTCCAGCCAGTTTGATCGGACCTGCCAGCGCGCCGCTGCCCGGCTGGGCTCAAGCCTTGGACAATTGCCGCTCGACTGTGGTCCACAAGGCCGCGAAGGCTTGCGCTGGCGGCGATGATGCAGCGAAGGAGCCTAGAGGCTTTCTCTGGACCGTCATCTGTTCGACCAGGCTCGCCATCGGGATCGCGGCCCAGCCGGGCTGTTCCTCCAGCGCTTTCCGGTGGAGGGCGCGGCGGCGGTCGACCATCGAATAGACGGGCAGGATCGGCGCATGCGATCCGCCGCGCTGGACGAGGTAGCGGGCGACTTCACCCATGGCCCGTTGCGACAGGGGGGAGGGGATGACCGGGATGACGATCATGTCGGCGGCGCGCAGCACCTGCTCGCTGGTTTCCGTAAGGCCGGGCGGGCAATCTAGGATGATGCGGTCATAATCCCGGCCTAAGCTGTCGATCAGCTTGGCGAGCCGCTTCTTTTTATCCATTTCCCGGAAGAGATGGTCCAGGCTGCGCAGGGACGTGTCGGCGGCGATGAGGTCAAGGCCGGGAACGGTCGAAGGCTGGATGAGCTTGCGGACCTCCACATCCTTGCTGAAGATCGCCTGGGCAGCATCGCGGCTCTGCCTGTCGGTGGAGATCAGCCAGCTGGACGCGGCTTGCGGATCGAGGTCCCACAGCAAAGTGCGTCGCCGCGAGATGGTGGCGGATGCCCAGGCGAGATTGATCGCGAAAGTGGTCTTACCCACGCCACCCTTGAGGCTGTAAACGGCGATGGTCGCCAATGCCGGTTCCTTTGCCATGGGTGAAAGCTACGGCTTTGACCCGCCAAAGCAAGCGGACAATCATAGGTTGGTGACGCTGTGGTGACAGACGCGCGGACCTTATGAAAAATCCCGCCGGAGATGACCGGCGGGATCTTCCTGTTTCGACCGAAAGGATCAGGCCGCGGCGCGGCGTTCCTTCAGTTCCTCGTTCAGCATCTCCGCAAGCAGGAATGCGAGTTCGAGGCTCTGCGCCGCGTTAAGGCGCGGGTCGCAATGCGTGTGGTAGCGATCGGCAAGGCCTTCGTCGGTGATGGCGATGGCGCCGCCGGTGCACTCCGTCACATTCTGCCCGGTCATTTCGGCATGGATGCCGCCACCGAAGCTGCCCTCGGCGCGGTGCACGGCGAAGAAGCCGCGCACTTCGGCCAGGATGCGGTCGAAGGGCCGCGTCTTGTAGCCATTGGCCGCCTTGATGACGTTGCCGTGCATCGGGTCGCAAGACCAGACGACCGGATGACCTTCCTTCATGACCGCGCGAACGAGCTTGGGCAGGCCCGCCTCGATCTTGTCATGACCGTAGCGCGTGATGAGGGTGATGCGCCCGGCCTCACGCGAGGGGTTCAGGATGTCGAGCAGGCGGATCAGCGCGTCGGGCTCAAGGCTCGGGCCGCACTTCATGCCGATCGGATTGCCGATGCCGCGCAGATATTCGACATGCGCCGACCCTTCGAACCGCGTGCGATCGCCGATCCAGAGCATGTGCGCGGACGTGTCGTACCAGTCGCCGGTCAGCGAATCCTGCCGGGTCAGCGCCTGCTCATAGGGGAGCAGCAGCGCTTCGTGGCTGGTGTAGAAGCTGGTCCCGCCAAGCTGCGGCACGGTTTCGGGCGAAAGGCCGCAGGCGCGCATGAAGTCGAGCGCCGCACCGATCTGGTCAGCGACCGCGTCGAACTTCGCGGCGAGCGGGCTGCGGCCCATGAAATCGAGCATCCAGCCATGGACACGGTCCAGGCTCGCATAGCCCCCCGTCGAGAAAGCGCGCAGCAGGTTGAGCGTCGCGGCCGACTGGTTGTAGGCGCGGACCATGCGTTCCGGATCGGGTTCGCGCGACTCTGCTGTGAAACCGATGTCGTTGACATTGTCGCCGCGATAGCTGGGCAGCTCCACGCCGCCGATCGTTTCCGTATCGGCCGAGCGGGGCTTGGCGAACTGGCCCGCCATGCGGCCGACCTTCACCACCGGCAGCTTGGACGCAAAGGTCAGCACCACCGCCATCTGCAACAGCACGCGGAAAGTGTCGCGGATGTTGTTGGGGTGAAACTCGGCGAAGCTTTCGGCGCAGTCGCCGCCCTGCAGCAGGAAGGCCTCGCCGGTCGTGACCTTGGCGAGTTCAGCCTTCAGGTTGCGCGCTTCGCCGGCAAAGACGAGCGGGGGAAACTGGCTGAGCTGACCTTCCACGGCGGCAAGCGCCTGTGCGTCACGATAGACGGGCATCTGAATGCCCTTATGCTCGCGCCAGCTTTCCGGCGTCCACTTCGCCGTCACGTCTTTTCTCCCAAAGCTATAGAAATAGGGGCCGCCCCTACGCTGATGTAGGGGCTAAAGCAAGTTTATACCAGCGGCGGAGGGCAACGGGTGGCGCTGAGGCGCGGCGGGCACGAAAGCGATATGGGGCTTGGTAAACCCGCAGCCTCTCCACCCGCCCTATCGCGGCGTCACTTCTCGCACGGATAATGTCCGTTCAAGGCCACGCTGACCAGAACCGAAGCGGGCGCGTTGCGTTGGTCAGGATAGCGTTGGAGATAGGCAACGACGATCTTTCGCACTTCTTCAGCTTGCATCTTGTCGGGCCAGCAATTGGGGAGCGCGCGGCCGATGAACACGTCTTTCTTGATGCCATCCACCGCCCCGACGATGTAGGCGGTGCAAGCCAGCGCATATTCGGGCGCCTTGTTGCGGCACTTCGCAAGCAATGTGCTGCCAGTTTCGAACATGAAATTCTGCGCAGCTACCGGGGACGCGGCAGCGGGGCTTACAGCCGAAAGAAGCAGCGCCGCTGCGAGTTGCAATTTCATGGGTCGATGGTGCCCTTCCGCCATGATCCTGTCCAGCCGGACAAGCGCAATCGTGGCACGGCCCACCGCATCATAACGGTTTCGTAACCATATGGTAAATAAGGGCATTACCCTAGTTCCAGCCGCCAATCCCAGCGCAGCGGGTCGCCGTCCATGACCTCCACTCCACGAGCGATCAGAAGGTCCCTGATCTCGTCGGACAGAGCGAAATCCTTCGCAACGCGCGCGGACTGGCGACGGTCCAGTTCCGCTTCAATCTCTTCAGGCGTGATTTGCGCACCCTTTGGCATGACACGCAAGTCGGCCCGGCTAAGCTCCAGAAGGTTGAGCCCGAGGGCTTGATCAAAGGCGGCGACGAGGCAGAGCTTTTCATCCACCGGCACCTTCTTGAGCGCAATGGCTTCTTCCAGAAGGGGCAGGGCGCGAGGCGTCATCAGGTCGTCGCTGATCGCCGCGTCAAATTGTTCGAGCAGCGGAGAAAGCTTGGGGTGCAGGTTGGTGCGAAGATAGTCGAGGCGCGGAGACTGCCAGGTCACGCCCTCTGCTCGCGCTTTGAGACCCTCGACAGCCATCACCAGCCGCTTTAGACGGGTGAGGGCCGCGCCGACGCTTTCCGCGCTGAATTCCAGTTCGCTGCGATAATGAGCGCCAAGGCATAGCAGGCGATAGGCGAGCGGATGCACGCCCGCGTCGATCAGCGAGAAGAGGGTGGTGAAGCCGCCCTTCGACTTGCTCATCTTGCCCTGGCGATCGACCAAGAAGTTGTTGTGCATCCACCAGCGTGCGCCAGTGAAGCCGGGCTGGGCGTCGGTGCAGCCGCAATAGGCCTGATTTTGTGCGATCTCGTTGGGATGGTGGATTTCGCGATGGTCGATGCCGCCGGTGTGGATATCGAACGGGTGGCCAAGGCGCGCCTCGCTCATTACCGAGCATTCAAGGTGCCACCCCGGCGCACCTGTGCCCCAAGGGCTGTCCCACTCCATCTGCCGCTGCTCCCCGGGTGGGGACTTGCGCCAGATGGCGAAGTCGGAGGGATTGCGCTTGCCCGCGACCGGATCGATCCGGGCGTGGGCGGCGTCGTCCCGCCCGCCAGCCAGGGCGCCGTAATCGGGCACGCTGCTGCTGTCGAAATAGAGGCCGCTTTCCAGTTCGTAGCAATGCGCAGGGGCGATCTTCTTCGCGAACTCGATCATCTGCGGGACATAGTCGGTGGCGACCGTCCATTCGCTTGGCTCGATGATGTTGAGGTCCGCGATGTTCTGCTTGAACGCGTCGGTATAATGCGCCGCTATGTCCCAGATGCTTTTTGCCTGAGCGCGGGCGGCAGCCTCCATTTTATCATCGCCCGCGTCTGCGTCGCTGGTCAGGTGCCCGACATCGGTGATGTTGATGATGTGGGTGACGTGCATGCCTTTCCACAGCAATGTACGGCGCAGCGTGTCAGTGAACACATAAGCGCGCAGATTGCCGAGATGAGCGTAGTTGTAGACGGTCGGGCCGCAACTGTAGACGCGCGCATGGCCGGGGTCGATCGGGGCAAAAGGTTCGACGGCGCGGGTAAGGCTGTTGAACAGGCGCAGCGGGGCGTCGGCATGCTGATCATGGGGCATGGTGAAGCCATGTCGCGAACCGCATCGGGGGTCAACAGCGGACTATCGCCTGATAAGCGCTATTTCTTCAGCGAGCGAGATGTTTGAAAACGGATGAGGGCGGATTGGATGGATGAGACCGGTTGGCTCTGGCCATCGTAGGCGACAGGTGGATTGTAGCTTTGCGTCAGCTGATGGCATGCGATAGCGCCCAGCTGTCCAAGTTCTTGAAGTGGGGACGAGCCGCCGGGCAGGGGCGCGCAATCGGCAATTCCTCCATCGGCAGAGACCTCAAGTGCAACGCGAATATCCGCCGGATCTGGCGATCCGGAAGGCAACCGGGCCACGGTCAGCGCCACGACATGTTTTGGCGGCGCAGGCGGCAGGTTTTTCGCGGAAAGCGGAAGGTGATCCGGTGAAGATACAGGCCCGTCGTGGCTTGCCCTTTCCTGTCCATCGCCGGACTGAAACGGGCACGCTGCATAACCGTTTCACAAACGGATCGGGAGAAGGCCGATGGGCGCACAGGATCGCACCGTAACGGCATTCCGGACGAAGATGTCGTGATATGGGCGAGAAAATAGCCCCGCTCCGCCACTTGCAGGGACGTTGGAGGATAATCTTCTTCTCTGACCCAATCAGCTGCGTCGATGGGATGCGGAGGCGTCAACGGCGCAGCGGCGAGAAGAAAAAGGGGGACAATGCTTCACCTTATCTGTGTATGAGAATGATAATCGATATCTATTATTTTATTGTAACAAATTGTTTCCGGCGGGCCGATCCCTTGCCTTCACGTGTTCGACCTCCAATATTGCTTGTGCGGGCCGGGCCCCTCTGGCGGTTGGATAATCCAATCGTGATGTCGGACCGCATCGAGTGCGCTCGGTGCAGGTTCGTGGGCTTTATCCCCCCTCAAAGCTCCACGAAGACCGCGCCGGGCCACTCGATCCAATCAGAAGTTTGTTTTGAAGGATGGAGTTTTTACGCCGTGAACAATCCCGTTCGTACACCAAATTATGGGACGACGCAGGCGGCGCAACATGACGCCGGGCTGCGCAGTCACATGCTGGGCGTCTTCCGCAACATGGGGATCGGCTTGGTCATCACTGGCTTGGTCGCTGCCTTTATCGGCAATACGCCAGCGCTGGCCGCCGCGATCTTCAATACGCCGCTGAAGTGGGTGGCGATCTTCGCGCCGCTGGCGTTCGTGTTCTTCTTCAGCTTTCGCATCGAAAAGATGACTACGGCTGGCGCGCGGACGGCTTTCTGGGCCTTCTCGGCCGTCATGGGTGTGTCGTTGGCCAGCATTTTCCTGGTCTTCACAGGCGCCAGCATAGCGCAGGCCTTTTTCTCGGCGGCGGTGATGTTCCTTGCGATGGCGCTGTGGGGCTATACCACCGGGCGTGACCTGTCGAAGATGGGGTCATTCCTGATCATGGGCCTGATCGGTATCCTGGTCGCCAGCCTCATCAACATCTTCATCGGCTCTTCGGCCATGCAGATGGTGATCTCGATCATCGGCGTCGTGGTCTTCACCGGCCTGACCGCCTGGGACGTGCAGCGCATCAAGTCGGAATATTTCTACTATGCCGGTCATGAGGTCGCGCAGAAGATGCAGGTGATGGGCGCGCTGTCGCTGTACCTGAATTTCGTGAACCTGTTCCAGATGCTGCTGAGCCTGACGGGCGAACGGGAATAATGATGCGCACGCCCGAAGCCGTGTCGGCGATGCTCTGCCCGGTCTGTCATGTCGGACTATCGATGACGGACCGGCAGGGGGTGGAGATTGACTATTGCCCGCAATGCCGGGGCGTGTGGTTGGACCGGGGTGAACTCGACAAGATCATCGAGCGGTCGGGGACGGCCACCGCAGCGCCACCGCCTCAGCAGCCTCATTATCGGCCTGATCGCGATTATCGTGACGATGGCCGATATTATCAGAAGAAGCGCAAGAAGAGCTTCCTGGAAGAACTGTTCGATTAGGACGGCCGTTGCGCCGTCCCTTTTTTGAAGCGCTTGCCTCTGCCCGCTGATCCTTTAGAGCTTTCCTTCAGTTCCACTTCGCGGCCAGGATTTTAATGTCGATAAGCAATGCACCTCAGATGGAGGTCACCCCCGTCATTCTCGCCGGGGGATCTGGCACTCGCCTTTGGCCGTTGTCGCGCAAATCCTATCCCAAGCAGTTCGTGCCGCTGCTGGGCGAAACGACATTGTTCCAGTCGGTCGCGCGGCGTCTTTCCGGCAAGGCTGAGAAATTTTCCTTTGGTCGGCCGTTGGTCCTCACCAACTCGCTATTCCGCTTCATCATCGCCGAGCAGTTGGCAAAGGAGAATATCGATCCGCAGGCCATCCTAATCGAGCCGGAAGGGCGCAATACGGCCCCTGCGATATTGGCCGCGGCGCTGCATCTGGTGGCGAGCAAGCCGGATGCTGTCATGCTGGTGGCGCCTTCGGACCATGTCGTGCCCGATGTGTCGGCATTTCATGAAGCTGTCGGCAAGGGCCTCGGGGCGGCGCAGGGTGGCGACCTTGTGACTTTCGGGATCAAGCCGACGCGCCCGGAAACCGGCTATGGCTATCTTCAGGCGCAGAGTAAGCCTGACGGAACGGGCGAGCCGATCAAGCTTGCTAGCTTCGTTGAAAAGCCCAATGCGGCCCGGGCGGAAGAGATGCTGGCGACAGGTGATTATCTGTGGAATGCGGGCATTTTCCTGTTCGCTGCCAAGGATTTGATCGCGGCCTTCGAGCAGCATGCGCCGCGCATCCTCACGGCTGTGCGCGGGGCTGTCGAACAGGCGGAAAGCGATCTCGGCTTCCTGCGGCTGGCCCCGGAACCTTGGGGAGAGGCGGAAAGCGTCGCAATCGATTATGCGATTATGGAGCGGGCGGCCAATCTGTCGGTCGTACCGTTTGACGCCGAATGGTCTGATCTGGGCGGTTGGGACGCCGTTTGGAGCCATTCGCAGCCTGATGACAATGGGGTTGCGCTCTCGGGCGCGGCGACGGCGTTGGATTGCCGCGACACATTGCTGCGGTCGGAAAGCGAGGGGCTGGAGTTGGTCGGGCTCGGTCTCGACAATATCGTCGCGGTTGCGATGAACGATGCGGTGTTGATCGCAGACAAGTCGCGCACGCAGGATGTGAAGCTGGTCGTGGAAGCGCTGCAACGCAAAGGCGCATCGCAGGCGGAGGCATTTCCGAAGGATCACCGGCCATGGGGCTGGTATGAGAGCCTGGTGGTCGGCTCGCGCTTTCAGGTGAAGCGCATCACCGTGCTGCCCGGCGCGTCTCTCAGCTTGCAGAGCCATTTCCACCGGTCTGAACATTGGATCATCGTCGAGGGCACGGCTAAGGTGACGGTGGGCGAGGAGGTGCAGTTGCTGTCAGAGAACCAATCCGTCTATGTGCCGGTGGGGGCAGTGCATCGGATCGAGAACCCGGGGCGTATCCCGATGGTGTTCATCGAGGTGCAGACCGGGTCCTATGTGGGCGAGGATGACATTGTGCGCTATGAGGATCGTTACGCGCGCAATTGATCTGCATTGGTCCCGC
The DNA here is from genome assembly GCF_054771735.1 of Sphingobium sp. TomMM35A. Lineage (NCBI taxonomy): Bacteria > Pseudomonadati > Pseudomonadota > Alphaproteobacteria > Sphingomonadales > Sphingobiaceae > Sphingobium > Sphingobium sp. TomMM35A. Next base: position 163,682 of record NZ_BSRC01000001.1, read on the forward strand.
TGCGGTTGGGAACTGAGATGAGGGCCGGGTCCGGCTCACGAGATCCCAGCTTCCGCTCCGGATGACGATGTTAGGCTAGTGGGCCGCTCCCCAACTGGGGCCGTGTCCGATTTCCACGCCTAGGGGCACGCTGAGCTTCACGATCGGTTCGGCTGCCGTTTCCATCACCTGACGGATGACGGTGCTGGCCTGTTCCACATCAGCTTCGGGCAGTTCGAAGACCAGTTCGTCATGGACCTGAAGCAGCATCTTCACATTGTGCAGACCCTCAGCCGCGAGCACTGGGCCCATGCGGACCATTGCGCGCTTGATGATGTCGGCGCTGGTGCCCTGGATCGGCGCGTTGATCGCGGCGCGTTCGGCACCCTGGCGTTCGTGCTGGATCGGTGCCTTGATACGCGGGAACCAGGTTTTGCGGCCGAAGAGCGTTTCAGTGTAGCCGCGCGCGCGCGCCTTCTCGAGCGTGTCGGTGATGTAGAGGCTGATGCCCGGGAAGCGCTCATAATAGCGGCTGATCATGTCTTGCGCTTCGTCGGCGGTGATTTCCAGCCGCCCGGCAAGGCCCCAGCGGGAGATGCCGTAGAGGATGGCGAAATTGATCGTCTTGGCCCGGCTGCGGGTGTCGCGGTTCACTTCTCCGAACAATTGCTCGGCGGTCGCGGCGTGAATGTCCTCGCCCGCGAGGAAGGCTTCGCGGAGGGCGGGAACGTCCGCGATATGGGCGGCGAGGCGCAGTTCGATCTGGCTATAGTCAGCCGCGAGGATCACATTGCCGGGTTCGGCAACGAAGGCGTGGCGAATCTGGCGGCCGACTTCGGTACGGATCGGGATGTTCTGGAGATTGGGGTCGGTCGAGGAGAGGCGGCCGGTCTGCGCGCCGGACAGCGAGTAGCTGGTGTGGACGCGGCTTGAATCCTTGTTGATCTGCGCCTGGAGCGCGTCGGTGTACGTGGATTTGAGCTTTGACAGCTGACGCCAGTCGAGCACTTTTCCCGCGATCTCCGCGCCTTGCGCTTTCAGCTGCTCAAGGATGGTGACGTCGGTGGAATATGCGCCGGACTTGCCTTTCTTGCCCCCTTTGTAGCCCATCTTGTCGAACAGGATCGCGCCCAGCTGCTGGGTCGATCCGATGGCGAAGGGCTGGCCCGCGATGGCGTGTATCTCGCCCTCCAGCTTGGCGATTTCGGCGGTGAATTCGGCAGACAGGCGGGAGAGGGCTTCGCGATCGACCTTGATGCCTTCATGCTCCATCCTGGCGATCACGGCGACGAGCGGGCGGTCGACCAGTTCATAGACGCGGGTTGCGCCTTCGTTCGCGATGCGGCTCTTGTAGATTTTCCACAGGCGCAGCGTCACGTCGGCGTCCTCGGCGGCATATTCGGTCGCCTTGTCAAGCGGGACTTCGGCGAAGCTGATCTGGTTCTTGCCGGTGCCGCACACATCCTTGAAGCTGATGCATGTGTGATTGAGGTGCACCTTTGCCGCTTCGTCCATGCCATGGCCCGCCAGGCTTTGCCCGGCGTCCAGGTCGAAGCTCATGACGATGGTGTCGTCATAGGGTGCGATTTCGATGCCGTGGCGGTGCATGACGGTCAGGTCATATTTGAGGTTCTGGCCGATCTTCAGGACGCTGTCGTCCTCCAGCAGCGGCTGGAGCTTTGCAAGCACAAGGTCCTTGGGCAGCTGCTCCGGCTTCTCCGCGAACATGTCCTTTCCACCATGGCCCACAGGAATGTAGCAGGCCGCGCTTGGGCCGACCGCAAGGCTGACGCCGACGAGCGCGCAGGACACGCAGTCGAGCATGTCGGTTTCGGTGTCGATCGCGAGCAACCCTTCGGCATGGGCAGCGGCGATCCAGCGGTCGAGCGCCTCTTCCGTCACCACCGTTTCGTAGAGGCTCCGGTCGATCGGCGGTTCTTCCTCCAGCGCCGGAGCGGCGGGCGGCGTGCTTTCGGTAACAGCAAGCGCGGCGGTTGCGACGGCAACGGCGGCAGCGGGCGCGCCGAGGCGCGTCAGGAGCGACTTGAAGCCATGATGTTCCAGGAAGTTCTGGAGCGGTTCAGGCGGAATGCCCTTGAGCGTCAAGTCCTCCAGAGGTTCTGGCAGATCCATGCCGTCGTGCAACGCTACCAGCCTGCGTGAGAGGCGGGCCATGTCGGCATGGGCGATGAGGTTTTCCTGCATCTTCGACTTTTTCATGCTCGGGGCGGCTTCGAGCGCGGCTTCCAGACTGCCATATTCGGTGATGAGCTTGGCGGCGGTCTTGGGGCCGATGCCGGGGATGCCGGGGACATTGTCGACGCTGTCGCCCATCAGCGCGAGGACGTCGCCCAACTGCTCCGGCTGCACGCCGAACTTGGTCATGACATAGTCCGCGCCGCGCCGCTCATTCTTCATCGTGTCGTACATGTCGACGCCGGGCTGGATGAGCTGCATCAGGTCCTTGTCGGAACTGACGATGGTGACGTGCCAGCCAGCCGCGACGGCGGCCTTCGTATAGCTGGCGATGATGTCGTCGGCCTCGAACCCCGCTTCCTCGATGCACGGCAGGGAAAAGGCGCGGGTCGCGTCGCGGATCATCGGGAATTGGGGGACGAGATCCTCGGGCGGCGGGGGCCGGTTCGCCTTGTAGGCGTCGTACATTTCGTTGCGGAAGGTCTGGCTGCCCTTGTCCAGCACCACCGCAAGATGGGTCGGGCCTTCCGCCTTGCCCAGTTCCTCCGCCAGCTTCCACAGCATCGTCGTATAGCCATAGACCGCGCCGACCGGCTGGCCGTGCCGATTGGTGAGCGGGGGGAGCTGGTGGTAGGCGCGGAAGATGTAGCCGCTGCCGTCGACGAGGTAGAGATGATTCTGGGCCATGGGCGCAGGGGATAGCCGGTTAGGGCGGCGCGCTCCAGTGGCTTGGGTGCGATGTGGCCGGTGCCACCATCATGCAGGCCTCTGCCGGGATTTCGATTCGCCTTGGCCGAGCGGAAAATAGGCAGCCTGCGGATGGGGAAGGGTGAAGAAATGGCGGATTTCCGCCGAAGTTCACAGTGTATGCGCGCGCGAGGGCGGGCGCGCGTGTGCGCGAGGGCGTGATGTGCCGGACGTTTTCAAAGAGGTAGTGAGGATAGGCTGACGGGCGACAAATAGGACAGGGGTGAAATTGCGCCGTGTTGGAGAAATAGGATGCTTTTTCAGGGAGGTGTGGCTGTTTGGTGACGCTGTGTGCCCGTTCCATGTCGGAGGACGCTGCGAATGAGAGGCTAGGCGGGGCGATGTAGACTGAGATGCCAGCTTGCGCTGGCATGACGGATGGGGCCGGTAAAGCCGGGCGCGGATATTCCCCCTATTCCTCTGAATGGACGAGGGGGAAGGTCCGTGTTTCCCCTGACGGCCCCTAGATGTGCATCATTTCCGTGGCTTAAGGATTAAGAGGCTTTGCATGCTCGATCTCACTTCCGCGCCAGCTATATTTCTCCAGCCGCATGCGGACGATGCGGCTCTATCCTGCGGGGGAACCGCGGCCGCCATTGCGGCTGCTGGACGGTCCAGCCACATTATTACCTTGTTCGCCGGGGAGATCGTACCGCAACTTGTCAGCAGCTTTGCCGAGTGGAAACATTCGCGCTGGAACCTTACCGATCCGGAGGAGGTGATCGATATTCGGCGGTCCGAAGACGCTCAGGCGGCGCAGACGTTGGGCTGTTCAGTGCGCTGGCTCGGCTTGCCCGATGTGATCTATCGCGGAGATACGGTCACGTCGGACGATGAATTGTTCGGGCCTATCGACGCGAATGGCTTGGCGCTGGCCGACCATCTTGTCGACGAGCTGACAAGCCTGCCTGAGTGGCAGCCTTCGGCGACCGTGTTCGTGCCGCTGGCGATCGGGTCGCACATCGACCATCAGATCGTCTTTGAGACGGGCGTGGGGCTGGCGCGACGGGGGCACCGGGTTTTTGCTTGGGAGGATGCGCCCTATGTCATCCATACGCCCGAGGGGCTTGGCCAAAGGCTGGAACAGGTAAGGGCCCGGCTGGGGCCGCCTGAGCTGGTCGGGATCGAAGAGCAGTTGGAGCGGAAGCTAGATGCGATCCGAGCTTATCGGACGCAGGTTCCGGTGATTTTCCGCTTCACCGATGATTTCAGGGCTGCGACGAGGGAGTTTGCGCGGCAGACTGGCGGAGGTGTGGCGGCGGAGCGGTTCTGGCCGATTTTGTGAGCTTTGGATGAGGCTTGCGCGCTTCCAAGCTAGAGGTGTTTGAGCGATTGGACGTTGCGCTGGCCCACCCCCCGACCCCCTCCCGCTAGCGGGAGGGGGAGTGCTGCGGCGGCTCCTTCCGCCAGCGGGAGGGGGAAGGCTTTACAGGATCTCGCTCACCCGTTCCGGCGGGCGGGCGATGACTGCGCCCTTGTCGGTGATCACGATGGCGCGTTCGATCAGGATCGGGTGGACGGCCATGGCGTCCAGGACGGCATCGTCATTCGTTACATCTAGGCCGATGTCCTTTACCACAGCTTCGCCGTTGCGGAGGGCTTCGGAAGGGCGCACGCCTGCTTTCGCCAGCACCGCTTCGATCTCTGCACGGGCGGGCGAGGTTTTCAGATACTCTACCACCTCGACCTCTACCCCCGGTGTCTCCTCAAGGATCGCTAGCGCGGCGCGCGATTTGGAGCAGCGGGGATTGTGCCAGATGGTGGCCTTCACGCCTGTTCGTCCTTCGCCAACCACTCCTCCAGCCATTTGATGGTGTAGTCGCCGCTGAGGAATTCGGGGTCCTTGAGCAGCTTCTGGTGGAGCGGGATCGTGGTCTTCATGCCTTCGATCACATATTCTTCCAACGCGCGCTTGAGGCGCATGATGCAGCCTTCGCGCGTGCGGCCGTAGACGATCAGCTTGCCGATCATGCTGTCATAATAGGGCGGCACCCTATAACCCTGATACAGGCCGCTATCGACGCGGACGTGCATGCCGCCAGGGACATGATAGCTGGTGACGGTGCCGGGCGAGGGTGCGAAGGTGCGCGGGTCTTCCGCATTGATGCGGCATTCGATGGCGTGGCCGTGAAACTCGATCTCTTCCTGCGCGACGGAGAGCGGCTTGCCCTCAGCAACGCGGATCTGTTCGCGGACGAGGTCGAGGCCGGTGATCATTTCCGTCACCGGATGCTCCACTTGAAGGCGGGTGTTCATCTCGATGAAGTAGAATTCACCATTTTCCCAGAGGAACTCGATCGTGCCTGCGCCGCGATAGCCCATGTCGGCCATCGCCTTGCGCACGACTTCGCCCATGCGGTCGCGCTCTGCGGCGGAGAGGACGGGAGAGGGGGCTTCCTCCAGCACCTTCTGGTGGCGGCGCTGGAGCGAGCAGTCGCGCTCGCCCAAGTGGATAGCGGCGCCATTGCCGTCGCCGAAGACCTGGAATTCGATATGCCGGGGATTGCCCAGATATTTTTCCATATAGACGGTGTCGTCGCCGAACGCCGCCTTGGCTTCCGATCCGGCCTGGCGCATCAGCGTTTCAAGCTGGTCTTCGGATGGCACGACCTTCATGCCGCGCCCGCCGCCGCCCGAGGCTGCCTTGATAAGGACGGGGTAGCCGATCCTGGCGGCGACTTCGCGAGCTTCCTCGACCGTCGACAGCGCGCCATCGGAGCCGGGGACGAGCGGCAGGCCGAGCGCGCCTGCGGTACGCTTGGCTTCGACCTTGTCGCCCATGATGCGGATATGTTCGGGCTTGGGGCCGACGAAGGCGAGGCCATGCGCTTCCACGATTTCCGCGAACTGGGCGTTTTCGGAGAGGAAGCCATAGCCGGGGTGGATCGCATCCGCGCCGGAGATTTCGGCGGCGGAGATGATCGCGGCGATGTTGAGATAGCTGTCCTTGGCCGCGGGCGGGCCGATGCAGATCGCTTCGTCGGCGAGGCGCACATGCATGGCATCGGCGTCGGCGGTGGAGTGCACCGCCACCGTCTTGATGCCCATTTCATGGCAGGCGCGGTGGATGCGGAGCGCGATTTCGCCCCGGTTCGCGATCAGCAGCTTTTCGATGGCCATGTGTGAAGCGGCCCTTATTCGATGACGATCAGCGGCTGGTCATATTCGACCGGCTGGCCATTATCGACCAGCACGGCCTTGACCGTGCCCGCGTTGGGCGCGGTGATGGCGTTCATGACCTTCATCGCTTCGACGATGAGGACAGTGTCGCCAGCCTTCACGGTCGCACCCACGGCGGCGAAGGGAGCAGCGCCCGGTTCCGCCGAAAGATAGGCGGTGCCGACGATGGGCGATCGGACGGCGTTGGCAGCGACGGCAGGCGCAGCGGCTACGGCCGGAGCGGCGGCGGGCGCAGGAGTGGCGACCGGGGCTGCGGCGACCGGCGCGGGGGCATAGGCGATGGCGTTGCCGCCGCTGGCCGCCTTGCGCGCGACGCGGATCTTGCGATCGCCGTCCTCAACCTCGATTTCCGTCAGGTTGGTGTCGTCGAGCAGCGCGGCGAGATCCCGCACCAGCTGCACGTCCACCTGCATTGCGCCCTTTTCAGCCTTGTCGTTCATTTGAAGTCCCTGGACGGTGAAATGTCTTATGTGATGCCCGCGCCTATGCGCATTTAGGCCAAAGCGCAACTTTTGAGCGCCAAAACTGCTCGCGGCTTAAAGTTCCAGCGCGGCTTCCAACGCCAGCATGTAGGACATCGCGCCGAAGCCCGCGATCGTGCCCTTTGCCGCCATGCCGACATAGCTTTTGTGGCGGAACGGCTCGCGGGCATGCGGGTTCGACAGGTGAACCTCAATCACGGGTATGCTGATACCCTTGATCGCGTCATGCAGCGCGATGGAAGTGTGGGTGAGGCCGCCCGGGTTGAGGATGATGGCATGCGCGCTTTCCTCATGCGCTTCCTGGAGCCAGTCGATCAGGTGGCCTTCATGATTGGACTGGCGGAAGTCGATTTCGACATGAGCGCGCTGCGCCGCGTCTTCCATCCGCTCGGCAATGTCGTCGAGCGTGTCATAGCCGTAGATGTCCGGCTCCCGCGTGCCCAGCATGTTGAGGTTGGGGCCGTTCAACACATAGATTTTCCGCGCTTCGGCCATGGCAATCCCCCTTAGCATGTTGCGGCAGGGGCGGCGCCGCCCCTATATGCTGCGCTGATCCTTAGCCTTTCGTGTCGCGCCAAGTCGAGACACGTTTTTGATTTGAAGACAGGACACGAGCATTGCACGTCGACGGCACCTTATCGATCACCATCAATGGCGACCATCGCCGCGTGCGCGCAGGCATCACGCTGGCGGAATTGGCGAGCGAGCTTGGCTTCGCGCCGGAGAAGGTGGCGGTTGAGCGTAACCTGGAGGTCGTGCCCCGGTCGACGCTGGCGCAGGTGTGCGTCGAGGATGGCGATGATCTGGAGATCGTGCATTTTGTTGGTGGCGGCGATGTGTCGGCTGTCGATGAGGATAGCTGGAGCGTTGTGGGCAAGACTTTCCGGTCGCGGCTGATCGTCGGCACCGGAAAATACAAAAATTTCGAGCAGAATGCGGCGGCTGTCGCGGCTTCGGGGGCGGAGATCGTCACGGTGGCGGTGCGGCGCGTGAATGTGTCAGACCCGAACGCGCCGATGCTGACGGACTTTATCGATCCCCGGAAGATCACCTATCTGCCCAATACGGCGGGTTGCTATACCGGTGAAGAGGCGATCCGGACGCTGCGGCTGGCGCGGGAGGCGGGTGGCTGGGACCTCGTCAAGCTGGAGGTGCTGGGCGAAGCGCGGACGCTCTATCCCGACATGGTGGAGACGCTGAGGGCGACGGAAATCCTGGCCAAGGAAGGCTTCAAGCCGATGGTTTATTGCGTCGATGATCCGATCGCGGCCAAGCGGCTGGAAGATGCGGGCGCGGTGGCGATCATGCCGTTGGGTGCGCCGATCGGCTCGGGCCTTGGCATTCAGAACCGAGTGACGATCCGCCTGATCGTCGAGGGCACGAAGCTGCCGGTGCTGGTCGATGCTGGCGTGGGCACCGCGTCCGAAGCGGCCGAGGCGATGGAATTGGGCTGCACGGGCGTGCTGATGAACACGGCCATCGCTGAGGCCAAGGACCCGGTGCTGATGGCGGCGGCGATGAAGGCCGGCGTCGAGGCCGGGCGCATGGCTTATCGCGCAGGTCGGATGGGGAAGCGCATGTATGCCGATCCGTCGAGCCCGCTTGCTGGCCTTATCTAATCCGCCTTCGCCCGAACCGAGCGGGAGCCGCATCACTTTCGCCATTGCAGCAAATTGACCGTCCGGCCGCTTCCGCTTATGGGCTAAACGCATTCAGGAGGAGGAAAAGCGATGGTCAATAAGCTGTACCCCGATGCTGCGTCTGCGTTGGAGGGCCTTCTCTTTGATGGCATGCATCTTTGTGCGGGCGGCTTTGGGCTTTGCGGAATCCCCGAGCGCCTGATCGACGCGATCCGTGATTCGGGGGTGAAGGACCTCACCATCGCGTCCAACAACGCCGGGATCGACGGCGAAGGGCTCGGCAAGCTGCTGCGCACCCGCCAGGTCAAGAAAATGATCAGCTCCTATGTCGGCGAGAACAAGGAGTTCGAGCGGCAGTATCTGAGCGGCGAATTGGAGGTGGAGTTCTCACCCCAAGGCACGCTGGCGGAGCGCTGTCGCGCTGGCGGCGCTGGCATTCCGGGCTTCTACACCAAGACGGGCGTCGGCACGGCGGTCGCTGAAGGCAAGGAAGTGAAGAATTTCGACGGGCAGGATTATATCCTGGAACGCGGCATCTTTGCCGATGTGTCGATCATCAAGGGCTGGAAGGCGGATGAGAGCGGCAACCTCATCTTCCGCAAGACTGCGCGCAACTTCAACGCCCCCATGGCGACCGCCGCCAAGATCTGCGTCGCCGAAGTCGAGGAAGTGGTGCCGGTCGGCAGCCTGAACCCCGACAGCATCCATCTGCCCGGCATTTATGTGAAGCGCATGATCATCGGCGCGCCCTACGACAAAAAGATCGAATTCCGCACTGTTCGCCAGAGGGAGACCGCCTGATGCCTTGGACTCGTGACGAGATGGCCGCGCGGGCGGCGAAGGAGCTCAAGGACGGTTTCTACGTGAACCTTGGCATCGGTATCCCGACGCTGGTGGCGAACCATATTCCGGCGGGTGTCGAAGTGACGCTTCAGTCAGAAAACGGCATGCTGGGCATCGGCCCCTTCCCCTATGAGGGCGAGGAGGATGCGGACCTGATCAACGCAGGCAAGCAGACGATCAGCGAACTACCGAACACGGTCTATTTCTCCAGCGCCGACAGCTTCGCCATGATCCGGGGCGGGCATATCGACCTGACCGTGCTTGGCGCGATGGAGGTCGCGGAAAATGGCGACATCGCCAACTGGATGATCCCCGGCAAGATGATCAAGGGCATGGGCGGTGCCATGGATCTGGTCGCTGGCGTCAAGAAGATCATCGTCGTCATGGAACATACGTCCAAGGACGGCAGCTCGAAATTCATTCCGGCCTGCACATTGCCGCTGACGGGCAAGAATGTCGTGGACATGATCGTCACCGACCTTTGCGTCTTCCAGCGGCCTGACCACGGCAGCCCGTTCAAGCTCATCGAACTCGCACCGGGCGTGACGGCGGAGGAAGTCGCCGCTAAGACCACGGCTCATTATCTGAGCTGAGGAACCGGACATGAGCCTTGAAGGCACTTATGACGAAGGCAATGTCTTTGCACTGATCCTCCAGGGCAAGATCCCTTCGACCAAGCTGTATGAGGATGCGCATACCTATGCGTTCCTGGACATTCAGCCACAGTCGAAGGGGCACAGCCTGGTCATTTCCAAATGGTCCAAGGCGCGCAACATCCTGGAGATCGAGGATGAGGCGCTGGCGCAGGTGATGGCGACGGTGAAGAAGGTCGCAAATGCGACTGCCAAGGCGCTGAAGCCTGACGGTATCCATGTCGCGCAGTTCAACGGTGCGCCTGCCGGGCAGACCGTCTTTCATCTGCATTTCCACATCGTGCCACGCTGGCAGGGCGGGCCGATGGGCTTTTCCGCTCATGCACAGGGCAATTTCGCTGATCCCGCTGCCCTCGAAGCGCTGGCGGAAGAGATTCGTGCCCAGTTCTGAGTCCGGCGCATCCTTCCATGGCCGGATATATGAAGAAGTGCTGACATGGCGCTGAAACCCTTCAAGGCGCCGGGTGCCCGGCTCGCGCTGCGATCGAAGCCGGCGAGGAGCTATGTCGCGGCGGCCGATGGCAAGGCGGAGATCATCCTCGACATCTCGCGCCTGTTGTCGCGCAGCTTCCATGCAGCGCCAACGGGGATCGACCGGGTCGAATATGTCTATGCGCGCGAACTGCTGGAGCGGATTCCGGAGCGGCTGGCCTTTGCCGCCGTGCATCCGGCGGGCGGCTATTATGGCCGCCTGAACGGCGCGGCGGTGCGGCAGTTTCTGGCGTTCACCGCGGCGCGCTGGCGCAACAGTAGCGTCAAGGATGAGGCTGCGGGACGGGCGGCGGTGATCCGGCACCTGATCGCGCTGCGGCCACGCCCGGTGCCGCGCGCCCGCAGCCCTCGCGTCTATCTGCAAGTTTCGCCCCATCATCTGGACGATCCGGATCAGGTGGGCGCGATCCTGCGTGCGGAAGGCGCGCGCTTCGTAACGCTGGTGCATGATGTCATCCCGCTAACCCATCCAGAGTTCGCACGGCCGCAGGGGGCGGCAGAGCATCGGCGGCGGATACGCACGATCGACCGCTATGCCGATGGGATCATCGGCAACAGCCAGGCGACGATCGATGCGCTTGGCCCCTTCATGACGCGGAGCATGGAAGGGCGCAGCCTGTGCGTTGCGCATTTCGGCGCTGACCCGCCGGACATATTCGGGGGCGAAAGCTACAATGTGCCGTCGCGGTCCTATTTCGTGTATATCTCCACGATCGAGCCGCGAAAGAACCACCTGCTGCTGCTCAATCTATGGCGACGGTTGGTGGAGCGGCTGGGCGATCGGGCTCCGGTTCTGGTGCTGATCGGCCGCCGTGGCTGGGAAAATGAGAATGTCGTCGACATGCTGGAGCGTGCCGAGATCTTGCGCGGCCATGTCATTGAAGCGGGCAGCGTGCCGGACACGGAAATGCACGCGCTGGTCGCAGGCGCAAGGGCGATGCTGATGCCTTCGTTCGAGGAGGGGTTCGGCATTCCCGTAATAGAGGCGCTGTCGGTGGGCGTGCCGGTGATTTGCAGCGACATCGTCGCGCATCGGGAAGTGGGTGGCGAGGCGCCAGATTATCTCGATCCGCTGGACGGGCTCGGCTGGATGCGCCTGATCGAGGCCTATGCCATGCCGGATTCACCCGAACGCGAGGCGCAGATGGCGCGCATCAAGGCATGGCGCGCGCCGCAATGGCGGGACTATTTCGACATCATCATGCAATTGCTGGACGATGTGACGGCTACCGCGCCCGCTTGACGTGCCCGCCGGGGCTGCGCATGAAACTCTTGTGAACAATCGCTTTTCTGCCGGGTGCGGACTGGATTTGATGAAGTGACGCCGCTGCCCTTCCTGCGATCGCCGCCCTTTCCCGGAATCGCCCCGCGCGTGGCGGCGGTGAGCATCCTGCGCGAGCGGGCGGGCGAGCCCGATGAAGTGCCGGATAGCGTCATCGAACAGATCGCGGCCGCGCGGGTGGGCGGGGCCTATTGGGGCAGACAGCGCGACGGGGTGAAGCTGGTGGCGCGGGCGGGGTGCTGCTTCTCCCGCGACGGACTTGATCGATCTGAGGTCGTTATTCTGCCGCTGCGGCAGCCCGCCAAGGCATATGATCCTTGGGCGCTGGTGGCGCAGGCCCGCTCTGTCCATGCAAAAGCTGACGATGAGCTGGCGATCATCGCGGGGATGCTGGGCGTCGCCGTGCATGGGCCCGATGGTGAAATCATCGCGCCGGAGCGGCTTCGGCTGGAGGCGAAGCGGGCCGTGGCAGCAGCCACCTATCGGGATTGTTTCAGCGGGAAGGCGGTTGGCGTCGATCAAGCCATCGCGCAGTTGGCCGAGTGGGGACGCCACTTGCAGGGCAATCGGCATATCGCCGCTGCCAGCGGCATGGCCTTCTGGAAGCGGGAAGCGATGCGGCGGTTCCTGTGGGATGGGGTGCGGTCTCCGCCAATCCTGTCTCCGCGTGCCGGAGTGGTGCGCGCACGGCGGGAAGGTGGAGCACTGGCGATATGGCCGTCTCGGGTGCCGTCTTCCTTGCAGGCGGACGCACCGGATATTGCTGTCGCGCGGGTGGAGGATGGCTTCTTGCGGTCGAAGGGGCTGGGCGCGGCGCTGACGCCGCCGGGCTCTGTCGTCATCGATCGGTCGGGTATTTATTATGATGCGGGCAGGCCGAGCGATCTGGAAACGCTGCTTGCTACTCATGCTTTTTCGCCAATGCTTGTCGAGCGGGCGCGGCGGCTGCGTGAAACGATCCGGGCGACGGGCATCACCAAATATGGGCAGGATGCGGGGCGGATGCCGAGCCTTCCGGCGGACAAGCGCACGGTGCTGGTCGTCGGCCAGGTGGAGGACGATCTGTCGGTGCAGCTTGGAGGCGCTGGGGTCGAAGGCAATCTGGGGCTATTGAAGCGGGCGCGCCAGGCCGAACCCGACGCCCATATCATCTACCGGCCCCACCCCGATGTGCAGGCCGGATTGCGGCGCGGGCATTTGAGCGATGCCGTGGTGCATCATTATGCCGATGCGCTGGACAGCGGCGCGCCGCTGATGGCGTTGGTGCAGGCGGTGGATGACGTGCATGTTCTATCGTCGCTGACTGGGTTCGAGGCGTTGCTGCGCGACCGGCCCGTCACGGTGCACGGCATGCCATTCTATGCCGGGTGGGGACTGACGCGCGACTTGGCGGAACCCAATCCACGGCGGGGACGCAAGCTGACCATCGACCAGCTTGTCGCGGCCGCCCTCATTCTCTATCCTCGTTACCTGGACCCGGTAACATGTCTGCCCTGCGGCCCCGAAATCATGGTGGAGCGTTTGGGCAGTGGATCGACGTCATCAATCTCATGGCTGATCCGAATGCGGACGCTACAGGGGAAAATTAGAAGATTTATGACTGTGTCTGCCGAGCGTCTCCATGGCTGACGGCCAAGCCAAGACCTTCCTTTTCCTCCAGGGACCGCATGGACCCTTTTTCGCGATGCTGGCCGATGCCTTGCGCGCGCGTGGGCATGGGGCGCTGCGGATCAACATCAATGGCGGGGACAAGGTCGACTGGCCGGGGGAGGCGACCGATTATCGCGGTACTTTTCGCAACTGGCCGCTTTTCTTCGACGATTTCATCGTCCAGCATGGCGTCACCGACCTGATCCTTTACGGTGACTGCCGCCCCTATCATGCGTCGGCGCACAAGATGGCGCGGCTGCGCGGCTTGCGTGTCCATGTGCTGGAGGAAGGCTATATCCGGCCCGACTTCATGACGTTGCAGGAAGATGGGGTGAACGGCAATTCGACCCTGCCGCTCGACCCGCAATGGTTCCTGGATCAGGCATTGGGCCTGCCGCCGGAGGGTGGGCGGGAGCCGCAAATCCCCTCGACCTTCCGCAGGCGCGCCGTCAACACGACACGCAACGGGCTTGCGTCGGCGATGATGTGGCCGGTCTTTCCCTTCTACCGCACGCATCGGCCGCAAAGCTTCCTGCTGGAGGCGGCGGGATGGTTCAAAAAGCTGATGCTGCGCAAGCGGGACGTGCGCCTGTCGCATGCGCAGTGGGATAAGATTCGGGACAAGCCCTATTTCGCCCTGCCGTTGCAGCTCGATTCCGATTACCAGATCCGGGTGCATTCGCCGTTCGGCAATATGCGCGCGGCCTTGCGGTTCGTGATCAAGAGCTTCGCCCGCTACGCGCCCGATGGCACTTACCTGCTGGTGAAGCGCCATCCGCTTGATTCGGGGCTGGTCGCCTGGGAGCGGCTGACGCGGAGGCTGGCGGCCCGATATGGGGTGGAAGACCGGGTCTATTATCTGGCCGACCTCGACATCGCGCAGGTGGTGGGGCGGTCGTTGGGCGTCGTGACGGTCAACAGCACGGTCGGCACGCTGGCGCTGAACAAGGGCAAGCCGGTGCTGGTGCTGGGACATGCCGTCTACAAAGTGCCGGGTGTCGTGTACAAGGGCACGCTGGACGAATTCTGGCTCGATCCAGGAGCGCCGGACCAGACGCTGTATGCGGCATTCCGGCGCGTGCTGATCGACCGATGCCTGATTCGGGGCGGCTTGCTGAGCGATCAGGGGCTCGACATGCTGGTGAACAATGCGGTGGAGCGTCTGTGCGGCCGATCGACGACGGCAGAGCGCAGCGCGGATGTACCCGTCAGGCGGATCAACCTGGCGCGGGTCAGCTGAGGATCGGGAGCCCCGCATCGCGCAGGGCCTTATTCAGGTAGCGCGTGAAAGCCTTCTCACGGACGGGCGGGCGCGCGCGGAGCCATGCCAGCGCGACGACAGGGCGCCACTGGCTCAACTGATCAGGCGTGAGGCCGCTTTGCTTGTGATAGGCGTGGCCAAGCTGACCGGCCGCCCAATCGCGCCAGATGTTGGTGATGGGATCGGCGGGACCTTCGCCAAAGCGCATCAGCATCTCGCTTCGGACGGCGTCGGCGGCGGGCGCGCCGATCGCGGCTTTCGCCCAGTCGAGGATCACCAGCCCGCTGCCGCTCACCAGGATGTTGTCGATGTGGAAGTCGCCATGAAGGATATGGCTGCCCTCCGGCAGGCGCGCGAGATAATCCCTAGCGGCGCTCTTGAGCCTTTCGGGGGCCGGGCCATAGTCGATGTCGGTTTGCAGCACGGACTTGACGGTGCGCAGCCCGGAGGCGAAGGGGGTATGAACGCTGTTCAGAAGCCCCGCCATTTGGCGCAGCAGCGACGCGGCTGACAGCGGCTGCTTGCGGATGGCCCGGGCGATCGAAATGCCGCTGATTTCGGGATAGATGAGGGCGCGCTCGCCCTCCACCTCGACGCGCGCGCGCGGCGCGGCCGTGGAAAGGCCGAGGGAGGAGGCGAGTGTTGCCGCCGTCATTTCGCGGTCGATCATTTCGTCCGACACGGCTGGATGGAAGATCTTGATCACCTCTCCGTTTCCGATGCGGAAAACCTCCGAGCTTTTGCCCCGGCCAAGCAGCAGCCAGTCGCCTTCCCTTTTCAACCTCATGCGCGGCGTCATTTCCTTGGCTCTATGCATTTGCCGATCGCTCAATTGATGGTAGCTGCGCCGGCATGAATTCCAGGAGCCTGTCCCTATGAAAGAATTGATCGCTTTCGATCTCGACGGAACGCTGGCGGAAAGCAAGCAGCCTTTGGGCGAGGAGATGGGGGAGGCGCTGGCAGACCTGCTGACGGTGGCGCATGTCGCCGTGATTTCCGGCGGGGACTGGCCGCAGTTCGACAAGCAGGTGGCGAGCCGCTTACCCGCGCGCGCCGACCTGTCGCGCCTGTGGCTGATGCCGACCACCGGGACGAAGCTCTACACGCAGCAAGAGGGAGCCTGGACGCCGGTCTATGCCGAGCTGTTCGACGACGCGCAGAAGCAGAAGATCTTCGCGGCTTTCGATCAGGCGCTGGAGGCGACGGGTTTCGTGCCGGAAGAAACCTGGGGCGAGCGGATCGAGGATCGAGGTAGCCAGATCACCTTTTCCGCGCTGGGCCAGCAGGCACCGATCCATGCCAAGGAAGGGTGGGACCCGGACTTCGCCAAGCGCCGCATCATCCAGGCCGACCTGCGGGAGCGATTGCCGGGCCTGTCTATCAACATGGGCGGCGCGACATCGATCGACATCACGCGCGAAGGCGTGGACAAGGCCTATGGCCTCAAGAAGCTACGCGACGCGAGCGGCATCGCGCTGGATGCGATGATGTTCATCGGCGACGCGATCTTCCCCGGCGGCAACGACTATCCGGCCAAGGAGCTGGGGCTGGACACGGTGCGCGTGCGCGATCCGGAAGAAACGCTGTCGGTCATCGCCGCGATCGTCGCCTGCCAGAAATGACGCAAGCTGGCTGAATTCGCGCGATGACGGTGGTTCGAACGCTTTGCGGCCAATGTTCGGTCGGCTGCGGCGTGCGCGCCATGACGGGGGAGGGGCGCGACCTGTCCTTCGGAGGCGATCCCGTACACCCGGCCAACAGCGGCCTGCTGTGCGCGGGGAGCGGTGCGATCGATGCCATGGTGCCCCTGGACGGGCGGCTGCTTCACCCCCTGCTTAACGGGCAGCGGCTAAGCTGGGACCGGATGATCGGCCAAGCCGCGCGGCGATTGAAGGATGTCCTGCATCGTTATGGGCCGGGCTGCGTCGCCATGCACGTCGCGGGCGGGCTGCTCACTGAGGATTATTATGTCGCCAACAAGCTGATGAAAGGGTTCATCGGCTCCGCGCATATCGATTGCCCTTCCGGGGGCGGGGCTGCCGCGGAAATCTATCGCCGGGCGCTGGGCGAGGATGCGGCGCCGGGAACATATGAGGATATCGGCCGGGCGGAATTAATCCTGGTTCCGGGCGAAGCGGCGTTGCGCAACCATCCCATATTGGCCGATCGGGTCCAGGCTGCGCGGGAAGAAGATGGCGCGCGATTGATTCTGCTAAGTGATGGAGCGGATGAGCAGGTGATCCCGGCTGACATTAGGCTGGACATCACGCGGGCAAGCGCAGCCGTCCTGCTCAATGGACTGCTGCTGCATTGTCATGAGCGCAAGCTGGTCAACAAGGCCTATCTCGACCGGCATGTGGTGGTGCCCACCGATTTCTGGGCGCGCCTGCGGCACGGGCATGATTTCTGGTCGGTCGCCCGGCGCTGCGGGATGCAAGCGGGTGAGGTTCGCGCCTTCTATGATCTGGTAGCGGCGGGACGGCGTGTGGTGACGTTGCTTGATGATGGTGACGCAGGCCTGATGCAGGCCGTGCTCAACCTTCACCTGTCGATGGAGTGGATAGGGCGCCCCGGCGCGACCGCGTTCGTACTGGCGCGGGACAGCAACGCGATGGGCGCGCGAGAGGTCGGATGCGGCAACAGGCAACTGGCGGCGCATCGCGACTTCTCCGACGACGCGCTGAGTTCGACGGCGCGCTTCTGGAGCGCGCCGCACATGGCGGAGGAGCCGGGATTGTCCGGCGATGACGTGCCGGACGCGATAGAGCGAGGGACGATCAAGGCGCTGTTGGTCGTCGGGGGCCTTGCTCCGGAACATCGACTGTCGCCTCTGCTCGCCAAAGTGCCGCTGGTCATCATGACGACGCCATGGGCACCGGAAGCTGGCGCGAGAAACCTTTTGGCGCTGCCGTCCCCCGTCTGGATCGAAAAGGATGGCACGGCGACCGGGGCCGATCGGCTGATCAGTCGCCAGCGCCGCCTCTTTCCGCTGCCGGGCGAAGCGAAGCCGGACTGGTGGAGCCTTACCCAAATCGCGCGCGCGATGGGGTGGGGGGATGCTTTCCATTATGAACGGCCCGCCGAAATCTATCGCGAGCATGTGCGGCTGACCGGCTACCGCAATGGTGGCGAAAGACTGCTCGATCTGCGACGGCACGCGCCGATATCCAACCCCGCATATGATGAGCTGACACCATGGCGGTGGGGCGAGATCCCCTTTGACGAGGGGCGGTTTCCGACGCCCGATGGCAGGGCGAGACTGTTGCTTTGAAGTTGAGTGCGATAACCTGAAACACTTAATCCGTTCGGGGCTGAGCTTGTCGAAGCCTTCTTGTTTAAAGGAAGTAGAGCTCTTCGACAGGCTCAGGGCACGCGGGGTGTAGGAGTGATGCCCGCCCTTCCTCTAACGGAGATGTGGCGTGCTTCTGCGCGCGATTAGAGATCAGCCGCCACGCGCTATGCCCTTCAGATGATGGAGCAGCAGGTCGGCATTGGCTTCCCAGGTGAAGCGCAGGGCCGTGTCGCGCACCGCTTCGCGTTCGGGCGGATTGTACAGGATTTCGCCGATGGCAGCGGCGATGGCTTCAGGGTCGCGATCGACGATCTTGCCCGCTTCAGGCCTATCGAGCAGTTCTCGCGCGCCGCCCACATCGGTGATGACGATCGGCGTGCCGCAGGCGAGCGATTCGACCCAGGCGTTGGCGAGCCCTTCGGAAGAGGAAGGCAGCGCCATCACATCGGCAGCGGCGTAGATGCGCGGCAGCCGGTCATGCGGCACTGAACCCAGGAAGCCGATACGGCGATCGACGCCAAGTTCCTCCGCCTGCTTTTCCAGTGACCGGCGATATTGGCCCTGGCCAGCGAACAGCAGCGTGATGCCGGGCAGCCGAGGGAGTGCCTGCACGAGGAGATCCTGGCCCTTGCGGGGAATGAGGGCCCCGACGCACAGGACGACCGGACCTTCAAAGCCGAGGACATCCTTGGCGACGGCACGATCGGCTATTTCGAAGCGATCGAGATCGACACCCGTATAATGGACCCGGATCTTGGCAGCGTCCATGCCGAGCTTCACCATCGCCCGGCGCATGGCGCTGGAAACGGCGAGCAGGCCAGCCGCCTCAGCCCCGGCGCGCTTGACCATGGCGCGGGTGTCGCGCCGCTTGCCCCAATAATGAATGTCCGCGCCGCGCGCCTTGACCGAATAGGGAATGCCGAGCGCGCGCGACAGGCGCTGCGCGACCGGGCCGTCGGGGAAGAAGAAGCTGGCGTCGATCACGTCGAAGGGTTGCTGCCCATGCAGATGGCGGACCAGCGGCAGGATCGCGCGGGTCATGCTGCCGACATTGTAGCGCGCGCCGATTTTCGGGATCGTCGAAAAGAGTGGGCGGTAGACGGTCAGGTCCTTCCACCTTTCCTTGCGGGGCAAGGCGCGGAGCGGGGCATATTGATCTGCGAGGCCGATCGGCCAAATGGGGATGCCCAAGGGCGCGATGACCGTGACATTCACGTCCGGGCGGCTGGCGAGTTCCCGCGCCTGCCGCTCAACGAACACCCCGAAATTGGGGCGGCTCATATCCGGAAAGAGGGTCGAGAGCGTGAGGACATTCAACGTCATGCCGTCTCCCATAGGGCATCGCGGTTAATCGAGGGTTAGGGGTGAAGTAAGGCTTTGGCTATAATTGTCTGACCAGCTGAACGGCGACGGCACCCCAGGGCGGATCAGTGATCACTTGCTGGCGGCTGCCGCTGCCGAGCGGGAGGATCTGGAGCTTGTCACCCTCGCGCCCGATGAGGCGGCCGAAGACGAAGCGCCCGGCATGGCGGGGCAGCAATATGTCGCGATTGAGCGCGCTTGCAAATTCGTCCGGGCCGATGCGGCGGCACCAGATTTCATCGCCGCTGCGATAGTCGCCAATGCTGGCGGACACCTGCACCCCGATCATCGCGTCGGCGGGGACGGGCGGCGGGAAGGACAGGCTGCGGGTAGGGGCGCGCGCGCCTTCTGGGCCGAGCAGCGCCGCGACCGGCACCACGCTTTGTCCCGGAAGCGCGACAAGCTCCGATGATCCCACGCCCAGCGCATCGGCAATCCGGTTCAGCCAGTTGACCGATACGGTTCGTGTCCCGGTTTCAAGGCGCCCGATGGTCTGCGCGGTCGTCGGAGGCTGGCAGAGGGCGGCTACCTGCTCCAGCGTCAATCCCTTCGCTTTTCGAACTTCTCTTATCCGCGTGATCATGCCTGTTCCAGAATTTCACCTATTTGGTTTTTGTTCTTTCCTACAAATGGTTCGTCGTGGCAAGTCCCTTCCACCAGTCATCTGAGAGGAGGAACCGATGCGAGGCCAATATGTGGAGCAGAGGATCGAGGACCCCGCCGGGCAGGTTCAGACGGTTGCCGTCAATCTCGGCGAATCGCCGTTGGCCTGGCTGCACGCGCGGGGACATTTGAGCGATCGCTATTACAGCGCGGGCGAGTTGCTGCGGGCGGATTGGGAGAAGGCAGGGCTGGGACCACGCGTGACGATGCGCTGGGACGCTGCGCCTGCGACTGGTGGGGCACGGCGCGGCGCGGGAACGCCCGATCCCAGCATGGCGCAACTTTCCGCGCGAGAACGGTTCCACGCGGCGATTGCCGCTGCCGGGCCAGGGCTGGGCGACATATTGTGGCGGGTCGCCTGCGCTGGCGAGGGGCTGGCCGCAGCGGAACGGGCGCTCGGATGGCCGAGCAGGGCAGGCAAGCTTGTGCTGACGCTGGCGCTTGAGCGGGTGGCGGCCTGGTATCGCGTGCCTTGACGCGTCAGCGGCTCAAGTCCGGGCCGAGCAACAGCAGCAGCTTGACGTCGATGGCAAAGCCTTCGGCGCGCCAGGCGGCGATCCGCTGGGGCACGTCGTCGAGCGGTACGCGGTGGACGCGGATATCCTCCCCGTCCACGCCTCCGCCCTCGCCGGTCTTCTGCAAATCATGGGCGCGGAAGAGGCAGAAGCTTTCCGATACCATGCCGGGCGAGCTGTAGAAGTCGCCAGCGGGCTCCATGCGTCCGGCGCGGTATCCGGTCTCCTCTTCCAGTTCGCGGATCGCGGCGAGGGCGGATTCCTCGCCTTCTTCCGTGTCGCCTACCAACCCGGCGGGCAGTTCGATGCAGCGGCGGCCGAGCGGCACGCGAAACTGATCGACCAGCAGCACATGGCGGCGGCCGTCCGCATCTTCGTCTATGGCAAGGATCACGGCGGCATGAATGCCGCGCGCCCGGCCGACATATTCCCATCTGCCCCGGCGCTTGGCGGTGATGAAGCGGCCCGCCCACATGATCTCTTCGGGGGCGGCCATATCCTGTTCGCTCATAACTCGATCAGCCTGTCGGGCAGTTCGTTGATATCGCCCTGTTCCCGCGGGAAATGGGTGGCGAGGACTGCGCCCACCTGGGCCACGGCCTGTGCCAGCCCCTCGCCGGGTTTACCCAAACGGATGGCTTCGATCAGCGCCGTCATCGCGTCGCCCCACGCCTCCGGCGCGACCTTTTCGTTGATGGCGCGATCGGCGACGATTTCGGCGCGATGTTCGTCCAGCGACAGATAGATGAGGACGCCTGTCCGTCCATGCGTGCGCGCTTCGGCTGCGGTGCGAAACAGCAGGATGGCGCGGCGGCGCACCCGGCGGGCCTTCGTCGCGCGCGGCGTCATCAGCATGCGCAGCGGCATGATGGCGAGCAGATAGCGCACCACCAGGAATTTCAGGATGAGAATGGCTGTCAGCCCGAGGAGCAGTTTCCAATCTGCCAGCTCATGATCCCAATCAAGCAGCAAAGACGACAGGAAGGCCCGCAGGTGTGCAGGGAAGGCCGCCATGAGCGCCAGCGCAAGGAAGACGGCCGCCGCCGCCCAACTGAGCCCGACATCATGATAGCTGTCCGACCGGCGGGCGACGATCGTCACGATCTCACCAGAGGTGTGTGTCTCCGCTTCCTGTACGGCGGCCGATACAAGTTCGTGATCGGCCTGGCTGAGCAGCACTTGCATTACCAGCTCCCCGACGCGCCGCCGCCGCCGAAGCTGCCGCCGCCGGAAAAGCCGCCGCCCCCGCCGCCTCCGCCGCCCCAGCCGCCGCCTCCCGAGCCCCAGCCGGAGCCCGTGCCGGGACCCCAGATGATCACTGGCGCGCCGCCGCCCCGGCGATAGCGTTTGCCGCCGCGCGCGCGGGACAGGAGGGGCAGCAGCACGAAGAAGACGAAGAACATGATGATCCAGAAACCAAGGATGCCTCCGCCTCCGCTGTCCTGCTGCCGTATTTCGGCCTCCGCCTGCGCGGCGCGTGCGCGGGCCTGGTCAGGGGGGAGGGCAAGGAGCGAGCTGATCTGGTCGACGCCCGCCTCGATTCCGCCTGCCATGTCACCCGCCTTGAAGCGCGGGGTGATGGCGTTGCGGATGATCTGCGAAGACAGTGCGTCCGTCAGTATGCCTTCGACGCCATAGCCGACCTCTATCCGTACCTTGCGATCATTGGGCGCGACGATCAGCAGGACGCCTTGGTTGTCCTTGTCGCCAATGCCCCAGGCACGCCCGAGCCGGTAGCCATAGTCGGAGATGTCATAGCCTTGCAGGTCGGGGATGGTGGCGACCACCAGCGACCGGCCGCTCGCCTGCTTCTGCGCGATCAGCTTCTGACTGAGCGCCTGTTCCTGCGCGGGGTCGAGGATGTTCGCGGCATCCACGACGCCCTTGTCGTCGAACTTCGGAAAGCTCTGCGCTCCGGCGGCCGGGATCAGCCAGAGCACCCCGGCCAGTAACGCGAAGATCAGGAGCAGGCGGCGGAACATGGCTGGCGCTTAGTTGCCGAAATCGACCTTGGGCGCTTCCTCCGCTCCCGGCGTGGTCGCCTGGAAGGGCGTCATCGGCTTGGCGCCATGGATGATCTTGGCACCGATCGCGTCGGGGAAGGTGCGGATGCGGGTGTTATAGGCGCGGACCGCTTCATTATAGTCGCGGATGGCGACGGCAATGCGGTTTTCGGTCCCTTCCAGCTGCGATTGCAGGTCGAGGAAATTCTGGTTGCTCTTGAGATCGGGATAGGCCTCGACCGACGCGAGCAGCCGCCCAAGACCCTGGCTCAGTTGCGCTTGTGCCTGCTGGAACTGCTGGACCTTGGCGGGATCGGACAGGTCTTCGGCATTGACCTGTACCGACGTTGCCTTGGCGCGTGCCTCCGTAACCCGGACCAGCGTGTCCTGTTCCTGCTTGCCTGCCGCCTTCACCGTCGCGACGAGGTTGCCGATCAGGTTGGAACGGCGCTGATATTGCGCCTGTACGTCAGCCCATTTGGCCTTGGCGGCTTCTTCGGCAGTGGGCACGCTGTTGATGCCGCAAGCCGACAAGGCGAAGGCGGTGAGCAGGGGCAGGAAAAGGGAAGGGAAAAAGCGGCGCAGGATCGTCATGGAAACATCCTTGGCATTGTTACGATGTCGGAAATAGGTGGTTGTGGATGCGGGCGCAACGCCTCATCCTGATAAACACGCAATCAGGGCAAGGGGTTCGCACATGGGACTGATTTCCGAATTCAAGACGTTCATCAATCGAGGCAATGTCATCGATCTGGCAGTCGGCGTGATCATCGGCGGCGCCTTTGCAACGATCACAAAGTCGCTGACCGATGATCTTATCATGCCGGTGGTCGGTTTCCTGTTCGGCGGGGCGGATTTTTCCCGCTACTTCATCCGGCTTGGCGACATACCCGCCGGGTTCAAGGGCAATCCGGAAAGCTATGCCGACCTGAAAAGCGCTGGCGTCGCCATGCTGGGCTGGGGTGAGTTTCTGACCGTGCTCGTCAACTTCCTGATCCTCGCCTTCATCATCTTCCTGCTGGTCAAGGCAGTGAACAAGCTGATGCCCAAGCCGGAGGCCGCGCCTGCCGCGACACCCGAAGAGGTGCTGCTGCTGCGCGAAATTCGCGACAATTTGAAAAAATAATTCGTTTCTGCGACGAAAGGAGTGTGCGGCGGGAACCATCTGCCGTGCGACCAGTTGATCGCGGTCAGAGTTCGGGGCGCATTGCGCGATCGGGCTCTTGCCGAATGACGTCAGCCCCAGGGGGGCGCAACAGGAGAATACGCCGTGAAAACCATCGTCTCAGTCCTCGGCCTTGCCAGCTTGGTCGCGCTTGCTGCGTGCGATTCCAAGCAGGAAAACAAGGTCGAGAACGCATACGAGAATCAGGCGGACGCCATCGACAACCAGGCCAGCAACATGGAAGCGATGGCCGATAACCTGTCGGGCAACGCAGAGGCTGCTGCTGAAAACGCCGCCGACGCACTGGAGAACAAGGCTGAGGCAACCCGCGAAGCAGGCGAGCGCGCTGCCGACGCGGTTGAAGAGAAGACGGAACGCTAAGCTTTCGCTTTCCCAAGCCGGAAAGGGCGTCGCGATGATGATCGCGGCGCCCTTTTTGCTTGGCGTCTCAATGTCTTTAACGGCCCTTTAACCACGCCCTGCCCATGGTGCCGTCGCGCGCATCCGTGAAGGCCAAGGGAATGGACGAGCTACTTCAGGAATTCATAGCCGAAACACAGGAAACGCTGGAGGCTCTGGCGGGCGAAGTCGTCGCCTGGGAAGCCGACCCCGGCGACCGGGACCGGCTCGATGCCATCTTCCGCTTCTTCCATACGGTGAAGGGCAGCTGCGGTTTCCTCAACCTGCCGCGCTTTGAACGGCTGAGCCATGCGGCCGAGGATGTGCTGTCCGAAATCCGCGCCGGCAATCGTACCGCTGATCCGGCGACCGTGAGCGCCGTCCTTGGCATCATGGACCGGATTGCCGAACTGGCGGAAGCCGTGGCGATCGGCGCGGCGCTGCCGGACGAGAATGACGATTATCTGATCGGCGCGCTTGCCGAGAGGGAGCAAGGCGCGGCGACCGAAGAGCTGGCCCCGACCGTGGAGCCTATCCGTCAGGGTGGCGCCCAGGCGGTGCCACGGACCATCCGTCTGCCATTGTCGCTGATCGATCAGTTGATGAACGGCGTGTCGGACATGGTGCTGGCGCGCAACGAACTGTCCCGCAAGCTGCGCGAACGGACAAGCGATCCCGAGCTTGAAAGCGTGTTCGAGCGGCTGTCGACCTGCGTTGCGGACATGCGCGATTCCATTTCGAAGACGCGGATGCAGCGGGTGGAGCGGCTGTTCACCGCCATCCCGCGCATGGTCCGCGACCTTGGCCGTGAACTGGGTAAGCGCATCGACCTGGTCCTGGAGGGCGGCGATGTCGAAATGGATCGCGAAATGGTGGAGATGGTGGTCGACCCCCTGACCCACATCGTGCGCAACAGCATCGACCATGGCATCGAGACGCCCGAGCAACGCCGCGCGCTTGGCAAGCCCGAGCCGGGGACGCTGAAGGTGCAGGCCCGCCAGTCGGGCAACCAGATCGTGATCGAGGTCAGCGACGATGGGCAGGGCATCGACACGGCAAGGCTGGTCGAAAAATCCATTGCGAGCGGCAAGCTGACCCGCGAGGCCGCTGCCAAGATGAGCGAGAGCGAAAAGCTGGAGCTGATCTTCCAGGCCGGGCTTTCCACCGCGCAGCAGGTTACTGCGATTTCCGGCCGGGGGGTCGGCATGGACGTGGTGCGCGCCAATGTCGAGCGGATCGGCGGAGTCATCGCGCTGCATAACCAGATCGGGCGCGGGCTACGCATCGCGCTGCGTGTGCCGTTGACGCTGACCATCATTCCGGGCCTCATCATTCGTTCGGGCGGTTTGCATTTCGCCATCCCGCGCGCTGCCGTCGTGGAAATCCTGCACGACAATAATGAGACGCTGCACATCGCTGAGGTCGGCGGCGCCAAGATCGCCACGATCCGGACGGTCCGCCATTCGATGATCGATCTGGAAGACGTGCTTGGCATGGAGAAGGTGGTTCAGCCGGGCCCCCGCGCAATCATGGTCGTGCGCTCCGCCACTGGCGTGCCCTTTGCCCTGGGCGTCGCTGCCGTCGACAATCATGAGGAACTGGTCATCCGTCCAGCTTCGCCGCTGATCATGGCGACCGGCGTCTATGCGGGCATGACGCTGCCCGACAATGGGAAGCCGATGCTGCTGCTGGACGCCGCTGGTCTCGCCAATGCTGCCCGTCTGCCGAACATCGTGGATGAGCGCTCGATCGATCAGCTGGAGGACAGCGGCGACGGAGAAGCGCGGATCGAAATGGTGTCGGCGCTGCGGTTCGAAGAGCTTACGGGCGAGAGGCGGCTGATCAAATTGTCGCTGGTAGAGCGTGTGGAAGATGTCGATGCCACGCTCTTTGGCCGTTCTGGTGGAAACGCCTTTGTTCGCTTGGACGGGCGGCTGGTGCCGGTGGCGAACGGAGCGCACAGCTTTGCAACCGGTCATGTATCGGCACTGCGTCTGCGCGACGGCAGCCAGGAGGCCTGTTACCCGGTTGCCGCTGTCCTGGACATCGTGGAAATGCCGGCCGTGCCCGATATGGTCGCCATGCAGGGTGCGCTGAGCGGCGTCGCCGTTGTCGATGGCGAACATCTGGAAGTGCTCAACCCCTTCGCCTTGTTCGCTTCCTTGCCCGGAGGGCCGATCGTCGAGCGCCGCCGGGGACGGTGCGTCCTAGCGGACAGCGAGGATGGCTGGACGCGTGAGATATTGGCGCCCTTGCTGCGGCAAGCGGGACATGAGGTGCTCCTCGGCCTGCCGCAGGATGAACCAGTCGATCCGGCCGATGTGGTGCTGAGTTCGGGTGGGGACATATCCCAGGCGGCAGAAATACTGGGATGCCGCATCGTTCAACTGCGCGCTTCGCCGAGGCCGACGGGGCCAGAGGATGGCAGCATCTACCGTTATGATCAGGACGCGCTGATGGCGGCCATCTCCGGCACGCGGCGTTAAGGAGGCTATTTATGGAACAGCTTTACCTTCTCGCGACGCTTGCCGATACAAGGGTCGCCGTTGCGGCGCATGAGGTCGAGGCCGTCGTCAGGCTGGCCGACATCTCGCCTGTTCCCGGAATGCTGCGGCATGTGGCGGGATTGTCCGCCTTGCGCAGCCGGGTTCTCACCATCATCGACGTGCCTGCGCTGATCCATGGCGCGCCTACGCCCGCCGACAGGCGCGGCTTGGCGATCATCGCCGACATCAGCGGCCACAGCTACGGCCTGATGGTGGATGCGGTGCATGACATTTGCGAAGTGCCGGAAGGTGACCTGCCGCTCCGGGGCCAGCTGGACCGCGCATGGGCTCCTTATGCACGCGCGATCGTTGAGCAGGATGGCCATCCGCACCTGCTGGTATCGCTGGCAAGCTTCATCGAAACGGGATTGCTGGCGCAGGCTGCATAATTCCGGCTTCTTGTTTACCAATTACTTGGCTTTGGCAGCTAATCCTTCCTTTACGAGGAAAATCTAAGGGACGCTTCATGAAAAACTGTTTGGTGGTGGATGATTCCAAAGTCATCCGTAAAGTTGCACGGCATATACTTGAATCGCTCGACCTGTCGGTAAGCGAAGCGGTCGATGGGCAGGATGCGCTGACCCAGTGCGAAGCGGCCGCGCCGGACGTTGTCCTTCTCGACTGGAACATGCCAGTCATGAGCGGAATGGAATTCCTGCAGGCCCTGTCCACCGCCAAGGTGTCCGCACGGCCAAAGATCATCTTCTGCACCACCGAAAACGGCATCAGCCATATCAAGGCAGCCGTGGAGGCGGGCGCCGACGAATATGTGATGAAGCCCTTCGATCGCGAAACACTGGAAAGCAAGCTGTCGATCGTCGGGGTCATCTGAAGACCGCTGACCTACTCGTTGCCAACCTCACTGCCGGAAAGTCCTTCCATGTCCCCCCTTTCGCCGATCCTGGCCAGCCAAAGCAGACCGCAGGTCCGCGCGATGGTTGTCGACGATTCGGTCGTGGTGCGGACGATGATCGCGCGGATATTAAATGGCGACCCGGCCTTTTCCGTGGTTCACAAGACGAACAGCGCCGAACATGCGCTTCGCTATCTCGCCGCGCATGAGGTCGACCTTGTCCTGCTCGACATCGAGCTGCCGGGTCAAAGTGGGTTGGCCGCTCTTCCGGCGTTCCTGCGTGCCAATCCCCAAGGCAAGGTCGTGATCCTGTCGGGCAACTGCGAAGAGGGTAGCGGCGCCGCGGTCGAGGCGCTGGCGCTGGGGGCTAGCGACATCTTCGCCAAACCGGGCAGCGGCAGTTTCGGCGAGCAGTTTCCCCAGGCGCTGATAGACCGCCTGTCGCGCTTGTTCGGCGCGCATCCGCAGCAGCCTGCGGAAACGCAGCCGGTCCTGATGGCGGCGAGCAAGCCGAGCGCGCCTCTTGCCTGTCTGGGCATCGGCGCGTCTACAGGAGGCATCCATGCGCTGGGCCAGCTGTTTGCCGGGATGAGCGCGCCGCTTGGCGTGCCGATCCTGCTGACGCAGCATCTGCCTGTCAGCTTCACATCCTATTTCGTGCAACAGCTTGCCCGGATGACCAGCCTGCCGGTGAAGGTCGGCGAGCAGGGGGAATTATTGGCTCCCGATACCGTCTATGTGGCGCCCGGCGACGCCAATTTGCAGGTGCGCCGCGGTCTTTATGGGCGTGTGATGGTCACGCTCAATCCGGAGCGTACGCCCGCGGGCAACTTGCCCGGGGTCGATCCGATGTTCACCAGCATGGCGGAAGCCTATGGGCCGGGGGCTGCTGGTGTCGTGCTGACCGGCATGGGCCGCGATGGCACGGCGGGCGGGCATGACATCGTCGCAGGCGGCGGCTGGATCGTGGCGCAGAATGAAGCAAGCAGCGTGGTTTGGGGCATGCCGGGATCGGTGACAGGGGCGGGGCTCAGCTGCGCCTTGCTCGATCCCTATGCCATTATGGATTTCGTCGCGCGGCGCGGAAAAAGCAGAGGTTTGACACATTGACCCTATCAACTGATTCATCCTCGCGCGGCGCCGCCCGCATCTTTTCCGGCCTGCTGGAGGCGCGCACGGGTCAGATCCTGTCGGAAAGCCGCGCCTGGCGGATGGAAACCGCGTTGAAGCCCGTCATGAGGGCCAATGGCGTGGCCGACATGGATGAACTGGCCACGCGGCTGCTCGGCAATCGCGATCCCCGGCTGGAAGAGGAAGTCGTCAATGCGCTGCTCAACAATGAAAGCAGCTTCTTTCGCGACCTTCAGATATTCGACATGATCAACCGGCACATCCTGCCTTCCTTCGCGGAGCGGCGGGAGCGGGTGCTGCGGATCTGGAGCGCGGGCTGTTCTACAGGGCAGGAAGTCTATTCGCTGGCGATCCAGCTCCGCAATGATGCGGCGCGTTGGCGCGGCTGGCGGATCGAGATATTGGCGACGGATATTTCGACGGCGGCCATAGATCAGGCGCGCAGCGGCATCTTTTCGCAGATGGACGTTCAGCGCGGCCTTGCCGTGGGCGACCTCATCAAATGGTTCGAACCTGCAGGCGACAATTGGCGCGCGAGCCCTGAGCTGCGCCGGATGATCGATTTCCGCACCGACAATCTGTTTGAGCCCAAGGCGCCCTCGGGCGATTATGACCTGCTGCTCTGCCGCAACGTGCTGTTGTACTTCACGCCCGAGCGTCGGCAGGAAGTGTTTCGACTGATGACGCGCCACAGCCATGACCGGTCGGTCCTGCTGCTGGGGGCGGGCGAAACCGTCATCGGCCATAGTGACGATTTCATCCCTCACCCGGAATTTCGCGGCGGCTATGGCAGGCGTCCGGAAGCGGCGCATAGCAGCGAAGGCATCCGCCGGGCCGTCTGACGGCGGGACTTCGCTCATCGGTTCGCCAGGTTCAGGATCAACGCCAAGCGCTTGTGCTTGATCGGCCCTGTTCTCTCCGCCATGGTTGGCGGGAGCTGTGCATCTTTTTGGATGCGGTCAGGACAGGTGGTGGTTACGGTTTTCCGATGAGCGACATTCCGATGATCGAGACTCCGTCGCCCAATTTCGACGATCGCAAGCTGCCCATATCGATGCTGGTGCTGCATTATACGGGGATGCACGACGCCCAGAGCGCGATCAACTGGCTGGCGAGCCCGGAATCCAAGGTGTCGGCGCATTATGTCGTGACCGAAGAGGGCGAAATCGTCCGCATGGTCGATGAAGCCAAACGGGCGTGGCATGCGGGCCGATCGCACTGGCGCGGCATGGATGACGTCAATTCGGCCAGCATTGGAATAGAGATCGTCAATCCCGGCCATGAATGGGGCTATCGCGCATTTCCGGATGCGCAGATCGGCGCGCTCATCCCGCTGATGCACGATATCGTCAAGCGGCACGGCATCACGCGCGGCAATATCGTGGGCCACAGCGACGTGGCCCCCGCACGCAAGCAGGACCCGGGCGAGCTTTTTCCATGGGGGCAACTCGCCCGGCTGCGGCTTGCGCTGCCACGGCCGACCCGAAACCTCATGGACCCGCTCTGGTCGGACAGTGCCTTCATGCTGGCGCTGGAACGGTTCGGCTATGACATCGCCGAGCCACGAGCAGCGGTCGTCGCTTTCCAGCGCCGATTTCGCCCCGAACTGATCGACGGCGTCATCGATGGCGAGTGTCGCGCCATCCTGCTCGCCCTGCTGCTGCCAAAGCCGAGGGGTGACGAATAAGCGGGGATGACGGACGGCGGCGAGCCGTGTATAGCGCCCCTGCCAGAGGGCCGGGCGGCCGCGGCGTGGCGGGTAACTTCCACGGCGAGGAAAGTCCGGGCTCCACGAAATGACGGTGCCGGCTAACGGCCGGCTGGAGTGATCCAAGGGACAGTGCAACAGAAAGCAGGTCGCTAACGCTTCGGCGCAGCGAAATTGAAAGGGTGCGGTAAGAGCGCACCGCGTCTCCGGCAACGGAAGGCGGCACGGTAAACCCCACCGGGAGCAAGACCGAATAGGGGCGGCGCGCAGCTTTGACTGCTAGGCCAGTTTCGGCTGAGACCGCCCGGGTTGGTTGCTTGAGGGACGGAGCAATCCGTCTCCTAGAGGAATGGCCGCCCATCCATGGTGACATGGTGGACAGAACCCGGCTTACAGGCCCTCTGGCATCGGATCGGGAGAAAGCGTTGTCCGGAGAGGGCGGGGATCGCAGGCCATGCCGCGCATATTGTCCTGAGATGCCCAGCCTGCGCTGGCATAGCGGCAAGGGCTTTCAACCGATCGAATTTTAACTCGCCGGGGTGGTGTTCCGCCTGCGGCTTACCTAATTTGGACCGATGGCAAGAAGCAGCCGATCAAATGACTGGGGCTTTCCCCGCTGGCGCAGCTATGGCGCATCGCGTGAGGCGCAGCAGGTGCGCATGTGCGACCGCTATGGGTGCGACAAGCCGGGTGATTGTCCCGCGCCCAAATCGCCCAATAGCCGCGAGCGCTGGTATTTCTGTAGTGATCATGCAGCGGAATATAACCGCAACTGGGACTATTTTCAGGGGCTCGACCAGGAAGAGCGGGAGCAGCGCGAGCGCGCGGAACGGCGCGACGCGGGCGGTTATCAGAGCAGCGCCTATCATGGCTGGGGCGGCCCCGGAGACGGCAGCCGATCGCGCGACGAACTACATGCTCTGAAAGCCCTCGATCTGGAAGATGACGCCGATTTCGAGGCGGTGAAGAAGAGCTGGCGGCGCTTGGCGAAGGAAAACCATCCCGACGTCAAGCCGGGAGATGCGGAGGCTGCCGTCCGTTTCCAGACGATCCAGGCCGCTTATGAGGTGCTGCGATCGGCGGAAGAGCGGCGGACATGGAAGCCGCGGGAGACCGTGGATTGAAGGATCATATCCGGTCCAACTGGCAGAATGCGGTGCTGGTCTGCCGCAAATGTTCAAAAAAGCTCGACGGCGGCTTTGGCGCTCAAGGGGACGAGCGGCTGGCCAAGGCGCTCCGCAAGCAGCTTTCGCTGAAGAAGGGGCGGAAAGCCGCGGCCGGTATCATCGAGGTGAATTGCCTGGGCGTGTGTCCCAAGGGAGCTGTGACGGTCGTAAATGGCGCCCAATCGCGTGACTGGCTGCTCGTGCGGCGCGGCGCTGATCTGGATGAACTGGCACAGACGCTGGGCCTTGCGGCGGAGAATGACGGGTCAGCCAGCGTGCTTTAGCGGCTGCTCCAGCCCTGCTTCCGCCAGAAGCGGCATCAGCAGCTGTTCCTCCTTGCGCATCCTGTTGAGGATGGTTTCCACCATATACCGGCTTTCCCGGCAAAATTCCGGCCACTCCCGGGCGATGCGATCGTCGCTCCAGCGCGCCATATAGTGGGAGAAGCTCAGGGCCAGCGGGGCCATTTCGGTTTGTAGACGTGCGGCCATCTCTTGTAGCGGAACATGAGGCTGTCGCTGCATGGCCGGATAGAAGAACTGATCTTCCAAGGCCAAGTGCGCCATCAGCTCGCGGGCAAATTGCCAGCGCAGTGTGCCCAGCGGACGAGCAACGCCATCATCATCGACCAGCGTCAGGAACCGCCCGGCGAGCAGATCAAGCGCATCATGCTGGCTTTGTAGCTGTTGCAGGTCCATCGGCCAATTCCATGCATCGCCTTATGATGCTTGTGGCAGAATGGCGTTAAGAAACTGTGCTGGTAGGGTTTTCACCCGTCGGCACCATCCGCCGCCCCATGAGCGGCGGATGGCATGACGGATCAGCCCGGCTGGTCAGCGCGGCTGGCGCCTTCGCCGTCGAGATTCTGGGCGACGAAGTCCCAGTTGATCGCTTCCTTCAGCACGCGCTCGGCATAGTTGGGACGCAGATTGCGATAGTCGATATAATAGGCATGCTCCCACACATCGAGGATCAGCAGCGGCGTGTGGCCATGCGCGACGGGGGTGTCGGCGTCATGATAGCTGGTCACTTCGAGCTTGCCGTCCTTCAGGATCAGCGCAGCCCAACCGCTGGCGAAATGGCCGACGGCCTCCGCCTTCAGCTTGTCGAGCAGGGCATCGACCGAACCAAAGCCCTCGTTGATGAGGTCGAGAAGCTGGCCCGAAGGCTGCTTCTTTTCCGGGGAAAGCGAATGCCAGTAGAAGGTGTGGTTCCAGATCTGGCCAACCTGATTGAACAGCGCGCCCTTGCTGCTCTTGATCAGTTCGACGAGCGACTTGCCCTGAAGCGCGGGATCGACCGCGATCAGTTCATTGGCCTTCACGACATAGGCATTGTGGTGCTTGCCATGGTGATAGTCGAAGGTTTCGGCTGACAGAATGTCGCCAAAGGCATCCTTGGAATAGGGCAGGTCAGGCAGAACAAAGGCCATGTCGGAACTCCTCGGGTTCATGGATGGATGGCGGCATAACGGTCATGCCACCGGAAGTGTCCCGGCCCCGTAGCAGCCTTATTGCACTGCGGAAAACAGGATATTTTCGTTTAGCTGCATGGAAATATCCGTGTGACAGCAGCGTAACGATGCCTTAGAATCGCCGGTTAGGCCGTGCAAAAGCAGCGGCTGATAATAGGGGACGGATCAATGGCAAAATTCTTCGGCAATTTGCATCTTGTGCTGGTGGTGGGGCTTGTCCTCGCGCTCGCCGTCATCTTCGCTATTCCCGCCAATACCGTGCCGGAACAGGCTATATTGCGGTGGCTTCACCTGTTCTTCGGCATCACCTGGATCGGCCTGCTTTACTATTTCAACTTCGTCCAGATCCCGACGATGCCGAAGGTTCCGGCGGAATTGAAGCCCGGCGTGTCCAAATTCATCGCGCCTTCGGCCCTGTTCTTCTTTCGCTGGGGCGCGGCGCTGACGGTGCTGACCGGGGCGATCATCGCATGGCGCAGCGGCTATCTGGTGGAAGCACTGACGTTGACGCCCGGGTTCGTGCTGATCGGCATTGGCATGTGGCTGGCGCTGATCATGGCGTTCAACGTGTGGTTCATCATCTGGCCGAACCAGAAGAAGGCGCTGGGCATCGTTCCCGCCGAGGATGCGGTGAAGGCGAAAGCGGCGACGACGGCGATGATCTTCTCGCGCACCAATACGCTGCTGTCTTTGCCGATGCTGTATTGCATGGTGAACTTCAACGGCGGTTGAAGCGAGGTTTGGGCGGGGCTGGCCAAGGCTGGCTCCGCCTGCGTTTTCCGACTGACTTTTCCTCCGTTCGCCCTGAGTTTGTCGAAGGGCTCTCTTGGAAGAAGCGAAGGGCTTTGACAGGCTCAGCCCGAACGGAAATAATATGCGTGGCGCCAGATCCGCATCACCCCTGGGGTGGCGTGGTCTCGCCGACTTCCTCGCTGTCGAGATTGTTACCCAATGTCAGTCCGTGACGCGTGAGCATCGGGATGTTGGCGAGGGCGAAGAGCAATGAAACCACTGTCACGCCCCAGACCTTCACCGAAAGCCATGCGTCGAAGCTCATCGAATGGCGCATCACTTCATTGGCGACGGCCATGGCGGCGAAGAATATGCCCCAGTTGCGCGACAGCTTGCGCCAGCCTTCGTCGGTCAGGCCGTCATAGGCGGCCTGCAGCAGATATTTGAGCAGCGCCTTGCCACGCAGAAGCCCGCCGAACAGCATCAGGGCGAAGAAGCTGTAGATTATCGTCGGCTTCACCTGGATGAAGCTTTGATCCTGGAAATAGATGGTGAGGCCGCCGAAAAAGAGCACGAGCATCGCCGACAGCCACAGCATGGGCGACACGCGGCCGAGCTTCACCTTCGAGATGATGACCGCGATAACGATGGCGGCCATAAAGGCGGCCGTGCTTAAGCTCATCGCGGTGATCGGGTTTCCCGGACCCCAGATCCAGCCCACGCCCTTGTATGTCAGGAAGAAGACAAGCAGCGGGCCGAAGTCTAGCGCGAGGCTGAGGTTGCCGCCATGGGCTGGTTTGGAGTCAGTCATTGGGCACCTGCGTCATGCCAGCGGAAGCTGGCATCTTGTAAGGTTGGGCCGTTCTGTGCCCGCATGAGATTCCAGCTTCCGCCGGGATGACTAAGATCGTGATCTCAACGCGCATAGGCCGTTCCCGCGATAGCGCGCGCCATGTCGCCGGGGTCGAAGGGGCGCAGATCCTCGATCTTCTCTCCCACTCCGATCGCATGGATGGGCAGGCGATATTTCTCGGCCGCCGCGACCAGTACGCCGCCGCGCGCGGTGCCGTCCAGCTTCGTCATGACGAGGCCGGTGACCTGCGCGACTTCCTTGAAGACTTCGATCTGGCTCAACGCATTCTGTCCGGTGGTGGCATCCAGCACCAGCACAACGTCATGCGGCGCCGCCGGGTTCAACCGGCCGAGCACGCGGCGGATCTTGGCCAGTTCATCCATCAGCTCGGTCTTGTTCTGCAGGCGGCCCGCGGTGTCGACGATCAGCACGTCGATACCGGTGGCGGTCGCCTGCTTGACCGCATCGAACACGATGCCCGCTGCGTCGCCGCCTTCCTTGCCCGCGACTATGGGGATGCCAAGGCGGTCCGCCCAGACCTTCAGCTGCCCGATGGCGGCGGCGCGGAAGGTGTCGCCCGCCGCCAGCATCACGCCATAATCCTGCTCCAGGAAATTATTGGCGAGCTTGGCGATGGTGGTGGTCTTGCCCGAGCCATTGACGCCGATGACCAGGATGACTTGAGGGCGGGGGAAGGCTTCGATTTCCAGCGGGTGGGCGACCGGAGCGAGGACCTTCTCGATCTCTTCCGCGATGATCTCGCGCAGATAATCTTCGGTCAATTCGCGATTGTAGCGGCCTTCGGACAGACGATCGCGCACGCGGGCGGCCATGGCGGGTCCTAAGTCGCTGACGATCAGCGCTTCCTCGATCTCGTCGAGCGTCTGGTCGTCAAGCGCGGCCTTCGTGAAGAGGCCGGTGAGGTTCTCGCCAAGCTTGTCGGAGGTGCGCTTCAAGCCGCCGAAGAGGCGGTCGCGCCAGCTGGTGCCGGGTTCAGTCATTGACGAGCCTCTTGCGCGATCAGCACGCCATTCTCAAGGCCCGTGATCGTTGCGGACGTGATGGAGGAGGGGGATTGAGGCGCTTCGAAGCGAACCGGGGCGAAATTTTCGGCGTGGCCCGAGAGGCCGTTGCGCTCGACCAGCACGGATTGGGTGCTGCCGATGAGGCTTTGCAGCCATTCCCGGCGTTGCGCCTCGCAGGCCGAACGGAGGCGGGCGGCGCGGGCCTTGATGATGGCGCGATCGACTTGCGGCATACGAGCGGCGGGCGTGCCTGCGCGCGGGGAGTAGGGGAAGATATGGCCGTGGACGATGGCGCATTGCTCGACTAGCTTCAGGCTGTTTTCGAACATCGCTTCATCCTCTGTCGGGAAACCGGCGATGATATCCGCGCCGATGCTGATGGCAGGGCGGGCGGCCTTGAGGCGCTCCACGATACTGATGGCGTCGGTGCGCATGTGGCGCCGCTTCATGCGCTTGAGGATCATGTCGTCGCCTGCCTGGAGCGAAAGGTGCAGGTGCGGCATCATGCGCGGTTCATGCGCGAGAAGCTCGAACAGTCGGTCGTCGATTTCCACGCTGTCGATGGACGAGAGGCGCAGGCGGGGCAGGGCTGGCACGGCTTTCAATATGCGTTCGACCAGCAGGCCGAGGGAGGGCGATCCGGGGAGGTCGGGGCCGTAGCTGGTGACATCGACACCGGTCAGCACGATCTCCTGATAGCCTGTGTCCACAAGCTCGCGCGCCTTGTCGATGATGGCGCCTGCGGGCACGGAGCGGCTGTTTCCCCGGCCATAGGGGATGATGCAGAAGGTGCAGCGATGATCGCAGCCATTTTGCACTTCGAGGAAGGCGCGGGCGTGCTCGGCGAAGGCGCTGGCCATGTGCGGCGCTGTGTCGCGGACGGCCATGATGTCGGAGACTTGGATCTTTTCCGCTGCCTTCAACACTTGCGTCACCCCAGCGGAGGCTGGGGTCTCATGCGGTGGCGCACGGCGTTGGGCCTGAGATCCCAGCTTTCGCTGGGATGAGGGGTAGTGGGCGGGGTCCAGCTTCTCCCGATTGCCTATTACCGCGTCGACTTCCGCCATTTGGGCGAAGGTTTCCGGTTCCGTCTGTGCCGCGCAGCCGGTGACCATGATCCTCGCTTCTGGCCGTTCGCGGCGGGCGCGGCGGATGGCCTGACGGGTCTGGCGCACGGCTTCGGCGGTGACCGCGCAGCTGTTGACGACGATAAGGTCGTCCTGTTCCCCCGCCATTTCGCGGATGGCTTCGCTTTCCGCGATGTTGAGGCGGCAGCCGAGGGTGATGATCTGCGGCCCGCTCATGCTCTAAAAGCGCGTCCAGTCAGCCTCGCCATCGAAGACGTGGGTGGCGGGGCCGGTCATCATGATGTGACCGCCGGGCTGCCAGTCGATGACGAGATCGCCGCCGGGCAGCGTGACGCGCGTCGGCCCGCTGACGAGCTTGCGACGGACCGCTGCGACGGCTGTCGCGCAGGCTCCTGTGCCGCAGGCGCGGGTGAGGCCAGCGCCGCGCTCCCATACGACCAATCGGATATGATTGTCGCCGACGACCTGCGCGAAGTTCACGTTCACGCGGGCAGGGAAGAGCGGATCGGTCTCGATCATCGGGCCCAAATGGTCGAAGTTCACACCGTTCATATCGTCAAGGAAGAAGACGACATGCGGATTGCCGACGTTGACGGCGGCGGGGGCGGGAAGGTCTTCCCAGCTGGCCGGCATGGTGAGCGTGTCCATCGCATAGGCGAGCGGAATGGCGTCCCAGTCCAGCCGGGGCGCGCCCATGTCGACGCTGGCGCCACCGTTGACGGCCTTCGCATCAAGCAGGCCCGCCTTGGTTTCGATCAGGACGTCGCGGCCGACGAAAAGGGGCACGCAGCGGGTGGCGTTGCCGCAGGCTTCGACTTCGCTGCCATCGCTGTTGAAGATGCGCATCGATACGTCCGCGCGATCGGATTGCCCGATGAGGATGAGCTGATCGCAGCCGATGCCGGCGTGGCGATCGGCAATGGCCTGAGCCCGCGTGGATGTCATATCGACCGCGTCCTCGCGCGCGTCGATCACGACGAAATCATTGCCCAGCCCGTGCATTTTGGAGAAGCGTCCCATAGGCGGGCGCATGTAGGGGCTGTGCGGGGAAAAGGCCAGAGTTGCCGTTTTATCCCAGGCCCCGGCAAATCATCCGTCATCCCAGCGAAGGCTGGGATCTCGGGCTGCCTCGGGCGACGTCTCCTGAGATGCCAGCCTTCGCTGGCATGACGTTGGGGGGCAGGCTGACGGAGGGAGTTGGCGCGCCGGTTGCATCGCTGCACCCTTTCCGCTAAGGGGCACATCGCAATTGGACGGTTCGCCGTTCGATACCCTGACAGATCCATGGCGCTCACTAGGGAGTACCGGATGGACGCTGGCCGGCGAGGTTTCGCCCGCCGGCGATTTTGTCGTTTGGCGGGGTGGCAAGCTTTTCCGGGCTTTCGGGCCCAAATGAGGTGATGATGTTCGATTCGCTAAGCGATCGTCTGAGCGGGGTATTCGACAAGCTGCGTGGGCGCGGTGCGCTGACGGAGGACGATGTCCGCGCCGCGATGCGCGAGGTGCGAATCGCGCTGTTGGAGGCCGACGTCGCGCTTCCGGTGGTGCGCCAGTTCGTTGATCAGGCGACCGAACGCGCCGTGGGCAGCGACGTGCTGCGGTCGGTCACGCCGGGCCAGATGGTCGTCAAGATCGTCTCGGACACGCTCACCGAAACGCTGGGCGCGGAAACCAGTGACCTTCTGATCGATGTCAGCCCGCCCGCCGTCATCATGATGGTCGGTCTGCAGGGTTCGGGCAAGACCACCTCCACCGCGAAGATCGCCAAGCGCCTGAAGGAAAAAGAGCGCAAGAAGGTTCTGATGGCGTCGCTCGACGTTCAGCGTCCGGCGGCGCAGGAACAGCTGGCGGTGCTGGGCACGCAGACCGATGTCGCGACCCTGCCGATCGTGCCGGGCCAGCAGCCGGTCGATATCGCCAAGCGCGCGCTTCAGGCGGCGAAGCTCCAGGGCTTCGACGTGGTGATGCTCGATACCGCGGGCCGTCTGCACGTCGATCAGGCGCTGATGGACGAGATGAAGGCGGTGGCGCAAGTCTCCGACCCGGCGGAAATCCTGCTCGTCGTCGACTCGCTGACCGGCCAGGACGCGGTGAACGTCGCGACCAGCTTTACCGCTCAGGTGCCGCTGACCGGCGTGGTGCTGACCCGCATGGACGGCGATGCGCGCGGTGGTGCGGCGCTGTCGATGCGCGCCGTTACGGGCCGTCCGATCAAGTTCGCGGGCACGGGCGAAAAGCTGGACGCGATCGAGCCTTTCCATCCCGCGCGCGTGGCGCAGCGTATCCTGGGCATGGGCGACGTCGTCAGCCTTGTCGAGAAGGCGGCAGAGGCTGTCGATGCCGAGGAAGCCGAGAAGCTCGCCAAGAAAATGGCCAAGGGTCAGTTCGACATGAACGACCTGCGCGCGCAGTTGAAGCAGATGCAACGCATGGGCGGCCTTGGCGCGCTGGCGGGCATGCTGCCGGGCCTCAAGAAGGCGCAGGCCGCGATGGCGGCGAGCGGCGCCAATGACAAGACGCTGATCCATCTCGATGCGATGATCGGCTCCATGACGCCCAAGGAGCGGGAGAAGCCCGGCCTGATCAACGCCAAGCGCAAGATCCGCATCGCCAAGGGTGCCGGCCGCACTGTGCAGGAAGTCAACAAGCTCCTGAAAATGCATCAGGAGATGGAAACGGCGATGAAGAAGATCCGCAAGATGGGCGGATTGAAG
Organism: Sphingobium sp. TomMM35A; assembly: GCF_054771735.1. Lineage (NCBI taxonomy): Bacteria > Pseudomonadati > Pseudomonadota > Alphaproteobacteria > Sphingomonadales > Sphingobiaceae > Sphingobium > Sphingobium sp. TomMM35A. The sequence continues at coordinate 202,776 of NZ_BSRC01000001.1, forward strand.
GGCCTCGCCAAGATGTTCACCGGCGGCGGCATGGAAAAGCTGATGGGCGGCGCGGGCGGCGCGCCGGACCTCGGCGGGCTCGGTGGATTGGGTGGCCTGGGCGGGGGTGGCAACATGCCGAACCTGCCGCCGGGCTTTCAGAATTTCATGAAGAAATAGCCCGTCATCCCAGCGAAGGCTGTGATTTCAGGCACAAGATCCCAGCTTCCGCTGGGATGATGAATTGAAGCTAAGTAGATTAGAGTAGAAAGGTCAAAAACAGCATGGCAACGTCCATTCGTCTTTCGCGCGGTGGTTCCAAGAAGCGTCCTTATTACCGCATCGTCGTGGCTGACAGCCGCGCCCCGCGTGACGGCAAGTTCATCGAGCGCATCGGCAGCTACAACCCCGTCCTGCCCAAGGGCGATGAAAAGCGCGTCGTGATCGACGTCGAGCGCGCGAAGCACTGGGTTGCCGCTGGCGCGCAGCCGACCGATCGCGTTGCCCGTTTCCTGGACGCGGCTGGCGTGAAGGAACGCGCTGCCCGCAACAACCCGAAGAAGGCTGAGCCGGGCCAGAAGGCCAAGGATCGCGCCGAAGACCGCGCCGCCAAGGCTGCCGAAGCCGCTGAAGCTGCCGAAGCTGCCAAGGCCGCCGCCGCTGAGGCTGCTGCTGCTCCGGCCGCTGAAGAAGTGCCTGCGGAAGAAGCTGCTCCCGAAGCGGCTGCTGAAGAGCAGGCGGAAGGCTAAATGGGTAATCACCCCTCCCCTTCAGGGGAGGGGCCGGGGGTGGGGGCTGACAATGGCTCCGCGCCCGGCACCCCCCAGCCCAACCCTTCAACCGAGGCACGTGACTCGGTTGAACCTGAAGGGGAGGGGCTAGCCTCTTCGCGCGCTGTCACTCTCGCCGTCATCATTGGCGCGCATGGGGTGTCGGGCGAGGTTCGTTTGAAGCTCTTCGGGGAGGGGGTGGAAACCCTCAAATCCTACAAGAGCTTCGACGCTGCGGGCGGCACGCTGACGTTGAAGTCGGTGCGCCCCGGGCCCAATGGCGCGGTGGCGCGTTTCGCCGAGATCGGGGACCGTAGCCAAGCGGAAGCTGTGCGCGGCACGGAACTCACCGTGCCTCGATCGGCCCTGCCTCCGCTGGAGGAGGGTGAATATTATCATGCCGACCTGATCGGCCTGCCTTGCTTTTCCAGCGATGGCGATGGGCTGGGCAATATCGTCGCGGTCGAGAATTTCGGCGCTGGCGACATCATCGAGGTGGAGCGGCCGACCGGCAAGCGCTTCATGGCGCCGATGCATGCGGTGACGATCGCAGACGATCGCGCGGTGATTGAGGCGGCTTTTGCGGTTTGAGGGATGGGATACCTCTCCTCAAGCGTCATGCTAAAAAGTTCAGCATGACGAAGAACTATCAGGTCCATCATGCCCAAAGCCCTCATCGCCTTCTACATGCTGCTGACGGTCGCTGCTGGATGGCGGCTGTTCGGCATGGGCTGGACGCGGGGGCGGAAAGTCGCGGCGGCCGTGGCATTGGTCGCGCCTTTTCCGATGCTGTTCCTGCTGCCATCGCTGCTGCACCCTGAGCGGCCCTTTGCCGATCTTCAGCGGGGCATCGGCCTATCGCTGATCGCCGGGGGTGCGTTGTCGCTATTGGGCGGCATGGCGGCGGCGTGGATGAGGGCACGTCGCGCATGATCTTTGCAGCGCAAATCCTGACGCTCTATCCGGAGATGTTTCCCGGGCCCTTGGGCGTGTCGCTGGCCGGGCGAGCGCTCAGCGAGGGGAAGTGGTCGTGCGATCCGATCCACATCCGCGACTTTGCGACCGACAAGCACAGAACCGTGGACGATACGCCCGCGGGCGGCGGGGCGGGCATGGTGCTGCGCGCCGACATCCTTGGACTTGCCATCGACCATGCGCTGGAAAAGCGGCCCGATCTGCCGGTGATCGCGATGACGCCGCGTGGCAGGCCGATCACGCAAGGCCGCGTGCGGGAACTCGCAGCGGGGCCAGGCGCAACGATCCTTTGCGGCAGGTTCGAAGGCTTTGACGAGCGCATTTTCGAGGCGCGGCCCATTGAGCAGATCAGCATGGGCGACATCATCCTGTCGGGTGGAGAGATGGGCGCGTTGATGCTGCTGGACGCTTGCATTCGGTTGCTTCCCGGAGTAATGGGCGCGGCTTCCAGTGGGGATGAAGAGAGCTTCGAAAGCGGCCTTCTCGAATATCCGCACTATACCCGGCCCGCTATGTGGGAAGGGCGCACGATCCCTGAAGTGTTGCGATCGGGGGATCATGCGAAGATCGCCGCCTGGCGGAAACAAAGGGCGGAGGATGACACACGGCTAAGGCGGCCGGACCTTTGGGAACGTCATATCGGCGTTCGGGACCAGCCGCCCTCTGGTGCGCAACGCGAAAAGTAGGACCTAAGTCAAATGAACTTGATCCAGCAGATCGAGGCCGAGAACATCGCGGCTCTCGCCAAGGATATCCCGGAATTCCGCCCCGGTGACACGCTGCGCGTCGGCGTGAAGGTCATCGAAGGTGACCGCAGCCGCGTCCAGAACTACGAAGGCGTCTGCATCGCCCGCTCCAACAAGGGCATGGGCAGCAACTTCACCGTGCGCAAGATTTCGTTCGGTGAAGGCGTGGAGCGCGTATTCCCGCTCTATTCGCCGAACATCGATTCGATCACTGTCGTCCGCCGTGGCGTGGTGCGTCGTGCGAAGCTCTACTATCTGCGCGGCCGTACCGGCAAGCGCGCTCGTATCGCCGAGCGCCGCGACGTCCGCAGCGAGGATTGATTTTCCTCGCGGCTTGACGGCCAAGATGAAGAGGCGGCGTTCCTGAAGGAGCGCCGCCTTTTTGTGTCTGTTCCCCCTGCCGCCTGCGGGGGGGGTGGGGCGAGCGGAGCGAGCTTTGGGCTGGCTTAGACGAAAATTCGGCGTTGCGCTGGCCCACCCCCGGCCCCTCCCGCAGGCGGGAGGGGAGGAGAGGCGTTGGCCGGCAGTTTCCCCTCAGCGGACAGCGTCGCGCTTGCCGGTCCGGCTCGTGAACCACAGGCCGATAAGGCTGACCAGCGCCACGGCGGTCATGTAGAGGCCGACCAGTTCCACCCCCTGCGCAGCAATCAACCAGGTCGCGACGATCGGCGCCAGCGCGCCGCCGATGATGCCGCCCAGGTTGAAGGCGAAGGACGCGCCGGTATAGCGTAGTTGCACCGGGAACAAGTGCGGCAGATAAGCCCCGAGCGGCCCGTATACGAAGCCCATCAGAAACAGTGCGAGGCTGAGTATCAGGAAGATCGGCAACAAGGCTCCCGTGCCCATTGCCGGGCCGAAGATCACGCCCATCGCCACCGTGCCCACGCAACCCCATGCCAGCACGCGGGTCGGGCTGCTGCGGTCGGCCCACCATCCTGCCAATATGATGCTGAACGCCATGAACAGGATCGCGCCCAACTGGATGGCCAGGAATGTCTCGCGGTCGATCTTCAGCGCGGTCGTGCCATAGCCCAGCGCCCATGCGGTCGCGATATAGTAGACGGCAAAGCAGGCCGCGCACGCGAACGTCCCCGCGATCGCCGCGCCAAGATGGTTCTGGAACAGTGTAGCCAGCGGGACGGCGGGTGGCGGCGCTTCGGCCTTGGCCGCGGCGAATTCCGGCGTTTCAGTGAGCTTCAGCCGTATCCAGAGGCCAAGGATGACCAGCACCGCGCTGCCGAGGAAGGGCAGGCGCCAGCCCCAGGCGAAGAAATCCTCATCGGTGAGGAACATGCCGAGGATCAGGAACAGGCCGTTGGCGGCGATGAAGCCGACCGGCGCGCCCAGTTGCGGGAACATGCCGAAGCGCGCTCGCCAGCCGGGAGGGGCATTTTCGACCGCCAGCAGCGCCGCGCCGCCCCATTCGCCGCCAAGTCCCAAACCTTGCCCGAAGCGCAGGATGCAGAGGATGAGCGGCGCCCACCAGCCGATCATCTGGTAAGTCGGCAGGAAGCCGATAGCGAGCGTCGATCCGCCCATCAGCATGAGAGAGGTAACGAGCGTCGCCTTCCGGCCGATGCGGTCGCCATAATGGCCGAACACCGCTGCGCCCAAAGGCCGTGCGAAGAAGGCGAGGGCGAGGGAGCCGTATGACGCCATCAACTGCGCCGTGGGCGAGGATGAGGGGAAGAAGAGCGAGGGAAAGATCAGGCTTGCGGCGGTGGCGTAGATGTAGAAGTCGTAGAATTCGACCGCCGTGCCGATGAGGCTAGCCGCCAGCACCCGTTTGTGGCGCAGCATTGCGCCTATTCCCTCGCTTGCCATCTTTCTCTCTATCCCCCACATTCTGGATCACCTCGCCCCCGTTGAGGGGAATGGTTGGCTTATCGTTATCGTTTCGCTCGCCTCTGGTTCAGCAGTTCATAGGCCATTACGGCGCAGGCGACGGCAGCGTTGAGGCTGTCGGCTTTGCCAAGCATCGGCATCTTCACCAGCTGATCGCATTCCGCCTCATAGGCTTCGGGCAGGCCCTGCGCCTCGTTGCCGACCAGCAGGAAAGAGGGGCTGGCATAGCGCGGTTCCTGATAATCCTGCGTCGCTTTGAGACTGGTGCCGATGAGTTCGCCCGGCCCTTGCCGCAGCCAGTGCATGAATTCGCCCCAGCGCGCCTGGGTGATCGACTGGGTGAAAAGCGCGCCCATCGATGCGCGAACGGATTCGACCGAGAAGGGGTCGACGCAATCGTCGATCAGGATGAGGCCGCCAGCCCCCACCGCATCGCCAGTGCGCAATATGGTGCCGAGGTTGCCGGGATCGCGCAGCGACTGGGCGACGATCCAGATGTCGGCCTTGCTCCGGTCGAGCTTCGCCAAGGGGGTCAGCCGGTCGCGATAGACGCCGACGACCGCCTGCGCATTATCCTTGCCGGAAATCTTGGACAGGATGTCGGGCGTGGTTTCGATGACATCGCCGCCTGACGCCTCCATCGCGGCGATCAGCTCTGCGGCGAGCGGGTGGGTGGACCCGGCGTGGAAGAGCATTTCCGGCAGCACGCCTTCCTCGCGCGCTTCGGTGAGGATGCGGAGGCCCTCGGCCAGGAACAGCCCCTCGGCCTTGCGGAACTTCTTTTCGCGCAAGGAGCGGACGCGCTTCACCAGCGGGTTGGAAAATCCGGTGATCTCGCGTGCCACTGCGCCTGCTTTCCTCCTGAAGGATGAGGCGGCCTCTCTATCGGGCCGGGGCGGAGCGCGGAAGAGCTATTCTTCGCCGAACTTGTCTTCGACCAGCGTCACCAGCTTGCCGAGCGATTCTTCGGCATCGGGCCCTTGGGCGCTGATGGTGATGGAATCGCCCAGCGCCGCGCCCAGCATCATGAGGCCCATGATCGACGTGCCGGTCACTTCGCTGCCGTCCTTGCGCACGGTGATCTGGGCGGGGAGGCCGCTTGCCAGCGTCACGAACTTGGCGCTGGCGCGCGCGTGCAGGCCGCGCTTGTTGCTGATCAGAACTTGCCTGCTGATTTCGCTCATGTGGTGCTGCCCAACAATTCGGATGCGACGCTGATATATTTCTGGCCCGCTTCGCGCGCGGCGGCGACGGCCTGGCGCACGTCCATGACCTTGCGCGCGCTTTCCAGGCGGATGAGCATGGGGAGGTTTATCCCCGCGATCACCTCGATCTCGCCCGCCTTCAGCAGAGAGATGGCAAGGTTGGACGGGGTGCCGCCGAACAGGTCCGTGAGCAGGATGACGCCCGAACCGTCATTCACCCGCTCCACCGCCGATGCGATATCGGCGCGGCGAACCTCCATGTCGTCTTCCGGGCCGATGCAGATGGTCGCGATCTGCTGCTGCGGACCGACCACATGCTCCATCGCGACGACGAATTCCGTCGCCAGCGATCCATGCGTGACGAGAACAAGTCCTATCATCTACCTACCCGGCCCAGATTGTTTCATGATTTAGCTTTCGGGCCTCCCGGTTCGCGCTTCTCCAGACTGTCCTGGGGCGCTGATTCCATATTGCGGTGCGAGACCGTGGGCGAAAAGCCCGCGTCTTGCAAGTATTTGGCGACCCGCTCGGCGACATGGACCGACCGGTGCCGTCCCCCGGTGCAGCCGAAGGCGACGGTCACATAGGATTTGCCGCTTTCCTCATAGCGCGGGATCAGGAGGGCGAGCAGTTCCTCTATGCGGTGCACCGCGTCCTCATAGGCGGGGTCTTCGATGATATAGGCAGCGACCCCAGGATCTAGCCCGGTATGGGGGCGTAAATCCGCTTCCCAATGCGGGTTGCGCAGGAAGCGCATGTCGAACACCAGATCGGCATTCAGGGGCACGCCGCGCGAAAAGCCGAAGGACATGATCGTCAGCGTCGGGGCAGACAGTCCGTCGCGCGAAAAACGGTTGCGGATTTCCTGCTGCAGCCCGTTGCTGGTCAGGCTGGTCGTGTCGATGACATGGGTCGCCCAGCGGCGTAAGGGATCGGTAAGCTCGCGCTCCCGCGCCAGCCCGTGCGCGGCCGGACGGTCGGACGCCAGCGGGTGGCGGCGGCGCGTTTCGGCAAAGCGGCGTTCCAGTTCCATGTCGGAACAGTCGAGGAAGAGCGTTTCGACATCATGGCCGCGCCGGGTACGCAGCGCCTTGATCCGCTGGACGATCGCCTGCGCGTCGAAGCCACGGGTGCGCGCGTCGATGCCGAGCGCCAAAGGCCGGTCGTCCAGTTCCTCGTGGCCCGCAGGCACGGGCGTGTCGAGCAGCCGCTCCAGCAGGAGGAGCGGGAGGTTGTCGACGACTTCCCACCCCATGTCCTCCAGCGTCTTGAGCGCGGTCGTCTTGCCCGCGCCGGACAGGCCCGACACCAGGAGGATGGTCTTGGGCGTGGGCGCGCTCATGCCAGCCCCACCGCATTCAGCGCCAGTTCGACCTTGATCGGGGCGGACGCTTCGAAAGGCGAAAGCTTGATGACGGGCAGCGGGGCGCCGGCGATGATCCATTCGTCCGGATCACCCGGCATGCGATCGACATGCTGCGCAAGGTCGACGACCAGCGCCAGCGGTGCCTCGCCGACAAAGGGCATGTCCACGACTCCCAACCCGCGCACCTCCATTTTTCCAGCGATGGTGGCGGGTGCGGACGCGGTCAGTTGCCCGCCATTGCGCTCCACGATCGTATAGTCGTCGCTGATGAGCATGGCGCCACGATCGATCAGGCGCAGCGCCAGATCGGATTTCCCTGCGCCGCTTGCGCCACATAGCAGAATGCCGCGCCCGGCTATCGCGACGCTCGTTGCGTGCACTGTTTCGGTTGAGTCTTGCGCCGCCATGTCCCTGACCTCTTCTTAGACCTTGCGGCGGTGCGTGTGAATCGAATTGACGCAGGAAATTAACGCAAACGTCAAAAACTTAAGCGCTTTGTCCTATTCCGAGACAATGCCGGGATCACGCTCGACCCCCATGGGCAGGCGCAGCATGAAACAGGCGCCACGCTGGTTGTCCTCGCGGTCGGCGATGCTGATCTTGCCCTGGTGGCCTTCGACGATCGACCGGGCGATGGCAAGGCCAAGGCCCGAATGCTTGCCAAAGCTTTCCGTTTCCGGGCGGACACTGTGGAAGCGGCGGAAGACATGTTCGCGCTGGGACTCGGGCACGCCGGGCCCTTCATCCTCCACGCTGACCAGCACTTCATGATCGGCGACCGTGGCGACGATCTGCACGAGGCCGCCGTCGGGCGAGAAGGAGATGGCGTTGTCGATAAGGTTGTCGAGCACGCGGAGCAGGCGCTGCTCTTCGCCGAGCACGACGGCGACATCCTTGCGCGGGCGGGCGAAGGCGAGCCGGACGCCGCGTGGAACGCCCCGTGCCTCGCGCGCCACGACCATGCGCTCGATCAACAGGCCAAGGTCGATGGGTTCGAACCGCGTGCGGGAAAGTTGGGCATCGATGCGCGACGCTTCGGCGATATCGGTAACCAGCCGGTCGAGCCGCCGCACGTCGTCCTGCGCAATCGCCATCAGCTGGTCGCGCAGTTCGGGCTTGTCGATCCGTTCCAGCGCATCAAGGGCGGAACGGAGCGACGCGATGGGGTTCTTGAGTTCATGGCTGACATCGGCCGCGAAGGCGTCGGTGGCGTCGATCCGCTGCCTCAATGCGTGGCTCATGTCGGAAAGCGCGCGGGCGAGCATGCCGATCTCGTCGCGCCGCTCCGGCAGGCGGGGCACCGTCACCTCGCGCGCGCGGCCAAGGCGGACGCGCACGGCGGCGCGGGCCAGGCGTTGCAGCGGCTGGACGATGGTCCGGGCGAGGAACAGCGAGAGCAGAACCGACGCCAGCACGGCGGCGGCGATGACGATGCCGAGCCTCAGCCGCTCCGCTCGCACCGTCCGGGTGATGTCGCGCGCATTTTCGGTCGCAAGGAGGCTGCCGCCGTCCTTCATGCCCGTCGCCGCCGAAATCATGAAGGTGCGGTCGGGGGCATAGCGGTTCGTCGCCTGCGGCTGGCCTGTCTTGCGCGCGAGCAGTACCTCCGGCCAGGCATCCGCCCGGTCCACGGCAGGTTCTTCGAAATTAGGCGGGCGATCGGCGAAGACGACGCGGTCCACCGCCTTGTCGAGGAAACGCGCGGCATGCCGCCGCCAGCCTTCTTCCGACGGCAGGCGCAGCCGGTAGCGGGGCGCATCCATGGCGAAACTGTCCGCGATCAGCCGCCCGTCCGGTCCATAGCGGCGAACGCGATCGTGCGTTTGCCGGGCATAGGCGGCGATCAGAGCGTTATGTTGTTCTGCCGGGGCCGTCTCCAGCCCGATGGCGAGCAGCTTCAATTCGCGCGCGGACTGCTCCAGCCGCGCGTCAACGATGCGGGTTCGATAGCTGTCCAGATAGAAGAAGCCGCCCGCCAGCAAGGCGAGCGCGAACACGTTGACCGCCAGGATGCGCGGAGTCAGGCTGATGCGGCCTGACCAGCGCAACCCACCGTCCCGCGGATCATTCTTCGGAGAATCGATATCCGGCGCCATAGAGCGTGTCGATTGCGTTGAATTCAGGATCAACCTCTCGGAATTTGCGGCGGAGCCGCTTGATGTGGCTGTCGATGGTGCGATCGTCGACATAGACGTCATCCTGATACGCGGCATCCATCAACTGGTTGCGGTTCTTGACGACGCCGGGCCGCGACGCCAGCGTTTCGAGGATCAGGAACTCCGTGACCGTCAGCGTGACGTCCTGCCCCATCCATTTGACGCGATGGCGGGCCGGGTCCATTTCCAGGCGGCCGCGTATGATCGGTTCGGCGGCGGGCTCGTCACTCGCATCCGCCGTCCGCCCTACCTCAGACCGACGCAGGATGGCGCGGATGCGGGCGATCAACAGGCGCTGGGAAAAGGGCTTGGCGATATAATCGTCCGCACCCATGGCAAGGCCAAGCGCCTCGTCCAGCTCATCGGTCTTGGACGTCAGGAAGATCACCGGCATCTGGCTCTTTTCCCGCAGCCGCCGCAGCAGTTCCAGGCCGTCCATGCCCGGCATCTTGATGTCGAACACGGCGAGGTCGGCGGGATTGTCGAGCAGCGCCTTCAGCGCCGCCTCCGGATCCGAATAGAGGCGCGTCAGGAAGCCTTCGGCCTGCAGCGCGATGGACACGGAAGTCAGGATATTCTTGTCATCATCCACAAGGGCGATGGTTGGAGTCATGCTTGTTCCCAAAGATCGTGGCCGCCCTGCTCAGGCCTTCCCATCCAGCGTTAGACGATGCCTGCCCCGCTCGCAAGAAAGGGGTAGGCGGGCGATTATGCGGTTTACCCGTGTTAATCTGGGATAAAGTGCGTGCGGGCGGGATTTGACGCTGGGGGTGCAAAGGCTTATTGCCCCCCCATCTGCAGGAATGTTGCCGCCCATATGAGGCCGGCGACGCTAGGAGCGGATCGGTCGCGAGCGCGAGTTGGCGGGCCGGAGTAGTCACATCAGGAGCTAAGGCGTGCAGGCCAAATCCTCAATTACCCTGGATCAGCAGGGCATTTCCACGACCGCTGAATTGCATTGGAATCTCGGCACCGCGCCGCTCGTCGAAGCTGCCATCGCAAATGGCGAAGGCATGCTGTCCAAGGATGGCCCGCTGGTCGTCAAGACCGGCAAGCACACCGGCCGTTCGGCCAACGACAAGTTCATCGTCAAGGACGCCGAGACCGAATCCACGGTGTGGTGGGGCAAGACCAACGTCCCGATGACGCCCGAACATTTCGCCGCGCTCAAGGAAGATTTTTTCAAGGCGCTGGGCCAGAAGGAAAAGCTCTACGTCGCAGATCTGTTCGGCGGTTCGCAGCCCGAGCATCGGGTGAACGTCCGCGTCATCAACGAACTTGCCTGGCACAACCTGTTCATCCGCACGCTGCTGGTGCGGCCCAAGGCGGAAGAGCTGAGCGGCTTTGCCCCTGAATATACCATCATCGACCTGCCGTCTTTCCAGGCTGACCCGGCCCGTCATGGTTCGCGCAGCGAAACGGTGATCGCGGTCAATTTCAGCGAAAAGCTGATCCTGATCGGCGGCACCAAATATGCCGGCGAAATGAAGAAGTCGGTCTTCGGCATCCTCAACTATCTGCTGCCGACCAAGGGCGTGATGCCCATGCACTGTTCGGCCAATATCGGCCCGAACGGTGATACGGCGGTCTTCTTCGGCCTGTCCGGCACCGGCAAGACGACGCTGTCGGCCGATGCCAGCCGCACGCTGATCGGCGACGATGAACATGGCTGGTCGGACACGGCGGTCTTCAATTTCGAAGGCGGCTGCTATGCCAAGATGATCAACCTGTCGGCCGAAGCCGAGCCGGAAATCTTCGCGACCACCAAGCGTTTCGGCACGGTGCTGGAAAATGTGGTGATCGACGAGGATACGCGCGAAATCGACCTCGACGACAACAGCCTGGCTGAAAACAGCCGTGGTTCCTACCCGATCGACTTCATTCCGAATGCGTCGGAAAAGAATCTGGGTCCGGTGCCGAAGAATATCATCTTCCTGACCGCCGACGCCTATGGCGTGCTGCCGCCGATCGCGCGGCTGACCCCGGACCAGGCGATGTACCACTTCCTGTCCGGCTATACCGCGCGCGTCGCGGGTACGGAAATCGGCGTGACGGAGCCTTCGGCGACCTTCTCCACCTGCTTTGGCGCGCCCTTCATGCCGCGTCACCCCTCGGTCTACGGCAATCTGCTCAAGGACCGGATCAACAAGGGCGGCGTAACTTGCTGGCTGGTCAACACCGGCTGGACGGGGGGCAAATATGGCGTGGGCAAGCGCATGCCGATCAAGGTTACCCGCGCCCTGCTGAACGCGGCGCTGGACGGCAGCCTCAACGATGCCGAGTTCCGGGTCGATCCCAATTTCGGCTTCCAGGTTCCTGTCGCGGTGCCGGGCGTCGATGCGACCATCCTCGATCCGCGCGCGACCTGGGCCGATCAGGCGGCCTATGACGAGACTGCGGGCAAGCTGGTGAAGCAGTTTGTCGATAATTTCGCCCAGTTCGAAGAGCATGTCGATGCGTCGGTGCGGCAGGCTGCGCTGACCGCTGCCTGATAGCAGGGCCGACGATCGCAAAGGTGAAGGAGCCGGGGGCATGCGCCTTTCCGGCTCTTTTGCTTTGTGCCGCTTTTGCCTTCGGCCTTTTGCTTTCGGGTAGCGGCTGGCGGTGCTATCCTGTCGCTTGATATAACGGGATGATGATGATGTTTGACCAACTGATAAACAGCGTGGGCGGATTGGAAGCGGTGGCCGCGAAGCTGGGGCTTTCGGCCGAGCAGATGCAGGCGCTGATGGCGGAAATCGGCGGCAAGATCGCGTCGGGCGAAACCGATGTCGCGGCGCTCGCCACCACGGCGGCGGAGCATGGCGTTTCCGCCGACAAGTTGCAGGAACTGTTCGCCCAATTCGGCGGGCCCGAAGCGGTGCTGGGCAAGCTGGGCGGCCTGTTCGACAGCGATGGCGACGGCAGCCCGATCGGCGAACTCAGCAGGTTGGCCAAGGGATTGTTCGGCTGAAAAATCCGGCTGACGCGTGCGGGCATGATCGTCAGCTATCGGCCATGAAAGTTTTTTCACCTTGCCTTGGACGGGCCGAAAAGGCATTCGCGCCGCCATCACTTATTGCGAAAGCCACGCAACTGGCGTCCTGACCGGGCGTTGGCGAAGTGGATTTGGCAGGAGACAAGGTTTTGAGCGACGTGACGATCGAAAAGCCGGTACTGGAACCGACCGGCGCCCTGACTGTCGAAACCGTGCTGTCGGTCCGGCATTGGAACGAGCATCTGTTCAGCTTCCGCATCAGCCGCCCGGCAAGCTTCCGCTTCCGTTCGGGCGAGTTCGTGATGATCGGGCTTCAGGGCGACAATGGCAAGCCGCTGCTGCGCGCCTATTCCGTCGCCAGCCCCGCCTGGGACGAGGAACTGGAATTCCTGTCGATCAAGGTGCAGGACGGGCCGCTTACTTCCAAGCTTCAACTGATCCAGCCGGGCGACCAGATCTATCTCGGCCGCAAGCCAACCGGCACGTTGGTGACCGACGCGCTGCTGCCTGGCAAGCGCCTCTTCATGCTGTCGACCGGCACGGGCCTCGCGCCCTTTCTCAGCCTGGCGCGCGATCCGGACGTCTATGACTTTTATGAAGAGGTCGTCGTCGTCCACTCGGTCCGCCGGGTCAGCGACCTTGCTTTCCATGACGAACTGACGGGCAAGCTGGCGGAAGATCCGCTGGTGTCTGAACAGGCCGCGAACCAGTTCCACTATGTGCCGACCGTCACGCGCGAGCCGTTCCGCAACAATGTGCGCATCGACAAGCTGGTCGAAAGCGGCGCGCTGTTCGAAGGCATTGCGGGCGACAGGAAGTTCAATCCGGAGACCGACCGCATCATGATGTGCGGCAGCATGGAGATGATCAAGCAGTTCGCCGCCTATTTCGAAGGCGAAGGCTTCACCGAAGGCTCAAACGCGGCGCCGGGGGCGTTCGTGATCGAGCGTGCGTTCGTCGGCTGAACTGGCGGAGAGTTTTGGTGCAAGAGGGGCTGGCGGCGACGCTGGCCACTTTTTGGTTTTGATAAGCGGGACAGCGTCGGCGGACCTGCGAACAAATCGGCCATTGCTGACTTGTGGAAATCTCCGCTACGCTACGGCAGCTTCCGTGCCATCGACACGGATGCCACGGCGTCCGTTCGATCGCTCAATTGAAGAACTCCTGCGCCTTTTTTGAGGCGATCTCCATCGCATCAAGGCATTCTTTCGCAGCGCGAATGGCGGAGTATGGCTCGCCATGCGCGGCGCAGATTGGAGGGTCATAGATAACGCCGCGATTTTCGACCTGATTTAGCTTGAGGTGCGCTTCTGTGACGCGCACCTTGAGAGGGCCGCCGTCCTGAGAGCCGGCCAAATGAGTAATGACACCATTCTCAATTATCAATCGTTCAATGTGGACGCGTCCGCCGCCGACTCCAATCCCAACACTGCCGGGCTGTGCATCTGCAATGCGTTCCAGCCCATGCTCATCCGCGTGGCGCGCCTGATGGAGATAATGGAACAATGGATCGGACTTACGGCTACCCTTAAGCGTACCAAACCAAGCCGCCGAAGGTCCACGTTCCAATGCCTGCTGCATCCGAGTAAACCATCGTTGATGCTCGACTAAAAACTCTGACCATCGTCTGGCCGCCACACTGAAATCCGAAGCCTCAGCAAGTGCGGAAAATTTCTCCTTGCATGCGTTCCGATGTTCTTCAGCCCGCTTGAAATGTCGAATATCCATTACCGTCAAATGTCAGACAGAACAGTAGAGGTAAAGATCTCCGACATGACGTCCAGATGGAACTCTGCCCAAACCGCAATTTGTCCACGCAACTGAGATTTACCGGAGCCTTGGCTAAAGCTAACTCACGTCTTAGTCTCTCAAAAAGCCGAGAGTCTGCAATCCACCCAAACCCGTTTAGGCCGGTTCCACTTGTAGTACCGATGCATCCGCGCCGATGACGCGCACGTGGCTGCCCGCAGGTGCGTCGGGGCCTCGGCAGGACCAAACGCTGTCGCCGACCTTCACGCGGCCCCGGCCTGCTTCGATGGCTTCGACCACCAGCACGACTTCGCCGATCAGGCGAGCGGTGCGATCATTTAGCAGCGGGTCCTGCGAGTTCACCGGATTGGCCGCATACCAGCGGCGGCCGCCCCAGACCGAAAGCAGGCACAGCAGGGCGAAGATCAGCAGTTGTACGGGCACCGAGACGGGCAGCGCCAGCGCGATCAGTCCCGTCACCGCCGCCGCCAGCGCGACCCAGATGAGGAACACGCCGGGCAACAGGACTTCACCGACGCCAAGCAGGGCGGCGAAGACCAGCCAGCCCCAATGATCATCCAGCATGCCGAGCCAGTCCATCAGCCCTGACCCTGAGCAAAGGGGCTGCGGCGGGTCGCGGCGGGGGGAGGGGTGGGTGTGCCGTCGCTGCCCAAGGCCTCTTTCGCCAGAGCGCCGATGCCGCCCAGCGTGCCGATCAGCTGCGTGGCTTCCACGGGGAAGAGGATGGTCTTGGCATTGGGCGAGTTGGCGAACTGGCTCACCGCCTCGACATATTTCTGGGCGACGAAATAGTTGATCGCCTGCGCGTTGCCCGATGCGATGGCTTCGGACACCATCTGCGTCGCCTTGGCTTCCGCCTCCGCCTCGCGCTCGCGGGCTTCGGCGTCGCGGAAGGCGGCCTCGCGGCGGCCTTCGGCTTCCAGGATCTGGCTTTGCTTCTGCCCCTCGGCCTTCAGGATTTCAGAGGCGCGCAGACCTTCCGATTCCAGAATCAGCGCGCGCTTTTCACGCTCCGCCTTCATCTGGCGGCCCATGGCGTTGACGATGTCTGCGGGCGGGCGGATGTCCTTCAGCTCGACACGGGTGATCTTGATGCCCCAGGCGTTGGTGGCGTGATCGACCACGGACAGTAGGCGGGCGTTGATCTCGTCGCGCTTCGACAGGGTTTCGTCGAGGTCCATCGAGCCCATGACGGTGCGCAGGTTGGTGGTCGCCAGCTGCATGATGGCGACGTAAAGCTCCGACACTTCATAGGCGGCCTTGGCGGCGTCCAGCACCTGGAAGAAGACGACGCCGTCGACCGACACCATGGCATTGTCCTTGGTGATGATCTCCTGCCCCGGAATGTCGACCACCTGTTCCATCATGTTGATCTTGCGCCCGACGGCGTAGAAGAAGGCGGGGTAGAAATTGAGGCCCGGCTTTGCCACTTCGGTGAACCGGCCGAAGCGTTCGATGGTATATTGATAGCCCTGCCGCACCACCTTGACGCTCACGGCCAGATAGAAGAGCACCAAGAAAGTCACGGTCAGCGCGAAGGTCGTCAGCATCTTTCTCTCCCCCGAAGAAGCGCTTGACTATGACGCGAAATCATTAACGGGAAAAGTCA
This sequence comes from Sphingobium sp. TomMM35A, assembly GCF_054771735.1. Taxonomy (NCBI): domain Bacteria; kingdom Pseudomonadati; phylum Pseudomonadota; class Alphaproteobacteria; order Sphingomonadales; family Sphingobiaceae; genus Sphingobium; species Sphingobium sp. TomMM35A. Next base: position 218,174 of record NZ_BSRC01000001.1, read on the forward strand.
AACCGTCACCGCTGCCGCCCGGCCCGAATAGGAGACCTGTCATGTTGCTGCGCCACGCCCGATCGCTGCTGTTCCTGCCCGCATCGAACAGGCGCGCCATCGCCAAGGCGCGCACCCTGTCCTGCGATATGGTCATGCTGGACCTGGAGGATGCGGTGGCTGACGACATGAAGGAGGAAGCGCGCGCGAATGCCGTGGAGGCGGCGGCGGAAGGCTTTGGCAAGCGGCTGTGCGCAGTCCGCATCAATGTCGAAGGGACGCCGTGGCATGGGCCAGAAATGGTTGCGGTCAAGAAGTCGGCAGCGAACTATGTCATCCTGCCCAAGGTCGAAAATGGCAGGCAGGTGCGGGACGTGTTCAGCGTCTGCCAAAAGCCTGTCCTCGCCATGATCGAGAGCGCGGCCGGGGTTCTTGCTGCTGCGTCGATCGCCGCGGAAGAGGGGACGGCCGGGATCTTCATGGGCACCAATGACCTGCGGCAGGACCTTGGCATTCCTCCATCGGCTGGGAGGGAAGGGCTGAGTTTCGCTCTCCAGTCGGTGATCCTGAGCGCGCGGGCGGCGCGGGTCGCCGTGTTCGATGGCGTGTTCAACCGGTTGGACGATGAGGCAGGGTTCGAAGCGGAATGCGCGGCAGGGCATGCGCTGGGCTTCGACGGCAAGACGCTGATCCACCCGAGCCAGGTTCCGGTCGCCAACCAGGTGTTCGGCCCCGATGCGCAGGCGGTAGCCGATGCGCGGCGGCTGATCGAGGCGGCGACGGGCGGGGCGGAGCGGTTCGAGGGGCGAATGATCGAGGGAATGCATGTCGAGGAGGCGCGCGCGCTGATCGCTCGGGCGGAGGCGGTTATGCCTTGAGGGGGTGATCTACTCGCCTGGCGCGTCATCCCAGCGGACGCTTGGATCTCGTGAGGATAGGCTGAGCGCTATCGGGAGAGATGCCAGCCTGCGCTGGCATGACGGATTATCTTGCGAGCAGCCTCATCACATCTCCCCTCCCGCAGGCGGGAGGGGAGATGAGGTCGCTCAGCGCTCCGTAGCGTTCCCGGCTTCAGCAGGCGTTGCAATCTCCGGCGCTGCCCCCTTCGTCGCAAAGACACGCAGGCTATCCAGCACCCTTTTCGCGATCGGCTGATATTGTTCGCTCAGCATTTCGGGATAGACGAACGTCACGGTGACGATGCCCCCGTCAGGCTGGCGCAGGAGGCGGACGGCGACATTATTGCCTTCGCCGTCATTGGCGGTGCCGCGATATTCATTGTCGCCGATGAAGTCGCCGTCGACGCCTTCCGAACCGCTGCTCATCGCCTGGACGACCTGCTGGAGCGATTGCTTGTCCTCGTTGCGCTGCCAGAAGACGCGGACGTCGGCCCCTGCGCCCGGGTCCTGATAGACGGTGCCGTCCGGCGTGCTGGCGCCGCTGTCCTTTTCCCAGCCTTCCGGGAAGCTGATCGAAAAGCCGCGTTCGTCATTCACATAATTGCGATTCTCGGCCGCTTCCGCCTTGCCCTCCGCAAGCGCCTTGGCAGCGGCGGCATTGGCGGCGGCCGCCAGTTCTTCCTGGCTCGGCATATCTTCCACCGGCTCGGCGCGCCCGCAGGCTACCAGCAGGAGGAGGGGAAGAGCGGTCGCCAGGCTGAGTTTTTTCATGCCCAGTCCAAAGCATAGCCAGCCCGACATTTCAACGGCGCAACGATATCCGCAGCGGCAGGATGAGCGTTGCGCTGCGCCGGTGCGTTCAGGCGGCGCTGTCGATGCCGAGTTCGGCGAGCTTGCGGTAGAGCGTCGAGCGGCCGATGCCCAGGCGGCGGGCGACCTCCGTCATGCGGCCGCGATAATGGCCGATCGCGAGGCGGATGACGTCCGCTTCGATCTCCGCAAGCTGGCGGACATGGCCGTCGCCTTCGAACAGGGTGATGCCCGCCGCTTCCCGGTGAGTCGCGGGCACGGCGCGCAGGCGCGGCTGGAGCGGCTCGCCACTGGCGCGCGTCCGGATCTGCGCGGCGATCTGCGGAAAGTCCTGCGGCGTCAGCGCATCGCCCTCGCACAGGACGGCGGCGCGGAAGAGCGCGTTTTGCAGCTGGCGCACATTGCCCGGCCATTCATGCTGCATCAGCAGCGCGAGCGCATCGTCGGTCAGGCCCAGGCTGCGCAGCCCCGGCTGATTGGCGATGCGGGCGAGCAGATGACGGCAAAGCGCGGGAACGTCGCCAATACGCTCGCGCAGCGGCGGAATCGTCAACTGTACGACGTTCAGGCGGTAATAAAGGTCTTCGCGAAAACGCCCCGCCTCGATCTCATCGACCAGCCGCTTGTTGGTGGCGGCGATGATCCGCACATCGACATGGACCGGCCGCCGTGCACCGATAGGCTGCACCTCGCCGTCCTGAAGGACGCGCAGCAGCTTCACCTGGGCATCGAGCGGCATTTCGCTGACTTCATCGAGGAAGATGGTGCCCATGTCGGCGGCGACGAACTTGCCGACCTGGCGCTCGAAGGCCCCGGTAAAGGCGCCGCGCTCATGGCCGAACAGGTCCGATTCGACGAGGTTCGCGGGGATGGCGCCGCAGTTCACCGTCACCATCGCCTGCTTGTGGCGGGGGGAGGCCGCGTGGATGGCGCGGGCGATCACATCCTTGCCGACGCCGCTTTCGCCTTCGATCAGGACGGGGACGCGGGCGCGGGCCGCTTTGGCTGCGATCGCGAGGGCGGCGCGGAATTGCGGCGCGGCGCCGACCACATCTTCAAAAGAAAGGGCGGCGGATATCTTTTCCGTAAGCGGGCGGAGCTCACCCTTGCCGTGCTCCTGCGACAGGGTGGCGTTGAGCGCGGAGAGCAGCCTTTCCGGCGCGACCGGCTTCGCGAGATAGTCCGTCGCGCCAGCACGCATGGCGTCCACGGCAACGGCGACACTGTTGTGTGCGGTCAATATCAATATGGGAAGCGCAGGCCGACGGCTGCGTAATTCGCGGACGAGGCCGGTCGCGTCGGGACCGGGAATCCACTGGTCGAGCAGCACCGCGTCCAGTCGCATCCCATCCTGCGTGCCGAGCATGGCGATCGCCATGTCGCCGTCATTGGCGAAGATCGTGCGCCATCCAGCGCGGGCGGCCAGCGCGGACACGAGCCTGCGTTGCGCGGGCTCTTCGTCGATCAGCATCAGCATGGGAACGCCGTCGCGCGCCATCTTACCCCTCTTCTTGTTCCGTGGCGCCAGCCTAGACCAAGGGGGTAAAGGCGCCCTTAACCGGAAAGTTTTTCTTCATCCGTTTCGAGGTTGAGGGGGGAGAACCTTGTCGATAAGAGGGGCCCGCTCAAAAACACAGGCGACAAGGGAATGGACATGGCGTCAGACGGAAATATGGAGAGCGCGACCCAGACCTACACAGGGTTCGTGGCCCTCGTGAAGTGGGGCACTATTGCAAGCGTGATCGTCGCTGCGATCGTCGTTCTGCTGATCTCCAGCTAAAGACCGGCGCCACCAGGGGGATGTCGATGAAAATCGCTATTATCAAGGAGCTCGCCGAGGGTGAGCGCCGCGTTGCCGGTACGCCGGAAACCGTCAAGAAGTTCAAGGCGCTGGGCGCCGATGTCGCCGTCGAAGCGGGCGCGGGCCTGACCGCCGCCATCGCCGACGCCGACTATGCCGCCATGGGCGCGACCATTGCGGATCGCGCCGCGACGGTCGCGGGCGCGAACATCATTCTGGGCGTCCAGGGTCCTGACGTCGCCAGCATCACGGGCGCGAAGCCGGGTGCGTGGATCGTCGCTGGCCTCAACCCCTTTGTCGAGCGCGCGCGCGTCGACGCCTATGCGCAGGCGGGCTATGAAGCGCTGGCGATGGAGTTCATGCCGCGCATCACGCGCGCGCAGTCGATGGACATCCTGTCTTCGCAGTCGAACCTGTCCGGTTACAAGGCGGTGCTGGACGCAGCGTCCGAATATGGCCGCGCTTTCCCGATGATGATGACGGCGGCGGGGACGATCTCCCCGGCCAAGGCTTTCGTCATGGGCGTGGGCGTCGCCGGGCTTCAGGCGATCGCGACGGCCAAGCGCCTGGGCGCGCAGGTGTCGGCGACCGACGTGCGCTCGGCGACCAAGGAACAGATTGAAAGCCTTGGCGCGAAGGCGGTCTTCGTCGAAAGCGTCGCTGGCATCGAGGGCGAGGGCAAGGGCGGCTATGCCACCGAAATGTCCGAGGATTACCAAAAGGCGCAGGCCGAACTGGTGTCCAGCCACATCGCCAAGCAGGACATCGTCATCACGACGGCGCTGATTCCGGGCAAGCCCGCGCCGCGCCTTATCACCGATGCGCAAATCGCGACGATGAAGCCGGGCAGCGTGATCGTCGACCTCGCCGTCGAACAGGGCGGCAATGTCGAAGGCGCAGTGCTGGGCCAGGTGGTCGAGCGTCATGGCGTGAAGATCGTGGGCCACAAGAATGTGCCCTCGCGCCTTGCCGCCGACGCCTCGGCGCTGTTCGCGCGCAACCTCTATAATTTCCTCTCGGCCTTCTGGAACAAGGAACAGAATGCGCCGGTGCTGGACGAGGAAATCGGCAACGCCATCCGCGTGACGCAGGGCGGCAAGGTCGTCAGCGACCGCCTGCTGTAAATCGGCATGCTCCTCCCCCTCTGGCAAAGCCTGAGGGGGAGGGCTTCGGCGTCGTATCGCGCCTTTCCATGGATCAGGCAGGACCGGACGATCGCGTCTGAAGGGTAGGAATGAGCGCGCTTCTCCTCCTCTGTTTCCTTCTGGCCTGTTCAATGGGGGCGATCTCTGCCTGGCGTTTGCGCCTGGACGAAACCGGCGCTGTCCTCCCGCTGTTTCTGCTGCCGCCTGCAGCCATCGCCGCAACGCTGACGGTCGCAGCTGAGGTGAGTAGTCCCGTCGCCCGCTATGTGAGTTTGGTCGCGGTCATGTTGGCGAGCGCATCCTTCTTCGGCGGCGCCATCGCGGCGCGCCGGAGCGCCAAAGCCGGGCAGGCGGCGAAACGTCCATGACTGCCGGCCTTGACCTGATCCTGATCGGGCAGGCCATGGGGGCGCTGCTTTTCCTGGGCGCTTCGTGGCCTTCCGCAATCATGTCGGGCCAGAGGCGGCGGCATGCGGCTCTTGCTGGCACGATCATCCTGTCTGCCGTGGCCGTGTATGACATGGACGTGATCAACGGACCCGATATCATCGGCGCGTTGATCGTGGGCGGCGGCTTTGGCTTGCTGCTGGGACGGGAATGGCCGCGCGGCCGATGGATGCCGCTGTTGACGATGTTCACCGGGTTCTCGGCAGCGGCGATGCTGTGTGCAGCAGCGGCCGCCTGGCTCAATCCTTATGCTTTCGGGCTGGTCGACGAGGGAAGCACCGGCGTTGCCGCGCGGCATATGCTGGCGCTGGCAGTCGTGACCATGGGTGGCATCGGTGCGTCGACCTGCGCGCTAGGTGCGCTTCTTGGCGGAGAGCGTTCGGCGGTGCTGCTGCTTGTCTTCGCCATCGCTATGGCAGGCTGGTCCGCCGCCGCGCTCGCATTCCTGCTCGAAAATGTGGGGCTCCTGGCTGCGGGAGGGCTTTCAGCTGCTGCCGGAACGGGCGTTGCGCTGCGCATATGTGGCGGAGCGCGCGGGAAGGGGCTTGCCGATGCGGGGTCCCGTCCGTAACGCTGGAGCGGACGGACGCCGGGGCAGTTTCCGGGCGGCAATTGGGGTAAAGACGCACCATGCAGAAGCTCGGCCTGATCGGCGGTCTCAGCTGGACATCCACAGCACGCTATTATCAGATCATCAATCAGGCGGTTTACCGGGCAAAGGGCGGGCAGCACAGCGCCCCGCTGCTGATAGAGAGCCTCGACTTCGCCGAAATCGGCCGCTCCACCACCGAAGAGGAATGGGCCTATGCTGCGCAGGTGCTGACGGCATCCGCCCGGCGGCTGGAGCAGGCAGGCGCCAAGGCGCTGCTGATCTGCGCCAACAGCATGCATCGCGTCTATGACGAGGTGCAGGGCGGGGTGGACACGCCGATCATCAACATCGCCGATGCGGTCGGCCGCAAGATGAAGGCCGATGGCGTGCAAAGGGCCGCGCTGATCGGCACCCGCAACGTCATGACGGAGAAATTCTACCGCCAGCGGCTGGTCGGCCACGGCATCTCGCTGCTGCCCCCGGACCTTGACCTCGCCGAGCGGATCGACCGCATCGTCTATGAGGAACTGACGATCGGCAAGGTGAGCCGCGAGTCCGAACGCTATATGCGCTCGGAACTGACGGACATCGCGAAGGAAAATGTTCAGGCGGCGATCCTGGCCTGCACCGAATTGGAAATGATCGTCGATGTGAAGGCGAACGTGCTGCCCATCTACGACGGCACCGCCATCCATGCGCGGGCCGGGGTCGATGTGATCCTGCGGGATTGAGCACAAAAAAGGGGACGCCCCCGGACGTCCCCTTCCTCCCCTTTTTAGCCTGTTTCAGAATGACGAGCTGATCGAGCAGGCCGCTGGCCCAAGGATCACGACGAACAGCGTCGGCAGGATGAAGAGGATGAGCGGAACCGTCATGATGGCGGGCAGGCGCGCGGCCTTTTCCTCGGCGCGCATCATGCGTTCATGGCGGAATTCAGCGGATAGCACGCGCAACGCGGAGGCAAGCGGCGTGCCGTATTTTTCCGTCTGGATCATGGTCGTCACGACGCCCTTGACCGCGTCCAGCTTCACACGATTAGCGAGATTTTCGAACGCCATGCGCCGTTCGGTAAGGAAGCTGAGTTCGATCGCGGTCAGCTGGAACTCGTCGCCCAGCTCCGGATAGGCCTTGCCCAGTTCCTTGGCGACGCGGGCGAAGGCGGCGTCCACCGTCAAGCCAGCCTCGGCGCAGATGACGAGCAGGTCGAGCGCGTCGGGCAGGCCCTTGCGAATGGCGGCGGAACGCTTCTGAATCTTGTTGTCGATGAAGATGTCGGGCGCCTTGTAGGACAGCAGCAGCGCCACGGCGAACGCCATGAAGCGCTTTGCACCGCCCCAGTCGGGATAGATGCCTACGCCATAGAGCAGCAGCGCGGCCAAGCCGCCGATGACGATCGGCAGCACCATGCGGCCGAAGATGACGGCGACCGCCAGATCCTTCGACCGGATACCGGCCTGCGCCAGCTTGGTTTGCGAATCCTTGAGCTGATCGTCCTGCAGCACCTTCAGGCTGGACAGGAAGGCCCGCATCTGATCGGTCGTCTGGTTCTTCTTGACCAGCTTGGCGCGGCGGCGCGCGGTGGAGGCGGTGATCCCGGCCTTCAGCTGCTCACGCCGTTCGTTGAGCGCCTTGACGCGCTTGGCCATCGGGTCGCGCACGGTCATCACCGTGTAGAGCACGAACAGCATGGCGAGCGTCGCCATCGCGGCGAGCAAGGTGCCAAAGTCCGTGGCGGACATGCCGAAGAGAGTGCCTGCGGGGGAAGCGGTTTCCATGTCTCTTATCCCCCGTCAGATTTCGAAGTTGATCATCTGCGACATGATGAAGACGCCAATGCCCATCCAGCACATGCCGCCGAGGCCAATGACCTGCATCGTCGACATGCCGAAAAGGCCCGCCGGATCAGGCGTGAAGAATGGCGACATATATGCGTAGTTGATGTAGCAGATCATGCCGAAGACCAGGAACGGCAGCACGCCGATGATATAGGCCGAAGCCTTGGATTCCGAGGACATCGCGCGGATCTTCAGCTTCATCTGCGCGCGCTGACGCAGCACGGTGGCGAGGTTCGACAAGGTTTCGGCAAGGTTGCCGCCCGTCTCGCGCTGAATCGCCAGGCTGATGACGAAGAATTGGAATTCCGGTGTGCCGAGGCGATCGGCCGTTTCCTGCAGGGCCTGGTCCATCGTCTTGCCGATCTTGATGCGTTCGGTGATCAGCTTGAATTCCTCACCCACGGGGCCCGGCACTTCGCCCGCGACGACGCCCAGCGTCTCGGTGATCGGCAGGCCCGAGCGCAGACCGCGGGTCAGCAGTTCGAGCGCGTCGGGGAATTTCATGGTGAACTGCATCACCCGCTTCTTGATCAGGCGGCTGACCCACATGTGCGGCAGGGCAAGGCCGCTCGCGAGGCCCATCATGATGGCGAGCAGCGGCGCAAAGCCGCGCAGCATCAGAAAGGCGGCCATGCCAAGCGCTGTGAAGGCGCAGCTGGTCATATATTGGCTGACCGTCCATTTCTTGCCGGTCATGCGGAGGCGCTTGGCCAGATTTTCCGGGTTGGGCACCAGCGACACGAGCATCTTCATGTCGTTGCCGGGCTGCCGGTTGGAGATGGCCTTGCGCATGCGCGCTTCCATCATCGCATCCGCCGATCCGCTGTGACGTTCGCGGATCAGGGCGACACGGCGCTTGCTGGCCTTTTCAGCCGACGGCCCGGCAAAGGCCACGACAGCCAGACCAGCCAAGGTCATCAGCAGCATGATCAGCAATATCGAATTGCTCATGGTATCGCCCGTTTCCTATAGGTGCACCCCGCCCGATGGCGGCATGCCCGCCGTATTCTCACGCCTTGACCTTGTCCTTGCGTGCCGGGATCAGCCCCTTGAGGTCACCGATCTTGCCAAGCAGGGAGTCGCCTTTCTTCTTCTTTGCGGGCTTGCCATCGGCGGCATCGCCATCCTCGGCGGCCCCGATGACCGCGTCGAGCAGCGAGACGCAAGCCGCGCCGACCTTGTTGCCCTTGGCGGTTTCGGCCAATGTCTTGCCGAGCTTTGCGGACTGCGCCGCGATCCGCAGGTCGAAGGGGACGAGGACGTCCACCTTCCGCTCGATCGACGTCTCGAAATCCTTGCGGCTGATTTCCTGCGCGCCTGCATGGACGCGGTTGGCGACTACGATCACGCGCGACTGGGGCGCGTTGCTTTTCAGCCAGGACAGGATGCGGATCGAATCGCGCGCCGCCGCCAGCGTCAGTTCGGTGACGACCACGGCGACATTGACGTCGGCCATCAGGTGCGGATGCTGGATCAGCATATGGCGCGGCAGATCGACGACGCTGCATTCGAACGCGGCGCGGAATTCTTCCAGCAGCTGGTAAAAGGCGCCCCCATCGGTCAGCATCGGCTGGCTGATCGGCGCTTCGGCCGACAGGATCGCCAGCGTATCGCTTGCCCGCACCATCGCGCGTTCGATGAACAGGCCATCGATGCGGCTCGGGTTATCGATCGCGTCGGTGAGGCCACGGCCCGGTTCAAGGTCCATCGCCAGCGCGTTGGTGCCGAAATGGACGTCAAGATCGAGCAGTGCGGTCGGCCGCTTCTGCTTGTCGCTGAGCAGCCAGGCGAGCGAGGTCGCGATGCTGGACGCGCCCACGCCGCCACGGGTGCCGATGACGGCAGTGGTGAGGTGCGGCCGTTCGGGCCCCGCGTCGCGCGGGGCGAAGAACACCGCCTGCGCCTGTGCCAGCGCGTCGCGCAACTGGTCGGCGCCGAAGGGCTTCAGCAGATAATCCTGAATGCCGCTGGCGATGAGGTCGCGATAGAGGCGGACGTCATTCACCTGACCAGCGGCGATCACCACCGTGCCGGGCTCGCACACTTCGGCCAGGCTGTTGATGTCATTGAGCGGGTCGCCGCTTTCGGACATGTCGACGAACAGGATTTGGGGGCTGGCGCTGACCGACAGGCTCTGCACGGCGTTGCGCATGCCGCCCTTGTTCACCTTTTCCGGGGCCCAGCCCATTTCAGCGGCAACCATCGCCAGCAAGTCGTGGCTATGATCGTCGCAGACGAAGGCGTGGAAGGGATCGCGCTGTCCAGACATGGCGGGTTTCCAGGGTGCGTTCATGATCAGCGGCCTCCCGACAGGGACTTGAGGTCACCCGAACCGGTCGGGGTCTTTTCGCGATAGGTCGAAATGGCGCGGTTGGACGTGGCGGTGCGCAGGTCGCTTGCGCTGCTCTGGCCGCGCACCAGATCCTCCGGATTGGCGACCATCGCGGCAAGGTTGCCGTTCACGCCGCAGCCGAAATTGGAGGTAGTGCCAAGCTGGGATTCGGTTTCCTGCTTGCTCGACCAGTCAGGGCAGCCGGGCACGCGCGCGGTCGCGCGGCGCACGACCATCCGGACGCTGCCGGAAGGCGCAGCGCCTGCGGCGGCGGAGCTGTCCTCACCCACCAGCATGCCGTGGCGGGCGACGACATCGGCGATGCCTTCGCGCAGTTCAGGGCTGTAATAGGCATCGGTCACGATCGCGACCTGATCGCCATAGCCAAGGCCGATGGAGGCGAACCAGTCTTCCAGGCGGCGGGCTTCCGAAGCGCTGAGGCCGCCGTCCGGGCCAGCCTGCACATCATAGGTGTAGGTGTCGTGGCCGACGACTGGTTGATGCACCGATTCGACCCCGCGATTGACGGCGGGATTGCAGGCGGCGAGCGGCAGCGCCATCAGGGCGAGCGCGCCAAAGCGGACGATGGTGTTGGCGGAGAGGGAAGTCATGACTGTCGTCCTTCCGATCAGAAGCTGAAGCCGGGCGCGGCGGCGGTCTTCGCCGAACGCTTGCCCGTGTCGCGGGGAGCAGCCGCCTGCGGGCCGGGCGCGGGAGCCGGGCTGCCGGGATCGCGGCGCGGCATCGGCGCGCGGGCACCGCTTACGCCGTCGCTGCCCTGCTGGAGCAGAAGGCCCTGTGCGACATTGGCATTGCGGAAACCGTCGGTGGGCAGGCGCACGTCCGACGCGTTCATCGGCTTCACCAGATAGGGGGTGACGACGATGACCAGTTCGGTTTCGTGACGCTGGAACCGGCGCGACTTGAAGAGGCTGCCGAGGATCGGGATTTCACCGAAGCCCGGCGTCTTGCTGATCGAGTTGGCGGTGTCGTTGTTGAGCAGGCCCGCGATCATGAAGGCCTGACCCGAACCCAGTTCGACGGTAGTTTCCGCCGTGCGGCTCTTGAGCGCCGGGACGGTCGTGTTCACCGAGAAGTCGAGGCTCGACACGGTCGGGCGCACGCGCAGCGAAATGCGGCCATCCGCCAGCACCGTCGGCGTGAAGGCGAGCTGCACGCCATATTGCTTGAACTCGATGCTGTTGCCCTGCGTGCCGTTGCTGACTGTGTAGGGATATTCGCCGCCCGCCAGGAAGCTGGCTGTTTCACCCGACAGTGCGGTCAGGTTGGGTTGAGCCAGCGCAGTGGCAAGGCCGCTCGATTCGGCAAGGTCCAGCGCGCCTGCTACGTCCATGCCGAGCAGGTTGGCGACGAAGCCGAGCGAGGTGCTGCCGTCGGTCGGGTTGTTGAAGGTGTAGGTCGTGCCGCCAGTCGCATTCGTACCGCGCGTCACGAAGTTGCGGTCGGCCCGGCCGATGCTGTCGATGATCCGGCCATTGCCATTCGCCAATGCCGAGATGTTCACGCCGATCTGGTGCCCAAGGTCGCGGCTGACTTCGGCGATCTTGACTTGCAGGTTGACCTGAAGCGGGGTGGCGGTGCGCAGGCGGCTGACGACGGTGACGTCCTTGCCCACGAAGGCCTGCGTCAGCCGCTCGGCTTCGGCGGCGTCCTCGGGAGCAGCGACGGTGCCGGTCAAGAGAACCATGCCGTTCATCTTGTTCACCGCGATCTGCGCGTTCGGCATCGCCAGCCGCAGCATGTCGTCGATGTTCGACAGGTTGTTGCCGACGCGGACGGTGCCGGAAAACAGCACCTTGCCGTTGGTCGCGGTGGCGAACACGGTGGTTTCGCCCGCTGCCTTCGCGATCAGGTAAAGCTGGTTCTGGGCGCGGACATGGACATCGACGACCTCGGGATTGCCGATGACGACGTCCGACATCTTGGCGCCCAGGTTGATGACCTTGCTGCCGCCCACCGACATCAGGATCGCATTGTCCTGCATCGAGGAAGGGGCTGCATTGAGCGCGGTCGTCGGCGTGGCGGCCATGGCGGCGGCGAGGCCGAGAGCGATGGCGGGGCCGATGAGCGGTTTGACCGCCTTCTTGCCCGCCTGAAGGTTGATAGACTTCATCTTACTTCCCCCCGACCGGAACGACGGTCACATTGGTGCCGCGCGCGATGCGGATCACAGGTCCGCTGACGCTGCCCGGTGCTGCCTGAGCGCCGCCCCCTGCGGGCACTTCGACGCCGGCGGTCTGCAACGGCTTGGCGGGGACGGAGCTGCGCTGGTAGCGAGACACGTCTGCGCCGGTTGAAAAGGTGCTGCCCTTGTCGACCGGGCGAGCGGCGAGCTTTGCGATGATCTTCTTTTCCGCGTTCGGGCTGGCGCCATCGGGCAGGTCGACGTCGGAGCCGGCGATGGCGGCGTCGAGGTCCGACGCATTGTCCGCGATCGATCGCAGCGTCAGCGAAAGCGATCCGATGGTCTGCGCCACCGCGATCTTCTCCGCGATCTTGGGCGTCACTTCGATGGTGACGTTGGAATAGGTCTGGACGACCGGCTTGCCGTCATCGCCCATGGCGTCCATGCGCTGGTCGGTGGCGAGCACGCGCAGGTTGCGCAGGATGGTTTCGGAGACCTTCAACGGCTCCCCGTCGCCGCCGCCCGATACGCTCTGCGTCAGCATCAAATCGACGCGGTCGCCCGGGAAGACGAAGCCCGCGACCGAATTCTGCGCCGACACCGGCACGGTGACAGCGCGCATGCCCGGCCCGAGCGCGGCGGCGAGGAAACCGCGCTCGCCTGGCTTGATCACCGAACCCACGGTCATCGGCTGACCAGCCGAGATGGCGGTGCGCACGACGCTGCCCACCAGCTTCGCCGGATCGGCCTGGCCCTGGATATAATAGGCCTGCTCGACCAGATCCTTGGGCCAGGGCTGAAAGCGGAAGCTTTCCGCGTCGAGGATGGTGCCAACCGGCAGTGCCTTGGTCGCGACCAGCACATGGGGCTGGTCGGCCGCTACTGGCATGGAAGAGGCACTGGCCTGGGGCGCGCTAGACGAACTCAGCATGTTGCGCGCGAGAAGAGCTGTTGTGACCGCTATGACAAGCGCCCCCACCAGCAGCACGATTTTCTTGCCGTCCATGATGAAATTCGTCTCCCTCAATCAGGCGAGTTGCGCCCGAGCCCCGAATTTTACGCAAAATGGTTAAGATATCGTTCGCCAATCAGCCAAAGGGCGGCGAAGGATATTGCGATACCGTAAGGAATCTGGGGTTGTCCGAGCCGTCGGGTCATCCGGTGGTGGACCACGGTGACGATCGTCACCACGCCCCCGGCCATGGCCATCATCATCAGCATCGCCAGGACGGCTTCCCATGGAAACCACAGCGCAAGCGCCCCTAGCAGCTTGACGTCGCCCCCGCCCATGCATCCCATCGCAAAGAGCGCGGCGAACAGCGCGAATACGGCTAGGCCAAGCGCCACCTGCAACAACATGCCCGGCCAGACCGGCAAGCCGTTGGCGATCCACCACAGCGGCGCCAGCGCCGCGATGGCAAGGTTCAGCCGGTTGGAGATGATCCGCGACCGCCAATCGGTCACGCACGCGATGACCAGCAGCACGCCAAGGGCGCATAGCAGCGCCATTTTGAAATATTCCCCCGTCATGAATCTAAACCCTAGACCGCATGGCTTACTAAACCGTAACCATCCGCCCCATGGATTCGCCCCTGTCTGTTCCCCCGGCCTTTGACCGTCGTGCATGGCCGATGGACGGGCGGCTCGATTTCTGGACAGCGCCCGATGGCTGGCCGCTGCGTCGCTACCAGTTGGGTGAGGGGCAGCGCGGCCAATTGCTGATGCTCGGCGGGCGTGGCGACATGATCGAGAAATATCTGGAAGTCATCGCCCATTGGGCAAGCCAGGGCTGGGCGGTCACCGCCTTCGACTGGCGTGGGCAAGGCGGATCGGGCCGCGTCGGCGCCGATCCGCTCTGCGGACATATCGAGGATTTCGTGCAGTGGGTTTCAGACCTCGAAGCGTTCGTTGCCGGCTGGCGGGCGCAATCGACAGGGCCGTGCGCGATCATCGCCCACAGCATGGGCGGGCACCTGCTGCTGCGCGCGCTCGCCGAGGGGATGCCCCCGCCTGATGCAGCGGTCGCCGTCGCGCCGATGATGGGTGTCCATACCTCGCCCTTGCCGCGCTGGCTGGCGGTGCTGATCGCCCGGACCATGTGCGCGCTTGGGCGTTCCGAGCGGCAGGCCTGGACGCAGAAGGAGAATTCCGATCGGCAGCGCGCGATGCGGCAGAAGCGGCTGACGCATGATCCGGAACGCTATGCCGATGAGCTGTGGTGGCGCGACCACAGCCGGGACGTGGCGCTGGGCGCGCCAAGCTGGCGCTGGGTGGTGGAGGCCTTGCGATCGACCTTCATGCTGGAGAGGAGCGGCAAGCTGCAGCGCATAGCGGTGCCGCTGCTCATCCTCGCCACCAAGGCCGACCGGCTAGTGTCCACGCCTGCGATCCGACGCATCGCCGCGCATATTCCGGGCGCGCGCCTGCATGTCTATGGGCCGGAAGCGGCGCATGAGATATTGCGGGAAATCGACCCGGTTCGCCTTGACGCGCTGCGGCGGATCGACGCTTTTCTGGATGAGGCCGCCGCGCCATGAGCCGTTTCGACATCGTGATCGTCGGGGGCGGCATAGCGGGCGCAAGCCTGGGCGCGCAGCTTGGCGGCGAGGCATCGGTCCTGATCCTGGAACAGGAGGAGAGCGCCGGCTATCACGCCACCGGCCGATCCGTCGCCTTCTGGGAGGAGACCTATGGCGGCCCACAGGTGCAGCCGCTCACCACCGCGTCCGGGCCGTTGCTGCGCGCCCCCGATCCTGCCTTTGCCGACCGATCCTTCCTCACCCCCCGGCAGACGCTGTTTGTCGGGCGGGACACTGATCGTGCGGAGCGGGATCGGCTGGTGCGGGACTTTTCCGGCCGGGTCGATCTGCGCCCGGTCGACCCTCATGCACTCATACCGGGACTGCGCCCGCAATGGACGGTCGGCCTATTGGAGCTAGACGTGTGCGACATCGACGTCGCGGCGCTGCATCACGCCTATCTGCGGCGCTTCCACGCGCAGGGTGGCCAATTGCAGCTGGGAACGGCGCTCCACAAGGCTGCCCATGAGCCGGGTGGCTGGCGTATCCAGACCAGCAACGGCGTCATCCATTGCGGCATCATCGTGAATGCCGCAGGCGCATGGGCCGACGATGTCGCGCGGCGCTGCGGCGTGGCGCCCATCGGCATCACCCCTTTGCGGCGCACCGTCGTGCAACTGCGCGTGCCCGCGATGCCATCAGCCGACCTGCCGCTCGTCATGGACCTGTCCTCCCGCTTCTATTTCAAGCCGGAAGGGGAAGGGCGCATCTGGCTGACCCCGCATGATGAGGAGCCCTCGCTCCCGTGCGACGCGGCACCCGAAGAACTGGCAGTGGCGCAGGCGATCGCCCGGTTCGAAGATGTCGTGGACTGGCCGGTCGAGGCGGTCGAACGCAAATGGGCAGGGCTGCGCAGCTTCGCGCCGGATCGCGCGCCGGTCTACGGCTTCGACGCAGTCGCGCCCGGCTTTTTCTGGTTCGCGGGGCAGGGCGGTTTCGGCATCCAGACAGCGCCCGCCGCCGCCTTGCTGGGATCGGCGCTGCTGACGGTTGATCCCATGGCCGAAGCGGTCAAGGACATAGATCCGGCCGCCTATTCGCCTGCACGGTTCGCATAGGCGCAGCCGGAACGAAGCGGCGTCCGTGACGTTCAAAAAACGTGCCAGGTATCTGGATGACCGTTCGCCCTGAGCCTGTCGAAGGGCTCAGCTCGAACCGGGTGATCATGAAAAGATGTGGTGTTCCTGGGCACGATCCATGGAGTAGGAGGATGCCGTCATGGAATGCTTTTCACGATCGGCCTTGATCCTGTCAGGGCTAATGATGGCGAGCAGTAGCATCAGCTTTGCCCAGCCGACCGAAGAAATCACCGTCACGGGCCGATACAATAACGCCCAATCGCTGTCACAGGGCGTCAGCTATGCCGATCTCGACCTCAGTACGAAGGCCGGGAAGGATGAACTGCGCCACCGTATCGCGCTGACGGCGCGCTACCTGTGCGGCAAACTCGGCGAATCGGACAATGCCTCGCCCGTCGTGCCCAGCTGCCGCGATGCTGCGGTGAGGGACGCGATGACGCGGGTCGGCACAGTCGAGGAAGGCTTCGCGCCGCGCGGCACCACATGGGTCGCCGGGACGCGCTGGCAGCCGCCTTATCCCGCCGATTGGGTCGAACGCTATCCCTGACGCCGACAGGGGGAGTGGCCTGCCGCTCCCCCCGTCAGGCGCGGAAGAGTTCCGCTGCGGCGCAGGCCAGTTGATCGGCGCGCTCATTTTCCGGGTGACCGGCATGACCCTTTACCCATTGCCAGCTGACCTTGTGCGGCGCGGCGGCGGCGAGCAGCGCCTGCCATAGCTCGGCATTCTTGACCGGCTTGCGGTCGGCCGTCTTCCAGCCATTCTTCTGCCAGCCGAACACCCATTTGGTGATGCCATCCATCACATATTTGCTGTCGGTGTAGAGCGTCACCTGGCAGGGGCGCTTCAGCGCATTCAGCGCTTCGATGGCGGCCATCATCTCCATGCGGTTGTTGGTGGTCTGCGCCTCTCCGCCGGAAATTTCCTTTTCCGTGGCTCCAAAGCGCAGCACCGCGCCCCAGCCGCCGGGGCCGGGATTGCCCTTGCACGCGCCGTCAGTGAAGATTTCGACCTGAGACAGCGCGCTCACGCCCGCAGCAACTCTGCCGGGGCAGTCCGCGCATAAAAATCGAGCCGCCGTAGATAGGCCAGCGGGTCCTTGCGCGTCACCAGCGCGTCGGCGGGCGTGTTGATCCAGTCATAGGCGCGGGTCAGGAGGAAGCGCAGCGCCGCTCCCCGGCACAGGATCGGGAAGGCGGTCTGCTCCGCGTCGGAAAGGCCATGCGCTGCCTGATAGCCAGCGAGCAGCGCCGCCGAACGATCGGCAAAGAAGTGCGCGCCGTCATTGCTGAACACCCATGCGCTGTGCGTGACGGCCAGGTCATAGGCGCGAATGTCGGTGCAGCTGAAATAGAAGTCGATGAGGCCGGTCACTTTGTCGCCCAGCATCAGCACATTGTCGGGAAAAAGATCGGCGTGGATCACCGCGCGCGGCAGTCCAGCGGGCCAATGCGCGTCAAGATAGGCGAGCTCATCCGTCACCCGCTGGCCAAGGCCCGGCGCGATATCGTCGAAATGGTCGCCGCACTTGGCCGCCAGATCATGCCAGCCAGCGATGTCGAGCGCGTTGCGGCGCTCGCCCGCAAATCCTTCCGCCGCTCGATGCAACTGGCCCAGTGCAGCGCCTGCGGCTTTCGATTGGGCAGCGGTGGGTTCAGTGACCGATATGCCGGTCAGGAACTCGATCAGGCAGGCAGGCCTTCCGCCCAGCTGTTGCAGGCGCTTGCCCTCCCGGTCGGCGATGAAGCGCGGCACCAGGCATCCACGCGCGCCCAGATGATCGAGCAGGTCCATGAAGAAGGGCAGGTCGGCCTCATCCACCCGCTTTTCATACAGGGTCAGGATATAGCGATGGCCCTTCCCATCGGCACCAGTGGTTTCCAGCAGATAATTGCTGTTCTCCACCCCTTCGGCGATGCCTTTCGCCGATACCAGCCGTCCGGCATCATAGCGGGCGAGGAACGCGTCAATCTCTTCGGCGGGAACATGGGTATAGACTGCCATCGCCTTATTCCGCTCCCAGTTCGCGGGGGAGCTTGAAGGCGATGGTCTCACGCGCCGTCTCCACCTGCTCCTCCGTCACGTCGTAACGCGCGGCGAGCCGGTCCACCACTTCGCGCACCAGTATTTCCGGGGCCGATGCGCCTGCGGTCAGGCCGAGCGTGCGGACATTTTCCAGCCATGCAAAATCGATGTCGTCGGCACGCTGGATCAGCCGGGCTGGCGTGCCTTCGCGCTCGGCGACCTCGACGAGCCGCAAAGAATTGGAGCTGTTGGGCGCGCCGATCACGTAAAGCGCGTCGCACTGGGCCGCGATCGCCTTCACCGCCGCCTGACGGTTCGACGTCGCGTAGCAGATGTCTTCGCCCTTGGGCGCATGGATCGTCGGGAAGCGGCGCTGAAGCGTTTCAACGATGGCGGCGGTGTCGTCCACCGACAGCGTGGTCTGCGTCAGGAAGGCGAGATTGTCGGGATCGGCAGGGGCGAAGCTTTCCGCATCCTCGACGGTTTCGATCAGGGTCATGCTTCCCGCGTCCACCTGACCAAAGGTGCCGATGACTTCGGGATGCCCTTTGTGGCCGATGAACAGGATATGGCGGCCTGCCTCGACCTGCCGTTCGGCCTGCCGATGCACCTTGCTCACCAGCGGGCAGGTCGCGTCCAGATAGTCGAGGCCGCGCTCTTCCGCCTTCGCGGGCACGGCCTTGGGCACGCCATGGGCGGAAAAGACGACCGGCACGCCGTCCGGCACCTGATCCAGTTCCTCTACGAAGATCGCGCCCTTTGCCCGCAGGCTATCCACCACATATTTATTGTGGACGATTTCATGCCGGACATAGACGGGCGCGCCATATTTTTCGATCGCCCTTTCGACGATGACGATGGCGCGGTCCACGCCAGCGCAAAAGCCGCGTGGCGCGGCGATCAGGAGCTTCAAGGGGAGACGGGCGGTCATGCCAGCCGCTTAGGCCAATGTGACGCCGGAAGGAAGGGGGAGGCGCGCGCTCTGCGTTCCTTTCGGTTGCGTGAGCGGCGGGGTGCGGATAAGAAGCCCCAGCCTGTTCCCAAGGGATTGCCTCGTGACCTTTTCTCGACTTGCGCTGACTGGAATGATCGCCCTTGCCCTTGCGGGCTGTTCGCGCCGGGGAGAAATCGATCCCACCGGCGGCATCGTCGCTGTCCGCTCGGCCTGCCCGACGGCTGCGATCCCGGCCTATACGGGGGACATCACGCTGTTCAATCCGGCTGGCAGCACCGACGCTCGCGCGATCGACGTGGTGGCGAACATCACCGATTTGCGCGCCACCTGTTCGGAAGGCGCGCAATTCTACAGCGAGGCGACCTTCGTCGTGAACGCCCGCCGTTCCGACGCCACCGCCGCGCGTCAGGTGACGCTGCCCTATTTCTCCGCGGTCGTGCGTGGCGGCAACGCCGTCGTCGCCAAGCGGGTGGGCCAGGTCGTGCTCGACTTCCCCGCCGGCCAGTATCGCGCGAGCGCGAGCGCCAAGGCGGGCTCCTTCGTCGACAAGGCCGCAGCGACGCTGCCCGCCGACATCCAGGCGAAGATCACGCAAAAGCGCAAGGCGGGCGATGAGGACGCGGCGATCGATCCCTTCGCCCAGCCCGACGTCCGCGCGGCGCTGCAACGAACCAGCTTCGAGTTGCTTGTGGGTTTCAACCTGACCCAGGACCAGCTCCGATACAACGCGACACGTTAAGAGCGAACCTTAATCTTCCGTTCGCCCTGAGCTTGTCGAAGGGCTCTACTTCTTGCAGGGAAGGATGAGGCTTCGATTTTTAGCCCAGCCCGGACGGGTCTTGTGCTTTTCGAGGAAACACCCTTGTCCCTTTACATTCGTTTCACCGCCCATCTGAACGCCGTGCTGGACGCGCTGGAAGCGGACGGAACCCTGCCTGCTGGCCTGAACCGCAAGCCGGTGACGGTAGAACCCCCGCGCGACCCCAGCCATGGCGACCTTGCCACCAACGCCGCCATGGTCCTTGCCAAGCCCGCAGGCACCAACCCGCGCGCGCTGGCGGAAAAGATCGTCGCGGGCCTTAAAAAGCTCGAAGAGGTGGAAAGCGCCACCATCGCTGGCCCCGGCTTCATCAACCTGACGCTGACTGACGCCACCTGGCGCGCGGAGCTGGCCGCGATCCATGCCGAGGCCGCCGACTATGGCCGCTCCGACGCGGGCGCGGGCGTTACCGTCAACGTCGAATATGTCTCCGCCAACCCCACCGGCCCCATGCATATGGGCCATTGCCGGGGCGCGGTGGTCGGCGACGCGCTCGCCACGCTGCTCGAATATGCCGGGCACAAGGTCATCCGCGAATATTACATCAACGACGCAGGCGGCCAGGTCGACGTGCTCGCCCGTTCCGCACATGTCCGCTACCGGGAGGCGCTGGGCCAGGATGTGGGCGAGATTCCCGAGGGCCTCTACCCCGGCGATTATCTCGTCCCCGTGGGCCAGGCGCTCGCCGCCGAATATGGCGACGCTTACGTAAACGCACCCGAAAGCGAATGGCTCGTCCCCTTCCGCACCAAGGCGGTCGCCGCGATGATGGAGATGATCCGCAGCGATCTGGCCCTCCTCGGCATTCACCACGACATCTTCGCCTCCGAAGCCGAGCTTCAGGCCGCCGGAAAGCCGCAAGCCGCCGAGCAATGGCTGCGCGACCATGACCTCGTCTATGACGGCGTCCTCGAAGCACCCAAGGGCGAGACGCCCGAAGATTGGGAGCCGGTCGAACTTCCCCTGTTCCGCTCCACCAGGTTCGGCGACGATCAGGACCGCCCGATCAAGAAGTCGAACGGCGCCTGGACCTATTTCGGCGCTGACATGGCCTATCACTTCCAGAAGGCGCAGAGCGCCGACCAGCTGATCGACATCTGGGGCGCGGACCATGCTGGTACGGTGAAGCGCATCCAGGCCGCCGTCGCCGCCTTGACCGAAGGGCGCGCGCGCTTCGACGTCAAGTTGATCCAGATGGTCCGCCTGCTGCGCGATGGCGAGCCGGTGAAGATGTCCAAGCGCGCGGGCAATTTCGTGACGCTCGCCGATGTCGTCCGCGAAGTGGGCAAGGACGTCGTCCGCTTCACCATGCTGACGCGCAAGGCCGACGCCCAGATGGACTTCGACTTCGCCAAGGTCGTGGAAGCGTCGAAGGACAATCCGGTCTTCTACGTCCAATATGCCCATGCCCGCATTTCCTCGCTCGGCCGCCGGGCGGAGGAAGCCGGAATGGATCTTCCTGCGCCTGACCTGTCCCGCCTTGGGACGGAGGAACTTAACCTTGTTAAGTTGGCCGCACAGTTCCCACGGGTGGTGGAAGGGGCTGCGTTCGCGCGCGAACCGCACCGCATCGCCTTTTATCTCAATGACTTGGCTTCTGCATTCCACAGCTGGTGGAATTTGGGGAACGACAATCCGCGCGCCCGCGTGATCCTGGCGGACGATCCGGGGGTAACTTCTGCGCGCCTTTTCTTAAGCCGCGGAATCGGGCAAATCATCCGTAATGGCCTTGCCCTTATGGGCGTGGCTGCGTTGACGGAAATGCAATAGCCAGGCGGAGGCACGGACACATGGGCGACTTTGCGAGGGGGCGGCTCGATCTCGACGATGACGAGCGTCTGCCTTGGCTTGAGCCTGGCATTGAAGATGAGGAGGATGAAGGGCTCTCCCCCGTCCGTCTGCTCGGCTTCATACTGGTCGCCCTTGTCCTGCTAGGCGGCGTGGTCGCTGGCGTCTGGTTCCTCAACAACCGTTCGAGCGGCGGCGGCGAAGGCAAGCTGATCGCCGCGCCCGCTGGCGACTACAAGGTGCCCGCGCGCGAGGCCGATGCCAAGAAGTTCGAAGGGGAGGGCGACGCCAGCTTCGCCGCCAGCGAAGGCGTACTGCGCGACGGCCGCATCGATCCCAGCCGTGTCCCCGAAGCGCCCGTAACCGCCACTGCGCCCGCCAAGCCCAGCCAGCCAGTGCCGGGCAAGCCTTCGCAGAGTGTGACCGCGCGCGTGGCGGACGAAACCAACGTCCGGCCAGCAACCGCGCAGCCCGTCCGCAAAGGCGGCGCGGTGATCCAGCTCGGCGCCTATGGCAGCCAATCCGGCGCCCGCGACGCCTGGACCCGCCTGTCCAAGCGCTTCGCCTATCTCGCGCCGCTCACCATGGCGATTGAACCCACCGAAGTCGGCGGCAGCACCCTCTACCGCCTGCGCGCGACGGCAGGAGCCCAAGCCAGCACCCTCTGCGGCAGACTGAAAGTCGCCGGCGAAAGCTGCATCGTCGTGAACTAAGCCGTCTATCTCCTCTCCCCTTTAGGGGTCGGCCAGAGGCACGTGACTCTGGCCGAGGTGCCGAGCGCAGCGAAGGCGGGAGAGGGGAACGCAGGTGCGGGATAGAAAATCGCTCAAATCCGCGAAGCAACTTCGCCGCGATCTCACTCCCGCAGAAGCCCGCCTCTGGTATCATCTCCGCGCCAAGCGCTTCTCCGGTGCGAAGTTCCGCCGCCAAACCGTCATCGGCCCCTTCATCGCCGACTTCACCTGCCGCGCGGCCATGCTGGTCATCGAGATCGACGGCGACACCCACGGCGCAACCGCTGAGTATGACGCCGAGCGCACCGCCTATCTAGAACAGCAAGGCTGGCAAGTCCTCCGCTTCACCAACACGGACGTCATGCGCAATCTCGAAGCCGTTCTGTCCTCGATAGCACAGCGCCTCCCCCTCTCCCTAACCTCGATGAGAGTCACGTGCCTCTCATCGACCCCTAAAGGGGAGAGGGGATACGCCACTCCTTGATCCCAACAACCCCTTCGACACAGCGCCCCACAGCCGCTACCATCCGCCCTCATGAAACCGGTAATCTTCGGCCTCTCCGGCGAGACCCTCACGGCGGACGAGCGCGCCTTCTTCGCTGATGCGCAGCCTGCGGGCTATATCCTCTTCCGCCGCAATATCGCGGACCGCGTCCAGCTCCGCGCCTTGACCGACGATCTGCGGGCGCTTCACGGCCGCGACGACCTGCTCATCATGATCGATCAGGAAGGAGGCCGCGTCGCCCGCATGCAGGCGCCCGTCTGGCCAAGCTTCCCCCCCGGCGCCGTGTTCGACCGCCTCTATGACATCGCGCCGTCTAGCGCGATCGCCGCCGCGCGCGCCAATGCCCATGCGATCGCTTTGACCCTGGCCGAAGGCGGCATCACCGTGGATGCGCTCCCGCTGCTCGACGTGCGGCAGGATGGCGCAAGCGACATCATGGGCGACCGCACGCTCGGCGCGGAGCCCATGCGCGTCGCCGCGCTCGGCCGCGCAGTCATCGAAGGGCTGGCGAGGGGCGGGGTCGCGGGCATCATCAAGCATATGCCCGGCCATGGCCGCGCCATGGTGGACAGCCATCATGAACTGCCCATCGTGACCGCGAGCGAAGAGGAACTCGCCACCGACCTCGCGCCTTTTCAGACGCTGAAGGACACGCCCATCGGCATGACCGCCCATGTCGTCTATACGGCCTGGGACCCCGATCTTCCCGCCAGCCTTTCCGCCTCGATCATCGACACGATCATCCGCCAGCGCATCGGTTTCGACGGCCTCCTCATGTCCGACGATCTCGACATGAAGGCGCTGAACGGCAGCATCCCGGAACTGGCGGCAGGCGTGGTCGCGGCGGGTTGCGACCTTGCGCTCAATTGCTGGGGGAGGATGGATGACATGGTGGGCATAGCTGATCTGCTCCCCGACATCAGCGACCGGTCGCGGGCGCGCCTGGATCGCGCGATGGCCTCGACCAGCCTGACCGCCGAAAGCCCACCCCTGGAACAGCTGCTGGCGACCCGCGACAGCCTGCTCTCCGTGGTGGCTGCGTGAGGGCAGGCGTGATCCTGTCCCTTCCGGCAAAGCTATACGGAATTAAATGCTCACGCGGAGTCGCGGAGCCGCGGAGATATCGCGCCTTCGGCGAAGCCACTTGTCATTTTGAACCCACCCCCACGGGCCAAGCCGATTTTTTGGTGCTGCGCGGGCGCCTGGTCACCCTCCGCGTCTCCGCGTCTCCGCGTGAACAACTCTTCCCACCGTCAGCGCGTCAAAGAGCCGCCTGACCATGGAAGACCTCTTTACCCCTCCGCCACAGCCCCGCGCCGACATGCTGACCGTCAGCTTCGGAAGCTGGGAAGGGCCGCTCGATCTCCTCCTGGCGCTCGCCCGTTCGCAAAAGGTCGACCTGCGTGAAATCTCGATCCTCGCGCTGGTCGAACAATATCTCGCTTATGTCGAAGGCGCGCGGAAGCTGAAGCTGGAACTGGCGGCCGACTATCTGGTGATGGCCGCCTGGCTCGCATATCTCAAATCCTCGCTGCTGCTGCCGAAGCAGGCTCAGCCTGACCCTAGCCCCGACGAACTGGCCCTGCGCCTGCAATTGCGGCTCCAGCGCCTGCACGCCATGCGGGAGGCGGGAGCACGCCTGATGGCCCGGGACCGTATCGGCCGCGACGTGTTCGTCCGCCCTCGGCCCGAAGGACTGCGGCTGGTGCGCAAGGCAAAATGGGCCGCCAGCCTCTATGATCTGCTGCAATCCTACGGACAGCTGCGCGCGCGCACGCAACCGGCCGTCCATATGGTCGCCGCCCGTCCGGTGATGACGCTGGATGAAGCGATCCAGCGCGTCGGCACGCTGGTTGGGTCCGCGATCGATTGGACCACGCTCGAATCCTTCCTGCCCGATGGTCAGGACGGACCGATGGCGCGATCGGCGCTCGCGAGCAGCTTTGTCGCGGCGCTGGAACTCGCGCGGCAGGGGCGGCTGGAAATACAGCAGGATGGCATATATGAGCCCATCTATCTGCGCGCCGCGCTGCCAGATCAAAATGGGGCGGACCAGGGTGGGAGGCGTCTGTTGTGATGCAGGAACCGGACGATTTCATGCGCGCCGTGGAGGCCGCCCTGTTCGTCGCCGAACATCCGCTGACGGCTGCCGAGTTGCGGCAGCATGTGGGGGAGGCTGGTGATCTAAGTGCTGCCTTGGCCATGCTCTCGGATCATTATGCCGGGCGGGGCATCAATCTGGTCGAGCGTGGCGGGCGCTGGCATTTCCAGACGGCGGCGGACCTTGCCCATATCCTGCGGCGGGAGAAGGACGAGACGCGCAAGCTGTCCCGCGCGGCGATGGAGACGCTGGCCATCATCGCCTATCACGAGCCGGTAAGCCGCGCGGAGGTGGAGGCCATTCGCGGCGTCCAGGTGGCGAAGGGAACGCTCGACGTTCTCATGGAAGCAGGCTGGGTCCGGCCAGCGGGACGGCGGGAAGTTCCGGGCCGTCCGCTTATTTATGCGACGACGCACGAATTTCTGTCACATTTCGGACTTAGCAGCCGCCGGGATTTGCCGGGACTGGATGATCTGCGCGCTGCCGGATTGCTCGATCCGGTCGATCTTGCGCTGGAGGGCCTCGGCGCTCAATCCGTTCTGGAAAATGATGAGGAAGAAGCCTAAAAAGGGCTTCCTTTCAGGAGAAAGTTAAAATGGGTTCCTTTTCTTTGATGCATTGGGTCATCGTTCTCCTGGTGGTCATGCTGCTGTTTGGCGGCGGCCGTATCTCTGGCCTGATGGGCGACGTGGCCAAGGGCATCAAGAGCTTCAAGAAGGGCATGGCAGACGATGATGACGACATCGCCCCGGCCAAGCCCGCCACGCGGATCGAAGGACATCGCGTGCCTGAACAGGATGCGCCGACCGCGACCACCGAAGAAAAGACCAAGGCCTGACCTTCGTCACCCTCCAGCGGTAGGCGCGCATGTTCGATATCGGTTCGTCCGAACTTCTGCTGATCGTGATCGTCGCGGTTGTCGTGATCGGTCCCAAGGATCTGCCGCGCGCCCTGTACAAGGTTGGGCAGATCGTCGGGAAGGCACGCGGCATGGCGCGCCATTTCCGCACCGGCATCGACGCGATGGTGCGCGAAGCCGAGATGGAAGAGCTGGAAAAGAAGTGGGCGGACCAGAACCGGCGCATCATGCAGGAACATCCGCCCGAAGCGTCGTCCGCCCCAGCGATGGAGCCTTTGCCGGACTCCTCCGCCTCCGCCGTCCCCGCGCCGGGCGCATCGTCGTCGCCCCCGGCCTTCGTCGCCCAATCGGCGCCCGTCGCTCCGGCCCCTGCGTCCGATGGCCCGCCCTATATCGCGGCCCAGTCCAATCCTGCGGCCAAGGGTGATGCTCAGGCATGAAAGATATCGATGAGACAAAGGCGCCGCTGCTCGACCATCTGATCGAACTGCGCGGGCGGCTGTTAAAGTGTGTCTGGGCGCTCTTCCTGACGGGCGCGGTCTGCTTTTATTTTTCCGACAAGCTTTTCGCCTTCCTGGTTCATCCGCTCAAAGAGGCCTTTGGCGACGGCGGCGGGCGGCTGGTCTATACCAAGCTCTACGAAGCCTTTTTCGTTCAGGTGAAGGTGGCGATCTTCGGCGCTTTCTGCCTGTCCTTCCCGATCATCGCGAACCAGCTTTGGGCTTTCGTCGCGCCGGGTCTTTATGCGAAGGAAAAGAAGGCATTATTGCCCTTTCTGGTGATGACGCCGGTGCTTTTCCTGATGGGCGCGAGCCTCGCTTACTATGTCGTGATGCCGACCGCGTTCCACTTTTTCCTGCAATTTCAAGGAAGTAGCGGAGGCCTCGCAGTCGAGGCACTCCCCAGCACCGACGCCTACCTCACTTTAGTCATGCAGTTCATTCTTGCATTCGGCATCAGCTTCCTGATGCCCGTCCTGCTGATGCTGCTGAACCGCGCCGGTTTCGTCACCCGTGCTCAACTCATCGGCCTGCGCCGCTACATGATCGTCGCCGCGTTCGTCCTCGCCGCCGTCTTGACCCCGCCCGACGTCGTATCGCAGCTGATGCTCGCCATCCCCCTGCTGCTGCTCTACGAAATCACCATCGTCGCGATCTGGTTCACCGATCGGAAACAGGCCCGCGACGCGGCGACAGCGGACGGAGCAGACACGTCCACCAGCTAAAAAAAGGCCCGCCAGTGGCGGGCCGCTAGGGTGGGAGCCTGTTTTTCGCTGCTTACTTGGCTGCGTCTTCCACCGCCGCGCCAGCGCTCTGCACGTCTTTGCCCGCGCCTTCGACGGTGTTGCACGCGGCCACCATCAGCGAACCGGTAAGCAGCAGGGCAGCAAAAATCTTCTTGGTCATGGTCGTCTCCTGAGGAAAAAACTCGAGCCGGATGGCCGCGCTATCCAGCGGCTGAGGGGGAGAACCCGCAGAGGCGAAATACGTTCCGCAACCGGAAATATCTGAGACTCGAAGGAGGCTGTCCCACAAAATCTGAGCCCGGAACGCGTCGGGGGGGGAGATGCGTTCCGGGCTCATGTTTTTTTGGATAGCAAGAGCGGGGGGCAAAAGATTTGCTATCCGGTATGCAGAACCACCGATCGCGGCATTTGGTTCCGCCGTTCCTCCACTTCCTGAAGTTTTTTATTATGACCAAGAATCAGTGCGTTAGTAAAAGGCCGCCAATAATTGCGGGCCCCGCTATTCAGATGAGCGGGCGGCCGCTGTTCCGATATTCGGGCCGGATCGTTGATTGTGGCAGCATGTCCTTCGCCGCTGGCGGAGGGACGGCAAGGGGTACGGTGACGTCCATACCCGCCGGCGGCAAGGGATGCTGCATCGCAGGTGGCCTCACCGTCCAAGCTCTGGTTGATGGGCCCGATTGCCACTCCCGCCCCGCATAGGGGATGCGGAACGCTGCCTCTGTCCCGTTGAAGCCCGGCATCTGGTAGAAGATGTGCGCCCCGATGACGGCGACGGGCCGCTTCGATGCCGCCCATCCGGGACGCACGGCCAGCGTATGGTAGAATGTGGCGAGCCCAACGGGCGCGTAGACGCGGCCCGCAAGCGCCTGTTCCGCGATCCGGCGCGCACGTGCCCAGCTTTGCGCATGATTGGCCCGCCCCATCGATCCGTCGCAGCTGAACGTGAACTGGCAGAGGGAGTCGGTGCGTTCCGATCCTTGATAGACGACGCCGCAGACGCTGTGCGGCCACAGCGGATTGCGGACGCGGTTCAGGACGACCTGGGCAACCGCGCGCTGGCCGTCTTCCGGCTCGTTGGCTGCTTCATAATAGATGGCCGAGGTGAGGCAGTTGACCGCCCTGTAGCTATCGAGCGGGGTCTTGCCGCGAAACGCAGCGGCTGGGGCGGCGTCGATGGTGGCGAGTTTCAGGACGTGTGGGCTGTTCCCAACCGAATCGGGGAGATCCTGGAAGATATCGTCAGCGAAAAAGTAGGCGGAACCAGGGAAATTTTCTCCCGCCCGCTCGGCAACATCGTCGCGCGCCCTCACATCCGCCAGCATGTCCAGCGGCGCGGCGGTGATCAGGCGCGGCAGAGCAAGCGCCGTCAGCGCCAGAACGGACAATATCAGATGCCAGGATCGTCCACGCGTCATCTCGAAGCTGTCTGTGCTCATCAATGGATCGCGGCTTAATGCCGCATGGCGCCACTCCTAGCGCAAAAGCCTTGCCATTTTCTTCCCGGCGGCGGCGATTATCGCGCACGGATTGCAATCAGGTCTTTGGGTGGATCAGCATTCCCTTGCTTGGCAAGCGTGCATCCGCTCCGCTATGCGGGGAACATGCTGGTTCAGAATGATAGCCTCGCCCTGATTGGCAACACGCCGCTGGTGCGCCTTGCCGGTCCGTCGCAAGAGACGGGCTGCGATATTTTCGCCAAGTGCGAATTCGCCAATCCCGGTGCGTCGGTCAAGGATCGCGCGGCGCTCTTCATCGTCAATGATGCGGAAGAAAAAGGGCTGTTGCAGCCGGGTGGCACGATCGTCGAAGGAACGGCGGGCAATACCGGTATCGGCCTGGCCCTGGTCGCCAATGCGAAGGGCTACAGGACGATCATCGTCATGCCCGAAACGCAGAGCCGGGAGAAGATGGACACGTTGCGCGCGTTGGGCGCTGAACTGGTGACGGTGCCTGCCGCTGCCTATTCGAACCCGGGGCATTTCGTCCACACGTCCCGCCGCATCGCGGAAGAAACGGAGAATGCGATCTGGGCGAACCAGTTCGACAATATCGCCAACCGGAAAGCCCATATCGTCGGCACGGCTGAGGAAATCTGGCAGCAGCTGGACGGGCAGATCGACGGCTTCACCTGCGCGGCGGGCACTGGCGGCACGATCGCTGGCGTGGGGCTGGGCCTCAAGGCGCATGACGAGAATATCACGATCGCGCTGACCGATCCGCATGGCGCGGCGCTCTATAATTATTACGCGCATGGCGAGCTGAAGGCGGAAGGGTCGTCCGTGGCCGAGGGGATCGGGCAGGGCCGGATCACCGCCAATCTGGAGGGTGCGCCCATCGATACCCAGTTCCGCATTTCCGATGAGGAGGGATTGCACTGGGTCGAGCGCCTGCTGGCGGAAGAAGGGCTTTGCCTTGGCCTGTCGTCGGGGATCAATGTGGCGGGCGCGGTGGCGCTGGCGCGCGAACTGGGCCCGGGCAAGCGGATCGTCACCATTCTTTGCGATACGGGTTTCCGCTATCTCTCCACCCTCTACAATCGCGAGTGGCTGGAAGCGAAGGGCTTGACGGTGTTCCCCTGGCTCGCGCACAATCGCTGATCGCCGCACGGGTCGCGGCGGCAAGATAAAGAGCGCTTTGATGGCTGAACATCCCCGCCGGCAGGAAGGGTTGCAGCGTGTCCAGATCGGCCTGACGGGGCTGGCGGGCGTGGTGCTCCTCGTGGGTCTGGCGAATATCGTGATTGAAAAGGCGCGGATCGACGATCCGGCGGTGCCGCCGCCGACCGTGCCCACGCTGGACGTCAATGCGGTCGCGCCCAAGGAGCCGCTGGCGGAATTGGGCGTGCAACCGGCGCCCGAGCAGCAGCCGATCGTGCCCGACCTGCAGCCGGACCCAAATTTGCGCAAGCCGATGGATCGCGATCCGCAAGCGTCCGGCCGCTGATCATCTTGATCGAAGCGCGCATTCCATGAAGGCGTTGCGCACATTCCTGATGCTTGGCCTTGGTCCGGTGCTGGTTGTGCTCGGCGGACTTCCTTCCTTGTTGCAAACGGGGCAGGTGGACCTGCAGAGCTGGACCTGGCCTGCCCTGATGCTCATGCCCGTCGCGCTGTTGCTAAGCCTGAAGCGCGGCTGGCCCTATGCCCTATGGGCTGGGGCGGGAAGTTTGGGGACGGTCCTGATCTTCGATGTTCTGGCGGCGTCATCCTATCCAGCGATAGGTGATGTTGGCGGGTTAGCGCTCGTTGTCGCACTGGCGGTCGTGGCTGGCATCTGCCTTCCTCGCCGGAAGTGGACAGGGCTTACCTTGTGCGCTGCTGCTCTGTTGTCCTGCTGGCTGGCGCGGGAGGCGCCTCTCCCGGAAGCGCCATCGCCCCGGTCCAAGCTGGCGGTCATCAGCGCGCTGCCCTTATTCTGGAAGGAGGGAGAGCCAGGTTTCGGTGCGCGGAGTGATGCGCCGATCATCACTCTCCTGCGGCGGCGCTTCGACGTACAGCCCGTTGACAGCCCGCTTGGCCCAGCGATGAGGGATGCCAACGCCCTGCTGCTCGCGCAGCCGCGCGTCTTTTCCCCGGCAGAGTTGGTCGTGCTGGATAATTGGGTCCGCAACGGCGGACATGTCTTGCTGCTGGCTGATCCTCTGCTGCGCTGGCCATCGTCCCTGCCGCTGGGAGACAGGCGCAGGCCGCCTGCCGTCAGCATGATTGGGCCGCTGCTGAATCATTGGGGCCTCGCGCTTCTGCCGCCGGTCGCCGTGGCGGAAGAGCGGCGCATATTGGAGGATGGCCGCATGCTGACGACCATGGGCAGTTCCGGCTTCGCGCTGCAGCCCGGGACATCATGTCACATCGAAGAGGAGGGGCTGGCCGCGCGATGCGCGATCGGCAGAGGGAACGCCGTGCTGGTTGCCGACGCGGACCTGATCGACGACCGACTGTGGCTGGCCGATGCTGCTGCGCCTTTGGATGCGCGGCACTGGTCCGCTGATAGTCCGGGGTTCGTGATCGAGGCGTTGGATGGCGGCATGGTCGAAGGGCGCCGCTGGCTCCGATCGGCGGCCGACCTTGTGATGGCCCTCCGCTGGTCGATTCTTGTCGGGATTGGCTGGGCGATCCTGGGAAGCGTCTTCCTCGGCTGGTTTTACCGCGACGATCGGGTGCGCGACATCTCATCCCATCCGCCTTGGGAGGCTGTCGAACCGGGTTAGACCAGAACAAAACAGGATTTCCCGGCTTCTCCCGACTTTTCCCTTTCCATGCACCTCTCGCCTTGGTATCTAAGGCGCATAGGGGTTTGTCAGGCTTTGCTAGTCCTGCGCACCGGCCGCGATGATGCGGGTTGGTGAGCGACGGCCTGCGCCCCTACGAACAGAGGGGCAGCAGTCCGTACGTGTCGGATATCATTCTCTTTACAGGCAACGCGTTCAGCGTGGCGGACGGCAAGGGCCGTTTCGTCCTGCCTCTTGAGATGCGCCGACAGGTCAAGCTGTCCAGCGGCGGCGAAACGCGGCTTTATCTCTCGGTCCATGGCGACAACCCCTGCGCCACCGGCTTTGGAGAATCGCACCGCCGCTTCCTGTTCACCGAGGTCGAGGAACTGGCCCGCGAAGCGCGCGCTCACGGCCGCGACTATAATGCCGACCTGGAACTGGAACGCCGCCTCGGCACGATCGAGGAGGTGAATTTCGACGAGGGCGGCCGTTTTGCCATGCATCCGGACATCAAGGATGAATATGGCATCACCGACGCGGTCTTCTTCTACGGCGTCGGCCGCTACATCCAGATCTGGAAGCCCGAAACGCTTGCCGAGAGCAAGGATCGCCCCGAACTGATCCGCAACAAGGTGCGGCGCTGGCTCGACCAGCGGGCTGCGGGAGGCGGCAAGTGACCGCTGCTGTCGACCCCGATCGTCACGTCCCGGTTCTGCTCGATGAAGTGCTGCATGCCCTCGCCATCAACCCCGGCGAAGTGCATGTCGACGGCACGTTCGGTGCGGGTGGCTATTCCAGCGCGATAGCGAGCAAGGGCGCGAAAGTGTTCGCCTTTGACCGCGACCCTGACGCGATTCGCGAAGGCGAGGTGTTGGCGGCGGAAAAGGGCATCACCCTGATCGCCGGGGAATTTTCCCGGATGGAGCAGTTGCTGGCCGATCGCGGCATCACCTCGGTATCGGGCGTGACGCTCGACATCGGCGTGTCGTCGATGCAGCTCGACCGGCCAGAACGCGGCTTTTCTTTTCAAGCTGACGGTCCGCTCACCATGACCATGAGCCAGAGCGGGATGAGCGCTGCCGATTTCCTGAACAATGCCCCTGAGCAGGAGATTGCCGACGTCCTCTATCGCTATGGAGAGGAGCCGCGCTCGCGCCGTGTGGCTCGCGCGATCGTGGAGGCGCGTCCGTTGGAGCGTACAGGCCAGTTGGCCAGCGTCGTTCGCCGGGCGCTTGGACATAAGCCGCATGACAAGAAGGATCCGGCCACCCGCACTTTCCAGGCGATCCGCATCCATGTGAATCGCGAGCTTGAGGAACTGGAGCGCGGATTGGAAGCGGCAGAGGCGATGCTGGAGGAGGGCGGCCGCTTGGCGGTCGTCACGTTCCACAGCCTGGAAGATCGTATCGTCAAGCAATTCCTGCGTCAGCGTAGCGGCGGCGAAGGCGCCGGATCGCGCCACCTGCCTGAGCGCAAGGCGGCTGCCGCACCCACCTTCCACAAACCGGCAAAGGCTGTTCGCCCCGGCGAGGTGGAACTGGCCCGCAATCCGCGCGCGCGCTCCGCGACCCTGCGCAGCGCCGTTCGTACATCAGCCGCCATTCCTTCCCGGCAAAGTTCTTCGAGGAGCCCTCGCCCATGATCGCGGTGAAAAGGTTGCAGAGCCTGATCTGGATCCTGCTCGTCGCGCTGGGTGCGCTTGGCGCTTATCTGGTGTCGCTGAAAGTCGCGACGGAGCGCAACGAATTGATGAAGGTGCAGGCGCAGATCGCGCGGGCGCGGGCCGACATCCGCTATCTGGAAACGGAGTTCAGCGCGCGGGCGAGCATGCGGCAGCTTGAACGCTGGAACCAGGACGACTTCATGTACGCCACCCCGACCGCCCAGCAATATCTGGGCGGCGAGCGGGCGCTGGCGAACCTCGACGGCATTCAGCCCAACGGGCCGGATTATGTCGCCCCGCCGGTGATGGTCGCGATGGTCCAGAGCCCCGCCGACCTTCCCTCTGCCGCGCAGGCTGCCCCGGCAAGTCCGGCCGCCACGCAGATTCGCAGCGACATCGCCGTGATCCGTGAAGCCCATGCCGCCGACAATGTCGAGAAGATCGCCAAGCCCGCGGCCAAGAGCGCTGCCGAAAAGGCGAAGGACGATGCGGACGTGTCGAAGCCCAACCCGCTCGCCCGCCGCGCTGAGCGAATGGCGATGCTGGACGCCAAGCTTCTCGATGACAGCACCATGGGCGACATAAGCGACAAGGCGGCGCGCGAGCGCAAGAAGGGAGCGCGCTGATGGCGACGATCATCGTTCAGCCCGGTGGCGCAAGGGCAGGCAAGCAGCGGGTCGACCTGACTGCTGTCGCACATAACCGGCTGATGCTGCTGCTCATCCTGTTCATGGCCATCACGGCGGTGGTGATCCTGCGGCTGACCTGGGTCGGCATCTTCGCGCATGGCGCGAGCGGGAATGGCGACGCTTCGGGCTTCCTTCCGGCGCGCGCGGACATTGTCGATCGCAACGGCGTTCCACTCGCCCGCACGATGGACGCCTATTCGATCGCCGTGCGCCCGTCGAAGCTGATCGGCGAGCCTGCCGAGCTGGCGCGCAAGCTGCACGAAATATTCCCCGATGAACCCGAAGCGGCTTTCTACAAGAAGCTGACGGGCAAGGGCTGGGCCTATCTGCGCCGCCGCGCGCTGCCGGAGGAAGTTGCAGCGGTGAACGCGCTGGGCGAAATCGGGATCGAATTTCCCCGCGAAAAGGAACGACTCTATCCACAGCGCAGCCTCGCCGCGCATGTGCTTGGCTTCGCGCCGAACGCGGATGGCCAGGGCGGCATGGGGGTGGAGGCTGCGTTCAATGAACGGCTGACCGACTCGGCGCTGCGCGGGCAGCCTTTTGCCATTTCGATCGACAGCCGGGTCCAGGGCGCGCTGGAAAGCGAGCTTTACGCCCAGATGGTCGCGCAGAATGCCAAAGGTGCGGGCGGCATCATAATAGACGCCAACACAGGCGAACTGATCGCTATGGCGTCTATCCCCGTGTTCGATCCCAACAAGCTTCAAAATTATGCGGGCAAGAAGTGCAGCGAATCGCCGCTCTGCAACCATATGGTTCAGGCGCGTTACGAGCTTGGTTCGACCTTCAAGCCGTTGTCGATCGCCGCAGCGATGGATCGGGGCGTCGTGACGTCCATGGCAAAACGCTATGACGCGACCGCGCCGCTGGCAGTGGCCGGGTTCCGGATCAAGGACGACCACTCGCTCGGCCGCTGGATCAACGTGCCGGAAATATTAGTGCACAGTTCCAATATCGGCACGGCTCGGATTGCCGATGAAATGGGCGCGGCGCCGATGCAGGAGCTGTTCCGCAATCTTCAATTCGACCAGCGCGCGCCGATCGAGCTCAAGGAGCGCGCCAAGAGCCTGTGGCCCTATAATTGGGGCCGCATAACCACCATGACCGTATCCTATGGCCATGGCATCGCGGTGACCCCGCTGCACCTCGCCACCGCTTATGCGGCGCTGGTGAATGGCGGCATCTGGCGGCCCGCCACCTTGCGCAAGCTGCACGCCAATGAAGTGCCCGAGGGCCATCGTGTCTTTTCCGCCGCCACCAGCGCACGGATGCGGCAGCTGTTGCGGATGATTGTCGCGGCGGGTACAGGTCGCAGCGCCGACGCCAAGGGATTCCGGGTGGGCGGCAAGACGGGTTCAGCCGAGAAGCCTGAAGAAGGCCGGTACAACAAGAGTTCACTGGTGACGACTTTCGCGTCCGCATTTCCGATGGATAATCCCCGCTACGTCGTGCTGACGATGATGGACGAGCCCAAGGGCAACGCGCAGACTTTCGGCCTGCGTACCGCTGCCTGGACTGCCGCGCCCGTGGTGAAGCGCGTTGTCGAGCGCACCGCCCCGATGCTTGGCGTGCTGCCCGACGAGCGGCGGGACGTGGATATATCGGACCTCATGCCCCTGCTCGGGCAGAAGGAAAAGCATTGAGATGCGCCTCGGGTCGCTCATCGAGGGGCTGGATGTGAAGCTCGACGCTGCGGTGCCGCTTGACGCCGCAGTGTCGGGCTTCGCGATCGATAATCGGAAGGTTGCGCCTGGCACGGTCTTCGGCGCCTTTCAGGGGCTTCGGGTGAATGGCGAGGACTTCATTGCCGATGCCGTGCGCGCCGGGGCCGTCGCAGTGGTCGCCCGGCCGGAAGCCAAGGTGGAGGGGGCGACGCATATCGCGCATGACAATCCCCGCCGCCTCTTCGCGCTGCTCGCCGCCCGCTATTTCGCGCCCTTCCCCGAGGTGACGGTTGCCGTCACCGGCACCAATGGCAAGACGTCTACGGTCGAGCTGGCCCGTCAGCTTTGGCGGATGCTTGGCCATCATTCGGCGTCTATCGGGACGCTGGGCGTCACCACCTCCGTGGATCAGGTATCGACCGGGCTGACGACGCCGGACATCGTCACCTTCCTTTCCAACATGTCCGGTCTGAAGCGTGAGGGCATCACCCACGCCGCCTTCGAAGCGTCTAGCCATGGTCTTGCGCAATATCGAACCGAGGGCCTGCCGGTATCTGCCGCCGCCTTCACAAACCTGTCGCGCGATCATCTTGATTATCATGGCGACATGGACAGTTATTTCGATGCCAAGATGCGGCTGTTCGATGAGGTGGTCGCTCCCGACGGCGCGGCCGTCGTGTGGGCCGATGACTTATGGTCGGGCAAGGTTATCCAGCGAGCTACGAAGCGGGGGCTTCGTGTGCTGAGCGTCGGGGTGCAGGGGCAGGCATTGCGTCTTGCCAACCGCACCCCGACCCAGTTGGGCCAGACGCTGGAAATCGAGGTCGAGGGCAGGCTCTACAAGGTCAATCTGCCGCTGATTGGTGCCTATCAGTCCGCTAATGCCTTGACTGCTGCGGGGCTCGTTATCGCTGGCGGCGAGGATGCGGCGAAGGTCCTGGAACTGCTTGGCCGGGTACAGCCGGTTCGTGGTCGCCTGGAACGCGCGGTGATTACCAAAGCGGGTGCGCCCGTCTATGTCGATTACGCCCATACGCCAGAGGGCTTGCGGGCCGCCATCGAAGCGCTGCGGCCGCATACGCGCGGCAAGCTGATCGCACTGTTTGGCGCGGGCGGCGACCGTGATGCCGGCAAACGTCCGCAGATGGGCAAGGTGGCGGCCGAGTTGGCCGATCATGTCATCATCACTGACGACAATCCCCGGTCGGAGGATCCTTCCGCCATTCGCGCTGCCGTCATGGCTGGGGCACCAAGCGCCGAGGAAATCGGCGGCCGCCGCGCTGCCATCGCCGCAGCGATCGCGCAGGCCGGAGCCGATGACATCGTGCTGCTGGCAGGCAAGGGGCACGAACAGGGACAGATTATCGGCGACCGGGTGCTGCCCTTCGACGATGTCACCGTTGCCCGGGAGTGCGCAGGGTGAGCGACCTCTGGACCTCCGAGGAAATAGCGCAAGCCACAGGGGGCGTCGCTTCGGCGCCCTTCGCCGTTTCAGGTGTCGCCTTCGACAGCCGCGAAGTGACGGGCGGTGACCTGTTCGTCGCGATGAAGGGCGAGACGACGGATGGCCATCGCTTCATCGACAAGGCCTTTGGTCAAGGCGCGGCTGGGGCAATCGTCAGCGAACCGGTTTCGCAGCCTCATATCCTCGTTCCCGACAGTGCCGCCGCGCTGGAAGCATTGGGCCGCGCCTCCCGCGCGCGCATGCAGGGCAAGGTCGTCGGGGTGACGGGCTCGGTCGGCAAGACGGGAACCAAGGAAGCGCTGTTCCATGCGCTCGATCGCATCTGTCCGGTTCAGGTGCATCGTTCGGTCAAGAGCTACAACAACCATGTCGGCGTGCCGCTCAGCCTTTCGCGCATGCCTCGTGCGTCGGCCTTCGGCGTGTTCGAGATGGGCATGAACCACGCAGGCGAGCTGGCGGAGCTGACGCGGCAAGTCCGGCCCCATGTCGCCATCGTCACTGCCATCGCCCCCGCGCATATCGAATTTTTCGGCACCGAAGAGAAGATCGCAGAGGCCAAGGCGGAGATATTCGAAGGGCTTGAGCCCGATGGCACCGCCGTCATTCCCTATGACAGTCCGCATGTAGCCGCGCTCTACGCCAAGGCGGAGCAGCATGCCGCCCGTATCCTGACCTTCGGTTTCGATGAAGAGGCGGATGTACGCGCGCGTGACATGGTTCCGGCGGCAAATGGCGGGACGTTGGTCACGGCCACGCTGCCCAGCGCCGAACTCTGCTTTACCGTGGGCGCGCCGGGTGAACATTGGGTGTCGAACGCGCTGGCGGTGTTGGCGGCGGTCGAAGCATTGGGCGGCGATCTTGCGGCTGCGGGACTTGCGCTGGCCGAACTGCCGGGCCTGCCGGGGCGGGGCGAACGGCGGATGATTGCCGTTGCGGGCGGAGAAGCGCTGCTCATCGACGAAAGCTACAATGCCAATCCGCTCAGCATGGCAGCCACGCTCAAGCAGTTGGGCAAGGAAGACGCCAGCCGTCGCATTGCGGTGTTGGGCGGCATGCGCGAGTTGGGCGATCGCAGCTACGAACTGCACGCGGGGCTTGCCGGCTCCCTCGCGGCCGGGAAAGTCGATTATGCCATTCTGGTGGGCGATGAAATGACACCGCTGGCCGACACACTGCAGGGGCAGCGGTTGGCCTTTGCTCATGTGCCGGATACGGCGGCCGCCACCAATCTCATCCAGACGGAAATGCGCGCTGGCGACGCGATCCTGGTCAAGGGCTCGAACGGCATCGGCCTGTCGCGCCTGGTCGCCGCGCTTGGGGAACATAAGAACTAATGCTCTACTGGCTCGCCCAGACCATGGATTTTGCGGGGGTGTTCAACCTTGTCCGCTATTTGAGCTTTCGCGCGGGCGCGACGATTGCGACTGCGCTTATCATTGGCCTGCTCCTTGGCCCCCGGTTCATTGGTTGGCTGCGGGTGCGGCAGGGCAAGGGCCAGCCGATCCGCGACGATGGCCCGCAGAGCCATCTTGCCAAGCGGGGTACGCCGACCATGGGCGGCCTCATGATCCTCACGTCGATGATCACATCGGTGCTGCTCTGGATGGACCTGTCGTCCATCTATGTCTGGGCTTGCCTGTTCGTGACGCTGGGCTTCGGCGCGATCGGCTTTCTCGACGATTATGACAAGGTGACGAAGGCGAGCCACAAGGGGCTGTCAGGCAAGATGCGCCTTGCGTTCGAATTTCTGATTGCTGGCGTGGCGGCCTGGTTGATCGTCAACCAGCATGGCAACACTGCGCTTTATCTACCCTTCTACAATGGGCCTGCGATCGAACTTGGCCCCTTCTATTTCCTTTTCGCAGCCTTTGTGATCGTGGCGTTTGGCAATGCCGTGAACCTAACCGATGGGCTCGATGGGCTGGCGACCATGCCGGTGATAATCGCCTGCATGGCCTTCATGGCGATCGTCTATCTCGTTGGTCGTGCCGACTTTGCCTCTTATCTCGGCATTCCGCATGTGCCGGGCGCGGGCAATCTCACCATATTGTGCGGCGCGATTATCGGGGCGGGTCTGGCCTTCCTCTGGTTCAACGCCCCGCCTGCCGCCGTTTTCATGGGCGACACTGGCAGCCTGGCGCTCGGCGGCACGATCGGCGTGATCGCGGTCACCGCGCATCATGAAATCGTGCTCGGCGTCATCGGCGGCCTGTTCGTCGTTGAAGCAATGAGCGTCATCATCCAGGTTTTCTTCTACAAGCGGACGGGCAAGCGGGTGTTCAAAATGGCGCCGATCCACCATCATTTCGAGCAGCTGGGCTGGGCTGAGCCGACAGTCGTGATCCGCTTCTGGATCATCTCCTTCGTGTTGGCGCTTGCCGGTCTTGCAACGCTGAAGCTGCGGTGAGCGATATGGCACTTGCCTCTTCAGCCTTTGCTGGCAAAAGCTACGCTGTCCTGGGCCTAGCGCGGTCCGGCCTTGCCACCGTCGAAGCGCTGGTGGCGAGCGGGGCGCGAGTTGTCGCCTGGGACAATCGCGATGAAGCGCGCGCCGCTGTCGCTGATAAGGCTGAGTTGGCGGACCCGCTGGAGATCGACCTTGCCGGTTTCGACGGCGTGGTCGTTTCGCCGGGCGTCCCCCTCAACAAGCATCCAATCGCGATGCATGCGAAGCTCGCGGGCGTGCCGGTCATCGGCGATATCGAGCTGTTCGCACTGGCCCGGCCGACGCTTCCTCCCCATCGCGTCGTCGGGATCACGGGCACTAATGGCAAGTCGACGACGACGGCGCTGGTGCACCACATTATCGAGGCGGCGGGCATTCCGACCCGGATGGGCGGCAATATCGGATTGCCGATCCTGGGACAGGAGCCGCTGCCGGAAGGTGGTGTCTATGTGCTTGAGCTGTCGAGCTACCAGATCGACCTGACGCAGAGCCTGGACTGCGATGTCGCGGTGTTGCTCAACATCACGCCGGATCATCTTGATCGCTATAACGGCTTTGAAGGCTATGTGGCCTCCAAGGCGCGGCTCTTTGGCATGCAGTCGTCCGGCCATGTCGCGGTGATTGCGACCGAAGATGAGCCGAGCCGGTCGATTGCCGCTCAGGCGGGCGCTCAGCGGGTCGAGGTAAGGGCCGACGACATCGATCCTGCGGAGCAGGCGCGATGGCCATCGCTTCAAGGGCCGCACAATGCGCAGAATGCTGCTGTCGCCATTGCGGTCGCCAAAGCGCTCGGCATTGACGAGGCGACGATCGAGGCCGCGCTGCAAAGCTATGCCAGCCTGCCCCACCGCATGCAGCGCGTTCGCGAGCTGAATGGCGTCCTCTACGTCAATGACAGCAAGGCGACCAACCCTGCCTCCACGGCGCCCGCGCTCGCCGCCTATCCACCTGTCGACGGCCGGCAGCGTCTGCATTGGATCGTCGGCGGCCTTGCAAAGACGGACAATCTGGACGAATGCGCGCCATGGTTCGGCAATGTCGCTGCCGCTTACACCATCGGTGAAGCGGGCCATATGTTCGCTGATCTGCTGAAAGATCATATGGCGGTGGATGATAGCGAGATGCTATCGGCCGCCGTCCGCCGGGCCGCTCGCGTGGCACAGCCTGGCGACGTTGTGCTGCTTTCGCCAGCCTGTGCCAGTTTCGACCAATTCCGGGATTTCGAGGCGAGAGGTGATGCCTTCGTTGCCGCGGTCGCGGCGCTGGAAGAAGGGGGCGTGGACGGCTAAAGGCAGGGCAGGGGCGAAGAAGGGGCGACAGAAAAATGTTCAGGGCAGGCGAACTGGTGAAGGGGTTCAAGAACCGCACCGTTCCGCGCGAGCGTACGGCCCTGGCCATCTGGTTCTGGGAGATCGACCGCGTCCTCCTCTCGCTGATCGTCGCGCTGATGGCGATCGGCTTGGTTGCCGTCGCGGCGGCGTCCCCCGTCGCGGCGATCGATCGGTCGACCAGCAGCGTGTCGGTGACGCCGCTTATCTATTTCTACCGCCAGTTGATCTGGGTGTTCATCGGCCTGCCCATCATGCTCGTCATATCAATGTTGCCCCGGCAGCAGGCGCGCCGGCTCGCCATATTCATGACGATCTTCTTTGCCTTGATGCTGCTGTGCGTGCCCATATTGGGATCGACCGTGAACGGCGCGCGGCGCTGGATCGACTTGCCCGGTTTCCGCTTCCAGCCGTCCGAGTTTTTGAAGCCGGTCTATGTCGTGACCATGGCCTGGCTTTTGTCTCTGCGCGGCAAGGACATGAGCTTGCCGGTCATCCCGCTGACGGGCGCCCTGACGCTGCTGATAGCGGCAATCCTGATGAAGCAGCCGGATTTCGGCCAGACGGTGATCTTCCTCGCCTGCTGGGGATGCCTGCTTCTGCTCTCGGGCGTGTCGATGCGGTTCATCGGCATGATGGGCGGGGTGGCGCTGGCGGGCCTGGTCGCCATGTACATGTTCTACGAAAACGGCCGTCAGCGCATCAACGACTTCCTTGGCATCGGCGTTGCGCAAGACACGGGGCCTGATCAGACGGAGCTGGCTTTCCGCACCATCACCCATGGGGGCTTCACCGGCGTAGGGCCGGGCGGCGGCCAGCAGAAGTTCCGCCTGCCC
The DNA here is from genome assembly GCF_054771735.1 of Sphingobium sp. TomMM35A. Lineage (NCBI taxonomy): Bacteria > Pseudomonadati > Pseudomonadota > Alphaproteobacteria > Sphingomonadales > Sphingobiaceae > Sphingobium > Sphingobium sp. TomMM35A. The sequence continues at coordinate 259,156 of NZ_BSRC01000001.1, forward strand.
GAAGCGCACACTGATTATATCTTCTCGGTGATCGGGGAAGAATTCGGGCTTCTCGCCTGCATCGGCATCGCCTGCGTCTATCTGGCGGTCATCGTCCGCGTGCTGCTGCGCATGCTCGACGAGGACGATAATTTCACGATCCTCGCGGCTGCGGGCCTCACCACTCAGTTCGGGTTGCAGGCGATCATCAACATGGGCGTCAATGCCCAGATATTTCCATCGAAGGGCATGACGCTGCCCTTTATCAGCTATGGCGGCTCCTCTATGCTGGCGCTTTGTATCGGGGTCGGCCTGCTGCTTGCGTTCACACGGCGCAATCCCTTCATGGGGCGGCATACCGTCGTCAAATGGAGTGGTCGATGAGCATTTCCCGTCACTTCGTCCTGGCCGCGGGTGGGACGGGCGGTCACATGATCCCGGCGCATGCCGTCGCCGAAGAGTTGATGGCGCGCGGCCATCATGTCGCGCTGGTCACCGACGAGCGTGGGGCGAAGATCCCGGGCATTTTCGATCGCGCGCAGGTCCATGTCCTCCCTGCCGGGCGCATGACGAAGAACCCGAAAAGCTGGCCGGGCGCGCTGAAAGCCATCCTTGCAGGCCGCGCCATGGCGCGTCGCCTCAACGAAACCTTTCGCCCTACCGCTGTCGTCGGCTTCGGCGGCTATCCCGCGATGCCTGCGCTGTTGGGCGCGCTGGCTGATGGCATCCCCACCGCCATCCATGAGCAGAACGCCGTCCTGGGCCGGGTGAACCGCCTGCTCGCGCGCCGCGTCGACGCGATCGCGACGGCTTATCCAAAGGTCGAGCGCCTGCGCGACAGATATGCGGGCAAGGTGCATCTGGTCGGCAATCCGGTTCGCGAGGAAGTGAGGGCGCTGCGGGATGAGGAATTTCCTGCACTGACGGATGAAAGCGTCTTCCGTGTGCTCGTCATCGGCGGCAGCCAGGGCGCCAGCATCCTTTCTTCCGTGGTCCCGGATGGTCTTGGCATGTTGCCGCTCAGCCTGCGCCGCCGATTGCAGGTCACGCAGCAGTGCCGCGCGGAGGATATCGAGCGGGTGCGGCGCTTCTACGCGGAGCTTGAGATACCCGCTGACCTCGCGACCTATTTCAACGATGTGCCGGAAAAGCTGAGTTGGTCGCATCTTGTGATCGCGCGCGCTGGCGCATCGACGCTGGCGGAACTGACCTGTGCAGGCCGGCCGGCCATCCTTGTCCCGCTGCCGAGCGCAATGGATGATCACCAGACGGCCAATGCCCGTGAAATGACGGAGGCAGGCGGCGCGCGGACGATAGCGCAGTCGCGTTTCACTGCCGTCGAACTCGCCAAGCAGATGCAGAAGATGGCGATGGAGCCGGGCGCGCTTCAGAACGCCGCCAAGCGCGCCAGAGCCTGCGGTCGCCCGAATGCCGCGCGCGACATGGCCGACCTGCTCGAAAGCATCGGCCCTGCGCCGATCATGAACGATCCGCTCAAGGTCGGTCCGGTGCCGACGAGCTTGAACTTGCAGGGTGTTCCTGCATGACCATGAACCCCTCAAGTCATCCCAGCGAAAGCTGGAATCTCATTCCTTCTCGCGCCGTCGCTCCCAAGGGACCGGGAGGCGGTGCTGTTCGCATTCTGGAGACTATCGCATGAAGGGTGTCGGCACCGACATCGGCACGATCCATTTCATCGGCATTGGCGGCATCGGCATGTCCGGCATCGCCGAGGTGATGCACAACCTGGGTTACAAGGTTCAGGGTTCCGACGTCGCCGAGGGCTATGTCGTTGAAGGGCTGCGCAAGAAGGGCATCGACGTGATGATCGGCCATAAGGCTGAAAATCTGGGCGACGCCGCCGTGGTCGTGACCTCCACCGCGATCAAGAAGGGCAACCCGGAAGTCGATCTGGCGCTGGAACGCCGCGTTCCCGTGATCCGCCGCGCGGAAATGCTTGCCGAGCTGATGCGTCTCAAATCCACGGTCGCGGTCGCAGGCACCCACGGGAAAACCACGACGACATCGATGGTCGCGGCCTTGCTCGACGCGGGCGGAGTTGATCCGACCGTGATCAATGGCGGCATCATCAACAGCTATGGCTCGAACGCGCGCCTCGGCAAGAGCGACTGGATGGTTGTCGAAGCGGACGAGAGCGACGGGAGCTTCCTACGCCTCGACGGTACGCTAGCGGTCGTCACCAACATCGATCCTGAGCATCTCGACCATTATGGCAGCTTCGAGAAGGTAAAGGATGCCTTTGTCGAATTTGTCGAAAATGTGCCCTTCTACGGCGCTGCGATGCTCTGCCTCGATCATCCGGAAGTGCAGGCGATTCTGCCGCGCGTGCAGGACCGGCGCATCGTCACCTATGGCTTTTCGGCGCAGGCTGATATTCGCGGCGAAAATGTTCAGCCGATCCCCGGCGGCAATCGCTTCGATGTGCAGATCCGCGAGCGCGACGGTTCTCTCCGCCGCATCGAGGGCATCGAAATGCCGATGCCCGGCCGCCATAATGTGCTGAACGCCATGGCGGCGATAGGCGTGGCGTTGCAGATGGGCATCGACGACGCGACGATCCAGACCGGCTTTGCAAAGTTCGGCGGCGTGAAGCGTCGCTTTACCAAGGTTGGGGAGATACCGGCGGGGCAGGGGATCGCGACGGTGATCGACGATTATGGCCACCACCCGGTCGAGATCAAGGCTGTGCTGGCGGCCGCGCGCGAGGGAGCCAAGGGCCGCGTCATCGCTGTGGTGCAGCCGCACCGTTACACCCGGCTTCGCGACTTGATGGACGAGTTCCAGCAGGCGTTCAACGATGCCGACATCGTCTATGCCGCCCCGGTCTATCCGGCGGGCGAGCAGCCGATCGAGGGCGTGGACAGCGCTGAACTGGTAGCGGGCTTGAAGCGGCGCGGACATCGTTCGGCCGCCACAGTCGAGGGCGCGGACGATCTTGCCCGCGTAATTGCTAGCGACGTTCAGGCCGATGACATGATCATCTGCCTGGGCGCGGGCGATATCACCAAATGGGCTGCGGGCCTGGCTCCCGCTATCGCAGCCAAAGAAGCGGCATGATGGCGCAGTTGGACCGATCTTCTGCATGGAAAGCACTGGGGTGACCACCGCGTTGGCCTCCCTTCCTCCGGTTCGCGGGTCATTGAAGGCTGGCGCCCCGCTGGCTCCGCTCGTCTGGTTCAAGGCGGGCGGTGCGGCGCAATGGCTGTTCGAACCCAAGGATGCAGAAGATCTGTCGGATTTTCTGGTGCGCCTCGATCCGGCGATACCGGTGATGGCGCTCGGCCTCGGCTCCAACCTGATCGTGCGGGACGGCGGCGTTCCCGGCGTCGTCGTGCGTCTGGGCAAGCCCTTCGCGAAGGTCGAGCAAGCCGACGCCACCACACTTCGTTGTGGGGGCGGGGCGTCGGGCATCCTGGTCTCCTCCACCGCGCGGGATGCTGGCATCGCAGGGATGGAGTTCCTGCGCTCGATTCCGGGCACGGTGGGCGGTTTCGTGCGGATGAATGGCGGCGCTTATGGGCGCGAGACATGCGATATTCTGGTCGAATGCGACGTCATACTGCGCTCTGGTGAGCGGGTGACGCTGCCGCTTGATGCGTTGGGCTATACTTACCGTCACAGCAGCCTGCCCGAAGGCGCGGTCGTGGTCAGCGCCTTGTTCCGGGGCGTTCCCGGCGAGCCTGCCGAGATTCAGACGGAGATGGACCGGATCGCCGCCGCGCGTGAGGAAAGCCAGCCGCTCCGCAGCAAGACCGGTGGGTCGACATTCAAGAATCCCGAAGGCCATAAGGCTTGGGCGCTGGTCGATGAGGCCGGCTGCCGGGGGCTGCAACTGGGCGGTGCACAGGTTTCGCAAAAGCATACCAATTTCCTCCTCAACTTGGGCGACGCCAGCAGCGCCGATATCGAAGCGCTGGGTGAGGAAGTCCGCCGCCGGGTGAAGGCAAAGAGCGGCATCGAACTTGAATGGGAAATCCAGCGGGTGGGAGTGAAGAGGTGATGCTCTCCACCCTCATGTCACCTCAGCAAAAGCTGGGTTCTCGCTTTCTTTACAAGACCAACCAGATCCCAGCTTCCGCCGGGATGACGGAGATAATGGAATGACCCGTGGCCCCTGGCATGTCGCCGTTCTCATGGGAGGCTGGTCCGCCGAGCGCCCGGTGTCGCTGATGAGCGGCGAGGGCGTGGCCAAGGCGCTGGAATCGCGCGGGCACAAGGTCACGCGGATCGATATGGATCGCAACGTTGCTGCCCGGCTTGCGGAAGCCAAGGCCGATGTCGTGTTCAACGCGCTCCATGGCGTTCCGGGGGAGGACGGGACGGTTCAAGGCATGATGGACCTGATGGGTCTCACTTACACCCATTCGGGCCTCGCCACCTCCGTCATCGCGATCGACAAGCAGCTGACCAAGCAAGCGCTGGTGCCCAACGGCATTCCGATGCCCGGCGGTCATATCGTGGACAGCGCCAGCCTGTTCGAAGCCGATCCCCTGCCGCGCCCCTATGTCGTGAAGCCCGTCAATGAAGGCAGCTCCGTCGGCGTCGCCATCGTCACTCAGGATGGTAACTATGGTTCGCCCATCGGCCGTGACGTAGAAGGGCCCTGGCAGCATTTCGATCAGCTGCTTGCCGAACCCTATATTCGCGGGCGCGAACTGACGACTGCCGTTCTCGGTGACGAGGCGCTGCTGGTGACGGAACTGCGCCCCAAGAGCGGCTTCTATGATTTCGACGCCAAATATACCGATGGTATGACAGAGCATGTCTGCCCGGCCGAAATCCCGAACGAGATCGGTGAAGCCTGCAAGGCCATCGCCCTTCGCGCGCATCAGCTTTTGGGCTGCAAGGGGGCTTCGCGGTCCGATTTCCGCTGGGACGACACGCAGGGGGTGGACGGGCTTTACCTGCTGGAGGTGAACACGCAGCCCGGCATGACACCGCTCAGCCTCGTGCCCGAGCAGGCGGCGAAACTGGGCATTGACTATGCCGAGCTGGTCGAGCGTATTGTCGAGGATGCGCTGACGCAAAAGCAGGGCGCAAAGGGGGCAGGGCATGGCTGAAGCACGCATCCGGCGCGGAGGGACGGCGCGACTGACGCGGACGACCGGACCGCGCGGCCGCACCGGCCCCGGCCGGGGAAAGCCAGGCAAGCGTCGTTCCTGGTTTGGCCGTATGCTGCACGCGCTGCCGGTCAGCGACGACACGCTTCAGCGCATGGCGAGCTGGGCGATTGTCGGTATCGTCGTCCTCGCACTTGGTGGCATCGCCATGCTGATGGGCGTCCCCGCCATGGCTGGGCAGAAGGCAGCCGAAGTCGCCGCCAGCGCCGGGTTCGAGGTGCAGAAGGTCGAAGTGCGCGGCGTCGAGCGCATGGACGAGTTGCCGGTCTATAATATCGCGCTCGGCCAAGTGGACCGCTCCATGCTGTCGCTCGACCTGCCCAAGGTTCGTGATGAAATGCTGAAGCTCGGCTGGGTCAAGGACGCGCGCATTTCGCGCCGCCTGCCTGACACTCTGGTGGTCGATATCGTCGAGCGCGACCCGGTGGCGGTCTGGCAGCATGACGGGCAATTGCACCTCATCGACGTACAGGGCGTGGTGCTTCAGTCCGTATCCACCGACGCGATGCCGGACCTGCCGCTGGTCGTCGGCCCGGATGCCAATCGCCAGACTGCGGGCCTCAACAAGCTCATGGAAAATGCGCCCGCGCTGAAACCCATGCTGGCCGGTGCGACCTGGGTCGGGAACCGTCGCTGGGATTTGCGCTTTCAGTCGGGTGAAACGCTTTCGCTGCCTGAGGGAGACAGGGCCTCTGCAACCGCGCTGGTCAATTTCGCGCGCATGGATGGCGTCAACCGCCTGCTGGGGCGCGGCATCGTGAAGTTCGACATGCGCGATCCCGATCGCTTCGTCCTGCGGCTCCCGCAAAATCAGGTGAACGACAAGGCTGCGGCGAGCGCCGAGGCCCAGCCTCAGGGCGAGGAAGGCTGACGCGCATGGCCCAGCCCAAGGTCGACAAGCTCGTCACCGCGATCGACATTGGATCGTGGAAGGTTTCGGCGCTCATCGCAGGCCGGACCGAGACGGGTGAGTTGGCGATATTGGGGACCGGCCAGCGGGAAAGCCGTGGTGTCCGACGCGGCTTTATCGCCGACATGGAGCGGACCGAATTGGCCGTGCGCGAAACTGTCGAGCAGGCAGAGCGGGTGGCGGGCACCAACATCGAGGATGTGTGGGTCAGCTTTTCCGGCGGCAGCCTGGTTAGTGACGTAGTGACGGTCGAGCGCGACATGGGCGGCTATCGCGTCGAACAGGCCGACATCGACGATCTGCTTGCGACAGGGCAGCAGGGGATCGATCCCGATGGGCGCGTCGTGCTGCATGCCCAGCCCACTTGCTTCACCATCAATGGCAAGGTGCCCGTCAAGAAGCCGCTCGGCATGCATGCCGACTTGCTGGGCGTCGATATCCATGTCGTGCTGGCCGATGGCGCGCCGCTCGCCAACCTCGACCTGTGCGTGCGGGGAGCCTATCTCAACGTCAATTCGATCGTCGCCTCGCCAATCGCGACGGGTCTCGCCTGCCTTTCTGAAGAAGAGCGTGATCTGGGCGTCGCGCTGGTGGAACTGGGCGCTGGCGTGACCAACGTCTCCCTCTACGCGGGCGGCATGCTGGTCGGCCTGCACAGCATACCGATCGGCGCGTCCGACATCACGGACGACATTGCGTCGGCCTTCGGCATCCGCCGCAGCCAGGCCGAGCGGATCAAATGCTTCTACGGGTCGGCAATGCAAAACCGCCGGGACTTCCGCGAAATGATCGAGATCGCGCCCCCGCATGGCGATGTCGCCGTGCCGGGACAGAGCGCAGGGCCGAACGCCGATGGTGGCAAAATCACACGCGCTGCGCTGGTCGCGGTCATCTGCGAACGGCTGAACCAGTTGATGACCGAAATCAACGCGGCGCTTGCGGGCATGGGCTTCAATACGCCGACGGGACGCCAGGTCGTGCTGACCGGCGGCGGCGCGGAGATGAAGGGCATTGCCGACTATGCGCAGGGCGCGTTGGGCCGCGCCGTCCGCATCGGCAGGCCGCGTGGCCTTGCCGCTCTGCCGGAGGCGCATAGCGGCCCCGCTTTCGCTACGCTGGCCGGGCTAGCGCTTTATGGCGCATCAAACCCGGTTGATCTTAGAACGATAGCGCCTGCGCCACAGACCGTTCATCGTATCAACGCGCCGCAATGGTGGCAGCGCATGGTGCGGGCGATGAAGACGAACTATTGAACAAATCTAAAGCCAGACGAAATTTGCTAGTGAAATACGCTATTTTCTGTTGCATTAACTTTCGATGACAGTTTCGCTCATGTCGCCGAAGCTGGAGGGAGCTAGAATTTATGAGCATTGAGATCAGCCCGCCGCATGTAGACGAGTTGAAGCCTCGCATCGCGGTGATCGGCGTCGGCGGCGCGGGCGGCAACGCCATCGCGAACATGATCGCCGCGTCGGTTGAGGGCGTGGATTTCATCGTCGCCAATACCGACGCGCAGGCGCTGAACGCCTCGCCTGCCGAGCGGCGCATACAACTTGGGCCGCAAATCACTGAAGGTCTTGGCGCTGGTTCGCGCCCTGAAATCGGCAAGGCTGCTGCTGAAGAAACGATCACCTCGGTCGAAGAGGCGCTTAACGGCGCGCATATGTGCTTCATTGCCGCTGGCATGGGCGGCGGCACCGGCACCGGCGCTGCGCCTGTCATTGCGAAGGCTGCGCGTGAACGAGGCATCCTGACCGTCGGCGTCGTGACGAAGCCTTTCACCTTCGAGGGCAATCGCCGCATGAAATCGGCGGAGAGCGGGATCGAGGAGCTGCAGAAGCATGTCGATACCCTCATCGTCATCCCGAACCAGAATCTGTTCCTGATCGCGAACCCCAACACCACCTTCAAGGAAGCCTTCCAGATGGCTGACGAGGTGCTGCAGCAGGGCGTTCGCGGCATCACTGACCTCATGGTGATGCCGGGCCTCATCAACCTTGACTTCGCGGACGTCCGCTCGGTGATGGGCGAGATGGGCAAGGCGATGATGGGCACGGGCGAAGCCGAAGGCGACGGCCGCGCGCTTCAGGCAGCGGAAAAGGCGATCGCCAACCCGTTGCTCGACGGCGTGTCGATGCGTGGCGCGAAGGGCGTCATCGTGTCCATCGTCGGCGGCGACGACATGCGCCTGATGGAAGTCGACGAAGCCGCCAATCATATCCGCGAGCTGGTCGATCCGGATGCGAACATCATCTGGGGTTCGGCCTTCAACGATGGTCTCAACGGCAAGATCCGCGTCTCGGTCGTAGCGACTGGCATCGACAGCGAGGCCACGGGTGCCGCTGCTCCGCTGACCCAGCCGTTCAGCTTCGCCAGCCGTCCCGCCGTCGCCGTTCCCGCCGCCGCTTCGCGGCCGGTGCCGCAGGCCGCTCCGGCTGCAGCACCTGAGCCCGAGCCGGAAACGCTGGAACTGGATGTTCCGGCGGCTCCAGCGCCCGCGCCCATTCCGGCTCCGGTCGAAGAGCGGGCGGCTGCTCCTGCTCCCAAGCCTGCTGCTGCGGCGCCTGCGCGGCCAGCCGCCGTATTTTCGGATGAGGACCCGTCGCAGGATGAACTACTGCTCGGCGCCGAGGAAGCCGAAGCGCAGCCTGCTCCAGCCCCTGCTCCCGCACCTCAGGCTGCGCCCCGCGTCGCTTCGGGCGGGACTTTGTTCGAACGCATGGCCGGTCTTACCCGGGGTTCCGACAAGAATGCTGGCCTCAGCGATGATGCGGCATCGACGCCGGACATCCCGCGCTTCCTCAACCGCCAGAGCAACCAGTAAGAAGGCGGGTCGAAGCTCGATTTGATATGAAAGCGCGCCATCGGCTGCATCGGGCGGCCGGGCGCGCTTTTTACTTCGATAAATTTCCCATTCACCCATCGATCCGGTAAAGGGCTAGTGTGAAACGCTCAGCTTTATGGATCCTTGGCGGCCTGCTTGTTGCGGGAACCGCGCAGGCACAGCCCGCTCAAATCCAACCGCTCCGCCCCTCGGGCGCTGAAAATCTCAGCCGCAACCTGTCCCGTCTGGCATCCAATCCGCGCGATGTTGATGCGCTGATCGGGGCAGGTGAGGCGGCGATCGACATGGATGACACCCGGGCCGCCGCAGGCTTCTTCGCGCGCGCCGATGCGATCCAGCCCAATAATGGACGAGTGAAGGCGGGGCTTGGACGAGTAGCGCTCAAGGCGCAGAACCCTGCCGAAGCGCTTCGCCTGTTCGATCAGGCAACCCGCCTTGGCTTTGGCGAGGCCACGCTACTCGGAGATCGAGGGCTTGCGCGCGACATGACCGGTGATCAGGCCGGAGCGCAGCAGGATTATCAGGCGGCGCTCAAGCGTGCTCCGGCAGATCCGGATCTTATCTACCGCTATGCCGCGTCGCTCGGTATTTCGGGCCAGGTTGATGCGGCCGAGAAGGTGCTTCAGCCGCTGCTTTACAAGAGTGACCGCGCTGCATGGCGTTATCGCGCTTTCATCCTGGCCATGAACAACAAGCAGGCCGATGCGCGAAAGATCGCCAGCCAGACTTTGCCAGCGCAGCTCGCATCTGCGCTCACGCCTTACATGGAGAAGATGCCTTATCTGACTCCCGCGCAAAAGGCTGCGGCGGTGCATTTCGGTCATTTCCCGACCAGCGTCGGCACATCCTTGGCAGCTGCAACTCCCAGGGCGGGCCCCGCGCCTGCGCCGACGGCTGCACCGGCGCCAAGGCCAATTCCGGCTCCAGCCCAGACGGCGCCGTCCACTGCCGTCCGGCCAGCGATGCCCGTACCAAGCGCGCAAACGCAACAGCCGAGCAGGCCTTCCTTCACGGCAACGCCCTCATCGCCTCAACCCTCCGCAACAGTTGCCCGTCCCGTTCCACCCAATCCTGCGCCATCCACCTTCGCGCAGACATCGACGGAAACGCGCCCGGCACAGGTGCAGGGGCCGCCTGCGCCATTTTCCGCTCCTCTCGCTCGCCCGGCTGCTTCGCTGCCTGCACAGCCAAATCGGCCCAGTGCGGCGACGCCAGCGCCAACATCCGCGCCAACGCCACAGCCGCTCGCTGTTGCGCCAGCGCCGCGTCCGCAACCCAATCCGGAAGCGACACGGACCTTGGCCGACATCATCCACGCCATCGATGTTCCTGCGTCGGAACGCCAGGTGAGCGTGGCAGCGGTCGATCTTTCCGAAATCGAAGCGCTTCAGGCTGCGCGCCGTGCGGAGCGGCAGGCGGCAGCGGAGAAGGCGAAGAAGGCGGCCGCGGCAGCCAAGGAAAAGGCTGATGCAGCGGCAAAGGCCAAGGCGAAAGCGGAAGCGGATCTCAAGGCGAAGAAAGCGGCCGAGGAAAAAGCCCGGCTTGCCGCCAATCCGGCACGCAGCTGGGTGCAGATCGGCACGGGTGCGGATCGCAGCGCCCTTGGCTTCACGCTCAAGAGCCTTCGCCGCAAATATGATGATGTGAAGCCGCAGGATGGCTGGGTGGCCAGCTGGGGCCGCACCAACCGCCTGTTGATCGGCCCATTTGCCAGCTTCACCCGCGCCAAGGCGGTAGAGGCCAAGCTGAAATCCGCCGGTGCTGACGCCTTCGCGTGGCAAAGCGACGCGGGCGAGGTGGTCGAACGGCTAGGAGGGAAGTAAGGGCGTCCCCATGACGACCCTTGCCCCTTATGCTTCGCACCCCAGCCGCAGCCGCGGCCGCCTGCATCCTGAACCCGGCGGCGAATTGCGTGGCCCGCGTGACATCTTTCAGCGGGATCGTGATCGCATCATTCACTCGATCGCCTTTCGCCGGTTGCGGCACAAGACGCAGGTGTTCGTTTCCCCGGATGGCGACCATTTCCGCGTCCGCCTGACCCACAGTCTGGAAGTCGCGCAAATCGGCCGGACAACGGCGCGCACCCTCGGCCTCAATGAGGATCTGACCGAAGCACTGTGCCTCGCCCATGACATAGGCCATCCCCCCTTTGGTCATGCGGGTGAGGAGGCGCTGGAAGCGGCCCTGGAGGATCATGGCGGTTTCGACCACAATGCGCACACCCTCCGCACGCTCATGCTGCTGGAGTCGCCCTATCCCTGTTTCGCCGGGCTCAACCTCAGCTGGGAAATGCTGGAAGGGCTCGCCAAGCATAATGGCCCGGTCGATTATCCCGGTTGGGCAATGCGGGAAGTGGATGGGCTATTTCCGTTGGAACTGTCCTCCCACGCCTCGCTGGAGGCGCAGTTGGCCGCGATTGCCGACGATATCGCCTATGACAATCACGACATCGACGATGGCCTGCGCGCTGGCTTGCTGACGCTCGAGCAACTGATGGAGGTCGCGGTCGTCAGGCATTGCTGGGAGCGGGTGCGTGCGCGCTATCCTGATATTCCGCAGGAACGCCTGCTGCGCGAGTTGGTGCGTGAACAGATTGGCCTCATGGCGAATGACCTCATCGCGTCCACCCGCCGGAACATCGCGGACGAACGCATCGAAGCGGTCGAGGATGTGCGCAACGCCGGACGCGCGCTCGTCTGCTTCTCCCCCGAACTGGCGGCGCAGGAACGTGAACTGAAGCGCTTCATGTACGCTTCGCTCTATCATCATCCATCCCAACTGGCCGCCGCCGACCGCGCCCGCATCATCGTGCGGGATCTGTTCCGCGCCTATCAACAGGAGCCGCAGCTGATGCCAGCCGAGTGGCAGGATGATCGCCTGCTCGATGAGCCGCGCCGGAGCAGGCACATCGGCGATTTCATCGCTGGCATGACTGATCGCTACGCGGAAAAGCGGCATGCGGAGATTTTCGGAGAAGTGGCGCTCGCCTGAAGAGCCGGTTGCGCTGGCCCTGAACGCGCCCTAGCCTTTGCCATATGGCCCTTCATCCGCAGATAGCCGCCCTTGCGGCACAACTCGAAGATCTCGCCGCATTTCTGCGCAGCCGGGGTGATCGCAAATGGTCGGGCAGGGTGGAGCTATGCGCCCATCTGGTGGCGGACTCCAATTTCACCGGCGTCGACCATTTCCTGCGCCTGTTCGAAGGCGATGACAGCCTGGCGCATCTCGTCCTGGGCGACCCGGTAAGTGACAATCGTCTCGACGAGCTGCGCAAGGTGACCCGTGCATTGGCGCAACGGTTGGCGCGCGAAGAAGGTGCAGCCGATTGAGCAATTGACGGCGCACGTCATTTCCCGCAATGCAACGGGGTCACCGGCGCCCGACAGATTCGGGTCCGGACATGATGCGGGAGAGCATGGGAAGCCTTTCAGGCCACCCCGTCGCCGAAGGAGCAACCGCCCCGGAATCTCTCAGGCCAAAGGACCGCATCATGGGCAGGCACTCTGGAAAGCGGACGGTTCGCGCCGTCCCACCGAAGGGGTAAGCCATCCGGCCGCGCGGCTGGTGGTCAAAGCTCTCAGGTTCCGTGACAGAGGGGGTGGCAGACGTCACGAGTCCGTTTCCGGACCCACGCGTTTGTCGCCATATCCTTGCCACGAAAGGCCGCTCTCATGTCCGGCAATGACGACATCGCACATATCGAAGAAGAATTGCCGCTGCAGGACCTGCCGCTCGATACCTGGCATCGTGCGCGAGGCGCGCGGATGGTCGGCTTTGCGGGCTATCACATGCCGATCCAATATGAAGGCATCATGGCCGAACATGGCTGGGTCCGCGAGCATGCCGGGCTGTTCGATGTCAGCCATATGGGCCAGCTCACCTTCTCCGGTGACGGCGTGGACGAAGCGCTGGAATATCTGCTGCCGAGCGATGTCAAGGGGCTGAAGCCTTTCCGCCAGCGTTATTCGATGCTGCTTGATGAAGAAGGCGGTATTCTCGACGACCTCATGGTCTCTCGCCTGGGCGCGGGCGCGTTCGACGGTGCGGACATCTACATGGTCGTCAACGGCGCGACCAAATATGACGACATTGGCTGGATGATCGAGCATCTGCCGGACGAGGTCGTCATGAACCATATGGACGAGCAGGCGCTGCTCGCCCTTCAGGGTCCTGAGGCAGGCGAGGCGCTGGCCAGCCTGATCCCCGAAACAGGCGATCTTGTTTTCATGCAGTCGGGTCTTTTCACCTGGCGCGGCGTCCCACTGTGGATCAGCCGGTCGGGCTACACGGGGGAGGACGGCTTTGAGATCAGCGTTCCCGCAGACAGCGCTGTGCTGCTGGCGGACGCTCTGTGCGCTTTGCCGCAAGTGAAGCCGATCGGCCTTGGCGCGCGGGATTCCTTGCGGCTTGAGGCCGGGCTTCCGCTCTACGGCCACGACCTGACACCCGCCGTCAGCACGATCGGCGCGGATCTTGGCTTCGCCATCCAGAAGCGCCGCCGCGAGGAGGGCGGTTTCATCGGCCATGCGCGTGTGATGAAGGAACTGGCCGATGGCCCAGGTTCGAAGCGCGTGGGATTGAAGATTGAAGGTCGCCTGCCGGTTCGCGATGGCGCGCCGATCTTTGCCGACGGGATCAGGGTGGGAGAGGTGACCTCCGGTGGTTTTGCGCCGACCGTTGGCGCGCCTATCGCCATGGGCTGGGTCAGCTTGCCCCACAGCGCGATCGACACCGCATTGGAGATCGAAGTGCGTGGCAAGCGCGTGGCGGCGACCGTAGCGCCCATGCCGTTCGTGCCACACCGCTACCGCCGCAAGGCCTGATTTCCTGATTTTATGGTCAAGCAAGCACTCCGAGGAGAGCAGTAAGATGAGCCGTTACTTCACCGACGAACATGAATGGATCGACGTAGAGGGCGAAATCGCCACGGTCGGCATCACGGACTATGCGCAGGAACAGCTGGGCGACATCGTATTCGTGGAGTTGCCTGCCGAAGGCACGACCTTCGAAAAGGGCGATGATGCGGCCGTCGTGGAATCGGTCAAAGCTGCGTCTGACGTCTATGCGCCGATTTCGGGCGAGGTCGTGGAAACCAACGGCGCGCTGGAAGACGAGCCCGCCCTGGTCAACAGCGATGCGGAAGAAGATGGCTGGTTCTTCAAGCTGCGCGTGACGGATGCGAGCGAGCTCGAAGGCCTGATGAACGAAGCAGCCTACAAGAAGCTCGTGGCTTCCCTTTGAGCAATATTCCCCTCCCGCTTGGGGGAGGGGTTTGGGGGAGGGCGAGTGTTGCCGTCTCCTCAACAAACCGTCCCCCCGGCCCCTCCCGCACGCGGATGGGGAGATCAAAAGGGGGGAGGGCGGAGTTTACGGAATATGCGCTACCTACCCCTTACCGACTCAGACCGGCAGGACATGCTGTCCGTCATCGGCGCGTCTTCGATCGATGACCTGTTCATCGACGTCCCCGCAGAAGCCCGTCTTTCCGGCAAGATCCCCGGCTTGCCGGATCATGCCAGCGAACTGTCCGTCGAACGGCATATGGCGGCGTTGGCTCGGAAGAATTTGTCGGCAGGGGAAGCGCCCTTCTTTCTCGGCGCCGGGGCCTATCGTCACCATGTTCCCGCCAGCGTGGATCATCTGATCCAGCGCGGCGAGTTCCTGACGGCCTATACCCCCTATCAGCCGGAAATCGCGCAAGGCACGTTGCAGGTGCTTTTCGAATTTCAGACGCAGGTCGCGCGCCTGCTCGGCTGCGATGTGGCCAATGCGTCCATGTATGATGGCTCCACCGCCTGCTGGGAAGCGATCGGCATGGCTCGCCGCATCACCAAGCGTGGCAAGGCGATCCTGTCATCGGGCCTACACCCCCATTATGTCTCGGTCGCAAAGACCATGGCGAAGTTCACCGGTGATGCGCTCGTGCATGAGGCACCGACATTGGATGCCGAAACCGACATCGACGCGCTGATTGCCGGGATTGACAAGGATACGAGCTGCGTCGTCGTCCAATATCCAGACATTCTGGGCCGCATAGCCGATCTCACCCCACTTGCCGATGCCGCGCATGAAGCGGGCGCGTTGCTGGTTGCCGTCGTGACCGAGCCTGTGGCTTTGGGCGCGATCAAGGCGCCGGGTCACATGGGCGCCGACATCGTCGTAGGCGAGGGTCAGTCGATCGGGGTCGGCCTGCAATTTGGCGGCCCTTATCTCGGCCTCTTCGCGTGCAAGCAGAAATATGTCCGCCAGATGCCCGGCCGCCTGTGTGGCGAAACGGTGGATGCCGCGGGCAAGCGTGGCTTCGTGTTGACCCTCTCCACCCGTGAACAGCATATCCGGCGTGAGAAGGCGACGTCCAACATCTGCACCAATTCAGGCCTCTGCGCCCTGGCGTTCAGCATCCACATGACGCTGCTGGGTGAGAAGGGACTGCGCGAATTGGCGATGTTGAACCATGGCCTTGCCGTTCAGGCCGCCGAACGGTTGGCGCAGGTGCCCGGTGTCAAGCTGCTCAACGGCAGCTTCTTCAACGAATTCACGCTGGTGCTTTCCAAGGATGCCCGCGAAACCGTGCGCAATCTCGCCGACAAGGGGGTGCTTGGGGGCGTGTCTTTGGGACGCCTGTTCCCGGATGCTCCGGAGATCGGAAACGGCCTTGTCGTCGCCGTCACCGAAACCGTGACCGCCGAAGATATCGAAGCCCTGGCCAGGGCGCTTGAGGAGGAACTGGCATGACCATGCTCAAGGAAGGCCGCCCCACCGCGCCGCAAGCCGTGACCCAAGAAGCTGGGATTGCTGCAACCGCCACCGGCAACCGCGCGTTGATGCTGGAGGAGGCGCTGATCTTCGAGATTGGCTCGACCGACACCACCGGCGTCGATTTCGCAGAAGCGCCCAAGGTGGAAAGCCGCCTCGGCACCCTTGCTCGCACTGACGGGATCGGCTTGCCCGGCTTGTCCGAGCAGGAGACGGTGCGCCATTACACCCGCCTCAGTCGCCAGAATTACGCCATCGACCTTGGCCTGTTCCCGCTTGGCAGCTGCACGATGAAGCATAACCCGCGCCTCAACGAGAAGGTCGCGCGGATGCCCGGCTTCGCTGACCTTCACCCGCTTGCGCCGCAATCGACGGTGCAGGGTGCGCTCGCGGTGATCCATGAGCTTGCCGAATGGCTGGTCAAGCTGACCGGCATGCACTCGGTCGCGATGAGCCCCAAGGCGGGCGCGCATGGCGAGCTGTGCGGCTTGCTCGCGATCCGCGCCGCACTGGAAGCCCGGGGCGACGCGCGGAGCGTCATTCTCGTGCCCGAAAGCGCGCACGGCACCAACCCCGCCACGGCGGCCTTCTGCGGCTATAAGGTCGAGGATATTCCGGCGACCCCGGACGGCCGCGTCGATCTGCAAGCCTTGAAGGCCCGGCTCGGCCCGGACGTCGCGGCGGTGATGATCACCAACCCCAACACCTGCGGCCTGTTTGAGCGTGACATGAAGACGATTTCCGACGCGGTGCATGCCGCCGGAGCCTTCGTCTATTGCGACGGCGCGAACTTCAACGCCATCGTAGGCCGAGTCCGCCCCGGCGACCTCGGCGTCGACGCGATGCACATCAACTTGCACAAGACCTTCTCGACGCCCCATGGCGGCGGTGGTCCCGGCTCCGGGCCGGTGGTGCTCAGCCAAGCGCTCACTCCTTTCGCGCCGCTGCCCTTCGTGGAGCGTCAAGGCGACAGCTTCGTGCTGGTCGAGGAAGAAACGGCGGACGAACATCATGCCAGCAGCTTCGGCCGCATGGTCGCCTTCCATGGCCAGATGGGCATGTTCACGCGCGCGCTGACCTACATCCTCAGCCATGGCGCGGACGGTCTGCGCCAAGTCGCAAGCGACGCGGTGCTGAACGCCAATTATATCCTTCGCAGCCTGGACGATGTGCTGGATGCCCCGTTCGGCCAAAGCGGCCCGTGCATGCATGAGGCGCTGTTCAGCGACAAGGGCCTGGCCGAAGGCTTCACCACGCTCGACATCGCCAAGGGGCTGATCGACGAGGGCTTCCATCCGATGACCATGTATTTCCCGCTGGTCGTCCACGGCGCGATGTTGGTCGAGCCCACCGAAACGGAAAGCAAGGCAGCGCTCGACCAGTTCATCATGGCGCTCCGCAGCCTCGCGGAACGCGCCAAGGCCGGGGACGAGGCGTTGAAGGGCGCGCCCTATTTCGCCCCTCGCCGCCGTCTCGATGAAACGCTGGCCGCCCGCAAGCCGGTCCTCAGCTGGACAGACCCGGCGCTGGCGCAGGCGGCGGAGTGAGCGTCTGGGTTTCGGGCGACGCGGGGGCGGCGAGCAACAAGCTTCACGCCCCCGCAACGCTGCGGAACCGCGACGCCATCCTCGAGGTACTCCGTGACGCGCTGCCATCTTCCGGACTTGTGCTGGAGGTGGCGAGCGGCAGCGGTGAGCATGCCGCTTACTTCGCCGCCGCTTTGTCTTACCTCAATTGGCAGCCCAGCGACCCTGACCCTTCGGCGCTGGCATCGATCGGCGCATGGCGGGCGGAGGCCAAACTTCCCAATCTCCTCCCGCCGGTCATGCTCGATGCGGCTGCTCCCTGGCCGGTCAACAGGGCCGACGCGATCATATGCATCAACATGGCGCACATCAGCCCTTGGTCCGCGACGCTCGGCCTGATGGAAGGTGCCGGGAAAACGCTTCCTGCAGGCGGTCTCCTCTACCTTTACGGCCCCTTCATCCGGGACGAGGTGGAAACCGCCCCTAGCAATCTCGCCTTCGATGCTTCGCTCAAGGCGCGCGACCCACAATGGGGCTTGCGTCGCATCGATGAGGTTTCGGCTGCCGCCGAGGCGCGAGGCTTCTCGCTGGACAAGCTGATCGAAATGCCCGCCAATAATCTGTCGCTGCTGTTCCGAAAGGTGGCGCCTGACGGCCTTTGATGGCTGACCCTTCGACAAGTTCTGCCGGACCGGATATGGCGAACGCGATGCCCAACCCGCTCCTCCGCCTTGTCACAGCCGAACTCACAGCATCCGCCGACCCGCGCGCTGCGGCGATGGCCGGGGCGCTGGCGGCGCAATATCCAGAAGCGGCGCGGGCGGTGCTGTTCTACGGCTCCTGTCTGCGGGAGCGCAATCTCGACGGGTTGATGCTCGACTTCTACCTCATCGTGTCCAGCTATCGCGCCGCTTACGGAAGAAGCTGGCTTGCCACCGCCAACCGGCTGATCCCGCCCAATGTCTTTCCGTTCGAACATAATGGCCTGATCGCCAAATATGCCATACTCTCGGAGGCTGACTTCGCGCGCCTGAACAGCCCCGCCGCCGACAATGTCTCGGTCTGGGCCCGCTTCGCGCAGCCTGCGCGGTTGCTCTGGGCCGCAGACGATCTCGCCCGCCAGCGCGCGATCAGCGCGGTCGCGGGCGCCGCCCCTACGCTCCTGTCGCTTGCTCGTCCGATGACCCAGGCGCAGGACGCGCTGTCGCTTTGGAAGGCGGGTTTCACCCTCACCTATAATGCCGAACTGCGGGCGGAGAAGAAGGGGCGTTCGGTTTCGATCGTCGATGCCGATCCCGATCGCTATCGCCGCTTCGGAGAGGCCGCCCTGGCTCAAGGCTTGCCGCCTTCACCGCCAGATCCGGCCAAGCGTTGGCGCGCTCTGCAAAGGCGCGGCAAATATCTCTCCGTCATCCGCCTCGCCAAG
The DNA here is from genome assembly GCF_054771735.1 of Sphingobium sp. TomMM35A. Taxonomy (NCBI): domain Bacteria; kingdom Pseudomonadati; phylum Pseudomonadota; class Alphaproteobacteria; order Sphingomonadales; family Sphingobiaceae; genus Sphingobium; species Sphingobium sp. TomMM35A. Next base: position 277,739 of record NZ_BSRC01000001.1, read on the forward strand.
GCCAGCTTCACCTATGCGGGCGGAATCGATTATCTGGCGTGGAAGATCAACCGTCACGCAGGCACAAGCATCCAGATCAAGCCCTGGCAGCGGCGCTGGCCGCTTGTCGGCGCGCTTACTCTGCTGCCGCGGCTGTTCCGGGGTGGTGCGATCCGCTGAGCGCATTGGAAAGCGCCTGGGACAGGCCCATCAACGTGTAGGGCTTGCGCAGCACCTCATGCCCGCCAAAGTCCGTACCTTCGGCGATGTCACCCGCATAGCCGGTGACGAACAGCACAGGCAGGCTGGCAAATGCCGGGGGCAGGGTGCGGATCATTTCAGGACCCGTCATGTCGGGCATCAACACGTCGCTCATGATCAGGCCGATGTCACCATGGCTGGTCAACAGCTTCGCTGCCTTTGACGGGTGGTCGCAGGCAACGGGCAAATGGCCCAGTTCCGCAAGTGCGGACATGGTCTGGTTCAGGACCCGCGGATCATCTTCCACGACCAGGATGCGGGTGGGCGGATGCAATACCGGCTCACCCTCTGGCAAAGACTGTTCAGCGTCGGCGGCTTTCTCCATGCCAATCTTCCGTGGCAGGTAGATGTGAACGCTGGTCCCTTCACCTGGCTCGGATTCAATACGGATTTCGCCTTGGCTCTGCCGGACGAAGCCGAAAATCTGGCTCAGCCCCAGGCCCGTTCCCTTGCCAACCGGCTTGGTGGTGAAGAAGGGTTCGAACACACGTGCCAACACATCCGGGCTCATGCCGCAGCCATCGTCCTTGACGCTCAGCGTGACATAATCGCCCTCGGCACATTCGCCGATTTCATGGCTCGCCAGATGCGCTTGCCCGGTTCGGATCAGCAGCCGCCCGCGACCCTCCATGGCGTCACGCGCGTTGACGCACAGATTGAGCACGGCATTTTCCATCTGATGCTGATCGACGAAAATGCGCCAGCCCTTCGCCTGCCTGTCGATCGACACGATGATCTGATCGCCGATCGACCGGTCAATCAGTTCACCCATACCGCCGACCAGCATGTCGAGATCGACCGCGCTCGGCAACAACGGCTCTGATCGGGCAAAGGCGAGCAGGCGGCGGGTGAGGGCGGCGGCACGGTTCGCCCCTTCCATCGCATTGTCCAGATGGCGCGCCGCCTCCTGCGGCTTGAGGCGCAGCCTGCGCTTGGCCAGTTCCAATCCGCCGACCACCACCGCCAGCATATTGTTGAAGTCATGGGCAATGCCGCCGGTCAACTGTCCGACGGCGTCCATCTTCTGCATCTGGCGGAGATTTTCCTCTGCGGCAGCGCGCTCCGACGTTTCCTTCTTCAACTGCTCGTAAGCATCCGACAGTTCGGCCGTTCGCGCCGCCACGGCTTCTTCCAACCGGTCGGCGCGCTCCGCCTCCGATTCGGCCATGCGCCGCGCCATGCGCCGCTCGCTATAGGCAGCATTCGCGACCCACAGCGCGAAGAGCACGCAGACCAGCAGCACCAGCCCGAACAGCCGGGACGTACGATCGACAAATTGCGTCCGGTTGCCCGCCAGCTTAACGGCCAGGCTCCGCTCCTGCAGCCGGGCATTTTCCGCCTGGATCACCCGGTCAAGCAAGGCCGTGATATGCTTCAAATCTTCCGACCGGCCCGCACGGTGAAACTGCGCCAATGCCGCCATCTTCTGGTCATAAGTGGTGCGCAGCCCGATTTCGCTTAGCGTCTTGCCCCGCTGCTGAAAGGCGTCCTGCAATTCCCGCACATTGGCGCGTTGCCAACCGGATCGGCGCGTGGCGTAGTTCAGCAGCTTGAGCTGACTGGATGCGGTGCGCCACTGATCCTGGAAAAGGCGGCCCACGTCTGGGTCCAGGCTGATGACATAGCGCGCCAAGGTCACCTCTGCGCGTGCCGTCTTGGCCTCGAATGCACGAGCGAGCGCGATGATCTCGAAGCTGCGGCGTTGTTCTTGCAGCGCCCGCTCATGATCGCGCGACGCGCTGCTGGCGCTGTAGAGCAGGGTTCCCAAGGACCCTATCAGCAATATCACGAGGACCAGCGGAAGGGAGCGTCGCACCGCAGCCCGCCAGCCAGACTCCTGGTCGTCCATGTAATAGCTGTCTGCCATCAACCCCTGATCTTAGACGAACAGCATTACAGCGAAAATATCAAGGCACAAAAGGTTCCAGGCGATGACCCATGTTGCCGCTCGCTCGCCTCTTTTCGCCGACGCAACGGCGTTGCGCGATCAGGCGATCGCGCCTGTGGCTTTGCCCGCTGCCTCGAACATGCCGATGATCTGGCCAACCTGTTCGTCGCTATGCTCCGCGCAAAGCGAACAACGCAGCAGGAAGGTTCCTGCCGGAGTGGCCGGAGGACGCGCCATGTTAACGTAAAGTCCGAGCTCTAGGAGAGCCTGCCACATTGCCACGGCCTGCGTCTGGTCGGTCAGGATGACGGCGATGATCGCGGACTGCGGCGTTTCGGTGCCCAGCTTGAAGCCAAGATCGGTAAGGCCCTTGTGCAGCCGCTGGCTGTTCTTCCACAGATGCGCGCGCTTTTCGCCAGCATGCATCAGCTTGCGGATCGATGTCGCCGCGGTTGCAACGACGCTCGGCGGCAGCGAGGCGGTAAAGACATAAGGACGGCAGACGAGGCGCAGAACCTCGAACTTGGGATGGTTCGATACGCAGAAGCCGCCCACGGTGCCGACCGACTTGGAGAAGGTGCCCACGACGAAATCGACATCCTTTTCTACGCCCTGCTCCTCGTACACGCCGCGGCCGTTTGCGCCGAAAAAGCCCATGCCATGGGCTTCGTCCACCAGGATCATGCAATTGGCGTGCTTGCGTACCGCAGCCACCATCTCGGGCAGGGGGGCGACGTCGCCCAGCATTGAATAGACGCCTTCCAGCACCACCAGCTTCTGCGCATCCGCAGGCAGGCGGCCGAGACGCTTGTCCAGATCCTCGACGCTGTTGTGGCGGAAGCGGACGATTTCTGCGTCCCCCAGGAAGCAGCCGTCATAGATGGACGCGTGGCTGTCTGCGTCCAGCACGACATAGTCGCCCTTCCCAGCCAGCGTGGAAATCATCCCAAGGTTCGCCTGATAGCCGGTCGAAAAGACCATGGCGCCCGACGTGCCGTAAAATTCCTTCAGCGCGTCTTCGACTTCCTTGTGGCCCTGGTAGGTGCCGTTCAATACGCGGCTGCCGGTGGTTCCGGCTCCGAATTCGTCAAGCGCCTTCTTGCCCGCCGCGACGACGTCCGGGTCGAAAGTCATGCCCATATAGTTATATGTGCCGAGCAGGATCGTGTCCTTGCCCTTGATCACAGCCTGGGTAGGGGACTTCACCTCATCCATGACGATCGCGAAGGGATCACGCACCCCGGTCGCGAGCAGCGCTTCGCGCTCGGCGATCAAGGGATCGAATTTGGAAAAGAGGTCGCGCGCGCCCGGGACTTCAGCAGGCGTATGGGCGTCGGTGGCGGTCTCTACAGCGTCGGTCATCGCATATTTCCGTTAGGGTTCGAGCAGCGTCGAGCAAGTCGAGATGCGTCAGTCGAAAATTCTTGCCCGTCCTCTTCATCATCCGCCCTGCGCGAGGCGCAAGAGGGGCGAAGTGAACGGAGGGGACTGGATCAGCCCTTCAACTTCGCCACAGCGTCCACAAGCTGACCGATATTTTCGATCTCAGCCTGCATGTTCATGGTGATGATGATGTCGAACTCATCCTCGATCGCCGCAACGAAATCCATGACGGTCAGGCTGTCCCATTCCAGGTCGCCTGCGAAGGTCGTCGCTTCGCTGAGGTCGACGCCCTTCTTGTTGAAAGGAGCGATTTGCGCGGCGATGCTGTCGAAAATCTGCTGGCGATCCGTCATGATCTGTTCAAAGCTTTCCCATGAAAGGGCGGTTTTTGCCCCCAAGTCCCGCCTCTTGGCAAGGGAATAAGGCGTCAATCAGGCAGCATCGCGCCCGATTATGAGCGGCTTCGCGCGCTCTTACCGGAAATTGTCGGCGTAAGCCTGAATCTTCAGCGTCTTGGGCGGCGTCGGAATGAAGGTGTAGCCGATTTCATATTTGTCGGCATAGGCACGCGCCGCGTCCAGCGACGGAAAGGTCAGCTTCACCTGGCTCTGCGTATCACCCGATCCGGCCCAGCCCGTCAGCGGGTCTGGCTTCTTCGCCTCGCTCGGCGCAAATTCCAATACCCATTTGTCGGTCCGCGCCTTGCCGGACTGGAGGGCATTTTTCTGAATCTGGTAGATGCGCGCAGCCATTATCGCGTCAAACTCCTGGGAAGGGCGATGGGTCCGTTGCACCAGCGTGCGCCCGGAAGTCAAGACTTGGAGCGGGCATCGGCGTGTTTCGTGCGGAGCGTGGCGGCGGCGCCTGCCGGATCGTCGGGCCATGGATGCCGGGGATAGCGCCCGCGCATCTCTTTTGCGACCGCACTCCAGCTTCCCGCCCAGAAGCCCGGCAGGTCTCGCGTCGTCTGTATCGGTCGCCCGGCGGGAGAGGTGAGGGAGAGGACCAGCGGGATGCGCTCGCTGCCGACGACCGGATGCTCGGCAAGGCCGAACAGCGCCTGCACCCGAAGCTCCACGCGTGGCCCGCCTTCTGCTGCATAGTCGATCTCATGGCTGCTCCCCGCTGGTGACTGAAACGCCGGGGGAGCCAGGCGGTCGAGTTGTTGCTTGCCGTCCCAGCCGATGATGCCCTCAAGAACGCCGGATAATTGCGACCGGTCGATGTCCGACAGGCGCCTCTTGCCCGCGAGCAGGGGCGAAAGCCACTCGTCGAGCGTCGCCAGCAACGCGGCATCCGCCAACGCCTCCACCCCCGCAAAGCCAGCCCGCATCCGCAATGATCGCGCCGCGTCCGACCAAGGCAGCAGATCAAGCCCACCCTGCCTGACCCCATCCAGCAAAGCTGCTACGACAGCATCAGGGTCCGGCCGGTCATCCGATCCGGACGTCAGCCGCACCGCGCCCAGACGTCTCTCGCGCAGAGCCTCGATGCCGCCCGTCCCGGCCCGGAACCGCACCGTCCGATGCTCCTTCACACGCTTGCTGAACAGCCGCAACACTTCAGTTTCGCTGATCGGCGCGGCTGAAAGGATACGCGCTCCCGCCGCGCTGCCCTGTACTTCCCCGACTGCGAGCCATTCCTCACGCGCGAGCGGGCTTAGCGGATCAAGCCGGAATCCGCGCCCGCCGACGCTGGCCCATTCCGCGCCGTCGGCAGAGCGGCGCTTGGCCACGCGGTCAGGGAAGGCCAGCGCAAGACATAGCCCCGCATCATGCTCGCCCGCCGCCATTGTTTGTCCGGAAGCCACCAGCTTCGCCCAGCGCCTGGCCATTGCCTTGGCCGCATCGGCCCGCTTTCCGCTTTCCCGCCGCCAGCGTAGCCGCCGTTGCGACAGGTCCACATCCTGCCCGCCAATGCCCCGCTCGCCCAGCAGCACCGCGATCTCCGCCGCCACGTCAGCGAGCCCCAATTCGCCCGCGCGCACCAGCATATGCCCGATCCGCGGCTCCACCGGCAGCCGCGCCAGCGCCTTGCCATGCGGCGTTATGCGCCCATCCTCGTCCAGCGCCTCCAGCACCGTCAGCCGCTTGCGCGCCTCATCCAGCGCGGGGCGGGGCGGCGGGTCGAGCCAGCGTAAGCTGGCCGGGTCGCTCACCCCCCACAACGCGCAATCAAGCAGCAGGCTCGATAGATCGCTTTCCAATATCTCGGGCGGATCGAAAGGCGGCATGCCCGCCGTGGCGGCCGCTTCCCACAGCCGATAGGCCACGCCCGGCCTCTGCCTTGCAGCACGCCCCGCACGTTGGGTCGCGGCTGCCTGGCTCGCCCGTTCCGTGACCAGCCGCGTCACCCCCGCCGCCCGGTCATAACGCGGCCTTCGAGCCAGGCCAGAGTCGATCACGATCCGCACTCCATCGATGGTCAGGCTGGTTTCAGCGATCGAGGTCGCAAGGATCACCTTGCGCTTTCCCTCCCGTGAAGGACGGATGGCGGCACGCTGCGCTGCCGGGTCCAGGCTGCCGTGCAGCCGATGCAGCTCGACGCCGATCCCGTCCAGCCGCTCCGCCGTCCGCTCGATCTCCGCCACGCCGGGCAGGAACGCAAGCAGGTCGCCGTCGGCCTCCTCCGCCAGCGCCCGCCGCACGGCCCCGGCCATCTCATCCTCGATCCGCTTTTCCGCCGCCCGGCCGATGTGCCGCAACTCCAGCGGCTGAATGCGGCCTTCGCTCTCCAGCACCGGCGCATCGTCCAGCAACGCGGCAAAGCGGGCGCCATCCAGCGTCGCCGACATCGGCACGATGCGCAGATCAGGACGCAGCGCCGCTTGCGCATCCAGCGCCAGTGCCAGCCCGAAGTCGCTGTCCAAACTCCTCTCATGAACTTCGTCGAACAGGATCGCCGATACTCCGGCAAGCTCCGGATCATCCTGAATCCGGCGGACGAAAATCCCCTCCGTCAGGACGAGCAGGCGCGTTGCGGCCGACTGCCTGCTGTCCATCCGCGTCGCATAGCCAACGACCCCGCCCGGCACGCCGCCCATCAGCTCCGCAATCCGCTCGGCCGCCGCGCGCGCTGCCAGCCTGCGGGGGGACAGCAGCAGCACCTGCCCCGTACACCACGGCTCATTCAGCAAGGCAGGTGCGACAGCCGTCGTCTTGCCAGCGCCCGGCGGTGCCACCAGCACCGCGCTGTTCCTGTCACGCAGGCTGCTCAGCAAATGAGGGAGAATATCGTGGATGGGCAGGGTGGCGCTCATGATCTGCTCCTCTCGCCCCAATCGTCATCCGGTGCAATGCCGCTGCAACGCCAGGCTTTATCCAAACAGCAGTCTATGGACCGGGTTGTCCGGGTCGAGCAGCATCTTTGCTGTGAGGCCCAGGGACATTATGATCAGCAGGGGCCGTATCAGCTTGCTGCCGAACCGCATGGCCAGGCGCGATCCGATCTGGCTGCCGGTGATGCTGCCGACAGCCATCGTCAGCCCCGCGATCCAAAGCACATGACCGCCAGCGACCATCGTCAACAGGCCCGCTACATTGCTGGCAAGGTTGGCCGCCTTTGTCTGCGCCGTCGCGCGGACCAGGCCCAGTCCGCCCAATGCCAGGAAGATGGTGGCGTAAAATGCTCCGGCACCCGGTCCAAAGAAGCCGTCGTAAATGCCAATGACGCCGATCGACAGGCTCAGCCCCGCCATTCCCACCCGGCTGTGCCGATCCATCTCGCTTAAGCGGGGCGAAAAGGTGAAATAGCCTGCGAGCGCGATCAGCAGACCCGGCATCAATCCCGCCAATATGCCGGGGTCCACCCGCTGAAGCAGCCAGGCGCCACCTACCGACCCAACAAATGCTGCGATGATCGGCCAGCGATAGGTTTTCAGATCCATATGCCCGGCGCGCGCGTAAGCGACGCAGGCGCCAAATGTACCCAGCGATGATTGCAGCTTGTTGGTGCCCACGGCTGCTACGGGCGGCACGCCTGCCGCCAGCAATGCAGGCAGGGAAATCAGCCCGCCGCCTCCAGCCATCGCGTCGATGAATCCGGAAATCAGGGCCGCCGCCATAAGGAAGGCCAGCGTTTCAGGAGATAGGATGATGTCCATGCGCGTCCGCTTCAGCCTCTGCCGCGCCCTGTCGTCAGAACCACATGCGCCTGCACACCTATACGATCGGAGCGCGCCTGTTCCTCAATAAGCGCGAGCGATGGCGAATTCGACGGCTTCGGTCAGCGCTGCCTTGGCCTTGCCCGTGTCGAACCTGCCGAGCGCATCGATGGCGCGCTGGCCATAGAGTCTTGCCCGCGCGAGCGTATCGTTGATCGCGCCCGTCTTGCGCAGCAACCCGGTCGCATGCGCCAAATCCTCGTCGCTGACCCGATTGCCTGCGATCGCCTGCTTCCAGAAAGCGCGATCTTCTTCGGAACCGCGGGCATAGGCCAGGATCACGGGCAGCGTCACCTTGCCGTCGCGGAAATCGTCGCCTGCATCCTTGCCCATCGTGGCGCCGTCCGATTCATAATCGATCGCATCGTCGATCAGCTGGAATGCGATGCCAAGGTTCCGGCCATAGACATCCAGCGCCTTTTCTTCCGTCTCGTCCCGGTCCGCGACGACGGCGGATATGCGGCAGGCCGCGGCGAACAGCGCGGCTGTCTTCGCCCCGATGATGTCCAGATATTGCTCTTCGCTCGTGTCGATGCGGCGCTGCGCGGTCAATTGATTGACCTCACCTTCCGCGATCACCGCCGAGGCGTTGGACAGGATCTTCAGCACCTTGAGCGATTCCGCCTCGACCATCAGCTCAAAGGCACGGGAGAAGAGGAAATCGCCCACCAGCACGCTGGCGCTGTTTCCCCAGATGATATTGGCGGTCTTGCGGCCCCGGCGCAGGCCCGATCCATCGACCACATCATCATGCAGCAGTGTTGCGGTGTGAATGAACTCGACCGCCGCTGCGAGCTTATAGTGGCGGCTGCCCGCATAGCCGACCAATTGAGCGCAGGCGAGGGTCAGCATCGGGCGCATCCGCTTGCCGCCGCCCGCGATCAGGTGGCCGGCCAGTTCCGGGATCAAGGGAATGCGCGACTGCATCCGGTCCAATATGACCGCATTGACCTGGTTCATGCCTTCGGCAACCAGCGCCATCATGGGGGTGAGCGAAGGCTCGCCGTTGGCGCGGCCGATGGGGTGGACATTGCCGGAGATGGGGCCGGGGGCAGGTGCGGTCATGACCCGGCCCATGTGGCGGTGCAAAATGCAGATAGCAAGCGGGAATAGCTTGCACAGAGCGACGGATGGGGCAAAAAGCGCGCGGATATTCGGAAGGGACCGGCGTGGACGACACTTTGAAGCGGTATCGCGAGAGCATCGACAATATCGATGCTGCCCTCGTATTCATGCTCGCGGAACGCTTCAAGATCACCCAGGCTGTCGGCGAATATAAGGCGACCCACGCCCTGCCGCCCGCCGATCCGGGCCGGGAGGAGCGTCAGATCAGCCGCCTGCGTCAGCTGGCGACGGATGCCAATCTCGATCCCGATTTCACCGAAAAATTCCTGCGCTTCATCATTGATGAAGTGATCCGCCATCACGAGCGGCTAAGGGACGCCTGAGAACCTGCTACGCGAAGGAGGCAGATCGGCGCGCACCAGGCAAGAAGCAGGGCCTCGCAATCACCGTTCGCCCTGAGCTTATCGAAGCCTGTCCTGGCGCCTGCTGCAAGCAGACAGTCAAAGGGGGCTTTTCTCCTCGCCTAATCGCCCACTAGCTTAAGCCGGTTCGCTAACCGCCTCCCGCTTGCCTTGTGACCGGCCCAGCAGCACTCCGCCCAGCGCCAGCGCGAAGCCGGCCAACTGAACCGGCACCAGCTTCTCACCAAATAGCAGCCACGCCTCCACCGCAGCAAGCGGCGGCACCAAGAGCAGCAGCATCGACATCCGCGTCGGACCTTGCGTCCGCACCAGCCATACCAGCAGCGAAAGGCCGCCCGCTGACAGGCCCAGCACTGACCATGCGAGCCCCAGCCACAGGATAGGCGCGCCATCCCAGCGGGTCTCCCCAGCGATCAGGGCTGCGGTGATGGCGACGAACGCGCCGCCTGCATTTTGCACCGCGCCGGAAATCCATATGCCATCCCCTGACAGCGAGCCGCGCTGCACCAGCGTCCCTGCCGCCATCGCTACTACCGACAGCAAGCCCGCTACCACGGGTAGCAGCGGCACCGCGCCCGCGCCCGACCGTTCGATCGCTGGCAGTAGCACGCAGACCACGCCCGCGATGGCGATCGCCAGGCCCGCCCACCCGCGCGCGAGCAGGCGGTCGCCCAGCAGGAATGCGCCTGCCACGGCCACCATCAGCGGCTGCAGCGCGCCAAGCAACGACATGATGCCAGCAGGCATTCCGCGATAGACGGCCCACCAGCTCACGGTCAGATAAACCCCATGCAGCATCGCGCCCGCCGCCAGATGCAGCATCAGCCGCTTGCCGCGGGGAAGCTTCTGCCCGGCACGCCACGCCACAAATCCCAGCAGCAGAGCCGTGAGTGTCATGCGCAGGCTGAGGATCAATTCCGGCGCGCCATGGGGCACTGTTCCGCGCGCAACGATAAACCCGGTCGACCAAATCAGGACGAACAACAGCGAGGCGGCGAACCCTATCATTCCCGTCCCGCCCTGATCGCAGCCCCCGCCGCAAAGGGCGTGATGGCAACCAGCAGCAGCGACGCCGCGCCCAGGAACTTGAGCGCCGCTCCACTGCCGTCGCCCAGCGTCCCCGCACCGAATATCAGCAGCGGCACCGCCAACGGCAGGGCCAACAACCCTGCCAGCGCCCCGCTTGACCGAAGCCCCGCGGTCAGGCTCGCCACCAGCAATCCCAAAGCCGCGAGCGCAGGCGTGCCGATCAGCAGACCCAATTCCAGCATCCAAACCGTCGCGCCGTCCAGCTTCAGAAGCGCGCTCGCGGGCAGGGTTGCGATCATCAGCGCCGGGCCAAAACCCAGCCAATGCGCGATCAGCCGCGCCAGCATCAGCGTTTCCTCGCCTACGCCCCGCAACGCGATCTGGTCGAGCACCCCTGCGTCCCGGTCAGGCGCGATTAGCCGGTCCACGGGCAACAGGCTCGCCAGCAGCGCCGCGATCCACAGCATGCCGCCACCCGACCGCCGTAGCAGCGCCGCGTCAGGCCCCACGGCAAAGGGATACAGGCTCGCCACCAGCAGCAGGAATGCCACCGGCAGCCACAGCCCCGCCGATTGCCACGCCTGCCGCAAATCCCGCGCCACCAGCAGCGCCATCACCCTCACGCCGCCTCCTCCGCGACATAGGCGGCAAGGTCGATCACCACGGGTGACGCCATCGGCAGCGGCTGATGCGAAGCCGCCAGCATGATCCCCCCCCGCGCCAGATGCGCCGCCACCGCCGCGCCGAGCAGCTCGAGCGAAGCGTCGTCGAGCCCATTGCCCGGCTCATCCAGCAGCCACAGTTCAGCGCCGCTCGCAATCACCCGCGCCAGCGCCGCCCGCTTGCGCTGCCCGGTCGAGAGCATCCGCACCGGAATCCCCACAAGCGGCCCCAGCGCCATAGCTTCCAATGCACCATCAAGCGCATGTCCGTCCGCACCATCCAGCCGCGCCCAAAAGCCGAGAGCTTGCGCCAAAGGCTCTTCCAGATCGAGCGCCAGCCGCTCGTCCGCCAGCGCGATCCTGCCGCGCCGCTCGATCGTCCCCGCCGTCGGCCGCAGCAGCCCCGCGCAAATGCGCATCAGGCTCGACTTGCCGATCCCGTTCGGCCCGCGAAGCAGGGCGCTACCACCCTGTTCCAGCGCCAGGTCCACGCCCCTGAACAGCAACCGCCCGCCACGCGCGCAGGCGATGCCCGACAACCGCAGCGCCACGCCGCTCATGACGCGACCATGTCCTCCAGCACCTGCATGTCGACGTCGGAAAGCCCGAAATGATGGCCGATCTCATGCACCACCACATGGGTAATCAGCGCATCGAGCGGCACGCCCGTCTCCACCCATTCATCCAGCAGCGGCCGCCGGAAAAGATGCACGGTAGGCGGGCTGTCCCCCGTCTGCTCTGCTTCCCGCACGGGCCGTCCGCTGTAAAGCCCGGTCAGCCCGAACGGGTCATCGATCTCCATCTCCTTCAATATCCGGTCGTCGGCAAATTCCTCAACGAACAGGACGACATTGGACAGATGGGATCGGAAAGGGTCCGGCAAACGCCCCAGCGCCTCAAGCGCCAGTCGTTCGATCTGCGCCACGGTTGGCGCGAAAAGAGGGGGTTGACCGGCGTCTGACATGGCTGCGACATAGGCGAAACACTATTATGAGGATAGAGCCATGATTGGTAAACTGTCCGGCGATGAACGGGCGCAAGAGCTCGCTTCCCTCCCGGAATGGACGCTTGTGGCGGAGCCGGAGGGGATCAAGCGGCGCTTCACCTTTTCCGACTTCAGCGAGGCGTTCGGTTTCATGACCAGAGTGGCGCTGCTCGCCGAACAGGCGAACCACCATCCCGAATGGTTCAACGTCTATAATCGCGTCGACATTACGTTGACGACCCATGACGCCGATGGCCTGTCGCGCCGTGACATAGACCTTGCAAAGGCTATCGACGCACTACTTACCACCTGATCGGTCGATCAGGGTTGCCCCTCGATGCGATCCTCATAGCCATGCAACGCCGCGATGACGGCCGAATCTCCGGCATAGCGGCGGCGCAGCATGGCGAGTTTCGCGTCGGTGCCGGTGCATAGCTCGGCGATGCTCTCCATCAGGAACACGCGCCTTTCCCCATCATAGGGCTCTTCCCCCCGGAAATGGTCGCAGCTGTCGCGATCGACCATGAAGCTGGTGACTTCCTGCGGGAACGCCGTCGCCAGAGCAGCATCGGGAGAAGGGGGCAGGTCGAGCGATCCGCGCGGCGCGGGCTGCGCCTGCACGGTCACTTGCGCAGACGGGCGCTGAGGCGCGGCGACCACTTCGATCGGCTCGCCTTCGATCGCGTTGGCGGAAAGCAAGGGCTGAGGGATGGAGGCGTTCTCCGAGGACGCAGCATCGCCAGACGCGTCACGGCAGCCGGCGGTCAGCGCCAGCATCACCATCAATGGAAACAGCCCCACCCGTGCGCCCACCGATTTCCTCCCGCAAAATGGCAATAAGATCAGCGACATGCGGCAGTCGCTGTTCCTCCTCATCGAGAATCGCCAAGAATGCGGCTTGCCTATAATCGCGCACACGGTCTTCCGAAAGGCGGCTTGCCGCGGGTAATGTGGAAATTACGATATCCAGCAGCCGCTCGACACCATGAAGGCGTCCCCATAAATAGTCATTTTCCCGATAGGCCCGGCTGAAAAATGCGCCAAAGTTGTTGAATTCAATTCCTTTTAATGTGGCATCGGCACCGCCCGGCCGAATGGCGCTGCAATCTTCCGGAGAAATGCGGTCCACCTTTACCGGATCATATTCTTCCATGGCGTGGCCTTGGAGCAACGGTAGGGTGGCGATGTCGTAAAAGGGAAAGCCAAGATAGGAGAGCAGCATGATCCGCCGCTCCGCTTTCGGCAGCCCGGCGAGCGCTTCGGCCAGCACCATGTCGGCCACGTCGTCCCGCGCCTTCAAATCGCGTGCCTGCGCGATCGCATCCAGCGCGGCGGCAGGATCGGACGGCACGTCCCTGGCTGCGGCCCGGATCGCGCCGTTATAGAAATCCGTGCCCTCGCATTCCGTATAATGCGCCATCGATTGGTAGATGGCGTCATGCATCTTCTGGATCGCCGCTGCATCAGCCTGCGAATCGATCTCCAATGTTTCCGCGAGCCGCCGCGCCAGAAAGCGCAGGCGGCGAATGCGGAAACTGAGGTCATGGGTGCGAAAGAAGGCGACAGGGGGCGAGGTCGGCCCCACATCCTCGATCAGCTTGTCCGCACCAATCGCCCGGACATGGGACCACAAGGCCTGACGAAAATTCTCCCGCATCATCGGGCTGTCTTCGCCGCTGAGGCGGAACAGCAGGACGGCAAGATCCTCGACGATGCCCGACAGCTTCAAATGACCATAGGCCGGGAAAGCGAAACCCGCCGAATTCGCGGCCCGCATTTGCGCCTTCGCGCGCCACGCGGACAAACGCGCGGGCGTCGGACGATCGAGGAACAGCATGCCGCCGATCGTATTTTCGACCTCCGCCTCGATCCCGGGCCTCAGCGCGTTCAAAATCCGGACCATCCGTCGAATGCGCGACGAATGACGGTCGATCGCTTCCAGATTGTCGCGGATCGGCTGCTCGCGCGGAATATCGCTGAGCGCCCCGAAAATGGTGCGGAAAAAGCCGGGCAATTGCGCCTTTTCCTCTGGCGTGGCGTCTTCCTGCTCACCCTCCCGGTTCAGCCGGATGGATCGATGGCCGGGCTTGGGATCGATATAGACGAAACGCCGGTCGACCTCGCGCCGTGATGGGCGGTTCCGCAACGCCCCGATCGCCTGAGCAAAGGGCGCGTTCGCCAGCACCGACCCATCGATCAGGATCGCGTCTTCCGCATTGCCGCGCGCCCAGTGGCGGGGCAGGGCATGGGCCAGAAAAGCGTCGCGGGTCGGCCAGGCACGGTGACGCTGCTTCAGCACCCGATCCAGTTCCCGCACGGTGAAGGGCGGGAAGGCACCAGGGAAGCTCGCCGTCGCGCGCGCGGCGAATACCAGCTCCGCCGGGTCGGCGAAGAGGCGGTCGCCGCGTCCCCGCGCCCGGAAGCCGACGGACAGGCGATGTTCGGTTTCCACCACCTGGGGCGGGCTGTTGAGGTTCAGGCTTTGGGGGTGTCCCTCAAAATCAGTGACCGTGACGAACAGGTCGAGCGGGTGCCCGTCCGGCAGCAAGGGCGGTCCGCGCTCGGCCGCCTCCATCGCATCGAAGGCATCCAACAGCATCGCCGTGAAGATTTCGCCGCCAAAGGGAGGCTCGAACCATCTGGACCGAATGAAGTGGGACAGCTTCTGCCGCACCTCCTCGCGCGTGTCGGGCGCGACGGTGCGTTCGACCGTGTCGCCCGGCCGCCGCGCCGCCATCCACACCAGCGGGGTTGCCCAGAATTTGCTGATGCGCCTTGCTGGACGGGCATCGGGGTCCAGCAGCCGCTCAACATCGGCATTTTCCAGCCACAGATCGGTGAGCGGCTCCAGCGATTGCCCCGTTTCGATCGCCTGCGCCAGAAAGATCCCGTTGATCCCGCCAGCGCTTGCCCCGGCGATGATGTCCGGCATCACCCGCAACCGCACGCCGCTTGCCGCCTCCAGATCCTCCAGCAGCTTCCTGTAAACCGCCTCGCTTCCCTCGCTGCTGGGGGTGCCGTCATGAAACCCCCGGCTCGCCCGCGCCAGCCGCCAGATTTCCTTGGTGATGCCGTGCATGTAGACGGCAAGGCTGATCCCCCCATAGCAGACCAGCGCAAGCCGAAGTTCGCGCTCCTTCATGCGGCGCAGCCCCCCGGCCCTAAACCTCTCCTCCGTTCGCCCTGAGCTTGTCGAAGGGCTCTACTTTTCCTCGAGGCGAGCGGGCAATGTTTTTGCACTTTCACCCCCATGAAAACGCGCCACCTCACAACCGAAACTCCGCCCAGATCGGCAGATGATCCGAAGCTTTTCTTGACGCCGCGCTGTCATGCACGCCGCTGTCCACCAGCTTCAACTGACCGCAATGCATGATCCGGTCGAGCCGCGCCACGGGCCGCCGCGCGTGAAAGCTCCGCCCGCACGGAGCGAAAGCATAGTGCCGGGCAAAGTCCGCCAGACATCCCCGGTTGGCGCTCCATTCATTCAGGTCGCCCATCAATACCGTGGGCATCGCGTCCCGCTGCGCCGCCGCGTGAATGACCGCAGCCGCCTGCTTGCGCCGCCACAGGCCCGACAGGTCGAGATGCATGCCAAAGACGCGCAGCTTCGCCTTGCCCAGCTCCACCTCCGCCATGGTCGCGCCGCGGGGCTCCAGGCAGGGCAGGTGCAGCACGTCATGAGTGCCGATCTCGGCCTCCTTCCGCACCAGGATCGCGTTGCCATGCCATCCCATCGAATCGACCTGCACATTCAGGGGCACAGGCTTGTAGGGGCTCATCGATTCCAGCAGCCAGGGCGGGATGGCGGCGGTGCGCACGCCAAAGCGTCGATCCGCTTCCTGAAGTGCGATGACGTCCGCATTCAGTTCTCCCAGCACCTCCAATACTCGCTCGGGGCTGCGGCGGCGGTCGGTGCCAATGGCTTTGCGAATATTGTAGCTGGCGACGCGAAAGGACTTCATGGCGAAACAATGCGCCACATCAGCATGAGTTTCCAGCGCCCTCGGGCAGGTTCATCATGTCCATGCCGCACCGCCGGCAAAGGGAAGAGCGATCCAGGCGCTTCTTTGTTCTTGAAACGTTCACCGTGGCAAGCCATAGCTCGCAGATGGCCAAGGCTAAGCGCAAATTCGTCTGCCAGCAGTGCGGCACCCTTTCTTCCCGGTGGCAGGGGCAGTGCGACGACTGCGGCGAATGGAACAGCATTGTCGAGGAAGCGGCAGAGACCATCTTTTCCGCGCGCCACGATCTGCAAACCGGCGGGCGCGCGCTGACTCTTGTCGGGCTGAACAGCCAGGTCGAACTGCCCCAGCGGACGAGCACCGGGATTGCCGAGTTCGATCGCGCCCTGGGCGGCGGCATCGTTCCCGGATCAGCCACGCTGATTGGCGGTGATCCCGGCATCGGCAAATCGACCCTGCTGCTTCAGGCCGCTGCCCGCATCGCCGCGCGCGGTCTTTCCGTTGCCTATATCAGCGGTGAGGAAGCGGCGGACCAGGTCCGCCTCCGGGCGCAGCGCCTCGGCCTTGGCAACGCGCCGGTGCAGCTCGCCAGCGCAACCTCCGTCCGGGACATATTGACCACCTTGGGGGAGGGGGAGCCGCCTGCGCTGCTCGTCATCGATTCGATCCAGACGATGCACAGCGACCTGATCGAAGGCGCACCGGGCACCGTCAGTCAGGTGCGTGCGTCCAGCCAGGAACTGATCCGCTTCGCCAAGCAGCGCGGCACCGCTGTCATCCTGGTCGGCCATGTCACCAAGGATGGCAGCATCGCCGGGCCGCGCGTGCTGGAGCATATGGTCGATACCGTGCTGAGCTTCGAAGGCGAGCGCAGTCACCAATATCGCATCCTGCGCGCGATCAAGAATCGCTTTGGCGGCACGGATGAGATCGGCGTTTTCGCGATGGTGGCGGAGGGGTTGGAAGAAGTCGCGAACCCTTCGGCCCTGTTTCTTACCCATCGCGACGAAACCGTGACCGGCGCAACCGTCTTTCCCGCGCTGGAGGGCACTAGACCAGTGCTGGTCGAGATACAGGCGCTCGTCGTTCGCCTATCCAGCGGCGCCACGCCCCGTCGCGCGGTGGTGGGCTGGGACAGCGGCCGCCTCGCCATGATCCTCGCCGTGCTGGAGGCGCGCTGCGGCCTCAGCTTCTCGACCTGCGAAGTGTATCTGAACGTCGCGGGCGGCTATCGCTTGTCCGACCCTGCCGCTGACCTTGCCGTCGCTGCCGCGCTCATATCTGCGCTCGCGGAACGGCCGGTGCCCGCCGATCTGGTTTTATTTGGCGAAATCGCGCTGTCAGGGGAAATCCGCCCGGTCGCCCATGCGCCGCTTCGCTTGCGCGAATCGGCAAAGCTCGGCTTCGAACGCGCCCATGTTCCTTCCGCGGTCGCCGATGGGGTGAAGGGGATCGCCGTCAGCGGCTACCGCGCCTTAAGCCAACTGGTTGACCAGATGCTCGGCCGCGGATAGCCCGGCCAACATGAACGCCGTCGATATCCTCGTCCTTCTCGCCATCGGCGGTTGCACAGTTTTGGGTTTGCTTCGTGGTTTCGTTCTTGAAACCCTGTCGCTCATCGCCTGGGTCCTGGGCATCTTCGCCATCCGCCTCTTCCATCCTTCGGCGACCGAACTCCTCACCCCCTTCGTCGGTACAACCGGAGGCGCGGCAATTCTTGCATTCATTCTTGTTTTCGGCGTCACTTTCGGCGCAGGAAAACTCCTCGCCCACGCCATCGGCCGCCGCACGCGACAATCCATCCTCGGCCCCGTCGATCGCGTTCTGGGCGGCGGCTTTGGCGCGATCAAGGGACTGATCGGCGCAACTCTCGTTTTCCTGGCATTCAGCCTGGTCTACGACACTTTCTACGGCAGCGGTGAACGCCGCCCGGATTGGCTGTCCGACGCGCGCACCTATCCGCTGCTCAACGCCAGCGGCCAAGCCATCAGTGAATTCGTAGCCGAACGCCGCTCCAGAAAGCCGTCAATCCAGAGCGATCAGTGATGGCTCAGAGCCAACCTTTGACCCGATAGGCTTCGGCGGTCGCCTTGAGGCCTTCCTCGGTAGACACTTGGGGCACCCACAGCTTCTTGGGAGGCTGCTTGCGCTTCGTTACTACCCAGTCGGGATGGCAGAAATAGCTGACACGATCTTGTGTGAGCTTTGCACCCTTGCCCCGTAGAATGCGGTCCAGCCGGGCACCCAGGCCCAATGCCCAGTTCGGGGTGGCAAAGGTTCGCACATCCTTGCCGACCGCGCGGCCAACAGCCTGCCCAAAGTCCAGATGGTCCCACCCTCCGGGCGTGCCATCATCCGCCTCGTAACAGTGGGCGAGACTGATTTCCGTCTCGCCAGCAAGCCGCAGCAGCAACCGGCCAAGATCGCTCACCTCGATCAGCGACAGCCGTCCACCGGGAGGCAGCAGCATGATGCCGCGCTTGGCCATGCGGAACAGTTCCAGCATTTCCCGATCGCCAGGCCCGTAAATCGCGGGCGGCCGCACGATCGTCCAATCAAGGCCGCTAGCCTTGACATGACGCTCCGCTAAAGCCTTCGACCAGCCATAGCCAGACAGCTTCGGCTCGCGCGCGGCCAAGGACGATACATGAACCAGCCGCCGCACACCCCGCTGCCGCATGGCGTCGACCACCGCCATGGTGCCACGAGCGTTGCCAGCCTCGAAGCCGTCGCGGTCCGGGGCGTTCACGACACCCGCAATATGGATCACCACATCAGCGTCCCGCACAAGCGTGTTGAGCGCCGCGCGATCTTCAAGCGAGCCATGCACCCATTTCAGCCGGGCGCGAGGCGGCTGCGCCTTTCGGGTGATAGCCGTCACATGATGACCAGCTTCAAGAGCCTGATTCAGCGTTTCGGCGCCGACGAAACCTGTCGCGCCCGTCATGGCAATACGTAATTTCATGGGATGTCAGACCATCGCCATCTGATCGCGATGAACAAGCACCGATCGCGGAAGATGCCCAAGCAGAGCCGCGATATCCTCGCTCCGCTTGCCCGCGATCCGCGCCGCTTCCTCGCTGTCATATTCGCTGAGGCCCCGGGCGATCACCCGGCCGTCGGGCGCGACGATGTCGACAACATCCCCCCGCACGAAGCTGCCTTCAATCTGGGCCACACCCGCGGGCAGCAAGCTGTTGCCGCGGTCCAAAGCCTTTTCCGCGCCCGCGTCGATGACGATGCGGCCGCGAACGGTGAGGCGCCCCGCCAGCCATCCCTTCCGGGCTCGCTTTGCTGGCGCGGCGATGAAGATCGATCCCTTGCCCTCATTCGACCAATGAGACAGCGGTGCATCGACCTTCCCGGATATGATCGCGAGATGGGCCCCAGCCCCGGTCGCGATCCGCGCCGCCTCTATTTTGGACGTCATGCCCCCGGACCCCATTCCTGAGGCTGAACCGCTGTCCGCCATTCCCGCGATCCGCGCATCGATGCGCTCGATTGTCTCTATCAGCATGGCGCTCGCATCGACATGCGGATTGGCGGTGTAAAGCCCGTCAACGTCGGAAAGCAGCACGACTGCGTCAGCCCGTGCTGCCTGTCCGATGCGCGCTGCCAGACGATCATTGTCGCCGAAACGGATTTCGGCCGTCGCGACGCTGTCATTTTCATTGACGACTGGTACGACGTCCAGCGTGATCAGCCGTTCCAGAGTTGCCGACGCGTTGAGATAGCGCCGCCGATGTTCAAGGTCGTCCAGCGTCACCAGCATCTGGGCGGCAGTGATGCCTTTATCCTGCAACAGGCGCGCCCAGCATTGAGATAGCGCAATCTGGCCCGTCGCCGCTGCGGCCTGCGCATCCTCCAGGCTGCCGCGCCCGCCCTTAGGCAGCTTTAGCCGCCGCGCGCCCAGGGCGATGGCGCCCGACGATACGATGATGATCTGCTGCCCCGCAGCCTTGCGCGCAGCCACATCTTCCACCAGCGTGCGGAGCCAAGCCTCGCGGACCTCTCCGTTTCCATCCACGAGCAAGGCCGAACCGATCTTGATGACCAGCCGCCTTATCTGGGAGGGAGGGAAACCTGACGAAGGGGGAGTCACTGGATCAGTTCCGTTCGGTAACGCTAGGAGGAAATGCGGAACAATGGGCTGTCAAATCGGCGACCATGTGGAGTCGCCTTCATCGCCCGTCTCCTCCTCCTTGTCCGGCTTGTCCTGTTGCAGCAGCGGCAGCACGGCATCCAACAGTGGCTGCACACCTTCGCCGGTGGCGCCGGAGATGATAAATATCTTCTCAACGCCAGCCTCGCGGTGAAGCTGAGCTGCGAGGTCGTCCATCAACTCCTGTCCGAGAAGATCGCCTTTGTTGAGCGCTACGATCTGCGGCTTGTCGGCCAGCCCTTCGCCATAGGCCTCCAGTTCGTCCTGCACGATGCGGAATTGTTCCACCGGATCGTCTCCGGTGGCATCGATCAGATGCAGCAGCACCCGGCAGCGCTCTATATGGCCCAGAAACCGGTCGCCAATGCCCGCGCCTTCCGCCGCGCCCTCGATCAGGCCGGGGATATCCGCCAGCACGAATTCGCGGTCACGATGTGTGACGACTCCAAGCTGTGGCTTGGTCGTGGTGAAAGCGTAAGCGCCAACCTTCGCCTTGGTATTAGTCACCTGATTGATAAAGGTCGACTTGCCCGCATTCGGCATGCCGACCAAGCCGACATCAGCGAGCAGTTTGAGGCGCAGCCACACCCACATTTCCTGCCCCGGCCAACCGGTTCCATGCTGTCGCGGCGCACGGTTAGTGCTTGTTTTGTAGGACAGGTTGCCACGGCCGCCGTCGCCGCCGCGCAAAAAGACGAGGCGCTGCCCTACCTCGGTGAAGTCGGCGAGCAGTTCCTGTTCCTCATATTCCGGATAACCATCCTCGTCCTCCGTCCCCTCTATGGGCTGGGGATCGGACAGGATTTGCGTTCCGACAGGCACTTTGATGACCAGATCATTACCGCCCGCGCCGTAACGATTCTTGCCTGCGCCCGGCAGGCCGCGCTGTGCCTTGAAATGCTGTGTGTAGCGGAAGTCGATCAGGGTGTTGAGGCCGGCTACCGCTTCGAAAATAATATCTCCACCCTTGCCGCCGTTGCCGCCGTCGGGCCCGCCATATTCGACATATTTCTCACGCCGGAAACTGACCGCGCCGGGGCCGCCCCAGCCGGACTTGATGTAAATCTTCGCCTGATCCAGAAAATGCATGGGCTGGCCCATAGCCGCTTATGGTGCGGAATTAAACCTCGCCGTCTGCTGTCGACCTCAAACTGACAATTCACCAGCGTGGACGGCGTATAGAAACGCCGTCCACGCCTTTCATTCAGGCCGCGAGTGCGGGCAGTGCATCCTCATAAAGGTCCATGGCCGGGTCGATCGTCATTCGTCCGGCCACACCTTCTTCGAAGATCAGGCAATCGGCGATTGTGCCCCGCGCGGGACTATAGCGTTGCTCGACCCGGCCCGTATGGCGGAAACCGATCTTGCGGAGGACGTTGCCCGATGCAGGGTTATCGGCAAAATGCACGGCCTGAATTCCACTGACGCCCGCAGCCCGTGCCATACTGAATACAGCGCGCGCCGCCTCGGTCGCGAAGCCGAGGCCCCAATAGGGTCGTGCTATCCAGTAACCCAGCTCCGGCGTGCCATCTTCACCCAAGTGAACGCCGCAGCCGCCGACAAGGCGCGGGGCGCCGCGGGTGCGGGAAAAGGCCAGAAGGCTTGGCAGGCAGTTGTCCTGGGGAAGCGAGAGGAAGTGGCGCGCGTCATCAATGCCGTAGGACGCCGGGGCCCGGGTCAGGTTGCGCAGAACCGCCGGATCGCCGAACGCCTCGGCCAGCGCGAATGCGTCTTCCATCCAACCGGGTCTCAGGAGCAAACGGGGGGTGCGGGCGAACATTTTAAAATCTCTCCTCTGATCGACACGCCAATGGCCGCAAAAAGTTACGGCTTGACGACTTCTTCCTCTGGCTGAGCCCCGCCCGCATGACGCGCGAGAAGCCCCAGGGTTCCAGAGGTTTGAGGGAAAATGAGGGGAGGTGCCGCCGAACAGAAAAAGGGGCGCTCCCTGATGGGGCGCCCCTTATTTCCCTCGGATTACCGGAGACGGCTTGAAACCATTCTCCGGAAGGATCGCCCCGATGATGAGGGACGATCCGTCATTGATCGTCCGTTATTCGGCTGCTTCAGCCATCGCATCGACCGACACATATTTGCGGCCGAGCTTGCCAGTGTGGAATACCACGCGACCTTCGCCAAGGGCGAAGAGGGTATGGTCCTTACCCATGCCGACATTGCGGCCAGGATATACGCGGGTGCCACGCTGGCGGATGATGATGTTGCCGCCGATCACTTCCTGACCGCCGAACTTCTTCACGCCAAGGCGCTTCGATTCTGAATCGCGACCGTTACGCGATGAACCGCCAGCTTTTTTATGTGCCATGACTCAAACTCCTCGAAACTGGACTGCGGCTCAGGCGATCGACACGATCTTCAGGATCGTGTGATTCTGGCGGTGGCCGTTGCGGCGGCGGTAGTTATGCCGACGACGCTTCTTGAAAACGATAACCTTTTCGCCCTTCGCCTGCGCGATGATCTCCGCGGCGACGGTCAGCTTGCTGGCATCCTTCACGTCGCTGCCTTCGCCGGCGAACAGGACGTCATCCAACGTCACCTTGTCACCAGCCTCACCGGCCAGCTTCTCGACGACGATCTTGTCTCCGGCGGCGACGCGATACTGCTTGCCGCCCGTGCGCACGACTGCGAACATGGCTCTTCTCTTCTCGTTCAAATCTGCTTTACGCAGATCGTCGAGGACATGAAGTCCTGTTGACCCGCGCGGGAATGTGGCCCGGTAGTGGACTGACTCGCTTCTGTCAACCGGGATGCCCCATTCTAGGGGGTGGTTTTTGCGCGGGCTAGAGCCTATCTTCGGTCCCGGAAGGAAACTCGCCGCGCATGATGCCCCAATCTGACAGGACAGAAAGCATGAGCGGCAGGCTGCTCTTCATGCTGACCCTGTGGATGGCGATCAGCGTTGCGTTGTTGAGCGCCCTTACCCCCCTGG
This sequence comes from Sphingobium sp. TomMM35A, assembly GCF_054771735.1. NCBI lineage: Bacteria > Pseudomonadati > Pseudomonadota > Alphaproteobacteria > Sphingomonadales > Sphingobiaceae > Sphingobium > Sphingobium sp. TomMM35A. The sequence continues at coordinate 300,646 of NZ_BSRC01000001.1, forward strand.
GCCCCCCATCTAGCAAGATAACCGGTTCTGCCTTCAATCCGGCAACTACGGACGTAGTTTTGAAAGCGCGGGCTCTGTCGATCCCGCCTGGCGAGCGCGTGAACGCCCTAGGCGACAATGACAGCATTGCGCCCATGACTTTGGTCATACAATGGGTGGTCTTCGCTACGGCGATATTGGTCGTCGCCTGGCTGTTGCGCCCGCTTCCCGTAGCCAGTCCTGCCATCACGCAACGCGTGCAGAGGCACTTTCCCAATGGCTTCCACGCCCGCGCGCCACCTGCCCTGATCTAACGCATATTCCGTTAAATCGTCAGGACAGGAGATTTTTTGATGGTCCGGAGACGGTTGCGCCGCAGCAAACGCCGTCCGCCATGGTGGTTCATGCCCACAGTGTTGGCTGGACTGGGTGCTGCTGGAGCCTTGTTGTCGGCCGCCATGCTGGCGGTTGCAGAATGAAAATATGATATGCTGCCGGTGGAGGCGATAAACGCTCCGCCGGCAGACAGGGAAGGACGTTTATGCCTCACCACACGCCCCTGATCGGAACAATCGTCGCGGGCCTTGTTGTTGCTTTCATAATGGGCGCCGTTGCGCATCGCCTCAAATTGTCGCCGCTCGTCGGCTATCTCATCGCCGGGATCATGGTTGGCCCCTTCACGCCAGGCTTTGTAGCCAACACCAGCTTGGCTAACGAACTGGCCGAGATTGGCGTCATCCTTCTGATGTTCGGGGTCGGGCTTCACTTTTCGCTGCGTGACCTGCTGTCGGTTAAGAATATCGCGGTGCCGGGAGCCATAGGGCAGATCGCGGTCGCGACTCTGCTTGGTTTGGGGCTGTCGCACTATATGGGCTGGCCAGTTATGGGCGGTATCGTGTTCGGCCTTGCCCTATCGGTGGCGAGCACGGTCGTGCTGCTGCGCGCGCTACAGGGAGCCGACCTTGTCGAAACGCGGCGCGGACGCATAGCCGTGGGCTGGCTGATCGTGGAAGACCTGGTGATGGTGCTGGCGCTTGTGCTGCTGCCCGCGCTGGCAAAGGTAATGAACAACGCCGATGCTTCAGCCGGAATGGGCGATCTGTTGGCACCTCTCCTCAGCACCTTGCTAAAGGTTGCCGGGTTCGTGGCTTTGATGCTGCTTGTGGGCCGCCGGGTCATTCCCTGGGCGCTGCATTGGGTGGTTCACACGGGGTCGCGCGAGCTGTTTCGTTTGGCGGTGCTTGCCATCGCTCTGGGCGTGGCCTTCGGCGCAGCGGTCGCGTTTGACGTGTCGTTCGCTCTTGGCGCCTTCTTCGCAGGCATGATCCTGGGTGAGACGCCGCTCAGCCGCCGGGCGACGGAGGAGACATTGCCATTGCGCGATGCCTTTGCCGTGCTGTTCTTCGTATCGGTTGGCATGCTGTTCAACCCGGCGGTGCTGATCGAGCAGCCTCTACCGCTGCTGGCCACCGTGGCGATCATCATCGTCGGCAAGTCCATTGCCGCCTTTGCGATAGTGCGTGCGTTCGGATATCCAGGTGACACGGCTCTGACCATTGCAGCAAGCCTGGCTCAGATTGGCGAGTTTTCGTTCATCCTCGCGACGCTAGGCACGGGGCTTGGCGTGCTTCCGGCGGAGGGACGCGACCTGATTCTAGCGGGGGCGATCGTGTCGATCTTCCTCAACCCCTTCATCTTCTCGATGATCGTGCGGGGACATAAAAAGGAGGAGATCGAGGAGGAAGAAGAAGCGGAAAAGGCACGTCAACGGCCGCATATCGGCCATGTCATCCTGGTCGGCTATGGACGTGTCGGCAAGTTGATCGCGGAACGGCTAGCCGAACGCAAAGCGCATTTCGTGGTTCTGGAGGCGGATGTCGAGCGAGCAGAGGAGGCCGAGGACGCAGGGCACCCTGTCGTGCGGGGAAGCGCGCTGGAGGACCGCCATCTGATGGCGGCAGGCATCTGCGAGGCGCGGCGATTGCTGATCGCAGTACCCGAAGGGTTCGAGGGCGGCGCGATCCATGAGCATGCGCGGCATCTTAACCCCAAGCTGCAGGTGATCGCTCGGGCACACAGCGATGCGGAGGTCGCGCATCTCGAAGGGATGGGCGTGCCGCATGTCGTGATGGGTGAACGAGAATTGGCGGCGCGGATGCTCCAGCTTTCCGGCGCGGGCTGAACGTCAACCTAAGCTTTTGAGGAACCGTGCCGCCTGATCCCGGATTGCGGCGCGGTCTTCCTCGGTCATTTTTTCCCAATTGCGATAAGGCATGCCGAGGCGCGGGTTCTGGCGAAGCTTGCGTTCGTTACGCGCGAGGAAGTCCCAGTACAGGGCGTTGAAGGGGCACGCGTCCTGGCCCACCCGCTGCTTCACGTCATAGCGGCAATGGCGGCAATAATCCGACATGCGGTTGATATAGGCTCCGCCCGCCGCATAGGGCTTCGATCCCAATAGCCCTCCGTCAGCGAAAAGCGCCATGCCGAGCGTGTTGGGCATCTCGACCCACTCATAGGCGTCGGCATAAACCTCCAGATACCAGACATGGACCTGGATTGGCTCGATTCCGGCGAGCAGCGCGAAGTTGCCCGTGATCATCAGCCGCTGAATATGATGGGCATAGGCGTGGTCGATGGTCTGGCCAATCGCCTGGGCCATGCAATGCATATCGGTGTCGCCAGTCCAGTAAAAGCCGGGCAGATCGCGTCGGGCTTCCAAGGCATTGCGGCTGCCATAATCTGGCCCTTCATGCCAATAAACGCCGCGCACATATTCGCGCCAACCGATGATCTGGCGGATGAAGCCTTCCGCAGCGTTCAGCGGCACCTTGCCTGCTTTATAGCGCTGCTCCACCTCCTTCACCAAGGCTAACGGATCGAGCAGGCCGCTGTTGATGTAGGGGGACAATATGGAGTGCCACAGGAAGGGCTCTCCGGTGAGCATCGCGTCCTGATAATCGCCGAACCGGGGGAGTGCTTCGTCTAGAAAGCGCGCCTGCTGCCGTTGGGCGTCTTCGTGGGTGACGGCAAAGGCGAAATGGTCGAGCGAGCCGATGTGATTGGCGAAACGCTCCGCAACCAATGCAATGACCTTCCGGGTGATTGCGTCCGGTTTGAAGGCGAGAGGGCGGGGCATCAGTAGATCGCGTTGGGGCGGAGGCTTGCGGTTTTCGGCGTCGAAATTCCACTGGCCGCCTTCAGGTTGGCCCTCTTCGTCAACTAACAGGCCGGTCTTGCGGCGCATGTCGCGGTAGAAGAATTCCATGCGGAGTTGCTTGCGCGCGGCTGCCCAGGTGTCGAACTCGGCATGGGAGCACAAGAAGCGATCGTCCTCGTGGATCATGACGGGCAGGGCGAAGCGGCCTTCCCATTCCTCCAGCATCGCACGGACGCGCCATTCGCCTGCTTCGGTGACGTGGATGGCGCGGGGCTGGTGGCGATCGATTGCGCGGGCGATTTCGCCGGTGAAACTGCCGCTGTTTGCCGGGTCGTCGAGGCGGACATAATCGACGGTCCAACCAAGTGCGCGCATCCGTTCGGCATGGTGGCGCATGGCCGAGAGGATGTAGGCAATCTTGGCCTTGTGATGGCGAACATAGGTGGTTTCGTCCGCCGCCTCCATCATCAGAAGGACGCTGTCTCCCGGATCAGCCTTGGCGAGCGAGGATATGTCCGGCGCCAGTTGATCGCCCAGGATCGGGATGAGGATAGGGGGCTTCATTATAGCGCTAATGCGTGAAGCCCCCATCCGTGTCCGTGGCAACTATCCGCGGGGTTTGCGAGGGCCTCCCTTGCGCGGACCGCCCTTGAACGGGCGGGCGCCATAAGCGGGTTTGGGTCCGCGTCCTTCGTTGGGGCGGCCCTTGCCGCGTGGGCCTTCTCGGCGGTTTTCGCGAGCGGCCTCCCGGGGTGCGCCCTCGATCTGTTCGAAAGCGACGTCCGCACCCTCGTCATTTGCTTCCCCGGTACGCTTGACCGCGCCGATGAAGCGCGAAACGATAGCGGACGGGATTTCGAACATCGTCTCGTTCGCGGCGATACGGATGGCGCCAATGTCCTGGCGCGAAACGTGACCGCGGCGGCAGATGAGCGGCAGGATCCAGCGCGGATCGGCGTTCTGGCGGCGGCCGATGTCCATGCGGAACCAGACGGTGTCCTCGAAGCCGGGGCGCGGGCCGTCGCGCCGTGGAGGGGCTTCGCTGGCGTCGAGCAATTCTTCGGGCGCGGGCAGGGCGGCGCGAGCGCTCTTCACCAGCATGGCGGCGATTTCCTTGGGGCTCTTTTCGGCGAGAAGCTCGGCGCCGAGCGCCCAGTCCTGCTCGTCCAGCTCGGCACGCTCCATCAGGCGCTCGCGCAGGCGGGCATTGTCCTGCTGCTGGATCGCCTCCTTGCTGGGTGGGGTGCCCCATTCGACCGGGATCTTCGCGCCGCGCAGCATGGATTCGACGCGGCGGCGGCGGGGATAGGGGACGATGAGGACAGCCGTTCCCTTCTTGCCCGCGCGGCCAGTGCGGCCGGATCGGTGCTGCATCGTTTCGGCATCGCGCGGGATTTCGACATGGACGACAAGGCTGAGGTTGGGCAGGTCGATGCCACGCGCCGCGACGTCGGTGGCTACGCAGACGCGGGCGCGGCGATCGCGGAGCGCCTGAAGGGCGTGGTTGCGCTCGTTCTGGCTATGCTCGCCAGACAAGGCTACCGCTGCGAAGCCGCGTTCGGTCAGGCTGGCGTGGAGGTGACGGACATTGTCGCGGGTGGCGCAGAAGAGGATCGCGGTTTCCGCTTCATGATAACGCAGCAGGTTGACCACCGCGTTCTCGATATCGGCGGGCGCTACGGTCACGGCCTGATAGCTGATGTCGCCATGGCCGCGTTCGTCGCTGACGGTGGAGATGCGCAGCGCGTCCTTCTGGTAGCGCTTGGCGAGCGCCACGATGGGCTTGGGCATGGTGGCGGAGAAGAGCAGCGTGCGGCGGCCTTCCGGCGCGCCGTCGAGGATTTCCTCCAGATCTTCGCGGAAGCCCATGTCGAGCATCTCGTCCGCTTCGTCGAGGATCACGGTCTTGAGGTCGGAGAGGTCCAGCGCGCCGCGTTCAAGATGGTCGCGCAGGCGGCCGGGGGTGCCGACGACGATGTGCGCGCCGTGGGAGAGGGCGCGGCGTTCCTTGGCGGCGTCCATGCCGCCGACGCAGGTGGCGATGCGGGCGCGGGCTTCACCGTAGAGCCATTCCAGTTCGCGGCTGACCTGCAGCGCCAGTTCGCGGGTGGGAGCTATGGCGAGGGCAAGCGGCTTTCCGGCCACGGGCAGGCGCATCTGTTCGCCGAGCAGTTCGCCCGCCATGGCGAGGCCGAAAGCGACCGTCTTGCCCGAGCCGGTCTGCGCTGAAACGATGAGGTCGCGCCCTTCGGCTTCCGGTTGGGTGACTTCGGCCTGCACGGGGGTCAGGCTTTCATAGCCTTTCCGCGTCAGCGCGTCCGAGAGGAGAGGGGGTAGATGTTCAAAAGACATTATATTTTCCGTCGGTAAAGCGACCCGCCATTCCCGACGGATACATGGATGACCTTATGTGCTCCGGCTGCTGCTGGAGCCCGGAATGCAGGTCGCACACCCCGAAGTTCACACCGTTGTTGGGGTCGTTCAAGGCGACTGAAATCCCCGGTGGCGGGATACCCAAAATAAGAAGGCCGCCTTCCCCCGCAAAGAGGGAAGGCGGCCCCTTTATTGCTTGTCAGCGAGAATTAGACCGAAGCAACTTCCGCCACGTCGACCTTCACGCCCGGGCCCATCGAGGACGACAGGGCGATCTTGCGCACATACTTGCCCTTCGAACCCGACGGCTTCGCCTTGACGATTGCGTCAACGAAAGCGTCGAAATTCTTGCGCAGGTCTTCGGCCGAGAAGCTCGCCTTGCCGAGGCCGGCGTGGATGATGCCGGCCTTTTCGACGCGGAACTCGATCTGACCGCCCTTGGCAGCCTTGACCGCTTCGGCGACGTTCGGGGTGACGGTGCCGAGCTTCGGGTTCGGCATCAGGCCCTTGGGACCCAGAACCTTACCAAGACGGCCGACCAGACCCATCATGTCGGGGGTGGCGATCACGCGCTGGAAGTCGATATTGCCAGCCTGGATGCTGTCGAGCAGATCCTCGGCACCCACGATGTCGGCGCCAGCGGCAGTCGCGGCTTCGGCCTTGTCGCCACGGGCGAACACGGCGACGCGGACGTCCTTGCCGGTGCCTGCGGGCAGGGTGACGACGCCACGGACCATCTGGTCGGCATGACGCGGGTCAACGCCGAGGTTGATCGCGATTTCGACGCTTTCGTCGAACTTGGCGGTCGCGTGGGTCTTGATCAGGCCCAGCGCTTCATCGACGCCGTGCAGCTTTTCACGGTCAACGGCAGCGGCGAGAGCCTTCGCCTTCTTCGTCAGCTTTGCCATGTCTTAGCCCTCCACCACTTCGAGGCCCATCGCGCGAGCGGAGCCTTCGATGATCTTCGTCGCTGCGTCGATGTCGTTCGCGTTCAGGTCAACCATCTTGGCCTGGGCGATTTCAGCGAGCTGTGCGCGGGTGATCTTTCCAGCGGTCACCTTGCCCGGCTCCTTCGAGCCCGACTTCAGGTTGACGGCCTTCTTGATGAGATAGGTGGCGGGCGGCTGCTTCGTGACGAAGCTGAACGAACGGTCCGCATAGACGGTGATGATGGTCGGCAGCGGCGTGCCCTTGTCCATCTTTTCCGTCGAGGCGTTGAACGCCTTGCAGAATTCCATGATGTTCACACCGCGCTGACCCAGCGCCGGACCGATCGGCGGCGAGGGGTTGGCGGCTCCAGCGGGCACCTGGAGCTTGATATAGCCCGTAATCTTCTTGGCCATTTTCACTCACTCTGTTGCTGGCGGACTTGCGGGCAAATCCACCGGTTCAAGTTTAGCGGTCAGACAGCTTGCTAAGAGCAAGCCTCCCGCACTGCATTATCCTCGCCCCTTCAGGGGAGAGGATACCGTAGCTTGCCAGTTTTCTGGCTAGCGTAGGTTGGAGAGGGGCTATGCCCTCTACCGCTGCGACTAGGCGGCTGAGCCGCCAAGTCTCGCTGCCCTCTCCCGCCTGCGGGAGAGGGGAATAATTTACTTCGACAGTTCGACCTGTTCGAAGTCCAGTTCGACCGGGGTAGCGCGGCCGAAGATCGACACGGACACCTTGACGCGGTTCTTTTCGAAATCCAGTTCCTCGACCGTGCCGTTGAAGCTGGCGAAGGGGCCGTCCAGCACCTTGACGCTGTCGCCGATTTCGTAATCGACATTGACCTTGTGCTTGGGCGCGGCTTCGGCGGCCTTCTGCGCACCGAAATAGCGGGCGGCTTCGGTTTCGCTGATCGCCTGCGGCTTGCCTGAGCTACCCAGGAAACCGGTCACCTTCGGCGTGTTCTTGACGAGGTGGTAGATGTCGTCGTTCATCGCCAGCTTGGCGAGGACGTAGCCGGGCATGAACTTGCGTTCGACCTGCACCTTCTTGCCGCGCTTCACCTCGGTGACGGTCTCGGTGGGGACTTCCACCTGCTCGACCAGCTGGGAGAGGCCCATGCGCTCGGCTTCGGACAGGATCGATTCCTTGACCTTGTTTTCGAAGCCCGAATAGGCGTGGATGATGTACCAGCGCGCCATGTTACCGTTTCAAACTCCCACAAGCGATTTCCCGGGAAACCGCGGCAGATAAAAAACTCAAGCCTGTCCGGCAGCGAAGCTCAGCAGCCACTGAACGACCGCGCCGAAGAAGGTGTCGATGCCGAAGAAGAAGAGGCCGAGCAGCGTGGTCATGATCCCGACCATGACCGCGGTCATGACCGTTTCGCGGCCGGTGGGCCACACGATCTTAGACGCTTCGGTCTTCACCTGATTGACGAATTCGCCCGGAGAAACCTTCGCCATCACTGCCTCAAAAAACGTTCGAACAAACACCAAAGCGCGAAGCAACAGTCCGCCCTCCGGACCCCGCCATGTCGGCGTCCCGGGGTGCGGCCGCTGGCTTCGCGACCCATCTTCGCTCGGGCAGCTAGCCGCGAACCGTTGAAAAATCAAGGATCGCGACCAGTTGCTTGGCAGGAGTGGAGGGACTCGAACCCCCGGCATTCGGTTTTGGAGACCGACGCTCTACCAGCTGAGCTACACTCCTGTGCCGGCGAAGGAGGGCGCTTTAGCGTGGCATGCGTGGGAGGGCAAGCAGGAAACTTTAGAGGAAAAGCCCGCCCTTCATGACCCGGCGGGCGCGGCCCTGCACTGGCATGCGATTGAAGGGGGTGTTGCCTGCCTGCGCAGCCATCCTGGCGGAATCCACGATCCAGGGTGCGCCGGGATCGATGAAGATGAGGTCGGCCGCGCTGCCGCTAGCGAAACTGCCCGCGTCGATGCCCAGGATGCGCGCCGGATTGGCGCTGAGCAACGTCATCAGGCGCGTCATCGAGAGATGGCCTTCGCGCACGAGGTTGAGCGACAGGGCGAGCAATGTCTCCGCCCCCGCCATGCCGGGCGCGGCGTCGGCGAAGGGGAGCCTCTTGTCCTCAGGGCCGCGCGGATCATGGCTGGAGGTGATGACGTCGATGGTGCCGTCAGCCACCGCCGCGATGGCTGCTTTGCGGTCATCCTCCGATCGTAGCGGAGGGGACAGGCGGGCAAAGGTGCGGAAATCAGTGACGGCATTGTCCGCAAGGTAGAGATAAGCGGGGCTGATCCCGCAGCTGATCCTCAGCCCCTCTGCCTTCGCCGCCCTGATGAGGTCGAAGCCTGCCTCCGTCGTCACCAGCCGGAAGTGGACCGCAGCGCCGGTTTCCCGCGCGAGCATGATGTCGCGGGCAATCGCGATGGCTTCGGCGCTGGCGGGGGCGTGGGACAGGCCAAGTCGTGTAGCGGTTTCGCCGCTCGTCGCCACCGCCTTGCCCGCAAGCCCGCTATCCTCGGCATGGGTGATGACGGTGAGGCCGAGGCCTGATGCATAGGCAAGGACGCGCATCATGACGCCGGAATCGGCGATCCACTGACGGCCGGTGGCCACGGCCTTTGCGCCCGCCGCCTGCATCATGCCGATTTCAGCGAGTTCGGTGCCCTTGAGGCCGCGTGTGGCTGCGGCGATGGGGTGGACCCAGAAGTCGGGCTTGCCTGCGCGCGCGGCCTGACGGATGAGCCCGGCCTCGTCGAGTATGGAGGACTGGTCGGGCATCAGCGCCGCCCGGGTGATGCCGCCGAAATGGAAGGCGGGCTTGTCCGTTGCGAACACGCCCAGGTCGATGAGGCCGGGCGCGACTACGAGGCCTGCGGCATCGACCTGTTCCGCGTCGCCGGGTACATCGATGTTGCCGGCGGCCAGGATGCGATCGCCTTCTATGAGGATCGTGCCGGGACAGAGGTCGGCGGTGGCGGGGTCAGCCAGCTGTCCGTTGATGATGGCGATCTTTGTCATACCCAACCCTCCACGCCGCGCGCACTCCGCGTCAGAACGTCGAGGCAGGCCATGCGGATGGCGACCCCCATTTCAACCTGCTCCGTGATGGCCGAGCGTTCCGGATGGTCGGCGACCACGCTCGAGATTTCGACGCCCCGGTTCATGGGACCAGGATGCATGACCAGCGCGTCGGGCTTGGCGATGGCGAGGCGTTCCGGCGTCAAGCCGTAGAGCATATGATATTCCCGCGGCGAGGGTATGAAGGCGCCGTCCATCCGCTCATTTTGAAGGCGCAGCATCATGACGACGTCGGCGCCGTTCAGACCTTCGTCCATGCGGTTATAGGGCGTGGCGCCGAGCATTTCGACTTCCGGCGGCATCAGCGTGGGGGGCGCGACCGCGCGCACCTGTGCGCCCAAAGCCGCCAGGCAGAGCATGTTGGAACGAGCGACGCGGCTGTGCAGCACATCGCCGCAGATGGCGACGACCAGACCTTCGAACCCGCCCTTGCGGCGGCGGATGGTGAGTGCATCCAGCAGCGCTTGCGTCGGATGCTGGTGCCAGCCGTCGCCCGCGTTCAGGACCGGACAGTCCACCTTGTCGGCAATCAGCGCCACCGCGCCCGAGCTGGCGTGACGGATGACGATGACGTCGGCGGCCATGGCGTTCAGCGTCATGGCAGTATCGATCAGCGTTTCGCCTTTCTTCACGCTCGACTGCCCGGCATGCATGTTCACCACGTCCGCGCCCAGACGCTTGCCTGCGATCTCGAAGGACAGGAGGGTGCGGGTGCTATTTTCGAAGAAGGCGTTGATCTGCGTCATGCCCGCCAGCCGATCGTCATGCTTGCGCGCGCCGCCTCTGTTGCTCTTCGCCCAATGTTCCGCCTCGTCCAGCAGGAAGCGGATTTCCCAGGGCTTCAGGTCGGCGATGGAGAGAAGATGCCGATGCGGGAACAACGCCCGGCCAGTCAGATCGGGCGAGGCGGATGGAACGGTGATGTCGGGCATGAACGGACCCTTTAGGCGAGGGCAGGAAAGAGGGCAAGGCAGGAAGCTTGGAAGTCGCTGCCGCCTTCCTATCTCAATGTCATGCGCATTTTCACGATCGGGTATGAAGGGGCTACGCAGGCCGAGCTGATAGCGGCGTTGCAGGAGGCGGGCGTCACGCTGCTGGCGGACATAAGGGCGGTTCCGCTGTCGCGGCGGCCGGGCTTTTCCAAGAACATCCTGGCGGCGGGGTTGAAGGAGGCAGGGATCGACTATGTCGGGCTGAAGGCGCTGGGCACGCCTGCCGAGGGCCGGGAAGCAGCGCGCAAGGGCAATCATGCGAAGCTGCGGGAGATTTACTCGGGCCAGCTCGACCTGCCTGAAGCCATCGTACAGGCGGAGCAACTGCGTGAGATGGCGGGAGAGCGGCCTACTGCTCTGCTATGTTTCGAGCGGGAGGCGGATGGATGCCATCGCTCCTTGCTGCTGGAATATCTTTTCCCCGACGATGAGCGGGTGGACCTGAAGCCCTGATCTTCAGAGGCGTCGGGCAATGGCTCCGGCGGTCCAGCCCATGCCAACGGCCAGCAGGATCGCGGTGAGGCCGTAGAGGAAGGACCATCGTTCGGCGGCGACAGCCATGAAGCGCTCGAACCCCGATTTGCGTATGGTGATGTCGCGGACGGCAGCGGCAACGACCCTGCCGTCCTGCACAAGGAAGGTTTCCGCCGTATAGTCACCAACGATGACACGTGCCGGGAGCGGGATGCGAGCGCGGTACAACACGCCTTCGGTGATTTCGACCGAACCCTGATGCTCGGCGAAGAGGCCGGTGCGTTCGCGCAGGTCGATCAACCCGGCCTGGAAGCGGTTCAGCTCCGCGCTGTCGTTGAGAGAGGACGGGGATAATTGCAGCTTGTCCACGCCGAGTTCGTAGATGGCGGCCGTTCGTTCATCGACCAGCTTCGCGATGGGGCGCGACGAAGCGACCGCATAGAAGCTGGGCGCGGATCGGAAGCGGGCGCTGTCGGCATTGACCCAGATGCCAGCGACCTTTTGCTTTTCGCGCATCGTGATGGACTGGTCGGGCCCTTTGAGGACCACCAATATATCCGCTGGCTTGCTGGGCATTCGCCCGTCCGGATAGACGATCGCGCCGAATAGCAGCAGGTCGGCTCCGGTGAAGCTGTACTGGATTTCGACCTCCCGTTGCGAGACATCGGGGACGAGCATCGGCTCCCCGGCCGCGCCGACCAGCATAAGGACGGCAGGAAGAAGAGCGAGAGGGACGCGCGATCTCAACGCACTTCCACCGTGTAGATTTCGTCGGGGCGAAAGCCCAGGCCAAGCGCCATGCGCGCGGCGACCAGCAGCACGATCACCGACAATAATATGCGCAGATATTCCGGCCGCACCGTCATCGAGATGCGGGTGCCGATCTGCGCGCCGGTCACGCTGCCGATCAGCAGCAGCAGGGCAAGGACAAGATCGACCGCCTTGGTGGTCATGGCGTGCATCATGGTGGTCGCCATGGTGACGAAAAGGATCTGGAACAGTGAGGTGCCGACCACGGATTGGGTAGTCATGCCGAGCAGGTACAACATCGCGGGCACAAGGATAAAGCCGCCGCCGACGCCAAGGAGGGTGGTCAATATCCCGGTCGCGACGCCGAGCAGCAAAGGCGCGAGCGGAGAGATGTAAAGTCCGGACCGATAGAAGCGCCACCGCATGGGCAACGCCGCGACCAGGGGGTGATGCCGGCGCTTGCGCGCTTGCAAACGCTTGCCAGTTTTCAGCATGACGAGCGCCTGGATCGATTCCTTCGCCATCAAGATGCCGATGCCGCCAAGCATCAGCACATAGAGGATGCCGATCGCCGTATCGATCTGTCCGATGGACTGGAGTAGCCGGAACAGCAGCACGCCAATGCCAGCGCCGATGACGCCGCCCCCGATGAGGACGCCGCCCATCCGGAAATCCACCGTGCCTCTGGCCATGTGGGTGACCACGCCTGAAACGCTCGCGCCGGTGACTTGAGAGGCGGCAGATGCAGCCGCGACGGTGGGCGGGATGCCATAGAAGATGAGCAGCGGCGTCGTCAGGAACCCGCCGCCGACGCCGAACATGCCGGAAAGCAGGCCGACCACACCGCCAAGGGCTATGATCACCAACGCGTTCACCGATAGATTGGCGATAGGCAGGTAGAGATCCATGTGCCTGCAGGGTTAGGCTGATCGGGTGGCAAGATAAAGGTGTAGAGGGCTGGATCGGCCTTAAAAATCGCCGCCGAGCGTCACCGCGAGGCCGGATGAGGGTGAGGCTTTGCCAGCTACGCGCTCCCGCCACTCTATGCTGAGCCGCGATGCTGCGCGAGGCATTGGCAGGCGGAGCTGTACTTCGGGCCCGATGTCGAGCCGTTCCACCTGAGGCTGCGCGCCTCCTGAAAGACTGATCCCCGTACGCACCGGCGTTCGGGTCACCGGTGCCAGCAGGGAGAGTTTGCCGTCGGCGAAAAGATCGCGCCGGTTGAACCCCACCATGCCTGCCTGGGCATAGGCTTGGGCTTCCACCTTGCCGAGCAGGGGCCGGGGGCCGAAGCCGCCCACCGCAAATACCGCGTTAGCATTGCGCGCGCCGTCTCCCAATGCCATGCGCCGTTCCGCAGCGATCGTAAGCGGGACAGACCTTGCAGGCTGCCAAGCGACACCCACCGCACCTTCAGGCGAGGCGGGGCGATTGAGGGCGCTGCTCAGGCGGCCGTACAAGGCGGTGCGGCTGATGCTTGCTGGCGTCATGTCATAGTCGAGGCGAAGGCCAGCCTGCGATCCGCCGAGCCTGCCAGCGGTGACGAGGTCTCGGGGGTTTCCGCTGCCTTCGCGCCAGAGGATCCAAGCGCTGGCACGCCAACGATCACCCTGTGCGCTTGCCGGGGAAGACATGGGAAATGCGGGCGGCGCCGGTTGATCAGGTGAAGGGGATTGGTCGGGCTGAGCGGCTTCTGCCATTAGCGGTGCAAAGCTTGCCTCGGGTCTCGATCCTACGCTTTCAGCCCTTGTGATCGGCGCCTTTTCCGCAGCGACGACCCCCTTGCTCACCGCCGATCGCGCAAAATACGGGCGGATTGGTGATGAGGTCGTCAATACCTTTCGTTGCAGCGGAGGCGTGACCAGTTCGGCGGCAGCGACCGCTTCCAGCTGCAATGGTGAGGGTGGTGCCGTATCTCCGCCCATCACGGTGCTGGCGATGCGCAATGATACCCAGCCGGCCATGAGGATCGCAAAAAAACGGACGGGTCGTCCGCGTGTCATACTGTGCATGATGACCGTCAAAGATTGGGAAAACGATGCTGCGTCTTGTCCCAGACCAGCGGCTTTCCGAACAAGGATTTGAGGTAGAGAAACACTGCGCGCCGTGCTGCGAGCATCGCGATCAGGTTGGCAATGATCGCGCGGGGGATGGCTCCGACGCCGTGCATCCAGCCATAGCTACGGCCCACGAAGATGGCACGCATGGCTGCACGCCAAGTCATGAAGGCGAAGTTCAGCCAGAGGAGCAACTCTACAGCGGAGGATGGCCGGTGGTCGGCCTCAAGCCCCAGCCAGCGTGCCACGACGAGCAAGCCCCAGAGCAGGAATGCGACATAGGCAGCAAAGAGAATGACGGCGGCAATCGCCGCCCGCCGGTCGCGGACGCGCATCCACCACTCTGCAAGGCCGCCTTGCCAGCCCATGCGGTCCCACCCGGCGAGCGAAATTCCCACCATCCAGCGCGCCTTTTGCCGCACGGCGCCGTCCAGGCTGTCCGGGAAATATTCCCGGGTGGCGACAAGCTCCCCTGCTGCGTCGCGCATCCGTACGAAGACGCCGCGCCCGCCCATATTCCTGATGCGCAGGCCGACTTCATAGTCTTCCGTGAGGGAGTCGGGATCGAAGGGCCCGCCATTTGCCGGATTTACGAGGCGTTCGAGCATCAGCCGTTCAAACGCGCAAGCGACGCCGGCCGAGGGGACGGACGCGCCCATGGCTTCGCGAATGGTCAGATATTTTCCGTGGCTCTCGGCGAACTCATCGCAGTAATGGTTGGCGATCGCGCGCGACCACCACCCGCCTTCGCCCGTCAGCGGAAGGACCGGCAGCTGTACCAGTTGAAACCGGTCGATCATCAGGTCGAACAGGCGGATTTCGTCGGCGTGCACGACGTCTTCCGCATCGTGGAGAACAATCGCCTTGAACTTCGTGCCTGTGCGCTCTTCCTCTTCCAGCATGGTCCGCCACAGGACGTTGAGGCAATCCGCCTTCGTCGTCGGGCCGGGGCGTTCATTGACGCATATGACCAGCCGGTCATCCTGATCCGCTATCGGGTTGACTGCTGCAAGGGTAGCCAGGTCGTTGGGATAGACGCCAACGAAGATGCGATAGCGTCCGATCGACCATTGGCTGAGCGCATTGCGCAGCATAGGCCCGATCACGTCCGCTTCGCCCCAGGCAGGGACGAAGACGGCGATGGTCCCGGGCCTTGACGAGGCTGGCAGCGTGGCGGTCGTCATGCGTGGATGACGCGAATACACCGCGATGTTCCTCCAACAGCGGCGCGCGAGAAACATGATATCGACCAGAAAATCGTCGATGCCGCCAATGGTCAGCCCGACAACCGCGAACAGCAAAATCTCCTGGTAGATGACCACTAAAACCGTGGCCAGCGATTGCGCCATGATGAGAAACCCCCGAGTTGGCGCAGGGGATTGGCAAAATAGCGTTACATTTCATAGACCTTTGTCAACATTTTTTCAAAAAGGCTGAAAGAGTGGCGCCATTCCCTTGAAGGAGCATCGTTCGTGTGTTTTCCGCCAAGCTGCTCCAAGGATGCGTTGGATGGAATCGTTGCATCGCTTGGGGGATGCTATCGTCTCAACTGCCGGAAAGACGACTCGACAAGAGTTGCGGCACCCCAGCCAGTCTCGTGAGCGATAGGTAGGAGGGCGTGAATGACCGGAGAGATGGATGTCAACTACCTGCTGCACAGGCAGCAGGTGTCACTGATACGAGCGCAGATGAGCCGGTCCAAAAAGGGCCGGGCGGCGTATGAAGGCCTGGCTCGTGGCTATGGTGACCAGATCGACGCATATCGCGAAGAGAATGCGCGCCTGGTGAACCCGGCGCATTGATCGGCTTGGCCGGACCTATCGCCGTCGGATCAATCGCTCCAGCGATTGGTGGTGCGCGGCGTCGGGGCCGCATTCCTTCTCAAGCGCGGTCTTGATCCGCTCAAGGTCAGCTTCGGTCAGATGTTCGATGCCGATGAAGTCGTTGCGCGCGTCCGTGACTGCGCGGATGAGTTCGTCCAGCTTTGCCTGAATGGCTGATCCATCCCTGTTTTGGGCGTTTTGAATCAGGAACACCATCAGAAAGGTCACGATCGTCGTGCTCGTGTTGATTATGAGCTGCCACGTGTCGGAATAGTGGAAGAATGGGCCCGTCACTATCCAGCCGATGATGACCGCGGATGCCAGTATGAAAGCGAGGGGTTGGCCGGACCAGCTGGCGATTCGATGCGCGAAGATTCCGAAAATCCTGTCCATGAATGGCTACCCCGTTTCGATCTATTTACCCTGCGTTCATGCAGTGATTGCCATGAAGTAGCGATGACGGCCATATCGCTCCGCGCCTTTGCGCTCACCTTGCCCGCAGCGGCTCTGTTCTTGTCCTCTTGCGCGACGGTATCGCCCGAATCGAAAGTGCGGACGGGGCTGATAGAAGCGGGGCTTTCCCCAAGGATGGCCAGCTGCATGGCAGAGCGGATGGTGGATCGGTTGAGCTTGGTGCAACTGCGGCGGGTCCAGTCGCTCGCCTCGATCCGCAATTCGCACATCGGCGATCTGACGGTCGACCGGTTTCTTTACAAGCTGCGCGCGCTGGAGGATCCGGAGATATTCGCGGTGACCAGCAAGGCTGCGGTTGCCTGCGCCCTGCTCGACTGATCCTCCTGCCGGGATTATATCGGTTCAGCAGCTTTGCAATTTTGCAAAGTGGTTTTGCGAAATGATGCTGGAGTGACAGGGCTCCATGTGCTTTAGCCCCTCCAATAGCTTTTCAGGCGAAAGGACGGGCCGAGCCCATGAACATTCACGAATATCAGGCGAAGGAATTGCTGGCGAAATATGGCGCGCCGATCGCGCAGGGTTTCGCGGCATTCTCGGTCGATGAGGCCGTCGAAGCTGCCAAGAAGCTGCCTGGGCCGCTTTATGTCGTGAAGTCGCAGATCCACGCTGGTGGTCGCGGCAAGGGCAAGTTCAAGGAACTGGCCTCTGAAGCGAAGGGCGGCGTTCGCCTTGCCTTCAACCTGGACGAAGTGAAGGCGCACTCGGCCGACATGCTCGGCAACACGCTGGTCACGATCCAGACCGGCGCAGCGGGGAAGCAGGTCAACCGTCTTTACATCACCGACGGCGCCGACATTGCGAAGGAATTCTACCTCGCCCTGCTGGTCGATCGCGCCACCAGCCGCATCGCTTTTGTTGTTTCGACCGAAGGTGGCATGGACATTGAAGAGGTCGCTCATTCGACCCCGGAGAAGATCCATACCTTCACCGTCGACCCTGCAACCGGTTTCCAGCCGCACCATGGCCGCTCGGTCGCGGCCGCTTTGGGCCTGACCGGCGATCAGGCGAAGCAGGCCGCCAAGGTCGCCTCGTCGCTCTACGCCGCGTTTCTCGACACCGACGCCGAGCAGATCGAAGTCAATCCGCTGGCTCTGACCGAGCAGGGCAATCTGCTGGTGCTGGACGCCAAGGTCGGCTTCGACGGCAACGCCATGTTCCGTCACAAGGACATCGCCGAACTGCGCGACCTGACCGAGGAAGATCCGGCGGAGGTTGAGGCTTCGGAATATGACCTCGCCTACATCAAGCTGGACGGCAATATCGGCTGCATGGTGAACGGCGCTGGCCTGGCCATGGCGACGATGGACATCATCAAGCTGAACGGCGAATTCCCCGCCAACTTCCTGGACGTCGGTGGCGGCGCTTCCAAGGAGAAGGTGACCGCGGCCTTCAAGATCATCCTGAAGGACCCGGCGGTGAAGGGCATTCTCGTCAACATCTTCGGTGGCATCATGAAGTGCGACATCATTGCCGAGGGCATTGTTGCCGCCGCCAAGGAAGTTGACCTCTCGGTCCCGCTGGTCGTGCGCCTCGAAGGCACCAACGTCCAGCAGGGCAAGGACATTCTGGCCTCGTCGGGCCTGGCGATCGTCCCTGCGGACGACCTGGGCGACGCAGCCAAGAAGATCGTGGCGGAAGTGAGGAAGGCAGCCTGAGGCACTTTCCAGCCATTTGAACAGACACCATGGGGCGCAGGCGGTCTTTTGAGGGCCGCCTGCGTCCTTGTCCGCATATGCGGGCTGTGGCGTGAAACGAAAGGATGTTGCGATGAAGATCCTTGTGCCCGTGAAGCGGGTCATTGACTATAATGTGAAGCCGCGGGTGAAGGCGGATGGGACGGGCGTTGATCTGGCGAACGTCAAGATGAGCATGAACCCGTTCGACGAGATTGCGGTCGAGGAAGCCATCCGCCTGAAGGAAAAGGGCGTGGCGACCGAGGTGGTGGCGGTGTCGATCGGCGTTGCCAAGGCGCAGGAAACGCTGCGCACGGCGCTGGCCATGGGTGCGGACCGCGCGATCCTGATCCAGACCGACGATGAAGTCGAGCCGCTGGGCGTGGCCAAGCTGCTCGCCAAGGTACAGGAAGAGGAAGGCGCTGGCCTGATCATCCTGGGCAAGCAGGCGATCGACGATGACAGCAACCAGACTGGTCAGATGCTGGCCGCTCTGCTGAACCTGCCGCAGGGCACCTTCGCCTCGAAGGTCGAGGTAGAGGGTGACAAGGTCAGCGTGACCCGCGAAGTCGATGGTGGGCTGGAGACGGTGAAGCTGAACGGTCCGGCGATCGTCACCACCGACCTGCGCCTCAATGAGCCGCGCTATGCGTCGCTGCCCAACATCATGAAGGCGAAGAGCAAGCCGCTTAGCACCAAGACGCCTGCCGACTATGGTGTCGATATCGCGCCGCGCCTGGAGACGCTGAAGGTCACCGAGCCCGCCAAGCGTTCGGCTGGCGTCAAGGTTGCCGATGTCGATGAACTGGTCGCGAAGCTCAAGGCTCTGGGAGTTGCAGCATGAAGACGCTCGTTTGGGTTGAACATGAGGGCGGCGCCGTCAAGGACGCGACCCTTTCCGCCGTCACCGCCGCTGCAAAGCTGGGTGAAGTGCATCTGCTGGTCGCTGGCGCTGGCGTCGGCGGCGTGGGCGAGGCTGCCGCGAAGATTGCGGGCGTGGGCAAGGTCCATGTCGCCGATGACGCGGCCTTTGGTCATGCGCTGGCCGAGAACGTCGCGCCGCTGATCGTCGAGCTGATGGGCCATCATGACGCGTTCGTCGCGCCCGCCACCAGCAACGGCAAGAATATCGCGCCCCGCGTTGCGGCTCTGCTGGACGTCATGCAGATCAGCGACATTCTGTCGGTGGAGAGCGAAGACACGTTCACGCGGCCCATCTATGCGGGTAACGCGATCGCGACCGTCAAGTCGAAGGATGCCAAGAAGGTCATCACCGTTCGTGGCACTGCTTTTGAAAAGGCGTCGCGCGAGGGTGGTTCGGGTGCGGTGGAAGCGGTTGCTTCGACCGGTGACAAGGGTCTCAGCAGCTTTGTCGGCGCGGAGATCGCCAAGCAGGAGCGTCCGGAACTGACCTCTGCCAAGATCATCGTGTCAGGTGGCCGTGCGCTGAAGGATGGGCCGACTTTTGAAGAGGTGATCTATCCGCTGGCGGACAAGCTGGGTGCAGCAGTCGGCGCTTCGCGTGCGGCGGTGGACGCTGGCTATGTGCCGAATGACTATCAGGTCGGGCAGACGGGCAAGATCGTGGCACCGGAAGTTTACATCGCCGTGGGCATTTCCGGGGCGATCCAGCATCTGGCGGGGATGAAGGATAGCAAGACCATCATCGCCATCAACAAGGACGAGGACGCGCCGATCTTCCAGGTGGCGGACATCGGACTGGTCGGTGACCTGTTCAAGGTCGTGCCGGAGTTGACTGGCAAGCTGTGATTATGGTGCCGGAGGGGGCTTGCTCTCTCCGGTCGCTGTTTCGGCATTGAAAGGGCGTGGCGGGGCTGCGCCCTTTTTTGCGTTCGGAGAGGATGGCATCGCGCAATTGCGGAGAGGGACATTAGTCCGCCCGCCACAGCGCCGCGAAAGGGGGGAGAACGCGGGGCCGGGCGGGCGGTGGCCAGCGGCCAGAGGGATGAGCCGCCGGAAGAGAATTTTTGAAGCGTCAGCTTTCGACGTGACGTCGATCAGCGGTTTTGCCGCCGGTCAGCCAGCGCCGCGCCGCTGGAATGTAACGGCGCGGCGGAACGCTGTTCCGTTCAGCTGACGAGGGGCGAGCTGGACGGCGTCTGGCGCGGGGCGGTGGGGGTGACCGCGGGGGACATGTCGCTGCCGCTCAGGCTGCTGCTGCTGGAGCTGCCGGTGCGGCTGGAAAGGTCGCCGCGTACCTGATTGTAGCGACCGACGAGGTCATCCTTGAACTCGGTCAGCTTGCCTTCGTCATACAGCTTTTTGCCGACATAACCGGCGATGGCGCCGAAAATCAGAGTGCGGATCATTTGGTATAGCTCCTTACCGGATAATATCTGCCAGGTTCGCGGGGATAACCGGTCAGGAGGCGTCGAGTTCCGGGCGCTTTGGGAGTAATCGACAAGATGAGCGGCTGTGGCGATTTCCGGATGGCGATTGCGAGCGGCTAGAGCGAAATGGCGGAAAAGCGCGATTTGGGGAGGCTGTTGCCAGCATCGCCGCCATCATCGGGAGCGGCGGGGTGAGCCGTCGCGCGGTGGCCCGCAATGCGTAGGAGGTGCGCCCTGCCTTCGCCGGCCAGGGGAGGTTGGCAGCATGGCCCCGCTATGATCAGGCGTCGGCGGGGGCCTGCTGGGGCCGCAATTCGTTAGAAGCCTCGTCGGACGGCGCAGCGGCAGCATTTTCTTCAGCGAGCGCTGCGGCGGCGGCTTCGCGGCGGGCGCGGTTGCGGTCGGCGAGGTCCTGCCGCTCTGCCATGGCGAGGAAGCCGGCTTCCGATCGGAGGCAGCGGTCGCGGACATTGGCGAGAGTGGCGGCGTCCGCTTCGCTGCGGGCCTGGGCGGCGAGGGCGCGATAGTCGGGGTGGGTCATGGGCGCTCCTTTTTCGAATGAGGGTGCCCGGGCGCTGCTGAAAGCCGCGCCCGGACGGTTCGGCAGAGGCTTATTCAGCGTGCTGAAGGTTGACGGCCGCCATCTTGCCGCGGCGGTCCTGTTCCAGATCATAGGATACGCGGTCCTTTTCGCGCAGCGTGGCAAGGCCAGCGCGCTCGACAGCGGTGATGTGGACGAACGCGTCGGGGGTGCCGTCGTCAGGGGCGATGAAGCCATAGCCCTTGTCGGCGTTGAAGAATTTGACGGTTCCGGTGATGCTCATGGTAGTTCCTTCGTTCGTACGGCCCATCCAGCGTGGACGGACCGGTCGCTAGAGGGGCAGGGAAAGAAGGAAGTTTGGTGCCGCAAAGCGCCGAAAGACCGTCGATTTGCGTCTGTAGCAGTGGAGATGTGGGGAGGGGGTGGGCGGATTGCAAGGGCGGGGGATTGCTGGGGTGCTGAAATGGTAGAGCGTGTTCCTGCGAAGGCAGGAACCCAGTCCCGCCCTTGTTTGGAAACTCAGCGTCTGGACTAGGCTCCTGCCTACGCAGGAGCACGGTGAATTTGCCGCAAGCCTCCTGCCATCCCATCACCCCGCCTGTTCCAACGCCGTGAAACCGAAAAAGGCGTCGCGCGCCAAGGCTGCGGCGGCTTCATAGGGGCGGCGCTGGGCTTCCTCCAGCGCGGCCAGGGCTTCGCTTTCCCGTGGGGTCAGGTCGCGCTCATAACCGTCTATGTCGTAGATGTCGCCGCTCTCTTCGCCGTCGAAGCCGGGCGGGGCGGGATAGTCGGTGCGCCAGGCTTCGCGCTCCTCATCCCACCATGCGCCGCGCAGGCGGGCGGCGGCTTCGTCGGGCGGAAGGGTGGCGCGATCGACCAGCGGAGGGCGAAGTTCACACCGTTCATGGAAGGGGTGGGCGTGACCCGCATTGGCGGCCCTTTTGCCGTCATGCAGTGCCATGCGGGCGGCGATGAAGAGCGCGGCGGAGGCGCCGGGGGAAAGGGCGGTGGCGGTGGAATCGATGCATGGCCCAAGCGCGGGATCGCGCAGGCTGGCGTCGTGTGAGGAGGCTTCGTCCATGTCCGGCGTGACGGGGGTTGAGGGCGGGGCGAGGCCGGGCTGGTCCTGCTGTGCCGGGGCTTGTTCGGGCGCGGATTGGCCTGATTGCTCATCCGGGCAGAGCATGTCGAGATAGGCGGCGAAATCCTGCGCGACGACGCGGGCGAGCGCGGCGTCACTGCCTTCGGGCGGATTGTCGGCCATGCGGTCGAGGCGGGAGAGCATCGACATGGCGAGGCGATTGTCGTGGCGGCGGCGGGTGATGGTGTCTTCGTCCTTGTGGATCACTTCCTCATGGCCGGTGAGGGCGCGGGCGAGCAGTTCGTCGGCGAGGCGCGCGCGGGCGATGAGGATGGCCGCGTCCCAGCCGAGGCGAAAGGCCGCGCCGTCGCGGCGGATGCGCAAGGCATAGGCGGCGCGGGGGGAGATGTGGACGGCGTCGCAGGCCGTGGTGATGACGCCGGTGGCGGCGAGGGTTTCCAGAAACTGCCGCTGCCGCGCGGGGCTCCAGCCGTCGGCGCGGATTTGCTCGGCGGCGGTGGGGAGCGGGGGGAAGTGGTAGGACATGGGCAAAGCTCCGGTTTAGGGGAGGGTTTGCCGGGAGGGTATCAAAGGTGAGGGGTTGTAGGACAGAACAAAATGGGAACGGCGGTGGGAGGGATATTGTTGGCGGGTGTGCTTTACGGCCAGTATCTCCACGACTTCGGTGCCGACGCGGTAGACGAGCATATAGTGGGGGGTGATTATCGCTTCGCGCGTATCGGGAACGCGCCCGGCCCGGTGCATATAGGGGTGATCCGCCAGTCGTTCGGCAGCATATTCGATCAGTTCAGCAAGCCGAGCGGCTGCGGAGGGATTGCGATCGGAAATATAGTCGATGATCTGGCGCGCTTCTTCGCGCGCCTTCGGACGCCAGATTATGTGCGGCATTATGCTTGGCTGGATTTCTTGGCCGCGATGATCGCGCGTAGCTCTGCCATGACCTGATCGTGCGGGATGCTGGGCCGAGGATCGGCCAACGACGCCTCGACTTCCGAGCGGAGCCAGGCGTCATATGCCTCGGCTTCCTCGGTAGTCGCGAACTCGGACTCGATAGGAGTGAGTTTGGTCATGAGTTATATTTATCAGAGCGGATCGGATATGGAAATGAGGATGAGGAACTGCATCATTCGTCGAAAATATTTTGGACATGTTCGTTGAAGAATGCCTTTGGGAGCATTGGACCACCAGACACATTAGCTACTCTGTCATATGCCGAAAAAGACATAGAAACATATTTAGCTGACCGATAAAGGTAGTCGGGATCAGTGGGTGCATCATTCATCGAAGGTAAATGATGATATTTGTGCAAAGGATTGGTGCACTGAATAGTGTTGTAAAGGTGTATGTGTTCCCAAGTGTTGTGAACACACGATGAGAATGGCGAGAAGGAATATTTATAAAAATCCTCGTCACCGATTTCCTTTGCCATCGCTCTCACAGAAGATCCTGACCAGCTTCCTAAATTTACTTCAACGAACGGCAGCATCTTATGATACCCAATCCAGTGTTTTTTGGCCTCAATGAGAGTGTTTAAAATTTCATCGCCAGGCTGGTTAATTGAACGCTCTTCCAAATGAGATAAGGTGAGTTTGGCCTGCCCGAGAGCATATCCAATATATTCTTGTGATCGTGACACCGGGTCACCCAAAATCCATTCGAAGCTAATGTGGCAATCGATCATAGATCGCAGCACTAGGGGCGCGATATGTCCGTCCCAGTTCGTAGGAGATTGAGCTAACTTAATCGAGAGTGTGGCCTGACGGCCGAGCAATCCATTCAGGACGGAAGAAACTTCTCCACTATACCAAGGCTGATTGACCTTGGAATTTTTTCGATGATCGAGACCATCAAGAACATTTTCTATATATTTTTCTATAAAATTAATAAGAAGTTCGCGTTTATTCATCGTGGCTCTCTAAATCGCATTCTGATACGGTGTAGCACCGGTTCCAAAACTGTTGAGGCCATTCCCCGCGATTTTCATGCAAGTGACCAATAAACATTTGAGCGTGCATCCGTACTGAAGAGGATGCATGCTGACCGTCATCAGAGTCCGGACTTGCAATAATTGCGTCCAGATTGGGGACGCGTAAGCCTTCTGCGATGTGTATACGGCCAGCGCATGCCTGCGTGTAGTATAAATTAGCTAAGGCAGCACAAGCTGGAACGGAATAGCGGTCATACAAGCGACCCACGCAAGTCTTGAAATGTCCAATAGAAACACTTTCATCCATGCCTACGGAGCCAAAGTAACTGACCGGATGATCCGGAAAAATCGTCATGAACGGCGTAAGAGCAGTCTGGACGGCTGTCCGTCCCTCAGGAGCTAAAGACCCGATAACTCTCGCCGCATCCTCTCGAGACATATCCAAAAGGTCAGAAGAGATCAGAGCTTTGTCGGGGAGTATCTTAAGGATAGATTGAGATAGCGCGAGCGAAAGCTCGGCGCCCCGAGCGTAACCATGTGCGTCATTCAACAGTCCAAGGAGAATGATCTCTGGAATGGTGTTATCGACGTAGCTCACAAACTGGAAATTTATTTTAGTGAGAAATTCAGGTTTTAAGCGGTTCCCAATTTTCTTGTGTCCGTCCAGAACGCTTTTTGCGCCTTGTGTTTTGCTCTGGTTTCTCTTCTTCACTCCGCCGCCACAGCCTCCAACCCTAACAGCGGCGCGAGATAGCGCCCGGTAAAGCTCCGGGCGTTCTTCGCGACCTTCTCCGGCGTGCCTTCGGCGACGACTTCACCGCCTTTGACGCCGCCTTCGGGGCCCATGTCGATGATCCAGTCGGCGGTCTTGATGACGTCGAGGTTATGCTCGATCACGACCACGCTGTTGCCCTGTTCGACCAGGGCGTGGAGGACTTCGAGCAGTTTGCGGACGTCTTCGAAGTGGAGGCCGGTGGTGGGCTCGTCCAATATGTAGAGGGTCTGGCCGGTGGCGCGGCGGGAGAGTTCCTTGGCGAGCTTGACGCGCTGGGCTTCGCCGCCGGACAGGGTGGTGGCCTGCTGGCCGACCTTGATATAGCCCAGGCCGACTTCGGCGAGCATCGCCATCTTGTCGCGGATGGGGGGGACGGCCTTGAAGAATTCCACCGCGTCCTCGACCGTCATGTCGAGCACGTCGGCGATGCTGTGGCCCTTGAACTTCACCTCCAGCGTCTCGCGATTGTAGCGGGCGCCGTGGCAGACGTCGCAGGTGACATAGACGTCGGGGAGGAAGTGCATCTCGATCTTGAGCACGCCGTCGCCCTGGCAGGCTTCGCAGCGGCCGCCCTTGACGTTGAAGCTGAAGCGGCCGGGCTTGTAGCCGCGCGCCTGCGCTTCGGGGAGGCCCGCGAACCAGTCGCGGATGTTGGTGAAGGCTCCCGTATAGGTCGCCGGGTTGGAGCGCGGGGTGCGGCCGATGGGCGACTGGTCGATGTCGATCACCTTGTCGCAATGTTCAAGGCCGGTGACCTTGTCATGCGGCCCCGCGACGATGCGCGCGCCGTTGAGGGCGCGTGCCGACGCGGCGTAGAGGGTGTCGATGGTGAAGCTGGACTTGCCCGATCCCGACACGCCAGTGATGCAGGTGAAGGTGCCGAGCGGGATGCTGGCGGTGACATTCTGCAGATTGTTGGCGCGGGCGTTGTGGACGGTGAGCTTCTTGCCGTTGCCCTTGCGGCGCTTAGGCGGGACTTCGATGCGGCGGGTGCCGTTGAGATAGTCCGCGGTCAGGCTGTCGCGGTGGGCGAGCAGTTCGTTGAGCGTGCCCTGCGCGACGATGGTGCCGCCGTGGACGCCTGCGCCCGGCCCCATGTCGACGATATAGTCGGCGGTGCGGATCGCGTCCTCGTCATGCTCCACGACGATGACGGTGTTGCCGAGGTCGCGCAGGCGCTTCAAGGTGATGAGCAGGCGGTCATTGTCGCGCTGGTGCAGGCCGATGGAGGGTTCGTCGAGGACGTAGAGGACGCCCGACAGCCCGCTGCCGATCTGGGACGCAAGGCGGATGCGCTGGGACTCGCCGCCCGACAGGGTGCCGCTGGTGCGGTCGAGGTTCAGATAGTCGAGGCCGACATTGTTGAGGAAGCCGAGGCGCTCGACAATTTCCTTGAGGATGGCCTTGGCGATCTGGTTCTGCTGGTCGGTGAGCTGGGCGGGGAGGGTGGAGAAGAAGCCGAGCGCGTCCACCACCGAGCGGCGGGTGGACATGGAGATGTCCTCGCCCGCGATCTTGACGGCGCGGGCTTCGGGCTTGAGGCGGGCGCCGTGGCAGGTCTCGCACGGCATGGCGGTCTGGTACTTGCTCAGTTCCTCGCGCATCCAGGCGGAGTCCGTCTGGAGGAGGCGACGGTTCAGGTTGCCGATGACGCCTTCGAAGGGTTTCTTGACCTCGTAGGATTTTTTGCCGTCGACGAAGCGCAGGGTGACGGGCTTGCCTGCGGTGCCGTGGAGGATGATGATTTTGACCTCCTGGGGGAGATCAATCCAGGGCGTTTCAAGGTTGAAGCCGAACTCCTTGGCGAGGGAGCCGAGGACTTGCATATAATAGGGGCTGGGCGGATTGGATTTGGCCCAGGGGACGATGGCGCCCTTCTTGAGGGTGAGATGCTCGTTGGGGACTACGAGTTCGGGGTCGAACTCCTGCCGTTCTCCGAGGCCGTCGCAGGCTGGGCAGGCGCCTTGCGGGGCGTTGAAGGAGAAAAGGCGGGGTTCGATTTCCGGGATGGTGAAGCCGCTGACGGGGCAGGCGAATTTTTCGCTGAAGACGATGCGGTTGGGGGGGGCTTCGGCGCCTTTCAGGGTGCCTTCGCGCTTGGGGATAGCCCCCACCCCCGGCCCCTCCCCTGAAGGGGAGGGGAGAATGTCGGCCACGGTCCCGTCCGCCAGGTCCACATAAGCCAGGCCGTCGGCGAGCTTGAGCGCCTGTTCGAAGCTGTCGGCTAGTCGGGTGCCCATGTCGGCGTCCACGGCTAGGCGATCGACGACGACTTCGATGTCATGCTTGTATTTCTTGTCGAGGGCGGGGGCGTCCTCGATCAGGTACATTTCGCCGTCGATGCGGACGCGGGTGTAGCCCGCCTTCTGCCACTCCAGCAGCTCCTTCTTATACTCGCCCTTGCGGCCGCGCACGACGGGGGCGAGGAGGTAGAAGCGGGTGCCTTCGGGGAGCTGCATGACGCGATCGACCATCTGGCTGACGGTCTGGGCGCTGATCGGCTCGCCGGTCGCGGGGGAATAGGGGACGCCGACGCGCGCCCAGAGGAGGCGCATATAGTCGTAGATTTCCGTGACGGTCGCGACGGTGGAGCGCGGGTTGCGGCTGGTCGTCTTTTGTTCGATCGAGATGGCGGGGGAGAGGCCGTCGATATGCTCGACGTCCGGCTTCTGCATCATCTCAAGGAACTGGCGGGCGTAGGCGGAGAGGGACTCCACATAGCGGCGCTGACCCTCGGCATAGATGGTGTCGAAGGCGAGGGAGGATTTGCCCGAGCCCGAAAGCCCGGTGATGACGATCAGGCTGTCGCGGGGGAGATCGACGTCCACGCCCTTGAGATTATGTTCGCGCGCGCCGCGTACGGAGATTGTGGTCAGACTCATGGGGGCGTGTTGTTCCAGATTTGTTCTGATGGGGCAAGTTTATCGCGCGGATATGGGATAGCGGATGGCGGCTCGCAAGCGGGGCATGCCTTCCGGCGCGAGCGTGCGGCGGATCGTCGAAAGAGAAAGCGAAATTAACCTGTTTAGGTGTATAAGGAACTTCATGGGAAGGCCGTAACGGCGGCGTCTTCCGAGTCCAGAGACATGAGAAATCCCGGATAGCCCGACAGCATCCCGGATACGCCCCCGGCCATCCCTTGCGCCGGGGGCGTTTTACTGTTCACGCCGATTTCGGTGAACGGTGTTTTACGCTACGACAACAAGGCTTTTCCGGGTCGACAGCTGCTTTTGTTGGGAGTATTTCGGCACCCGCCGGAAGGACTGACGGGTCCCAGCCCTCCGGTTGATCGCGGGCAAGGTCGCCTTCAAGAGCGACAAGGCCGCAGCAGTTCAATTGAGGGGGACCAATCATGACTTTTTTTGCCAAGCGCAGCGGCGCGTTGCTCGCCGCTTTGTCTGCGACCCTGTTCATGGGCGCGGCGGCACAGGCTGGCGCCATTCCGTTCGAATCCAACGGCCGTACCGTGGAGGTGCGCTATGGCGATCTGGACCTGTCGAAGAAGTCGGGTCAGCGGGAGCTGACCGCGCGTGTCCGCCGCGCTGCCGTGAAGGTCTGTCCGGGGCGTACGATGAAGGATCTGCGCGCCTGCCAGATCGCGGCGGTGGATCATGTCCGTGAGCCGATGGCTATCGCGATCGCAAAGGCGCAGGGCGGGGATGCGAGCCGCTTTGCTGAGGTTGGCAAGGACAAGGTGCCGGGCGCGGGGAATTGAGCGTCCGCGTTTAAAGGGTGACCAGCTCTTCGTCGCTGGCGTTGCGCTGGCCCACCCCCTAACCCCCTCCCGCCTGCGGGAGGGGGGACAATGAAGCTAGTCTGAAGCTGTCTGTATGAAGATGCTCCCTTGGAACCGGCCATCGGGAATGGCCGTTGATCCTGCGTGGCGCGCGGTGTTCGCTGCGCCAAGGAGAGAAAGATGAGCGACAAGACCGATATTCGTCCCAACAGCCGTGAAGAGGCGCATGATGAGCGCCCCACGGATGCGCAGGACCATGCCGTCACCGCCGAGGAGCAGCTGGAAGAAGGATTGATGGACAGCATGGATGCGTCCGATCCGCCATCGGCGACCAAGCCGGGCGATCATGGCGATCCGGTTCCTTCATCGGGCTTCCAGGAAGAAGATGATGAGGATGAGAAGGCCGGGCGATAGACGGCGGCGATATTGATGATATGATCGATGGGCGAGGCGAACCGGATCGGCGGTGGCCGGGCGGTTCGCCGAGCGCACGACGCTGAAAAAGGTGAGAGGAGCCTTATTGATGCCGACTTCCGCTACTCCCGCGATCGAACGCATTGCCCGGGTGCTGGCCGGACGCCAGCTGAGCCTGAATGGCGAGGGCAGCGATCCGCACGCGTCGGGCGCGGTGGATGCGAGCTGGCAGGACCATGTGGATGATGCCTATGCGATCCTCCACACGCTGCGCGAACCCGATGAGCAGATGGCGCAGGCGGGCGACGTTGCCGTGTGGCGCAGCATGATCGGCGCGGTGCTGGAACGGCGGCCCTGACGCGGCATTGGCGGTGCGGCCCGCCCATGCCATAGAGAGCGGATGAGCGGGCCGGGCCTCAAGATCAAGATACAGCTTTATTGTGGCGACGAGATCGCCATGGGGCCGGGCAAGGCCGACCTGCTCGACGCGATCGTCAGCGAGGGATCGATTTCGGCGGCCGGGCGGAAGCTGAAGATGAGCTATCGCCGCTGCTGGATGCTGGTGGACGTGATGAACCGGTGCTGGTCTGCGCCACTGGTGGCGACGTCGAGCGAAGGCGCGGTGCTGACGGAACTGGGGCTTAGCGTGCTTTCCCAATATCGCGGATTGCAGAAGGCCGCGGCGAGCGCGGCGGGACGGTCGCACTGGCCCGACCTGGCGCGGGAGTTGCGGGGCGCGCCGCTGCCGATGAGGGAAAATTAACTGTCTGCGCTATCCTATCTTTCGTCGCTGGGATGAACGGAGAGGATGCCCACGCGTTTCCATTCGGCGCAATCACAAAAATTACATGTTGCAGCGCACAAAGAAACGTGATTCCTTATAGTTGTCGGCAGAACCGGCGCTTAATCTTTCAGTAACCATGAAAGGCGCATGATCTGCCGATCGACTTGAAGTCGGAGGGCAAGAGCATGGGCACCAATGCAAGACCGGCTGACGGGGCAATCACCCTGGCTGAATTGCGCGAATTCGCCAGTTTCCCGTCTGCCACGCAGCGCTACATCCGCAGATCGCTGGACATCGGCCTCCACCGCCGCGACGCCATGAAGCTATGGTCGCGCGACATGGTGGAGGAAGCGAGCATCCGCGCGCAGGCCCGCATTTACGGGCGGCTGGACGAGATCAAGGCGCGAGTGCCCGACGATAGCGGCCTCGATCAGATGGAGCCGTTCATGGCGCCGCTGGTGACGATATCGGCATTCGATCTCGGGCAGGACCGGCTGAGCAGCTTTTCCGCTTATCGCTTCCTGTATGAGCGGCTGTTGGGGGCGGGGGCCCGGCCATGGCTGCCAGGCGCCTTCTGCGCGGCGGCGAGCCTGCCGCATCTCCATCCGGAGAAACGCCGGGCGTTGTTGCAGTCGATCAGCGAAGCGGCGGCTACGGCGGTGGGCTGGTCGAACCGGGAGCCGACATTCTACCCTGAGTGGGTGGAGAAGGTGGATTTGAGCAAGGCGAACTGATCTTCTCTCCCCTCCCGCAGGCGGAGGTCACTGGCCTTCTCCCTCTCCCCTTTAGGGGAGAGGGGAATGAGCGCCCTCGGCTTCACGGGCCCCTCTCCCGCCTTCGCTGCGCTCGGCACCCTCTCCCCTAAAGGGGAGAGGGGAGTGGGTTCGCTTAGCTCGCGCCCATCCCTAACCTTTGAAACGAGCACATGCCTCGTTCGAACGCCTGCGGGAGGGGAATAGTTTGTTCACTCACCCATTCACTATCGTGCCGCCATTGGGGTGCAGGACTTGCCCCGACATGTAGCTGGAGTCCTCGCAGGCGAGGAAGAGGAAGGCGGGGGCGACTTCGTTGGGTTGGCCGGGGCGGCCCATGGGTACGGATTCCCCGAAATGTTCGAGCTTCTCCGGGCTTGCGCCGCCTGATGGATTGAGCGGCGTCCAGATGGGGCCGGGTGCGACGGCGTTGACGCGGATGCCGTCTTTCACCAGATTTTCCGACAGGCTGCGGGTGAAGGCGGTGATCGCACCCTTGGTGCTCGAATAATCGAGCAGTTCCGACGAGCCCTGATACATGGTGACGCTGGTGCAGTTGACGATCGCCGCGCCTTTTTTGAGGTGCGGGCGGGCAGCTTGCGTCAGGAAGAACATGCCGAAGATGTTGGTTTGGAAGGTGCGGCGCAGCTGTTCCTCGGTAATGTCGGTGATGTCCTGATCGGGATGCTGTTCACCGGCATTGTTGACGAGGATGTCAAGGCGGCCGAAACGGTCGATGACTTGTTTCACGGCATCGTCGCAGAAGGATTTTTCGCCAATGTCTCCGGCGATGGTAAGGGCCTGTTGTCCTTCAGCTTCGACGATCTGGGCGGTTTTCTTAGCGTCGTCATGTTCGCAGAGGTAGAGGATGGCGATGTCCGCGCCTTCGCGGGCGTAGAGGGCGGCGACCGCGCGGCCGATGCCGCTGTCCGCGCCAGTGATCAGGGCGACCTTGCCCGCGAGGCGGCCGGAGCCGGGATAGCGGGGTTCCCATTCGGGCTTGGGCTCCAGCTTGCTTTCGTGACCGGGCAAGCCGTCTTCGTGGATCATCTCTTCATGATTGTCGGACTGGGTGTCGGACATGGCGCATCTCCTTTTCCCGGCCAACACTTTGGCAGGGGAGATGGTTCATGGTGTTGTGAGCCGGAGCGCGAGATCGGGTGAACGGGTGGCTTTCAGTGCCCGGCGGAGCCCGCCGCGCCGCGATTTTCCCAGATGGCGAGCGGTGCGTCGGCGCCCGGCATTTCCATGCGCACTTCGCGCAAGGAGACGGCGATGACGCAGGCGGGGCGCTGTTCCACGCCTGACGGCTGGACGCAGTGGACGGGGCCGTTGCCCGGCACCTGCTCGATCCGGCCGATCAGGCGGAGCCTGAGACCGCGCGAAGGGGCGAAATCTTCCGGGGCGAGGCGCAGCACCTTCTCGAAAGGGCGGCCCTGGCGCCAGAGGTCGTTGCCGTCATTCTGGCCGAATTGGGCGAGGGCGAGAGTCTGATCGGGTGCTGGCGCAGGGGCTTGCTGATCGGGAGAGGCTGTCCTGGGCGCGGCGGGGCATTCGTCGCTGGTGGACCAGGGGCGCTCCATCCAGAACCCCTCGGCATAGCCGTCGCCGCCGGGGGGGAGTTCGAAGTCGGCTGCCTTCCACGTGACCGGCATGGCATGGACGCGCAAGACTCCCGCCGCCTCATCATAGCGCCAGCGCATGGGGACGGCGCTATCCTCGTCCGCCTCCCCGGAACAGCCGAAGGGAAGGGAAAGCTCGAACCGCTGCCCTACCGCCCCGGCGAGGTCATCGGGCAGCGGCTTGCCCGACGACAGGGCATCGGCGGCGCGGCGGGCGAGATCGGTGATCTCCGCACGGCCCCAGAGGCGGGGCGATTGCGGCAGGACGGGGATGGGCGGCGGAATGACCGCGACGGGCGCGGGGGCGGGCGGCGGAGCCTTGGGCGCGGTGGCGCGGCCCAGCAGGAAGCCCCCCGCACCGATGGCGATGAAAGCGGCCAACCCCGCGGCTATGGCGAGCCGGCTGGTCCGGGCACTGGGTTCACGCATAAGCCATTGATAGCAAAAAAGTCCTCCTTCTCCAGAGGATAATCGCCCTTTTTCCGCCTTGCTGCGTTGACAGGGGAGGCAGCAGGCACGAGGCAGGGGGCGCATGACGATTGACCAAGTTCTGACGCTGCTGGTGCTGGCCGCCGTCGTCGCCGCGCTGATATGGGACAAGGTGCGCGCCGATGTCGTCGCCCTGTCCGGGGCGGCGGTGCTGCTGATGACCGGCGTCGTGCGGCCCGTCGATGTGCAGGGCGCTTTTGCGAGCCCGGCGATCATCGCGCTCGCGTCGCTGTTCGTCATTGCCTATGCGCTGGAGCTGTCGGGCCTGCTCGACCGGGCGATCGCCATGGCGGTGTCGATGTGCAAGCGGTTGGGCGCGACCGGCATGTGGCTGCTGCTGTCGATGATCGGCGCGGTGTCCTGCTTCCTCAATTCGACGCCGATCGTCGTGCTGGGCGCGCCGGTGGTGCGCGACGTCGCCAATGCGCTGCGCCTGTCGCCCAAGCGGTTCCTGATGCCGCTGTCCTACATCACCATATTGACCGGATGCTGCACCCTGATCGGGACGTCCACCAATTTGCTCGTCGACGATATGGCCAGCGTGGCCGGGCAGCCGCGCTTCGGCATTTTCGAAATTACGCCGGTGGGCGTGCCGATGGCGCTGGCGGGCGGGCTGTACCTGTTCCTGTTCAGCAAGAGGCTGCTGGGCGGACGGCATGAAGCAGACGAGCGGGAAGGGGAAGCGCAGCCGATCGACGCGTCCCATGTGTACAGCGCGCAGGTGGGCGACCCGGCGGTGTTCGCCGAGCCCCGGCCGCTGAACCCCGCAAAGGCGGCGATCGCACTCAGCGTGTTCGCGGCGGCGGTCGGGCTGGCGGCGATCGATGTCGCGCCGATCGCGGCGAGCGCCTTTGCTGGGGCGGTGTTGCTGATCCTGCTGCGGGTGATCAGCGCCGACGAGGCCTATAGCGGCCTGCGGCCGCAGATCCTGATCCTGATCGCGGGGATGGTGGTGATCGGGATCGCGATGGAACAGAGCGGGCTGGCGGCGGATGCCTCGCGCATGCTGATCGGCAGCGTTCATGGGCTGAGCCCGCTGATCGCGCTGGTGGTGCTGTATCTTGTGACGATGGTGCTGACGGAGCTGCTGTCGAACGCAACGGTGGCGGTGCTGGTGACGCCGGTCGCGGTGGCGCTGGCCGACAGCCTGGCGGTCAGCCCCCGGCCGTTCCTGGTCGCGGTGATGATGTCGGCGAGCGCTGCCTTTGCCACGCCCTTTGGCTACCAGACCAATGTCATCGTCTATCAGATGGGCGGATACCGATATATGGATTTCGTGCGGGTGGGCCTACCGCTCAACATCATCACCTGTGTCGTCGCGATTGCCGCGATCAGCGTGTTTTTTCCGTTCTGATCGGGCCGGGCGCCAGCCGAAGCAGGAGGTAACCGGCGGTGGCTGACGCAAGCGAGCCGAGCAGGATGCCGAGCTTGGCAGCGTCGCTTTCATGGGGGTGGCCCGCAAAGGCAAGGCCGCCGATGAAGAGGCTCATGGTGAAGCCGATGCCGCAGAGCAGCGCGACGCCATAGACCTGCGTCCAGCTGGCATGCGCCGGGCGGCTGACCCAGCCGAGGCGGGACAGGAGCCAGACCGCGCCGAAGATGCCGACCTGCTTGCCAGTGAAGAGACCAAGCGCGATGCCGAGCGGCACAGGCGCTGCAAGGTCGGGCAAGGAAAAGCCGGTCAATGCCACGCCCGCATTGGCGAAGCCGAATAGCGGCACGATGGCATAGGCGACCCAGGGGTGAAGGCCATGTTCCAGCCGGGACAGGGGTGAATGCTGGTCGTCGGGCGCGGCAGGCGTGCGCGCCAAGGGGATGGTCATCGCGACGGCGACACCTGCCAGCGTGGCATGGATGCCGGACTGAAGGACGCAGAACCAGACGAAGAGGCCGATCAGCAGATAAGGCCAAAGCTGGTTGACCCCAGCGCGATTGCAGAGGGCGAGGCAGACGAGGCCCGCTGCGGCCAGGGCGAGGGGCAGCAGGCTCAGTTGTTCGCTGTAGAAAAGCGCGATGATGAGGACGGCGATCAGGTCGTCGATGATCGCGACGGCGGTCAGGAAAATCTTGAGCGACCCCGGCACGCGGCGGCCGAGCAGGGCCAGCACGCCAAGCGCAAAGGCGATGTCGGTCGCAGCGGGAATCGCCCAGCCGCGCATGCCGATCGCGTCCCCCCGATTGATGGCGATGTAGATGAGGGCGGGGACGACGACTCCCGCAGCCGCCGCCAAACCCGGCAGCAGGCGATCGGGCCATCGGGCGAGCTGTCCGTCCAGAACCTCCCGCTTGATCTCCAGCCCCACCACCAGGAAGAAGAGCGCCATCAAGCCATCGTTGATCCAGTGCAGCAGGCTGAGCCCGCCAATATCGATGTGGAGCGTATGGAAATAGGTGGCCGATTGGGCAGAGTTGGCGATCAGCATTCCCAGAGCCGCCGCGCCTATCAGGATGATGCCGCCTGCCGCTTCCGCCGCAAGGAAGGCGCGCATCATCGAAAGGGGGCGGGCGACAAGGGAAGGAACGCTCATGGGAGGTTCCTAGAGCATCGTGCGCAAAAGTGGGAACCGGTTTCGCGACTAAAAGGATGCGATAACAAAACTGGAGCGCGCTGCGTCCGATTGAACGCAGCGCGCTCTAGCGGCCAATGGGGAGGAGGGCCGCCCGTCTGCGAGAGGACGAGCGACCGCGGTGCCAGCCGATCCTTGCTAAAAAGATCAGGCCGGGCCCGGCCCCAGCACTTCGATGCTGCCGATATGGGCCCGGTTCAGTTTCGTGCGGTGAACCATCTGCCAGTGACCGTCCACCTTCCGCCAGCGATCATGATATTCGCCGAGGGTCGAGAAGGTCAGGTAACCCTTGTCGCCCATGCCTTTGTGCATGTCGGTGACATAGCAGCGGCTGGTCGCCTGATCCCCGGTGACATCGACGACGAGGTTGCCCAGAAGATGTTGGGTCGGCCCGCAATCGTCGAGGAAGGAACGCATCAGCGCGATCACCTCGTCACGGCCGTTGAGTGGGCCTGTTCCCATGTCCGCGGTTGCATCCTCTGCCATGACAGAGCCGATCGCCTGCCAGTCGCGCTCATCCATCGCGCGAGCGAAGGCATAGAGCGCGCGTCCGATCTCCCGCTCGGCCAGCAAGATTTCCAGGTTCATCGACATCCTTTCCTTTGGCATCATCTCCAATGGAGTGAAGCATAGGCGGAGGATTGGGCTTCGCAAACAGCGTCGTAAATGCGTTTTGCGCGATCG
Source organism: Sphingobium sp. TomMM35A (assembly GCF_054771735.1). NCBI lineage: Bacteria > Pseudomonadati > Pseudomonadota > Alphaproteobacteria > Sphingomonadales > Sphingobiaceae > Sphingobium > Sphingobium sp. TomMM35A. The sequence continues at coordinate 336,120 of NZ_BSRC01000001.1, forward strand.
TGGAGCGCAGCTGTCAGTGCGTTTCCGTGCGCAACCGGTCGGCCAACTGCTCGATTTCGAAGGGCTCAAGGACCCAGGTGCGCGTCTTGCGGCCGATCCGATGGATAGGCTGGGTGAGAAGGACGCGTGCCTGTTCCCGCGCATGCGGTTTGAACATGGCGAAATGTTGGGCGCAGTCGCGGATCGTGCCGATGAGCGGCGCCCGTCCTTCAAGGTCGATCAAGGTTGCAGGCTGATCCCAGGGGATTGCGGATGTGGGATGATCGGTCATGGAACAGCTCCAGTTTGATCATCGTCCCTATCGGATTTGGGAAGAATGGGAAGGAGGAAAGCGGACCTTCGCCAAGCCAGGGCAGGCGCATCGGGCGATAAACGGCCCGGGAGAACAGATATGGCCGCTGATCAGGTGATACGGAAGGGCATCAGCATCTTGAAGAGTTTCTCGCGGGACTGGGCGCCGATCTTTCCGTATAATTTTCGGACCTGGGTGCGAACCGTGTCGACCGATACGTTCCGGTCCTGCGCGATTTCCACGACTGTCTTGCCCCGAAACAGCGCCAGAGCCGCTTGCGTTTCGCTTTCGGTCAATCCGTAGATACTTCCGAAATCGGCGAACATGATGCGCTTTTCGGCATGGGAGCAGCTGACTTCGAGGCAGAACATGCCGGTCGAGGGTTCATGATGACCAAACATCACGAAATGGCCGTCGCCATCCTTGACGGTCAGTATTCCGGTTTCGGTTTGCGATTTGAGATCGGACAAAAAGGATGAGAATTTGGTGCGGAGGCTGGCGTCGACTACCAGTTGCCCTGCTTCTTCGCGCAATATCTCACTGGCTTCTATCGCGCGTCTGCCCTCATCATTCCACCATTGGATATGATATAGTGAATCAATGATGAGACGTCCTCTGAAGTCAGCGGAGATCCACCCGAGGGCGAGCGCATCAAAAGGCTCAAGACTGGTTTGCAGCATCCCCACCATAGCCGAACAGTAAAAACTGAAGACGGAAATGCCCTAAAAGGTAAAAAGATGCGTGGCAATATCTTAACGATTGCGATCAATTCTGTATTTGAATTCCAAGAAAATGACCGGGCGGTAATAATTCAGGGATAGGCAAAATCTTCTACTAGGATCCGGCCTTACTTGATCTAGGTCATCCTAGAGGCTCAGTTGCTCCCTTCACGGAAGCAGCTGAGCCCATTTGCCGTGGACGGTTTTGCGGCGTTTATTGGCGGATCGCGACGATGTTGGCGATGCCGCTTTGCGAGACGCTGGCGAAGCTGGCCGCTGTTCCCTGGACGATCGTGGCGCTGTTGCGGTCGCCGGATTGCAGCAATGTGGCGACGCCCTCTGTCGAGGATTGCAGGATTTCGCCGACATTGCCGGTGCCGCGCTGAAGCAGGACGGAGACATTGCCGACGCCATATTGCTGCTGGACGGCGCGGTTGTTCGAGCCTTCCTGCAAGGCGAACTGGATATTGCCTTCGCCGCGCCAATCCTGCTGCAGGCTGTTGCCCTGCGCGTCCGTGGCTTCGTAGGAGCCGGTGCCGCTGCGCAGATACCGTCCCAGATCCAGGCCGTAGCCCAGGAAAGCCATTTCGACGGGCGCGCCCGATGAGGAGAGATTTTGAGAAAGCTGGTCAGCACTCGCAGCCTGAGCGAAGGACAGGCCGCCCGAATTGGCCTGGAAAGCGGCGTCGATCGCCTGCTGTTGCGGCTGAGCCTGCGACACGAACGCGTTTCCAGCCGTGGGCGAAACGATCTGGCCGACGATCGGGGAAGACCAGGCAGGGCGCTGGCCGATCTGATCGATCAATATATCCGATTGCGCGGCGGAAGCGGAACCCTGGTAAAGAAGCGCGGCCGACAGGCCCAAAATCGCGAGGCACTTCCTGCCATCAACCCGTCCATATGTGTGCGCCATTACGTCCTCCGGCATATGTCCCCGGAGGTAGGTTTATGGGCTGGGCCGTGAAGATATCGTTAGTTCAGCGTTAGTAGGCTGTTATGCATAACAAAGTGTTAGCGGCTATTTGACGATCTGGTCCTGGGCGGCCAAGTCCTTGCCGCGATAGATTTTGAGCTGGATCGTATAATGGTCGTCCGCCGCGATCGAACCGAAAGCCAGATGTGAAAGGCGCACCAGTTGATGCGGCGCGGCCTTTACCACGCCTGCCTGCTTGACCTTTGCATTGCCGGCAACGCCTTTCTTTTCACCGATCAGTTCATAGCGGCCTTCGAACGGCTGTTGCGCCGTCACATAGCCCACGAACCGTTTCGCGGCATTGGGCGCGTCCTCGACCAGGATGCGCGCCTTCAGTTCGGGTTCGGCGGCGTGGGCGGAGACGGTCATCATCATTCCGGCAATGAGGGGCAGGATGGTGCGGATCATCGTCAGTTCCTTCCCGGCACGACGACGGAACCGCCGCCGGGCACGATGACGGGCTGACCATTGGGGGCAGGCGTCGAGTTGGCGATCGAGTCCGAGGCCGCCTGCGCCGCGACGGCCTGCGCGACGGGAGAATTGGAAACATCGCCGGAGCTCAGCCGCCGCGCGACCTCTCCGGCATCGGGCGCGCGACCGCGTGACTGCTGTTCGCTGGCGACGCGCTGCGACGCCCGCTCTTCATCGCTGGTGAGCAGGGCTTCTTCTGCGGATATTGGCGGCGGGGGCGGCGCAGCCTCGATCACGCTGTTGCAGTCCACGCCCTGGGGCGGTTCGCCCCTGCCTTCGGCCGCGCGGGCGCAGGCGTCGACCAGCCCGGGGGGCAGGGCGCTGATGCGGGGGTTCACGTTGCGGTCGGCGAGCTGGGGCGTTGGGGCAGATCCGGCGGTGCGTGGGGCGATCTGGCGGAGTGCTGGCTCGCGGCCGGTGCGCGATGAGGAGAGCTGGCCCTGAAGCGCGGGGGCCTGGGAAGCGCTCGACGAGATCTGGTCCGAGGCGCTTGCCGCGCCGACTTGTGGCACCGCGCGGCCTGAGGAATGGGTCGGCAGCTGCTCAACCGCCAGGTCACTCCGCTGGGCGAGCGCGGATGTTCCTCCGGCCAGAAGAACCGTGATCAACAATAGGGTTCGCATAGACATTTCGCTCACGGTTCAGGACGCAGGGTGCCGCTTCAATATAGCCTATTGCCGGACCTGCGCAAAATTGCGGTCGCCGGTCTGGGCGACGCTGCTGTAGCTGCCGGCGGTGCGTTGCGACACGAAGGCTTCGTTGCTGGCGCCAGTCTGGGCGATCAGGCTGACCACCGCCATGTCGACGGTGCCCGCGACGGCGCTTTGCAGGACGCTGGCGTAATTGCCGTTGCCGCCGCCCTGCTCGATCGTGGATTTGGCATAGCCGGACTCGGCGGTCTGGTAGACATGGGCATCATTGCCGTTGCTGTTCTGGCGGATGGTCGATTCCTGAAGGATGCCACGCTGGAACACGGAGGCGAAGTTGCCCGACACATCGCCATTTTCCAGGCGGCCCTGTTCGATCAGGCTATATTGGCCGCCATCGACGACGTCGCCATCTTGCCGGACGAAGGCGAGATTGTCGGAGCCATATTGATGGGTGATGGCGTTGGCGTCGTCTTCCTGAAGAATGACGCCCCGGTTGCCATAGCCGACCTGCCGGACGATGGCGCGATTGTTGCGGCCGATCGTGTCGCCGACTTCGAACGCGAAGGTATTTGGGCTTTCAGCGCCCTGCTGGATGACGGCGTCGTTTTCCGCCCCCTCCTGCTCGATCAGGGCGTCGTTGCGCGCGGCGACGGCGTTGAACTGGACCGGAACCTCGCGCAGCGTGATGTCGCGGAAGCCGCCCTGCTGAATGGTCGCATTGTTGGCGAGGTTGTTGCCGCTGAACGCGCCTGCCGACAGGTCGAAGCTGCGGTGGGTCTGCTGGATGCGGCCATAGTTGGAATAAAGCAGGCTTCCGGAGCCGATCGCCGAGCCCACTTGCCCGACATAAGCGCGGTTGAGAGAGCGCTGGCCCGGCGCGCGGGTGTCGGCCTGTTCGATGAGGGTCGCATTGTCCTCACCCGCCTGGTTGACGACGGACCAGCCCGCATTGCCCGCAGCCTGGTTGATATTGGCGAGGTTGCGCAGGCCATCCTGCTCGACCGCCGCCTTGTTGCCCAGCGTATCGAACTGCAGCCCAGGCACCTCATCAAGGTTGAAATTGCCGATGATCGAGGAGGCGCTGGAGTTGAAGGCCGAGATGATGGCGCCGCGAACATCGCCCTTGTTGAAGCCGCGCACGTCGCTGCGGTCAGGCACATTGTCGCTGATGAGGCCCGCATCCTGCGACTTGCCGAGCGCGTTGGCGAGGACCTGATCCTGGATGAAGCTTTGCGGCGTGTCGGCGATCTGGATGTCGGTGACGAGGATGCCGTCGCCTGCGGTGATGGTTTGCGCGGCGGCGTGGGTGGCCAGCGGCAGGCTCAAGGAAACAGCCGCGCCGAGCAGCCAGAGATCGTTCCTTTTGCGCATCTTGTTGCTCCTGAGCCCGTAGCGGTTGGATGAGCTGGCCCGTCAGACCGGGCCGAGCGGTCAATATTGGGTGACTGTGATGGGTGAAACACCGTTAGTCCCGGCCTGTTGTTCGATCCCGATCGAGCGGCCGTTGCCGAACTGGGTGATAGAGGCATAAGCGTCGCCGGGCTGGCGCAGGGCGATGCTATTGTCGTTGCCGAACTGACCGAGCAGGGCGATGTTGTTGTCGCCGTTCTGCTGAAGTGTGATGCTATTCCCGGTGCCCTTGCCACGCGCACTGTAGCTAGCGAGGACAGCTTCGGCCGACTGGGTGTAGTTGGCACTGCCTGCAACACCGACCAGTCCGCCCGCGCCGGCCAGCGCCGCTTCGGCTGTTGTCGGTGACGCACCGAGACCCCCCGCCTGCACGAGCGCGGCGACATTGTTGCTGCCTGCCTGATGAGCATAGGCGGAATTGCTCGATCCGCGCTGGACCTGGACGGCACTGTTGCCGCCGCCGGTCGCTCCATTGGGCGTGCCCTGCACGATGGCGGCCTGATTGAACGAGCCGGAGACGGCCTGCGCCGCCTTGTTGTCGTTGCCCAGCTGCGACACGTGGAAGTCGTTGCTGTCGCCCTTGATCAGAACGCCCGCGAGGTTGCGCTCGCCCGACTGGCGGATAACGCCGGATTCGAGGTTGGCGAGTGGGGTGAGGGTGGAGGTGGTCAGCGCGGCATCCTTGTGCCCGGCATTGCCGTTGGCGCCGTCATTGCCATTGTTGCCGTTGCAGGGATTGCCCGTGCCTTGCCCATTGCCCTCGCCGCAGGGATCGCCCTGGCCGTTATTGCTTTTGTTCTGCTTGTTCTCGCTGCCAATGACGTAGGGCGACAGGGTCTTCGGTGCGAAAGCCATGGTCCGGCCAGTTCCGCCGGGGGCGTCTCCGCGCCCGCTGCGGTTACCGGTAACCGATACGACTGCGCGATTGTCACGGCCGCTTTGGGTCAGGTCGAGAAGGTTTTCAGACCCCTTCGTCTGAGCCAGCGCGGTTGATCCGGTCGCGCCGCTCTGGTCGATGCTGGTCTGGTTATAGTCGCCCACCTGCTCGATGAAGGCGACAGATTGAGCGTTCACACCGGAGCATGTGGCGACCGCAGCCATCGCTGCTGAACCCAGCGCCGCGATCAAGCGCGCCTTGCGCGTCCAACTGCCTGTCATCCGCATGTCATGCTCCTTCTCGGCATTCTGGCCCTTGGCTGGCCGATCATCCTTCACCTGAACAAAGCCGCCGCTTTGCTGAGGAGAAGGATGCGGGACGGCATGACGCCGCCCCGCAAGCTTTCGTTACTGACGGGTAACTGCGTAGTTGCCGCCACCGTTCTGCGAAATGACGCTCTGGCTGCCCGAAGCGGTATGCTGGTAGACATAGGCTTCATTGCCGCCGCCGTTACCGGTCTGGAGGATTTCGCTGTTGGCGCCGACGAGCTGAAGAACGCTGGCGTAGTTGTTGCCGCCTGTACCGCGCTGTTCGATAGCAGAGCTCGCCAGACCGGTGGCCGCGTTCTGCTCAACAAAAGCCTGATTGTTGTTGCCCGTCTGCTCGATCCGCGAGGCGGCAAGCAGCTTCTGTTCAACAGCGGCGAAGTTGCCGTTGCCATTCTGAGTGATTGCGCTCAGCTTGATATCGAATTGGCCAGTACCTTGAGTCACGTAAGCAGCGTTGCCGTTACCGGTCTGATCGATATCAGAACCGCCAGACTGGGCCTGTACGCTGGTCGCACGATTGTTAGTTCCATCCTGCGAGATGGCCGAGGCGTTGATTGACCCCGTCTGTACGATGAGAGCGTCCTGGAGCGTGGCGGGATTGTTTCCGTTGCTGCCACCACGCTGAGTGATCGTGCCCAAGTTCAAAGATGTGCGATCCGAATCCGAGCCCTGCAGAATGACAGCGTTCTGGCCGGAAAGGCCAGCACCGGTGTGCACCTGCGTGATCCGCGCAACCTGTCCCAAGGAGAAATCGCTTCGCGAAGCTTGGCTCACATAGGCGCCATTAGCCGTACCGCCGGTCCCGGTGTCGGTCTGGCTGATGATCGCGTCGTTGTTACGACCGTTCTGGTTGACCACGCCCCAGCCTGCGCGGCCAGCGTCCTGATTAACTTCGGCGTCGTTGTTCGTGCCGTCCTGTTCGATGCCAGCCTTGTTGGTATTCCGGCTCGGGTCCAGCAGGGAGCTCTGGGAAACGACGCTGGCGACTACCGGCGTGATGACCGAACCGGCGCTCGGGATGTTGGCTTTCGCGTCAGCGGCTTCACTGGTATCGCTCGCACCAGAGACCGGCGGATTGTTCGCTGCACGGACGGCATCGTGGAAACCGGCACCGGCAGTCGCGGTGGTGCCGCTGATGGTCAGATCGGTCACCTGAGCCTGCGCCGCCGTAGCGAAAGCCAGCGCCGAAGCGCCGATAAGAAGCTTCTTGATCATGTTAATCCTCCTGTTTCAACTCACATGCCGCGATGTTGTGCGGCGGTTTGGCTTACCGGCTCCCCAGATCGGTAGCGCCGGGCGGGCGGGGCTGGTTTTTGTCCCTGCCCACTCGTCACACTCTCCCCCCGCTCGCGAAGGGCGAGTTTGTTCACCGCGCGGCTGGTTGGCCGGCGGAATTCGGTTGGTTGTTTGCGGCGACCTTGGCCGGTGCGGCCTGGCGGGTGCCGGATGCGCGGGCCTGGGGCTTTGCGGGCTTGGCGCGTGCGGTCTTCTTCGGGTCGTCAATCGGGTCGGTGTAGTAGGGACCCGTGCGGCGGAAGGCGGCGGCGATGGCGCGTTCCTTCTCTTCCTTATAATGGTTGAGGTAGGTCTGGCCCGCAGCTGCGTCGGCGAAGCTCCACAGCTGGCGGCCGCCGGGCTGAGCGCCTTCCATGATGAGGGCGTAGACCGCCTTTTCGATGGCGGCCTGCGTGGCGATCTGGATCGGTTCGTTGGCCGACACGCCTGCTTCGCCTTCCAGCAGCTCGTCAAATTCGACGAATTTGAAGACGTTGGTGTTGAGCGCGACCGAGGCGACGGTCTTTGACGTGACGACATTGCCCAGCACTTCGCCGGTCTTCACGCTGATGGCGCGCAGATAGACGGTGACGGTGTTCTGGCGATATTGCATGTCGCCGCCGATGCCGAGGAAGCGCGCGCCGATGCCGCCGGTCTGGGTGTTGCTGTCATAGCCGATGATGCCGCCTTCGAGCAGGATGCCGGCGAAGAGCAGCGAAGGCAGGACGCTGGAGGGCGTTTCCGCTTCGCCCAAATAGCGCTGCCGCATTTCGCGGATGATCTGGCGCTCTTTCAGCAGGTTATCGAGGCGTTCCCGCTCCACGACGGTGAACCAGTTGCCATTGCCTGCGTCGCGCAGCGCCTTGATGAGGACGCTGGTGCCGCCCTGGGTCACGGCGCGCGACAAGCTCTGGATATTTTCCGAGGGCTTGAGCTGGCCGGTCTGGTCGGTGAAGCTGTACACGGCGATCGGCACCGGCTGCGGCGGCGGCGGCAGGTAGATGAGGTCGCGCTGGACAGGCGTGACGGGCGCGATCTGCGGCGCGGAGCTGGCGGATGCCACCAGTTCGTGCGGGACCGAACACCCCCCAAGAGTGGCCGCCATGCAGCCGACGAGCGCAGCAGCAGCCGAACGCTTCACGATATTCCCCCTGATGCTCATCTTATTGCCCCGTGAGACTGGTGTTGCCGGTGAGGCTGGCGGCCAGCGAGCTTTCCACCGAGTTGTTTCCGAGGGCGGATGCCGCAGCCGCATTCGCGTTGGCGTTGTTGAGCGTCAGCACCGGGACGACGATGTCCGTCGTCTCACCCGTCGAATTGTCGAAGATGCTGAGGCGGATTTCGCTCAGCGTCCGTTCGAAGGAAATCTTCTGGTCGCCGACCGTAAATTCTCCCGAAGTCCCCGGATCGGAGCCCGTAATGGCTTCAACGACGCTGGAAGACAGGGCGGAGAGCAGACGGCTTTGAATCTGCCGGGCGAACAGTTGTGCCTCGGTCAGTTCGCCGGTTCCATCACCGCCATTTGATTTCTGGGGCGGGCGTTGCGCTGTCGCTGTGGCGAGAAGATGGTCGGAATTGAAGGGATTTCCGCCGAAGGAAGGGTTTCGGAACTCGAACTTCAGTTCCTGGGCCGAAGCGGGTGTCGCCAACGCGATCACTGCCAGCGTGGCCAATCGTAGATGTTTCACTATTCAAGCCCCTTATTACTGCATCATAGGTGCTGCACGGACGTGGAGGCCTTTGCAGGTCCACGCATGAGGAACGCGTCATGGGTGCCCGAACAGGTGAAGTGTTCGGGGCGGAAGCTATTTGAAAGGAGGAGCCCTAAACTGGGCCCGGATCATTTTCGTCAGGATGACGGGTGATTGTTTCCTGAAATAACAGGCAGGAAATCGGTGGATGCGGGGCATCCTCCAACGATCAGGCTCTTCTTACGCATACACCACTTCCCCCCAACTTCGGCGCAACTGGACATTGACCGCAATTTCGCCGCGGCACGCTATCCAATTGTCGGCTGCAGGGTGGCGACTCGTTTTTTATTGTCTACCCTTCGCTAAGGGGCCAATTAACAAAGACCTAACGAATGATATATACCCAAAATTGAGTAGGGGTACCTGAGTAGCGCCCGGATTTAGCCGTAAATATTGGGTTGTGAAGGTCAAACCCACGGCTTTCCTAGGGCGAACAAAGTTAACGGTGACAAGGATTATTTAGCAAAAAAACTTCTTCGTCTCTAATTGGTACAGGCTGTTGGGACGAAGACCATTGGCGGGCAATGATTGGCCTTATGGCAGCAATGGACAGGGATGCGCTCCGGCTGTTGCGGCGGCGCGCTGCATGCATGTCGAAGCGATAAAAGGCGGCAACAGGACCTGTCCTGCGCCATGGTAAGCGCCTTACTTGCGGCGGTAGCGGAAGTACCAGACTTCGTGCTCGCTTTCAACTATCTCGCTGAAAATAAAGCGCTAATTCGCTATCATCAGGGGCGTTTTTTCCTAGAAGTAATCACCGGGTAATCACCAAATAATGAGATGGTTGGGGTCCACATAGAGTGGACTGGCGCTCAGCAGACCGCGTTCTTCGAGCAGCCGATCGGAATGGCCGGGTGAGGACCGCCAGGTGTGTCGCCTTATCGAACTCAGGCACGTGAGGCATGCTGATTGTCGTCCCCACAGGCGTGTGGATGGATGTGGAGGCATATCCGACGCTGACCTCTGCGCGCGGGTGAAGGATGCCACGATATTCGCCCGGACCATGCCGGAACAGAAGCTGCGGATCGTGTCGGCGCTTAAGGCCGCAGGCGAGGTGGTCGCTATGACGGGCGACGGGGTCAATGATGCACCGGCGTTGAAAGCCGCGGACATCGGCATTGCGATGGGTAAGCGCGGCACCGATGTGGCGCGGGAGGCGTCGTCCATCGTTCTGGTGGAGGATGATTTCGGCGCGATCGTCATCGCCATTCGCCTTGGCCGCCGCATTTACGACAATATCCGCAAGGCCATCGGCTTCATCTTCGCGGTGCATGTGCCGATCGCCGGGCTCGCGGTTTCGCCGCTGTTGCTGGGCCTGCCATTGGTGTTGGGGCCGATCCAGATCGCGCTTCTGGAAATGATCATCGATCCGGTTTGCGCCCTCGTTTTCGAAGCTGAGCGTGAAGAAAGCCGCATCATGCAGCGACCGCCGCGTCATCCTGCTGAGCGCCTGTTTTCGGCGAGCCTTGTCCTGCCCAGCATCCTTTATGGCGGAATGGCGCTTGCGCTGCTTGTCGGGCTTCAACTGGGCGCCACATATGGGGGATTTGCGCCTGATCGGGTGAGGGCGCTCCTGTTCTTCGGGCTAGTCGGGGCGATCATGGCGCTGGTGCTGGTGAGCCGGTCCTTCAGCACATCGCTGATGAGTGCCCTGTGGCGGCACAATGCTTCGCTTCGCTACGTTGCGGCCACGGTCCTGATCGCTTGCGGAATGATCGTTCTGCTGGCCCCGCTGCGCCGCATCCTTGATTTCGCCACGCTCGGGCTGATGGACTTGCCCATCTTGATCGCGACGCCTCTGGTCGTTCTTGGCCTGTGCGAGTTCGTCAAGGGACAGCGGCGCCGGATCGCCTGAGGGGCGGTGCGGAACTGCGGACGGCAAGGGCTCGTTTTTAGTCGGAACGCCGTCGCGCCCGGTCCTTCAAGGCACGGCTGCGTTCGCCGATGAGCGTGTGGCAGCCGAGGATGTTTATATCATGGCCTTGCCCCCTGCGTTGTTCCGGCGGCGTCCAGCCGGGGGGAGGTGTGCCGCAGAAGTAGGGGGAGCGGGCGGCATAATGGCGCACTTGCCCGGCCGCGAGGTTGGCGAAGGCGAGGGCGGCGAGCGCAGCGGCGCTATACCGCATGGCTGAACCGCCTTTCCGCTGGTTGCAGATAGAAGTCGAAGGCGGCGGCGATGCTGCGGGCATAGGGGAGGGCGTCAGGGGTCAGTCGCACAAGGGTTCCATCCACGCTGACAAGGCCGAGACATTCGAAGCGCGACAGGTCTGGTATCGGGGTGGATGCATCCACATTCGCTTCGCCGTTGCACAGGATCGCTTCTATGATCCGGCCGCGACGGCGATCATCGGTGGTGCGGAGGACTCCGCGCGTGGCGGTTAGCGCGCCACGCTCCACAAGGTCGCGCCACGGGCCTGCCTGCTTTTCGTTCTGGACGATCAGGTCCGGGAACTGGCTGATCGCGCTGGCGCCAAGGCCCAGGAGGATTTCGGCGGGATCATCGGTGAAGCCCTGGAAATTGCGGCGGAGTCTGCCTTCGCGGGCAGCGCAGGCGATGCTGTCTTGCGGCAGGGCGAAATGGTCGAAGCCGATCGCGGCATAGCCAGCTTCGGTGAGAAGGCGATAGCCCTGAGCCGCCATGTCGAAACGGGTAGCAAGATCGGGCAGGGTGCTGCCGTCTATACGGCGCTGGCGCGGCAAAAGCTGGGGCATATGGGCATAGCCGAAAAGGGCGATGCGCGCGGGCTGCATGCCGATGCTCGCTTCCAGCGTCGCCGCAAGATCATCGAGGCTCTGGCCGGGCAGGCCATACATGAGGTCGAAGCCGGTCGCGATCCCGGCGGATCGAAGCTGATCGACGGTCCTTTCCACCATGTCGAGCGGCTGGATGCGGCCGATGGCGGACTGAACATGCGGGGTGAAGGTCTGCACGCCAAGGTTGACGCGGCTGATCCCCATCGCCGCCATGGTGGCGATCCACTTGCCATCCAGGCGGCGCGGGTCGAGCTCCACCGAAATCTCAGCCCGATGCGCATCGAAGCAGAGCAACAGCTGCTGGAGCAGGCGTACGAAATCGACCAGCGGCAGCGAATTGGGACTGCCGCCGCCAAAGGCGATCCGCGCAACCCGGCCACGTCCGCCCAGCCGCGCGGCGACAAGGGCGATCTCGCGCTCCAAAGACTCGACATAGGCAGTCAGGCGGTGCGCGCGATTGGCCGCGCCTGTGTTGCAACCGCAATACCAGCATATGTCGTGGCAATAGGGGATGTGGACATAGAGGGAGAGCGCAGCGTCCGCGTCAATCGCGTCGAGCCGGGCGGCTAGATCGGCCGCGCCTATGTCAGCTGTAAACTGCGCGGCGGTTGGGTAGCTGGTGTAGCGCGGCACCGGCTGGGCGAGCAGATCGGGGTGATAGGTCCACATTATGGAGCGGATCGCACGGACTGCATCCTGGCACATTGAGGCAGGTCAAATCACGGCTTGCGCCGGATCAATGTCGGATGCTTGCGACCAGAGCAGACGAGGGTCACCGACAATAGGGACGGAGACAATCTCATGAACTTCAAGACTATCCTGCTGGGCACGACCGGCTTTTGTGCCGCAATGGCGGCACCTGCGCAGGCCGCGCAGGGCGACGTGCTGGTGCGGCTGCGCGGCATAATGGTCGCACCCAACGAACGCAGCGGCAGCGTGCCGCCCGGCTTTCCCGGCGAGAAGGTGAAGGTCGACAACAGCGTAATGCCGGAGATCGATATAACCTATATGGCGAGCGATCATATCGGGTTCGAACTCATCGCAGCGACGACGAAGCATAGCGCCAGCGGGCGCAGTGGCACGACGGGTTCGATCGGCCGTCTGGCTTCGACCTGGGTGCTGCCGCCGACGCTGACGGCGCAATATCACTTCCTGCCCGAAGGCAAGGTCCGGCCCTATGTCGGGGCAGGCGTCAACTACACGCTGTTCTACAATGAAAAGGCCTCTGGCGCGCTTGAGGGTGCGGTGGGCGCGACCAGGGTGCGTATGTCCGACAGCTTCGGTTGGGCGGCACAGGCCGGGGTCGACGTAGACCTGACGGACAGGATCTTCCTGAACCTGGACGTCAAATATATCGACATCGACACAACGGCGCGCCTGTCCACCACGGCGGCGGGCGTGCAGAAGGTGCGCGTGCACCTTGACCCGCTGGTGTTCGGGATCGGCATCGGCATGAAGCTCTGATCTTCAGGCTGTGGCGAACGCCTTCACCACGAAGGGCAGGCGTTCGCCATCAGGCTCCGTCAGGGTCAGATAGCTTCCCGGCTTGATGCTATGTGCGTCGAGGCGGAACAGGATTTCGTCATCCTCTTCCCCCGGCTGGTAGGACAGCGCCCAACCCTCAGCCGTCCGCAGCAGGCATCCATGCCGGTCCGGTTCATTGGGCCAGAAGCGCCGCACCGTCGCCAGTTCGGGATGGTGCTGATATTCCTTCTCATCGATCAGCCCATCATCGCCGAGCGGCAAGCGCATCACATAGCTGCGCGCCGCCGATCCGTTGGGAAAGTCGGCCGTCCTGGCAAGTTCAAGGCGTACGGTTGTCCATGTCATGCCATCCAGATCGCGTTTTCCCGCGCCAAAAAATATAAGGACTATCCCGGATGGTGGCGGTGCGCGCGCGATCTTAGCGAGCAGCGGCGGGAACGGGGGCGTGCGCCGCTGGCTTGCTGGCATGGAAAAGACGGGGCATGGTGACGTAATGGCGGTTGCGGACGATGATGACATTGAGGGGTTGAGCGAGCGCGAGCACAGCCTGGAGCAGGCGCTGCTGGGTTCGATCCTGGCGACCGTGCCCGATGCCCTGATTGTCATCGACATGAGGGGCAGGATCGTGTCGTTCAGCGCGGCGGCTCAGCGCATGTTCCAATATGCGGAAAGCGATGTGCTGGGCGAGAACATCTCGATGCTGATGCCATCGCCCGATCGCGAACGGCATGACGGCTATATCAGCCATTATATCGACACGGGCGAAAAGCGGATCATTGGCATCGGCCGCCTGACCAGCGCCCGGCGACGGGACGGGTCGACCTTTCCGATCGAGCTGTCGGTGGGGGAAGTGCAGGACAGGGGCCAGCGGCTGTTCACCGGATTTATCCGCGACCTGACCGAACGGCAGCAGGCGGAGCGGCGCGTGGCGGACCTTCAGGCGGAACTCTCCCACGCCACACGAGTCACGGCCATGGGAACGCTGGCGTCGGCGCTGGCGCATGAGCTGAACCAGCCCCTGACCGCAATCGCCAATTATTTGGAGGCCGGGCGCGACCTGCTGGACGGCGAAGGCCCGGTTGACCGCGATCTGCTGCGCGAGGCGATGGACGAAAGCGCGCGCCAGGCACTGCGCGCGGGCGAGATCATCCGGTCGTTGCGCGAATTCATCAAACGTGGCGAGACGATGCGCCAGCCCGAACCTCTGCGCGGGCTGCTGGCCGAAGGCGCAGCGCTGGCTTTCATCGGCATGGACAGCCGGGGCATCGACATGGACATCAGCATTGATCGGCGGGTCGACAAGGTGCTGGTCAACCGAGTGCAACTGCAGCAGGTGATCATCAACCTGATCAAGAATGCGATGGAGGCAATGGCGAGCAGCCCGGCGCGGATATTGCGCCTGTCCGCGGCTCCAGCGGACGATGGACGCGTCGAAATAATCGTCGCCGACAGCGGAACTGGCCTGGACCCGGACATGTCACGCACGCTCTTCACCCCTTTTACGACCACCAAGCCGTCCGGCATGGGCGTTGGCCTGTCGATCAGCCAGACCATTGTCGAAGGCCATGGCGGCCGGATCTGGGCGCAGCCATCCCAATGGGGCGGCACGGCTTTTCACTTCACCCTGGACAGCGCGGATTAAGGCATGAGCGAACCCTTCCCCATCTATGTTGTCGATGATGATGAGGCGATCCGCCGGTCGTTGTCATTCCTGCTGAAGACCAGCGGCTATGCGGTGCGCCTGTTCGAAGGGGGAGCCGCTTTCCTGAAGGAGGCTGCCGGTCTGGAACCGGGATGCGTGCTGCTGGATGTGCGAATGCCCGATATCGACGGGCTTGAGGTGCAGCGAGAACTGCGCGCGCGCGGCGTCATGCTGCCCGTGGTTATCATGACGGGCCATGGCGATATCGACATGGCCGTGGCGGCGATGAAGGCGGGTGCCAGCGACTTCATTGAAAAGCCTTTTGAGAAGGCTGCGCTACTCGGATGCGTCGAAGCGGCGCGCACTCTTTCGCTTGCCGAGCGTGGGGCCGGCACGCGGGCGGACGACGCGCGAGCGCGGCTCAATGTGCTGACCGACCGGGAGCGTGAGGTGCTTGACGGGCTGGTCGAGGGATTGCCCAACAAGACGATTGCCTTCGACTTGGGGATCAGCCCTCGCACGGTCGAAATCCATCGCGCCAATCTGATGCAGAAGCTGGAGGTGAAGAGCTTGGCCGAAGCTTTGCGTATTGCCTTTCACGCGGGCGTGGGGTGAGGGCTTTAGCCGTCATCCCGGCGTAATCTGGAATCAGGTGCGGCCAAGCTGCTTCCTATCGACCGGTATGCCAGCGTTCTCTGGCATGACGAAGAAGTGGCTAGGGACAATTACGGATAGGTCTGAAATCCGCGCAGCGGCATGCAGCGGACATGGATATGCAATTTGATCTGGCGCAAAAGGCGCCTGCCGGGCCTGAGATGGCTGCAATGATGACTCCGGTCTCTGGCGGCTGTGCCACTGGTTATTGCGATCGGTGCGAAGTGCGCGATCAAGCGATCTGCGCTGATCTCAGTCCGCAGGAGCGGGCTGCGCTCAACCGGATCGGACGGCGCGTGACGTTGCAGGCCGGGCAGACGGTGATGTGGGAAGGCGATGACAGCATGGTCGTCGCCAATGTGATCGAAGGCACGCTGAAGCTCGCCACATCGACAGGCGACGGGCGGGAACAGATTGTCGGCGTCGTCTACGCCTCCGATTTCATCGGCCGCCCCTTTGGCGTGCGCACGCCGCACAGCGTGACGGCGCTTATCGATGCGCGGCTGTGCCTTTATCCGCGCGGCGCATTCGACGGCTTTGCGCGGCAGCATTCGCAACTGGAACATCGACTGTTGCAGCGGACACTGGATGATCTGGACCGGACGCGCGGCTGGATGCTGTTGCTCGGACGCAAAAATGCGCGAGAGAAGGTGGCGTCCTTTCTGCTGGACATGAGCAGAAGGCTGCGCGCGGACGCTGACGGTGCAATCGATCTGCCTCTCTCACGCCAGCAGATCGCGGACATTTTGGGACTGACAATCGAAACCGTCTCGCGCCAGTTCAGCGACCTGAAGCGGCTGGGCGTTATCGCCCTGGTCGGGCGGCGGGGCGTTCGCATTTGCGATGCCGACCGGCTGGAGAGCATGGCCGAGGGGGAGTGAGGTCGAGCTCCCTGAGCTCGGCTTTGTAATTTGCATCGATGCGGCACTGACCCACCCCTGCCTGAGGGAGGGAAGGGGAAGAGGGCGCGACAAATTGTCTACGGACATTCCCCTACATACCTGCCGCCCCGCCTTTGACAGAGAATTTTCAATGAAGACGGCCCCTGGGGAAGGGCGCCGCGGACAAGCTCTCGCAGGGGGATCCCATGGATCAACTAGTATTGAAATCGGGCGGCTGGTTCGCGCTGGCGGTGCTCGCTTTACTGGCGGCGCTGATGGCGGTGGACAGCGGTTTTGCCGTCCATATGGGCATAGCCTGCGCGGCGGCGCTGCTTATGGCGATCGTGACGATCGGCGGGGCCGATTATGCCGGGATCGCGCGCGGTCTGGTGAAGATGCCTGCCGACCAGGGCAAATATGATGACGACCCGATCCGCTGGGGTGTCATCGCGACCGTTTTCTGGGGACTGGCGGGCTTTCTGGCCGGGCTGTACATCGCCTTGCAACTGGCCCTTCCTGCGCTGAATCTTGGCATCGAATATACAAGCTTCGGGCGGTTGCGGCCGCTGCACACGTCGGCGGTGATCTTTGCCTTCGGCGGCAACGCCCTCATTGCGACCAGCTTTTATGTCGTGCAGCGCACCTGCCGCGCGCGCCTTGCCTTCCCCTCGCTCGCGCGCTTCGTCTTCTGGGGCTATCAACTATTCATCGTCCTTGCGGCGACCGGCTATCTGCTGGGCATCACCGAGGGCAAGGAATATGCCGAGCCCGAATGGTATGTGGATCTGTGGCTGACCATCGTCTGGGTCGCCTATCTGATCGTCTTCGGCGGCACGATCCTGCGCCGCAGCGAGCCGCATATCTATGTGGCGAACTGGTTCTACCTCAGCTTCATCCTGACGATCGCAATGCTGCACATCGTCAACAATCTGTCGATGCCGGTGAGCCTGCTCGGATCGAAGAGCTACAGTGCTTTTTCCGGTGTCCAGGACGCGCTGACACAATGGTGGTACGGGCATAATGCGGTCGGTTTCTTCCTGACTGCCGGCTTCCTAGCCATGATGTATTATTTCGTGCCCAAGCAAGCGGAGCGTCCGGTCTATAGTTACCGCCTGTCGATCATCCACTTCTGGTCGCTGATCTTCCTCTACATCTGGGCGGGTCCGCACCATCTTCATTACACCGCGCTTCCCGACTGGGCGCAGACTTTGGGCATGGTGTTTTCGGTCATGTTGTGGATGCCGAGCTGGGGCGGGATGATCAACGGCCTCATGACGCTCAACGGCGCATGGGACCGCATCCGCACCGATCCGATCATCCGCATGATGGTGATGGCGCTCGCCTTCTACGGCATGAGCACCTTCGAAGGGCCGATGATGTCGGTGAAGGCGGTCAACAGCCTCAGCCACTATACGGACTGGACGATCGGCCATGTGCATAGTGGTGCATTGGGTTGGAACGGCCTGATTACTTTCGCCTGCCTCTACTATCTGACGCCACGACTGTGGAAGCGGCAGAGGCTTTACAGTCTGCGCCTGATCAACTGGCACTTCTGGCTCGCGACGCTGGGCATCGTTCTCTACGCCTCGTCGATGTGGGTGGCGGGCATCATGCAGGGGCTGATGTGGCGCGAATATGGGAGCGACGGCTACCTCGTCTACGCCTTCTCCGAAGTCGTGAGCGCCATGTTCCCGATGTACGTCATCCGCGCGGTGGGCGGCCTCATGTACCTCGCCGGGGCGATCACCATGGCCTGGAACATCGGCAAGACCATCGCGGGCAGCCCGCTGAGGCAGGAAAAGCCGATGAGCGATGCGGCGTTCGATCCGATCGCGGACCGGCCGCTTGTCACCCAGCCTGCTTAAGGACGCAAAGACATGACAAGCAAGACAAAGGGCAAGTTCTGGGATCATGGCAACCTGGAGCGCAATGTCTCCCTGCTCGGTATCGCGTCACTGGTTGTAGTCGCCATCGGCGGGATAGTGGAAATCGCGCCGTTGTTCTGGATCGACAACACGATCGAGAAAGTGGAAGGCATGCGGCCCTATACGCCGCTGGAGCTGGCGGGGCGGAATATTTACATCCGCGAAGGATGCTATAACTGCCACAGCCAGATGATCCGTCCGTTCCGCGACGAGACGGAGCGTTATGGCCATTACAGCCTGGCGGCCGAAAGCATGTACGACCATCCCTTCCAATGGGGATCGAAGCGTACTGGACCCGATCTGGCGCGGGTGGGGGGCAGATATTCGGATGAATGGCATGTCCAGCATCTGAAGGACCCGCGCGCCGTGGTGCCGGAATCGATCATGCCGGGCTATGCGTTTCTCGCCGAGCGGGAACTGAAGGCGGGTGATATGGGCAAGGACCTGACGGCGCTGTCCCGTGTCGGCGTGCCTTACAGCAAGGACGACATCGCCAAGGCGGATGACGACCTGAAGGCGCAGGCCGATCCCGACGCGGACGCCAAGGATCTGATCAAGCGCTACCCCAAGGCGCAGGCGCGCGACTTTGACGGTGATCCTGCCAAGGTGACGGAGATGGATGCGCTGGTCGCCTATCTCCAGATGCTGGGCACGCTGGTCGACGTGGAAAGCGCCAGGCCGCAGGAGGCCGGACGATGAGCTACGACGCGTTGCGGCATTTCGCAGACAGCTGGGGTCTGGTCTTCATGGCGCTCACCTACGCCGTCCTGATCGGCTGGCATTTCCGGCCCATGGGGCGCGAGCGTAGCGCAGAGGCCGCGCGGACGATTTTCGAAACGGAACATTCGGAGGCGGATCATGGCTGATGAAAAGCGGATCGACGCCGCCACCGGCACCGAGGTCAAGCATCACGAATGGGACGGTATCCAGGAACTGGACACGCCGCTGCCCCGCTGGTGGCTGTGGACCTTCTACGCGACGATCCTGTTCGCGATCGGTTATGTGATCGCCTATCCCGCCCTGCCGATGATCAGCCGGGCGACAGAGGGCGTGCTGGGGTGGTCGAGCCGGGGGGCGCTCGAAAAGGAACTGGCGGCGCGGGAAGCGCAGATCGCGCCGGTGCGGCAGGCAATTGCCGACACGTCGATTGACGTGCTGCCCATGCGCCCGCAACTGATGCACGCGGCGGTGGAAGGCGGACGCGCGGCTTTCCGGGTTCATTGCGTGCAGTGCCATGGATCTGGCGCAGCGGGGTCAAAGGGCTATCCCAATCTCAACGACGACGACTGGCTGTGGGGCGGCGATCTTGCCACGCTCGAAACGACCATCACGGTCGGCGTCCGCACCCCCGACCATGCGGCGACCCGCCAGTCGATGATGCCTGCGTTCGGCAAGGACCAGTTGCTGACGGCCGACCAGGTCGATGACGTGGTGGCGCATGTGCGGGTCATAAGTGGGCAGGCCCGTCCCAGCCCGGTATCGCAGCGTGGAGCCAAGGTTTTCGCTGACAATTGCGCCGTCTGCCACGGACCTGCGGGCGAGGGCATCCGTCAGGTGGGTGCGCCGAACCTGACCGACGCGATCTGGCTCTATGGTGGAGACGCTGACTCCATACATGAATCCGTTTGGAACAGCCGCCGTGGCGTGATGCCGCGCTGGGACGACAAGCTCGACAAGGCCGCCATCCGCATGCTGGCAGCTTATGTCCACAGCCTGGGCGGGGGTGAGGCGACACCGGCAAAGGTAGCGGGTGATGCCGCCCAATAGCAGCCGCACCCTCCGCGTCATCCCGGGGAGGGAGGCATGCTGATGTCCGGCTCCCCCTCGCTCTACGAGAAGCGCAAGGGCGTTTACCCTAAGGCCGTGGACGGTTTCTACCGGCGCCTCAAATGGGCGATCATGGCGGTGACGCTCGGCATTTATTGGGTGACGCCTTGGCTGCGGTGGGATCGGGGACCTTATGCGCCGGACCAGGCGGTGCTGGTCGATCTGGCCCACCGGCGCTTCTACATGCTCTCGATCGAGATCTGGCCGCACGAGTTTTATTATGTGGCGGGGCTGCTTATCATGGCGGGGATTGGCCTGTTCCTCGTCACTTCCGCCGTGGGCCGTGCCTGGTGCGGCTATGCCTGTCCGCAGACGGTGTGGACCGACCTTTATCAGCATGTCGAGCGGTTCATCGATGGTGATCGCAATGCGCAACTGAAGCTGGCGAAAGCGCCGTTTAGCATCTCCAAGCTGGCCCGGCGGATCGCCAAATGGTCCGTGTGGCTGGCAATCGCATTCATCACCGGTGGCGCATGGATCTTCTATTTCGCCGATGCGCCCACTTTGCAGCAGCAATTCTGGAGCGGAACGGCAGCGCCGGTCGCCTATGGGACGGTTGCGGTGCTGACCGCTACCACGTTCATCCTGGGCGGCTTCATGCGCGAACAGGTGTGCATATACATGTGCCCATGGCCGCGCATTCAGACGGCGATGCTGGACGAAAAATCGCTGGTCGTCACCTACAAGGACTGGCGTGGGGAGCAGCGCGGCAGCCTGAAGAAGGCGCAGGCCCATCCCGGCGACTATGGCGATTGTATCGATTGCAACCAGTGTGTCGCGGTCTGCCCCACCGGCATCGACATTCGGGAAGGCCCGCAGATCGGTTGCATCACCTGCGCCCTCTGCATCGATGCCTGCGAGAAGGTGATGGAGCAGGTGGGCCGTCCGCGCGGGCTGATCGACTATTGCACGGAGGACGATGCCGAGGCGGAGAAGAAGGGCGCGGCGGCCAAGCCCGTGCTAAAGACCCTGCTGCGTCCGCGCACCATCGCTTATTTCACGGTTTGGGCGAGCATCGGAGCGGCCATGCTGTTCGCGCTGGGTGCGCGCACGCGGTTGGACATCAGCGCGCAGCAGGATCGCAACCCGATTTTCGTGCGCCTGTCGGACGGCGCGATCCGCAACGCTTACACTGTGAAGCTGCGAAACATGGAGACCCGCCCGCGCGACGTGGAGGTGCGCGTCGCCGGTCTGCCCGGCGCGAAAATCTGGACTGACGCCGGATCGCGGGAAGAGGCGAGCGATGCAGTGCGGGCGACTGTCGCTGCCGACAGCGTGACAAAGCTGCGCCTGTTCCTGACCCTGCCCTCTGCCGGTCCCGCGCGGCAGGATTTCCGCTTCACAGTGCGCGCCCTGGACCGCGAAGGCGGCGGCGACAGCGAAGACGCTCGTTTCGAAAGGCCCTCAACATGAAACATGCCCCTCCCTTCACAGGCTGGCACATGACCGCGATACTCGTCGCCGGTTTCTCCGTCGTTATTGCCGTCAACATGGCTATGGCGACGCTCGCGGTGCGATCCTTCGGCGGGGCCGTGGTGGAGAACAGCTATGTCGCCAGCCAGAAGTTCAACGGCTGGCTGGCGCAGGCGCGCGCGCAGGAAAAACTGGGTTGGGTTGATCGAGTGTCGCTGGACGCCGCCCGTCATGTGCGGATGGAACTCAACGTGGCGGGGGCGCAGATCATCGCGGTGGCGCAGCATCCGGTTGGGCGCACGCCGGACATCATGCTGCGCCTGCATGAGGCTGCGCCGGGAGTGTATGTCAGCGACCGCGCCTTGCCCGCTGGCCGATGGCAGCTGCGCTTCGAGATTCATAATGATGCTGGGAAAAAACATCTGCTGCGGGAGATCGACTGATGGCCAGCCAGCCAGTGTTGCACGAAGCATCCCCGCCCGAGGTCAGGGAAAGCCTGTTCGCCGTTCCAGGCATTCATTGCGCCGGGTGCCTGTCAAAGATCGAAAATGGCTTGCCGCTTCAGCCGGGAATCCGCTCTGCACGCGTCAATCTGAGCGCCAGGCGGGTGGCCATCAGCCATGATCCCGCACTGACGCCGCCGGAGTTGAAGGCGGCCATCGTCGCGCTCGGCTTCGACGCGGAGCCACTCGCCGATCCGGGGCAGGATGTCGCGGCGGATGTGGGCAAGGCGCTCGTGCGCGCGCTCGCCGTCGCGGGCTTTGCGGCGATGAACATCATGCTGCTGTCGGTATCGATCTGGTCGGGTGCGGAAGGCGCGACGCGGACGATGTTTCACTGGCTCTCTGCACTCATTGCGCTGCCGACAGTTGCCTATGCCGGCCAGCCCTTCTTCCGTTCCGCCTGGGCGGCGTTGCGGCAGGGGCGGACGAACATGGACGTGCCGATCAGCATCGGCGTGCTCCTGACGACTGCCATGAGCCTGTTCGAAACCATCGTCGGCGGCGAACATGCCTGGTTCGATGGCGCGGTGATGCTGCTCTTCTTCCTGTTGGCGGGGCGCTGCCTCGACAGCATGATGCGCGGACGAGCGCGCGCGGGCGTCGCGGCCTTGCTCAAGCAGACCGCGCCGGGTGCGTTGGTCCTCGACGAACACGGCCGCAGTCAATGGATGGCAGCCAGCGCGCTGCGCCCCGGCATGCGCATGCTCGTCGCTGCGGGCGAAAGGCTGGCGGCGGACGGCCGCGTCATGGAAGGCGAAAGCGGGATCGATCTTGCCTTCCTGACCGGCGAGAGCGCGCCGGTCCGCGTCCGGCCTGGGGACGCTGTGCAGGCGGGGGCGATGAATATCGAAGGCCCGATCACCGTCGAGGTGATTGCCGCCGGGGCCGACACCGTTATCGCCGATATTGCTCGGTTGATGGAGGAAGCAGGGCAGGGCAAGTCCCGCTACGTCCAGATCGCCGATCGTGCCGCACGCTACTATGCGCCCTGCGTCCACCTGCTCGCCGCGCTATCCTTCGCAGGCTGGATGATCGCGGGCGCGGGCGCACATCAGGCGCTGCTGATTGCGGTTGCCGTCTTGCTCATCACCTGTCCCTGCGCGCTTGGCCTCGCTGTCCCGGCGGCGCAGATCGTTGCATGCGGCGCGCTGATGCGGCGCGGCGTGCTGGTGAAGGACGGGTCCGCGCTCGAGCGACTGGCCGAGGTCAGCGAAGCACTGTTCGACAAGACCGGGACGCTGACGCTGGGCCGCCCAGTGCCGCAGGGCCTGGAACGACTGGGCGCTGAGGATCAGGCAATCCTGCTGGCATTGGCACGGGCGTCACGCCATCCCTTGAGCAATGCTGTGCGCCAGGCGCTTGAGGCGTTACAAGTGACGCCGGCCGCTCTTGACCAGATCCGCGAGGTTCCGGGTGAAGGGCTGTTTGCTCAGCATGAAGGGCTCTCCGTGTCGCTCGCTCGGCCACACAGTATCGTCAACCTCTTCGGGCTTGCGAGCGAATATCGGCGGGGCGATCACACTACGCTGCTCCGCTTCAGTGATGCGCTCCGCCCGGATGCGGCAGAAACGTTGCAGGAGCTGCGGGCGATGGGCGTAAAGACACTGATCGCCAGCGGCGACCGCACCGAAGCACTGGAGGAAGTTGCGCGCGAGACTGGGACGACTGCCATCGGACAATTGCGTCCCGCCGACAAATTGGCCTTGATCGGGCGGTTACACGCGCGCGGCGAAAAGGTGCTGATGGTCGGCGACGGCCTTAACGATGGACCGGCGCTGGCCGCAGGTTATGCCAGCATGGCCCCGGCTTCTGCCAGCGACGCGAGCCAGCTGACAGCCGACGCAGTGTTCCTCGGCGATAGGATGACGCCCGTGGTGGAGACCGTTCGGGCGGCACGCCGGACGATCGCAGTGGTGAAGCAGAATTTCGCGCTCGCCATCGGCTATAATGTGCTGGCGGTGCCACTGGCCATTGCGGGGAAAGTCACGCCGCTGGTCGCCGCCATCGCCATGTCGACATCGTCGCTGATCGTGATCGCGAATGCGCTGCGTTTGAAGGGAGCCGCGAAATGACAGGTCTTGGACTGTTGATCCCCATAGCATTAAGCCTGGGCCTGCTTGGCCTCGCCGCCTTTTTCTGGGCGCTGCGCGACGGCCAGTTTGATGACAGCGAAGGCGCGGCAGCGCGGATATTGATCGACGAGGATTAGGGAAGCGCCCGAGGAAGGAACGGGAAAAAGGCCAGATCCGCTGGACCTGGCCCCTTTCTGTTGCTGGCCTTTGATAGTCAAGAAATGACCATCGCCCCCGGATCAGGATTGCGCGTCCAGCTCCAATAATCGGCGAGCTTGAACGGGCAGGACACATAGTTGCGGCCCTTGCTGTTCAGATAATAGCTTTTGGCCTTGGGGTGGGTCCAGACCATCTGCTTCATCTGCTCATCGACCCTCTCGTTCCAATCGAGATAGGCCTGCTCCGTCGGCTCGATCGCCTTGCCGCCAGCAGCCACGATCTTGTCGAGCGCCTCGACGATATAGTGGATCTGCGCTTCCAGAACCATGTTGACGCCTGCTGCATGATTGGGCGCACTGTTCGGCCCCAGCGTCATGAAGAAGTTGGGATATTCAGGAGCCATCACGCCAAGATAGGCGCGCGCCTCGTCCTTGCCCCATGCCGCTGCCAGATCGCAGCCGTTCCGGCCATAGACCTTGAGCGGTCCGAGGGCGGGCGCCAGCTCAAAGCCGGTGGCCAGCGCGATCACATCGACTTCGTAGCGCTTGCCGCTCCTGGTGACGACCGCATGCTCTTCGACATGGTCGATCGGGTCGGTTTCCAGCGTGACATTGGGCTTCACCAACGTGTCGAGCCATCCGCCGTCCGCGTCCAGCACGATGCGCTTGCCGAAAATCGGATAGTCGGGAACGATCTTTTCGATCAGGTCGGGTCGGCCCGCCAGCTTGTGATGAATATATTGCAGAGCATAGCTGCGCGCGCCATCGTTCTGGGCCGAGATAGAGACGTCCTGGTTGGGCCAGCTCTCGTCCTTCTTCACATTGCCATAGAGCCCATCGCCCGTGAACCAGTAAACCCGGAAGCGAAACCATTCCTTGTAATGCGGAATGTTGCGCAGGGCGAAATGGATATTTTCATTTACCGGCATGGCGATGTCGGGATTGTTCAGCACCCAATGTTTCGACCGCTGGAAAATGACGAGGCTGGAAACCTTGTCAGCGATAGCCGGGGCGAGCTGGGCGGCGCTGGCACCGGTGCCGATCACCGCCACGCGCTTTCCGGTGAGGTCCATGTCTGGGTCCCATCCGGCGGTGTGCATCTTCGGGCCCTTGAAGCTATCCAAGCCCGGAATGTTAGGAAAGGACCAGCGATTGAGCACGCCATGGGCGAGCAGCACCGCGTTGACCACTTCCACCCGTTCCGCGGCGGTGTTCACGTCCTGCAAGGTGACGTGCCAGTTGCTGTCCGCATCGCTCCAGCGGGCGGCGAGAACTTTTGTCCCGAACTGCACATGATCGCGGATGCCATATTTGTCCGCAACGCCGGTCAGGTAACGGTGAATCTCCGGTCCTTTGGGATGGTAGCTGCTCCAGTCCGGGTTCAGTTCGAAGGAATAGGAATAGAAATGACTGGGCGTATCGACGCCCACGCCGGGATAGCGGTTTTCCAGCCATGTGCCGCCCAGGTCAGGGTTCTTCTCGATAATCGTATAGTCATAGCCCGCTTCGCCCAGCTTGATCCCTGCGGCGATGCCCGTCATGCCGCCGCCGATCACCAGTACGCGAAAGCCTGCTGGTGGGTGGACGCGGCCGGGCATGTCCTTGCGCGGCACCGGGCGTTCAAAGCCCATCTGGTCGTAGAGCACCGGCATGATCGTAGGATCGACATCCTCACCGACGCTGACGCTCATCATCCGCCGCAGCAGTTCAGGTTCGATCGGGCGTTCCACGGGCGGCGTCGGGTTGGTCAGCAGCGCGAACAGCTTGTCGCGTAGATCCTGCGCCATGGCATCGGGCACGCTGGACGGCGCCTCCGCCGTATAGATGCCGGTGAGGTAGGGCGCGAAGCTGTCCAGATAGGCACGGTCCTGGGCATAGGTCGTGTAGACCATCAGCAGGGTGGGCAGGTTAGCGTCCTGCAATGCCCTGCGCAGACCGTCATGATCCCTGACAGGCAGGGGACATGTGGTCGCCGGATGTAGCTTGCTGTGCGCGTTCATCTTCGCTCCTCTCTTGGCTGCGCCACAGCAAAAACGCCGGGTCGCTCGATAAGTGAGTATATACTCACTTAGGCCGAAAAAATTGACGCGCATCAAATTTGGAGGTGCTGACGGACCAGCGGCGGAGAACCCCAGAGGGCGCTCCGCCACTGATCCGGCAGCTAAAGAGTTGTTCAGGCAGCAGCCTTGGTTCCTCGCAGGTCCACCGTGGTATGAACGCCGTTGACCCGCTTCTGCATCTCATACGCTCGCGCACGCGGGTTGTAGAATTGGCGATACCATAGCCGTCCTTTGTGAAACGGCCCGTCGTCCGGCACCTGAAGGATGTGGATGGCCGGTTCCTTATATTTCCACAGCTCGAAATCTTGTGAAAAGGCGGCGAGACCGGCTTCATGATAGGCGCGGGCGGTGGCGCGATCTTCGTCTGTCACCTCGCCATTCGCGGCGGTCTGCGCCATGACCGCGAACCAGACGCGGACTTCGCCATCCTCGACCGGCGTGTTGCAGATCATCATCAGCGAGGGGTGCTTGCCCTCCATGCGGGACAACAGAATGCCCGGCCCGGTATACCAGGTATTGGTTTCCAGCATTGCGCTGCCATCCACCAGCGTGCGGTGGCCCGACGCAAAGCGCTGCCGCATGATCGGGCCATCAAATTCATTCTCGAAAAATACATTGCCCGACGACCCATGGACCGGCGCGAAATGGGCATAGTCGGTCATGTTGTCAAGGATTTCCTGCGGGTGGATCGGCAGCGTGCCCAGATGATCCACCTTCCACCGCACCCATCCTTCGCCGGTGCGGTCCCATTCGGCAAAGTCGGGCAGGTCATAGTCAGGCGCGCCCCCCTCCATGTCATGCCACATCCAGATGCAGCCAGCCTTTTCCACGACCTTGTGTGACTTGATGCAGGCAGCCTTGGGGATCTTGTGCGTCGAATAGGGAATGTCGTCGCATTGCCCCTCGGGCGTGAAGCGCCAGCCATGGGCGGGGCAGCGGATGGAATCGCCCTCCACCTGATTGCCGTCGCGTACGACGTAGGATGTGCTGTTGCGTGCGATGTTGACGCGCATGTGCGGGCAATAGGCATTCATCAGAACCACGCGCCCGCTCTTGCCGCGATAGAGCGCCATGTCCTGCCCGAAGAAGCGGACCGGCTGCGGCTGCTGCGTCACCTCGTCGGCAATCGCGACCATGAACCAGCCACGGGGGAAGGTCAGTTCGCCCAGGCCATATTCGGCTGTCTTCGCCATGCTGTCCTCCCTTCCTCTTAAATGAAGCTGTCGCTGTTCGGTGCGCCCAGCATGACGCCGCCGAAGTTGCGGCCGACCACGCCCGGATTGTTCGCCACATGAGCCCGTCCGGCATGAACGTCGCAGAAGGCGCGAGCGATCGGATTGCCGCGATAGATGGCTTCCGCGCCGCTCGCTGCGAAGATGCGGGCGATCAGCGCGCAGCAGCGGCCGGAAATCTGCGCCGACTGGAACCGATAGTGCAGCCGGGTTTCAAGGTCCGCCTGCTCCCCTGCGCGCGCTTTTTCGGTCAGGTGCGCGAAGTTGCGGAATAGGATGGTCTTCATCTCGTCGATCGCCACGCGGGTTTCGGCGATCACCATTTGCACATCGGGGTCGGCCGATGCGCTCGCGCCGCTATTTGCGCTCCTGCGCTTGGCGCCCTTTTCGATGAAGCTGTCCAGCGCACCCTGAAGCGCTCCGATCGAAGACGAGGATACGGCCCGCACGAACACCTGCCCGAACGGCAGTTTGTAAAGCGCGCCCGGATTGACCTTCGCGCCCGGATTGGTGGATGCAAAGCCATCCTTGGACCGATGCGTACGGTAGGCGGGGACATAGGCGTCCTCCACCGTCACGTCATGGCTGCCCGTGCCGCCCAGCCCGATCGTGTTCCAGATCGGCAGCACCTTGAAATCGGCCCGAGGGACCAGGAATGTCCAGAAATCCGGCTCGCCGGTCTCGGGATCGTTGACCAGGCCGCCCAGAAACGCCCAGTCGCAATGATCGACACCGCTGGAAAAGCCCCAGCGCCCGCTGATGCGATAGCCGCCCTCGACTGGCGTCACCTGTGCGCGCGGCATGTAGGAAGAGGAAATGAGCGTGGCATTATCCATGCCCCACACATCCTCCTGCGCCTGCGCGTCAAACAGCGCGAGCTGCCAATTATGCACCGCGACGACGCCCAGCACCCAGGCAGACGACATGCACCCTTCGGCCAGCTTCATCTGCACCGCATAGAATGTCTCGATGTCCATCTCATAGCCGCCATGACGACGGGGCTGCAGGATCTTGAAGAAGCCCGCTTCCTGAAAATCGCGGATGGTTTCGTCCGGCACCTTGTTGCCCGCTTCGCAGGCGTCGGCGCGTTCGCGCAGCACCGGCACGAGCGCCGCCGCCCGATCGACGAGATCGGCCATGGCGGGCGCGTTGGTCGCATTGGCAAGCGTCATATTCCCTCTCCTTCTGATCAAGCCGCGTCGGCCAGTTTCGCCTGTTCATCGGCACCGAAGCCGACACTGAAATCATGGCCCCACAGGCTGGCCGATGTGCTTTCGAAAACAGTGTGATGATCCCAGTCGATGACACGCCCGCCGCAGCCATATTCCAGCGCGAAGCCGCCGGGCGTTTCGACATAGAAGCTGATCATGTGATCGTTGGTGTGCCGGCCCAGCGTCGCCATCAGCCGCGCCCCCGCGGCCAGCATGCGGTCATAGGCGTGACCGACCTCGTCGATCGTGGCGACCTCCACCATCAGGTGCACGCAGCCCGACGGCACCTCGCCCTCGAACAGCGCCAGGCTGTGATGGCGGCCATTGGCGCAATGCAGGAAATCGACCCGCATTCCCGGCCCGTTCGGCCCTGCCGGACGGTGCACCATGAAATCGGATAGGCTGAGCCCCAATATCTCTGACAAGAAACTTCGGGTCTCGGCGATCTTGGGGGCGGGCAGCACAGCATGGCCGTAGCCAAGGGCGCCGGTCACGAAGCGCACGCCCTGCGGCGAGCAGAAGGGCGCAAAGCTACTAATATAGCCATAGCTGATTTCATGGCGGTTGCCGGACGGATCACGGAACCACACCATCTCGGTCACATGGCGCAGCGCGCGTTCCGCCTGCGTGGAATGGTTGTAGGCGATGCCGCGTACGTCGAGGGTCGCCAAAGCCGCGGCATATTGCTGTTCGTTGCGGACTTCCCACCCGCTGGCGCAATAGCCGTCGCGATCGCCTTCGATGACGAACAGCCGCCCGGCCCGCTCGTCGATACGCAAAGCCAGGCCGCCGGGAAGCGCATCAACGGAAAACCCCGCAATGTCCTGGGCAAAGTGCACCCATTGCTGGGGATCGCGAGCGGTGATGATGCTGTAGGCGAGTGCAGCGACTTCCATGACGTCCTCCGTGGGTGAGGAGCACATGATGAACCGGGTCGAGGTTCAGGGAATTGATCGCCGTCAAAAATTCGGAAAACATCGTTCTTATCTGGCAAATCATCTCCGCTAACCGGCCATAAAGTCGGATAATCGGTTGCAACATTCGTTCCACGAGCCAATTATCTCTACGCACATCGCCTTATTTGACCGCAGTCAAGGCGGCCGCCGCGATTGCAGTTCCTACTTAAGCAGCCGAGCGCGTTCGGCGCTGCGGCAGAGAGGAAGAGCATGAACGTCCAATCTACCGTGCGCGGATCGACCGCGCTGACCATCAGCCATGTTAACCTGCACTATCCCCGACCCGAAGATGGCCCGGCGGTCGCGCTGCTGCTGGAAACGGCGGGGCTGTTGAAGACGCAGGAAATGGCGCTTCCGCAAGGCGGTGTCTTCTATCGTTTTACGACCGATAGTCTCGCGCCCAATGGCGGGGACAACATCATTTATCTCAGCCCGCTACCGGCGGCGACCGCTACGCTGCTGGCCGCCGCGCGCGAGGCGCTAGCGCTTGGCACAGATCACGAGCATCCCGCTGTGTCAGCCTATCGCGCGGCCCAGGCGGCGGACCCGGAATATAATTTCCATGTCGGCTTCCTGCATTCTTCTCTCGACGATCTGGAGCATCGCTATCTGGCGCTTCAGGCGCTGGAGGCCAATGATCCCCGTTTCGCCGGGCGACTGAAGTTTCTGGTCAATCGGGCGCAACCGGGCGACGCGGAGATTGACGCACGCCTTGATGCTTCGCCGATCTATAAAGGGGTCAGCCGCTACACCTATGGGCGTAATGGTGTGCAGGCTTTTTGCGAGACGGACCTGATCGTGGATGGTCCGCTGGGCGGCGGCGTAGTGCTGGAATTCGACTATATCTTCCCCGACAGGGACGACCATATCCTCGCCATTTCGGACGCCAGCCGATGAGCATATGGCCCCCGCCAGCGTGGGGGCCATAATATCAAGCGCGGACCATGGCGGACGCCATCGCGCCCAAAGCGTCGTTGATGCGCGACGCGGTCTCTTCTTCGATGCCGCAATCCGCCATCGCCTGACGCATGGCCGACGTCCATTGATCGGCAACCGCGGCATTGATCGGAAAACGGGCGTGCAGTGACATCATGCATTTGCCGGGGTTGGCGGCAAACCAATCGGCGTCTCCGCCTAGCCACCCACAAAGAAATCCGCTCAGCGAATTCCGCATGGGGGTGAGGTCCTGAGCATGCATTTCGCGCAGGTCCCGATAGGCGGCATTGCTGTCCATCAGGTCATAGAAGTGCTCGACGATGGTACGCACGCCGTCGCGTCCGCCGACCGCAAGAAAGGGCGGTTGTTCGATGCTCAATTTTTGCGGCCGCGCAGCGCGTCTTGTAGGCTGAGTCCGCCCAAGATCAGCATGAACATGAGCATCAGGGCCGCAACCATGTGTGGGAAATATTGGCTGAACAGGTTGTCCATTTCTCGTCTCCTTTCCAGAGACGATAGACCCGCAGGGAGGCCGGGACATTGACGCCTGTCAAAAATTCGAATGAGGGTATCAGGCTGGCAGTCTGAGAAATTCGACATGGAAGCGCACGGCTCCCATCGGTTCGACGCGGTGCAAGATGGTGGGCTCGACAATGCCGGGCAGCGTCCCGCTGGACAACATAACTTCTGCCGGCGTTCTGCGCGGATCGGTCACGATATAACGCAGTTCGCCCTCCTCCACGCGAATCAGGCCCCAGGTGCCTTCCTTCGTCTGATGATCGTTCAGCAGACCTGCTGGTATAGTCTTCTCGGTGAAGGTCGGCGTGCGCTTATAGGGTCTGACCCCGTCAGGAAGGTGACCGATCATGCCTCATTCCGTTCGCGGTAGAATTGAACGCCAAGCTGCAGGCTTTCCGCGATTCGATCCGCCTTTTGCTGGAAAGCCGTTGCGGCGGCGGGTGAGAGCAGCTCGCCACTGACCTCTCGCCACAGCGCCAACCATCTGGCGAATTTGTCATCGGCCATGTGCTCGGCGTGCCGAACATGCGCGACCATTGGTTGCCCCTTGTATCGCCCCGTCGTTAGCATGACCGAGGACCAGAAGTCCTGAAGCTTGCCGAGATGGTGGGGCCAATCGTCTATCGCGCCATTGAAGATCGGCCCCAGCACCGGATCTTGCCGGACCCGCTCGTAAAAGGCCGGGACCATGCGCGCGATATCTTCTTCCTTTATTTTAGTCGTCATGACTCTGCCTTCCGGATTTGCAGGATCAGGTTCAGGGTTCGCATGAGTTCGTCTTCCAGCAGCGGCTTTTCAATCAGAATGGCGCTCAGCTCTGCCGCCGAGGCGCGAAGCGCGCGGGTTGGATTTGTCGCCAGCAGGATCGCCGGGGTGGCGCATTGCCGCCGAAGCTCGGCGAGTCGTTCAAGCCCATGCGCGCAATCTTGATCCACCACAAGCGCAGGGGCAGCGGCTGGATCGGATAGTTCCGACCCCGCCGCCGCCTTGATGCCCGCCACTGACAGGGCGAATTCGATCGAGGAGAGGAGCGCTGCATCATCGATGAACAGCAGGACCGGATTGTCGCTGGTCATCTTCGCTCTCCTCTCCCATTCAGGCCAGGTCAGGCCGCCTTCTTCCAGATGGGTTCCAGCGGGACGTGGGGCGGGCAGTGGGCGATCGCGCCCACGGGCAGGCCGCCAAGTTCATTGGCAAAGCCATGGTTGACGTCGCGGTGATGAGCCTCGTCCGCCCTGACAACCAGCACCACGTCGCGGAGCGTCGCGTCGTCCGGCAAATTCCAATAGTGCTTGGCGATTTCCGGCGCCGGCACATTAGGGCTGCGCCCTTCGTCGATCTCGGCAAGATAATGGGTGTAGCTGATCACCGCCTCTTCTTCGAAATAGCCGACCACGCGGTGAGCAGTCTTTGCGCTCACCAGATAGAGGGCGAAGAAGAAGAGGTAGAATACCCACTGCACGCCCATGATCACCGCGCGTTCGAACCACGTAGGCTTAGAGATTTCGATGAAGGTCATGAGGTGCATGCGCTCATTTTCCGCTTCGTCCATGAGCGTCTTGATCCAGCCCCTGTCATCGCAGATGCGCCGCAGGCAGGCGAGATGGGTGATCGTCGCACCGACCATGCCGGGCACAGCGGCCACCGTTTCCAGAACCACGGCACGATGACCGTAGCGCGCAGCGAAGAAGGTGTCCGCGCACCAGCGCAACATCTTCGTGAAGCCAAAGGCGACCTGGTCCGACAGCCCTTTGGGCTTGTGATGGACGCCAAGATTGATGAACGGTGCGGTCATGAAATTATCTCCAGATGCGAGCCTGTTTGCTATGACGCTCATCTATGCCGCTGGACCGGGAGCAGAAATTCGGATGTTGTCCCTACCGCAAGTCCCCTAAGGGCTCTACCGGAGGTGAAAGCGACGGGGCCGACCCGATGAGGAGGATGTGAACAAAGCGGCATTTCCTTTCCGGCACATGAGCCTGCCCGCGCCGCCATTTCTGGTGACGCTGGCGCTTGCTGCCATCGCTGTGGCGATTGGCGCGGGGGTGCGCATCGCCTTCGCCGCAGAGCTTGGCCAGCGCGCCACCTATATCTTCTTCGTTCCGGCGGTAGTGGTGGCAAGCGCCTTGTCAGGTCTGCGTGGCGGGATCATCGCTTGCATAGCGGGAGCCGCAGCAGGGTTGCTGTGCGATAGGGCGATCGGTCCTCTGGAAGCCGGGAGCCTCATCGCGGCGACCGCGTTTGTGATCATCGGCCTTGCCGTGGCGTTTGGTGGCGAATGGTTCCAGCGGGCGCGGGCAGAGGCGGAACGTGGCACGGAGGCGCTGGCGCGGCGGGAGGCGCATCTCCGTTCGCTGCTCGAAACGGTGCCGGACGCCATCATCGTGATTGACGAAGGCGGCTTGATCCGGGACTTCAGCCCGGCAGCGGAGCGGATGTTCGGTTGGAGCATAGAGGAGGTGCGCGGACGCAATGTCAGCATGTTGATGCCCGATCCATATCGGTCTGCTCACGACGACTATCTCGCCCGTTATTACACAACTGGGGAGAAGCGCATCATCGGCAAGGGTCGCGTCGTGTTGGGGCAGCGCAAGGACGGATCGACCTTTCCCCTGGAACTGGCTGTCGGAGAGATGCGGGTCGGCGGCCAGCGGCACTTCACCGGCTTCATCCGCGATCTTACCGAACGGCAGCAGGCTGAGGCCCGGCTTCAGGAATTGCAGAACGAGCTGGTTCATGTGTCCCGGCTGACCGCGCTTGGTGAAATGGCGTCTGCGCTGGCGCATGAACTGAACCAGCCTCTGTCTGCGATCGCCAATTATCTTAAAGGCAGCCGCATGCTGCTGGCGCGCGAAGAGGTGCCGCTGGACCGCGTGGGTGAAGCGCTGGAACGGGCAGGGGTGGAAGCGCTGCGGGCGGGCGACATCATCCGCCGCCTGCGGGACTTTGTCGCCCGCGGGGAAACTGAGCGGTCGGTCGAAAGCCTGCCGAAGATGGTCGAGGAAGCCAGTGCACTGGCCTTGGTGGGCGCGAAGGAACATGGCATCCGGGTGCAGTATGACTTCAGTCCCGAGGTCGATCTGGTTCTGGCGGACAAGGTCCAGATCCAGCAGGTGGTGCTGAACCTCATCCGCAACGCGGTCGACGCAATGACCGATGTCGCGCTGCCCCGTCGCGAATTACTGATCGGGATTGAGCCAGCAGGCGATAATATGGCGCAGGTCACCGTGGCAGACACAGGCCTTGGGATTGATCCCGAAGTTGCCGATCGCCTGTTTCAACCTTTCATCACGACCAAGCGGACCGGCATGGGCGTCGGCCTTTCCATTTCGCGCACCATTGTCGAGGCGCATGGCGGGCGGATCTGGGCGGAACCGCGGGAGGGCGGCGGCGCGTTGTTTTGCGTCACCCTGCCACGCGTGAGTGAGGAAGATCTGTATGACGGTGAGTGAAGCGATTGTTTACGTCATCGACGATGATGACGGCGCGCGTCTTTCGCTGGAGTTCCTGCTCGACTGCGCGGGGATACGGGTGCGCTCCTTTGCTTCTGCCGACACCTTCCTCGCCTCGTCCCCGCCGCTGTCAGGCGCCTGCATCGTCACGGACGTCCGGATGCCCGGCCGCAACGGCATTGAACTGGTGGAGGAGTTGAGGCGGCGTGGTGCAAATGTGCCGGTCATCGTCATCACCGGCCATGCCGATGTGCCGCTTGCCGTACAGGCAATGCATGCAGGGGTGGATGACTTCATCGAGAAGCCTTTCGATGATGAAGTGATGCTGTCGTCGATCCGCAAGGTGCTGGCTCGGCAGGCAGGGGATGATCAAGCGCAGGCGGAGAAGCGGTCGATACTCGACCGGATCGCCACCCTTAGCCCGCGCGAGATGGAGGTGATGGAAGGACTGGTTGCGGGACACGCCAACAAGGCGATCGCCTTCGACCTGGAGATCAGCGCCCGGACGGTTGAGGTTTATCGGGCAAACGTGATGATGAAGATGCAGGCGAAGACCCTCTCGGAGCTGGTTCGAATGGTGACTCTCGCGCGGCTGGGATGAACACGACAGAGTTGGTCGCGCCCAGAAGGGGATATCCACTGCCGCCCTTCGTCTTCCAAACCGGAAAGCCCCTGCTCGGAACCTCGCTACTCCATATGCTGCGAACGCCATATTTGGCGTTCCAGCTATTCCTCACCGTTTGACGGCGATGCCCTTCTTCAATCCGGACAGGAGCGGGTTAACCCAGGATCCGATCCATTAGTAACTCTCGTGCACCGGGCCGCTAACGTCAGGTCACATGGAAGGTCTTCAATAAGCAGCCTGACGCAGGTTGAATTCCGCTAAAGGACACAGCTGTATAATGTCCGAACGGTTCCATAAAGCGTGTTGTCATCCTGCTCTGTTATACAGCTGTTTCTGCCGGCACTTGGTTCCACTCTGGGGGCAGTGCGTTGTTGCTGAGCGCGCAATGGGTTCCAGGTGGGGTATACATCAGTGCGACGCAGCGATTGCAGGAATCACAGGCGCTGTGGTGTGATGGGTTCTCCCTGAAGCGTCTAACAATTGCAGGGTCGTGAACCAACGCGCGTGCCATCACGACTGCGTCAAAGCCTTCCTCTAAAACCTGCTGCGCGCCGTCCATGGAAAGCACACCGCCGACATAGCCAAGGCCGCAGTCCACGGCTGCGCGCACTTTCCTTGCGGCTTCAAGGAAGTAAAGCTCCGAAAACTTGATATTTCTGGGTGTCATGGCTTTGAGAGCCATCATCTGTAATTGGTATTTCCAGCCGGACTGCAGCTTCGCCATCTCATCCAGGGGCAGTGATCCATTGAAGATCGCCCAAGGCGATTCGATGTTCCGGCCTCCAGATAGTATCAACATATCCGCGCCGACATCTTGGAGAGCCTTGGACGTGACAATTGCATCCTCAACGGTGGCGCCCTTCTTTACGCCGTCATAAAGGTTGATTTTGGCCAGTACAGCCAAGTCGTTCCCGACTGCACTCTTCACATCGGTGAGGACCTCAGCCGGAAAGCGCGCCCGTCTCTCGGCCGACCCGCCATATTCATCGGTACGCTTGTTCGAGAGGGGCGAGATAAACTGGTTGAGCAGATAGCCGTGCCCCATGTGAAGTTCGACGGCATCAAAGCCTGCCTCTCGCGCAAGGAGGGCGGCTGAGACGAACTCCTGCCGTACCTGCATCATGTCCGAAGAATTCATCGGGCGTTGCAGCCAACGGCCCATCATCATCCCCATCTGGTCGATCCCACCACTTGCCGACATGGCGCGCGAGGTAGACAGTTGCCGGTGCTGAACGAAGCTACCCGCATGCGTAATCTGGGCCGAGATTCGCCCACCTTCTGCGTGAACGGCGTCGGCTATGGCAGCGTAATGGGGCAGCGAATTGCGCGACATGACGCCCTGGCTTTCGAAGGTGCGGCCATCAGGTGATACGGCCACATAAGCTAAGGTTGTCATGCCTGTGCCACCGGCGGCGATCCGACGGTGAAATTCGAGCAACGATCGGGTCGGCATAGATCCACGCGTCATCATTTCATTGGCGCCCGATCTGATGAAGCGGTTGGGCACAGTGATGGGGCCGACGGTGAACGGAGCGAAAGCGTGTTTCATGAGTACTCAGTACTTGCTTGCGAACCTCTTCGCCAGACTGTAACAATTTTCTTCATATCTTCGGAAGATTTGCTCTATCCCACTGGCAATCAACACCGTAGATGAGCGGCACTTGGGAGGGGGCACCTGATGGAACGGTGGGTCGATAAGCACATACCTGACATGACTGGCAAGCGGATCCTGATCACAGGAGGTGCCAGCGGCATTGGCCTCGAGACGGCGAAGGTCCTCGCGGCGAAAAGCGCGCAGATCATCATTGCTGACCGCGATGAGGATGCCGGACATAGGGCGGTCTCCCAGATCAACGCGGCCGCCACTGCGAACCTCGCTGAGTTCCGCCGCGTTGATCTTAGTTCTCTTTCAATGGTGAGACGCTTTGCAACCGACGTCCTCGAAGTCGGGAAACCGATCGATGTTCTGGTTAACAATGCCGGCATCCAGCCGATCAGCGAGCGCCGGACAAGTGGCGATGGGTTCGAACTGACCTTCGCCATAGGTCATCTGGCGCATTTTACCCTTTCAGCGCTTCTTTTCCCTTTGTTGAAATCGGCGCCCGCCGGGCGGGTCGTCACGGTCTCCAGCCTTGTCCACGGACAGGGGCGACTGGACTGGGAGGACCTTCAAATGGAGAAGGGATATCGAGCGCAGCGAGCCTATAATCAGACGAAGCTGGCCAATTTGCTGTTTGCGCGCGAATTGCAGAAGCGGCTAGACTCAGTCGGTAGTAACGTACAAAGCATAGCAGTTCACCCTGGGGTCGCACGCACCTCCATAGGAGCCAACCGTAAGCAGCTTGGCAAATTTGGGTTCGGTGATTACCTAGTCAGCGGCGTGCTTAAGGTTGTCATGCCTTACCTTGGGCAATCTGCCGCAGCCGGCGCTCTCCCGACTATTTATGGAGCAGCAGCAGCCCAAGCCAAAGGTGGTGGTTTTTACGGGCCGGGCGGCTTCGGTGAGATGAAGGGGTTGCCAGCGGCTGCGAAGATAAAGCCCTCCGGCCAAGATATGGAGGCGGCGCAGAAACTCTGGCGGGTTAGTGAGGATCTAACCGGAGCTTCCTTCATCGTTTAAGGTGGATCTATAGAAAAGGAAGAGCTGCGTGAACAGCGAGATCGCGGATCAGTGATAGCTGCCGGCGGGATGAGAAACGGCGCCTGAGTGATGCCTGGGAACTGCCTCCTCCCATATCATGGGACCATTGTCGTCGTAGTCCTTCTGGCGGTCGTCACCCAGCGGATCCGCAAAGCCTGTGCATAGAGTTGGTGCTTGCGCCCGTGTCGGCCGGCCATAAGTGGGGAGTCGGCAAGCGGGACAGCGGTTCAAGTCCATTAAACTCACTGGGACAGTCGCAATCTGAGCTGGTGCGGTATCCCACCTCCCACTGATGATATAAGATCATGCTGCTTTTGGCAGTTGCTCAACAACCTCAAGATCCAGACATTTCTCGCCGGGCTCCACCCTGACTGTAGACCCATCCGGCACGGCGCCCCGCAGGATCAGATCCGCCAGCGGGTCTTGCAGATACCGCTGCACCGCCCGCTTTAGCGGCCGCGCGCCATAGACCGGATCATAACCGACCCGCCCCAGCCACGCCCGCGCGCCGTCCGTCAGGTCCAGCGTCACCTTGCGGTCCTTCAGCAGCTTGCCGATCCGCGCCACCTGGATGTCGACGATCGGCGCCATGTGCGTTGCACCGAGCCGATGGAACAGGATCACCTCGTCCAGGCGGTTGAGGAACTCCGGTCGGAAATGCGCGCGGACGATGTCCATCACCTGATCTTCGACCTTCTCCACCGGTTCATCATCGGCAAGGCCCGCGATGAACTGGCTACCCAGGTTCGACGTCAGAACGATGATCGTGTTGGTGAAGTCCACCGTCCGGCCCTGCCCATCGGTCAGGCGGCCGTCGTCCAGCCGCTGGCGCACCTGCCCTTCGAGCCTCGGCACGTCAACAGGCGACGGGATGGTGATCGCCCTGGTCCTCAGATCGAGCTGAATCAACCATTTGAACAGCATACTGGCTGCCGCCTGCCCATAGGCGGAGACGGTCATCGCCAGGAAAAACTGGATCTCGACCAGCTTGACGACAGCGCCGATCGCCTGGATCGGTATTTCCGCTTCATGGGCGAAACACCACATCAGGACCGCGGGCGCCGAGGGCGAAGTCGCGGCGCGAAGCGACGTCTGTCCTTCGGGGACGTTGACACCAGCAGTCCGCATCTGCGCGAACAACGCAGCGGTCGACATGGTCTCGACCGCGGTGATCGCGGTGCAGAGCTCGACAAGCAGTGCGCCGCCCTGCGCCAGCAACGCTGCGCTGCACCGCGCGAGCAGTTCGGCCGAGAGCTCCGACCTTACAATCGCCAAGAGAGCTTGCCGCCGCCACGCGTCATGGGCACCGGTGCGAGACAGAGCCGCAAGCAAGGCCTGCCAGTCCGAACCATCCGTGCCCTTTTCAAGGGCGAGCCGGCCCGCAAACTCGATGCCGCGCGCGACGCGCGGCGACGGCGGAAACGTGAGATCCAGGCCGTCGGGCAGCGACAGGTCTTCGTTGAGACGCGCACCGATCGCCCAATCACGCAGCACGTCATGGTAGAATGCGAGCTTGTCCCGCGTCGGCTCGTTCAAGGTCAGGCTGCGTAGGAGGTGATCGCGCGCTGAAGAGTCGGTTGTGGCGTCGATCGTGTCGCGGCCGGCAAGCGCAGCTTCGGCAAGATCGGTCAGAATACGCTGCGCTGCGCGCACATCTTGTAGCTTCGCGCCGTCAGCACTTTTCCACCAATGGTCGGCGAGCGCCGCCTCGGTGCGGATATCGACGCTGCTGGGCACCTTGAGCAGCTGGGTCAACCGATACAGGTTGCGGGAAATGGCCGCGGCCGGATGGTCGGCCGCGAGCAGTACGCGCAATTCCGGCGCCAGCGCAATGAGAACCGCGACCTCATCGTCGTCGAGCTCGCCAACAATTACCGGGTGCGGGGCGCCGAGCACGGACAGCGCATCCTCGGCGAGCCAATTGCCGCCTTCAACGCCCTGATCCGGGCGGGTCGAGATAACGACAGAGAAACCCTCGATGCTGGCGACCTCGCGCAGAACGTCGTTGACGGTGCGGCGCCGCTCGGCCGTGGCGAACATCTCAACGCCGTCAATAAACAGCACGCCGCCACCGCTGGCCGCGATGTCACCGAGGAAATCCCGAGCCGTGCCCGGCACGTTGAGGCGCTGGCCGAGCGCGGCCCAGCCACCATCGGGTGTCCCGATCGGATCGAGGACGATCACATGCCCTTCGCGCGCCTGACGTTCGGCGAGATGGCGGAGCACCCAAGATTTGCCGACGCCCGGCTTGCCGGTGATCTCGATCAATCGATGCGCGTCGCGTGCCGCCTCCACTGCGGCTAGGGGTTAGCGCCCAGGCGGAAGCATGGTCAGACCGGCGCCGATCAGCCCCGCATAAAAGGGCTCGCTCCACAAATCGGCTGAGAAACGGCCGCAGTCGATCAAACGCACAATAGCATGGATTAGAAGATGGTCACGGACGCGGTCATGTCGGTAAATGAGTCGCTCGTCAGTACCAAGCCGCACAATCCGGCCCTGATCCACAAGGCGGCGTAGACCATTGAGACGATCGGCATCTGAGGCATGCCACGTCCTGATCTGATTCCATGTTGGAGCGATTTCGCGCTTCTCGACCATCCGCTCGGCACAATAGTCGAGCGCCGAACGCAAGTCGCTGGCAAGCAGCCGGTCGTCGGCGGCGCTGTCGATCTGAGCTTCGATATAGGATTGGATCGCATTTCGCGGAGCGGCCGCGGCCCAGTCGGCGTTGAGGCCGATTAACAGCGGGTCGTTAGCCAACGCGGCAGCCAAATCTACTGCCTCAAGTCGGGTCAGCGTCACCCCTGCGGCCAAGGCGCGGGCATTAACCGCTGCGACCGCTTCGTCGGGCTCAAATCGGTCAATTGTCAGCGAGCGGTTGAGGACGTGGCTACTCAATTGACTATCGCCCAAGCTGGCATTGCCGCGCCATACAGGGCAGAGCAGCCGCCATTCGATTTCGGTCGTGTCCTTCCGGTCGCCCCCGGACCAGGCAATCATCCGCTCAACAAGACGACGCGGATTGCTTGCGAGGTTGATATCCTCGACGATCAGCAGCAGAGGGTGCTCGGGTGAGGCGAGTGAAAGTGCGACCTTCCCGCACCCTGAATCGAGCGTCGGCGTCCATTTACGCAGACCAAGCATGATTGCCTGCTCGATTGTCGCTGCCTGCTCGATAACCGCATGATCGAGTACGAGGGCGATCCCACCGCCGGCCAGCCATTGATCACCCAAGCGGCGAAGTGCCGCACTCTTGCCGAGCCCGGACTCGCCAATCACGAACCCCGCGCCTCTCGCACCCCGCGCAAATGCCAAAAGCGCTGGATCAAACTCGCGCTCCACGATCTCATCGCGCGGAACGAGCGGCAGATAGCTGGCAAGCGAACGGCGCGCGATATCGCGTGTTTGTGTTGCGGACAGCCGCACGGCATCGGTTCCGAATTCTTGCTGACGGAGCCATTGACCCTCGGGATCGCGGTCGAGGAAATCGGCGATCCGGGACCCTGGCCAGATATCGATGTCGAGATTGTCGCCAGCGGCGGCATGGACGTCGCGGATGAGAGTTTGGTCGGGGTCGATCGAACAGCACAGCACCAGCGTTGTCTCGCGAACCGCGCCGCGCTCGCGTTCAGCGTCGGCGATTGCCTTTGACTTGGCGAGGTCGCCGTCCACCGGGTCCAGCCACTTGCGGCGCAGCCCCTGCTTCGCGGTGATGGTATGCTGGATGAGAAGCAGCCGCCGCGAGCCGCGATGGACGCGCATTTCGATGCCATCGATACAGGCCGTAACGCGAGTGAACGCTGAGCAATCCTCGAAAAGGACGATGTGCAGGCCGACCCGTTAACCCTTACGGGGAAGGTTGATATGGACGGGCGAGTTTGAGCGACGTTTGAGCCCGTCTGCTGCACCGGGGTAGTGGCGACAGCATGTACGCAAGGAAAGTGCACGCAACAAGCTCGGCGCATCGATGCAGTATCAAAGCAGCTTCTATTTCAAACCCGGCGGCGTTTCGGACACCACTGCGCTGCCGATCCGGCTGGATCAAGGCGGTTTTGCCCAGATCGATTTAATGACACGCTATGAATTGACGCGGCACCTGTCGGTCGGCATCAATCTGCGCAATGTGAATAACGCGAAATATCTAACGGCGCTCACCTTCGACCAATCCCGCTACAGCGCGCCCCGACCAATATTGGGAACGATCAGCCTGCGATACTGATCGGACCGATCGTCGAAGTCAGTCGGGACGACCGAGACGGATGCGGTCTGGTGCTATGTCCTCGCGTTAAGCCAAATTGCGTCGGCCATCGAAGATGCGCGGCTCTGGATCACGGACATGGAGGTGCTTCGCCTCCATTATGCCCAGACACTTTCACATTGGTATCAACGAGTCATTTCCTCACGCGAATAGATCATCGCGATGTACGATGAGCGCTTCTTCCGTATGTGGCAGTTCTATTTGGCAGGAGCGATCGTTGCCTTCCGCCATGATGCCCATATGAATTTCCAGATTCAGCTCAGCCGTCGTCGCGAGGCGTTGCCGTTGACAAGGAACTATAGAGGCTGAGGTAGAACGGGCGCTAATCGGGAGGTCAAGTCATCCGCAGTCATTCGGCAAGGGCAGTTTTGGAGGCTCAGCTCAAATAGCTGACTTTCCGCACCTGGACGACGAAAATTAGCCCATTAACGGCCCGACTTCGGTATCGGTAACGCGCCGTAGGCGGATTGGCTTCAACGAGCCAAGCCGAGAAACGGCTTTCAGCTTCGCGCGGCTTTATGGCGGAAGAAGATCGGCATGAATTGATGCCGATGAGGCATTGGTCGCGCGAACTTCATCAAAGCCACTGTTTATCTCGATAGGCCTGAGCCTGCCGGGAAGTGGACGGTTGATTGCCGGAAAGCTGGGCACTATCATGCGCCGGCGGACCGGGCCCCTCTGGCGCGCTGATTTTCAAGGCGCGTGATGTCGGACCGCATCGGGAAATCCGGTGCGAATGCGGCTTGGTCTCATCCCTTCCTCTCTTCGCAGCGGCTTTTCCGGTCAACCTTGCCGTTGAAAAGAGGAGCATCTCCCATGGAATTTTTCTCCGCTGACTGGCTTGGAACCCCTGCTTGGTTCTGGATGGCATTCCTTGCCATCGTGGTGGCGCTGACTGCGTTCGACTTGGGCTTCCTTCACAAGGAGAACAAGGCAATCGGGATCGGTGAGAGCCTGAAACTCTCCGTCTTTTACATCAGCATCGCCTGCGCATTCGGCGCGTGGGTATGGTGGGCCCGCGGGGCCGACCTCGGCATGCAATATTTCACCGGATTTTTTATCGAGAAGGCGCTGTCGATCGATAATGTCTTCGTCATCAGCCTGATCTTTTCCTATTTCGCCATTCCCGCCAAATATCAGTATCGCGCGCTGCTCTGGGGCATATTGGGCGTGGTCGTGCTGCGCGGGCTGATGATTGCGGGCGGGGCGGCACTGTTACACGAAGCCTATTGGGTGATTTACCTTTTTGCCGCCTTCCTGATCCTGACCGGCATCAAGATGATGGTCGGCGCCGACAAGCCGGTGGATTTGGCGAAGAATCCAATCATCGGCTTTATCTCCCGTCACTTGCGGGTGGCACCTGAACAGCATGGCGAGCATTTCC
Organism: Sphingobium sp. TomMM35A; assembly: GCF_054771735.1. Classification (NCBI taxonomy): domain Bacteria; kingdom Pseudomonadati; phylum Pseudomonadota; class Alphaproteobacteria; order Sphingomonadales; family Sphingobiaceae; genus Sphingobium; species Sphingobium sp. TomMM35A. Next base: position 379,455 of record NZ_BSRC01000001.1, read on the forward strand.
TGGCGCATGTGCCAGATCCGAAAACCGGCCGCATCAGAGTTGCCGCGACGCCGCTGCTTTGCGCGCTTATCGTCATCAACTTCGCGGACCTGGTGTTCGCGTTGGACAGCGTGCCGGCGATCTTTGCAATCACCACCGACACCTTCATCGTCTACACCTCTAACGTGATGGCCATATTGGGGCTGCGCGCTCTGTATTTCGCGCTCGCGGCCATGGTGCACCGCTTCCATTACCTCAAATATGCGCTGGCAGCGATCCTGGTGTTCATCGGCAGCAAGATTTTCGCGGCGGATTTCCTGCTGGACGGCGGCAAATTCCCGCCGGCGCTGAGTCTGGGAGTCAGTTTTGCGCTGATCGCCATCGGAGTGGGATGGTCGCTATGGGTGACCAGAAGGGAGAAGCAGCGGCTGGTGCCCTGATGTGCCGGGCGGCGCCCCGACGCTTCCGGGCGGTGGAACGGCAGGGGCCGCCGTTAATTGAACCAGTGGGATAATCAGAGTAGGTGACTCTGGCCGAGGGCGCGTGGGGACTGCGGGCGCGCGGCGTTGGCCAGTGCGTCCGCTGGTTGAAACAAGAAAGGGCTGCGGCGGTCGTGGCATGATACGGGCACTTCGCGCATGGGCACGCAAACACACGGAACGGAGCCGCTATTCGCCCGTCGGCATCGCCTTTCACTGGGTGATGGCGCTTCTGGTCCTATTCCAGCTTGGTTGGGGCTACTACGCAAGCTGGTTGGGGGTGGGGGGAGAGAAGCTCCGCGCCTATGAGGTGCACAGCATGGTCGGTTTGCCGATCCTTGTGCTGGCGATCGCGCGGCTCGGCTGGCGCGTAATGATACCCGGACCGATCAATGACGCCGATCGCCAAGGATTGCAGACGCAGGTCGCCTATGTGATGCATTACCTGTTCTATCTGGCCTTTTTCGGACTACCGCTGAGCGGCTGGGCCATGTGGTCGGCCATCGCAGAGCCGGGGCCGCTCTATTTGGCGGGCGTCATTCCCTGGCCGCAGCTGCCGTTCGATCAGCTGCCGTTAACGACACAGTGGCGGATCGTGGACGTGGCGGAGGATGTTCATCTGGCGCTGGTCACGATGTTGCTGGCGATCATTCCGTTACATGTGGCTGCGGCGCTAAAGCATCATTTCTGGGATCGGCATGATGTACTGCGCGGAATGCTGCCGGAGATACCGGACGCGGAGGATCCCCGGGGAGAGACGACGCATAAGCCGCGAGAGCCGAAGATTCAGCCGGCGAAAGCGCCTGGCTGATCCGCAGCATGACGTTTTCTCCGTCATTCCGGCGGAAGCTTTTGCGCCACTGCGCCATTTGTTGGGCGAGGTAAGCGGCGGGCTGGCCCGCGAGGGGAGGGTTGGCGCCGCCCCCTTCGCCCCGCGTACCGTGACAGGAGGCGCAAGGGGCAAGGCCGCGCGATTCATCGCCTTGTTGATAGAGCGCGGCCGGTTCGCCTGATCGCTTGACTGGACCGGATGGGGCAACGAAGGGGAGGCCAGCGTAATAAGCAGATACGGCGTCATGCTGCGCCAGCGTCAGCTTTCTAGCGACGGCTTCCATTTCAGGGTGGCGGCGGCGCCCGCTCGCATAAGCTTCCATCTGGGCCGTCAGATAGCCGCGATCCAGGCGAGCGAGCCTGGGCGTGCCTGCCCCGTTGCCCAGCCCGTCAATGCCGTGACACGCGACGCAGGCGTAAGCGGCGCCAGCGTCGCCACCGCTAAGCGCGATGAGTTCGCCGGTCGCGGTGAAGCCGTCCGCCGACCCCCTGTCTATCGATCCGCAGGCGGCGAGAAAAAGGGTGACGCCGACCGCCAATGGGGCTCGCAAGGCCATGGACGGGAACCGCTTCGCCATCGCAACGGTTCCTTGCCTCAGTGTAAAAACGGCGGGAGCGACGAAAAGGGGCACATGAGGCTGTTGCACGCCTTGACGTTGTTGCTGGCGATGTCCTGCAAGCCGCCTCCCGCCGAGATGCAGCATATGCCGCAGGCCGATCCGGCGAGGGGCAAGGCAGTGATGGAACGAGTGGGGTGCGCGGCGTGTCATGAGATAAGCGGAATAAGGTGGCCGAAGGGAAAGGCCGGGCCGTCGCTACGTGGCTTTGCCGATCAGGGCTTGATTGCGGGTCGGCTGCCCAACCGGCCTGACAATCTGGCAGCCTTTGTGCGCGATGCTCCGGCAGTGGTGCCGGGTTCGACAATGCCGGCGATGCCGATCAGCGAAAGCGAGGCGCGGGATGTGGCGGCTTTCCTTTATGCAGGAAGGAAATAGCGAATTGCCGGAGAAATCAATCGTGCCGGTGTTCGATCCTGCAGGGCCCTATGCAGGATCCATAACTATTCTGTCATGGATCCTGATCACCATGGCGTGCGGGGTTTTGTTGATTGTGCTGGCCGCCTTGTGGGTCGCGCTGTTCGGGGGAGAGCGGATCAGGAAGAAGCTGGGCGGAGCGAAAGCGGTGTGGATCGGCGGGATCGGCTTTCCTGTGGTGGTGCTGACGGTGCTGCTCGTCTACGGCCTCAGCCTGACGCGCAACCTGACGGAGCCGGTGCCGCGCACCGCGATGCGGGTGCGGATCACGGGCGAAATGTGGTGGTGGCGGGTCGCCTATCTGGACGGGCAGGGGCGCCCCGCGATGATCGACGCCAACGAGCTGCACATCCCGGCGGGGCAGCCGGTGCTGCTGGAGCTGGAGTCCAACGATGTCGTCCATAGTTTCTGGGTGCCACGCCTGTCGGGCAAGCTCGACATGGTGCCGGGGCGGCGGAACATCCTGCCGATACAGGCGGACACGCCGGGCGTGTTCGCTGGACAGTGCGCCGAATACTGCGGCGGTCCGCACGCGTTGATGGGCTTTGTCGTGATCGCGCATGAGCCAGCCGAGTTCGCGCTGCTGATGGCGGGGCGGAGAACGAAGCGTCCCGCCGGTTCGGCGGAAGGTGCGGCGCTGTTCCGCTCCACCGGATGCGCTGCCTGCCACCGGATCGCGGGGACAGATGCGAACGGCATGGCGGGACCGGATCTGACCTATGCCGGATCGAGACGCTCGCTCGGCGCAGGCATATTGCCCAATAATCGCGGGACAATGATGGGCTGGATCGGCGACAGCCAGTCGATCAAGCCTGGCAACCGCATGCCGCCTTACAAGATGCTGTCCGCCGCGCAGCTGCAGACCCTCACCGATTATGTAAGGGCGCAGAAATGAGGTCGGAGACCGGCTTCGACCCGGCCCTCTATGACCGTTTCCCGACGAATGAGGAGCGCCCTCCCGAGGAACTGAAGCAGCTTGAGGCAATCTGGTGCAAGCCGCGCGGCTGGCAGCTACTGACCGCGGTGAACAATAATTATGTTGGCTTCTTCTATGTTGCCGCCGCCTTCCTCTTCTTTCTGCTGGCGGGCGTGCTGGCGCTGGTGATGCGGGTGCAGCTAACGCTGCCGTTGCAAGGGGTCTTGCCGCAGGAGACCTATAACCAGTTCTTCACCATGCATGGCACGGTCATGATGTTCCTTTTCGCCGTGCCGATGGTGGAGGCGATCGGCGTCTTGCTGTTGCCGCAGATGCTGGCGGCGCGCGACCTGCCCTTTCCGCGCCTGTCGGCCTATGCATTCTGGGCCTATTTCGTCGGCGGGCTGTGCTTCTTCGCGTCGCTCTTTTTCGGTCTCGCGCCGGATGGCGGCTGGTTCATGTATCCGCCCTATACCGGCATGGCCTATTCACCGGGGATCAACGCGGATTTCTGGCTGCTGGGCATCGGCTTCATCGAGATCAGCGCGATTGCGGGCGCGATAGAGATCATCGTCGGCGTGCTGCGTACCCGCGCCCCCGGCATGACGCTGGAGCGGATGCCGGTCTATGCCTGGGCCATGCTGGTGTTCGGGGTGATGATCGTGATCGCCTTTCCCTCGGTGATCCTCGGCACCTTGCTGCTGGAGCTGGAGCGCGCCTTCAACTGGCCCTTCTTCGATCCGACGCGGGGAGGCGACGCGCTGCTGTGGCAGCATCTCTTCTGGTTTTTCGGCCACCCGGAAGTCTATATCATCTTCCTGCCCGCCTCTGGACTCGTATCGATGATGGTCGCCACGCTCGCTCGTACGCGGCTGGTCGGTCATGCCCTGATCGTCCTTGCCTTCCTCGCCACCGGCTTCATCAGCTTTGGCGTGTGGGCGCACCATATGTTCACGACCGGAATGCCGAACCTCTCGGTCGGCTTTTTCTCGGCGGCAAGCATGGCCGTGAGCGTACCTGCGGGCATTCAGGTCTTTTCGTGGATCGCAACCCTTGCGATAGGCCGACCGCGCTTCAACGCGCCGACCCTGTTCCTGCTGGGCGGGCTTGTGACCTTTGTCATCGGAGGGCTGACCGGCGTCATGGTAGCAATGGTGCCGTTCGATTGGCAGGCGCATGACAGCTATTTCATCGTCGCACACCTCCATTATGTCCTAATCGGCGGCATGGTGTTCCCGATGTTCGCGGGCTTCTATTACTGGACGCCGATGACCAGCAGCCGGCCCTTGTCGGAAAGGCTAGGCAAATGGTCCTTCTGGCTGACGTTTACGGGTATGCAACTCACCTTCATGCCGATGCATCTCACAGGGCTCATGGGTATGCCGAGGCGCGTTTATACCTATTTGCCGGGCCGCGAATGGGAGGTGACGAATGTCGTTTCGACCCTGGGAGCCTTTGCCATGGGCGCGGGGGTGCTGGTCTTCCTGATCGATCTTGCCCGCAACTTCCGCTTCACGACCGATGATGATGCGGGCAATGTCTATGGCGGCGGAACGCTGGAATGGCTGCCGACCGGCCTATATTCGACGCGCAGCATTCCGGTGGTGAAGAGCCTCGAGCCTTTGTGGGACGATCCTGAGCTCGCCGAAAATGTGGAGGCGGGCCGCTACTTCCTTCCCGGTTCGGCGACAGGGCTGCGCGAGACGATCGTCACCAGCCCGCTGCGCGCCGAGCCGCAATATCTGCAGATCATGCCCGGTCCATCGGTCTGGCCGTTCCTGGCGGCGGTGATGACGGCGGGCTTCTTCATCCTGATGACGATACATGCCTATTATCCGTCCTTCGCCTGCGGGATTTTCGCGATCATCTGTGTGCTGCGCTGGCTGTGGGATACGGATCGGCCGGTCGGCCAAGAGGTGGTGGACGTCGGCGCGGGCATTCGTCTGCCGACCTATGTCACCGGACCGGGGAGCCATGGCTGGTGGGCGATGGTGATCCTGCTGGTCGTGATCGGTATGATTTTCGTCATGGGCGTGTTCAGCTTTCTCTATCTTTATGGCGTGCAGCCGCGTTTCTGGACAAAGCCGGCGGATTTGGGCGGGCTGGCGCTCATCTTGCCCGCCTATGGAGCCGCCGGGGGGCTGGCGCTGTGGTCGCGGCATATGCTGGCGCGTGAGGCGACGCAGCTGTGGACACCGGGGGTGCTGTTCCTGTGCGGGGCGCTGGCGCTGGCTGTGGGGATCGGCGCAGATATTTGGAGCTGGAACAGGAGCGGCCTCAGCCCGAGTGCAAGCGGACAGGGCGCGAGCATCTATGCCCTGCTCTCGCTGGAAGCGGCGCTCGCGTTCATCGGCCTGCTGATGGCGGGATATTTGTCGGCGCGGAACAGCCGGGGGATGATCGTGCGGCCACGCAATAACAGCCTGGACCTTTGCGTGCTGTTCGTCGCCTATGCAGCCGGGCAAGGCGCGCTCACAGCGATCCTGACGCGCGTGGTGGGGGGCTGACCGATGCGCAGTTGGCTGATGCTGCTGAGCGGCTACATCCTTTGGACCATCCATTTCTTCGCGCTCTATATCGCTGCCAGCGCATTTCCGGGGCAGCCGCCCTCCTACTGGCTGACGGGACTCATCACGATCCTGTGCCTCGCGGGCGTCGCCTTCGCGGTGATGCGGGCCAAGCGAGGGGATGGGGCGAGCGGCATGGATCGGTGGGTGCGGACGGTCGCGCTATGCGGGCTTGGCCTTTCCGGCATTGCGATCATCTGGCAGGGATTGCCCGCCCTGATCGTCTAGGATGTCGGGAACGCGACCGCCGACCGATCGTTCGACGGGGATGCCAACAGCCGTTCCCATGCGCCGGTGAGCCAATGTCCGATTGGATCACCGATTTCGTCGAGAAGATGGGATATGCCGGCATCGCCCTGCTCATGTTCCTGGAAAACATCTTCCCACCGATCCCGTCTGAACTGATCATGCCGCTGGCCGGTTATTCGACGGGAGAAGGCAAGCTCAACCTGATCGGCGCGCTGCTTGCAGGAACGGCGGGCACATTTGCCGGGGCCCTGTTCTGGTATGCCGTCGCACGCTGGTTGGGCGAAGAAGGGCTGCGCCGATGGGCGGGCCGTCATGGCCGGTGGATCACGCTTGGCAAGCAGGATATCGACTCTCTCGACGCCTGGTTCTGCCGTCATTGGAGCTGGGCGGTCCCGGTCGCGCACCTGATCCCCGGCCTGCGGACGCTCATCTCCATTCCCGCCGGTATTTTCGCGATGCCGATCCTCCGCTTCATGGTCCTGACGGTGCTGGGTGCGGGCGTGTGGAACGCGGCGCTGGTCAGCGCAGGCTACGGGCTGGGCCAGGAGTTCGGAGCGGTGGACCGCTATCTGGGGCCAGTGAGCATGGCGATCATGGCCGTGTTGTTCCTCTATTATCTTTGGCGGGTCGCGCGCTTCAAGCCGGGCTGAGCGCCCTGCCTCAGCCGTCGAAGCTGATGGCGACGCTGGGTGCGGATCGCACCGCCTCGCCGTGAAATACCGCCTCGATATTATTGCCATCAGGATCGAGCACGAAGGCGGCATAATAGCCGGGATGATAGGGCCGCTCGCCCGGAGCGCCGAAATCGATGCCGCCATGCTGAAGCGCGGCCTTGTGGAAGGCGTCCACCATGGCGCGGTCCTTCGCCTGGAAGGCAAGGTGATGGCGGCCGGTCAGCTTGCCCAGAGCCTCCGGCCCGTCCGGCGAGGAGACGAACAGTTCATCATACCAGAAATGAGCGTCGGCGCTGCCGCCGAGCGGGATCCCGAGAACGGCCATGACGGCGCCGTAGAATCTGCGCGAGGCCTCGACATCCTTGACCACCAACTGGATATGATCGACGAGCCGTCCGCGATGGAGTGTCTGGGCTTCCATTGTCGGGTTCCTCCTGCGCCAGTTTTGTCGCGGCAAGCTTTTGCTCCTTGCGGGAACCGAGGCATGGCGTTGAGGTTCCCAAACAATGTCACGCCCGCGCCGCGGCAGCCTTGCGCGTAGCGAAGCCTAACCAGTCGCGCTATGAGCGGCCGAATTCAAAGGAGTGATAGACATGCCGAGCACCAGTCCCTGGCAGCATCATCGCAACGCCGCCCTGGCCGACGACATCGACTTTGAGATCATCGGGCAGGAGCTGCAGTTCCTCGAGATCGAACTGGACCCGGGCGAGAGCGCTATTGCCGAAGCGGGCGCGCTGGTCTGGAAGGATGCGAGCGTCGGCATGACCGTGTTCGGTGACGGGAGCGGCCAGTGATGGCGGCTTCACGGGCAAGCTGTTGGGCGCGGGGAAGCGTTTGGTTACGGGCGAAAGTCTCTTCACTACCGTGTTCACGCATGACGGGCAGGGTAAGGCCCAGGTCGCTTTCGCTTCGCCGATACCGGGCGCGATCCTGCCCATTCGACTAGATCAATGTGGCGGGCGCTTGATCTGCCAAAAGGACAGCTTCCTCGCGGCCGCCAAGGGCGTGTCGATCGGCGTGCAGTTCCAGCAGCGGATCATGACCGGCCTGTCCGGCGGCGAAGGCTTCATCATGCAGAAGCTGGAGGGCGACGGTTGGGTGTTCGTCCAGATGGGCGGCGCGATCGTCGAGCGGAAACTGGCACCCGGAGAGCAGATCCACGTCGACACAGGCTGTGTCGCGGCCTTCACCGACACAGTAGATTTTGACCTTGACCGCGCTGGCGGAGTCCGCAGCGTCCTGTTCGGAGGAGAGGGTTTGTTTTTCGCCCGGCTCACGGCACCCGCAAAGGTCTGGATACAGTCCCTGCCATTCTCCTGTTTGGCTGGGCGGATGCTGGCGGGGGCTGGCAGCCGTGGGGGCCAGAACAGGGGCGAGGGCTCGGTACTCGGCGGACTAGGGGATCTGATCGGCGGCACTAACTAAGGCTGGCTATAGGAGCAGTGGTTACTGCTCGGAACGCGCGACTTAGCGCATGGTCGAACCTTGCGGGCATCTGGGCGAGGTGGATTCAAGCTTTGACCCAGTGGCCAGCGTCTTGAGGGGATGGTGCGGGACTTCCCGACTCCAGTAAGCGATGCACGAGACGAGCCCATTGAGGAATGCAGCGCTGCCGTGCTGCAGGATTTGAGGCCTTTGCTTCAACTATCTTCCGAATGGTGGTTGAATGCCCGGCGCAGCGCCGAGCTGCAGTGGCTCATGAACATTAGAAAGCGAGTAGCTGCTCGTCCGCACCTGGGAATTGGAAACCCACTTTGGAACGGCGACAAAGGGCCGGGCTTGCAAAATGACATGATCTACCATGCGTTTGACGTTTAGCGGGAGGCGCCATTCGTACGTTGCCCCTCGAAGCCGATGGCCGCATAAGGGCCTATGACAATTGAGTTACAGAACGCCGCCTCACTTTCCAGAATCCAAGAAAATTGGCTTGCCGCGAAGGAACGGCGGTTACTCAACTGGCTCTGCGCCCAAATGCCCCCATGGGTCACGCCTGATCGCCTCACCGCTTTGGGCATGATCGGCGCGGTTATGATCTTCCTGGGCTATGTCGGGAGCAATCTGCATTCATCCTGGTTGCTGCTCGCCATCGCGGGCTATGTTGTCCAATGGTTTGGGGACTCGATGGATGGTAGCATTGCGCGCTTTCGCCGGATCGAACGTCCCTCCTATGGCTATTTCATCGATCATAGCTGCGACGGCTTCGCGACGCTGCTGATTCTCGCTGGGATCGGTCTCAGCCCTTTTGTTACCATGGACGTCGCGATGGTGGCGCTGGCCGGCTATCTGTTGCTGTCGATCCATGCCTATCTTTCCGCTCGCGTGTTGGGAGAGTTCAAGCTGTCCTATCTGGCGGCTGGCCCCACTGAATTGCGGCTGATGCTGATCGGGCTGACGGTGATGATGATGGTCCTGGGCTCTGGTCCCGGATATTTCGGTGTCCTGTCGGGATTTGACCTGTTCGTAGGTGCGATAGCGCTTATCCTGATCCTGCTGTTCGTCATCCAGACGTTGGTCACGGGACGGCGCTTAGCCCGGTCTGACCGGGGAAATGACTGACATGCGAACCGGCGCGGATATTGCTGCCCCCATGATCCAGTTTCTGATCGACGGCGACGCACGAATAGCAAAGCGGACGGGCCGCACTTGGGAACGGAAAATCGGCAACTGAACGGCCGCAAAGGGTCGCTGCCACTAATCAGGATGCTTGTCTGCAACGAGATCAATGAGGCATGATCACGTTGCCGCAGACGATGATGTAGGGTGGAAAGTGGACCTGCCAACCGAAGTTGAGGCGGCCCGATACTGTGCTGCTATGGTTGTCTCACTAATGAACGGGAGCCACGCCAGGCGGCCGTCAGACCCCATTTTTACGTTGCCCGCGTCAGCCATGGCCTCATGAGTTGCGTGCGCGGCGGAACCAGTTGGTGCCGTTCAGGGCGATTGATAGCCGGTCGGACGGATAGTCAGCATTGCCCCGCGTGGATCGTGAGCGAAAAACAGGCCGCCCTCAGCGCGGCCATGGCCCGGCACATAGTCGATGGTGGCGACACTTCGTTCGGGCTCGTGCCCCGGGCGAGCCAGCATGCCCTCCACCTGCAATGCAGCCGCCGTGCCGCCGGCGCTGTTGATCGCCTCGAATGTCACGACATAACCATTAACGGCGGCTTTCACGCCCTGCTGCCGAATGGTGATGGATGGCGGCTGGTCCGGTCCAGCGGTGAGAGCCTCGCGCCCCAGCACGAACAGTAGTCCGGCAAGCAGCAGCAAGCCGAGGCCGGCCGCGATCCATTCGAGGAGCGGCGTGCGGTCGAGAGCGGCGGATCGGTCGGCCATCCTGTTCTTCCTCAAACGACAAGGCGCGCGATGGCCGCACCGATGGATGCGGGAAAGCCGAGCACCGCTGCGCTCTCGGCCACGCTCGCCAGATCGCCATGGTCGAGCCGTCCGAAGGTCCAGAGCACGTAAAGGCTCATAAGGATGGCGATGGCATAGCCGGGCACGGTGAAGATCAGGAAGACCCTGCCCGCGCCATAGCCCTCCGGCGCCGCCTCCTGTCCTGTCAATCCGACATTGAACACCAACGCATGCAGGACGAACAGCGACACGCCCGCAAGGGCGAGGCTGTGCCATGGCGTCATCTTGAACGCGATGAGCAGCACCTCCTCCGTTGGCGCGATGTTGAAGGCAAGGAACAGCGCGCCCGCCATCATCAGGAACAACTGTCCCGCGTAGCCGGCGGTGCGCGCCTCCTGATCCTCTTCGCTCTCCCCGCCGCCGGCGCTGAACTGCTTGCGGGTGATCATCGCGCCGAAGCTGGTGGGGATGCTCTGGATGGCGATCATGCCCAGCATTTCATCAGGCGGGATGCTGGTGTTGGCCAGCGCCAATAGGAAGAGGACCGCAGTCGACGCGACCATGCCGATGGCGTAAGCGGCGAGGGCGTCGAGGATATCTTCCGTGACGCTGGAGGTCGGTTCGAACCCGCCAAAGCGTGACAGGATGACCAGCAGCAGAAAATTGGCGAGCAGGAAGAGCGCGAGGCGCCGCGGTTCGACGTTCATACCGAGCGACCACATCTCCATTGTCATCAAGAGAGGTAGGCCGAACAGCACCGCGCCCGCCAAGGCCCGCGCAACGCCGCGTGCATAGCCCCAGTTCGCATCGCTGTCCCACAAGGCCGTCATGCCGGATCAACGCCGCTTGGAAATATTGGTTCGATCGAGGAACGACCTTTTGCGGGGCGGCGCCCGCGCTGGCTTGTTGATGCTTGTACCCCGCTCCGGAAGCGGCCGCCGTCTCGCCCGTGTCAGGGTCGCGTCCCTGTCGGCGGTCCAGCCAGCGCATGGCCGGGGCGACGGTGAGCCCGTCGAGCAGGATCGGCACGAGGGCGGCGAGGGCCCACGATTGCCCAAAGCCGCTCCGCACCCACCCTCCATGTGGTTGAGGCCAAGCCTGGACGCTCCGAGGCCCTGGTAGCCTTGGTTTGAAATCAGAAGTTTACCCGCTGGAAGGCTAGGTGATCGAAAGCAGCCCGTCCGGAGTCTGAGGGCAAAGACCGGTGGCTGAGTGGCCGGAAGGGATCGTAAGGTTCATCACCATCGAGGGGAAAGGCTCAGGACGGAACCGGCTGACGGTCCCCTCGTTGCTCAATCATGAATGAACAGCTCTCCCTGACAGGCACCTTTCTTCGTGCCGCAGCAGCTGGTCTGGAATCCGACATCGATCGGTTCGAAGATCTGCTTTTCAAAAATGATGACCTTGCTGGCAAAGTGCGGCTGCTAACCTATGCCGGCTACCGCAACGCCCATGAACTGCGTGTCTCAGGCCGCGTAATCCGTTACAGAGAGCCGCTCAATGCTGGCGAGGGAACATTGTCCCGACTGCGGGCGATGATGGCGATCTACAATAGTGAGGAGGTGCCCGGCGTCTGCGTGCGGTGCCATGCTTGTGGCGGGACTGCCGAGACGCGGTCCGATGAAGAGGGCTATTTCAGCTTCGCGCTTCCGATCGACAAGCCGCTACCGGATGCCACGAGCTGGGAAAGCGCGACGCTCTGGACGCCTGAGCAGGAGGCGCAATCGGCCAGCATCAGGGTGCCCATCATGGCACCTGCTGCGGATGATCATTGGGGCGTCATTTCCGACATTGACGATACAATCATCGAAACTGGTGCGACCAATTTCGTCAAGAACTGGCGCCGTGTGCTGGTCGATCAGCCGGACGACCGGCTGGCGGTGCCGGGGGCAGCAAAGCTCTACCAGATGATCGCGCATGACCATCAGGAACCCGTCCGGCCCTTCTTCTATGTGTCGTCCAGTCCGTGGAATCTCTATGGCTTCATTGCCGAGTTCATGGGGTTGAACGGGATCCCGCATGGGCCGATGTTCCTGACGGACTATGGTATCGACCGGGACAAGCTACTCAAGGTCGCGCATGGTACACATAAGCTGGCCGCCATCGAGGCGATCCTCTCATTCTATCCACAATTACGGTTCTTGCTGATTGGCGATAATGGGCAGCATGACGTGGAAATATACGCGCGCGCCGTTCAAGATTTTCCCGGCAGAGTGGCTGCGGTGTTCATCAGGGATGTTGAGGGAAGCTGCAAGCAGGGAACGAAGGCAGGGTTGCTGAACGGCATCGAGGCGGACGGCATTCCGGTCTACTGCGGAGCGGGCTTTAACGATGCTCTGACAGCCGCGAAAGAGCTTGAGCTTGATCGGCCGCTGGAAGCTGCAAAGGCGATAAGCGCAAAAGACCTGAGACCATGAGGATCGCTTAGCATGACCATGTGGTCTGACCCGGCTACCCCTGTCGATCAGGTGGAGCTTCGTTTCGGCGAGGGGCAGGATACTAAGCTCCTGCAGAACTTCTCTGGCGCGACCCGCTACAGGGACAGCCTGTTCCTCGCCGCCGATGAGCGTTGCGGTATCGACCGGCTCAGTCTGGAGGGTGGCATATGGGCAGACCATCACTGTTTTCAGCTGAGCAGTTTGTTGGACCTGGCGGATCCGGACGACGAAGCTGACCTGGAAGGGCTTGCAGTCGACGATGGTTGGCTGTGGATCGTCGGCAGCCATGCGCGCACGCGTCCAAAGCTGGGGAAGAAAAACGAGGACTGTATCGATCTCGACGAACTCGCGGACCTCAATGACACCCGACCTAGATGCCTGTTGGCTCGCATTCCTCTAAAGCAGCAAGGCAGGCAGTGGCTCCCGATTCACCAAGATGGGAAGCGCAGAAGCGGGCTGGTGCGGCAGACGAAGCGCGGCAATGCTCTATCCAAGCAGTTGCGTAAGGATCCGCTTCTTGCTCCTTTCACCAGGATCCCGGCTAAGGAGGGTGGGATCGACGTAGAGGGGGTCGCCGTTCTGGGGAGCCGGGTTGCGCTCGGCCTGCGCGGGCCGGTCATCAGAATCCATGCCGTTCTTCTTGAAATGGAGATCGTCGGCAAAAAGTCGGGCTCGCTTGAGTTGGTGGGCCCCATCGCCAAGCGGCTGCTTGATTTGGAAGGGCTCGGCATCCGGGATCTCAAACGCTGCGGCGACGATCTCCTCATTCTTGCTGGGCCGACGGTGGGACTGAGCGGTCCCTGTGCAATTTACAGGTGGGTTGGCTGGGCCCAGGATCCAGTGCAGCACGAACAAAGGGTTCGGCTGCACAGGCCAGAGCATCTGATAGACCTGCCGTTTGGGCGCGGGGTCGATCATCCGGAGGGTCTGGCGCTTTGGCCTAGCAAAGATAATGCAATTCTGGTCGTGTGCGACAGCCCTTCTGTTGAGCGGCTTGATACCGCCCGTAAGATCCTGAAGGCTGATCTTTTCAAGTTGCCCCTTTAGGTCTGCTTGGAAGACTGCTCACCAGCTATAATCGTTGCAGGAGGTGCCGGCTGACCCGGAGCACCATCCCGCGGCCAGCTGTTCCCATTTCGGAGGTGAGCGGAAGGTCCGCTGCTGAGAACAAATGAATGGCACCCAGACGACCACAAAGGGTCGAAAATCAAAGGTGCGAGGTTAGGCATTGGCTTGCCGATTGGTTCATGCCGCGGCACCTCTCGCAGTGATCCCATGATGACGACGACTCGCTCCCTGCAATTCGGCTGCGGCACAGCTCGAAAGCTAGGATCATGTTGAGGTGCGCTACCGTGGGTCTGCCTTCCCTGGGAAATAAACAGGCGGGCTATCTACCGCGTGCAAGCTAAAGACGATCAATAGCTCACGCCTACAGCGCACAGAGTTCTCACCAGTAACGACCGGTGTTTAGGCACTGTTGCCACCGCCGCATGGCGCGCATCTTTCCTGTCGTGTCGGAGGAGAGAGCCGCGTCCGCCTGATATTTCTGCTGACATTCCACCTTTCGACTTGCGGGCGGGTTGGATGTGGAAGGCTTCGCAGTGGCAGTTCCCAGCAGCGCCTTCATCTCGGGTGAGGTGGCGAGTTGAGGCGCGGTCTGGCCATCCTTGTTGCGGATAGTTCGTTTGGCCCCTTGATCTAGTAGGATCTTGGCCAAAGCAACCCGATCCCGATCTGCGGCGTGATGAAGCAGCGTCCACCCATATTGGTCCTGATCGTCAACACCGACGCAGTCTTCGATCAATCCGGTCAGCTCGTCGGGATGATTGTACCAGATCGCATCCTTGGCCTTCAGAAATGGGCGCATGGCAGGGGACCGCCCGTCATTCACCTGTTCCGACCGAACCATAGCGCACATACCGTTTCCGGCAGGCTGTGTTGGCTGCGGGCGGCCGACGGCAGCGCCACCCGTCTGGCCAGCTGATCCAGCTGCGGTCAATGCTTTAACCATGGCCTTGCGAATTTCAGCCTGAACCATGGTTCCCAGAGCCATCTGATAAGGCGTGCTGCCCGAGCGTGATTTTAGGCTTGGATCGGCACCGCGAGCGAGGAGCGCCCTTACCATTTCGAGGTTCCCGGCATCCGCAGCATAGTGAAGAAGAGTGAAGCCTTCCTCGGTTTGCATATTCACATCGAACTGACCGCTGTCCACAATCCTCAGAGCCTCAGCATTTTGCTTAACTCCCAGATAATAGCGTGCATCATCGAAGGGATCGCCTGCAATGGCGGCAGAAGACATAAAGAGGGCAGTTAACCCTATCAGCATACTACGGAACAAAGTTATCTACTCCCCCAAAAGTGGCATGTACTGCCTCTATATTGCCTCCACCGCCGAGGTGCAGCTTATGGGTGCGCACGCTCATGACTATTTCCTGCGCCGCCGTCGCACAGCGCGGGCGCAGAACTCGCTCAGTGCTGCAACCAAGAGCGCTAGAACGGTCGCTGCCAAGAGGACGAGAAGACCGATCAGCACCCATCCGGCGATCTCGGTTCCCCCGTCGATCCCGCAGCAGCGTATGCTCACAACTCCATAGGCGAGGGGTGCTAATAAGGCGATGGCACCGGCGAAAGCCAAGGCGGCGGAAATTTTCGCCGCCCAACTGATCTGCAACTTCAGTTTTGCACCCAGACCTTCATGTTCGCACCGCCAGCGGAGACGACGTTCGCTCCTCCTGCTGAGACAACATTGGCGCCGCCTGCGGAAACGACTCCTGCGCCACCCACAACAGGGTATTTTTGGCCGTTAAATTCCACAACCGCCGAACCGTCTTTGACGTGAACCTTGGCTCCTGCAGGCACGCGCAGATCGATCTGCTTCTTACGGTGGTAGGGGAATTGCGGACCGTTATTATTGTCCCACGGAGCGCAGCCCCAAACGAAGATGTTGACCACCCCATTGCATCCGGTGCCAGCTTCAGCCGGCACGGCGGTCATCCCGACTGTGACTAGACCCGCAGCAACGGCCACGGCCCGAACATGTGAACGCATAGATCCCCCAATAGTCTCCCAAACAGCCGAGGCTGCTAAAAGGCTGATTTAGCTAAGTGAAGCGTCAAGGGAAAGTAAAAAGCACAGCATGATCCCACATGGATGTCATTCTCCTAAAATTCTCGAGATCGAGCTCATCGTCGATGAAACATCACCCATTCACTAAAATAGATCAATGATCTTAGTTGATGCGTTTTTCCGCCGTCGATCATTGATTATGCGAGATAGCTGGACTTCTCCGGCATGTGGAATAGGAAAACTGTAGATACGCCTCTGTGGTTTGATGCGGTTATACTTTCGGACACGCTTTTGTCCGGGCGAAGGCTAGAGCGGACGGTCCGCAGCTCGCGAGCGCAAATTGTCATCTTAGCGGCTTGAGGGTGTCGGGCTTGCAATCCCATGCTTCAACCCTATCGTCACGCAACAAAGGGGGGGTGCGGTAATGACCGATGGAGAGGAAGCGGCGCTGATTTCGGCTATGACAGCCGACACGCGCTATGTGATGTTGGTAAGACGTCGCTCGCGGCTCGGCTGGTGGTTGTCGGCAATAATCTTCCTTACCTTCCTGGGATATTTGATGCTGATCGCGTTCGACAAGGCGCTGCTGGGAACGCCCATTGCGGGAGGCGTTACTTCTCTTGGTATTCCGGTCGGCCTTGGTGTCATCTTGCTCGCCGTCGCTCTGACTGCCACCTACGTCGTCTACGCCATCGCCATTTTGACGCAGCTATGGCGAACATTCTGAAGGATCATGGCGCATGAAGGCTGCTTTGGCTGCCCTCACTTTTCCGTTGATCCTCCTGCCGGCACCTGGATTCGCTGCGGCGCTCGAGGGGGAAGCTCAGCGTCAGCCGATCAACTGGGTGGCGATTGCCATGTTCGTGGCCTTCGTCGGGCTGACACTTTGGATTACCAAAGCCGCCGCCGCGAGAACCCGCACTGCGTCGGATTTCTATACGGCTGGCGGTGGCATCACGGGCTTTCAGAACGGCTTGGCTATGGCTGGCGACTACATGTCGGCCGCCTCTTTTCTCGGCATCTCGGCACAGATTTTCAATGATGGCTATGACGGCCTCATCTACTCGACAGGCTTCCTAGTCGGTTGGCCGATCCTGCTCTTCCTGATGGCGGAACGGCTGCGGAACCTGGGCCGATATACCTTCGCTGATGTGGCGTCCTATCGCTTCGCCCAAGCGCCGGTTCGCAGTTTCGCCGCGATCAGCACGTTGCTGGTTGTCAGCTTCTACCTGATTGCGCAGATGGTCGGGGCCGGACAGCTCATCAAGCTCCTGTTCGGTCTCCCCTACGCCTTGGCAGTGCAGATCGTCGGCGTCCTCATGATGCTCTACGTGTTGTTCGGAGGTATGCGCGCCACGACGTGGGTCCAGATCATAAAGGCGGTGCTGCTGCTCGGCGGGGCGAGCTTCATGGCGTTCATGGTCATGGCGCATATGGGCTTTTCATTTGAGGCCCTCTTTGCTCGCGCTGTAGAGGTGAAAGCAGGCGCCGCGCTAGCAAAGGGGGTGGACGGAGCTGAAGCTGCGGCGCAGGGCCGCTCGATCATGGCGCCGGGCAACTTCATCAAGGATCCCGTTTCTGCCATTTCATTTGGCCTGGCGCTGATGCTGGGTACTGCGGGACTGCCTCACATTCTCATGCGCTTCTTCACCGTTCCTGACGCCAAGGAAGCGCGCAAATCCGTGCTCTGGGCTACGGGCTGGATAGGCTATTTCTATATCCTCACCTTTATCATCGGCTTCGGCGCGATCGTGCTCGTAGGGACTGAGCCCAGTTATCTAGACGCAGAAGGAGCGCTGCGGGGCGGCGGCAATATGGCCGCCATCCATCTCGCGCACGCAATCGGCGGCAACGCCTTTCTTGGCTTCATTTCAGCGGTCGCCTTTGCGACTATCCTAGCTGTCGTGGCCGGGTTGACGCTGTCCGGAGCCTCGGCAGTGAGCCATGATCTTTATGCCACCGTATTTAGACACGGCAACGCTACGTCCGCAGACGAACTCCGCATGTCACGTCTGACCACCCTGGCGCTTGGCGCAATGGCGGTGCTGTTGGGCCTGGTGTTCGAAAAGCAAAATGTCGCTTTCATGGTCAGCCTGGCCTTCGCGCTGGCAGCTTCAGGGAATTTTCCGGTGCTTATTCTCTCGTTGCTTTGGAGCGGATGTACTACACGCGGCGCTGCATGTGGCGGCACAATCGGATTGCTGAGTGCTTTTGTACTTACTCTGCTCTCACCAGCAGTGTGGACCGACACCTTCGATCTCGGAACTGCGCCATTCCCCTATAGTTCAGCAGCGATCTTTTCAGTGCCTGCGGGCTTCATCGCAATTTGGCTGATCTCGCTATTCGATCGTTCCCGGCGCGCTGCGATCGACAAGACGGGCTATCCTGCGCAACGGGTGCGGGCGGAGACTGGCATAGGAGCTTTTTCCGCGAGCGATCACTGATACTTTCGCGACGTTGGGCGCGGCGAGTACCGGCATTAGCGGCAGCTTTCGGGAGCTTCATTTCTGCTCGAGAAGGGTCGTCTTGGGTCGCTCTCGCTGGCATGGGCGAGCGCTGGATCAGGCTTTGCCCCGATCATGAGCCTCACCCGTCGTCCCGCCTTTGTCCGGGTCACGCCCTTCGCGACGATCCAACCACCGCATAGCGGGCGTAACCGTTAGGCCATGAAGCAGGATTGAGACCAAAGCCGCCAGACCCACGACGGCCCAGAGGCGGTCCGGGTCACCCGCATCCATGTGGTTGAGGCCATAAGCGAGATAGTAGAAGGAGCCGACACCGCGAATACCGAAGAAAGCGATCGTCAGCTTTTCAAAGCGGTTCGCCTTGAAGCCCGTTAGCGCGATGAGCCCTGTGGCAGGCCGCACCACGAGCAGGATCAGCAGCACAAATGCCGCGTCCATTGGCTGGAGTGGGGCAAGCAGACCGGCTATGAGAGCTCCGCCGAACAGGAGCAGGAGAACCATCATGGCAAGGCGTTCGATCTGCTCGGTAAGATCGTGCATTTGCACGTTGAACTCATGGTCGCGATGTGACGCACGCAGCGTCAGCGCCGTGACGAAAACCCCCAGGAATCCATAGCAGTTAACGATCTCGGTGGCGCCATAGGAGACGAATGTCGCCGCGATGGCGATCAAGCCATCGCCGGTCTTCGCGAGCTTCGTCTCTGCCGGGATATGGAAAGTCAGCCAGCCGAAGAGTTTGCCAATCAACCAGCCGCCGCCCACGCCTGCAACGACCTCCCACACTACATTGACGCCGAGCCAGCGGCCAAACCATGGCTCCCCGGCACTCGCTGCGAGCACGATGGCGAGATGGACGAACGGAAAGGCAAGGCCGTCATTGAGCCCTGCTTCCGAGGTCAGCCCGAACCGGACTTCATCTTCTTCACCACTCCTAGGAGGGCCGACCTGAACATCGGCGGCAAGAACGGGATCGGTGGGGGCGAGGCTGGCGGCGAGCAAGAGAGCGATGCTCCATGGCAGGCCCAGCAAGGCCCCGCCCATGAGCGTGATGATGCCGATGCCGAGCGGCATGGTGATCGCAAGCAAACGCCAGGTTACGCCCCAGCGCCGCCAGTGAAAGGGGCGGTCAAGCTTCAACCCTGCGCCCATCAGTGCGATAATCACCACAAATTCGCTGAAGCGTTCGGTGATAACGGGATAGTTGATCGGCGAAGGCCGGAACTTCACCTCCGGCAAACAGAAGATGCCAGCGCCTATGAGGATGCACACGATGGGCAATGACAGCGGGAGCTTTTTCAGCGCAAGCGGTAGCCAAGCCACCAGCGCTATCAGGAACCCCGCGCCTGTCAGCATCAGGATATACGGCTCGGGCGCAGTGAAAGGCAGATCCATCAGCCGCTAACGCGCCGGTTGCATGGACGTTGCTGGCCCTCGCTCCACCGCGTACCCTCACATCCATAGCAGCGACTGTACGGCCTCCATCAACCGCTCAATAGCTGTGGCCGACATGCAGTTTGCTGGGGGACCGGACGCCTCGCCCTGCGGCACTTTTCGCAGGCAAATGTCACTTCTGGGGACGCCAACGTCCTTGAAGAGCTAGGCTCTTAATGGTCTTCGTCAGAGGATTGACGTAGATCGCTGCACCGTGGAACCTCTCTTGAAAGAGGGGCCCGAAACCACTGTTCGAGAGGATTAAGCCATGCCTGGAGACGACCCAACTATCTCACGTCGCCAGTTCGTAGCTTCAGCAGGTGCTGTAACTGCATCGTCGGCTATCGGCACGGCTCAAGCAGCGACACCAGAACGGTCCGCTGGTCGATTTGCCGGTAAAATAGCCTGGATTACCGGCGGTGCACGTGGTCAAGGTCGCAGTCATGCTCAGCGTCTTGCCGCGGAGGGCGCTGACATCATTATTTCCGATAGCGTGACTTCGCTGCCGACGATCGAATACCCTATGGCAAGCCAAGCGGACCTGGATGAGACCGCGGGGATGGTACGTGCAATGGGGCGGCGCGTGCTAGCGCTCAGGTCCGACGTACGCGATCCTGACGCGGTCACCGAAGTCGCGCAAAAAGGCGTCGAAATGTTCGGCAGGATTGATCTGTTGGTCGCTAATGCGGGAGTGTACGGCACTGCCCCCTTGGCCTCCATGAGCGACGGCTTGTTCGATGATGTCGTGCGCACCAACCTCTATGGCGTCTTTCACAGCATGCGCGCCGTGCTTCCGGGCATGGTCGCGCACCGGTATGGGCGCATTGTTGCCATCGCATCGCTAGCTGCTCGAACGGGGCAGATGAACTCGGGCGCTTATTGCGCATCCAAATGGGGCGTCATTGGAATGGTCAAGGCCACCGCATTGGAGGTCGCGAAGAGCAATGTGACGGTAAATTGCGTATGTCCGACCGGCGTCAACACTCCGCTGCTCAATAACGCGGCCGCGTGGAAGCGGGCCTTGCCTGGCGACGCGGAGCCCAGCCGGGAAAAATTCGAAGCGAAAATGCGCCTCCATCCATTCGCCCCCCAAGGTGTGCCTTGGGTGGACCCGACAGACGTCAGTGACAGCGTCCTCTTCCTCCTGTCTGAAGAAGCACGGCATATCACTGGTTCAGCCATTGACGTGGCGGCCGGAAGCATGGCCAATAACGTCGCGTAGATGCCCTTTCTTCTGACCCCATCAGATGCATTGATAAAAGGCAAAAAATACGCGTCACCGATCCTGGTGGATTTCAGCGGCTAAATCCGGTGAACCCACAGCCGGCCGCTAGTGGATGCTCCAATGGAGAGCTAACTGACCGCTGCCGGACGAGATAAACTTACTCCTGAATATGCAACAAGGATCCAAAAGCTGAAGCGACCGCGCGCCACACGTTATTCTGCCCTGTCCATCAGCGGCTCTTATCTGGAACCTTAGTTTGTAGGGCTGCCAACCGTGTGATCGGCAGCCCGCTTGCATGCTCCAGATATTTTGAGCTCTCGAGCCTTAGAATGCGAAACGCACGCCAACGTTCACGTTGTGACCGTGACCGCCACCAAACTCGCCCTGATAGGCGCCGTAGAGGCTGAGGCCTGCAGCAAGGTCATAGCTGGCGCCAGCGCCGATGGTTGCCATGGTTTCCTTACGTCCCGCGCCCAAGACCGTGAACCGTTCGGCGTTGCCAACAAATCCAGCCCGAGCGGAAGAGCGCTTGCCTTCAAGCTGATGACGCAGGCCCGCCGATACCCAGGGGTGGAACATCGCGCCGTCTCCGAGGCCGCCCTTCAGCTTGATTGCGCCATCGACGAAGGTCGCACTCGTTTTCTTGCTGTCAACCGCTAGAGCGAAAGCCGCACTACCCGTCTCGGCCGCCGATCCACGGCGGGTCGAGATATGGGTCACGCCCGCTTCAGGACGAACGGCCCAACTGCCCAGGGGGAAGCTGTAGCCGACCATGCCGTCCAGCACCAGGTTGCGCAGGCGGTAGTCGCCGGATAGCGCCGTGCCGCCGGGTACCGCGCGTCGGGTGTTCGCCTCGCTCCAGTCATAGGCGATCGTCATCGTCCCGTCGAACCCACCGCTCAGGAAGTGGCCCGAGAGACCGGCAACGAGGCCATCGGCGTTCGTCCGGGCGCCCAGGCGCGCGATTGTCTGGCGACTGTCGATATGACCAATGAAGGCGCCAACTGATGCATTTGCGCTACCAAAGCCGATCCCGCCGACGAGGCCATAGCTATGGCTCTTGGCAGACGATGTGCCGGCTGAGCCGCGGCCCTTGAGCGTGCGCCAGTCGCCAAGCCCCTGCGCAAAGCTGAAGAAACCGGTGGTGTCGCGCGTAGTTGCGGCAAGGCCGGCACGACCAGCCTTGGCGAGGACCAGCCCTTGTTCCACACCAAGCTGAGACGCGCTGGCATAGGCTTCGGGCGTCAACTGCCCGAACGCCGCCGCATTGGCGGTGCCGCCGCTCAGCAGTACCGGAACCGCACTGATTAGCGCTGTATTCGCTGTTCCGGCGACCAGCAGGTCGTTGACATAATCAATCGCTGCATTGGCCTGGAGCGAAATGCCGGTGGGAGCAACGAAGGTTCCAAGCAGCTGCAATGTGGCGCCATTGTTACGCAACACGCCGACGATACCCGGATCCCGATTGACGATGTCGAAGTCACCAGTGATCGCGCCGCCGCCGTTCACCACGATCAGATCACGCGATGCACCCGGTGTCAGCGAACCGGTGAGGTTGACGGTCGTATTATCGCCGATGGTTACCGAGCCGCCATTGACGACGATCTGATCGCTCTCGCCCACGGGCACGAACTCGAACGTCGTGGTCGTGCCGTTGGCGATCGTCAGATTGCCGTTGATCGTCATGATAGCGGGGGACGCGCCCGGCGACAGGGTGCCGCCCGTACCGATCGTGACATCGCCGCTCACCGTGCCTGCGGTGCCGAAGGTACCGCCGCTGGTGACATCAACCGATCCGGTGAGGGTTGATCCTGCCTGACCGATAAGCCGGCCTCCAGACACATTTACCGCCTCGACATTGAGGTCGCCGGTGAAGCTGTTGACGCCAGCTGTGTTATTCACCTGCTCGAAGCCTGTGAAAGCTGACCCGTCGATCGTGGTCTGGGCCGCATAGGTGCTGCCGGTGTTGAAGGCGAGGACATCGGTGCCGCTGCCTGCGGCAACCGTGCCGCCAAAGCTGCCACCGGTGCCGATTGTCAGCATGTCAGCGCCCGCACCCAGATCCACGTCGCCCGAGATGGCGCCGCTATTGACCAGACTATCGGTGCCGCTTCCAGCCAGGACATTCCCGTTGATCGTCCCACCCTGGTTGCTGATCGTGTTCGCGCCATTGCCGGCGATGATGTTGCCGGTGATCGAGCCGCCGGATGCGTTGGTCAGAAGATTGTTGCCTTCGCCAAGATCCACATTGCCCACAACCTCGCCGCTATTCGAGATGCTGACGCTTTGGCTGCCACCGCTGATCGCTGTCTCGCCAGGAGCCACGACGATGCTGGACCCTTGCGTGAGGTTCAGTTCACCGCCGCTGGATACCTCTACCGTCTGCTGGACTACGACCTTACCTGTGCCAATGATCTTTTCGACTTCGAAGCTTGCGAACAGCTGGCGAAGTGCCGGATCGATCGATCCGGTGTAGGTTGTACCGGTGATATCGAAGGAAAGAATGTCCTCTCCAGCGCCGCCGTCGACCGTTCCATTCAGTACAGCTGAGCTGAGCAGGTGCGTGAAGCTGTCATTGCCCTCGCCCATACGGACCGTGCCGGTGATGGTGCCCGCATTGGTGATCGCGTCATTGCCCTCACGCATGTAGATGTCGCCGCTGATCTGACCGGCATTGTCGATGCGGTCATCGCCAGCATTGAGGTCGATCGAGCCGATGATGACGCCGGTCGCGCTATTCGTGACATGGTCGGTAGAAGGTAGATAACCGCTTTCGTCATCCAACTGGTCACCGCTGGTGTGGATCGCCCCTGCAAGATAGCCATTGGGCTGGCCGATCGCATTGTCGATGATGGGCGTGTTGGGGAAATAGTTGGTTCCAGCTCCACCCTGGATGGTACCGCTGTTGACGATGTTGATGGTCTTGGCTGCGACAGCCACGGCCACGCTATGGCTGCCCTCGGTATTAGCGATCGGGCTGTAGACCCAGAAGGGTTGGGGAAGCCCCTGCACCTGCGCCCCGACGACGGCCGTCAGCCCACCGCCGGCCTGGATGACGCCGCCTTCCAGATTCTCGATGTTTACGGTGCCAGCGCCGCTACTTTCAACGTCCACGCCCAGAGCTGCGATCTGCGATACATAGGCCGTGTTTTGTCCCAGGCCGATAAATTGGCCCGGTGTGACCGTTGCGCCTCCAGTTGCCTTGATCGTACCGCCGTTGACGAGGTTGACTGTCGCACTGGCGGCCGGAGCGCCCAGGATTTCGTCATCGCCAGCCTCTACTCCGAGGACAAGGCCCGAGCCGCCCCTGTCCTGACCAAGGATGCTGCCGCTGTTGTTGAACGTGATCGTCTGGCTTTCATCGGTCTCGGATTCCACGTCGAAGGCGGACATGCCGCCAAACAGCGGAGGTTCGCCCTGATTGATGGCCAGCTCGGTACGAGTCACAGTGCCGCTATTGTCAAAGCTCGCCACTCTGTTGGCGATGTTGATCTCGGCCGCGCCTTCGATTGCGCCGGTGTTGGCAAAAGCAAAGTTCTGGGCGGGGATGTCCAACACATCATCGTCGCCCGGGCCATCATCCTGCAACAGACCGGTGCGGATGAGCAGTGCCTGACCGCCTTCCCGCGCCGAGGCTAATATCTTGCCGTGATTCTCGAAGTTGAGGTTTTGAGAGGCGACCGCAGCATAGAAGCCATCCCTGATCTCGCCATCCGCCGTGTTGATGATGGACGCGCTGTCCGCATTATATTCATCGTTGGCATTCGGCAGCACCAGGTCCAACGCACCAACCTTCAGCGTCAGGCCACGCTGAAAATATCCGTTGGCATCGATACCCGCGATCAAGCCGCTGTTGGTGAAGGAGAAGACATCCGCTGCAACATTTGCATCCAGGCCGCCGGTTATGATGCCGCTGTTCTCGATCGTCGCCCCCGCCACGCTGGTGGTTTCCAGCGCCTGCCGTATGCGAACCGCGGCATTTACGCCGTCATCAAATTCCCGTTCGATATCCGTGGTGAAGGAGCGCGAGCCGGTGAACGTCGTCTCGATCGTGCCTGCATTGCGGAAAAGGAAATTCTCCCCTGCCGAAGTGGTGATGATCGAACCAATGCCGCTGGTGACCAGATTGATCTCATCATTGTTGACGAAGCTGGCGGTGGCGATGCGGATGTCGCCATTAACGGTGCCTTCATTGGTGAAGCTTGTCAGTGCATCGCCATAGGTCGGCGTGTAAAGTGGAACAGTGCCCGGCTGCACATTGGAGCGCTGGAAGGTCGCGAAGCGCTGCTGATAATAGCCGATCGCGGCGGGGACGATGGTCACGCCTTGAGGGTAGAGGCCAGACGTGTGGAGCAGGTTTATCGTGCCGTTGTTCACGACATTGCCATCTCCCATCAAGCTGATCGACGTTCCCTGTCCTGAGAGGGTCAGCGTGGTAGCACCGCCTCGCACCTCGAACCCTTCGATTTCGAAGGTCGCGGGCAGCGCGCGTGTTCCCAGCTCAAGCGACTGCGATTGGCTGTAGCTTCGGGTGTAGATGTCGATGCCGCCACCGGCCGCGATGGTACCAGTCACCCCGTCATCACTACCGCGCTGGATGAAGTTGGCGGTACTAAAACCAGTGCCGAGCTGCAGATTGCCGTTCAGCGTGCCCCCATCGGAAATATAATAATAGACCGCACCAGCCAGCGGATTCTGCTGCGCGGAGGGCGTGGGCTCAACATAGGACACATTGCCGTTGATCGTGCCAGCGTTGGTCACATTGAAGCTGAGCAAGGGAATGCCCGTCCGGGCAGGCGCGATGATCGCGTTTGTACCCCCGCCAATGACCCCGCCGCTCGCATTGTTGACCGCGAGCACAACGGCCTGACCTGCGGTGATCGCTGGGTCGCCGGAGATCGCGCCGCTATTGTTGACGATGATGGCCGTGCCCAATGTGCCGGTGATCGGTCCCGTCGAACCGCTGTTGCTGATGATGCAGACCGGTCCGGCGCTGCCGTCGGGGCAGGTCAGGGTCGGCGCCTGTTGTGCTAGTGCGCTGCTGGCGCCAAGCGCAAGGACGCTGACACTCAGACCCAAACCGAGACGAATAGGCGTGCGCACAGAATTGCTGCCGATCATGTAGAAAACCCCTCCAGACGAATTGCCGCAGGGATAGGCAAAATGCGCCGGTGTCCGCATCCCCCGATGAGGGTATCGAACCACTGCTGCTAAAATATTGTGTTTCTCGATAGACCTGCCTAAATCCACTCGCTGATCACTCGACATTTTCGTGTGAGCAGCCAAAGATATTGACGTTCTGACCGGGTCGCGGGACAGGAACGAAACAGGGTGGAAGATAAGATTTGGGCGCTGGGCGAGCGTTTCGCCATGGCTGCCATTGATGGGGATGAGTGGCTTGGCGCGCTGCGGGCCATGGCCGAACTGACTGGCAGCTCTTACGGCCAGCTTATCGGTTTTGCGCCCGGTGAGGTGCCCTTCAATTGGATCAATGATATAGGTCAAGATGAGATCGCCCGCTTTGTCGAGCAGGAGCGTGGCGATCCCAATATCAACGTTCGGGTGCGCGCGTCGCTGAATGACGAGGCATTCGTTATTCGGAGCGAAGCAGATTACCGTGCGGTTGGGCGCGGTTCTGGGTTCGATCTCTATCGGGAGATGTGCGACGCCTATGACATCATGGACGGCTGCCAAACCAAGTTGCTCGAAGGAGGCGGCCGGTTTGTCGGCTTAGCCCTCAATCGCAGCCGGAAGGATGGTAAGACCGACGCCGAGACGCGCGCACTTTTTGCCGCGATAGCCCCCCATGCGCGGCGGGCCGTCAAAATGCAGATCGCGCTTGAAAATCGCGGTTCGGCGTTGATCGCAGGCGCGCTCGAATATGTAGGTCTGCCGATCTTCATTTGCGACGAGGCTGGAAATTTGAAGGGAGAGACGGGCGAAGCTGCGGCGCTGCTTTCTGCCGGACGCTTCAGGGTGATGGACGGGAAGCTCGGTCTTCCGCACCCACGTGACGACGCGGCGCTGTTGAAGGCATTCGCGCGGCGGCATCGTCAACCTCTTGGGATAGAGACGTTGCTGCTGCACGGTGCCGGCAAGCAGATGCCTATGGTGGTCGATATCTGCCGCCTTCCTTCCCCGCCGTACCGGCTGAGCCTTGCCTCGCAAATTCTTGTCATCGTCCGTTCGGGTCGGCGCTGGCATGAGGCCGCCCCTGCTGTCTTACGCGCAGCATTTGGCCTGTCTGCTGCTGAAGCCGAGGTCACATTGGCCCTCGCTAGGGGCGTGACGCGTGATCAGATCGCCGCTGCGCGGGAAACGAGCACCCAAACCGTCAAAACCCAGATCAAATCCATTTTCTCCAAGCTTGGAGTTAGTCGGGAGATGGATCTGACGGCGATGCTCGGGGACCTGCTCCGGCGATGAGGCAGCTCGGGCATCAGCCCGTCACAGGCAATCAAGCTGTTGGCGAAGAACAACTATTGAGCCCGGAGTTTTCCGCGCGTCTCCCCCGATCGGGGTATGACCTACCTCAGAGAGATCAGTAAGGAGAACCCGCGACCCGAAGGCTCACGGCTTAGCCGCTGAGACTTTAAACTGGCCCGGCTGACATCATGACGGCCGGGCTTTCTTTTTTGATTTCCTGGGGGACTAGCGCTTAGTCACGCGCGGGACGCGTGGCTCTTTCTAGCTCAAAGTGGGCTCGGGCAAAAAATCTACCATGATCTCGCCAGATATGGCTTCGAGTGCCTCCCGCACCTCGTCGGTAGAGAGGCCCGTGGGCAATGCAATCTGGACATTGGCGCGGAACAGCGGTGCGCCAGACCAGGCGCTTCCCTCGATCCTGGTAAGGAAGTCGTCGATATTGACGTCGAGCTTCGCAAGTGCCGAGGTCACTTCGCGAACTATTCCAGGACGATCCTGCCCTACGATTTCGATGGCCAGCGACAGCCCGCTGCGTTCTTCAGCATCCGCAGCCGCGATGATGTCGATCTTGATACCCATCGCATCGATGCCGCGGACCGCGGCTTCGAGTTCGTGCATCCGATCCTCGGGCAATTCAACCAGCACGGATCCAACATATTTACCACCCAAGCGCGAGAGATGGCTCTCAAGCCAATTACCGCCTGCAGCATACACCGCCTCTGCGACTGCGCGGGTCAGGCCGGGTCGGTCACTACCGACTACCGTCAAGATGACTGCTCTATCCATACCTCACCTCTATGCTGATCTCTGTTTCGCAATCATGATAGCGCATCCGGATCATTTTATAGAGCAAAGTCTGGTTAGTAGAATGTCCGCGCTTGGACGCCGCGTGATCTCGGAGGAACGTCCAGCATCGGTCGACTGCTGCCGGAGGCGAGCGCCGGATCGTGGTACGTTGCTACCATTCCTGTAAGTGCGCGCGAACGGCGGCTTTCGGCAGGAGTGGACATGCGAGTTTTCCTTTCCGCCACGTCAGAACCACAAGAGTTGGCCGATAGCTGCCCGCGTTCTCCACCACTGCTCGTCAGCCGCCGTTGCGGTTCCTCAAGTAGACCCGTCAGGGGCTATTTCGTCGGAGACTGCAAGCTGAAGCCGGAAGCGCAATCCTTCCGGGCGAAAATCGAACTCGGCCCCGCTACCTTCGCCCCGAAGAGCGCGCTCAATCATTCTCGAGCCGAACCCCTTTCGCGTCGGCTGCGTTGCCTCCGGACCGCCGCGTTCGACCCATTGCAATTCTAGCACTTGGCCAGGCCCATCATCGGGACAATTCCAGGATATTTCCACCGCTCCATTCAGATTGGATAGCGCCCCATATTTTGCGGCGTTGGTGGAGAGTTCATGAAGTACCATCGCGAGCTGCAACCCCTTCTCCGAGGGGATCTCAATCTTCGTTCCGGAAATGTCGAACCGCTGACCTTCTTCGGCGGCGAACGGACTGACCGCTCGGCGAACAATATGCTCGACGTCAACCATCTCCCAGTCGCGCTGGGTGAGCAGATCATGCGCTTCAGACAGCGCGAGTAGACGAGAAATGAACGCATTGAGCTCAGCGCGAGGTGCCTCGCGAAACGTCTGCATCGCCACGGCTTGGACGGTAGCCAGCGTGTTCTTCACGCGGTGTTTCAATTCATGAAGGAGCAGCTCCTTCGAGTCCTCTGCACGCCTTCTGCGTTCGATTTCCAGTTGTGCCGCCGAGTGTAGCCGAGCGTTGTCCATCGCCACCGCCGTCTGCGCGGCAATCGCAGAAACAAGATTTTCCGTGCTGGAGGTGAACCGTGCCGGCTCGTCATGAGCGAAGAATAGCCCGCCGAGCACTTCGCCGGAAACAGAAGTCACCGGCACAGCCAGGTAGCTGACAACAGGAAGATGGCCAGCTGGCATGCCATAGTGCGGAGCGCTGTGGCCGTACCGCGCATCGGTGCGAATGTCATCGGACCGTACCACCCCTTCGCCAGCGAAGGTCGGCGCGAAAATTTTCGTATTCCGCGGCATCCCAAAACGGTCGAAGGCCTCCCGGGGTGCGCCCGAAAGAGTGTAGAGCTGGTAAGACTCGCCGGCGCTATCTTTGACATTGTAGAAGAAGGCGCCGAACTTGGCGCCCGTCAATTCGGTGCCAATATCGGTCACCGACTGTACAATCCGATCAAGGTCGAGATCGCGTGAGATCACGTTTGCAATCCGATTAAGGGTCTGCAGCCGGTCGGATTGTTGCGCCAGAAGGGCTTCGGTCTGCTTGCGCGCCGTGATATCGCGAGCGATCTTGGAAGCGCCGATGATCGATCCATCTGCCGCCTTGATAGGAGACACGGTTAGCGAGAGGTGGATGAGTGCGCCATCCTTGCGCTGGCGCATCGTCTCAAAGTGCTCGATCCGCTCGCCGCGTTTCAACCGCGCGATGATCTCGTTTTCTTCGGCCCTGCGATCCACCGGAATAAGCGTCAGGATCGACTTTCCTATGATGTCAGCAGGAGCGTAGCCGAAAATGCGCTCGGCTGCAGCGTTCCAGTCAGTGATGATCCCGTCGAGTGTCTTGCCGACAATCGCATCGTGGGATGACTCGACAATCGCAGCAAGCCGGTATGCAGCCGTCCAGGCATCACGCCCCACGGAATGCTCCCCATCGTTCAAATTCGCTTCGCTATCCGCAGCCATCAAGAACGACTCCCGCGAATGCCGAACTCTCCGACAGCAGTGAGCAGCCGGTCCATCGCGTAGGGCTTGTCGAAAACAAGGTCGAATAGGTCGCCGCGGGAGCGCGCCTGCGCTCCCTGCGCGCCGCTTACAAGGACTATAGGGATGCGTTGCAGCGCCGTGTCTGCTCTCATTGTCTCGGCAAGTTCCAGGCCTGTCATCAAGGGCATCATGAAGTCGGTAATGACCAGATCGGGAACGACATCGCGGATGATTTTGAGCGCAGCCGCGCCATGCGCGGCCTCGTGCACTTCATGTCCAGCCTCCTCAAGGCTTACCACGAGCATGTCCGCGATCAGAAATTCATCCTCTGCCACTACAATTCTCATGGAGAGCTCCATGGACGTGTCCGACCCATGGGGAGCGCTACGCCTCAAGAGGCTTGGCCAGCCCGGTTGAGATCCCAGTCGCGGGCTCAAAAGGACCTTTGATCGCGAGGCCGTGCCCATCGATAAACACCTCTTGCGGTGCGGATTGAAACGACTGATCGCGGATCTTCAAAACGGACATCACCCGCTTGTACTCGGCCCTGATCTCGACTTGGCGCATCAGTATCAAATTATCGAGCAGACTGGAAATCTCGGGACCGGGAGCTGCTACCTCGGACGCGAAAAGGTCACGCAACTCCCACGTGCCGATAGTAGTAACGCCCTTGGCCCGCAATTCGTTCGTCAGAGCGGCAAAAAATTCTACAAGCCGAGTCCGGTTAACAGTTGCGCGCTCGAACCCACCGAAGGAGTCGATGAACAGGCGCTTCACGCCGCGAGCGGAGACGGCGTCAAGAAGCCGATAGGCCATTTTGTCGAGGAGGTTTTCCGTCAGCGGCTGCCACAAGATTTCGACCACGCTTCTTTCGATATGTGCGCGGAGATCAAGACCCAGTGCGTTCGCCTTCAGCAAGAGGCGCTCCGGAGTTTCGTAAAAGCCGAAATGAAGGCCCGGTTCTTTCTCCGAAGCGGCAGAAAGGAAGTTCATGCCGAACGAGGTCTTCCCGCATCCGGAAGGCCCGATCAGCAAAGTGATCGAGCCATGAGGAAGTCCTCCGCCCGTAATATTGTCGAACCCTTCGATGCCTGATCGAAGCGGTTTAGGATCCGGCTCGTCTTTGACCGACGGCGTGTCAAATGCAGCTTCTATCCGCGGGAAGACCGAGATGCCGCCATTTGCGATCTCATATTGATGATAACCGCCGAGAGCTGCGCTGCCGCGAGATTTGCGGACACGAAGACGTCGGACGGTGCGTACACCGACGAGCTCGTCATGAAGCTCCAGAACGCCATCCACCATCGTGTGCTCCGGGCTATCGTCCTGAACCCTGGCGCTCGTGAGGAAAAGAACAGTGCAACCAACGAAGGCTGCTTGGCTTTGCACTTCGGCGACGAAGGTTTTCACGTCGAGGTCAGTCTCTGCGCGGTCGCGAGCGTTCAGAAGACCGTCGAAGACGATCAGCGAGGCGTCCTGGCGCTTGGTCTCCTTGCGAAGCAGGTCCACGACAGCTCCCAACCCCTCCTTGCTCAGGGTCTGAAACACACTGACATAGACGATGTTGCTGCCAAGCTGGTTCTTCTCGAAAAAACTCAGGGTCGACAGGGATTGAAAAAGGCGATCGTGCGTCTCTGCAAGCAGGGTGACGTAAAGCACCTTCTTCCCGGCAGCGGCCGTGGCGAACGCAATCTGATTTCCAAGGATCGTCTTGCCTGCTCCGGGCTGTCCTTGCACAATGTAGGACGCGCCCTCAATAAGGCCACCGCCGAAAATGGTATCAAGGCCGGGGATGCCGGTGGAGAACCGGGGCGGTAACAGGGTCACAGACAACCTCGCAAGCAGAACGGCCGAGAGACCAATGCTCCTGCCGATAGCAGCCTCGACATCAATCGTCTTGAAGAAAAATTGAGCTTCTTGAGGTGTTGTGAGATATGAGAAGCTGGCCAGGGCACGGCGTGCGAGGAAGGCCGCGCGCCATGCTCCTGCCCGGGGTTTTACTTGCCCGCTTGCGCCATCAGCTCCGCCTTCCGCTCGGCGAGTTGAAGGCCGAGCGCCTTCAGGTCCAGATCGCTGTCACGGCTTTCAGGGAACATCTCCTTTTCCTCTTCTTCGACATGATGGTTCACATATTCGCCCAGAACGGTGACCTTCGCATCGAACAGCCGGTCGCCAGCCTTCATCGACTGTATCTCGGTGATCAGCTGCTTGGCGCTGGCATGCTCGACCTCGGCTTCGTCGAGCAGATCGTCGTCGTCGATTGCGTCGCGCGCAGCAGGGTAATAAATCTCCTCTTCGATCTGGGTGTGCACGGTGAGTGCAAGGCAAATGCGGTCGGCAAGCTCCTGCTTCTCCGCCTCTTCCTCGAGTTTCTCATACTCCTTGAACCAATTTTTGACCTCGCGATGCTCATCCTTGAGCAGCTTGATCGCATCAGTCGGCTTGGCGGCTGCGCGCTGCGTCTTGCGCGCTGTTCTTGAACCGGGTTTCCCCTTCGATTTGCTGGCGGTTTTTGTCTCAGCCATGTGTTGCTCCTCGTGCGGAGCGATTTCTTCCGCTCCTCATCCGCAAGACAACTCACGAACGCGGGAAAGGTCGCCAGGGCAGTGGCACCGATAGAAGCATTCGCCTCGAGATCTGTTAAATAGCCGAGCAGGATCTGCTCACACTACTAGACCTCCATCCGTAATGATGGGAAATGTGCGTCCGCTTTTGCCAGTACGGCAAGCGAACTGAAATGCCGACCACTCGACGCACTGCCGTCTGGCCATACAACGGCGCGCTAATTGCTGGTCCAGTCGGAGTTGGCCGTTGGCAACCTCATCTCGAAGTGGCTTGCGGTGGTCGACAGCTGAGACATTCTTTTTCAGAAAACGGCAGCCATCTATCTGCGCCACTCCGGATGGGCCATTTGGCAATTGTCTCGGGCATCGGCATCGCCCCGTAGTACAGGCGCTCGAGGCTAGTCAGATCGAAGCGTTCACGTTCGGGCGAGTCAAGCAGAGCCTGTATCATCGTCGGCACCGGATCACATCGGTGATCCGGTGCCGCTCGATTGCGCGCATTGTCTCCGCCGGATCGAAGCGCAGAATGATCGCATGACAGCCGCCAACGAGAGTCATCGAGTGGACGAACAGGGCGTCGGCGACGTGGAACATCGGGGCCACGTGCAAGAACCGCGCGCGCGACGTATCGATTCCCAACCCAGCCCAAAGCGCCAGACCGTTCACGACATGGTTGACGTGGGTCATGATCACGCCCTTGGCACGGCCGGTCGTCCCGCCAGTGTAGAAAATGCTCGCCGCATCGCCCCCGCCGCGCCCAGCGTCGGCAATCGGGGCCGTATGCGCGACCAGCCGGTCCATTTCGGCTAGCGTCAGCGGCCGCGGCTGGCCGCTGTCTTGCTCAGCGCAGAAACAAAGAAGCGGCTGATGCGCCTCGTCCACCAGCACAAGTCCGGGGGCGGCAGTCGTCGAGGATGTAGGCGACCTCTCCCGGGCTTAGTCGGATATTGACCGGCAGGATGATACCGCCCGGGCACGGAACGCCAAAAAATGCTTCAAGGAACAGGTCGTTGTTGTCCGCGAGGACGGCAGTGCCTAGTGGACTGGCCGGGGGGACTCGCCGGCTTATCATGGCCGCCGACCTCAACCGCCCTTGGATGCAAGCCAGATCGTGTGAATTACATGTTCCTCGCCGGCCAGGGCGGGGATGCTCACCTCTTCCACATCGAAACCGGCTTTCTCCAGGCGATCGACAAAGTGATCATCCGTGTAGGCCGACCATATGGCGAGAATGCCACCGGCCCTCAGCGCGTCACGCGCCGAACGCAATCCCCAGTCGCAGTAAAGCCGTTCGTTGGGAAGGTGGATCATCCCGTCAGGACCATTATCGACGTCCAGAAGAATGGCATCGAATGCGGCCTCCTGCCTGATGATCACATCATGGACATCTGCCATCTCAAGTGACAGGCGGGCATCGAGGAGATGGTCCTGAAACAGATGCGCGAGCGGCCCCCTTGCCCATTTGACGATCTCAGGCACAAGTTCGGCGACGACGACCTCAGCAGCCGGTGAAAGCGAGGAGAGCGCCGCCCCCAGCGTGAAGCCCAGGCCCAGCCCGCCGATGAGGATGCGCGCGTCCCTTTGAGACAGCCGTTCGCATACCAGTGTCGCCAGAGCTTCTTCCGAATGGCGAACCTGATTGCCCATCAGCTCGTCTTCGCCGAACCGGATCGAATAATCGTCTCCTCGACGCCACAGGAGCAATTCACCTCCGTCTGGAAGTTGTGCGGTGTCAACCAGCTCTACCGGGATTGCCGTCCGGTCATCCTGTGGCGCTAGCATGGTCATTCCGCGTTACGACCGCGACTTCGTCTGATCATATTGGCCAGGTTCGGCCTTGAACACGTCGCGAGCGAAGGTACGGACTGCGGCCACGGATTTGAATGTCTCCTCCTGCATATGCGATGTGACCAGCGGATAGCCTTGGGAATTGTACCGGGTCTCACGCACCGTGAGCCGGAAATTCCCATCATCATCCTTGGAGATTAGATAGGGACGGATTGCTTCTCGGCTCATGGAGATTCCTCACTGTAACTTGGTTGATCGCAGGGCGAATACTCTGCCGAGGATGAAGTTAGCCCACCATCGCTATGACAACGCGCTTCAATTCACTGCTCGACAAGGTCGTCGGGCGGTTGAAGGCAGGGAGGCGCGCCTCGGGCCTTCGCAAGGAGGAGGAACGGGTTGCGCGTTTATCGGGTTTGGAAAATATATTCATAGATGGTCCTCGCGGCGCGAGCCGCATTTTTATATTTGTTCCTCGCTGCACCGCACGGCCTTTAATCAGGCGCTTGCGACGATGGCGGCGATGGACATGGGGTTGTATCTGCAAGGGTGCCGCACCAGCCAAAGGGCTTTGCAGCATCCCGCTCAAGACGATAGCCGCTTCTTGCGCGCGAGATATCGCGCATCACGGGCTGACTTGCGTTCAGCCTCACTGAGTTCCGGCTTTTGATTGGGCGCCTTCGCCGCGGCCATTTCGTTGGCCTGCGCACGTCTGGCAGCTTTTTGTTCTTTCGCCGCGAGCAGAGCCTGCTGGCGCTTCTCCCTTGCCGCAGCTTCCTTTGCCAGACGGCGTTCTGCTTGGTCGAGGGTAACGGCCCGAACCACGGGCACTTTCGTCCGTAGTTGTTCGAGAACCTCTGTCCGGGCGCTGGCCGCAGCGGCTATGCGCTCCTGGAAGTGCGGTTCCTTATATCTTTTCATTAAGAGGCAAAGTCCTGTTTCAATTTCGCGCTGGGGGCGGCCGAAGCCGCCCGACCCTCCTTCAGGCAGGCTGAAGGTTGGTTGCCGATGCCTTGCCGCGCTGATCCGTTTCCAGCGTGTAAGACACGCGCTGATCCTTCTCGAGCGTACGCATGCCCGCGCGTTCAACCGCAGTTATGTGCACGAAGGCGTCGCCGCCGCCGCTTTCCGGCGCGATGAAGCCATAGCCTTTGTCGGCATTGAAGAATTTGACTGTTCCGATGATCATGTTGGAGCTCCTTGTCCAAGTTTCATGGGTGCCCGCGACAATGCGGGCATCCCGGCTTCAAGAGGCAAATGTGGGACAAGGGAGAGCCGAAGCGGCCCGATATCCGTCGAAGCGCGACGTTCAGCGAGGCGTCAATAGCACAAATCGACGGAAATGCAAAAACTGATCTGGGCTGATCGAGCGACAATTTCCCCAGCTGCCGGTAACTCCTGCTCTGTTTCCTTCGATTTCGTACTGGGATCGCATCTGTGCCACGACCAAATGCCGCAGCGCGCTGCTCACTTCGAGCGCGCCGCCTCATCGCGCTTGGCTTGAGCAAGCGCATCGTTCAAGGTCGAATATCGCCAGTCACGATAATGGTAGCGATATGCCGGCACCTTGATGATGCCATAGCGATCCATGAGTTCCGTTTCGTCTGCCGGGACAACTGTCATCTTCTGTCCAATCCTGGTGAGTACGGGTTGACGAGCAAGATTACTGCCGCCCGCCGACTGCGGGTCGGGCAAGCAGTTGGACCGCATTTTCCACCCTTGAATACCCCTCTGGATCGGCGATCGCCAAATCGAGGGGCCGGGCGCCCAACGAGGCATTGTGGGTGTTTAGAAAGCGGATTGCTTCCTCCTGCCCCAGAAGGACGAATGCAAGATGGGTGATCAACCCCTGCCGCCTCGCCTGGTCAGGAGAAATCCGTGGATCGCGGCTAATGAACGCTCGCCTTCGTGGGCGGGCCGGGGCGGTCGTGTCCGCTGTCATGCCGACACGACCAAGTCTGCGGCCTGGCAAGACCTATCCGTCCAAGGCAGCCAACTCAGCGATGCATCGGCCCTTTTCGAGGAAAGCAAGTCGAAGATCTGATCACCGATAGTGCCCGCGGCGGCCAGATGCTTGCGGCGTGCCGGCTCACTGATCGCGTCGGCGGCGTGCATCAGCAAAATCTGATGATCGAAATAAAGCTGATTGAGATCCATGTGTCACTCCCTGGGTAAGCGGGAGCGCGATGGTCTCTCAGTCAAGAGCGCCTACGTTGCTATGCACTTGATGACTTCCATATAGTCTTGATCGACAATCATACAACCTTGGCGTGGTTCCAAAAAAATCGAGAGAAGTGTCCTTTCGTGAAGTGCCCTGATATTCCACTTGCGGCACGACATTCCTGCTCGTGGCTTGTAACAGAACCACATGTTCTAAGGGATCGCTGATCGGCACCGACATATTGCGTCCAGTTTGTCTTTAGCTGGTGCTTCCCTACCTCGCGAAGTGCGGCCATTGCCGAGAGATTTCTCACCGCGGACCGGTATACCCTCGATTTGTTGCCGTATCTGATGCTTTTACCTCCGGTGCTAGCGGTGATGCAAGAATGCTGGCCCTGTCAGTCAACGCATCGCGATGTGTATGCTTTCCCTATTCATGCGCAACAGCGGGTGCTGGCGCAGGCGGAGCGCCCGGCTGAACTAAATCGACGCGATGCCGCTTCCCATGCAAAATGCGGACTTTCCGGATAGCGGAGAGCGCTTCCTCGCAAGCCGGCTCGCTGTCACACCATGCGAACACATTGAGACGGCCATCACTCGCTTCGGTCAGGGGAATGTGGACGTGGTATTTGAAAGGCCTCTGCTCATAGTTGGGATGGCCGGGTAAATAGCTGTACCGCCCGACCAGAGAGGATCTTCCTGCGATCTTCTCCTTAGAAACGCTACACCCTTGGCCTGCTAAATTGCATGTGGGCGGTGAGCTATAAAATCCAAAGTCTGTGATAATTATAGCATCGGGCGATTGCCATTCTTCCACCTTGCTATCGATCCCGTCGACCTTGTGCGCTTGAATTTATCTGGAAGAACAAACTTATAGTCGTAGGTGATCCGCCCGTCCGCCGACCTTCGTTGATCCTGACGCCCTCCGTCAGTGCAGGCCATTCCAGCGCACAGCGCCACAACCGTGAACAGCTGGCACGATTGTCTATCAAAGCTGCTCTTCAGGGCGCAACGACAATGCAGTTCACGGCCAGTCTCCGCCGGGCTAGCGGGAGTTGCATCTTCGCGTTCACCGTCAGCCGCCCATCGGGAGCGGGGACCCTTTGCGGCACATTTTCAGCAGACCTCGGTTCGTCCTCAGTATCAGTCGACCCTGCTCATCAAATCCAAAGCCGTCAGGGCGCACCGTCGCCAGGGGTGAAATCGCGCCGCCAACGGCCACTGGCTGCCCCGGTACAAAAAGAGGTGCGTTAGAGGCGCAAGCCGATTGGTTCTGCAATGTGAGCGAAATCCGCGGGCCATTGGTGGTGTAGTGTACGGAACAGCCCGCATTATCGACCATCGTGTTGCTGTCGATTACTACGGTGATTGGCCCTTCATGATAGGCGCCCAGCAGAGTGTCGCCACAGGCGGCATATTCGCCTGCAAGCCTGCGGTCGGGAGGCGGGGGGCGGCGGACCACCATGCCTCTGCCTCCGGTGAATATGAGCCTGTCATCCTGGATGTGAAACGCGGTGGCGCCGCTGATAGCGGCAGTCATGAGCGCGTCTTCCGCAGCGTCGTCAGCTGAGCATCCAATCAAGGTAGAGACGAAGGGGCCGGTCACCACGATCCGCCCTGGCGACGGCACGGTGAACGTCCCTCCCATCGAGTTGCAGTCCGCGTGTGCACCGATGGAGTTCATTGAGATCGACAGTGTCGGCGGCCGCCGTTCCGTGACCAGTGCCTTGCCGCCGATGCTTTCGATCAGCCATCGTCCCGCGATCTCAGGATGTGGCTCAACCGGGCGCGTGAGTAGCGCGGTTTCGCTGCGGCTGCCCGTCAAAAGCAGCGTGCGTTCGTCAGGGCGGCTCCAACTGACCACCCCGTCAAGGAATGAGGCGAGGCGACGCTCACTATCGGCAGCGAGGGTGCGCGCTGGCGTGGCGGTGGATCCGCACTTCCCGACCTGCACCTTCTCCAGCCGGGTTATCGAAATGCGGTTTTCCTCTATCCGGTAAAATGCTGGAAATCCGCCGCCGCAGCCGGCGCCATGATTTAGGAATCCGCCGCCGCTGAAATTCACCGAGCCGCTGAACCGGGTGAAGTCTTGCTGCCCCAGCCGTTCGACACGCCACTGGCCGCCCAGCGGGTCGATGCGCCTCAGATAGGTGCCGTCGTCCTCTGCGCCTGCTGCGACGGGTGCGTTAGACGATCGCTGAGGCACAGGCGCTGTCACGGGTGAGGTGCAGCCCGCGACGCTTAGCAGGATGGCCAGGCATGATCGACGCGTCATTTCGCGGAAACGGCCGGCGGCGGGAATGGCTCCGGATATCAGCGCGGCGCGGTGCACTAGCCGTCACCGCCCCGA
Source organism: Sphingobium sp. TomMM35A (assembly GCF_054771735.1). Lineage (NCBI taxonomy): Bacteria > Pseudomonadati > Pseudomonadota > Alphaproteobacteria > Sphingomonadales > Sphingobiaceae > Sphingobium > Sphingobium sp. TomMM35A. The sequence continues at coordinate 418,181 of NZ_BSRC01000001.1, forward strand.
AGCCGAGGCCGCCCCGATATCCTGCGTATCCCGGCCAGGAGCAACCAGTAGAAGGCGGTGTTGGCGGTGAAAGGCCAGAAGCGGAAATCGTCCTCGGGGATGCCGATCCTGTTCTCGACCGAAATGCCAGGCCGGTCGAACAGATAAGGCGCCGGCCACCCGGCATTCAACACCGGCTTGGGACAATATATGTCGAACCCCTCCTTCGACTTGCCCAGGGCGCAGAAGATCGCCTGATCGGGCCCGTGTCGCTGGACCGCTGCGGAGAAACCTGCAAGCAGGAGAGCTCCAAAGCCGACGACCACGAAGATCGGAAGCCTCACACCCTATGGCCGAAGCGCAAACTGGATGGAGACGGTCGCGCCGAGCATCAGCTCGCCCGGCGCGACGGGGCTTGGCGGCGGCGGGGGAGCGGGCGGTGCTCCCGCCATGCGCCCGGTGACGACGATCGGCTGGGGATAATAGCCGCCTCCTTCGCTGATCGAAAGGATGCGGGATATGCGCAGGCCGGCTGCCCGCGCATACAGCTCGGCGCGGGATCGCGCTTCGCGCACCGCCTCTGTCCGGGCTTCGTCGAGCGCGCCCTTGGGTTCATCCAGCGTGAAGGAGGGACCGTCCACCTGGTTGGCGCCAGCCTGGACCAAAGTGTCGATGATGCGCCCCATCTCCCCCAGTTTCCGGACCCGCACTTGCACATTGTTGCGGGCCTCATAACCGATGATCCGGGGCGCCTGGGGCTGGGCCGGTGCGATATAGGGCTCGCGCGTCATTCTTGCCCGGATCTGGGCCTCCTGCTCGGGATTGGAATATTGCGGCTGTAGTGAGAGCGCCGATGTCTGAATGTCGCGGTCCGCGATACCGGCGCGTTTTAGGGCGTTTACGACATCGTTCATGCGGGTCGCATTGGCGCCTAGCGCCTCTCCTCCCGTCTTGCCTTGGGTGACGACGCCCGCCGAAAACAGCGCCACATCAGGGATACGGCGGCTTTGCCCTTCTCCACTGACGACCAACAAGGTTTCCTCGGGCGTCAGGACCGGGCTGGCCGCGGGCAGCTGAGCCTGCACGGCGGATGTTGCGCCGGTCACCGCGACCAGGAAAGCGAACCATCTCATAAGCCTCTCCTCCTTATTATCATTGCGCAACGTCGTGCCGCCGCTTCAGTTTCCTGGATCCCGGGCAACCTCATGATCGACGCTGCGTTGGTCAGGGATCGACGGTCGGGAGGTGGCAATACAGCTCCCCGATGGCCTGTTTCTTCGTTGCACCTGGGAGCGATGATGTTCTTTCTTTTTTCTAGCAAGCTGGGCTGCCTCGGATCGCTGCTACTCTCGGCGATCCTCTCGCTGACCCTGCTCGCCCTGTTGGGGGTCATCAACTTCGGCGGCAGCGGCTGGTAGTCGGGTCGACTAAGCGACGCTTCAAAGATCCTTCAGCGCGCGCTTCGCATCGAATACGGCGTCTGCTGCCTTGCCGCTAACGCGGTCGACATCCTTGTTGAACTGCCTGACGATGGCCGGCGCTGTCAGGCCGTCCATGCCCTGCCGCACCAGCCTTTCATATTCCTGCCGATTGTCGGCCTTGGCGAACATCCGGGCCTGATGTTCACGGATCGCTGCCTCCAGCTTGATACGATCTTTAGGTCCCACATCGCGCCGGGCGGCTGCAAGGCTGCTTTCAAAGGCGGCCTGACTGCTGCCGTCGATCACTGTCGGACCATCATTACCCCCGCACGCAACCAGCAGATTGCAGGCGATCAGGATTGGCGCAAGGCGCATGAACAGACTCCTCTCGAATTCAAGTCTTCGGCCATCAAGCGCTCACGATGAGGAGAGTTCCGGCGGCCGCCCAGAAGTCATTCACACACTGCCCCCGCGAGAGGCGCGGGCGATCTTTTCAACGGCGTTCGATAAGGCCAAGGCGTCACTGATTGCCGCCGGGGACGCTGTATTGTCGAAGATGCACCAAGTCTGCCCGTCCGCTTCGGCGTGCGCGAGCAACCGATCCGCGTAGGAACTCACCCGGTCGCCATAGCTGGACCGGTACATGACCGGAGAGCCGTGCAGCCGCCAGTAGCGGAGGCCAATCCATCCTCCTGGCCGAGCGGCCGCTCTGCAGATGGCAGGGTCGGCGGCCACGCGCGCAATTTCATGTTGTTCGAGCAGGGCTTCAGCTTCGGACAGAAACCAGCTTGGGTGGCGCGGCTCGCAGGCAACCAGTGCCGGGCTTCTGGACTTCAAGTCGCTGAAGAAGCGGTGTGCGGTCTCGGCGGCGAATTCGAGCTTGGGCGGTAACTGAACAAGGAGCACTGCCAGCTTTTCCTCCAAGATGTGAGCCTGTGCCAGAAACTGGTCGAGGGCAGCAGCACAATCCACAAGCTTGAGTTCGTGCGTAATGCGCTTCGGCAGTTTGACCGAGAAACGAAAATCTGCGGGCGAGCTCTCGCGCCAGCGCGCCCACGTTGAAGGCCGGTGGGAGCGGTGGAAAGAACTGTTGATCTCCACGACCTTCAACCGGGAAGCATATCGATCCAGGCCGGAACCCACGCTCGAAAATGCTTCCGCCGACGCGCGGGATATGCTCCATCCCGCCGTGCCGATATTGATTGTCTGCATTGTGACGACGCCAAGTGATTTGGGAGATGGCGCCAAGCGCCTTACTGTCAGTTATGATGGCTCGTCGTTCGAGGGAGAGCCGTGCCGGTCCGTTAGCTGTTGATGGCCCGCCGTGCCGCAATTGCATCTTCTGTGCTTGGGCTCCCTGGCCAGCGCCTTAGCCTTCCTTCGGGCGTGACGGTTGGACGGGTCCGTAGTTGCTTGAATATCCATGTGGTTCGATGCTCCCGGTTGGCGTCCGCTCGCTGCTGAGCGGAAGCTTCCCCTGCGAACCCTCGGCGCGTCATGCTGTTCCGCAGACCAGGCACCGCCCCCGAGCGTGGGCGACGGTGCCAATGTGAAGAATGGAACTTCTCCCTCGCACAAGTGCTGCCGGTGTAGATCATCTGTGAGGATAGGTTTACGATGGCCGAGGAGTTGGACTGTCTTATAATAGGTGCTGCCCCGCGGGGCTCACGGCCGCGATCTACCTGACGCGGTTTCACCTGAAAATCGGCATCATCGATGCGGGGCATAGTCGTGCTGCCCTGATTCCTCGCACCCGCAATCACGCCGGCTATCCGGGTGGCATTTCTGGCAAGGAGCTGCTGGCGCGCATGCGTGAACAGGCGGCGGAATTTGGCGGCCAGGTCACCAACATGTTGGTTGAGAAGCTGTCCAAGGATGGCAGTCTGTTGGTCGCCTCCATAGGGGAGGAACAGCGAACCGCGCGCACCATCCTGCTGGCCACCGGGGTCGTCAACAATCGGCCACCGATTGCGCCAGAAATCCACGATGTTGCTCTCGAACGGGGACTGCTGCGCTACTGCCCGATTTGCGACGGCTATGAGGTGACCGATCGCAAGATCGCAGTCATCGGTACAAAAGGGCACGGGCTGGAAGAGGCGCTGTTCCTGCGGATGTATAGTGCTGACGTCACATTGATCGCGCCCGACGGCGAACACGCCCTGACCGGCGAGCAGCGTGGTCGGCTTGAAGAGGCTGGCGTGAAGATGTGTGATGGTCCGTGTGAACCGCTTTGCATAGACGGTGACCAGATCATCGTTCCGACGCCGCAGGGCCCAGTCGCCTATGACAGCGTTTATCCGGCTCTAGGTTCGGTGACCCGATCGGAGCTGGCGATGATGCTGGGAGCAGATGGCACAGAAGACGGCTGCCTAATCGTCGACGAGCACCAGCGCACGAGCGTCCCGGGCCTATACGCTGCGGGCGATGTTGCGAAGGGCCTGGATCAGATCAGCCATGCCATGGGTGAGGGTGGGGTGGCCGCCACGACCATAAGGAATGATCTGGCGAAAACACGTGCGCTGCTGCGCTAGCGAACTCGAACCGGCCGCCGCGAGGTAACAGCTTCGTCTTTGCCGCACTTGTATCGCTGATGGAGCATACTCACGCGGCAATCGATTTCCTCGCGAAAATGGTCGAGCTTGCGGGAGTGGCGATCATCGTCGGGGGCACCTTACTGTCTAGCGCTTATTTCCTGCGCGATGCACGCGAAGGCGTCCGCTTCCGCCAGCTGCTCGATCGCGGCGCGCGGCGGGCGCGCGCGGCGCCAGACCTCCTCGACGCTCTCGAACGACGCTGGACCGCGTGCGCCCACGATCGCCGCTCCATGGAGATTGGCAAGGCCCCGCACCTGCCGAAAACCCAGCCGCACCGCCTTGGTGCGCCCACGCGCTGGCTCGAGCGTACCGTCCCGACGGCTATGGTTGATCGAGACTGGCAGTAGCTAAACGCCGTGCTGCCGGGCATCGCGCACAATCTGTGCCGGGGCGTGGAAGCCCACCGGCTGTGCGTACAGGAGCGCAGTGCAGAAGACATCGGATGATGCTTCATCCAGGACGAGGCATAGGCGATCTTGGCAAAGCTCGCCGCATGACTCTCGGGAAAACCATAGCTGCCAAAGCCTTTGATCTGCTTGAAGGTGCGTTCGGCAAGATCCCTGAAGTAGCCCGCGACACCATACCGTTTACCAGCTTGTCATAGAAATGGCTGAACGATCTGCGGCCCAAGGCAGCGCTCGATGCCGAAGCAGCCTATGCGCGCAACCCCGCCCTCCCAGCCTCAGCGGCGCGCGGCGACACTGAGGCGGCGCACGCTGCCATCCTCGACGAGAAAGCGGTTCGCACCAATCCGGAGCTTCGCGCCGACCGCTTTGTCGAGCGGTGGAACCGTTACTCCCGCGCTGCCGAGCGGGCCTATGTGGAAGGCGATTATGACAAGCGCCGTACCTATCAGGTTAGCATGCGGTTGATAACGACATCCCTAGAGCGGGATCCGCAGGTGCAGTCGATATTGGCCAACCGCAAACGAGAACTCGGCATCTTCATCGACAGCGGCCGCAGGTTAGGGGCAGAACTGGCGTTCAACCATGGCATCGACCTGGGGAGCCGGCGCGGGCTTGGCATCGGGATGTGAGGTGAAGCAGGCTGACGGCTCTGCGCCACTTTTTGCTGTTCGACAGCAATTTCACCGCGCCTGAAAGTAGACGCTCGAATTATGACTGGGTCTGGGACAGACCCGCCGTTAGGGCCAGCCGCAGCGAATGACCGCTCCTGTCCGAATCGGGCACTGACCGTGGGTGTCGGAAGTGCCGTCAACCTTCCGCAGAACGCCGTTTACGGTAGACGTTCTTGCCACCCCTGTTCAGGAACCCATCCAGGCTACTTCTATCATCGAGCTCTTTCGAGCACCTAGAAATACCTGGTCTGCGTGGCCGTCAGGCCTGCCGCGTTTGGCGACGCCAACCCCGGCAGGATCCGAAGCGGCAATCAATCAGCCGCAACGACTTTGCTCAATCTGAAAATGGTGGCCGATGACCGCGCGATGTCGACGGTAGCAGCAGGGACGCTGCGGGAGGTGAGGTCCAGGCGGGCCTCACGGCTGTCGAGGGACGGGCCGCTCAACGTGGCGACGCTCTGGTGGCGGGGCAGCGGCAGGCGGACGTCGGTGCTGACTTCCTTGTTAAGGATAGCGAGCAGCGTGCCCTGAGCCGTGTCGGCTGCATAAGCGACGACGTTGAGGCCCTGCGCGTCCAACTGGACGGTCCGCATGCGTGCGCCGCTGAACAGCCCGGCAAACTTCATGCCCCAATAGACCGGCTGCGGCTGCACTTGCCCGTCCATATTGCCGATCGGCGTGTAGAAGGGGCGCGGGCGGGGCTGCGCGTCGGGCAGCATCTTTTCGCCCGCAAGGCCGCCGACCGAGTTGGCAACTGCAGGGCCAGCGCCGCCGTGCAGGTTCACGCTGGAATAGCCCAGCGACATGAGCTGGAGCATATAATCAGCGGCCCAGAGCGCGGCGACATAGCTATCCGACACGCCCGGCTTGCCACCGTGGTAGGCGGTGTTGCCTTCCGTCATGCGGTAGGCAACGCCCATCTTGCGCGCGGCGTCGCTGGTCAGCTTGCCTTCCTGAGCCTCCCGAGTCGAGCGCAGGAGGAGGCGGTCGGGCTTGATCCGCGGATCATTGGGACCGCCCTTGTAGAAATGATGCGACAATGCCTCGATCCGCGGCGGATTCTTGATCGAGGCCCAGCGGTCGGCGATGGCAGGCAACCAATCGAGCTTGTAAGCGACGTCGGGCAGGATGAAGCGGGCATCCGGGCTGACCGCCGTGATCGCATGGGCAGCGGCGAGCCATTCGGCAAGATAAGTGTCGGGACCCCAGGTCTTGGGATCGCGCAGGTGCGAGCTGAACACGTCAACTTCATTACCGATGACGAACGCGACCAGCCGCTTGCCAAGCCGCCGTTGGACATAGGCTGCCTCGCGCGCCATGTCATGCGGCACGCCATTGCCAAGGTTAAGGCCATAAATGCACCGCCATCCGGTCGCATCCAGGAAGCCCTTGAGCGCATCGATGGCTGCTGGGGTGACGGCGTAGTTCAGGTCAGGGCGCGGCTGGCCCGGCTTGATCGGCCGTTCGATGCGCGGCGGCTGCGTGTCGCCGGGGCGCTCCTTCCACCAGGAAAATTCGCTGGTGTTGCCACCGATGCGCAGGATGCCAGCCGGCGTCAGGTCACGGAAAGCGCGGACCAGCGGGCGGTTGCGCGCGTTGAAGAAATCGGGCGTTTCAAGCTGCTGCGTCTCGTAGGACAGGCCGACGAAGTCGCGGGGCACCAGCGGTCCTTGCGCCGATCCATTGAGTGAGAGCGACAGGGTCGCCGGAGTTTCCGCAGCGCGCGCCGGGACGATCAGCGCCCCGGCCGCCGTCAATATTCCCGCGTTCAGAAAATTACGGCGGTCTATCATTGCTCGAACCTCTTGGATGATAATTACCGGCGATCTACGTTTCTGCCGACTTTAAAGAAGAAAGTAACGAAGGGGCGGAGACAGTAAAGGTGCTTGGTCCCATACCTCGGCGCTGCCGAGAATGGCGGCTTTCTGTCGGCCGTCAGGATATCGGGCGCACCGCGCAGATCGACTTCGGCTGCGACGACCTAGGCGCTGTGCAACGCAACCGGAAAGAAGCGCGCCATGCTGGTAGGCGGCTTCCGCATGGTCCTGACCTGCTGGCGGCGCTCGCCGGTTTTCGTTCGCTCGGTTCAGCGCCATCGGATCGCCTACAGCGGCTTCACCCTTGCAATCCCTTGGTCCGCTGCCCGGACCAAAGGATTGCGGACCGGCAAGCTGAAACAGTCGGCAGCCACTTCGAACAAGTCTCCGACCTTCGTCTGCACCTTGTCGGTGAAGGAGAGGGTGGCTGTACCGAAGAAATGCACATGCACGTCGCCGGGCCGCCGGAACTGCGCATATTTGAAATGGTGATGTTCAAGATTGTGGATGCTGTGCGACATGTTGCGTTCACCAGACAGGAACGGCCGTTCCCACAGGGTTTCGCCATCTCGCAAGATGCGGCTGACGCCACGAACATCGGCAGGCAAGTCGCCCAGCAGCAATTCCGGTCCCAAGGCCGCCTGCCGTAGCTTGCTATGCGCGAGCCATAGATAATTGACTCTTTCGGTCACATGATCTGAAAATTCATTGCCGAGGGCAAAGCCGAGACGAAAGGGCGTGCCGTCCGGGCCGTTTAAATAGATGCCTGCAATCTCAGGCTCCTCGCCTCCATCACCGGCGAAGTGCGGCATGGCGAGGGGCGCGCCCGGCGATACGAGGATCGATCCGTCGCCCTTGTAGAACCATTCCGGCTGCACTCCTTCCTGGCCGTCACCGGGCTTGCCGCCCTCTTCGCCCATCAGGAACATGCGCATGCTGTCGGTGGCATGCCCTGCGGCAGCCGCTTTGTGCATTTTGTCGCGGCCTTCGGCGGAACCCAGATGGGTGAGACCAGTCCCGCTGATCAGCAGATGCGCTGGATCCGGGTGGTCGATCGGGGCCAGAAGTCTGACGCCTTGCAGCGAAATTCGGCTCCCACGCAACGCATTGGCCCGCTCCAGCAGCGTCTTGCGCCGTTCGATAGCGTCGAGAGCGAGGTCGCGAATGGATGAGACCCCCACCAGCTGGTGAGCGTCGCCCTGTGCGTCCAGAGCGGCGACGCCGCGTCCGGCGTCATCGGCATATTGTATGAGTGAACGGATCATGCGGACTCTCTTTCGCCATTGATCCGGCGAGGAAGTTTCCATGGGTTGTCATGCTTCACCGGTACAGGCAGCAGATCGTCGGGAATGTCCTGATAGCAGACCGGCCGCAGGAAGCGCGCCATGGCCAGGGTGCCGACGGAGGTGGAGCGTCCGTCTGTGGTTGCCGGAAAGGGCCCGCCATGAACCATCGCCCAAGTCACTTCCACGCCGGTTGGCCATCCATTGGCAAGGATCCGTCCGGCTTTTCCCTGGAGCAGGGGCAGTATCCGGGAGGCGGTTGCCTCATCTTCGGGGTCGAGGTGGATGGTGGCCGTCAGCTGCCCCTCCAGCCCTCCAATCGCTCGCGCCATCGCGTCTATATCCTTGCAGCGGACCACCACTGATGATGCACCGAACACCTCCTCCCGCAGGGAGGCGTCGCTGGCGAAAGCTTCCGCACTGGCGGCAAACAGGGCGGCGCTGCCGCAGGTGGAATGTGCGGGACCGACAGCGAGCAAATCTGCATTGGGATTGGCGCGCAATGCGGCGACGCCCTTCGTATAGGCGAGGTGGATGCCGGCCGTCAGCATCACTTGAGGCGAAGCGGCTGTCACAGCGCCTGTCGCAGCGGCGAGGAAGCGGTCGAGGTCCGGACCGTCCATGGCGATTACGATACCGGGGTTGGTGCAGAACTGCCCAGCCCCAAGCGTCAACGACGACACAAAGTCCCTTGCCAGGTCTTCCGCCCGTGCGTTCAGCGCATGGGGCATGAGGATGACGGGGTTGATGGCGCTCATTTCGGCATAAACCGGAATGGGTTCTTCCCGTGTTGCAGCGATGGCCGCAAGAGCCAGTCCCCCCGCGCGCGATCCAGTGAAGCCGACTGCCTTGATGCGCGGATCGGCCACCAGCGCGCTACCCAGTTCATTGCTCGCGCCTGGGAGGTAGGAGAAAATGCCCGGATGCAGATCGCAGGCGGCGACCGCACGGCCGATCGCGCGCGCCACCAGCTCGCCCGTGGCGGGGTGGGCCGGGTGGCCCTTCACGACGACGGGGCACCCGGCTGCGAAGGCGGAAGCCGTGTCGCCCCCCGCAACAGAAAAAGCGAGAGGGAAATTCGATGCGCCGAAAACAGCCACGGGGCCGAGTGGTACATTCATGCGGCGCAGATCAGGCCGCGGAGGCGTGCGGTCAGGCATTGCAGGATCGATCGCGATGTCGAGCCAGAGACCGGCGCGGATTTCCGACGCGAAAAGGCGCAACTGGTTTATCGTGCGCGTCCGTTCGCCCTCAAGCCGGGGCCGTGGCAATCCGCTTTCGACCATGACATTGGCGATCAGATCGTCGCCAATGGCTTCAATCTCATACGCGACAGCTTCCAGAAAACTGGCGCGAGCCTCTGGACTGAGCGTGGCAAAGCTTTCCGCCGCGCTTGCGGCTAGCAAGCACGCGTCTGCTACATCTTCATTCCCCGCAGTGGAGAAATATTGTGGGCCGGCATCGCCATTCGTCGCGTCAAACCCTGTGAATTTGGGCGCCCGCTGACGTGCCTCTCTGCCAATTAAAATGCTGCCATCAATCACGAAGGAAAACTCCCGATCATCGAAATTTTCAGAACTATGCGGGCCATTTTGCCCCTGCGACCAACGGGGGTGCAGAGTCTCTTCGATCTCTCCGAGCCGAGCGCGACACCGCAGGATGAAACTTGGGCAAAGGAAATCATGGGGCTCGCTAAGCTGTGTGGCTCGTTCGTCTGATTGGCGAAGCCGAGCATTACCAAACTCATGAAGGCAGATATACTCATACAAGTAAAACATCAACCGCAAGCGGCGCTCGGGTAGGGTGAAGGTCGAAGTGACCCACACCGGCGGGATGAACGACGACGAGGGGGTAGAGATCGCGCGAACGCAGGCCGCGGCCGATCTGCGCAAAATGCAACGATGTGGTTTACTTATTAGGCAGGGGACGTATAACGGTCGACGATTGATAGGAGATCATGTGCGCCACTCTATTCGCTTCATGACGCTAATGCTTTGCAGCGTCGCTGCCGCTGCGTCGGCTCATGCAGGTGAGCTGCCGCGTCTGCGCACGGAAGATGGGCGGCATGCGTTGCTGGTGGATGGCAAGCCCTATCTGATGCTGGGCGCCCAGGTGCATAATTCCAGCAATTATCCCTCGGTACTGCCTCAGGTGTGGCCGGTGATGCAGGCGCTGAGCGCCAATACGATCGAAATTCCGGTCGCCTGGGAACAGTTTGAGCCTACCGAGGGCAGGTTCGACTATAGCTGGGTCGATACGCTGCTCGCCCAGGCGCGCAAAAATGACATGCGCGTTGTGCTGCTATGGTTCGGAAGCTGGAAAAACGGCGATTCAACCTACACGCCGGAATGGGTGAAAAGCGACACGAAGCGCTTCCCCCGTGTGCAGAAGCGGGACGGCCGCCCCACGACCACGCTTTCCCCGCTTGGTGAGGCGACACTTGCTGCCGACCGCAAGGCCTTTGTCGCGCTGATGCGGCATTTGCGCGAGGTCGATCGCGAGCACACCGTCATCATGGTCCAGGTTGAAAATGAGATCGGGAGCCACGGCGTTGCTCGCGATTATTCGCCTGCAGCCGAGCGGCTTTTCGCGCAGCAGGTGCCCGAAGACATCCGCCGCGCATCAGGAAAGCAGTCGGGGACATGGGCGGAGGTGTTCGGCAAGGAGGCGGACCAGGCATTCGCCGCCTGGACCTATGCGCGGTTCGTGCAGGAAGTTGCTGTGGCTGGCAAGGCTGAGAAGAACTTGCCCCTCTACACCAACGCCGCGGTCATTGACGCGACGGGCACTGCCATGGCCGCCCAGGTTGCGAGCGGCGGCCCCAATTGGAATGTGCTGCCAATCTGGAAGACGGCTGCGCCTGCGCTGGATCTCATCGGACCTGACCTCTATCTGCCGCTTGAAAAGACCTATCTGGGCCTGCTGGATCGCTATGCGCGGCCAGACAATGCGCTGTTTGTCCCCGAGACGAGCAACGCAATCTGGGCCGTTCGTTTCTTCTGGGCCGCGCTGGGGCGGGGGGCTATCGGCTGGGCGCCATTTGGAATGGATGCGACGAGCTACTCCAATTACCCGCTCGGCACGCGCAAGTTGGACGCTGCCACGATTGAGGCGTTCGCCGCCCCTTACCGCCTGTTCCGGCCTATCGCGCGCGACTGGGCTGCGATCGCCAGCAAGCACCCGACCTGGGGCACCGCCAAGAACAGCGCGGGTGAGGACTCGACCTCCATGGGCAGCTGGAAGATTTCCGTCACCTATGGGCGCAACAATTTCGACATTCCCTGGCCGGGCATGGAGCCGCCGCCTTGGGCGAAGGAGCCTGTCGGTGGCGGTGTGGTCGCTCAGCTCGGCCCCAATGAATTCCTGGTTGCCGGGCAATATAGCCGCTTTCAGTTCACGCCCGTCGATCCGGCCGTGAACGGGCAGATCATGAGCGCGGAGGAGGGAACCTTCATCGATGGCCGCTGGCAAGCAAGCCGCCGCTGGAATGGTGATCAGATCTCCTATGGCTTCAACTTCAACGAACAGCCTGCGCTGCTTCGCGTAAAGCTTTCAACCTACTAGATTTCTGGATCAGCCTTAGCGGTGCGCAAAGCGCGCAAAATACAAACTGTTTCTAATCACGACCAAGTCGTAGAAAATTTGAGGGGGTCTGCAGGAACATGGCAAATGACGTGGTCAGAATGATTTTAGGTCCTTGTTCCAGCGCTCGACCGGGGCTGTCTCGGGTCGGCTGCCTGATGGCCACTGGCGCGATGTTGTTTTCCATGCACCCGCTGCAAGCGGCTGGCGCTGACCGATTTGCGACTTATGCGAACCCGGTCGATCTACCTTACCGCTACCAGGCGCCTTCGCCCTTTCGCCCGCTTCAGCCACGGCCCAAGGAGTCCTTCCGGGAAGCTGCAGATCCCACGATTGTCTTGTTCAAGGGCCGCTACTGGCTTTTCGCTTCGCACTCGAGCGGCTACTGGCATTCGACGGACCTTCTGCGATGGGAGTTCGTCCAGCCGACCGGTTACGCCGTTGACAAATTTGCTCCGACCGTCGTGGTCATCAACGACAAGCTGTATCTCGCCACCAGCGAGGATACCCGGCATATCTGGATGACCGACGATCCAATGAGCGGAAAATGGCGCGTGGCCGCAGACATCAGCCCGGGCTATCAGGACCCCGCCCTATTTCTGGACGATGATGGACGGCTCTATCTTTACCACGGCCTCGCATCCAAGGGACCGCTCCATGCTGAGGAGCTTGATCCCAAGACGTTTCAGCCGATCGCGAAGGTGGACATCCCCCAGTCGCGCAAACCGGACGAACGGGGTTGGGAAGTTCCCGGTGACAGGAACGAGAAGTTTAAAGGCATGACCTTCGTCGAGGGCGCCTGGATGACGAAGCGCAAGGGGCGCTACTATCTTGAATATTCAGCCCCTGGCACGGAGTTCAAGACTTATGCCAACGGGATGCTGGTGTCGGAAAAGCCGTTAGGGCCGTTCGTCTATCAGGATTATAGTCCGTTCGCGTTCAAGCCGACCGGCTTCATTACAGGCGCAGGCCATGGATCGACCTTCGAGGGGAAGGATGGTCAGTGGTGGCATGCGGGAACGATGACGATTTCCCAACGACATATTTTCGAGCGGCGTTTGGGGCTGTTTCCGACGAGCTTCTCGCGATCGGGTGAAGTTATCGCAGACACCTATCTGGCCGATTACCCGCGCTACATCGGGGGGAGCCGCAAACTTACGGGATGGATGCTGCTCTCGCGGCTGAAAAGCGTAAGCGCCTCTTCGACGCTGGACGGATATTCTGCAAAAGACGCGGTCGATGAGGATGTGCGGAGTTGGTGGTCAGCCAAGACCGGCGGGGCAGGCGAATGGTTTCAGGTAGATCTCGGCGCGCCCAAGCGGATCGAGGCGGTGCAGATCAACTTCGCCGATCAGGACGCCAAAGCGCTGGGGGTCAGTGCGGACGTCTATAATTACATCCTCGAACTCTCACTGGATGGCCGGACATGGAAAGCCGCGGTCGATCGCTCGCAAAACGGCGTCGATGCTCCCCATGACTATGAGGTCCTCCCCAAGCCAGAGCGCGCTCGCTTTGTCCGTTTGCGCAACATCCATTCGCCTGATGGGGGGAAATTTTCGCTCTCGGATCTGCGGGTCTTCGGCAATGGTGGAGGCGTGAAGCCCGCCAAGGTGCGCCGCGCGTCTCTTCGCCGGGACGGCGATGACGGGCGCAGCGCAGTGATCAACTGGGCACCGGCAAAGGGGGCCGAATTCTACGTCGTGCGGCTTGGGGTTCGCCCCGACCTGCTGAACCAGAATTACCAGGTTTATGATGGAAAGACGTCGATCACCGTAGCGAGCCTCAACATTGGGAAAGGCTACTGCGTCGCGATCGATGCGGTGAACGAAAATGGCATCACCCGCGGGGGAAAGCCTGCCTGTTCACGATGAGCGGGCGTTCACACGCTCAAAATTCCCAATGTTATAGAAAAGCAGGATAAAAGACCGATGGATGAGATGCCTGTCTGGACACGCCGCCAGTTCACAGCCCTGAGTGGAGCGGTTGGCGCCGCCGCGTTGACTTCGCCGGCGTGGGCGGAGGAAGCGAGCCAGGTCGTCGAAATAGATCTTCGGCGCGAAACAGGCAAGCTGGACCATATCTGGTCACGGGTCATGGGATCGGATCGTGCGGCGATCACGATGAGAGAGCCCTGGCGCAAGGATCTCGAACGCTTCAAGAACGAAGCCGGTCTTAAACGCGTGCGATTTCACGGAATTTTCAATGATGAAATGGGCGTGGGCGCGAACGGCAATTTCCAGAACGTCAACGCCGTCTATGATGGCCTGCTGGACCGTGGCGTGCAGCCCTTCGTCGAACTGAGTTTCATGCCGCAGGCGTTGGCGAGCGGAACGAAGAAGTTCGGCTTCTACAGGGCTGATGTCAGCCCTCCGCGCTCGATGGAGAAATGGTCCGAACTGGTCGAGAAGTTTGTGCGGCATCTGGTACAGCGTTATGGCGCGTCGGAAGTGCGGCAATGGTATTTTGAAGCCTGGAATGAACCGAACCTGACGTCCTGGTTTTGGGGTGGAACGCAGGAGCAATATTTCGAGCTTTACAAGGCGAGCGCTCGCTCGGTTAAGGCTGTTGACCCGTCGATCAGGATCGGCGGCCCGGCGACCTCTGCTATCCAATGGATCCCTCAGTTTCTGGAATATTGCGAAAAGACTGGCACGCCGGTCGATTTCGTATCCACCCACATTTACCCTGGCGATGACCAGGCGATGATCTTTGGCAAGGTTGATCGATACCGGGAATATGACGTCGTGCCGGCGGGCGTGGCGCTCGCCCGCAAGCAGATCGATGCGACGCGGTTCAAGGGAGCCGAATTGTGGTTGAACGAATGGTCATCCGACAGCCCGGCCATGATCGCGCACGCCATTACGCAAAGCCTTCCTCACTGTCATGCCATGGGTCAATGGCAGATCAGCGGCGAATATGAGGAAAATATGGTCGCAAACTGGGTCTTCAAGGAAGGACAGAATGGTTGGGGAATGCTGGCCCGGGGCAGCGTCGCGAAACCTGAGTTCAACACCTATAAGTTGCTCAATCGCCTGAGTGACCGCAGACTTGCGGTAAAAGGACCCGCCCTGGCCTCGACAATGGACGGGGGAAAATTTGCCGCTCTGGTCTGGAATCTCGCCGATGTGCAGCAGGCGCCAGGCATCCCCGGCGCGAGCAGGGAGCGCAAGGTTACAGGTACGCGCAAAGCGATGCTCGTGAGGGTGCGCGGCGCGCAGGCGGGGCAGCGGGTACAGGTGAGTTATGTCGATCAGGAGCGCGGTTCCCCTTATCCTGCATGGCGCGCCATGGGGTCTCCGCAATATCCCACGCGAGAGCAGATGGACGCCATCCGCAAATCGGCGGAGTTGGCTGCGCCTGAATTGAAAACGCTCAATGGACGTGGCGAAATCATCCTGGATCTTCCGCCAGAAGGCGTAGCGCTGGTCGAGGCTGTCTGATCCTGAGAAGGATGGTCTTCAGGCTGTAACATTGACCGACCCGAGTGCGGACGGCCGACGATGTTTGCCGTGATGTCGAGTGTGTTGCGCCTGAATGGCCCCAAGTTAATAATCGAGAGAGAGATCAGATCATGTTCGCCAACAGGGTAACGGCAAAGCTTCTGGCAGCCACCGCGATGGCATTTTCCGTGCTGAACGTGCAGGCATCGGCTGAGTCCTTGTCGGAGGCGTTCAAGTCACCACCGATGGAGGCCAAGCCCCGCCTTCGTTGGTGGTGGCCGGGCGACGCTGTAACCGATGTGGAGTTGCGGCGCGAAGTCCAGCTGATGGCGCAGATGGGCTTCGGCGGTGCCGAGGTGCAATCATTTTCGCCGAATTTCGTGAAGTTGACCCCTGAAGAAAGGGCGGTGGTCAACGACTATGCCGAACCCAGCTTCTTCGCGCATCTGCGCGCGGCGGCGGATGCCGCGAAGAGCGCTGGTCTCAGTCTCGACTATACCTTGGGCTCGGCCTGGCCGTCGGGCGGTGGCGAGGCGATACCGCCGGAAAAGGCGTTCACCGAATTGGCCATGGCGCGCACGATGGTCAGGGGCGGCACGTCCGGCCCAATCAAGGTCGAACAGCCCAAGCGGACCAAGAGGCTTGGCGCTCTCAACTTCTTCGATCCGCGTACAAAAGATCCTAAATATGCGGACTGGGGTAAGCGGTTGGACGCGCGGGCGCGCACCGTGGCCGTGGTTGCGATGAAAGGCAGCGCGCCTGACCTGAAGAAACGCGGCGGCATGAACGGGATGACCATTTCGCCGTGGAGCGATGTGCTGACCTCCGGCACACTAGATCCGGCCAGCCGCATTGTCCTGACCGACAAGCTGCGGGAGGATGGCACGCTCGACTGGTCGCCTCCGCCTGGTGACTGGCAGGTCTTCGTCTTCCGGCAATTTGCTTCTGACGTCGGGGTCTTGGGCTCGGCCGGACGGGGGCCTCAGCTTATCCTGGACCACACCGACCCCACGGCCTTTGCAGCCCATGCCGCACGCGTCGGCGATCCCTTGGGCAAGAACCCGCCGGGCATGCGCTCGACGTTCGTCGACTCTCTTGAACTGATGCAGGATATTCAGTGGGGCCCAAAACTGCTGGAGGAATTCAAGAAACGGCGCGGATATGATCTGACGCCTTATCTCCCCTTCGTGGTGCAGCCGGGCTGGATGCAGGCATGGGACGAACATTATTCATTGCCCTATTTCGACGCCGCAAACAGCGACATCGCCGAGCGGGTGAGGGCGGATTATCGCCATACGGTGTCGGACATGATCATCGCGGGCTTCATCGAGCCCTTCGTGGCGTGGAACCATGCCCATGGCCTGAAGGCCAAGTTCCAGGCGCATGGCGGCGCGTTCGATACCATTCGCGGCTATGGACTTGCCGACATTCCAGAAACCGAGGATCTGGTTCACAGCGGTGATCCGCTGTTCATGCGCCTCGCCCGCTCCGCCGCCAACCTTTATGGACGCCGCATCGTTTCGGCGGAAAGCCTGGTGTGGCCCGACCGGGCATATAGCGTTACGCCCACGGAAATGCGGCGGCGCACCGACCTCATCATCGCCGGCGGCGTCAACAGCATGATCCTGCACGGCATGAACTACCGTTTTCACGCCGAAGACTGGCCGGGCTGGCACGCCTTCCAACCGAGTCCTTTCTCCCTGGGGTTCAGCGGTCCGCTGAACGAAACCAACCCGGTCTGGCCTGCCATGAGGCCGCTTGCTGCCTATATGGGCCGGTTGCAGGCCGTCATGCAGGCGGGCGAGCCGGTAGTTCCGGTTGCTTGGTTCTATGGCCGCTACGGCTATTATATCGGTATCGAGGATGATGGCGCGGGCAAGCAGGCGGGCGAAAAGGCTTTCCTTGCCGCCGGATATGATTTCGACCGGATCAATCCTGACTCGATAGCGCAGGGGCGGGTCGAGGGTCGACGGCTCATATCCAAGGGAGGGCACGCTTATGGCGTGCTCGTGCTGCCGCCGATCGACGGCATTCGCGCTGATACGATGGAAGCGATAGCTGGCTTTGCCAAGGCGGGACTGCCTGTCTTCTTCACCGATCACGCACCCCGCCGCGATGAAGGACTGGCCGAGGCGAAGAAGCGCGACGCTCGCGTGAAGAAGGCGGTAGCTGGAGCGATGAAGGCGGGAGCCAAGATCGTGCCTGCAGCGGAGCTGCCTGCCGCGATCCGCGCCGCAGGTGTCGCGGGAAATCTTCGCTTTGATGGCGACGCTTCGGACCTGGTGTTCGTTCAGCGGTTGGTCGACGGGCAGACCGTCACCTTCGTTCACAATCGCAGTGACAGCGCACGAAATGTCACGCTGTCGTTGCCCGGCGTCGGCGGTGTTACGCGCTGGAATGCGATGGATGGCAGCGTCAGGCCCGTCTCCGCAAGCGCGACGGCGGACATGACGCGGCTGCCTCTGTCGCTTGCTTCCGGGGAAAGCGCACTCCTTGTCCTCGATCCCAAGGCCAGGCCCCAGACCTTGGCGGCCCCGGCTTTAATCGGATCAGCGACCTTGCCCGCCGAAGGCTGGGCGCTGTCCGTGTCCGGTCATGTAGCGCGCAAGCCCTACGCCCATGATTTCGGCGAGGTCGCGCTGCAGGACTGGAGCAAGGTGCCGCAGCTGGCGGGCTTCTCCGGCGAAGCGAACTACAGTCGTTCGATCACGATCGATCCATCCTGGTTCAAGCAAGGCACCCGCGTCAGTCTAGACCTGGGACAAGTGTATGACATGGCGACGGTGACGATCAACGGCCGCACTTTGCCGCCGGTTATCGCCGCGCCGTTCCGCCTTGATGTAACGGATGCGCTGCGGCCGGGCGCGAATATGCTCAAGGTGACTGTGGCGAATGTTCCGCAGAACGGCATGATCGACCCCAGTAACCCGGCCTTCAAGAAGCTGAAGCCCGTCGCGGCGGGGTGGGTTGGCGCAGGACGGCTGGAAGCCAGTCGTTGATCAGAAGCGCGAGCGGGGAAGTCCCGCCCCCCTTTGCTCGCTCTGGTCGCGTCCGCAGGTCATTACCAGCGGTCGCGAGCGAGGAGCATCAGGTCGACGACTTCCCTTCCATGCGCTTCGATATCCTGGGCCGTGAGTTCGCGGACCAGATCATATTGCAGGAACCAGCCATGCACGGCGGTGAGGATATGTTCCGCCACCGCTTCAGGCCGGGCAACCGGAATGCCGTCTCTTTGCGCGGCGGCGCGGATGTCGTTCGCCAGTAGCCGAACCGCGTTCAGATAGCCCAGATCATGCATCAGGGGCGCAAGGTCGGGAAAGCGGTGGCGGTTCAGAAGGATCAGCGCGTGAAGGCCGCGGAAGAGCGGATCCACCAGAAGCGACGCCATGTCCGCAACCCGCAGGTGCAATATCTGGCCTATGTCGGTGATGCGGTCGGTGGCTTCGACCCGAGAGACGGCGTACCAACGCGCCAAAGTTTCCCTAACGACCGATCGAAACAGGTCGGATTTGGTGGCGTAGCGGCTGTAAAGGGTCGTGCGAGTTATTCCGGTTGCCGCCGCGATCTTTTCCATCGACACGCCGTCAAAACCGTCCGCAAGGAACATGCTGCGCGCGGTCGCAAGGATTGCTTGCTCGATCAGGGCCACTTCCGTGGAAGTGGGGCGGCCCCTTCTTAAAGCGAGTTTCGCAGGAATGGGAATTCGGCGTGCCATCAGCACCTTCTGATGCGGTGCCGTCGCGATGGCAACGCCGTTCCACAGCGGCCAGCTGATTGTCAGTGATCCTGCCTTACGAAAAACGCTTTATGCCCTTCAACATGAGGTCGCGGGCGCCGCGCTGGCGGATTCAGGGGTGCGCGCAGCCGCTGCCGCGCGCAGAAAGATAAGGTTCTTCATGAAATTCATCAGTTCACAGGGTTCGGTGCGCCGGTGGTCGATGTTTGGGCGGACGGCCCCGGCCAAACCTGCGCGAAGAAGGGATTTGACGCGGCGACCTGCGGATAGCTTTCGATATCGGTCTGGCAGGTGGGGCACCAATGGCCGCCCGCCAGATAAAGGTTGGGCGACATAGAGAAACGATGACCGAGGCTGCATTCCCATTCCACGGGTGTGAAGGGGTCATCGACCGCGTCCGCATGGCATTTTCCGCCACGGAAACCGGCGGCGGCGCGCAGGTCATCTGCAGTCCACTCACCCTTCGGCTTGGCGTCATCATAGCCATGGGCGAGTGCGACCGGTTCGCGCGAAGGCTGCGCCAGGGGGAAGTCGTCCCAGCTGCTAGGGATGCGATCCCACTCCTCCCGTGATCCAAAATAGGCGTCGATATGCTCCACATCATTGGTCCGCAGCCAGGTAAGGGGGCCACCGGGACCTTCCGCGACCTTAAGGATCTGTTTGCGGGCGAGACCTGGGAAGAAGCGCATGATAGTGCGCAAAGCCCAGGGTATGCGGCGCGACAACTCGGCGAAAAAATCGTCGATTGAAAAGCGACGGTAGGGGACGAGTTCCTGCAAACGGTCGGAATCGAGATACCATTGCCCGTGGAAGTTGCGCGTCGCGAGCCATTTGGGGTCGAGGATGCGGCGGAAGTCGCTGACGCCCATCGCAGCCATCATCCTGACCATCAGTTGATGATTGACGAGCCGCCCGGTTTCACCACCGCCTATATTGTAGAAATGGCGCCAGAAATGATCTGGAATGCGGTCGCCGCACAGCTTGGCCATCAGATTTGCGGAATCCTCGACGGTCGACCATTCCATTACGCCGTTTGGAGGATTGTGGAACATGATCGGCCCTTGCGTCTTCCACATGTCGTAATGGGCCATGCCGGTCTGGCGGATGGAAACCCAGTGCCTGAGGCCTGATTCCGCGACGATTGCCTCCGCCCGCGCCTTGGTCCCGGCATAATGTCCATTATAGCCGATGCAGATGGGGTCGCCCGTCCGGCCCCAATGGTTGGGAGGATTGCGGCTGCCGGTCTCCGCCACCGTGCCGATATAGACAAGGCGGATCTGATCGGCGTGGGGCTGGCGTCGGATGGCATCCACGACATTCTGCGTGCCGCCGACATTTACCTTCTCAACGAGAGCAGGGGGAAGTTCATCGGCAAGCGGCGAGACCAGCGCGCCCATGTGCAGGACGACGTCTACGCCCGCGACGGCACGATCCACCGATACGGGGTCGGTGAGGTCGCCCCATGCGTAATCGATATTGTGCTGCTTTTGCAGGCGGCGAATGACGGGATGAGATTTTTCTTCCGGGCGTACGAGGACCCGGACCGTCATGCCGGGCGTCTGCAATAGTTCGTCAACAACGGCTCTGCCCATATTGCCTGTCGCGCCCGTCACCAGGACAAGCTTTCCGGTTCCTGCCACCTTCGTTCCTTTTGCCGTTCTTCTGGATAGGTGCGGCTTAGGTCATTTAACTGCGCACGCCAATTGAAATGTACATTGATGTCCATTTATAGCGTGCCGCAGACTCAGGAGACAATTTATGACCAGCCCGCACAGCGAACCTCGTCCTGGCGACCCTCATTGGTATAGCGAGGTGCAAGCGCCGCTCATGATCGAGGATGCTGACGCATTCGCTTGGGATGGCGCAGAAGATGTGGTCATCGTTGGCTATGGCGGCGCTGGCGTTGCAGCAGCGCTCCAGGCGCGGGAGGAGGGGCTGTCCGTGATCGCCATCGACCGTGCCGACGGGGGAGGGGCGACGCGCATCAACGGAGGCATCTTTTACGGAGGCGGCGGCACCCCTGCGCAGCTCGAAGCTGGCGTCGAGGACAGCGTAGAGGACATGTTCAACTATCTTCGCCTGGAAACCCAAGGGGTTGTCAGCGACGACACGCTGCGGCGTTTCTGCCAGGAAAGCGCGGAAACGGCAGGCTGGCTCGCCGGGCACGGCGTCCGCTTTGAAGGGCGGGTCTACGAAAAGAAGACCAGCTATCCCCACACCGACTATTCCCTCTATCATTCCGACAATAGCCTTGCGCCCAACTACAAGGCCGTGGCGAAACCTGCCGCGAGAGGCCATCGCGCGCTGGTCGATAAACTGGATGCGCCTATGGGCTACGGTAAGGGCCTTTATGACCCGTTGAGGGAATCGGCGCAGCGCGCCGACGTCAAATCCCTGTCTTCGACAAGGGTCAAACAGCTCGTCATGGATGGCGATGGACGCGTGGTGGGCGTGGTCGCGGTTCAGGTGGAGCGCGATACGGCAGAAGGAAAGCGTTATGACGCACTGATGCGTCGCGCAACCGCGATGGTGCTTCGCCTGCCGCCGTCCATGCCTGGGGCTGCGATCATCGCTCGCCTGGCTTCACGCCTGTTCAGCAAGGCGCAGGAAGTGGAGCGGCAGGCGGGCGCGACGCGCATGATCCGCGCACGGCGGGGCGTATGCCTCGCGGCGGGCGGCTTTATTTTCAACCGGCAGATGGTCGCGCATTATGCGCCCAAATATTTGAAAGGCATGCCGCTTGGTACGCCAGGGGATGATGGCAGCGGTATTCGCTTGGGTCAAAGCGCGGGGGGCGTTGTCTCGCGCCTGAACCATGTCAGTGCTTGGCGTTTCATCAATCCGCCCATGGCCTGGGCGCAAGGCATGATCGTCAACCGACAAGGCCGACGATATGTCAATGAGATGCTCTATGGCGCATCGATCGGCATGCCGATGGTCGAGGATCATCAGGGCGTGTGCTGGATCATCCTTGACGATGAAGGCTATCGGCGGGCGAAGCTCCAGTCGAAAAGCAAGGCAATCTTACCCTTTCAACGTTACCCTGCGCTGGCCGCCATGCTTTTGGGATCGAAGAAGGCGGGCTCGGTCAAAAGCCTCGCCGAAAAGTGCGGGATCGCACCGGACGGACTTGAGGCGGCGGTGGCGGATTATAATCAGCTTGCCGAAAATGGCGCCCGCGATCCATTCGGCAAGGCATCGGAGGACATCGCCCCAATCCTGAAAGCGCCTTTTCACGCCATCAACATGTCTATCGACGCGAAATTGGGATTCCTGCCTGTCCTGACGCTCGGAGGCCTGCAAGTGCAGGAGGAAAGCGGTGCGGTCCTGGACCAAGAGGGTAAGCCCATTCGCGGACTTTACGCAGCCGGCCGGAATGCAGTCGGCATATGCTCCAACATCTATGTGAGCGGCTTGTCCGTTGCCGATTGTATCTTCTCTGGACGGCGCGCTGCGCGGTCCCTGGCAACGCCCAACTGAGCAGCCCGTCGGTCATACAGATCAAAGACAGGACGAGACTCTCTCGCTGCGTCGGTGCTGCACCCTGGGTCGAGCTGCACGGCGGCCCAGGGCGTATTGCCAACGGTCGTCGCGCCAGGCCCACGACCGAAGTGTAAATCTACAGTCTAGCATATTTGTCAGCAGATCGTGTGATGAGTTGTGGTGGTGGCGCCCGTCATCAACAGGGGCGCCACCCGCAGGCCTTGGAAAAACCGCTAACCCTGCATAGCTTCGAGTTCCAGTCCCTTCGTTTCCCGAACCGTCATCAGAACGAACAGCAGCGACAGCAGGGCAAAGGCAGTGTAGGCGCCATAGGTGACGGGCAAGCCGATATTCTTCGCCAGCCAGGGGAAGCTCGAACTTACGAGGAAGTTTGCGAGCCACTGTGCCGCGCCTGCCACCGCAAGCGCAGAACCTCGCATCTGGTTCGGGAACATTTCCCCGAGCATGACCCACATTACGGGGCCCCAGCTGAGGTTGAAGAATATGACATAGATGTTGGCGGCGAGGAGGGCGACAAGGCCGAGCCCCTCAGGCAGCCGGAGCACCCCGTCGATAATCGTCGCATTACTGAAGCACCATGCCAATGTTCCAAGCGTCACCGTCATGCCCGCAGAGCCGATCAGAAGCAGCGGGCGACGCCCGATCCGGTCGATGAGCAGGATCGAGATCAGGCAGGCCAAGATCGATACGGCGCCCGAAAGGATGTTGATCTTCAGCGCGTCGCTCTCTGTAAAGCCCACCGCCTGCCACAACACCGCGCCATAGTAGAAGACGACGTTGATGCCGACGAGCTGCTGAAACACGGCAAGGCCAATGCCAACCCAGACAATCTTCCGCCAGCCGCCGCCGGGCTTACGAATATCTGCAAGACTCGGTTGGTGGTCATGGGAAAGCGACGCGCCGATCTCATCCATCTTGGCAGCCGCCGCTTGGGGGCCGATAAGGCGATCAAGCACCAGCCTTGCTTGTTGCAGCCGTCCCTTGGCAATCAGGAACCGCGGACTTTCCGGAATGCCGAACAAGGCGACCAGGAACAAAAGGGCGGGGAGCGCCTGAACCCAGAACATCCATCGCCATGCTGGCTGTCCGGCCCATGCGGTGCCAAGTGACGACCCAGCTATGTCTGCGAGATAGTAGTTGGCGAGAAATGCGCCCGTCAGCCCCGATATGATCATCACTTGCTGGATGCTCGACAGCCTTCCACGAATATGTGCGGGAGTCACCTCACTGATATAGGCGGGTGAAAGGACACTCGCCGCGCCGACCGCCATTCCGGCGAAAAACCGGGCAATTCCCAGGACCGTTGCGCTGAATGCGCCCCCGGACGCAGCCGCGCTGATGATGAAAAGGATCGCTGCCACAATCATGACGGAGCGGCGCCCCCAAATATCGGCGAAACGGCCGGCGAGGAAAGCGCCCAAAGCGCACCCTGGAAGCAGGGCGCTGACGGTCAGCCCGAGTTGGGCCTCGTTGAGGCCAAATGTGTGCCGAAGCCCTTCCTGCGTGCCGTTGATGGCCCCCGAATCATATCCAAACATGAATCCGCCGATCGTCGCTACGGCGACTATTCGGCTGATCAGCGCCAGATTGACGCGCCCATGCGCAGCCCCATGCATAGCTGAACCCCTCCTGATTGTGAGCGCTAACATGGCGAACTTGGCGGTGCCGTCAAGTCTCTCCCTATAGCGCTGCGTCAGATCCTCGTATGACAAGCTCGAAATCCAGTCTGACATGCTCTGGCTGAGCGCTTGCGAGAGGTCGTTTGGACCGGACAGCGCGAGCAAGCAGGTCGATGGCGAGGCTCGCCATCGCCGAAATCGGTTGCCGCACCGTGGTTAACTCGGGCCAAATGGTCGTGGCGATTGCTGTATCGTCAAATCCGCAAACCGTAAGGTCACGCGGTACGTCCAATCCGCGTTGATGCGCGGCGCTGATGATACCAGCCGCCATATCGTCATTCGCAGCGAAAATCGCGCTGGGCGGTGATGGCTGGTCGAGCAGGGATGACGCGGCTATCAGACCGCCGCGATAGGTAAAATTGCCCTGTGCGATCAGTTCCTCTTCCGGCGCGATACCCGCCAGAAGCAAAGCGCGTTCATAGCCTTTCCGTCGGAGGTGGCTGGCGGTCTGGTTGGGGTCGCCTGCAGCAAATCCTATCCGGCGGTGACCGCGGGCAAGAATATGCTGTGTCATAGCGAAAGCAGCTTCCTCATCATCTATCAGGACGGCGTGAGAGGAAGGCGCCGGCTGTCCTGAGGCCACTTGAGCCACGGCGAGGCCGCTTTTCTGGAGGGCGCCCAGCAATTCGCCGTCATTGCAAAGTGGTGGCGGCAACAGGACCGCGTCGATGCGCTGAGCAGCCAGCCGGGCAGCAAGGCTCGCGGGCAGTTCCTCTGGATCATGCTCATCGACGATCAGTTCGGCTTCATTCTCCCGTGCTGAATGGAGGCTACCGAGGAGAAATTCGCTTAAATAGGCCGCGCTGGGATTGCGGTAGAGTAGGACGATGCGGCATTGCTTCCCACCAGCAAGGGAGCGGGCTGCTGCGTTTGGCACATAGCCGATGGCTGATATCGTTTCTTCGACCTTCTTGCGGGTCGTCTCCCTCACGCGCTGATCGCGGTTGATGACCCGGGAAACCGTCATCGGGGACACTCCAGCAATCCGCGCCACATCGGCAACGGTCGGCCCTTCGGTTCTCCTGCGCAAATTTTTTCTGGCGGCCATGGTCTGCTCCCCTTGGTCTTATCGACTATTCGGCCAGAGACGGTTGAGCAAGCCTCTTGCGCAATACCTCATGGTAGCGCTACCTAAAGGCGGGAGGATGGAGCTGGATGTATCTCGGCATAGATATCGGAACGTCAGGGGTTAAGGCGGTCATCGTTGCGGAGAGCGGAGCGGTCATGGCTGCCGGAACCGCCCCGTTAGGCGTTTGCCGCCCGTTCCCGGGTTGGTCAGAGCAGGATCCCGATCATTGGTGGCAGGCGACCGAGGCCGCGGTTCTTGCGCTTCCTGAAGATCTCCGGGCGCGGGTGCTAGGGGTGGGCCTTGCTGGGCAGATGCACGGCGCCACCCTGCTAGGCGCAGATCATCGTCCGCTGAGGCCAGCCATCCTTTGGAATGATGGTCGTAGTTCAGACGCATGCCGCCAACTTGAGCAACGGGTTCCTGAATCGCGTTCCATCACAGGCAATCTTGCCATGCCTGGGTTCACCGCACCCAAATTACTGTGGGTGACGGAGCATGAACCTGAGATCTTCGAACGCGTCGAGAAGATTTTGCTGCCCAAGGATTATGTGCGCCTTTGCATGACCGGCGACATGGCGTCTGATCTGTCCGATAGCGCCGGAACATTGTGGCTGGATGTGGCGGTGCGGGACTGGAGCGAGGTCATGCTTGGAGCCACCGGTCTTTCGAGAACTCACATGCCTCCGCTGTTCGAGGGCAATGCCGTTACGGGCGTGTTGCGGCACGAGGTCGCGGCGCAGTGGGGCATGGCGAGGGTGCCGGTGGCTGCTGGCGGCGGTGATAATGCTGCGGGCGCTGTCGGCATTGGTGTCGTCAATGAAGGCGATGCGCTGCTGTCGCTCGGCACCTCTGGCGTTATCTTCGTGGCCACTGGGGCTTTTCGCCCCAACCCTGAACGTGCGGTACACGCCTTTTGCCACTGCCTTCCCGATATGTGGCACCAGATGAGCGTGCATCTGTCTGCGGCCTCCTGCATCGAATGGGGGGTCAAGGCAACCGGAGCCGATGACCCGGCCGGATTCTTTGACCTTGCCGAAGCGGGAGGCGCGGGAGGGGGGCCTGAGATATTCCTTCCCTATCTTTCGGGCGAGCGCACGCCACATAATGATCCACATGTTCGTGCCGCTGTGCTGGGTATCGACAATGAAACGGACCGAGGGCGTATCGCAGCGGCTGTCCTGGAAGGCGTCGCATTCGCTCATGCAGATGGCATCGCCGTGCTGCGCGACGCCGGTACGGAAATCCAACAGCTTTCGGTGATCGGCGGGGGCGCGCGATCCCGATATTGGGGCACGATCATCGCCGCTGCACTGAATGTGCGCCTTGCTTACCTGGAGGGCGGGGAGGTGGGCCCCGCACTCGGCGCTGCGAAGCTCGCCCTCATGGCTGTGACTGGAGCCAGCGCGGCTGAAGCCTGTGTCCGTCCCCCCATTTCTCACATCATAGAGCCCGACGCCGCGCTAGCCGATCGCCTTGCGCCGCGGCTCGCCCGTTTTCGGGCCGCCTATTCCGCCGTTCAATCAATTCAAGGAGAAATCCGTGACCGCCAGCTATTTCGCTGAATTCCCGACCATCGCCTACGAGGGGCCGGAGAGTAATAACGACCTCGCCTATCGCTGGTACGACAAGGACAAGGTCATCCTGGGCAAGCGCATGGAAGAGCATCTGCGCTTTGCGGTCTGCTTCTGGCATAGCTTCTGCTGGCCAGGCAGCGATGTGTTCGGCGCCGGCACCTTCCGTCGCCCCTGGCATGCAGGCGCAAACGATACGGCGGCGGCTCGTGCCAAGCGGGAGGCTGCGCTGTCCTTCGTCGAGAAGCTGGACGTGCCCTTCTACTGCTTCCACGACGTCGATGTCATGGCCGATGCCGACACCATAGGTGGGTTCCGCAAGAGCTTTGCCGAGGCGGTTGATCATCTGGAGGAGTTGCAGGACAGACATGGCCGCAAGCTGCTGTGGGGGACGGCCAACCTGTTCAGCCACCCGCGCTACATGGCGGGTGCTGCAACCAATCCCGATCCGGAAGTCTATGCGTGGGCTGCGAGTCAGGTTCGTGATGCCCTTGACGCGACGCACCGGTTGGGCGGGGCAAATTATGTGCTGTGGGGCGGCCGCGAAGGCTATGACACGATCCTCAATACTGAAATTGGAATCGAGCAGGAGAATTTCGGCCGCTTCCTCAACCTCGTCGTCGATCACAAGCATCGTGTCGGGTTTACCGGAACGATCCTGATCGAGCCGAAGCCGCATGAACCGACCAAGCACCAATATGACTTTGATACCCAGACTGTTTACGGCTTCCTGAAGCGCTTCGGCCTGGAAAACGAGGTGCGCGTAAACATCGAGGCGAACCACGCCACTCTGTCGGGCCACACGTTCGAGCATGAGATCGCCATGGCGAGGGCGCTGGGCATATTTGGATCGATCGATGCTAATCGCGGCGATCATCAGAATGGTTGGGATACCGACCAGTTCCCCAACTCGGTCGAGGAGTTGACGCTGGCCATGTTGGAAATCATCCGTGCAGGCGGCTTCAGTGACGGGGGCTTTAATTTCGACGCGAAGGTCCGGCGACAGAGCGTAGATGCGATTGATCTGTTCCATGGTCATATCGGCGGGATCGACACGGTTGCGCATGCGCTCGTAAAGGCAGCCGCAATCATCGAGGATGGACGCGTCGACGCATTCCGTGCTGAGCGCTATGCGGCATGGCAGGGCGAACTCGGTCAGCATATCCGGTCGAGCGAGGGAACGCTGGGTTCGATCGCCGATCTCGCGGTTGGGCGCGATCTTGCGCCGCAGCCGCGTTCCGGTCGCCAGGAGTGGCTGGAGAACATGGTGAATCGCTTCTGATGGAACTGACTGCAGGCGAATATCGGCTGCTGCTGGCGCCGGAACGAGGTGGTTCGATCCTGGCGTTTGATTGGCAGGGCGAAGCGTTGTTTCGCCCTGTCTGCGGCCCGTCCATATTGGATGTTGCTTGCTTTCCGCTCGTGCCATTTTCCAACCGGATAGCCTTTGGCCGCTTTCAAGCGCATGGGATGGACGTACAACTCGCTCCGAACTTCCCCGGTTCTGATGATCCTCATACGCTGCATGGTTATGGTTGGCTATCACCTTGGACTGTCCAGTCTTACGGCCACTGCGTGGCAACTATCGGTCATCACCATCGAGCCGACGGTTGGCCTTGGAGCTATTATGCCGAGC
Source organism: Sphingobium sp. TomMM35A (assembly GCF_054771735.1). Classification (NCBI taxonomy): domain Bacteria; kingdom Pseudomonadati; phylum Pseudomonadota; class Alphaproteobacteria; order Sphingomonadales; family Sphingobiaceae; genus Sphingobium; species Sphingobium sp. TomMM35A. The sequence continues at coordinate 446,570 of NZ_BSRC01000001.1, forward strand.
AGCGGTTCGAACTTGCTGAGGATGGATTGACCATCGCTTTGTCGGTGACCAATCTAAGTGATAGTTTGATGCCGGCAGGCTTGGGAATTCATCCCTATCTTCCACGCGTGCCTGACGCTGTCTACCGTGGGTACCATCGCGGGGAATGGCAGAATAACGAGGACTGTCTTCCGCAAAGACTCGATGAAAGAGATTGTGCAATCGACTGGTGGCAGGGCGGTGCTGTTGCGCAACGCGAGGTTGATACTGTTTACACCAATCGTCATGGACCGATCTCGATCCTTTGGCCTTCTCGTGATTTGTCACTTCAAATCAACCCCAACGAGGCGCTGCCCCATACGGTGGTTTATACTCCAAAAGACCAGAATTTTTTCTGTATCGAGCCGGTCAGTCACTCAACAAATGCCTTGAATTCTATGTCGTCCAGCATGCGATGGCTGGATCTCTACGAGATATTTGAAGTGAGCACTTCATTCAGCGCTGCCAGGCTTAAGAAGCTTTAACCGGTTATCTACGTCATCGGCCGCGGCTGGCGTGAACGGATGTCTGACCGCACGCGTTTTGATCGATCCCGCGCGCGCTTCAGATGCAAATCAGGAAAATGTTTCCATAGCAGTTTACTTTTCGATTTGCTTGGGTAGACTTTACCGGTCGCGCACGGAAAGGGGGAATCATGCAGGAACCGACCACGACGCTTTTACGCACAAGATAGCGCTACCAAACGCGTGCTTTACAGGCCGAGGCTTCGTCTGCGGGTCTGATCTGCGTCTCTGTTCAGGGCAACTGTGCGGTTTCAAAGGTCGTGCGCGACAACCGGAGATAGGCAAACGATCAACACTTGTTGAGTTGGCGATCGTTTCCGGAGGCTCTGATTTATTATTGAAAACCAGTGTTATAATTTCAGATGGGAGTGGATAATGCAAAAGCATTCACGCAATTTAAACTTGTTACTCCTTGTGACTAGTTCTGCTTTTGGTCTGTCGGTGCCAGTTGCAGCCCAGACTGCGACCGGAAATGTTTCATCGGGCACCAATCAGTCGAGCACTGAAATTATCGTCACGGCTACTCGTCGGGCGCAAGCGCTGCAGGATGTTCCAATGAGCATCAACGTCGCCACTGGCGAACAGATTGAGCGGTTGAAGATCTTCGACGTCAAAGACGTGCAGCAGCTTGCTCCGGGGCTTGAATTGCGGAACGACAATGGCCGCGCCAATTCAGCAACGCTTCGAGGTGTGACGTTCGATCCCGACCAGGGCACCGGTCCCGCGGTTGACCTCTATTTCAATGAAGTGCCTATCGACGCGCAAACAGCGTTCACCGCAATCTACGATATTGACCAGATCGAAGTGCTGCGCGGCCCTCAGGGCGCGCTGCGTGGCCGTACAGCGCCGTCGGGCGCGATCACCCTGCGCACCCGCCGTCCCAACCTGAATACGATTGAAGGATATATTCAGGGCACGGCGACGGAAGACGCTGGCTACAACGTCCAGGGCGGCGTGTCACTGCCGCTCGTGACCGACAAGGTTGCGATCCGTGCTGCCGTCCTTGTGGATGGCAATCGCCTGAACCAGGTCCGCAACATCACCCGCGGCGACCGTTCACGCAGCCGTACCGAAAGCGCTCGCCTGTCGGTGGCTTTGCAGCCGACCGAGGGCTTCGACATCAACGTGATGTATCAGTACCTTAACGCTGATAACCGCCTTTACACGCAGGTCTTTGGTCCCGGCAACGCAGCCATCGGCAATCCGCCGATCGGGCTGGATGATCGGTTCAGCCTGTCCGAAGGCCGCAGGCGCTACCTCAACAACACGCACCTCGTTACGCTGGACGCCAAATATGACCTGGGTCCGGTTACGCTCGCATTTGTTGGCGGCCATCAGGAAACCAAGCTGACGCAATATAGCGAGAATGATCCTGGCAACGCCATTGCCAACTATGCGCCGACCCAGCTCACGCGGACGCCCTATAATGTTGATACGGCTGAACTCCGCCTGATGTCCAACAATGAAGGCTTCTTCAATTGGACTGCCAGCGTCTTCCACACGCATCAGACCGGCGATGTGACCGTCGAAAATCCGCTCGATTATATCGTCGGCTTCCCTGGTGTCCCTGCTCCGGTCGCAATCGTTCCGGTGACGGGCTTCATCAATGTTCCGGTCAAATCCAAGACCTGGGCGTTCGCTGGCAGCGTGCGGTTGAAGCCGACCGATGAACTGACGTTCGAAGCGGCAGGCCGTTACACGATGTCCAACGGTCAGCAGTTCGCGACGATCACAATTCCGGGTGCGGGCACCTTCCCCATCGTGGATTATAAGTCCAAGGAACGTCCCTTCACCGGCATGGCATCTTTGACCTATGAGGTCAGCCGCGATCTTACCGTCTATGCATCCTATGGCCGGGCGTTCCGCGGATCGACTGCTGGCGTCGGCATCCCGCAGAATGTCAGTGAGGATTTGGCGATCAGCAAGCCGGAACATTCGGACAATTTCGAAGTGGGCTTCAAGTCCGCTTTCCTCGACCGGCGTCTGTCGCTTGACGTGTCGGCCTTCTATCAGAAGTTCGACAACTTCATTTCGCGCTTCACCGGCATTGCGACTGATCAGGGAACCAACATCGATGTGACCGGTGACGGCGAGCCTGATGGTGTGTATGTTGGCCCGCCTGATGGCGACGTCGATACGACCGCCGACTACAACTATAATGGTAAAGCGACGGTGAAGGGCATCGAAGCAACTTTGGCAGGCCGCCCGACCGACAATTGGGACTTCTCGGTCAGCATGTCCTACATCAAGGGTCGTTATAAGAATGCCCTGCTGCCTTGCACGACGATCGATCCTGCCACTGGCCAGCCAGTCGTCATCCCGAACCCGGCCTTTGGCGGTGTCAACAATGTCAGCTTCTGCAGTCGCAATTCGCGGCTGGCCGATATTCCTGACTTCAGCTTGACGGCAAATACCGAAGTGCGCTTCGGCTCCGGTCCGATGCAACCCTTCGTCCGGGCGCTGTTCACCTACCGCCCGAGCGTCTATTCCGACCGCCAGCAGTTCCGCTATCCTTCGCGTGAACTGATCAATCTCTTCGTCGGTCTGCGTGGCGAAGAAAGTAGGTGGGAAGTCTCGGCGTTCGTCCGCAACCTCTTGAACCAGAACCGGATCACGAACATCAGCATCAACAACAGCACGTTCGAAGCGAGCAATGATCCGAGCGTCATCTACGACTCGGGCTACCGCACCGTGAACGTAACCAACCCGCGGGAATTTGGTCTTTCCGGGACTTTTAAATTCTAAGCCTCTCCACCTCCCGCCAGCCTTTGGTTGGCGGGATATTTTTTCTGGTGGAGCATCCTTGCCGTACCATGCGAAATGCAACGTACGTGTTTACTTCTCATTCCGTCGGTTATAAGGTGCGGAGAGCGGTCCTCGACTACAGGGCACGGGATCGGCGGTACATTCCGACGGAGAATTATCTTGGCTGATAGGCTCGCAATTACGCGGCGTATGTTCATTGCCTCTACTGCTCTAGCGACGCCGGTAGCCGCGATGGCTAGCGGTGTGGACAGGGCAGTGTATCGCGATCCCAAGGCTCGGATCGAAGATCGCGTCCGCGATCTGCTGAGCCGGATGACCCTGGAGGAGAAGGCCGCACAGATGCGGTCGATGGCGTACACCAAGTCGTTGTTCCTCGACGGAGACAATTTCTCACCAGAAAAGGCGAAGCAGGTTTTCGTCAGCGGCATCGGGCAGATCGGCAACCCGAGCGATACAAACGGTACGGCCAGGTCGGCCAAGGACGCCTATCGCACCGTGGGGGAAACGATTGACTTGGTGAACGCCATCCAGCGGCACCTTGTCGAAAATACCCGCCTCGGCATCCCAGCCCTGTTCCATGAGGAAACCGCTCATGGCCTGAAGGCGCGAGACGCGACTATCTTTCCGATTCCCTTGGGCCTTGGCAGCACCTGGGATCCGGCGCTTGTCCAGCAGGCGTACGAACTGGCGGCGCGAGAGGCCCGCCTGCGGGGCGCTACCGTCGCGCTCAGTCCGGTTCTGGACCTTGCCCGCGATCCGCGCTTCGGCCGGGTCGAGGAATTCTTCAGCGAAGATCCTTATCTGGTCAGCCGGATGGGCATCGCCTCAGTGCGTGGGCAGCAGGGGCAGCGACCTTTGGCGGCGGACAAGGTGTTCGTGACGCTCAAACACTTCATTCACGGCGCACCCGAGAGCGGGCTCAATATCGGTCCAGCTGACATGAGCGAGCGGACGCTGCGCGAGAATTTCCTCGTACCCTTCGCGCAGGTAATCAAAAACGCCGACCCTGCCGTGATCATGCCTTCGTACAACGAGCTTGGGGGCGTTCCCTCCCACGCCAACTACGAGCTTCTGCAACGTACCGGACGCGAGCGGCTTGGCTTTCGCGGGGCGTATTTTAGCGATTATGGCGGGGTCACCAATTTGATCACGCATCATCAAATGGCGGCGAATGACGATGATGCCGCCGTGCTGGCGGTTCATGCAGGCATCGATGCCGAAATGCCGGACGGTCAAGCCTATGCACGGTTGCCCGAGCTGGTGCGCGCTGGCCGGATCCCCGAAGCCAGCATCGACGCCGCGGTATCCCGCATTTTGGCGCTCAAGTTCGAGGCTGGTCTGTTTGAGAATCCCTATCTGAACAAATCCCTCGCCCTGCGTCAGGTCAATGCGCCCGCCAGCAAGGCGATTGCACGCAAGGTCGCGCAGAAGTCTCTGGTGCTGCTGAAAAATGACGGTTTGCTGCCGATTGATCCGGCCAAGCCGCGCAAGATCGCAGTCATCGGACCGAACGCGGTTGAGCCATTGTTTGGCGGCTATTCATCCGTTAACGCGCAGGCGGTGGGGATATTGGCGGGCGTGAAAGCGGCTGCCGGGCGAGCGATCTCCATCGAGCATGCCGAAGGTGTCCAGATCGTCAAACCCGACCCCACGGGTCAGCATCTGCCCGCCCGCGCCGCGCGCTACGCCGATCCGGCGGAGAATGCGACGCGCATAGCCCAGGCTGTGGAGGTCGCGAAACGGTCAGATGTCATCCTGTTGGTCGTCGGCGACGTGCCGGAAATCACCCGCGAGGCGATCCATGCTGGAGCGCCGGGCGATCGTAACAGCCTGAACCTGTTCGGCGATCAGGACGCGCTGGTGGATGCGATGATCGCGACAGGCAAGCCGATTGTTGCTTTGCTGATCAACGGGCGTCCGCTCACGGTTAGTCGCCTGGCCGAAAAGGCCAATGCTCTGGTGGAGGGCTGGTATCTCGGCCAGGAGGGAGGGAACGCCTTTGCCGATATGCTTTTCGGCAAGGTCAATCCGGGTGGCAAACTGCCGATCACCTTTCCCCGGTCGGTTGGCGACCTGCCAGTGTTCTACAACAAGCATTCTTCAGCCAAGATTGGCCAGCGCTATGTAGAAGCCAAGCCGACGCCGCTTTTTCCTTTCGGTTATGGCCTGAGTTACACGACGTTCGAGATGACCGCGCCGCGCCTCGCGAAGGCCACCATTGCGGTCGGCGAAACAGCAATCGTGGAGGTGGACGTCACAAATACGGGACAAAGGCCAGGCGATGAAGTGGTCCAGCTCTATGTCCGCGATGATGTAAGTTCCGTGCCGCGACCGGTACTGGAGTTGCGCGGATTTGAACGGGTGACCTTGAAGCCAGGTGAAAAGCGCACTGTGCAGTTCCGCCTTGATACCGACAGCCTGGCATTCTGGAACATCGACATGAACTATGTCGTGGAACCGGGCACTTTCACGATTCACGCCGGTCCGAACTCGGTCGATCTGAAGTCGGTGAAGCTTACGGTTGCCTGACCAGCGACATTAGCAAAGGTGGCGCGCGCCGACCGCGCACAGGAGTGAAGATGATGTGGGATCGCCGCGAAATAATTGGTGCCGGAGCAGCAGTCTTGGCTTCTTCTGCTCTTACTAAGCCGTCTTTTGGCCAGACCGATACCGAGCATGTGGAGATCGATCTTCGCCACGAGACGGGCGCGCTGGATCATATCTGGTCGCGTTGCGCGGGATCGGATCGGGCCTCCGCCACGATGCGGGAAAGTTGGCGGCATGATCTGGAGCGGTTCAGGGTCGAAACGGGCCTGGAACGCGTGCGGTTTCACGGCATATTCAACGATGATCTTGGCGTCTGGCCCGGAGGGATGAACGGCAAGGATCCAAATTTCCAGAATGTCGATGAAGTCTATGACGGCGTTCTGGCGAGGGGAGTGCAGCCTTTCGTTGAGTTGAGCTTCATGCCCAAGAAGCTCGCCAGCGGGAACACAAAGCTGAATTTCACCTACAACGCCAATATCACTCCGCCAGCTTCGCCGCAGGCATGGGGCGATTTTATCGGCGTTTTCGTGCGCCACCTGATCGATCGCTATGGTCTGGGCACAGTACGCCAGTGGTATTTCGAGGTTTGGAACGAGCCCAACTTGAGCTGGTTCTTCAGCGGTACGCAAGCGGACTATTTCGCTATGTACAAGGCCGCGGCGCGCGCGATCAAGGCGGTAGACCCCAAGTTGCGCGTGGGCGGCCCCTCCACCGCGGCGGCACAATGGATGCCGGAGTTTCTCGGCTTTTGCGCTCAGGAAAATCTGCCCGTCGATTTTGTTTCGACGCATATCTATGCGGGCGATGACCAGAAGGAACTGTTTGGCGAGGCGAATAAAATTCCTCACAAGGATGTGATCCCCGCAGCCATGGCCAAGGTACGGAGCCAGATCGACGCGACGCTATACAAGGGCGCGGAACTGTGGCTATCGGAATGGTCGTCCGACAGTCCCGCGATGATCGCCCATGTCATCAGCAATTGCCTGCCTTACTGCCACGCCATGTCGCAATGGTGCATCAGCAATGTGTTCGAAGAGATCAACTTCCCCAATTTCATCCTGAAGGAAGGCGACGGCGGCTGGGGCATGATCGCCCAGCGCGGCATCCCGCGCCCGTCCTTCAACACCTACAAGCTGCTGCACCGGCTGGGTCAGCGCAGGCTGGCGACCACCGGACCGGCTCTTGCGAGCAAGACCAGGAACGGCGCAGCTGCACTGATATGGAATCTTGCCGAAGTGAAGCAGCCTTCCGGGATACCGGGCATGAGCAACGAGCGGATCGTCACGGGCGAACGCAAGAAGATTAAGGTCAAGCTGAAGGGCGCTTCTCCAGGAAAGAGCGTGCGGGTCAGCTATGTCGATCAGGAGCGGGGTTCGCCTCTCCCGAAGTGGCGAGAATTGGGGTCGCCGCAATATCCCAGAAAGGATCAAATCGATCAGATCCGCCGGGCTGCCGAACTCGCGCCGCCGGAAACGCGGCGCCTGGATAAAGAGGGCGTCTTGACGCTGGACCTGCCGCCTGAAGGCGTCGCATTGGTTGAAATGTTTGAATGAATAGAAGCCTAAATTCGCTTTTGTGGGCGTCTTGTGGTGCAGGCGATAACTTCATAAGTGAGACTGCCTAACGAAGACGGGACATCTGGGTGAAGGAATCGAAGAAGCGCGGTTCGCCGGTTGACGCAAAGCCTAAACCTCAAGCCACGCGGGTTAGTAGGCGCATGGGACGCCCGCCAACCAAGAAAGCGGGCGAGATAGAGGAAGCTATTCTGTCAGCGGCGAAGGAAATGTTCCTGTCGCTCGGCTATGAAGCAACCTCGATGGAAGCGGTGGCGCAGGCGGCCGGTGTTTCCAAACGAACATTGTACATCCGTCATTCGACCAAGGAAGCGTTGATAAAGTCTGTAGTGGAAGATCGCATCCGCACCTGGTCTAACGAAGCAAGTGCCCGCAACAGCGAGGTGCCCGAGACATTTCCCGAAAGCCTGAAGCGGCACGCCCAGACCTTTGTCCACATGCTTGCCAACCCTGAAGTTCGGCAATTTGATCGGCTGATCTTGACGACGGCCCATCGCTTCCCCGAGATCGCTGAATCTTTCTACAACCTCGGCTACAATTACGAGCTCGGCTTCCTCACGAACGAAATCATCATAGGGACGCAGAACGATGCTGTGCCTCCTAAGGAGCCCAAGCGCGTAGCGCTGCAGTTGTTGAGTATGATCCAGGGGTGGCGCAGGACCGAGGAAACGGTGCGCGAGATCAGCACTGAAGAAGCGGCGGAATTCGCGTCTCAGGCGGTGGACGTGCTGTTGCGTGGTAGGGACAGTTGGTAAAGTATTGGCCTGGTTGACACGATTGGCCGGAGCATATGACAGCCGGCCAATCGCGCGAGGCTTACTTGGCCTTCAGTTTGGCGAGGTCGGCGTCGACATCGGCAAGTACCTTGTCCGTGATCTGATCCGGCGAATATTGCTGAATATCCTTCAACGTCATCGAACGAGCCATATCGACCTGATCATTCGTGGTCATGCCGGGAACGTGCTTTTCCAAAACAGCCTTTGCAGCGGGATCGTCAAGCAGGGCGCCGATTTCCGTCGTCGAGCTTGAATAAGCTGCCTGAGCAAAAGCGGGCAGGGGTGCCATCGCGACTACCGCGGCGACCAAGATCAATTTCTTCATTTTTCTCTCTCCATCAATGAGTGGCAAACTATTTAGCAGGATGTTGGTTTAATGCAACGAACCTGTTTACTTCTCCCGTGATAAAGCGCTATGCCTTGCCCGTTGCTGAACAACGTTGAGTAGGGGTGAGGTGATGAAGGCGGTCGCGAAGCGGAAGGTGTTCCGGGTCCTTGGCGTGCTCGCCGTGATTTTGATCCTCGTTCTGGTGGGCCTGTCATTGATGTTCATGACCGCCGTAGGGCCGGGTAATTTTGGTCGGTTGGTCCTGAGCATTGGCAGCAGCTACGATAAGACGCCGCCGCAAATCTCCGCTAAGCTTGCCTACCCTGCTATTCTCATTTTTTCCAAGACCAATGGATTTCGCGACGACGCGCAGATAGTTGCGGCGAATCGTGCGCTGGAGGAGATTGCCCGTCAGCGTGGCTGGGGCAGCTATGCGACCGAGAATGCCGCCATATTCAACCCGGACCAGCTTGCCCGTTTCAAGGCTGTGATATGGAACAGCGTGAGCGGCGACGTCCTGACCTCGGAGCAACGTGCCGCCTTCCGCAAATGGATGGAGAAGGGTGGCGGCTTTGTCGGGCTGCACGGTGCGGGCGGCGATCCGCAATATGCCTGGCGCTGGTATGTCGATGACCTGATCGGGGCCCAGTTCATTGGTCATATCATGGACCCGCAATTCCAGATGGCTACGCTCGATGTCGAAGATCGGAACCATCCCGCTACCCGTCATCTGGGCCCGACATGGCGCCGGACGGACGAATGGTATTCCTTTGCGACGAACCCTCGCGACAAGGGCTACCACATTCTCGCGACGATCGATGAGGGAACTTACCGCCCCGAAGAAAAACTGCTACCTTTCACCAAGCCGAAGGACATCCGCATGGGTGCCGATCATCCGATGGTTTGGACGCATTGCGTGAAGGATGGACGCGCATTTTATTCCGCGCTGGGACACGCGGCCTCCACATATCGGGAACCGCAGCATCGTGAAATGATCGCTGGAGCGATCAGCTGGGCCGCCGGGCTTCAAGGGCCGGGTTGCGCCAACGGCAAAGAAATAACCTCATAATCAGCGGTCTGAAGACCCCTCTCTTTTTACTGGAGTTGCCTGAAAATGTTGCGCCAGCCCAATGTCAGCCGCAGGTCTGTCCTGATCAGCTCCGCCTGCCTTTTCGCATGGCAGGCCTCGGGAATCCCCGCTGCGATGGCCGCTGCCCGCCGTCCGCTTTCCGGCCGGGTCAAGTCGCTGATCGCTCAGATGACAATCGAAGAAAAGGCGGGGCAGCTGACGCTTATGCCCACGCCTTGGACATCAGCAGCAGCAGCAAAGATCAATCCGGAAGCGGCCTTGCGCAACGTCGAGAATTTAACGGACGACGCGCAGGCCGGGCGGCTGGGCGGCGTGTTCAACGGTTTCGGGGTCGAGGCGCATCGCAAGCTTCAGACCGCAGCGATGAAGGGCCGCCTTGGCATTCCCATGATCTTCGCGGGCGATGTGATCCACGGTTACCGCACGGTTTTCCCGGTGCCGCTCGGGGAAGCGGCAAGCTTTGACCCGGACCTTGCCGAGCGCACCGCCCGTGCGGCCGCTGAAGAAATGGCGGCAACCGGTTTCGACTGGGTCTTTGCGCCGATGGTGGACATAGGCCGGGACGCACGCTGGGGCCGTACGGTCGAAGGGGCGGGCGAGGATGTGCTGCTGTCGAGCGACATGGCTCGTGCGCGGACCCGCGGCTTTCAGGGCCGCTCTCTTGCCGACGACGCTTCAGTTGCCGCCTGCATGAAGCATTTTGTGGCTTATGGGGCTGCAGAAAGCGGGCTGGACTATAACACGGCGGACATTTCGGAACGCACGCTGCGCGAAGTCTATCTGCCACCGTTCCAGGCCGCCGTGGATGCAGGCTGCGCCACGGTCATGGCCGCGTTCGAGGATATCGCTGGCCGTCCAATCCATGGCGGCCGTGAGTTCCTGACCGACATATTGCGCGGTGAGATGGGCTTCGATGGGCTGGTCGTCGGCGACTATAATGGAGATGTTGAAATCGCCGCGCGGGGCCTTGCAGCCGACGCAAGGGACGCCGCGCGGATCGCCATCATGGCAGGGCTCGACATGAGCATGGCCAGCGGCATCTACCGCGATCATCTGCCTTCGTTGGTGCAGGCTGGCGAAGTGCCGATGGAGCGGGTGGATGAGGCGGTCGGCCGCGTCCTCGCGCTCAAGGAAAGGCTCGGTCTGTTTGAGGATCCTTTCCGCCGCATGGACCTGAAGCGGCAAAAGGCGCGCATGCGCACCAAGCCGGCGCTCTCGCTCGCACGCGAGGCGGCCCAACGTTCTATCGTCATGCTGAAGAATGACGGCAACCTTTTGCCTTTGCCGCGCGAGGGCAAGCGGATCGCCATCATCGGCCCCTTTGCGGAGGGACCCAGCAATCTGCACGGGCCTTGGACGCTCTTTGCTGACAATAAGGAAGCGGTCGATCTTGCCAGTGCCGTGCGAGCGGCGGTCAGTGATGCTTCGCTGATCAGCGTGGTGAAAGGTAGCGAGATTACAGCGCCGATCGAGGGCGGCATCGATGCGGCCGTGGCAGCCGCGCGATCAGCGGATATCGTTATCCTTGCCGTGGGCGAACGCGAAGCGATGTCGGGCGAGGCGGCCTCGCGCGACTTGATCGTGGTTCCTGCCCCGCAGCAGGCCCTGGCAGAGGCGGTAGCCGCTGTCGGAAAGCCGATGATCGTCGCCTTGCGAAACGGCCGCGCACTCGCGCTGGAAGGCGCGATCCTTAATGCACCGGCGATCCTCGTCACCTGGTTCCTGGGTTCGGAAATGGGCAATGCCGTGGCCGATATCCTGTTCGGCGCCACAGGTCCGTCGGGGCGCCTTCCGGTCAGCTTCCCGATTTCAGCAGGCCAGGTGCCTTATTATTACGCGCATCGCCGGCCCGGGCGTCCGGCCAACGCGCGATATATCACATCTAGATATGACGCTCGTTTCCCTTTCGGACATGGCCTGACCTACGGGGAAATCAGCTATGCCGATCTTGCCATGTCCTCCAAGCAGATCCCGAAGGACGGCAGCTTGCGCGTGACCGTGACGATCAAGAATGAGGGGAAATACGCTGCGAGGGAATTGGTGCAGCTATATGTCCAGGACGTCGTTGCAAGCGTCACCCAGCCTGTCCGGGAGCTGAAGGCATATAAGCATGTCGATCTGCCGCCAAAACGATCGCAGCAGGTCACATTTGACCTGGCTGCGGCTGATCTAGCCTTCCTTGGTGTGGATCTGAAGCCCGTCGTCGAAACCGGAAAGTTCAAGCTGTGGGTCGCGCCTTCCGCCGAAGCTGCCGGCCTTGCCGAAGAATTCGAGGTCTCATGATCTCGCAATGGTAACACGCTATTAGCGTGCGAGCTGCTGGTAGTCAGCTGACGAGCCGCGATTTGGTAACCAAGCGTTCGCGGATGACCCGATTGAAGGATCAACTTCTTCCGATTCCTGTTTAATTGAGCATGTTGACGAAGTGTCCGTCGATCGAATCCGATTTCCACATTTTCGCCGAGCGGCCCCTTGCGAGCAGGTCGGTCTCGACGAACACCCGGCACCCGAAGCGGCCGTAGCAATATCGCGTAGCATCGTGAAACACGGGCGATGCATTCATATCTCGGCATCTGCGGTAAAGTAGGAAAGCGGGAACTGAATGTGTTCGCCAAGACGTGTTCAATCAACGTAGCATGAGCTCGATCTCGCCCGATAAGCTGTCGGTTTCGGCCCAAGATTGATCGAATCTGGCAGACGACGTCCTCTCCCCTCAACAGCACTCGCGTATCGCGTGAAAGTACGTTGTCACACACGGCTCGAGGCCTGTTCAAGCGTAGCTGCGGGCATCCAGTTGAGCTTTTGCTACCGAGCCGTCTTAGGTAAGCGTGGGCTGGAGGCCGCAGATCAGGCGGCTTCGGCGATCGGTTGCTGATCTGGTCGCCAATTCCACGGCATGAGTTCATCCCAGCGAGCGGCAGGCCAGTTGCCGGCGATCTTGGCGATAACGTCGGCAATATAGGCCTGTGGTTCGAGGCCGTTGAGCTTTGCGGTCTCGATAACGGAGTAGATGGCCGCCGCCCGATCGCCGCCTGCCTTTGATCCGGCGAACAGCCAGTTTTTACGGCCCAAGGCCACGCATCGCATGGCACGCTCCGCAATGTTGTTATCGATCTCCAGACGCCCATCATCGAGGAAGCGCGTGAGCGCCACCCAGCGCTTGCGGCCATAGGCGATCGCTTTCGCCATCTCGGACTTGGGCGAGAGGCGGCGCAGGGCATCGTCAAGTGCTTGCCGCAGATCATCGATCAACGGCTGAGTGCGGTCGTGCCGGCTTCGTCGGCGGATCTCGGGTTGCTGGCCTTGAACCTCTGCCTCGATCTCATAGAGTTGGCCGATGCGTTCTAGCAGGTCGGTGGTGAGCGGCGTCGGCTTGGTGGCGTGGATGTCGAATATCTTCCGCCGGAAATGCGCCCAGCAAGCAACCTCGGTGACGCGGTTCGTGTCGTAGAGCTTGTCATAACCGGCGTAACCATCAGCCTGCAGGTAGCCGGCGAAGTTGGCCAGCTGACGCTGGGGATGCGCACCGGTGCGATCGGTGGTGAACTCATACCAGACGAGCGAGGGGGTCGTAGCGCCCGAGCCACGATCATCGACGGCGTAAGCCCAAAGCCTGCCGGTGGCCGTCTTGCCCCGGCCCGGATCAAGCATGGGAACAGGCGTATCGTCGGTATGGATCTTTGAGGCGGTGAGGCCCACCTCGCGAATGCGACTGACGATCGGGTCGAGCAGCACGGATGCCTGTCCTACCCAGCCCGCCAGTGTCGATCGGTCGATCTCGACCCCCTGCGCAGCCATGATCTCGGCCTGGCGGTAAAGCGGCAGATGATGGTCGAACTTGGAGACGACAACGTGGGCCAGCGTGCCGAAGGTCGCCTTGCCGCGCGCTATCGCCTTTACCGGCACGGGCGCCTGGACGATCTTCTCGCAGGACCGGCAGCTATACTTGGGCCGGATGGTCCGAACGACACGCCATTGCACTGGCACGGCATCGAGCATCTCGTCGCTATCCTGCCCCAGAGGCCGCAGCGCTCCGCCGCAATCTGGACAGGTGCAACTGCCCTGTTCGGGCTCGATCCGCTGTTCCTCCCGCGGCAGATGAGCAGGCAGCGCACGAACAGGCGACGGCCGATCAACCTCTGCCGGATCGGCCCGGCGGGCGGCGGCGACGATGGCCTCGCCTTCGAGCTCTTCGAGCGCAAGCTCAAGCTGTGCGATCTGAGTGTCGAGCTTCTCGGACGACTTGCCGAACTGCATCCGCTTGAGGCGCGCGATCTGCACGCGCAGCGTGTCGATCAGGATGTCTCGGGCAGAAATATCGGCATGGGCGGCCGCCAAAGCAGCTTCGAGCTCGGCGATCCGAGCGTCTTTATCAGCGGTGGAAAGGCCTGCGTCCGACACCGCGACCCTATAGCGGAACAGACGCCGCAATGCCAGAAAAAGCGCCGGAAAATGGGCGTTTTTAGCCCGCGAGTGATGGGGTGAAAGTGCGTTCCGGCCGCCGCCAGTCGATGCCTTCCAGAAGCATGGAAAGCTGGGCCGCCGTCATCACCACCGAACCGGTCTTGGTCGATGGCCAAATGAACCGGCCTCGGTCCATCCGCTTGGAGAAAAGGCACATGCCCTGACCGTCATACCAGAGCAGCTTTACCAGATCACCGCGCTTCCCTCGAAAGGCGAACAGCGCACCGGAATGCGGGCTCTGCTCCAGAACTTGCTGCGTCATCACAGCCAAGCCGTCAAAACCCTTACGCATATCTGTTGCGCCGCAGGCCAGGAATATCCGCGTTGAGGGCGGCAGCGGGATCATTGCGTCAGGACGCCGATCACCCGCGACAGGGCATCGGCATCGACGGTGGCGTCCACGTTCACCCTGATGCCAGACGGCAGCTCGATGCCGATCACTCCCTCGCTGCGTCCTGCGACCGTTGGCCCAGGCAAGGCCAGTTGATCGCTGATCTGCACCTCCGCAAAGGCAGGCTTGATCGACTTGCGCACCCCGGCGAGCTCACCGGACATCGCCTGTCGCCGCCATGTGTAGATCGAGCCGCTGCCGACGTCATGGCGTTCACAGGCCGCGCGCACGCAGCCCTCCGGGCCGAATGCATCCTGCAGCACGGCCAGCTTCTGCTCTACCGTCCACCGCCGCCGGCCTGACACCCGGCTAACGATCTCTATCCGACTACTCATACGACCGCTCGTATGAGTAGTCGCTGCGCTGCTCGCTGAATCTTCAATCTCGTCCGACACCGGCCACCCCGCTTAAAGAGCGGCAATCATCCCGGCTAATGGGCGCTGCGCAAGGCGGTCGCCAGACCCCGCTTACCGTCTTAGAATATTTAATCGTTCTTCAGATGGGCAGTCATCCGAGCTTCAAGGCTTGGGCGATGCACGATGATCGCAATCTGCAATTCGTGAATGCAATCCGGTACTATCCTCGATGGTTGCGGCATGATGCTGCCCTTCTTGGTCAGCGCAACCCGCGCCGCCTTCTGCTTGAACGCTTCACTCTCGACGGTCTCTTTGAACGAGGCTGAAGCTCTCAAGTGACCGGCACAAAACGGTTTAAAGTCCAGGCCATTTTACTCTTGCAGAACAGAGCCATTCACAGAACAAGGTCCGACGTGAAAAAAATCTGCGTATGAAACTCGTACAAGCGCCCTCGCGGCGGCAATTTGATGATCATTGTTACCGCAGCCAACTGCGCAGGCGAGGCTGCCCTACGTTGCCTGATCGTCCGTGCGATATTCGCTCGCTATGACGCTATCGTAATCAGAAATTTCGTAAATTGCGAAGAAATCAGGGGCATTAAGCATCTCCCCGTTAGCAAACCTGGCGGCATTTGGGCTCGTGCATAGCCAAGCAATCGTGTTCGCGGTCTCCTCCGGGCGGCGCGGCGGGTGACCACCGCCGATGGCCCGAACCGCGTCATCTCCCCAGCGAGCTTGCATACTGTCAGTGAGTGTGAACTGCGGTTCCACAAGAAAGGCAAGAATCCCCTCACTCGCATACTCAAGGTTGATGAATGCCGGAACTCGATTCAGTGCCGCCTTTGCGGCGCTGTAAAGCAATCCCTCGCCGGGCGTCGGCTCGGCCACGGCCGCGCCACTGGAGACAAAAACCACACGACCCCCGCCGGGCGGCATTGAGGTGATCGCTTTGCGACTTATATAAATCTGATTTATAAGGCTACCGGCAAAGTTATCCTCGGCCTGTTGCATTGTGAAATCAGCGATCCGGTCCATCGTGCCCGGACCTTGATAAATGGCGTTATTGACGAGGATGTCGATGCGCCCAAAGTGTGCGATAGCTGCGTCCAGCGCCGCATCGATCGACGCTCGATCGAGCAGGTCAAACCTGACACCTAGTGCCGTGCCGCCTGTAGCGTCGATAGCGGCAACAGTTTCCTCAATACTGCCAGGGACTGGCTCACCGACCCCAACTGACCCGTCGCCGGCATATTGCGTACGGCCCATGACGACGACAGCGAACCCGTGCGCAGCAAGCGTCAGGGCTGTGACCTTGCCGATTCCACGGGTAGCGCCAGTGACAATTGCGACCTTCTTCATACGTTTTCCTGCGTCTAAATTAGCGCTTAAGGGATCGCACGCTGTAGCGGTCGATCCACCTGACCCGTTCAGTTCTCGCTTGAAGGACGGGGCAGTTCTGGTGCCCAGGCTACCCCGTTGATGTGCCCCCCCCCGTCGGCAAACAGAGTGTTTCCTGTGAGATAACGTGCGTCTTCACTCGCAAGGAACAAAGCAACACCGCCGATGTCGGCTTCCGGATCACCCATCCGGCCCATGGGATTTTCTGCGGATGCTGACGATGCTGCGCTAGGTTGTAATCTCTCGAACTCGCGGAAGGAGGCAGATGCTGCGGCGGGGCAGATGATGTTGGCGCAAATGCCCAGCATCGCCCATTCCCGCGCGACAGTTCGCGTAAGCGTTCGCAATGCCTCCTTGCCAACATTGTAGTCGACGGTCCCGATATGTGCATTGACGCCGTTCAGTGAGCAGATGTTGATGATCCGACCCCAGCCATTTGCCTTCATGTGCGGGAGCGCTCGGTCCATAGCCCATTTTGGGCCGAAGACGTTGATTGCGAAAGACTGATGAAAATGTTGGTCAGCCATAGCTTCAGCGCGCGAAAATGTTCCGCCGCTATAAGCATTATTGACGAGAATATCGATGCTGCCGAACCGATTTGCGGTGGCATCGACAGCTGCTTCCATCTGGCTGCGGTCGGTGACGTCGGTCCGAATGAATTGAGCTTGGCCACCCTCGCTACGAACGGCTTCAGCTGCAATCTCACCCTTTTCCTCGTTATACTCCGCGATCATAACCGCAGCACCTGCACGTGCGAAACGCTTTACAATACCGAGTCCGATGCCATCGCCTCCGCCAGTGACAATTGCGGTTTTGCCTGCAAGTCGTAAATCCGCCATCTTAAATCCTTCAGTTCGCGCAGTCGCCGGACCGGTCGACTATGTTAAATCGGGGTATATAGGTCCGCGCCGCGATTTATGGTTAGCCCCGTTCTGCCTTGTTAAACATGTTCACAGGACGCCCGTTGATTACATGATCAATTCTATCACTATATTTTCACCAAATGGCCGTCCACAATCAGATGGGCTGCGATAAAAACCGGCCAACTATAACGGTCGTAGCAGAGAGGCGTCGCACCGCTGAAGACGGCTGACACGGCCATGACCGCGTCGATATCTGTGTTGCCGGGCCGGGCGAGATTAAATGATCCGGGAAGCTCATAACTATGCGCCTTCATTGCGGTTAGACGAGATAGACTGTTCTTGGACAGAGCGGAGATATCATGGCCCATTTTTAGAAAAGGAGGTCAACAACTCTATCTCACCCTGCAATGCTCTTAGAACACGAATACCGGCCATCTATGGAAAGCACGCGCCTGAGGTGGAATATCTGGATCTCGTCTCTCATCCACAACATAGCGGGTGTGCAGAGATCCGGAAGTTAGCAGTCTCGACTTTGAGTCAGAGGTCAAAGATCTAGAAACCATCGCTCCCTCATGCCTCATTCGAGGGTAGCTAGCGCCTCAGCCGAAAAAGGCCGCAATTCACCAAGCCGTCCTTCCCTTATCTTGCGCGGCCACGCGGGATCAACGATCAGCGCCCGGCCAAGGGCGATCAGGTCATAATCGCCGCGATCAAGGCGCCGGAGCACGTCCTCGATAGAGGCAGGTGGGATGAACCCTTCAAAACCGGGGTTCCGAAGCCCCACAGACCCGACAGAAATCGTCGGCAATCCCGTCAGCTTCTTTGCCCAACCAGCGAAATTGAGGTCCGATCCGTCAAACTCCGTCCGCCAGTTACGCATGCCAGAACAATGGAGCATGTCGATGCCGGCTTCAACCAATGGAGCAAGCCAGCTTTCCATCTCCTGGGGTGAATTGGCGAGACGAATGCTACCATCTGGCGACTTGTCCTGAGAAACACGTAACAGCAGCGCCATATCGGTGCCGACCGCGTCGCGGACGGCGCGGATAACAGCGACCGCAAATTCGGTCCTATCCGCAAGTGTGACGCCCCCCCAGCTATCTGTGCGGAGATTTGTCGCATTCCAGAAAAATTGGTCGATCAAATACCCGTGAGCGCCGTGGATTTCGACAGCATCGAAACCAGCACCAACAGCATTGCGGGCCGCCTCCGCATAAGCGGCAATCGTGTCTGCAATTGCGGCTTCTGTCATAGGCTTGCCGACCGCCATCCCCGGCCAGGCAAAGCCCGATGGGCTGTCAGGCTCTCCAAGCGGAAGGGTGCCGAAGCCCTCCCGAGGCCGTGCTCCGACATGCCAAAGTTGAGCGGTTATGGGCGCCCCGCCATCATGGACTTCCTCAACCACACGCGCCCAGTGCTCCACTGCATCGTCATATAGCACGGGTGATCCAGCATCATTCAAAGAGCCGGGACGTCGAATGCCCACGCCTTCAGTAATGATGAGCCCGACGTCACCCTCCGCGCGGCGACGATAATATTGCGCGACACTCTTTCCCGGAATGCCGCCAGGCGAGCCGCTGCGCGTCATGGGTGCCATGACGATGCGGTTTTTCAGGTGTAGATTTTTCAAAGCAAACGGATCGAAGAGGCCTGTCATCTCTCATCCTAACGATATTGCGACTTCTGCCACGTCACGAACAGCGGGTCTCGAGTGGTCGGTTGCAGCGACACGCTAACACTGATGCCGTCGGGCAGCCCCCACCCCGAAAGCGTAATTAAGATTTACCATTAGTGAATCATATGAGACTAATAGTATAATTACGACATCTGCATTTTCCAGTTTCAACCAATATACTGAATAATTACTTTAAGAAAAATCTATCAATTCTTAAACCTGTGAGATTGCGCTTCGCACATTATCGGACAGCGATGGTTGCATTATCAGTGCCTCCATTATTTGTCAGATCGGAGCCATCGTGAAGCTGCAAACTAACAAATTCCTATTGAGCATCTAACTATATATCGGCTGCAGAGTCGCCATTCGATAGCTTCTGCCGCGCTGGTGCAATAGCCCCTTATCATGGAACGGACTGTTACATTCTGCGTAACGACTCTAGTTGCGGATTGCTCAGATAGCGGGCGTACCAGGGATTGTTTCTGACCCGCTCGACGCCCTGAAGGTACAATCTAGAAATTCGAGGAAACTCCGCAGTTTGCCAGTTTGATACGCCGATCGCTGATAGACAGCATATATGCCCTCGTTTCCGGTGCGGGGACGAATAATCCTATGATCAGACAATAGACGGATCAGACGCCCGCCTGCCAGTTCCCGCTTTATCTCCTCAAGCGGTATAATCCCAATGCCAACACCTGCGAGCAACGCGCTGCGGTTCATTCCCCCATCATCCACGCTCAATTGCCCAACAGGCATGACCCGCGTTGTCGCACCGTCAGGGCCAGCGAACTCCCAGACCGGTTGTTCTACCTGTGCGCCGTACAGGATCGCCGAATGCTCGGACAGATCCTTCACGCTTATGGGAGCAGCGCGCTTGGCAAGATAAGCTGGCGAAGCCAGGAGCACCAGCTGGGTGATCGGCCCCAGACGCTTCGCAACCAAATCGCCACTGTCGGGAAGATCGAAACGAATATCGACATCGATATTCTCGGTGACGAGGTCCTTGTTTTCATCGGTTGAAATTTGCAAATCGATCTCAAGGTGTGGATGAGCGTCAAGAAATGCAGGCAATGCGGGGATTACCCGTTGAGACGCAATCAACCCACGGATCGCAACACGGAGCAAACCGCGCGGCTCTGCCTCGAGTAGCGAAACGCTATCGAATATCTCGTCCATTTCACTCAGCATTGGAAGCAACCGAGCAAGCAAAATTCGGCCCGCCTCCGTAAGTGTCAAAGCACGCGTTCCCCGATTGAAGAGCCTGACGGAAAGATTTCTCTCCAGCGCACTTATTTGCCTAGACATAGACGCATTGGAGAGTTGAGCCTGACGTGCGGCCGCAGCAAAGCTTTTATGCTGTGCTGCAAGAACGAATAGTCTCAATCCCGACAGATCACGCAATGTCTCTTCCTAACTCCAGAAACGCATCTCCAACGCTGGATTAGAGGGCGCGCGGCCGCGAATTGAGTTGGCACACTAATGCCAACAGCCCTCAAAAGGCAAACTTTGCACCTCTGGAGATGCCGTCTTGCAAACGACCATCATTGCCGTTCGCGTGTAGCACCCTCAATGAAGGTAGCCGCTGTTCGGGATCGCTGCTGCCAGACTGCAGCACCGCCGCCTCATGCACAAGCCCTCTTCACGGTGCGGCTGATAGTGCGACATGGAGCAGTAGCGACTGATACATATCCTACCCAGATGCCAGCGGACCGATGGGGAAGGTAAGCGCAATCGCCTGTTTGGAAGGCGATTGCGCTGGGCTTGCTCAGGTGCCGAAGTGATACCGAAGCGACATGCCGTACATTCTGGGCTCGCCATAAATGTAGGAGTTGAAGCCGCTCTGATAGGATACACCCTGGCTGCTGATGATATATTTCTCATTGGTCAGGTTCGTGGCGAAAGCGCCAAGATCGAAGTTCGATCCAGCGACATTTTGCCACTGTATGTTCAGTCCCAGCAAGCCATAGCCATCTCCCGCTCCGCACCGGACCGACCCGGCATAGGTTCCGCTATTCACGCGGGGACAGTTGCCGCCGATATAGGCGAACGGCTCGTCAATGGGTGCCTTGGACGGTGACGTATATTGCGCATCGATGTAGGAATAGGTTGCCGAAATGCTGACCTTCCCAATCGATTCATCAAGCGGCAAATCGACCCTGCCGGTGATGCTGAACTGGTTTTTCGGCGTGAACTGAAAAGGGATGTCGGTCAGGACGCACTGACCCGTTGCGCCATTGAACGGAACACCCACGCCGCAATCGAAGCCGGGCGGCAGGCCAAAGGCAGGAATGCCGGCGGGAAACAGGGATGGCGCGGTATATTCATCATATTTTGCGGCGGTGTGGGAATAGGTGCCCGACAGCGTGAGCCAGCGTGCGGGCCGCACCTCGCCCTCGAACTCCACCCCCTGGATGTGCGCCTTGCCCGCGTTGCTGGTTTGCGCGCCAAAGACCTGCTGCCCATTGTAGAAATAGGCGGTTCCCCCGGTCCTCTGCAAATCCTTATAGCTTGTGTAATAATAGTTGATGTTCGTGCGGATCGGAATGCTGCCGACATGCCAGTCGGCTTTTATGCCGCCCTCGTAAGCGGTTACGAATTCCGGCTGGAAGGAACGAAGATCAGGTGCAGGGGTCGAAGTGCCGACACCGCCCGTCTTGTATCCCCGGCTGACCTTTGCGTAGAGCAACACATTCTGGTTCACATTATAATCGAGGCCGACTGTCCAGTTCGGCGCCTTGAACTTGGCACTGGACCTCGTGACGGGCGCATCGGGCAACCCGAAGTTCGAGAAGGCCGTCAGCTTGTCCCATGTATAGCGATAGCCCGCGGTCAGCCGCAGCCCATCAAGGCTTTCTGACAAGCTGCCGAAGGATAGCGTTCCTTGTGCATACAGGGCTTGGCTGATCGTCCTCTGGCCGCGACGGGTCGGATTGAAAGCTGAAACCAACTGCGCGCCCAGCGGCTTCACGCTCTCATAATAGGCGCCCACGGTGAAGTTGAGCGCTTCCCCCGCGAGCTTGCCCTGAAACTGGGGCTCAAACGAATATTGCCGTGCATCGGTGTAGTAGTTGTACTTTGAAAGTCCACCGGGACTGATCTCATCGGCGCCGATCAAAGAACCGCCTTGTGTGGAGGGAGGCCTGTGATCGTCAGGATAGCCATCGCCATCGAAAGGCGCGCTGTTCTTCAGATGCTGATAGTTGGCGATGTTACGGAACGTCAAAGTATCGGTAAGTTCTGCCGAGAAGATGTCGGTGATGGAAAAATAGCGTGTCCGTTCGCTCCAAAGCAACGGGCTGAGTGCGACCGACCGGATACCGCGACCGTTCTGTTGCTGGAGATAGGTGCTGAATGGCAGCCCCGTTTGAGGATCAACGCCGCCTGGGACGGCATTAAGCACCGTTCCCGTGCCATGTTCCTGGACGCGGCCCACGGTCGCGAGGAGATAATTTTCGATGCCGGGCGCCATGCGCCAGGTCAAACCTGCACGGAAGGAATAGCGATTGCGATTATCCAGGTCCGTGTCCGTGGTGATTTCGTGCGTGAAACCGTCGCGCTTCTGATAGATGCCGGCGACGCGCAGCAGGAGCGTATCTTCGACAATCGGCAAGTTCAGCGCGCCGCGCAACTCGATCGAATCATAATTGCCATATTGGATCTGGCCATAGCCTTCGAGTCGTTCGGTTGGACGCTGCGGTTCGAACAGGACCGCGCCGCCAGTCGTGTTACGGCCAAACAGCGTGCCTTGCGGTCCGCGCAGGACCTGCAGGCTGGCGAGGTCGTAATAGTTGAGGCCGCCGCCATTCTGGGCGTTGTTGCGCTGATCCGCGATCAGCGGGACTTCAGCCGAATAGAGTACCACGCCCGGCGCCGCGTTGAAGGTCGCGCCTTGGCCACGGATCGTGATATTCTCGGTATTGCGCTGCTGTCCCGATCCGCCGACCACAAGCGAGGGTACTTGCCCCAGCAGGTCCTGCGTATTCGAGATGTTACGTTGCGTCAGTGAGTTGGCGTCGAACGCGGTCGCGGAGATCGGGACATTCTGTAGCCGTTCTTCGCGCCTGCGTGCTGTAACGATGATTTCCGAAAGGCCGGATCCGCTGGCTGAGGCGGTCGGAGCAGGCTCATCCTGTCGCGCCGATGTCTGGGAAAAGGCCGTTCCAGCGCAGCCGACGAGGACGGCTGTTCCCATCAGCGCCCGGATTAAAGTCAAATGTCGCATAGTCATGATTCTTCCCCTTTATAGATTATTATTCTGCGTCATTATGCTGGTGTGAGCCCAGTTCTTATGGTGTAGCAAAGGCAGGCCCATCCGATACGAATGAACATCTGGCCCTTACTTCGATTGACCGCGTCCGGTCTGATCTGCCTCTTTTTCAGAAGCGCTTGTCGACTTAGGAGGCGCCCTCACATTCAGAAAATTCCCGAAAATTCGGGACCCGCCTGTCATCCTCGTCCAACGACATGCTGCCATGCTGGACTGGCTTCGAATACTTGGAGATTGACAAGGTTTTGTCAATCAGGAAAATTCGGGTATGGGGTGGCGGGGAGGAGAGTGCGGTTGAGAAGTGCAGCTGAATTGCCGATAAGCGCCTTAACAGCCTGCTTTTTCCGGGATTATATAATAGCTCTCCCGCGTTGCCTCGCGTCGGTTTCGCTTGCTGATCGCCGCTTGGCGACAGATATAGGCGACCGATGAACGATGACCTGAAAACAGCCAGACGTCGGAAGCCTGGCGTCTATTCGCGCGGAGCCGAGACGGTAGACGCGATCCTCAAGGCTGCGTTGCATGTGTTGGTGGAGGAAGGCGCGGGCGCCTTTACGCTTCAGCGCATCGCTACGGAATGCGGTTTGAAGGTGGGGCATGTGAACCACCATTTTCCTCGCAAGGAAATGCTGGTCGAGGTTCTGCTGGATGAGATCCTGATCGCCGGTGAAAAGCAGGTCAAATGGGCTATGGAGCAGCCTGATTTCCTCGCCGGGGACGGGTTGGCCCGGCTGATCGCGCACATCCTGGATGATGTCAGCACGAAACAGACGGCGCATCTGTTCACTGAGCTTTGGGCGATGGCGAACCACAATCAGGTCGTGGCTGACCGGCTGGAAGCGCTGCATCGCCATGTTCACCGCCTGATTACCGGAATGGTTGAGCAACTGAATCCGGCACTAAGTCATGATGACGCCGCAGTGGTCGCCATATTCATCTATGGTGCGGTCGATGGCATGACGATGTTTTCAGGCTATAACCGGCCGTGGGCGTCCTGCATGCCCGGCGTGAAGAATATTGCGATCAAGGGTCTGGTCGACCTGGCGAAGACGATCACGCCGGCGGAAATAGCGAATTTGCCTCCCGCTCCGATCAAGTCCCGGAATATATAAACCGACGGGAGACCGCGGTATAAGCAGGAAGGTCGCGCGAGGTTTTTCAACGCCTTGCGTCTGCTTGCGCGCGCGAAACCGGTCTTTCTCAAAAAATCGCCATTGACAAAACTTGGTGATTACCAAATATTGTCGTCATGCTATTGCGGCAGAGCATCGCCTGCTGTGAAAGAAGCAATTTATAGCATGAAGCCGAAGCGGACAATGAATTCGCGCGGCTGACTTGCTGCATGTAGGATCATCCGGATTACCAAACCAAAAGTGGAAAATTCGAGGCAAGATGATCCGAAGATAAATGTTCAGGGCAATATAATCATTGTCCGCATTAAGATAAAAATCGAGAGGTGATATGGGTATTCAGGACAAGCTGGACCGCGCGCAATATACGGTATCTGTTGAGGACTATGCAGCAGACATTGCGGATCGTCTCAAGTTTTTGATCGAGACCGACACGCAGGTTTCTGCTGCACTTCCGGACCCGCTGATCAACACAGCCAAGCGTGTCAGCGGGATGGGTTTTGCACGGATCGTGGCGACCTGCATGGAGGGTTATGCCGATCGCGCGGCGTTGGCCGAGCGGGCGGTGGCGTTGAAGGTCGATCCGGCAACGGGCCGCGCCACGCGTGAGATCCAGAAGCATTTTGAGACCACGAGCTATGCCACGCTCTGGGAGCGGGCGCGGCATCTGGCGGCCTTTTGGCATGACGGTGCCGGGCAGCCGCTCAAGGCCGACCATTTCCTGTGCATCCTGGCCTTTGGCAGTGTGGATTTCGTCACGGTTGATCTTGCGGGCATTCACAATGGCGCCGTCCTTGTTCCGCTCCAGGCCAATGGGGCGCTGCAGCAGTCGCTGTCCATCTTCAACGAGGTGGCGCCCAGCTGGCTGGCGGTCAGCCTGGAATATATCGAGACCGCGGTCCAACTGGTCATCCAGGGCCATCGCCCGCGCGGATTGCTGTTGTTCGACTATCATCCGCAGGTCGATGACGAGCGCGAGCGGTTCGAAGCGGCCCGTGCAAAGCTTGCCGAGGCGGGGCTCGCGCATCTGCTGGTCACGCTGGACGATGCTCTGGCAAAGGGCAGGGTCCTGCCGCCCGCGCCTTTGTTCGAGAAGGCCGATGGCGAGCGGCTGAGCACCATCTATTATACCTCGGGCAGCACCGGCCTGCCCAAGGGCGCGATGCTGCCTGAGCGGATGATCAAGCAGTTGTGGCTGGTCGATTCGCCCATGCCGATGATCAACCTCATCTACATGCCGATGAACCATACATCGGGGCGCAGCATCGTCTTCTCGCTGCTGGGCCTTGGCGGGATCGGCTATTTCACGGGCAAGAAGGACCTGTCGGAACTGTTCGACGACCTGCGCATCTGCCGCCCAACCTACATGATGCTGGTGCCGCGCGTGTGCGAGATGATTTACCAGCACTATCAGGTCGCGCTGGAACGGCGCTCGGTGCCCGGCGCGGACATGGATGCGGTCAAGGCCGAGCTGCTGCGCGAGACGCGCGACGTGGTCTTGGGCGGGCGGTTGCTGGTCGCGTCCTTCGCCTCGGCCCCGCTTGCCCCTGAAGTGTTGCAGTTCATGGAAGAGTGCCTGGGCTACAAGCTTGGCAATAATTATGGCGCGACCGAAGTCGCCGCCGTCCTGGCCGACAACCGCATTCAGCGCCCGCCGGTCTTGGACTATAAGCTCGATGACGTACCTGAGCTTGGCTACTTCAGGACCGACAAGCCCTATCCGCGCGGCGAGCTGCGCATCAAGACGTCGAGTATCATGCTGGGCTATTACAAGCGCCCCGATGCCACCGCCGCAGTGTTCGACGAAGAAGGTTATTACAAGACCGGCGACATCATGCAGGAGATCGCGCCGGACCATCTGGTCTATGTCGATCGCCGCAACAATGTGCTCAAGCTCGCCCAGGGCGAGTTCGTCGCGATCGCTCGGCTGGAGGCGATCTTCACCAATGGCGATCCGCTGATCAAGCAGGTCTATCTCTACGGAACCAGCGAGCGCGCCTTCCTGGTGGGCGTGTTCGTGCCCAATGCAGCGACGCTACAGCAGATGGGCATCGCTGATGATCCGGCCGCCATCAAACATGCCCTGCGCGAGGCGATCCAGACCATAGCGCGCGCCGAACAGCTGCAACCCTATGAGGTGCCACGCGACTTCATCGTTGAGCAGGAACCCTTCAGTGCCGAGAACGGTCTGCTGGCAGGCATCGGCAAATATCAGCGACCCAAGTTCAAGGAGCGCTACACCGCCGCGCTCGAAGCGGTCTACGACCGGATCGCGGCGAGCCAGCAGGACGAACTTGAGACGCTGCGCCGGGAAGGCAAGGACCTGCCCGTACTGGAAACGGTTGCCCGCGCGGTGAAGGCGACGCTAGGCCTTGAGGATGTCGACCTATCGAAGCGGATGAGTTTTGCAGACCTTGGGGGCGACTCTCTTTCGGCGGTGTCCTGTTCCTTGCTGCTTGAAGAAGTGTATGGCGTGGATGTACCGGTCTCGGTCATCAACAGTCCTGCCGGAAGCATGCAGGATGTCGCCCAGTTCATCGAACGGGGGCGAAGCAGCGGTGCCAAGGGGCCGACCTTTGCTTCAGTGCATGGGCCGGGAGCCAAGGAGATCCGCGCAAGCGAGCTGACCCTGGATCGCTTCATCGACGGCGCCGTGCTGGAGGCGGCGCGGGACGCTCTGCCGCCTGCGAGCGACGTCCGAACAGTGTTCCTCACCGGCGCGAACGGCTATCTGGGGCGGTTCCTCTGCCTGGAATGGCTTGAGCGCATGGCAGCGGTGGGTGGCAAGCTGCTGTGCATTGCCCGGGGCCAGGATGGCGAGGCTGCACGCCAGCGCATCGCCGCGGTGTTCAACAGCGATCCGCAACTCAAAAGCCGCTTTGACCAGCTTGCCAAGGATCATCTGGAAGTTCTGGCAGGCGACCTAGGTGAACCGCAGCTTGGCCTTGCCGACGTCGATTGGGAAAGGCTGGCGCAAAGCGTCGACCTGATCGTCCATCCGGCCGCGCTGGTGAACCATGTCCTGACTTATCAGCAGCTGTTCGGCCCCAATGTGGTCGGCACGGCCGAGGTCATCCGCCTCGCGATCACGCACCGGCTAAAGCCCATCAACAATGTCTCAACCATCGCAGCGGCGCATACGCCGGAGGGCGCGATGATCGACGAGGATGCCGATGTCCGCATGACATCACCGGTCCGCCCGCTGTCGAGCGAAGGCTATGCCGATGGCTATGCCAACAGCAAATGGGCCGCAGAGGTGCTGTTGCGCGATGCGCATGACCGCTTCGGCTTGCCGGTCGCGACCTTCCGCTCCGACATGATCCTGGCGCACAGCCGCTACGAGGGGCAGCTCAATGTCCCCGACATGTTCACCCGCCTCATCATGAGCATCGTGGCGACGGGGCTGGCGCCGCGATCCTTCTACAGCGGTACGGCAAAGCCCCATTATCCAGGACTACCGGTGGACTTCACGGCTGAGGCCATCGCTGGCCTGGGCGCGAAGGCGACGAGCGGATACCGCACCTATCATGTCATCAACTCCCATGATGACGGCATCTCGCTCGACAGCTTCGTCGACTGGATCGACGCGGCGGGATATCCGGTGCAGCGGATAGAGGACTATGCCGACTGGCTGGACCGCTTCGGCACGGCGCTGCGCGCGCTGCCCGACGGCATAAGGCAGCAAAGCTCCCTGCCGCTGCTGCACCAGCTGCAATATCAGATGCCCGGCGAGTTCGGGACATCGGTGCCTTCGGCACGCTTCCGTGCCGACGTGATCGCGCATGAGGTGGGCACGGCAAAGGATGTGCCCCACCTGTCTCGCCCTCTTATCGTCAAATATCTGGCCGACCTTTCGCGGCATGGCCTCATCCAGGGACTTTAGAAAAAGCCATGACCAACATGACCAAAGCCTATGCAGCGCAGAGCGCAGACACCGATCTGGAGCCCTTCTCCTTCACCCGCCGGGACCTGCGTGCCGACGACGTGGCGATCGACATCCTCTATTGCGGCGTGTGCCATTCCGATCTTCACCATGCCCGCAATCATGCGGGATACACCATCTATCCCACCGTTCCTGGCCATGAGATCGTCGGCCGGGTAACAGCGGTCGGCAGCGAGGTCAGCAAGTTCCAGCCGGGCGACATGGTCGGGGTCGGCTGCTATGTGGACTCCTGCCAGAAGTGCAAGCCATGCCATGAGGGCGAAGAGCCCTATTGCGTGGAATATGCAACGCCGACCTACGGGTTCATGGATCGGCATGACGGCATGCCGTCCTATGGCGGCTATTCTGAAAATATCATCGTATCGGACAAGTTCACGGTGCGCATTCCCGAGGGCATGGACGCCAAATCCGCAGCGCCGCTGCTGTGCGCGGGCATCACCACCTACTCGCCGCTGCGCCACTGGAAGGTCAGCCCGGGGCACAAGGTGGCGGTGGTGGGCCTGGGCGGCCTCGGCCATATGGGGCTCAAGTTCGCCAAGGCGATGGGCGCGGAGGTGACCCTGTTCACCCGCAGTCCCGACAAGGAGCAGGAAGCGCGGCGCCTGGGCGCTGACCATGTCGTGCTCTCCACCGACGAGGCGCAGATGGCGGCAGCAGCCAACAGCTTCGACTATATCCTCGACACCGTCCCCAACGCGCACGACGTCAATCCCTATGTCGCCACCCTGGCGTGGAACGGCACGCTCATCCTCCTGGGACTGCTCGGCGCGATCGATCCGCCGCTCCACAATGTGCCGCTGATGATGGGCCGCAAGTCCGTCGCCAGCTCCAATGTCGGCGGCATCGCGGAAACCCAGGAGATGCTCGACTTCTGCGCTGCCAACGGCATCACCTGCGATGTCGAGATGATCGAGATCCAGGACATCAACGCCGCCTATGAACGTATGGAAAAGGGCGACGTCCACTACCGCTTCGTCATCGATAACGCATCGCTGCGGAAATCATAAAGGGAGTGGTCGTCGATAACGTATCAGCGCGCCGGGCTTGGTCCGGCGGGCACGTTCGACTTCTCGCTATACATTCATCGGGGATCGCCACGATATGAGCAGTCTTGCGCAGCGCCGCGCCGCCGCAGACCCGGACAGACGCAAAGCGCGCAGGATGCTTGTTCGGGCGTTCCTTGCCCAGAATGTGGCCACAGGCTCCGCATTTGGTGGGTTCGCCGTCAGCATATTAGCGATCCAGGACCGTTTCGATACGACGCGGGGCATGGCCGCGATGGTTCTTGCGCTGACCGTGCTGGCGATGAGCGGGCTGGGACCGCTTGTGGCAGGATTGATTTCCCGCATCGGCCTGCGCAGCACGATGATGCTCGGCCTTGCGCTGTCGGTGACAGGCTATGTTCTGCTTGCCCTTGTTCAGTCGATTGAAGCCACGCTTGTCATCTGCACCCTGGCAATTGGTCCGGGCGCTTCGCTGCTCGGAGGTCTGCCGCCTAGTATTCTTGCGGGCAACTGGCATCCGCACGCGCGTGGGCGAGCGGTTGGGATCGCCTATATTCCGCTGTTTGTAACGGTAATCCCGTTGCTTGGCTCGATAATGATGCAGCGATTTGGTCTGCCGGCGTTGTTCCTTGCGCTCGCGGGGCTGCACATTTGTCTTCTGCCGGTCCTTCTGGGGGTTTCGGAGCCGCCTGAATGCGCGCAACCAGAACATGTGGCGGAAAATCCGGCTTCAAGGCCTGCTATTCTGTCGCAGCCATTATTTTGGGCGATCTTGGTCGGAGAAGGTGTGCTTCAGGCAAGCACCATCACCGGTTCGGCACATATTGTCGCCATAGCAACCGAATACGGCGTGGCCGCCTCCTCCGCGGCGCTGCTCCTGTCCATCAAGGGTCTTGCGAGCATCTTTGGGTCCATCCTGGCAGGACTGGCTTGCGACAAATTCGGAGCTTCGCGGACGCTGAGTGTTGCAGGTGCCGGATTGACAGCCAGTTGGGTGGTGATCTCGATGAGTGGCTGGTTCCCCGCGCTCGCCCTGGCGATGATCATCATGGGCATATCGGGCGCCGCTATTTTTCCGCTGGTTACAGTTCTTGTCGCTCAACTCTTCGGGATTGCGGCGTTTCCTCGCGTGGTTGGCTTTCTGGGTGCTTTCACCCTGCCGTTTACCTTCGGCGCTCCGGTTGCAGGATGGCTTCGCGATACGATGAACAATTATCATCTGGCAATGTTGCTGCTGATGGCGCTGTCCTTCGGGGCGGCTATGAACTTCGCCTGGATCGGTAGAGCAATGCGCGGCAGCCGAGCCTGATAATGAAGACGCGAATCACCGAGCTTACCGGCACGCGCTATCCTATCATCCAGGGTGGCATGCAGTGGGTGGGCCGCGCCGAGCTTGCGTCGGCGGTGTCCAATGCCGGCGGTCTGGGTATCCTGACGGCGCTGACGCAACCGACGCCCGAGGCGCTGGCGGCCGAGATCGAGCGGTGCCGGACCATGACCGACAAGCCGTTCGGCGTGAACCTGACCATTTTGCCGACCGCTCAGCCTGTTCCCTACGAGGCCTATGCCGAAGTCATTGCGGGATCGGGCGTGGGCGTGGTCGAGACAGCCGGGCGCAGTCCGGCCGAGTTCATCGCGCGTTTCAAGCAGGCAGGCGTCAAGATCGTCCACAAATGCACTGCCGTCCGTCATGCGCTGTCGGCTCAGCGCGCAGGGGTCGATGCCGTGTCGATCGACGGGTTCGAAGCGGCGGGTCATCCGGGGGAGGACGATATTCCGTGCATGGTGCTGATCCCCGCGGCTGCGCGTGCGCTGGACATTCCGATCCTGGCGGCAGGCGGCATGGCTACCGGGCGCAGCATGGCGGCGGCGCTGGCTCTGGGCGCTGAAGGCGTGACTATGGGCACCCGGTTCATGCTGACCAAGGAAGCGCCGATCCACGAAGCCATCAAGCAGGCGGTGGTGCAGGGTACGGAGCGCGACACGACGCTGATCTTCCGCCAACTGCGCAACACGGCGCGTGTGTTCCGCAATGCCGTTGCCGAGGAGGTGAACGTCAAGGAACGGGAGCCTGGCGCGACATTCGAGGACATCCGGCCGCTTGTGGCAGGCGCGCGAGGGCGCGCGGCGCTGGAAAGCGGCGAAGTGGATGGCGGGCTGGTCTGGGCCGGGCTCGGCATCGGGCTGATGGACGACATTCCTACTTGCGCCGAATTGATCGAGCGCATCGTGGATGAATGCCGCGAGGCGCTGGGCCGCGCCGTGGAGCTGACCGGGGAGGCATGAGCATGGGCTATAATACGATCCGCTACGACCCCGAAGATGACGGCGTGCTGCCGCTGACGCCGAACTGGTCTGTCTCCGAAACCGAACGGACGAGCGGTTTGGGGGAACAAGAAACCGCCTACCGAATGGCAAGTAATAGCGCGTGCCAGATCCGAGTTCAGAGTCCGGTGCCTCCGCCGGGATCAAGGCGTCCTCCCCATCGACTCCGTGATAGCTGACGGTGCTTTCAATCTTCGTATGCCCAAGCAAGATCTGGACCGCGCGCAGATTTCCGGTGGCTTTGTAGATGATCGATGCCTTCGTCCTCCTCAGCGAGTGCGTGCCATAATCCTTGCTTGGCAGGCCGGCGCCTGTGACCCACTGATCCACTAGGCGGGCATGCTGGCGGGTGCTCATATGGGTCGCGTGATCCGTGCGGCTCGGGAAGGCATAATTCTCCAGGCAGCCCCCTAAAAACGCGCCACTGTCACTCTCCCTTCATCGCGAAACTGAATCAGAAATCACGCCCGTTGGAAATCCCATTTTTGGGTATGTAACCTAGAGTCCGTCAGCGCTTTAGCAATTGGAGATACCGGCTGACCTTCAACTTGCGACGGCGATGATAAGCTCGCACGAGCGATGCCAGAGGCTTACTGTCGCTTAGGGCAAAAGCATCCTCTAGCATCGTGAGCTCATGGGTGACATCGCTGAAGATCCTGTCTTCGACTGCGCGGAGCGGCGCAAGGCGATCATTGTTTGAGGTAATGGCGGCAATGAACTCCCGATTTTCCTCCCGCCCAGCTATCCGATAGAAAAGATCTGCTGTCTGCTCCGCTATATTCATCGGATCGCTTAGACGGCTCGCTTCCTTCCTCGGTGGCAAATTCGACCGTAGCACTTGAAGAACGATATGGCCGTTCCATCCCAAGAGGTCCCGGATGGTTGCTTCATCAAGCGTCGGTACGGAGAAGCCGTCACCCGGGGAGACTTGGACAAGCCGTTCTCCGGCAAGGCGGTTGAGGACGTCTCTCACAGGCGTGATGCTGGCATGTAGTTCATCGGCGATGCGTGAAGCCTCCAAGCGATATCCCATGGGATACTGCCCTGCGCGCAATTTTGCTTTCAACGCTCGATAGACTCGCTCAAGAACAGGCGCTGGGCTCATCGGGAATCGGGCTCAAGGGATATGCAGCCATGGCCGAACCTCTCCACTGCGTTGTCTTGCGAGAATATCCTCAACCATCATCTCCTGGTCGGGCCGCAGGGCGTCAATGGCGCCAGGAAGAGGGGAGACGTCGTCGCTCAACAAGAGGGAAGGACAGCGCCCCTCATAATTCCCCAGGTTGGGTCGATGTTGAGCATAGCCCGCCAAACCCGCCAGCTCGATGCTGAAAGTCCGGGCGACTTCAGGTGGATAGGCAAGCCAGAGATTTTCATAGGGCTTGAGCCATCCGAGCGAATAACCGAATATGACTGCTCGTCGCGCAGCCGAGCTGACATTGGCGCCGGCACCGTGAAGGGTGGACCCCAGAAAACAGATTGCTGATCCGGGAAGGCATTCAGCTATGACCGGCGGGGCGGGGTGACTTTGCGTTATCCCGTGCGCGCCATGGCTGCGCGGGTAGAATTCCGTGCCGCCATTCTCCCTCGTGAAGGGCGAAAGCGGCCAGATGACGTTGACCAGATATTCGTGCTTCCCTTTTTCGCCTTGCCACATGTCGTGATCGCGGTGCGGAACCTGTCCTCGCGGATGTAACTGCGGTTGATCACGAGGTCGGTGCCGTCTTCGGCGACGCCTCGCAGCAGGATGTGGACATGGGGATTATCGGTGTTCCAATGATCGATCGCGATCCAGTCCAGTCTGGTGTCGAGGTCGCTTGCGACGTCCGCCATCAGGTCCCTGGTGAAGCCGCGCAGGTCGTCCATTTCAGCGGCATCTTCGGGTGAGAGGATGAAGCGAAAATGGTGCCGGTCTTCGGCGCAGCGCTGCGCAAAGGCCTTGGTGTCGACGCCGTCGCCCGTCGCATCGAACATGTCTGGCTCCTGCCCCTCCTGGCTCACCCCCTCGCGCTGAAGGTAGGAGAGGTGACGGCTCATGGGTGCGGCGCGGAACCGAAGACCTTTGTGGCGGACGATCCGTGCCTTGATGATGACCCGCCGCGCATGGGGGTTCGCGCGGGAGGGGAGACCGGCGCGGGCGCCCCGCCCAGTCCAGCCGGTGCCGCTGCCCGCACGTCCCTTGGGCAGAAAGCCTGCCTTTGCCGCCGCACGGCGGACCTCGCCCATGAAGGAGAGGGGCCGGGCTCCGCTGTCGCGTGGTCCCGAAAGGCGGGGACGAAAGCTGTGGTCGTCCCTGGTCATCGGAGGCAGTTTCTGGGCTGGGCGGCCGGTGACGTCGCCTTCATCATTGAAAATGCTGGGAAAACGGATCCTCCCGACGCTGCCGGCAGGGAAGGGGCGTCGCGGAAAATCCCTGTCTGACAACCATTTAGCAGGGGTGTGACGTCACCCCTTTTATCTCGCCATGCGCTTTTCTCCCTCATGGCCGCCTGCTCCCCACAGCGACAAAGAGGCCATGCCCGGGGGCTTCGCGCGAGAGCGTGGTCGGGTAGGGGAAGGGCGAAGCAGGCCCCGGCTCGTCAGCGCTCGTCGATCCGGCCGCCGCCCCACCGCGCGCGAATAGCACGGACTGGCGCCAGTCGGGCGTGCTCCTTGCGCGCGCAGGCAGCTCTTGGGTGGCGATGTGGGGAGAGAGCCGAGCGACATAGTCGCGGGTCTCTGCGGGAAGGGGGCGCCCCATCCGCAGCCATTGTTCATAGCGGCCAGGCCCCGCATTATAGGCGGCGAGCATGCCGTTTGGACCATAGCGGTCCAGCATCTCACGCAGATAGGCAGCGCCTGCCAATATGTTGTCGCGCGGATCAAAGGGATCAGTTCCAAGACCGTAGCGGGCGCGCAGCGCGCGCCAGGTTCCCGGCATGATCTGCATGAGGCCGATGGCACCGGCGGGCGAGACGGCGGAAGGGTTGCAGCGGCTTTCCTGGTCCATGACGGCCCAGATCCAGCGCTCCGGCAAAGCCGAGCGTGTCGCCGCTTCGGCAACATGGGTGCGCAAGCGGGACAGGCTAGCGCTGTCGCGACATGGCGGCTCGGTGGCGCTGGAGGGCGATGACTGCGGCAGAAGAATGAGCAAAGTGGCGACAGCGCGAGCGCCTGTTAGGTGCAGCCTCATGACGTGGCTCGGCTCCATGCTCCAGCGCCGATCCTGCTCGGCCAAGTGAGTAATGGCGTCGCGGTGCCTATGAGGCCGTCGCTGCCGATAGGTCCGAAATAGCGGCTGTCGAGGCTGTCGGGGGCCTCGGCGTTCAGGAGGAATATCTGTCCCCGCCTCATGCGATGGCACCCTGTCCACACCGGCAGGGGCCGACCGAAGCGATCGGTCTCCAGAGCGCGCGCGACGGCCTTTCCCTCGATCCAGACGGTAGCGCCGGACCGGCATATCGTCTGGCCGGGCAGAGCCCTTACATGCTTGAGCAGCGGTACGCCCAGCGGCAGATAATGGCGGCGCGCCATCCATGTGGCGAGCGGCGCAGGCGGCGTGATGAATATCATGTCGGAGAGGCGCGGCGTACGGCCGGGGTGAATGCGGTAGAAGCCCGTGGGTGCGCTCGCGCTCGCATTCCATGCGAGGCGCGGAGCAATGTCGAAGAGCAGCGAAGAGGCCGGACCAAGCGCCGCCAAAGCGGTCATGATAAGAATGGAGCGCGCCTTCATCGCGATCGCTCCATCGCTGTGGAGCGGCCGACAAAGGCGGCGTGGCGTTCGCGCGAATAGAGGCGTGGCGGCAGGTCGGCGGCAAGCCGATTGTGCACATGACGCCAGTGATCGGGCGCGGCGCTCCGCGGATCGATGCCAAGGCTTCTAATCGCGGCAATGGCTTCGAGCACGGCGGCGACCTTGGTCCAGCCCCGAACGCTGAGCAGAATTGCGCCGCCCGGCAGCACATGCGGAATCGTGGTATAGGCTTCACCCGCGCGGACGGTCAGGAAGATGTCGAGGCGCGATATCGATGTGCCGCGTCGGTCCAGCGTGCGGCGGCTCAGCGCCACGTACTCGCCTGGTGGAAAGCTCACGAAATGATCCTGTCGATCGGCGACAGCCTCATCCAGGGGCCGGCCGAAGAGCAGCTCGTCTTCGATCCGGCCCTCGATCCATTGCAGCTGGACGCGGGTCAGAGGCTCGCCGTGGCCAGCGACGTTACTGCCGCTTGCGAACAATGGGCGGCCGCCTTTTACGCGCGCGCGCCGTTTGACGGATGGACGCCACGTGGCGCTGTTCATCGGCATCGGAAAGAGGGAGCGGTCGCGCCGTGCGAGGCCGGTCCGTGCTGCTTCAAGCGCCGCCCAAGCGGTTAGAAAGGATCGGTTGATCCTACTATTAGCATGGTTAAGCCACTCGGCAGCAGCCGTTTTTCCGCGAGTCGCGCGGAAAACATGTTTCCAATCGGCCGAGCTTCGCGTTTCCCTTAGGCCGAGTTCCGGCGTTTCCAAAAGGCCGACGCCGTTCATGCTCTGGACCTCCGGTCCTGCCGGACTCGCCGCATGGCCTGTCGGATCGGATCGACTGGTTCAGCCACGAAGTGCAGCCGTTCCCGCCCCTGCAGGGTTTCCAGGGTGAGCCGGTAACCGGGGAGCGGTTGCGCTGTGACGATACGGCGGAGGCGAAAAGCGAAATGCCGCCTGGGTTCGAGCATGCCCGATTTGAGATACAGATGGGCGACATCGAAGCTCCAGCCGTTGAGTTGCCGACCGCCATGCTTGCGTACGATGCGGTAGAGCCATCGCTCCAGGCCGCCGGTCAGCGAAAAATAGGCAGGATCGATGGTGAGGATCAGCGCCCGATCGAGGATGCCGGCATAGAACCAGTCAGGTAGGATCAGTTCGATGCCGACCGGGCGGCCGGAGGCGTCGAGACGCTCCTTCCACTCGTTGATCCATGAAAATCGATGCCGTCGGCGGCCATCGCTTTGCCGGATGGAGGTTGCGACGGATGTGGATTGCAGCCGATCGAGCGCCGCCTTCAGGCGGCCATAATGGTCGCCCCCGGCGCTGCGCCGGATGAACCGCAGGATTTCGTGCGGCGTTGCGGCCATCAGTCGCGAGGTCGGGCGTCCCATGTCGCGGGCTTCGACGATCTGGCTTGCGGCCCAGATGAGGATATCGGCGTCCCAGATGGTCGCCATGCCATGCTCATGGGTCGCTTCCACATCGATCCATGTTTTG
This sequence comes from Sphingobium sp. TomMM35A, assembly GCF_054771735.1. Taxonomy (NCBI): domain Bacteria; kingdom Pseudomonadati; phylum Pseudomonadota; class Alphaproteobacteria; order Sphingomonadales; family Sphingobiaceae; genus Sphingobium; species Sphingobium sp. TomMM35A. Next base: position 483,230 of record NZ_BSRC01000001.1, read on the forward strand.
CCCATGGTGAAGCGGATGGGCGCGGTTCGTTTCCGCTTGGCCAGGCTGAAAAAGGGCCAGGACATGAGATCCTGCGCGTCGCGCGGCGCGATGTCGCCGGGACCGGGATGGAACAGCTTGAGCTGGCGGGCGCGGGGCGCGGTGACAGTCATGGTCAGCGCCGCACCGGACCATCGCTGCGCATTCGCCTCGCCGGGTGGATCGTTCCGGCGCCGGGATCGGAGGTGGACCGGCGTGTCCCGACCTCGGCCCAGGCATCGAGGTCGGCAAGGGCGTAGACGATGCGGCCGCCGAGCTTCCGATAGATGGGACCGGTGCCGTAGCAACGATGCTTCTCAAGGGTGCGGGCGGAGAGGCCGAGATGCACGGCAGCATCGGGCGTCCGCAAATAGCGGGGGCGTACGGGATCCATCGGCGGCTCCATCAAGGGCATGAGCAGCATGGGCCGCTCGCGGTTGGTGCCGGACAGATTGGACAATCGCTGGAGGGGCGGAACTCCCGGACTTTGGGGATGATTGTTCCGCTTTCTGGGGGGAGGAAGGCCAGGGATGCGGCCGTCATTGGGGGGCGGCGCTTGCAAGGGAGAGCTCATTCCGGGAAGACGGTAAAGATGGCCGTTATAGCGCGGCCCCGAGCGTTCACCGGCTGGGGGAAGGGCGCTGTGCGCGTGGCGACAGAACGCCGCCCACTTTCTCAGAAGAATGCCGTCGCCGCCGGCGACGGCCTATTTTTTTGGAGCCAAGGAAAAGGGAGGCGGCGTGAAGCCGCCTCCCGGCTCCCTCACGCCGCCAAGGGAAGGATTGGCGTTGTCCCGTCAGCGCCACGCGCCTGATCCGCACGGATGAGCGCATGGGCGTCAACGGTCGGAACGCCGCCGCGCCCGGTATAGGCGCTGGGTGGGAACTGCATCCACAGGGGCACCCAGCGATCCTTCTTGTCCCGCCCGTTGGCACCCCCGAGATGATCCTGGACGAGCGTCCGCAGGACTTTCGTCTTCTCACCCGCGTTTGCGACAGCCACCGCGCTTCCACCCACATCGTCCAGCAACGCGCCCAGCACTTCGCGATCGCGGACAAGCTCAAGAAAGACCGTATCGGCTTCCCACCAGTTTGCCATGTCGACCTGCATGTGGAGGCCGAGCGCTTCTATCACGGGGCTGCCGCTGGCGAGCGCTTCGCCCATGACGATTGTGACAACGCGCAGGACATCCTTATCGGACAGGGTCAGCAGGCGAGCAAAAACCGCGGACAGCGGGTCGCGCGCGACGCCATTCTCCTGATCGTCTTGCGTCGCCTCGAAAGACCCGCCGATCACGGATGGATCATCGGCGCAAAAGCCGAGCAGGCCAAGCACGGATCGGCGCTCGCTGTCGAAAACCGTCCCGCCGACCGAGGTTTCGACGCTTTCGCGCAGCGCGTCGCTGCGCGCCGTCTGCGGTTCGGGGGACACCCTGAAAAGACGGGAGCCCGCGATGGCATGCGCCGCCATCAGGCGCAGCGCGACGTGCCCATGCCCGATCAGAGCGGCGCGCACGGCGGCATGGCGGTGAAGATTGACATAGTCACCGATGGCCGAGGTCAGTTCGGGGCGGGCAACCTTTCCTTCGGTCGCGCCACTACCGCTATTCCGCCGAGCGCGACCCGCTGCCTTCCGGCTCAGATAGCCCTCATGAAAGGCAACTTCGCCATTGGATCGCACCACGATATAGACGCGCCCGCCGCCCCGCTTGCTGGTCTTCTCATATTCCCACTGGTGGAAATGCTCGGTCGGCGGAACGATGACAGCATCGCTCCATCCCGCGTCAAGATAGCGCTCCCTGCGCGTCTCGATCACCCTATTCTGCTCGGTCCAGAACAGGTCCGCGTCAGCGAAATAGCGGTCCTCACCAAACAGGTCGCCAAGGATCGTACCCGGGAAAGCGGCCAGGTCGAAAAGGGCGTGACGAACCGGAATGGCCTGACCGCCGAACAGCCATCCTTTCAACTGATGTCCGACAGGGGCGTGACAATCAGGATCATCGAGTAGCGCGAGCCATGCCCTCTGCTGGCTCTTGGTCGCGAGTGTCAGATGGCGCACGGTCGTGGCGTCTATGTCGTCGCGCCGATAGAGTTCGCGGATGCGGGGCAGCAGGTTGCCGAGCGCAAGGATGCGCCGCACCGTCAGTTCAGGTAGACCGAATGTGGACGAAAGATCCTCGAGCGTCCGCCCCTGCTTCACCAGCCGCACAAAGCTCTCCCAGCGCGACACTTCGTCAGGGTCGAGGCGGGCGAGATTTTCGATCAGCGAGGCTTCGAGCGCTGCGGCATCGTCTCCTGCCGCCATGATGGCGGCCGGCAGGCGGGCGAGCTCGGGGTCGGCACCCTCCTCCTGGCACGCGAGTCGCGCTGCTTGCACGCGCCGCCTTCCTGCAACGATTTCGAAGCGGCCTTCTTCGCTGCCGGGCCGGAGGATCACGGGGACGATGACGCCGCGCTTGCGGACCGTTGGCAGGAGATCGGAGACGTCCGGGTCCCTGCGGCTGTGCCGCATGTTCATGACACACACATCGATATTGCAAAGGTCGATAAAGTCGAGTTTCATCGGTCTGGCTCCTGATGGAGTGCCGGTTCCGTTATGCGTTGGACTGCCAGACGGAACCGGCTTTCTTCGAAAAGACGGCAAACGGCCGCCGCGTCAGCCGCCGTGCGAGGGCGGAAGCTTGTGGAAGCGGGAGGATGCCCGGTTCAGGAAAGTTTCGGCTTGGATGATCGAGCCTGTGCGCCGGGCGGTCTGCGCCCATGCGGACAGGGGGAAGGCCGCGGCAAAGCCCAGGTCCCGTTCGATGCGAAGGCCAAAAGGCAGACGGATCGCCTCGATTTCCATCAGCGAGAAGCAGCCCAGTTCCGGGCACCCAAAGCCAAGGTCGGCGAGGCCGAAGAGGGTGTCGCCGTCCTCATACAGTTCCGTCGCCAGCCAAGTTCCTGCGCCAACGGGGTTGAAGAATTTGACGACCGGGACGGGATCATGAAGCCGGTCATCATGCTGACCCTCCATGCTGGCCGTGAAATTGGCTGACAGCGCGGCGCGCAGTTCGGGGGTGAGGAAGATCATGCGGCCAGCCTCCCGTCGCAAACGGCTTGTCCAGCCTCTCGATGCTGCGCGAGCAGCCATTCAGCGGCTTGGCTTGCGTGTCGGGCTGCCCGGAAGATGGCGCGTCCACGCGGGCCGGTGCTGCCGCGCACGGCGGGATCGTCGCTCATGTCGCCACGCAACGCCTCCAGCCATGATCCGATATAGTCCGCATGACGCACGGTCGGAACGATGCCAAGCGCCGCGCACAGGAAAGCCGATCCCATTTCCGCGACCAGTTCCTCGCGGGCATAGTCCTTGGTCCCGAAGCTCCTCCCGAACGTCCGGGCCAAGCGCTTGGGATGGCCTGTCGCGTGAATCAGTTCGTGCAGACAAGTGCGGTAATAATCGACCTGCTCGTAGAAAGCCGGTTGCGGCGGCACCTGCACAAAGTCTGCTGACGGAACATAATAGGCTGCGTCGCCGCCGATCCGGAATTCAACGCCGCTGGCGGCGATCACCTCCTCGGCAACCGGGATGATCTCACGTTCCCGGAGGGGAAGGGGATCGCGCGCAAGGTCGGGATCAAGCCCCTCGCATTGCGCTACATTGAACAGGGTGAAGCGCTTGAGGAAAGCCATGGTCCTGGCTTGCCCACCTTCCGCAGCGACCCGCGCCTTCTCCTCGTCGGTCACGAACCGGTCGGCATAGACCACCATCGTCCCCTGTTCGCCCTTGCGAACATTGCCGCCTGCCTGCAACGCTTGGCCATATGTGAGCCAGCCCTGCGAGGGCCAGCCGTTCGTGATGACCGCGCCCCAGAGCATGAGAATATTGATGCCCGAATAGGGGCGGCCGGTGATGGCGTTGCGGGGCAGCGCGGGTCCAGCGCAGGCGGTGCTGTCCCATGGCTGAACCCATGGCAGGCGGCCCTCTTCCAGCTGCGATATGATTTTGGCTGTGACCTCCTCGTAGAGGCCTTTGCGGTTGGTGCCTTCACCATCTGCTGCCCGCAACTTGCGTTCCTTCCTCGCTCCGGGAGCGGAACGGGCCTTTCCGTTGATCATCTGGTTCATGCCTGTCCTCCAAGCCTGCCCAAAAGCCGCAAGGCCTCCCCGGAAAGCGGGGGTGGGCGGCGATGAGCGGACGGGAAGGCCCGCTGGAGCGGCCAGCGGCACCGGCAGGGGCGCAATGCACATGGAGCACCCCAAGCGTAGCGCCGGGGTTGCCGCAGGCCGCGGCGGGACTATCCGGGAGCGACGCCCGCTCCCGCGTCTCGGGAGAGGCCTCACCATCACGCCGTCGCGGCAAGCGCCGCGGCGACCATGAATAAGCCCGGTCCACAGGACGGGGCGTCGCGCAAGTGATCGTAACCGCAGGCCAAGACCCGGAGGGGCTTGGGGGCGAAGCCCTAGAGCACGGTCGGAAGGAGGCGCCGGAGTGACGCTATTTATGGATTGGACCTCAAAAGAGGACGCTGCGGCCACGAGGGGGTTGGTGGAATGTCACCTAGGAAGGTCGGTGGGCATCTGTTCGCATCCTTGTGCTGGGCAGCATCTTTGCAAACATCCATGCCGAGGCGTTCGGTTAGGCGAATTTTGCCAGCCCTGTGCGGCCGTGGCGATCTTATCGGGATTGTCGGCCGGCTGGATGAGCCGATGGATTGACGATTGACCCCAGGATCAGGCGCCATGCGTGCATGGGGCGCCCATGGTCGTGAAGCAACCGGGTTAAAACGTCGGCCAACGGACCAACGGCCATGTCCTTGCCTATCGGAGGACATGCCGCCGTCCGCAGAAGGGCGGCCATGAGGACGCGGCTTAAAACGTCAGCATGACCTGACCCGTCGGCAAGCTCACCCGCCGGGCTGTCCATATGATGATCTGTCCGGAGGCGTGAAGCAAGTCTCTATGGTCAGGGCATTTGGCTCAGAACGGAGAGCAGCGCCCCATCTCGCTTCCTATGCTCCAGGCAAAATGGGCGCCCCGGATTTGCGGGGCGCCCCTACGGCTTATCGTGACCAGATGAGGTCGCAGGTCTTCCCATCCTCGCGCAGGACCAGCGAGGCGTAGACCGGAGCGGGGAAGCTTGGATCGTCAAACTTGCACGATAGATACTCCGATCCTGCGGCGGAGACCTTCTGCCAAGCCGCGCCGACATCAGCATCGCCGGCGTAGAAGCGGTAGTCGGGCGCCTTGTCGGTTTCCTTCTCTGCCGGACGGAGGGTGACGCCGATATCGAGTGTCAGCGTCCTGATGGTGCCGGCAAAACCCTCCTGGGTCTTGGTGAGTGTACCGATGATAGCCATGTTCATTCTCCTTTTGCGGGAGGCCGCGCCCTTCGCGACCTCGATGGCGCCGGGAGGGACGGAGGCGCGGTGACGGCATGCGAGACGCGCCGCAGCGGCAGCGAAGGACCCGAAGCGCCGGCATTTTGTTTCGCGATGCAAAGCTGGCAAGGCCGGCGGCGGAAAATGGCGGCAAGCGCAGGGTTGCAGTCCAACCGCGAAGGCGCAGCCGGCTTCGGCCAGGCAGCCATCCCAGGAGAGGTCGGAAGGGCCGTTCCGCAGCTTTGGGAACATGTGCTTGGCGGCCCTCGATCGGAGCCCGGTCAGATCGGGCACCATTTTGGTGCGTGCGGGTCAATGAAAGTCATGACTACGCACCGGCAAGATGTCGTCGCGGGCGAACGATGAATTTAGGTGAGGCGGGGATCCGAGTGTGCGGCCGCTGGGGAATGCAGGATCGCGGGGATCAGGACCGCCGCCATGGCTGGCGCCATCGCCGCGGCCCGGTGCGACCGTGAAATCCATGCGCCCAACCGACCGCAGCATCTCGTCATGATCGGTGATCCGGTCGCAGATGATGTGGATGACCTCGCCTTCCTTCTGCAGCCGTCCCCGCATCGCGATCATCGAGGCGGACATGACCTGACGCCGGTAGATTTCGAACTTGTTTGGCCAGAGAATGCCCTGCGCGGCGCCTGTCTCGTCCTCGATGGTGACGAACAGCACGCCCTTGGCTGAACCGGGGCGCTGCCGCACCAGGATCACGCCTGCGACCTCGACATTGCGCCCGTCGCGGATGGATTGAAGATCGGCGCAGCGCACGATGTTCATGGCGTCGAGCTGCGATCGCAGGAAGCTTAGCGGATGCGCGCGCAACGACAGCTGGAGCGAGCGATAATCCTCCACCACCTCGCGCCCCTCGCTCATTGGGCGCAGATCGACCGATGCTTCCTGACCTTCGGCTGAGAATGTCCCCTCCCGCTCATCGGCCGCGGCAAAGAGCGGCAGCGGCGCTTCGCCAAGACCCTTCACCTTCCAGAGGCCCTGCCGCCGGTCCTGCGCGATACAGGCAAAGGCGTCCGCCTCGGCCAGCCGCTCGATCGCGGCCCGCGGCACCCGTGCACGGCGCCAGACCTCCTCAACGCTCTCAAACGGCGCTGGTCCCCGCGCTGCGACGATCGCCGCACCATGCAGATTGGCGAGCCCGCGCACCTGCCGGAACCCGAGCCGCACCGCTCCGTAGCGGCCGCGCGCGGGTTCCAGCGTGCAGTCCCAGTGGCTGTGGTTGATCGAGACCGGCCGCACCTCAACGCCATGTTGACGGGCATCGCGCACGATCTGTGCTGGAGCGTAGAAGCCCATGGGTTGTGCGTTCAGGAGCGCGGCGCAGAAGACATCGGGATGATGATGCTTCATCCAGGAAGAGGCATAGGCAATCTTGGCGAAGCTTGCCGCGTGGCTTTCGGGGAACCCATAGCTGCCGAACCCCTCAATCTGCTTGAAGGTGCGTTCGGCAAAGTCCTTGGGGTAGCCGCGCGACACCATGCCGTTCACCAGCTTGTCGTAGAAGTGGCTGACCCCGCCCGTCAGCTTGAACGTCGCCATGGCGCGGCGCAGCTGGTCGGCCTCGGCAGGCGTGAACCCCGCGCCGACGATCGCCACCTTCATCGCCTGCTCCTGGAAGAGCGGCACGCCCAGCGTCTTCTTGAGCACGGCTTTCAATTCTTCCTTGGGATATTCGGGCTGTTCCTTGCCTTCGCGCCGGCGCAGATAGGGGTGGACCATGTCGCCCTGGATCGGGCCCGGGCGAACGATCGCCACCTCAATAACCAGGTCATAAAACTCCTTCGGCTTGATCCGCGGCAGCATCGACATCTGCGCGCGGCTCTCGATCTGGAAGACGCCGAGCGTGTCGGCGCGCTGGATCATCGCGTAGACGGCCGGATCGTCATCCTGAAGATCGGCCATGCCGATCCTGATCCCCTTATGCTCATCGAGCAGATTGAAGGCGCGGTTCATGCAGCCCAGCATGCCAAGGCCCAGCACGTCGACCTTCATGAACTTCAGGGCATCGATATCATCCTTGTCCCATTCGATGATCTGCCGATCCTCCATCCGCGCCGGTTCGATCGGCACAAGATCGTCAAGCCGGTCCTGGGTCAGCACAAACCCGCCGGGGTGCTGCGAGAGATGCCGGGGCGTGCCGATCAGCTGGCGCGACAGCTCCAGCGTGAGTTTCAGCCGATGATCGTCGGCATTGAGGTTGAGGCTCTCAATCTGCTCCTGGCTGATGCCATCCATCGACCAGCCCCAGACAAGGCCGGTCAGCATCTTGGTGAGGTCCCGCGGCAGTCCGAGCGCCTTGCCCACCTCGGCGACCGCGCCGCGTGTGCGGTAGCGGGTCACCACCGCCGTCAGCGCCGAACGGGTGCGGCCATAGGTCTCATAGATCCACTGAATGATTTCCTCGCGCCGTTCATGCTCGAAATCAACGTCAATGTCGGGTGGCTCCTTGCGCTCCCCCGAGACGAAGCGCTCGAACAGCAGCTCATGCTGGATCGGGTCGATCGAGGTGATGCCAAGCATATAGCAGACGCAGCTGTTCGCGGCCGAGCCGCGGCCCTGGCAGAGAATGCCGCGCCGGCGGCTTTCCGCCACGATCGCATGGACGGTGAGAAAATAGGGTGCGTAGCCAAGCTGATCGATTAGCCGCAGCTCATGGGTGATCTGGTCACGATAGTCTTTCGGCACCCCATCGGGAAACATTCGCGCGGCCGCCTCCTGCGTCAGCGCGGCGAGCGCCTCCTGCGCACTGCGGCCCTCCATCACCTGCTCATAGGGATATTGATACTGGATCTCCCCTAGATCGAAACGGCACTGGCCGGCGATGTCCGCGCTCGCCTCGATCGCATCGGGAAAGGCGGCGAAGCGCCGTTCCATCTCCTCAGGGGATTTGAGGCTGCGATCCATATAGCGCTCGCGCCTGAAGCCGAGCGCGTCGATCGTCCTCTTCTCGCGGATCGCCGTCATCACATCCTGCAGCGGCCGGAGCTCGGGGGCATGATAGAGGATGTGCGCAGGCCAAGTCCGCGTTGCTGCAGCGCGATGACCAGGTCATCGACGAGATCGCCGATCACCTGGATGATCGCCTCTGCCGTACCGATGGGCTCAAGCAGCCGCCGCTCCACGCGGGGCGCTTCGAACGTGACCACCGGGATTATGGGTTCTGCCGCCATGCCACGCGCCTGGTCGAGCCGTTGCACCGTCGTGATGCCGAGCCGCCGGGCAAGGGGCGCGCGCGGCATGGAATAGAGGTCCGCGATCCGCTCGAGACCAAAGCGGGCGGCTGCGTGCAGCGCCTCAGGTTCAAGGCGCAGTGCGGCAAGCGGCAGATCGGCAAGCGCCTGCGTCTCTTCGCCCGGCGGCAAGAGCGTGATGGGGGCGCCGCCGTGGCGGGCAAGCGCATAAGCGGCGCCCGCCGTCCCCGCGACCGCGATGCTGGCGGTGAAGCCCCGCCGCTGCAGAAAGCGCAGCAGCCGGTGGCAGAAGCGCTGTTCGCCGCCGAAAAGAAGGGTGGTCCCCGTCAAGTCCAACCAGAGACCATCGGGATCGCAGACACTGGCTGTCGGTGTCCAATGCCCCACCGCATGAAGAGCGAGGCGATCAAGCCAGGCGCGGTCGGCATCCGGCTCGGCGTCGCGGACCTCAAGCTCTGTCACCAGCGCGCGAGCGTGGGCCGCCGCCATGCCAGGCCGTAGACCAAGATCCAGCGCGACCGGGCAGGCCGAGGTGACAATGTCGCGCTGCCCGGAGCGGGCGATCAGGACGGTGGGCCTGCCCCACAAGCGCCCCCAGCTTATCGCAGGCGCTGAACCGCCGCTGCCTTCACCGCGCGCCATGGCCTTGAAGGGATGCTCGGCCGCTTCACTCCTGCGGCCCATCTCGCGCATGGACGGACGTTGATGCGCCGGCAAGGCGTCGATGTCGGACTGGTGGGGCTTATGTCCTAGCGCTCCGTCTCGCGCCCAGCGCGCACCGGGGCGCCAGGCGCCGCCGCGCGGGACAGAGCATGCACCTGGATCATCGTCGACCGGCCGCGCGAAACGGGGCGCGGCCGGGACGTGCTCAAGCGGCCTGGCTGGCCGCTCCAACCTCCGCAACCGCTCGATGGCGAGTTGCGGCAGGTAGAGCGAGGCGACCCGTGTCATCGCACGCTTCCAGTTCGAGGGAGAAGGGGTTGCCGTTGCGCTGGCGGACCAGTTCGACCGCCCAGCGGGCGCGACCGACCCCCGGATGAGGAAGGGGCGCAGAAGGCCGGCAGCCGATCCGCCAGCGTGTCATCGCCGAAGAGAGCCCGCTCAAGGGGCAGCGCTCGCGCAACCGATGGCGGCGGTAGAGCAGTATTGGGGTCTTGTCGTCGGAGGCCGCGAGTTGCAGCCGCCGGGTTGCGGTCTGATCAGCCGCCTTTACCTCCGCAATGACGCAGGCCAGCGATCCATCGCGCAGGGCATCCTCCGCCATCGCGAGAACGGCGCTGTCCTTCAGGCCTTGCGCATAGAAAATCCGGTCGGGACCAAGGCCCACCTGTTCAAGACCGGGAGCATAAAGGTCAAAACGGCTGAGTGCCCAGAAGATCTCGGCCTTCTTGCTCGCCGCGAAGCGGGCGGCAATGCCTGCTGCGAAGAGCGTGGCGGCGGCATCGTCGTTCAGCGTTGCGGAAGCAGCGGCAATCTCATGCAGGCCCGCGCCATGCAGGCCCTGGTCGGCAAGCCGGTCATCCATCTCCGGCAATCCGAAAGGCAGCGGAGCGGTCTGGCCCGCGCAGCTCTGCCCGAGGCTCGCGCGAAGCGCCGCAACAGCATCAGCCTGAGGCTGATCGAGAGAAAGAGAGGAGCTGGGCATGGGAACATATCGACTCAGATGTTCGCTTTATGTTCCGTTGTCGCGCGGGATTCGTCAAGGCTGATGAATCCTGCCGCTCCAGTCTCTTGGCGTGGCTTATCGGCTCAACCTTTGAGCATCTGCAGCGTTGCCGGATCTCGCGCACCGTCGAACCAGCGGTCCAGCGCCTCGGCGAACAGGGGCTGAGGGCCAGCGCGCTCGAACAGCGTCAAAGAGGAGCGCAGCTTCATGGCGTCGACAGAACCGAAGACCCCGACTGGGTCGTGGTTCCCGAGCGCCTGCAGCGCCGTCACGCACTCGAGATAGCGGGGGCCGAGCAAGCCATGGTCAAGATAGGCACGGGCTTCGGCGAGCGAGGCAATCCCGTAATAATGCGCAGTCGGGCTCTGCCCGAGGCCGCGAAGCTGCGGGAAGATGAACCACATCCAGTGTGATCGCTTTGCACCCGCCCGGATTTCCGCCAGGGCCGTATCATAGATTTTAGCCTGCGCCTCGACGAAGCGCGCGAGGGTCGCATCGGTTGTCATCAAACGAGCGCGCCCTGAGCGGGTGGGGCGCCATAGACCTGGGTGACGGGCAGGCTCCCCTGCGGCAGCCAGCGGAGCACCTCATTGGCCGGCACCGTCGGATCAAGCCAGTCGGCCCATTGGTCGCGGGCGAGCGGGATGATCTGGCGATGATGATAGGGCGCAACGTCGGGGCCTGCATCCATGGTCAGCATCGTGAACGCCTCGCAAGCCGCGCTCTCGCGCCAGATGCCCGCGATGCAGAACCATGGGTGATCCCTCATGGTGAACAGCCATTTGTCGAGCCGCTTCTGTTGCGGGTCTGCCGGATCGGTGAATTCATAGAAGCCGTCGGCCAGGATCAGGCAGCGGTGCGAACTGAAGGCGCGGCCCTCGCTGCGGAAATTATAAACAGGCTTGCCCCTCGGCCCCGGCCAGCTCCAGCGCCTGTTCACCAGTTCGCCGATGCCTCGTTCGCCTTCAACGGAACGGAGGATGGGCGCCATGTCGGTGATCTTGATGTCCTCGCGCGCGGGCACATTGGGCGTGCCTTCAGGCATTTTGATCTTGATCTGCAGACTTTCAAAATCCTCGGCGATCGAGGCGATATCGACCTCAAGGCGGTAGTCGTTGCACATTGCATGATCCTCACCAGCTGCGCCTCTTGCGCCCGGCTATCCAACGGATAGGGTTGGTCTCATGGCGGGCCTTGCTCCTCTAGGCTGTTTCGATGTCGGTCTGAGGAAAGTCGTCGCCCTTGTAGAGGAGCGGCACACCGGCGATCCGGGCACAGGCATAGGCAAAGCAGTCGCCGAAGTTGAGCGAAGCCGAATGCCGTGACTTTCCATAGCGATTATAGGCATCGATCGCGTGATTCCGGGCCTCTGGCGGCACCGCTGTGACCTGAATTTCGGATAGGACCAGAAATTCTTCTACGGCTTCATGAGCATGACCAACCTCCAGGTCGAGGATTCGAGAAACCGCCAGGACCGTCTCCCAGACGGCGAGAGGGGATGTGATACGGATGCGTGCCTTCTGGAGCCGAGCCAACAGCTCCGGAGCGTCGCCTTCGTCAGCCAATATTGCTGTAAGAGCAGACGCGTCCACGAACATCATGGTTCACCGTAGAGGCTGTCGATAAATTCCTTGTCGGCCGTTCGTCCCGCAGCAGGTCCAGCTTCAGCACGCAGCGAACGGGCAAAAGCCAATCCGCGTTCCACCAGCGAAGGCATTTGTTGCTCGCGCTCGAGCTCGTGTCGCAAAGCCCGACGAACGGCTTCGGTCTTGCTCACTTTCTGCAGCACGGCGAGGCGTTCTGCCATCCGGTTCACTTCATTATCCTTGACGTAAAGTGACATGGGATATCCTCCAACAGGTAGGATATACTTTATATGTATCGGTGGAACAACACCCATGGACGCCGGAACGTGAACCAGTCACGATGTACCTTGCTGTCAACCTTCGTTCTCTGTATGTTCTTATGATGGACTCGAACGCAAATCCATTCGATACGGCCGCTGTGGGAAGCCGGCGTGCGATCATCAGGCGAAACCCCGATGACGTGACTGAGATCGAGATGATCGAGGCGGTGTGGGGTTCCAATCCGCAGTTCAGTGACGGCATATCCTACGAGTTCATCCGTGCCGAAGGAAAGCGCTTTGCCAGCAACCGCTGCCTGGTTCCGGCGTCCGAATTCCACATCCGCAATGGCGAGAAGAAATTTCGCGCCTTCAGGGAAGATGGCAATTTCTTCTACCTGGCTGCGATCTGGGAGCCGCCCATGGGTGACTGGCCGGTCAGCTATCGTATCCTCACGGTCGACGCCAATCCTGAGGTGATGCGCTATCAGGCTCGCCATGGCGCGATTATCGAGCGGCGTCAGGTCATGCAGTGGTTAGACCTGACCCGTCCCGAGGCAGAACTGCTCGTGACGCCACCGGCTCGGATGTTCCGAATCGAGGATATTTTGACGAAACCGGTTCAGACCAGCCTCGCCCTCTGATCGAGGCAGCGAGCGTGCGGCGACGGGTCACGGTAGCCAGGATGGTCAAGTTTATGCCGAGCATCCGCTAGCGTGATCGGCGGTGAAAAACGGCACGGCCGAACATCGCAAAGGCTGCAATGAACGCCCATCGGAACCCGAAGGCCAGGACCTCGGTCGGCCAAACCGGGTGGCCGCCGAAGCGAGCGATCGACAGCGTGAGGGCGCTAAGAGTGACGAGCGCCAACAGGAGCCAGATCGAGCGAGAATGCATGCCTCGCACTGCCACGGCTGGCGGCAAAACTCCAGATCGCGCTGCATCAATTGTCCAGCGAGCCCGATTCGGCAGTCAGATGCCATGATTAGGAAATCAGGTAGCAGCGAACTGAAAGTAACCGATCGGGCCTGCCGCAGCAAACCTCTCCATTGGCTTTGCAAACCCGATCCCTCTTGGTCACATCCTCCGCTCTCCGAATCAGAGGACGCAAGAAATCATGCGACCAACCGGAGATAGTCTTCGCTCCCGACATCAGAATCTGCTGCGATTATTTGCGACAAGTGATCGTTCCAGGCCTCAAGCGCGGCTCGCTTTTCATCGCGCCAATCGTGTCGTTGATAGATCCCCGCCACGCCGGACCGAGCCAAGCCTACGTGATTCAGCACAGCCTCGGTAACTTCGAACCGGACACCCAGACGTTGGAAGTTCGTCGCCAGGGTGCGTCTGAGATCATGCAAACGCCAAGGGGGCAAGGCGAACCCGCGTTCTGCTGCTATTGCGCTGTCCACCTTCAGTTTGCCTTTGTGATAGCTGGTGAATGAGCCGCCCCTGGAGGTCAAAAAGAGCCTTCCATGGCCGGGCCACTGCGCTCCCCCGGCGACGTCATCAAGGACGCGGATGGCAAGGTCGTTCAGGGGGATCGTATTCGCCTTGCCATTTTTAGTCCGTGTACCGGGAAGGGTCCAAAGCTTTTCGGCGCGATCGAGCTCCTCCCATGCAATCCTCGACACCTCTTCTCGGCGTTGGCCGGTTACAATGAGGAGCCGAACTATCGGACCGAAACAGGGATCTGCTGTAGGAGCGTGCTTCCAGATTCTTTTAAGCTCATCGTCGGCGAGCCAGCGCTCCCGTGGCGTGACAGGAGGCGGCGTCTCCATACCTTCCGTAGGACTGCGCTCGAGATCGCCTCGGCTGACGGCCCAGCGAAACATGCGTCTGATCACTGCGAAGACATCTCGCCGCTTGGCGATCTGACTGACGGGCATGGCGTCGAGAACAGCGGCTATGTCGGATCGGGTGATCTGCGGCAGCGGTTTGTTCTTGAGTATGGGCTTAACATGCAGTCGGAGGGAGCGCTTGACCATTTTTGTCCACCCCTCTCCCCTCACTGAATTGCCGAAGAGATCCGCGTAGTTGGAAAAGGCGAGATCGACGGCCTCCCGCCGCCGCAATATGTCTGCTTCGACCGGGTCTCGGCCTTGCGCGACAAGGATCAGGAGGCGCTCTGCTTCAGTGCGAGCGGTCGTCGGTGTCCAGGGGGATCCGTGCCTACCAATTGTATATCGCCGCGTAGCAGCCTCACGACCGCCCATCCTGTATTGGACGACGTAGGAGATGGCTCCCGATTTGGTGAATTTGGCCCCGAACCCTTTGGTATCGAGGTCCCATACAAAGCCGATGTAGTCTTGGGACACCAACGAATCGATGGTCCGCTTTGTGATTTTTCCTTTCGCCAACTTGGGGCCTCCCGCCTAGCGTGCCGAGTAATCACCGGGTAATCACCGTAGCGGAAAACACTGCTAAAAGACTACCAGGCTGGCGTAGGCAGGTCAGAAAAAACCTTTCTTTTTCAACGCTATAATACGATCTACCTACGTCTCCAGCGCACATACCAGACTTCATGGCCGAGGCGGCGGGCCTTGGCTTCGTAGCGGGTTTCGGGCCAGCCGCCGGGCCGGGTAAGGAAGTCCCTGGGCTCGCTGGCCAGCCAGTCGAAATCGGGGTGGCCGTTCATCACCATCATCGCCCAGCGCAGATAGACGGGATGGTCGGTGCCGAAGCGAAACTCGCCGCCGGGCTTGAGCTTCCGGGCGATCATTTTCACCGGGCCCGGGTTCATCATGCGGCGCTTGGCATGACGCGCCTTTGGCCAGGGATCGGGATGGAGGAGGTAGACGAAGCTGAGTGCGCCATCGGGAATGCGCGCGAGGACCTGAAGCGCGTCGCCCATGTGGACGCGGATGTTGCCCAGGCCCTGCTCGCGGATGTGGCCGAGCGCGGTGACCACCCCATTCAGGAACGGTTCGCAGCCGATGAAGCCATGATCGGGCAGCAAGTCGGCGCGGTAGGCGAGATGCTCGCCGCCGCCAAAGCCGATTTCGAAATGGAGCGGACGATCATAGCCGAACAGATTGGCGGCGGTGACTTCGCCCTCTTCGGAGACGGAGAGGGCGGGGAGCAGGGCGTCGACCAGCTGCTGCTGACCCGCGCGCAGCTTGTGGCCTGACTGGCGGCCATAGAGGCGGTTGAGCGTTGTGGGGTCGCCGGATTTGTGCGCGGTCATGGGCGGGCGCTTAGCGGGGTGGAGCTATCGGGGCAAGTGGCGCGCGCCCTTCGACAGGCTCAGGACGAACGGAGGTCGAGGGCGCGTCATCCCGTCATCCGCCGGGATGAGGCAAAAGCAAAAGGCGGCGCGCAGGATTGCCCGCGCGCCGCCTTTTGATGCGATGAGAAGGGAGGCTTAGAGCGCGGCCTTCAGCTTTTCGACGAGGTCGGTGCGTTCCCAGGGGAAGAAGTCGCCTTCTGCCTTGCGGCCGAAATGGCCGTAGGCTGCGGTGGGGCGGTAGATGGGCTTGTTGAGGCCGAGATGGGTGCGGATGCCGCGCGGGGTGAGGCCGCCCAGTTCCTTGATCGACTTGATCGCCTCCTCAATCTTTGCGTCGTCCAGGCTGCCGGTGCCGTGGGTGTCGACATAGAGCGACAGCGGTTCGGAGACGCCGATGGCATAGGCGAGCTGGATCGTGCAGCGGCGGGCGAGGCCAGCAGCGACGATGTTCTTGGCGAGATAGCGGGTGATGTAGGCCGCCGAACGGTCAACCTTGGTCGGGTCCTTGCCGGAGAAGGCGCCGCCGCCATGGGGCGATGCGCCGCCATAAGTGTCGACGATGATCTTGCGGCCGGTGAGGCCTGCGTCGCCATCCGGGCCGCCGATTTCGAAGCTTCCGGTGGGGTTGATGTGATAGACGGTTTCGTCGGAGAGCAGCTCGCCGGGCAGGACTTCGGCGACGACGCCCTTCACATAGTCCTTCAGTTCCGCTTCCTTTTCGCCCTGGTCGTAACCAGCGGCATGCTGGGTCGACACGACGATGGCGGTGGCGGCGGCGGGCTTGCCATTTTCGAAACGCAGCGTGACCTGGCTCTTGGCATCGGGCTCAAGGAAGGGCGCGCGGCCGGAGTGGCGGTCATGCGCCATCTTCGCCAGGATCTTGTGGCTGTAGTCCAGCGTGGCGGGCATGAGGTCGGGCGTTTCGTCGCAGGCGAAGCCGAACATGATGCCCTGGTCGCCGGCGCCTTCATCCTTGTTGCCAGCGGCATCGACGCCCTGCGCGATGTGGGCGGACTGGGCATGGAGGTTGTTTTCGAAGCGCAGGGTTTCCCAGTGGAAGCCGTCCTGCTCATAGCCGATGCGCTTTACGGTTTCACGGACGGTACGCTCAATCTCTTCCTGCGCGCCGGGTGCCCACTGGTCATTTTCGTAGACGCCCTTGCAGCGAATTTCGCCAGCCAGCACGACCAGCTGCGTGGTGGTCAGCGTTTCACAGGCGATGCGGGCTTCGGGGTCCTTGGACAGGAACAGATCGACGATGGCGTCGGAAATCTGATCCGCGACCTTGTCGGGATGGCCTTCGGAGACGGATTCCGAGGTGAAGAGATAGTTGCTGCGCATGAGACTCCCGTAAGCCAGCTGGCGTGAAAGGCGACATAAAGAAAAGTTTATGTGCCCTATTAGCCCTTCACCCTGCGGATGGCAATGGCCAGTCCGGCCAGCAGCGCCATGAACAGGATCGGCGCCCAGTTACCCAGATGCGCGAACAGCGTCGGCGGGAGTGCGGGAGGGAGCGCGCCTTCCAGATATCCGGCGCGGTGGAGGCCGAGTGCGCGCTGGACATGGCCGCGGGCGTCGATGACGGCGGACACGCCCGTCGGGGTGGAGCGGATGATGGGCATGCCTTCTTCGATCGCGCGGAGGCGGGCTTGCGCGAGATGCTGGACCGGGCCCCAGCTGCCGAACCACGCGTCGTTGGAAGGATTGAAGAGGAAGGCGGGGCGGTTCTTAGCGTCGATCACCTGACCGGAGAAGATGATCTCGTAACAGATCTGGACGCCCATGCTGAGCTGCGGGCGGCCAAGCGTGGCGGGGAGGGTAAGGCTTTGCGGGCCGGGGCCGGGCCAGAAGTCAGCGTCTCCGGGGACAAGGCGGGAGAGGCCGATCGGCTGGAGCAGGGCGCGCATGGGGAGATATTCGCCATAGGGGACGAGATGCGCCTTGTCATAGCGGCCGAGCAGCTGCGCCTGGGGTGAGACGATGAAGAGGCTGTTGGCGGCTCCCGCGAGCGCATTGGTGATGACGCCGTCTTTCTCGACCTGCTTGAAATAGACCTTGGTAGCGCCGGTCATCAGCAGGTCGCCGGGCCCGAGCAGGCTGGCAAGACGCGCGCGCCATTGCGGTTCCATGTCGAGATAGGCAGGGATGGCGGCTTCGGGCCAGAAGATGAGGCGTGGGGCGGGGCGCGGCTGGCCGGAAAGGGCGGCGAGGGTGCGGAAGTGGGCTTCTTCCAGTTCGGGCGAGTATTTTTCGTCCTGGCCTATGTTGGGTTGGACGACGCGGATCAGCGGAGCGCCGGCGGGGGTGGGAGGGGCCTGGGTGAGTTGGCCCCAGATTGCGAGGGCCAGGAGCGGCGCTGCTATGGCTGCGGCGGGAACGAACTGGCGCTTGATGATGAGGAAGATGGCCCCGGCGGCGAGGGTCGCGAGGGCTCCGACGCCGTAGGTGCCGATCAGGGTGGCGGCTATGGTGATGCCGGTGGGGAGCAGGGTGACGCCGAGCGGGTTCCAGGCGAAGCCGGTGAAGACGAGGGCGCGGAGATATTCGCTGATGAGCCAGATGGCGGCGAAGAGGAGGATGAGGGAGATGTCGTTGCGCGCACGATGCGCGCGGCCCACCCCCGGCCCCTCCCGCAGGCGGGTGGGGAGTATTTGGGACAACCACCATGCCCCGAGCGTTGCCAAGCCGGGATAAACCGCGAGGTAGAGGGACAGGAGGACCACCGCGCCATAGCCGAACCAATGTGGCATGGCGTCCTGGAAGGTGAAGGCGTGGGCGATCCAGTTGAGGCCCAATGTGAAGTGGCCGAGGCCGAACAGCCAGCCGCGCGTGAAGGCGGCGCGGCGGGTGGGGGCGCTTTCGATCAGCCACAGGAGCAGCGCGAAGCAGGCGAGGGTGACAGGCCAGAGCTTGAGCGGTTCAAATCCGGTTGCCGCGACGAAACCGGCGAGCAGGGCGGTGAGCCTTGGGAAGCGGGCGGGCAGCTGCATCATCGGGCGAAAAGTCAGCGGATCGTGGCCATGGTGGCGTTGCTGCACGTGTCGCTCTTGTCCCCGCCGCCCGAAAGCATCGATGCCGCGATGAAACCGCCGACAACGAGGACGAGGAAAGCTGCGGACAGGAGGCCGAGATATTTCTCGATGAATGCCTTTATGGGGCGGCCGAATTTCCAGAAGAGGAAGCCGACCAGCATGAATTGGAAGGCGCGGGACAGGATGCTGGCCCAGATGAAGGTGAAGAGCGAAAGGCCGATGAAGCCAGAGGTGATGGTGATCAGCTTGAACGGGATGGGCGTTGCGCCCTTCACCAGGATGATTTCAGCGCCATATTCGCGCAGATAGCAGGCGGCTACCGGGAATTTCGCCGCGAGGCCCAGCGCGTCGAGGATCTGCTGTCCGACCGCTTCGTAGAGGAAATAGCCGATCGCATAGCCGAACAGGCCACCCAGCACCGACGCGAGGGTGCAGATGATGCCGAAGCGGATCGCCCTTTCGGGCCGCGCAAGGCACATGAGGCCGAGCAGCGGATGCGGGGGGATCGGGAAGAAGCTGGATTCCATGAAGGATATGGCGAAGAGCCAGCGTTCGGCATGGGCGTGGGCGGCTTTGGCCAGCGTCCATTGATAAAGCTTGGTGAGCATTGGAGCCGGGCCTAGCGGAGATTGCGGGGGACCGCCAGCGCTTTCATCCCATTACGGAGTCGCAACATCGTGAAGGCGTTGACGTGGTGGGAGCGGCTGGGCATCACCCCTTTTCTCCGCAGCAGCAGCCCGGCCCGACTTCAGTGACGATCTCCAACATATCATGGCCGAAACTGCGCGAGCGTGGCGGGGGATTGATCTTTGCGCTGGGGCTGAACGCGCTGCTGGTGCTGGCGCTGCTGACGTTGGCGCCCGCGCTTGATCCCGAGAAGGTCGATCCGCGCAATCCCGTGACGTTCGAAATGGCCGCTTCGCCTGAACCTGAAGCGGAGAAGAGCCCGGAGCGGACCGAGAAGAAGAAAAAGGAAGAAGCGGCGGCGCCGGAGAAGAAGAAGGTCGAAAAACCTGAAGAGCCGCGCAAGCCGGTCGAGAAGCCCGTCGAAACACCGGTCGAAAAGCCGATCGTGACGTTGCCAGTGCAGCCCAACATGCCGTTCCTGCAACTGGACAGCGCGCAGATGGCGGCGGCCGATATCGGCAAGATGCCGAAGAAGGACGACAGCCAGAGCGCGGGCACGTCTGGCCAGGGGAATAGCCGCGTGGCGGCAGGGCCGGGGGAAGGGCCGGGCGGCGTCCAGCTGTTCGAGGCGGAATGGTATCGGCGGCCGACGCCTGCGGAGCTTGGCGGTTACATGCCGCCCAATGCGCCCGCTGGTGGATGGGGGCTGGTGGCGTGCAAGACGGTGGAGAATTTCCGGGTCGAAAATTGCCAGGCGCTGGGAGAATCGCCGCAGGGTTCGGGCTTTGCCCGCGCGGTGCGGCTGGCGGCGTGGCAGTTCCTGGTGCGGCCGCCGCGCGTCAATGGGAAGGTGATGGTGGGCAGCTGGGTGCGCATCAGGATCGACTATAGCCGCGCGCCCGCCAGTGGCGGCGGTGCGGGCATGTGAGCGCGGTGGGGTTCTGATAGGATTGTGATGTGTAATAACCTATATGGATGATGGTTGTAGGGGATTTGGCGAGTGAGTGGATAAAATATGGGGGGATGGCGAACCTATATGGAACATTTCTCTTGACATCGTGACGCTCTTCTGACAGAGATGTCGATATTGGGAATTGTGAGTCGCCGGGACGGTGACGCGGCAGGGGCTGGTCCGAAAGGAACCGGCCCTTTTCTGTTGGGAAAAGCGGAGGGCGAGGACATGGCGGATCAGAATGGCGCGAAGGTGGTGCGGCGCTTTTCCGGCAAGGCCAGCGATGCGCCGGACAGGGCGTTGACGGTGCAGCGCAGCCAGCGCGGATCGGCGGGGAGCGGCGCACAGTTGCGGGCAGTGCGCAAGGATGGATGGACCGTCGAGCGGCGTAAGGTCTTCATGGAGACGCTGGCCGCCACCTGCAATGTGAGCGAGGCGGCGCGGGTGGCGGGGAAGAACCTGTTGAGCGCCTATTATCAGAAGCGGCGCGACCCCGGCTTTGCGCGGGAATGGGCGCAGGCGCTGAGCGTCGGCTATGGCGAACTGGAGGCGCTGCTGCTGCGGCAGGCGCTGTTCGGTACGGAAGAGGAAGAGGTCGTGCTGGACGGCGAGGGGATGGTGAAGAGCCGGAAGGTGAAGCGCGGGCATCCCAATGCGGTCGGGGTGCGGCTGCTGCTGCAGCATCGGCGCGAGGTTGGGGAGAAGCTGGCGGCGGAGACTGTGGACCGGCCGGATGGGGCGGATGCGGTCGAGCGGTTGCGGGCGGCGCTGGAGAGGGTGCGGGAGAGGTGTGGGTGAGGAGGAAGCAGCGGGTGAGGCGAGGCGGCTTTCCTTCTCCCTCTCCCCTTCAAGGGTCGATGAGAGGCACGTGACTCTGATCGAGGTTGGGGAGAGGGGAGCGGCAGTGGAGCTTGCATTCCCCTCTCCCGCCTTCGCTGCGCTCGGCACCTCGGCCAGAGTCACGTGCCTCTGGCCGACCCCTAAAGGGGAGAGGGAAAGGCGGTTGGTTACCGCGCCGCTTCGGGAGCGTGGCGCAAGTGAAGGAGAGGGTAAGGCCTGCCCTGGCCATCCCTCTCCGATCTGCCGGTGCGGGCGAAGCCCATGCGTTCGTAGAAGGTGACGGCGCCTTCATTCTGTTCATTGACGTCGGTCGTCATGGCCGGATGGAGGGCGAGGCCGTGATCGACGAGCGCGCGGCCTACGCCTTTGCCGTGCCACGCCGGGTCGATGAAGAGGGCGTCCATGTGCGTGCCGTCGATCAGCATGAATCCGACCGCGCGGTCATCGGCATCGGTGGCGAGCCATGCGGGGGATTGCGGCAGAAAGCCGGACACTTCCGCATCGATCGCCTGGCGGTCGGCGGGATCGAGGAAATCATGGGTTGCGTCGACGGCGCAGCGCCAGATGTCGAGCAGGCGAGCGCCATCGGCGGCGCGGGCGGGGCGGATCGATATCATGGGCGGCATATAGGGACGCAGCGGAGCAGGCGAAAAGGCGCATGATCAAAAAAAGGCCAAATTGAGGCACTTGGGCCGATGAGGGGAACTGGTGAGGGGAGCGAATGGCCGATGGGTGGCATGTCGGATTTCGAGAGATTGGCGGCCCTGCCCGATGCGGCGCGCGAGCGTGTGCTGGCGGGGCTGAACGGCGCGGCGGCGCAGGCGCTGGAACATGATTGGGAATGGCTGGCCCGGCCCGAGCAGCTGGCGCCCGAGGGTAGCTGGCGCATCTGGTTGATGATGGCCGGGCGCGGATTTGGCAAGACGCGGGCCGGGGCGGAATGGGTGCGGCGTATTGCGGAGAATGACGGCGCGGCGCGGATCGCGCTGGTCGGTGCGACCCTGGGCGAGGCGCGCAGCGTGATGGTGGAGGGGCCATCGGGACTGCTGTCCATTGCGCCCTGGTGGAACCGGCCGGTCTTTTCGCCAGCGCTGCGGCGGCTGGTGTGGCCCAATGGGGCAATGGCGCTGCTGTTTGGCGCGGCGGACCCGGAATCGCTGCGCGGGCCGCAGTTCAGCCATGGCTGGGCGGACGAGATCGCGAAATGGCCGCAGGGAGAAGCGACGTGGGACAATATGATGATGGGAATGCGGCTGGGGCGCGCTCCACAAGTGATGGCGACGACGACGCCACGGCCGGTGCCGCTGGTGCGCGGGCTGGTGGCGCGGGATGGCATGGATGTCGCGGTGACGCGCGGGCGGACGGCGGACAATGTGGTCAACCTGGCCGAGGGCTTCGTTGCGGCGATGGAGCAGAGCTATGGTGCGACGCGGCTCGGGCGGCAGGAACTGGACGGCGAACTGATCGAGGAGGTCGAGGGGGCGCTGTGGAACCGGGAACTGCTGGAGCGGTGCCGGGTCGCGCATGTGCCAGGCGGCGGGGATGGCGGGGCGTTGCTGTCACGCGTGGTGATCGGGGTCGATCCTCCGGCTTCGGCGCATGGCGATGCTTGCGGGATCGTGGTGGCCGGGATGGGCGGCGATGGGCGGGCCTATGTCATTGCCGATGCGAGCGTCGAGAAGGCGAGCCCCGAAAGCTGGGCGCGGGCGGTGGCGCAGGCGGCGGCGCTGCATGGCGCGGACCGGGTCGTTGCCGAAGCCAATAATGGCGGAGCGATGGTGGCGAGCGTGCTGCGCGCGGCGGAGGCGGCGCTGCCGGTGCGGCTGGTTCATGCCAGCCGGGGAAAGGCGGCGCGGGCCGAGCCTGTGGCGGCGCTGTATGAAGCCGGGAGGGTGCGGCATCGCGGAGCCTTCTGGGCATTGGAGGATGAGATGTGCGGGCTGATCGCCGGGGGCGGCTATGCCGGACCGGGGCGGTCGCCGGATCGGGCGGATGCGCTGGTGTGGGCTCTGACCGAGTTGATGCTCGGGCGGCGCGGCGATGCGCGGGTGCGGGCGGTTTGAGGAACCCGGCTGACCGGCGCGGCGTATTATCCCAAGTCAAGTTTTTCGAGGGAGTGAGGCTGATGAAATTGGCCAGGATCATGATGGTGGCGGCCGGCGCGACTTTGGTTGCGACGCCGGTGATGGCCGCGTCGCTCAATAGCAAGGAGCGGGCGCGGGTGGCGCGGGCGGCTCCGCGTGACCGGGATGATGTGCGCTATTGCCTGCTGCAGGCGAAGAAAGGGCGCGATCGCGGGACGGTGATCGGTGCGGCTGGCGGCGCTGGAGTGGGTGCCTTGGCGGGCGGGAGCCTCGGTGAATCCTTGCTCGCCGGTGCGGCTGGGGCAGTGGCTGGGCGCGTTATTGGGAAGAGTGAGGGGACTAACGCGGAATGCGATCGGGTGTTGCGGCGTAATCCCTGAGTTGGTGGGCGTAAGTCCTTTTTGTCATCCCGGGCTTGACCCGGAATCCCGCTTCTTCTTCCGCAATACGGACAAGGAAGCGAGACCCCGGGTCACGCCCGGGGTGACGATCTCAAGATAGTAGGTTGGGTGAGGGCGTTCCCCTCTCCAAGTTTCGCTAGGCGGCTGTCGCCGCCAAGCTTCACTATCCTCTCCCCTGAAGGGGAGAGGATTTTTGTTTTTGTGGGGTCTTCATGAAATTTTTCGGGGCGAAGGCCGCGCGGGGTGGCGCGCGGCCGGTGTTGGCGCGTGCCTGGGGTTCGGGCGCGGTGGCTTTGGGAGAGTGGCCTGCTTCCTATGAGGCGCAGGTGCGCAGCGGCGTGCTTGGCAATCCGGTGGCGCAGCGCGCCCTGCGGCTGGTGTCGGAAGGGGCGGGGGCCACGGCTTTGCTGGCGAGCGGGGTGGAGGAGGAAGAACGCGGGCCTGTGCTGTCGCTGCTGACGCGCTGTTCGGCGGGGCAGAGTCTGGTGGAGACGCTGGCGAGCCATTTGCTGCTGCATGGCAATGGTTATGTGCAGGTGATGACCGGAGCCAATGGCAGGCCGGTCGAGCTTTATGCGCTGCGCCCCGAGCGGGTGAGCGTGGAGGCGGATGCGCGGGGATGGCCTGCGGCCTATCTTTATCGCGTGGGGGACAGCGTGACGCGGCTGCTGCCCGAGGATGGGGCTGGGCGGGCGTCGATCCTGCACCTGAAGGCGCTGCATCCGCTGGACGATCATTATGGGCTGGGCTGCGTAGGCGCGGCTGCTGGGGCGGTGGCGATCCACAATGCGGCGACGGTGTGGAACAAGGCTTTGCTGGACAATGCGGCGCGGCCTTCGGGCGCGATGGTCTATGATCCGGGCGATGGGTCGGTGATGAGCCCGGAGCAGTTCGAGCGGGTGAAGCGCGAGATGGAGGTCGCCTTTTCCGGCGCGGCCAATGCCGGGCGGCCGATGCTGCTGGAGGGCGGGCTCGATTGGAAGGCCATGAGCCTGACACCGGCGGAGATGGACTTTGTGGGCCTGAAGGCTGCGGCGGCGCGGGAGATTGCCCTGGCCTTTGGGGTGCCGCCTATGCTGATGGGGCTGCCGGGCGACAATGCCTACGCCAATTATCGCGAGGCGAACAAGGCGCTGTGGCGGCAGACGATCCTGCCGTTGGTGGCGAAGATCTGCGGCGGGCTGGCGCAGGGGTTGCAGGGGTGGTGGCCCGGGCTGGGCGTGGCGGTGGACCTGGATGCGGTGCCTGCGCTGTCCGATGAGCGGGCGGCTTTGTGGGAGCGGGTGGCTGCGGCTGACTTCCTTTCGGCGGATGAGAAGCGGGCGATGCTGGGGATTTGAGGTTCACGCGGAGACGCGGAGACGCGGAGGGTTTTTGAGGGCTGCCTTTGGCAGCCTTTTGCGTCTGTGGGTCTTTGCGCGAGGGAGGAGTGGGGCCGATGAAATATGATGGCGAGATGCTGGCGCGGCTGGTGGCTCAGGCTGAGGCGGCGCCGGGGCAAATGGACATGTTGATGATCCGGGCGCTGATCGAGGAGGCGAGTGAGTTGGGCGCGGGGCGGGCGCTGGAGCGGCTGGGGCTGAGCGATGGGCGTGCGGAGGGCGATGTGCGGGAGTTGCGCGAGCTGCTGTCCGCCTGGCGCGACGCGAAGAAGGCGGCGCGCGGGGCCGTGGTCGGCTGGGCGGTGCGGATCGTGATGGCGCTGGTGCTGCTGGGCGTGGCGGTGAAGGCCGGGCTGATCGGGATGGTGCGGGGATGAGCGGCCCGAGCGGAGAGGGCGATGTGCGGTTCGCTGGCTATGCGGCGGTGTTCGATCGGGTCGACCATGGTGGCGACGTGGTGCGACCGGGCGCCTTTGCAGGCATGGCGGCGGGGGTGCCTTTGCTGTGGCAGCATTTGCCGGGCGAGGCGATCGGGACGGTCGAGCGGGTGGAGGAGGATGCGCGCGGGCTACGGGTGATCGGGCGTGTGTCGGGGCGGATTGGAGCCGGGAGGGCGGCTGCTCGGGCGTTGAAGGAGCGCGCGGTGGATGGGCTTTCCTTTGGATATCGGGTGCGGGAGGCGCGTGGGGCTTCACCGAATTGCAGTTGCAGACGTCGAGCTATGGCGCGCAGATCCCGAAACTGTTCGGAACCATGCGTGTCGCGGGTTCGGTGATCTGGGCGACGGACCTTAAGGAAAAGCGCAACCGGAGCGGCGGCGGCAAGGGGCGGCCGAGCGTCACCAGCTACAGCTATTCGGCGAGTTTTGCCGTGGCCTTGTCGGCGCGGCGGGTGCGGGCGGTGCGGCGCATCTGGGCGGACGGCAATCTGCTGCGCGGCGCGGCGGGCGATTTCAAGTCGGGACTGAACGCGTTTCGCCTGCACCTGGGCGGGGAAGATCAGGCGGCCGACCCGTTGATCGCTTCGGCGGAGGGCATCGCCAAGGCGCCCGCGCATCGCGGGATTGCCTATGCCGTGTTCGAGGACTTGCAGCTTGCCGATTTCGGGAACCGCATCCCTTCCCTGACCTTCGAAGTCGAGGCGGATGCGGGGATGGTGGCGATCGATACGGTGGCGATGGACCTGAGTGGCGGTCTGCTTGCCGCTGCTGAGGATGAGAGCGTGCAGGGATTTGCGGCAGGCGGCGCCGATGTGGTGGAGGCGATCACGCCGCTGGTGGAGGCGTGGGACCTTGCCTTTGCCGCTGAGGAGGATGGGCTGCGGCTGATCGGAACGGCTCGGGATGAGCCCGAGGCCGAGGTCGGCGAGGCTAAGCTTTGCAAGCGCGTCAATGGGCGAGCCATCGACGCTGTCGAGCAGATAGGCGGGAGCGTCGAGGCGGTGCCGGTGGCGCTCGCCTTGCGGCACTATGATGCGGCGCGCGACTATCAGGCGGGGGTGCAGCGGGTGGCGCGGCCAGGGACGGGGCGGATCGAACGTGGCATCGATCTGCCCGTCACCATGCCCGCCGATGCGGCACGGCGGCTGGCGGCGCGACGTTTGGGCCATGACTGGACCGGGCGATCGGCCATGACGCTGCGGTGCGGGTGGGAGGCTCTGCGTCACGATCCGGGCGATATCGTGAAGGTCGAGAATGTGCCTGGGCGCTGGCGGATCGAGGAGCGGGAATGGGAGGCGATGGCCGTGCGGCTGGCGCTGCGGCGGGTGCCGGGTGCCGGGGGTGTGTTGCCTGCGGGTGCATCATCCGGTTCCATCGTGCGGCAGGTGGATGCTCCGCCGGGACCCACATCGCTGATGCTGGTCGACCTTCCGCTGTTGCGGGAAGCGGCCGCCACGGCGCCCTTGATCGCGGCGGCGGCAAGTGGCGGGGAAGGATGGCGGGGCGCGGCCCTCTTCGCGATGAGCGGTGCGGGGGAGGCTGACCCGGTTGGCCGTACGGCGCCCCGCGCGGTGATGGGGCAGGCGGACGACGTCCTGGGGCAGGGGAGCTGCACGTTGATCGATGCGGTCAACAGCCTGCATGTGACGTTGCAGGCCGATGACATGGAACTGGGCGATGTGGATGAAGCGGCGCTGGCGCAGGGGCGCAATCTTTGCATGGTCGGACGGGAGCTTCTGCAATTTTCCCGTGCGGTGCAGACGGGCGCGGCGAGCTTCCGGTTGGAGGGGCTGCGCCGTGGGCTGTTCGGAACCGAGTGGGCTATGGCCGAACATGGCCCTGATGAGCCGTTTCTGTTGATTGAGGAGGAGCGGCTCGCCGAGCCATTTGCCGGGACGGGCAACAGTGAAATCGGCATGACGCTGCGCCTTGCGGCTCTGGGGATCGGTGATGCCGAGCCGGTGGAGGCAGAACTGGCCGTCAGCGGCGAGGCGGTCACTCCGGTAGCGCCCGTTCACCTGCGCGCCTTATCTGACGGAGCAGGCGGCTGGGACATTCGATGGGTGCGGCGCAGCAGGAGCGGCTGGCGGTGGGTCAGCGGGGCGGATGTGCCGCTGGGCGAGGAAGGTGAGCGCTATGAACTGCGCGTTCTGGCGGCTGGCGCGTTGCTGCGGCGGATAGAAATCGGGTCGGCGCAGTGGACTTACGGGGCCGCTGCCTTCGATGCCGACGGCGGGGGCGCTTTGACGATCGAGGTCCGGCAGATCGGGTCCTTCGCCCTGGGACGTCCCGCGCGCATCATTTTGCCTGGCGGATAATCGAGAATGGAAAGGAAATCCGACATATGACGAGCGATGCGACGCCGCGCTGGGCGCTGCCGAACCTGTTTGCCGGGCAGGCTCAGAAGGAACTGTTCCATAACGAGGCTTTGGCAAGGATCGACATGCTGTTGCACGGCCAGGTGGAGAGCGCGGACGAGGGTACGCCGCCGCTGTCGCCCGGGGAAGGGCAATGCTGGATCATCGCTGCGGGCGCGACGGGAAGCTGGCTTGGCCGGGAGGGATCGGTCGCGTGCTGGACCGATGGCGGATGGCGTTATGCCGAGCCTCGTGCGGGTCTGGTCCTGTGGGTGGCGGACAGGGGGCACGTCATGCAATTCGATGGCCACGGATGGGCGGACGGAGCCGTGCGGAGCGATGGGCTCTATGCCGAAGGTTTGCGCGTGGTGGGGACGCGGCGTCCGGCCATCGGCGACCCCGTGGGAGGGGGTTCCGTCGACAGTGAAGCGAGGAGTTCCATAGCAGCTATTCTTTCCGCGATGCGGGATCATGGATTGATCGAAACATGACTTGAACGTGCCCGACTTTTACAGTGCTGGTGCACGGAAATGCTTATATATCGGGGCTCCCGCAGTCCGCTGATGCATTTTGGCAACAGTTTCACCAAATGTGGACTTGCCATGAAACTTTCTTGCCGGTACATGGTTTCAGCAGTCCTTCGTGACACTTTTGAAAGGGGAATCCAAATGCGGAAGCTTGCCCTCGCGGCTGCGCTTGCGACCAGTGCCCTGGCCACCCCGGCCCTGGCGCGTGATAATAGCTGGTATATCGGTATCGAATCCGGCGTCACCATCGTTGAAGATCAGGACATCACTTTCAGCCCCGGCCGTGATCCAGTTACTGGGCTTCAGACCACCAGCACCACGCTGGAAAATGTGGACTACCACAAGGGTTGGGACGCTGACGCCGTCATCGGTTACGACTTCGGTGGTTTCCGCCTTGAAGCCGAAGCTGGCTACAAGCGCGCCAAGGTCGACCTGGACAACAGCGGCTTCGGCGGTTCCGTTTCGGCTCTCTCGTTCATGCTGAACGGTCTGCTTGACTTCGGTTCGGACGATGGCCTGCAGGGCTTCGTCGGCGGCGGTGTCGGCGTTTCGCGCGCCAAGCTCGCCAACGACCTGGTCAACGACAGCGACACCGGTTTCGCCTGGCAGGCGCTGGCTGGCATTCGCTATCCGCTGACCAACAACCTCGACGTTTCGCTGAAGTATCGCTTCTTCAACCAGGACGACATCAACCTCGTCCCGGCTTACACCACCCGGGTGGGCGTTGCTGGCGGTGACGTCGAAACGAAGCTGCGTACGCACAGCCTTCTGCTGGGTCTGACCTACAACTTCGGTGGTGAACCGGCTGCTCCTCCGCCGCCCCCGCCGCCGCCCCCGCCGCCCCCGCCGCCTCCGCCGCCGCCTCCGCCGGTCGCTGAGTGCAGCCCTGGGCCGTACATCGTCTTCTTCGAATGGGACAAGTCGGACATCACGCCTGACGCCGCCACCATTCTGGACAACGCGGTTTCGGCCTACAGCAACTGCGGCAGCGCCCAGGTCATGCTGGCAGGCTATGCGGACCGTTCGGGTTCGGCCTCTTACAACGTCGGCCTGTCGCAGCGCCGTGCGGACGCCGTCAAGGCCTACATGGCTTCGAAGGGCATCCCCGATGGTGTGATGACGACCCAGGCGTTCGGTGAATCGAACCCCCGCGTCGAAACCGCCGACGGTGTTCGCGAACTGCAGAACCGTCGTGTGGAAATCACCTACGGTCCGGGTTCGGGTCAGTAAGCAAGATCTCCATCTTTCGGGATGGATCAAGGTTGAGGGGCTGGTCGAAAGACCGGCCCCTTTTCCTTTGCGGGGTGTAGGGCGACATGGTGCTGCACAGCACCGGAGGAAAGGGGAGCGGCGGCGATCCGCTCGTCGGCTTGGCATTCTGAACTATATGCGCAACAAACAGCGTCTTGCTGCGTTCGCCAGCCATGCTTCATCGGGAGTGCATTTGATCATGAAACGTGCTGCAATCGTCTTCGCGCCGCTCGCCCTTAGTCTTGCCGCATGTGCAAGCACTGACGTCAGCACGGTCAATAGCGGGGCCGCTGGAGCCTCCAGCGCCCGCGCCGTTCTTCTGGCGGCGGATGGTTCGCGCCGCGGCGAGGCCATGGTGACGGAAGCAGTGGACGGCTTGCATGTGGCGGTACGGGCGATGGGGATCACCCCTGGAGTTCATGCGGTTCATGTCCACATGACGGGTACTTGCACGCCTCCCCACTTTGCCAGCGCGGGCGGCCATTGGAACCCCACGGCCCGGCAGCATGGCAAGGACAATCCTGCGGGCATGCACATGGGGGATATGCCGAACCTCACCGCTGATGCCGACGGCACGGGCCGGATGGAGTTCGTGATAGCTGGCGCTACGCTACGTAGCGGAGCCAATGCTGTGCTCGACGCGGATGGCGCCGCGATCGTGGTTCATGCGCAGGCGGATGACAACAAGACCGATCCAGCCGGGAATGCAGGCGGGCGCGTCGCCTGTGGGATATTGTCCGCTGCGTAAGGCGACATCCGCGGGCGCACGCACTCTATAAAGCGGCGGACGTGGCGGGGTAGGTCGCCGCAATCTCATAATGCGCGCCGCTCTGGGTCAAATGGCTTTCGAACAGGGCAAATTCATCTACCGTGAAAGGCGCGCTGGAGAGACCGGCATGATGGGTGATGAAGCCTTCCGTATCGCCGCCGCTTCGTCCGAAGCGCGCCAGGGTTATATGGGGCAGGTAGGCTCGTTCTTCTGCCGGGAAGCCTGCTGCGACGCAGACGCGGTCAATCTTCCGGTGAAGGTGTTGGAGAGCGTCGTGCGGCTGGACGCCTGCCCATAATATATGGGTGCGTCCCTTGCGATCGAACTGGCCGAGGCCCGCCAAGGAGAGCGCGAAGGGCGAAAAGCGAAGGGACGACAGCGCTTCCGCAAGGTCATTGGCGTGGTGGCGGTCGGCATCGCCTATGAAGCGCAACGTCAGGTGAAGTTGATCGTCATCCTGCCAGCGTGCTCCGGCAATGCCGCCCATCGACGACAGCAACCGCGTCCGAATGTCCTCCGGCGGGCGAATGGCGACGAACAGGCGGTGCATGTTACCGATATAGTGAGGCCTGGCCGGGGCGCCAGCGGACAAGCGTGCCGATGTGGCGCTATTCCTTCCCCGGAGCGTTGGCTCTTCCCTTGAATTGCCACTCATATGGGGCGATAATAGCGATATCGGCGAAAGTGCGCCGGCGAAGGAGACTATCTCATGGCCAATTGGTCTGACCCCCGATCGAATATTGCCGGTTTCGGCGGGGCGACAGTGGCGCGCGGCGAGGCTTTCGACGCTGGCCTGCGCAGCTACATGCTATCGGTTTACAATTATATGGCGAGCGGCGTGCTGCTGACCGGCATCGTCGCGATGCTGTTCGCGTCCAGCGGCTTTGCCTACCAGATCCTGGCTGGGCCGGGCATTCTAAAATATGTGATCATGCTCGCACCGCTTGCCTTCGTGATGGTGATGAGCTTCGGCATGAACCGGCTGTCGACGGTCGCCATGCAGGCTCTGTTCTGGGCCTATGCGGTGACGATGGGGCTTTCGCTCTCATCGGTCCTGCTGGTTTATACCGGTACGTCGGTGGCGCAGACCTTCTTCGCGACGGCTGCAGCCTTCGCGGGGCTCAGCCTGTGGGGCTACACGACGAAGAAGGATCTATCGGGCTTCGGCACCTTCCTGATCATGGGCGTGGTCGGCCTGCTGGTCGCATCGCTCATCAACCTGTTCCTGCGCTCTAGCGCGCTGGACATGGTGGTCAGCTTCATCGGTGTACTGCTGTTCGCAGGCCTCACCGCCTACGACACGCAGAAGATCAAGAGCATCTACGCCCATGTCGCAGGGACCGACATGATGGGCAAGTCGGTGGTGATGGGGGCGCTGAACCTCTATCTCGACTTCATCAACATGTTCCTGTTCCTGCTGCGCTTCATGGGCAATCGCGACTGATTGCACGCTCGCAGACGAACCGAAAAGGCCCGGAGGAGCGATCCGCCGGACCTTTTTCTATGGGGTATTTAATAGGGATCAGGATGACTTCTGCATCTGCGCAATGAGTGCGCCGTCCAGTTCCTTCTGCCGTTTGTAGGCCGGGCGTTCGCGCAGGCGGGCGGCATAGGCTTCGAAGGCTGGGCGGCTATCGATGGTGCCGAAGGTCAGGCCCCAGTCCACTTGAGAACCGACATAAACATCGGCGGCGGTGAACTGGTCGCCGCAGATCCATTGGCCGCCCGACACCGCCTTTTCCAGTGTGGTGACGGTCTGGCCATAGCTGCCATAGCCCATAGAGCGCTCCCGGCCTTCGGGCACAGTGAGGCCGAGCGACTTGTTGGAGACTGCTGCCTCTACGGGGCCAGCGGCGAAGAACAGCCAGCGATAATAGTCTGCCCGCTGATCGATGGGCGGGGCGAGACCGGCGTCCGGGAAAGCGTCGGCCAAGTAGGCGCAGATCGCGGCGGCTTCGGTCACGACCTTGCCCTTGTGTACGATGGCGGGAACCTTGCCCATTGGGTTGATGGCGAGATAGTCGGCCGCCTTCATCGTGCTGTCATAGTCGAGGATGGTCATGTCGTAGGATTGGCCAACCTCCTCCAGCATCCAGCGGGCGATTTGTCCGCGCGACATGGGGTTGGTGTAGAAGGCGATGTCTGTGGGCATGGGGTTCTCCCTTAAGTGCGTGAGAGGGAGAGTGCCGCAAGTCGAGGCTGTGGACTATCGGGAATTTTGGTTGGTGGTTGCCTCGGCTGCTGCGCTGGCCCACCCCCTGGCGCCCTTCCGCTTGCGGGAGGGGGGACAAGTTGATCCCGGCCTCTTTGCCCCCCCAAAAAAAAAGGGCGGCTTCAGGAGCCGCCCTTTCATCTCATCCGCTTCAGGCCGCTTACTTGGCCGGTTCGGCGGGCTTGGCCTTGCCACCCTTCTTGCCCTTCTTGGGGGCCGCCGGGATGATCTCGAAGGCGAGCGCCTCGTCCTTCAGCCGGACATGCACTTCACCGCCATGCACCAGCTTGCCGAACAGCAGTTCCTCGGCGAGCGGCTGCTTGATCTTTTCCTGCATCAGGCGGCCCATCGGGCGAGCACCGTAGAGCTTGTCATAGCCCTTCTTGGTGAGCCAGCCCTTCGCCTCGTCGTCCAGCGTGATGTGGACGTCGCGGTCGGCCAGTTGCAGTTCCAGCTGGAGCACGAACTTGTCGATGACCCGCGCCACGATCTCCGGCGGCAGATAGCCGAAGGGAACGATGGCATCGAGACGGTTGCGGAATTCCGGGGTGAAGAGCTTCTTCACCGCATCTTCCTGCACATCGTCGCGGGTCAGTTCGCCAAAGCCGATGCTTTCCTTCGCCATGTCCGACGCACCGGCATTGGTGGTCATGATGAGGATGGTGTTGCGGAAATCCACCGTCTTGCCATGGTGATCGGTCAAGCGGCCATTGTCCATCACCTGCAACAGGATGTTGAACAGGTCCGGATGCGCCTTTTCGATCTCGTCCAGCAGCAGCACGCTATGCGGATTCTGATCCACCGCATCGGTCAGCAGGCCGCCCTGATCATAGCCGACATAGCCCGGAGGGGCGCCGATCAGGCGGCTGACCGAGTGGCGTTCCATATATTCCGACATGTCGAACCGCTGGAGCGGAATGCCGAGCAGGTTGGCCAGCTGGCGCGCCACCTCCGTCTTGCCGACGCCGGTCGGGCCGGAGAAGAGATAGCTGCCGATCGGCTTTTCCGGATCGCGCAAGCCCGCCCGCGACAACTTGATCGCGGAGGACAGAACTTCGATCGCCCGGTTCTGGCCGAACACGACGCGCTTCAGATCCGTATCCAACGTCTCCAGCACCGACTTGTCGTCGGCCGAGACAGTCTTGGGAGGGATGCGGGCCATGGTCGCGATGACCTGCTCGATCTCCTTGGGCGTGATCGTCTTCTTGCGCTTCGACGGCACCACCAGCATCTGCATCGCGCCGACTTCGTCGATCACGTCGATCGCCTTGTCCGGCAGCTTGCGATCGTTGATGTAACGCGCCGACAGCTCCACCGCCGCCTTGATCGCGTCCGGGGTGTATTTGACGTTGTGATGTTCCTCAAAGGCGCTGCGCAGGCCCGCGAGAATCTTGACCGTGTCCTCGACCGAAGGTTCGTTGACGTCGATCTTCTGGAACCGGCGCAGCAGCGCGCGGTCCTTCTCGAAATGGTTGCGGAACTCCTTGTAGGTGGTGGAGCCGATGCAACGGATCGTGCCGCCTGACAGAGCGGGCTTCAGCAAGTTGGACGCATCCATCGCCCCGCCGCTGGTCGCGCCAGCGCCGATGACGGTGTGGATTTCATCGATGAAGAGGACCGCATGCGGCATCTTCTCAAGCTCGGTGACGACCGCCTTCAGCCGCTCCTCGAAATCACCGCGATAGCGCGTGCCCGCGAGCAGCGCGCCCATGTCGAGGGAATAGATCACGGCTTCCTTCAAGACGTCGGGAACCTCGCCCTCGACGATCTTGCGCGCCAGGCCTTCTGCGATAGCGGTCTTGCCGACGCCCGGATCGCCCACATAGAGCGGGTTGTTCTTCGACCGGCGGCACAGGATCTGGATCGTCCGGTCGACTTCGGCGCTGCGGCCGATCAGCGGGTCAACCTTGCCCCGCGTCGCCTTCTCATTGAGGTTGACCGTGAACTGCTCCAAGGCACTGTCCTTCTTGCCCTTGCTGTCCTGCGCCTTCTTTTCCTCCTCCTGAGAGCCCTTGGCGGCGCTCTGTTCAGGAGCGGCAGTACCCTTGCCGACGCCGTGGCTGATGTAGCTGACGGCATCCAGTCGGCTCATGTCCTGCTGCTGGAGGAAATAGACGGCGTAACTCTCCCTCTCGGAGAAAAGCGCGACGAGCACATTGGCTCCCGTCACTTCATCCTTTCCGGAAGATTGCACGTGCAGGATGGCGCGCTGAACCACGCGCTGGAAACCGCTGGTGGGGGAGGGGTCGCTTGATCCCTCCAGCTTCAGGCTGTCGAGTTCGCTGTCGAGATATTGGGTGACGGCGTCGCCCAGTTCGCCAAGCTCTACACCGCACGCCTGCATCACCTTCGAAGCATGCTCGTCATCGATCAGCGCGAGGAGCAGATGCTCCAGCGTCGCATATTCGTGGCGGCGCTCCGACGCATGGGTCAGCGCGTTGTGCAACGTGGTTTCAAGTGCGGGTGCGAAAGATGGCATTTCTATTCTACTCCTGAGCCCGCAAGAGGGGCTGTCTTGAACCATATGTCGGCATTACTCGACGGCGGATCAAGGAGGGGTCCCTGATCGCCGGAATTGCCAGACTGCCCGTGCCCGAAGAGACCCTGTTCAGGGCCGCAGGGGGCGGGGCGCGGGTTCATCGCTTGAATAACGCCTCGGCACTTGATTTGTGGTTAACGGCGCTTTCAATCTTTGATCTGGTGCGGGCGATTTCACCCTCCAGCGCCGCGATGCGCTCTTCCAGATCGGCAAGGGACAAGGGACCCAAATCCTGTCGAAGCAGTTGGGCCAGCGGATCATCAATCTTGCGAGGCAGATCGTCGTCCATGTCCATATATGCCAATGTTGACCCTCGCGGCGGCTCTGTCAATAAGGGGCTTGAGCCGCTGGCGAATTTCAGCTGCGGCTTGATGATGGGGCTGGGGGAACGTGATCATGGCGATTGAGGCGGCGTTGCCCCAGGAAATGATGGCGGTCGCCATTCCCGTTCCGGGCGGCCCTGAGGCGCTGGTGCCCGAACGCCGCCCTGTGCCGGTTCCGGCCGAGGAAGAGGTGCTGATCCAGGTGGCGGCGGCGGGCGTCAACCGGCCTGATGTCTTGCAGCGGCAAGGAAAATATCCGCCGCCGCCCGGCGCTTCGGACATTCCTGGGCTGGAAGTCGCCGGAACCATCGTCGCGGCTGGCGGCAGCGCCGGACGGCTGATCGGCCAGCGTGTCTGCGCCTTGCTGCCGGGGGGCGGCTATGCGGAATATGCGGTTGCGCCTGCCGGGCAGTGCCTGCCCGTTCCGGACAGCTATGACATTGTCGAGGCGGCGGCCTTGCCGGAGACGCTCTTCACCGTATGGACCAATTTGTTCGAGCGGGCCTATGTCGTCGGCGGCGACACGGTGCTGGTGCATGGCGGGACCAGCGGCATCGGCACCATGGCGATTTCGCTTTGCCGCCTGTTCGATATCACCATCATCGTCACTTGCGGCAGCAAAGCAAAATGCGAGCAGGCAAAGGCATGGGGCGCGGATCACGCCATCAATTATCGGGACCAGGACTTTGTCGAGGAGGTGAAGCGGATCACCGGCGGGCAGGGCGTGCAGGCCGTGCTGGACATGGTGGGCGGAGACTATGTGCCGCGCAATCTCCAATGCCTTGCCGAAGATGGGCGCCATGTATCCATCGCGGTGCTGGGCGGCGCCAAGGCGGAAATCTTCATTCCGGCGGTGATGTCCCGTCGCCTGACGCTGACCGGATCGACGTTGCGCCCTCGCTCCTCCGCCTTCAAGAGCCTGGTCGCCGATGAAATTGTCCGTGAGGTCTGGAGCTTCGTCCAGGAAGGCAGGCTGAGGCCGGCGATGGACCAGCGCGTCCCACTCGCCGAGGCGGCACGGGCTCATGCGCGGATGGATGCCGGGGAGCATTTCGGCAAGATCGTGCTGACCGTCTGACGCGGCGCCACAGTAGCAATTCCGTCACATTCGGTGCGGGATTGTAACATTGCCCGGCTAAGGATTCGGTCCCGAGGACAACAGCTCCAAAGGCCCGTTTCATGAATGCCATCACGCGCTTGCCCTTTCTGGCGGACATGGATGAAGGCGCGCGCAGCCTCGATACGCCAGAGCGTGCGGGGAAGCGCAAACGCTACCGCACCATCTGGATCTCCGATATCCATCTCGGCACGCGCGGCTGCAATGCCCGGATGCTGATCGACTTCCTCGACAGCGTCGATAGCGAGACAATGTATCTGGTCGGCGACATCATCGACGGCTGGAAATTGAAACGCCGCTTCTACTGGCCTGCCGCGCATAATGACGTGGTCTGGCGCATCATGAAGCGGGCCAAGCGCGGCACCCGCGTCGTCTACATTCCCGGCAATCATGACGAAATGTTCCGCCAATTCACCGGCCTCAGCTTCGGCGGCGTCGAAATCAGGCGCAAGGCGATCCATGAGACCGCCGATGGCCGCAAGCTTCTTGTGCTGCACGGGGACGAGTTCGATACCATCATGCTCGCCCATCGATGGCTCGCTTTCGTGGGGGACGCGGCCTACACGTTGCTGATGCGCCTGAACGTCGTGGTGAACGCCGTCCGCCAGCGTATGGGCATGCCCTATTGGTCGCTCAGCAAGACGGCCAAGCACAAGGTCAAGAATGCGGTCGAGTTCATCTCCCGCTTCGAGGAGGTCGTCGCGCATCAGGCGGGCACGCGCGGCGTCGATGGCGTGGTGTGCGGCCATATCCATAATGCCGAAATGCGCGAGATCGGCGGCATCCAATATTATAATGATGGCGATTGGGTGGAAGGCTGCACGGCGCTGGTTGAACATTTCGACGGCCGCATGGAGGTGCTGCACTGGGCCGATGAGGTTGCCGCGCGCACCGCCGCCACTGACGCGAAGATGGCCGCCTGATGCGCATCGTCATCGTGACCGACGCTTGGTCGCCCCAGGTGAACGGCGTCGTCCGGACGCTCCAGACCATCATGGCGGAGCTTGAGGCGCGGGGTCATGCCGTCAAGATCATCTCGCCCGACCTCTACGGTTCTTTCCCTTGCCCGACCTATCCGGAAATCCGGCTCGCATTCGTCCGATCAAGCGTCGTGGGCGAGGCGATCGCGGCCTTTCAGCCGGACGCGGTCCATATCGCGACCGAGGGGCCATTGTGTCTGGCTGCGCGGCGCTGGTGCCTGCGGGGCGGGGTGCCTTTCACCACGGCATATCACACGCATTTCCCCGACTATGTCTCGCGCCGGACAGGGCTGCCCGCCAGCTGGTTCTGGTCCTATATCCGCTGGTTCCATGGTCCTGCTCGGGCGGTGCTCGTCTCCACCGGATCGGTGCGGCAGCAGCTCCGCGCGCATGGCCTGGCGCAGGTGCGGCCGTGGGGCAGGGGCGTGGACCTTGCCGCCTTCACGCCCGAGGCAGAGCCGCCAGCGCTCTTCGCTAGCTTGCCGCGGCCCATCCAGCTCTATGTCGGCCGCGTCGCGATCGAGAAGAATCTCGAAGCCTTTCTCGGCAACGCGCATTCCGGCAGTAAGGTCGTCGTTGGGGATGGTCCCGCCCGGGCCCAGCTGGAAACCGCCTATCCGGACGCGCATTTTCTCGGTCCGCTGTTCGGGGCGGAGCTTGCCGGCGCTTATGCGGGGGCTGACGTGTTCGTCTTCCCCAGCCGCACCGACACGTTCGGCCTTGTCATGATAGAGGCGATGGCCTGCGGGACGCCCGTCGCCGCTTATCCCGTCAGCGGCCCGATCGACATCGTGACCCCGGCGAGTGGCGCGCTTTCCGATGATCTGGAGGACGCCATCGCCCTCGCGCTGCGTGGCGATCGTGCCGCCTGCGCCGCCCAAGGCCGACGCTTCAGCTGGGCACGCAGCGCCGACGAGTTTCTCACTGGCCTTCACTGCATCGATGCCGCCGCGAGAGACAGCGCGGCCTGACGCTTTTCCTTGCTCCACCGGGCTTCTTGCACTATCTCAGGACGGGCGTGGCCGCCCTGCTTGGGCGGCCCTTGTTGTTTTTAGTGCCGGAGAATCCTCGTGTCCCAGCCTCTCATGCCCCATGCGACCGCCAGTTGGCTGGTCGACAATACCGCGCTCGGCTTTGATCAGAT
The DNA here is from genome assembly GCF_054771735.1 of Sphingobium sp. TomMM35A. NCBI lineage: Bacteria > Pseudomonadati > Pseudomonadota > Alphaproteobacteria > Sphingomonadales > Sphingobiaceae > Sphingobium > Sphingobium sp. TomMM35A. The sequence goes on from NZ_BSRC01000001.1 coordinate 521,533, forward strand.
CGCGGAATTTTGCGGGCTGCACATCCTGGAAGTACAGGCGATCGCCGATGACACGGCTGGCATCAAATATACCGGCCGCGATCCCGTTCGTGCCCATGAAATCACCATGGACGAAATCCACAAGGGTGAGGCGAACCCCGATTACCGTCTCAAGATGCTGAAGGGTCCCGAGCCGGTTCGCCGTACCAAGGGGCCGCGCTACACGCCGGTGTCGAAGCGTCAGGACAAGCCCGATGGCATCGCCTGGATCCTGCGCAACCATCCGGAAATCTCGGACGGCGCGATCGGCAAGCTGATCGGCACCACCCGCACCACGATCGCCGCGATCCGCGATCGCACGCACTGGAACATCTCCAACATCGTGCCCAAGGATCCGGTGACGCTCGGCCTCTGCTCACAGCGCGAACTGGATGCGCTGGTGACGAAGGCCGCGAAGAAGGCCGGTATTGAAGCGCCGACCGACTCCCGCCTGGATGGCGACCGCGAAGCGCTGATCGAAGAACTGCGCCGCGAGCGCGACGATGCCGCCCGCCGCGCCGAGGAAGCGTTGAAGAGCGAGTCCGACCTGATCTCGGGCGCCGCGACCATCCTCGACCCGTTCAGCAACAACCAGGGTCAGGTCTGATCCTCTTCTGACGCCCTGCTTTACGCTTGCGTAAAGCAGGGGTCCGGCTTACACCTGCCTTAATGGAGAGCAGCGAAGCGGTCTGGAAAGACCATTATAATCATCCCAATGCCTGGGATCAGTCCTTTCCCCCCCTGTCGATGGTCGACATGGTCGTCGCCAGCGCGAAGGCCAATCCCGACGCGGCGATGATCGATTTCCTCGGCCGCCACACAACCTATGGCGAGATGCTGCACGCCATCCGCCGCGTGGCCAGGGGCCTTCAGGACATGGGCGTGCGCAAGGGCGACCGGGTCGGCCTCTACCTTCCCAACGTCCCCCATTATGTCGCCGCCTATTATGGAGCGATGATGGCGGGGGCGATCGTCGTCAATTTCTCCCCCCTCTACACCGCCGCCGAACTGGAACATCAGGTCGAGGATAGCGGCACAAAGATCCTCTTCACGCTGTCCGCCAAGGCGCTGCTGCCGACCGCGCTGGAGGTGCTGGACAATAGCAGCCTGGAACGGCTCGTCGTCGGCTGCGTGGCGGAGGCCTTGCCCCCTGCCAAGTCGGTCCTCTTCCGCCTCTTCAAGCGCAAGGAGACGGCGCAGATCCCCCATGATCCGCGCATCACCAACTATGCCGACCTGTTGCGCCATGGCGAAGATCCGGCGGCTGTGGAGATCGATCCCGTCAACGATGTTGCCCTGCTGCAATATACCGGCGGCACCACGGGGCGGCCCAAAGGCGCGATGCTGACCCACCAGAATCTGACCGCCAACGCCCGCCAGATCCGCCTCATCGATCCCCACCCGGAGGCCGTCGATCGCATCATTGCGGTGCTGCCCTTCTTCCACGTCTTCGCCAACACCTGCGTCCTCAACCGCACGGTGCTGAACGGCGGAGAGATGGTCATGCTGCCCCGCTTCGAAGCCGTGCAGGTGCTCGCGGCGATCCAGCGGACCAGCCCCACATCGATGCCCGGCGTGCCCACCATGTTTCAGGCGCTGCTCGATCATCCGGCGACGCCCAATATCGATTTCTCCTCGCTGCGCCTCTGCATTTCGGGCGGCGCGCCATTGCCGCTGGAAGTCAAGCAGCGGTTCGAGGCTGCGACGGGCGCGAAGCTGGTCGAGGGCTATGGCCTTACCGAAAGCAGCCCCGTCGTCTGCTCCAATCCCTATGAAGGGCTGAACAAGTCAGGCACCGTGGGCCAGCCGATCCCCGGCACCCACGTCAAGCTGGTCGATCGCGAAGACCCGACCCGCCCGCCGCCCGCCGGAGAACCGGGCGAACTAGTCTTCGCCGGGCCGCAGATCATGAAGGGCTATTGGCAACGCCCCGACGCCGACAAGGACGTGTTTGTCGATGGCTGGCTCCGCACAGGCGATGTCGGCCTCATCGACGAAGACGGCTATGTAAAGATCGTCGACCGTTTGAAGGACATGATCGCCGTCGGCGGTTTCAAGGTGTTCCCAAGCCAGGTCGAAGCGGTGCTCTACCATCACCCCGCCGTCAAGGAAGCGCTGGTGATCGGCATCCCCGACGCCTATCGCGGCGAATGCCCCAAGGCGTTCGTCACGCTTCAGGAGGGCGCGGACATCGATGGGGAGGGCCTGAAAGCCTGGCTCAACCCCCAGCTCGGCAAGCATGAAAAGGTCTGCGAGGTCGAAATCCGCCTGAACCTGCCCAAGACGCTGGTCGGCAAATTGTCGCGCAAGGAACTGGTCGCCGAGGAACGGGCCAAGGCGCAGTCAGCGACGCGGCAGGCTGGAACCACTGCCTGACCGTCCCTATCTTGTGCGCCACACAGGATAAGGAACCAAGCGAATGGCCGAAGACATCGCGACGCTGGCAGGTGGCTGCTTCTGGTGCACCGAGGCGGTTTACCAAAATCTGAAAGGTGTCCGGTCAGTCGAGAGCGGCTATATCGGCGGCCAGCTGCCAAACCCGAGCTATGAGCAGGTCTGCTCCGGCGCGACCGGCCATGCCGAAGCGATCCGCATCGCCTATGATCCCGAGGAAATCTCCTATGGCGACTTGCTCGACATCTTCTTCGCCACCCATGATCCCACGACGCTGAACCGCCAGGGCAACGACATCGGCACCCAATATCGCTCGGCCATCTTCCCCCATTCGCCCGAGCAGGAAGCGGAAGCCAAGGCTGCGATCGCCCGCGCGCAACCGGATCATCGGAACTCGATCGTCACCACGATCGAGCCTGACGCGCCCTGGTATCCCGCCGAGGACTACCACCAGAAATATTGGAACCGCGTCGGCGATCGGAACCCCTATTGCATGGCGGTCATCCCCCCCAAGCTCGCCAAATTGCGCAAAGGCTTCGCCGAACGGATCGAAGGCTGATTACTGAAAATAGGCCCCTCCCTTCCAAGGGAGGGGGTGGGTAGCGAGCGCCAGCGAGCCGCTTCTTCCAACACCCTTCCCCGTTCGCCCTGAGCCTGTCGAAGGGCGTTCTTCCTTTTCTTAGAAGAACGAGGCTTCCACAGGCTCATCCCAGACGGGAATAGATTGGAAACCCTAAAAGCGCTTAGGCTAAGGTTAATCCAGACCATGCCATGCCCGCAGCAGTTCACAGGGGAATATCCATGCGCCCATTCATGACGATCGCCGCAGCCGCTATCATGCTTACGCTGCCGGGCTGCATCGCAAAGACGGCGCTCGACGTTGCCACGCTGCCGGTCCGCGCCGGGGCGCAGGCCGCCGACTGGGCGACCACCAGCCAGGAAGAGTCCGACCGCAACTACGGCCGCCGCATGCGCAAGCAAGAGGCACGCGAAGCCCGCGAACGCAAGGAAGCCGAAGAACAACGCCGCCGCGAATGTAAACGCGCTGGCTATCGGGATTGTTATTGAGCGCGCAGGTACGGACGTAGGCGATTTGCGAAGCCAACCGTCAGTAACAGAGTCCGTCCAATCTACATCACTCACCCCGTTCGGGCTGAGCTTGTCGAAGCCCTTCCCTTCTAAGAAAGTAGAACCCTTCGACAGGCTCAGGGCGAACGGATTTGGAATGGAGCATCTAAGGCACTAAGCCAACAATCCTCTGCGCCTCTGCACGAATCCAAAAACTCTATGATCGCCGGATCAAGCCGCCGCCCGCCGCAACCGATCATTGATCGCCACCCCGATCCCTTCGTCCGGGATGGGCGCCACCGCGATATGCGACGCAGCACTCGCATCGGCCACATGCAAAGCCGCGAACAGGTTGGCCGCCGCTTCCTGCACATCGGCATCGGGGCTGAGGTTCAGATTGCACGGCATCAGGCCAAAGCCGATCAGATATTCATCCTTCTCCGCCCGCAGGGCGTTCAGCCGCACCGGCTTGGACGGCGCATAATGGCTTTCCAGCTGTCCCGGAGCTTCGATCCTGGCCTTCTCCGCCCCGACCTCCACCGGAAGCCCGCTCGCTTCCTCCAGCATCGCCGCCGTCACCGGTCCAGGCCGCAGCAGCCGGATGCGATCTTCCTCGGGCGCCGCGATCGTCGATTCCAGCCCCTCGCTTGTCGGCCCTTCGTCCAGGATCAGCCGCACCTTGCCGTTGAGGCTGGCCAGCACATGCTCCGCCCGCGTCGGGCTGATCGCGCCGCTGCGATTGGCGGACGGCGCGGCAAGCGGCCGGTGGCTTTCCCGGATCAGCGCCCGCATCGCCGGGTGCGCGGGCAGGCGCAACGCCACGGTCGGCAGGCCCGCCGTCACCAGCGATGACAGGCCGCTTCCCTCGCGCACCGGCAGCACCATGGTCAGCGCGCCGGGCCAGAAGCGCGATGCCAGCCGGTCCGCCACTGGCGAAAAGACGGCAAGCCGCTCCGCCATCTCCTGGTCCGCGACATGGACGATCAGCGGGTTGAAGCTTGGCCGCCCCTTGGCGCTGTAGATTGCCGCGACCGCGCTATCGTCCGTCGCATCGGCGGCGAGCCCATAGACCGTCTCGGTCGGCACCGCGACCGGCTCGCCCGCGCGGATCAGCAAGGCCGCCTCGCGCAGGGCTTCGGTGCCATAGCGGCAGATGCGGGTGGAATAGACAGGATTTGGGATGGTCACGGCCCCCGCGGTATAAGCCCCTGCGACGTGGAGTAAAAGTCCATTACTACAGAAGAATGACAGGCCCGTTCGCCTTGCCGGGGCGGGGCAGGGGGGCTAAGCCCGCCGCATGACCGACGATATCCTCAGCCGCATTGCCAGCGCGCTTGAGCGCATGGCACCGCCGCCCGCGCCCTCGGCGGACCTCAGCGCCGCATCCGCCTATGTCTGGGATGGCAGCGCGATCCAGGCTGTCGACGCGTTCGAGCCAGTCAATTACGACCTCCTGACCGGCATCGACGCGCAAAAGGCGACGCTGCTCGAAAACACCCGCCGCCACGCCGCGCACCATGCCGCGCATGACGTGCTGCTCTGGGGGGCGCGCGGGACGGGCAAGTCCGCCGTGGTCGCGGCCGTCGTCGACCGGCTCCAGCGGGAAGGGGCGGACATCGCCCTGCTGCAATGCGCGATCGATGAACTGGCCAGCCTGCCGCGCCTCTTTTCGCTCCTGCGCACGACGCAGCGGCCTTTCATCCTCTTCCTCGACGACCTCGGCTTTGACGAAGGCGGCGTCGGTGACGCACGCGCGCTGCGCTCCCTGCTTCAGGGCGGGACGGCGGCGCGGCCCGCCAATGTCCGCCTCTACGTCACCTCCAACCGCCGCCACATCGTTCCGCGCCACCTTTCCGAGCAGGATGACCCCGTCAATCCGCGCGACGTGATCGATGACAAGATGGCGCTGTCCGACCGCTTCGGCCTCAGCCTCGGCTTTCACGCCATCGACCAGCAGGCCTATGTCGACATAGTCACCGGCTATGCCGACAGCCTCGGCCTCAGCTTCGACCCGCTCGAAGCGATTCAGTGGGCGACGCAGCGCGGCAGCCGGTCGGGCCGCGTCGCCTGGCAATATGTGGTGGAGCTGGCAGGCCGCAACGGCCGCGCGCTTTGATCCCTTGTTTGCCGATTTCCTAACCAGCACTCGGTTTCGAGCGCTTGGAAATCGTCCATGATCATGTTTTGAATGATCGTCACCCCGGACTTGATCCGGGGTCCCGCTTCTTATCTGAGGCCGCCCGGGCAGCGGGACCCCGGGTCAAGCCCGGGGCGACGGAAAAGGAGCCTTGATGCGGATGCGCCCGCGTAATGCGATCACGGCCTCAATCACTTGCCCCCAGTCACCCGCCAGATCACGCCGCCGACATCGTCGCTGACCAGTAGCGCGCCCTTCGCGTCGCCAGCGACGTCGACCGGCCGCCCTCGCGCGTTACCGTCCGCATCCAGAAAGCCGGTCAGCACGTCTACAGGCTTGGCCTTGCTCACTTCGCCATTGGCGGCGAAGGGCACGAAGACCACTTTGTAACCCGCCGCAGGCTTGCGGTTCCAGCTGCCGTGCAGTCCGACAAAGGCTCCGTTCGCGAACGCGCCGCCGATCTTCACCTTGCCGGCAAAGGCCAGCCCCAGCGGCGCGACATGATTGCCCAGCGCATAGTCGGGACGCTTGGTATATTCGCGCACTTCGGGCCGCTGCGGCTGGACGCGGCGGTCTTCGTAACCGCCCCAATAATTCCACGGCCAGCCATAAAAGCCGCCGAACTCGATCCGGGTCAGATAGTCGGGCACCAGGTCGCTGCCCAGCATGTCGCGCTCATTCACGACACCCCACAGCGCGCCGCTCTTGGGCTCGAATGCCAGCCCGACCGGATTGCGCAGGCCCGAAGCATAGATGCGATAGTCGCCGGTCCTGGGATTGACCTCCAGCACCGCCGCCCGGTTTGCTTCGCCTTCCAGACCGTCTTCGGCGATATTGCTGTTGGACCCGACGCCGACATAGAGCAGCCCCGTCGGGCCAGCCGTCAGGCTCTTGGTCCAGTGCATGTTCGGCGCATTGGCGGGAAGGTTCAGGATCTTGCGCCCCTTGGCGGTGATCCGCGTCTCGCCCTCCTTATAGGGGAAGGCCATCAGCGCGTCGGTATTGGCGACGTAGAGCGTCCCATCGACCAGCGCCATGCCATAGGGCGAATTGAGCCCGGTCAGGAACGGCGTCTTCACCTCCGCGCGTCCGTCGCCATCGGCGTCGCGCAGCAAGGTGATGCGATTGGCCGAAGGCACGCCCGCGCCCGCCTTGTTCATCAGGTAATTCATCACCCGATCGACCAGCCCACCGGAAGGACGGGGCGGGCTGTTCGTCTCGGCCACCAAAATATCGCCATTGGGCAGCACCAGCATCGATCGCGGATGCGCGAGCCCGTCGGCAAAGCGCGCGACGGCAAGGCCCTTGGCCGCCACCGGCTTTTCGCCCGCCGTCCACACCTTCACTTCAGCGACGTTGATCGTAGGGATGAGTTCGCTGCGAGGAGCGGTGAACACCGGCTCCTTGCCCATATCGGCGCCCGCCGCCAGCTTCGCCTTATCCCCTTGCGCCAGATAGAAAATGACGCCCCCAGCGATCAGCAGGAGGATAAGGGTGATGGCGATCAGATGCTTCTTCATGGCGCTTGTCTATGCTGCCGCAACGCGCGCCGCAAGGCGTGCTATCGGTCCCGTTCGCGCAGCCACAGCAGCAGCGCGATCACGCCGCCCAGCGCCGCGCCCGCCAGCAGCCCCGCGCTCGGCTGGCCCATCATGCCGCCGATGATCGCGCCGCCCAGGATCAGCAGCGCGATGATGGCGCCCGCGCCGGTCGGATTCTTCTTGCCATTGGTCATCGCCACCGCCCTTGCCACGGCCTGCGGGCCAAGGCCAGCGCTTTGCTCACCGGCCCGCCATGGCACATGCCCGTCCCGATCCAGCACAACTGTACCGCGACGGGACTTGGCTAACGGACCATTCACCCTCGTAACCCGCCGCAGCCCGTCAAAGCATCAAACTGGCACGGCCCTTGAACCCGTGCCTCCCATCGGGGTGAGTTTTTCAAGGGGTTCCCATGCAGTTGCCATATCTGTCCGGCCGCAAAAGCTATGAGGATGCGGCGGAACTGATGGCGGCCTTTGGTGACAATGCGGGCTATGAAGCGGCAGCGCGCGCAGACCGCAGCCGCGACCTTGGCAACTACATCCATTTCTGCCACTGGCGCCAGATCGAGCGGCTGATCGTGCTGCTCGCGCACGACATGCCGCTCGGCACGGTTCACTAAGCGCCGGGGTTCAGAGCCGCAGCCCGGCCGTCTCCGGCAATCCCGCCAGGATGTTGAGGTTCTGCACCGCAGCACCCGCCGCACCCTTGCCCAGATTGTCGAGCGCCGCCACCAGCCGCACCTGACCCGCATCGTCATTGCCGAAAACGAACAGCGCCAGCCGATCCGTCGCACCGACATGCTCGATCGCGACCTGGCCCAGACCCGCGCTTTCCTCCAGCGAAGCGACGCTCACGATCGGCGATCCCGCATAAGCATCCGCCAGCGTCGCATGAATGTCCGCGACCTTGGGCGCGCCCGCCATTGCGCGCAGCTGCAAGGGCACCTCGACGATCATGCCGCGATAGGCGTTAGCCACCGCAGGCGCAAAGATCGGTGGATGCGACAGCCCCGAATAGCGCAGCATTTCCGGTATATGCTTGTGCGTCAGGCTAAGCCCATAGGGCCGGAAAGCGCTGGGAGTGCCGCCTTCGCCCTCATATTCCGCGATCATCGCCTTGCCGCCGCCGGAATAGCCCGACGCGCCCGACACCGTCACCGGCCAGTCTGCTGGCAGCAGTCCGCCCAGCACCAGCGGCCGCACCAGCGCCAGGAAGCCGGTCGGCCAGCAGCCCGGGTTGGACACGAACCGCGCTTTTGCCAGCTTTTCCCGATGACCCGGCTCCAGCTCGGCAAAACCATAGGTCCACCCATCCGCCACGCGATGAGCGGTGGACGCATCGATCACGCGCGTGCGGTCATTGTCGATCAAGGCCACCGCTTCGCGCGCGGCGTCATCAGGCAGGCACAGGATCACGATATCGGCGGCGTTCAAAGCCTCCCGCCGTGCCGCCGCATCCTTGCGCTTGTCTTCGTCCAGCGTGATGAAGGACAGTTCAGGCCGTCCGGCAAGCCGCTCGACAATCTCAAGCCCGGTGGTGCCGACCCCGCCATCGATGAAAATCTTGTGAGTCACGCGCCGATCCTCCGCCGCGAAATAATGGGTTCTGCATGATCATCCGCCAGCCGGGCGACCACGTCGGCCAAGGGTTCGACCACCACGGCCATCCAATGCGCATTGGCATGCAGCAGATTGTCGCCGTCCGTCATGATGCCGACATGGCCGGGGAAGAAGACGAAGTCGCCCCGCCTCAACGGCTCGTCGGAGGGCAGGGGGTCGCCAATGCCCTCGCGCTGCAAATCTGTGTCGCGCGGCGCCTTGATCCCGCACTGGCCAAGCGCGACCTGGACAAGCCCCGAACAGTCGATGCCGCGATGGCCGCGCCCGCCCCACACATAGGGCTGGCCCAGATAGCGCAGCGCCACCGCGACCCAATCGCTTTCCAGAACTTCGGCGCCCACGGCATGGCGCTCATGCACATATCCTTCGGCGCAGGCGACGAAGCCGCCCTCCGCCTTGCCCGTGAAAAGCGCGCCGCCCGGCCAATAGTCGCGAATGGGCGACTTGATATCGGCCGCGCTGAACAGGGGCGCTGTACCAGCGAACACCCGATGATCGGTCTGTTCGTGCACGTCCAGGGCGTCGCGCCGCACATAGCCGACATAGCCGTCATGCCCGCAAAAGCCCCAGGCCCAGTCGGTCGTGACGTCCAGCGCATGAAAGCTTTCGCCGCGCAGCAATTCGCTTACCGCAGTCGCGGTAACCGTCGCTGAGGCAAGGACCGGCGTTCCCGCCGCGACGCAGGTCAGTTCGATCGAGCGGGCGTAATGGGCTGAAAACAGCACCCCTGCCAACGACAAGTCGGCAAGATCGCCGCGCGCGGCATGGATGCGGCTGTCCAGCTTGACGGAGCGGCCGTCCAGTTTGAACCGGATGCGTTCAGGCGGTGCGTTCCGCAGAGTTGAAGTCGTGGCGTTCATCGCGGCCGGTTCCTGCGATGAAATGGTGAAACGCGTCAAGGAATTCCGCCCCTTTGGGGGTCCGGGTGATGAAAATATTGCGCCGGTCGGCCGCATCCCGCTCCCGGCGAAGATATCCGAGCGCGGAAAGCTTGTTCAGCGCCCGGGTAATCACTGGCTTCGACACATGCAGCGCTTCCGCGAGTCCCCTGACCGTATGCGGCCCGGAACTGATGTACACGGTCATCATCAGCGCCATTTGCCGATTGGTGAGGTCGGGCCTGCCGGATCGCACATAATCGACCAGTGTGCGCATCCATTGGCCGAGTTGTTTCAGACCGGGGCGGTTGAGCTCAGAGCTCTGATCATGTGCAGAGGCGGCATCCATGCCCCCGTAACGCATAATGCACAATCCGGTTGCGTAACGGCCTCATGCCACAGGATCATTTCCGCCCTGATTTTTCATAACGTTGTTCCAGCATGCGGAAAACGGCGCGCACGCCCAATGCCTCACCACCCTTGGGCCGCCCCGGCTTTGGCGACGGCCGCCAGGCGAAGGTGTCGAGATGAATCCATTTCGCCTTGTCCGGCACGAACCGCTTCAGGAACAGCGCGGCAGTGATCGCGCCAGCAAAGCCGCCTTCGCCCGCATTGTTGATGTCGGCGATATCCGACTTCAGCATGTCGGCATAGCCATCCCATAATGGCAGGCGCCAGCTTGGGTCGTCCACTTCGCTGCCCGCCGCGTCCATCTCTGCCGCCAAGGCATCATCATTGGTGAAGAGGGCAGGGAGGTCGGGTCCCACCGCGACGCGCGCCGCGCCCGTCAGCGTGGCATAATCGATGACAAGCTCCGGATCATCCTCGCCCGCCAGCGTCAGTGCGTCCGCCAGCACCAGCCGTCCCTCCGCATCGGTATTACCGATTTCCACCGTCAGCCCCTTGCGGCTGCGCAATATGTCGCCGGGGCGGAAGGCGTTCGCGCCCACCGCATTTTCCGCCGCCGGGATCAGCACATGCAACTGCACCGGCAGGCGCGCGACCATAATGAGCTTGGCGAGCGCCAGCGCGTGCGCAGCACCGCCCATATCCTTCTTCATCAGGCGCATGGCCGATGACGGCTTGATGTCCAGTCCGCCGCTGTCGAAGCAGATGCCCTTGCCGACGATGGCGACGCGGGGATGCTTGGGATCGCCCCAGCGCAGTTCGATCAGGCGCGGGGCAAACTCCTTGCCCGCCGCCCGCCCCACGGCATGGATCATCGGAAAGCCCTGCTCCAGCGGGTCGCCCTTCGTCACCGTGAAGCGCGCGCCAAAGCTTTCCGCGACCTTCGCCGCTTCCTCCTCCAGTTGCGCAGGCCCCATGTCGCCCGCCGGAATATTGACGAGGTCGCGCACCAGCGCCACCGCCTCCGCCAGCCTTACCGCCGCGTCGATCTGCGCGACCTCGCCGGTCAGCAGCACGCGCGGCCCAGCGGCATTGTCGTCGCGGCGATAGCGGTCGAACCTGTATTGCGCCGTCAGCCAGCCAAGCATGGCTGGCCCGGCCGTCCCCTCCGCCAACCGATATTGCCCCTCGGGCAATGTGTCCGCCAGCTTGGCGAGGCACCAGCTGCTGAGTTTCGACCTGTTCGCGACCCCCGCGACCACCGACCAGTCCGAAAGCTCGTCGCCCGGAATGATCGCAAGCTCATATCCCTTGCCCGCGAATTTCTGGGCGGCAACGATGGCGCGCACTCGCTGCGGCTGGGCGGAAAGCCAGCTTTCGAAGCTTTCCGCATCGACGATCTGGATCATATGGGCGGGCTGGTTGTTATCTGCTTTCAGCAGGTCGGAATAATCGGTCATGGGCAGGGTTCTGGACAAGGAAGGCAGGGTTGGAAAGCCCCATTTTCGCCGCGCTGCCGTCTCCATCTGCCCCCGCCATGTTTGCGCCCCGGGCGCGAAAGGCCTAGATTGATGTCAACGCTAACTGGCAAGGAGAGAGACATGGTTATGCATGGCGATGATGCGCGGCAGCAGGCGCTCCGTGCACGTGCCTATCAACTGGCGGAAAGCGGAAGGTTCGACGGCGCGCATGCGGTCGAACAGGCCCTGATCGCGGAAGGCTGGCCGAACGCCTCCGCCGCTCTTCAGAGCAGCTATGCCCGAAAGGCGATCAGCGAGCGCTGTCTGGCGGCCAAGCCGCATTGATGCAGCAATCGATGATGCGAAAGAAGGCGGGGCCGGTCGCAGGACTGGCCCTCTTTCTCTGTGCCTGCACCCCGACCGCCAGTGATCAGCCGGAGGGGCGCGCCGACAAGGGTGAAGATGCCGCTACGGCAAACTTCCTCAACCGCATGGCAGGCGCGGAACAACCCAAGCCGCCGTCCGAGCCTTTCCAGCAGGCTGAAAAGACCGATCTGCTGGAGTTTCTCTACGCCTGGCCCGCCGAGGCGTCTGCCGTGCCGCAGATCACCGCCAAGTTGCGCAAGGATATGGAAAGCGGCAAGGTGGACGCGCTCAAGATGGCTGCGGACGACCGGAAATCGGCGCAGCAGTCCGGCTTTCCCTTCCACGCGCATAGTCTGGAGACGCGCTGGACCGTCGCGGCCGATACGCCGCGCTTCCTGTCGCTTCGCTCCAGCCGCTACACCTATACGGGCGGCGCGCATGGCATGACGGGCTATGACGTGCTGCTGTGGGACAAGGCGCGCAAGCGGGAAACCAGCGTGAACGCGCTCATGACCTCACCCGCCGCCTTTGCCGAAGCCATCCGCACGTCCTTCTGCGACGGCCTGGACAAGGCCCGCGCGAAAAAGCGGGGAGGGCCGATCATGCGCGGCGATGATCCTTTCACCCAATGTATCGATCCGATGAAGGAAGTGCTCGTCCCCACATCTCGCGGCGGCAAGCTGATCGACCGGATCGTCGTCGTCGTCGGCCCGTACAGCGCGGGCCCCTATTCGGAAGGAACCTATGAAGTCCCGCTGGCCGTAGACGCAGCCATGCGGAAGGCGATCAAGACCGAATATCAGAACGCGTTCGCGGGAGGCTGAGCAACCACCTGCGTCGCACGGAAAGAACGCCCCCACCTCCGTTCGCCCTGAGCCTGTCGAAGGGCCTACTTCCTTCAGGAAGAAGAGCGCCCTTCGACTGCCTGCTTGCAGCTGGCTCTCAGGACAGGCTTCGACAGGCTCAGCCCGGACGGACGAGAGGTTCAGATCAAAGGCACTTTGCTCTAACCGACCGAAGCCTTCGGCCAAGCGTTTCTAAGCCACCGGCGCGCCATAAAGATCATGCTCGTCGGCATCCTCGATCACCACATCCAGGATGTCGCCAGCTTTCACCCCTTCACCAACATCGCGCAGGAACACATTGCCGTCGATCTCCGGCGCATCCGACTGGCTCCGCGCGGTCGCGCCGACCGAACCATCCTCGTCCGGCTCGCCGACCTCGTCGATGATCACCGGCAGCACGCGCCCGACCTTCGCCTGCAACTTGGCGGCCGAGATCGCGGCGGTCTTCTCCATGATCCGCTGATAGCGCTCTTCCTTGACCTCTTCCGGCACCGCACCCGGCAAGTCATTGGCTGCCGCTCCTTCCACCGGCTCGAACCGGAACGCGCCCACACGGTCCAGCTGCGCCTCGTCCAGCCAGTCCAGCAGATATTGGAAGTCCGCCTCCGTCTCGCCGGGGAAGCCGACGACGAAGCTCGAACGGATCGCGATGTCCGGGCAGATGCCCCGCCACTTGCGGATGCGGTCGAGCACCTTCGCCTCGTTGGCGGGCCGCTTCATCGCCTTCAGGACGGTGGGCGATGCGTGCTGGAACGGAATGTCGAGATAGGGCGTCAACAGCCCCTCGGCCATCAGCGGAATGACCTGATCCACATGCGGATAGGGGTAGACATAGTGCAGCCGCACCCACGGCGCCACGCCCTCGCTCGTCCGCAACTGGCCCAATTCACGCGCCAAGTCGGTCATATGCGCGCGCACCTCGCGGCCCTTCCACTGGCGCGGATCATGCCGCGTATCCACGCCATAGGCCGACGTATCTTGGCTGATCACCAGCAGTTCCTTCGTCCCCGCCGCGACCAGCTTCTCCGCCTCGCGCAGCACCGCATCGATCCTGCGGGACACCAGGTCGCCCCGGATCGAGGGGATGATGCAGAAGGAGCAGCGGTGGTTGCAGCCTTCCGAAATCTTGAGGTAGCTGTAGTGACGCGGCGTCAGCTTCAGCCCGCCTTCGGGCACCAGGTCGACAAAGGCATTGGGCACCGGCGGCGACGCGTCATGCACCGCATTCACCACCTGCTCATATTGATGCGCACCCGTAACGGCCAGCACCTGCGGAAATTTCTGGCGGATCAATTCCGCCTCGTCGCCCATGCAGCCCGTCACGATGACGCGGCCGTTCTCCGCGATCGCCTCGCCGATCGCCTCCAGCGACTCTTCCTTGGCGGAATCGAGGAAACCGCATGTATTCACCAGCACCACATCCGCCCCGGCATAGTCGGCGGACATCAGATAGCCGTCAGACCGCAGCTTGGTCAGGATGCGCTCGGAATCGACGAGGTTCTTCGGACAGCCGAGCGACACCATGCCGACCTTCGGCGCTTCAGGAATTTTGGTTGCCATGATCGGCGCGCACATAGGGATTTTCGCGCCAAATGTCACGCCCGCGCGAAAGATCAGCCGGGGCCGGGCGCCTCACCCACGCCATGCCCTTGAACAATCTCGATGATAAGGTCGCCGGGCTCCAGCCTTTGCGCGCCCTCTTCCCAAAAGCCGATGACCCGCTCGCCACGATAGATGCGCACGCCCAGCCCGGTGCGGATTGCCGAGAGCGGCCCGCCGATCTCCTCCGCCACGGCCGGGCGTTCATGCAGTTTCACCGCGCCGCCGGACGCCGCCAGGTCCGCCATATAGTCCGCGATATGCCGCCCGCTCGTGCTCCCCGCCAGCAGCAGCCCGGCAAAGCTCACCGGGTTGATCACCGTCGTCGCGCCAGCCTGCCGCGCGGGCAGCTCATTATCCTCGTTCCGCACGACGATGCTGATCGGCAGCCGAGGGGCGAGATGCCGCGCCGTCAGCGTGATCAGGATCGACGTATCGTCCCGCCCGGCCGACACGATCATGGATCGCGCCCGATCGATCGCCACGTCCTTCAGCGTCTTGTCCCGCGTCGAATCGCCGCACATCACGTTGCAGCCCAGATCCTCCGCCTCCACCAGCGGCTTTTCCTGCGGATCGACCACCACGATCTCGCGCGGATCGACGCCCCGTGCCAGCAGTTCCCGCACCGCCTCGCTCCCGCTGGTGCCGAAACCGGTGACGATGATGTGATTATGCAGATCGGCCTGAATGCGAGCCATGCGCCACCTGTAGAAGATGTTGCGGAAAAAGAGATTATAGGCCGTCCCCAGAAAGATCAGCCATACGAACAGCCGGATCGGCGTCACCAGCAGCGCCTCGAACAGCCGCGCTTCCGGGCTCACCGGCACGATGTCGCCATAGCCGACCGTGGTCACGGTGACGGTCGTGAAATAGAGCACGTCAACGAAGCTGATCTGGTCGTCCAGATTGTCCTTCAGCCCGTCGCGCCCGACCCAGTGGATCAGCAGCACCAGCGCGATCAGCCCGAACACCAATCCCACCCGCCAGGCAAGATCGGCCCATACCGGCATGGAGGACCGCCGCCGCAGGAACCCGGTCTGCGCCAGGGGAGGGCGGGCGGGGTTGATCCTCATCGCGGGCGCCGGTCGCCCCTCACGCCTCGAACAGCCGCGCCGTCGCCGCCATCGCCCCATCCTGCGTCAGGTCATAATGGAGCGGCGTTACGGTTACATAGCCTTCCGCGATCGCGGCCAGATCACTGCCCTCCGGCACCGAGGAACTGCTGCCAAGCCCGAACCAATAATAACGATAGCCGCGCGGATCGGTCCCCTCCACGATATGCGTGCGATCAACGTCATGGAAACCCTGCCGCACCACGCGAATGCCCTTCACCGCATCGGCGTCGATCGCGGGGAAGTTGACGTTGAACAGCAGGCGGGGGCTCGCGGGCATGCCGACCAGCGGCCGCAGCACCTTTTCGCCCCAGGCCCGTGCAGCGGCAAAGGGCACTGCATCGCCCATCCCCTCGCGCGCATAGACCTGGCTCAGCGCAATCGACTTGATGCCGGAAATCGCCCCCTCCATCGCGGCGGACACCGTGCCCGAATAGGTGACGTCCTCGGCCAGATTGGCCCCGCGATTGACGCCCGACAGCAACAGGTCGGGCTTGGCATCCTTCATCAGGTGCCCGACCGCCATCATCACCGCATCGGTCGGCGTGCCGGTGACGCTATAATGTTTCTCGCCATGCTGCCGGATGCGCAGCGGCCGGGTCAGCGTCAGGCTGTGCCCCGCGCCCGACTGCTCCTCGGCAGGCGCGACGATCCAGATATCGTCCGACAGCGTCCGCGCAATCTCCTCCAGCACCTTGAGGCCGGGCGCATGCACCCCATCATCATTGGTCAGCAGGATGCGCATGCGGACTCCTCAACCCTTATTTCTACCGTCAGCCCAGCGAAAGCTGGGTTCTCAGGAGAGATCGCGCCAAGCCGCCCGAGATCCCGGCCTTCGCTCGGGTGACGAGTGAACGCGGGAAAGCTCAACGTGGCTCCAGCTTGTCAATCCCACCCATATAAGGCTTCAACACCTCAGGCACGATCACGCTGCCATCTTCCTGCTGGTAATTTTCCAGCACCGCGACCAGCGTCCGACCCACGGCGAGCCCCGACCCGTTCAGCGTATGCAGGAAGCGCGTCTGCTTCTCGCCCTCCGGCTTGAACCGCGCATTCATCCTCCGCGCCTGGAAATCGCCGCAGTTGGAAATGGAGCTGATCTCGCGATAGGTCTGCTGGCTCGGCAACCAAACTTCGAGATCATAGGTTTTCGCCGCCGCAAAGCCCATGTCGCCGGTGCACAGCAGCACCTTGCGATAGGGCAGGCCCAGCGCCTGCAACACGCCTTCGGCCGCCGCGCACATGCGTTCATGTTCGGCCTCTGATTCTTCGGGCTTGCAGATCGCGACCAGTTCCACCTTCTCGAACTGATGCTGGCGGATGAAGCCGCGCGTGTCGCGTCCCGCCGATCCCGCTTCCGACCGGAAACAGGGGGTCAGCGCCGTCAACCGCATCGGCAGGCTCGCGACATCGACAATCTGCTCGCGCACCAGATTGGTGAGGGAGACTTCGGCGGTCGGGATCAGCCAGCGGCCATCGGTCGTGCGGAACAGGTCCTCGGCGAATTTTGGCAGCTGCCCCGTGCCGAACAGCGCTTCGTCCCGCACCAGCAGCGGCGGGTTCACTTCCTCATAGCCGTTCTCGCCCGACTGGCGATCCAGCATGAACTGCGCCAACGCCCGGTGGAGCCGCGCCATCTGCCCACGCAACGCCGCAAAGCGCGCACCCGAAAGCGCCGCTGCGCCCTCGAAATCCAGCCCCAGCGCCGGACCGAAGTCGGCATGATCCTGCGGCGCAAAGTCGAACGCGCGCGGCTCACCCCAGCGGCTGACCTCGACATTCTCTGCCTCGTCCGCGCCCTCGGGCACATCTGCGGCTGGCAGGTTGGGAATGGCCGCCAGCAGCGCGTGCAGCTTCTCGCTCACCTCCCGGTCTTCATTCTCCAGCGCGGGCATGCTTTCCTTCAGCGCCGCGACTTCGGCCTTCAGCGTCTCGGCCTTCTCCATGTCCTTGGCCGCCATGGCCGCGCCGATGGCCTTGCTCGCCTCATTCCGGCGCGCCTGGCCCTGCTGCAATTCGGTCTTGATCGCCCGGCTGCGCTCATCCAGCGCCAATATGTCCGCGCTTGAAGCGGCAAACCCCCTACGGCCAAGGCCGGCGTCGAAAGCTGCGGGATTTTCGCGGATGAAACGGATGTCGTGCATGGGTCAGCCCTATGCCGTTCCGCGATCAGCTGCGCAACCCTGCGCGCTCCCGTCCGTTAGGGACTGCAAGACATAAGGAAAGGAGCCGCTGATGTGGATCGATCATGACGCAATGGTGCTGGTGGCCGATGGTCGCAAGATGCTGTTCTTCCGGAACAAGGGCGACCGCATGGCGCCAAATCTGGAAGCGGAAACAGTGAAGGTTCAGGAAAATCCCGCAGATCGCGATCAATCCACCGATCTGGCGGGGAAAGCGCCATCGATCATTGGTGGTCAGGCGACCATGGGCAAGACCGACTATCATGAACAGGAAGAGGCGCGCTTCGCCGTCGAAGCGGCTGACATGCTCAAGCGTCGCGCGCTCGCCAATGATTTCGAAAAGCTGATCATCGTCGCCCCGCCGAGCGCGCTCGGCGAGATGCGCAAACATTATCACAAGGAAGTGCAGAGCCGCCTGGTGGGCGAAATCGCCAAGGATCTTTCCAACCATCCGGTTCCGGAAATCGAAAAGATCATCGCCCAGAGTTGAGCTTGCCAACGAAAATAGGGGCGGCCCCCCACAAGCCGCCCCTTCTGCACGCCCCCGCGTGAAAGGCTGAAATGGCCGGATCCGGGCAGCTAACGCCCACCTTCAGCTCCGGTAGATCTTAGCTCCAGCCCCTGTCTCCGTTCGGGCTGAGCCTGTCTAAGCCCGTCCTGAGCGCCTTCTGCAAGCAGGCAGTCGAACGGGCCCTCTGCTCCTTTCCAAACGGCCAAGCCTGGTCAAGAAGGCACAGGCTCGTCGATACCCAAAGCTTCAGTCCCGCTTCGCCTTCCGCTCGGCAAAGCGCCGCCGCGCGACCAACGCGACCGCGCCCGCGCCGAACAGCAGCACCATCGGCGGCGCAGGCACATCATGCCCGCCGCTGCTGGTGGAACCGCCCGAGCTGCTGGACGAGGTCGATGAAGATGTGCTCGACGATGTCGATGTGGACGAGGATGTGCTGGACGACGTCGAGGACGATGTCGAGCTGGACGTTGACGTCGACGAGCTGCTCGTCACATTGCCGCTGGAGGTGGACGTCGAAGAACTGCTCGTCACGTTGCCGCTGGACGTGGAAACATTCCCGCTGGAGGTCGAGACGTTTCCGCTCGACGTCGACACATTGCCGCTCGACGTGGACACGCCACCAGTCGAGGTGGAGACGCCGCCGGTCGATGTCGACACGCCGCCCGTCGTAGAGCTGGTCGAACTGCTGATGCCGCCGGTCGAGCTGCTGGTCGAGGAAATCACCACCGATCCGCCGCTGCTGCCACCGCCGCTGCCGCCGAAAAATCCTCCGAAGAAACCGCCGCCGCCAAAGCCGCCGCCGCCGCCCGCCAGCACCACCGGGGCAGCGCCGCCGCCGGACATGGGCATTTCAGCTGCTGGAAGTGGAGCGGGCAGGGGAATGGGCGCGCCTTGCGTCACCACAGTGATGGTCTGCGGCTTGCGGGGAGCGGCCCGCTTCACGATCTTGCGCTTGATCGGGCGGACGGCATAGCGCTTGGGCGCGGCCTTCACGCTCTTGGTGCTCTTGACCACGGCCGGGCGCGCGCTCTCCGCGACATGGACGGCGCCACCGCCGATGATCGCGCCACCGCAGGTGAAAGCACATAATTTGGCCAGTGCCATCCGTACCGACATAGCTATCCACTCTTCTTCGTCTTGAAGCTTCGGGCCGCGTCAGTCGCCTTTGGCAGCCATGAAACTGTTCTGTGCTTCTAAAAAGGGGGAAGAACAGTTCAACTTCAACGTCATTAACCTTGAATATAGGCTATAAGTTGGTGGACGATGTAGAACAGCACCAATCTTTATGGTTAACGTCTCGTTTTGATACGCTGGTTGTTAACGATTGGATTGTGTTTTTCTTTGCAGCCGGTGCTGGCGGATGAGGGGCGGAATCGGGCGGGGAGGGACCCGTTCCCCTCCTCGGCGCTCTTACCTCTCTGCATGGCTGATGATTGCGCGCTTGTGTCGTCCCGCGCCGCTCGTTATTAGGCGCCGTCAATCATAAGTCACGGGCTACCGGCGCTTTTGAGCCGGAGCCTCTCGAGTCGGAGAGCCAGATGGCATCGGTCCTGAATTCCGATAAAGACGGCCATAATCCGCCGAAATCGGCTGTTATACTTCCCCCCGACTATCGTCCTTCGCCCGACGAAGAGTTCATGAATCCCCTCCAGCTTGAATATTTCCGCCAGCGCCTCTGGGACTGGAAGAAGCAGATCCTGGCTGAGGCGGAAGGCACGCTGGCCGTGCTGCAGAACGAACCCCTTCGCGAGCCCGACCTCAACGACCGCGCGTCGAGCGAGACCGACTGGTCGATCGAACTGCGCACCCGCGACCGTCAGCGCAAGCTCATTTCCAAGATCGACGCTGCGCTCCGCCGCATCGATGATGGCGAATATGGCTATTGCGAAGTGACCGGCGAACCCATTTCGCTCGGTCGTCTCGAAGCCCGTCCGATCGCGACCATGACCGTCGAGGCGCAGGAACGGCACGAGCGGCAGGAAAAGGTCTCGCGCGACGATTAACGCTTTATCCACCGATCCCTGCCAATGTCCCGGCAAATAAACGGGTCATTGCAAGGTATTGGACATGGATAAGGATCAGGAAATGGCGGAACGGGGTCCGGCACGGTCGGGTCCGCGGGACAGCCTGTTCCTGCTCACCAATCTGGCGACGGAGGAGGGCAAGCCGCTCGGCCGCGCCCGCGTGCGCAACCTGTCGGCGACCGGGCTCATGGCCGATTGCGAACGGCCCGTGCCTGCGGATGCGGCGATCGTCCTCGACCTACGCGGCGTCGGGCGGGTCAGCGGCCGCGTCGTCTGGTCGAAAGATGGCAAGATCGGTATTGCATTCGATCATGAGATCGACCCGGCGCTTGCCCGCAAACCCGTGGCCTCCGGCAGCACCTCCCGCGCCCCTTCCTATCTGCGCCTCCACCAGATAGGACGCTAAAATCGCAAAACGCGGTTTTCCCGCTATTTCCTTCATGAAAAAAGCGGCCCGCCTTCAGCTACGCCGCATTCCGTGCGTTCAAAATGAGGAAAGGGCGAACTTCCGCTCGCCCTTCTCAAAATGCCGGATCAATTCCGCGTCATTTCCTCTTTCACCCGCAATTTCTGCTTTTTAAGCGAAGCAACCAGGATTGCATCGGGCATCGGCCGACTCGTCTCCGCCTTGATCCGCGCTTCAAGGCCGGCATGCTTGGCTGAAAGAGCTGAAATGTGGCTGTTTTCCATGACATTCTCCTGATGAGGGTAATGGACGAATGAGTAGATCATGATTCGCCCCTCGTGTCTTCGCGCTAACCGGGCTTTGCGACGGGCCGCGTGCAAATTTGCGATGGTCCGACCGAGTTTGCGGAGTTATCAGGATGCTGTCCGCAACATGGCCGAGAAAGTGGGTAGTGGGTGAGCCGGGAAGACATCATGCGACGGCTGGAACTGCTGCGAGTCGAGCATCGCGACCTTGACGGCGCGATCGAAGCCCTCGTCGATGCCGGCGGCCGTGACCAGATGCAGGTCGCCCGACTCAAGAAGCGCAAGCTCCGGTTGCGCGATGAAATAGCGCTTCTTGAGGATGCGCTCGTCCCGGACATCATCGCCTGATCGCATATCCGCCTGTTTGTTGGTTAACAACGGCCCTGAATGAGACAATCCAGCCCATGTCCGCTGCATCTTAACTGACAAGCAGCAGCTTTTATGTCAGTGATTCGGTCCATGTCTCCGTCCGTCACTCTTGACCGTGGTTTGCATCGGCGTCTGGTCGATGGCCTGTATCTGGAAGCCATGGTGATGGCCGATGAAGCGCGTGCCTATTTCGACCATCGCGACACCACAGAGGCTGAGCTGCAGGACCCACTTCGCCGCGTGTCTTTCGCTTGCGAATCCCTCAAGGTCACGACCCGGCTGATGCACATCATCGCCTGGCTGCTCAGCCAGCGGGCGTGGCAACGTGGCG
This sequence comes from Sphingobium sp. TomMM35A, assembly GCF_054771735.1. NCBI lineage: Bacteria > Pseudomonadati > Pseudomonadota > Alphaproteobacteria > Sphingomonadales > Sphingobiaceae > Sphingobium > Sphingobium sp. TomMM35A. The sequence goes on from NZ_BSRC01000001.1 coordinate 543,050, forward strand.
AGATTTCGGACGCGGACCTGGTGGACGAAAAATACCGTCTGGGCCGCGCAACGGAAACGGACCCGGACATTGCGGCCGCTTTCCCCTTTGCCGCCCGCGCCCTGATCGACGCCAGCCAGGAACTATATGGCCGCGTCGCACGCCTGCAGGACCGGATGGATCATATGGCGCGTCCTCGGGGTCAGGTGGAAAGCAGCCCGGCGCGCGCGCTGATGGATCGTCTGAACACTGCCTTTTAAACGGCAATCGCCCGTCATCGGCCATCTTACAGGCTGGCGCTTCCTTTCTAACTTGGGCTAGACCGCTGATATGAATACGGGCTTGCGGCCTTGCCGCCGCGTATCAGCCATGTCGCAAGCCTCCCGGCTTCTCCTCCTGCCTCTGCTTTTGGCGGCTCCTGTCGTGCACGCCCAGAGCGCCGAACCGCCCACGGGGGCGGTCGATCAGGACCTGCCGCTTGACCCCATGCCCGACCTGGGTGTCGCATGGCCCGACCTTGGACAGGCCGATACCGTCACGTCCTTGCCGCCCGACCCCCTGGACGATTCAGATAAGGCTGGGCAAGCGGCTGATGCTGCCCTTCCGGACCCCGGTGATGAGGTGCCTGCCGAGGTCGCGGCCTTCGCGGACTCCGGCGAAGAAAAGCGTTACTTGGTACAGCTCAATGGCGTGGAGCAGATCGCTGACCCGCAGTTCGACAGCCGGTTCAAACAATTGTCGGTCCTGCGGGAAGGCGAAGGGAAGCCTGCCAATATCGCCCAGATAAACAGGCGGATTAAGGAAGATAGCGAACTGCTCGAGCGGCTGTTGCGAGCCAAAGGCTATTATGCCGCGCGCGTCCGCAGTGCTATTTCCGTTTTGCCCGGTACTGAAGACCGGCTGGCTGTGCAGTTCGATATAGCAGCGGGGCCCCGTTATCAGCTTTCCTCGGTCGATCTCCCGGGATTGAATGAGGCGGGCGATCGCGAAGCGAAATTGCGCGAAGCCTTCCCTGTCCAGGTGGGCGATCCCGTCGATGCTGATGCTATCCTGGCAGGGCAGGCCTCTTTGTCGCTCGCACTCAGCGAGAATGGCTTTCCCTTCGCCCGCGTCGGCGAACCGGAAGTGCGGATCGATCATGAAGAGCGCAAGGGAGAGCTGGATATCGTCGTTACGCCCGGCGCCTACCGGACTTTCGGCTCGATCATCCTCAACAATGAAAAGCTCTTCAGCGCTCGCCATGTGGCGCGGATCGCGCGCTTCGAACGGGGCGATCCCTATAACATATCGGATGTCGAGGACCTGCGCGGCGCGATCGTCGCCACCGGGCTCATATCTTCGGTCACATTGACCCCCAAGGACGCTGGTGACGGAGAGCATGTCGACCTGGCGGTCGATGTACGCCCAGCACCGTTGCGGACCATTGCGGGCGAATTGGGCTATGGCACCGGAGAAGGCTATCGTGCCGCCGTCAGCTGGCAGCACCGCAACCTGTTCCCGCCCGAAGGTGCCGTCACATTGCGCGGTGTTCTGGGAACGCAGGAGCAGACAGCATCCTTCACCTACCGGCGTAACAATTTCCGGGAGCGCGATCATGTGCTGACCGGACTTGTCTCCATCAGCAACATCAAGCGCGACGCTTATGACGCCCGCACGATCACCCTGTCCGGGGCGCTCGAACGGCAAACCAACATCCTCTTTCAGAAAAAATGGGTGTGGCGGGTCGGAGCGGAACTGATCGCATCGGACGAAAAGGATGCGTTCAGCGGCGGGAACCGGCGAACCTTCCTGATCGGCGCAGTGCCGCTCAGCCTGACCTATGATGGCAGCGACGATCTGCTGAATCCCAGCCGGGGTTTCCGCCTGGGCGGTCGGTTCAGTCCTGAGCTGTCCTTCCAGAACGGCACCTTCGGCTATTCCCGGGTGCAGATCGACGGCAGTGTCTATCAGCCGATGACTGAGCGCGTGGTCCTGGCGGCGCGCGCCCGCTTCGGCACCATATTGGGTTCGACGGTCGACCGGATTGCGCCATCGCGCCGTTTCTACGCGGGCGGCGGCGCTTCGGTCAGGGGCTATGGCTATCAGGATATCGGCCCACGCGACGCGAACAACGACCCGATCGGCGGCAAGAGCCTGGCCGAATTCTCGCTGGAGTCACGCGTCCGGTTCGGCAATTTCGGCGTCGTGCCCTTCATCGACGCAGGCAACATCTCCACCAGCTTCCTGCCGCGTTTCCGCGATCTGCGCATCGGGGCGGGCTTGGGCCTTCGCTATTATAGCAGCTTCGGCCCGATACGGATCGATGTCGGTACGCCGTTGAACCCGCAAAAGGGTGATCCCCGCGTCGCTGTCTATGTGTCCTTGGGCCAGGCTTTCTGATGGCGGAGGAGGATATCCAGCAGCCCCTGCGGCGGCACCGCGCATGGGACGGTCCGTGGCAGCGCTGGATTACCGGGCTGCTGGCCCTGCTGGTCGTCATATCGGCAGCAGCGCTTACATGGCTGGACACGTCGGCGGGGCACCGCTTTCTCATCACGCGTATCGACAAGATCAGCCCGCCGTCGGGTTTGCGCATCCATGTCGATCGTATCGAAGGCAGCATCTATCGCCGGGCCGTCCTGCATGGCGTGACGCTTGCAGACCCGAAGGGTGCTTTTCTAACGGCGCCGCGGGTAGAGCTGGACTGGTGGCCGCTGGCGTGGCTTTCAAACCGTCTGGATATCGATCGGCTCAATATACCGGCTGCAACGCTGCACAAGCTGCCCCGCCTCAACCCCGCCAAGCAGCAAGGCCCCATCCTCCCAAGCTTCGACATCCGGTTGATGCAGTTTTCGGTCGGGCAGCTGACCATCGACGACAGCATCAGCGGCAAGGTGCAGCAGGCGACCATTTCCGGCGATGCCGACATCCGGGGGCGGAGGGCCGTCATCGATCTTTCCGCGCGCGTATTAGGGCAGGAGGACGCGATAAACCTCGCGCTCGACAGTCGGCCCGACGATGACCGGTTCGATCTGGATGTGACGGTGAACGCCCCATCGGGTGGCGTGCTGGCGAACATCGCAGGGCTGCGGCAGGACGGCAACCTGCGAGTTCGGGGAAAGGGGAGCTGGACCCGCTGGGACGGGCGCTTGTCCGGGACGCTGGACAGCGAACCGGCGATCGACCTCATGTTGGCGGCGCGCAGCGGCACCTATTCAGCAACGGGATCGATCGAGGCGCAGGCGATAGCGGGCAAGGGATTGGTACAGCGCCTGTCCGCACCGCGCCTTTCAATAGAAGCTAGGGGGTCTCTGACAAACCGGATCGTTGACGGCAAGCTGTCGCTGCGATCGGAGGCGATGCAGTTGAATGCCGATGGGGCGCTCGATCTACGCAACTCCGCGTTCGACAATCTGCTGATCGATGTGAGCCTTGTCCGGCCCCAGGCATTGCTGAAGTCGATGCGCGGGCGGGACGTCACCGCCCGCGTGCGGCTTGACGGTCCCTTCGCCGGGTTCGGCTACGAATATCTTCTAAGGGCCCGGCAGCTGGTTTTCGACCGCACCCTGATCAGCGACGTCCGCGCCGAAGGCAAAGGGCGTAAAGCTGCCAACGCGCCGTTGCTCATCCCCGTCCATTTGCGCGCACGGCGACTGGATGGACAGGGGGAGCTTGTCGAAGGCATCGTCCGCAATTTCGTGCTCGACGGTGTGCTGCAGATCAAGGGCCAGCAACTCATCAGCAATCCCATGCCGATCCGCTCCGACAAGCTGAGCGGCAAGCTCGTCATGCTCGCGGACCTCAAGACCGGGCGCTATGATTTTGGTCTGGATGGGCAGATACGCGGCCTCACCATTCGCGGCCTCGGCATCGTGGACCTGACCTCCAAATTACGCGCGGTGCCGGGGAAGAACGGTGCTTTTGGTTTGAGCGGGACTGCGATGGCGCGGATGCGCCGGTTGGACAACAGCTTCCTGCGCAGCTTGGGCGGAGGCCTTCCCGTGGTAAAGAGCGGCCTTTCGCTCGCGCCGGACAAGCGACTGATGTTCACGGGCTTGCGCCTGGAAGCGCCGCTGCTCAGCCTTTCCGCCAATGGCTACCGGCGCCCCGACAGGAGTTTCCATTTCGAGGGCAGTGGAACCCACAAGCAATATGGGCCTTTGCGTCTGACGCTGGACGGGAAGATCGAACAGCCGACGATCGATCTGCTGCTTGATCGGCCGCTGGACGCGCTGGGCGTCACCGGGATGCGGGCGCATCTTGTGCCGGACAGCACCGGTTATCAGTTTACGGCCCAAGGCGGCTCGACGCTTGGGCCCTTCACCGGCGCTGGCCAGATCCTGCTGCCTCGCGGAGGCCAGGCGGTAGTGAGAGTGGCAAAGCTCGCGGTATCCGGTGTCGTGGCAAGCGGTGATCTGCGCCCGGTGACTGGCGGTCTTGAAGGGCAGCTGAATGTTGCCGGGCCTGTCAAGGGAAGTATAGCGTTCACGCCGATCAACGCTGTCCAGCAACTGGTTTTGAAACTCGACGCCACAGACGCCAGCTTTGACGGACCAACGGCCATCGCCGTCCGTCGAGGCAAGCTGGATGCGACCGTCCTGCTTGACCCGTCGGGAACGTCGATCAACGCGGTGATGCAAGCCAGGGGACTGCGTGTTGGTGGCGTCCTGATCGGCAGATTGGCGGCCAATGCAGACCTGAAAGGCGGCTATGGCACTGTAAAGTCCAGCCTGTCAGGACAGCGCGGGCGCCTTTTCGACCTTCAGGGCGAAGCGCAGGTGGAACCAGACCGTATCCGTGTCGCGGCTCGCGGGACGATCGACAAGCGCCCGATCCGACTGACGCGGTCAGCGCTGTTGACCCGCAGCGCGGACGGCTGGCGGCTGTCCCCCGTGACCATCAGCTATGCGGGCGGCTCGCTGCAATTGGGTGGAGAGCTGAGCGGGCAGACGACCCGGATCGAAAGCCGTGTGCAAAAGCTCCCTCTTTCGCTGCTGGATATCGTCTATGACGATCTTGGCCTTGGGGGGACAGCCACGGGCTCGCTGACCTATGTTCACAGCCGTGGCGGCATGCCCAGCGGCAAGGCGGAACTGCGCGTCCGCGGCTTGTCGCGGTCGGGATTGTCCCTCAGTTCCCGTCCGGTGGACGCGGGGATCAACGCCGTTCTCATGCCGGACCGGTTGGCGGCACGCATGCTGTTCGCAGCCGATGGCCAGACGATCGGAAGGGCTCAGGTGCTGCTGACGCCGCTTGGCACGCAGGGAAGCCTTGTCGACCGGCTCAATAGCGCGCCGCTGTTCGGGCAGCTTCGACTGAGGGGCGCCGCTGATACCCTTTGGCGGCTGACCGGAGTCGAGATCGTGGACGTATCCGGACCCGTGAGCGTGTCTGCCGATGCGCGGGGGACGCTGGGCAATCCGGTCATCACCGGGGCGCTTGCAACGGATAGTGCAGCGATAACCAGTGCTGTCACTGGCATGCGGCTGCACGATGTGCAGGCGCGGGGAAGATTTTCGGGCGCGCAACTTGTCATGTCCAGCTTCACCGCTACCGCCAAGAATGGCGGCATCGTGACAGGTACGGGCAGCTTCACTTTCACCGGGATCGCGGGCGTCGGCATGGATTTGCGCCTGCAGGCGGAAAATGCCGCGCTGCTGGAGCGGGATGACATAGCCGCGACTGTCACTGGCCCAATCACTCTGCGTTCGGATGGCGTCAACGGCACCATCGGTGGTGATCTGCTGCTCAACCGCAGCCGCTTCACGCTCGGGCGCGCGGCAGCGATCGCTCAAATCCCCGAGTTGCGAGTGACAGAGGTCAACCGCAATGGGGAAGAAGTTGAGCGCCCTCGCGCAAGTCGGCCATGGGCTATGGCGATCAAGGCCCGTGCGCGAAATCGCCTGACGGTCAGGGGGCTGGGGCTGGACAGCGAGTGGCGCGCCAACCTGGACATCGGGGGAACCGTTACCAGCCCGGCGATCTCTGGCACGGCAGAGTTGATCCGGGGTGGCTACACTTTCGCCGGGCGCCGTTTTGAATTGCGCGAAGGCAAGATCCAGTTCGACGGCCGCACGCCCGCTAATCCGACGCTCGACATCGATGCCGAGGCAGACGTCAGCGACCTCAAGGCGATGATCCATGTGGGTGGAACCGGCCTGAAACCCGACATCAGTTTCACCAGCATTCCCGCTTTGCCGCAGGACGAACTGCTGTCCCGCATTCTGTTCGGGACCTCGATCACCAATCTTTCCGCGCCAGAAGCATTGCAACTCGCATCGGCGGTGGGATCGTTGCAGGGCGAAGGCGGGCTCGATCCGATCAATGCCGTGCGAAAGGCCGCGGGGTTGGATCGCCTGAGGATCATCGCGGCCGATCCTACGCAAGGGCAGGGAACCTCAATCGCGGCGGGGAAATATCTGACGCGCAAGACCTATGTCGAACTTATCACCGACGGCCAAGGCTACTCAGCGACGCGCATAGAATATCAGGTGACACGTTGGCTTTCCCTGCTCGCAGCGATCTCTACGCTTGGACGAGAGAGCGCAAATGTGCGCATTTCGAAAGACTATTGAGTTCGGGGCGACACCGATTTCGTTGCCCAAATGCCACATTTTCAGCCGTTTATCTTGGGTTCATGAAACCATGAGCTGTGCTTGGGACTTCCAGCACTTCCTCCTGAAGGAGGTGAGTGACAATGGAGTACCCTATGCGGAAAATAATGGTCGCAACCCTGCTGGCTGGATCGGCCGTAGCCGCTCCCGCCTTGGCCCAGGATGCTGGAGCCACTTTCACCGGGCCTCGGGTCGAAGCGATTTTAGGCTATGACCATACCGGCGCGGGCAGCAGCGTGGACAATGACAATGGCGATGATGACCAGTCGATCGATGGCCTGCTCTATGGCGTCGGCGCCGGTTATGACTTCAACCTTGGCAGCGCTGTCGTCGGTGTTGAAGGCGAATTCACCGACTCTACTGCCAAGAGCAGCCGGAATCCTTTCACCGACCAGTTCGGCTTTGGCCGGGTCAGCCAAGGGCGTGACCTCTACATCGGCGCGCGCGCGGGTATTCTCGCAAGCCCCAACACGCTCGTCTATGTGAAGGGTGGCTACACCAACACCAAGTTGAACGTGCTCGCAGGCGACACCAATCAGTCCACCGATACGGCGTTCAAGCTGGACGGCTGGCGGGTCGGCGGCGGCGTTGAGCGCGCGTTCAACGAAAATATGTTCGGTAAGCTGGAATATCGTTACTCGAAATATGACAGCGCTCATATCGACTTCGTCAATGGCGCGACCAGCAGCGAGTTCGATATCGATACTGACCGTCATCAGGTCGTAGCCAGCGTAGGCTGGCGCTTCTGACGGGAGGGGAGGACTGGCGTTGGCCGGTCCTCCCATCTCACCACTCTCTTACAATGTTGCTTCGATCTCTCGTGCAGCCTGATCCGGATTTTCCGCCAAGCTGATGGGCCTGCCCACGACGAGGATCGACGCGCCACGATCCAGAGCTTCTCGCGGCGTCACAGCCCGCTTCTGGTCGCCCATGGCACCTCCTTGCGGACGCACGCCTGGCACCACAAAATATCCGTCGGCCCAGGCCCGTTTCGCAAGCGCGACTTCTTCCCCCGAACAGACGATGCCGTCCAACCCGGCACTTCGCGCAAGATCGGCGAGCCGTGTTACCTGATCTTCCGCCCTGCCGCCGACCCCGATGTCCTGAAGGTCACTGTTGTCGAGGCTGGTAAGGACGGTGACTGCCACCACCTTCGTATTGATGCCCGCCGCCGCCTTTGCATCCTCCAGCATGGCGCGGCCGCCGGCTGCATGCACGGTGAGGATCGCTGGCTCCAGCCCGTTGAGCGCCTGCACGGCTTTTGCCACCGTGTTGGGTATGTCATGAAGCTTGAGGTCGAGGAAGATCGGGAGGTCGAACTTCATCATCTCCCGCACGCCATGATGGCCATGCGCGCAGAAAAATTCGAGCCCCAGCTTCAACCCGCCGACATGCCCGCGCACGCGCCCGGCCAGATCCTGAGCTTTGCTGAGGTCGGGGGTGTCTATGGCGACGTAGATGGGGCTGCTCATGCTGTTCCTGTGACAGGGTGGGAAGGTGAAGCGGTCGTAAGATGGTCAGCGGTGTCGCTGGGCAGGGAAGCAGGCGCCGCCGTCGCAGTCGCCGCCACAAGGGCACGCTCGGTATTTTCCAGCTTCCGCTTCATCCGCCAGCGCGTTGTGCGTGCCATGATCCAGAAGGGAAGGCACCCCGCGAGGAATGCGATCAGGATGGGAAACCAGATACGTGTCTCCCAAACTATGTCACCCCAAATCTTGATTTCGGTCGGCCGGTTGTTCGCCTTGCAAAAAAGGGCGATCGCGACGGCCAAGACAACCCAGAAGGCAGTCCGTAGGAATTGCATTCGGCATGTCCTTTAGCTGCTGATCCGGTCAGCTTAGGCCATTTCGGCGCAGTTCGAAAGCGCCTCGTCGGATTTACCGGCATCATGCGAAGGGAAGATGCGCTGCTTGATCCCGGAACCCTTGTGCCGGGCTGCGCATTTTTCTCGATGGCAAGGAGGTTGGACCATGGCGGCGCGTGCATATTGGCAGGGGCAGATCAGGCTTGCTCTCGTCTCCATCCCCGTTGAAATCTACGCTGCTACCAAGTCTGGCGCGCAGATCGCCTTCCACCAGATCCATGAGCCCAGCGGCAAGCGGGTGCGATATGAAAAGACGGTGCCCGGACTGGGCCCAGTGAAGCCCGAGGACATCGTCAAAGGCTTTGAGGTCAGCAAGGGCGACTATGTCCTGCTCCAGCCCGACGAGATCGAAGCGGTGAAGCTGGAGAGCAAGAAGACGCTGGAACTGACCCAGTTTGTCGATGCCGACGAGATCGACGTTCTCTATTATGAGCGGCCCTATTATGTCGTGCCCGCCGACGATCTTGCTAAGGAAGCCTTTGTCGTACTGCGGGAAGCTTTGCGCCGGGCGAGGAAAGTCGGATTGGGCCAGCTCGCGATGCGCGGGCGGGAATATATCGTTTCGTTGAAACCATGCGGACGCGGAATGGTACTGGAGACGCTCCGATATGCCGATGAGGTCAACAAGGCCCAATCCTATTTCCGTGAAATAGACGATGTGAAACCGGACCCGGAACTGCTCGACCTGGCCGAGGCGCTCATTGAAAAGAAGACGGCGCCGTTCAAGCCCGACAGCTTTCACGACCGCTATGTCGATGCGCTCGAAAGGCTCATCGACAAGAAGAAGAAGGCCAAGGGGCGTCGCATCATCGAGGATGAGGACGAAGCGCCTGCCAAGCGCAGCGGCAATGTGATCGACCTGATGGCCGCGCTCAAGAAATCTGTGGATAGCGGCGCGAAAGGCGCAGCCGCAAAGCCTGCGGCAAAGAAACCTGCGTCCCGGCGGAGCTCTGCTACCAAGGCTCCCGCGCGCAAGCGGGCCTGATATATGGCCGAAGCCGACCCCCTGAAGGAATATAATCGCAAGCGCGACTTTACCCGGACGAAGGAACCTGCCGGAAAGCGGGAGCGTCGGGGCGGGAACAGCTTCATCGTCCAGAAACATGACGCCACCCGATTGCACTATGATTTCCGGTTGGAAGTCGACGGCGTCCTTAAAAGCTGGGCCGTGACGCGCGGCCCCAGCCTTGATCCCGCCGACAAGCGCCTCGCCGTCCGCACGGAAGATCATCCGCTATCCTACGCCAGATTCGAAGGCACCATCCCCAAGGGTGAATATGGCGGGGGCACCGTGATGTTGTGGGATGAAGGCACCTGGGAGCCAGTGCCCGGCAAGAGTGCGAAGGACTTGGCGAAAGGCCATCTCCACTTCGTTTTGCACGGCCAGCGGATGAAGGGCGAATGGCTGCTGATCCGCTTGAAGCCACGGCCTGGTGAAGGAAAGCGGGAGAATTGGCTGCTCCGCAAGATCGATGATGCCTATGCCGGTCCTGCGGAGGATCTGGTCGGGCGCGAACTGACCAGCATCAAGAGCGGCAGGACCATGGGGGAGATTGCGGCCAACGCGCCTGCGATCTCGCTCAAGGGGAGGCGTGGCAAAGCATTCGACGCCGCGATGAGCGAAGCGGAGAGGGCGACCCCGACGCGTCCTGCGCCCAAGCGGAGTAAACTGGCAAAGGCTCCTCCATTCCAGGCGCCGCAACTGGCGACGCTGGTGGACGCCGTCCCCACCGGCAACAACTGGCTGCATGAAATCAAATATGACGGCTATCGCAGCCTCGTCAGTGCGGCGGGTAGCCGCGTGCAGGTTTTTACCAGATCCGGCCTGGACTGGACCGATCGCTTCGCATCCTTAGCGAAGGAGGTTGCGGGCATGAACCTTCCCCCCATGCTTATCGATGGCGAAATCGTGGCGCTCGGGCCGAACGGAAATCCCGACTTTTCGACATTGCAGCAGGTGTTGAAGGGCGAGAACAGGGGAGCGCTACATCTCTTCGCCTTCGATCTCCTCTCCCTGGATGGCGAAGATCTGACCTGGCAGCCCAATATCGCCCGGAAGGAGAAGCTCGCGGCCTTGCTTGGGCAGGGGAGCGCGCATGTGCACTTGTCCGACCATATTGTGGGCGCTGGCGAAAAGCTGTTCAGGACGATGTGCGAGGCGGGGCAGGAGGGGATAATCTGCAAGCGCGCCGATGCTCCCTATCGCGGCGCGCGGACCAAGAACTGGCTGAAGGTCAAATGCACCCGCCGCCAGGAATTCGTCATTGTGGGATGGACGCCAAGCACCGCCAGTGGCCGCTCGCTCCGTAACATCCTGCTTGCCCAGCATGACGATCAAGGCCTCGTCTATGCGGGCAAGGTCGGGACGGGGTTCAATGCGCAGAATAGCGAGCGGCTTCTAAGCCAGCTGAAGGCGAGGGCCCGGCAGACCGCCGCCTTGCAGGTTCCGCGCAGCGAGGCGCGGGGTGCCAAGTGGGTGCGGCCTGATCTGGTTGCGGAGATCGCCTTCGCCGAGTTCACCAGCGACAATGTCGTACGTCATGGCAGCTTCCTGGGCCTCCGTGAGGACAAGAAGGCGAAGGACGTTTCCCGGGAGAAGGTGATGGCTGTACCCGAACAGGAAAGCGATGTGCATGTCTCAAATCGCGACCGGCTGATCTTCCCCGAAGCGAAGGTCACCAAAGGACAGCTCGCCGACTATTATGAGGCGGCCGGAGCAGTCATGCTGCCGTGGATTGCTCACCGGCCGATCAGTTTGGTGCGTTGTCCGCAGGGGCGGGCGAAGAAATGCTTTTTCCAGAAGCATGACAGCGGCAGCTTTGGCGATCATGTGAAGCATGTCCCTATTCGCGAAAAGGACGGGGACGAGCAGGACTATCTCTATGTGGATGACATAGATGGGCTGGTTGCCTGCGTTCAGATGGGCACGATCGAATTTCACGGCTGGGGATCGCGGGTCGAGGATGTCGAAAAGCCGGACCGGCTGATCTTCGACCTCGATCCTGACGAGGGGCTGGACTTTGAGGATGTGAAAAAGGCTGCCCGTGATATTCGCCGCACCCTTGAGGATATTGGCCTCACAAGCTTTCCCATGTTGTCCGGCGGCAAGGGCGTGCACGTCGTAGTGCCGCTTACGCCGGAGGCCGAATGGCCGAAGGTAAAGGACTTTGCCGATCGCTTTTCGCGCGCCCTGGCTTCTGCCGAACCGGACCGCTTCACCGCCACCATGAGCAAGGCGAAGCGGAAGGGGCGGATCTTCATCGACTGGCTGCGTAATCAGCGTGGCGCTACGGCGGTGCTCCCTTATGTGGTGCGAGCACGTGAGAATGCGCCGGTGGCGGTGCCCGTGACCTGGGACGAATTAGAAGTTATCGACCGCCCGGGCGCTTACACGATCGCGGACATCGATAAATTGCTCGCGCGGGCGGGATCAAGGGAGTTGCGCGGTTGGGGCGAAGCGCGCCAGACGCTGCCGGACTATTGACGCAGATATGCCGGGGCCATCTTTCCTCGCAGACGGCCTTGTTGCATAAGCTGATTCACCATGACCCAACCCAACGACAATGCGCCCGAAGGCGAAGCCCCCAAGCAGGCAACTGAAAACAAGTCCGATCTGGCATCCGCTGCGCGGAAGACCGCGGGCAGGGGCGTGTGGATGGGGACTGCGGTCGGGATTGGATCGGCCGCGATCGTGGCGGCGCTTCTATACGCGAACAAGAAGCGCGGCTGACCAGCTTGGATTTTAGAAAAAAAGAGGCGGCATGGCCTTCGCTCCATGCCGCCCCATGTTGCGACCCTTTTGGGTTGGGGTTTTTCTAATCCGCGTCGAATGCTCCGCGATCAGGAAGCGCCGCGGCTCAGGTAAGAAATCAGCTCGGGCTTGCTCACTGACATGCTCTTGTCGGCGTCGGCCGTCTTGAAAGCGCCGTCAGTCCAGGCCACGACATCAGCGGCCGCAAGCTTTTGGCCGCTGCTCTTCATCTCCTGATCCTTCAGCGCCGCCATCCAGCGTGAAAATTCGGCTTTGTCGAGTTGCGCGTCTCCATTGGCGTCATAAGCTGGAAACTCGCTGTCGACGATCGATGCCACCGTGTCTGCCGGGGTTTGGGCTTGCGCGGGTACTTCCGGCTGCACGGCTGCGGGCGCATCGGCGGAAGTCTGCGCGACCGCCGGGGCGGCAGCAGACAGGACAGCAGCAGCAATAAAGGCGCGAAACATAATCTTCTCCATCAGCGATCGAGCAAGTCCGACGCGACCGCTTCATGGGGCAAGAATACATGAATGACTATCGTGTTTCCTGAATGGTTGTTCAGCATCAACATCTTACCCCATGAACGGCCTCATCTGGTCTTCAAATACTGCCATAATCAGGGTGAAAAGCGGCCGGGAGGGTGGAGGGAAGACGAAAGAAGCCGCGATTTGCCCTTGAAAGGCTCGCCTGCTAGGCGGCGCGCGATCTTTCACCAGCAAATCAGGATTCGTTCGATGGTCCCGCGCTACGCTCGCCCCCAAATGACAGCACTCTGGGAACCAGAAGCCCGGTTTCGCATCTGGTTCGAAATCGAGGCCCATGCCACGGAGGCGCTTGGTGAACTGGGCGTGGTTCCCAAATCCGCCGCAAAGGCGCTGTGGGATTGGTGGGCGAGCAATCCGGCCATCGACGTTCCTGCGATTGACGCGATTGAAGCGGTCACCAAGCATGACGTCATCGCGTTCCTGACTTGGGTGGCTGAACAGGTCGGTGACGAAGCGCGCTTCATGCACCAGGGCATGACCTCGTCCGATGTGCTCGACACTTGCCTTGCCGTGCAGCTATCCCGGGCAGCGGACATCCTGATCGACGATCTTGACCAGCTGCTGGCAGTCATCAAGCGCCGCGCTTTCGAACACAAGCTGACGCCGACCATCGGCCGTAGCCATGGTATTCACGCCGAACCCGTGACCTTCGGGCTCAAGATGGCTGAAGCCTATGCCGAGTTCAGCCGGTGCCGGACCCGCTTGGTTGCCGCGCGCGAGGAAGTTGCGACCTGCGCCATTTCCGGCGCGGTGGGCACGTTCGCGAATATCGATCCGCGTGTGGAAGAACATGTCGCGGCCAAGCTCGGGCTCGCGATCGAACCCGTTTCGACGCAGGTTATCCCGCGCGATCGCCACGCCATGTTCTTCGCGACCTTGGGCGTCATCGCAAGCTCGATCGAGCGCCTGGCCGTGGAGGTCCGCCACCTGCAACGTACCGAAGTGCTGGAGGCCGAGGAATATTTCTCACCGGGCCAGAAGGGCAGTTCGGCTATGCCGCACAAGCGCAACCCGGTTCTGACCGAGAATCTCACCGGCCTTGCTCGCATGGTGCGCAGCTACGCGCTGCCAGCAATGGAAAATGTCGCGCTGTGGCATGAGCGGGACATCAGCCACTCGTCGGTTGAACGCTATATCGGCCCCGACGCCACCATCACGCTCGACTTCGCCCTGGGTCGCCTGACGGGGGTCATCGACAAGCTGCTCGTTTATCCCGAGCGGATGATGAAGAATCTCGACAAGATGGGCGGTCTTGTTCACTCACAGCGGGTGCTGCTCGCCCTGACCCAGGCCGGTGTGTCGCGCGAGGACAGCTATCGTTACGTCCAGCGCAACGCCATGAAGGTTTGGGAGTCGGATGGCCAGCTGTCGCTGCTCGAACTGCTGAAGGCCGATCCGGACGTCGCTGCGGCGCTGACCGCTGAACAGATCGAGGAGAAGTTCGACCTCGACTATCATTTCAGACAAGTGGACACGATCTTCCGCCGGGTGTTCGGCGAAGCTTGACTGGAGCGGCAATGCTCAAGTCGATGAAAGGGCGCGGAAACGCGCCCTTTTTTGTGCTTGCGAAAGACCAATAGTTTACGCGAATTCAAGCTGAGCACGAAACCGCGCTCGCGCGTGCCAACCTAAACCTTTGATGTGAAGAAAAATGTGGTCGGGGAGAGAGGATTCGAACCTCCGGCCCCTGCCTCCCGAAGACAGTGCTCTACCAGGCTGAGCTACTCCCCGACCGATAGCGGCATTGCTTGCAACGCCGCTGGGCAGGCGGGGTCTATAGAGGGGGCTTTTCGGACTGGCAAGCGGCTGGGCATGCTTTTTTTGCCTTGGTCAAAGCAGGCCTGCGGCGCGGAAGCTGAACTGTTCCCGGCCGCCGTGAATGACATGGTCGGCGAGCGTCACTTCCAGCGGCCGGAGGCGGCGTGCTATCGAGCGGGCGAGGCGGATATCGTCCCGTCGCGGATGAGGGGAGCCTTCGTTTGGGCGCACCTGCTCGACGATGAGCCAATGGCTGCCCTGAAGCAGCAGTTCCTGCAGGACGTGGCGCCAATCCCTTCCCCCATCGACGCGGCCCAGGGGACGCCACTGATCGTCCAACAGCAGGAATCGGATGCTTTCCGTAGCGGCCATTGCCTCAAGATGCTGCGACCGTCCGCTGCGATCACCGCGAACCATGTCCACTATGGAGTGGAACGGGCGGAGAATGGTCCGAAGCGAAAGCAAGATTGGCGAGCTCGGGCCTGCTCGGCTAAAGCGAGGGCGGCGAATGTGGAATCGCCGCAACAGGGAAGAGCGTCGTTGACCGCAATCATCACTCCGAACGAAGCGCATTATGAGCAGCAATATCTGGACCTGATGCGCCGGATCTGGACGGAGGGGGATGAGCGGGTCGATCGCACCGGCGTGGGCACGCGGTCAGTGCTGGGCGCCACCATGCGCTTTTCGCTGGCGAGTGACGCGGTGCCGCTGCTGACGACCAAGCGTGTCTATTGGAAAGTGGCGGCGCGGGAAATGCTGTGGTTCCTGACCGGGGACACCAATATCCGCGAGCTCGTCCGTCAGGGCGTGCATATCTGGACCGATTGGCCGCTGGCCTCTTATCGCAAGGCGACCGGCGAAGAGATCAGCCGTGACGACTTCGAGACGCGGATTATCGAGGATGAAGCCTTCGCCCGGCAGTGGGGCGATCTGGGCCCCGTCTACGGGGCGCAATGGGTGAATTGGCCGCGCTACGAAGCTGTTGGCGATGGGTTGTTCCGCCGGGCCGAGAAGGGGCACAACCAGATCGTGGAACTGGTCGAGGGGATCAGGCACAATCCGGGCTCGCGGCGTTTGCTGTTTACTGGATGGAATGTCGCGGAAGTCGCGCGCATGGCCCTGCCGCCCTGTCACATGACCTATCAGTTCCAGGTGGCCGATGGTCGGCTGAACGGCCTGTTGTTCCAGCGCAGCTGTGACCTGGGGTTGGGATTTGCGTTCAACATCTTCGGGCTGTCGATGATCACCCGGATGTTGGCGCAGCAATGCGACCTGGAGCCGGGAGAAGTCGTCTGGCAGGGCGGGGACGTGCACCTGTACCTCAATCACGCCGCGCTGGTGGAGGAGCAGATCAGCCGGACGCCGGGCGGTGCGCCGAAACTGAGCATAAAGAGGCGGCCGGAGAGCATTTTCGGCTATCGGATCGAGGATTTCGAAGTGGTGGATTATTCGCCGCAGAGTCACATAGCGGCGCCGGTGGCGGTGTGATTGCAAGAAGGAATTAGCGAGAAAACGGAACTCTTGCTTTTTGCGAGCGTTGTAACATTATAATTGCATCAAGCAATAATATTGCAAGTGCGAGTAGGAGGCGGGATGGGCGACCGGGATGATTCGGGCGCTGGGAAGGCCGGGAACGAGCAGGGCAAGCGGCTGGGCGAACAAGACGCTCGGCGGGCTGGTGAAAATCTTGCTGCTCGGCCGGGCAATGCTGACCTGCCGACCGTTCCGTCGGGACCGGGTGACGCTGACCGGGCTGATTTTGCCGCGGAAACCACGTCTGGTGGCGGACGCAACTTGCCCCAATTGCGCCTGCATGTGCCAGAACCCCAGTTCCGGCCGGGCGACGAGGCGGACTTCAACCATTTCGACATTCCCGCCGCCGGAGCGGCACGGCGGCCCGATGAGGCGGCAGACGCCGGTGCGATGCGGGAACTGGCCTACGACCTGGTCCGCGTACTGGATGAGGAAGGCCGCGCGGTAGGGCCGTGGGACCCGAAACTGCCGCCGGAGATACTGCTCCGCATGCTGCGCGGCATGGCGCTGACCCGCGCGTTCGACGCACGCATGTTCAGGGCACAGCGGCAGGGCAAGACCAGCTTCTACATGAAGTCGACCGGTGAGGAGGCGGTGTCGATCGGCGCGGCGGCGGCGCTGGCGAGCGATGACATGTGTTTCCCGAGCTACCGCCAGCAGGGGATATTGATCGCGCGCGGCTGGCCGCTGGTCGACATGATGAACCAGATCTATTCGAACAAGGGCGACCGGCTGAAGGGGCGGCAGCTGCCGATCATGTATTCGGCGCGCGAGGCGGGATTCTTTTCCATCTCCGGCAATTTGGCCACGCAATATCCGCAGGCAGTGGGCTGGGCCATGGCAAGCGCGGCGCGCGGGGACACGCGGATCGCGGCGACATGGTGCGGCGAAGGATCGACCGCGGAAGGGGATTTCCATTCCGCCTGCACCTTCGCCAGCGTCTATCGCGCCCCGGTGATCCTGAACGTCGTCAACAACCAGTGGGCGATCAGCAGCTTTTCCGGCTTTGCAGGCGCGGAGGCGACGACCTTTGCGGCGCGGGCGATCGGCTATGGCATCGCGGGACTGCGGATCGACGGCAATGACGCGCTGGCGGTCTATGCCGCGACGCGCTGGGCAGCGGATCGGGCGCGGGCCAATCATGGGCCGACGCTGATCGAGCATTTCACCTATCGTACGGAGGGACACAGCACGTCCGATGATCCGAGCGCCTATCGCTCGGCTGATGAGGGGAGCCGCTGGCCGCTGGGCGACCCGATCGCGCGGTTGAAGCAGCATTGCATCGCCATCGGCGTCTGGGACGAGGAACGGCAGGCGGCGATGGACAAGGAACTGGCCGAGCAGGTGCGCGACGCGGCGCGGGAAGCGGAGAAGAACGGGATTTTGGGACATGGCCTGCATCAGCCGATGGAGAGCATGTTCGAGGATGTCTTCGAGGAGATGCCCTGGCATCTGAGGGAGCAGCAGCGGCAGATGCTGGATGAAGCGAAGGCGGCTGGGTTGTGACTATTTCCGGTTTTCGTCATCCCAGCGGAAGCTGGGATCTCGTTTCAGCTTTAAGCATGGTGCGAACAGGCGGAGAGATGCCAGCCTGCGCTGGCATGACGGGATTTGGTCAGGGAGCGGTGCTGCTTTCCCCTCTCCAAGCTTCGCTAGCCAGCGGGCTGGCAAGCTTCGCTATCCTCTCCCCTGAAGGAGAGAGGAGATGAGTCAGGCGCGCCAGATGAGCATGATCCAGGCGATCAACAGCGCTCTCGACGTGATGATGGAGCGCGATCCCGATGTCGTGGTCATGGGGGAGGATGTCGGCTATTTCGGCGGCGTGTTCCGCGCGACGGCCGGATTGCAGAAGAAATATGGCAAGAACCGGGTGTTCGACACGCCGATCACGGAAATCGGCATCATCGGCGTTGCGGTGGGGATGGGCGCCTATGGCTTGCGTCCCGTGCCGGAGATCCAGTTCGCCGACTATATCTATCCCGCGCTCGATCAGTTGGTGAGCGAGGCGGCGCGGCTGCGTTACCGGTCGGCGGGGGAGTTCATCGCGCCGATGACGGTGCGGTCGCCCTTTGGCGGCGGGATTTTCGGCGGGCAGACGCATAGCCAATCGCCCGAGGGCATCTTCACCCATGTGTCGGGCATCAAGACGGTGATCCCGTCGACGCCCTATGATGCCAAGGGGCTGCTGATCGCGGCGATCGAGGATAATGATCCGGTGATCTTCTTCGAACCCAAGCGCATCTATAACGGGCCGTTCGATGGTCATTATGACCGTCCGGCGAAAAGCTGGGCAGGGCATCCGGGCGCGATGGTGCCGGAGGGCTATTATCGCGTGCCGTTGGGACAGGCGCGTACGGTCCGTGCGGGCGCAGCGCTGACCATACTCTGCTATGGTACGATGGAACATGTGATCGAGAGCACCGTCGCGGAGATGGGCGTTGACGCCGAGATTATCGACCTGCGCACGCTGGTGCCGCTGGACATAGAGGCCATCGAGCAGTCGGTGAAGAAGACCGGCCGCTGCCTGATCGTGCATGAGGCGACGCGGACCAGCGGCTTTGGCGCGGAGTTAAGCGCGTTGGTTCAGGAGCGGTGCTTCTATCATCTGGAGGCGCCGATCGAACGGGTGACGGGTTTCGACACGCCCTATCCGCATAGCCTGGAATGGGCCTATTTCCCGGGGCCGGTGCGGATCAGGGAAGCGATCAATAAGATCATGAGGGATTGAGCCATGGCGCTGTTCACGTTCAGGCTGCCCGACATCGGCGAAGGCATTTCCGAGGCGGAGATTGTCGGTTGGCATGTGAAGGTCGGGGACCGGGTAGAGGAAGACCAGCCCATCGCCGACATGATGACCGACAAGGCGACGGTCGAGATGGAAAGCCCCGTCGCGGGCGTGGTGAAGCGGCTGGCCGGGGAGCCGGGCGAGCAGATCGCGATCGGCGCGATGCTGGTGGAGATTGAGGTTGAGGGAGAAGGGGAGGTCGCTTCCGGGGCGGAGGCTCCGATGCCTTCGCAGGAGGAGATTGAGGCCGAGACGGCGGGCGGACGCGAGGTGGCGGGCGCGTCGGTTAACGGGATTATTTCGTCGGTTGATCGGGGTGAAGGGATTTCTCCGGAGGAAAAGCCTGAAAAGCCCCTCCCCTTCAGGGGAGGGGTTGGGGTGGGGGATCAGAGGGATGTGCCCAGTTCGCAGGACAGCCCCCTCTCCCCAGCCTCGCAGGGAGTCACGCGCCTCCCTGCGACCCCTGAAGGGGAGAGGGAGCAGGGCAGCACGCGTCGGCCACCGACCTCAGAAGGGGAGAGAAAGTCACTCGCATCCCCTGCCGTCCGCGCCCGCGCCAGGGAACTCGGCATCGACCTGTCCCAGGTGAAAGCCAGCGGCGATCATATCCGCCATTCGGACCTCGACGCATTCCTGCTTTACGGCGCGGGGCAGGGCTATCGGTCGCCCAAGCCGCGCGCGCGGCGGGAGGATGAGGTGGTGAAGGTCATCGGCCTGCGCCGCCGGATCGCGGAGAACATGGCGGCCTCCAAGCGGCATATTCCGCATTTCTCCTATGTCGAGGAAATCGACGTCACCGAATTGGAACGGATGCGCGCGCAGTTGAATGGCGCGCGTGGGGATCGGCCGAAGCTAACCGTGCTGCCGCTGCTGATCGTGGCGATTTGCCGGGCTCTGCCGGACTTTCCGATGTTGAACGCCCGCTATGATGACGAGGCGGGCGTGGTGACGCGCTTTGGCGCTGTGCATATGGGCATCGCGACGCAGACTGACGCGGGGCTGATGGTGCCGGTGATCCGCGATGCGCAGGATCGCAATATCTGGCAGCTGGCGGGCGAGATAAAGCGGCTGGCAGAGGCCGCGCGCTCGGGCAAGGCGAAGGCGGAGGAGCTTTCCGGATCGACCTTGACGCTGACGTCGTTGGGGGCGCTGGGCGGGGTGGCCACCACGCCGGTCATCAATCGGCCTGAGGTGGCGATTGTCGGGCCCAACCGGGTGATCGAGCGGCCCGTTTTTCGCGGGCGCGAGGTCGTGGCTGCGAAGCTCATGAACCTGTCGATCAGCTGCGACCATCGGGTAGTGGATGGATGGGACGCCGCGAGTTTCGTGCAGGCGGTGAAGCGATTGCTGGAGACGCCAGTGTTGTTGTTTGCGGAGTGAGGCATTCGTCACCCCGGGCTTGACCCGGGGTCCCGCTTCATCTCAGACCAGCAGATCGAACATGTCGCGCCAGTCCGGATTGGCGCGTTCGACAAGATCGAACTTCCAAGTGCGCCGCCATCGTTTGATCCGCTTTTCTTGCTCGATGCAGCTCATCATTGCTTCGCCCCATTCCGCCCAGACCAAGCGAGATAGGCCATAACGCTTGCAGAAGTCCGAGCCTGTGCCAGAACGATGTTGCTGAACGCGAGAAACGATGTCCGCCGTCACGCCGACATACATGGTGCCACGATATCGATCGGCCATGATATATACCCAACCGCCTTGGCGTGCCCGTCCCATGCCGTCTGGATCGAATAAGCGGGACCCCGGGTCAAGCCCGGGGTGACCAACATCGATATCTCAGCTGGTGCTCACCGCATCGTCGCCCGGTAACTCAGACGCGCGGTTTCTCCCGGTGACAGGCGCGCAGGGCCTGTCCAGCGGATATGGGTGATGTCGGCCGCGACGGCCCGGCGGACGCCGCCGAGCGGGGTCGGGAGCCATAGCTCGTCAAGGCGGCCCCAGCGTTGCCCGCCATCGACCGACACTTGCATGGACGGATCGGGCGCGGTGAGGAGCGCGCCGCGCGGGACCGCTTTGGTGAGGGCGACGCCTTGGACGGGAGCGCGCCCTTCATTGCGCCAGTTGACGACGAAGAGAATCTGGTCGCCAGGGGCAGCGCGCGTCGCGCTGGCCAGGGTGCGGCGGGCGCGGCCGTTGATGTCGGTATGCACGCGCTCCACGAACATCTGCGTTTCCATCCGCAGGTCGGCACGGGCCAGCGAAGGCGCGGGCAGCATGCCCCATGCCGCCAGTCCAAGTAGCGCCCCTATACGCATCATCCGTTCAAAGCCCCGATCTCCGTTTCGCCATGGCTTAGGACGGGGGGAGCGAAAATTTGGTTAACGGGCCTTAGCCATGTTCTGGCGTGGCGGATTGAAATTGACGCGCTGTTGCGGCCCGGTACACATTGCAGAAATGCGGGCAGGATCGACCATTACGTGACACCTCATGAACAGCAGGAAATCAACCGGCGGCGGGATCGGCTGCTGGCGTCCATCGCGCTGACGACCGGGGTCGGGCTGCTTCTTGCCATGCCCTTCGCCTTGCGCGAGGGCGCAGAATTCTTCCTGCCGCTGACGGCCGCGGTGGTGATCGCCATTGCGCTGGTGCCGTTCCTGGAATGGATGGAGCGGCGGCGGGTGCCTTCTGCGGTGGCGGCGCTGGCGGCGGTGATCGCATTCCTCGTGGTCGCGAATACCGCGCTGGTGCTGATCGTGGTTCCGGCGACCGATTGGTTCAGGCTGTTGCCGCAGCGTCTGCCCAAGATTCAGGACAATCTGGCGCCGCTCATCGATTTTTATTCCCAATTGCAGCATTTCGTCGACGAAACGGTGCAGATGCTGGCGACCGGACCGGTGGCGGCGGCGCAGACGGCGGCGGTGGATGCGCCGCGATCGCTGTTGCAGTTCGCCGCGACCTCGGCCCCTTCGGCGATCATCCAGATGGTGTTCGCGCTGCTCATCATCTATTTCTTCCTGGCCGGCTGGACGCGGCTGCGGCGGCGCACGATCAACAGCCGGGGCAGCTTCGACGGGGCCATGGCGGTGGCGCGGGTGATCCAGAATGTGGTCGATGCGACGTCGGCCTATGTGCTGACGATCGCGACGATCAACCTGTGCCTGGGGCTGGCGGTCGCGCTGGCGCTGTGGCTGATCGGCATGCCGTCGCCGCTGATGTGGGGCGGGATCGTCGCGCTGCTCAACTTCGTGCCCTATTTCGGACCGATGCTGGCGGCGGCCTTGCTGGCGCTCGGCGGGCTCATGGTGTTCGATGATGTGTGGCGGGCGCTGGCCCCTGCCGTGACGCAGATCGGCTTTCACCTGGTGGAGGCGAATGTGATTACGCCGATGGTGCTGGGGCGGCGGTTGACGATGAACCCGCTGCTGATTCTGGTGTCGCTGACCTTCTGGGGATGGGTGTGGGGGACGCCGGGCGCGCTGCTGGGCGTGCCTTTGCTGATCATCATTCAGACCGTGGTGGCCGCCGCTGGGACGCCGGATATCGCCGGTTTCCTGTTCGAGCGCGGGACGCTGACGGTGGCGCCGCGCGAAGAAAATGACGAGAAAGAAGAAAGTGGTGAAAGAGCCGGTTGACAGGTCCGGCGCACCCGCATAGATGCCCGCCCACACCGAACGCGGGTGTAGCTCAGTTGGTTAGAGCGCCGGCCTGTCACGCCGGAGGTCGCGGGTTCGAGCCCCGTCACTCGCGCCACTCTTTTGGAAGAGTGAATGGTCCTGAAGGGCCGTATTTATTCCGAAATTTGATATGTCGTCATGCCAGCGCAAGCTGGCATCTCGGGCCCTTGGCGTTTGGCGTCGCCTCACAAGATCCCAGCTTTCGCTGGGATGACGGAGTGGGGCGTTTTAGCAGCGCTGTGAGCGCGTCAGCCGCGCCGCCAGCGGCCGGTTTCCATCCAGGCGAGCAGGCGCTTCAAGGGCAGCACCCAGATCCAGACGATGCCGAGGAAGACATAGACCGGCACCTGCGCGAT
Organism: Sphingobium sp. TomMM35A; assembly: GCF_054771735.1. Taxonomy (NCBI): domain Bacteria; kingdom Pseudomonadati; phylum Pseudomonadota; class Alphaproteobacteria; order Sphingomonadales; family Sphingobiaceae; genus Sphingobium; species Sphingobium sp. TomMM35A. Next base: position 565,834 of record NZ_BSRC01000001.1, read on the forward strand.
CATCGGCAGGCTGCCGATAATGCCCGACAGGCTGCCGACCAGCACCGCCCAGAGCAGGATCAGCCCGATGATGAGGAGCATGCCCACAGGCTTGCGCCAGCTGGGTTCGTAGGGAGCAGGCTGGCGATTCACGCGTCGGGTCCTTCGATCAGTTCTACTTCGGTGAGGATGATGTGGAGCGGCAGGTCCCACGGGTCGGCGGGCAGCGCGCCCTGCTCCTGCACCGACCAGGCGAGGCCGATCCGCAGTGCTTGCGGAAAGCGGGCGAAGGCGCGGTCATAATAGCCGCCGCCCTGGCCCAGCCGGTTCATGGCGCGGTCGAAGGCGAGCAGCGGGGCGATGATGATGTCCGGAGCGACGGACGGGCCGCTGGGTTCGGGATGGTGCGTGCCGTAAAGGCCGGGATGGAGCTGATCCTCCGGCGTCCAGGTGAGGAAATCCATGGTGCCGAGCCGGTCGATGACGCGCGGGAGGGCAAGCGTCTTGCCCATCGCCGCGAGTTGAGGCGCGAGCCGCTGGGCGGGCGCTTCGTCGTCCAGGCCCATGTAGAGCGCCACCGTCCGCGCGCTGTCGAGGCGGCGGGCGAGGGGCGAGGGGATCGCCTTGAAGGCCAGCCGATGCGCGAGCGGGTCGAGCGACTGGACGAAGGCGCGGCGGCGCGTCCGGGCGAGGGTGCGCAGGGCGGTCTTGTCGGTGTCTTCGCTCATGGGCTCGCGTTTAGAGCAGCGCGCGGCAAATTGATATTATTTAGCACCGGTGCGTCGACAGGCTCGGCGCGAACGGAGTTTGGGGGAGCCAAGGAAGGGTGACGGGACCGCCTCGGCCGTTTGCTGGAATATCCTCTGACGCCTCAACGTCAGGTGGGGACCATGTAGATCGGGCCGGAACCCGCCCAGGGACAGCCCCCGTGGATGTGATTATCGCCTCAGGGATGTTCGCTAAAGCTCGTATCGCGCAGTGCCCGTCGCCCGTAATCTAGGCGCCAGGCTCCGGATCGACAAGCCTCTCGCGCAGCTTTTCTATGCGCGCGGCCAGCGCCTCCACCGCTTGCACGGCGAGTTCGTCGTCATCGCCCAGCGCCAGGCTCTGCTGGCGGCCGATCGCCTCGCGCTTCAGGTCGTTAAGCTCGTCGGCCAGGAAGAGGGCGGCGAACAGCAGCGTGCGTACTTCAGTGAGGCCCGGCGTATTCTGCTGGGCGAGGCGCGCCTTGCGTTCGATCAGGCCGGCGAGATGGGCAAGATGCGCCTCCTCCCCGTCGCGGCAGCGGACGGTATAATGGCGCCCGGCGATCTGGAGGGTGGTTTCAGCCACGCTTTTCTCCCTTCAGATCGGCGATCAGCTCATCGAGCGAACGGAGCGCCGCCCGCGCGGCGGCCTGATCCATACCGGGGGAGGCGGAAGAGGCCGGGGCCGCAGTCGCGAGACCCTGCACATCCTGTTCCAGCTGGCTCACCGCGCGCTCCAGCGCGCCAATAGCCTGCATCATGCGATCGCTTGCCATGATCCACGCATAAACAAAGTTTTCGCCTTGCAAAAGCTGTCATTGGACGGCTTGGCGCGCTCCAAGGTCCTGCCATGGTTGACGCTTTGGGTGCAACGCGACAAAGGGGACCCGATTTCGATTCGCCGGCTCAGCAGGGGGCCGTGAGCCAAGTAGGGAAGAAGCCAGCCTAGATGACCGTATCCGAAAAGTCGCTCGCCAGCGCCATCCGGGCGCTTTCCATGGACGCAGTGCAGGCGGCGAACAGCGGCCATCCGGGCATGCCGATGGGCATGGCGGACGTCGCGACGGTGCTGTTCAAGGACTATATCAAGTTCGATCCGACCCAGCCGAAATGGGCCGACCGCGACCGTTTCGTGCTGTCGGCAGGCCATGGATCGATGCTGATCTACGCGCTGCTGCACCTCACCGGCTATGCGCGTCCGACGATGGAGGATATCCGTAATTTCCGCCAGATCGGCAGCCCCTGCGCCGGGCATCCGGAGAATTTCGAGCTGGCGGGCGTGGAAGCGACCACCGGGCCGCTGGGTTCGGGCCTGGCCACCGCTGTCGGCATGGCGATTGCCGAGCGGCACCTCAATGCGCAGTTCGGCGACGATCTGGTCGATCACCGCACCTGGGTGATCGCGGGCGACGGTTGTCTGATGGAAGGCATCAACCATGAGGCGATCGGCCTTGCCGGGCACCTGAACCTTGGCCGCCTGATCGTGCTGTGGGACGATAATAAGATCACCATCGACGGCGCGGTCGACCTGTCGAGCAGCGAAGATGTGCGCGCCCGCTATGCCGCGACCGGCTGGCATGTCGTGTCGTGCGACGGCCATGACGTCGCCGATGTGCGCCGCGCCATCGACGAAGCGCTGGCCGATCCGCGCCCGTCGCTGGTCGCCTGTGCCACCAAGATCGGCTATGGCGCGCCCAACAAGGCGGGTACGTCGGGTGTCCATGGTTCCGCGCTGGGCGAGGCCGAAGTCGCGGCGGCTCGCGAGTTCCTGGGCTGGACATCCGAGCCTTTCGTCCTGCCCGAGGATATTGCCGCCGAGTGGCGTCGCATCGGGTCGCAGGGCGCTGAAGTGCGTGCCGCTTGGGAAGGCCGCCTTGATGGCAATGGCCAGAAGGTGGAGTTCGAACGGCGGATGGCGGGTGAACTGCCCGCGGACTTCTCGCTCAATGCCTATATCGACACGCTGATCGCCAATCCGCAGAAGGTCGCGACCCGCAAGGCGAGCGAATTGGCGCTGGGCGCGATCAACGACCTGCTGCCCGAGACGCTGGGCGGTTCGGCGGACCTGACCGGATCGAACAACACCAAGACCAAATCGACCGGACCGCTCACCAAGGACGATTATTCCGGCCGCTATGTCTATTATGGCATTCGCGAATTCGGCATGGCCTGCGCGATGAACGGCATGGCGTTGCATGGCGGCGTCATCCCCTATGGCGGCACCTTCCTGGTCTTTTCCGACTATATGCGCGGCGGCATCCGCCTGGCTGCGCTTCAGCAGCAGCGCGTCATCCATGTGCTGACGCATGATTCGATCGGTCTTGGCGAGGATGGCCCGACCCACCAGCCGATCGAGCACGTCATGTCGCTGCGTATGATCCCGAACCTGGACGTCTATCGCCCGGCGGACATCGTCGAGACGGCGGAATGCTGGGAACTGGCATTGAAGGACAAGGATGGCCCTTCGGTACTGGCGCTGACCCGCCAGAATTTGGCCCAACTGCGTACCGAAAAGGCGGCTGAGAATCTCTGCGCCAAGGGCGCCTATCGCCTGCGCGCTGCCAAGGGGACCCGCAAGGTCGTGCTGATCGCCACCGGTTCCGAAGTCGAGATCGCGGTGGCGACCGCCGACCTGCTGGAAGCGCAGGGCATCGGCGCGGACGTCGTGTCCATGCCGAGCTGGGCGCATTTCGATGCGCAGCCGCAGGCGTATAAGGATGATCTCCTTCCGCACCATGTGCTGCGCTGCTCGATTGAGGCAGGCACGACATTCGGGTGGGAACGCTATGTCGGCATTGCGGGCTTGCGTTTTGGCATCGACACATTCGGCGCTTCGGCTCCGGCGGAAGTGCTGTACGAGCATTTCGGCCTGACCGCGGCGAAGATCGCGCCGCAGGTTGCGGCCGCGCTCGATCATTAAGAACATCTACCAATCAGGAGGCTAGTGCAGTGGCAACGAAGGTAGCAATTAACGGTTTTGGACGTATCGGCCGCCTGGTGGCGCGCGCAATCCTGTCGCGCACCGACCATGACCTCGAATTGGTCAGCATCAACGATCTGGGCGATGCGAAGGCAAACGCCCTGCTGTTCAAGCGTGACAGCGTCCATGGCAACTGGGCTGGCGACGTCAGCGCCGAAGGCGACGCGCTGATCATCAACGGCAAGCGCATTGCCGTGACCGCCGAACGCGATCCCGCCAAGCTGCCGCACGCGGCGCAGGGCGTCGAGATCGCACTGGAATGCACCGGCATCTTCGCTTCGAAGGAAAAGGCGAGCGCCCACCTGGCCGCTGGCGCCAAGCGCGTCATCATTTCCGCGCCCGCAAGCGGCGTGGACAAGACCATCGTGTTCGGCGTCAATCATGAAACGCTGACTGCCGATGACGTCGTCATCTCCAACGCCAGCTGCACGACCAACTGCCTGGCGCCGCTCGCCAAGGTCCTGCACGATGCCATCGGCATCGAAAAGGGCTTCATGACGACGATCCACAGCTACACCAACGACCAGAACACGCTGGACCAGCTGCACAGCGACATGCGCCGCGCCCGCGCCGCCGCGCTGTCGATGATCCCGACCACCACGGGCGCAGCGCGCGCCGTGGGTGAGGTGCTGCCGGAGCTCAAGGGCAAGCTGGACGGTTCGTCGGTGCGCGTGCCGACCCCCAACGTCTCGGTCGTTGACCTGAAGTTCATCGCCAAGCGCGAAACGAACCGCGACGAAGTGAACCAGCTGCTGAAGGCCGCTTCGGAAGCGGGTCCGCTGAAGGGCGTGCTGGGCTATTCGGACGAACCGCTCGTATCGATCGACTATAATGGCGATCCGCGCAGCTCGACCGTCGACAGCCTGGAAACGGCCGTCATTGACGGCAATCTGGTACGCGTGCTCAGCTGGTACGACAATGAATGGGGTTTTTCGAACCGCATGATCGATACCGCAGGCGTGGTTGCCGGGCTGCTGTAAGAATGAGGGGGGCGGGCATTGGCTCGCCCCTTTTTTCGTCATCCCAGCGAAAGCTGGGATCTCGTTTTTTTGACTACGTCCCGCCGAGGCATGAGATCCCAGCTTTCGCTGGGATGACGGTAGGGGCGGCTGGGAGCATCATGGTGGCCAAGCCCTTTAAGACGCTGGACGATATGGGCGACATCAGCGGCAAGACCGTGTTGGTGCGCGAAGATTTGAACGTGCCGATGCAGGATGGATCGGTGAGCGACGATACCCGCCTGCGGGCGGCGATGCCGACGATCCTTGAACTTGCCGATCGCGGCGCAAAGGTTCTGATCCTGGCGCATTTCGGGCGGCCCAAGGGGCAGAAGAACCCGGAATATTCGCTGTCGAAGATCACGCGCCCGCTGACGCAGGTGCTGGGCCGCGACGTGCAGTTCATTCCCGATTGCTGCGGTGAAGCGGCGGTGGACGGCATCGCGGTGATGCGTCCGGGCGATATTTCGATCCTGGAAAATACCCGCTTCCATCCCGGCGAGGAAAAAAATGATCCGGCGCTGGTCGAAGCCATGGCGGCGATCGGCGACTATTATGTGAACGATGCCTTCTCCGCCGCGCACCGCGCCCATGCTTCGACCGAGGGGCTGGCGCACAAGCTGCCTGCCTTTGCGGGCCGCTCCATGGAGAAGGAGCTGGACGCGTTGCAGGCGGCGCTCGGCGAGCCGGTGAAGCCGGTCGCGGCTGTTGTCGGCGGTGCGAAGGTTTCGACCAAGCTTGATGTACTGAATAACCTGGTCGCGAAGGTCGATCATCTGATCATCGGCGGTGGCATGGCCAACACCTTCCTCCACGCGCGCGGGGTCGATGTCGGCAAGTCGCTGTGCGAGAAGGATCTGGCCGAAACCGCCGAGGCGATCTTCGACAAGGCTGAGGCTGCGGGATGCACCATCCATCTGCCCTATGACGTAGTTGTGGCGAAGGAATTTGCCGCCAATCCCCCGTCGGTGCGGACGTGCAATGTGCATGAAGTCGCTGCCGACGAGATGATTCTGGACGTGGGCCCGGCGGCGGTCGAGGCGCTGGGCGATGCGCTCAAGAACTGCCGCACGCTGGTCTGGAACGGGCCGCTCGGCGCGTTCGAGATCGCGCCGTTTGACAAGGCGACGGTGGCGCTTGCCCAGACGGCGGCGGCGCTGACCAAGGAAGGCGGGCTGACGTCCGTGGCGGGCGGCGGCGATACGGTCGCGGCGCTCAACCATGCGGGCGTGGCGGGCGACTTCACCTTTGTATCGACCGCTGGCGGCGCTTTCCTTGAGTGGATGGAAGGCAAGGACCTGCCGGGCGTCAGCGCATTGATGGTGTGAACTTCGGAAGCCGCCGTCTACAAAATGGCGGTTTTCTTCACTTTTTTGAAGCCGCCGAAGGGGCGGCGCAACCCTACAGAGAAGGTATGTGCAGATGCTGGATCAGGACATGAAGAACAAGATTGCGGCCGGTAACGGCTTTATCGCCGCGCTCGACCAGAGCGGCGGGTCGACGCCCAAGGCGCTCAAGGGCTATGGCATCGAGGAAGGCGCGTGGAGGAATGACGAGGAGATGTTCGGCCTCATCCACGACATGCGCAGCCGCATCATCACCTCGCCCTGCTTCACTGGCGAAAAGGTGATCGGCGCGATCCTGTTCGAACGGACGATGGACGGCGAAGCGGGCGGCAAGTCCGTGCCCCAGGCGCTGATCGAGCGCGGCGTGGTGCCCTTCATCAAGATAGACAAGGGCCTGGAGGATGAGGCGAACGGCGTTCAGATGATGAAGCCCATGCCGGAACTCGACACGCTGCTGAAGCGCGCCAAGTCGCTCGGCGTATTCGGGACCAAGGAGCGTTCGGTTATCAATCTCGCCAACCGCGAAGGCATTGCCGCGATCGTCAAGCAGCAGTTCGCAGTGGGCGCGCAGGTATTGGCCGCTGGCCTGATGCCGATGCTGGAGCCCGAGATCAACATCAAGAGCCCCGAGCGCGCAGAGGCTGACCAGATCCTGCTGGAGGAACTGCTCAAGGGTCTGGACGCGCTGCCCGAAGGCCAGCAGGTGATGCTAAAGCTGTCGCTGCCCGCGAAGGCTGGCCTGTTCGATCCGCTGGTCGATCATCCCAAGGTGCTGCGCGTCGTGGCGCTGTCGGGCGGCTTTTCGCGCGCAGAAGCCTGCGTCGAACTGGCGAAGAATCGCGGCATCATCGCGAGCTTCAGCCGTGCGCTGCTGAACGACCTGCGCCACCAGATGAGCGAGGACGAGTTCAACGGCTCGCTAGGGCAAGCGATCGACGAAATCCACGCTGCCTCGACCAACAAGGCGGCTTGACCTCACATGACGGCCGCTGACATTGGTCCAGCGGCCGTCATTCGCCTGGGCGGCGAGCATATCGACAGGATGCGGGCGGCAAATGCGCTGTTCGCTGAGGTGTTCGACGATCCGCAATCCTATGCGGATCAGCCCCCGTCAGATGGCTATCTGCGCGATCTGCTGGCCGACCCGCGCTTCATCGCCCTGGTGGCGGTGGAGGGTGAGCGGATCATTGGCGCGCTCGCCGCTTATGAGTTGCGCAAGTTCGAGCAGCAGCGCAGCGAAATCTATATCTACGACTTGGCGGTCGCGGCGGATCGGCGGCGGCAGGGTGTCGCCACGGCCTTGATCGACGCGCTACGTCCCATCGCCATCGCGGCTGGAGCATGGGTCATCTATGTGCAGGCCGATCTGGAGGATGAGCCCGCGGTTGCGCTTTATACTAAGCTTGGTTCGCGCGAAGATGTGCTGCATTTCGACATCGCGCCGATAAGGGGGATGCTCTAGCTGGCCATGGTCTTCAACGCCTGCGCGTCATGGATCGCGTCCGCATTGATGTCGTTATTGAAAAAGGCCCAAACGGCGCGGCCCTGGCGAGCCTGGTCATTCATCCAACCCGCCCATTCGCGCAGGTCATCCTCGGCATAGCGGCCCCAATATTTGCCTTTCCCGCCATGGAAGCGAACATAGGCGGCGTGGCCCGTGGCGATACGCGGGCTCGCTGATCCGGGCATGTCATGTACGCAGAAGCTTGCGCCATGGCGGTCGAGCAGATCGTAGGTGGTGTGTTCGTACCAGCTGCTGTGGCGAAACTCGAAGACGGGGACGATGTCCGGCGGCTGGAGCTTGAGGAAGCTGTCAAGCCGGTCGGGATTGAAGGTGAGGCTGGGCGGAAGCTGGTAGAGGATTGGGCCCAGCGTCGGGCCGAAATGGCGGAAGGACGCCATCATCCGCTCCATCGGCTCCTCGCAATGGGTAAGCTTCAGAGCCTGTGTGAGATAGCGGTTTGCCTTGACCGCATAGAAGAAGCCGGGCGGCGCCTGATCGCGCCAGCCGTCGACGGTTTCCGGCTTTGGAAGGCGGTAGAAGCTGTTGTTGATCTCCACCGTGCCGAAATGTTCGGCGTAGAAGGCGAACCAGCGCTTCATCGCCAGTTTTTCGGGGTAGAAGGCGCCGCGCCAGTGGCGATAGTTCCATCCCGAGCAGCCGATCCTGATCATGATGGGACAAGCCGCCGGACCGGGACGCGGTTCCATTCTTTTCCTTGGACGTCGAAACGCGCTAAGGGCTGCCCATGACCGATTTCACTGACGAAGAGCTGGCGCTCGACCCGCATTTTGCCGACCAGTTCGAAAAGGGTTTCCGCCCGCCCTGCCAGCTTTACCTGATCTCGCCGGCCGCGATCGATGAAGGCTTCGTGACGCAGCTCGCAGAGGCTCTGGACGGCGGCAAGGTTGCGGCGTTCCAGTTGCGGCTGAAAGGTTTGGACGAAGACGCGATCGCCCGCGCGGCAGAGCCGTTGCAAAAATTGTGCGCGGAGCGGGAGGTTGCCTTCATCATCAACGACAGCGTTGCCCTGGCCAAAAGGCTGGGCGCGGATGGCGTGCATCTGGGGCAGGGGGATGGCGATCCGCGAGAGGCGCGGAAGATTTTGGGGCCCAAGGTGCAGATCGGCGTCACGTGCCATGACAGCCGTCACCTTGCGATGGAAGCGGGGGAGGCGGGGGCGGATTATGTCGCCTTCGGAGCCTTTTATCCCACCACGACCAAGGACACCCATCATCGGCCGGAACCTTCGATCCTCAGCTGGTGGACCACATTGTTCGAACTGCCCTGTGTCGCGATCGGAGGGGTAACGGCGGACAATGCCGCGCCGTTGGTGGAAGCAGGGGCCGACTTCCTGGCGGTAAGCAACGCGGTATGGGCGCATCCGGATGGCCCGCGCGCGGGCGTTGCGGCGTTTTCGGCTGTGCTTGGTAGGGCCCAGGAGGTGACGCCCTCGCGCTGAACCTGTCAAGGTTCCGTGTTTCTTGAGGAAGGAAGGGGCTTCGACAGGCTCAGCCCGAGCGGATTGAGTATTTGGATTGAATTTGCCCTGCTTTAATTAGGCCTGCTGGACGCTGTTTGATCGAGGGAGGAAGCTTTCCCGAGCTTTGCGCGTTTCTCTTCCCGAACTTCGGGAGAGCATTGCCTTGAAAACATATCTGCTCGCGATCACGCTGCTTTGCACGGCTTGCAAGGTGTCTGTCACTGACGCGAATGAAAGCGGGGGCGCGCCTCCCGGAAACCAGACGGACGCGGTGCAGCAGGGCGCGGCAGCCAAGTCCGGGTCCGATCCCTACGCCTTCACCATCGTTCCGGAGCCCGGCGGCACGCCAGCGCGCGCGGATTCGATCTTGCAGGCGCAGGTGGCGCTTGACCGGGCGGGCTTTTCCCCCGGCGTGCTCGACGGGAAGGAAGGCATGTCCTTCACCGCCGCGCTGAAGGGTTTCCAGGAGGCCAAGGGCCTGCCGGAGACTGGCAAATATGACCAGGCGACGGCCAAGGCCCTGCTGGGTGACAAGCCGCCGCCAGCGACATGGCTGGTGACGATCCCTGCGGAGTTCGCCCGTGGGCCGTTCACCGCGATCCCCAAGGAATATGCCGATCAGGCCAAGCTGCCTGCGCTTGGATATCGCAACCTCATCGAAAAGCTGGCCGAGCGGTTTCATACCAAGCCTGAAGTGCTGGTGGCGTTGAATGCACCCAACACGAAGCTAGGGCCGGGCGCTACCGTGCGCGTGCCTGCCGTGGGCAACCAGCCGGTGGCCCAGATCGAGGGAGATGAGCGCGGCTGGGGCACTACGCTGGCCAGCCTGGCGGTCGCGAAGGACCAGCCGCAGGCCGACCATGTCGTCGTCGACAAATCCGACGGCGTGCTGCGCGTTTTCGACAAGGCCAACAAGCTGATCGCACAGTTCCCGGCGACCATGGGATCGGAACATGATCCGCTGCCGCTTGGTACATGGGAGATCAAGGGGATCAGCCGGAACCCCGATTTCCATTATAATCCCGACCTGTTCTGGGATGCCGACGCCAAGGATGAAAAGGCGGTGTTGAAGCCTGGGCCGAATGGGCCTGTCGGGGTGGTTTGGATCGACCTTTCCAAGCAACATTATGGTATCCATGGCACGCCCGAGCCCCAGACGATCGGCCGTACCGAAAGCCATGGATGCATCCGCCTCACCAACTGGGATGCGGCGCGGCTGGCGCAAATGGTGAAGAGCGGGGTCAAGGCGGTATTCCAGGCATGAGGAGGCCAGGACGGCGAGGATGTTTGGGCATTTTACTCGCCGTCCTGCTGCTGCTCCTGTTCCTGAAAATGTGCGTTCGGATCGTTCCGGGAGACGGGCCTGAGCAGCGCGCCGTGCCCGAACGCCCGGCCGCGGCTGAGGCTGGATCGCTGCTGATCCCGGTCGAGGGCGTGCCCCCAAGCGCGCTTACCGACACCTTTACCCAGGCGCGAGCAGGTGGTGTCCGGCCGCATGATGCGATCGACATCATGGCGGCGCGTGGCAGGGCCGTGCTGGCGGCCGCGGACGGGCGTATAGAGAAGCTTTTCACCAGCGCGGATGGCGGGTTGACCATCTATGAGCGGTCCCCCGACGGCCGCCGCATCTATTATTATGCGCATCTGGACGGCTATGCCCCCGGACTGGCGGAGGGGCAGATGGTGAAGCGGGGGCAGAAGATCGCAACGGTCGGTAGCACCGGCAATGCCGATCCGGCGGCGCCGCACCTGCATTTTGCCGTCAATGAAATCGCGCCGGGGGAACCATGGTACAGGGGGCGGGCGATCAATCCCTATCCCTTGCTGGCGCGGCCGATCCGATGAGCCCACTTGCCCTTATCGGCGGCACGATGTAGAGGCGCGGCCAGCCTTTTTACATGAGGCCGGCTCTTTTCACCTTCAGACATATAGGCAGGCTCTTCCCATGAAGATCAGCGGCGTCGAGATTCGTCCCGGCAACAATATCGAATATGACGGAAGCCTGTGGCGGGCCGTCAAGATCCAGCACACCCAGCCCGGCAAGGGTGGCGCCTATATGCAGGTGGAACTGAAGAATCTGATCGACGGGCGCAAGAATAACGTGCGTTTCCGGTCGGCTGAGACGGTGGAGCGCATCCGCCTCGACACCAAGGATTTCCAGTATCTTTATGCCGAGGGCGACATGCTCGTCTTTATGGATACCGAGACCTATGAGCAGATCAACCTGCCGCAGGATCTGGTGGGCGACGCGTCCGCTTTCCTGCAGGACGGCATGATGGTCATGCTGGAAATGTACGAGGAACGCCCGATCTCCGTGCAGCTGCCCGAAACGGTCGAGGCGACTGTGGTCGAGGCGGACGCCGTGGTGAAGGGGCAGACGGCTTCGGCCAGCTACAAGCCCGCGATCCTCGACAATGGCGTGCGCGTCATGGTGCCGCCGCATATCGTGACCGGAACGCGCATCATCGTCGATGTGTATGAGCGGGAATATGTGAAGCGGGCGGATTGAGCTGCTGATTGTTCCCCTTCCGCAGGCGGGAGGGGTTAGGGGTGGGCGCGAGCGTCAGCGAGCCCTTGCCTCGTTCAAAGCGTTGCATGCGATTGCTGCGCAATCGTTCCCACCCCCGGCCCCTCCCGCTTGCGGGAGGGGGGAGATTAAGTAAATGGTATCCCATTCCGGCCTTCTCACCGTCATGGAACGCGCCGCTCGCAAGGCTGGCGCGAAGCTGCGGCGGGACTTTGGCGAAGTCGAACATCTGCAGGTGTCGCGCAAGGGACCGGCGGACTTCGTGTCCAAGGCCGATCAGCAGGCGGAGCGCACTTTGGTCGAGGAGCTTCAGAAGGCGCGGCCGGACTGGGGCTTCCTGCTGGAAGAGGGCGGGGTGATCGAGGGCGATCCCAACAAGCCGCGCTGGATCATCGATCCGCTCGACGGCACCAGCAACTTCCTGCATGGCATTCCGCATTTCGCGATCTCCATCGCCGTGGAAGAGCCGCTTTATAGCGGCAACAAGCGGGAAGTGACGACCGGCCTCATCTATCAGCCGGTGACGGATGAAAGCTATTGGGCGGAAAAGAGCCGTGGCGCGTGGCGGCATGATCAGCGCCTGCGCGTGTCGGCGCGCCGCGATCTGGGCGACTGCCTGATCGCCACCGGTATTCCCTTCATGGGTCATGGCGATTTCGCCCAATGGACGCGCATCTTCGGCGCTGTCGGTCCGTCGGTAGCCGGTATAAGGCGCTTCGGCGCGGCTTCGCTGGATCTCGCCCATGTCGCTTCCGGGCGGTATGACGGCTTTTGGGAAAGCGGGTTGCAACCCTGGGATGTGGCTGCGGGCATATTGCTGGTGCGTGAGGCCGGGGGCTTCGTCACTGACTTTCGTGGCGGGGATAAGCCGATCGAGCGCAAGGAAGTCATCGCGGGCAATGACGCCATCCATAGCAAGCTGCACAAGCTTGTTGCCGGAGCGCTGCGCTGAGGCAGGCATTTGTTTCTGCGTACAAGAAGCAAACTCTTGCGAATCATTCTCATGGCGGGGGGCCTTGCTTCGCTTATGCGGCAGGCCTAAAGCGCGCCCATATTCATTTTCGCCCAGGGGATTCCGTTGGTCGATCTAGCCCAATATCTGCCGATCCTTATCTTTCTCGGGATCGCCTTGCTTCTTTCAGGGGCATTCGTGTTCCTGCCGATGCTGGTCGGCCGCCTGACGGGCGCGCATCAGCCCGATCCGGCAAAGCTGTCGGAATATGAGTGCGGCTTCCCGGCGTTCGAGGAACCGCGCAGCCAGTTCGACGTGCGATTCTATCTTGTCGCTATCCTGTTCATCATCTTCGACCTGGAAGCGGCGTTTCTCTATCCCTGGGCGGTCAGCCTGGATCAGATCGGCTGGGCCGGCTGGGCGACGATGATGATCTTCATAGCGGAGCTGGTGCTGGGCCTCGTCTATGCGTGGAAGAAGGGAGCCCTCGATTGGGAGTAGAACTGACCAGTCCCGCGCCCGGCACGATGTTGCCCGCGGGGACGCAGCCCGACCAGAATTTCTTCAACGCGCTGAACAGCGAGGTCAGCGACAAGGGCTTCCTCGTCACGTCGACCGAAGAGCTTTTCCAATGGGCTCGGACCGGTTCGCTGTGGTGGATGACCTTTGGCCTTGCTTGCTGCGCGGTGGAGATGATCCACGTCAACATGCCCCGTTACGACATGGAGCGGTTTGGCGCCGCGCCGCGCGCTTCCCCGCGCCAGTCGGACGTGATGATCGTCGCGGGAACGCTGTGCAACAAGATGGCTCCGGCGTTGCGCAAGGTTTACGATCAGATGTCCAATCCGAAATATGTGATTTCGATGGGCAGCTGCGCCAATGGAGGCGGCTATTATCACTACAGCTATTCGGTAGTGCGCGGCTGTGACCGGATCGTGCCGGTCGACATCTATGTGCCGGGCTGCCCTCCGACTGCCGAAGCGCTGCTGTATGGCGTGATGCAGTTGCAGCGGAAGATCCGCCGGATCGGGACGGTTGAGCGCTGATATGGGTCATTCTGCACCGAAGATCGTGAACCCGGACGGGCTCGCGGACAAGATCGCCGGACTGTTGGGTTCGATGCTGATCGAAGCGGTCGATCATGCCGATGAGCTGAGCTTCACCGTCGTGCGCCAGCGGCTGGCCGAGGCGCTGGATGTCCTGCGCGTTCAGGGTGAATATCAGCAGCTGATGGAGATCGCGGGCGTCGATTATCCAGAGCGGGCCGAGCGCTTCGAAGTTTGCTATCATCTGCTGTCCGTTACCAAGAACCATCGCATCCGCGTCAAGGTAACTACCGACGAGGATCAGCCGGTTCCCACCGTCACGCACATCTGGCCTGTTGCAGGCTGGCTGGAGCGCGAGGTGTTCGACATGTACGGCGTGATCTTCGAGGGCAATGCCGACCTGCGCCGCATCCTGACCGACTATGGGTTCAAGGGGCATCCGCTCCGCAAGGACTTCCCGCTGACCGGCTATGTCGAGATGTGGTATTCCGAAGAGGATAAGCGCGTCGTCTACAAGCCGGTGAAGCTGGCCCAGGATTTCCGCCAGTTCGATTTCATGAGCCCGTGGGAAGGCGCAGAATATGTGCTGCCGGGCGATGAGAAGGCGCCGCAGGCTCCGGGCGCGCCCTCGCCCGTGGCAGCGCCGCCTCCGCCGCCTGCCGCGCCGAAGGGAGAGCCTGCTGGCGCAACGCCCAAGGTGACGGAAAAGTCCGAAGATACCGGTGCGGGCGAACCGGCGAACAGCAAGGGGAATGAAAAGTCTCCCAATGCTCCAGTGCAGCCTGAACACCATACCGACGAAGGCAAAGGCGCCGCCAAGCCCGAGGACAAAGGCTAATGTCCACCTATCTCGACGAACTCGAACATAAGACCAGCGTGGATGATCCCACACTGGGCGATACCGAGATCCAGAATTATACGATCAACTTCGGTCCCCAGCATCCTGCGGCGCACGGCGTGTTGCGCCTTGTCATGGAGTTGGACGGCGAGATCGTGGAGCGTTGCGATCCGCATGTCGGCCTGCTCCATCGCGGCACCGAAAAGCTGATCGAATATAAGACCTATCTTCAGGCGCTGCCCTATTTCGACCGGCTCGACTATTGCTCGCCCATGGGGATGGAGCACAGCTATGTGCTGGCGGTCGAGAAGCTGCTGAACCTGGAGGTGCCGCTCCGCGCGCAATATCTGCGCGTGTTCTTCGCGGAACTGACACGCATCAAGAACCACATGCTGAACCTTGGCAGCCATGTCATGGACGTCGGCGCGATGACGCCGAACCTGTGGCTGTTCGAACTGCGCGAAGACTGCATGAATTTCTATGAGCGGGCTTCGGGCGCGCGCATGCATGCGGCTTATTTCCGGCCGGGCGGCGTCCATCAGGATGTGCCGCTGAAGCTGCTGACAGACATCGCCGACTGGCTCGACACGCGCCTGCCGCGCTTGTTCGAAGACGCCATCAGCCTCGTTGCGGACAATCGCATCTTCAAGCAGCGTAACGTCGATATCGCCGTGGTGAGCAAGGAAGACGCGCTGAAATGGGGCTTTTCTGGACCCATGCTGCGTGGTTCGGGCATCGCATGGGATTTGCGCAAGTCGCAGCCCTATGACGTCTATGACCGCATGGACTTCGACATTCCGGTCGGCACCAATTTCGACTGCTACGACCGCTTCATGGTCCGCGTCGAGGAAGTCCGCCAATCTGCGCGCATCATGAAGCAGTGCCTTAATGAGATGCCGGAAGGTCCGGTACTCTCGCTTGACCGCAAGGTCGCGCCGCCGCGCCGGGGCGAGATGAAGCGCTCGATGGAAGCGCTGATCCATCATTTCAAGCTGTACACTGAAGGCTTCCACGTTCCGGCGGGTGAAGTCTATGTGGCGACCGAAAGCCCCAAGGGCGAGTTTGGCGTCTATCTGGTGAGCGATGGGACCAATTCGCCCTATCGCTGCAAGATCCGCCCGACGGCTTTTTCGCACTTGCAGGCGATGGATTTCATGATGAAGGGCCACATGCTGGCCGACACCACCGCCGTCCTTGGCGCGATGGACATCGTGTTCGGAGAATGTGACCGCTAATGGCTGACGCAGTTCATATCCCTGACGAAGCGGAAACGCGCGCCCGCTGGGGCAATTTCGCGTGGACGGCTGACAATGCCGAGCAGGCGAAGAAGGTCATCGCGCGTTATCCCGCTGGCCGTCAGCAATCGGCTGTGATGCCGCTGCTCGACCTTGCCCAGCGCCAGGTTGGTGCGGAAACGCAGACCCAGGGCTGGCTGCCCGTGCCGGTGATGGAATATATCGCTGACCAGCTCGATATGCCGTACATGCGGGTTTACGAGGTCGCGACCTTCTACACCATGTACAATCTTGCGCCGGTTGGCCGCTATCATGTGCAGGTGTGCGGCACGACGCCCTGCATGCTGCGCGGTTCGGACGATGTCTTCTCGGCTTGCAAGAACAAGGGGCTGGTGAAGGGCGGCACGACGCCGGACGGCCTGTTTACGCTGACCGAAGTCGAGTGCCTGGGCGCCTGCGCCAATGCGCCAATGGTGCAGATCAACGACGATAATTTCGAAGACCTGACCTATGACAGCATGAGCTCGATCCTCGACGATCTCGCCGCTGGCAAGCAGCCCAAGATTGGGCCGCAAATCGAGCGTCAGACGAGCTGCCCGGAAGGTGGGCCGACCACGCTCAGGGAAATGGTTTCCGAAAATCATGACTATAGGGGGCAGTGGTAATGAGCGACGTCATCGCGCCGCTGGCCGACAAGGACCGCATCTTCACCAACGTCTATGGCTTCCAGGACTGGGGCATCGACGCGGCGATGAAGCGCGGCGATTGGGATAACACCAAGGCGCTGCTGGAGATCGGCCAGGACGAAATCATTGAGCGCATTAAGGCTTCGGGCCTGCGCGGCCGTGGCGGGGCGGGCTTCCCAACAGGTATGAAGTGGAGCTTCATGCCCAAGGAAAGCAAGGATGGCCGTCCGAGCTTCCTGGTCATCAACGCGGACGAGTCCGAGCCGGGTTCGTGCAAGGACCGCGAGATCATCCGCCACGACCCGCACAAGCTGATCGAGGGCGCGCTGGTCGCCGGTTTCGCGATGCGCGCGCGTGCTGCTTATATCTATATCCGCGGCGAGTTCATCTATGAGGCGAAGGTACTCTTCGCCGCTGTCGAGCAGGCTTATGAAAAGGGCTTCCTTGGCAAGAACGCATGCGGTTCGGGTTATGATTTCGACGTCTTCGTCCATCGTGGCGCGGGCGCCTATATCTGTGGTGAGGAAACCGCGCAGATTGAAAGCCTGGAAGGCAAGAAGGGCCAGCCGCGCCTGAAGCCGCCTTTTCCGGCGGGCGCGGGGCTTTATGGCTGCCCGACGACCGTGAACAACGTGGAATCGATCGCGGTGTCGCCGACGATCCTGCGTCGTGGGTCAGAATGGTTCTCCAGCTTCGGCCGCGAAGGGAACAAGGGCACGAAGCTGTTCCAGATCAGCGGTCATGTGAACAAGCCCTGCGTCGTCGAAGAGTCGATGGGCATCAGCTTCAAGGAGCTGATCGACCGGCATTGCGGCGGCATTCGTGGTGGTTGGGACAATCTGCTGGCCGTGATCCCCGGCGGATCGTCGGTGCCGCTGGTTCCGGCCGCACAGATCATGGACGCGCCGATGGACTTTGATGGTCTGAAGGCGCTCGGGTCGGGTCTCGGCACGGCAGCGGTCATCGTCATGGACAAGTCGACCGACATCGTCCGCGCGATCAGCCGTTTGTCCTACTTCTACAAGCATGAGAGCTGCGGCCAGTGCACGCCGTGCCGTGAAGGCACAGGCTGGATGTGGCGCGTGATGGAGCGGCTGCGTTCGGGCGAGGCGGACATCGGCGAGATCGACATGCTCCAGCAGGTCACCAAGCAGGTTGAAGGCCACACCATCTGCGCGCTCGGCGATGCGGCGGCTTGGCCGATCCAGGGCCTGATCCGGCATTTCCGCCCGGAGATCGAGCGGCGGATCAACGAGAATAAGGGTAGCGCCCCCGTCATGGAGGCAGCGGAGTAATCATGCCCAAGGTCAAAGTAGACGGCGTAGAACTCGAAGTCCCGGCGGGCGCGACGGTCCTGCAGGCGTGCGAGATGGCGGGGAAGGAAATTCCGCGCTTCTGCTATCATGAGCGCCTTTCCATCGCAGGCAATTGCCGCATGTGCCTGGTCGAAGTGAAGCCTGGACCGCCCAAGCCGCAGGCGAGCTGCGCGCTGCCCGCCGCGGATAATCAGGAAATCTTCACGCAGACCGAGATGGTCAAGAAGGCGCGCGAAGGGGTGATGGAGTTTCTCCTCATCAACCACCCGCTCGATTGCCCGATCTGCGATCAGGGCGGTGAGTGCGACCTTCAGGATCAGTCGGTCGCCTATGGCCGTGGCGGCAGCCGCTTCGAAGAGAATAAGCGCGCCGTTACCGAGAAATATATGGGTCCGATCGTCAAGACGGTCATGACCCGCTGCATCCAGTGCACCCGCTGCGTACGCTTTGCGGAGGAAGTCGCTGGCGTGCCAGAAATCGGCGCGATCTATCGCGGCGAGAATATGCAGATCACCACTTATCTCGAACATGCCGCCAAGAGCGAGCTGTCGGGCAATGTGGTGGACCTGTGCCCGGTGGGCGCGCTGACGTCGAAGCCCTATGCGTTCGAAGCGCGTCCCTGGGAGCTGCGCAAGACGCCTGCGATCGACGTGATGGATGCGGTCGGCACCAACATTCGTCTCGATAGTCGTGGCCGTCAGGTGCTCCGCGCCGTGCCGCGCATCAATGATGACGTGAACGAGGAGTGGGCGTCGGACAAGACCCGGCACAATGTCGATGGCCTGGTGCGCAAGCGGCTCGACAAGCCCTTCGTGCGCAAGGATGGCAAGCTGGTTCCCGCCACGTGGGAAGAGGCGTTCAAGGCGATCGCCGCCGTCCAGCATGGCGGGTCGGTTGCGGCGCTGGCGGGCGACCTGCTCGATTGCGAGACGATGTTCGCGGGCAAGCTGCTCGTCGAAAAGCTGGGCGGCACAATGCTCGAAGGGCGTCAGACGGGCTTGGCTTATGACGTGTCGAGCCTGTCGGCGGTCAACTTCAACACGACGCTGAATGGCATTGAGACGGCGGACGTGATCCTGCTGGTCGGCACCAACCTGCGTTGGGAAGCGCCGCTGGTGAACACGCGCATCCGCAAGGCGATCAAGAAGGGCGCGAAGGTCTTTGCGCTCGGGCCGCAGGTCGATCTGACCTACAAGGTCGAATGGCTGGGCAATGATGCGTCGCTGCTGGCGAAGCTTCCGGAAGCTGTGGTCGAGGCATTCGGCAAGGCGGCGCGTCCGGCGATGATCGTCGGCGGCGGCGTGCTGGCCAAGGATGGTGCGCATGGCGATACGCTGGCGCTGGTGGAGACGCTGGGCCTGATCAAGGATGGTTGGAACGGCTATAACGTGCTGCACTTCGCGGCGGCGCGCATGGGCGGCCTGATGCTCGGCTATGCGACGCAGGGCGGGATCAAGGCCGTGGCTGCGGGCAAGCCGAAACTGCTATTCTCGCTCGGTGCGGACGAGGTCGATTATTCGGCATTCGACGACAGCTTCAAAGTCTATGTCGGCCACCATGGCGACAAGGGTGCGCATGCGGCGGACGTGATCCTGCCTGGTGCCAGCTATGCCGAGAAGGCGGGCACCTATGTCAACCTGGAGGGCCGAGTGCAGCGCGGTGAAAAGGCCGTGTTCGCGCCGGGCGACGCGCGCGAGGACTGGTCGATCCTGCGCGCGCTTTCCGAAGTGCTGGGCGCGACGCTGCCGTTCGACAGCTTCGACGCATTGCGGGCGGAGATGGCGAAGGCGGTTCCGGCGCTTGGGGTCGAAGGTCTCGCCGATTATGGCTGGTCCGTGCCGTCGCTGCCCACCGGGGCGAGCGGGGAGTTCGGTTCGCCGATCAAGGATTTCTATCTGACCAACGCCATCTGCCGCGCCAGCCCGACGATGCAGCAATGCTCGGCCGAGCTGATCCATGGGACAAGCTTCGCGGAGGCCGCAGAGTGACCGCTTTCTTTCAAAATTGGGGGCTTCCCTTCAACGGAGCGTGGCTGCTGTCCACGGTGATCGGCATATTGGTGATTGCCCTGCCGTTGATGCTGGCAGTGGCCATGATCATCTATGCCGATCGCAAGATCTGGGCGGCCATGGCCCTGCGCCGTGGTCCGAACGTGGTCGGTCCGTTCGGCCTGCTTCAGTCCTTTGCGGACGGGGCGAAGGTGTTCCTGCAGGAAACCATCATTCCTTCGGCCGCCAACCGTGCGCTCTTCCTGATCGCGCCGATCATCACCTTCACCGTGGCACTGATCGCTTGGGCGGTGATCCCGTTCCAGGCGGGCGTGGTGCTGGCGAACATCAATGTCGGCTTGCTGTACATCCTCGCGATCAGTTCGCTCGGTGTGTACGGCATCGTGCTGGCGGGCTGGGCGTCGAACTCGAAATATCCCTTCTACTCGGCCATTCGCGCGAGCGCGCAGATGATCAGCTATGAAGTGTCGATCGGCTTCATCCTGGTCTGCGTCGTGCTGTGGGCGGGGAGCTTCAACCTGACGGCGATCGTGGAGAGCCAGCGCGGCTATTATGGCTTCATCAATGGCCATGCGTTCAACCCGCTGCTCTTCCCGATGTCGATCATGTTCCTGGTGTCGGCCATGGCGGAAACCGGCCGAGCGCCGTTCGACCTGACCGAAGCGGAAAGCGAACTGGTCGCGGGATACCAGACCGAATATTCGTCCATGTCGTTCGCGCTCTACTGGCTCGGCGAATATGCGAACGTCATTCTGATGTGCGCGCTTAACGCTATTCTCTTCTGGGGCGGATATCTGCCGCCGATCGACTGGGCACCGCTCTATTATGTGCCGGGGATCATCTGGCTGTTTGCCAAGATTCTGTTCTTCTTCTTCGTCTTTTCCTGGGTGAAGGCGACGGTGCCCCGTTACCGCTATGACCAGCTGATGCGGCTGGGCTGGAAAGTGTTCCTGCCGGTGTCGCTCTTCTTCGTCTTCTTGGTATCGGGCTTCCTGATGTTTACGCGCTACGGAGGCGCTCAATGAGCCTCGGCTATTATGTCAAATCCTTCACGCTCTGGGAGTTTGTGAAGGCGCACGCCCTGACCTTGAAATATTTCTTCAAGCCCAAGGCGACGATCAACTATCCCTATGAAAAGAACCCAATTTCGCCGCGGTTCCGGGGGGAGCATGCGCTGCGCCGCTATCCCAATGGGGAAGAACGCTGCATCGCATGCAAGCTGTGCGAAGCGGTGTGCCCGGCTCAGGCGATCACCATCGAGGCGCAACCGCGCGACGATGGCAGCCGCCGTACGACGCGCTACGACATCGACATGACGAAGTGCATCTATTGCGGCTTCTGTCAGGAAGCCTGCCCGGTGGATGCGATCGTCGAGGGGCCGAATTTCGAGTTTTCGACCGAAACCCGCGAAGAACTTATCTACGACAAGGCGAAGCTCCTTGAAAATGGCGACAAATGGGAACGCGCGCTCGCCGCGAACCTTGCCGCCGATGCTCCCTATCGTTAAGCCGCGACCCGATCGAAGAGGATATATGATCCTGTGATTCACGTGCTTGCCTTTTACCTGTTCGCCACATTGGTGGTGTGCAGCGGCGCGCTGACGATCCTGTCGCGCAACCCGGTTCATTCGGTGCTGTGGCTGATCCTGGCGTTCTTCAACGCGGCGGGGCTGATGGTGCTGCTCGGCGCCGAGTTCATCGCGATGCTGCTCGTCATCGTTTATGTGGGCGCGGTCGCCGTCTTGTTCCTTTTCGTCGTGATGATGCTTGACATCGACTTCGCGGAATTGCGGGCCGGTTTCGTCGATTATCTGCCCTTTGGCATGCTGATCGCGCTGGTTCTGCTGGCGGAGATCGTTCTGGGGATCGGCATCTGGAGCGCTGGGCCAATCGAACTGGCGCAGCGCGCGGCGCCGGTGAACCCGGAAATGTCGAACATACAGGCGATCGGAACGCTGCTTTACACGCGTTACATCTTCCTGTTCGAAGCGGCAGGCATCGTGCTGCTGGTAGCCATGATCGGCGCGATCGTGCTGACCCATCGTGCACGCGGCGGCGTCAAGGGCCAGAACATCGCCCGTCAGAACCGCCGCCGTCCGCAGGATGCCGTGCGCAACGTCAATCAGCCCGTGGGGCAGGGGGTGGAGCTGTGATCGGCCTTCAGCACTATCTGGTCGTCAGTGCGATCCTCTTCGTGATGGGGGTGCTGGGCATCTTCATCAACCGCAAGAATGTCATCATCATCCTGATGGCGATCGAATTGATCCTCTTGAGCGTGAACATCAACCTTGTCGCCTTCAGCGCCTTCCTCGGCGATCTGGTGGGCCAGGTGTTCAGCATGTTCGTGCTGACCGTCGCGGCGGGTGAGGCGGCCATCGGCCTTGCCATCCTCGTCATCTATTTCCGTGGTCGCGGCACGATTGCCGTCGATGATGTCAACCGGATGAAGGGCTAAAGCTCGATGATCCAGCTTATCGTCCTTCTCCCGCTCATCGCGGCTGTCATCGCGGGCCTTGGCAACAAGGCGCTGGGGAAGCTGCCCGCGAAGATCATCACCACCGGCGCGCTGTTCGTTTCCTGCGCGCTTAGCTGGCCAATCTTCATCAGCTTCCTGACCGGCCATGCCGAACCTTATGTGGCCCCGGCCTTCACCTGGATCCAGTCGGGCAGCTTTGACGCGCAATGGGCGCTGCGTGTGGACGCGATGACGGCGGTCATGCTGGTGGTCATCACCAGCGTGTCGAGCCTCGTTCATCTCTACAGCTGGGGCTATATGGAGGAGGAGCCGGATCAGCCGCGCTTCTTTGCCTATCTGTCGCTCTTCACCTTCGCGATGCTGATGCTCGTTACGGCGAACAATCTGCTTCAGATGTTCTTCGGTTGGGAAGGCGTGGGCCTCGCCTCCTATCTGCTGATCGGTTTCTGGTTCCGTAAGCCCTCCGCAAACGCGGCCGCGATCAAGGCGTTCGTCGTGAACCGCGTCGGTGACCTCGGCTTCATGCTCGGCATTTTCGGCACCTATCTGGTGTTCAACACCATCTCGATCCCGGAGATTTTGGAAGCCGCGCCCTCGATGGCCGGTTCCACTATCGGCTTCCTGGGCTATCGCTTCGACACGATGACCGTGCTCTGCCTGCTGCTGTTCATCGGCGCGATGGGCAAGTCGGCGCAGCTCGGACTGCACACCTGGTTGCCGGACGCGATGGAAGGCCCGACGCCTGTGTCGGCGCTGATCCACGCCGCGACGATGGTGACTGCGGGCGTGTTCATGGTGTGCCGCCTGTCGCCGATGTTCGAGGTGTCGCCGACAGCGCTTGGTTTCGTGACCTTCATCGGCGCTGCCACCTGCCTGTTCGCGGCGACGGTCGGCACGGTGCAGAACGACATCAAGCGGGTCATCGCCTATTCGACCTGTTCGCAACTCGGCTATATGTTCTTCGCGGCAGGCGTCGGCGCTTATGGAGCGGCGATGTTCCACCTGTTCACGCACGCTTTCTTCAAGGCGCTGTTGTTCCTGGGGGCAGGCTCGGTCATCCATGCCATGCATCATGAACAGGACATGCGTTATTATGGTGCGCTGCGTAAGGAAATCCCGGTCACCTTCTGGACGATGACGCTGGGCACGCTGGCGATCACGGGTGTCGGCATTCCACTGCTCGGCTATGGTTTTGCTGGCTTCTATTCGAAGGACGCGATCCTGGAATCGGCATTCGCCGCAGGTGGCTATGGCACCGGGGCGTTCCTGGTCGGTGTATTCGCCGCGCTGCTCACCAGCTTCTATAGCTGGCGTCTGGTGTTCCTCACCTTCTTCGGCAAGCCGCGCTGGGCCGCATCAGAGCATATCCAGCATGCGATTCATGGGCATCATGAATCGCCGGACGAAGAAACCGCTCATGACGATCATGCGACGCATGGTCATGGGTCGGAGCATGCCAACGCTCCCGCTCAGGAAAATGCGGGCCATGATGCGCACGGACATGAAGCGGACGCGCATGCGCTGCACGGCGGAACCGGCGGCTATCACCCACATGAGAGCCCTTGGGTCATGTTGTTGCCGCTCGTTGTGCTCAGCCTGGGCGCGGTGTTCGCGGGCTTCCTCTTCCATGACCAGTTCATCGGAGCCGAAGGCGGCATCGAGTTCTGGAAGGGCGCCCTGGCGTTCGACAGCCATCTGATGCATGCCGCGCATGAGGTCCCGACCTGGGTCAAATTCTCACCCTTCGCGGTGATGCTGACCGGCTTTGTGATCGCGTGGCTGAGTTACATCAAGAATACCGATTGGCCGCGCCGGTTCGTGGCGGAGTTCGGTGTGCTGTACCGCTTCCTGCTCAACAAATGGTATTTCGACGAGCTGTATCATTTCCTGTTCGTCAAGCCTGCCTTCGCCATCGGCCGCTTCTTCTGGAAGTTCGGTGATGTGGGCTTCATCGACCGCTTCGGGCCCAATGGGCTTGCCGCTCTGGTCGTGCAGGGCAACAAAGTCACCCGTCGGCTACAGTCCGGCTACCTCTACACTTACGCGTTGGTGATGCTGATCGGCCTCGCCGCGGCCGCAACCTGGGCGATGACACGATAATGGACGGCTTCCCCATCCTTTCCCTGATGATGGCAGTGCCGATGGCGGGGGCCATCGCCTGTCTCTATGCGGGCGCGAACACGGCGCGCTGGATAGCGTTGTTGGCGACGCTGGTCGATCTGGCGCTGGGCGTCTTGCTGTGGGCGAATTTCGACCAGTCGGGCAGCGTCGCGCAGTGGCAGTTCCAGGAATATGCGCCGATCTTCGGCCGCTTCGCCTGGGCGCTGGGCATCGATGGCATCGCCCTGGTGCTGATCATGCTGACCGTCTTCCTGATGCCGATATGCATCGGGGCGAGCTGGGAGGCGATCCAGAAGCGGGTCGGCGAATATATGGCGGCCTTCCTGTTCATGGAGGTGCTGATGATCGGCGTCTTCACGGCGCAGGATATCTACCTCTTCTACGTGATGTTCGAAGCTGGCCTGATCCCGATGTATCTGATCATCGGCATCTGGGGCGGGGCGGATCGCATCTACGCGTCTTACAAATTCTTCCTCTACACTCTGCTTGGATCGGTGCTGATGCTGATCGCGATGATGTGGATGGTGCATGAAGCAGGCACCACCGACATCCCGACGCTGATGGCGTATAATTTCGATCCGCATGTGCAGATATGGCTGTTCCTCGCCTTCTTTGCGAGCTTCGCGGTCAAGATGCCGATGTGGCCAGTGCATACCTGGCTCCCTGACGCGCACGTTCAGGCGCCGACCGCTGGCTCGGTCATTCTGGCGGGCGTGCTGCTGAAGATGGGTGGCTACGGCTTCATCCGCTTTTCGCTCCCGATGTTCCCGGAAGCTTCGGCGCAGCTCGCCTGGCTGGTCTGGGGTCTGTCTATGGTGGCCGTGGTTTACACCAGCCTCGTCGCGCTGGTGCAGACCGACATGAAAAAGCTGATCGCCTATTCGTCGGTCGCGCACATGGCGATCGTGACGGTCGGCCTGTTCGCCTTCAACCAGGCGGGTATCGAGGGCGCGATGATGGTGATGCTGGGCCACGGGCTGGTATCGGGCGCGCTGTTCCTGTGTGTCGGCGTCATATACGACCGGCTGCATACGCGTGAGATTTCGCGCTATGGCGGGCTCAGCATCAACATGCCGAAATATGCGGTTCTGTTCCTGCTGTTCACCATGGCGTCGGTCGGTCTTCCGGGCACGAGCAACTTCGTCGGTGAGTTCCTGGCGCTGATGGGCATTTATCAGGCATCGAGCTGGGTAGCGCTGGTCTGCACGACGGGTATTATTTTAGGCGCGGCCTATATGCTCTATCTCTATCGCCGGATCGCTTATGGCGAGCAGAAGAATGCCGACGCTGCCGCTATGCCGGACCTGTCGATGCGTGAGATGTGGCTGCTGGCGCCGATCGCGGCTGCCGTGCTGTGGATGGGCATCTATCCTGAGAGCTTCCTGGCGCCGATGCGGTCCGATATCCGCGCGCTGGAGGCCCGCATCGCCTCTGCGGCTCCGGCGGGTGACAGCAGGATCAAGATGGGTCCCGCCGTCCCGAAGGCTGAAGCCCATCACGGCGAAGACCATAGCGCTATGTCCCATGAAAAAGCGTCGGGGGAGGCGCACTGATGATTGATTCCGCTTCCCTTTTGGCTGTTCTGCCGGAGCTTGTCCTGACAGCGGGCGGCTTGGTCCTGCTGCTGACGGCTGCTTTTGGCGGTGATGGCACCGCACGCGTAGTGAACTGGCTGTCGGTGCTCACGCTTCTCGTCGCGGGTCTGACGCTGCCGGTGTCTATGGAGCATGGCCCGCTTGCATTTGACGGACTGGTGCGCGCGGATGCCTTCTCGATCTTTGCCAAGTCGCTGATCTACGCCTCGGCGGGCGCCGCGATTCTGCTCGCGCCCCGCTATTTCGCTGCTGGTGGTGCAGTGCGTCCGGAATATCCGGTTCTGATCCTGTTCAGCAGCGTCGGCATGGGCATGATGGTGTCGGCCGGTGACCTGCTGACCCTCTATGTCGGGTTGGAGATGCAGAGCCTTGCCGCCTATGTGCTGGCGAGCTTCATGCGGCAGGATGAGCGGTCTTCCGAGGCTGGCCTTAAATATTTTGTGCTGGGGTCACTGGCTAGCGGCATCCTGCTCTATGGCACGGCGTTGCTATACGGTTTCACCGGCAGCACGAGCTTCGATGGCATTGCGGTGGCGCTGGGCGATGGCGTGGGCAAGGGCGAACTGTTCGGCATGGTGTTCCTGCTGGCTGGCCTTGCGTTCAAGATGAGCGCGGTGCCGTTCCACATGTGGACGCCCGACGTCTATGAAGGCGCGCCGACGCCGGTTACCACCTTCTTCGGCAGCGCGCCCAAGGTGGCAGCGATGGCGCTCACCGTGCGCGTCGCGATCGAAGCGCTTGGGCCCGCTGGGCTCGACTGGCAGCAGATCGTGATCTTCGTGGCGCTGGCTTCGATCATCTTCGGCGCGGTGGCGGCGATCGGCCAGACGAACATCAAGCGGCTGATGGCCTATTCGTCGATCAACAATGTCGGCTTTGCGCTGATCGGCCTTGCTGCGGCGACGCCTGCGGGCGTGGCGGCGACGATGAGCTATATGGCGATCTATGTCGTCATGACGATCGGTGCTTTTGCCTGTATCCTGCAGATGCGTGATGCGCAAGGCCGTCCGGTGGAAAGCATCGCAAGCCTGGCGGGCTTGTCTCAGTCGCGCAAGGGACTGGCCGCTGCACTGGCGATCTTCATGTTCTCCATGGCCGGCATCCCGCCGCTGTTCGGCTTCTGGGCCAAGTTCCTTGTGTTCGATGCGGCGGTCGCGGCGGGTCTCACTGCGCTGGCGGCATTCGGCATCGCGGCTTCCGTGATCGGCGCTTTCTACTATCTGAAGATCATCAAGACGATGTACTTCGATGAACCGGCTACCGCCTATGAGGCGCGGGGCGGGGCGGTCGAAAATGTCATCCTGACCGCCTGCGCGGTGGTGATCGTCGTCGGATATCTGTTGAACCCGGTGCTCGATCAAGCGAGCGCGGCGGCTGCGGCGTCGCTGTTCTGAGCGACATCCGCTTCGTCGAAGAGACCGGATCAACCAACGCCGACATGCTGGCGTTGGCGGATCAGGGCGTGGCGGAAGGAACATGGCTGCGTGCGGGCCGTCAGGTCGGCGGGCGAGGTCGCATGGGGCGGACCTGGGAAAGTCCTACGGGCAATCTCTATTGTTCCACACTGGTGCGGCTGCGCGCGGGTGATCCGCCTGCCCATCTGCTTGCTCTGGTCGCGGCGAACGCGGTTCATGCGCTCGTTGCGCCATCGTGCGACGGGCAGGCGCGGATCAAATGGCCCAATGATGTCCTGGTCGACGGCGCGAAGATCGCCGGAATCCTGCTCGAACGCGCAGGCGACGCGATTGTGGTCGGGATCGGCATCAATGTCGTGGATCATCCGGCCGGGTTGGACAGGCCGGTCACAAGTCTTGCAGCGCAAGGTGCCGCTGATGCAGAAGCGGGAGCGCTGCTGGAGAGGTTGGCGCAATTGTTCGGCCATTGGCTGGCTGTCTGGCGGGCTCAAGGACTGGAGCCAGTGCGGGCGCACTGGTTGTTGAACGCTCATCCCACTGGCACGGCAATGCGGGTCGTGCAGCCTGACGGCGAGACGATCGAAGGGGCTTTCGATACGCTTGACCAGCAAGGCATGCTGATCCTCCGCTTGGCGAATGGCGAGACACGTGCCATTCATGCGGGCGACATCCTACTCATCTGATATCCGGGGACGGGCCATGCTTCTCGCGATCGACGCGGGCAATACCAATGTGGTTTTCGCACTGCTTGATGGGCGCGAGATCCGTGCGCGCTGGCGGATCGCGACAGACCCGCGCCGGACGGCGGACGAATATGCGGTGTGGCTGAACCAGCTGCTGATGCTGGAGGGCTATGGCATCGCGGATGTCGATGCGGTGATCATCGCCACGGTCGTGCCGCGCGCGCTGCATAATCTTCAGGTGCTGGCGGAGAAATATTTCAAGACGGCTGCGCTGGTCGCGGGACAAGCGCCTGTCGAATGGGGCGTGGAACTTGATGTCGCGGAGCCTGCTTCCGTCGGCGCGGACCGGGTTGTCAACGCCATCGCTGCGCACCATCTATATGAAGGCGATTTGATCGTCATAGATTTTGGGACTGCAACCACCTTTGACGTCATCGACTATCAAGGGACGTACAAGGGCGGAATCATCGCGCCGGGTATCAACCTGTCGCTCGACGCGCTGGTAGCGGCGGCCGCCAAGCTTCCGAAGATCGCCATTGCGCCACCGGAGAACCGTTCGGTTATCGGTCGGACCACCGAAGCGCAGATGCATATCGGGGTGTTCTGGGGCTATGTGGCGATGATGGAAGGGCTGGTTGCCCGGATGCGGGCGGAGATTGGCCGTCCGGCCAAGGTAATTTCGACAGGCGGCCTTGCCGTCCTGTTCGATGAGAATAGCGAAATTTTCGATGCGATCGCGCCTGACCTCACCATTTTGGGCTTGGCGCTGTTGCACGAGCGGAGTTTGAAGAACTGATGACACCTAAAGACGAGCTGCTCTTCCTGGCCCTTGGCGGGTCGGGGGAGATTGGCATGAACGTCAATCTTTATGGTTGCCAGGGTAAGTGGGTGATGGTCGATCTAGGCCTGACATTCGCCGACCCGGCATATCCCGGCGTCGAACTCGTGCTGCCGGACCTGTCCTTCATCGAGGAGCGCCGTGAGGACCTGCTCGGCATCGTGCTTACCCATGGGCATGAAGATCATATCGGGGCGATACCCTATCTCGCCGCCGATCTGGGCGTGCCGCTTTATGCTACCCCATTCACGGCGGGGCTGATCAGGCTGAAGCTGGAGGAAGAAGGCCTTACCAGCGAGGTCGAACTCAACGTGATCGACAATGAGGGAAGCTTTGCCCTGGGCCCGTTCGGATTCCGCTACGTGCCGCTGGCGCATTCGATCCCCGAAGGCAATGCGGTGTTGATCGACACTCCTCACGGACGCGTGTTCCATACCGGCGATTGGAAGATCGATGAGAAGCCAGTGCTGGGGCAGCCGTCGACGCCGGAAGAACTGACGGCGATTGGCGATGAGGGCGTGCTGGCGCTGGTGTGCGACAGTACCAACGTGTTCAATCCCGAGGCGAGCGGTTCCGAAGGAGATGTGCGCGAAGGGCTGATGCAGACGATCACCGGTGCGAAGGGGCGTGTGCTGGTCACGACCTTCGCCTCGAACGCCGCGCGTTTGCAGACGCTGGGCGAAGTGGCGAATGCCGTTGGACGCAAACTGTGTGTCGCGGGCAGGTCGCTCGACCGGATCATCTCGACCGCGAGGACGGCGGGTTATCTCAAAGATTTCCCGCCCACGGTCGACTGGGACGACGCGATGGCGCTTCCCCGCAACGAGGTGATGATTATCGCGACCGGAGGGCAGGGGGAAGCGCGGGCGGCGCTCTCGCGGATCGCTTTCGACAGTCATCCAATCAAGCTCGATACCGGCGATCTCGTCGTTTTCTCGTCCAAGCAGATTCCGGGCAATGAAATCGCCATCGGGCGCATTCAAAATGCGCTGGCGGCGAAGGGCGTGCTGATGGTCACGGATCGTCAGGCCGAAGTGCATGTGTCGGGTCATCCGGGACGGCCGGAACTTGAGGCCATGTATCGGTGGGTGCGGCCGCAGATCCTGCTGCCAGTGCATGGTGAGCGGCGGCATATGGCAGAGCAGGCGCGGCTTGGGCTTTCGAGCGGCGTACCAAGCGCGATTGTCCAGTCCAATGGTGACCTGTTGCGGCTTGCGCCCAATGGCCCCGAGATCATCGGGCATGAAGCGACTGGGCGTCTGGTTCTGGATGGCGACGTGATCCTGCCTGCGGATGGATCAACGATGAATGAGCGGCGCAAGGTCGCATTGCACGGGCAGATCAGCGTCGCGGTGGCTCTCGATCGCAAGGGCAAGCTGATGGGCGAGCCAGCGCTGCGTACGCAAGGCGTGCCGGTGGAAGAGGACAAGGCTGCCTTCCTGGCCGAAGCCGCGGATGAGGCGGCGGAAGCTGTCGGCAAGGGCTCGCAGGAAGAAGAGGCGCTGCGCGAGCGGGTACGTCTGGCCGTGCGCAGGACGGCGACACGCTGGACGGGCAAGAAGCCGGTGGTGGACGTGCTCCTCATTCGGGCCTAAGGCTGCGCGCCATGAATTGGTACGCGATCCTCGCCATTTATGTGCTGTTCTGGGTCATCAGCGCTTTCATCGTCCTGCCGTTCGGCATCCGCACGCCCGATGAGACGGGTGAAGTGATGCTGACGGGACAGGCGGATAGCGCGCCCAGCAACTTCCGTCCCGGCCTGGTAGCCGTTCGTGCTACGATCCTCTCGGCGGTGCTGTTTGGGCTATATTATGCCAATTATGTCGAGGGCTGGGTAACGCTGGAGCAGATCACCCGCCGTTCGTGAGGGGTTTCGACAAGCTCAGCCCGGACGGTGGTGAGGGGCTGGACAAGTATTGAGCCGTCAAGAATTGCGCGCGGCCGTCAGTGCAATCCAACGGCCGGTATGTCGTTGTCCATCGACAACATCATGATGATGAGTTCGGAGCGGGATTTTATGCCCAGCTTCTGAAAGATGCTGTGTAGATGCACCTTGACCGTTCCTTCGGTCAGGCCGCAGCGGGCCGCGATTTCGCGGTTGCGCAGGCCAGCGCGGATCAGCCCGGCAATCTCCAGTTCCCGATCGGTGAGGGCAGCGAGGCTGTTATTTTCGTTCGATGGGGCGGATATGCTGTGCACCAGGGCCTGCTCCATGACGGTGGGCGAAATGCTTTTATTGCCGTCCAGAACCTCGGTTATGCAGGTGAGCAGTTCCTTGGGGTCGCTGTCCTTGAGGACGACACCGTCCACGCCCAGCTTTATTGCTTCCAAAGTCTGGTCGGGCCGGATGTGGACCGTCATGAAGATGACGGGCACGGTGCTGCCGCTTTCCCGAATGGCTGAAAGGATGGCGAGGCCGCCGCCGTCCTTCATGCTGACGTCGAGGATCAGCAGGTCCGGCTGATCTGCCTTAAGTCGGGCGATCGCCTCGCTAACGGAGCGGGCGCAGAAGATGACGTCATGTCCATGCGAACTCAAAAACTGCGCCATGCCGTCAAGGAAGATCGGGTGGTCGTCTACTATCGCAATCTGCGCCATCATATCGGGGACCTCGGCAGGGATGAAGGAAGCCTAATCGAAATAAGTGAATTCATGCTTAAATTGTGGAAATAGGCGGTGCCGCCGATCTTTCCCAAACGCTTCATGATGGATTGCGACTGGAGTTCAAAGTCGCCGGTATAGCTTTGCTGCTCAATCGGTTGGGCGCCGGGATTGTCCTTCAGTGCGATCAGAATCTCATCATCCGCCTTCGCAAGCGAGACAGTGATGTGTTTCGCGGCGGCATGCTTCACCGCGTTCGCAGCAGCTTCTCTGAGCAGGAACTCGACCTCGGCGGCTGTTTCGGACGTCACCATCATGGGATGATCGATCGGATTGAGCCGGCATTCGATCCCCCATTGCAGGGCAATGAACCGGCAGCAGGCCTCGACATCGTGAACAAGGTCGACATCGTCGGGACCAGTGTCCGTGACATTGAGCAGGCGGCGCAAATGCGCCTGCTCTGCCGTGACGAGTTCCTCCATCGCGAGCAGTTCGGCAAGCTGGTGCGGCGCGTTGATGGCGGCGAGGCCATGTTGTGCAGTGACCAGGCGGACGCGCAGCGCGGCAAGCGTTTGAAGGACGCTGTCATGAAGATCGCGGCTGAGCGCCAGCCGGGCCTCCGCAAAAGTCCGGTCCCGCCATGCAATCAAGAAGAAATGCCGTTCCAGGAATAGTTCCAGCCCTTCCTGAATGCGCAATGCGCGGAGGAGTGCGGCGGGGGACCAGCCATGGCGCGCACCGACATACAGGCGGCCCCGCAATTCTCCAGCCTGGACGTGGAAGCTGACGCCCTGTCCTGGACCCAGCAGGCTCGACAGTGCCTCGGTGAGGTGCGCGGCCTTCTCCGTGCGCGTTATCCCCAGACGGTTGCGCATAAGCAGGCGGCTGGATTGGCTAGCGTAGACAAAGGGCGCGTCCGTAGGTGAAATGCGCGTCAGGGCTTCCACTTGTTGCTGTGTCAGGGAGACGGTGTGAACGCCATCCGCACTCGCGAGTTCGCAGTGGCTTGCGCCATCGCCGATCTGCCAGATGAAAGCACAATAGCGAGCCGCCATAAGCTCGGATATCTGTTCCACCACGAAGCGCGGCAGCGATTTCTGGAAAGACAGTCCCACGGCCTGCAACCGTTCGGACCAGTTGATCAGCCGCCGTTCCAGTATCGACATGCTGAGCATCGACGCAGCGATGGTGCAGCCGATGATGACGGTGATGCCATCGATCGCGCGGTCGACCTCCGCAACATGACGTTCAGCGGCCCAAGGCTCGTAAGACCCTCGCGCCAGGAAAGCGAGGACGAGACAAAGTGCCAGCACGATGATCGAGCCGCGGCCGAACCGTTCGGAAGCGGACCACGCAACGAAGAAGAGGCAAGCGAGCGCCGGAATCTGCAAGGGTTGGCAAAGGGCGATCACCGTCAGGAAGATGATCGCGTCCACGATCAATGTCAGTGGCCGGAGCAACAGGCCGAGAGGCGGCGACAGCACATGCTGAGCCACGCCAAGGGCAGTCCAGAGCCAGAGGCCGCTCTGAATGAGCATTGCGCTATGCATGAAATCGGGTTCGGGATCGAACATCGCCGTGATCTGCCACGTGGCGGCAACGGCGAAGGCGACGCGGGATATGGCAAAACCCAGCGTCGGTGATCGACCCAACCAAAGCACCAGGCGGTCCATCGCGGTAGATGACGCCTTGGGCATATTCAACATGGTGGCTTGTCCCCCGACTCCCACCGCCATGTTTCACCACAGCCGGACGACAGAAACAACATATATCAATCTTTTATCCCGATGCACCCAATGGCATGGCGCGGCGAAACATGCGCCGCTAAGGATGGCGGATGGCTGTGCTTATCACTCCAGCCCTGATCTGCGGGGTAAGGTCCCATGGCGAACATGGTGCCATTGCACGGCTCTTGACTCCGGATCATGGCCTGCTGGCGGGCTATGTTCGGGGAGGTCGATCCCGCGCATTGCGTCCCGTGCTGCTGCCCGGGAATAGCGTGAAGGCGGAATTCCGGGCACGAACCGAAGAGCAGCTTGCCGGGCTGGCGGTCGAACTGGATCACAGCCGGGCGCCATTGCTGTCCGAGCCGTTACCGGCTGCCGCGATCGATTGGATATGTGCCCTGACGGCAGTGGCTTTGCCGGAGGGAACACCGTATCCTGCCCTGTACCAGGCCTTAGACGGCGTCCTTGGGGCGATCGATGCCGCGCCAGCGGCGCGAGGCTGGGGCGCTGCACTGGTGCGCTACGAACTGCTGATGCTGGCCGAATTGGGCTTTGGCCTTGATCTTGGGCGGTGCGCGGCGACGGGCGGCAACGAGGATTTGGCCTTTGTAAGCCCGCGCAGTGCTGCGGCGGTCAGCAGGGCGGGCGCGGCGGGATATGAAAGGCGGTTGCTGCCGTTGCCCCGCTTTTTGATCGAAGGAGGCAGCGGCGACTGGCCAAGCATAGTCGACGGATTGCAGCTGACCGGCTTCTTTCTGGAGCGGTCGGTGCTGACCGACTGGCGGGCTGACACGCTTGCCGCGCGCGAAAGGCTGGTCGATCGACTGAAAAGAGCGGTTGCGTGAGGCGCGGCGGCTTCATAAGGGGCGGCCACGACATTGAAGGAGTTTCGCGCCATGTTGATCGCCCTGTTCCCTGGAGATGGTATCGGTCCGGAGATCATCGCGCAGGCGCGGCGCGTGCTCGACGCGCTGGCGATCGAGGGCCTGACCTATGAAGAAGGTTTGGTTGGCGGGGCTGCCTATAAGGCGGTGGGCCACCCGTTGCCGCCTGAAACGCTGGACATCGCACGGCGTGCGGACGCCATATTGTTCGGCGCGGTGGGTGATCCCGACTGCGATTCGTTGGAACGGCATTTGCGGCCGGAGCAGGCGATCCTTGGGCTGCGCAAGGCGCTGGGGCTGTTTTCCAATCTGCGCCCGGCAAAGGTCTTTCCGGAGCTCGCCGACGCATCTGCCCTTAAGAAGGAGGTGGCGAGCGCCATCGACTTGCTGATCGTGCGCGAGACCAATGGCGACGTCTATTTCGGCGAGAAAGGCATGCGCAAGACGGTCGACGGGCTGCGCGAAGGCTATGACATCATGTCCTACAATGAAGAGCAGGTGCGCAAGATCGCGCATCAGGGCTTCCAGGCCGCACGCGCGCGGCGCGGCAAGCTCTGCTCGGTGGACAAGGCCAATGTCCTGGAAACCAGCCAGCTGTGGCGCGACGTGGTGATCGAGGTTTCGGCCGAATATCCCGATGTCGCCCTGTCCCACATGTATGTGGACAATGCCGCGATGCAGCTGGTGCGTGATCCGGGCCAGTTCGACGTCATCGTGACAGGCAATATGTTCGGCGACATCCTGTCCGACCAGGCGAGCATGTGCGTTGGATCGATCGGCATGCTGGCTTCGGCTACCCTCAACGACAGCAATCAGGGCCTGTACGAGCCGATCCATGGTTCCGCGCCCGATATCGCAGGGCAGGGCAAGGCCAATCCGCTTGCAACGGTCCTGTCGGCGGGGATGATGCTGCGTTACTCGCTTGGGCTCCCGGAACAGGCTGACCGGATCGAGGCTGCTGTTGCCAAGGCGCTCGCCAATGGTGCGCGTAGCCCCGATCTGGGTGGAACCATGAACACGGTCGAGATGGGCGACGCGGTGCTCGCGGCGCTGAACTGAGGAAGAAGCGATGAAGCGCAGGAGCGGGCAGGACCCGGCTATCACCAAGAACTGGCGGCCCGCGACCCTCGCCGTGCGGGGCGGCAGCGCGCGTAGCGAATGGGGCGAAACGTCCGAGGCGCTGTTTCTGACCAGCGGCTATTGCTATGACCGCGCCGAAGACGCAGCAGCGCGCTTCGCGGGTGATCAGCAGGGCATGACCTATAGCCGCCTGCAGAACCCGACGGTCGAGATGCTCGAAAAGCGTATCGCGCTGCTGGAGGGCGCCGAGGCCTGCCGCGCGACCGCGACGGGCATGGCGGCGATGACGGCGGCGCTGCTGTGCCAGCTGTCGGCAGGGGACCATGTGGTGGCTGGCAAGGCGCTGTTCGGATCGTGCCGCTGGCTGACCGACACGCTGCTGCCCAAGTTCGGGATCGAGACGACCACCGTCGAAGCTACCGATAATGACGCCTGGGAAGCGGCGGTGCGGCCGAATACCAAGGTATTCTTCTTCGAAACGCCTGCCAACCCGACGATGGACGTTGCGGATCTGGAAGCCATCTGCAGTATCGCGAAGAAGCATGGCATCGTCAGCGTGGTCGATAATGCCTTCGCAACACCGGCGCTTCAGCGGCCGCTGGAGTTCGGCGCGGATGTCGTTGCCTACAGCGCGACCAAGATGATGGACGGCCAGGGCCGCGTTCTGGCAGGCGCGATCTGCGGGACGGAGGATTTCATCCTCAACACGCTGTTGCCGTTCCACCGCAACACTGGGCCGACGCTGAGTGCGTTCAATGCCTGGGTGGTGTTGAAGGGTCTGGAGACGCTGGACCTGCGTATCCGCCGTCAGAGCGAGAATGCGCTCAAGGTCGCGAAGTTCTTGGAAGGCAGGGTGGCGAAGGTGCTTTACCCCGGCCTGGAAAGCCACCCCCAATATGCCCTCGCGGCGAAGCAGATGGAGATGGCCGGGCCGATCTTCTCGCTTTACGTGGGCGGGGGGCGGAAAGAAGCTCACGGCCTGCTCAACGGGTTGGAACTGGTCGACATCAGCAATAATATCGGGGACTCCCGGTCGCTGATGACGCATCCTGCTTCGACGACCCATTTCGGCATGGCCGAAGAGGCGCGGCTGGAAGTTGGCATCACTGAAGACATGCTGCGGCTGAACGTCGGTCTGGAAGATGCGGACGATGTGATCGATGACCTCGATCGCGCGCTCAAGTCGATAGGCCGTTGACGAGAGCAGGGGGAAAGGCGCATTTCTTTAACCGTGAACGCGCTCTTTCCCTTTCATGCGACCACACGCGATATAAACGTGCATGTTGCTGTTACGTTCCTGCCGGAGCAATCGGAGCCTGATCGCGGGCGCTGGTTCTGGGCCTATCATATCCGAATCGAAAATGACGGGGATCAGCCCGTGCAGTTGCTCACACGCCATTGGGTGATCACGGATGGGCGTGGCGCGCAGCATCGGGTGGATGGTGACGGCGTGGTTGGCGAGCAACCGGTGGTACAGCCGGGAAAAAGCTATGACTATGTTTCGGGTTGCCCACTCAACACGCCGACCGGATCGATGCGCGGGCATTATCACATGATCGGCGCCAGCGGGGAGACGTTCGACATCGCTATTCCTCATTTCGCGCTCATAGCCCCGGCGGTTGCCGAATGAAGCGTACGCATTTGCCGTTGAACGGCCTGCGCGTGCTGGATGCGGCAGCGCGGCATTTGTCTTTCACGCGGGCGGCCGACGAACTGGCGGTGACACCCGCAGCCGTTGGCCAGCAAATCCGCGCGCTGGAGGACCTGCTTGGCGTCGTGCTCTTCCGCCGAACGCCCAAGGGCCTGGAGCTTACCCCGGAAACCGAAGCCGGGCTGGAAGCCTTGCGGGCGGGCTTCCTGGAATTCGAAGAAGCGGTAAGAGCGATGCAGGCGGGACAGTCCAGTTCCTCGCTGACCATAGCCGCTCCGCGGGACATCACCGCCAAATGGCTGCAACCGCGCCTCGCCAGCTATGCTGCCAGCCAACCCGATCTCAAATTCGCGTTGGTGGCGGCGGACGAGACGCTGGATTTTACGGAGGCCAATCTCGACCTGGCGTTGCGTTTGACTGACGGGCCGGGCGAACATGAAGGGGTGAAGCTGGGCGAGGCGCGCTTTGTCACTGTTGAAGCGGCGGACGGAGGCCCTGAGCTTCGTGTCGATTGGCCCGGCTGTCCCACAGCGAGCGAACCGGCGGCGATCCGGGTCGCGGACGCCGGGCTCGCCATTGAAGCGGCGATCAACGGTTTCGGGCGAGCTACCGTGCCACTGCTTTTGGCGCAGGCCGATATCGAGGGGGGGCGTGTGAAGCAGGTGGGGGAACAGCAGGCTTCCACGCTTGGCTATTGGTTGATCGCTCCGCTGCCGCAATGGCGCCAGAAGAAGGTGAAGGCCTTGATAGAGGCGCTCCTTTCCTGACCAGCGGTTCACGGCCTTCTTTGCTGCGGTTAGTTTTTTCTGGCTGGGGCGATGCGATGAGGGGAAGTAGCGCGATGGTCCTTCGATGCTTCAACGGGAAAGCGGGAGCGTGCGCTCTGTTGCTCCTCTGCCTGACGCCTGCCACCTGGGCGCAAGCGCCCTATGTAGCGGACGTCACTGAGGCGAGGGAGAAGGAATGGCGGTCCTTGGTGGCGGCAGCTCAGGGGGCCTATGCTGCAGGGCGCCCGCTGGAAGGCACTGAGCCCGCGCGAAAGGCACTGGCGCTGGCCGACGATCTGTTCGGGCCTGATGATCCCCGCACGTTGATCTCCGCCAATGATCTCGCCCTATTATCGGAGAGCACTGGTCATTATCGCGATACCGAGCAATTGCTTCGGCGGGTATTCGACAGCTATCTGCGTACGCGCGGCGAAGACGACCCGAATTGCCAGTTGGCGCTGGAGAATTTGATCGACTTTTACCTGGCGCGAAAGCGGCCGGACGCCGCTGCGCCCTTGGTGACTTACGCATTGGCCTCCTTCCGCAGAACAACCGGTGCAACCAGCGAGCGCAGCCGTCGGATGGAAGATATCGCGATGCGCCTTTCCACGCGCGATGCTGCCACGGCGGCGGACTAGGCGATGTTCATTATACCTAAGGTATAGCCCGTAGGGTTAATTGCTAAACTGTCCGTGGCTGCTATCCCCATGTCACCATCGGACGCAGGCGTTCAATTTTCCGCTATTCGTCGGCAGGATGTCTGCCGTTTGCGGACTTGGCGCGCTAATGAATGTAAATCCGTTGGGTCGCAAATGGGCGGGCGGTCGGCTAATTGGCTGGCCGCCCGCTTATCATTTGCGGGTTAGGCGCTCAGCCGATGGGACATCATCTTATCCGCTGAATGACAAGGCGCATCGTCCGAGTCGCATCAGAGGCCGAAATGAGAATTAACTTAGATTGCTTTCCAGCTATAAGACGAAGGATATAGTGGTATCTAAATAACTATATCGTTCGAAATAATACGTGAGTTATTTTTTCGACCCTATTGCATTTAAATGGTTAATAAAAGTTGATTCTCCGTGACTCGCTTTACTGCCACCGAATAAGATTAGCCGTCGGGTCAGAAGTAATAAGACGATGGGGTTAATCCGGGGCGGTCGAAGGCTTGTTCAGCCTCACCGACGGGAGATTGCAGACAATAGGCAATAGCTGATCCGCTAATGCCATATGTCGATGAAGATGAACTTCTCAATGCTCGTGTTGCGTTGGGGAACGATCTTCTGCGCACTTCTTCGGTCCGTCCCACGGTGACAGATGGGATGGAAAGATGGATTTCGAGCGCGAATGGAATGTCGATGCCGCCGCTGACCGTCAGCAGGCGCATGACCCCGCACTGGATGCACTCGCTGCTCGGGTGAAGGGGCACCATGTCCAGCCAGGCACGATGCGCGCTGTCGCGATTGGCTCAGACGGCGTCGTTGTCCTCCCCGCGGGAACCGACATCAATGACATAGCCGTTGACGGCCGTAACCTGATCGTCACCCTGCCTGACGGCACACAGATGGTCATTTTGGAGGGGGCTGTCGTCGTGCCGCGCATCGTCGTAGGCGACGTGGAAATTCCTTCGGTCAACCTCGCCGCGCTGTTGATCGGCGAAGAACCGCAGCCCGCTGCCGGCCCGGCCCGCAGTTCTGGCGGCAATTTCCTGGCTGCCGAAGGGGACGTGGGCAATCCTCATGGTCTGGGCGACCTGCTGCCGCCGACCGAACTGTCTTTCAACCAGCCCGAAGAGAGGGAAGTCCTTCCCATCGCGGCGGATGAAGACGAGGACAATCTGCCTCAACTTGAGGTTCCTAGCTCAGGTGCTGGCACAGTCGTCGATGAATCAGGGCTGGGCGTAGTGAACCGCCCGGGCGAGTCTCCCGGGTCGAATGAACCGGCTCCGATTGAGACGACTACCGGCACGATCACCTATGTTGCGCAGGACGCACCGGCAACGATCGCGATCAATGGCCAAATCATCACGGCTGTAGGGCAGACGATTGTCGGGACCAGCGGCACGCTGACCATCGTCAGTGTCGCTCCGGGCTCTGTCGGCTACACTTACACAGTGACGGACAATACGTCGGGTGACAACGTAACCGACAACTTCACGGTCACGGTGACAGACTCGGACGGCGACAGCGTCACCAAGGATTTGGTGATCAGCGTTATCGATGACGTGCCTACCGCGCATGATGATGTCGTCCAGCAGAGCGCAGAGGATGCCTCGGTCGCCATCAATGCGTTCGCCAACGACGTTTTCGGCGCGGACGGCGTCGACATAGACAATAATCCCGCCGTGCGCGTGACCATCCTCAGTGGTCCGGCCGAAGGCACGGTGGTCTACAATCCCGCGACCGGCCTCTTCACTTTCACGCCCGTAGCTGGTCAGGAAGGCACGGCCAGCTTCGTTTACCAGATCCAGGACGGTGATGGAGATACGTCGCAGGCCACCGTTACCATCACTCTGCAACCGGATTCGACACCGAGCATCGAAGTTCAGGCAGGATCGGACACGTTGGTCGATGAGGCCGCGCTGAACCCCAATGGTTCCAATGCGGCTTCGAACGGGGAGACCGCCGCTGGCGTCCTCCTCATTGCCACCGGTAACGACGCGGTCGGTTCGCTGGTCATCAACAATGTTGACGTGACCAATGGCGGAACGGTCAAGGGGAGCTTCGGCACGCTCACGGTAGGCGGTTCGCCGGCGGCCGGTTATAGCTACAGCTATACGTTGGAAACCCCCACGTCGGGCGATGCCACACAGGATAGCTTTGCAGTCACCGTGACCGACAGCGATGGAGATGCTGCAGGTACGACGCTGAACATCGGCATCGTGGATGACCGGCCACAGGCCATCGATGATATCGGCAATGTTGTTGTAGAAGACAGTGCCGCCAGCACCCTCTCCGGCAATGTGCTGAGCAATGATGTGTCGGGCGCTGATACGCCCAAGAGCTTTGTCGCCTGGGGCGCGGATGCCGCGGCGGTGGCGGAGCTCAACAGCTACGGCACGTTGATACAGAACAGCGACGGCAGCTGGAGCTATGTGCTCGACAACAGCCGGGCGGCGACGCAGGCGCTGGGCAGCGGGTTTGCCAAGGACTTCACGCTCAACTACATGATGCAGGATGCCGATGGCGACCAGTCGCCTGCGACACTGACCATCACGGTGAAGGGTGCCGACGACAGCGCAAGCGTGGTGACGGCAGCGGCGACCGGCCCTGACGCGGCCGTCTATGAGGCAGGCCTGCCGAGCGGCACGGCGCATGATGGCAGCCATGTGACATCCGGCACTTTCACCGTCTCTGCGACGGACGGCATCGCCAGCATCACGGTGGGCGGCGCGAGCTTCACCCTGGCGCAGATGCAGGCCTTCGCCACCACCAATGGCGTTGTGAACACAGGCGAGGGGACCCTGACGCTCACCGGCTACAATGCCGCGACGGGAGCAGTGAGCTACAGCTATACGCTGCTCGCTACCATCGACAATGACAGCAAGACAGGCGCAACCCTCACCGAGTTCGACGACAGCATTGTGCTGAGCGTCACCGGCATCAGCGGCACCAGCGGCAGCGATACGCTGGTCGTGCGGATCGTGGACGACGCGCCGGTTGCGGTGAACGATGCGGGCGGCTCGCTGACCGAGGATGTGGCGGGCAGCTTGTCGGGCAATGTGCTGAGCAACGATGTGTCTGGGGCTGATACGCCCAAGAGCTTTGTCGCCTGGGGCGCGGATGCCGCGGCGGTGGCGGAGCTCAACAGCTACGGCACGCTGACGCAGAACAGCGACGGCAGCTGGAGCTATGTGCTCGACAACAGCCGGGCGGCGACGCAGGCGCTGGGCAGCGGGTTTGCCAAGGACTTCACGCTCAACTACATGATGCAGGATGCCGATGGCGACCAGTCGCCTGCGACGCTGACCATCACGGTCAAGGGTGCCGATGATAGCGCGCGCGTCGTGACGGCAGAAGCGACCGGCCCAGACGCGACCGTCTATGAGGCGGGCCTGCCGAGCGGCACGGCGCATGACGGCAGCCATGTGACCTCCGGCAGCTTCACTGTCTCTGCAACGGACGGGATCGCCAGCATCACGGTGGGGGGCACGAGCTTCACCCTGGCGCAGATGCAGGCGTTCGGCACGACCAATGGGGTGGTGAACACAGGCGAGGGGACGCTGACGCTCACGGGCTACAACGCTGCGACCGGAGCAGTGAGCTACAGCTATACGCTGCTCGCTACCATCGACAATGACAGCAAGACAGGCGCAACCCTCACCGAGTTCGACGACAGCATCGCGCTGAGCGTCACCGGCATCAGCGGCACCAGCGGCAGCGATACGCTGGTCGTGCGGATTGTGGACGACGCACCGATTGCGGTGAACGATGCGGGCGGCTCGCTGACCGAGGATGTGGCGGGCAGCTTGTCCGGCAATGTGCTGAGCAACGATGGG
Organism: Sphingobium sp. TomMM35A; assembly: GCF_054771735.1. Classification (NCBI taxonomy): domain Bacteria; kingdom Pseudomonadati; phylum Pseudomonadota; class Alphaproteobacteria; order Sphingomonadales; family Sphingobiaceae; genus Sphingobium; species Sphingobium sp. TomMM35A. The sequence goes on from NZ_BSRC01000001.1 coordinate 607,808, forward strand.
TCGGGAGCGGATACCCCCAAGAGCTTCGTCGCCTGGGGCGCGGATGCCGCGGCGGTGGCGGAGCTCAACAGCTACGGCACGTTGATACAGAACAGCGACGGCAGCTGGAGCTATGTGCTCGACAACAGCCGGGCGGCGACGCAGGCGCTGGGCAGCGGGTTTGCCAAGGACTTCACGCTCAACTACATGATGCAGGATGCCGATGGCGACCAGTCGCCTGCGACACTGACCATCACGGTGAAGGGTGCCGACGACAGCGCAAGCGTGGTGACGGCAGCGGCGACCGGCCCTGACGCGGCCGTCTATGAGGCAGGCCTGCCGAGCGGCACGGCGCATGATGGCAGCCATGTGACATCCGGCACTTTCACCGTCTCTGCGACGGACGGCATCGCCAGCATCACGGTGGGCGGCGCGAGCTTCACCCTGGCGCAGATGCAGGCCTTCGCCACCACCAATGGCGTTGTGAACACAGGCGAGGGGACCCTGACGCTCACCGGCTACAATGCCGCGACGGGAGCAGTGAGCTACAGCTATACGCTGCTCGCTACCATCGACAATGACAGCAAGACAGGCGCAACCCTCACCGAGTTCGACGACAGCATCGCGCTGAGCGTCACCGGCATCAGCGGCACCAGCGGCAGCGATACGCTGGTCGTGCGGATTGTGGACGACGCACCGATTGCGGTGAACGATGCGGGCGGCTCGCTGACCGAGGATGTGGCGGGCAGCTTGTCCGGCAATGTGCTGAGCAACGATGGGTCGGGAGCGGATACCCCCAAGAGCTTCGTCGCCTGGGGCGCGGATGCCGCGGCGGTGGCGGAGCTCAACAGCTACGGCACGTTGATACAGAACAGCGACGGCAGCTGGAGCTATGTGCTCGACAACAGCCGGGCGGCGACGCAGGCGCTGGGCAGCGGGTTTGCCAAGGACTTCACGCTCAACTACATGATGCAGGATGCCGATGGCGACCAGTCGCCTGCGACACTGACCATCACGGTGAAGGGTGCCGACGACAGCGCAAGCGTGGTGACGGCAGCGGCGACCGGCCCTGACGCGGCCGTCTATGAGGCAGGCCTGCCGAGCGGCACGGCGCATGATGGCAGCCATGTGACATCCGGCACTTTCACCGTCTCTGCGACGGACGGCATCGCCAGCATCACGGTGGGCGGCGCGAGCTTCACCCTGGCGCAGATGCAGGCCTTCGCCACCACCAATGGCGTTGTGAACACAGGCGAGGGGACCCTGACGCTCACCGGCTACAATGCCGCGACGGGAGCAGTGAGCTACAGCTATACGCTGCTCGCTACCATCGACAATGACAGCAAGACAGGCGCAACCCTCACCGAGTTCGACGACAGCATTGTGCTGAGCGTCACCGGCATCAGCGGCACCAGCGGCAGCGATACGCTGGTCGTGCGGATCGTGGACGACGCGCCGGTTGCGGTGAACGATGCGGGCGGCTCGCTGACCGAGGATGTGGCGGGCAGCTTGTCGGGCAATGTGCTGAGCAACGATGTGTCTGGGGCTGATACGCCCAAGAGCTTTGTCGCCTGGGGCGCGGATGCCGCGGCGGTGGCGGAGCTCAACAGCTACGGCACGCTGACGCAGAACAGCGACGGCAGCTGGAGCTATGTGCTCGACAACAGCCGGGCGGCGACGCAGGCGCTGGGCAGCGGGTTTGCCAAGGACTTCACGCTCAACTACATGATGCAGGATGCCGATGGCGACCAGTCGCCTGCGACGCTGACCATCACGGTCAAGGGTGCCGATGATAGCGCGCGCGTCGTGACGGCAGAAGCGACCGGCCCAGACGCGACCGTCTATGAGGCGGGCCTGCCGAGCGGCACGGCGCATGACGGCAGCCATGTGACCTCGGGCAGCTTCACCGTCTCTGCGACGGACGGCATCGCCAGCATCACGGTGGGAGGCACGAGCTTCACCCTGGCCCAGATGCAGGCGTTCGGCACGACAAATGGCGTGGTGAACACGGGTGAGGGCGAACTCCGCCTGACCGGATACAATGCTGCAACGGGAGCGGTGAGCTACAGCTATACGCTGCTCGCCACGATCGACAATGACAACAAGAGCGGGGCGACGGGCACCGAGTTCGACGACAGCATCGCGCTGAGCGTCACTGGCATCAGCGGCACCAGCGGCAGCGATACGCTGGTCGTGCGGATCGTGGACGACGCGCCGGTGTTGAGGGTGTCCGATACGCCGACCTCCGTTATTGAAGGCGCGGTCGCCAGCGGCACCTGGTCCCTGACGCCGGGCGCGGACGGCGTGACGGCGATCACGGTCACCTTTGGCGCGGCGAGCGGGACGTTGAGCCTGCCTGGCGGGGCGAATGTGGTGCTGACCCAGCCGACCGGAACCTTGACGGTCCGTGCGGATGGAAGTTTCAGCTTCGCCGCAGCGCTAGGTCAGGACAACGACCTCAATCCGCAAGCCAGCTTCACGCTGTCGGCGGTCGACGGTGACACGGATCCATCGTCGGATAGCCTGACGATCACCATCCTCGATGGGGCGCCGGCTGCCGATGCTGCGCCTGTCACGCTGGTCGTGAACGAGGCCGGGCTGGGCACGGCGGGCGCTACTGGCAGCAATTCCGCGGCGAGCAGCGAAACCGACAACGCGCCTGCGCTCTCCTTCACCGCGGGGAGCGATGCTCTTTCGACTTTCGCCTTTTCCACTGATCTGACACATCTGGTCAGCAATCTCGACGGGGCGGGAACCGACATTGTCTGGGTGCGCGACAGCCCCGCGACGATCACCGGCCATCTGGGCAGTGCCGGAGGGGCGGTTGCCATCACCCTGACGCTAAGCAATCCGGGCGTGATCGCCGCGGGAGCGACGGGATCCGTCACGGTTACGGCCACGCTGGCCGACAATCTGCCGCATGCACTGGCGAACGCGGCGCAAACGCAGAGCCTGGGCTATGCGATAGTCCAGGCCAGCGACAATGACGGCGACACGGCGAGCGGACAGGTGAATGTCAGCGTCATCGACGACGTTCCGACGCTGGGCACATTTCAGAATGCGACCATGCTGAACGTGGCGGGCACGACCACCGGCACTTTCGCCTACACGCAGGGCGCGGACGGGCATGCGAGCTTCGGCATAACGGGGACGCCGCCTTCGGGTATCACTTATACCGTCACACAGAACGCCGCTGGCGCGTTGCTGACAGCCACCGCCGATCCTGACGGTCCTGCCGGGCCGCTGGCGCCGGTCACTGTCTATACGTTGCAGGTCAACAGCAACGGCACCTACGCTTTCAACCTGGTGACGCCGCAGGCCGCGAGCACGTCAACGGTATCCCTGATCGGCTTGTCGCCGGGCGGGCCGACCCCGTTCCTGGAGACGCCGGACTATCGCATCGAGTTCACCGGCAATGGTGCGGGCGTGAATTCCGGGCAGCAGGGCTTTGGCGTCGACAATCAGTTTGTCGGCTACCAGGAAAAATTCACCATGGAGTTCCACAATCCGGGCACGGTCGGCAACACCGCCCCGCTCACGAATGTGGAATATGTCAGTTCGCTGGCGCTCAAGTGGGACAGCATGAACGTGTCGTCGGGGTCGATGACCATTCAGGTCACTTTCTTCAAGGATACGGCGCAAGGCACGCAGTCAGTCACGCAAAATTATGTGATCAACAGCAATACCGGATCGCTGACGCTTGATCCGAACAATCTGGCCGATTTCAACAGGATCGAGGTCACGGGCCTCACCGTCACCAATGGCGGTCAGGGCGTCCGTTTCACGTCCGTCGACGTCACGAAGACGGTGCTGCCGCCGGATTTGAACCTGGACTTCTCCATTACGGCCACGGATACCGATGGCGACAAGACAAGCACGTCCAACCTGCATGTCTTCATCGACGATCCGACCAATCCGATCGCGCTGGACCTGAATGGCGACGGGGTTCACTTCCTAAGTCAGTCGGCGGGCGTCCGCTTCGACTATGCAGGCAGCGGTCATGCGGTCGCGACGGCGTGGGTCGGCGCGGAGGATGGCATTCTGGCGATCGACCGCAATGGCGATGGGGCGGTCAATGACGGATCGGAAATCGTCTTTTCGGTCAATGGCGGCACTGATCTGGAAGGGCTGGCGCTGCGATATGACAGCAACCATGACGGGCTGCTGTCGGCTGCGGACGCGGACTTCGCCAAGTTCGGGATCTGGCAGGACTTGAACGGCGATGGCGTGAACCAGGCGGGCGAGTTCCAGTCTCTCGCCGATGTGGGGATCGCGTCGATCGGACTCGTGTCCAACGGCGTGAGCTACTCCACCGCCAACGGCCAGGTCGTGGTTCATGGAGAGGCGCAGTTCACGCGGACCGACGGCAGCACCGGCATCGCGGCCGACGTCGGGTTCGCTGCGGGGTCTGCAACCGTCGCGACCAAGCCGGACGATGCGAGCGGGTTCAACCAGACGTTGATCGCGGCGAGCCTAGTCGCTGTCACGGGCGCTGCTGAGGTCGTGAGCGAAGAACAGCCCGCTCCCGTGGCGACCGAGGAGACCGAACCATCGACGACGACAGTGCAGGCGAGCCCGGCGGCTTCGGAACCGGTCAGTGACGATGACAGCAGCGCGCCGTCGACAGCGGCGGCCGACGATCAGGGCACGCATGTCGAGCAGCCCGCCCCGGAGGCGAGTCATAGCGGCCACGAGGCCGCGCCCGATCATGCCAGCCTGGCTGATGCGGGCGATGCGCGCGCGGCGGCGGGCGCGGACATAGCCGAAGCGCCGCAGCCTGACTTGGGCGATCATCAGGCGCTGCTCGCGCAGTCGATCGATCTGCCCGCCTTTGATGGCCATGCGGCGGCCCTGGTCGTAGCGGCGCATGAGAGGGCCCCGGCGCAGGTGGCTGACGTAATTGCCGAAGCGCTGGGCGGGGCGGCTGGTCCCGACATCGATGCGCTGCTGGCGGCGCTGCCGGGCGGGGATCACGTCCAGGCCCCAGTCCTGCTCGACCCGATTGCGCCTGCGCTGGCGGATGCGGGGCACATGGCAGCCGCGGCGACTGTCTTCGATGCGGCGATGGCCGCGCATGAGGCGATGGCGGTCGCTCACGGGTGATCGCCAGGGTTGGGATTTCTCGCGGGTATATTTGGGGGAGAATGATTATGCGGAACAGGTTGAGAAGCATCGCTTCCTTCGGCCTTGCAGCGGGGATGATGTCTACGGGGGCCTTGGCGGCGCCCACTTCGCCCCTGCTGCAGATGGGTCGTTCAGAGCTCAAGGGTGCGCTGAAGAGCCGTTATGACACGGCTGTCGCAGCGGCGGGCGACGCAAGCTTGCGGGCAGCGCAGGACAGCCGCTGGACCTGGGCCGTGGAGGCCAAGAACCAGTGCGGCATAGCGCTGGGCTTCATCAAATCCGGCACTAGGGATGCGGACAGCATCAACAAGTGCGACGACTTTGTGGCACGCCTATCGGCGCCGCCACCGCCGCCGGTGCCGGCCGCAGCTTCAGCCCCACCCGCGCTGGACTGTACGGCACCGGCGGTGTCCATTTTCTTTGATTGGAACATGGATACGCCGCTGCCCGAGGGCGCTGCGACGATCAGTCAGGTGACGCAGTCCGCCGCTCAATGTGGTTGGACCCGCTTTGGCATCACCGGCTATACCGATACGTCGGGCGGCACGGGCTATAATGATGCCCTGTCGCTGCGCCGGGCGCAGAATGTTGCCGGGCTGATGGCCCAGGGCGGCATCGCGATGGATGCGATGACCGTCAGCGGGTTGGGCGAGACCCAACTCAAGATCGAAACAGCCGACAATGTGCGCGAACCGATGAATCGTCGGGTCGAAGTCACTGCCAGCGCGAATTGAGGGGAGCGCGATCATGACAATCCTGCGCAAGACATGCGGCAGCCTCATGGCTCTGTGCGCCGCGACCATGGCAACCAGCGGCTGGGCACAGACCACCGACCTCAAGAGCGCCATCGCCGCCGCGATCGACAGTCATCCGGAAATCAATCAGGCGATCCAGAACAAGGAAGCGATCGAGTTCGAGCGGGAACAGGCCAAGGGCTTGTATCTGCCCCGGGTCAGCGTGGAAGGATCGGCTGGTATTCGCCGGCTGGAAAATAACACGCGGCGGACGCTGGGTATAGGCGACCAGACGCTCTATCCACTGGAAGCGAGCGTCCTGGCGGAACAGACGCTGTTCGATTTCGGCTACCGCAGCGCCGAAAAGCGGCGCCAGGCCGCCCGGATCGACGGCGCGGCTCTGCGCGTGGGCGAACGGTCGCAGTTCGTTGCGTTGAACGTCACGCGCCAATATCTCGACTATATGCTGCAACAGCGCGTCGTAGCAGCGGCGGAGGATAACATCGCCTTCCACCGCAAGCTGCTCGGCGACCTGGGCGAGGGCGTGTCGAAAGGGTCGATCAGCATCGCCGACCAGCAGCAGGCCGAAGAGCGTCTGCAATCCGCGCTGGTGCGCAAGAGCGAGGCCGAGCAGGACCTGACCAACGCCGCGATCAGCTTTCGGACGCTCACCGGCCTTTCCATCGATCAGGTGTCGATGCCGGATTCAGTGATGAGCGCCGTCCCGCCGACGCTGGACGAAGCAATAGCTGGCGCGCGCACCAACAATCCCCTGATCCGGGAAGCGGAGGCCGACATTCAGGCGGCTCATGCGGTCGTGGACGAGGCGGAGTCCGAGCTTGGGCCGAAGGTTGTGCTGGAAGGGCGTGGCCGCATCGGTGAGGATGTCGATGGCTTCCGTGGCAGCACCAATGACGTGCAGGGGCGTGTCGTCCTGCGCTGGCAACTGTTCGACGGCGGAATCAACCGGGCGAAGGTCCAGGAAATGACCCGCCGGGCAAGCGAGGCGCGTTTCCGGCTCAGCCAGCGTCAGCGGGAGGCGGAAGACGATGTCCGCACCGCCTGGAACCGTTGGGACACGGAAAAGAAGCGGCTGACCGACCTGTCGCGCCAGGCAACCGTGTCGGACTCCCTGCTGGTATCTTACCGCGAGCAGTTCAACGTTGGACGCCGTTCGCTGCTTGACGTGCTGGACAGCCAGAATACGCGTTTCAATACGCAGGTGCGGACGGAAACGGCCCGCTTTTCCGAAATCTTCGCGCAATATCAGATCCTGGCGGCGACCAATCAGCTGCTCGACACTCTGGGGATTGCCCAGCCTTCGGGCGCCAATCCTTATGCGCGCAAGAAATATGATGTCCCGGATCTGCCGCCCGCCGAATTGCAGCGGCGGCGCTATCCGGGCTGAGTTTCCATCTTTGGGGGTCACCCCGGCTTCGGCTGGGGTGGCGCGGGGTAAACAATGTTGGAACGAAGCACATTAAGTCTGGCCGAATGGCTGGACCATCAGGGTACGCCCGGCGACGAATTGAGTGAGTGTATCGCCCATGTCGCGCGGCATTTCGATCGATCGCCCGGGATCGTCGCGTTACGGGCGGGCCTTGCCGTTGATGAGTCGGGGCGCTTGCCCTTTCATCAGGCGGAATCCGCACTGGATCAGATCGGCCTGCTGAGCGACCATGTCCGCGGCCGTCTGGAAAAATGGCGGCCTGCCAATCTGCCCGCGATCCTCCCGCTAAAGGGCGAGCGCTTTCTCCTCCTGCTGGATCTGAAGCAGGGCGACGCGCTGATCCAACTCCCTCATGCGAGTGAGCCGGTGTGGGCCCGGCTTTCCGATCTGGAGCCTTATTTTCTTGGCGAGGCGCTGGCGGTCATGGCCGATCATGGCCGCGAGCGGGCCGAGGAACGGCCGTGGGATGAACGGGCACGGCAACATTGGTTCTGGCGCGAAGTCTGGCGGGCGCGGGGCTCCTTCGGCTATGTCATGCTTGCGGCGGGGATCATCAATCTGCTCGCCTTTGCGCTGCCACTGTTCACGATGAACGTCTATGACCGGATCATCCCGAACAAGGCGGCGTCCAGCCTTTGGGTGCTGGGTGCGGGCGTCATGCTGGCCTTTGGCCTCGACTTCGCGCTGAGGCTCGCCCGGGCCCGGCTGGTCGATGAGGCTGGGCGGGACATTGACGAGCGCCTGTCGCAGCGACTGTTCGAGAAGGTGATGAATGTGCCGCTCGCCAGCCGGGCGGGCAGCACCGGGGCTCTGGCTCGGCGCGTGTCGGAATTCGAAAGCGTCCGGGAGTTCTTCACATCGACAACCGTGGTGCTGGTGGTGGACCTCAGTTTCCTGTTCGTGTTCGTCGGCATCATCGCGCTGCTGGGTGGTTGGCTCGCGATCGTTCCTGTCGTCATGATCGGGATCATGGCGACGGCGGGCTATTTCCTGCAGCGTTCCATGGCGGCCCTGTCGCGTGACGCGCAAGCGGATGCCAGCCTGCAAAGTGCAGCGCTTGTGGAAGCAATCGGCGGCATGGAAACGCTGAAGGCATGCCGCGCCGAAGGGCGGATGCTCGACCGGTGGCGCCGTTACGCTCGAATGAGTGCATCGACGCAGGAAAAGCTGCGGCGGCTGAGTTCGACCAGCGTGACGCTCGCATCGCTGTGCCAGCAGGTGACGAGCATCGCGCTGGTGATCGGCGGTTTCTATATGTTCGCGGCTGGCGACATCACCATGGGCGCAATTATCGCGATCGTCATGCTGGCGGGCCGGTCATTGGCGCCCGTCGGGCAGCTGGCCTTCGTGATTGTCCGCGCGCGGCAGGCGATGACGACGTTGAGCAGCCTACAGACGCTGATCGACCAGCCGGACGAGCGGCTGGATGGCGCGCGTGGCATCATTCCCAAGGTGCGCAAGGGTGCGATCGTCGCCGAGGGGCTGGAGTTCAGCTATCCGGGCGCCACCCAACCGAGCCTCAAGGGCATCGATCTGCGTATTGAGCCGGGCGAACGGATTGGCATCATCGGGCGCGTGGCATCCGGCAAGTCGACGCTGGGACGAGTGTTGTGCGGCCTCTATCCGCCAGCCGGTGGCATGCTGACCATCGATGATGTGGACAGCCGCCAATATCATCCGCACGAACTGCGCTCCGCCTTCCGTTATGTCGGGCAGGATGCGGAACTGTTCAGCGGCTCGGTGCGCGAAAACCTGTTGCTGGGAGCACGGGACGCCGACGACGAGAAGCTGCTGGACGCGCTGGAGCGTTCGGGCGCGTCCCGCTTCTTCGGGCGCGATGCCGCCGGGTTCGACCTGCACATCGGCGAGCGCGGCAGCCGCTTGTCGGGCGGGCAGCGCAGCTTTCTGGTGCTGGCACGGGCATTGGTGGAACCGGCGCGGCTGCTCTTTCTCGATGAGCCGACCGGAGCGATGGACAATCAGACGGAAAACCTTTTCGTCGATCATCTGGCAAAGGCATTGGAGCCGGAGCAGACGCTGATCGTATCGACGCACCGGCATGCGCTGCTGCGCATCGTCGATCGGCTGATCGTGATCGATCACGGCGTGGTTCTGGCGGACGGGCCACGCGACGAGGTTATCGGGCAGCTTCAGAAGGGAGCGGTGCAATGAGCGCGCTATCCGCACGTGAAGCATCCCTGCTCGGCGTGACTTGTGCGCTTGTCACGGTCTTGGGTGCAGGAATGGCCGGCTGGCATAGTGGTCCTGCTCCTCACATGTCGGTCGAGACAAAGATCATGGACGATGTGCCCGCCATTCCACGTCAATATCGCGCACTGGTAGACATTACGGAACGCGAAGCCGCGCCCTTGACGACTGGGCAGGAGGCGGAGGTGCAGAATGGCAGGCTCCGGTTTGCGCAGGGGGCTGTTGCGGCAGCATCGCCTTTTCGGGCCCTGCAATCATCAGGCGAGGACAGGAGCCGCGCGCTGCAATGCCTGACGCAGGCCATCTATTATGAAGCGGCTGCTGAACCGGAAAGCGGCCAGCGCGCGGTGGCGCAGGTCGTGCTCAACCGTGTGCGTCATCCCGCCTTCGCCAAGACGGTGTGCGGCGTGGTGTATCAGCGCTTCAACGCGTCCGTATGCCAATTCAGTTTCGTGTGTGATGGGTCGCTCGCGCGGCGGCCGGTGGCTGTGCTCTGGAACCGGGCACAGCGGATCGCTGCGGCGGCGCTGGCGGGCGAGGTTGAACCCAGTGTGGGCACGGCCACCCATTATCATGCGGATTATGTGTTTCCTGGATGGGCGCCGCACCTGGCAAAGCTGGCGAAGATCGGCGCGCACATCTTCTATCGCTGGCCGGGCGCCTGGGGCCTGCCGCGCGCCTTTGTGGGGCGCTATGCTGGTGGTGAATATATCCCCGCCTTCAATCCGGCGCAGATGGCGACGTTGAGCGAGCCGGAGATCGATTATCCCCCAGTCGCGGCGCTGCCGGAACGGCGGGCGGCCAATGATGTAGGCGGGCGAATGGACCCGACCAAGGGGTGGAAGCTGTCCATCCCTGATCCTTCGCAAGGTGGCGGTGCGCTGAGCACCATGCTGGCGGCGCAGGAAAAGGCGAAGGCGGTAGCGCTCGCAGCCGATGAACATGCAATGCAAGAGGCAAAACCATGATGGGGCGCTGGATCGACTGGCTGCGGGGGCAGCCGGGCAACAAGCAGGTCATCCTTTATAGCGGCGGGGGCATGCTGGCGTTCCTCTTGTGGGCCAGCCTCGCGCCAGTGGACGAAGTGACGCATGGGCAGGGGCGGGTGATCCCGTCAAGCAAGGCGCAGGTGATCCAGTCCGCCGAACCGACCACGATCGAAGAGATATTGGTCCGGTCGGGGCAAAAGGTCAGCAAGGGACAACTGCTGGTGCGGCTGGATGACGCGATGTTGGCATCCGAGCTGGGGCAGTTGCAGGCGGAGACGCGATCGCTTGCCGCGCGGGCAGGAAGACTGGAGAAGGAAGGCACTGGAGCGGGCGAAAATTGCACGACCGGTGGCCCCGAATGTCAGCAGGAGCAGGCGCTCGCGGCGGTCCGTCAATCGGCGCTCCGCAGTAAGCAGGATGGGCTGTCCGCTCAGGTGGAGCAGCGCCGCCGGGAGCTGGGCGAGGCGCAGGCCACGATCGACAGCCTGGGTGGCAGCGTCCAACTGGCGCGGCAGCGGGTGGCGATGTTGGAGCCACTGGCCGCGAAGTCCATTATCCCGCAAACCGAATTGCTCGATGCCCGGCGTGACCTGGTGGATGCGCAGGGGCGGCTCAACGCGGCGCAGCAGCAGGCGTCACGTGCATCCGCCGCGATCCGCGAGGCGCAGGCGCAGCTGTCGGAAGCCAATTACCAGTTCCGTCAGGATGCTTTGAATGAACGCAGCCAGTTGGAGGCGAAGATCGCCGTCAACAGTGAGTCTCTGCGGGGGGCGAAGGGCCGCGCACAGCGCGCGGAAATTCGCTCGCCAGTCGATGGCGTCGTCAATGATGTGCAAGTGACGACCATCGGCGGCTTCGTGACTGCGGGTCAGAAGATCATGCAGATCGTGCCCATCGGCGACAAGTTGCTGGTAGAGGCGCGGGTGAAGCCGAACGACATCGCCTTCATCAAGACCGGTGATCGCGCCGTGGTGAAGGTGACGGCCTACGACTTTTCCATCTACGGCGGCCTGAGCGGGACCGTGCAGCAGGTTTCAGCCGACAGCGTCTATGACGAAGCGACGCGGGAGGCCTATTTCACGGTTGTCGTCGAAACGGACCGGGCATGGCTTGGGTCGGGCGCGCACAAACTGCCGATCACGCCCGGCATGGTGTGCGATGTCGAGATATTGACGGGCCGCAAATCGGTGCTCGCCTACCTGCTGAAGCCGATCATGAAGGCGCGCGCGGAGGCGTTGCGGGAGCGGTAAGGCAGCGGATCTTGTCAGCGAGCGGCGAACTGGACCGGGTGCGGCGTCGTCACGCGATAGCCGTGGGTCCAGCGGCCATAAGCGTTGAAGCTCATGATCGGCCGATAATCGCTGACGGCAGACGAAGGCAGTACCCTGTCTGTCATATTGTCGAGCACCAGCAATTCATGGCCTAAACGTACCGCGAGCACCGCGTGATCGGCCTGCCGTACCAGGTCTCGCGCGATGACGAGGAACATGGCGCGCCGGTCGAAGCCTGCCGCTTCCAGCAGTTGCATCTTTGCGATGGCGTAGTCTTCGCAGTCGCCAACCCCGCGCTGTAGCGACTGGTTGGCCGAAGCCCAGCTGTCGCGCCCCTGCCGGTCATCAGCGAAGCGCAGGCGGCTGTTGACCCAGCGATTCACCATCTCCACCTGTTGAAGCCCGGCGGCGGCGCGGGCCGATCGCAAGAAGCTTGCGGATATGACGGGAGCTGAAGCCGATCGGGCGATTGCCGCCCATTTGTCATCGAGCGGTGTCCGGCTTACCGCCATCGCCACCGATCCGAAGATATCCGGCTGTCCCGCGCGTGGCGCTGGAGCAGATGGCAGCGGCGTGGCCTTAGGCATGACGAAGGTAGCGGCTGGTGCTGTCATCAGCCCGCGCATGAAGGCCGGGACAAGGTCGGGTTGCTTGTAGCTGAGCGAAGACTGGTTCAGCATCAACCGGACGCCTTGCAATTCCCACCCAGGCATCTGCGACAGCATCCGCTCGACCCGGCTGCCGTTGACGACGGCCTGCGGTTCGGCAAGCGGCGACGCCCAGTTCAAGGAAGATCCGCTCCCTTGCTGCGCGCTGATGGCGGTGAGGCGGCTCATGCCGCCCGCGAGCAGGGTGGATGCGAGACGGTCGGCCTGACCGTAGGCTGCACCGCTTGTCGTCGAACTGAGCATGGCGGCCGAAGCAGGGGCTTGGGCGAATGCGGCGCCGCTCTGAAGCGTCAGCAGCAGGACCGGAGCGGCGCGTGGCGCGATGCGAAGGATCGGGGCGAAGCCTGACATGCTTGCCGGTATCGCCCGGAAAATTGAACATCCCGTGGCCCGCCGTGGTTAATGCTGCGGTAGCCACGAAATCGCGACAGGCTCAGTGCCGGGGCGCTGATGCGCGAATAGCGTCAGGCGTCGATCGCTTCTTCGTCCACCGTTGCGGCATTTTCCTGGATGAAGGCGAAGCGGTGCGCGGGATTGGTGCCCATCAGCCGCTCAACCAATTCGCGTACTTGCTGACGATCTTCGACATCATCGGGCAGGGTGATGCGGATGAGGCTACGGGTCTTGGGGTCCATGGTCGTTTCGCGCAGCTGGTTCGGGTTCATTTCGCCAAGACCCTTGAACCGGCTGACCTCTACCTTCTTCCCCTTGAATTCGGTGCGCAGCAGTTCCTCGCGATGGGCGTCGTCGCGCGCGTAGAGGCTCTTGCCCCCGGCGACGAGGCGATAGAGCGGCGGCTGGGCGAGATACAGATGCCCACGCCGCACCAGTTCGGGCATTTCCTGGAAGAAGAAGGTCATGAGCAGCGTCGCGATATGCGCGCCATCGACATCGGCGTCGGTCATGATGACGATGCGCTCATAGCGCAGATTGTCCGGATTGCAGTCCTTCCGCGTGCCGCAGCCAAAGGCCAGGATCATATCCGCGATTTCCTGGTTCGCCAGGATCTTTGCGTTGTTCGCGGAAGCGACGTTCAGGATCTTGCCGCGCAGGGGCAGGATCGCCTGTGTCTTGCGGTCGCGCGCCTGCTTGGCCGATCCGCCTGCCGAGTCGCCTTCGACCAGGAAGATTTCCGTGCCCTCCGGATCGTCGGTCGAACAGTCGGTGAGTTTTCCGGGCAAGCGCAGCTTGCGGGCTGAGGTTGCCGTCTTGCGCTTGACCTCTTTTTCCGCCTTGCGCTTCAGCCGTTCGTCCATGCGATCGACGACATAGGCGAGCAATGCCTTGCCCCTCTCCATATGGTCGGAGAGGAAGTGGTCGAAATGGTCGCGCACCGCGTTTTCGACAAGGCGAGCGGCTTCGGGGCTGGTGAGGCGGTCCTTGGTCTGGCTCTGGAATTGCGGATCTCGGATGAAGACGGACAGCATGATTTCCGACGACGTCACGATGTCGTCGGCGGTGATGTCCTTCGCCTTCTTGTTCCCCACCAGCTCGGCGAACGCGCGGATGCCCTTCACCAGGGCGGCGCGCAGACCGGTCTCGTGCGTGCCGCCATCGGGCGTAGGGATGGTGTTGCAATACCAGCTATAGCTGCCGTCCGACCAAAGCGGCCAAGCGATCGCCCATTCGACGCGGCCGGCAGCGTCTGGGAAATCCTGGCTTCCCGAAAAGAAAGCGCTGGTCGCGCATTCACGCGTGCCGATCTGCTCTTTTAGATGATCGGCAAGACCGCCGGGAAACTGGAACACCGCTTCGGCGGGGGTATCGTCATTGATCAGCTCAGGCGCGCATTTCCAGCGGATTTCGACGCCCGCGAACAGATAGGCCTTGGACCGCGCGAGCCGGTAAAGGCGCGCGGGCTTGAACTTCTGCTCGCCGAAAATCTCATGATCGGGGATGAAGCTGACCGACGTGCCGCGCCGGTTGGGTGCGGCACCGACTTTTTCGAGCCCGCTGGTCGGTAAGCCTTGGGCGAAGCTTTGTCGAAACAGCTCCTTGTTGATTGCGACTTCGACAACGGTGACGACGGAAAGGGCGTTCACGACGCTGATCCCGACGCCGTGCAGGCCGCCGGAGGTCGCATAAGCCTTGTCCGTGAACTTGCCGCCGGAATGAAGTGTGGTGAGGATGACTTCGAGTGCGGACTTGCCCGGAAATTTCGGGTGCATGCCGACTGGGATGCCACGGCCATTGTCAGTGATGGTCAGCTTGTTGCCGGGTTCCAGCGTCACCTCGATCCGGGTGGCGTGCCCCGCGACCGCTTCGTCCATGCTGTTGTCGAGCACTTCGCTGGCAAGGTGATGCAGCGCCCGTTCGTCCGTGCCGCCGATATACATCCCGGGGCGGCGGCGTACTGGCTCCAGCCCTTCCAGCACTTCGATGGAGGAGGCGTCGTAGCCGGAAGAGGAAAGGGGCTGGCTCGCGAACAGATCGGACATGCGCACAAGCTATAGGCGGGTGGGCGGCGGGCGCAAGCAGGAGGAATGAAGAAGGGCCGGTCTCATCGACCGGCCCGGTGATATTCTAGAGGTAAGCGAAGCGTCAGCGTACGCGCGGCCCGCCGAAGGGCAGCGGCGGCGGGGGACGGCGCGTACCGCGCGGCAGTTGAGCCTGATAGGCGCGGCCGCAATGCTCGACGCAATAGGGAAAGCCCGGATTTACGGCTTCACCGCAGAAATGGAAGTCTGGTTCGCCCGGGTGGCCCATAGGCCATTTGCAGATACGCTCGGTCAGGTCGAGCAGCGTCGTCTTGCCTGCGATCTCCGGGCTCGGCTTGGCAGGGACCAAGCGGCGCGGTGGCGCGGGGGGGATCGGAGCCTGCTGGTCGCCGGGGCCCTGGCGCAGGAAGCCACCCGGTCCGACCGATATGATGCGCGGTTGCGGCGCGGGAGCAGGGGCGTCCGCGGAAGGTGCCGCAGCAGATTGCGCGGGAGCGGGCGCGACCGGCGGGGCAGGCCGCGCGGGCGCTGGTGCGCTATGCTGCTGCACGGGCGCGGCAGGCTTGGGCGCTTCGGCCTCCGGCGCAGCTTTCCGGACGGGCGCGGTCTTCTTGGGCGCTTCGTTCGGCTTAACAGGCGATGGGCGCGATTGCAGGCCAAGGCGATGCGCCTTGCCGATCACGGCATTACGGCTCACCCCGCCCAGTTCGTCCGCGATCTGGCTGGCGGTCAGGCCTTTTTCCCACATTGCCTTGAGCTGGTCGATACGCTCGTCGGTCCAGGACAATGAATGACTCCTCAAATTCTCTGGCTAGCGCCCTATATGGGACGCGCCTGCACAGGTTAAAGCCCGTGCACAACGCCCTTGCGGCACAACAGACCAGCCGATAGTCGATCGAAGCATGAACGAACAGCCCCAATTTTCCGTACCCGCCTCTTCGCGGCCTGCTTTTCATGAACCGGGTGAGCTCGTCATCCGCAACGTCAATTGGGCGGGCACGCGTGCGCTATACCGGAAGGAGGTGCGCCGCTTCATGAAGGTGCAGCTCCAGACCATCTGGGCGCCCGCCGTCACGACGCTGATGTTCCTCATCATTTTCTCGATCGCCCTGGGAGGTGCGAACCGGCAGGTGTTGGGCGTTCCTTTCGCGGACTTCATCGCGCCCGGGCTCATGATCATGGGCATGATGAACAATGCGTTCGCCAACAGCAGCTTCTCCCTGCTCGCCGGCAAGATGCAGGGTACGTTGATCGACTATCTGATGCCGCCCTTGTCCAACAGCGAATTGCTGCTGGCTCTGGTCGGTGCGGCAGTGACGCGGGCATTCTGCGTCGGACTGGCCCTGTGGGGAGCGATGGCGCTGTGGCCGGGCGTCCATGTTACGCCTGCACATCCCTGGGCGATCGCCTGGTTTGGCCTGATGGGAGCGGCACTGACGGCGTTCATCGGCGTACTGACATCGATCTGGGCGGAAAAGTTCGATCATGCCGCTGCGATCACCAATTTCGTGATCGGGCCGATGACGCTGCTGTCCGGTACATTCTATTCCATCGATCGACTGGCGCCAGTATTCCAGGCGATCAGCCATGCCAACCCGTTTTTCTATGCAATCTCAGGGTTCCGCTATGGGTTCGTGGCGGCGGCCGATGGAGATGTGGTGGTGGGCAGCATCGTACTTTTGGTGCTCAACATCGCGCTGGCGCTGCTGTGCTATATTCTTCTGAAGCGTGGTTGGAAGCTTAAGGCTTGATATGTGGCGAATGGGTCAGATGAAGCCCGCTATCACTGGGATGACTTGGGTCAGGACGAACAGAGCCGTCGCGGCGGCCAACCAATGACGGAGGCGGGGAAGGCGGGGACCGTCCCAGCCTTCCCCAGAGCGAAAATCCATCAGATCACGCCCTTGCCACCTACCCGGGTAAGGGCGAAGCCTGCTGCCTCTGCTTCGCTGCGCGGATAAATATTGCGCAGGTCGATCAGCAGAGGCGTGTTCATCGAACCGGCAAGGCGCTTTAGATCAAGCGCGCGGAAGATGTCCCATTCAGTGACGAGCACGAGGGCATCGGCGCCTGTTGCCGCTTCATAAGCGTCCTTCGCCATCGATACGCCCGGCATCATTGGCTTGGCGACATCCATGCCTTCGGGATCATAGGCGACGATCCGGGCGCCTGCATCCTCCAACGCCTGCACGATCGCGAGGCTGGGGGCATCACGCATATCATCCGTGTTGGGTTTGAAGGTGAGGCCGAGCAGCGCGACGGTCTTGCCGCGCGCTTCGCCACCCAGCGCCTTCACGATCTTGCGGCCCATCGCTCGCTTGCGCAGGTCATTTACCTGCACCACCGTCTCCACGATGCGGATCGGCGTGTCATAATCCTGCCCGGTCTTCACCAGGGCCAGCGTGTCCTTCGGGAAGCAGGAACCGCCATAGCCGGGACCCGCGTGCAGGAACTTGCTGCCGATCCGGTTGTCGAGACCGATGCCGCGCGACACGTCCTGCACCTCCGCGCCGACCGCTTCGCACAGGTCCGCCATCTCGTTGATGAAGGTGATCTTGGTCGCCAGGAAGGCGTTGGCTGCATATTTGATGAGCTCGGCCGTCCGGCGGCCCGTGAACATCACCGGCGCTTGATTGAGGTTCAATGGCCGATAAATCTGGGCCATCACAGCGGTCGCCCGTTCGTTGCCGGTGGTGCCCACGACAACGCGGTCGGGCCGCTTGAAATCGCTGATCGCGGCGCCCTCGCGCAGGAATTCGGGGTTGGAAACCACCTGAATATCCATGCCTGGGCGGACTTCATGGACGATGCGTTCGACTTCATCGCCTGTGCCAACGGGCACGGTCGACTTCGTGACAATGACGGTGGGGCCGTCTACTGCTTGCGCGATCTCGCGTGCCGCAGCGTAGACGTAGCTGAGGTCCGCATGGCCATCGCCACGGCGCGAAGGCGTGCCGACGGCGATGAAGATAGCATCCGCGCCCTTCACGCCCGCAGCAAGGTCAGTCGTGAAAGTCAATCGCCCCGCCGCGGCGTTATTTGCCACCAGTTGATCGAGGCCGGGTTCGTAGATCGGCATGCGGCCGGACAAGATCGCGTCGATCTTGGCAGCATCCTTGTCGACGCACACCACGTCATGGCCGAAATCGGCGAAGCAGGCACCTGATACCAGGCCGACATATCCCGTGCCGATCATCGTGATCTTCATAAATTACCCACTGCCTCGTTCGAAAAAATGAAGGATTGACCGGGCCCTAGCATAGGTCATTGCACCTGCGAAAGCGCGCGTCGGAATTACCCCTTGTTCAGGGGATGGTTACGATTTGCTGGCAGGGGGTAGCCTTAAAGGCTCGCATCAAGGGGCGAATATGAAAATTGCGGTGGTATTCGGGACACGCCCCGAAGCGATCAAGCTGTTTCCTGTCATCCATGCGTTGAGCGCGCGCGATCATGTCGATGTGCGCGTGATCGTCACGGCGCAGCATAGGGGTTTGCTGGACCAGGTACTCGACATTGCGGGCATAAGGCCGGACATCGACCTGGACGTCATGACGCCGAACCAGACACTGGATGGCCTGACGGCCAAGCTGATCGTCGATCTCGGCAAAGCGTTCGATGCAGAAAGGCCTGACCGCATCATCGTGCATGGCGACACGCTGACGACCATGGTCGCGAGCCTTGCTGCCTATTACCGGCAAATTCCGGTCGCTCATGTGGAGGCCGGGCTGCGCAGCGGAGATATTTATCACCCCTGGCCGGAGGAGGTGAACCGGCGGGTTGTCGCTTGCGTGGCCGACATGAACTTCGCCCCGACCCAAGCCGCGGCCGAAGCTCTTTTGCGCGAGAGCCGCGATCCGTCCGGCATCCATGTCACTGGCAATACCGTGATCGATGCTCTGCTTACGACGCGCGAAAGGATCGTCGCAATGCCTGGGCTTGCGTCTGGCCTGGATCAGTTGGCGACGCGATTTGCAGGGACGCGCATCCTCGCCGTCACCAGCCATCGGCGGGAGAATTTCGGCGGCGGCATGGAGGCGATCGCCCGTTCCATCGCTGACATCGCCGCACGTCCGGACATCGCCGTGATCTTTCCCGTTCACCCCAATCCAAATGTGCGCCCGATCATGGAGGCTGTTCTGGGCGGATTGCAGAACGTTGCGATGATCGAACCGCTTGATTATCCTCATTTCGTAAGGCTGCTGGACATGTGCCATCTGGTGCTGACCGACAGCGGTGGCGTGCAGGAGGAGGCTCCGTCGCTCGGCAAGCCGGTACTCGTCATGCGCGAAACGACGGAACGTCCCGAAGGGGTAGCGGCTGGGACCGCCAAGCTGGTGGGGACAGATCGCGTCCGGATAGTTCGCGAGGTCCTGTCGCTGCTTGATGACGAAGCCGCCTACCGGGCAATGGCGCGCGCGCATAATCCATTTGGCGACGGTCGCGCTTCGGAGCGGATTGCAGCCATCATCGCATCGGGCGGCGTAGCGACGGAAGGGCTGGACGAGGCAGCATAGCTTCGCGCAATGGCATTCCAGCTCCGTTGCTAAACGCGTCTCTCCATTACCGGAATCTTCAGCTTTTGCCTTCAAAAACAGCGGCAACTGATCGATTTCCAGGATTGAAGCATGCCCATCGACAAGCAGCAGAAGGTTTCCGTCATTGGCCTTGGCTATATCGGGTTGCCCACTGCGGCCCTGATTGCGCGCGGCGGAGCTCAGGTCGTGGGCGTGGATGTCAGCGCCCATGTTGTGGAGACGGTCAATTCGGGCCGAGTCCATATCGAGGAAGTTGATCTCGATGGCCTTGTCCAAGGCGTTGTTGCGCGCGGAAATTTGCGGGCCAGCCTGATCGTCGAACCAAGCGACGTCTTCATCATCGCAGTGCCCACTCCCGTGGCGGAGGATCGCGCTCCCGATATTTCCTATGTGCTGAACGCTGCACGGACCGTTGCCGAGGTGTTGAAGACGGGCGACACGGTGATCCTGGAGTCCACCTCGCCGGTGGGCACGACCGAAGCGATGCGGGACCTGTTCGCGCAACTTCGCCCTGACCTGAAGATGCCGGGCCCCGGCACTGCGGGAGACGTGGCGATTGCCTACTGCCCAGAGCGCGTTCTGCCGGGCCGCATCCTTGTCGAACTCATCGACAATGACCGTTGCATTGGCGGCATCACGCCACGATGCGCCCGCAAAGCGCTAGCCTTTTACCGCCAGTTCGTGCGCGGCGCATGCATCACCACCAGCGCGCGTGCTGCCGAAATGGTGAAGCTGGTCGAAAACAGCTTCCGTGACGTCAACATCGCTTTCGCCAACGAATTGTCCGTCATCGCCGAGGGCATGGACATTGATGTGTGGGAAGTGATCCGGCTCGCCAATCGCCATCCACGCGTGAACATCCTTCAGCCCGGACCGGGCGTTGGGGGACATTGTATCGCTGTCGATCCCTGGTTCATCGTTCATGGGGATCCCGAAAACAGCCGCCTTATCCGGGCCGCACGGGAAGTGAATGATGCAAAGACTGACCATGTCGTTGCAAAGGTGTCGGACCTGATCGATGACTTTGCGGGCGAGGATGTTGCTTGCCTTGGCCTTGCGTTTAAGGCGAACATCGATGACTTCCGGGAAAGTCCGGCGGTGAAAGTGGCGAGCCGTCTCGCCCGCCGCTATGGCCGCCGGATCAAACTGGTCGAGCCCTATGCCGACGCCTTGCCGATGGAATTTGCAGGCACTGGGGCGGAACTGATCGATCTCGATACGGCACTGGAACAATGTGGCGTATTCGTCATTCTGGTTGATCATGACATGTTCAAATCAGTTCCGGTGGACGAGCGTCTTGGCAAGGCGGTTTATGACACGCGTGGGGTATGGCCCGACCAGCCTCGCCGCCTGCCGCACGATCAGCCGGGGCGTATCGCGGTCTGACCGACTGCGGACCGTTGCGCGAGCGCGTGGCCGTGGTTGCCATGACCATTTCGCCTCGCTAACCCCACCGCAGGCATCCGCCGTCTGGCGGAATGCCTGAAATATGTGGGGAATTTGTCATAGATGGGCAGGCCGACCGACAGGACGCATCAGACTTTGGGCATCCTCTTCGGCTGCGCCCTGCTTGGCGGATGTGCGACGGCCGAAGATGCACCGCGTGAGGCTGCGGCCTATGCGTTGATGCCTGCCGCCCCGGCGGTGGGCATGGATTACCGCATCGCGCCCGATGATGTGTTGCGCGTGCAAATATATCATGAGCCCGGACTTTCGCTGGAAGATGCCGAGGTGACGGCGACAGGCATGGTCCGAATGCCGTTGATCGGAGACGTGCCGGTCGCCGGGCTGTCGGCGGGCGAGGCGTCCGACGTCATCGCGGGCAGGCTGGGCGAGCGTTATCTGGTCTCGCCGCAAGTCACCGTCTTCGTAAAAAAGGCCGTAGGCCGCCGCATCACGGTGGATGGAGAGGTGAGGGAGCCTGGGCTCTATCCCATCGAAGGCCGCACCGGGCTGCTGCAAGCCGTCGCCTTGGCGAAGGGCCCCAGCCGCCTTGCGAGCCTGAAGCAGATCGTCATTGTCCGTCAGGTGCAGGGCCAGCGGCAAGCAGCCAAGTTCGACCTGGACGCGATCCGCAAGGGTGAGGCGGCTGATCCTGAGGTCCTGCCCGGTGACACAATCATTGTCGGCCTGTCACGGGCGAAAGCGATCCTGGGCGGTACGCTGCTGGTTCTCCCGGCGCTGGGAGCGGCCTTCATAGCGCTGGACGGAGATCGTTGATGGCGGGGCGTATCATCCGCATCGACAATGACCACGCCTCCGCGATGCCGGAAGGGCGTAGCGCTCGCATGGTGACGATCGCTCGTTCCGCCTGGACAGCGATATGGCGGCACCGCATCATCCTGTTGGTCACCATGGCGCTTTGCGTATTGGCGGGCATCATCTTCATCCTTCTCTCCACCCCCGATTATCGCGCGACCGCGTCGGTAGAGGTCGAGGATGTGCCCGCAGGAGCGGCGGGGGCAGGGGCGACCCAGCGGCCGGTCGCGCCCGCAGACAATGAAGCGCTGATGCAAACCGAGCAGGAAGTGCTGCGCAGCCGCGCGCTTGCGGAAGATGTCGCGCGCGAGTTGGCGCTGGTGGGCAGCCGCACCTTCTTCGACGGCATGGATGAACGGCGCCCCGAGCGGGGATCAGGATCGCTCAGCCAGCGGCAGGTGGAAACGGAGGCGGTGATCAACCTCCTCCGCGAGAATCTGGACGTGCAGCTGCCCGGCAAAAGCCGTGTCATCCGCATCAGTTTCACGAGCGCGGACCCGACGCTGTCGGCGCGGGTGGCGAACAGCTATGCCGACAGTCTGATCCGGGCGGACCTGAAGCGAGGTTTTGAGTCCGGGGTTCAGGCGCGGCGGTTCCTGTTGGGTGAACTGGATGCCGCTCGCCGCGATCTGGAGCGCGCCGAGCGAGACCTTGCAACCTATGCCGCGAGGAATGGGTCGCCTTCCCAAGCCGCTGGCACGAAGGATGGTCTGCCTGACAGCGCCGCGGGGACGACCGCGACCCGGCTCGCGCAACTCAATGCCTTTCGCGCCCAAGCCATGGCAGATCGGATCGCGGCGCAGAAGCGGTGGGAAAGCGCGCGTCTGTCGAGCGTGGAGACGCTGCCTGAAGTGCTGAACAATGGCGCCATGCAACAGTTGATGGCGCAGCGGGCGCAAGCCCGGGCATCAGTCGTGGAGGAACGGCAGTTCCGTAAGGATGCCCATCCGGAAATGCGGGAGGCGCGCGCCCGGTTGGCGGCGCTCGACGATCAGGCTGCGGCGATGGCAAACAGCATCCGCGCGTCCCTTCGGGAGCAGTTTGACGTTGCCGTCCATGGCGAAAAACAGATCGAAGCCGAGATCGCGGGTGTGGAGCGCCAAGCGCAGGCGGAACGTGGGCGCGGCGTGCAGATGAGCATTTTGGAACGGTCGGTCGATACGTATCGATTGCTGCATGACAGCCTGCTCCAGCGCTATCGCGACATGGCGTCGCAGGCGGGGTTTCAAGCAGGGCGCATCCAGCCGCTGGACCGTGCCGCCGTTCCTTCACGACCATCTTCTCCCAATATTGGCACCACCATGCTGATGGCCTCGCTGGGAGGTCTGCTTTTGGGTTTGCTGATGGTTGCGGGACGGCATGTGTTCGATGACGCCGTGACGTCTGCCGACACATTGGCGGAGCGCGCTAACATGCCATTGCTGGGTACGGTCCCCGTGACCGACAAGCCGGCTGCGGAAACCTACGTCCCCATTGCATCTTCGCTGTTGCTTGCCTCCTCCGCAGGATTGCCGAAGTCGATCCTGGTCAGCAGCGCTCAGGAAGGCGAGGGGAAGTCTTCGACCGTCCACGCCTTGGCCCTGGCGCTGGCCAAGCTCGACCGCAGGGTGCTGGTGATTGACGCCGATATGCGCAGACCGCGCCAGCATGGCCTGTTCGGCATCACGCCTGACCGGGGCCTCAGCGAGGTCATGACGGGGCAGGCGAAGCCGGAGGACGTAACCGTGCAGAGTGGAATTCCCGGCGTATCGCTGCTGCCCAGCGGCGCCATACCGCCTAATCCGGCAGAGCTACTGTCCACCTCCGCGCTCGATGTGCTGCTGGCGAACGTCCAGGGCGGATATGATACGGTTCTGATCGACGCGCCCCCTATCCTGGGGGTTCCCGATACGTCGCTGCTGGCAGCAAAGGCAGAGGCGGCGGTGCTGATCGTGGAATGGGGCCGCAATCATCATGGCGGATTGCGGGTAGCAGTGGATCGTCTGCGCCGAGCGGGCGGCGCGATCATCGGTGCGGTGCTGACAAAGCAGCAGGGGCGCGCCTTCGAATATGAGTATCACAGAAACGGCTAGTGCATTTTCGAAGCAGATGTGTCTGCTGGCGTAAGAAATGCGGAAGACCAAAGCTGATGGAGCATGGTCCGATCCAGTCTGATCGGATTTTCCATTGGTGCCGCGTGATGGCGTTAGTCAGAGCCCCGTCTGCATGATTTATGGACGTATTCCTCAGCCAGCAGGTGGTATTCGCCGCTGAAGAATGGCTGTACCATGGAATGGAAACGCGTAGCCGGGATGAACCCACGGCCATGCGTCTATTGGCGAAGCCGCTCGATAGCCTGGGCGAGGGCGACATAGAGCTTGCCCATGTCCGACGAAAGCACGGCAACCCCGAGCGCGTTGCCGTCCCGTGCCGACAGGATGATCCGCAGCAGGGATTCGAAATCATGAATGTACCGGTTCACATGCTCCTGGAACTCGGCGTCATTGTCATAATGCAAGGCGATCTCGCGCGATTCGCCTGCATCCAGCAGCTTGACGGCGCGGCGGGTGAAGACGCCGCGATCTCCCTTTAGATAAGAAGCCCAAGCGGAATCCGTCACATCGTTCGACAGGATCTTGGCGACATCGATCGAGGTGCTGTTGAGCGATTCTATGAGCAGGGCAGAGCGGCGGGCGAAATGATCCCGGTCGCGGTCTTCTGCGGCTCGTTCTGCTTCCTCGATCCGCGATTGAACGCTGGCGCTCGTATCGGCGATGGTGAGTAGCTGCCGCGTAAGGCGATCGGACGCTTGGTGCGCCGCCCGAACGGCTTCCTCCGCGACTTGAGCGAGCTTTTCGATCTGCGCTGTGACCTTGTCATTGACAGCCTGCTGCAGCGCGACTTCGCTTGCTTCGGCGAGCGACTGCGCCGCATCTGGAATTGCGCGGCCCAATGCCTGGCGCGCGCGTTCGGCGGCCTGATCAGCCGTGTCCTTGACGCGCAGCAAGGCGGTCACCAGCAACGGGCCAGCGCCCTCGGTGATCCGCGTTGCATCTTCATGGGCATGGTCGAGTGCCGTGCGCAGCTTTTCAACCAGCTCGCGATTGGCCTCGACCCCGCTTTGCGTGCTTTCCAGCCATTCGGTGAGCCGACGGCCTTGGCCGCGCAGCAGCTCTTCGGCTTCCTGCGTGCGGCCGACCAACGCTTCGGAAATTGCCTCCAAACGCTCCATTTCGGGGGCCGCGCTGTCGAGCAGCTCGCGGCTGGTGGAAATGCGGGCATCGAAACGCTGAAGCGCGGCCGGGAAAGTTTCGTCCAGTTCGCGAACGCTCGAATCGAGTGCCACAAGCAGGGTTTCGGCGCAGCTGATGAGCTTTTCTGCCGTGACCCCGCCGGCTGCGAGCGCTTCATCGATGCGCTGTGTCTCGACCGTGAGGCGCGAAAGTGCGTCGGTGAGGCGGTCATTGCGCGACAGGGCGCTTTCTTCCAGCGCGGCGAAGCGTGACTGCGCGTTGTCGATGGCATCGCCAAGCGTCGTGTGCAGCCCAGCCACCAGTGTACGCTGTCCTTCGACCAGATCATTGATCTGATGCAGGCGGCTTTCCACTTCCGTCATATGGTCGGAAATGGCGGAGACGGTCTCATCGCCGATGCTGGCGATATTGCCGCGCGAGCGGGTGACCAATGCGTCAAGTGCCTCAGCCTGCCGGGCAAGACCTTCCTCAGTGATCGTCACGCCTTCGTGAGCGCGAGCGAAGGCAGCTTCTGCGCGTGCGCGAAGCTGAAGCTCGATCTCTTCGGCGTCGCGAGACAGAGCGGCAAGGGCATTCTGGCTGGTCGCGGCGATTCCTGCTTGCGCGGTCTCGACAAGGGCGCGGAGTGACTCCGCCTGCGCGGTGAGATCGCGATCGGCCGCCGACATGCTTTGTTGTGCGTGATCAACGGCATTTTCCAAGCGCTGCCGCACATCGCCTTCAACCCGGTCGAGATTTTGCGTCAGTAATTCGATCGTGGCTTCGGCACTGTTGGTGATGCCCGCGCGCGCTCTTTCCAGAAGGCTGGCAAGGGTGCTTGCCTGGCGATCGATTTCGGCGGCGCCCTCCTGCATCGTCAGGCGGGCACTTTGCGCCGTGGCGTCTATCCGCCCGGCAGCTATGTCCGCCATTCCGTTCACTTCTTCCGTCGCGGAGCGCGTGGCTTCCTGCAGCTGGGTGAGCTGGCTCGACAGGCTCTTCGTGGCGGTGAGGGTGCGCGCCCGCGCATCGTCGGACAGTTCGCCCAAAGCATGGAGCCGGGCTTCCAGAGTGTCGATACGCTCGGCCAAGGCATGGCCATTGTCGATGATCTGGGCGGCCATGCGGGTGGCGCGCTCTTCCAGTTCCGGCATGGCTGCTATCAACGCGTCCATGCGGCCGACCAAGGCAGTGCCTGCACGCTCGGCTGCTTCGGCCTTTTCCGTCGTGCTGTGCGCGCGGCTGGCGATCAGCTCGGCTGATGCTTCCATATTGCTGCTCGCGGCTGCGCCGTAGCTATCGAGCAATTCCGCCTGATCCTGCATCGCATCGCGAGCGGTAGCGAGTTGGCGGTTGATGCGGTTCAGCCGGGCTTCGAGCTGCTCTGCTTCCGTATGCAGCACGCGCGCGGCGTCCAGATAGCGGCGCGATTCGGCCCTGCTGGTGCGAGCGAGCAACAGATAGCAGACCCCGAGGCCCACCACCGGCAGGAGCATGGTCGTGACAAGGCCGGGCCAGGCAGCAGGTCCCGCCTGCCATTGATGCGTGGATATGGTGGCCCAACCGGCAAAGCCCAGCCACAGCAGCGCGGCCAGCCCGAAGATAGCCTGCGTTCGTCGATCAAAGGGATCGCGCCGCTCCACGGCTTCGTCATCGGTGTCTGCGTCCTCGACGACCTGCTCCAACAGCAGTGCTTCGTCCTTTTGCAACTCGCCAGTAGTCGCAATGCTCTTGTCTCGCCAGAATTCGACGATGGTGCTGCCCCCGTTCATGACCCCATCCTATCATCTTTTCCGCGCAACAAAATGCCCTGTTACCAAAACTTAACGCAAGCCCGATAGCGTTCGGCCCATGTCCTATGATCCTGGCGCCTTGAATGCTGCTCTTGCTGCCGCTGTCGGCGAAGATTTCGCACTGATCGCGGATCTGCGTGTGGCCTTCATGGAGAGTGCCGAGAGGCAACTCGATCTTCTGCGCAACGCGCAGAATGATGTCGGCTGGGAAGTCGCATCATGGCGGCTGAAGGGTTTGGCGGCGAGTTTTGGCCTCACCCATCTGATGGCGCTGGCTGATGAGGCGGCGGATTGTACGCCCGGAGATCCGCGCATTTTGCGTCAATTGCGGATGGCGATAGACCGGCTTCAGCAGAGCTGAACCGCAGCAAGCTTGCGTGATGGCAACAGCCTTGCGAAAAGGCGGGGTCACACAAGAACGGGTCAGTTCCATCTCAGCATGACTTTTGCCGCCATTCTCAGCGCCAGCCGGGCATCCAGCGATTCTTCGGGCGCACTTCGCGCCAGCCTGCACTTTGCGGGCCAGACGCTGGTGGAATATCAGGCGCGGCAGGCTGCTCGGGCCGGGGCAGACCGGATAATGATCTTGGTGAGCGTCATTACGCCCGCCCTGTCGCAGGCCGTCGATCGGTTGAGCGCCGATGGCATCGCTGTCGCCTTGATCCGCGATATGGTCTCCATGGTGCGGGACGCGCCGCGCGACGCCGATGTCGTCCTTGTTGCTGACGGGGTCGTCATCGCGCAGGGGCATTTCGATGCGATCGCGGAGCGGGATGGCAATGCCCTTCTGGTCACCGACGACAGCCGCGCCAGCGCTCCGTTCGAGCGGATCGACGCGGGGCAGCGCTGGGCGGGCCTTGCCCGGATAAGTCCTGACCTGCTTTTCGGTACGCTCGACATGATCGGCGATTGGGACCTGTCGCTGACGCTTGTGCGTGCGGCGGTGCAGAATGGCGCACGGCGGATCACGGTGCCGCAGGATGACCTGTTGACCGGCCGTGTCGCGCTGGTCGATGGGCAGGCGCAGGCGGACCTTGTCGCACAGGCGGTGATGTCCGCCGGATCCCTGGCGAAGAGGGTGCGCGGCCTGGCTGAACATTATCTCCTGTGCCCCGCTGCCCGGTTGTTCAGCCCGGCTTTGATGCGCACGCAGGTTCCCGCGACGCAGGTGCGCGTTGCCGCCATGGCGTTGGGGGCTATCGCCCTGGTGCCGATCGAATTGCTCTGGCCCGCGACAGGGTTTCTGTTGTTGCTTGTGGCACTGGCGCTTGCCGAAATCGCGGATCGGCTGGACGAGCTCGCTCTTCGCGCTCCCCCGGCCGGGTGGGTAGCCTTTGTCGTTCCTTTCTTCGCCGTCGGAGGAATATCGCTGGCCGGTGGCAGTGTGTTGGCGACATGCCTCGCGCTGCTGCTGGCAATCATCCAGTTGGCCGATCGCTGGCAACGGACCGGGGGCGCCAGGGCGTGGATGATCTTCACGCCTGCCAGCGCGGTCGTTCTGTTGTTGCTGACGACGCTGCTAGGGGCGACGATGATGGGCTATGAAGTCGCGATGCTGGCCGCGATCGCCTCTGCAGGCGCGATCATCTTACGCAAAGCGACCTGAATTTATTTCGGCGATAGGGTTTAGTGCATTTTAAGGACGTGCAGCTATGTTGCCCGTCATGAGCGCCTTTTCGTTCCTTACCGGACCGACTGCGGCGGACAGTTGGCCTGCGGCTCCCGTCCTGGCCGGCATGTCCGCCGTTCCTGTAGGTCATGCCATTGATCTGGCCTTTTTCTTTCCCAATGAGGGACGGGAGCGGCATGACGCACTGATGGCGGAAACACGCCGCCATCTCGGTGGCTGTGTCGCTGGCATCGAGCATTCGCTGCGATTCGCGCTGGAACGGCCTGACCTGACGAGCATCCTGGCGCAACATCCTGAACCTGTCTGTTGGCCCACCATCTGCGCCCAACCGACGTTGCTGGGACCGGCATTGCTGTCCCATATGCAGATGCGCGCTGGCGTGACTCTCCTGCTAAGGCAATTTGGCCAGCCGGACGACCGGTTGGATGAAACAGAGGCGGAAATCCTCTTCCCGGCCGATGATCCTGCCGTGACCGAATCGCTGGTTGCGCTTGCCATAGCGGAAGGGCGCTGGCTGGCGCTGGGCGGAGAGGATGACGCGATGCAGCCGGACCTTCCGGCGGAACATTATGCCGAGCTCATGTGGACAGCAGCGGCATGTTTGATGGCAGTCGTTCAGCGCACCTCGCTTGTAGACGCCGGAGAGATATTGCCTGCTTTTGAAAAGGCGGGTTGGTCGCTGCTGGCCGAACATGACGAAACGCGCGGGCCGATTGCTGCGGCGGACAGGCTGGTGCGGCGCCTGGGATCACGAGCCGACATGCCCGAGTTGCTGGGGGCAGCCCTTAGCCAGAGGCGCTTCCTGCTGTTCGCGTCACTTGCAGCCCGGCGGCTCCGCATGGATGGCGCGCATGTGGCGGACATATTGGTGATGGGCCCTATCACTGAACTGGCGGCGCTCTGCCGGTCGCTCGGCGGTTCGGATGCGGACTACCGGCATTTGTTGCTGGCGCTGCGTCCCGTACGGCCTTCACTGACCGACGCTGCCATCATCGTCGAGGCAGAACGGTATCAGTCGTTGACAGAGGGGCAGGCGGACGCTTTGGTAAATGCATTGCGCGCGCCTCGTTCGCTCCGCGCGAAAATCGATCATCTGCGGCGGATCACCACCTGATGAACATGCCGGCGCATCCTGCCATCATCCGCGCTACCGTGGCGGCGAACGGATTGCTGCTGAGCGCAGATGCACCGTTGCTGGCTTTGCAGCGGGAGGCGGGGTCGGATGTCGGGGCGGTCCTTGCCATTCCTCAACTTGCGGCGCTGGCGCGGCTGGCGTCGCGGCTCTCCATTGCCGTGTCCCGTACTGTCACCGCCGCCACCGAGCGGGGTGACGTGGACATGTGGGTGCGCGCCAAACCGGAAGCTGACGGAGTGCAGCTTTCCGTCATTGAGTGGAACGAGCGGGCCGCGGCAGCGGCGCCCACGGACATGATACGCCGGGAGGCAGACATTGCGGCGGTCTCGGAGGGGTGGACCTGGCAAGTCGATACGCAGTTGCGGTTTCAGATGGTGCTGGAGGGTGCTGGGCCGGAAAGCGCTCTGCCACAGACACCGCCTTTGCCCGGCAGCCGTCTGACCAGCTATTTTGAATTGCGCCCTGACGAGGAAGGCGACCTTGCCATTTTGCGCGGCTTTGCGCAGCGGCGAGCCTTTCGGGACCAGATCGCCACGTTGATCGCAGAGCCCGAACAATGTTTCCGCCTGTCCGGTTTTCCGATGTTCGATCTGGCGGGGCAGCTGTTGGGTTATCGGGGCAAGGCCTTTCCCTTGGATCGGGCCATCCTTGCGCCGCATGTGCCGCCTGCACCGGCCGTCGTCATATATCCGGCGGAATTCGGACGTCGCCTTGACAGGTCCTTGCGCCAGCCGCTGGGCCGGATCATCGCCAATGCGGATTCCATCAACGCCCAGTTCGACGGTCCCTTGCGGCCGGATTATGCGGGTTACGCGTCCGATATCGCAGCGGCCGGGCGCCATCTGATGGCTTTGATCGACGATTTGGCTGACTTGCAGGCGATCGACAGGCTGGATTTTACCGTTGCTACCGAGGATGTGGACCTTGCCGACATCGGGCGGCGGGCGGCGGGCCTGTTTCTCGTCAAGGCTATGAGCCGCAAGATCCGGATCATCTCGCCAGAGCCCGATCAGAAAGCCATCGCGACAGGCGAGTTCCGCCGGGCTTTACAGATCCTCATGAACCTCGTCGGCAATGCGGTGCGCTATGGGCCAGAGGATAGTGAAGTCAGGATCGAGACCGGCGTCGATGAAGGGCGGGCCTGGATTGCCGTGATGGACCAGGGCGCCGGTGTTCCCGAGGATATGCGGGAGCGGATTTTCCACAAATTCGAGCGGCTTGGCCGCAGCGATCCTGGAGGTAGTGGCCTCGGCCTCTATATTTCTCGGCGGCTGGCGCTTGCTATGGGCGGGGATATTCACATCGGTGATGCCCCTGATGGAGGGGCGCGCTTCATGCTGACCCTGCCGGCCAGCGAATAAGCCGCAAACAAAAACGGCGCCCTGTTGGGCGCCGTTTCCATTTTCACCAAAGCTGCGATGATCAGCGCTGGCTGACCGGCACATAGTCGCGCTGTGCGGGACCCGTGTACAGCTGGCGCGGGCGGCCGATCTTCTGCGCGGGGTCGGAGATCATTTCGTTCCACTGCGCCACCCAGCCAACGGTGCGAGCGAGGGCGAAAAGAACCGTGAACATCTCGGTCGGGAAGCCGATCGCGGACAGGATCACGCCCGAATAGAAGTCCACATTGGGATAGAGCTTCTTTTCGATGAAATAGGGATCATTGAGCGCGATCTGCTCCAGTTCCTTGGCGACGTCGAACACCGGATCGTTGACGCCAAGCTTTTCCAGAACATCCTTCGCCGTCTTCTGCATGACGGTCGCGCGTGGATCGTAATTCTTGTACACGCGATGGCCAAAGCCCATCAGACGGAACGGGTCATCCTTGTTCTTCGCGCGGGCGATATATTCAGGGATGCGGTCGACGGTGCCGATCTCACGCAGCATGTTGAGCGCGGCTTCGTTCGCGCCGCCATGCGCGGGACCCCAAAGGCAAGCGATGCCGGCCGCGATGCATGCGAAGGGGTTGGCGCCCGACGAACCAGCGAGGCGGACCGTAGAGGTCGATGCGTTCTGCTCATGATCGGCATGAAGGATGAAGATCTTGTCCATCGCATCGACGATGACCGGATCGGGCTCATATTCCTCGGCCGGGACCGAGAAGGTCATACGCAGGAAATTGGCGGTGTAGCTGAGGTCATTGCGCGGATAGACGAAGGGCTGACCCACCGAATATTTATAGGCCATCGCTGCGATCGTCGGCATCTTCGCGATCAGGCGGTGGCTCGCGATCTTGCGCTGTTCCGGATCGTTGATGTCCGTCGAATCATGATAGAAAGCGGAGAGGGCGCCGACGACGCCGCACATGATCGCCATCGGGTGCGCATCGCGGCGGAAACCGCGATAGAAGGTGGTCAGCTGTTCATGCACCATGGTGTGGCGGGTGATGGTGCGTGTGAAGTCTTCCAGATCCTTCTTCGAAGGCAGTTCGCCGTTCAGCAGCAGATAGCTGACTTCCATGAAGCTCGACTGTTCAGCGAGCTGATCGATCGGGTATCCGCGATGCAACAGAATGCCAGCGTCGCCATCGATATAGGTCAGGCCCGAATCGCAGCTGGCCGTGGACGTGAAGCCCGGATCATAGGTGAACATGCCGGTATTGGCGTAGAGCTTGCGAACGTCGATGACCTTCGGGCCGACAGAGCCGCTCAGGATGCCATATTCCTTGGCATCGCCGCCGACCGTCAAAGTGGCATTATTGTCCGACATCTCGTTCTCCTTAATTGCCAACAGCCGGCGATGCCTGCCTGGCATCCGCGAGCCGCTCCAAGCTCCCGTCTTTTCCAAGAAGGAAAAGAACATCAAATATCCCCGGCGAAACCGTGCGACCGGTCAGCGCCGCGCGTAGCGGCTGGGCCACTTTGCCCAACCCCAATCCGGCTTCCTCTGCCACGCGGCGGATCGCTTCCTCGATCGCTTCGATCGTCCAGGACTGGACGGAATCAAGAGCGTCGGCTGTCTTCCCAAGCAGCTCGCGCGCCGAGTCGTCTAGCAGAGCGATTGCCTTGTCGTCAAAATCCAGAGGACGGCTCTTGAACAGAAACTCGGCACCCTCGGCGATTTCGTTCAGGGTCTTGGCGCGCGGCTTGAGCGAAGGCATGGCCTGCGCAAGCAACGTCTGGGCTTCTTCCCCCAGGGTTGTACCAAGCCGTTGCGCGACGCGGGGCAAGACCAGATCCGCGAGGCGCTGATCGTCCGCTTCGCGCAGGTAGAATGCGTTAAGATTTTCCAGCTTCTTGATGTCGAAACGGGAAGGAGAGCGGCCTACGCCGCCAATGTCGAACAAGTCGATCGCGCGTTCCCGCGAGATGGTTTCTTCGTCGCCATAGCCCCAGCCCAGACGCAGGAGATAGTTGAGTACCGCCTCGGGCAGCATCCCCATGTCATCGCGATAGGCGTCGACACCAAGAGCGCCGTGCCGCTTCGAAAGCTTCGCGCCGTCCGAACCGTGGATGAGGGGGATATGAGCGTAGACAGGCTCTTCCCAACCCATCGCCTTGATGATCCCAAGCTGGCGGAAGGCGTTGTTCAGATGGTCGTCACCGCGGATCACGTGCGTGACGCCCATGTCGTTATCATCGACGACTACCGCGAGCATGTAGGTGGGCGTGCCGTCCGAACGCAGCAGGATCATATCATCCAATTCTGCATTCTGTACCACCACGCGACCCTGCACGGCATCGTCGATGACCGTCTCGCCCTCACGCGGCGCTTTCAAGCGGATGACGAAGGGCGCGCCGACCGGAGCTTCGGAAGGATCCCGATCGCGCCAGCGGCCGTCATAGCGCATCGGTTGCTTCGCGGCGCGCTGCTGCTCGCGCAGTTCCGCCAACTCTTCCGGAGTCGCATAGCAACGATAGGCGTGCCCGGCGGCCAGCAATTGGTTGGCGACCTCCGCATGACGCTGCGAGCGTTGGAACTGGAAAACAGCGGGCTCGTCACCGGAGAGGCCAAGCCATTCCAGGCCGTCGAAAATCGCGGCGACCGCTTCTTCGGTGGAGCGGGCGCGATCCGTATCTTCAATGCGCAACAGGAACTTGCCGCCATGATGCCGGGCGAATAACCAGTTGAACAACGCTGTACGCGCGCCGCCGATATGCAGAAATCCCGTGGGCGATGGCGCGAAACGGGTTACCACCTGCTTGCTCAAACCCGTTGCACTCACCGCTTTATTCCTCGACATCCGCCTTGCTCAATCATGAACGCGACGCCCCCTAGCATGGCTTTTGAGCCACGACAAACGTCCGTTGCCCGGATTATGACAGGCGGCGGACATCGATTTTTCATGGCTGTCGAAGCTTGGCTGGAGTCGGAGCGCGAACAGCTTCCGCTGTGGATACCGGTCGGCCTGGGGCTAGGAGTCGGCGCTTGGTTCTCTCTCCCTAATCCATTGGAATGGCTGGGCTTCTGCTGCTGCGCCCTGGCTCTCGCCTGTGGCGGGATGATGCTGCCGGCGGGCGGTCGCTTGCGCCAATCGATGATATTGGGGGGCTTGCTCGCCGCCTTTGGCTGTGTGCTGATTTGGTGCAAAGCCGTGGCTATCGGATCAGCGCCATTGCCCCGCGCGATCTTTATGGAGGTGACCGGCGAAGTCAGGACAGTTGATGCCGTTCCTGCCGAGCAGATGAGTCGTGTGAAGATAAGACCGATCGGCACGGCTGGACTGCCCCCGCTGATCCGGGTGAACATGGCCGCGGCGGATGTGCCTGAAGGGCTTGGCAGAGGTGCCATCATCCGATTCCGCACCCGGTTGATGCCTCCTGCCGAAGCAAGCCTACCAGGCGCATATGATTTTTCGCGCCGCGCCTATTTCCAGGGGATTGGAGCTACGGGAAGAGCGTTGAGGCCCATAACGGTGCTGCGTCCATCTACCGATGGCCCGCCTCTGCGCAATCGCCTGTTCGCGCACATATTGGAGAAGGCGGACGGCGATGGGACCGGCATCGCCGCAGCGCTGGCCACGGGCGATCAGGGCGCGATCAGCGAGGCGGACGCTGAAGCAATGCGGCGCAGCGGCCTTGCCCATCTGCTTTCCATCAGTGGCCTGCATGTCACCGCATTGATCGGGGCGGTCATTTTCCTGCTGATGCGCATCATGGCGCTCAGCCCGCGTGCGGCATTGAACTGGCCGTTGATGCTGGTCGCGGTGGCAGGCGGGGCGTTGGCGGGGATTGGATATACCCTGCTCACCGGGGCCGAGGTTCCGACGGTTCGGTCCTGTGTTGCCGCGCTGCTCGTGCTCGGCGGGCTTGCGCTTGGCCGCGAGGCAATCACGCTGCGATTGATAGCTGCCGGAGCGTTAGTTGTTCTGCTGCTGTGGCCAGAAGCTTTGGTAGGCCCCAGCTTTCAGATGAGCTTCGGGGCGGTGATCGCGCTCGTGGCCTTGAGTGAGCATCCTCGCTTCCGCGCTTTTGCGGCGGCTCGGGAGGAGGCAGGGTTTCGGCGATTGATGCGGCACCTGGTCATACTCCTTCTTTCCGGTTTCGCGGTGGAACTGGTTCTCGCACCGATCGCGCTGGCGCATTTCCACAAGGCGGGAGTGTTGGGCGCTTTCGCCAATCTCATCGCTATTCCCCTGACCACCTTTGTCGTGATGCCGCTTGAAGCGATCGCCTTGTTGCTGGACGTCGCGGGTCTGGGCGCTCCGGCTTGGTGGCTCACCGGCCGAGCGCTCGAACTGCTGTTGATGATCGCCCATGGCGTGGCGGCAAGTTCGTGGGCGGTCGTTACCGCGCCGGTCGTTCCAAACTTTGTTTTTGGGATGATGGTGCTGGGCGGGCTTTGGTGCCTGCTCTGGCGGAATGCCTGGCGCTGGTGTGGTTTAGTGCCCGTTGCCGCGGGCGTCGCCGTCATTGTGCTGAGTTCACCTCCGGACATTCTCGTCACGGCTGATGGACGGCATGTAGCGGTGCGGGAGCAGGATGGCAGCATGGCGATCCTGCGTGAGCGGGCAGGCGATTATGTCCGGGACATGATCGCCGAGAGCGCAGGTTATGAGGGGACTTTGAGCCCGATCGCGGCACTGCCCGAAGCGCGCTGTTCGATTGACCTCTGCCTGGTCGCCATCAGGGGAGGAGGGCGCCTGTGGCAGTTGCTGGTAACGAGGACAGGCGTCGTCGTTCCGAGGGAAAGCCTGCAACGGGACTGTGCGCGCGCGGACATAGTTATCGCGGATCGCCGCCTGCCCGCCTGGTGCCGTCCGCGCTGGCTGAAAGCGGACCGGCGGATGTTGGCGCGCACGGGCGGGCTGGCAATCGATCTTGATGGAGGGACGGTACGGACTGCCAAGAAGGCGGGCGACGCACATCCGTGGGTTGTGCAGCCGTCCTACTTACCGTCCCGCCACAAGTCCGATCAATTATATCGCCGCAGCAATCCCGCGAGCTTGCCCTGAATGCGCACCTGCTTGGGATCGTAGATCTGCGCTTCATAAGCGCTGTTCGCCGGGTCAAGCCTGACCTTCGGCCCTTGCCGATGGAAATATTTGAGCGTCGCTTCGCTTTCCTCGATCAAGGCAACGACGATCTGGCCTTCGCGAGCCACTTCGGTCCGCTGGATCAGCGCGAAATCGCCATCGAGAATGCCTGCGTCGACCATAGAGTCACCGGAGACCTCCAGAGCATAATGGTCCCCAGCACCCAGCAGTGCCGCTGGAACGGACAGCATATTCTGTCCTTCCATGGCTTCGATCGGAACACCCGCCGCGATCCTGCCGTGCAGCGGAATTTCGATCACGTCATTTGCGGCGATCGGAGGCTTTGCAGCCAGTTGAGGCTTGGGCGGAGAGACGGCCTTGGGCGCGCGGTTCATCGCTTCGGGCAGCTTCAGCACTTCGAGTGCGCGTGCGCGATTTGGCAGGCGGCGGATGAATCCGCGCTCTTCCAGCGCATTGATCAACCGGTGTATCCCGGATTTTGATCGCAGGTCCAAAGCTTCCTTCATCTCCTCAAAAGAAGGCGAAACACCGCCTTCCTCGAGCCGATTTTGAATGAAGCTCAGCAATTCCTGTTGCTTAGGCGTCAGCATGCCCGCTTGTCCTCCATGGAACGGATGGAGAACGCATAGGAAACGGAAGGGGGCGAGTCAAGCGGCTTGCGCCAAGCGTAACGAAAGGAACGGACCTGCGTCACAGCCGTTCAATAGCCGCCTTCCTAAAGAGGGTGAATAGGAGAGAATGATGGCGAACCAGAACAACCAGGACAGCAATCAGCGCCGCCAGCAGGGTGGCGACCGTTCCAGCCAGGGCGGCCGTCAGCAGCAGCAGGAAAACCGTCAGGGTCAGATGGGCGAAAGCCACAAGGACAAAGGCGGACAAGGCAAGCAGCAGCGCTGATCGACCTATTGGTTGAAGCATGGGAAGGGGTCGCGTCGCGGCCCCTTTCTCTTTGCTAAAGCGGCAGGATGGTGACTTGCTCTCCGGCGGTTGCCGGGGACGAACCTGCGGGCCGCACGATAAGGCATTCCGCTTGGGCGAGCGCAGCGGTCGCAGCGCTGTCCTGCGAGGTGACCGACACCAGCCCATCGGCAGTGTGGAAGGCGCGGAGATAATCATCGCGCTCGCCCGTCGCCGGAAGCGGCGCTGCAAGTGATGCGATCGCGGAGCGCGGGAGCGGATCCGCCGCACCGGCCAGGTGGCGGACGAGCGGCAGCAGGAACAGCGTGGCGGTCACGAAAGCGGATACGGGGTTTCCGGGCAGGCCAAGGAAGATGCTGTGCCCGAGCTTTCCGGCCATCAGAGGCTTGCCGGGCCGCATGCGGATCTTCCAGAAATCGAGACTGCCGCCCGCTGCGGCAAAGGCCGGGCGAACCAGATCATGATCACCAACCGACGCCCCGCCGGTCGAAAGGATGATGTCGGCCTTGGCGGAGTTTTCCAGCGCCTTGGTCAATGCTTCGAGGTCGTCGGGGATGATGCCGATGTCGATCACCTCCGCTCCTATGGCGCCGAGCATCGCAGCAAGCATGGGCGCGTTTGAGCAAGGGAGGCAGCCGGGCGGGGTGGGCGCTCCGGGGGGGACAAGTTCATTGCCGGTGGAGATCAGGGTGACGCGGGGTCTGGCGCCGACCGGAAGGCTTCCATGTCCGCCCAGGACGGCGAGCGCGATCTGGGCTGGGCCGAGCGCTGCTCCGGCTGACAGGAGCCGTTGGTTCACGGAAAAATCCGTCGCGGTGGCTCGAACATGCCGCCCTGCCTTCAGCACGTCGCCGCGCGGATATAGGAGTCCATCGCGAAGCTCGGCATCTTCCTGGATCAGGATGGCGTCCGCTCCGGGAGGAAGTGGCGCGCCGGTGAAAATGCGGCAGCTCTCCCCGGCCGCCAGTGCCGGGGGAAGGGCTGCTCCCGCCGTGCTTTCGATGGCGATCCGCCAGGGGCCGGGCCATTCTGCTGCCCTGATCGCGTAGCCGTCCATCGCGGAGAGATCGGCCCAGGGTTGGTCGCGCAGGGCAAATATATCGCGTGCCAGCCACCGGCCTGCACAGGCAGATGCCGTCACTTCTTCCTCTGGCAGGCGGCTGCCCAGCGCGAGCAGGCGAGCCTGAGCCTCCGCGACCGGGAGCAGGCTCATGGGGCCCGCCAGTCGCCCGACTTACCGCCCGATTTGGCAAGCAAGCGAACGTTGCCGATAACCATGGCTTTATCCAGGGCCTTTGCCATGTCGTAGATGGTGAGCAGCGTTGCGGAGGTGGCGGTGAGTGCTTCCATCTCAACGCCTGTCTGTCCAGCGCTTCTCGCAGTGGCCGTCACCGTGACGCCCTGTGGCTCAAGATCGAAATCGATGGAGACGGACGTCAGCGCTATCGGGTGACACAGGGGAATGAGGTCTGCGGTCCGCTTCGCCGCCATGATGCCTGCGACGCGAGCCACAGCGAGCACGTCGCCTTTCTTGACGAGGCCCTGGGCGATGGCGGCCGATGCTTCGGCGCTCATGGCGATATGACCCGTAGCAATCGCTTCGCGGGAGGTTATTTCCTTTGCCGAGACATCGACCATATGGGCCGATCCATCTTCATCAAGATGGGTGAGCTTGCTCATGCGCCGGTCAGCAGCGCATGGGTCGCCGCTTCTACATCGGCTTGGCGCATCAGGCTCTCACCCACCAGGAAGCAGCGGACGCCATGTTCGGACATGGCGACGAGATCCGCATGACTGCCCAAGCCGCTCTCTGCAACGAAGGTGCAACCTTCCGGCGCTTGGCCGACCAGTTCGTAGGTACGAGCGAAGTCTACGCTGAAGTCACGCAGGTCACGGTTGTTGACGCCGATCAGCCGTGAACGAAGCTTGAGTGCGCGCTCCAGTTCATGCGCGTCGTGCACCTCCACCAGCGCGTCCATGCCGAGGCCGAGTGCCGCGTCCTCGATCTCTGCCATTTGGCCGTCATCAAGCGCGGCGGCGATGATGAGGATGGCGTCGGCGCCTAGCGAGCGGCTTTCCAGCACTTGCCAGGGGTCGACCATGAAATCCTTGCGCAGGACCGGCAGGGCGCAGGCGGAGCGGGCGGCCATGAGATAGTCGTCATGGCCCTGGAAATAGGGCTCGTCCGTCAGGACGGAGAGGCAGGCGGCGCCTGCGGCGGCATAGGCCTGGGCATGGGCAGGCGGGTCGAAATCTTCGCGGATGAGACCCTTGGAGGGGCTGGCCTTCTTTATCTCGGCA
This sequence comes from Sphingobium sp. TomMM35A, assembly GCF_054771735.1. Taxonomy (NCBI): domain Bacteria; kingdom Pseudomonadati; phylum Pseudomonadota; class Alphaproteobacteria; order Sphingomonadales; family Sphingobiaceae; genus Sphingobium; species Sphingobium sp. TomMM35A. The sequence goes on from NZ_BSRC01000001.1 coordinate 646,888, forward strand.
ATGAGGCCGAAGCCTGAACGTGCGGCGCTGTCGAGAGCTTGCCGGAAACCACGCGGAGGCGTTTGTTCGGATGCGCGGGCGTGAAGCGCTGAGACGGTTGTGGCAACCTTGCGGCGGGCCACTTCCTCACGCTTCGTGTCGCAGATTTCGATCAGCTTGTTCGTCATTTATAGGCAATCCAGCAGTTGAGCAGCGCATTGGCAAGGCCGCGATCGATGGTTTCGGCCGCTTCCTCGACGCCTTCGCGCAGGTCCGCAACGGCGTCCGCGACAAGCAGCGCTGCGGCGGCGTTGAGAAGGACGGCGTCGCGATAGGGGCCTTGCTCGCCCTGAAGAAGGGCGCGGAGGGCAGCGGCATTGTGCGCAGGGTCGCCGCCGCGAATGGCTTCCACGGGATGCGTGGGAAGCCCAGCGTCGGCAGCGGTAAGCCGGCGCATGGCGACGAGTCCCTGCGCGGTGACTTCCGCGACGTCATTGCCGCCCGCGAGCGACAGTTCGTCCAGACCCTCGTCACCCGACACGATCATGGCGTGATCGACGCCCAATTCGGCCAGCGCCTCGGCGTAGATGGGCACATAGGCGGGACGGGCAATGCCGACGAGCTGTCGGCGGACCGCCGCCGGATTGGCGAGCGGCCCCATCAGGTTGAAGATGGTGCGCTGGCCGATCGCTTTGCGGATCGGGCCAAAGCGTTTGAGCGCGGGATGATGTTTTTGCGCAAAGAGGAAGCAGATGCCGAGATCGCCAAGCGTGGCTTCCGCTGTGTCGGCGGCGCGATCAAGGTCGAGGCCAAGCGCTTCGAGCGTGTCGGCGGCTCCGGCTTTCGAAGAGGCTGCGCGATTGCCATGCTTGGCGACAGGAACGCCAGCGGCGGCGACGACGAGGCTGACGGCAGTGGAGACGTTGAGCGTATGATGCCCGTCACCGCCAGTGCCGCAGACGTCGATTGCGCCGGGGGGGGCAGTGACCGGGATCATGCGGGCGCGCATGGCGCGCGCAGCGGCGGCGATTTCCGTGGCGCTCTCGCCGCGCTTCGCCATGGTGACGAGAAAGGCTGCGATGTCCTCTTCGGGCAGGGCGCCGTCGAACAGAAGATCAAAGGCGCGTGCAGCCTCGGTTGTGCTCAACGGCGTAGCGGGATCAGGCAAGCGGGTCATCGCGCCTGCCTTAATCATGATGGGTGGCAGGAGTCGAGGGCGGGGTAGGGGAAAGTCGTCGTGCCTGCCGCTGTGGGCCGCGAAATTCAGGCGGCAGCGCGCTCCCGGACCGGAATGCCGGCGATGCGCATGAAGTTGGCCAGCATGTCATGCCCATATTCCGTCGCGATGCTTTCCGGGTGGAATTGGACCGAGTGGATGGGGAGGCTCTGGTGACGGAAGCCCATGACGGAGCCATCCTCGCTAGTCGCATTGACGACGAGGTTATCGGGAATGTCTTCCACGATAAGCGAGTGATAGCGGGTGGCGGTGAAGGGTGATGGGATGCCCGTAAAGAGCCCGCTGCCGTCATGGGTGACGGGCGACGTCTTGCCATGCATCAGGCCGCCGCGAACGACTTGGCCCCCGAAATGCTGTCCGATCGCCTGATGGCCGAGGCATACGCCGAGCAGCGGTGAGCCTGCATCAGCGCAAGCAGCTACCAGGTCGAGGCTGACCCCTGCTTCATTCGGGGTGCAAGGGCCGGGCGAAAGCAGGAACGCGCTGGCGCCGCTGGACAGCGCCTGGCCTGCGGAGATGGCGTCGTTGCGAACGACATCAACCTCGGCGCCCAGTTCCATGAGGTAATGGACCAGGTTCCAGGTGAAGCTGTCGTAATTGTCGATGACGAGGATCATGGGATGAGGGCTATAAAGATTGAAGTGCGCTGGGCCAATCGGAATCAGTCCGCCAGCGCGTTGAACCTGTGTGCGGCCTTTGCGTTGTCCTTCCGAAACGAAAATGAGGGAAGGTCGTATGAAACGCTATGCCTATGGTTGGATCACGGCCCTGTTTTTCCTGGTGTCGATCGCGGGGCACTGGCTGTTTGGCTGGTGGGCCTATGTCGATGAGGCTCGATCGCATGGGCAGGTGCCTGAGTTGGCGTCCTATGCCGTCGAGATGGGGCGGGATACGTTCGAGAATTGGCAATCAGAATTTCTGCAGTTGATCTGGCAGGTCGTTGGCCTCGCCTATTTCCTTTATGTGGGATCGCCTGCTTCGAAAGAAAATGACGATCGGCTTGAAGCCAAGGTTGACGAGCTGCTGAAGATCGCTGGCGGCAAGGATGCCGAGCAGCTGATCCGCGAAATCGATGATCGTTATCTGCGTGCCGGCGGGCATGCGAAGCCGCACGGCCATGATGTGGGGCGAGAATGACTTGCAACGGGAACCGGGCCGCACCTCAGCCGCTTTCTCGCAATATCGTTCGTGAGGAGGACAGAGATGGCCAAAGCTGAGTTTACCGACGCGATCGCCCTGTTGAAAGCCGATCACCGCAAGGTCGAGGAATTGTTCGAGCAGTTTGAAAAGGCGAAGGCTGCGAACCGTAAGCAGGAAATCGCGCGTCAGATTTGCACGGAACTGAAGATCCACACGATGATCGAGGAGGAGATTTTCTACCCTGCTTTCCGCGGGAGGATCGAGGACGACACGCTGGATGAAGCCTATGTCGAGCATGACGGGGCCAAGGTGCTGGTCAACGACATCGAGGCCGGATCGCCCGAAGACGATTTCTACGACGCCAAGGTCACGGTGCTGTCCGAAGAGATCAAACATCATGTGAAGGAAGAGGAGCGGCAGTCCGACGGCATGTTCGCGCAGTGCCGCAAGACGGATGTAGATCTGGTGGCGTTGCGGGACCAGATGATGGCCCGCAAGCAGGAATTGATGGTGCAGGCGAAGGCGAGCGGTTTGCCCGTGGCGAAGCCCAAGGCCGTGCATCTGGTCGCCGCCTGATCCGGCAGTTGAAAAAGCCGGCGCATTATCCCATATACGTCGGTGCCGGGTTCGCCCGGCTATGGTGATAAATTGTGTCGTGCAATAGGCGCAGCGGACCCGGGGGCAGTACCCGGCGGCTCCACCACATGTCCCGCATTCCGGGGTGTCTGACGGGGCCGAACTAGGATCGACGTGTGTTGAAAAGCGATGTTTTCACCCGGCCTGAGTAAGCCGTAAAAATGTTCAAAACACGTAAGTGCCAACGATAACGAGGCTCTTGCTCTTGCTGCGTAATTGATGGCCTCGCGGCCAGACATTACTCAAAAAGAACGCGGTTGAACCCACCGGGCAACAGAAGGGAATTCAGCGGCTTCCGGAGGAGCCGGGCAACAGAATCCTCCGGACCTTCCCTGATCGTCTGACCTTCATCATCTCGCCAATGAGCGGACGGCATTGTCGTGCGAAATGCTGTTCACCGCATATGCCCGAATCGGGGCGGCGCAACGGAGACATTGCGATTACACTTTTATGACAGTTGTGCGAAAATCTTATAACATGCTGAAATAGCGGGAATAAAATTCCTTTATCATGTCCTTTCAGTCAGTTGTAGTCCTGTCATCAAGATGAAATAATCCCGGCTATTGTAGAAGGTTTTTTCGGGAGAAATCGGATGGTGAGAATGGCGGCGATAGTTGGGCTGGCGCTGGCGGCAAGCATATCCAACGCTGCTGCGGCAGCGTCTGATGAAGTCGTGGTCGTCGGCGTGCCGGACGGCCGATTGGCCGCTTCCGCGCTGATAGCGAGAGATTATGAAAAAGCGGCCCGCCGATTGGCGCCTATGTGGCCGGAAGGCGCAAATGATCCTGCTCGCCTCATCAACCTGGGCAACGCCTATGCAGGGCTGGGTAGAATGAAGGATGCGCGCGAGGCATATCGTTCGGCGCGCTTTGCTCCCGAGTCCACTCTGCTGCTCGCCAACGGTGAAGCGGCATCGTCGCGCGACGTTGCGCGTCGCGCGCTCGGTCGCCTGGAAGCGAGCTACGCCATGCGCTGAGGCTTCGGTCTCTGCTGAGGGAGAAAGCGTCGTCCGCAAGGGTGACGCTTTTCTTTACGCGGGCCTCTTCGCTAAATTGCAACAATAGTCTTCGAAATGTCATTTTAAAGTCACGCTTTCGTCACTGAAGCAAAATGCGCCTGTCATCTGCCACCCTTAGCTGCCGCGATTGAGGGCGGCAGGGGGCGTTGTCCGATTCGAAAATCCCCTTCGCTCCGCATTCAATCACAAACCGGCGACGCCGGAGCGGAGACGACATGGTCAAGACTAATCGCATCACTAGCATCCTGATGGCGGGCTGCGCCTGCGCCGCGCTGAGCGCTTGCGGCGCCGACGACATCGCATCGCCGGGCGAAGGAACCATCGTCCTTCCCGCTCCGACGCCGACTCCCGCGCCGGGTACGCCTACGCCCACGCCGGGCGTCGTGACCCCGGCCGCGAACTGTCCGAGCATTGCAGGATCTGACCAGCTGACTGATCTAGGCACGATTTCCAACGGTACGAGCACCTGGCGCAATTGCGGCTTCCCGGCGCGCTTCAACAGCTCAACCGCGATCGCGAAGGTTGCGGGCGTCGTCTATTCTATGCCGGGTCGCGTCGATGTAGGCACCGATCAGGGCGCGGCGAGCACCAACACCGCCGTGACGCTCAGCATTGATCCGGGCGTCGTCATCTTCGCTGGCACTGGCAACACCTTCCTGGCGGTCAATCGCGGCAACAAGATCAATGCGGTTGGCACCGCATCGCAGCCGATCATCTTCACCAGCCGTGAAAACGTTCTGGGCACCGCCACTGATCAATCGTCGGGTCAGTGGGGCGGCGTCGTGCTGCTTGGCCGCGCGAAGATCACGGACTGTCTGGCTCCCGCTGCTGCTGCGGGCACCACGGCCTGTGAACGCGACACGGAAGGCGCGAGCAACGCCCTGTATGGCGGCGCGAACGACGCCGACAGCTCGGGCCGCATGAGCTATGTGCAGATCCGCTATTCCGGGTTCGTCCTTTCGGGTTCCAGCGAGCTTCAGGGCCTGACCCCTTCGGGCGTTGGCACCGGTACACAGCTTGACCACATCCAGGTCCACAACAGCTCCGACGATGGTATCGAAATCTTTGGCGGCAGCGTCCATCCTCGCTACTTGGTGCTAACCGGCAACGAAGACGACAATCTGGACACTGACGTTGGTTTCCGCGGCACGGTTCAGTATCTGCTGAGCGTCCAGCGCGAAGGCAATAACATCGGCGACAGCTTCCTTGAGACCGACTCCAACGGCGGGTCGGCGTCGAACAACGGCGAAGACGTGCTGCCGCGCCAGTATCTGAAGGTCGCAAACTTCACGGCCATTAATCGTTCGACCACTGGCTCGAACGGCTCGGCGATGCTGCTGCGCGGCGGTGCTGACTTGACGCTGGTGAACGGCCTGATCGTCAGCCCCACCCAGACCTGCCTGCGCATCGACAGCGCCACGACGGTTCGCGATGCTGACACGGCTCTGCAGGATGCAGGCAAGCCGCGCTACATCTCCGTTTCGATGCAGTGCCTGCCGGCAACGCCCTACAAGGGTAACAACGGCGTGACCGCAGCAGTGGTCCAGTCGATCTTCGAAGCCGGCCCAAACAGCACGATCAGCTACACCCCGTCGCTGACCAGCCTGTTCATCAACGGTGCGACTGAAACGGCGCGTCCGGCGACCGATCCCAAGACGATCGATGCCGCTTTCACCACGACCAACTATGTCGGCGCGGTCAAGGACAGCAATGACACCTGGTATGCCGGTTGGACCTGCAACTCCGTGACGGCGAGCTTCGGCAGCGCCAGCGGCAATTGCACGGCCATTCCGACGACCTGATCTGACCTGACCTCAACAGGGGCGGGGGAGCGTGCAACGGCGCTTCCCCGCCCTCTTTGCAAAGAATTTCATCCCAAGGGGACCTAAGCCATGTCGAAGCCGCTCAGCCTGGCTCGCCTGCTGCTCATTACATCCGCGCTGTCCGCTCCGTCGGTGATGGCGCAGACCTCAACCGGTTCGACGCCCTCGGCAAGCGATTCCGCTCCGACGTCCGGCGTTCCGAGCGCTTCGGAAGAAGCCGACGCGCAGTCCGGCAATGTCGACGTCTCGATCCCTGGTTCCGATATCGTAGTGACCGGCCGCCGGACAACCAATGTGTCGCGGGCAGCGCCGCAGGTCGTGAACGTCCTGTCGGCCGCAGACATCAAGCGCACCGGCGAAGGCGACATTGCGGGTTCCTTGCAGCGCGTCACCGGCCTGTCGGTCGTGTCGGGCGGCTATGTCTATGTGCGCGGCCTTGGTGACCGCTATTCGCTGGCGCTGCTGAACGGTTCTCCGCTGCCCAGCCCCGAACCGCTCAAGCGCGTCGTCCCGCTCGACATCTTCCCGACGAGTGTGATCGCTTCGACATTGGTTCAGAAGAGCTTTTCCGCGAACTTCCCCGGCGAGTTCGGTGGCGGCGTCATCAACCTGACGACTAAGGCCATTCCGGTCGAAAGTTTCCTGGAAATCGGCGTCGGCAGCTCGGCGAACACGGAAACATCGGGTCAGCTTGGCTACACCCATTATGGCAGCAAGTCCGACTGGACCGGCTTTGATGACGGCACCCGCGACGTGCCGGGGCTCCTTGTCAACGCCATCAACAGCGGCACGCCATTCTCCAACATTCCACGCGCGGACCTGCGCGCGATTGCGACCCAGTTCCAGAACAGCAACACCTCTGTCGTGCAGCGCACGAACAGCTTGCCGTTCAACTTTTCCGCTTCGATCAACGGCGGCACCGCTTTCGATGTCGGCAGTGATGGCCGCTTTGGCGTTCTTGTCACCGCATCCTATAGCAACAAGTGGCGGACGCGTGAAAACCTGCAGCAGGCGTCGCTGGATGTCGCCGCAGGCGCGGGCCGCAATTACAACCAGATCAGCACTGAAAATGATGTAACGGTCAATGGCCTGCTGGGCTTTGGCCTTGAACTCGGCAATCAGAAGCTCCGCTGGACCAACGTCTATATCCGCGACACGCTGAAACGCAGCGCTCTGGCGATCGGCCAGAATGACGGCCAGATTCAGGGTGCGGATTATCTCAACCAGCAGACCGGCTGGTATGAGCGGCAGCTGATCGACACGCAGCTGGTTGGCGAATTCAAGCTGAGCGACGCGCTGAGCCTGGATGTGCGCGGCGGCTATGCCAACTCGCAACGGGAAGCGCCCTATGAGCGCGAGTTCGAATATGTCCGCACCAACCGCGATCTGGCAGTCGATCCTGTTGGAGACCGCTTCGTCAACGCGCTCAATCGCCAGCGCGGCGACGCTTCGATCACCTTCAGCGACTTGAATGAAAATCTGTGGTCGGCTGGTTGGGATCTCAGCTACAAATTCTCGCGCGATGTGTCGGCGACGGTCGGTTATGCGTTCAGCGACACGAAGCGCCGCTCATCGCGCTATGAGCTGCATTTCGACGCCACCAACCTGCCGGTGCCGGTGCAGCAGTTGCGCCCTGACTATCTGCTGTCGGACGCGTCGATCCAGCTGTTCGACATCAGCCTGCTGGAATTTTCGGGCAATTATCCCGTCTATGACGCGGCGCTGCGTACCCATGCAGGCTATGCCCAGGTGAAGGCGTCGGTGCTGCCGGGTCTGTCGTTCGACGCTGGTGTCCGCTATGAAAAGGGGCGGCAGTCCGTGACCGGCGTCGATGTTTACAGCACCGGCGTGACGCCGTTCAACCAGATCCGAAAAGACTATTGGTTGCCCGCTGTTACCGTCACCCTTGAAGCGGCGAAGGACCTGCAATTCCGGGTGAGTGGATCGAAGACCATCGCTCGGCCGCAGTTCCGCGAATTGATCGCCCAACCCTATCTGGACACCGAGTCCAACCGCTTCTTCCGCGGCAATCCTTTCCTGCAAGACAGCGAGTTGTGGAACGGCGATATCCGTGCAGAATGGTATATTGGGCGTGAAGAACGGCTGACAGCCGCTGCCTTCTACAAGAAGATCAAGAACCCCATCGAAACCTTCACGACGATCACCGACACCTATGCGGTGACGACCAGCTTCGCCAACGCACCCGAAGCGCAGCTGTACGGCGCGGAGTTCGAGGCGCAGAAATATCTGCCGCTCGATGGCTGGTCGAACTCGCCGTTTTTTCAGACGCGTCGGATCGTCCTGATCGGCAATTACACCTATACCCAGTCGAAACTGAAGGTGAGTGAGGGGGATACGACCATCCCTTATAGCTACACGACGGGCCCTTTGCCTGCCGCGTCGGACTATTTCCAAGATGGCGCTCCGCTGACCGGTCAGTCGGACCATCTGGTGAACTTCCAGATCGGGCTAGAGGATACGGACAGGCTGTCGCAGCAGACGCTGTTGCTCACCTATGCCAGCCCCCGCGTCACAAGCCGTGGACCCAATCTTCAGCCTGACATCAAGGAAAAGCCGGGCTTGACGCTGGACTTCGTCGCGCGTCAGGGCGTGACCCTGCCGGGTGGGGTGAAGAGCGAGTTCAAGTTTGAAGCGCGCAACATCACCGGTCGCAAGTTCCAGGAGTTTCAACAGCTTGGCGGCAACAAGGTGTTCTACAACCGCTACAAGATTGGGACCACCATCGCGGCTTCGCTCACCGTAGCCTTCTGATCTCATCGGCAATGTCGAAGCAAAGTGGCCGATTCGCATGGCGCGTCGGCCGCTTTGCCATTTACAGGGTTCGTGCGTTCTCCCGATCTGTGATAGCCGACCAAGGCAATCGGAGGCTGCGGTGAATCAGGAAGTCGAACTGAAACTGGAACTTTCGCGCGAAGCGGCGGATGCGTTTCAGCAACTGCCCCTGCTGCCGGAGGACGTCCAGCGGGTTGAACTTCGCGCCATCTATTTCGACACTCCTGATCGGCAGCTTCAAAAGTCGGGATATACGTTGCGGGTCCGAAAGTCGGGAAAGAAGCGCGTCCAGACGGTGAAGGCCGATGACGGCGGCCAGGGCGGCGGCATTTTTGCGCGCGCCGAATGGGAAATGCCTGTCGCCTCTGACGAGCCGGTGATCGATAGCCGTACGCCGCTTGCCGCTATCCTAGGCGATGCGGCGGAAATGGTCGAGCCTGCCTTCGAAGTCGAGGTCGAGCGGCGAACATGGATTGTGAAGGAAGGCGCGGCCGAGATCGAGCTTGTGCTCGACCGTGGATGGGTGCGCGCAGGCGAGCGGCAGGCGCCGATCTGTGAGGCCGAGCTGGAGATAAAGACCGGGGAGCCCGCCGGGTTATTTTCCTTGGCGCGCCATATTGAGGCAACCGTGCCGGTGCGGCTGGGGGTCGTGGCGAAATCCGAGAGGGGGTATCGGCTGCTTGCGTCGGCGCCTTCCTGCTTCAAGGCTGAACCGGTGACGCTGAACGCTGGCGCCAGTGCGCAAGGGGCGTTCGCAACGATCGTCCGGGCTTGTGTGCGGCAATATCGGCTGAACGAAGATCTGCTACTGGATCAGTATGATCCCAAGGCGCTGCACCAGGCGCGCGTGGCCGTTCGGCGGCTCCGTTCCGCCTTCACGCTGTTCAAGGCGGAGTTGGCGGATCAGGATGTCACGCGATTCCAGGAAGATTTGCGATGGTTGGCCAAGTTGCTGGGCGAAGCGCGCGACCTGGATGTGCTGATCGAGCGGATCAATCCCGGCGGTCTGCATGAGCAGATCAGCGAGGCCCGGGCAGTCGTCCATGGACGAGTGATCGAAACGCTCCATTCCCTTCGCGCGCGTACGCTGATGTTGGATATCGTGGAGTGGCTAACACTCTGTGGGGCTGACGGTAATGACGATGAGGGCGCGGAAGCATTTGCCGCCGACCGCTTGCAGCATTTCCATCATTGCGTGGTCAAACATGCGGCCCGCCTGGCCAAGCTGGACGATGAACATCGTCATGAAGTACGCAAGAAGGCAAAGAAGCTGCGCTACGCGGCAGAATTCTTCGCAAGCCTCTTCGCTGGCAAGAAGCAGCAGCGGCGTTATGGCCGCTATATCGAAGCGCTGGAAAATTTGCAGGATGAGTTGGGCGCGCTCAATGACCTTGCCAGCACAGGCACGATATTGGCGCGGCATGGGCTGCCGATCGATGCTGAACTGTTAGGCAGCGCGCGCAGCAAGAAGAAACTGTTGGCTGCGGCTGAGGACGCTTATGAGGCGCTGGCGGACATGAAGGGCTTTTGGCGCTAAGACTCCACCCAAATCTTTTCCCGATACCATTTGGTGATGATGTATTTGACGCCGCTGCGCACCTTCATCCCATGGTGCAGGCTGGCGTCATTACATCGGCCTGTTTCCAGACGATTGTTCCAGGCCAACAGCTTTCCGCTTTCCGGTTGCACCATTTTGCCGATCTTCACGAAACGGGTCGCGCCGCCCGCCGAAGGTTGATTGAGATAGACCATCAGCGTCCAGGTGCGGTTGCCGGAAAGGGAGCAGTAGCGCACGAAGTCCAGCCCGGCGGGATCGAAATAGTCGGTATGGGGCTTGAATTCCTGACCCACGGCATAGCGCTGTCCCTGGATTGGTTCTCCGAACGCCGGATCGATGCCCGCAAAGGCTGCGAGCTTTTCGTCGATTGCGGCAACAAACGGGTCCGCTGTGTCAAGATCGCAGGTCTCGCTGGTGCGGAAGGCCGTGTCACCATTGGCATCGGCGATGGTGGAGGGGCGACGGCGCGCTTCTATCCGCTCGATCAGCCCGGTGCACTCCTCCGCCGTCAGGAAGTCGCGCTGGATAAACAGCGTGAGGTCGCGGCTAGGCACCCGCTGCACGCGTGGATGTGAAGCGATCCATTTCGGGTCGGCATCGGCAGCTACAGGGATGGATGGGCTCCGCATGAGCGCTGCACTGGGCGAGTGATATGACATTTTTGCTACCGTCTGGCGCTCTAAATGCAAGCGCCGTCGCTTGCGGATTGCGCCTGTCATGGATAGGTCACATTTTTGTCATCCAGCAGTAAAAACAATTGCCTAGCAGCGCGGGGTGTCAAGGGGGATCACCAAGTTCCATGCGCGTGCCGTTTCGCAGTAACTTTCAGGGCCTTAGCAGCCGCCTGGCACCCATCGATTGGCTGCGGGTGGTCGAGAAGCTGTTGCTGGGGCTGCTGACGGTGCAGTGCGCGAGGCTGATCTGGCCGCTGCTGACGCCGGTCGGCAGCTTTGGTCCTTGGGAAGGGCGGCAGGCGCAGTTTCCGAATTTCGCTGCGCGTCAGGCGCTCTTCTCAAGCTTCGACCCCTTTTATCGCGCTGGTCCGCAACAACTGGCCAACGGCGGCGTGGTCACTTCGCTTGCGCTGACCGTCTATGGCATTCGGTTGAACGAGGGGTCTGGCCTTGGGTCGGCGATCATCGCTGGACCTGACGGCGTGCAGAACAGTTTTGCGGTGGGTGACGAGATATTGCCTGGCGTCCTGTTGAAGGCCGTGGCGTTCGATCATGTCACTATCGATCGCGGCGGCGCGGAAGAGCAGATATTCCTTGATCAATCCCAGCCCGCGCCCGCTGCTGCGCCGGGCGAAGGCGGCGCCGTTCCGGCACCGGCGGGCGGCATCGACAATCCCACGGCGGACGGGCTGAAGCGCGACATCGGCTTTGCGCCCCGCATGCAGAATGGGCGTATCACGGGCCTCTTCCTGACGGCCAGGGGACCCACTTTCCAGAACGCCGGTTTCCAGCCCGGCGATGTCATCACCCAGGTCGATGGACAGCCGGTCGGCTCGCCCAGCGACCTTCAGGCGCTGCAGGGCAAAATCATGCCCGGGGCGCGCATTTCCCTGGCCGTCGAGAGGGGCGCTGGCCTTTCGACGATCAACCTGACCCTGCAAGGCCAATGACCAGAAAACTCCTTCTTTCCGCTGCTACTGCCCTCGCGCTCGCGTCGCCCATGGGCGCGCCGGTCCTGGCCCAGCAGACGCTCAACGTCCGTGACGCTGACATCCGTGCCTTCATCCAGGACGCCGCGCGAGTGACAGGGCGTACCTTCATCATCGACAATCGGGTGCAGGGGAAGGTGTCGGTCGTCACCGACCGGCCGTTGTCGCGATCGGAATATTTCGAGATCTTCCTGTCGACCCTGCGCGCCAACGGCCTTGTGGCCGTGCCGGCGCCGGGTGGGGCCTATCGCATCCAGCCAGCCGATGGCGCGGCGGGCCAGCCCAGCGTGGTGGGGCGAGGGGCCAATCGCAACCAGTTCGTGACGGAGGTCTTCCGCCTGCGGTCGATCGACGCGGCAAGCGCGTTGGAGACCCTGCGGCCGCTGGTCAGCAAGGATGGGTCAGTGACAGCCAATCGCGCGGGCAACAGCGTGGTGGTGGCGGATTATGCCGACAATATCGGCCGCATTCGCCAAGTGCTGGCTCGGATCGACCGCGACACGGCGGCCACGCTGACCGTCACGCTGCGCAATGCGGGCGCGCGGGAAATCGCGACATCGCTTCAGGCGCTCGTACAAAGCAGTGGCGAAGGCGCGCAACGGGCGGCGACGATCGTGCCGATCGACAGCAGCAATTCGGTCGCGATCCGTGGCGATGCCGGGACGGTAGCGCGGCTGGCGCAAATGGCGCGCGACCTTGACCGGCAAGCGGCGAGCGGCACGGAAATCCGTGTTTACTGGCTGGAACATGCGGACGCCGAAAAGCTGCTGCCGGTGTTGCAGCAACTGGTGGGGCAATCGACCGGCTCTGCTGTGACATCGTCGGTCCCAGCGGTGACGGGGGCTCCATCGGCCGTGCCTCCAGCATCGGCCGCGCCTGCGGCGATGAACGCTGGCGGATCATCAGGCAGCGGCATTTCGACGCGCGGCCCAGCGATCGTCACTCGCTATGAAGGGGCGAATGCGATCATCGTCGCGGCCAACAGTGACGTGCAGCGCATGCTGGGCGAAACCATCCGACAGCTGGACACGCGGCGCGAGCAGGTATTGGTAGAGGCGATCATCGTCGAGATCAGCGACGCCGCCGCCAAGAAGCTGGGCGTGCAGTTCCTGATCGGCAGCACGAAGACGGGCTTTGCCGCGACCAACTATTCCAATGCTTCGCCCAATCTGTTGACGCTGGCGGGGGCGATTGGCGCGAACGAATTGGGGAAGACGACCACCACAACGGTGAATGGGGGCGTGACGACGACCACCACCACGACCGAGAACAGCCAGCTTGCAAGCACGTTGCAGCAGGCGGCAGTCGATAGCCTGATGAACGCGACCGGCGGCTTTGGTGGGGTTGCAACGCAGATCGGACGCAACGGCATCTTCGGCGCAATCATCAACGCTGTGCGATCCGACACGGACAGCAACATTCTGTCGACGCCCTCTGTCATGACCTTGGACAACCAGAAGGCGTCGATCCTGGTCGGGCAGCAGGTGCCGATCACCACCGGCGAAGCGCTGAGCCAGAATTTCGACAATCAGTTCCGTACGGTGCAGCGGCAGGATGTCGGCATCAAGCTGGAGGTGAAGCCGCAGATCAACACCGGCGGCGCGATCAAGCTGTTCCTGAAACAGGAAGTTTCGAGCGTCGCGGGGCCGGTTTCGAACAACAACAGCGACCTCATCATCAACAAGCGCGAGATCGAAACGACGGTCACGGTCGACGATGGCGAGATATTGGCACTGGGCGGACTGCTCGACGACAATGAGCGCAAAACGATCGAGCGTATTCCGCTACTGTCCGATATTCCGGGCCTTGGTGAGCTGTTCAAATCGCGCAGCAAGAGCCGGAGCAAGACGAACCTCATGGTCTTCATCCGCCCGACGATCCTGAGGTCGAAGGAAGATGCGCAGCGGCTGACGCAGCAACGCTATGGCTATGTGCGGAACATGCAGATGGCGCGCAATCCCGATGCCGAACCCAGCATCGATGAACTGGTGCGCGACTATATGGGCGCGACGCCGCCTGCGCCGATGCGGGCAGGCGATGCGGTGGTGCAGCCGGGAGCCGAGGCTCCGCCCCAGACACAGGTGATCGAGCCGACGATGCGGCAATCGAGCGGCGTAGTGCGGCCCGTGGACGTTCCGGCAAGTGGAGAACGACGGTGACGGACGCAGGCCCGCAAGAGAGCGAGCCCCTGCACCTTGCTCCGCGTGCCGTCGATATTCCCTATGTCTTCGCGCGCAAGCATGGCGTCGTCATGCTGCCGCTGGACGGCGAGCGGCTGATCATTGCCGTGCGCGAGGGGAGCGATCCGCGCGTACTGCTGGAGGTGCGGCGGCATCTGGCGCGGAGCTTTGACGTGCGGTTTGTCGATGGGCCGCAGTTCGATCGGCATTTGTCCGACCATTATGCGATGGAGGGCAGCGCGGCCGCCATGGCGGGTTCGCTGGAAGTCGGGGCGGACGAGCTGGACATATTGGCCGCCGATATTCCGACCGCTGACGATCTGCTCGACAGCGCGGATGACGCTCCTGCGATCCGCTTGATCAACGGCATCATCGCGGAGGCGGCGCGGCAGGGCGTTTCGGACATTCATATCGAGCCCTATGAAACGGGCTTGATCGTGCGGATGCGGATTGACGGCGTGCTGCGAGAGACTTTGCGGATGCCGCCGCATGTCGCGCCGGTCGTCGTGAGCCGCATCAAGGTGATGGCGCGTCTGGACATCGCCGAGCGGCGGGTGCCGCAGGATGGGCGCATCGGGCTGACGCTGGGCGGCAAGTTGCTGGACGTGCGCGTTTCGACGCTGCCGAGCCGGGCGGGAGAACGGGTTGTGCTGCGTATTCTCGACAAGGAGAATGCGGGGATGAACCTTGACCTGCTGGGCATGGCGGGGGCGGCGGACCGGATTTTTCGTGAAGGATTGCATGAACCGAACGGGATTATCCTGGTCACGGGTCCTACAGGGTCGGGCAAGACGACGACGCTTTATGCGGGTCTGAGACAGTTGAACGACGGGACGCGCAATATCCTGACCGTGGAGGACCCGGTCGAATATGCGGTCGAAGGGGTCGGGCAGACGCAGGTGAATGCGAAGGTGGGCCTGACCTTCGCGGCCGGGTTGCGGGCGATCCTGCGGCAAGACCCCGACGTGGTGATGGTCGGCGAAATTCGCGACCGGGAGACGGCGGAGATTGCCGTTCAGGCATCGCTGACGGGGCATCTGGTGCTATCGACCGTGCATACCAATGATGCGGTTGGCGCGATCACGCGGATGCGGGACATGCGGGTGGAGCCTTTCCTGCTCGCATCGACATTGCGCGCGGTGATTGCGCAGCGGCTGGTGCGGCGGCTGTGCCAGCATTGCCGCGAGCCGGTGCAGGCGGACAAGTCGGCGAGCGCACTCCTTGGTTTCGATCCCGGAACGATCATCTATCGGGCGCGGGGTTGCGAGCAGTGCAACGGAACCGGATACAAGGGCCGGATCGGGGTGTTCGAAGCGATCCGGGTGGACGACACGATCCGCCGCCTGATCAACGATGGCGGCGATGAATCCCTGATCGCGCGGCACGCTTTCCTGAACGCACCCAATCTGGGGTCTGCGGCGCGGGCATTGGTGCGCGACGGGCAGACCACGGCGGAAGAAGCCATTCGCGTGTCGCGGCGCGACGCGGCGGAGGTGGAAACCATCGCCGATGGCTGAGTTCGATTATCTGGTCATCGATCCGGCGGGCAAGGAACGCACCGGCAAGGTGAAGGCCGAGACGGTCGAGGATGCGCGGGCGAAGCTGGACGCGCGCAAACTGTTCATCGTGCGGATCGAGCCGGGCGTGGTGGAGAAGGCGGCCAGGCGCGCGGCCTTTTCCCTGCGCGCGCCGCGGCTGTCGGCCAAGGAATTGACGCTGTTCACGCGGCAGCTTTCGACGTTGATCCAGGTGAGCCCGCTGGAGGAATCGCTGCGGACGATCGGGCGGCAGAGCGAGCAGGAACATGTCCGCGCCATCGTCAGCAAGGTGCATTCGGGAGTGCTGGAAGGGCGGCGGCTGGCGGATGCCCTGGGCGCGGAGCCGAGGAGCTTCCCGGCGCTGTATCGGGCCATGATATCCGCGGGGGAAAGCTCCGGCAGCCTGCCGACGATCATGGAGCGCCTGTCCGACCTGATGGAGAGGCAGGCGGTGATCCGGTCCAAGGTGCTGACCGCGATTGCCTATCCAAGCGTGCTGGCGGCCTTTGCGGTGTGCGTGGTCGCGGCGCTGATGATCTTTGTCGTGCCCAAGGTGGTGGAGCAGTTCGACACGGTGGGGCAGGACCTGCCGCTGCTGACGCGAATGGTGATGGGGATTTCCGCTTTTCTTGCGGGCTATTGGTGGCTGCTGGCGATCCTGATCGCGGTGGGCGCTTTTGCCTTCTGGCGCGCCTTGAAGGTCGAAGCCTTCCGCTATCGATTTGACGCGACGTTGTTGCGGCTGCCGCTGCTGGGGCGGTTGATCCGCGACTTGCATGCGGCGCGCATGGCGCGGACCTTGTCGACGATGGTGGCAAGCCGCCTGCCATTGATGGAGGGTTTATCGCTCACCACGCAGACGGTGCATAATCGCGTGCTGCGGCAGGCTTCGGAAGAGATTGTCGAGGCCATTCGCGGTGGCGGCAGCCTGTCGGCGGCATTGCGGCGCGCGGGCGTGTTTCCGCCGCTGCTGGTCTATCTGGCGGCGAGCGGGGAGAGCGCGGGGCGGCTGGACACGATGCTGGAGCGGGCAGCCGATTATCTGGAGCGGGAGTTTGACAGCTTCACCTCCGCCGCGCTCGCCATGCTGGAGCCGGTGATCATCATATTGATGGGCGGGATCGTGGCGGTGATCATCTTGTCGATCCTGCTGCCTATCCTGCAATTGCAGAGCCTTACGGGGGCTTGAGGAGTGATTATGGAACAGTTTTTCCTCCGTCATTCCGGCGGAAGCCGGAATCCCACTGCTTCGTTGGATGTGCGGGATAATGCAGAAGAACAGCGGGATCCCGGCTTTCGCCGGGATGACGAAGTCAGGGAAGGTAGCGTTGTTGTCCTTCGACGTTCCGCCGAACACGGCTTCACCCTCGTCGAACTCATGGTGGTAATCGTCATCATCGGGTTGCTGGCAACGATCGTGGCGATCAACGTCATTCCGGCGACAGATACGGCGCGGGTCGAGAAGGCGAAGGCGGATATCGCGACGATCGAGCAGGCGCTGGAACAGTATCGACTTGATAATCTGAGCTATCCTTCGCAGGCGGATGGATTGCAGGCGCTGATCAACCCGCCTGCTTCACTGGCGCAGCCGCAACGGTATCGCCGGGGCGGCTATATCAAGAAGCTGCCGCAGGACCCGTGGGGCCGCGCCTATAATTATGTGGTGCCGGGGCGGAAGGGCGCGTTCGACATCAGTTCGCTGGGCGCGGACGGCCAGCCGGGCGGCGAGAGCGAGAATGCGGATATCTATTCCAGCGAGCTTTGAGGCCGAGAGCTCGTCTTCCGACGAGTGCGGTTTCACCTTGATCGAGCTGATGGTCGTGTTGACGATCATCGGCTTCATTTCGGCTGCTGTGGTGCTTGCCCTGCCGGACCCGCGTGGGCGGGTTGTCGAGGATGCCGATCGCTTTGCCGCGCGCGTTGCTGCCGCGCGCGACGAAGCGGTCGTGACCGCGCGGCCGATGGGGCTGTGGGTGTCCGCATCAGGCTATGGATTTCAGCGCCGCGATGGCGGGCAATGGGTGCCGGTGGAGGAGCAGCCGTTCGTGACGGCGAACTGGAAGTCGGGGACACGGGCGCTGCTTGGCAAGGACGGGCGGCAGCAGATTGGTTTTGATGGGACGGGGTTGCCGACCGATCCGATGACCGTGACCTTGGCGCGGGAGGCGGAGCGGATTTCGATTACCGTGGACATGGCTGGAAAGGTCATGGTCGGTGGGTAGCTTTGGCCGATATTTGGCTCATGTCGGCCTGCAAAGCGCTATTTTCTGCGCTCCGGTGCTCACGTACCTTAGAGTACGCTGCGCTCCGGTGCTCAAAAATAACGCTTTTCGGCTCAACCTGAACCAAATCTCGACCAAAGCTAAAAAGGAACAAGGCTTCACGCTGCTGGAGATGCTGGTGGCGCTTGCCGTGTTCAGCCTGGCGGCGCTGGCGCTGGTGCGATTGCAGGGGGTGACGTTGCGGACGGCGGCGGACCTCGACAGCAAGGCGCTGGGACAGATCGTCGCGCGCAACCTGATGGTGGAGATGCAGACCGATGCCGCGCCGCCTTGGATCGGGAGCGAAGAGGGTGATGTCGAGAATGGCGGGCGGCGTTGGCATTGGGTGCGGATGGTGAAGGCGACGAGCGACAAGCGGCTGTTGCAGGTCGATTTGACGGTAAGTGGGCAGGCGGGGACGTCGCCGGTCGTGTTGAGCTTTGTGCGAGCGGTGCAGTGATGAGGCGCCGGGATCAGCAGGGATCGGGGGCGAATACCGGCCTTCTCCGTTTCGATCGGACCGATCGGGGGGGAGGCCGGGCGCAGGCGGGCTTTACCCTGATCGAGTTGCTGGTCGCGCTGATGATATTCGCGATGCTGGCGGCGGCGGGCGTGCTGCTGCTCGGCAACAGCGTGTCGGCACAGGCGCAGGTGAAGGCGCGGCTGGATGACTTGGCGGCGGTGCAGCGGGCGGGCGGAGCGCTCGCGGCTGATCTTGGGCAGGCGGTGCCGCGCATTAGCCGGACGGAAGCAGGGACGCTCGCCCCTGCATTCTGGTCGCACCGTGAGGGCGAGGCCGTGCCGGTGATGCAGTTCGTGCGGGGCGGATGGGATAATCTGGGCGATCTGCCGCGCCCTTCGCTGCAAAAGGTTGAATATTGGGTGCGGCAGGGTCGGTTGGAGCGGCGCACCTATGCGCAGGTCGATGGTGCGGCCGGGGATGATCCGGCCACGCTGCTGGATCATGTCGATGATGTCGCCCTGCGCTTTCGCGATGGGCAGGGCGAGTGGCGCAATGAGTGGATCCCGACGCAACCCGACCTGATGCCGCGCGCTGTCGAAATGACGGTGACGCGCACCGGCGAGCCGCCCGTTACCCTGCGTTTTCTGGTGGGACCCGGGCCTGCGGAGAAGCTGGAAGGGGAGATGGCCGGTGCCTGATCCCGGGAAGAAAGGCGAGCGCGGCGCGGCGCTGCTGACGGTGTTGCTGCTGGTCGCGGTGATGGCGGTGGTTGCTTCAACGGCGTTGGAGCGGCTGGCGCTTGCAACGCGGATAACGGGAAATGGCGGCGCTGTGGATCAGGCGCGCGCCTTTGCCGACGCGGGGGTGGAGATGGCGCGGCTGCGGATTGGCGATCTGGTCGCCGCCAGTCCGGGCAAGACGACGCTGGCCGGGAACTGGATGGGGACGCCGCAGCCGGTTGCTGTTTCGGGTGGGGCTGCGAGTGCGCGGGTGAGCGACGCGGGCAATTGCTTCAACCTCAACAGCGTGGTGGCTGGCGAGAATGAGTCCAATCTGAAGGTCCGGCCGGTCGGCGTGTCGCAATTCCAGGCATTGTTGCAGGCGCTGGGCATCGATGCGCGTCAGGCGCAGGTGGCGGCGGCGTCGCTGGCCGATTGGATCGACAGCGACAGCGTGCCGCAGCCGGGCGGCGCGGAAGATGACGCCTATGCGCAGGCGGCGCGGCCCTATCGCACGGCCAACCGCTTCATGGTGGATGCGAGCGAGTTGCGGGCTGTGCATGGCGTAACGCCCGCCATTTATGATCTGGCGCGGCCATGGGTGTGCGCATTGCCGACATCGGATCTGTCGCCGATCAACGTCAATACGCTGCTGCCGGGACAGGCGGTGCTGTTCGCGATGCTGCTCCAAGGGCAGGTGAGCGTCGCCCAGGCGCGGCAATATTTGGTGCAGCGGCCCGCCGAGGGCTATGGCAGCACAGTGCAGTTCTGGGCGCCGCTCGCCGCCCAAGGCATCAATCCGCTCGAGGAAGCGGCCAATCAGGTCAAGCTGACCACAGGATTTTTCGGGGTGGACGTGACGGTGGACGTTGGGGGTACGCAAGTGGTTGAGCGGGCGCTGATCGATGCCCGGGAGAGCCCGGCCAGGTTGATCCGCCGCAGCTGGGGAACCGGCGCATGAGCGTGGCGGAAGGATTGATCGTCGCGCTGCCTGAAGATGGCGAGCCGCTGTGGATGCGGGTCGTCGATGGTGCGGTGACGCAACGTGGCGAGGGGGCGAATTGGTTGGCGGCATGCGGCCTTACGGCCTTGCCCGCAGACGCGGTGGTGATGTTGGTGCCGCCTGCTGCGATGGTGACTTTGCATTGGGCCGAATATCCCGAGCTCGCACCCCGGCAGGGTCGGGCGGCGGCGCGACTGGCGGCGCTGGCGGGCGGGATCGTGCCTGCCGATCAGCTTTTCGCGGCGGCCAACGAGAATGATGACCCGGCCCGGCCGCATGTCGTCGCGGTCGCGGCGCGCAGCGACATGCAGCATTGGCTGCTCTGGGCGCAGCATCATGGGCTGGACCCCGACATCATCGTGCCTGCGCCGCTGCTGCTGCCGGGACCGGATGAAGGCTTTGCGCGCGGTTCGCTTGGCGGCGAGGTGATGCTGAGGGGTCCCGGCGTCGCATTTGGTGGCGATCTTGCTCCCATATTCGCTGGCGACGCGCTGATCGAAGACGTGCCTGCCGATGAGGTTGAGGCGCGGGTGGTCGAGGCGCTGGAGCGGCCGCCGCTCGACCTGCGGCAGGGCGACTTTGCCAAGCGGGTGCGGCGGGTCGCGGACAAGGCCGTGCTTCGGCGGATTGTGCTGTGGAGCGGGCTGATCCTGCTCGTCAGCCTGCTTATCTCGCTGACGGGGCTGGTGCGGCAGCATGTAGCGGCGCGTGGACTGGACGCGGAGAGCCTGGCGCTGGCGCGGCAGGTGGTGCCGGGCGCGGGCGACCTGGCCCAGGCCGAGGCGGAGATCGAGCGGCAGCTGGCGGCGCGCGGGGCGGGGGCCTATGCCTTTACCGCGCCGGTGGCGGGATTGCTGAACGCCCTGCAGGAGGCGCCCGGCGTGTCGATGACGGCGCTGTCGCGTGATCCGGACGGGATGATCCGTGCCACGCTGGCGGCGGCCAAGGTGGAGGAGATCAACGCGGTGCTGCTGGCGTTGCAAGGCGCGGGCTTCACCATCACGGCGACGCCTTCGCAGGACCCGCGCGGGCGCGCGCTCGCTGACATAACGGTGCGATCATGATGGACGCGGTGAAAACCATGTGGGGCGAACGATCGCCGCGCGAGCGATGGATGCTGGGCGTGATGTTCGCGCTGCTGGCGGTGGTGGTGCTGTGGCTGGGCGTGCTGTACCCGCTGGCGGCGGCGCAGCGGTCGGCGCGCGAGGCGCTGATCGAGGCGACCGACCGCAATGCGGCGATGCGGGCGAAGGTCAAGCTGCTCAAGACGCTACCGCGCGGGGTGGCGGGTGCTTCTGCCACGGTGGGGATCGATCAGTTGGTGAGCCAGAGCGCGGGCGAGGCGGGACTGACGCTGGAGCGGGCTGAGGCGCAGGGCGGCGCGCGCATCGAGATTGCGATGGCGTCGGTGCGGCCAGTGGCGCTGTTTTCCTGGCTGGCGGCGCTGGAGGCGCAGGGTGTGCAGGTGGAGACGATGAGCGCGCGGCCTTCGCCGACGGCGGGTAGCGTTTCGGTGCAGGCGGTGCTGGTTCGCGGGGCGGGGCAATGACTCGGCTCGGCTGGTCGCGGCGGACGCGAATTGGGATCGTGCTGTTATTCGTCCTTGGGCTGATCCTGTTCATGCCGATGCGGATCGCGCTGGGGCTGTCTGGCCTTGATCGGCTGGGCGTCGCCGCGCGGGAGGTGCGGGGGACGCTGTGGAACGGACGGATGGACCAGCTTATGCTGGGCACGATGCCGGTCGGAACGGTCAACGCCGCCTTGTCGCCGGTGCAGTTGCTGATGGGACGGGCCCGAGTGGATATTTGGCGGCGGCAGGGCGCGGCGGATGATCTGAGCGGCGCGCTGACGGTGGGGTTCGGTCGCGTGGGCATCGATGATGTGACGGGGACGGTGCCGCTCGGCCGAAGCTTCGCGCCGCTTCCGATCGCGAGTTTGGCGATGGAGGATGTGACGGCTTATTTTACCGGCGACCGCTGCGGTCATGCCGAGGGTCGGGTGCGGGCGCAGATGGCGGGGCAGTTTCCGGGCCTCAACCTGACGCAAGGGCTGTCAGGCGTGGCGAGCTGCGATGGTAAGGCGTTGCTGTTGCCGCTGGTGAGCCAATCGGGGCTGGAGAAGATCAACCTGCGGATATGGCGGTCCGGCCGCTATGTCGCCGAAATGCGGGTGGAGACGGCAGACGCGGCGCTTGGCGATGCGCTGGCGAAGGCTGGCTTTGCCGGGACAGGCGGCGCGCGGGTTTTGACGGTCGAAGGGACGCTGTGATCGATCCGCTGTGGGCGGTGCTGGGCGCGGCCGCGGGCGCGATCGCAGGCAGCTTTTTGGGGACGCTGGTGCTGCGCTGGCCGGAAGGGCGAGGCGTCGCAGGTGGACGGTCGGCCTGCGACGGGTGTGGGCGGGTGCTGGGCGCAATCGACCTGGTGCCGGTGATCAGCGCCCTGGCTTTGCGGGGACGATGCCGAACATGTGGCGCGAAGATCGATCCGCTGCATGGGTGGATGGAGGCGGGCTGCGCGGTTATCGGAGCGCTGGCGTGCGGGGCGGCGCCGGGGCTGGCGGGCGCGGGTTGGGCTTTGTTCGGATGGCTGCTGCTGACGCTCGCTGTGCTGGATTGGCGGCACTTCTGGCTGCCCGATGCGCTGACCTTGCCGCTCGCCTTTCTTGGCCTGACGCTGGGGCTGTGGGTGACCGATGTGACGCTGGTGGACCGGCTGATAGGCGCAGCGGGGGGATATGCCGTGCTGCTGCTTGTGGCGGTCAGCTATCGCGCGGCGCGGGGGCGTGACGGGCTGGGTTTGGGCGACGCAAAGCTGATGGGGGCGCTGGGCGGATGGTTCGGTTGGCAGGCGCTGCCGTTCATATTGCTCATGGCGGCGAGCCTTGGGTTGTCGGTGGTGCTTTCCGGCATGGTCGGGGGGCGCAGGATAACGGCTGCCACGCGGGTGCCGCTGGGGACATTTCTTGCGGTCGCTGCGCTGCCGGGCTGGTGGGTGTTGGCGTCGATCCGCTGATGGACGTGCTCAGCGGACCCGCCAGCGATAATCTTCCTCCCGCACCTCCGTCACCGCATAGCCGTCAGGGTCGCGGGCGGGGCGGAAACGGTAGCGTTCCATGATGATGCGGCAGGTCATCCCGTCGAGTTCGGGATAGCCGCTTCCTTCGATCACCTCGCACTTGTCCACTTGCCCGGACGGACCGATCGCGTAGCGGACGCCGATCTTCACCCTGCCTACGCCGCGCAGGGAGTCGGGGAAATCCGAATTGCGGAAGCGGCCGCCGGTCTGGCGGGCTCTCGAAAAGGCGCCTTCGCCGTCTCCCTCGCCGGAGCCCGAACCGGTTCCGGTGCCGCCGGTTCCGCTTCCCTGGCCCATGCCAAAGCCATTGCCGCCGCCTGCGCTGCCTGCGCCGCTTGTCATAGACGATGACGGGGCGGCAGATAGAGCGGGTTGAGGCGTTACGATGATTGGCTTGGGCGCAGTGATGGCAGCGGGTTCCGGCGGCGCTGGTTGCTTTTGCATGGGAGCTGCCGGGGAAGCGGAGGGGCTTCCGCCCTCGCGCTTAGCCTCGCGCGGAGGTTCTGGACGTTCAGGCGTGGAAGGTTGCAGGTCGAACAGCGCGAGTGGCGAACGATCAACCGCGGCGCGCCATAATGACGGTCCGCGGAGGCCGATGATCAGGGCATAGCCAATAAGGGCATTGACCAACAGCGCCGCGACAGCAGGGACGATCCTGTCCCGACCCTGCCATCGCTGCGCCTGAGTTGTGGCCATGTTACCTGTCGCCGCGCATGTTGCGCGGCAGCCTCACAGCTTAGCGGTAGACGCGGCGGCCGTTGCGATCGATATAATATTCCCGGCCGCGACGATCGCGTTCCCACCGGCGATCGCCATCCGAAGTCGCTGCGCCTACGACAGCACCACCTGCTGCGCCGATGGCTGCACCTTCGGCAACGCCAAGGCCAGGCACGATCGCGCCCGCCACTGCGCCGCCAACCGCACCGATGCCCGCGCCGCGCAAGCCATCGCGCGTCGTTTCACGCGAGCAGCCGCCCACGCTGGCTGCGGCTGCCAGTCCGGCGATCAATAAAATTGTGTTACGCATGGTTGGTCTCCAGTTTCGACAGGTGTGAAACGACAGAGACGCCAGTTTGTTCGATCGAAGCGCGACAAAGATGCGCAGGCTTCAGAAAACACATATAAATGCGCGTTCGCCAGGCCGATGGCTAAATCTAGGCGGCCATTTGCAGGTGAGCGGCTGAGGCTGGCAAATTTCCGGTGGGAAGAAGGTGGTGACCCCTACGGGAATCGAACCCGTGTTTCAGCCGTGAGAGGGCCGCGTCCTGACCGCTAGACGAAGGGGCCTTGGCCGCATGGCGGCTGGCAGGCGGTGGCGTTTAGGGGGAGAAGGGGCTTGCCGTCAAGCGAAACCGCTTTCGCCCGGCCTTTCGCCATCGTCCTTCGACCCATAAAAAACCACCCCATGTCATACATGGGGTGGCCAAGGTTCAGGGAGGAGACGCCTCCAAAAGGGGGAGGCGCCCATACGACACACCCGAAAGGGGGGCAGGCGCGCCGTATGTTCGAAAGATAAAGAAGGCCCCGCTCACTTTCAAGAGGCGAGCGAAAAGCTTTTCTTTAACATGCTTGATCCAGGTTGTTTTTCTTCCTCAGGCTTCGGCGGGCTGAGGCGCTTGCGGGATGGAAATCGGTCCTTTGCCCTGTGCAACCTGCGACTCGAACACTTCCCGGATCAGCTGGAGTGAAAAGAGATGGGCGTAGATGAGGGGAAGCATGCCGTTCTGGCTGATCTTGCGCAGCTGATCGCCACGCATGTCGCGCAGCTTTTCCTCATTCACCATGCGGAAACCGCGATAGACGAAGGGTTGATCGTTACCGGGCACCTGGATGGCGACCTCGCCGTCCATCAGCAGGTCGAGTTCCTTGAGGTCTTTCATGAACTGGCCCGTGCGCGCGGCCGCCTGTTCGAAATCCTCGCAGAATTTGAGCACGCCCTGTGTGAGTTCGCTCGGCTTGCCATCTTCGAACAGCGGCTGGCCCTCTTCGAACTCGCCGATCGCTTCGCTGGTGGGATCGAAGCAGAGCGACAGTTCGTCAGTGTCCGGGCGCAGCTTCGCCAGCATCCAGGGATAGCGGCGGACATAGGCAGGAACATAGGCGGGGCCGCGTAGCTTGCCTTCATCGTCCAGGAAGGTGTTGATGCCCTCGTTAAGGCCCATCAGCGCCAGCGGCACCGCTTCGTCGCCTGCCGAAAAAATGATTGGCACGAAACGCTGGGCGGCGACGAATTCGTCGACGGTCAGCGGCACGGCATGCTGCTTCGTCAGGAAGGGAGCGGATTCCACCGACCGGCTGCGATAGCTTGCATGATCAACGCTGCTGAGCGGCAGCAGGTCGTTGTAGAAAACAGGGAGGTTATTGGCGGGCGCGCTAGCCATGATCTGTTCCATTCTATCGAAGCAGCGCGTGCGGAAGCGCCACCTTTCCCAAAAACTGGGAGAGGGCGATAAAGACCTTGGCGATGGGAGGCAATTGCTTTGTCTTGCCCGCGGCGTTCAGCCCTCTTCTGGGCGCGGGATCAGCTTGTCGGGGTTCATGAGGCCGAGCGGGTCAAAGGCGGCCTTGATCGCGCGCAAGGCATGCAGCCGCGCTGGGCTGGCGAGGCGGCCGAGTTCCGCCCGCTTCATCTGGCCGATGCCATGTTCCGCCGAGATGGAGCCGCCTGCGGCGGCGACCGCATCATGGACGAAGGCGTTGATCGCTTTTCCGTCCGCAGCGATCCAGGCTGGACCGTCTGTCGTGCCTTTTGGCGCACGGACATGGAAATGGACATTCCCGTCGCCCAGATGGCCGAAGGAGGAGGCGGTGGTGCCCGGGAATGTTCGTTCCGCAGCGGCAGCCGTGTCGATCATGAAAGCAGGCATGCGCGCGACGGGAACGCTGATGTCGAATTGCAGCGCCGGGCCCTGTGCGCGTTCGGCTTCGGAGAGCGATTCGCGCAGGCGCCAGAATGTAGCGGCCTGCGCTTCATTGACGGCGATCGCGGCATCGGTCGCGATGCCCTGGGCCAGAGCTTCCGCCAGGGCTGCTTCCAGGCGTTCTTCGGGGGAGGGTGGCGACAGGTCGGCATGATCGACTTCGATCAGGACGTGCCAGGGCGTGCGGGTTTCGATCGGGCAGCGGGTGCCGGGAATGTGGGAGAGGACATGGCCGAGACCATCGTCGGCGATGATCTCAAAACCTTCGACACTGTCACCCAGCCGCGCTTCGGCGAGGCTGAGGAGGGCGAGGGCGTCGGCCGGTGAGGCGACGCCCACCCATGCAACCGCGCGGGCAGCGATCGCGGGGACGAGCCGGAGCGAGGCGGCGGTAATGATGCCGAGCGTCCCTTCGGCGCCGACCAGCAATTGCTTTAGGTCATAGCCCCGATTGTCCTTCTTGAGCGCTTCCAGGCCGTTCAAGATGCTTCCGTCCGCGAGCACTGCCTCCAGCCCTTCCACCAGGGCGCGCATTGTGCCATGGCGCAGCACTTGGGTGCCCCCCGCATTGGTCGAGATGAGGCCGCCGATGGTTGCTGAACCTTTCGCGCCTAAGCTGAGAGGGAAGCGGCGCCCGACCTCCTCGGCAGCATCGTGCAGGGTCGAGAGGATGACGCCGGCCTCGCATATGGCGAGGTTGTCTTCCGGCGATAGCGATCGGATGCGGTTCATCCGGCGCAGCGAGAGGATCAGCGCTGACCCGTCTTGTGGTGGAGTCGCGCCCCCGACCATCGACGTGTTTCCTCCCTGAGGCACCAACGGCACGCGGAGTTCGGCAGCAAGTGAGACGATCGCGGCGACTTCCTGCGTGCTGGAGGGCTGGAGGATGGCCGCTGCGGCGCCATGAAACCGGCCGCGCCAGTCCGTCAGCCACGGCGCGATATCCTCCGGATCGGTTATGACGCCCTTTGGCCCCAGCAGCGCTGCGAACCTGCCGATGATCTCTTGTCCTATCATGACACGATGCTATGCCCCGGAATTCATCGACGGTTCAACCACCGGCCCATAGCGTGCCGCCCCAAAAGGGGTTCGATTTGCTTCATTCCGTCCTGCTGCTCCTTGTCGCACCCACTGCCGGGCCTGTGCAGATGGCTCAGATGTCGATCGAGCAACGGGTCATCATCCGCGTGCCGATGGCGAAAAAAGGGCGTGCGCCCGCGCGCATCGCTCCCCAGGCGGGACGTGAGTGGAAGGAAAGGAAAGGGCCGCGCTGTATCGCGCTGCGGTCTATCCGGTCGGCAAGCGTCGTGGTGGGGCATGGGGTCGACCTGCTGCTGGCCGATAACCACCGTTACCGCGCAAGGTTGGAGCGGGGATGCAGCTCTACCGGCTTCTATTCGGGTTTCTATGTCGAGCCGGATGATGATGGGTCGCTTTGTTCAGGCAGGGACGAACTGCAGGCACGCAGTGGCCTGAGCTGTGTGATCGACAGTTTCAGGCGATTGGAAGAGGCGGAACAGGACGATTGACCCGAGTTTAAGCTGGCCGCAATGCGCGAATTTCTTGACAAGACGCCGATATTTCAGCAAGGCGCGCGCGATTTCCGTGGTGCAGGAGCGCGTTGCGGAGAGCCTCTGTCCCGGACAATTGAATGACTTTTGCCGATCTCGGCCTATCCGATGAACTTTTGAAGGCCGTTAACGAGGCCGGATATGACACGCCCACGCCTATTCAGGCACAGGCGATCCCGCCCGTGTTGATGATGAAGGACATCATCGGCATCGCGCAGACGGGGACGGGTAAGACCGCCAGCTTCGTGCTGCCGATGATCGACATATTGGCGCATGGCCGCGCCCGCGCGCTGATGCCGCGTTCGCTGATCCTGGAGCCGACGCGCGAACTGGCGGCGCAGGTTGCAGAGAATTTCGAGAAATACGGCAAATATCACAAGCTCAACATGGCGCTGCTGATCGGCGGCGTTCAGATGGGGGATCAGCTCAAGGCACTGGAAAAGGGCGTCGATGTGCTGATCGCCACGCCAGGCCGGCTGATGGACCTGTTCCAGCGCGGCAAGATATTGCTGAACGGCTGTTCGATGCTGGTGATCGACGAAGCTGACCGCATGCTCGATATGGGGTTCATCCCGGATATCGAGGAAATCTGCACGAAGCTGCCGTCGCAAAGGCAGACGCTGCTATTTTCAGCGACCATGCCCGCGCCGATCAAGAAGCTGGCGGATCGGTTCCTGAGCAACCCCAAGTCGATCGAGGTGGCGCGTCCGGCTACGGCGTCCACCAACATCACCCAGCGGCTGGTCAAGGTCGATTCGCGCAAGAAGCGCGAGGCCTTGCGCGCGATGCTCGAAGGCGAGGACGTGCAGAGCGCGGTGATCTTCTGCAACCGCAAAACGACGGTGCGCGAACTCAACAAGAGCCTGCAGCGCCATGGCTTCAAGTCCGGCGAGATCCATGGCGATATCGACCAGTCGGCGCGCATCGCCGAGCTGGAGCGGTTCCGTGCCGGTACAGTAAATATACTGGTGGCTTCCGACGTCGCGGCGCGCGGGCTCGATATCAAGGGTGTGAGCCACGTCTTTAACTTCGATGCGCCTTGGCATCCCGACGATTATGTCCACCGCATCGGGCGGACGGGCCGGGCGGGCGCGAAGGGGGCGGCTTTCACTTTCGTGACGGCTGATGACGCGGAAGCGATCGACAATATCCAGAAGCTGATCGGGCAGAAGATCGAGACGATCGATGCGCCTGCCGGTGCTGCAAAAGCGGAAAAGGCGGAAGAGCCGCGCCGCGAGGGTGAGTGGAAGGCGGAGCGCAGCTCCAGCAAGCGCCGCGACGACCGCCGCGAAGAACCGCGCGCTTCCAGAAGCCAGGCCAATGGTGCGCGCCCGCGCCGGGCTGAAGTCAAGGACGATGGTCCGGACGAGGGCTGGAACGGTCCTGTACCTGAATTTCTTTCGGTAGGATTCAACGCCTAAGGGTAAGCTCTACAGCAGCCCCATTGCGCGCAAGCTGCTGTGGCCCTGCGATCCGATGATGATGTGATCGTGGACCGCGATGTTGAGGCGCTTGCCCGCCTCCGCAATCTGGCGGGTGATCTCGATATCCTGACGGCTCGGTTCGGGAGAGCCGCTCGGATGATTATGGACCAGGATGAGCGCGGATGAGCCGAGGTCGATTGCGCGTCGGATGACTTCCCGCGTGTAGATGGCTGCCTGGTCGATCGACCCGTCACCCATATGTTCGTCACGGATCAACATGTTGCGGCTGTTGAGATGAAGCACGCGGACGCGCTCCACCGGCAGATAGGCCATGTCTGCGCGCAGATAATCGAGCAGCGCCTGCCAGCTTGCCAGAACCGGCCGCTGGGCCACTTCGCTGCGAAGCATGCGGAGCAGCGTGGCATGCACGATCTTGACGGCTGCGATGCTGGTGTCGCCCATGCCGGGCACCCGCGCGATCGCCTGCCAATCGGCCGTCATCAGCCCCCCAATGCCGCCAAATTCCCGCAGCAGCGCCTTCGCGAGCGGCTTGGTATCGCGCCGCGGTATAGCGAGGGCGAGCAGATATTCGATCAGTTCATGGTCGTGCAGCGCTTCGCCGCCGCTTTCCGCCAACTTCTGCCGCAGCCGGGCGCGATGACCCACGCCATCATGGCTGACCGCAACATCCCTGTCCGCCAATGCCTTATAATCCCCTGTTCAGGGAAATGGACCTATGCGTTGCGTAAATGCGGGGCAAGGATATTTAAGGCAGCTCAGACGTTATGCAGGCGTTACGGATAAGGGTTGAGAGCCGGGGTTGGCCATAAGCATCGAAGATGAGGACGGCGAAGAGGAATCTCGTCGTGGCTGGTTACGCTGGCTGGGTGTCGGGACAGGATCCCTGGCGCTGATCCTTGTTGCTTTGTGGACCCAGCGGGCGCCCATCGCCGAAAACTTCATCGGGCGGGAAATGAACCGCAGGGGCGTTCAGGCGAGTTATGACCTGAAAGACATCGGCCTGCGTACCCAGCGCATCGAGAATATCGTTCTTGGTGATCCTAAAAATCCGGACCTGACAGCTCGCTGGGTGGAGGTGGACCTCGCCTTTACCGGTCTTTCCCCGCATGTGGCGGAGGTCAGGGCGGGAGGTGTGCGGTTGCGGGGATCTTACCGCGGCGGCGTGCTCCGGCTGGGGGAGCTCGACAAATTCGGCGACCCCACCTCGAAGGCGCCATTCAGCTTGCCCGACATAGCATTGGCGCTGCGGGATGCGCGCATCCGGCTCGATACCGACGCCGGGACGGTCGGCATGCAGATCGAAGGCAAGGGTAAGTTGAAGTCGGGCTTTGACGGCCGTCTCGCCGCCGCCATGCCTCGTGCGGCAATCGCCGGATGCAGCGCAACCCGCATGATCGCCTTGCTGGACGTGGCGATCAGGAATGAGCAGCCCCATCTGATCGGACCAGTGCAGGCGGCGGCTCTTGGCTGCCGGGGAAGCAGGACGGCGGCGGCGACGCCGCGCGCTGAGATCGATGTGTGGCTGGGCAAGGCGCTCGACCGGTGGAACGGGCATGTCACCCTGGGGGCAGAGGCGTTGAAGTCCTCTGGCATGGTGCTGGCCAAACCGGCAGGGCGGATCGATTTCAACGGCAACGCGTCGGAGACCGCTGGCCGGGCGCGGATCGGCGTGGCGGCGCTTGGATTGGCAAGCATCAAGGCTGGTGAGACGGAGATTATCGGAGCCTGGCGCGTCGGTCGCGGCACGTCACAAGCCAGCGCACGGCTATCGGCACATCAACTGAGCCTGGCCGGTCGTGACCCGCTGGCCGGGTTGAAGCGATCTGCCGTCGGCACGCCTCTGGCGCCTTTGGCTGCGCGACTGGCGGATGCGGTGGCCCATGCGGGTGAGAATAATGTGCTGCGGACCAACCTTGCCTTCGCTCAAAGCGGCAAGGGTGGCAGCGTCGTACTGACGGGCACCGGCTTTAACGCGCGTAGTGGAGCCCGGATCGCCGTTCCGGGAGACGGCGAGATAATGATCAGCTGGCCCGGAAAAGGTGGCGCGGCCATTGATTGGGCGCTGGATGGCGCCATCACGACTGATGGAGGCGGGCTGCCCAAGGCTGCGCTGAGACTGGCGCGGCGGCCGGGTGGCGGATT
Organism: Sphingobium sp. TomMM35A; assembly: GCF_054771735.1. NCBI lineage: Bacteria > Pseudomonadati > Pseudomonadota > Alphaproteobacteria > Sphingomonadales > Sphingobiaceae > Sphingobium > Sphingobium sp. TomMM35A. Next base: position 678,055 of record NZ_BSRC01000001.1, read on the forward strand.
GGGCGGGCAGCTGTTCATCGACCCCTATGCTGCCGGAGATGCTAAGCTTGCGCTGGAGCCGGTTCGTTTCACGGCGGGACCTCGCGGGGATACCTTCTTCTCTACGGTGGTGAAGCTCGACGGGCCGCTTCCGGGTGGACGGCTGCGCGGACTCGCGATGCCGGTGACGGGAGAATTGAGCGCGAACGGGGCCATCGCGATCAACCGCCGCTGCGTGCCATTGGCGCTGGAGGAGGCGCGTTACGGGAGTTTCGCCATCGGCCGGACCCGGCAGACGTTATGCCCGATCGGGGGAGGCGCGCTGCTTTCGACAGGGCCGGACGGAGTGCGCGCGGGTGCCGAGATCCGCAATCTCGACCTGCGCGGCCGCAGCGGCCAGAGCCCGATGCGGCTGTCGGCCGAGCGGGCGAGGGTTGCTTTGGGGCAGGAGGGCTTTGCGCTTTCCCGCGCGGAGTTCGCCATCGGGCCGCAGGCATCCCCGGTACGGCTGGTGGCGGAAACGCTGACCGGCCAGGCTACGGCCCAGGGGCTGAAGGGAAGACTCGCCGGAGCGAATGCGCGGATCGGTTCTGTGCCGCTGATCGTGGAAGACGGCACGGGCGAATGGAGCTTCGCGCAAGGCGCACTGAGGCTCGCCGCTGCAATGATGGTGCGCGATGCCCAGACGCCGGGACGGTTCGAACCGCTCAAGGTGCCGGACTTCGCCCTCACATTGCGGGACGGCAGGATTGCGGCGACCGGAACGCTGCGGGTGCCGCGCGATGATGCGTTGGTGGCGCGTGCAGACATAGCGCATGATCTGGGTTCAGGGCGGGGCAAGGCCGACCTTAACGTGCCGGGGTTGGTATTTGGTCCCACTTTGCAGCCTGAAGAAGTCACGCGCCTGGCGCTGGGGGTCGTTGCCAATGTCGAGGCGACGGTGACGGGGGAAGGGCATATCCGGTGGAATGGCAATGCGGTGACCAGCGATGGGCTGTTCCGCACAGACAATGCCAAGCTGGCGGCAGCTTTCGGCCCGGTCGAAGGATTGTCGGGCGAGTTGCGCTTTACCGATCTGCTCGGATTGGTGAGCGCGCCGGGGCAGGTGCTGCGGATCAGGATGGTCAATCCAGGCATCGAGGTGCGCGACGGCACCGTTCGCTACAGGCTGGAACCGGGGCAGAAGGTGCATATCGAGGGCGGGGGGTGGCCCTTCTCCGGAGGACAGCTCGTTCTTTTGCCCACGACCATGGATTTCAGTGCGGATGTGGACCGTTATCTGACGTTCCGTGTGATCGGCATCGACGCAGGAGCCTTCATCCAGGCGATGGAGCTGGACAATATCTCGGCCACCGGCACGTTCGATGGACTGATGCCGCTGATCTTCAATTCGCAGGGCGGCCGCGTCGCCGGTGGCGTGCTGGCCGCGCGGCAGCAGGGCATGCCGCCGCTTATCATGCCCGAAGGCGTATTGCCGACGGTTCCGTGCGATCCCAACCGCCAATCCGGAACTTTGTCTTATGTCGGGCCAGTCTCCAACGAGCAGCTTGGCGTGATGGGCAAGCTCGCCTTCGATGCGCTCAAGAATCTGCAATATAAGTGCCTCACCATCCTGATGGACGGCGCGTTGGATGGCGAGATGGTGACGAATGTGGTGTTCAACGGCGTCAACCGGGGCAAGCTCGGGGACGTGCCAGACGGCATGGCGCGCAGCCTGACCGGCTTGCCCTTCATCTTCAATGTGCGCATCGCCGCGCCGTTCCGCGGCCTGCTGGGCACCGCCAAATCCTTCATCGATCCCACCACGCTCATTCAGAACAGCATAGGCGATCAGATGCAGGAGAAGATTCGCGAAGGCATTGCAGTTAAGCCTGCGGAAAGCGACACTGTGAGAAACAGGGAACAGCGATGAAAAAACGAGCGATATGTGCGGCGGGTTTCGCCGGTTTGGCCCTGGCGGGCTGCATTCAGGTGAAGGCGCCTGACAAGCCGATCGAAATCAACCTGAACGTAAAGGTGCAGCAGGAGGTGGTCGTTCGCCTTCAGCGCGATGCACAGGATCTTATCCAGAATAACCCGGAGTTGTTCCCGCAATGACACGCAAGCTTTTGATGATCGCCGCAGGTGCCGCCGTCGTGCTGGCGACCGGCTTTGTCGCCAGCGCGCCTGCGCGCGCGCAGTCGGGCGCGGTTGCGGCGGCGATGGCGGAGGGCGCCGTGGGCGAACAGGCGGATGGCTATCTGGGCATCGCCGGGTCGGTCAGCGGGGCTGTGCGATCGGAAGTCGAATCGATCAACATAAAGCGGCGGGCGGCCTACACCGACCTTGCAAGCAAGCGCGGTGTGACGGTTCAGGACGTGGCGGCTGCCACTGGCTGTCAAACGCTGAGCAACCGAGTGAAGCAGGGACAGGTGTACCGCGTGGGCGCGGGGCCTTGGCAAACCAAGGGCGCCGGGCCGATTGCGCTGCCCAGCTATTGCGCGACCGCGGGGTAATTCCTGCGGCGCGTGGGAGTTTCTTTGCTGCGTTCGGGCGAAGCACGATTCTCCTGCCCAACTACGGTTGACTATCCCGAAAGCCCTTTCTAAACGGGCCGCGCCTTGACGGGTGCAGCCGCACGCGCCATGCCGCCTGACGCAGGCTTATCTGCCTGAACGGAAAGGAATGGTCATGGCGGAGGATGTACCCGGGCAAGACCCGGCGGATGAGGACGCGCGCATCACTTCTCTTGAGGAGCGGATCGCAAAGGCCGAACGAGCCGAAAAGGTCAGGCAGGGGACCACGAAGCAACAGGCCGACGATGGATCGCGCCTGGGCAACAGGGTTCTTGCAGAACTGATCGGTGGTCTTGCCGGTGGTGCCGTGGTTGGTGGGACATTGGACTACTTTCTGCGGACATCTCCATGGCTCCTGCTGGCTTTCCTCGGTCTTGGGATCGTGGTGGCTTTCAGGAACATCATCAGATTGACGACGACGAAGCGTCCCGGCGAATAGGGGCGCTTTTATCTTAGTCCGAATACCAGACGTTACAGGGGTCAACGTGGCAGAATCCGGCAAAATCGATCCGATGCACCAGTTTGCGATCGAACCGCTGTTCGGTACGGATCACTTGTCGCTCGGCGGCTATAACATCGCGTTCACCAACAGCGCGCTTTACATGGTGGCTGCTGCCGTGGTGCTGTGGATCTTCGTGATCGGCGGCATGAAGCGCGAGCTGGTGCCCGGTCGCTGGCAGATGGCGGTCGAATATATGACCGGCTTCATCAAGAGCCTGTTGATCGCCAATGTGGGCGAGGGCGGCAAGAAGTATATTCCTTATGTCTTCTCGCTGTTCATGTTCATCCTGCTGGCGAACCTGCTTGGCCTGCTGCCGCTTGGCCTGATCGGCCTGCACCCGTTCACCTTCACCAGCCACTTCACAGCCACGGGCGTACTCGCGATCCTGAGCTTCTCGATCGTGTTGATCGTCGGCTTCTGGAAGCATGGGCTGCACTTCTTCTCGCTGTTCGTGCCGCATGGTACGCCGCTGCCGATGATCCCGGTGATCTTCCCGATCGAGCTGGTGTCCTTCATGGTGCGGCCGTTCAGCCTTGGCCTGCGACTGTTCGTTGCGATGACGGCGGGGCACGTTCTGCTCAAGGTGTTGGCCGGGTTCGTCATCAACAGCTCGAACGCTGGCGTTGGCTACGGCCTGACCGTCGGGTCGGCGAGCTTCATCCTGATGATCGGCATCAGCGCCTTGGAAGTGCTGGTCGCGGTGATCCAGGCCTATGTGTTCGCGCTGCTGACTTCGGTCTATCTGAACGACGCTGAGAACCTTCACTAAGTTTTCGCTATTTTTCCAACCATTTGTTCGAGTTTAGAAAAGGGAGTTTACGACATGGACGCAGAAGCCGCAAAGCTGCTCGGTGCTGGCCTGGCCGCCATTGGTGCGGGTCTCGCTTCGCTCGGTGTGGGCAACGTGTTCGCATCGTTCCTGGAAGGCGCGCTGCGCAATCCGGGCGCCGCTGACGGCCAGCAGGGCCGCCTCTTCATCGGTTTCGCCGCGGCCGAACTTCTGGGTCTGCTGGCGTTCGTTATCGCCATGATCCTGGTGTTCGTGGCCTGACAACCGCTTGGCGAGCGGGCAGGGCGGCCTTCGCCGTCCCGTTCGCTCGCTATGAATTGACGGTGCCCTGATCGGACGGACCCAAAATGCCTCAAATCGCGCAAATCGCCGAAACTTATGCGTCGCAAATCTTCTGGATGCTGCTGACGTTCGGCTTTGTCTTCTTCGTCATCGGCCGGGGCATGGTCCCCAAGGTTCAGGCGACGGCCGACGCGCGCGACGCGAAGATCACTGGTGATCTGGACGCCGCCAAGGCTGCCTTCGCCCGCGCCGATGAGGCAGAGGCCGATTATCGCACCCGTGACGCGGAAAGCAGGGCTGCGGCCCAGGCGACGCTCGCCCGTGCGAAAGCGGAAGCTGCCAGGGCCTCCGAAGGACAGCTTGCCGCCGCCGACGCTGAAATCGCCACGCGGATCGGCGCTGCCGAAGCCCGCATCCAGGCGGCTAGCCAGGCAGCTATGGCAGAGATTGAAACCGTCGCCGCCGAAGCGGCGCGCGACATGGTGGCCCGTATTTCCGGCGTGAACGCGTCGGACGAAGCGGCCCGCAACGCAGTAAAGGCGGCACTGGCCCATGGCTGAGGCAGCAGCACAGCATAGCGAAGGTTCGCCTCCGCATATCGAAGAGGCAATTCACGCCGAGGGGATGGAGCCGGTCGGCACCGTCGCGCATGAAGGCGTGGTGCCGCACACGGATCCGAAAGCCGTTGGCATGGACGCGACTGCCTGGGTCAGCCTGGCGATGGCAGTCTTCATCCTCATCCTCCTGATCAAGAAGGTGCCTGCGCTGATCGGCAATGTGCTCGACGGCCGAATTGCCCAGATCAAGGAACAGCTGGCGGAAGCGGCAAAGCTGCGCGCTGAAGCCGACGCGCTGAAGGCGGAGTATGAAGCGAAGCTGGCTAATGCGGCCGGTGAAGCTGAAGCGATGCGCAAGTCGGCTGAAAGCGAAGCGGCAACGCTGCTGGAAGATGCCAAGGCAAATGCAGTGGCACTGGTTGCCCGCCGCCAGAAGATGGCGGAGGACAAGATCGGAGCAGCCGAACGCGCGGCCATTGCGGGTATTCGCACCAAGGCCGTCAACGCCGCCACCAGCGCGGCCGCGACGCTGATCGCACAGAATCATGATGCCGGCGCCGATCGTCAGCTGGTAGACAGCGCCATCAAGGGGCTGAGCCCAACCGTCTGAGCCCTAGCCATGTTGCTCGAAAAAGGGCCGGTGCGGATTGCTGCACCGGCCCTTTTTCTTGTTGGAAACTCTTCGGTTGGGTGCGCCTGATGATCAGACGCGCCCGGCAAGCCGGTGTCAGCCAGCAAGCGTCGCATTGTCGATAACGAAACGGTATTTGACATCGCTTCTTTGCATTCGCTCATAAGCGGTCTCAATATCGCGCGCCGCTACCATCTCGATGTCGGCGACAATGCCCTTGTCAGCACAGAAATCCAGCATCTCTTGGGTCTCCGCGATTCCGCCTATCAGAGACCCGGCGATCGATTTGCGGCCGAAGATCAACATGCCGATATTGGGCGAAGGGTGCGGATGTTCCGGCACCCCGACCAGCGTCATCGTCCCCTCCCGCTTCAGAAGAGCGGTGAACTGATCGAGATTATGACTAGCGGCAACGGTATTCAGGATGAAATCGAAGCTGCCTGCGTGAACGGCCATTTCGTCAGCGTTGCGCGACACGACGACTTCCTGAGCGCCCAGGTCCAGCGCATCCTGCCGCTTTGCTTCAGACGTGGTGAACGCGACAACATGCGCGCCCATCGCGTGGGCCAGCTTAACGCCCATGTGACCGAGGCCACCGATCCCCACGATCCCGACCTTCTTGCCCGGCCCTACCTGCCAATGTCGGAGAGGCGAGTAGGTCGTGATGCCCGCGCATAGCAGCGGCGCAACCGCGGCGAGTTGGTCGACGGGGTGTCGAATCTTCAGGACGAACTTGTCCTTCACCACGATGTCCTGAGAATATCCGCCAAGCGTGTGGCCGGGTGGGTCCTGCGTCGCGCCATTATAGGTGCCGACGAAGCCGGTTTCGCAATATTGCTCCAGCCCTTCCTCGCACGATGCGCAGTGCTGGCAGCTGTCCACCATGCAGCCCACGCCCACGGTATCGCCCGGCTTGAAGCTGGTGACATGTTCACCCACGGCGGTTACCTGGCCGACGATTTCATGTCCAGGAACGCAGGGATAGAGAGTGCCCGCCCACTCCGAACGGATCTGGTGCAGGTCTGAATGGCAGATGCCGCAATAGGCTATCGCGATCTGCACATCATGAGGACCTACCGCCCTGCGTTCAATGTCGATCGGTTCCACGGGTTTGTCAGCGGCATAAGCGCCATAGGCCTTTGTCACCATATTCATGACTTTCTGCTGGTCCCCGAGGCTTGCCTGCAACTTTGACCGCGAGGAGAGTGGAGTGGCGAGCGCTAGGTGGGAAATCGCCCGGCTGTTTCAATGCCCCCAAGGCAACAGGAGGGTGCTCGGCCATTGCGCTTGGCTCTGCCCCCGCTATCTCTGCAACCATGTCGCATCCCCAATCGCCCGACCGTTTTCACGAAGATAAAGCCAGCTTCACTGTAAGGGGGGCAGGGAACCCGGACATTGAGGCGGGCGTCGAAGCCATTCGCACCACATTGAAGACCCTGCCGACGCGGCCTGGTGTTTACCGCATGCAGGACGCGCGCGGCGACGTGCTTTACGTGGGCAAGGCTCGCGCGCTGCGTAATCGGGTGGCCAATTACACGCAGGTCGATCGGCTGCCGAAGCGGTTGCAGCGGATGGTGGCGCAAACCAGGTCCATGACGATCGTGACCACCAACAGCGAGGCTGAGGCGCTGCTGTTGGAGGCGCAGCTGATCAAGCGGTTTCGGCCGCCCTATAATGTCCTGCTGCGCGATGATAAAAGCTTTCCGTTCATCCTGCTGCGGGAGGATCATTCCTTCCCGCGCGTTCAGAAGCATCGTGGCGCGCGGAAATATAAGGGGCGCTATTATGGTCCCTTCGCCAGCGCCGGGTCGGTGACGCGGACCATCAATGCGCTGCAAAAGCTGTTCCTTTTGCGCAGCTGCACCGACAGCTTTTTCGCGAACCGGTCGCGGCCCTGCCTGCTGTTCCAGATCAAGCGCTGTTCCGCGCCCTGCGTTCAGCGGATCGACGAGGCGGGCTATGCCGAGCTGGTCAAGGATGCGCAGGATTTTCTGGGCGGCAAGTCGACGGCCGTGCAGAAGAAGCTGGGCGAGGCGATGCAGGCCGCTTCAGAAGCCATGGATTTCGAGCAGGCCGCTGTTTTGCGCGACCGGCTGAAGGCCTTGACCTTTATCCAGGGTAGCCAGGCGATCAATGCGGAAGGGCTGGGTGACGCCGATATTTTCGCGCTGGCGACCAAGGGCGGGGCGATGTGCATCCAGGCCTTCTTCATTCGCGGGGGACAGAATTGGGGGCACCGCAGCTTCTTTCCGGTCCATACGGCCGAAGTGGCGGAGGATGAGGTGCTGGCGAGCTTCATGGCGCAATTTTATGAGGAAGTGCCGCCGCCACGCCTGATCCTGTCCGATCGCACGCCTGTGGAATGTGAACTGATCGCACAGGCGCTCGGCGAACGGGCTGGCGCGAAAGTGCGTATCGAGGTGCCGCAACGAGGCACGCGGACGCGGCTGATCCGGCAGGCGCAGCGCAATGCTGTCGAGGCGCTGGACCGGCGGTTGGCGGAAACGACCACTCAGGCGAAGGTTCTTGAAGAGATGGTCGAGACATTCGGACTGGACGGAGTGCCTGACCGGATCGAGATTTATGACAACAGCCATATCCAGGGCAGCCACGCCCTGGGCGCCATGGTAGTCGCGGGGCCGGAGGGGTTCCGCAAAAATGCCTATCGCAAGTTCAACATGAAGAACCCGGAAATCTCGAATGACGATTTCGCCATGATGCGGGAGATGTTCGAGCGGCGCTTTGGGAGGGCGGCGCGGGAGGATCCCGATCGGGACAGTGGTGAGTGGCCCGACCTGGTGCTGATCGACGGCGGCAAGGGGCAATTGTCGGCGGCCCGCGCGATCCTGGAAGACCTGGGCATCGAGGATGTGTGCATGATCGGCATTGCCAAGGGGCCGCATCATGGACGGGAGGGGCGGGAGATATTCCATATGCCCGACGGGCGGGAGATCAGCTTTCCGATTAACCATCCCGTGCTGTTCTATCTCCAGCGGTTGCGGGACGAGGCGCATCGCTTTGCGATCGGGGCGCATCGGCAGAAGCGGAGCAAGGCCATTTCGACCAGCTCGCTGGACGAGGTGCCGGGCATCGGGCCTTCGCGGAAGAAAGCGCTGCTGATGCATTTCGGAACGGCGAAGGCGGTGAAGAGCGCGGCTTTGGAAGATTTGCTGAAGGCGCCCGGGGTTTCGAAAGCTGTGGCGCGGCAGATTTATGATTATTTTCATGAATGAAATAGCGGGAAAACGCGGTTTTTCCGTGATGTTGTTACGGTATCGAAATGATGTGGGCGTGGAGATAGGTGCCTGATTTCGGCGTGATTCTTCCTCCTGCTCTTGCCTTGTGGTTGCACTCCTGCAATGATCTTTCCAGACGCTGACAATTATGGCGCGGGTCGGAGGAGAAGGGTCGTGGAAAAGCCTTTGAGCTTGTTCAATGTCGTGGAGATATTCCATCGGCATATCTCATCAACGTCATTTGATGATCATCCTTTTTAGCAGATGCAATCTGCGTTCACTTTACCTTCACTGCGTAAAGTGAATGAATACTTATCAAAAGGCATATATCTGAACATATAACTGCCAATAAGGCGGAGTTGTGACAGCATGACCAATGGACATGCGGACATGTTGCGGGCTTTCAGAAGGCGGCCACGGGCTGGCCTTTCCGCGCTTCGGCCGTGGCGCATGCTGGACGTCACACGCCTTGTACTCGCCCTCGTCTATACGGTGGTGAGCTTTGCATTCGCTTCGCCGCGCTCTTGGGCCGAGATTGCGGAGAACGGCATCATCTTCGCCATGCTGCTGCTCGCGCTGGGCGCACTGATCCTGTCGGCGCGGTCGTGGGTGACGGAGATGCGTATCCGAAAGCCGGTGGTTTTTCTGGACGCGCTGCTGTTTCTGTCGCTGCTGGTGGTGACGAACGCGTCGGACAGCCCCTATTTTGTCGGCAGCCTGTTCGTCGCCATCGAGATCGCGCTGATCGTGCGTCGCCGCTTCCACGTTCTGGTCGGCGCATTCGCGGCCATGACGGCTTTGCTGACGGTCTGGATGGACAAGATCGTCGAGGTGCCGTCCGAGCCGGACCCGGAACGCGTGGCGCTGCGCGTGCTCTATCTTGCCGTGGTGATAGTGGTGACGGGCATGCTGCTTGGCCCGCGCCGTGAGAAGTTGTTGCAGGAGGAAAAGGCAAGGCGGCTGACGGAAGGCAGTTTGCCGCTTGTGAAGGGCGGTTCCGAACCCTTTCTGCTGCAGGCGTTGAAGATCGCCACGGGGAGCGAGAATGGGGCGGTGTTGTTCCGTACGGCGAGCACCGAAGCCTACCGATTTGCGTCGAGCCGGTTCGGCGAAACCAGGCCCGAGGGCAGCAATGGATTGCTGGCGGTGGAGACGGGCTGGCATGACTGCCGCCGTGGCGCGTCGATCGGCCTGTCACAGGACGGTATAAGCCATCTGGCTCCGCTGAGCCCCGGAGGCCGGGCTTGGGCGGCCATGCTGGATGCGCAAACGCTGATGACGCTGCGCGTGTCATTGGGCACGTTCGATGCCGTGGGCGCCGTCGAGCTGGATGATCCGACGCATGAAGATGCAGCGGCGATCGCGCAGCGCGTATTTGAAAGCGCCTGTGACGAGATGATGGTCCGCAACAGCCTGGACCTTGCCCATGTCATCGCTGGTGCGCGTGAGCGCGAGCGGTTGCAGCGGGAACTGCATGACAGCGTGCTGCAGGCGCTGGCGAGTATCCGCTATCAGGTCGCGCCGGTGCTGAACGGAACGATCGACGATCCCTTTCCAGTGCTGGCGAATGTGGATCGGATCGCCAAGGATCAGATCGGCACCATCAGATGGATCATCAACCCGGTCGAGGACGATGAGGATTTCGCCTATCTGCCCGAGACGCTGTCGATGGTGGTGCGGTCGCTGGCGGAGCAATGGGGCATAAGATGCGAGCTGCGCGTGGAGGACGGCAATTGCGCGACCAGCGCGATGATCGGACGCGAACTGAGCTTCGCGGTGCGTGAGATCGTCGCCAATGCGGTCCGCCACGCGGGCGCGCATGCGGTCGAGTTTTCGCTGCAACCGGCGGGCAACCGGATTGCGTTGCATGTGACCGACGATGGCGTGCCCAATCTTGCGAGGCTGGGGTCTACGGGCGCGGTGCAATCCCGGTCATTGATGCGGCGGGTGCAGGCGCTGGGCGGCGAAGTATATCTGCGGAATATCGGCGGGCGGACGATGATTCAGATTACCGTGCCCCGGAAGTGAGAAGGGCCGACTGCAAGCGTTAAGGAAGGGCCCCTGCTGTGCCGCGCCGTTCGATTGTCCTCGCATGGGGCTTCGCAGAACTTTTGAGGCGGTGGGGGCGTTTTACCCCGGGTTAACCAGAATGGTTGATAGATGACCCTTCCGATGATGCGGTGAGCGGAGGTCCGGTTTCCATGGTGCGATTGGTTCAGGATCATCTTTACCGCAAAAGCGTGGCGCTGGTGCTGTCATTACAGCTGAATTTGCAGCGCATCGTCGGCACGTGGATCCTGATCGCCGCCTTTGCCTGCGGCCTGCGGCTGGCATTTCCGGCGACGCCCTATGCCGATGCGCCCTGGGCGAGTGGATTGGGCCTGCTGCCCTATATGCTTGTCGTCGGTGCGCCGGTGGGTACGCTGCTATTGGGCCTCAAGTTGTTTCCGGCGGGGCGTTTGCACGCGCAACCTGGTTTGCGGCTGGCGCAAGTGGGCCGGTGGCGCAAGGTCGATTGCCTGGAAGCGCGGGAGATGTCGCAGTTCGGCCTATACGGCGTGATGGCGTCACTGCTGCTGGGTATCGCGCTCAATGTTCCGGTGCGCACGCTTGAGTTCTTGAGCGCGGTGCCTGCATTGGGCAGCTATGCACCGACCTGGTTCATCAGCCTTTATGCCGTGATGCTGGCGGACGTCGTGCTGCTGTCATGCCTGTACATGTTCGCATTTGCGACGGCGTTGCGGATGGTGCCGCTCTTTCCCCGCTTTTTGGCAATGGTGTGGGGCGTGGACCTGATGGCTCAAGTGGGGATCGCGCAATTCGTCGCTCGGGTCGGAGATGTTCCCCCGGCGGTGGAAATGGCGCTGGCGGATCTGCTGAGCGGGAATGTGAAAAAGGTGCTGATCAGTGTCGCGCTGTGGTTGCCGTACCTGTTGTTGTCCGAGCGGGTGAACATCACATTCCGTAATAGGGTAAGCGCCTGACTGGATGCGCTGGCGCTCCTTTTACGGCGCGCAAATCCATGCAGATGATTCGGTTTTTCGAGACGTCGAGCTGTTGCTGATTCGCGCCGGAGCGTGACCCTGGCCGACTGTGCAGCCGCAAAGCGGTGCGTCCTACAAGAGGGAAGGGTGGACTCTCAGGCTGTGTATCTGATCTGAATTAGGAGAGGATCCTTCATGAGCGGCCATAGATATATATCGTTAATTATGCGATTATACTAGAATTAATACTGCAATAGAGAATCAGTAAATTGGTCATTTAAATATGGTCAGTAAGTTATATTTGCCTAACTTGACCTATAATGCGAAAGAAAATAAAAGTATTTCTCTGTTTTTCGACCGATATATAACCAAAGATATATTTTAAAATATTTACGGGTTACTTGCTGCGGTAAGTAGGGAAAACGAAAATGGTTAACAAAAAATCGACTTAACGGACTGAAAAATGGACATATTTTTTACCATGTTGACTTGCCCCTTCATTGGTTCATTTTGAACGCAAGTTCTACGGGAACTGCCCAACTGCCTGGCGAAGGGGAACACCAACGCTAGGGTCGCCAGGTGGCAAAGGCCCCTCCGCAGAACTGTGCGAGAGCAGCCGGGAAAATGGTTTCCGGTCAAATAGGGGTAAAAGACATGACTTTCTTCAAGAAGCTTTGGAATGATCAGAGCGGTGCTTCGGCAGCGGAATATGCGCTGATCTTGGCGATTGTGGGTACGGGTATTGCGATTGCCGCATGGAACTTGGGCGATGCGATCGATAGTTCCATGAACAAGGCGGTGACCTGTATCAAGGGCGTCGGCGGCACGAGCGGTCCGACCGCTGCAGATTGTGGAACTTCCTCCACGGGCGCGCCCGCAACCTAAGCTGAAGACGGGCCGGCCGCGCTGCGGCCGGCCAGACTTAATCCACAATTCCGGGGGGAGTTGTCGTGGGGCAGCGCAGATCTCTAATCTTTCTTGGCTTCGCGATCTTGCTGGGTCTGGCGGCGGTATTTGTCGCCAATAGCTATTTGAGCAGGGCGGAGCAGGCGCAGGCAACGCCGCAAGGCGGTATGGCCAAGGTCGTCGTCGCGTCGATGCCGCTGGCCTTTGGGACGGCGGTGACGCCGGAAAAGATCAGGGTGGTCGATTGGCCTGCGGCTTCCGTGCCTCCCGGTGCTTTTCGTGATCCGGTCCAGCTCACGTCTCTCGGCAAGCAGCGTGTGGTGCTGCGGCAGATCGAGCCGGGTGAGCCGATCCTGACATCCAAGCTGTCCGCAGAGGGAGGCCGCGCCACCATGTCCGGTGTGCTGCGGCCCGAAATGCGTGCTGTGGCGGTTCGCGTGAGCGACGTGGCGGCGGCGGGCGGCTTTGTGCTGCCGGGCGACACCGTGGATGTCTTCGTCACACGGACCGCGCAGGACGGCATGGGCGGCGGCGGTCAGCAGATCACCGATGTGCTGCTTCAGAATATCCGCGTGATCGCGATCGACCAGAATGCCAATGACAGTTCGAAAGATCCGGCAATCGGCAAGACCGCCACGCTGGAAGTCAATCAGGTCGATGCGCAGAAGCTGGTTCTGGGCCAGCAGGTCGGCCAGCTGACACTGGTACTGCGCAACGTGACCGATGAACCGAACCCGGCGGTACAGACGGTGGGGACGGAGGACCTGCGCGACGGGGCTTATGTCGGCGGTTTTTCGGCTTCGCGCGGCCGGATTGCCGAAGCGGCCTATCTGCCTGCTCCGGTGCCCGTGATGCGTGCGCCGCGTCGCACTGTCCCCAAGAATGTTTCCGCTCTGCCAGCGACCGCATCGGTCGAGATCGTCCGCGGCACGACCGGCACCAGCTATGAGGTGAAGCGCTATGGTTCCCGCTAAGTCCTTGTCCATGCTGGCGCTGGGGACGGCGCTGGCTTTCGGGGTGGCGACATCCGCTCCGGCGCAGATCGCCTCGCTGACCGCCAGCAATGTGGATCATGCGGGGCAGCTGGACGTGCCGCTCAACAAGAGCCAGGTGCTGACGGTCGACCGGCCTTTTTCCAAGGCTCTGGTGGGCAATCAGGAGGTCGCCGACATCCTGCCGATGACCAACCGGTCGCTCTATGTGCTGGGCAAGAAGGTGGGGACGACCAGCCTTACTCTCTATGACAGCCGCAACATGCTGATCGCGGTGGTCGATGTGGCGGTGGGGCCGGACGTCGTGACGTTGAAGCGGCAGTTGTCCGAGCTGATCCCGGGCGAGCAGATCGGCGCGCGCATTTCCAATGACGCGGTGGTGCTGACGGGGACGGTGTCGAGCGCTTCGGCTGTGGATCGCGCGGTGCAGATCGCCCGGACCTATGCGGGTGGGGACGAGAAGGTCGTCAACATGCTGTCGGTCGGTGCTTCGCAGCAGGTGATGCTGGAGGTGCGCTTTTCGGAGGTGAACCGGTCGGCGGCGAAGGATATCGGGCTGAACCACAGCTTTGTCGGCAACAGGACCGTGGGCAGCATCGGCGATCTGTCGGCTGACTCGATCGTGCCGACGAACAATGGGCGGACGCCCACGATCGCACTGGATGGCCTGTCCGATGCCTTCGGCGTGGGGACATGGGCGTACAAGATCGGCAGCCTCAACATCTTTTCCGCGCTGGACGCGCTGGAGCGCAAGGGGCTGGTGAAGACGCTGGCCGAGCCGACGCTGGTGGCGCTCTCCGGTGAGACTGCGTCATTTCTGGCGGGTGGCGAATTCCCGATCCCGGTCGTGCAGAATGGCGGCGGCGGGGGCGGCAATGGCAATAATGGCATCACGGTCGAGTTCAAGCCGTTTGGCGTCAGCCTGGGCTTTACGCCCACGGTGCTGAGCGATGGCATCATCAACCTGGTGGTGGAGCCGGAGGTCAGCTCGATCGATCCTTCGGCGTCGGTGACGATCAACGGGCTGGTGGTGCCGGGATTGCTGACGCGGCGGGCCAAGACGGTGGTGGAACTGCGAGATGGGCAGTCCTTTGCCATCGCGGGGCTGCTGCGCAACGACTTCCAGGATACGGTGCGGCAGCTGCCGGTGCTGGGATCGATCCCGATCATCGGGGCGCTGTTCCGTTCGACCGGCTTCCAGAAGCAGCAGACCGAACTGGTCATGATCGTGACGCCGCGCCTCGTAAAGCCGATGCGGGCGGAGGATGTGCGCCTGCCGACCGACCGCGTGGGCAATCCGCATGAGCTGGACCTGTTCCTGATGGGGCGCACGGACAAGGCGGTGGGCATCAATCCGCTCAGTCCCGACGCGATGCCGCCGTCTTCGAAGCGGCCTGCGGCTCCGGCTCCGGCTGATCCGGCTCCGGCGGGCGCGGCGCAGAGTGGATATGAGCTATGAGGGAGAGGATGACCATGGGCCGGTTGATCGTCGCGGCGATGCTGGTTGGTCCGGCTTTGGCGGGATGTACCGCCAACGACCCGACCTTTGGCGGCGCGGTGCGCAGCAACTATGCGGTGCAGGTGATCAACCCCGAGCCGCGCTATGAAGGAGCGCTGGCCGAAGGCGGTGACGGCGCCCGCAGCGCGGCCGCGATCGAACGCTACCGCACCGACAAGGTGAAGAAGCCTGCGACCATCAGCACGACCTCCGGCACAGGCGGCGGGTCTGGTGGCGGCGGCTCGGGCGGCCGGTAAGGGGGGCTTCATCCATGTCTGCCCGTCGGAACAGCCTCCTGAGGTCAACCAGCGGTGCGGTGGCACCGACGGTGGCCCTGTCGCTTTTCGGTTTGATAGCTGCCGGTGGTATCGCGTTCGACTATGCGCGGATGGCGGCGATGGATACGGAGTTGCAGAATGCTGCTGATCAAGCAGCGTTGGCAGCCGCGACGCAGTTGGATGGAAAAGGAGATGCGTGCAAACGGGCGGCGAATGCTGCCGCCACGTTGATACAGAATGACACCCGCTTCGCTAACGATGGCAATAATAGCGGTCGAGCGGTCAGGATCCAAAACACCGGCGCATTCGATACGGCGCAGGCGTGCCCCAGCACGGCATCGATCAAATTCTACAAAAATAAGGATCGTAGTGGCACGGTTGCTTCGGTAGCAGATGCGCATTTCGTCGAGGTGACTGTCAGCCCACGCACCGCCTTTTTCGCTTTGACGCCGATTGTTGCGGTCATTTCGTCGGGTTCGTTGTCGGCCAAGGCCTATGCGGGTTTGGGGCAGGCGATCTGCAAGGTGCCTCCATTGATGATCTGCAATCCTGACGAGCCGGATGATCCAGGCACAACCGATTATGATTTTGATGTTGCAAGCCGGATCGGCAGAGGTCTGAAGCTCGTCTCGGTCGGAAATGGGAATAGCGCGTGGGCGCCCGGAAACTTCGGCTATCTGGATGTAGGAACCTCTACATCGAACCCGAACGTGGAACTGAGAGAGGCTCTTGGATGGATCACGTTGCCTGGCGAGTGTTCCAGCCTTGAAGGCGTGCAGACGAGAACAGGAGCAGGAACACCTGTCACTCAGGCCTTGAACACACGCTTCGATATTTATGAGAAGCCGAGCAACGATCCTCAATCTGGCAAGGGCAATAATGGGAACGGGAGCAATACTTCCTGCCCAAGCGGTGGCCTCTGCCCTCCGTCGATCAACACGGTAAAAGACGTAATCCGTAAGGGTAATGCCAATGGTGGCGATAAGTGTGGCTTTAAGAACAACGAGTGGGAATTACCGTCACCTGAATATCTGCCAACGTCGACTTCCGCTGATCTCCCGCTTGCCAGCATGCCCCAGGCTATGGGCTATCCTCGAGACAAATGCCATGCGGTATCGACGGCGGGAAGCTGCAGCACTAGCGGAGGAAAAGTCGGTGACGGTAATTGGGACAGGAACGCCTATTTTTACGTAAATTATGGATGGTCCAGTTCGCAATGGCCAAGCAACACGAGCACGGCCATGAACCCTTTGCCGTCAAACCCGACCCGATATGACGTGTATAAATGGGAGATAGTACATAGGGGCGAGATCATAGGTGGAAAAACCATACTTGCCCAGCGTCAGATCGGTAGCGGTACGTCTGCTCCGGTAGATCACGACTCTCCAGTGTGTTCTACAATTCAAACACCATCAAATGGTGGCGGAATTATTCCTGGAAACGGCAATGTGGATCGGAGAAGGATTTCCGCCGCTGTGATAAATTGCAAAAAGTATGATGTTCATGGAGGCGGCGGCACAGTCTACCCGGTGAAAAAGTGGATTGAGATGTTCCTGGTGGAGCCCTCCCTCAATCGAGAGCGCACCGATGCTAATGATGTTTATGTTGAGGTGATCGGTGAAACCGCGCTCGGAGGAGGATCGACTGCTGGACAGGTTACGCACCGTGCAGTTCCTTACTTGGTCGAGTGATAGCCATGGCCATACACCGCTTCAATCGTTTATTGAATTGTAACGCAGCAGCGGCTGCTGCCGAAATGGCGCTCATTACTCCTCTGCTGATCACCCTTATGTTCGGTTCATTCGAGTTGGGAAACTACTTCCTGAGCGAACACGTTGTCGTGAAGGCTGTACGAGACGGTGCCCGCTTCGCCGCGCGCCAGCCATTTTCTAACTTCGATTGTTCGGCCGGGACGATCGCGCAAAACGGTGTTGATGACCTCATCGTCAAGACGAAGAACCTGACCCGAACAGGCCAGATCGCAGACGGAGGACTGGAGCGGCTCAGGGGATGGACGGACCCGTCGACAGTATCCGTAACGCTGACTTGTCTAACAATTAGCAGCGGTAACTATTCCGGCATATACAAAGATATGACGAGCGTGCCCAAGGTGAAGGTATCGGCAGTAGTGCCATACAACTCTCTGTTCAATAATTTGGGATTTACCAGCGCATCTTTGAACCTCGTTTCAGAATCCGAAGCTCCGGTGCAGGGAATATGAAAAGAAAGCTAACTGATCTGCTGCGGGATCGGGCTGCGGGATCGGCCGCGGAATTTGCGCTGGTGCTCCCGCTTCTGCTCATTTTCTTGCTTGGGATTGTCGACGTCGGGCGACTTATGTGGACGTGGAACCAAGCCGAGAAGGCAACGCAAATGGGCGTCCGGTATGCGGTTGTGACCGAGCCGGTGCCGAGTGGACTGTCCACCTTCAATTTTGTGGGAACCGGCGGCCTTACTCAGGGTGACGCTATTTTGGGCACGGCTTACGGCGGGATGGCATGTACTAACCCGACGGGAACGGCGGCTAATCCGGTCGGGTCTGTGACCTGCGCCTGTACGGGTAACTGTCCATGGGGGACAGCAGCAGATTCTGGGGAGGACGTTCCTTTTAACCGCATATACAAGCATATGCAGAGATTTCTGTCGCCTTTGCAGCCAAAGAATTTGAAAGTTTTGTATCAACCCTCAGGACTGGGCTTTGCTGGCAATCCGCACGGACCGGATATTTCTCCCGTCGTTACGGTCGAACTCACCGGGCTTATTTTCAAGCCCGTATCCCTAAGTCTTTTCGGAGCCTCCGTCCCCCTACCCAGTTTCAGCGCCGCCCTCACCATGGAAGACGGCCAGGGCTCGCAGTCAAATTGAGGAACAAGATCTTGGGCATCGTGAACACAACGGAAGCGGCCGAGAGTTGGACCCTCAATGTGGGGGATGAGGGCATCTATCTGATCCTTTCGGAGCAGGAGGTTGCGGCTTCGGATATTCTGGGCGATCGGCTGGACGGACAGTCGTTGACGCTTTCCATGCTGCCGGTCGGGGGGGCTTTGCCGTCGCAACTGGTCGCAGAGGCGAAGGCCGTTATCCTGGAGGTGCAGCCGGATGACGAGGCGTCCATGCGGCGGCTTTCCGCCTTGCGGACGGCCAATCCGGCCTTGCTGGTGGTGGCGGCTGTGCGCAATGCGGAGATCCCTCTGGTGCGCGCGCTGTTGCGGAGCGGGATCAACGATGTCGTCGCGCTGCCTCTGCAAGCGAGTGAATTGTCGGCGACCATCGATCATCTGCGTGCGGAGATCGCCGCCAAGGGCGGGCGCGACGTCAAGACGGGCGCTCTGGTGTCGATCATCAAGAGCGTCGGCGGTGTAGGTGCGACGACGATCGCCACGCAGGCGGCCAGCCTGCATGCGCGGACGGTGAAGCAGGCTGGCGAGCGGGTGTGCCTGTTCGACTTTGATGTGCAGTTCGGCAATGCCGGGACGTTCCTGAACATCAGTTCGCCGCTGACGCTGGCGGATCTGCTACAGGGCGGGAACCGGGTCGATGCCGAGTTGCTCGGTTCCGTCACGGTGGAAACGCCGACCGGGCTGCATGTCGTCACCGCGCCCACGGAGATCATGCCGCTGGAAGCCATCAATGCCGATCAGGTGTTTCGTGTGGTCGAACTGGCGCAACGGAACTTCGACACGATCTATCTGGACTTGCCGGGCAATTGGACCAACTGGTCGATGTCGCTGGTGGCCCGGTCGGAAGTCGTATTCCTGGTGTGCGAACTGACCATCGCCAGCCTGCGTCAGGCGCGGCGGCAGATCGCATTGCTGCGCGATCAGGATATCGATCCGGCGCGCATCCATGTGATCGCCAACCGGGTGGAAAAGAAGCTGTTCCGGGCGATCGGGCTGGAGGATGCGGCAGCAGCGCTGGATCATCCCGTGACCCTGAGCATCGCAAACGACTTTCCGCTGGTCAGCTCTGCGCTGGATCAGGGGGTGCTGATCCAGGAATTGAAGGCGCGGAGCCGCATCTGCAAGGACATGGCCGACATTGTCGATTGCACCGTGCAGGCGGCTGAAGCACGGCGGGCGGCGGAGAAGGGCTGATGTGGCAAATCCGAAAGGGCGACAGCCGGTTTGAAACGCGGGACGAGGTAGGACCGACCGATGCCGAGCTGGTTCATTGGGAAGAGGACCGGCATACCGAGTTGAAGGTCGCGCTGCACCAGAAGCTGATCGACCTCATTAACCTGTCTGCGCTGGAAAATATGTCGCGAGCGCAGGTGGAAGCGGAAGTGGGCGAAATCGTCCATGAGCAGTTGGCGTTGCAGAAGCATGCGCTGAACCTGGAAGAGCGCAAGCGGCTGGTGTCCGACATATTGGACGAGTTGCTGGGCCTGGGGCCGTTGGAGCCGCTGCTGAAGGATCAGAGCGTCACCGACATATTGGTGAACGGGCACAAGATCGTCTTTGTCGAGCGCGGCGGGCGGCTGGTGGAAACGGCGGCGCGCTTCAAGGATGAGAAGCATCTGCTGCGCATCATCCAGAAGATCGTGGCGGCTGTCGGGCGGCGCGTGGACGAAGCTTCGCCCTTTGTCGATGCGCGTCTGGCCGACGGGTCGCGCGTCAATGCGGTGGTGCCGCCGCTGGCGGTCGATGGATCGCTGCTGTCCATTCGCAAATTCGCCAAGGTGCCGATCAGCATGGCGCGGCTTTCGGAACTGGGCAGCGTGCCCGCGCCGATGGCGCAGGTGCTGGCGGCGGTGGTTGCTGCCCGGCGCAATGTGCTCATTTCGGGCGGCACGGGGTCGGGCAAGACGACGCTGCTGAACGCCATGTCGGCGAGCATCGATGAGGCCGAGCGGATCGTGACGATCGAGGACTCCGCCGAGCTTCAGTTGCAGCAGCGGCATGTGGTGCGGCTGGAGACGCGGCCGCCGAATATCGAGGGGCGAGGCGAGGTCACGCAGCGCGACCTGGTGAAGAACGCGCTGCGTATGCGGCCCGACCGCATCATCGTGGGCGAAGTGCGCGCCGGTGAGGCGTTCGACATGCTCCAGGCGATGAACACCGGCCATGATGGGTCGATGACGACGGTCCACGCCAATACGCCGCGCGATGCGTTGTCCCGTGTCGAGCAGATGATCGGCATGAGCGGCATCGACATTTCGCCGCGGTCGGCCCGGGCGCAGATCGCTTCGGCTCTGAATGTCATCGTGCAGGTGGGGCGTCTGTCGGACGGCCGCCGCCGCCTGATGAGCATTTCGGAGATCACCGGCATGGAGGGGGAGGTCATCACCATGCAGGAAATCTTCCGCTTCAAGATGACCGGCCGCGAGGAAAATGGGATGGTGCGCGGTCATTTCGAGGCGACCGGCATCCGGCCCAAGTTCATGAACGAACTGTCCGACCGGGGCATCCATCTGCCTGCCGAACTCTTCCGTCCCGATGCGGTGGTGCAATGATCAATCCGCTTTACATCCGTGCCTTTGTCCTCGTCCTGCTGTTTGCGGCGGTGATCCTGACGATCGAGGGCGTCCATGGCTGGTTCCGGGCACGCGCTGGCAAGGAGCGGGTGGTCAACAAGCGGTTGAAGATGATCGCGCAGGGCTTTGAGCGGAGCACTGTGCTGTCGCGGTTGCGGCGCAATGACGACAGCATGAACTTCAACCATGACAGCGTCTTTGGGCGGATGGCTCTGGGCGTCGTGCGGTCGCTGCATGGCGCTGGCCTGAGCGTGCCCGCGCGGACAGTGCTGACGTTCATGGGCATGGGCACGGGCGTGCTGTTCCTGATCGTGGTGATCGGCGCGCTGGCGGCGGGATATGGCATGACGGTGGGCATGATCGTGATGGCGGGGGCTTTTGCCGTGTCGCTGGGCGTGCTGCTGCCGGTGATGGTGCTCAGCCGGTTGAGCCAGCGGCGGCGCAAGAAGATGGAGGAGCAGTTTCCCGTTGCGCTCGATACGTTCGTGCGTGGCCTGCGCGCCGGGCACCCGATCGCAGCGGCGCTGGACCTGCTGACCAAGGAGATGAAGGACCCGATCGGCAGCGAGTTCGGCATCGTCGTCGATGAGGTGACCTATGGGTCCGACCTGCGCGATGCTTTGCAGCGCATGGCGGAACGGTGGGACATGAACGAGATGCACATGTTCGTGACGTCGCTGTCGGTGCAGGCGGAGACGGGGGGCAACCTGGCCGAGATATTGGAAAATCTGTCGCTGGTGATCCGTGAACGGGCGAGCCTGTTCATGAAGGTCCGGGCGCTGAGTTCCGAAGGGCGGATGACGGCGGTCATGCTGACGGCGCTGCCGATCCTGGCGTTCGTCGCGCTGTTCCTGCTCAATCCCGCCTTTTACCTGGATATCGCGCAGGACCCGATGTTCATCTTCGGCTTTTCCGGGCTCATCATCCTCTACATCGTCGGCTTTGTCACGATACGCCGCATGGTTGATTTGAAAGTGTGACCTGATGCTGGATTTCGCCCTGATTTCGCAATTGCGGCCGGTGCTGCTGGTCCTGCTGTTCGTCGCGATCGTGGCGATCGTCTATGGCGTGACGGAGATGATCGCGCGCACGTCGCGAGTGCGCAGCCGGCTCGACATCGTGAGCGAGGCGGGGAGCGCCGTGCAAGGCGGCGGGCAGTCGCTGCGCAATGAACGCAACAACAGCGAATGGAAGAAGCTGGTCGACCGGATCGAGAAGCTTGGCATTTCGCTGGCGGACACGAAGAATGATGCCTTGCGCAAGCGGTTGATCGCAGCGGGCTATCCTTCGCCCGAGGCGCCGAAGATATTCACATTCGTCCGGCTGGTGCTGACGCTCGCGCTGCCCGCGGTGCTGGTGCTGATGTCGCTGAACAAGCCTGAGCCGCCGAGCCCCATGAAGCTCTATTTCATGGCGATGGGCGTCGCGGTGATGGGGCTGTATTTGCCGAACCTCTTCATCTCCGCCAAGGCAGCGCGGCGGCAGGAGGCGATCGTCCATGGCTTTCCCGATGCGCTGGACCTGATGCTGGTGTGCGTAGAGGCGGGGCTTGGGCTGGAAGCGGCGATGGACCGGGTGGGGCGGGAGCTTGCCATATCACATCCGCTGGTGTCGCAGACGCTAGGCAAGGTCGTGCTGGAACTGCGCGCGGGGCGGAGCCGGGCGGACGCGCTGCGGCGGATGGCCGACGATGTCGATGTGGATGAGATCCGCTCCTTCGCAACGCTGCTGATCCAGTCGGACCAGCTGGGTTCGAGCGTCGGGCAGACGCTGCGCGTCTATGCGGCGGAAATGCGGGAGAAGCGGCGGATGCGGGCGGAGGAGAAAGCGCATCGATTGCCGGTGCTGCTGTCCGTGCCGCTGGTCGCGTGCATGCTGCCGGTGATGATCGGCGTGCTGATGTTGCCCGCAGTGGTGCGCGTGGTGCGGGATATATTGCCGGTCATGACACGGTAGAGGGAACGAGGGGGGACAGGCATGATGAGACGGATAGTGGCGATCGCGCTCATCTTCGCGAGCGGGGCATGCAGTTCTGGAAACCGGGATGTGGCGATCCGGCCGGTGAACGCCGATGCTGCGGCGGTGGCAACGGCGACGGAGGCACTGGCGCGCGGACAATTGCTGTTTTCCCGTGGCGAGCATGCACTGGCGCTGGACGCATTCAGACGGGCTGTGCGGCAGGAGCCGGGTAACGCCACTGCGCTGAACGGCGTGGCGATCAGCTATGCCGCGATGGGGCGGCACGACCTGGCGCGACAATATTTCGAACTGGCGCTGGCCCGTGCGCCGCTGGACGAGCGGGTCCATCGCAACTTTGCACGGAGCCTGATGGCGCAAGGATTGCAGGATGACGCCGATGCTCTGCTGGCGGAGATCGGGCAGGGGGCTGGCTTGGCCGGGGCGCGGCGTGTCACGCTGGCGCAGTTGGCGGCAACGGGAGCGGGGAAGCCTGCGGCCGCCGTGCAGACCGGCGGGCTGGAACTGGAACGCATTTCCATGGGCGAGGTGCGGCTGCGCACGACAGCCGCGAGCAACGGCCAGCCAGTGCTGCCGGGGCGGCGCACGGCGCAGCTGAATACCGCGATCGTCACCGTGGCGAATAGGGACGGAGCATCCCCGGCCGTCTCGCTGTCGCGCGAGCTGAAGGCTCAGATCGTCAAATCTGCAGCGCCGGCGGACGCGCCCTCCTGCAGCGGAGGCAGTTGTCCGGCGATGGCTGGCGGTGATGAGCCGGACCGGCTGTTTGAGAAGCTGTGGAAGTGGAGCGGAGGGCAGGGATGAGCCTGCTGCTCCTGTTGCTGGCGGCGGCGGCGAATGCGCCAGTTGCGGAGGCCTCTGGAGCGACAGTTGGTGCGCCGATGGATTATGGCCGGTTGATCGACAATGCGATCGACGGGAACCGGGTCATCCAGGCCGACACGATGCTGGCACAATGGCGGGCCGACCCCGCGCCGGGTGACAAGGCCGGTATCGCGATTGCCGAGGCGCGCCTGGCGCTGGCCAAGGGACAGGATGCGGAGGCGGAGGCGCGATTTGCCGCGCTGGCTCAGGCCGGCATGACGGATTGCCGGATCGATGAAGGGCTGGGCATCGCGCGGTTACGGCTTGGACGACCTCAGCAGGCGGCAGAGCTTCTGCGCCGCGCCGCCGACCATTGCGATCGGAGCTGGCGGACATGGAATGCACTGGGCGTGGCTTATGATGCGGGCAAGTCGTGGGCGCTGAGCGCGGCGGCCTATGAGCGTGCCTTTCAGCTCACCGGCAGGCCCGTTCAGGTGCTCAACAATTATGGGCTGTCCCTGATGGCGCAGGGTGAGGCGGAGAAGGCGGCCGTGATATTCGACCAGGCGCGCCGGATGGCGCCTGATGATGCGCGGATCATCTCGAACGGGGATGCGGCGCAGATCATGGCAGGACGTGACATAGAAAGGCGTGCCGAGGATGATGCCGGCAGCTGGGCCAAGCGGCTGGGCGATGCCGGTCAGGTGGCGATGCGCATGGGGGATGCGGTGAAGGCGCGCGCTTATCTGAGCCGCGCGATGACGGAAGCGGAAAGCTATCAGCCGAAGGCGGCGGCCGCCCTGGCGGCGATGGGGGCGAGGCCATGATGAAGGACCTCATCCTGCTGGCCGTATCCGGGGTCCTTCTGGCGGCTGCGATCGAGGATATTGCGCGGTTGAGAATTTCCAACATCTTCCCTCTCCTGATCCTGGGATTGTTCGTGCCCTGGGTCGCCGTGACCGGGTGGGAGAATGACATCTGGCAGAATGGAACGCTGTTCCTGGCCGTCTTTGCCCTTGGATGCCTGCTGTTCGCGATGCGGTGGATGGGCGGGGGTGACGTCAAGCTGCTGGCGGCGTGCGCGCTGTGGTTCGATTGGGGCGCGGCGCTGCCTTGGTTCGTCTATGTGACGGTGGGCGGTGGCCTGCTTGCCTTGCTGATCATGGTGGGGCGGCGGATGGTGCCCAAAGCGGTGCGGGAGGGCTCCTCGCTGGCGATCTTTGCAGCGGGCGGGCCTATTCCTTATGGCGTCGCGATTGCTGCCGGGACGGTGATGGCGCTGTATATGGTGGGGCCTAATCCTAGCGGCGTGGCGCATCTGCCGGAGTTTGTGCGGGGGTTGAGGTAGGGCGGGGGTTGGGCTGTGTGGACCTGCCCTGGTTATGTAATCTGCCGAGAAAGCTCGCTTCGCTCGCGCCACCCCTAGCCCCTCCCGCCTGCGGGAGGGAATGACTTGGCTGGGTGGATCGGGCGCTTTTTCAGCTTTGCTCCCTTTGTGAAAAACGCTGCGCTTGCTCGATTGGGATAAAGAAGCGATTTGGTCCTTGATCTGCGGCCGGCCCGAAGGTGTTGAGGCGGCTGTCGTACGCCAAATAACCAGCCCGCGCCATTTCACGCATTACCTCATCTTCTTGCTCGGTGACCTCAATCATGAGCTTTGGTCGGTGGCGCAACAGGCAGTCTTTCATACCCTTAAGAGCGATGGCTTCGGCGCCTTCAATATCGATCTTGATGAAGTCAGGTTTCAACTCCCTAGATGCCACAAACTGATCGAGTGTCGTAGTCTCAACCGTTGTCATTCTATAATCCGCACTCGTGTATGCATTTCGGCTATTCTCTGAAAGATTGGCGTAGTCTTTAACGAGAGTGGAGTTTTGACCTGACAAATCTTCAACATAAAATGTTGCTGTCGAAGCTCTATCACTTACGGCAAGTGGTACCACCTCCAACTGTTTACATGGTGCCGTATTGGCATTTAGATATTCCAGGTTGTCTTTGCTGGGCTCGAATGCAAATACCTTCCCGTTACGACCAACGAGATCTGCGATGTACATGCTGATATAGCCAATGTGAGCACCTACCTCGATTACCGTGTCGGCCTTTCGAATGACTTTCGGTAGGCTTGTCATGACGCCCCACTCCCGTCGCCGCGCATGATACCAGTAGCCGCGATGGCGAAGGATGTTCAATCTGAGCCGTGCCCCTGCAACCCAATGGTGCGAAATCTTGATGTCGCGATCGCCTGCGCGGGTGAGAACAGCAAAAACGAGCCGCCGCAGCGTAGAATTTCGGTGCCAGTCGGCTGAATGCGCAAGGGAGATCAAAGACCGAATAGACATGGCAGTCGCCCCTAAAACCTGAACAGCCTGAAACGCGGTCCCCCCTTTTCGCTATTGCCGCATAGGGGATCGCTCGTAACGAATATACCCAGCGAAAGTTGCGTACGGCGGAAGATAAAGATCGCTTCCTGCTGTGCGGCTCTTTCCCTCCCAGCGTGACAATGATTCCTAGCGACCATGGCGGACGGTTTGTGGTTTGTGCCACCTTGAAAGACAAGGGTGGGCAAAGGTTCGCGATTAGTCGTTAGCTCACGATAGAGACCGTCACACAGCGCAAGCCAGGGTCTCAGGCGACGGCATCGCCAGCCTCTTGAGATCCCAGCGTTCGCTGGGATGACGGGTGCGACGTGGTGGATCGGGGACGTAAAGACAGATGTGAATAGGGCGACGGGCCGGGGTCAGGCGTTGGCCAACAGTCCCTCTACCAGACCTTCGAACAGGCGGCGGCCGTCGGTTTTGCCGTGGGCTGGTTCGATCACGCGTTCGGGGTGGGGCATCATGCCCAGGACATTGCCTGCTTCGTTGAGAATGCCGGCGATGTTGCGGGCGGAGCCGTTGATGTTGTCGGCGTAGCGCAGGGCGACGCGGCCTTCGCCTTCGAGGCGGTCGAGCGTTGCGCTGTCAGCGAAATAATTGCCGTCATGATGGGCGACGGGGAAGGTCACCTGTTCGCCAGCGGCATAGCGGCTGGTGAAGGCGCTCTGGGCGTTTTCTACGGTCAGGGAAGCGTCGCGGCAGACGAAATGGCCGCCTGCGTTGCGCAGCAGTGCGCCGGGCAGGAGGCCGCTTTCGGTCAGCACCTGGAAGCCGTTGCAGATGCCCAGCACATAGGTGCCGCGCTCGGCCGCCTTGGCCACCGCCTGCATCACGGGCGAGCGCGCCGCCATCGCGCCGGAGCGCAGATAGTCGCCATAGGAAAAGCCGCCGGGTACGCCGATCAGGTCGATGCCTTCGGGCAGTTCGGTGTCGCGGTGCCAGACCATGACCGGCTTTTCACCGCTCACCGCCTCGAAAGCCACGGCGAGGTCGCGGTCGCAATTGCTGCCGGGGAAGACGATGACGGCGCTCTTCATGGCTCAGGCCACCTTTTCGATGCGGTAGTTTTCGATGACGGTGTTGGCGAGGAGCTTGCGGCACATGGCGTCGATATCGTCATCGCTGGTGCCATCGGCAAGGTCGAGCTCAATGAGCTTGCCCGCGCGCACGTCATTGACGCCGGAAAAGCCGAGGCCGTCGAGCGCGTGGTGGATCGCCTTACCCTGCGGGTCGAGAACCCCGCCCTTGAGGGTGACGAAGATGCGGGCTTTCATGAGGCCAAAACTCCGTGGATTGCTATGGCGCACCCCCTAGTCGCGTGGGGCGGGACAAGCAAGGCATTATCCCTTTCTTAGCGATTGGCCGCTATGGTTGGGGCAGGGGA
Organism: Sphingobium sp. TomMM35A; assembly: GCF_054771735.1. NCBI lineage: Bacteria > Pseudomonadati > Pseudomonadota > Alphaproteobacteria > Sphingomonadales > Sphingobiaceae > Sphingobium > Sphingobium sp. TomMM35A. The sequence goes on from NZ_BSRC01000001.1 coordinate 705,258, forward strand.
TAGAGGGTTTTCAAGATGGCTGGTCTGGCACTGGCGATGTTTGTGGGGCTTTTCGCCTTTGGGCAGCAGATCGTCGGCTATGACGATCCGCATGGCCGCGTGCAGTTGGCCCTGCTTGCCACATTCGCTTTCGGCGTTCTGATCGGATATCGGGCAAGCGCCTGAACCTTTGCGAAAAATGCTGTTCGCTCAGGGCCCCGCCTTCCTTTAGGGCGGGGTCATGAGCGGTGACTATCTCTATTACACATGCGCGATCGTGGCGGTGGTTCTTTCGGGCCTTGCCAAGGGCGGTTTTGCCGGGGCGGGCGATGCCGATCATGGCGCTGGGCATCGATCCGGTGCGGGCGGCGGCGATCATGCTGCCTATCCTCATTTTGCAGGATGCGGTGAGCGTCTGGTCGTTTCGGCGCAGCTGGGACCGGCATATATTGAAGGTGATGATGCCCGGCATGGTTGTCGGCGTGGGGCTGGGCTATCTGTTCGCTGCGCAGGTGCCGGAAACGGCTGTGCTGGGAGCGCTCGGCTTTATCTCGACGCTGTTCGGGGCGCAGCGGCTTTGGATCGAGCGGGGCGGGAAGGTGGTGCTGCCGTCGAGTTCGCCGGACTGGGTCGGGACCTTGCTGGGGGTCGCGAGCGGCTTTACGAGCCAGATCGCGCACGCAGGCGCGCCGCCATTCCAGATGTGGGTGTTGCCCAAGCGGCTGGCGCGCGACGTGCTGGTGGGCACGACCGCGATCGCCTTTGCCGTGATGAACTGGATCAAGGTGCCCGCTTATGCGGCGCTGGGGCAGTTTACGCGCGCCAACCTGATGGCGACGGCGATGCTGGCGCCGCTGGCGATCGGGGCGACCTATGCGGGCGTTTTGTTGGTGCGCAGGGTCGATCCGGCGCGATTCTACACGCTGATCTACGTGTTGATGGTGCTTTTGGGGATCAAGCTGATGGTGGATGCGGTGGTGGGGTGAGGAGGTTCACCCCACCACGCGCTTGGCCAATCAGTCCTTGCTGCGCTTCTTGCGGTGGGTGTCGAGGTCGAGGACGGTCGTATCCGCGCCTTCGGGCAGCAGGCCCAGGCGGCGGGCGACTTCCTGATAGGCTTCGACTTCGCCGCCAAGGTCGCGGCGGAACCGGTCCTTGTCCAGCTTTTCGCCGGTGTTCATGTCCCACAGTCGGCAGCCGTCCGGGCTGATTTCGTCCGCCAGGATGATGCGGCTATAGTCGCCGTCCCACAAGCGGCCGAACTCCAGCTTGAAGTCGATCAGGCGGATGCCGATGGCGGCGAAGAGGCCGCACATGAAGTCGTTGATGCGGATCGCCATGTCGGCGATGTCGTGCATCTCTTCCTGGCTGGCCCAGCCGAAGCAGGCGATATGTTCTTCGGACACGAGCGGGTCGCCCAGCGCGTCATCCTTGTAGCAATATTCGATCAGGGTACGGGGCAGCTGCGTGCCTTCCTCGATCCCCAGCTTCTTGCTGAGTGATCCGGCGGCGACATTGCGGACCACGACTTCGATCGGCACGATTTCGACCTGGCGAACGAGTTGTTCGCGCATGTTGAGGCGGCGGATGAAATGGGTGGGGACGCCGATCTGGCCGAGCAGGGTGAAAATATGCTCGGAAATGCGGTTGTTGAGCACGCCCTTCCCGGAAATCGTGCCCTTTTTCTGCGCGTTGAAGGCGGTCGCATCGTCCTTGAAATATTGGATGATCGTGCCGGGTTCAGGGCCTTCGTAAAGGATCTTTGCCTTGCCTTCGTAGATCTGGCGGCGACGGGCCATGCGCGTTCCTGTCTTCCCGAGAAAAGAATGTGCCCCGGCAACGCGAATCAAGAAGGATAAGCGGGTGCCGGGGCTGCTGGGCACGGCCCATAGACCAAAGCTGGCGGGGGTGCAATTAGGCGGCTGAGCGGCACCTAATGCGCGGTTTCGATTTGCTCCCTGGCCGTGCTGTCTTCCTGCCGCGCCGCGATGAGGCGTTCGGTGAAGCAGCGGCGCCACCAGCTGATATCCTGTTCCTCGACACAGTCCATCATCGAACGCCAGCGGCGCTGGCGCTCGTCGAGCGGCATGGCGAGCGCCCGGGTGATGGCGTCGGACATTTCTTCCGGGCTGTAGGGGTTGATGAGGAGTGCGTCCTTGAGCTGCGTTGCGGCGCCCGCGAAACGGGAGAGGATGAGGACGCCGGGATCATCAGGGTCCTGCGCGGCGACATATTCCTTGGCGACGAGGTTCATGCCGTCGCGCAAGGGGGTGACGAGGCCGATGCGGGCGGCGCGATAGATCCCGGCCAGCTTGTCGCGGGGATAGCCCTGGTTCACGTAGCGGATGGGGGTCCAGTCCACGTCGCTATATTCGCCGTTGATGCGCCCGGCGATGGCGTCGAGGGTGGAGCGGATATGCTGATAGCTTTCCACCTCCCCGCGTGAGGGCGGCGCGATCTGCGTCAGGACCACCTTTCGATGATGTTCCGGATGGTCCTTGAGGAAGCGGGAATAGCCGCTGAACCGCTCCTCCAGGCCTTTGCTGTAGTCGAGCCGGTCCACACCCACGATCATCGACCGGTCCTGCAAGGATCGGCGGACCTTCTCGAACATCTCCTTGGCGGGATCGCTGACGGCCGCGTTGGAGAATTCCTGCGCGTTGATGCCGATCGGGCAGGCAATCGCCTGAATCGTGCGATCGCCCAATGTGACGAAGTCGCCATCGACGGTGCCGTTCATCTCCCGCTCCACATAATGGCGGAAGGATTCCAGCCATTCCTCGGTGTGGAAGCCGATGACGTCATAGGCGAACAGGGTCTGCACCAGCTTGGTATGATGGGGCAGCGAGACGAGCAGGCGCGTGGGCGGCCAAGGGATGTGGAGGAAGAAGCCCATCCGGTTCTGGTGCCCCTTGTCCCGCAACATCTGACCGAGCGGGATCATATGGTAATCCTGCACCCAGATGATGTCTTCGGGCTCGATCAGCGGGCTGGTCGTGTCCGCGAAACGCTTGTTGACGCGGTTGTAGCCGCCTTCGAAATCGCGCGCATATTCGGCAAGGTCGATGCGGAAGTGGAACAGCGGCCAGAGCGTCTTGTTGGCATAGCCGTTATAATATTCGTCGACGTCCTGCTCTTCGAGGTCGATCGTGGCGGTTTTGACCCCTTCGTCCTCGGAAAAGCCGATATGGCCGGTGAAATTTTCGGTGACTTCACCCGACCAGCCGACCCAGATGCCCCGGCTTTCCCGCAGGGCCTGGGCCAGCGCGACGGCCAGCCCGCCCTGATTGCCGGACTTGTTGGGCCTGCTCACCCTGTTTGAAATGACTATCAGGCGGCTCATCGCATCACGCTCCACGGCTTGCTCAGCAGAACGGCGCAGTTGATGATGCCGACCAATGAGTAGGTTTGGGGATAATTGCCCCATAATTCGCCGGTTACCGGATCGATATCCTCCGACAAGAGCCCCGCGGCGGTGCGGCGGGACAGCATTTCTTCGAACAGCAGCCGCGCTTCTTCGGTGCGGCCAGTGCGATGCAGCGCCTCGATCAGCCAGAAGGTGCAGACGTTGAACGCCGTGACCGGTTCACCGAAATCGTCAGGCGCGCTGTAGCGGAGCATGTTGTTGCCGCGCCGCAGATCCTTTTCCAGCGCCTTCAGCGTGCCGATGAACATCGGATTGTCGGCGGTGAGGAAGCGCAGATCCAGCAGCTGGAGCAGCGACGCGTCGCGGGCGTCATCCTCGAAATTGGCGGAGATGGCGTTGCTGTCCGTCCGCCAGGATGACTGAAGGATGCGCGCCTTCATGATTTCGGCCCGCTCACGCCAATGGCTTTCGCGGTCGGACAGATCGAGCGCGGCTGCGGCGTGGGCGAGGCGGTCGCAGGCGGCCCAGCACATGACTGCGCTGTAGCTATGAACATGGGCGCGGGTGCGTAGCTCCCAGAGGCCGGCGTCTGGCTGGTCATAGACCGACCATGCGCGTTCGCCCACGGCTTCGAGTGCTTCGAAGTCGGACATGCCCGCCATGCGCAGCAGGCGTTGGTCGATGAAGCCCTGAACCGATGACAGGACGATTTGGCCATAGGCGTCATGCTGAATTTGCGAATAGGCGGCGTTACCGACGCGTACCGGGCCCATGCCGCGATAGCCCGGCAGATTTTCCGCCTCCCGTTCCTCCAGCGTCGCATTGCCGCGCACGTCGTAGAGCGGCTGGATATGGCCGCCCTTCGCGCCGTCGACGATGTTGCGGAGATAGACGAGGTAGCTTTCCAGCACGTCGAGCGCGCCGAGGCGGTTGAGCGCTTCGACCGTATAATAGGCGTCGCGTATCCAGCAGTAGCGATAGTCCCAATTGCGCCCCGAATCGGCATGCTCAGGGATGCTGGTGGTGAGCGCGGCGACAATCGCGCCGGTTTCCTCATGCTGGCAGAGTTTCAGGGTGATGGCCGAGCGGATGACGGCTTCCTGCCACTCTGCCGGGATGGCGAGGCCGCGCACCCAGACCTGCCATTCGAGGATCGTGTCATCCAGCATGCGTTCGACCGCGGGACGAAGCGCGTCGGAAAAACTCTCGTCCGGCCCGAGGAAGAAGTGCATGTCATGTTCCAACCGGAACCAGCTTTCCTGGCTGATGAGGCCGATGGGCGCATTGGTCGACATGCGCATCGCCATGTAGGACAGGACCAGTCGGATATGGTTGGAGCCATAGCTGATCGGCACCTGCTCCGAATGCCATGACGTCGTGGGACGCAGCCGGACGCGGACGCGGGGGCTGCCTGCCACGGGCCGCACGATCCGGCAAAAGGCGACAGGGCGGTACATACGGCCAAGGTGCCGGTGGCGCGGGCAAAAATCATAAAGTTCGATGGCGTTGCCATGATCATCGGTCTGCCGCGTGACGAGGATCGGCGTGTTGCGGATATAATGTTGCTCGACGGTGACGCAGTTTTCGAGCTCGATCGCCCAGAAGCCGCGTGCGTCCGGCTGATCCCAACCCTTGTCATCGAGAAGCGCGGAAAAGACGGGGTCTCCGTCCACACGAGGCACACACGCCCATATCATCCGACCCGCGCGATCGATCAGCGCGGATGCCTGGCAATTGCCGATCGGCCAGAGATCGAGATTGCGTTCGTTCCCGGCGAAGTGCGTTTGACTGTTCCTGACTATCGTTCTGCCCCCTGGTTCGTTCGAACAAGGGGCGCCAGCCACGGCTCAGCCCGGCCTGACGACCCCCTTTTCAAGATAATGCCTGACGGCGGCAACCTGTTCCAAAGAGAATGCGGCCAGCGTTGCGCGCGGCGGGCCGACCAGAATGCCCGCGCCACCCAATTCGGCGGCGGCGGCGAAGCCTTCCTCATCCGTGACGTCATCGCCGATGAAGAGCGGACGGCCGCCAGCCATGGGAGAACGGGCCATCAGGGCGTGAACCGCGCTGCCTTTGTCCGCGCCGCCGGGGCGCAGCTCGAACAGCATCTTGCCCGGCTGAACGGCGAGGCCGAGCCGTTCGGCCAGGTCGGTGGCCAGTTCGCCTGCCTGCTCGCCCCATTGAGGCGCGCCGCGGAAATGCAGGCCGACGCTGATCGATTTGCGTTCGACGAGGACGCCGGGCTTGTCATCGGCAAATGCGTGAAAAGCGGCTTCGGCATCGTCCACCGCCGGACGGCGAGGAGGGGCTTCGACCTGTTCGCCGGGCTGGGCGAATTCCAGCCCGTGGGTTCCGGCAAGCAGAAAGCCGCCAAAGCCAAGATCGCGCAATGTCGCAATCGATCGGCCGCTGACGATCGCCAGACGGCCTTCCAGCGCATCGCGTAAATCCCCGAGCATGGCGAGCAACTCTTCATCGACGATGACGCCGTCGGGCGTCGGCGCGATCGGCGCGAGGGTGCCGTCAAAATCAAGGAAGAGCGAAGCCCCCGTCAGCAGGGAAGCTGGCGGCGCGGGAAGGGGGGTGAGAGAGGGGGTGGAATCGGACACGGGCGCAAATTGGCGCGTCGCAGCAAATGTGCAAGTCCCCAAGGGAGCCATGAGGTATTTTCCCTTGAACCGCCGATTGCGTACGTGGGGCAAACCCCTCAATCCCCGTTTCCGTTTTGTCGTTGCGCTGCTATTCCGATCGCGATGACCGATTTTCGCGACCCGTTCGACGCTATCAAGGATCACCCGTTCGATGAGGCGCTGTCGCAGCGCTACCTCGTCTACGCCCTTTCCACCATTACCGCACGGTCGCTACCGGACCTGCGCGACGGGTTGAAGCCGGTGCATCGGCGCCTGCTCTGGGCCATGCGGCTGCTGCGGATGGAGCCGGGTGGCGCTCCGCCGGACGTGCTGGTCGCCAATCCTGCGCGCAATACGACTTCCTACAAGAAATGCGCGCGCGTCGTGGGCGACGTCATCGGCAAATATCACCCGCATGGCGACACCTCCGTCTATGACGCCATGGTGCGGTTGGCGCAGGACTTTTCGCTGCGTACGCCGCTGGTCGACGGGCAGGGCAATTTCGGTAATATCGACGGCGATTATGCGGCGGCGATGCGCTATACCGAAGCGCGGCTGACCCAGGCGGCGGCCGACCTGATGGCCGGGCTGGACGAAGGAACGGTCGAGTTCCGGCCGACCTATAATGGCGAGGATGAAGAACCGGAGGTGTTTCCGGGCCTTTTCCCCAACTTGCTGGCCAATGGCGCGAGCGGGATCGCGGTCGGCATGGCGACCAGCATTCCGCCGCATAATGTGTCCGAGCTGATCGATGCGGCAAGCCTGCTGATCGACAATCCCGACGCTGAGCATGCCGATTTGATGCAGATCGTGCGTGGGCCCGATTTCCCGACCGGCGGTGTGTTGGTGGACAGTCCCTCGATCATCTCGGAAGCCTATGCCACCGGGCGGGGCAGCTTTCGCACGCGGGCGCGCTGGCACAAGGAGGATGGCGGGCGTGGGACGTGGGTGGCGATCGTCACGCAGATCCCGTTCCAGGTGCAGAAGTCCAAGCTGATCGAGCAGATCGCCGCGCTGATCAATGACAAGAAGCTGCCGATATTGGCGGACGTGCGGGATGAAAGCGACGCGGAGATACGGATCGTCATCGAACCGCGCGCTCGGACGGTCGACGCGCAAGTGCTGATGGACAGCCTGTTTCGGCTTACCGATCTTGAGAACCGCTTTCCGCTGAACCTCAATGTGCTGGACGCCACGCGTACGCCGCGCGTGCTGGGTTTGAAGCCGGTGTTGATCGAGTGGCTGAAGCATCAGATCGACGTGCTGGTGCGGCGTGCGCGCCATCGGCTGGACAAGATCGCGGCCCGGCTGGAGCTGCTCGACGGCTATATCATCGCCTATCTGAACCTCGACCGCGTGATCGAGATCATCCGGACCGAGGATGAGCCCAAGGCCGTGATGATGGAGGAGTTCGGGCTCAACGACCGGCAGGCCGAAGCCATCCTCAACATGCGGCTGCGATCGCTGCGCAAGCTGGAGGAGATGGAGCTGCGGCGCGAGCATTCGCAGCTGCTGAAGGAACGCGACGAACTGACGAAGCTGGTCGAAAGCCCAACGCGCCAGCGCAACCGATTGAAGAAGGATCTGGCGGAACTGCGCAAGCGCTACTCGCCGGAAACGGAAATGGGCAAGCGGCGTACCTTGGTGGAGGAAGCAGCACCTGCGCGCGAAATTCCGCTGGAGGCGATGATCGAGCGTGAGCCGATCACGGTCATTCTGTCGGAGCGGGGCTGGATCAGGGCGATGAGCGGTCATCGCGACCTGGCTTCGGCCGACACGCTGAAGTTCAAGGAAGGCGATGGGCCCAAGATCGCGTTCCATGCGCAGACCACGGACAAGCTGCTGCTGGCGACGGCGAGCGGGCGCGTCTTCACGCTGGGTGCGGACAAGCTGCCGGGCGGACGCGGCTTTGGTGATCCGGTGCGGTCGCTGGTCGACATGGATGATCAGGGGGACATTGTGGCACTGTTCCCTGCCCGCGCGGGAAGCGAGTTGCTGCTGGCGGCGTCGGACGGCAGGGGCTTCGTCGCGGCGGTGGCGGACGTCATCGCGGAAACGCGCAAGGGCAAGCAGGTGGTGAATGTGCGGGCCGGAGCCCGGCTGACGGTGGTGCATGTCATAGCGGCCGAAGCGGACAGCGTCGCCGTGGTGGGTGAAAATCGCAAGCTGCTCGTATTTCCGCTGGTGGAGATGCCGCGCATGGCACGTGGGCAGGGCGTTCAGATGCAGCGCTATCGTGACGGCGGGCTATCGGATGCAGTCGCTTTTCGCATGAGCGATGGTTTGAGCTGGACGATGGGTGGTGAAAGCGGCCGGACGCGCACCGAAGCGGATATGACGCCGTGGCGGGTGGCGCGCGGTGCGGCGGGCCGGATGCCGCCGGTCGGCTTTCCGCGAGACAACCGCTTTTGACGATCGCGTAACAATCCGCTTATCTGCTTGAAATGACATCCCGTCGTTTCCTGAAAATTTACCACTGGTGCGTAATCCGGGGGTATGAAATCGGTCCCTGTGCGTATTCGGCCAAGTCAAAGGCTGGACGACAACCTCCTTGCGAGGTTCGAACGCACGCATCTGCGGTGCCGGGCTGAAATGGAGCATTGGCTGGAGGCCGTGCCGCATGCAGCGGCCATGTTGTGCTTCAAAGGCAATGACTTGCAGCTCGTTTCTGTCAACAAGACTTTCTATAGCAGCTTCCTGGAAAGCAGCGATCCCGACGCGGAAATGCCCTATTGCCAGGATTGGCGAGAGCGAATCCTTGAGGTTGCGCTCGCCGACAATGTCTCTTCATCGTTTGAACTGCGGCGTGATGGGCCGTTGGGGCCGGAATATTTCTCCTGTACGGCTGGCCTGCTGCCTTCGAATGAGGAGGGGGTGAACCTCATCCTGTTCACGGCGATGGACCGGACGAGCGACCGCGTCACCGAACGCAACCTGCGGCGGGAATTATTGTCGGACGGGCTGACAGCGTTGCCCAACCGGACAGGTTTCGGCGAAGAGATTGACGACCGGCTGCGCAATACCCCTTGGGCGGGCAATTCGCAGTTCGGGATCATCGCGATCGACCTCAGCCGGTTCAGCCGCGTCAACGAATCCCTAGGTCCCATGGCTGGCGACGAGCTGCTGATCACGGTCGCCAAACGGTTGAAGTCCAACCTGCGGCAGGGCGATGTGCTGGCCCGGATCGGCGGCAACGATTTTGCCATATTCGCGCGTTTGAACAATGGCTTGTCGGACTGTCTTCATATCGTTCAGAGGGTCAAGGATGCGCTGAACTCGCCGATCCGCCTGAGTGATTTGCAGATCCGGGTGGACTGCGCGATCGGCTGTGCGCTTTCGACCAGCCTTGATGATGATCCTGACGATGTGGTGCGCAAGGCGCAGGCGGCGGTGAAGATCGCCAAGCGCAGCGGCAAGGTGGAAATCTACCGTAACGGGGTGCTGAAGGAAGCGCAGCGGCGTTTTTCGATTGAAAGCCGTCTCCGGACGGCCTTGGCGCAGGGCGATCTGACGCTGGCCTATCAGCCGTTGATCCAGTTGCAGACGGGCGAGATCACGGGGTTCGAGGCACTCGCCCGCTGGAATGATCCTGACCTAGGCAATGTGTCGCCTTGCGAGTTCATAGCGGTGGCAGAGGAAAGCGGCCTGATCACGCCGCTTGGGCGGTGGGCGGCCTATGAGGCCGCGCAGGCGCTCAGCCGGTGGGACGCCAAGTTCGGGCAGGCTCTGCCGGTCGGCATCAATGTGAACCTGTCCCCGATCCAGATGGCGCGCGACGATGTGGCGTCGATGTTCGAGGAAGCGCTGCGCTATTCTGGCGTGTCGGGCAAGCGCCTGACCGTCGAATTGACGGAAAGCGCGATCATCGCCGACCCGGACAAGGCGCGCAAGCTGCTGGTGGCCCTGAAAGACCTCCAGATGCCGATCGCGATGGACGATTTCGGCACGGGCTATTCCAACCTTGCCAGCTTGCACAGCCTGCCGATCGACATTTTGAAGATCGACCGCAGCTTCGTGTCCACCATGCTGGAAGACAAGGACAAGCAGGCGATCGTCCGTACGATTCTCTCGCTGGCCGAATCATTGAACCTGCATGTGACGGCCGAGGGTATCGAGACGCAGGAACTGGCCCACGCGCTGCAATCCATGGGCTGCGGTCATGGGCAAGGCTTTTATTTCGCGCGCCCGATGCCGGAAAATGAGGCGTTCGATTATTGGCGGGCCCGCTGGAATTTCGAAACGATCTGATCCGCGATCTGGTCGACACGGCCTTCCTCCGGGAAGTCTTCCTCTACCCAGATGCGTTGGACTTCCCCCAGGGCTTTGGCCACGTCAGGACCGGGCGTCAGTCCGCGCGCGATGAGGGCGCCCCCGCCGATCGGCAGTTGAGGCGGGGTCCAGCCTTCGAGTTGGGCAATGCTGTCGATCGGTGATGAGGGGTCGAGCAGGAGCCGATCAATCGCGCCTTCCACACCGACATGGAAGGCAAGTGCCCTGGCCGGAACTGTGGGAGCCATCGCTTCAAGAGCCACGCTGAGACGCTTGCGGGCCTTGTTGGACAGTTTCAGCCGTGCGCCTACCGCATCGGCCGTTCGAGCATCGGGAGGCAGCAGGGCGGCCAAGCGCCGCAGGGCGGCGGGCGGGACAGCCGCCTCGATCTCGCGCGCCACAAGCTGTTCTACCCGCGCAAGTCCGTCCGTGCCGATTTCGGGGAGTACGGGACGAAAAATGCCACCTTCGACCATCAGGTGGAGCGAAGCGAGCGGGTCGGGAAGGGCAAGCAGCTTCAGCAGTTCGTCGGCAATCCGCTCGCGCGACAGAGCCATGAGGCTGTTGGCGGCGGCGCTGCAGGCCTCATAGGCGTCTTCGTCCAGCGTGCCGCGTCCGAAGCGGGCGAGAAAACGGAAGTAGCGCATGATGCGCAGATGATCCTCCGCGATGCGTTCAGCGGCGCTGCCTATGAAGCGGACGCGGCCTGCGCGCAGATCATCGACGCCGCCGAAAAAATCGGTCACTTCATGGGTGTAGGGATCGGCGTAAAGGGCGTTGATCGTGAAGTCACGCCGGGCGGCATCCTCGCGCCAGTCCGCGGTATAGGCGATAGTCGCACGGCGTCCGTCCGTGCTGACGTCACGGCGCAAGGTGGTGATTTCAACAGGCCATCCCGCGATCACGGCGGTGACGGTGCCATGATCGATGCCGGTGGGCACCGCCTTGATCCCGGCGGCCTTGAGCCGCTCCACAACTTGCTGCGGCTCCAGCGCGGTGGCGATGTCGAGGTCGTTGACGGGAAGCCCCAGCAGCCCGTCGCGCACCGCTCCCCCGACATAGCGGGCAAGGCCCTGATCGGCCCCAAGCGCGGCGAGCAGGCCATCGAGGCCGGGCCGGTGGCGCCAGTCGGCGTCAGGCAACAAGGCGGTCAAGGTCGAGCCTCCGCGACAGATTGGCAAGGATGGCCGCAGTGATGCCCCAGATGCGACGACCGTTCCACATGATTTCATAATAATGCCGCTCAACCCCCTGAAACTGAACGGCATGTTTGATCCGGTTGGCGGGGTCCAGAGCGAAAGAGAGGGGTAGTTCGAACCAATCGGCAACCTCGTCCGCTTGAGGTGTCAGCGGCAGGTCCGGGGGGATCACACCCAGTACGGGGACAATGTCGAAGCCGGTGAAGGTATGATAGCGGTCGGTCGTGCCGATCACATCCACCATGTCGGGAGCCAGCGCTATTTCCTCCTGCGCTTCTCTCAGCGCACCGGCGATCTCGCTGGCGTCTTCCTGATCCACGCGGCCGCCCGGGAAGGCGATCTGCCCCGCATGCTTGCGCAGGGAAGCCGCGCGCTCTGTGAGGATAAGGCCGGGCTCGGGCCGGTCGGTGATGGCGACGAGCACGGCGGCAGGCGCGAGCACAAGCTCCCCATCGATGCGGGGATCGCGCGTGTCCGATGTCGTCAGCCCGACTTCACGCGCATGTCCTTGCGCCAGCGCGGATCGCAGCCGGTCGGCCAGGCTCATGCGCAACCGTCCAGCCGATAGAAGGCGCCATTGCTCCACAAGCCGACATGATCGTTCGCTTCATCAAGCGCAAGGTTCATCAACTCATAATAGACGCTGCGGTTGACCAATGCCTCTAGTCCGCCGCGCACATGAAGATAGGGGTGCGGGCCGTCTGGTGTTTCCCGGATGACCAGAGGGTGTTCGGGCCCTGCGGCGATGAGGTCACCGGTGTTGAGGCGAAAGGCCAGAGCGCGGCTGCGGCCTTCGCCCTCGCTTTTAAGCTCGACCGCGAGGAAAGGCGCATCCTCCACCTCAATGGAAAGCTTTTCTACAGGTGTTACAAGAACATAGGAGCCATCGCTCTCACGCCGCAGGATGGTGGAAAAGAGCCGCACCATCGTCTCACGGCCGATCGGCGAGCCTTGATGGAACCATGTGCCGTCGCGGGCGATGCGCATTTCGCTGTCGCCGCAATGATCGGGGTTCCACTTGTCGACCGGCGGCAGCCGCTTTTCCTCGGCCAGGCGAACTATGTCGGCGAGAGACAGGCTTGCGAGATCGGGCAGTGGGTCCATCGGCATGCCGCCGAGATAGGATCACGCGGCGGCGAAGGCAAAAGGGAAATCAAACCGGCGCGGTGATTCGCGGTCCAAGCATGCCTACTCCCCCGATCGCCGCGCCATCGGCCGAAAGGGCGAGCAGGCGGCGCGCTTCATAAGGGCCGGGACATGTCCAGCCGCCAGTGGCCGCGGCGGAAAAGCCCCAGAAGCGGCCATAATATTCCGGATCGCCGATCATCATCAGGGGCTCGCTATGATGGGCGCGGGCTGCATTGACGACCGCGTCCATCAATGCACGGCCATGGCCGGTCCGCTGAAGTGCCGGTGACACGGCGACGGGACCCACCATGATGAGGGGCGTCTGCGTTCCGTCGGCATGGGTGAGGGCGACCGGCCAGCTTTGCAGCGATCCTACCAGTTCCCCATGCTCGTCCATCATCCCGAACGAAAGCTCCGGCACCCACGGCATCCCTTGCCGGATCAGATAGGCGGTGCGGCTGTGGCGATCGGGGCCGAAGGCTGCGTCGAGCAGCCGCTCGATCGCCTCTTCCGCCACGATGTTGAGGGGCACAATATGAGACACGTCTTGCCGATCCGCCATCAATGGCGCATGGACCGCGCCGGGAGCGGCGGGATTAGCGCCTGCTCCGCAAAATTAAAGTCTATTCTGGCCATCGCCAGCAGCAGGAAAGCCATGAACAGCGGATTTGACGATTTTCTGACGCTGGAGGTCAATCATCTGGACGTCGATGTCCTGACGGGCATCTATTCGGAAGAAACCCATCTGCCGCAGCCGCTGCGCATATCCATCCGCGCGCGGTTGAAGGTCGCCGATCATTATGAGCTGGATACGCCGCTATCCCGCTCGAAAAATTACATGGACTTGAAGCATGCGGCCACGGCTGCGTTGCCGGAGGGGCAGCATTTCACGCTGATCGAAGCGGTAGCCGATCATATTATCGACACCATTTTTCTTCAGGATGACAAGGTGTTGCAGGTCGAAGTTAAGATCATAAAACTAGCGCTGAGCGAGAAGGGCGAAGAAATCGGCATCACCTTGGGCCGGTGGCGCAAATAGGCTGGCAGGCGCTCAGCCTTTCACCAGTCCGATCTCGCGCAGCCGCTCGACGAGATAGTCGTGCGCGGTAATGGGCGGATCGCGGCGGGGGTGGTCGGCATCGACGCATTGCGGCAGCGGATCGATCAGGAAATCTGGGCGCAGGTGCAGGAAGAAGGGCATGGAATAGCGAGCCATGCCGCGCCTTTCCGGCGGAGGATTGACGACGCGGTGGCTGGTTGATCGCAGGCGGTGGTTGGTCAGCCGCTGGAGCATGTCGCCGACGTTGATCGCCAGCGCGCCGGGCGGGGGTATGACGGGCAGCCAGTTACCTTGGCGGTCCTGGATTTCGAGCCCGCCTTCTTCTGCGCCGAGCAGCAGGGTGATAAGGTTGATGTCCTCATGCGGGGCAGCACGAATGCCCGGAGCTTCTGCCGAAACAGGTGGATAGTGCAGCAGGCGCAGGATCGAATTGCCGTCTTCGATAGCATCATCGAACCAGCGTTCCGGTAGCCCGAGATCAAGGGCGATGGCAGCCAGCAGTTCAGCGCCGATACGATCGAACTCATCATAGAGACGGATTAAAAGCTCTTGGAAATATGGAATTTCCTTCGGCCATATGTTGGCGGGCATGGTGGCGGTCAGCCGATGTGTGCCGGGCAGATCGCGGCCGACATGCCAGAATTCCTTCAGGTCATTTTCGCTCGCGCCCTTGGCGATTTCTCGTCCGAATGCCGTGTAGCCCCGCTGGCCGCCATTGCCGCTGGCGTCATAGCGGCGCTTCACATCATCTGGCAGGGCGAAGAAGGCGCGGGCGATCCGCCAGCCATCCTCGATCAGGGCGGCGTCCATGCCATGGTCCTTCACCATGGCAAAGCCGAACTCCCGAAACGAATCGCCGAGCGCGGCCGCAAAATCCTGCTTCGTCATCGCTGTCATCGACAGCAGCGGGACCTGGTCCAGGGTTGCGTGCGGCAAGTTTCGGCTTTCCTTTCAAATGACGGTCCGATCCTTGATCGTCCCCTTCGGCTGAGGCAAGGAGGCGGTCATGAACTACTGGCTCATGAAATCTGAACCCGATGTCTTTTCCTATGACGACCTAGTCGAGAAAGGAAAGGCCGAGTGGGACGGTGTACGCAACCATGCGGCGCAGCTGAACATGAAGGCGATGCGCAAGGGCGATCTGTCGATCTTTTACCACAGCAATATCGGTGTCGAAGCGGTCGGCATCATGAAGATCGTCGAGGAAGCGGCTCCCGACAGTACCGATGAAAGCGGCAAGTGGATCGCCGTACATGTCGCTCCCGAACGGAAACTCAAAAAGCCCGTGACGTTGAAGACGATGAAGGCCGACCCGGCGCTGGCCGATATGGTAATGCTGCGGCAATCGCGTCTGTCGGTTGCTCCCCTGACCGAAGCTCAGTTCCGTCACATCCTTTCCCTGTCCGAGGCGTGAAGTTCCGCCGGTTGCGTCAACCGCAACTGGTGATCCGTTTTTTGCGATTGCAGGCCTGTGGCTTGCGCATAGGCTGGCGGCCAACAGAACAAGAAGATGCAGAGGTGTTTGATCGGCATTCACAAGGAGAAAACCTATGCGAATGCTGTCGAAATTCATTCTTACCGGTGCAGTTGCCACCATCGCTGCCGCTCTGGCACCCGCTCAAGCTGAAGAAGCCAAGCAGCGCTTCACCCATGAAGGCTACACCTATGTGTATGAGGTGAAGGATACCAAGACCGGGCAGCAGATTTCCGGCCGCCGCTATCCCGATGCCGTGGCGTTCAACCTAGCCGTTCGCAAGGGCAAGGTGTCTGGCGTGTCGGGCGGTCAGCCGGTTGCCTTCAAGGTTGAAGAAGCCCGCGGCGCCGCTTCAAAATAAGCGCCCATCCTTACCATATATGAAAAGGGCGGCTCCCGGTCGGGGAACCGCCCTTTGCTGTGCATTAGTAGATTA
This sequence comes from Sphingobium sp. TomMM35A, assembly GCF_054771735.1. NCBI lineage: Bacteria > Pseudomonadati > Pseudomonadota > Alphaproteobacteria > Sphingomonadales > Sphingobiaceae > Sphingobium > Sphingobium sp. TomMM35A. Next base: position 720,800 of record NZ_BSRC01000001.1, read on the forward strand.
GCGGCAGCGGCGCTTGCTGTCGATTTCCTTGCCCAGCAGCGCGCCACCGGCAGCGCCTAGGATCGTGCCGGTCGCACGATCGCCACGGGTATCGATGGCGCGGCCGAGCAGCGCGCCGCCCACGCCGCCGACGATCAAGCCGGTCGTGCCGTTCGACTTGCGGCAATACATGCGTCCGTCACGGCCACGCCATTCGCGATAGCGGTAACCGTCGCGGGCGCTGGCGCCATCCGTGGGGATAGCCATGGAGACGGGGATGGCCATCGAAAGGGCCGACAGGGCGATAATGGCTTTGCGCATAATTCTCCTCCGAAACAATGATTTGCTGTTGAACCCGCCGATAGTGGACGAGGTTGCATGAACCTGCGGCAACGAGCTAAGATACTGAAATATAGACGGAATTTCTTGGATAAATGTGGCTGGTTGAGCGCGATGCGGCGATCGGGAGCCATAAATCGGCTGGATCGTGGAGTTCAGCGCCTGCGTGCCTGGTCCGATGCTCTTATTAATGGCGCTTACCCGAGGACTTTCACGAAAAATGCGACGGGTGCCGCGCAAGTGAAAAATTTGCGATCTACAGACATGTTAAAGCCAATCGACGGCGCGCGCCGGGCTCGCTAAGGGGAGTCGCGATGACATGTTCCCGGTCAACTATCGCTCATGCATGACAAGTCCAAACGTGGCCGGGCCATCACCATGCCCCGAAGCGAATTTCGCGCGCGGGCGACGGAGTATCTCGATTTCCTCGCGGCCTGGGTAAAGAAGCCGCGCCAGACGGCCTCGGTGGTGCCGAGCAGCCGCTACCTCGCGCGGTTGATGGTGGCCCATATCGATCCGTCGGATGGCCGGGTGATGGAGCTGGGCGGCGGCACTGGCGTGTTCACCCGCGCGATCCTGCAAACGGGCCTGGCGCCTGAGAAGCTCGAAGTGGTGGAAATCAATCCGGCCTTTGCGCGCGGCCTGCGGCGGCACTTTCCTCATGTGTCGGTGCTGGAAACGCCCGCCCAGATCGTTTCGACGGCGGCGGCCGGTGAACCGGGCCAATATCAGACGGTGGTGAGCGGCTTGCCCTTGCTGGCGATGGACCGGCATATGCACGCTGATATTTTGTCCGAAGCGTTCCGCATGCTGCGCCCGGGCGGCAATTTCATCCAGTTCACCTATTCGACACGCCCGCCTGTCAGCCGCGACGTGCTGCACGCGCTGGACCTTGAAGTCGCGCGCGTGGGACAGACGGTGCGCAACTTTCCGCCCGCCACCGTCTTCCGCTTTCACCGCCGCGGGGAATAGTCCGGTTGCGCACAGGCCGTGCGACCTTATCTAGGCGTGCAGATAAAGAGGGGCATTCGCGCGCATGGCGTCCATCATTACCGTGTCCGGGCTGAAGAAAAGCTACGCTTCGGGATATCAGGCACTTAAGGGCATCGATCTGGAAATTGAGGAGGGCGAAATATTCGCCCTGCTGGGCCCCAATGGCGCGGGCAAGACGACGATGATCTCCATCATCTGCGGGAATGTGCGGCCAAGCGGCGGCAGCGTGACGGTCGCCGGGCATGACATCGTGCGCAGCTATCGTGGCTCGCGCTCAGTTATCGGGCTGGTGCCGCAGGAACTGCACACCGATGCGTTCGAGCGGGTGATCGACACCGTGCGCTTTTCCCGTGGGCTGTTCGGCAAGCCGCGCGACGACGCCTATATCGAGAAGGTGCTGCGCGACCTGTCCTTGTGGGACAAGCGCAACAACAAGATGCTTGAATTGTCGGGTGGCATGAAACGGCGCGTGATGATCGCCAAGGCGCTCAGCCATGAGCCGCGCGTGCTGTTCCTGGATGAGCCGACGGCTGGCGTCGATGTCGAACTGCGCCGCGACATGTGGAAGCTGATCGGTGAATTGCGGCAAACCGGCGTCACCATCATTCTCACGACCCACTATATCGAGGAAGCCGAGGAAATGGCCGACCGGGTGGGCGTGATCAACAAGGGCGAGCTGATCCTGGTCGAAGAGAAGACCGCGCTTATGAAGAAGCTGGGGAAGAAGAGCCTCACGGTAACGCTGGCCCAGCCGCTGACGCAGATCCCGCCGGAACTTGGCGAATGGGATTTGGCGCTCAAGTCCGATGGAAGCGAGATCGAATATGTGTTCGATACGCGGGCGGAGCGGACTGGCGTATCGTCGCTGCTGCGCAGGCTTGGCGACCTTGGCATTGGCTACAAGGATCTCAACACGCAGCAGAGCAGCCTGGAAGATATCTTCGTCAGCCTGGTCCATCAGGAGAAGGCGGCATGAGCGGGTTCAACTATCGGGCCATCTGGTCGATCTACAAGTTCGAGTTGCACAGGTTCAGCCGTACCCTGCTGACCGGCTTGCTTGTGCCGGTGATCACCACATCGCTCTATTTCGTCGTGTTCGGCGGGGCGATCGGATCGCGGATGACGCAGATCGACGGCATCGACTATGCCGCCTTCATCGTGCCTGGTCTGATCATGATGTCGATGTTCACCGAGAGCATCTTCAATGCGAGCTTCGGTATCTACATGCCGAAATTCGCGGGCACCATCTATGAGTTGCTTTCCGCGCCCGTGTCGGCGACCGAGACCGTCATCGCTTATGTAGGCGCGGCGGCCACCAAGTCATTGAGCGTCGGAACGATCATCTTCGTGACGGCCCATCTGTTTGTCGACGTCCATGTCGAACATCCTGTCGCCATGGCGGCGTTCATGGTGCTGATCGCCGTCAGTTTCTGCCTGTTCGGATTTATCCTGGGCATCTGGGCGCAAAGCTTCGAGCAGTTGCAGGTCATTCCGATGCTGCTGATCATGCCGATGACGTTCCTCGGCGGCGCCTTCTACTCGGTCCATATGCTGGCCGAGCCCTGGCGTACGATCACCTTGTTCAACCCGATCGTCTATCTGGTGTCGGGTTTCCGCTGGACCTTCTTCGGTCGGGGCGATGTGGGGATTGAGTTCAGCCTGCTCTTCATCGCCGCGATGCTGGCAGTGTGCCTGACCGCCATCGGATGGGTTTTCCGGACAGGTTACCGGCTGAAGAAATGACAGGAGCGGCGCCGCGTGGCCGCTCCTTAAATTGTCAGGCGGCCGCGCTTTCAGGCGCGACGGCGAACAGGGTCACGCCCTTATATTTGTCGTCATCCTCATTGTAGAGGCCGTACATGGCCTCGAACGTCTCATCGAGGATGGAGACGTCGTTGAGGCCCGCGAGCTTGAACGTGCCGAGCTTCAATTCGCGCGGCGGGCCGCCTTCACGCTCCACGGTGACAGCGTCGATGAACATCTCATCATGGCGCGTGTAGAGGATGTGGGGCGCCAGCTTGACGACCATCTTGTTATAGGTCGCCTTGAGGCATTTCTGGAGCGCGATGGCTTCGAAAATGGTCGTCGGGGCAGTCATGATTGTCGTCATTACCGATTCGCAGGCTGTCTTCAATTGCTTTGTGCGCCGCAGCATGCTCCTAAAGTGCATCCGGGCGCTTTTCAGGGTGAGCCGACGAGGCCCAGCCGGTAGCGCATCATCCATCGCGCGAGCAGCAGCACCGCTACCACCCCAAGGCCGCTCGCCAGCCCCAACCAGATGCCCAGGCCCTTCATGTCGAGCGGGAAGGCAAGGATGGTCCCCACGCCGACGCCGATGATCCAATAGCCGACGAGCGCAAAGATCATGGGCACTTTGGTGTCGTGCAGGCCGCGCAAGACGCCTGCAGCCACGGCCTGGGTGGCGTCGACCAGCTGGAACAGCGCAGCGACCGCGAGGAAGCTCACTGCAAGCGCTGCGGTCTGGTTGTTGGCAGGATCGGTCAGGTCGAGAAAAGCGCCGATCAGCAGTCGGGGAACGGTGATGAGCAGGATGGCGGCACCCAGTGCAAAGCCGAAGCCGAGAAGAAGCGCGAGCCATCCCGCGCGTCCGATCGCCGCTGAATCGCCGCGCCCGTAGGCAAGGCCGACGCGCACGGTCGCTGCCTGCCCGATGCCCATCGGCACCATGAACAGCAGCGCGGCGATCTGGATAGCGACGGCATGGGCGGCGAGGGAAGCCTGACCGATGAGGCCCATGAGCAATGCCGAGGCGTTGAACACGGTGGTTTCAAACCCTACGGTGATGGCGATCGGCAGGCCCAGAGCCCAGACGACACGATGCCGCTCGCGGTCGCGGGTCCAGAAGCGGCCCATCACCCGATAACGACGAAAGCGGCGGTCGATCAGTATGACGCCAAGCAGGCTGAGGAACAGAAAGCAGGAGGAAAGGGTGCTGGCTAGTCCCGCGCCCAGAAGCCCAAGCGCCGGCAAACCGACATTGCCGAAGATGAGCGCCCATCCGACCAGGACGTTGAACGGAATGGCGAGCAGCATGATGACGACGGCCCAGATCGGCCGTTCCAGCGCGGATATGAAATTGCGCAACGTGGTGAAGGCCAGGAATGGGAGCAGCGCCCATTGCAGGCCGCGCATCATCAGGCCTGCCTGATGGGCGAGATCCGGCTGCTGACCCATGGCGAGCAGGATGGCCTCGCTCTGCCAGAGGAGGAGCCAGGCGGGGAGGACAAAGAAAAAGGCGGCCCGCAGGGTTTGCTGAACCGTGCGGCGAACATCGCGAACGGAATTGCGGCGGCGGCCTCGCTCGTTGGCGATGAGCGGCGCGGCGGCTGTGACGAGGCCCATGCCGAAGATGAGCAGGGCGTGGAAGAGGTTGATGGCGAGCGCGCCCGCCGCCACACCCTTTGCGCCCAGGCGGCCGATCAGCAGAAGGTCGGTTGCGGCAATTCCTGCCCACGCTACGTTGCCCGCGATCATAGGTAGGGCAAGCGCGAGCAGGGCGCTTGCTTCGACGCGCCATTGGGACGGAGTTTGGAGCATTTCCATCTTCAGTTCGCCTTAACCGGCAGGCTCGCGCCGTTCGCTCTGAGTTCGGCGAACCAAACTGAGGTAAGGTTTACCTGGCAGGCAACCAAGCTTCGAACGCAGTCGCCTGCTTAATGCCTTTTGAACAAGTGCAGTACCGCGACGATGATCCCGCCGATCACCAGGCCGACGACGGCCCCGCCGATTGCGTTCACGGTCCAATCGAGGAACGGGCCGATCGCAGGCGCGGCCGCTGCCACGCTCTCGGCAGCGTGGTGGATGGCGCCGGGGATCAAGTCCCAGTGAAATTCATGCAGGCCATGGACGATCAGGCCGCCGCCGACCCACAGCATGGCGGCGGTGCCCACCACCGAGAGGATCTTCATCAGGACGGGCATGGCATGGACCAGCCCGCGTCCCACGGCGCGCGCCGCCGATGAAGAACGTTCCGCCAGGTGCAGGCCGATATCGTCCATTTTCACGATGAAGCCGACGACCCCATAGACGCCCGCCGTAATGAGGACCGCCACGACGACCAGAATCAGTGCCTGTTCCCAGAGCGGTTCCGCCGCAACGGTGCCGAGCGCGATCGCCATGATCTCACCGGAAAGGATGAAGTCGGTGCGGATGGCGCCGGACACCTTCTGATCCTCCAATTCCTGCGAACTGTGCGTGGCCAGCGCTTCCTCCGCCACGTCATGGCCGCCTTGCACCGCTTCCAGCAGCTTTTCGACCGCTTCGAAGCAGAGGAATGCGCCGCCCAGCATCAGCAGCGGCGGGAGAAGCCACGGCGCAAAGGCGCTCATCAGCAGTGCGGCGGGCAACAGGAAAAGCAGCTTGTTGCGCAGCGAACCGCGCGCGATCTTCCAGATGATGGGCAGTTCGCGATCGGGCGTCAGGCCAACGACATAGCGCGGGGTCACTGCCGCGTCATCGATCACGACACCGGCTGCCTTTGACCCGGCCTTGCCCGCGGCGGCGGCAACATCGTCCAGCGAGGTGGCAGTAAGCTTGGCTATTCCCGCTACATCGTCGAGCAGCGCGATGAGACCCGAAGGCATTGTCTAGATTTCCCCTGTTTCAGGCCCCAGGCACAAGCGCGAGCCGTTACCGCCCAGGCTCATAGAGACGGGGCGGGGCAGGGGCAATGACCCGCACGTCAGGACCGATCAACTGACGCCTCAATAGTTGCCCGGCGGATCGCTTGCGGGGAAGGATTCATCGACCTGCTCATCGACCATGTCCCAGTCGCTGGCGTCGATATGCTGTTCCTCGGGCCCTGCATCCCTGACGATCCCCGACGATCCGACGGGGCCGCGGTCATCCGCGGGCGCTGGAGCGTGCCGGTCCTGCCAGGCGCGCCATGCCACGGCGCTCAGCCCGCCGATGAACGCGAGCTTCAACAACCCCTTCATGATGATTTCTCCTGCCTGTCATGCACATGATACCAGTCGGCACGGTCGCGGGTCACTTCGTGCGGGTGAAGCGAAAATTCGCCCTCTTCGTCGGTGCCGGGTTCGGCATGGTCGCCGCCGGGATGCGTCGCGACGACCCATCGCTCCCGCAGTGCTGCGTTGATCATGGCGCGCCATTGCGCCTGATCGCCGGCTTCCCGCATTGCTGGATCAGGATCCTTCATGATGGCGAGGATGCTGGCGGCGTCGGCGACCCGTGCGTGCCACTGATCCGGATCGTCGACGGCGAGGTGACGGGCGAGCCGTTCGATAAGGGTGCGCTCTTCCATGGCCGGGGAACGCGTGCTGCTTGCCTTCCGTTCCGCAGGGTCCGCGATGCATTGAACGTGATTGGCTGACGATCGTTGGTGGAGCAGGAGAAGATGCTGACAGGAGGTCAATCATGCCGCGTGGCGATAAGAGCAGCTATACCGACAAGCAGAAGCGTAAGGCCGAACATATTGAGGAAGGCTATGAGGAGCGCGGCGTTTCGCGCAAGGAAGCCGAACGGCGCGCCCGGGCGACGGTGAACAAGGAGTCGGGCGGCGGCAACAAGTCGGGGTCCGGGCGCGGGAAGCCCGACACGCATGTGTCTTCGCGCAAGGGTGGCCGGAAAGGTGGCGCGGCGTCGGCGCGGCGGTCTGCCGCTGATCGGTCCGCTGCGGCGAAGAAGGGATGGGAAACGCGGCGGAAGAGGGCGGCGAGCTGAGCCCCCGGCCCTTACTTCCCAGTTGATGCGCTGTCCTTGGGGTTCAGGCGGATCTCGAACAGCTTGGGCCAATATTTGCCGGTGACGAAAATGCGGTCGCGTTTCTGGTCATAGGCGATGCCGTTGGGCACACCCTCACTATCCGTGACGCCGCTTTCACGCAGCAATGGGGCGATATTGATCCAGTCGATGACCTTGCCGGTCGCAGGATCGATGCGCGCAATGCGTGTGTCGTACCAGATGTTCGCCCACAGCTCCCCCTTCACATATTCCAGCTCGTTCAGGCGATCGACCGGGCGGCCGTTGAAGGTCACGGTGATCCGGCGAGCCTCGCGCAGCGTGTCGGGGTCGAGGAAGCGCAACTGCGATGTGCCGTCGCTCATGATGAGGTTGCGGCCATCCTGGGTCAGGCCCCAGCCTTCGCCTTCATAGCGGAACTGCGACAGCGGCTTGAAGCCGTTGAGCTTCCAGACGAAACCCTGACGATGGCGCCAGGTGAGGCTGATCAGGCGATCCTTCCAGTTGACGATCCCCTCGCCGAAATATTGCGGAGCTAGGGTGCGGCTTTCGAGCACCTTGCCGTCTTCGAGCGAGACCTTGCGGATGTCGGACCGGCCCTCAAGGCCGGTGCTTTCGTAAAGCACGCCGTGATGGAAGAAGAGGCCTTCGGTGAAGGCTTTCGGGTCATGGGGGTAGGCCTTGACCAGCGTCCAGGGGGTGTCGGCCCATGCGGGGGCGGCAATGCTGAGGGCCCCGAGCAGGGCGAGCAGTAGGCCCTTCATCCGGCGGCATGCTCCGCCATCGCGGCGGCGAGCCAGGGGGGGAGCGTTGCGGGATCAATGTCCTCGACCCGGCGCAGTTCGATCGACAGACCGAGGTCGGGAAGGGCGGCGCGCTGGCGCTTCTCGTCGGCTTGCGTCAAGGGCACAGCGACGAGGCGGCGGTTCACCTTGCTGCGATAATGCATGCGGGCCGTGTTTTCCTGACCGACATAGCAACCCTTGTCGAAGTCCACGCCATGAAGCTCGCCCGCATTGGTCTCCAGCCATAGCGTCTGGTCCTGACCGAGCTCGCCCGCGCCCTCAAATACGCCAAGCGACAGGCGGTGCGCGCGGAAGGCGGCAGCGGCGTCGCCGGGTGCTGGCGGAGCGAGCCAGCGATGGCCGAGGGCGGCGAGGCGCGGATCGGCGGGCTTTTCGGGGGCTTCAAGAGACCAGTGGACGGCGAGCATCTCCTCCCGTTCGATCACCACCTTGCGGCGGAGGCGGTAGAGGGTGAGCCGCTTGGCCAGCGCTTCGGCCTGTGCCGCCTCGCAATCGATCAGCACATCGTCGCCATCCGACCAGAGGATGAAGTCGTAGAGCGCCTTGCCTTGCGGCGTGAGCAGGCCCGTCCAGCGCGGTTCGCCTGCCATGAGCGTCAGGACGTCGCGGGTGAGGAGGCCCTGAAGGAAGGGCCGCGCCTCTTCGCCTGAAATTCTGATGAATGCGCGGTCGGTTAGGGTGGTGCCGGTCATCGGCTTTAGGTAGGACAGACGCCGATCATATCCAAGCGGCGAGCAACCATGTCCCAGAATTTCGACCTGATCCTGAAGAACGGCACCGTCCACACGCCTGGAGGCGCTGAGCAGACCGATGTCGGTGTGCGCGGCGGCAAGGTCGTGGCGATCGGATCATCGCTGGGCGATGCGGGCGAGGTCATCGACTGTACGGGGCTGGACGTGCTGCCCGGCTGCATCGACAGCCAGGTGCATTTCCGCGAGCCGGGCCTTGAGCATAAGGAAGATCTTGAATCCGGAAGCCGCGCCGCCGTGCTAGGCGGTATCACGGCCGTGTTCGAGATGCCGAACACCAACCCGAATACGGACAGTGCCGAGCGCGTCCATGACAAGCTGGCCCGCGCCCATCACCGCATGTGGTGCGACCATGCCTTCTATGTCGGCGCGACGGCGGACAATGCCGAAGCGCTGAAGGAACTGGAGCGTATTCCCGGCACGGCGGGCGTGAAGATCTTCATGGGCGCATCGACCGGCAGCCTGCTGGTGGACGATGACGCGGCGCTCTCCCGCGTGCTGGCGAGCGGCACGCGGCGCGTTGCTATCCATGCCGAGGATGAGGCGCGGATGAACGCGCGCAAGGATTTGCGGGTCGAGGGCGATCCATCCTCTCACCCCGTCTGGCGCGACGATGAAAGCGCGATGATCGCCACGAAGCGCATCATTGGCCTTGCCCGGCAGGCGCGGCGGCGCATCCATATCCTGCACGTCACCACTCCGGCGGAACTGGAATATATTGCGGGACACAAGGATATCGCGACCTGCGAAGTGACGCCGCAGCATCTGACGCTCGCCGCCGAGGATGCCTATCCCCGGCTTGGCACCTATGCGCAGATGAACCCGCCGATCCGGTCGGCGGCGCATCGCGATGGGCTCTGGCACCGGCTCAATCAGGGCGTGCCCGATGTGCTGGGCAGCGACCATGCGCCGCACACGTTGGAGGAGAAGGCGAAGGCCTATCCGGCGTCGCCCAGCGGCATGCCGGGCGTCCAGACGCTGGTTCCGTTGCTGCTCAACCATGTAGCGGAGGGGCGTTTGTCGCTGCGCCGGTTCATCGAACTGACATCATCCGGGCCGCAGCGTGTGTTCGGCTTGGTGGGCAAGGGCCGGATCGCGCTCGGCTATGATGCGGACTTCACTGTCGTCGATCTCAAGAAGCGGTGGACGGTCGGCAGCGACTGGCTGGCGTCGCGCTGCAACTGGTCGCCGTTCGAGGGCATGGAACTGACCGGCAAGGCGGTGGGCACCATCGTGCGCGGCAACAGGGTCATGTGGGAAGACGCACTTGCCAATGAGGCCGTGGGTGAGGCGGTGCGCTTCGAAGCGACCGAGTTCGCCTGACGCCTTAAGCCTTACGCCGCCGCAAGCCTGTTCTTGCGCGCGGCGGCGAGGCTGTCGGTCGCGAACAGGATAAGACCAAGCCAGATGAAGGCGAAGCTGATCATCTGGCCCTGCGTCAGCTTCTCGCCATAGAGCAGCACGCCACACAGGAATTGCAGCGTCGGCGCGATATATTGGATCAGGCCCAGCACCGTTAGCGGCAGGCGCTGTGCCGCCATGGCGAACAGGATCAGCGGAATGGTGGTCAACCCGCCCGAGAGGATGAGCAGGCTGCTTATATAGCTATCCTGTCCAAAGCTGAGGGCGCCATGCCCCCACAGCCAAAGCAGCGAGGCAAGGGCGAGGGGAGCGAGCAGCAGCGTTTCCGCGCCCAATCCGACCATGGGTGCTACCGGCGTCAATTTGCGGATGAGGCCATAGAGTGCGAAGCTGACGGCGAGGCCCACGCTGATCCACAAGGTGGTGAAGGCGGCGGCCGCCATGATCGCCACGCCGACGGCTGCGATCGCGATAGCGATGGCCTGCCCCCGCCGCAGCCTTTCCTTCAACACCAGCACGCCGAGCGCGACGTTGACCAGCGGATTGAGGAAGTAGCCGAGGCTGGCGGCGATGACATGGCCATCATTCACCGCCCACACATAGACCAGCCAGTTGACCGCAATGAAGGCCGCCGAGGCCATGAGAGGCAGGACGATCCGCCTGTCGCGCAACGCCGCCGCCAGTTGCCCAAGGCTGCGCCGTGCGGCAAGTACGCCAAGGATCAGCGCCAGCGACCATAGGACGCGCTGCGACACGACCTCCACGGCATTGACGCTGTGGAGCAGCTTGAAGAAAATAGGCAGCAGGCCCCAGACGCCATAGGCGCCGAGCGCGGCGAACAGTCCGGCCCTGACCTGCTGATCATGCGGATTCAGAAAATGCCTCCGCCCAGGAATAGCCGGAATGCGCCGATCGCCGCAACGATCAGGCACAGGTTGCGGCCGCTGTTGCGGGTGGATAAGATGCCGATCAGGGCGCCGAACAGGGCGATCGGCACCAAAAGCCAGTTGGCCATCCCCAAAAGCGGCAGGAATGCCGGGATCATCAGCAGGAAGGCGAAGAGGCCGATAAGGACCGAGAGGACGTTCAGCATCGCCTTGAAATGGACCTTGTAGCCGCTTGGCGCAAGATGGCGGCGGATGCCATTCGCGTCTGAATGGCATGGGAATATTTAGCGATTTACCACAACCCCTAACGAAAAATTAACTCCTGACATTCACCCCTTGTTTACGAAGGAGTGAAGTCATGCCGCCTTTCCGTTCAGTTTATGCCGCTGCCCTATTGCTCGCGCTGCCGCTCGCGGCCTGTGGGAAAGGGGACAAGGACGCTGATCTGAACGCGCTTGACGCTCAGCTGACCAACAATGCCATCGATCCGGGCCTGCAGGAGGCATTGGATGGGAAGATCAGGGTTGATCCCAAATATGCCGATCAGTCCGGGCAACCCGCCAGTGCGAATGCGCCGAAACTGAGCGGCGAGGCAGCCAAGGCGTTTGCCGAATCGGTGAAGCTCGCGGGCGGCAAGCTGCTCGCGACGCCTGCTGCTGTGGAAGGTCCGGGGAAGGAAAACCCCGCCATGCTCGCCGCGATGGCGAAGGATCAGGACAAGCCCGGCGGCAACATCTTCTGCCGCAAGCAACTGGCCTACGGCATGCAATGGGCGAGCCGCATGCCCGATCCCTTCGGCGTCTATCCCGGCGCTCAGTTGAAGGAGGCAGCGGGTGCGGACAAGAATGGCTGTACGCTCCGGGCTGCGACTTTCGTCACGCCAGTGCCGCGCCAGAACGTCATGGACTATTATTACACCCAAGCGCGCCGTTCCGGCTTCGACGCAGAACATCGGATCATGGGCGGTGATCATGTGCTGGGCGGCACGCGCAAGGATGATGGCGCAGCCTACGTCATGATCTTCACCGCTGCGCCTGGCGGACGCACGAACGTCGATATAATCGCCGATAAGGGGCAGTAAGCGCGCAGAAAGGCGTGCGCTGCCATTTTCTTTACCGCGATTTGCCTCTAGGGCGGGCGGGATGAACAATATCCTCCTTGTCATGGGCGGCGGCGCGGTGGGCGCGCTGGCGCGCTATCAGCTGGGCCGCTTTGCAGGTCACATGCTGCCGGGTGCGCTGTGGCCCTGGGGAACCTTTGCCGCCAATGTGCTCGGCGGCTTTGCCATGGGACTGCTCGCCGGATGGCTGGCGCGGTTCGGCAGCGCGTCGGGCGAGGCCTTGCGGCTGTTGCTGGCCGTTGGTCTGCTTGGCGGCTTCACCACCTTTTCTTCCTTCAGCCTGGAAACCGTGCTGATGATCGAGCGCGGACAATTCGTCATGGCCATGAGCTATACCGTCCTGTCCGTCATCGCGGCCGTCGGCGCGCTGGTCCTTGGCCTCGGCATGATGCGGAGCGTGGCATGAAGGGTCGTCCTCCCGGCAAGCCTTCCGGTCCGTCGCGCGGGGGCAAGCCCGGTGGCGGCGCGCCCGGTCGCGCCCGTGGTGGTGCGAAGGCGGCGCGCGCCCGCAAGCCGGATGGGCCCAAGTCACCTGCAAAGCCTCCCTCCAAGCCTGCTGCCGCCAAAACCGCTGCGCCAAAGACCGCGACGCCCAAGACTGCTGCGCCCAAGGGCGTCTCGCTGGACGTGCGTCAATTCCGTGTTGGGGCGGATGACGACGGCATTCGGCTGGATCGCTGGTTCCAGCGCCACCTGCCCGACATCGGCTTCAACAGCGTCTCGCGGTGGGCACGCACCGGCCAGTTGCGGGTCGATGGCGCACGCGCTGCGCCGGGCGACCGCGTGACTGAAGGCCAGCTGATCCGCGTTCCCCCCGCCGAGCCTAAAGCTGCCGAGACGGCCAAGCCCCGCCGGGTAAGGCCGGAGCTTAGCGAAGACCAGATCAGCTTCGCACAGAATATGGTGATCCATCGCGACGCGCAGGCGATCGTCATCAACAAACCGCCGGGCCTCGCGACGCAGGGCGGCACCAAGACCGATGACCATGTCGACGGCTTGCTCGACGCTCTGGAGTTCGAACTGGACCAGCGCCCGAAGCTTGTCCACCGGCTGGACAAGGATACGTCCGGCGCGCTGCTGATCGCCCGCACGGCACGGTCAGCCGCCTATTTCGCGAAGGCCTTTTCCAGCCGCACCGCGCGCAAGGTCTATTGGGCGATCGTCATGGGCGTGCCGTCGATCGAGGACGGCATGATCGAACTGCCGATCGCCAAGCAGCCGGGCACGGGTGGCGAGAAGATGCATGTCGATGAGGAGGAGGGCTTGCCCGCCCGCTCGCGTTATCGCGTCATCGAACGCGCGGGCAACCGCGCCGCCTGGGTAGAGCTGCAACCCCATACCGGCCGCACGCATCAGTTGCGTGTGCATATGGCGGCGATCGGCCATCCGATCGTCGGCGATGGCAAATATGGCGGCAAGGAAGCCTTTCTGTCGGGCACGATCAGCCGGAAGATGCATCTGCACGCGCGCCGCATTCGGGTTGATCATCCCGATGGCGGCCGGGTCGACGTGCGCGCCGAACTACCCGAGCATTTCGCGACGAGCCTAGTCTCGCTCGGTTTCGACATCAACGCAGGCGACCTGCCGCTGGACGAGGAAATCGCGCGCGCGCCTACCCGCGAGGATGAGAAGAAGGCCGCACGCGCTCATGCCAAGCAGCTGCGAAAGGGGCGGCGGGGCGAGCGGCGATCCAGAGGGGCGAGCGGGCCGCGCAAGAAATGAGCAATCGCCTGGCCGTCTTCGATTGCGACGGCACTCTGGTCGACAGCCAGCACAGCATTTGCACGGCCATGACGCTGGCGTTCGAGGGCGAGAAGCTGGCGGTGCCGGACCGCGCCACCATATTGTCCGTGGTCGGTCTGTCGCTGCCGATGGCGATCGCGCGCCTGCTGCCCGAAGCTGAGGCGGATTTCCACGACCATCTTTCGGAAAGCTATAAGCGCGCCTTTCAACAGATGCGCCGGGACAATGCCGTGTCGGAACCGCTCTATCCCGGCATCGCGGAGTTGATCCGGCAACTGGATGCGGATGGATGGCTGCTGGGGGTAGCGACTGGCAAGTCGGATCGCGGGCTGAACCTCTGCCTGTCGCATCATGGCATTCATGCGCATTTCGTGACGTTGCAGACCGCTGATCGGCATCCGTCGAAACCGCATCCTTCGATGTTGCTGACTGCGATGGCGGATGCAGGGGCGGTTCCGGAGACGACGGTGATGATCGGCGACACCAGCTATGACATCGACATGGCGCTTAACGCTGGCACAAGGGCGCTGGGCGTTGGCTGGGGCTATCATCCGCCCGCTGACCTGATCGCGGCGGGCGCGCATGGCGTGGCGATGGACAGTGACGAACTCAATGCCCATATCCGCGCAGCATGACCGACTTTCCTCCTCCGCCTCCAGTCGATCCTGAAAAGGTCGCACGTCAGCGTCACTTCGCGCTCGGCATATTCCGCCTCTCGGGCGCCTTGCTCGTGATGTTCGGCTTCCTGATCCTGATGGAGCGTTTCAGCTGGGTTCAAGGCGGCAAGGCGAAGGCGATGGGCATGATCTTCGTGCTGGTCGGCCTGTTTCAGTTCGTCATCGTGCCGCGCCTGCTGCTGAGCCTGTTCCGGAGACCGCCGCAATGAAACGCTTTTACAAGGATGTCGCGGTGATTTCCGGCGGCGCCGGGCATGAGATCCAGCTTGATGGCCGCCCGGTGCGCACGCCCGCGCGCGCTGCCCTGGCATTGCCGACGGCGCGGCTGGCGGAGGCTGTGGCGGATGAATGGCGGCAGCAGGGTGATACCGTCGATCCGCGTTCCATGCCCTTTACCGGGCTCGCCAACGGTGCGATCGATCAAATCGCGCCCAATCGCGAAAGCTTCGCGGCGGGCATCGCCAATTATGGAACTAGCGATCTCCTCTGCTACCGCGCCGAAGGGCCGGCGGGACTGGTTTCGCGGGAAGCGGCGGCCTGGGACCCGTTGCTGGATTGGGCACGGCAGCGTTATGACGTCACTTTCCGGGTGACGCAGGGGATTATTCCCGTCGATCAGCCGCCAGAGACTCTGGAGCGGCTGGACGCAGCGGTGAAAGCCTATGATCCCTTCACACTAGCAGGCTTGTCGACTTTGGTGACGCTGTCGGGATCGCTGGTCTGTGGCCTGGCGATCGTCGAAGGCGGGCATGATGCCGACACAATCTGGACCGCTTCGGAAATCGACGAGGCTTGGGAAGTCGAGCAATGGGGCGAGGACGCCGAAGCTGCGGCCCGGGCAGCACGGCGGCGGGAAGAGTTCGCCATGGCTCGCCAATTCTGCGAGTTGGTGGCGCAATAGGTTTAGAGCTGGATGACCCTAAACCGGCACAACCCCTGACCCCGTTCGCCCGAGCGGCCGCATGGGTAGGATTAAGCACATTCTGCTTGAGAAAGGGCGGTAATGGCGCTTGGCGGGTACGCCCGACCTCAAGCCCCCATTGCGGTGAGTTTGTTCGCATAGATCATGCGGCCCGGCCCGAGCAGGCCCAGCAACTGCGGCAGCATATGCCGGGCAACGGCAAAGCAACCTTCGCTCCGGCCGATCTTGCCCCATGTCGCGATATGGTCTTCGCTGACATAATCCGCGCCGTGGATCACGATCGCCCGCATTTCGGCATTGTTGTTTTGCGCGTCCAGACCCGCGAGCCGCATGGCACGGCCATGCTGACCCTCGTAAATCTGGCCCGTCTTGTACGCGCCCGCCGAACTGGCGAGCGAATTCGGTTCGTTGGAAAATGTTTGCAGCCAACCCGAATGACCCGGATCGGATCCCCGGCCATGGGACACAAGATAGGAACTGGCGTGCCCGCCCAGCAAATCGACGATGTGGAAGCGCAACTCGCGGGAGGGGGCGTTGAAGTCGGCCAGCGCGATACGGTCGCGCAGTTCGAACATATGCGCATGTTCGTCGAGCGCTGCCTTCGCCCGATCGAGCAGCCGCGCATAAGGCTGCCGCGCCAACGGCGTTACCGGGTGAGGCGTAACGGGTGGTGGCACAGGGGCGGCGGGCTGTGGGTTGGCCGTCAAAGCCGCGCGCCCCGCGCTATCTGCTAGAAAAGAAAAGGCAAGTCCGCTCAAAGCGGCCTTCGTAAAACTGCGGCGATCCATGAATCGCAATATAGCAAAGCTACGCGCCCGCTTAAAGGGCGGGGGTAAGACAGGCGGCCGCCACTCGTCCGAAGGCGGCCATCCTTCGGCTCAATCGGTCGAGTTGCTCGCCTCGGACGACTGGTCCAACCGTGCGGTCATGCCGGTCGCTTCGGCGTCATCCTGGATTTGCTGCTGCTCGGAAATGCTTGGCGGCGGCGCAGGTTCCGGCGCGGCCACGGCATTATTGGCTGGCGGCAGCGGCGCTTCCGGTTCCTCGATGATCACATTTTCAACCGGGGGTTCGACCATGTTGTTGGTCGCGGGGGCCTGCTCTTCCTTCTTCCCGCAAGCGGACAGGGCGAGCGCGCCAGCAAGGGCGGCGAGGGCAATCTTGCGCATGGGGTCTTAGTCCTTCGATGCGATGGTTGGCGCAGGTGCGGCGGTTGGGTCAAGGCGGCGGCTGGATGCTTCGATCTTCCGGGCGAGAAGTTTGTCCCAGCCATAGGGATCGGACCGGAAATTCATGGTGCCGTTGCTGCTGGCAAAGGCGGTCCAGTAAAGCAGATAGACCGCCACTTCCTTGGGCAATTGCACGCGCTGCGTCTTGCCGGTGTCGATCAGCGACTGGACCTTGCCCGCCAGCTTGGGATCGCTTTGCACCATCAGTTCCGCGAGCGGCACCGGCTTTTCAAGCCGGATGCAGCCATGGCTGGCGAGCCGGTCATAACTGGAGAATTTCGCGCGGGCGGGCGTGTCATGCAGGTATACGGCGAAGGGATTGTTGAAGTCGAACTTCAACCGGCCAAGCGCGCTGCTGGGCCCTGCGGGCTGAACGATCCGCTCCCCGTTTTCCGGCGTGCCAACGATCTTGTATCCCTGCCGCAGCAGCGCCGCGCGCCCCTTTGGCCACAATTCCTTTTTCGCGATGGAAGACGGGACATTCCATGGCGGATTGACGACGATGGAATGGATGCTGGACGTCAGCATCGGCGTAGCATTGTCGGGCGACCCGGTGACGGCGCGCATGGAGGTGACCGGCTGATCGCCTTCGAAGACGGTGAGCACGGCAGCGGCGATGTTCACCTGAACGCGATTGACCGGCAGTTGGCGCGGCATCCAGCGCCAGCGTTCCATGTTCGCCATGATGGCCGCGATACGGTCCTCGACCGGAACATTAAGTTCCTTGAGCGTGCGCGCATCGAGCAGGCCAGTCGGGTTCAACCCATAGCGGCGCTGCGCCCGTTGCAGCACATCGGTCAGCGCTTCGCCCGGCTGCACGCTCTTGTCCTCGATCGCGAGACGCTTGCGCACCGCGTCGGGCGCCGACTTGGCATTCAGGATAGGCCAGCCGCCCGCGTCGCGAATCCGCTCATAGGCGGCAAGCCCACGGCGCAGGCCATCATAGCCGGAATAAGGCGGCGTCAGGCTGGACGCCCATTGGGGCAGGCGGTCTTCGGCAATGGCGCGTGCGAGCCCGGGGCGCGGATCGAAAGCGGCCGGGCGAAGCGCCCAGATGTCGAGAAAGTCTGCGGTATCCACCCTTCCCGTGCTGAGCGCCTTCGCGCGGTCCAGCACAGCGGACACCAGGGCATCGCCGGAAAGCGATGCCGTCGCCTTGCTGCGGGCCATCAGGCCCTGCTCGGCGCCGCCCTTCAGCCAGTTGTTGAGCCAGGCCTGTTGCGCGGCCGAGGGCGGCGGGATGGGAACTGGCGGCGTCACCACAGCGGGCGGCGCGATGACCGGCGGCGCGGAGGGTGGCAGCGTCGGCACAACCGCAGGCGGCTGCGCAATCGCTGGCGCGGCGGCGAGGCCGATGAGGGGGCTGAGGCAAAAACGGATCAAATCGGGACGGTTCATGCTGGACCAGATAGCGCAAAGCCCTCATCGTTCAAACTTATCATCGCGGAAAAAAGATGATGCTCCACGTTGTTCACCATCCTGCCTATGTTTCTCCTGCAACAGCAGGCAGCCGCTTTCGTTTTGATAAATATGGGCTGGTTATGGAAGCACTTACGCTAAGCGGCGCTGCCTTTACGCTCCATGAACCCGCGCCCATGCCCCGTCCCTGGATAGAGGCGGTGCACGACCCCGCCTATGTCGCAGAGGTCGCGAGCCTGACGGTTCCGCCCGACAAGCAGCGGCGGATCGGCTTTGCCGTCAATGAACGGACTATGTGGCGGTCGATGCTTTCGCCTGGAGGAACCTGGGCGGCGGCGAAGCTGGCGATGGTGCATGGCTATGCCGCCAATGCGGCGGGCGGCAGCCATCATGCGCTTTATGACAGCGGTGCGGGCTATTGCGTGTTCAACGATCTCGCCATCGCTGCGAATCGTTTGATCAGGGAAGGGGACGCGCAGCGCGTGCTCATCCTTGATCTTGACGTTCATCAGGGGGACGGCACCGCGCAATTGATGGCTGGGCGGGATGAAGTCTTCACCCTCTCGATCCACGCGGAGAAGAACTTCCCCGCACGCAAGATGCGTTCCTCGCTCGATGTCGGATTGCCTGACGGCGTGGGTGACGCGGATTATCTCGCGACGCTGATGGAGGTGTTGCCGCAGGCGCTGGATAGCTTTGGCCCCGACCTGATCCTGTACCAGGCCGGGGTCGACCCCCATGCCGACGACCGGCTGGGAAGGTTGGCGCTTAGCGATGCGGGGCTGGATGCGCGCGACCGCGCCGTCATGCGGGAAGCCCGCCGCCGCGGCATCCCGCTCGCCAGCACCATGGGCGGCGGTTATGGCGAGGACAGGATGGCGGTGGCGGAGCGTCATGCCGCCTGCATGATCCGGCTTGCTGAGGAGGCGGGTAGCGGCTTCAGCGCATCGTTGTAGCGCCGGGCGAAGCGACCGGAGCCGTAGCGATCAGCCGGGCGGCGATGAGCCCGGCTGCGGCCAGCGCGATGAAATCGCTGAAGGCGAGGTAGAGGATGTAGCCCCAATGCGCGTGGTTGAACACGGCCTGCCCGATGTCCAGCCATAACACCGCGGCCAATGCCGAAAGCAGGGCGATGCGCGCGCGGCTGCCAAAGTCCGCCGCCGCGAACCTCAGCGCCAGTGCGATGACGACGCCTGAGATCAGGGCGAGGACCAGGCCACCGATCAGCGCGGCGCTGTCCGTCACTGGAAAGCCGCTATTGTTGTAGAAGATGGTCGCGATCGGACCCTTTCCGTACAGGATCGTGCCCTGCGCGGTGGCCGGGTCAGGGACGATGTAGACGCCCGTTCCGGTCTGCGTCAGTGATTGGGCCAGCGCTGCCTGGAGGTTGGCGCCGGGCGCTTCACCCGCGCGATGGAGGGCAAGGGCGCTCAGCGGCGTCTGCCAGAATAGGAAGCGGATGATGAAAAGAGCGAAGCCGCCCAATATGCCGCCCGCGATCGTTCTTACCATGCCGTGATCTCCCTGTTCGGCTTAAAGCAGATCAGGAAACGCGGATGGCTGGATTTCTTTCCGGCAGCCGGTCAGTCCTTTGGCCGGGCCGCCTTTTCGGCGATGCCCGACACGCCCTCCCGGCGGTCCAACTCATCCAGCACGGCGTCGAGCGGGATATCGAGATCTGCGAGTAAGACCATCAGGTGGAAGATCAGGTCAGCGCTCTCGCCAACTACACCTTCACGGTCGGAGGCCATGGCGGCGATCACGGTTTCCACCGCTTCCTCGCCCACTTTCTGCGCGATCTTTCCCCGGCCCCGAGCCGTCAGCTTGGCCACATAGGATTGCGAGGGATCAGCCGTCCGCCGCTGCCGGATGGTGTTTTCAAGATCGTGGAGGGTCGAGCGCATGGGTTCCATCAAGCCTTCACCGCGCGGCCCGTCAATGAAAAGTTGCTCACCGCGAACGCACCGGCACGCCGGCAGCGGCCAGCGCCTGGTGCGCCTCGGCGACAGTATGCTGGCCAAAGTGGAAGATGGACGCGGCCAGCACGGCGCTCGCATGACCTTCGATCACGCCTTCCACCAGATGCTGCAATGTGCCCACGCCGCCGCTCGCGATGACGGGTACGGATACTGCGTCCGCGATCGTTCGAGTCAGGGCGAGGTCATAGCCTTGCTTCGTGCCGTCGCCATCCATTGAAGTGACCAGCAATTCGCCCGCCCCAAGTTCGGCCAGCCTCACAGCATGTTCGACCGCGTCGATGCCGGTGGGCTTGCGGCCACCGTGAGTGAAGATTTCCCAGCGCTTGTCCCCGACGCGCCGGGCATCGACCGACCCGACGATGCACTGGCTGCCGAAGCGATCGGCAATATCGGCCACCACCTCGGGGCGCGCCACTGCGGCACTATTGACGGCCACCTTGTCGGCCCCTGCGAGCAACAGCGCCCGCGCATCTTCCGGGCTGCGCACGCCGCCGCCGACGGTGACGGGCATGAAGCAGACCTCGGCCGTGCGGCGAACCACGTCCAATATGGTGCCGCGCGCCTCATGGGTCGCGGTGATGTCAAGGAAGCACAGCTCGTCCGCGCCAGCCGCGTCATAGACCCGGGCCTGTTCGACAGGATCGCCCGCGTCGCGCAGATCGACGAAGTTCACGCCCTTGACCACGCGGCCATTGGCGACATCCAGGCAAGGGATGACGCGGGTGCAGACGGTCACGCCGCCGCCTTTGCAATCGCCAGGGCCGCCTTCAAATCCAGCCGCCCGTCATAGAGCGCGCGTCCTGTGATAACGCCCTCGATGCCTTCATCGGCATGCAGGCTGAGAACGCGAATGT
This sequence comes from Sphingobium sp. TomMM35A, assembly GCF_054771735.1. Classification (NCBI taxonomy): domain Bacteria; kingdom Pseudomonadati; phylum Pseudomonadota; class Alphaproteobacteria; order Sphingomonadales; family Sphingobiaceae; genus Sphingobium; species Sphingobium sp. TomMM35A. The sequence goes on from NZ_BSRC01000001.1 coordinate 741,582, forward strand.
CCGCGATCCCTGCCACGCCGCCGCTGGCGATCACCGGAATGTCCGTTCCGCGCGCCAACTCGACGGTTGCGTCGATATTGCAACCCTTGAGCAGGCCGTCGCGGCCGACATCCGTGAAGAGCAGGCTGGCGACACCCGCATCCTCGAACCGGCGGGCGAGGTCCGCGACCGGCATGTCGGACTTTTCGGCCCAGCCGTCAGTCGCGACGAACCCGTCCCGCGCATCGACGGCAACGACGATCCCGCCGGGAAAGTCGCGCGCCGCCGCCTTCACGAAAGCCGGATCCTTCAATGCAGCCGTACCGATGACGATGCGCGACACGCCAAGGTCGAACCAGCGCTCGACCGCTTCGCGATTGCGGATACCGCCGCCAAGTTGGACGTGGCCGGGGAAGGCCTCGACAATGCGCTCGACCGCCTCGGCATTGACCGCATGGCCCGCAAAGCTGCCGTCCAAATCCACGACATGCAGATGCTCCGCGCCCGCTTCAGCGAAGATCAGCGCCTGCGCGGCGGGATCGTCGCCATAGACGGTGGCGCGGTTCATATCGCCTTCGGCCAGGCGGACGACCTGTCCACCTTTAAGGTCGATTGCAGGGAAAACGATCAGGCTCATATCAATATCCGAACGAGCGAAGAGGGGTCACGGACGCCACTTCAGGAAACGGGAGAGGAAGGAAAGACCATAGGTCTGGCTCTTTTCCGGATGGAATTGGCAACCGATGATCGTGTCACGGGCAACCGCTGCCACCAGCGGGCCGCCATGATCGGTGACCGCAGCGACATGAGCAGGATCATCGGCTTCGAAATGATAGCTGTGCAGGAAATAGGCCTCGCCCGTTTCCAGCAGCGGCGGCGCTCCATTCAGCGTCACCTTGTTCCAGCCCATGTGCGGCACTTTGATCGCGGGATCATTCGGCTCGATACGCCTTACTGTGCCGGGCACCCACCCCAGACCCTCATGCCGGCCGAATTCCTCGCCCGCGTCCGCGAGTAACTGCATGCCGACGCACACGCCCAGGAAGGGCGTGCCGCGCTCGCCCACAGCTTCGTTCATCGCGTCGATCATGCCGGGGATGGCGGAAAGCGCATCCATGCACGCGCGAAAAGCTCCGACGCCCGGCAGGACGATGCGATCGGCCTTCGCCACCAGCGCAGGATCGGCGGTGATGACGGCATCCTCCGCTCCCGCCTTGCGCAGGGCGTTATGAACGGAATGAAGGTTGCCTGCGCCGTAATCGATGAGGGCGAGGGTGGTCACAACATCCCCTTGGTCGACGGAATCGCATCCGCCTTGCGCGGGTCGATCTCCACCGCCTGCCGCAGCGCACGGGCAAGCCCTTTAAAGCAGCTTTCGACGATATGGTGATTGTTGCTGCCATAGAGATTTTCGACATGCAGCGTGATCCCGGCAGCCTGTGCGAAGCTGTGGAACCAGTGCTCGATCATCTCGGTATCCCATTCGCCGAGCCGCTGCACGGTGAAGGGCGCCTTGAACACCAGCCAGGGGCGGCCGGAAATGTCGAGCGACACGCGGGTGAGCGTCTCGTCCATCGGCGAATAGACGCTGCCGTAGCGGGTGATGCCGCGCTTGTCGCCCAGCGCCTTTGCCACAGCCTCGCCAATGGCGATCGCGGTGTCTTCGGTCGTGTGATGCTGGTCGACATGCAGGTCGCCGACCGTCTTCACTTCCATGTCGATCAGCGAGTGCCGCGACAGCTGCTCGATCATGTGATCGAGGAAGCCGATCCCGGTGGAGACGGTATAGACCCCCGTGCCGTCGAGGTTGACGGTCACGTCGATCTGCGTTTCCGCAGTGTTGCGGTGAATTTCGCCCGTGCGCATGGCTGCGCCCTATACCGAAGTGGGGGCACCTTGCAATGTGGCGTTGCATGTGTGGCCTGCTCTTGACCAGCCGCGCCGCGCCGTTAGGACAATGGGGGATGAGCGATGACTTGCCTGACAGCCTGATTCCCTACGACGAAATCGTGCAGGAGGCCCTGCGCGCGGTGGTCGGCCGGGTGCTGGGTGAAGTGGAGCATTCAGGCGGCCTGCCGGGCACGCATCATTTCTACATCACCTTCAAGACGCAGGCACCGGGTGTCGAGATCCCCAAGCAGCTTGTCGAGCGTTTCCCTGACGAGATGACCATCGTCCTCCAGAATAAATTCTGGGACCTGAAGGTGAGGGACGATGGCTTTGGCGTCAGCCTGACCTTCAACCAGGTTGCAGCGCATCTTTCGATTCCCTTCGCTGCGATCACCGCCTTTGTCGATCCGGCCGTGAATTTCGCGCTCCAGTTCCAGGTGCAGTCGGACGTTCCGCCCGAACCGCATGAGGAAGCGGAGAATGACGCGCCACAGGTAACGACCGAAGACGGCTCCAACGTCGTCACCGTGGATTTCGGCAAGAAGAAATAATGGCTGGCGGATAGCCGCCGCTATTACCAGATTGGTTCCCGGACCTCATGTCCTGGGAGCCTTTCGCATGGAAAGCCGCACCGAAACCGACAGCATCGGCGCCATAGAGGTGCCCGCCAGCGCCTATTGGGGCGCGCAGACCCAACGCAGTATCGAAAATTTCCCCTTCGGTGCGATGGAGCGCATGCCGATCGGTATCGTTCACGCGCTCGCTATCGTCAAACAGGCTGCGGCTCGGGTCAATCGCACGGAGGGACTGGCGCCGGAACTCGCCGAAGCGATTGATGCTGCCGCCGGTCAAGTGATCGCTGGCGCTCATGACGACCAGTTCCCCCTCGTCATCTGGCAGACGGGCAGCGGCACCCAGTCCAACATGAACGTCAATGAGGTGATCGCGGGCATCGCCAACGAAGCGTTGACGGGCAAGCGGGGAGGCAAGTCGCCCGTCCATCCCAATGATCATGTGAATATGGGCCAGTCGTCCAACGACAGCTTCCCGACCGCCCTCCACATCGCCGCCGCGCGTGCCGCGACGGAGCAGCTCTTCCCGGCGCTCGATCGCCTGCACAAGGCGCTGGATGACAAGGCGCAGGCCTGGGGCGATATCGTGAAGATCGGCCGCACGCATCTACAGGACGCAACGCCGCTGACGTTGGGTCAGGAATTTTCCGGCTATGCGCACCAGCTCTACCGCTGCCGTCATCGGATAGAGCCAGCCGTGATGCACGGCATGATGGCGCTGGCTCAGGGTGGAACGGCGGTGGGGACGGGGCTCAACGCGCCGGAGGGCTTCGGCATCGCCATGGCAAGGGAGATCGCGGCCATTACCGGCCTGCCGTTCCGGACCGCCGATAATAAATTCGAAGCGCTCGCCTCCAACGATCCGCTCGTCCATCTTTCTTCGACCCTCGCCACACTGGCGGTGGCACTGACCAAGATCGCCAACGATATCCGCCTGCTGGGCAGCGGGCCGCGTTCGGGACTTGGCGAGTTGGACCTTCCCGCCAACGAACCGGGCAGTTCCATCATGCCGGGTAAGGTCAACCCAACCCAGTGCGAGATGCTGACCATGGTCGCGGCCCAGGTGATCGGCAATCATCAGGCGGTGAGCGTCGGCGGTCTTCAGGGTCATCTGGAGCTGAACGTCTTCAAACCGATGATCGGTGCGGCCGTGCTGCGCTCGATCCACCTGCTCAGCGTCGGCATGCAAAGCTTCGCCGAGCGCTGTGTTGAGGGGCTGGAAGCGAATGAAAAACGCATCGCCGAACTGGTCGACAGGTCATTGATGCTGGTCACTGCTCTTGCGCCCGAAATCGGCTATGACAATGCCGCCAAGATCGCGAAACATGCGCATGCAGAGGGGCTGACGCTCAAGGAAGCGGGGCTCGCTCTTGGCCTTGTCGACGAAGAAAGCTTCGACCGGCTCGTTCGGCCTGAAAATATGGTGTGAACTGGCGGAACCGCCGCTCTTGCGATACATTAAGGCTTCATGAAGAAGATCACTTCCAATCAGCCGCTCGTCACCATCCGCCCGCCGCGCAAGGCGGGGCTGTTGCGAAAGACGGCGCGTCTGGGCGCGGCCGTGGTGGCCGCTCGTGTCGCTGCGGCGACGGGCAAGAAAGGTGCTGTCGGCCTCGTCGCTGGCCTAGGCGCAAAGCGGTTGATCATGCGCTATCCGCTGGGCGCGCTGTTCGTCACTGGCGCTTATCTCGCGGGCAAGGCCTATGAAACCAAGCGCGAGGTCGACCGCAAGCGCGCGGTGAAGGCGCTCCCCGACCTCAGCAACGAACCTGTCCCCATCACTGAAGCCCGCGAAGCGCGCGCCAAGAAGGTTTAAACGGCCGACTGCCAGCTTTTTACCGCCTCGATCGGCCAGGCAAGCATCAGCACGTTCAGCGTTAGATTGTCTCGTATCGCTAGGAGCGCGATGAGTTCGAGCGCCAAGCCGAGGCAAACCGTCACCGCCACTGGAGCACGGGCAGCGATCAGGAAGCCAAGCGCCATCATGCCGATGTCGCTCATGGAATTAAGGATGCTGTCGCCGCTATAGCCCAAGGCAATGGTTGCGGCCCGATAGCGGTCTATGATGATCGGCGAATTCTCTAATATTTCCCAGGCAGACTCGACCAGCACGGCAAGTGCGAAGCGTAGCCCAAGCGGTTGCCGCCGCATCAGCGCCCAGGCGCCTGCATAGAAGATAAAGCCGTGGATCACATGGCTGAGGCTGTACCAGTCGGCGATATGCTGGCTGTTGCCGCTGTCCAGCGCCCCATGCCACAGATCGACATGGCCGCACGTGCAGATCGGCGGCCGCGCCATCAGGAACAGCAGCGCGCAGGTCAGCAGCACGATGATCCCGGCGGTCACGAAGCCCCGGCGATTGCGTAATGCCTTGCGTCTCAACTATCGTCCCCCCCTTGTCACCCCTCTTGCCAAATGCGTTCCACGGCGTCACTAGCGGCCATGGCCGACAGCATCCCCATTGAGACGCCCGATTTCAAGCGGCGTGGCGTGCTCTTCGTTCTCTCCTCGCCATCGGGCGCGGGCAAATCCACCATCGCGCGCAAGCTTCTGGCCGCAGAGCCGGACCTTGCCATGTCGGTGTCCGCGACCACGCGGCCGATGCGTCCGGGTGAAGTAGAGGGCAAGGATTATCATTTCGTCGATCTGGAGGAGTTTCGCCGGATGACGGCGGACCATGAATTCCTCGAATGGGCGCATGTCTTCGGCCAACGCTACGGCACGCCGCGCGCGCCTGTGGAAGCGATGCTGAAGAGCGGACGCGATGTCCTGTTCGACATCGACTGGCAGGGTGCGCAGCAGCTGCACCAGATCGCAGGGGGCGATGTCGTGCGCGTGTTCATCCTGCCACCCTCGATGGAGGAGCTGGAGCGCCGCCTGCGTGGCAGGGCGACCGACAGCGAGGAAGTCATTCAGGGCCGCATGTCCCGTGCCGCCAATGAAATCGCGCATTGGGACGGCTATGATTATGTGCTCTGCAATGTCGATGCCGAGGATTGTTTCCAGCGAGTCCAGACGATCCTGCATGCCGAACGCATGAAGCGCAGCCGCCAGACTGGCCTCATCGGCTTCATCCGCCGGTTGAGCCGCTATTATCAGGAAGATTGAAGAAGCCGCTGTCTTCTCAATCTCAGGGTTGTTCGAGAGAGGTTTAGCTTATCTCTCAAATCCTGCCGGTTCCGCCCAGTCCGGATGCACCCAGGCCATCGCCTTGAACAGCGTCCCCATGGCATTGCCATCGGTCAGCCGTAGCCGCGCGGCCTCCACCTCCGCAGCGCGCGCGGGAGTGGTGCGGGCCAGCTGATCCGCCCGCGCATCGATGCCCAGTTGCCGGAGAAATTCGCCCTGGCCTATCGGGCCCATCACCCGCAGCCCAGCCTGCCGCGCCATATTGCCGATCATCGTGAAATCGACATGGGCGGTCAGGTCGCTTTCCCCCGGTTCCAGAAAAGGGTCGGCAAATCGATGGTCGCGCACGGCCTGCAACGTGTCGCCAATCGCGGGGCCCTCATAGCCATAGTCGATAATGATCGCAGCGCCGCCCTGTCGAGCAATGCGCTGCGCCAGGTCAAGCGCGATGGCCGTGCCCGCCAGCGGTATTTCAAGGATTGCACCCTCGGGCGCGTCGGCGGCGATGGGCGGTATGCCCGATTCGACCCGCCGGTATCCGGGCAAGGCTTCGAACCGGTCCGGCTGATCTTCGTCGGGGCAGATCACCACACGCTCACGCCATTCATCGCCAGAACGGATGATCTGGCGAACGGGCAGGGCGTCGAAAAACTCGTTGGCGACCACCAGCAACGGCGCATTGTCCGGCAGCCCGCCGACACTGTCGCGGTGGAAGACATTGGGGATGAGCGCGCGTTGCCGCTCCTGCAGCGTCGGGCTGGTTTCCACGAAATAGGATTGGGGCGCAAAGCCTGTGCTCCCCATCGCCCGCAACGCGTCTGAAGCCAGCGTGCCGCGCCCCGGCCCCAACTCTGCATAAACGGCATTTTGCCGACTACCCGATCGCATCCACACGTCAGCCAGGCAAAGGCCGATCAATTCGCCGAACATCTGGCTAATCTCGGGCGCTGTCGTGAAATCGCCTGCCGCGCCCAGCGGATCGCGCGTGCCATAATAATGCTGGTTCGCCTCGGCCATATAATGGGCGACCGAAATCGGGCCACCGGCATCGATCTGCCGCGCGAGGCGCTGGGCGAGGGTCAGTGGTTCAGCTGACACTCGCGCTGCCCGCGATCGGCTCCACCCGCACCCTGCGGCCCTTGGCGGTCACGATCAGGTAAAGCCCGCCCAGAATCATCGGAATGCACAGCCACTGCCCCATGTGCAGGCCGGTGCGCGCGGCGAATTCCATCAGCTGCGCGTCCGCCTCGCGATAATATTCGATGCCGAAACGGAAGATGCCGTAGAAGAACAGGAACAGGCCCACGAGCATGCCGGGCTTGTAGCGCGCCCGCGTCTTCCAGAAGGCGAAGGCCAAGATCAGAAACAGGATGATGCCTTCGAAAAAGGCTTCGTAAAGCTGGCTAGGATGGCGTGGGAAGGGGCCGCCGGTCGGGAAGATGATCCCCCAGGGCACGTCCGTTTCCTTGCCCCACAATTCCCCATTCACGAAGTTTGCGAGGCGGCCGAAGAACAGGCCAAAGGGTACGCAGCAGGCGACGAAGTCATGGATGCGCAGCCAGGACAGCTTTTCCTTGCGCGCCATGTAGAGGATGCCGAGCGACACGCCGATCGCTCCGCCATGGAAGGACATGCCGCCGTTCCACAGCTTGAAGATGTCGAGCGGATTGCGCAGGATTTCCGGCTGGTAGAAGAAGACATAGGCCAGCCGCCCGCCGATGATGATGCCGAGCGTCGCGTAGAAGATCATGTCGTCGGCATGCCGCCGTGCCATCGGCGAACCGGGCTGGGCGATCAGCTTCAGCAGATACCAGTAGCCGATCAAAATGCCCGCGAGATAGGCGAGGCTGTACCATTTGAGCGTGAAGAAGCCGAGGTCGAGCGCGACCGGGCTGAGCCCCAGCTGATCGAAGCGAATTGCGCCCGCAGCCGCGGCGGCAAGGTCAAGGATCAAATTGTAGCTCCCCTTCGGAAATATGGCCTTCGCCATAGAGCAGGATAGGGTAAGGAGGAAAGGGGGCTATCATTTTGGCGCAGGTTTTGGATGATGGCTGAACAAAATGGGGTTCAGGGTGGGAATGAGCCGGATTGGCTGATCTCACCTGATGCTATTAACGCGCTGGAAACCCCTCAATGCGAGTATGGTGCCATGGCTATCGAACCAATTTTGGAGCAAACTCCGGAACGTGGCGACAAGCGCGCCGATGTCCGCTGGCCCATCCGTCTTGAGGCGCCCGGGTCGGTTGGCGAAGGTGCCACTGACGTCGTGGTCCACGATATCTCCACGGCGGGGATGCTGATCGAAACCAGCTCGCAGCTGAAACTTGGGCAGGCGCTGCTGCTGTCCCTGCCTGAAGCTGGCTCCGTTTCCGCTCATGTGGTGTGGCAGGATGAGCCGCTCTTTGGATGCCGCTTTGACGAGCCGCTGCCTCAAGCCGCCGTCAGTGCGACCCGCCTTCGCAGCACGATGCGCGGCGATGGCAGGCCGGTCGATCATGTGGCCGATGCGAAGGAACCGGAGATGCTCCCGGCGCGCCTCCGCCGGTTGCGCCGTGAACGCGGCCTTAGCCGAGAGGCACTGTCTCAGCTCACCGGTTTCAGCAAACCGTCGCTCTGGGCGTGGGAAGTGGGCAAGACCATGCCTCGGCGCAGAAGCCTGGTTGCGCTTGCACAGGCTTTCGGCCTGACAGAGCAGCAGTTGCTGGTTGGTGAGCCGCCGGTTGCGTCACATGATCCCGCAATGACAGGCACGGCTCGTCCGGGGCAGCAGCTTCATGACGTGATCGACTCGGCCAAGCGCGAAATCGCCAAACATGCAGGCGTCGATGTCTCGCAGGTGCAAATCCGCATCGATTATTGAAGCATCGCGCGTGGGTACAGTTTTAATCTCCACCTATGTGATGAGCTTCTCTGGCGTGATGACATGAGTTCTGCCTTTGTGAGGCAGGAGACCATTCCCCGACCCTTATCTCTCTTCATAGCGACGCGCCTTGATCTTAGAACCTCAACGCGTTCGGGCTGAGCTTGTCGAAGCCCATGTCTCTGAAAAGAGCCTGGTTCAACTGCTGCTTGCGGGCAGGCGCTCAAGACAGGCTTCGACAGGTTCAGGACGAACGGCGTGGGCGGTGGTGTCGATACCCATCGCGAACCTTTCAATTGAGGCTCGGCCCGAACGACCATTAGGGATGTAGATGAGGGCAAGTAGTTCAGGCAGACCAAGGCGCGAGCAACCATAACTACGCCAACAAAAAAGCCGCCCGGTGAGGGGCGGCTTTCTTTTTGTCCGGAGCGGAAACTCAGGCTTCTTCAGCCGGAGCTTCTTCTGCTTCAGCGGCGATTTCGCCGGGTTCAGCGTTCGGATCATAATCTTCGGTGAAGCCGCTCTCGTCCTTTTCGAACAGGTCGGCCATCACGTCCACGCCCTGCGCCTGCAGTTCGGCCTCTTCAGGCGAACGGGCGACGTTCACCTGGATAGTGACAGCAACTTCGGGGTGCAGCGCAACCTTGACGTCGAACAGGCCGAGCGTCTTGATCGGGCGTTCCAGCACGACCATCGCCTTGGTGACGTTGGTGATGCCTTCGGCCTGCAGCGCTTCGACGACGTCACGGACGGCGACCGAACCATAGAGGTGGCCAGCGTTGGACGACTGGCGGATCAGGACGATCTGCTTGCCGTTGACGCCTTCGGCAGACTTTTCAGCGTCGCCACGGCGGGCGGCGTTGTCGGCCTCGATCTTCGCGCGGTTGGCCTCGAAGACCTTCTTGTTTGCGGCGTTAGAACGCAGCGCCTTCTTGTTGGGCAGCAGGAAGTTACGGGCGTAACCGTCCTTCACGGTGACGACGTCACCGATGGCGCCCAGCTTTTCGATGCGCTCAAGGAGAATGATTTCCATGGGTCTTTCTCCCTTACTTCACGATGTAGGGCAGCAGGCCCAGGTGACGGGCGCGCTTGATGGCCTGGGCCAGCTCACGCTGCTTCTTGGCGGACACAGCCGTGATGCGGCTGGGGACGATCTTGCCGCGTTCGGACACGAAGCCCTGCAGCAGACGGACGTCCTTGTAATCGATCTTCGGCGCATCCTTGGCGGCGAAGGGGCAGCTCTTGCGGCGGCGGAAAAACGGGCGTGCCATTGTTCAGATCTCCTTATTCGCCAGCCGGGGCTTCTTCGCGCTCGCGGCGCGGGCCACGGTCGCCACGATCACCGCGCGGACCACGCTCGGCGCGTTCCTGCTTGCGCATCATCACCGACGGGCCGGTTTCCAGCTCGTCAACCTTGACGGTCATGTAGCGGATGATGTCTTCGTTGATCTGCGTCTGGCGCTCCAGTTCCGCGACGACACCGGCAGGGGCGTCGATGTTCAGCATCACATAGTGAGCCTTGCGGTTCTTGGCGATCTTGTAGGCGAGGCTGCGCAGGCCCCAGGTTTCCACCTTGGTCACCTTGCCAGCATTATCCTCGACGATCTTGGTGGCGGTTTCCGCCAGCGCGTCCACCTGCGCCTGTGCCAGGTCCTGGCGCGCAAGGAACACATGCTCGTAAAGAGCCATGGGTATTGCCTCATCTGTTGGCCGATCGCTGACGCCCACCCCATGTGGAACGCCCCTCCGGCTGTCGTCTCAAGCATTCATCCGCGCGGCCGCCGAGTCACCCCGGCCCACGCGAAGCGGCGCCTATGGCGGAAATGCGCCAGCTTGGCAAGGAAGACTTCTTCAGTTGCGGTGCATCTCGGCCGTGCCGATGAAGTGCGCCCGCGTGGAAGGTCCCGCCTGTTCGAGCAGGGCTGCCACCTTGCTCTTCAGGTTCGATGATGGCCGTGCCGGATCATCATAGGCCATGCCCCAATTGCCGAACTCGCGGGCGTCGATTTCCTGCTTGCGCAGCATGACCAGTGCGCGGTGCCTGCCGTCCCGGCCTATCCGTTCATAGACCCGCTCGACATTGGCCCTGGGTCCTTCGAGGACCTGGAGGAAACGCTTGCCATTGTAGAGCAGCAGGCCAGTGACGTCCTCGCTGCTGTTCTTCTGCGCTGCGGTCTGCGCGATCGTTGCGCACTGGCTGTACGAAACGTCGCCCGTCGCGCTGCTGATATACATTATCTGGTACAAGGACATGGTGCTTCCTGGATGACTGACCCCCAACCAGCCATTTTAACGTCCAACACTTTATATATCGTATTTGACATGGATCATGGAAAGCCCCGGAAGAGCGATGCTCCGCCGGGGCAATTCTGTTCTCCAAGAAGTGGATATCAGCGTATCACGCTGCCGATCACCGCGCCGATGATCCCGCTTGTTATCGCGACCAGCACGGCGTCATTCCCCGAGCGTACCCAGTGATAGCCGCGCGGCGGGGCGTTCAGGCGATAGTCGCGATAATTGTTGATCACGCGATAATCGCGGGCATAGCGGCGGTCGAAGCGCTGACCCTTGCCCCAGCGGCGATAGTCGTTCTTGCGCACGACCGTCTTCTGCTTGACCACGGTGCGGCCATGCGGGCCCTGATGCGCGACGCGGGTGACTTCGCGATGCGGGGCGGCCTGCGCCTGCGCGGCGACCATCGGGCTTGCGACCATCGTCGTTGCGGCCAGGCTCATCAGCAGTTTCTTGATCATCTCACTTGCTCCTTTATCTGTCGCGCCTTTGCTTCGGCGTTGAAGACAGATTTAAGGCGGACTTGTCGCAAGCTTGTGCCGGTGAGACGGGTCAACTGTCCGAAATTGTAACAGCCTCTATTCGTGCCGCAGCGCGTCGATGGGATTGAGCGCCGCCGCGCGCCGCGCCGGGAAATAGCCGAACACCACCCCGATCGCCGCGGAAAAGAGGAAGGCGATCATGTTCACCTTCACGTCGAAGATGAAGGGCACCTGCATCAACGGCGCTATCGCTACCGACGCAATCAACGCGAGGACCAGCCCGATCAGACCGCCCAGGCAGGACAGAACGATCGCCTCGACCAGGAATTGCATCAGCACCTCGCGCGCGACCGCCCCGATGGCAAGACGAATGCCGATCTCCCGCGTGCGTTCGGTCACCGACACAAGCATGATGTTCATGATGCCGATCCCGCCCACCAGCAGGGAAATGGCCGCGACCGCCGCCACGATCTGCGTCAGGATGGTGGTTGTCCCGGTCAGCGTGTCGCTGATCTGCTTGGTGTCGAAGACATTGAAATTATCGTCCGCCCCCGGCTTCACCTTGCGCCGCTCGCGCATCAATTCTTCCAGGCTCGCCTGCACGGTCGAGGTGTCATAGGCATCGTCCACCGCGACCATGATCTGGCTTATATCGCGATCCCCGGTGAAGCGGCGCTGGACGAACTTGATCGGCATGACGACGACGTCATCCTGATCACCAAAGCCGCCTTGGCCGCGCGTTGCGAGCGCGCCGATCACCTGACAGGAGACACCCTTGATGCGCAGCCGCTTGCCAGTCGGATCGGCTCCCTGGAAGAGGTTCGTGCGCACCGTATTGCCGATGATGCAGACGGCTTTCCCGGCTTCTTCCTCCTCCGGCATGAAGAGGCGGCCGGCATCTGCCTTCCAGCTTTGCACCTCAAAATAGGCAGCGGTCGTGCCATAGACGGTCGTCGACCAGTTGCTGCCCTCATAGATGGCGGTCCCGCTCGACTGGACCAGCGGCGCGACGGCGCGCACGCCCGTCAGCTGGTTCTCGATGGCGGTCACATCCGCTGGCTTGAAGTCGGGCGGCCTTGGCCCGCCGCCGCCCCGGCCAAAGCCTTGCCCCGGCCGCAGCTGCAACACATTGGCGCCCAGCGAACTGATCTGCTCCCGCACCGCCGCCGTCGCGCCATTGCCCAGCGTCACCATGGTGACCACCGCTGCCACCCCGATGATGATGCCCAGCGTCGTCAGGAAGCTGCGCAGCTTGTGCCGGTTGATCGCCCGGAACGCGAGGATGACAGTGGTGCCTAGCATCCCAGTCTCCTCACCCCTTCAGGGGAGAGGATAGGGAGCCTTGCTGCTTCAGCAGCTAGGCGGACTCGGCGAGGGGGAGGGGAGACGCAACACCCCCTCATCCAACTCAGCCCAAGCTCCTTCGTCCCCAAGGCGGCGTATCCCTCTCCTCGGAGGGGCGAAGGTTTAAAAAAGGCCCCTCTCACGCCTCCATTCCCGCGTCGATCCGTTCCACCAGCCCATCCTTGAAGTGCACCACCGTCCGCGCATAGGCGGCCATGTCGGGCTCATGCGTCACCATCAGCACGGTGATGCCGCTGTTCTTGTTGAGGTCGGTCAGCAGCTCCATGATCTCCACCGACCGTTCCGAATCGAGATTGCCGGTCGGTTCGTCGGCCAGCAGCACGGCAGGCTGCGTCACGATCGCGCGGGCGATGGCGACGCGCTGCTGCTGCCCGCCGGACAATTCAGCAGGCGTATGGTCCCACCATTGCTTGAGCCCCACCTTGTCGAGCGCCGCCATCCCCGCATCATAACGGCTCTTCTTGTCCTCGCCCCGGTAGAGCAGCGGCAGTTCGACATTCTCCAGCGCGCTCGTCCGGGACAAGAGGTTAAAGCCCTGAAACACGAAGCCAAGATAGCGGCGGCGAAGCAGGGCCCGCTGATCACGATCCAGCCTTTCGACATGGCGCCCCTTGAACAGGAACTCGCCGCCGCTCGGTACATCGAGGCAACCAAGGATGTTCATCGTCGTCGACTTGCCCGACCCGGAAGGTCCCATGACCGCGACGAAATCCCCTTCCTCGATGTCGAGGTCGATGCCCTTCAGCGCCTGAAAGGCGGTAGCGCCCGAACCATAGATCTTGGTCACACCGCGCAGGGAAATGATCGGATCAGCCACTGCGTCAGGTTCCATTCTGCCGCCCGGTGCCGCGCGGCTCACCGCCGCCGGAGCGGTCGCGCCGCTGACCCCCGCCATTTGCGCTGTCCTCGGCAGGCTGTTCCTGCCCGGCTGCCAGTTGGCCCGTGATGACCCGCATGCCGGGCTTCAACGCGCCGCCCGTGATCGCCGTGCGCGCGCCGTCACTGGCGCCGACGGTCACCTGCAAAGGCTTGGGATTGCCGTCTTCGCCCACGACATAGACCGTCTGGCTGCTGCCGATGCCGAAGCTAACCTGCCGGTTGGCGCCGCCACGGCGGAAGCGGCGAGGGCCTGGCACGATCTGGCTGGTGATGCCACCGCCCTGACCAGCGCCTGTGTTCGGCTTGAACCGGAGCGCCGCGTTAGGCACCAGCAGGACGTTGCTCAGCTGCTGCGTCACGATGTCTGCAGTCGCGGTCATGCCGGGGCGCAGCGTCTCCCCCTTGTTATCGACGGCAAGCACCGCCGTGTACGCCACCACGGTTCCAGTAGTGCTGGCGGCCGTGCTGCTGCCCGAAGAGGAGGATGAGGAGGAACTGCTCGAAGCATTGGAGCCGACATTGACCCGCGTCACCCGAGCGGGAAAACTCCGGCCCGGAAAGGCATCGACGGCGAAAGTCGCCGCTTGGCCTTCCTTCACCTGGCCGACATCGGCCTCGTCCACCGCGACTTCCACTTCCATCTTGGTCAGGTCTTCAGCGATGGTGAACAGCACGGGGGCATTGAAGGAAGCCGCCACCGTCTGCCCGGGCTCGATATCGCGCGAAAGGACGACGCCGGTCACCGGCGATACGATCTGCGCAATCGACAGGTTGGTCTGCGCCGTCGCAAGCTGAGCCCGCGACACGCTGACCTGCGCCTGCTGCGCCCGCAAATTGCCAATCGCGGACTGATAATCGGCACGGGCCGCGTCCAGCTCCGTCTTGGCAGGGACGCGCCCGCCCGACAGACGGAAGACGTTCAGTTGCCGGTCGAGCGTCGCCTTGGCCAGCGCGACTTGCGCCTGCGCCTGTGTGACGCTGGCCTGAGAGGCCGCTACTTGCGCCCGGTTCTGGGTCACCGAATCCACCAAGCGCCGCGTGTCGAGTTCCGCCAGCCGCTGCCCTTTCGTCACGCGATCATTCACATCGACATAGACGCGCGTGATCTTGCCCGACTGTTCAGAGCCCACATCCACCTGATTGATCGGCTTCAGATTGCCGGTTGCCGATACCGTCACCGTCAGGTCGCCGCGCCGCACCTCTCGCGTGGCGAAGTTCGGCTTGTCCTCGCCAGAAAAACAACGCGCGAGCAGCAGGATCAGGATCAGCAGCGCCAGCCCGATAGCGCCGCGCACCAGCCATTTGCGCCACGGGCGTTCAGGGCGCGCGCCGAGAAATTCGTCCAGGTCCTTATCCGTGCTCACATCTTCACTCATTGGGGCGGTTGTCCATATTCTGCCAGCCGCCACCCAGCGCATTGTAGAGCTGGGCGATGGCGAGGACCTCGTCGGCTTGCGCGGAGGCAAGGCTGTTGCGCGCGTTCAGCAGCGTGGTTTCGGTGTTGGAAAGCGTCTGGAAATCTATGAGTCCCGACTGATACTGGCTGCGCGCCAGCAGGGCGGCATTGTTGGACGCATCGAAGGCGGTAGCGAACTCGGCTTTGCGCTGGCGGGCGCTGTTCAGGGACGCCATCGCATTTTCCACATCCTCCAGCGCGGTCAGCACGCTCTGCTTGTATGCGGCAAAGGCGGCATCCGTCGCCGCCCTTTGCGACCGCACCTGCGACGCGAGCCGTCCCCCATCGAAGATGACCTGCGCGACATTGGCGAAGACGCCGCCTGTAATAATGTCGAACAGGCTTTTGATGCTGGTGGCGTTGGTGCCGATATTCCCGCTGATCCCGAGCGAAGGGTAAAGCTGAGCCTGCGCAACGCCGATCCGCGCCGTTGCCGCAGCCAGAGCCCGCTCCGCCGCCCGTACGTCAGGCCGCTGGCGCAGGGTGTCGGCGGGAATCCCTGCAGCGATCGTCGTCGACGCGGCCGGTATCGGAGCAGGGGCCTCCAGCGCGCGGGTGGCTTCGCCCGGCGCTTGCCCGGTCAGCACGGCTATACGGTTCAGGCTGCCGCGCAGGCTCGCCTCTAACTGCGGGATTGCCGCATTCGTCTGGGCCAACTGGGCACGCGCCTGCTGCTCGTCGAGCGATGAAACCAGCCCCGCCTGAAGCCGCCACTTGGCGATATTGTAATTATCCTGCTGGATCGTCTGTGTTTCGCGGGCGATGCGTAGCTGCTCTTGCGCCTGCCGGGCCTGAACATAATTGGTGACCAGTTCGGCGATGATGGTCATGCGCACATTGGCAAGGTCATAGCCGGATGCGGCGAGGTCCGCGCGCGCCGCCTCGGCGGATCGGGACAATTCGCCGAAAAGGTCGATCTGCCAGCTTGCATTGGCGCCCAGCGAATAGCTGCTGCTCCAGCTGTCCGATCCGGTGGACACGACATTGCCGTCGATGACGCGCGTGCCGCCGCCGCGATTGGAATAGTTGCGCCCGCCTGAACCCGACGCATTGACCTGTGGCAGGAACGCCGCCCGCGCCTGCACCAGCGACTCCCGCGCCTGCCGCAGTCGCGCCAGCGCCTGCACGATGTCTAGGTTGCTGGCCACCGCCTGGTCGATCAGTCCCGTAAGCGCTGAATCATTGAGGCGCGTCCACCAACGCGCAAGCTCCGCCTCGCTCAATGCGCCACTCGCCGGTGCCGTATAATAGCTGCCAGGCACCCCCAATGCGGCTGGTTGCGGCGCCCGGTAGTCAGGCCCCGCCGCGCAAGCCGAGAGCGTCAACGCCGTCCCGCTGATCCAGCCAATGCGATATCGCACCTTTTCCTTGCACTCCGTCGTCGTTAAAGGGACGCCACCTTGGGGGTTGAGGCGGTCCGGTCGGGGAAACTGCCGAAAGGGACCGGATGTCTCAACGGCATTTGTGTCTCAAAGTGTAACGATGTTGAAAAACGGCGCTTTTGTGGGCGTCCTTGCGTCAGAAGGTGAATGATGAGGGCATTTCTGTTTCCGGGGCAGGGTAGCCAGTCGGTTGGCATGGGCAAGGCGTTGGCCGAAGCGAGCCCGGCGGCGAAGGAACTGTTTCAGGAGGTCGATGACGCCCTGTCGCAACATTTGTTCCGCATCATGGTGGAAGGTCCGGAAAGCGACCTCACCCTCACGGAAAACGCGCAGCCCGCAATCATGGCGAACGCCCTGGCAACGCTGCGCGTGATGCAGAAGGAAGGCGGCTTCTCGCTGGCGGAAAAGGGCGATTTCGTCGCTGGCCACAGCCTTGGCGAATATAGCGCGCTGTGTGCCGTCGAAGCGTTCGACATCGGCACGACCGCGCGCCTCCTCAAGCTGCGCGGCCAGGCAATGCAGGCTGCGGTTCCCGTGGGGGAGGGTGCGATGGCGGCCTTGCTCGGCGCCGACATCGAAAAGGCGCAAGCCTTGGCCGATGCAGCCGCGGAAGGTGAAGTCTGCACCGTCGCGAACGATAATGATCCGACCCAGGTGGTGATTTCCGGACATCGCGGCGCGATCGAGCGCGCAGTCGCCCTGGTGAAGGACCATGGCATCAAGCGCGGCGTGCTGCTGCCCGTCTCCGCCCCGTTCCACTGCCCACTGATGCAGCCCGCCGCCGAAGCGATGGAAGAGGCACTGGCCAAGGCAGCGATCAATACGCCGCTGCTCCCGGTCTATGCCAATGTCCTCGCTGCTCCCATCGCAGACCCTGAGGACATCAAGCGCCGCCTGGTCGAACAGGTGACGGGCCGCGTACGCTGGCGCGAATCCGTCGCCGCCATGTGGGAAGCAGGCGTCACCGATTTCGTCGAACTGGGCGGCAAGGTCCTCGGCCCGATGGTCAAGCGCATCGCCCCCGACGCCACCGTGCGCAGCGTCGTCACCATGGACGACATCGAAGCCGCGCTCGCGACATTCTGAAGATAAGGATAAAAGCTATGTTCGATCTGACAGGCATGACCGCGCTGGTGACGGGCGCTTCTGGGGGTATCGGGTCCGCGATCGCCCGGTCGCTGGCGGCTCAGGGTGCGACGCTCGCGCTTTCGGGAAGCAATGAGGAAAAGCTCAAGGCTTTCGCAGCTGAGTTGGGAGGCGATCACAAGACGCTCGTCTGCAACCTGTCCGATCCTGCGGCAGTCGATGGCTTGGTCGCGCAGGCCGTGGAAGCACTCGGCGGCAAGATCGACATCCTCGTCAACAATGCTGGCATCACCCGCGACAACCTCATCATGCGGATGAAGGATGACGAATGGTCCGATGTCATCTCGGTCAATCTGGAAGCGGCATTCCGGCTTGCCCGCGCCGCCGCCAAGCCGATGATGAAGGCCCGCTTCGGCCGCATCATCTCGATCACGTCAGTCGTCGGCGTCACCGGCAATCCGGGGCAAGCCAATTATGCTGCGTCGAAGGCAGGCATTATCGGCATGTCCAAGTCGCTTGGCCAGGAACTCGCGAGCCGGGGCATCACCGTCAACTGCGTGGCGCCCGGCTTCATCCGTTCGGCCATGACCGACGCGCTCAATGACGCGCAGAAGGGCGCCATCCTGCAGAAGATCCCAGCAGGCGACCTCGGCAATGGCGAAGATATCGGCGCCGCCGTCGTCTATCTCGCCAGTCGCGAGGCGGGGTACGTCACCGGCCAGACGCTGCATGTCAATGGCGGCATGGCGATGATCTGAACCTTGCAAGGGGGGCTGGAAGCGGACGCTCATCCGTCGCAATTGGACGGTCTTGTGCCATTCAGGCGCAAGGAAGGGCGCAAATCATGCGTTTCGATCTTTTCTTGCCTCTTGCCTCTGCCGGGCCTTGCCTCTAGGGCATGCCTTAACAAATATTCACAACCTCAACGATACCCAGTAAAAAAGGACCACTCATGAGTGAGACCGCGGATCGCGTTAAGAAAATCGTCGTCGAACATCTGGGCGTCGAAGCCGAAAAGGTGACCGAGGATGCAAGCTTCATCGATGATCTGGGCGCAGACAGCCTCGACATCGTTGAGCTGGTGATGGCGTTCGAAGAAGAATTCGGCGTGGAAATTCCCGACGACGCGGCTGAGAAGATCGGCACCGTCAAGGACGCGATCGATTATATCGACAGCAAGCAGTAAGAATGTCGCGCGGCTGACCGGGGGGTTGGCTGCCTGACGTTTTTTGAAGGAAATGGCTCCTCCTGTCCGGCGAATCCGGTCTTGGGGAGCCTTTTCGTATCTGGCCTACCGTTCACAAGCGCTCTCGAAGCAGCTAAGGAGCGGCCCAAACCTAAGAAGATTTTCGGAGCAGATATATGCGTCGCGTAGTCGTAACCGGCCTCGGCATGGTGAGCCCGCTTGGCGGGGATGTCGAAACCACCTGGAAGAACATCCTCGCGTCGAAGTCCGGCGCGGCGACGATCGCGCGCTTCGACGCCAGCGAATATAAGTGCCGCATCGCCTGCGAAGTGAAGCCCGCGGACCATGAATATGGCTATGATCCCAACCTGGACGTCGATCACAAGATCCAGCGTCAGGTCGATCCTTTCATCGTCTACGGCATTTCCGCCGCCAGCCAAGCGCTGCGCGACGCAGGGCTCGACAATATGAGTGAGGAAGAGCGTCTGCGCGCCGGTTGCTCCATCGGTTCGGGCATCGGCGGCCTGCCGGGCATTGAAAGCGAATCGCTGGTGCTTGCGAACAAAGGCCCCGGCCGCGTGTCGCCCCACTTCGTCCATGGACGCCTCATCAACCTGATTTCGGGTCAGGTTTCGATCAAGTACGGCCTCATGGGTCCGAACCACGCCGTCGTCACCGCCTGCTCGACCGGCGCTCACTCGATCGGCGACGCCGCGCGCATGATCGCGATGGACGATGCTGACGTCATGCTGGCGGGCGGCGCGGAAAGCGCGATCTGCCCCATCGGCATCGCCGGTTTCGCCCAGGCGCGCGCCCTTTCGACCGCCTTCAACGACACGCCGGAAAAGGCGAGCCGCCCCTATGACATCAACCGTGACGGCTTCGTCATGGGCGAAGGCGCAGGCGTCGTCGTGCTCGAAGAATATGAGCATGCCAAGAAGCGCGGCGCGCATATCTATGCAGAGGTCATCGGCTACGGCCTCTCGGGCGACGCTTACCACGTCACCGCGCCCCATCCGGAGGGCAATGGCGGATACCGTTCGATGGAAATGGCGCTCAAGAAGTCGGGCCTCAGCCTTGCTGACATCGACTATGTGAACGCGCATGGCACCTCGACCCCGCTCGGTGACGAGCTGGAGTTGGGCGCGGTCAAGCGCTTGTTCGGTGACAATATCTCGACCATGTCGATGAGCAGCACCAAGTCCGCCATCGGCCACTTGTTGGGGGGCGCGGGCGCTGTGGAAAGTATCTTCTGCATCCTCGCCATCCGTGACCAGATCGTACCGCCCACGCTCAACCTCGACGAACCAAGCGAAAGCTGCGCGGGCGTCGACCTCGTCCCCCATGTGGCGAAGGAGCGGAAGGTGCGTGCCGTCCTCAACAACAGCTTCGGCTTCGGCGGCACCAACGCCTCGCTCATCATGAAGGCGATCTGAGGACAGGGCCATGCGGCGGTTCGGGCTGGTTATCCTAGCGATCGGCCTGGCCGTCGCCGCCTTCGTGGCGTTTCGCTTCGTCTATGGCTGGACCGAAGCGGGGCCTGCACCACGCGACATAAGCGTCGTCGTGCCCGATGGCGCCACCGTTGCCGATGCCGCCGTCCTCCTGAAACAGGCGGGCGCGGTGCGTTCCGCCGACGCCTTCCTCACCCGCACCAAGGTTTTCGGGCGTGGAAAGTCGATCAAGGCGGGCGAGTTCCTGATTCCCAAGGGCGCGAGCAACGCCGACATTTTCTCGATCCTTCAGGGCGGAAAGACGCTGACTAGGCTGGTGACCATACCCGAAGGCATGCCTTCCATCATGGTCCACGAACGGCTGATGGCGAATGAAGAGTTGACTGGCGATGTGCCAGTCCCTGCCGAGGGCAGCGTACTGCCGGACAGCTATGCATTCGACAAAGGCGAAAGCCGCGCCGCTGTGCTGAAGCGCATGCAGGACGCCATGACCCGCGCTCTCGCCAAGCTATGGGCCGAACGCGCGCCCAACAGCGTGGCGAAGTCACCCAGGGAAGCCATCATCCTCGCCAGCATCGTCGAAAAGGAAACCGCCGTGCCCGCTGAACGGCCCACGGTCGCAGGCGTCTATGGCAACCGCCTGAAAGCCGGGATGATGCTTCAGGCCGACCCGACGATCATCTACCCCATCACCAAGGGCAAACCGCTCGGCCGCCGCATCAAGAAGTCGGAGATCGCCGCGGTCAACGATTATAACACTTATGCGATGACCGGCCTGCCCAAGGGCCCGATCGCCAACCCCGGCAGACTGTCGATCCTCGCTGTTCTGCATCCCGCCGAAACGAAGGCGCTCTATTTCGTCGCTGACGGGAAGGGCGGCCATATCTTTGCCGACACGCTCCAGCAGCATAATGAGAATGTCCGCAAATGGTTCGAAATCCGCCGCGCGCGCGGAGAACTCTAAGGCCCTCCCAACCCAAAACTCTCGTCATCCCAGCGAAAGCTGGGATCTCGTCCGCCAGGCTGAGTGCAGTCGAGAGGGATGCCAGCCTCCCTGGCATGACGGCAAATCAAGCGATTGAACGACCGCTATTGAAACTTTCAGAGCTGAGATAGCGCCTACTACACTCACTTCACCGCAAAACGCCCTTGGCACGCAACCGCGCGGCATAGAGCAGCTGCCCCACTGCAATGGCGATGATCACCGCCGGAAACACCGCCGCGCCCGCGCCCTTGACCGCCCATAAATCCGTTCCCAAAAAGCTGTAGCCGAACTGCACCACGACGGCGGCCAGCGACAGCGCGAACAACGCCACCGCCGCCGCCTTCCTCAGCAACAACAGCAGCGCGCCGACCGTCCCCGCACCCACTGCGACCGCGTAAGCAGCCCAGGCCCATCCCGGCATTTCTGCAAAGATGCGCGCCGTATAAGGATCGCTTTTCGCCAGATGCGCCAGGTCGGCTCCATATTGCATCGCAAAGGCCGCCACGCCGATCAGATTCCAGATCAGCAGGCCGATTGCGATGATTTTGAAGGATCGCGACGCGCCCATAGGAGTTTCCCCTCTCTCAAATCTTTGCCACGCGGCAGAGCGACCTTATAGATGCACCCGACCGTGGGAAAGCATGCTGACCGGGAGACGAAGAGATGCTCGGACGTTCCGTACCTGATGTGACGCTGAAAACGCGTGTGCGCGATGAAAGCGTCGGCGGCCCCAATCCTTTCCGCTGGCAGGACATCCAGACCGGCGACCTGTTCAAGGGGAAGCGCGTGGTCGTCTTCTCGCTGCCCGGCGCTTTCACGCCCACCTGTTCCACCGAACAATGCCCGGCCTTCGAACGCTTCTATGATGACTTCAAAGCCCTGGGAGTGGACGATGTCTACTGCATCTCGGTCAATGACGCTTTCGTCATGTACCAATGGGGCAAGCATCTTGGCGTCAAGAATGTGAAGCTGCTGCCAGATGGTTCGGGTGACTTCACGCGGCGCATGGGCATGCTGGTGAAGAAGGATCATCTCGGCTTTGGCGATCGCAGCTGGCGCTATGCCATGGTCGTCGATGATGGTCAGGTGGTTGCCTGGTTCGAAGAGCCCGGCATCAACGATATTGGCGAGGACGATGATCCCTACGGCCAATCAAGCCCGGAGCCGGTGCTGGAATGGCTGAAGGAACATCCGGCTGCCTGATGCCGCAGACGGCGCGCCGATCGTCGTGACGGCGCTTATGGGTGCGGAGGACTTCGCTTGGGCGGATGGCCTCCGCCGCGCCCATTTCCCGCCGGAACGCAACAAGGTGCCCGCCCATATCTCGCTCTTCCACCATCTGCCGCCGTCGCTGCTGCCTGAACTCAGCGACCGCTTGAAAGCCTCATGCGCCGGTCCACCGCCGCTTGGCCTGATAACCGGGATCAGGCTGCTCGGCCGTGGCGTCGCCTTCGACCTGCGCAGTGACGGCCTGCTCGCCATCCGCGACGAACTGGCCGATGCTTTTCGAGGGTTGCTCACCCCACAGGATCAGGCGCGCCCTCGCCTGCACATCACCGTTCAGAACAAGGTTGAACCACCTCTCGCCCGTGCCCTCGCCGACCAGTTGAAGGCCGGGTTTCGGCCCCGCCCGCTTCGGATAGCGGGTCTTGCGGCGTGGCATTATCGCGATGGCGGTCAATGGAGCCTTGCCAAAAAGGCCAGCTTCCGGTCAGCCCGCGTCCTCATATAGTTCCAACGGCAGCGCATCGGGATCAGCGAAGAAGGTAAAGCGCCGTTCCGTATAAGGATCGACCCTGACAGGCTCGCACTCGATCCCTGCCGCTTTGAGCCGCGCGACTTCACCGTCCAGGTCCTGCACGCAAAAGGCCAGGTGCCGCAGCCCGCACGCTTCTGGACGCGTCGGACGGCGGGGAGGGGCGGGAAACGAGAAAAGCTCGATCTGCGCATTTCCGGCGTCCAGGTCGCATTTCCACGATTGCCGTTCTTCGCGCCAGACTTCACGGACGACAGGAAAGCCCAGGATTTCCGTGTAAAAGCGCCGCGATCGCTGATAGTCGGAACAGATGATGGCGATATGGTGGATGCCCCGCATGGCGCGTGCACTAGCATGTTGCACCGGCCGCCGGAACCTTGATCCCCTCGGCTCCGCGGCCTAAACCCCGTCCATGACCCATGCTTCCTATCCGGCGCTCCGTCTGCGCCGCACCCGCGCCGCCGCCTGGACCCGCGCGCTGCACGCCGAAAACCGCTTGCACCCGAGCGACCTCATCTGGCCGCTCTTCGTCACCGAAGGGCAGGGGGAGGAGGAACCGATCTCCTCGCTTCCCGGCGTCTCGCGCTGGTCGGTAGACGGCATCGTCGCCCGCGCCCGGGAAGCGCGCGATGTGGGCATTCCCTGCCTTGCCCTCTTCCCCAATACGCAGGCCGACCGCCGCAGCGATGATGGGGAAGAGGCCCTCAACCCCGACAATCTCATGTGCCGCGCCATCCGCGCGATCAAGGACGCCGTGCCGGACATCGGCATCCTCACCGACGTGGCGCTCGATCCCTATACCGCCCATGGGCAGGACGGCCTGCTAGACGAGCAAGGCTATGTCATCAACGACGCCACCATCGACGTGCTGATCGGCCAGTCCCTCAATCAGGCAGCGGCGGGCGCGGACATCATCGCGCCCAGCGACATGATGGACGGACGCGTCGGCGCGATCCGCGAGGCGCTGGAGGAAGAGGGCCACGCCAATGTCCAGATCATGGCCTATGCCGCCAAATATGCGAGCGCCTTCTACGGCCCGTTCCGCGACGCGGTAGGCTCAAGCGGCCTGCTGAAGGGCGACAAGAAAAGCTATCAGATGGACCCCGCCAATAGCGAGGAAGCCCTGCGCGAAGTCGCGCTCGACCTGGCCGAGGGCGCGGACAGCGTCATGGTGAAGCCGGGTCTCCCCTATCTCGACATCATCGCCCGGGTGAGGGACCGGTTCGAGGTGCCCGTATTCGCCTATCAGGTGTCGGGCGAATATGCGATGATCGAAGCCGCCGTCGCAGCGGGAGTTGGGAATCGCGACGCGCTGGTGCTGGAAACGCTGCTTGCGTTCAAGCGCGCCGGTTGCTCGGGCGTCCTCACCTATCATGCACTCCACGCCGCGCGCCTGCTGGGAGCCTGACGCCATGCCCGATCATCCGCACGCCGCGCATGCCGATCATCCGGGTGCCACTATCCTGACCTTTGGCGGCAAGACCCCGGTCATCCATCCCAGCGCCTTCATCGCGCCGGGCGCGCGGATTATAGGCGATGTGGAGATCGGGCCGGACAGCAGCATCTGGTATAATTGCGTCGTGCGCGGAGACGTGAACGCGATCCGAATCGGCGCGCGCACGAACATTCAGGACGGCAGCGTCATCCATTGCGACGGCCCCGATCCATCAGAGCCGGAAGGCTGGCCCACCATCATCGGCGACGATGTCCTGATCGGCCATATGGCGATGATCCACGGCTGCGACCTCAAGGACCGCGCCTTTGTCGGCCTTGGCGCCGTGGTGATGAACGGCTGCGTTATCGAGAGCGACGCGATGCTGGCCGCCGGGGCGCTGCTATCCCCCAATCGCACGGTGCCTCACCGCCAGCTTTGGACCGGCCGCCCCGCCAAATATGTCCGCGACCTCACCGACGAAGCGCTCATCCGCATGCGCGAGGGCGTCGACCGCTATGTCCACAATGCAAAGGCCCATAAGGGCGCGCTGAAGGCCGACGGCTAACTCCTGCCGGGCGGGGCTGATATCAAGGCTGCGCCAGGCGCACCTTTACCGCGTCGATCCGGTCATTCTGCGAATCCACGATCCCCAGCGCTGCCTTGCGCGCCACGTCGATCTGCTCCACGCCGCCCCGAACCTTGCCCTCGGCTACCGCATTGCTTCGCTCGACATAGAGCGTGTCGAGGCTGGCCAGCGCCGACACGCTATCGTTGCGCGCAGCCTCCAACGCACTGATCGCAAGTTGCGCAGCGACCCACGCCTCGCTCGATACCGCCGCGCCCGCAGCCGACCTTGCCGCCCGATCCGCCGCAGGCCAGGCCCTGTCGAAAGCCGCGCTTCCCGATTGCGCCTGCGCAGCAAGCCGATCGACCTGCGACTGCAACGCCGGGTCGGCCTCGACCGGCGCGGGAGCAGCCACGGGCTCCGCAACCGGCGCATTCTCCACCGCCCGCTTGGCGAGCGAAGGATAGCCTGTCAGCGTCTCCGCACAGCCGGAGAGGAACAGGGCTAGGGAGGGCAGCAGCCGGCGCAGGATCATGGCGTTGATCTAGGACGCGAAATCCCGCCGCGCAATGGCGTCAACCATCCTCGTCAGCGGGCCAGCGCCGCCGCCTCGCGCGCCAGCGCCTCGATCTTCGCCCCATCGACTGGCCCCTTGGGCACGACCCAGCTGCCGCCGACGCATTTCACAAAGGGTTCGGCCAGCCACTTCGGCGCATTTTCCGCCGTGATTCCGCCGGTCGGGCAGAAGCGCGCGACATGCAACGGCGCCGCCAGTGCCTTCAACGCAGGCAGCCCGCCCGAAGTCTCCGCCGGGAAAAATTTGAAGTGCGTGAGGCCCAACTCCAGCCCGCGCATGATGTCGCCCGCCGTCGCCGTTCCCGGAAGGAAAGGCACGCGCGCCGCGACCGCTGCCTTGCCCAGCGGCTCGGTGAGGCCCGGGCTGACGATGAACCGCGCGCCTGCCTCCATCGCCGCGTCCAGTTGCGACGGGTTCAGCACCGTTCCAGCACCGACGACCGTACCCTCTACCGTCGCCATCTCGCGGATCACATCCAGCGCGGCGGGCGTGCGCAGCGTCACTTCCAGCGCGGGCAGCCCGCCCTTCACCAACGCCTGCGCGATCGGCAGCGCATCCTCCACTCGCTCCACCACCAGCACCGGGATGACCGGCGCCAGCTCCATCACTTGTTCAACGCTGAGCGACATCATTTCTTCTCCCGAAAGGCGGCGGCCGCCCCGTAAAGTCCAATCTCTTCATGCACGGCGAGACGAATGGGCACCGTCGCCATCAGGCTTTCGAACCGCCCCTTGGCGGTAAAGCGCCGATGAAAGCCGCTCTGGGGCAGCAATGCGCGCATCCGCTGCGTCAGTCCCCCGGCCAGCACGACCGCGTTCGGCCCCTGCGCCAGCGCCAGGTCGCCGACGACCGAACCATAGCAAAGGCAGAAGCGGTCGAACGCCGCGCGGGCGAACTCGTCCGTCCCGTCGATCGCCGCCTGCCACAATTCCGCATCTTCCATCAGCATCACGCGCTCATGGCCGATGGTCGCCATCGCCTTGTAGATATTGTTGAGCCCCGGCCCCGAGACCACCCGCTCGGTCGACACCCGCAAGAACTTGTCGCGCAGATAGGCGAGGATCTTTTCCTCCAGCGTGTCGAGCGGCGCGAAGTCGAGATGGCCGCCCTCGGTCGCGATCACATGCGGCTCGCCATCATCGAACGCGATCATCGCGACGCCCAGGCCCGTGCCCGGACCCACTACCGTCACGCCGCCGTCGCGCGGGAAAGGCCGGTCCTGCCCGAAGAGCAGCGGCAGATTGTCGTCGGGCAGGCGCGCCACGGCATGGGCCACGGCCTCGAAATCATTGACCAGCCGCATCTGCTTGAGGCCCAGTTCTTCGTCCAGCGTCTCGGGCCTGATCATCCAACTGCTGTTGGTCAGCTTGATGACGTCGCGCCCGATCGCGGTGGCAAAGGCGATGGAAGCCGCCTTGGGCAGGTCGCCGCCCTCATCCCGCACGAATGCGGCCCAGCAGGCCTGCAGGCTTTGAAAGTCGGCGACCTTGTACTTCCGCACCTTGCCCAATGTAGGCACGTTGCGCGCATCGAGCTTCGCACGGGCGAAACGGGCATTTGTGCCGCCGATATCGGCAGCGATGATGTCGGTCATTCGAGGCATCCCATATTCTACGTCATGCCAGCGAAAGCTGGCATCTCAGGCGAGGGGGCGCGGCCCAGCCTCACGAGATCCCAGCTTTCGCCGGGATGACGGCTAGTCAAAGTTCAGTTTCCATCGCCGCCAGGATGGGCGAAGCGCCACTTTCCGCCAGATCGCTATGATGGCGGAACAGCGCGAACAGCTCGCGGCCCGTGTCATAGGGCGGGGGCGGCGGCACGGGCATGTCCCGTGCGTCCCACTCCGCCGCATCGACCAGCGCCTCGATCACGCCCTTTTCGGCGCACACCCGCACCATGTCACCATCGCGCAGCTTGGCGATCGGTCCTCCGCCCAGCGCTTCAGGCGACAGATGGATGGCGGCAGGCACCTTGCCCGAAGCCCCGGACATGCGCCCGTCGGTCACCAGCGCGACGCGAAAACCCCGATCCTGCAACACGCCGAGCGCCGGGGTAAGCTTGTGCAATTCCGGCATGCCGTTCGCGCGCGGCCCTTGGAAACGGACCACCACAACGACATCCCGCTCCAGCTCTCCCGCCTTGAACGCGCGCAGCACATCATCCTGATCATGGAAGACGGCCGCCGGAGCCTCGATGGTCCAGCGTTCCTTGTCGACCGCGCTCACCTTCATGACGCAGCGGCCGAGGTTGCCCGCCAGCAGGCGCATGCCGCCATCAGGATTGAACGCACTGGATACCGGCCGCAGGATCGATTCATCGCGCGACACCGGCACGTCGCGCCATTGCAGCGCCTCGTCCTCCAGCACCGGCTCCTTGCCATAATCGGTGAGGTCGGCGCGCGCGACCGTCATGATGTCCCGGTGCAGCAGGCCGTTATCCAACAACTCGCGGATGATGAAAGACATGCCGCCAGCGGTATGGAAATTGTTCACATCACCCGCGCCATTGGGATAGACCCGCGCCAGCAGCGGCACGACATCGGAAATCTCCGCGAAATCGGTCCAGTCGATGCTGATCCCCGCCGCGCGCGCGATCGCGGGCAGGTGGATGGCATGGTTGGTCGATCCGCCCGTCGCCATCAGGCCGATGATGGCATTGACGATCGCCTTTTCATCGACGCAATGGCCAAGCGGCCGGTAATCGTCGCCATCCCATCCGATGCTGGCAAGCCGATGCACCGCCGCCCGCGTCAGTTCGCTGCGCAGCTTCGTGCCCGGATTGACGAAGGATGCGCAAGGCATGTGCAGCCCCATCACTTCCATCATCATCTGGTTGCTGTTGGCCGTGCCATAGAAAGTGCAGGTGCCCGCGCCATGATAGCTGGCGCTTTCGGATTCCAGCAGCTCCTCCTTGCCGACCTTGCCCTCGGCATAAAGCTGGCGGATGCGCACCTTTTCCTTGTTGGCAAGGCCCGATGGCATGGGCCCGGCGGGGATCAGGATCGTCGGCAGATGCCCGAAACGCAGCGCGCCGATCAGCAGGCCCGGCACGATCTTGTCGCATATGCCCAGCAGCGCAGCGCCCTCGAACATCGCGTGGCTCAGCGACACCGCCGTTGCCAGCGCGATCGTGTCGCGGGAAAATAGCGACAGGTCCATGCCTGCCTGACCCTGCGTCACGCCGTCGCACATGGCTGGGACGCCGCCCGCCACTTGAGCCGTCGCGCCGACCTCGCGCGCCGCGAGCTTGATGGCTTCGGGATAGCGCCCATAGGGCTGATGCGCGGACAGCATGTCATTGTAAGCGGTGACGATGCCGATGTTCATCGCCGCGCCCGTGCGGATCACCGGCTTGTCCTCGCCGCTCGCCGCAAAGCCATGGGCAAGGTTGCCGCATGACAGTTGCGCACGGTTGGTCCCGGCGTCACGGCCACGTTCGATCAGGTCGAGATATTGGCGGCGGCGCGGCGCGCTCCGCTTCACGATGCGTTCGGTGACCTTCGCGATCACCGGATGAAGGTCAGTCATGCCAGCTGGCTCCGTCTCGTTCAATCAGGGCAATGGCCGAAGACGGCCCCCAGTTCCCCGAAGCATAGGGCGATGGCTTCACCCCTGCTTCCTTCCAGCCGTCGATGATGGAATCGATCCATGTCCACTGCGCTTCGACCTCGTCCCGGCGCACGAACAGCGTCTGGTCTCCCGCCAGCAGGTCCAGGATCAGCCGCTCATAGGCGATACGCCGCCGCTGTCCGGCAAAGGCGGCGGTCAGCGACACGTCCAGCGTCACCTCCTCCAGATGCACTTCGCGCTCCAGCCCGGGCCTTTTGCTCATGATCAGCAGGCGGATATATTCCTCGGGCTGAAGGCGGATGATCAACGTATTGGGTTCCAGCCCGCCAGCGCGGCCAAAGATCGAATGGCGCACCGGCTTGAACTGGATCTGGATTTCCGACTGGCGCGCAGGCATCCGCTTGCCTGTGCGGAGGTAGAAGGGCACGCCCTGCCAGCGCCAATTGTCGATATGGGCCTTCAGCGCGACAAAGGTTTCGGTGTCGGACGGCTGCCCCAATTCGTCACTATATCCGGTCACGATCTCGCCGCCGACCGCGCCCGGCGAATATTGCCCGCGCACGCTGTTGGTCTTCACCGTCTCCGCCGTCATCGGGCGCAGCGACCGCAGCACCTTCACCTTCTCGTCGCGCACGGCGGTCGGGTCCATGCGGGCAGGGGGCTCCATCGCGATGATCGACAGGATTTGCAGCACATGGTTCTGCACCATGTCGCGCAGCGCGCCCACGCCGTCATAGTAGGACACACGGCCTTCCAGTCCCACCGTCTCGCCCACGGTGATCTGCACATGGTCGATCGCCGTCGCGTTCCACAGCGGCTCGAACATCACATTGCCAAATCGCAGGGCAAGCAGGTTCTGCACCGTCTCCTTGCCCAGATAATGGTCGACCCGGAAAATCTGGCTCTCGTCGAACAGCGCGCCGATGCCGTCATTGACTTCCTTGGAAGAGGCCAAATCCTTGCCGATCGGCTTTTCCATCGCGATCCGCGTCGTCGGCGTGATCAGCCCTGCTTCGGCCAGTCCCTGCGCGGTAGGTGCGAAGAGGGAAGGGGGCGTCGACAGATAGACCGACAGCCCACGCTCCGCCCGTCCATCGAGCCGCTCCGCCAGCTTCCTGAATTGCTCCGGTTTCCCCGCCTCGACCGGCTGATAGCCGATCATCGTCTTCAGCCGCGCCGCGACCTCCGCATCATAACGGTCAGAGCCGACGAACTTTTGCAGCGCCTTGTCGATGTCGGCCCGGAACGCCTCGTCATCCATCTCCGTGCGGCCTGACGCCACGATCATGAAGTCATCGGGCAGCAAGCCGTCGCTCAGCAGATTGTAGAGCGAGGGAAAGATCATGCGGTGCGCCAGATCGCCGGTGGCACCAAAAAGCAGGAATGTGGCAGACGGATCGGTCAAAGGATGCCCTTTTCCGTTTGGAGGAATTGTTCAGGTCTGCACGAAACGGTCCTATAGCGGTCCGGTTTCGTTACGCAAGCAGGCTATCGGCGCACAGCCGCCCCTGCAACCGCCCGGCAGACTTATCCTGCACCTGGTCTGATTTTTGTCTGGACGCTGGCAGCTGATTTTGCCATTTGGCGCGGGCAGGCCATGCATGCGGGCGTGGTGAAACTGGTAGACGCGCCGGACTCAAAATCCGGTTCCGAAAGGAGTGTCGGTTCGATTCCGACCGCCCGCACCACCCTCCATATAGTGGGAAAAGAAAGACCCGGCAGCATGAAGCCGCCGGGCCAAGGGGGGCTTTCACCAGGTAAAAGCCTCGGGTCGCGCGGCTTCCCTACCGCAAAAAGATGACAATTCCAGTTAATCGGCGGCGGTCGATCCGTAATGGATCAAACAGCGTCGGTTGGCCGGTCAACATTCGCATTGCCGTTTTCCGAGCAGAACTAAAAGAGCTCCACGTCATGCCAGCGAAAGCTGGCATCTCAGGCGATACGGCACGGCCTAACCTCACAAGATCCCAGCCTTCCCCAGGATGAAAGGAATCTGTCTCAATTTCCTCCGCGTCTCCGCGCCTCCGTGTGAAATCCTAAACCACCCGCCGCTGTTGAACCGCAAACCACGGAACAAGCCGCCGGATCGCTTCCTCCACCCGGTCTGTCGACACGGCAAAGCTGATCCGGATATGCCGGTGCCCATCCACCGGATCGAAATCGATCCCGGGCGCGGTCGCGACGCCGGTCTCCTCCAGCAACTTCTGGCAAAAGCCCAGGCTGTCATCCGTCAAATGCCCCACATCCGCGTAGATGTAGAAGGCCCCATCCGGCGGCGCGATTTCCTTGAGGCCAAGCGCTGGCAGCGCTGCCAACAGCAATTCCCGGTTCCGCCGGTAGTTCGCGACATGCCCCTCCAACTCGTCAAGGCAGTCGAACGCCTTCAACCCCGCATGTTGCGCGAGGGAAGGGGGCGTCAGGAACAAATTCCCCATCCGCGCCCGCGCCGCCTCGACCAGCGTCCTTGGAAACACCACCCAGCCAAGCCGCCACCCGGCCATCGAAAAATATTTGGAAAAGCTGTTCACCACCACCGCATCGGGCGCGAATTCCAGCATAGAATGCGCCGCCTCACCATAGGAAAGGCCATGATAAATCTCGTCCGACACGATCCTGATCCCGCGCCGCGCGCAGACCGCCGCGATTCGCGTCATCTCGTCGGCAGGGATGATCGTGCCCGTAGGATTGGCCGGGCTCGCAATGATCACGCCATCGGGCGCAGGTTCCATCGCCTCCAGCGCCGCCGCGCTGATCTGGTATCGCTCGGCGGGCCCGCAATCGACCTCCACCGGCTCCAGATACAGCGCCTTCAACGTATTGCGATAAGCCACATAGCCCGGCCGCGCCGTCGCCACCCGCGCGCCCGGCGCGAACAGGCAACTGAGCGCCAGCACCAGCCCCGGAGAAGCGCCACAAGTCAGCAGGACCTGCTCCGCCACCACCGCAACGCCATAGCGTTCCCGATACAGCAGCGCGATCCGCTCTTTCAGCGCCGGGCTCTCCCAATAGCCCATCGGGTCGCTGTCCAGCACCCGATGCGCCTCCGCTATCGCAGCGGCAGGCGCGCCGGTAGAAGGCTGCCCGAACTCCATATGCAGGATTGAGCGCCCCTCAGCCTCCAGCCGATGCGCCTCCACTCCGATCGCGATGGCATGAAAAGGATCGATCTGCGCAATCATGCGCTGGTTCACTCCGAAATCCAGACCTCGACCGACACGCCATGCTGGCACAGCGTCACCCGGATCGGCAGCTCCTCGACCGGCCCGCCAGCCAGCGCCCGGTCATAGACCGCCTTCTTCGCCGCCCCGCCAATCTGCAAGAAGATATGTCGGCTCTTCAGGATCGCCCTGGCGCTCAAAGACATGCGCTGATGCGGCGCGGCAGGCGGCGTCACCGCCACCGTCAGCGCATGGGTGGAAAGACCCTCCGCCAATTCCTTAGCCTCGGGAAACAGCGAAGCCGTATGCCCATCCTCGCCCATGCCAAGCAACACGATATCCAGCGGCCAGGGCAACTCCGCCAGCGCCGCCTCGCAAGCGGCCTGCCCGGCATAGGCATCCGCCGCGTCATTCTTCATGCCAACAAACCGCGCCTTCGCCGCCGCGCCCTGCAACAGCGTCTCGCGCACCAGCCGCTCGTTGCTGTCCGCATGATCGGCCGCCACCCATCGCTCATCGACCAGCGTCACGACGACCTTGTCCCACTCCAGCGCAGCGCCCGACAGCGCCTCCAGCACCGGCCGGGGAGAGCGCCCGCCCGACAGCGCGATCGTCGCCACGCCCCGCGCCGCGATGGCATCGCCCAGCACCACGGCGATCCGCCGCGCCATGTCGGCAGCGGCAAGCGCGCCATCAACGAAAAGATGCTCAGTGGGCATCGCGGTCGCCCCGTATCTCGGTCAGCTTGCGCTCCCACGCCAGCGCATGCGCGACGATCTGGTCCAGATCGGCATGGCGCGGCTGCCAAGGAAACTCCGCCATGATCGCGCGATTGTCGGAGATCAGCGAGTCCGGATCGCCCGCGCGCCGTCCTTCCATCCGCCGCTCGATTTTGATGTTCGTCACCCGATCGACCGCATCCAGCACTTCCAGCACCGAAAAACCGCGCCCATAGCCGCAATTCAGCAGATAATTCTGTTCCGGCTTAGCCATCAGCGCGTCCAGCGCCAGCACATGCGCCGCCGCCAGATCAGTGACATGGATATAGTCGCGCACGCCCGTGCCATCAGGCGTATCGAAATCCGTCCCGAACACCGACACAAACTCCCGCTTCCCCAGCGCGGCCGCGACCGCCACCTTGATAAGGTGCGTCGCGCCGGCCGTCGACTGCCCCGTCCGCCCCTGCGGATCGGCGCCAGCGACATTGAAATAACGCAGCGCGCAGAAATTCATCGGATGCGCTGCGCTCACATCGCGCAGCATATATTCGGTCATCAGCTTGGACATGCCATAAGGATTGATCGGCCGCTGCGGCGTCGTCTCCTTGACCGGACTCTCCTCTGGAATGCCATAGGTCGCGGCGGTGGAGGAAAAGATGAAATGCGGCACGCCGACCGTCACCGCGCTTTCGATCAGGTCGCGGGTCTTGGCGCTGTTGTTGTGATAATATTTGAGCGGGTTCTCCACCGATTCCGGCACCACCACCGACCCGGCAAAGTGCATGATCGCCTTGACGTCATGATCGCGCAGAGCCTTCTGCACCAGCGGCTGATCGGCGATATCGCCCTCGACGAACGCCACATCCTCCGGCACCGCCCAGCGAAAACCCGTCACCAGATTGTCGATCACGACGACGCCATACCCCGCGTCGCGCAGGGCCAGCACCGCATGGCTTCCAATATAACCGGCACCACCCGTGACCAGAACCGTGGGCTTTTCGCTCATAAAAGGCATGTCTCCCGAAAATGTCGGGCGAGACCTAACGCACTGACCGAATGATTGACAGCCTTGCGTGTTGCGCTGCGAGATCAATCGTACGTCCAGCGCGATCAGGTGGCGCGGCTCACTCCAACCTAACATCCGTTCGGGCTGAGCCTGTCGAAGCCCCTTTTTCTAAGAAGGAAGGTCCTTCGACAAGCTCAGGACGAACGGGCTGGGAACCTAAATCGTGAGCCTTAACCCTCAAGCCGCAGCCTTCACCCCTTCATCATAAAAAGTCGCCCCACTAGCCGCCATATCCTGCAACTGCACGGTCGGCGCAAAGCGCTCCCCATGCCGCGCCGCCAAGCGCTCCAGCACCGCGACCACATGCCCGATACCAACCGTATCCATATGGCTGAACGGCCCCCCGGTCCAAGGCGCAAAGCCCCAGCCGAAGATCGCGCCCAGATCGCCATCCTCCACCGTTTCCAGCACGCCTTCCTCATAGCAGCGGGCGCATTCCACCAACTGGCGATAGAGCAGCCGCTCCTTCACTTCCTCGACATCGGGCTGCACCGCCGCACGCGGGAACATCTCTTCCAGCCCCGGCCAAAGATGCTTCTTCCCACCCTCGGGATAATCATACCATCCCTTCGCGCTCTTACGGCCCAGCCGCCCCAGCTCGACCATGCGCGCCATCACCGCGTCGGACGGCTGCGCCACATAGGCGTCGCCCAATTCCTTCTGAGCCGCGACGACGATCTTGTGGCCAAGCTCGATCGACACTTCGTCACCCACCGCCAGCGGCCCCACCGGCATCCCCAATTGCCGCCCGGCATTTTCGATGAGCGCCGGGTTGATCCCCTCGGCCACCATCTCCACGCCTTCCTGCACATAGGTGCCAAAACAGCGCGAGGTATAGAAACCGCGCGAGTCATTGACGACGATCGGCGTCTTCTTGATCTGGCTGACGAAATCCAGCGCCTTGGCGATTGCGGCCGGGCCGGTTTCCTTGCCCAGAATGATCTCGACCAGCGGCATCTTCTCAACCGGCGAGAAAAAGTGGATGCCGATGAAATTGGCAGGCTTGCTCCACGCCTTGGCAAGCTTCGTGATCGGCAAGGTCGATGTGTTGGACCCAAAGATCACATCGGGGCCGAGCACCTCCTCGACCTTCTTCGTGACCTCCGCCTTGATCGCGACATCCTCGAAAACCGCCTCGATCACGAAGTCTGCTCCGGCCAGCGCCGCATAGTCGGTCGTCGGCGTCACGCGCGCCAGCGTCTCGGCCATCTTCTCCGGCGTCATGCCACGGCCCAGCCGCTTCTTCAGCACATCCTCGACATGCGCCTTGCCCTTTTCCGCATAAGCAAGGTCCCGGTCGAACAGCATGACCTCCATGCCCGCCTGCGCCGCAACCGTCGCAATCCCCGCACCCATCATGCCAGCGCCCAACATGGCGAGCTTCTTCGTCGGCGCCTTGGGCTGGTCCTTCGGCCGCCGCGCACCGCGTTCGGCGGCATTCTTGTTGACGAACAGGCTGCGGATCATGTTCGCTGCCTGCGGATCGGCTGCGACCTTGGCGAAATATTTGCTCTCTACCCGGATCGCCCGGTCGAACGGCAGCAGCGCGCCTTCATAGACCGCCGACAGCAAAGCGGCGGGCGCATTCATGTTCCGCTGCGTCTGCTTCAGCGTCATCGGCACCGCGCCGACCATCGTCTGCACGAAAGCAGGATTGAACGCACCCGCACCACCGGGGAACTTGAAGCCCTTGATGTCCCATGGCTGCGCGTTGGCGGACGGGTTTGCCTTCACCCACTCTTTCGCCTTCTCTACCGCCGTGCCCTGCGGCACGACTTCATCGACGGCCTTCAGCATCGCCGCCTCGGCCGGGCGGAACAGCTTGCCCTGCAACATATACATCAGCGCCGCCTGCACCCCGATCAGGCGCGGCAGCCGCTGCGATCCGCCACCGCCGGGGAAAAGGCCGATCAGGATTTCCGGCAGGCCAAGCTGCGTCTTGGGGCTATCGCCCACTACCCGCCGATGGCACGCCAGCGCCAGTTCGAACCCGCCACCGACGCAGGTGCCCTCGATCGCGCAGGCCACTGGCTTGCCGCATGTCTCCAGCCGCCGGAACAGCTGGTTCAGCACGAACACCTGCTCGAAAATCTCGGCCGGGGCAGGGCGCTTCCCCGCGCCGCTCGCCAGCATCGACCCGAAATATTTAAGGTCCATGCCAGCCATGAACCCGCTGTCCTTGCCCGAAGCAATCACCGCGCCCTTGATCGCTTCCTCCGACCCAATGCGCGTAATCGCTTCATCCAGATCGGCGAGGAAATCGGGACCGATTACATTCATCGACTGGCCCGGCACATCGATGGTCAGCGTGGCGATGCCGTCCGCATCGATGTCAAAATTGATGGTCTGCATCACTCTATCTCCTACCCCCGTTCACCCTGAGCTTGTCGAAGGGTGCGCGCGTGCTTCGACAAGCTCAGCACGAACGGAGTTCTTTTCTTTTAAACCCGCTCAATAATAATCCCGGTCCCCATGCCCGCACCCACGCACAGGTTCACCAGCGCCGTGCCCTTGCCCGATCGCTCCAGCTCATCCAGCGCCGTCCCCAACACCATCGCCCCCGTCGCGCCCAGCGGATGGCCCATGGCTATCGCGCCGCCATTCACATTGATCCTGTCATGGTCCAAATCCATCGCCTGCATGTAACGCAACACCACGCTCGCAAAGGCTTCGTTCAGTTCCCAAAGGTCGATGTCATGGCTGCTCATGCCCGCTCGATTGAGCAGCTTGCCCGCAACGAACTCCGGCCCAGTCAGCATGATCAGCGGCTCGGACCCGATCGACGCCATCGCCTTGATCCGGGCGCGCGGCTTCAGGCCATATTTCTCGCCCATTTCCTTGTTGCCGAGCAGCACCGCGGCCGCGCCATCGACAATCCCGCTGCTGTTGCCCGCATGATGGACATGGTTCACCCGTTCCAGCTCTGGATATTTCAGCAGCGCAATAGCGTCGAAACCGGGCATTTCCTCGCCCAGCGCGGCAAAGCTCGGCTTCAGGCTGCCAAGCGACTGCATCGTCGCGTCGGGGCGCATATGTTCGTCATGGTCCAGAACCACTTCGCCGATCACGTCGCGCACGGGAACGATCGACTTGGCAAAGCGCCCTTCGTCCCAGGCCGCCTTCGCGCGCCGCTGGCTTTCGACCGCATAGGCATCCGCATCATCGCGACTGATGCCGAACTTGGTCGCGATCACATCGGCACCGATCCCCTGCGGCGCGAAATAGGTCTTGTAGGCGACCGCCGGGTCCATGGCGATCGCGCCGCCGTCCGAAGACATCGGCACGCGGCTCATGGATTCGACGCCACCGCCGATCGCCAGTCCCGCTTCGCCCGAATAGACTTTCGCGGCGGCCATGTTCACCGCTTCCAGCCCGGAAGCGCAGAAACGGTTGATCTGCACGCCCGGCACCGTCTGCTCATAATCCGCATTCAGCACGGCGGCGCGGGCGATGTCTCCGCCTTGCTCGCCGATCGGCGTCACGCAGCCAAGCACGACATCGTCCACATCCGCCGTGTCGATCGCGTTACGATCCCGCACCGCCTCCAGCACCTGCGTCGCCAGCTGGACAGGGGTGATTTCATGCAACGACCCGTCCGGCTTGCCCCGGCCGCGGGGCGTCCTTACGGCATCGTAGATAAAGGCTTCCATCGCTCGGTCATTCCTCTCGGCATTGGCGTCAGGCGCGCCGCAAATGTATTTACGTTTACGTAAAGTGCAAGCGCAAAGGCAATGCGGATCGCGCTTTTCCCGCTATTTCCTTCATTGAATTGAACTCCTTTCCTCCCTTCCGGGTTTGACGCTCCAGTCGATTTCAGGTTCATGCATTTTCAGTGTCAGAGGCAGATTCCCCTCCAGCGCCAACGCCGTTCGCCATCCCCATCTTCCGCGCGATATGGTTCGCCAGCCTCGCGTCGAACTTCGGTGGGTTGATCCAGTCGGTCGGCGCGGCATGGATGATGACGTCGCTGTCTGGCTCTCCCATGCTCGTCGCGCTGGTTCCCGCCTCGACCACTTTGCCGATCATGCTGCTCTCGCTCTGGGCGGGGGCGGTAGCCGACAATCTCGATCGCCGCCTCGTCATGCTCGCCTGCCAATTGTCGATGCTGCTGGTGTCCGCTCTCCTTGCCCTGTTCGCCTGGTTGGATCTGCTGACCCCTTGGTCGCTGCTCGCCTTCACCTTCCTCGTCGGCTGCGCGACCGCGATCAACGGCCCCGCCTGGCAAGCGTCGGTTGGCGACATGGTGCCGCGATCCCAACTCCCCAGCGCCGTCGCCCTCAACAGCATGGGCTTCAACCTCGCGCGCAGTGTCGGCCCGGCGCTTGGCGGCATCATCGTCGCCGCCGCCGGAGCCGCCGCCGCCTTCCTCACCAATGCGCTCAGCTACATCGGCCTCTCCCTCGTCCTGCTGCGCTGGCAGCCGGAACGCGTGCCCAAGCTCCTGCCGCGTGAACGCCTCGGCCACGCCATGCGGGCAGGGGTCCGCTATGTCACCATGTCGCCGAAGATCCAACTCGTGCTCATTCGCGGCGCTGCCTTCGGCATCGGCGCGAGCGCCGTCTCCGCGCTCATGCCGCTGGTCGCGCGCGACATATTGAAGGGTAGCGCGCTGACCTTCGGTATCTTGAGCGGGGCGTTCGGCATCGGCGCGGTCCTCGGCGCGCTGTCGTCAGGCAGGCTCCGCGGCCGCTTCCCCATCGAAACGATCGTCCGCTCCGCCGCCCTTGCGCTTGCCGTGGGTACGGCGATCACAGCTTCGACGGGCTGGCTCGTCGTCGCGATCATCGGCTTGCTGCTCTGCGGCGCAGGATGGGTCATCGCGCTGTCGACCTTCAACGTCTCGGTCCAGATGTCCGCCCCCCGCTGGGTGCTGGCCCGCGCCGTCGCCCTGTATCAGATGATGGCGTTCGGGGGCATGGCGCTCGGCGCATGGTTGTTCGGCTGGCTGGCGGAGCATATGGGCGTCGTGACGTCGCTCCACCTAGCCGCCGGCGTGCAATTGGCAGCAGCGATGATAGGCCTTTTCCGCCCGCTGCCCCAGACGGGAGATGAAAATCTAGACCTCCTAGACCGTTGGCAGGAGCCCCAAACGGCTGTGCCGATCGAACCCCGCAGCGGGCCTGTGGTCATCACCATCGAATACCGCATTCCGGCCGGCTCGGTCGTGCCTTTCCTCGCCGCGATGAGCGAGCGGCGCCGCATCCGCCGTCGCGACGGAGCGCATGGCTGGTCCCTGATGCGCGACCTCGCCGATCCTGAGCTATGGATCGAGCGCTACCATGTCTCCACCTGGCTCGACTATGTCCGCCACAACAGGCGGCGCACCATCGCGGACACGGCGAATTTCGACACACTCGCCGCGCTGCACAGCGGCCCCCATCCGCCGGTGGTCCATCGCATGCTGGAAAGGCAGACGGGGTCGCTGCCGATAAGCCGCATGCCCGATGTGCGGGAAATGGATGATCCCATGACCGATCCCACCCGGTCGAGCTAATCCCTCGCCAGATCTTCCGGGATATCGATATCGATCAGCGAACTGCCCATTGCCTCCACCTGAACGCCCCGGCTCAGTAGCGCCCTCGCGCCCTGATCACCGCGCAATGTCAGCAGTTCGGGAAAATGCTTCCGCCCGATGAAGGCAGGCGGGGATGAAGAGAAGTCGTCCGTACTCGCCACGACCGAACGCACATCTTCGGCCGCCAGGCATATGCGATTATAATGCGACTGCGGCACAAACGGCATGTCGCCCAGGCAGATCAGAATGCCCCTGCACCGTTTTATCGGCATGACGTGGAGGACGGCGCGGACGATGCTGCTCGCCAAGCCTTCTTCCGGCCTATCATTGACCAATATGCTGTAGCCGCGCCGCTCCAGCCTTCGATGAATGTCGGGAGCATCGGCGATCGGCCGCGTCACCGCCACCAGTTCGCCAAAGGCGAGCGATGCCACGGCCTCAAGCGTATGGGCGATAACCGGCTTGCCATTGAGGTCAGCGATCAACTTGTCATCCTCCCCGAAACGGGATGATGTGCCAGCGGCCAGCAGCACGGCGGCGATCTGTTCAGTCCGCACGCTTTAGTCCCGGGCGGAAGGATATGGGGAGTGGGCGAGCGACGGGACAGCCATGCTTTTCGGATCGGCTTTATATGTTGGGCGTTGATGTGCCACCCGGCACCACCCCTGTCCATAGCATAGGTAAAGGGCTGGCATTCCGCTGACAGAGCGGTCATATGCGCCCTGAACAAAGATAAAGAGGAGTAGTGCCATCCATGGACTATGATCCCGATGCCGAGGCCGTAGGCGAAGCTATCAAGGAAGCTGTGCCCGCGAATGTGGCGGACGCCATCCGCACCTTGATCCGCTGGTCTGGCGACAATCCCGACCGCGAAGGCCTGCTTGAAACGCCCCAGCGCGTGGCGCGTGCGTGGCGGGAATATTGCCGCGGCTATGGCGACGATCCGGCCTATCACCTCTCGCGCATCTTCCATGAAGTGGGCGGCTATGATGATATCGTGCTGCTCAAGGACATTCCGTTTCAATCGCACTGCGAACATCATATGGCGCCCATCATCGGGCGCGGGCACATCGCCTATCTGCCCGGCAAATATGTGGTCGGCATTTCAAAGCTCGCTCGCGTGCTGCACGCCTTTGCCAACCGGCTTCAGGTCCAGGAACGGCTGACCGCCGAAGTCGCCAACTGCATCTGGGAACATCTGAAGCCCCAGGGCGTGGCCGTGGTGATCGAAGCGACGCACGGCTGCATGACGAGTCGGGGTGTCCGCACGCCCAACGTCCTGATGAAGACCAGCCGCATGCTTGGCGTGTTCCGCGACGATGAAAAAAGTCGCGAGGAAGTGCTGAAGCTCATCGAATCGTGAACGGCGAAGACGCACCTGCCTACCGGCCTATCGGCGGCGCGCGGGAGCGGAGCGAGGGCCCGCTGCCGCTGGCGAACAAGCGCCTGGCGCTCATCACGGGCGGTCACCGGCGGCTTGGCGGTGTCATTGCCGCCGGGTTCGCCCGCACGGGCTATTCGCTCGCAATTCACGGCAGCCACGACACTCGGCTGGATTCCGCTCTCGCCCTGACGCTCGACGAGAACGGCACGGAATGGGATGGTTTCACGGCCGACTTCGCCGATCCCGAAAGTGCGGAGGAATTGGTCGCCAAGGTCGCGGAGAGGTTCGGCCGACCGCCCGACATATTGGTGAACAGCGCCGCGATCTTCGGTCAGGACCGGCTCGACAATGTGTCCGCCGAAGACCTTATGCGGCATTATGCCGTAAACTGCGCCGCGCCCGCCCTGCTGACGAAGGCGTTCGCGACGATCCCTGCCGGGGTAGCGGATCGGTGCATCATCAATATTCTCGATCAGCGGATAGATCATCCGCATGCCGACCAGTTGGCCTATACCTTGTCGAAGTCGGCACTGGCCGGACTCACCCGCCTGTCCGCCTCCAGCCTTGCGCCGAACATCCGGGTTAACGCAGTCGCGCCTGGCCTCACCATCGCAACGCCCGATTATGACGAGGCGCAGATGGAAAGGCTGCAATCGGCAATGCCTCTCGGGCGCCTGCCCTTGGCGGAGCAGATTGCGGAAGCTGTGCTCTATCTCGCGCAAGCGAGCGCCGTCACCGGGCAGACGCTCTATGTCGACGGCGGCGCGCATATGCGCAGCTACGACCGCGATTTCATGCATATGGGACGGTGACCGGGGGCGTCGCTTGCGCCTGCCGCACCGCAGATTTGAAGGAAGATGACGATGAGCTTCGAAACGATCCTGATCGAACAGCGCGATGCCGTCACGCTGGTCACGCTGAACCGGCCCCAGGCGCTGAACGCCCTCAATACCCAGGTGCTGGCTGACCTCAGCGCCGCCTTTGCCGCTTATGATGCCGACCCATCGCAATTGTGCCTGGTACTGACCGGCAGCGAAAAGGCGTTCGCGGCAGGCGCTGACATCAAGGAAATGGCCAGCAAGGCCGCTGCCGACTTCTTCTTGGAGGACTTCTTCTCCGGCTGGCAGAGGAACCTGGTCGCCACCCGGAAGCCCTGGATCGCGGCTGTCGCAGGCTTCGCGCTGGGCGGCGGTTGTGAGCTCGCCATGATGGCGGACTTCATCATCGCAGCGGACACCGCCAAGTTCGGGCAGCCGGAAATCAAGCTTGGCGTTGCGCCCGGCATGGGTGGATCGCAGCGCCTGACCAAGGCCGTCGGCAAGGCCAAGGCGATGGAAATGTGTCTGACGGGTCGTATGATGGGCGCGGAAGAAGCCGAACGTTCAGGCCTTGTCTCACGGGTCGTACCGGCCGCCGAACTGCTGGACGATGCGTTGAAGACCGCTGCAGCCATCGCCGCCATGCCCCCGATGGCTGCGATGGTGAACAAGGAAATGGTGGACCTCGCCTTCGAAACCATGTTGGGGCAGGGGCTGACGACCGAGAGGCGTTTGTTCCAGCTTCTGACCGCAACCGAGGATCGCGTCGAAGGCATGAATGCCTTCGTTGAAAAGCGTCCTGGCGTGTGGAAAGGGCGCTAAAAGCGACGGGCGAAAAATTTTCCACAATTATCCACAGCTTTAGGCGGAGTCTGTCACCAGCATGCCAGATTCCGCTTTGAGCGACTCGCTTTTGGTGAGACCATCCTCCTATCGAAACGGACGACGAACCGGAGAAATCCGGATCATCAAATCGGCGATGATATCAAGGATTTGAGCGAAGTTTCGATCACATCAGGCTGACGTTGGAACCACCCGGTTCGAACGGAAACTGATGGTCTTCAAAGGCGATATCATGCACGCGCGAAAGCGGACGTCGGATATTGTAGTTTGAAGGCATGCTGCGGAACATGGCCTCATAGCCGGAAAACCGGAGCAAACACGATGCCAAGCCTTTCTGGCGAGAGCATCGCGCGCCGAGTCCGATGATCGCATCCTGAACGGGAAGCGGATCCGGGACACGACGGAAGTGGGGACCGGCAGAGATGCCGGCCCCCATTTTGCGTTTGGTTTGCCCTTTTTCTTTGGCCTATACTAAAGTCTATAGCTCTTTTTCTCCAAATCTTCCGGATGCTTCACCTGTTAATCTACGATGCGAATAGAGAAGGATGGCATCATGGACGATCAGTTGAATTCGCCGGCAACCGAAGACAGGCGCAATTTCCTAAAGACTTGCGGCAGGTTCGCGGCAACGGTGCCACCCGCGATGACCATCCTCTTGTCTACTTCGCTAAGTTCCGAAGCGATCGCCGCATCCAGTGGCGGCGGCGGTGGCGGCGCGCCCAGGGACGGGGGCATAAAAGGTCGGTCCGATCCTAAACCCACATCTAGCTTGCCCGACGGCGGGATAAACGCCCGCCCTGATACCCGGCCCAAATCCGGTTCTTTAGACATCAGGATAAATAAGGTGGAAATCCCGCGGCCGAAGCTGGGCCATTAGGATCGCGTGACGCCAATCCGAAGGGCGCGCGCCACGAGAGAGATGGTGCCGGCTAGAGGGCTCGAACCCCTGACCCCCTGATTACAAATCAGGTGCTCTACCAACTGAGCTAAGCCGGCGCGTCCATCGGACGGTGAAGCGCCTTACTATCAGATGATACCGAACGTCCAGCCCTCCGTTGCGGCAATATGCGGATTGAGCGCAGGTGGCGCCCATAGGCTCGGCCTCGGCGCGACGTTGCGCAGCCACGCGGCGGTCACGATGGCGTCGGCGCCATGATCATCCGGTGGCAATCCTTCATAGGGCGCAGAGCCCAGCGCGCAGAGCGCATCGTCGAGCGCGGCGAGGTCTCGCATCTTCGTCCGCCCCTTGGGCCGTCCTGCCGCGCGCGCCGCGATGCTGGTGTAGATTTCCACCACCAATGACCCACTGCTAGGTGCCGGATCGAACGGCCAGACCGGAACATGATCCCGCACATGATGGAGCAAGCGCATTCCCGCAAAGCTCGCCTTGGCGACCTGCGCCGCGCCGATCGCGTCATAGACGGTGGACGGCTTTCCCCCGCCGCCCGCATTATAATGGGCTTCGCACACCCGGTTGTGCATGAAGTCGGCCTTCACCCCGTCCGCCTTGCCGAAGTAGAAATGGCGGCGGTGGGTGACGTGCAACAGGCTCGCCGCGCCCAGATCGGGGTCATCGCAGACGCTATCGACATAGGCCCAGAAGTCAGGCCCCGTCAACGGCACATCGTCGCCCGGCAGATAAGCCTCCCGCGCCACGAAGGGTGGCGCGAAGCTGAAATCGAACCCGAACAGCGTCGGCGCCTCCGCAGCGGCATCGATCAGCCATTCCGCCACCGCCGAACGTGACCAGAAGCCTCCACCGTCCGGATGGACGAGCCGGGGCACGGCGTCTCCACGCTCGCACAGCGCAACCGCTATCCCCTTGTGCCGCACGCCCTTCGCGCCCGACCAATCGATCGCGGCATAACGGGCAAAGCGCGGAGTCATGGACGCAACCGCTTCCTTAATCGCCGCCGCGCTCGGCCCGCAGCCGGTCCCAATAGGCCATGCGCTCGGCTATCCGCGCTTCGAACCCACGATCGGTCGGCGCGAAGAAGGTCTGCGGCTCCATCTCCTCGGGCCAGTAATTGTCGCCCGAAAAACCCTCCGCATCGTCATGATCATATTGATAGCCCTTGCCATAGCCGATGGTCTTCATCAGCCGGGTAGGGGCGTTGAGGATGTTCTTGGGCGGCATCAACGACCCTGTATCCCGCGCCGACTTCCACGCCGTCTTCATCGCAGCATAGGCCGCGTTCGACTTGGGCGCCGTCGCGCAATAAAGGCACGCCTGCACGATCGCCAGTTCCCCCTCCGG
The DNA here is from genome assembly GCF_054771735.1 of Sphingobium sp. TomMM35A. Classification (NCBI taxonomy): domain Bacteria; kingdom Pseudomonadati; phylum Pseudomonadota; class Alphaproteobacteria; order Sphingomonadales; family Sphingobiaceae; genus Sphingobium; species Sphingobium sp. TomMM35A. Next base: position 786,241 of record NZ_BSRC01000001.1, read on the forward strand.
ACTGCCCAGGAAATCGTAACTCTCCTTGGCGGCCAGGCACTGAACAAGCGCCTGCGGGTCGGCAAGGCCGATATCCTCGCTCGCAAACCGCACCAGCCTCCGCAGCACATAAAGCGGCTGCTCCCCCGCGGTCAGCATCCGCGCCAGATAATAGAGCGCCGCCTGCGGGTCCGATCCGCGCAGCGACTTATGCAACGCCGAAATGAGGTTGTAATGCCCCTCCCGATCCTTGTCATAGACCGCCATGCGCCGATGCAGCAGCGCCGACAGCCCCGCCGGATCGAGTGGCTCGCCGATATCGATCGAATAGAGCGTCTCGACCTGATTGAGCAGGAAACGCCCATCGCCATCCGCGCTCGCCAGCAAGGCGTCCCGTGCCGCCGGGGTGAGTGGCAGAGGACGCTGGGTGATCGCCTCAGCCCGCTCCAGCAACAGCTCCAGCGCCGACGCATCCAGCCGATGCAGGATCAGCACCTGCGCCCGGGAAAGCAGCGCCGCGTTCAGCTCGAAACTGGGATTTTCCGTGGTCGCGCCGACCAGCGTCACCGTCCCATCCTCGACAAAGGGTAGGAAGCTGTCCTGCTGCGCCCGGTTGAACCGGTGGATCTCGTCCACGAACAGCAGCGTCTTGTCACCGCGCCGGGCATGCTCCTTGGCCGCGGCGAAGACCTTCTTGAGGTCGGCCACCCCGGAAAAAACTGCCGATATCGGCTCGAACCGCATATCCACCGCATCGGCCAGCAGCCGCGCAATCGTCGTCTTGCCTGTCCCCGGAGGCCCCCACAGGATGATGGAGGAAAGCCGCCCCGCCGCCACCATCCGCCCGATCGCGCCTTCCGCCCCGGTCAGATGCTCTTGTCCAACGACATCGGCCAGGGTCCGTGGCCGCAGCCGGTCGGCCAGCGGCGCATTCTCCCCGGCATCACCGGGCATGTTCACGGCATCGGAAGCAAAAAGATCGGCCATCGTCCCGATATAGGGAAGGCGGGCGCTTTAAGGAACCGGGCTGGAGCGCAGCCGCGCACCCTGCGCCCGCTGGCGGATCACACGGAGATAGGTGTCGACCAGCGCCTGGTTCACCTGATCCCATCCATATCGCTCCGCTTCCCCCATGGCGGCTGCTCCCGCAGCGGCGCGCGCGGCGGGATCAGTGCAGTAGCTCGTCAGCGCATCCGCAAAAGCCCCGATCGCTCCCGGACGGATCAGGCGCCCGGTCACGCCTTCGGTGACAAGGCTCTCGCTCCCCGTCGCCCGCGCCGCCACGGTGGGGAGGGCGCAGGCCATCGCCTCCAGCGTCACATTCCCGAACGTCTCGGTGATCGAGGGATTGAACAGCATGTCCATGCTGGCGACGGCACGGCCCAGCTCGTCGCCCTTCTGAAATCCCGTGAAGACCGCATCCGGCAACCGGTTCTGGAACCACTCCCGCGCCGGGCCTTCGCCGATGATCAGCACCTTGTGCCGGACATGGCGCATCTTCAACTGGTCGATCGCGTCGGAAAAGACGTCCAGACCCTTTTCCATCACCAGTCGGCCGATGAAGCCGATCACCGGCTCGTCATCCTCTATCCCCAGCGACCGCCGCCAATCCATGTCGCGGCGCGCCGGGTTGAAGATCTCCCGGTCGATCCCGCGCGTCCATATGCCCACATCATAGCTCATCCGCTGTTCGCGCAGCAGTTGCGCCATGGACTCCGAAGGCGCGACGATCGCATCGCAACGCCGGTAAAAGCGCCGCAGCATCGATTCGATCACGGGCTCCAGAAACGCCAGCCCGTAATAGCGGGGATAAGTTTCGAACCGCGTATGGACCGAAGCCACCGCCGGGAGCCCGCTGCCCCGCGCCCATGTGACCGCGCGATGTCCCAACGGGTCGGGGCTCGACACATGGACCAGATTGGGCTGAAACCGCTTCAGGTCGCGCCTGACGCGCCCGCACATGCGATAGGGGACGCGATATTCCTTCCGCCCCGGTATCGCCAGGGACGGAGCGCTCACCAGATCGCCGGTCGGCTCGAACGCCGGTGTCGCGATCGTGGGCGAATAGACGCGCACCGCCGCGCCCTGACGCAGCAAATAGCCCACGAAGCGGTTGAGCGCCTGGTTCGCGCCATCGCGCACATAATTGTAATTGCCGCTGAATAGCGCAACGCGAAGGCCAGTGACGTCCATCTGCCGCCCCTTAACCCAGGCGAACGAAAAACCCAAGGGAACCCCGCCCGCAGCCGGGATTTTTGTCATCGCGATTTCATGAAACGCCGCCATGCGCGTGCGGCAGGAGAGGGTAGAGAATGGTCGAAGGCTTCCGCAAAGGCATGCGGGTCAAATGGAACTGGGGCCAGGGCGTGGGCCGTGGCCGTGTCGCGGAGCGCTTCGACGCCCAGGTGGAAAAGATGATCGAAGGCGCGTTGATCCGCCGCAACGGCTCGGCACGGAACCCCGCTTATCTTGTCCAGACCGATAGCGGCAGCGAGGTGCTGAAGCTCGCATCGGAACTCAGCCGCGCCTGACGCCCTCTCGCCAAGGCTTCGCGCCACTGCCATAGGGGCGGCATGGCTGAACATCTGACCATCGCCGCATTGCTGACCGGCACGCCCATGCCCTTTCGCGACGGCGATTATAGCGCCATCGCAAAGCGGCCGGTGGACGGCGTCGTCCGCGTAAGATGGCAGGGGCTGGAGGGCGACGCGGTAGCCGACCCCATCCATCATGGCGGCTGGGACAAGGCGATCCACCTCTACCCGCAGGACCATTATGACTGGTGGCGCCAGCGCAAGCCCGATCACCCGCTGCTTCAGGCGCCCGGTGCCTTTGGTGAAAACATCGCCTCTTTCGGCATGACCGAGGAGGAAATCTGCCTCGGCGACCGCTTCTCGCTCGGCAGCGCGCTGGTGGAGGTGAGCCATGGACGCCAACCATGCTGGAAGCTCGATCACCGCTTCGGCACGCGCGACGTGCTTGCCACCATCGTAAAGACAGGCCGCGCAGGTCTCTATTTCCGCGTCCTACGGGAAGGGGATGCGGAAGCCAAAGGGCGCATGGAACTACTCGACCGCCCATTTCCCGACTGGCCGATCGCACGCGTTTTTCGCTTGCTGATCGGCGGGCGGCATAAGGTGGAACCGGATGCCGTTCGTGCGCTTGCAAACATGCCGGTCCTGGCCGAGGTCTGGCGCGACCGCGCGCGCAAGCTGGTCGAATAACGGCACCCGTCCTCTCCCCTCCCGCCAGCGGGAGGGGCCGGGGGTGGGCAGGGCGTGATTCCCGTGTAACTCAAGGACCCGCCCCTTAATCCGTCCCTTCACCAGAAGCGACCTCAAGCAGCACCCAAATTTACCCCGCCATCTGGCATGCGGTCCAACCCATCCCTATAGCTAAACCATGGCATCGACCCAAAAGCAGAAGAAACCCGCCAAAGTCCGGCCTGCCGGCTTCCCCACACGCGATCAGGTGATGGAGTTCATCACCTCCTCCGATCAGCCCGCCGGCAAGAGGGAGATCGCAAAGGCATTCGGCCTCAAGGGTCAGGAAAAGATCGCGCTGAAAGCTCTGCTGAAGGACATGGCCGACGAGGGACTGCTGGACATCGGCCCGGCCCGCGCCTTTCACAAGATGGGTGGCGTGCCGAAGGTCACCGTGCTGCGCATCGTCGATGTCGACGACACCACCCTCATCGCCACGCCGGAACGGTGGGAAGCCGAGGGCCAGCCCGCGCCTCGCCTGCGCGTGCTGGAACGCGGCAAAAGGGGCGCGCTGACCATCGGTGACCGCATCCTAGCTCGCACGGAAGAGGCAGGGCGCGGCTGGGTCGCCCACCCGATGAAGAAACTCGCCAAGGCGAGCGAGGAACTGCTGGGCGTGGTCGAAGCGGGTGAGGGCGGCAAGCTCTGGCTCCGTCCCGTCGACAAGCGCATCCGCAAGGACACACCGATCAGCGGCGCGGGCAATGCTCAACCCGGCGATCTCGTGCTGGCCGAGCCCGTGGGCCGCCCGCCGCGCATCAGCGCGCGAGTCACGGACATTTTAGGCGACCCCTTCGCCCCCCGCAGCTTCAGCCTCATCGCGATCCACAAACATGGCATCCCGCACGTCTTCCCCGAACAGGTGGAGGATGAGGCGGTGGCGGCATCCGGCATCGCCCTTAATGAGGACAAGCGCGAGGACCTGCGCCACCTGCCCATCGTCGCGATCGATCCCGTCGATGCGCGCGACCATGACGATGCCGTCTGGGCCACGCCAGATGAAGACCCCGCCAACCCCGGCGGCTATCACGCCATCGTCGCCATCGCCGATGTCAGCTATTATGTCCGCCCGGGCAGCGCCCTCGACAAGGAAGCACGCAAGCGCGGCAACAGCGTCTATTTCCCTGACCTCGTCGTCCCCATGCTGCCGCACCAGCTGTCCTCGGACATGTGCTCGCTCCGCGCCGGGCAGGACCGCGCCGCGATGGCCTGCCACCTTACCGTCGACGCCTCCGGCAAAGTCACTAACTGGCGTTTCACCCGCGCCATCATCCGCGTCGCCGCCGTCCTCGCTTACGAAGACGCCCAGGCGGCAATCGACGGCACATCTCCCCTCCCGCAGGCGGGAAGGGCCGGGGGTGGACAAGGCAAAACTCCGCCGAACCAACTCGACCTCCTCGAAACCGCCCTCAAACCCCTCTGGGCCTGCTGGAAACTCCTCCGCAAGGCCCGCGACAAGCGAGACCCTCTCGCCCTGGATCTCCCGGAACGCCGGGTCGTCCTCGACGAAAATGGCAAGATCGTCAGCGTCGCCGCCCGCGAACGCCTCGACGCGCATATGCTGATCGAAGATTATATGATCGCCGCCAATGTCGCCGCCGCCAAGGCGCTCGAAGGCAAGAAAGCGCCGGTCATGTACCGCGTCCACGAACCGCCGAGCCGGGAAAAGCTGGTCGCGCTGAAGGAATATCTCGCTACCTTCGACATCGACTTCGCGCTGGGGCAGGTCATCAAGCCTTCGACCTTCAATCGCCTGATCGACCGGATCGGCGAAGCGGAGGAAAAGCCGCAGATCATGGAGCAAATCCTGCGCAGCCAGACCCAGGCCTATTATAGCCCCGCCAACATGGGGCATTTCGGCCTCGCGCTCGGTTCCTACGCGCATTTCACGTCGCCCATCCGCCGTTACGCGGATCTGCTGGTCCACCGCGCGCTGGTCGGTGCCTACAAGCTCGAATTGCCCGCGCCCAAGGGCGGCGTGCTGCCCGATCGGACTTCGCTCAGCGCCGATGACTATGAAAATATGGGCCGCGTTGGCGAGATGATCAGCCAGCATGAACGCCGCGCGATGGAGGCGGAGCGGGAGACGATCGACCGCTATGTCGCCGCCTATCTCGCCGCTCATGTCGGGGAACTGGTCGATGCACGGATTACCGGCGTCCAGAATTTCGGCTTCTTCGCGACGGTCGCAGGGCTTGGCGGCGATGGGTTGGTCCCGGTTTCCACCATGGGCGACGAGCGCTTCTTCTTCGATGAAGCGGGCCGCGCCCTTGAAGGCGTGGAAAGCGGCGACCGCTACACCGTCGGCCAGCATCTCCAACTGCGCCTGGCAGAGGCCGATCCTATCAACGGCTCCCTGCGCTTCGAACTACCCGACGCCCCGCCGCAGCGGCCAAGCTTCAAGAAGGACCGCGTACGCCCCGGAGCCAAACGCGGCCGCCCCGCAAACATCCGCCACATCGGCTCAAAGCGGGGACGGCATAAGCGATAAGCCGTCGCTTCCGTCCTCCAACTCGTCATCCTGAACTTGTTTCAGGATCTATCATGCCTCACAGGCCAGAGCTCGATCGGTAAACCCGGCAGCCCTCCTGGATGAACCACAACCGCTCCTCAACTCAACCGATCGATCGCCTCCGCGCTCAACCCGCCCGGAATGACCATGATCGGGCAGGGTAGCTTGCCCGCATCCGCCCCCGCAAAGTGCGACACCAGCGCACCGGGATGGCCGCTCGCCGCAGCCCCCAGCACAAGCGCCGCAACATCAGGCATCTCGTCCAGCGTCTCACGCACCACCGCCACCGCGTCACCTTGCCGCACGGTGATGCTCGGGCGAATACCGGACTCCTCGGTCAGCGTGCCCGCCGCGCTGGTGACGAGCGCTTCGGCGCGCTGCCGCGCCTCATCCTCCATCGTCGCCTGAACGCCGCCCCACTGCACGAACTCGGCCGGCGGCACCAGCGCAAGGATGCGGATTGATCCCGCCGTCTTGGCCGCGCGCCGGGCCGCGAACCGCAGCGCCGTCTCTGCCTCCGGCGATTCGTCCACTACAACCAGATAAGTCCGCATCGCTGTCGCACCCCACGCCAAAATGGCAGCCAACGCCTTCGCCGCCCTGTTGTTCGAACCCATCTGGTAAATTGTGAACCAGTCTGGTGAAATGTGGCGGATTATCGCCAAAGGCGCAAGGCGCGCCTTGACCCTCCCGCCCAAAGGGTCAAAACGGCATCCAACACTTACCCGCTCGGCCGGGAAAAGAAGAGAGGCCTTCACGCATGAGCAAGAAAATCCAGATGCCCGCCTTGTCTCCCACGATGGAAGAAGGGACGTTGGCTAAATGGCTGGTGAAGGAAGGCGATACCGTTTCGTCGGGTGATCTGCTCGCTGAGATCGAGACGGACAAGGCCACCATGGAATTCGAAGCCGTGGACGAGGGCAAGATCGCCAAGATCCTCGTCTCCGAAGGCTCCGAAGGCGTGAAGGTCGGCACCGTCATCGCCATCATCGCCGAAGAAGGCGAAGACCTCGCGCAAGCAGCAGAAGGCGACTCCGCCCCCGCGCCCAAGGCAGCGCCGAAGGCCGATCCAGTCCCCGCCAAGGCAGAAGCACCCGCCCCGAAGGCAGACGCTCCCGCACCCAAGGCAGAGGCCGCACCCGCCCAATCTGGCGACCGCGTAAAGGCCAGCCCGCTCGCGCGCCGCATAGCGGAGGAAAAGGGCATCGACCTCGCCAGCCTCTCCGGCTCCGGTCCCAATGGTCGCATCGTGAAGGCCGATCTGGAAGGCGCTTCGGCCAAGGCCCCCGCTGCCGCCCCAACGCCCGCCGCCGCCGCAGCCCCGGCCGCAGCGCCCGCCGCGACCCATGCCGCGCAGGACTTCGGCATCCCGCACGAAGTCATCAAGCTCAGCGGCATGCGCAAGACGATCGCCCGCCGCCTGACCGAATCCAAGCAGCAGGTGCCGCACATCTACCTCACCGTCGACGTTCAACTCGACAAGCTGCTGAAGCTGCGCGCCGAACTCAACGCCGGTCTGGCCAGCCGAAACGTCAAGCTGTCCGTCAATGACCTCCTCATCAAGGCGCTGGGCGTTGCGCTCATCCAGGTGCCCGAATGCAATGTGCAGTTCGCGGGCGACCAGATGCTTCAGTTCCAGCGCGCCGACATCAGCGTGGCGGTGTCCATCCCCGGCGGTCTCATCACGCCGATCGTGACCGGCGCGGACAGCAAGGGCGTCGCCGCCATCTCCACCGCGATGAAGGACCTCGCCGCCCGCGCGAAGGACGGCAAGCTCAAGCCGGAAGAATATCAGGGCGGCACCGCGTCGCTTTCCAACATGGGCATGTTCGGCATCAAGCAGTTCGAAGCCGTCATCAACCCGCCCCAGGCCATGATCATGGCGATCGGCGCGGGCGAAAAGCGGCCCTTCGTCGTCGATGACTCGCTCCAGATCGCGACCGTCATGTCCGCCACGGGCAGCTTCGACCATCGCGCCATCGACGGCGCTGACGGCGCCCGCCTGATGCAGGTCTTCCGCGAACTGGTCGAAAACCCGATCGGCATGCTCGCCTGATGCGCGCCGCCGACGAGCTGCCGCCGGAGGAAAGCCCCGCCGTCCGCGTCATCGCCATGCCCGCCGACACCAATCCCTATGGGGATATTTTCGGCGGCTGGCTGATGAGTCTGATGGACTCGGCGGCGGGCTCCGTCGCCGCGCGCCACAGCAAGGGCCGCGCGGTGACCATCGCCGTCGAGGGCATGACCTTCCTTCGCCCGGTCGTCGTTGGCGACGAAGTGTCGGTCTTCGCAAAGCTCGTCTCGGTCGGCCGCACATCGATGAAGATCGACGTCGAGGCATGGCGGCGCACCCGCCATGACGACCGATCCTATCGCGTGACCCGCGCCACCTTCACCTTCGTGGCGATCGGTGAGGATCGCCAGCCCCGCACCGTGCCGCCCATGACCGCGGCATAAGAAGAGAGACCAGGATAATGGCTGAGAATTACGATCTGATCGTTCTGGGCTCCGGCCCCGGCGGCTATGTGGCCGCGATCCGCGCGGCGCAGCTGGGCCTCAAGACCGCCATTGTCGAGCGTGAAAATCTCGGCGGCATCTGCCTCAACTGGGGCTGCATCCCGACCAAGGCGCTGCTGCGCTCGGCGGAAATCTTCCACTATATGCAGCATGCCGGGGACTATGGCCTCGCCGCCGAAAAGATCAGCGCGGACATCGCCGCCGTTGTCAAACGCTCGCGCGGCGTCGCCAAGCAACTCAATCAGGGCGTCACGCACCTGATGAAGAAGAACAAGATCACCGTCCACATGGGCGACGGCAAGCTGACCGGCAAAGGCAAGCTCTCCGTCACGAAAGACGGCAAGACCGAAGAACTCACCGCAAAGAACATCATCCTGGCCACCGGCGCCCGCGCGCGCGACCTGCCGGGCGCTGCCGCCGACGGCAAGCGCGTCTGGACCTACCGCCACGCCATGACCCCGCCGGAAATGCCGACAAAGCTGCTCGTCATCGGCTCCGGCGCGATCGGCATCGAATTTGCGAGCTTCTACAACGACATGGGCGCTGACGTCACCGTCGTCGAAATGATGGATCGCGTCGTGCCGGTAGAGGATGCGGACGTCTCCGCCTTCCTCGAAAAGGCGCTGAAGAAGCAGGGCATGACCATCCTGACCGGCGCTGGCGTCAGCGATATTCAGGTCGGCGCCAACGGCATCAAGGCGAAGCTGAAGGACAAGGCGGGCAAGGAAAGCGCCGCCGAGTTCAGCCACATGATCGTCGCCATCGGCATCGTGCCCAACACCGAAAATGTCGGCCTCAAGGAACTGGGCGTCGCGATGGACGATCGCGGTTTCCTGAAGACCGACGAGATGTGCCGCACCAATGTCGACGGCCTGTGGGCGATCGGCGACATCACCGCCCCGCCATGGCTCGCGCACAAGGCCAGCCATGAAGGTGTCATCGCGGCCGAAGCGATCGCGGGCAAGCATCCCCACGCCATGGACCCGCGCAACATACCAGGTTGCACCTATTGCCACCCGCAGATCGCCAGCGTCGGCCTGACCGAAGCCAAGGCGAAGGAAGCAGGCTATGAAGTGAAGGTCGGCATGTTTCCCTTCATCGGCAATGGGAAGGCGATCGCGCTCGGCGAAGCGGAAGGCTTCACCAAGACCGTCTTCGACGCGAAAACCGGCGAACTGCTGGGCGCGCACATGGTCGGCGCCGAAGTCACGGAGATGATCCAGGGCTTCACCATCGGCAAGACGATGGAAACCACCGAAGCGGAACTGATGCACACCGTCTTCCCGCATCCGACCATCTCGGAATCGATGCATGAAAGCGTGCTCGCCGCTTATGGGCGCGCGCTCCATATCTGATCGCCGCTCATGGCGAAGAGGCGCGGGGATATTCGTCCTCGCGCTTCTCGGCGTGCTGGCCATCGCGCTGCTTCAGCGGTCCGGCTGGTTCGATCCGCTCAACATCGCTGGGATGAAGGCGGCGGGAGCGGGCAGGGCAGCCGCCCCATGGATCACCACGGTCATGGTCGCAGCGTCTGCTATCGGCGATACGGTGGGACGCCTTTTCATCATGGCGGCCGTGGCTTCAGGCTTGCTCTACCGGCGGCAGCGCCACGCCGCCCAATGGCTCGTGCTGGTCGTAGTCGGCGGCACCTTGCTCAACACCGGCCTCAAGCAGATTTTCGCCGCGCCGCGCCCCGATCTGCTGCCGCACATCGACATCGTGCACAGCTACAGTTTTCCCAGCGGCCATTCCGCGGGCACCATGATCCTGTTCGGCGCGCTTGCCATGCTGATGTATCGTGCGCTTATTCGCCATAGCCAGCCAACCCCGTTCGCCCTGAGCTTGTCGAAGGACTCAGCCCGAACGGAACCCAAGGGTCGGGGTAAGGGGTTTTACGCCTTACCCTATCTCGCCGCCGCGCTCATCATCGCCCTCATCGGCACCAGCCGCGTCTGGCTCGGCGTGCACTGGCCGAGCGATGTCCTTGCCGGTTGGGTAGAAGGCCTGGGCTGGCTATGCCTCTGGCGCCACTGGCTACCAGCGGGGCGAGGGCAGGAGCAGCGCGTCGCTTAGCCGTTCATGCGGCGGCATCCCGTCCGCCGTAACGAAGCCGTGCACCCAGAAGCTGTCATAAGTGCTGGCGAGCGCGATCATCAGCAACAGCAGCGCCGATCCGGCAAAGACGCCGCGAGCCCCGCGCAATCCCGTTTCCGGCATCAGGGCCAACAATGCCAAGGGCAGCAACGGCAGGAAATAGCGCCCCTGCGTGCCCTGCACATAATCCGCCCCTAGCGGCGTTCCCGTCAGATACATGGCCGTTTCGATCAGCAGGCCGGTGCCGACAACCACGGCGAGCCACCACAGCCTTTGACCAAAGCTGACCCGCATGCCTGATCCGCTCGCCACCGCTGCCGCCAACATGACAGCCGCCACCGGGTAAGCGAGTAGCGGCAGCAGAATCGCGTTCCACCCGAACCGCCCTGCGATCTGCAACGCATATACCGGCGACCGTTCGACGATGCTCGACCCTAGCGCACGAACATAGGCGGCCGGGTCGGCCAGGATGACGCCAAGCTGCGCGGCAAGCGGCGCGGTCATGACATCCTCACCGGTCTTGCGCGACACGATATGATAGAGCGCCTGGCTGCCGCCCGACATCTTCATCCACAGGATGAACGCCGCCGCTCCAACGGCCATCGCGCCGATCAGCAGCCATGGCCGCATGTCCCGCCGATGCTGTGGCCATTGCAGTCCCGCCGCCATCAGCGGCAGATAAACACCCTTCGCCAGTGCAAGCAGCGGCGCGGCGAGCATCAGCCCCGCGTTTCGGGCCGGACTGCTTCCCATCGCGGCAAGCCGTAGCGATAGCGCAAGACCGGCAAAACCCATGCCGTTGATGACCGCGTCAGGCGAAAGCGAACCCGTTTGATAGCAGAATGTCGGCAGCAATGCGGTCGCCAGCAGGGCCGCGCGCCCAAAAGGCATCAGGCCAAACGCCACGGTCAGCAAGATCAGCCCGCCCGCAGCATTGACCAACCGTCCCACATAGAAGCTCCCGATACGGGGCAACCCCACGGCGTCCCCGATCATCAATCCAGCGGCAGAAGGCGCATAGAGCGTCGGCGCATAGTTGGCGGCATTGGGAAAGTCGGCAAAGGCAGTGCCGGGCCGCCCCGCGTCCGCGCTCCAGGCGCGCTCCACCATCGCCGGATCAAAGCGCCGCGCCTTGCCGGTGACCTCTGTTGGAAAATCCACCCCATGCAATTCCAGCGCGGATCGCGGCAACTCGGCCCCGATTTCCGGGCCCCGCTGTTCCGTCATGACTCGGCCGTCCGCCAGCAGCAGCGCCTTCATATAATGCTGATTTTCGTCGGGCGCCTGAAAGGGCGGCGTGATGATCGCGAACGCCAATGTGACGGCGCACACCAGCGCCAGCAGCCAGCGCTCCAATCCCGTCACCGGCACGGCAATGGGCGACAGGACCGCGCGCCCCGTAAAAATCGATAATCGTTCGTGCCGCAAGAAAACCGCTCCACCCCAGAAAACCCTCTCCCCTCCGGGGAGAGGGCAGGGTGAGGGGGCAGCGCAACAATCGTCGGACCCACACCCTCACCAGATTGCTCCCAACCGAAAGCAACAAGCCAGGCAGAAGCCTAACGATCAGCTCTTAACATTTCCCCAGCATTGCCCACGCGTCCCAATCATTGCGGCGGGCGTCTGCTTTCATTCGACGTCCTGTTCTTCTTTTTCGACAGGCGGATGCAGGCGCAACCGCGTCACCCGCCGCCCGTCGCTGCCGATGATTTCCAGCTTCCAGCCGCTTTCCTCATGATCGAGTATCTCGCCCGCATCCGGCACCCGGCCTGCAATGACGAAGGCGAGGCCGCCCAGCGTGTCGACATCTTCCTCCACATCGGCGAGGCGCGGATCGATTTCTTTCGCGACGTCTTCCAACTCGGCGCGCGCATCGGCTTCCCACAGCCCGCCTTCCAGCGGCACCATCAGCGCTTCGGGCGCGTCGTCATGCTCATCCTCGACTTCGCCGACGATTTCCTCGACCAGATCCTCGAATGTCAGCAGCCCTTCGGTGCCCGAATATTCGTCCAGCACGATCGCCAGATGGGTCCGCTTGGCGCGCATCTCGGCCAGCAGGTCCAGCGCGCCCATGCTTTCGGGCACATAGAGCGGTTGGCGGATCAGCGGCTCCAGGCTGTCCGGCACGGGCGATTTGCCCGCAAGGATGGCGAAGGCGTCGCGAATGTGGACCATGCCCACGATGGTATCCAGCGTCTCGCGATAGACCGGGATGCGGCTATGCCCGGCTTCGGCGAACAATGCCGCCAATTCGGCAAAGCTCGCCCGTTCCTCGATCGCGATGATGTCGGCGCGCGGCACCGCCACGTCATCGACCGTATGCTCGGAAAAATGCAGGAGGTTGCGGACCATCTGCCGCTCGATCGCGGACAGGTCCCCCTTGGCGGGAGCAGGAGCGCCGTCCTCCTGCTCATCCTCATCATATTCGTCGAGCGCCTCTTCCAGCTCGCGCCGCAGGCTGGGGCTCTCTTCCTCGCCGAACAGCAGCGACTTCAGGCCGCTCCATAAACCGCCTTCTTGACTACTACTGTCCGGTTCCTTTGAACCGTTGCCGTCCTTCGGACTGCCTTCAGCCATCGTTCTTCCTATTATCCTGTCAGGCGATCCCCATAGGGATCGGAAATGCCAAGGCTCAGCAGCGATTGCGTCTCCAACGCTTCCATCGCTTCCGCCTCGGCGTCCTCCATATGATCATATCCCAGCAAATGGAAAGTGCCATGAATGATGAGGTGCGTGGCGTGGTCGGCGACGGAGATGCCTTTTTCCGCCGCTTCCTGCGCGCAAACCCCTTGGGCCAGCACGATATCGCCCAGCAGCACCTCGCCATCGTCGGTGTTGCCGGTCGCCTCCAGCAGGTCATGCTGCACCATCGGGAATGACAGGACGTTCGTCGGCTTGTCCTTGTCGCGATAGGCACGGTTGAGGCCATGCACTTCCTCGTCGCTGGTCAGCTTGACCGCAACCTCATACAGCGCCTCGTCCGTGGCAAAGGCGGCATAGGGGCTATGGGTGATAGCCGCCACGACCGCTCGCTGCGCCAGCAATTCCCAATCTTCCTTCGGCCAGCCTTCTTCCTGAAGGACCGCAACTTCAATCATTCAAATAAGCTCCGTTCGTTTCGGGCGAAGTCGAGAAACAGCGTCCCGCTCAAGCATCCGGCCCCTCATAGGCCTGCACGATCCGCCCGACGACCGGGTGGCGCACGACGTCGCCGATCCCGAACGGCACCACCGATATGCCTTCGACGCCCTCCAGCCGCGCCACCGCATCGGCAAGGCCGGATATGCCCGGCTGTGGCAAGTCCACCTGCCTCGGGTCGCCGCAGATCACCATCCGGCTCCCTTCGCCAAAGCGGGTGAGGAACATCTTCATCTGCGCGATCGTCGTATTCTGCGCCTCGTCCAGCACGATGAAGGCGTTGGACAGCGTCCGCCCGCGCATGAAGGCGATCGGCGCGATCTCGATCTCCCCGCTCGCGATCCGCCGCTCCACCTGCTCGGCGGGCAGCGTGTCGTACAGCGCGTCGTAGATCGGCCGCAGATAGGGATCGACCTTCTCCTTCATGTCGCCGGGCAGGAAGCCCAGCCGCTCGCCCGCCTCGACCGCCGGGCGTGACAGGATCAGCCGGTCGACGCTGCCCGTGATCAGCTGGCTCACCGCCTGCGCGACGGCGAGGTAGGTCTTGCCCGTACCCGCCGGCCCCAGCGCAAAGATGATGTCGTTGCGGGTCAGCGCTTCCATATAGGTGACCTGCGTCGCGGATCGCGGCACGATCGTCTTCTTGCGCGTGCGGATCATCACCTTGGGCGGCTCGGCGACGTCGTGGCGGATGATGCCGTCCAGCGTCGGTTCGGCGGACATGGCGATCACCGCCTCCACCGCGCCGCTGTCGATTTCCTGCCCCGCCGCGATCCGGTTGTAGAGGCCCGTCATCACGTCCCGCGCCCGCGCAGCTGCTTCCGCCTCGCCCTCGATCTGCAGCTTGTTGCCCCGCGCCGCGATATAGACGCCCAGCCGGTTCTCTATCGCCACCAGATTCTGGTCATATTGCCCGAACAGCGCGCCCAACAAGTGTGGCTTTTCGAAGGTCACTTCCAACCGGGCGCGTTCCGCGGTGTCGCTGCGCTGATTCTGGTTCGGTTTCTTCGACATTCAGCAGCCTCCCTTTCCACAAGTCCTATCCGCAAGGGCGGATATCCATCTCTCGGGCCTTGATCCTGCCAGCCAGGTCCGGAGATGAGCTCCCGTTGCGCCGGGAACGACTTGGAATGGGTTCAAGCGGCTTTCCTCCTGCTGAGTTCGCCGGCCAGACTGTTCGGACCGGCACTGATGATATCCACTTCGACCATGTCGCCGATGAAAAGTTCCGGCGCCGTGACATGGACAGATTGCAGCCATGGCGTTTTTCCGATGAGCTGGCCGGGATGACGCCCCTTGCGCTCCAGCAGGATCTGCGTCTGCTGCCCGACGGTCGCCGCGTTGAACTCGACCTGATGCCGGTTGATCAGCGCCTGTAGCCTCGCCAGCCGTTCATCCATAACCGCCGCCGGGATCTGCCCGTCCATGTCCGCCGCGGGCGTGCCGGGGCGGGGGCTGTATTTGAAAGAATAGCATTGCGCATAGCGCACCTGCTCGACGATCTTCAGCGTATCCTCGAACTCCGCATCCGTCTCGCCGGGGAAGCCGACGATGAAGTCGCCCGACAGTGCGATGTCCGGCCGCGCCTCCCGCACCCGCTCGATGATCCGCAAATAGCTTTCCGCATCATGACTGCGGTTCATCGCCCTCAAGATGCGGTTGTTCCCCGACTGCACCGGCAGATGCAGGAAAGGCATCAGCTTGGGCTCGTCGCCATGCGCCGCGATCAGCCCGTCGCTCATGTCGTTGGGATGGCTGGTCGTGTAACGGATGCGCTCCAGCCCGCCGATCTTCGCCAGTTCACGTACCAGGCCGTCCATGCCCTGCATGCGCCCCTTGTCGTCCTCGCCCGCCCAGGCATTCACATTCTGCCCAAGCAGCGTGATCTCGCGCACGCCGCCGTCAACCAGCGCCTTTGCCTCGTCCAGTATCGCGCCCCAGGTCCGGCTGATCTCCGCCCCGCGCGTATAAGGCACCACGCAATAGGTGCAGAATTTGTCGCACCCTTCCATGATTGTCAGGAAAGCCGTGGGCCGCGCCTGCTTGGTCCGCGCGGGCAGCGCGCCGAATTTCGACGCCAGCGGCATGTCGGTATCCACCGCTTCCTCGCCGCGCCCGGCTTTTTCGATCAGGTCGGGCAGCCGGTGATAAGCCTGCGGCCCCACCACGATATCGACGCTTTTCGCGCGGCGGCTGATCTCGCTGCCTTCCGCCTGCGCGACGCAGCCAGCGACCGCGATCATCGGCCGCGTGCCATCTTCCCGGTTCAACCGTCCGATGTCGGAATAGACCTTGTCCACCGCCTTTTCGCGGATGTGGCAGGTGTTGAGGATGACCAGATCAGCCTCCGCCCCGTCGGCCGCAACGGTCATGCCTCGCTCGCCCAGCATCTCGGCCATGCGCTCGCCATCATAGATGTTCATCTGGCAGCCGAAGGATTTGACGTGGAATGTCGCTGGAGTCTTGGGGGCGTCGTTACGATTCATGTGGTCCAGCTATACAGGCGGCGACAGCGGAGCGAAAGGCGGCAGGTGCATGGCCATGCTCGTGGCGATCCGCTCCCGCGCCACCGCCGCCAATTGCTTGCGATCCGGGTAGAGCGCCGGGTCGAAAGGCTCCAGGAAACGCAGCGTCACATCGATCCGGCCGGGCCGCTCCAGCAGCCGCTTGGCATTGCTGCCCGCCGGTTCATCGCTATGCCAGGCGATCTCGTCCGTCGCTGCCCCATAATCGATATGCACCGGCTGGATCATAACCGCGCGCGGCGGGGGCAGCAGCACCGCCAGCAAAGACGGCTTGAACGGGAGCAAAGCCTGCCCATCGCTCGTCGTACCCTCCGGGAAAAGGGCGACCGGTTGATGCCCCGCCAGTGCGGCGCGCAACGCCTCGATCTGCCCGCCCAGCGCACCGCGCCGGTTCCGCGCCACGAACAGCGTATTATTCTGCGCCGCCAGCCAGCCGATCACCGGCCACCCGGCAATCCCGTCATGCGCGACGAAGGCAGCGCCGGTCGCGCCACCCAGCGCCAATATATCGACCCAACTCACATGATTGGCGATGATGAAGCTGTCGCCGTGAAAGGGATGCCCGTCCACCCGCACCCGCGCACCCACCGCGCGCGCCGCCATTCCCAGGAAGCGGCGGGGCCAGGGTGATCGGGCGCCCACGGCCCGCCACAGCAGATGCGGGATCAGGCAAAGCAGCAGCGACGCCGCCAGCGCGCTCAGCCGGTAGAAATAGCGCAGCCGCCGCAAGGCTGTCAGTTCTTGCGTTCCAGTGACACGCCGTACAATTCCATGCGGTGATCGACCAGGCGAAAGCCCAGCTTCTCGGCGATCTGCTTCTGCAACTGTTCCAGTTCCGGATCGACGAACTCGATCACGTTGCCGGTTTCGACATCGATCAGATGGTCGTGATGCGCTTCGGGCGCGGCCTCATAACGGGCACGGCCATCGCCGAAATCATGCCGGTCCAATATGCCTGCTTCCTCGAACAGGCGGACGGTGCGGTAAACGGTCGCGATCGAAATGCCGGGGTCGATGGCGGACGACCGCTTGTGCAATTCCTCAACGTCTGGATGGTCGGACGCATCGCTCAGCACTTGAGCGATCACGCGGCGCTGTTCGGTGATGCGCAGGCCCTTCTCATGGCAAAGGGCTTCTACATCGATCTTGCGGTTCATGCGGGCTCGCTCATTGGGGTGTGTCAAATAATCAGCCGGAATCTAGCGGCATCGACGCCATTATAAAAGGGGCGCACGGCAAATGCGCCCCTTCTCATGACGGATCGTCCGCGCCGCTGCTTATTTCGCGCGCGTGCGGCGGCGCTTCGTGCCGAGGCCGATCTTCTTCGCCAGCGACCGGCGCTGTTCGGCATAGTTGGGCGCGACCATCGGATAGTCGGCGGGCAGGCCCCACTTTGCGCGATAATCTTCCGGCGTCATCTGATAATGAGTCATCAGGTGCCGCTTCAGCATCTTCAGCTTTTTGCCGTCTTCCAGGCAGATAATATAGTCGGGCTTGATCGAAGAACGCACCGACACGGCCGGTTCCGGCTTCACTTCCGGCGCAGCGGCAGGCTTGGTCAGCCCGGAAAGGGCTGCGTGTACGTTCTGGATAAGCGTCGAAACGTCAGATACGGCGACACTGTTGTTGGAAACATGTGCTGCAACAATATCCGAAGTCAAAGTAATGAGCAGCTCGCTCTGGGCTGATTCGATTTCCATTTCTTTTATCCCGCGAATGCTGAATGTAATGCGACCCGCCCAAGTAAATTCGTTTCAGGAGCGGTATGTCTGCGTTATACCCTGATCTTCCCTTTAGCAAGGGCGATCAGTCTATCCCAGCATTTCTATACGAAAGCTGAGAGCGTCATGAAGTTGACCGTCCGCTCCCCGGTAATAACCAGGGCGCCTATGCACATATTCAAATCCCGTTTTTTCATACAGCTTGACGGCTGTATTTGACGAACGGACTTCAAGGTTCATGGATTTTATACCACGGCGTCGCGCTGTCTTCAGGCTGTCGATCAACAGTTCGCGGCCAATGCCTTTGCCGCGCCACGCCGGATGGACGGCCAGCAGCAGCAATTCACATTCGTCGAGCACCGATCGGACGAGGGCGAAGCCCAGCGCCGCCGCATCGACCCGGGCGATGGTGAGCCAGGTGCCCGGCATCATCATGACGCCCGACAGTTGCGGCAATGTCCACGCCTCTCCATAGGCAGGGTCGAACGCTTGGCCCATGACGTCCATGGCGTCGGCCAGCGCATTGCGCTCGCCATCCTCATACATGTCCAGAACCAGGCCGGGGATCATGAACGGGCCTGCTGCGGCATGGGCTGCGCGTCCGCTTCACGGCAATAGATGGGGGAGGGCGGCAGCGGCGCGAGACCTGCGATGAGCGGGAAGTCGGCGGAGTTGGGATAAAGGTTGACGGCGGTGCCATGGCCGCGCGCCGTCACCAAAGCTTCGGCGCCAGTCCCGTAAATCATCGGCTGATCCAGCATCTTGGCGAGCGTCGCGATCGGTGTCGATGCTGGCTGGGTGACGGCGGTCAGGCCATCGGCGTCGAAACATTGCCAGAACAGTTCGCCATGCCCTCCGGTGATGGTGACCGCGATCTGCCCTCCATCCTGATCCTGACTTTGCGCTGCCTTGGCCGCAATCAGCGACAGCGCGCAATATCCATGGAGCGGCAGGGACCAGGCCAGGGCAAGCGCTCGGGCAGCCGCGATGCCGATGCGAACCCCCGTGAAGCTTCCGGGGCCAAGGTCCACGGCGATCACGTCGGCCCGGCCGCCATCGGGCAGGGCGGCGATGGCTGGCACCAGCGCTTCGGCATGGCCTCGGCCGACGACTTCGTGGAAATGACCGATCGCCTTGCCGTGATCGAGCAGCGCCACGGACAGCGCCTGCGTAGCGGTGTCGATGACGAGAGTGCGCAAGAAAATCCCCTATGAGAAAAGCGGACGGGCGTGATGGGCTATGCGAAGCGGTTAGTCGATCCGGATCGATTTGCCAAACGCCGCCGCTCCTGTTTCAGACGGCGCGTACTTCCGTCACCTCGGGAACATAATGTTTCAGCAGTTGCTCGATGCCGTTCTTCAACGTGGCACTCGATGATGGGCAGCCGGAACAGGCGCCCTGCATCCGCAGATAGACCGTCCCGCGATCAAAGCCACGATAGACGATGTCGCCGCCGTCATTGGCGACGGCGGGCCGCACGCGCGTGTCGATCAGGTCGCGGATCTGCGCGACGATCTCCGCATCGGCTGGGTCGTCGGCAAATTGCTCTTCTTCCTCGGGGATGAAGATTTCGCCCGCCGATCCGGGCGTGAACAGCGGCATGTTCGCCGAAAAATGCTCCAGCAGGATCGACAGGATATCCGGTTTCACGTCGCTCCACTGCGCGCCGGGCGCGATCGTGACCGAAATGAAGTCGCCGCCGAAAAAGACGCCGGTCACGTCGCCCAGGCCGAACAGCGCGGAGGCGAGGGGGGAAGCTTCGGCTTCCTCGGGCGTCGCGAAATCGCGCGTGCCCATGCCCATGACCACCCGGCCGGGGATGAACTTGACGGTCGCCGGATTGGGCGTTGGTTCGGTCTCGATCAGCATGGCCGCTATGTGGAGAGAAAGGGGCGCAAGATCAAGCGTCCAGACGGGCTTTTGGGGGAACTTCGCCGGTTGCTGTCGATTAAACCCATGTTTGGATGAACAGGAGAATGAGGATGAGCAACGAGTCCGATATCCGCCATCGTTTCTGGACCGAATTGTCGGAAAGCCCCTTTCTGATGATTGGCTTGCAGGGATCGCATGAACATAGCCTGCCGATGACCGCGCAGCTTGATCCTGGCGCGAACCACTGCTTCTGGTTCTACACGACGAAGGAAAATCGTCTCGCTGCCGGTGGCCCGGCGATGGCGCAGTTTTCGGGCAAGGGCCATTATCTCTTCGCCTGCATCGACGGCACCCTTGTGAAGGAAACCGATCCGGCGGTGATCGACCGCTATTGGACTCACGAAGTCGCGGCCTGGTATCCGGGCGGGCGGCAGGACCCCAATCTGCTCATGCTCCGCTTCGACCTTGGCCATGCGGAAATCTGGCGCGCCGACATGTCGCTCGGCGGCGTCTTCAAACAGCTGTTCGGCGGCGATGTGCGTGACGAAATGCGCGGCAAGCATGTGGAAGTGTCGCTCTGAATTGTCTCCTAAGGGCTCCGTTCGCGCGGGGCCCTTGCTTTTTTGCATGAATGAATGCATATGCGGCGCAGCGCAGCGGGCGGCCTTCATGGCCCATCAGCGATTGGCAGCGTGATCGTTCCGGCCCTTTGAACATAAGGGGTTGCGGGGCCGGCCAATGAAAGTCTGCGCCAAGCTTTTGAGGCTTCCCTATTCACGCGGGTCGTTTCGCAACCCGCCTTGCGTCCAGTTGCGATATGCAACTCGTTGGCGCCTGAGCCTTTTTATTTCGAGAGTTCATTCATGCATTTCACCGACCTTGGTCTCGCCGAGCCCATCCTGAAGGCGCTCGCCGCCAAGAAATACGCCAATCCCACCCCCATCCAGACGCAGGCGATCCCCGTTCTGCTTCAGGGCAAGGACCTGTGCGGCATCGCGCAAACCGGCACCGGCAAGACCGCTGCCTTCGCGCTTCCCAGCCTCGACTATTTCGCCCGCAATCCCAAGCCGACCCCGCTTCAGGGTTGCCGGATGCTCGTCCTTTCCCCAACCCGCGAACTCGCCGCCCAAATCGCGCAGAGCTTCCGCGACTATGGCCGCTTCATGAAGCTGTCGGTCGAAGTCGTCTTCGGCGGCGTGCCCATCAACAAGCAGATCCGCGCACTAGGCCGCGGCGTCGACATCGTCGTCGCCACGCCCGGCCGTCTCCTCGACCTGATCGACCAGCGCGCCTTCACCATCAAGGACACGGAAATCTTCGTCCTCGATGAGGCCGACCAGATGATGGACATGGGCTTCATCCACCCGCTGAAACGCATCGCCAAGCTGCTGCCCAAGGACCGGCAGAACCTCTTCTTCTCTGCCACCATGCCCGGAGAGATCGAGGCACTTGCCGCGCAGTTCCTGCATGATCCGGTCAAGGTCAGCGTCGCTCCGCAATCCACCACGGCCGAACGCGTCCGCCAGCAGGCGACCTTCGTCAACCAGGCGGAAAAGCAGGCGTTGCTCAACCTCACCATCCGCAACGAGCCGATCGACCGTGCGCTGATCTTCACCCGGACCAAGCACGGCGCCGATCGCGTCGTCCGCTTCCTAGAAGGCGCTGGCATTCAGGCCGTGGCTATCCATGGCAACAAGAGCCAGGCGCAGCGCACCACGGCTCTCCAGGCGTTCCGTCATGGTCATGTGAAACTGCTCGTCGCCACCGACATCGCCGCGCGCGGCATCGACGTGTCGGGTGTCAGCCATGTCATCAATTTCGAGCTTCCCAATGTGCCCGAACAATATGTCCACCGCATCGGCCGTACGGCGCGGGCAGGGGCGGAAGGCGTCGCCATCAGCTTCGTGGCCGATGATGAGCGGCCCTATCTGAAAGCGATCGAGCGGACCACCAAGGTGAAGCTCGACATCGTACCCCTGCCGGAGAACTTCGTCGAAGCTGTCCGCAACCTTCCCAAGGCAGCGCCGCAACGCAAGGGCCGCGAGCAGACGCCGGAGCAGAAGGCGCGCCGCGCCGATGGCCAGCGCCGCTATCAGGATCAGCAGAAGCAGCAGCCGCGCGGCACCGCCGAACGCGCCCATCGTCCCGATGGCGATGCCAAGCCCGCAAAGAAGAACTTCCGCCGCAACCGGGGCGGCGTCGGCGCGCACAAGGGTGCCGTGCAGAAAACCGGGGGCCGCTGAAGTTCGGCAGGATGGCGCTACGGGGCGCCATCCTGAACCCTGCAGAGAGCCGGGATGCTCTTTGTCAGTAGCCATTCAGAATTTTGGCTCTAGGCTATGACGCCATGAGCTTTTCCTTCCGGCGTCCTGCCGTTTCGCTGTCCGTCATCGCACTGCTGCTGTCGGGCTCGCCTGCGTCCCTTTCGGCTCGAACTGATCCGACGACCACGAAAGCGGCCCCTGTTGCCGGTAATGCGCAGGCGCAGGTTAGGCCATGGCTCTACGAAAATAGCGACGTGCCCATCGACCCGGCTTGGCGGTTCGGCACGTTGCCCAACGGCCTGCGCTATGCCGTCCGCCGTAACGGCGTTCCGCCCGGCCAGGTTTCGGTGCGCCTTCGCATGGACGTCGGCTCCTTGATGGAGCGGCCGGATGAGCAGGGCTACGCGCATTTCATGGAGCATCTGACCTTTCGCGGATCGCGCCACGTGCCCGACGGCGAATCCAAGCGGATATGGCAGCGGCTCGGCGTGACCTTCGGCAGCGACAGCAACGCGCAGACGACCCCCACCGGCACCACCTATGCGTTGGATCTGCCGCAAGCGACGCCAGCAAGTCTTGGCGAGAGCATGAAGATCCTTGCCGGTATGATGGCCGACCCCAACATCATCGACAGCGCTGTGGCGGCGGAGCGCGCGGTCGTGCTCGCCGAACGCCGCGAAGGCGACGGGCCGCAAATGCGCATCTCCGACGCGAGCCGCCGCCATTTCTTCGCCGGTCAGCCTCTTGCCGATCGCAGCCCGATCGGAACGGTCGCAACGCTGAATGCCGCCACCGCAGCCCGGATGGAATCATTCCATCAGCGTTGGTATCGTCCGGAAAATGCGGTGATCTCGATCGCTGGCGATATCGATCCCGCTGTTGCGGAACAGATGATCAAGGACAATTTCGCGTCCTGGTCCGTCCCAGGGAAAGGCGCTGCGCTGCCCGAATTCGGCGAGCCGTATCCCAATGCTCCCGCGACCAGCGTCGCCGTCGAACCCGGTGCGCCCACGGGCCTGACCATGGCGTGGCTGCGCCCTTGGAAGCCGCATGCGGACACGATCGTCTATAATCAGGACAAGCTGACAGACATGCTCGCCCTGCAGATCATCAGCCGCCGCCTTGAACAGGTTGCCCGCAGCGGGGGCAGCTTCATTCAGGCAAGCGTCGATCAGCAGGATGTCAGCCGATCGGCAGACGGCACTTTCGTCACGATCGTCCCGTCGGGCGACAATTGGGAAAAGGCGCTCGGCGACGTACGGGCCATCATCGAGGACGCAAAGGCCAGCCCGCCCAGCCAGCTCGAAATCGACCGCGAATATGCGCAGATCGACACCGCACTGGCGATCCAGGTGGAAAATGCCGATACCGAAGCTGGCGCCAAGCAGGCCAGCGATCTGGTCAGTGCAGTGGACATTCGGGAAACGACAGTCAGTCCTCAAGCCGCGCTCGACATATTCCGCTCCGGCAAACCGGCGATGACGCCCCAGAAGATCCTGGATTCGACCCGCCGCCTGTTCTCGGCTGGCGTGTTCCGGGCGCTTTTGATCACAGGCAAGCTTGTACCCGGAGCCGACGCCAAACTCGCCGCAGCCGTAGCTGCGCCCGTCAAGGCGGCCACCAACGCCCGGCTGGCGGACAAGGCGGTCACCATGGCGGATCTGCCAAAGCTCGGAGCGCCGGGGAAAGTGGTCTCCAGGACACAGGTCGGGCTCCCCGGCATGGAGAGCATCACTTTTGCCAACGGTGTGAAACTCACCTTGTTCGCCAATGATGCGGAAACGGAAAAGGTGCGGATCAATGTCCGTTTTGGGCATGGTCAGCAGGCCTTTTCCCCAACCAAGCCGGTTCCGGGTTGGGCGGCCAACTATGCCCTGGTGGCGAGCGGCATCGGCAAGCTTGGCCAGCGTGAATTGGACGACCTCACGAACGGCCGCCGCATGGGGATGGATTTCTCCATCGACGACGACGCCTTCGAAATGCAGGCCGTGACACGCCCCGCCGATTATCGGGACCAGCTACAATTGTTCGCGACCAAATTGGCCGCGCCTGGTTGGGACCCGGCGCCGATCGCGCGGGTCAAGACGGGCACCGCCGTTGCTTATGACGCCATGGGCCGCGCCCCGGATTCGGTCCTGGCGCGCGATCTCAATTGGCTGCTGCACGACAAGGATGTGCGCTTCCGTACGCCATCGCGCGAGGAAATTGACGCGCTGACCCCGCAGGCGTTCCGCGCAACCTGGGAACCGCTGCTCGCGTCCGGACCGATCGAGGTGCAGATATTCGGCCAGGTGAAGCCGGATGAGGCGATACAGGCAGTGGCAGCAACTTTCGGCGCCCTGCCGGCACGGGCGGATGTCCCTGTTCCTGCCGTGAACAAGCAGATGCGTTTCCCCGCTCCTGTCTCAAAGCCTGTGGTCCTGCGTCACAAGGGAGACAAGGAACAGGCCGCCGCCGTCATGGCGTGGCCGACGGCGGGCGGCTTCACGCTCACGAAGGAAGCGCGGCAGCTCGAAATATTGACTCAGATTTTCAACGATCGTCTGTTCGACCGGTTGAGATCGACGGAAGGCGCCGCCTACTCGCCAAGCGTGCAGAATAACTGGCCTTTCTCGTATGAAAGTGGCGGCTACATTCTGGTGACCAGTCAGGTCCGGCCCGACCGCATCAACTATTTCTACGGCGTTGTTAAGGACACGGCGGCTGACCTCGCTAAAAATCCTGTGAGCGATGATGAATTGCAGCGTGCCGTCGCGCCGATGCGCCAGCTTCTGATGCGGGCGAGCACTGGCAACGCCTTCTGGATGAACCAGATGGAAGGCGCGACCCAGAACCCGCAATATGTCCAGGCCATGCAGACCATGGCCAAGGACATGCTGTCGGTAACGCCCGCCCAGCTCCAGGCGCTTGCCGCCAAATATCTGATCGCGGGAAAGAGCTGGTCAGCCGTCGTCCTCCCCGAGGGCGTGGAAGCGCGCTGAAAGGGCAGCTGCTTTGACGGCAAGAAGCAGGAAGCCAATGCCGCACCAAGCGGATTATGCTGCGGCCCATCCATCAGCAGAAAGGCCGCGCCATGACATGCGCCTTTGACATATTTTCGTCGCCGGTTGGCGATCTCACCATGATCGTCAGCGACATGGGCCTTGCCGCGCTTCTATGGGAAAATGATGACCCGCGCCGTGTGCGGATTGATCGCGGAGAGAGGGCGCCAGGCCATCCGCTGCTCTGCGAAACGTCGAGGCAACTGGGCGCCTATTTTTCGGGCCATCTGATCAGCTTTGATCTGCCGCTCGATTTCCAAGGCACCGCCTTTCAGAAACAGGTATGGGCGGCTCTGCTTCGCATCCCGTTCGGAGAAGTGCGCAGTTACGGCGCGATAGCGGCGGACATCGGCCGCCCTACGGCATCGCGTGCGGTCGGGGCGGCGAACGGGCGCAATCCGATCTCCATCATCGCGCCATGCCATAGGGTGATCGGATCGGCGGGAGCGCTGACCGGCTTTGCTGGCGGCCTGCAGGCCAAGCGATACCTGCTGGATCATGAGCAGGCGGTGCTTAAAAATGGAGGAAAGTGGCGCACCCGACATGAAAGCGATGGGCACTCAGATCACTGGGAAATTTTAGTTACGCGACCAGTTTCATGGCCGTTGAAGTAGCCCCCTAAATCGGCTGACAGGCCCTCACACTTATGGAAGTGTGATGCATATGCCTGACCGTATGACTGGAACTTATGATCGTGTGGAGGTGATCACCTCTGTGCAGCGCCGACGGCGCTGGACGCCCGAGGAGAAGATCCAGATCGTCGAAGAGACGTATCTGCCGGGCAACACAGTGTCGCTGGTAGCCCGTCGGCATGGCATTGCTGGCAATCAGTTGTTCACCTGGCGTCGGCTGATGGCCCAAGGCGCGCTCACCGCAGCCACGGCGGGTGAGGAGGTCGTGCCAGCGTCAGATTACCGCGCCTTGGAAGCACAGGTGCGCGAGCTTCAGCGCCTGCTTGGCAAGAAGACGATGGAAAACGAACTGCTGCGTGAGGCTGTCTCCCGGGCCGCAGGCCCAAAAAAACGGCTGTTGCGCTCGACCTCGTGGCCGGAGGGTGGACAGTGAGCGCGGTTGCCGATGCCGTCGGCGTATCACGTCCGCATCTGTCAGCGATGCAACGGCCGGGAGAACGGCGCCGTCGTGGACGCCCGCCATTGCCTGACGCAGAAACTCTCGCCGACATCCGAAGGCTGATCGCCGACCTGCCAACCTATGGCTATCGACGCGTCCATGCGCTGCTGCGCCGCGAAGCGGAAGAAAACGGGCGCGCAGCGCCCAATCCAAAACGTATCTACCGCATCATGAAGCTGCATGGCCTGCTGCTCCAACGTCATTCTGGTCGCGGTGCGGAACGGCGGCATGACGGCCGTATTGCTGTCGCCACCCGCAATACACGCTGGTGCTCCGACGGCCTTGAGATCGGCTGCGACAATGGCGAAAAGGTCCGCATCGCCTTCGCGCTCGACTGCTGCGATCGGGAGGCGATGAGCTATGTCGCCACGACCGGAGGGATAACCGCCGAGGATGTGCGCGATCTGATGGTTGCCACGGTCGAACATCGCTTCGGCCAGGTGAATGCCTTGCCGCACGCCATCGAATGGCTGACCGATAACGGCAGCTGCTACACCGCGCATGATGCCCGGCGCTTCGCCCGCGACATCGGCCTGATCCCGCGAACCACACCGGTCAAAAGCCCGCAAAGCAACGGAATGGCAGAGGCGTTCGTTCGGACACTCAAGCGTGATTACGCCCGCGTCAGCCCGCGCCCCAACGCCCGCGCTGTCATCGAGCAACTGCCAGGATGGCTCGATCATTATAATCGCGTGCATCCGCACCGGGCTCTCGGCTACAGATCGCCGCGCGAGTTTATCAACCGCTCAACCCACGAGGGCCTGTCAGACCTTTAGGGGGCAACAACAGCCGTAACCCGCCCCGAGTTCGAGCAGATTAGCGCCCTACGGCCAGGAATGACCAAATTGGGGACGTGTACGAACCCGCTGCGCGGGAGGGGCGCCCGGATCTGATGTCACGCTGATCATACGGATGAAGCGCCTGGCTTGAGCGGGGTACGGCACAGGCAGACTTTATCGACTCCATCAACTGAGGAGTCGAACGATGAACACCCCCACCGTGATGATGCCCGTCCGGACATTGCGTGAGCGTATGGCCGAAGACATGGACCTGCGCCGTTTGTCACGCGCCACGCAGCGCAACTATCTGCGGGATGTGACGCGCTTTGCCATGTGGCTTGGCCGTCCGCCTGATACTGCGAGCGGTGAAGAGCTGCGGCAGTTCCAGCTCGACCAACGGGAAGCAGGGCTTGGCGGGCCGACGCTGAACAGCATCGTGTCTGCGCTGCGGTTCTTCTACACGCATACGATCGACCGGCCCGACCTAACCCGCAAGCTCTATCGGGTGAAGCATCCACGATCATTGCCGACCGTGCTCAGCCGCGAGGAAGTGACGCGGATGCTGGGAGCGACCACCAGCCTCAAGCATCAGGCAATCCTGTCCGTCGCCTATGGGGCCGGTCTGCGCGCTTCGGAGGTTGCCAAGCTCAGGGTCAGCGACGTCGATGGCGAACGCATGTTGCTCCGGGTGGAATGCGGCAAAGGTGGTGGCCATCGCAATGCCATGCTCCCGAAAGATCTGCTGTCGCTCTTGCGTGCGTGGTGGAAGGAGGGCCGGGATCAGGGCGTCATGCACCGCGATGGTTGGCTGTTCCCGGGGCAGCACTATCTCAAGCCTATCTGCTATCGACAGGTGCATCGTATCGCTGCCGAGGCGGCACGTGCTGCCGGCATCACGAAGCGTGTCGGGCCACATACGTTGCGACACAGCTTCGCCACTCATCTGCTCGAAGACGGGATCGATATCCGTATCATCCAAGCGCTGCTCGGACACGCCAAGTTGAACAGCACGGCGCTCTATACCCAGGTGGCGACGCGCACGCTGAAGAACGTCGTCAGTCCGCTCGACAAGCTGGCCTTGCTCCCGGCACCTCAACCACGGGCGTCGCCAGACGGCTGAGCTGTGCGTGCCGACCATGAGGTCGCCGATATCTTCCGCGCCGCCGGGCCTGCCTATCGGGTGGTCCACGCCGGACATCTGAGCCTGACACAGCTCAAGGTGATGACGGCGATCGAGAACTGCCGCACCGCCGCCCTGGGCGGTCATGTCGAGGCCTGCGAAGACTGCGGGCATTGGCGGATCGCCTATAACAGCTGTCGCAACCGGCACTGCCCCAAGTGCCAGGGCGCGGCCGCGCGCACCTGGCTGGCGGAACGCGAGGCCGATCTGTTGCCGGTCGGATACTTCCACGTCGTCTTCACGCTGCCGGCACAGATCGCTGAGATCGCCTTCCACAACAAGGCACTGCTCTACGACCTGTTGTTCCGTGTCGCTTCCGAAACCATGCTGACGATCGCGGCCGATCCCAAGCATCTTGGCGCGCGCATCGGCATCACCGCCGTGCTTCACACATGGGGGTCGTCGATGACGCACCACCCGCATGTGCACATGGTCGTGCCGGGCGGGGGTATTGCGCCAGGGGGAGAACGATGGATATCGTCGCGTCCGGCCTTCCTCCTGCCGGTCCGGGTTCTGGGCAAGCTGTTCCGCCGGCTGTTCCTGACCCGACTAACCCAGCTCTACGATATCGGGAAGCTCGCCTTCTTCGGACCGCTCGCGTCGCTGAGCGAACGCCGGGCGTTCCTGCGTCACATCGCTCCCGTCCGTAAGAAGCGCTGGGTGGTCTATGCCAAGCCGCCGTTCGCAGGACCGGAAGCGGTGCTGGCCTATCTGTCGCGCTATACGCATCGGGTCGCGATATCGAACCGGCGGATCCTCGCCTTCGATGGGTCCGACGTCACTCTGCGCTACAAGGATTATCGCAAGGATGGGGCTGATCGCGAGCGCATCATGACTATCCCCGCCGACGAGTTTATCCGGCGGTTCCTGACCCATGTCCTGCCGCGCGGCTTCCATCGGATCCGGCATTATGGCCTGCTCGCCGGCTCCAGTCGCAAGGCCAGCCTCGCCCTTGCTCGTGATCTGCTTCACGTCGCACCCGGGCCTGAAGAACTCAGCACCGAAGAGCCGGTAGACCTGCGCCCGCCATGCCCATGCTGCAGCGGCCATATGATCATCATCGAGACCTTCGAGCGCTGGCGGCAACCGCGCGCTCCGCCTTTACCGGCCCTGCTGATCCGGGAACACGCGTCATGACCCGGCATGGCCTGACCGTCATCCCTCCCGCAAAACCACGCTTGCGGGACAGGATCGCTCTCGCGCCTATCGCGATCTTCATTGGGCGATATCGCCTTCCGCTGGTCCGGCGATACCCCGTAAGCACCGCCGATCATGATCGCGTCGCGCTGGTGGCGACCCAATATCTCCGCCAGCAATGCTGCTCACTGGGCACCAGTCGGCGCCGAAACTGATATCCCCATAGCCCATCGCCTGACGATCCGCGGGTCGTACATGTCCGGGTTTACGTACGCCTGCCGGCGCCCGAAACCCTTCGACTTTCCAGAATGGCAGGTTACCGGCACCAACATAGCTAAAGCCGACATTTACAAGGACTGAGGTCCAGCGCTTGTTGGTGAATGGTAAGGGCCGCAATGCCGAGCCTCGATGCGATAATCTGATCAGGCCCGATCTTCGTGAGCCGCTCGACGGCGGCCATCCCGTGAAAGTTCTCCACAGGCCGAGGCATCCTGAAATCAGCCCGAGTGATCAACGATCGGGTGACATCTCTCCCTCTGCTAAGATCGCCAACCGATCCCTTGACGCCCCTCTCATCATGACCAGGGCTTGACGGGATTGCGCCGGGTGAATTCCGTCCAGGGATCGACATCGACGACCAGTCGATACTTGTCGCGGATCATCCTCATACATGGAGCGGTATCATCTTGGTGTTTCCATGCAGGAGGATGGAAGTACGCTCTTTGTCATCATGGCTTCATTGGGGCCTGACGCGCGCGGGCTTGCCAGTGCTGCGCATTGAGACCCGAGCGGCTAAGGCGGCAAGGCCCGTCGCCTTGACGCGCAAGCGCCGGTCATCTTACAACCTACGTGCAGCGATCATGCCAAGTTCCACTGGAGCAAATCGTCGGCGCCGACAGTAGCATGAGGAGATGCGAACCAGATCCCGCCTGATGCGATGGGTCGTGCTCATTCTTATCGGGATGATGGCAGGATAACGTCGTTGAGCGTCCGGACCTCGCCTTTGCTGAGTGTGGCGAAACAGCTTGACCCGCAACGCCTTAATCAGAGAAGCGACTCTCAGCGTTAAGCAGCAGGCAAGCCTTGATCGGTTGAACCTATGGGGTTTAAGGCAGTGCAATGACAAAATCCCGTGATAGCGAACTTTCGATGGATCTTGGCATTGTGCGCCCAGGGAAGTCACCCCATGGCTCAAAGACCGTTGACAAGATACTTCAAGCTGCCGTCGACGTCCTGATTGAAGAAGGATATGCGGCTTTCACCTTACAACGGGTTGCTGCGAAATGTGACATGAAGATAGGAAACGTCACTCGTCATTTTCCAAAGAGAGAGGTGCTCGTTCAGATTCTTTTGCAAGATATTTTAACCTCGGGTGATAAGCTTCTAAAAAAGAATGTGTACAAGCCTAAGATATCCGCAGAAGCCGCATTAGCTCTTATCATTACCGGGACAATGGAGGGTGCTAAAACAAAAGGTACGACCCATTTGATGACTGAGCTTTGGGCAATGAGCAATCATAATGATTTCGTCGCACAACGTTTGGAATCATTATATGGTCATGTTCATACGTTGATTGGCTCATTTGTGAAGCAGTTAAATGCCTCCCTTAGTGCAGATGACGCTGAAGCTTTAGCGGTGTTCATTAACGCCACTATGGAGGGTGCTACGGTGCTTGCGGGATATGGCAAGCCGTGGGAGCCGAGAATGCCTTTCATGAAAGCAATGGCTGCACATTCACTGATCGCGATGGTGAAGACAATTACCCCTGATGATATACAACGGCTTATTGGCCGATCTTTGCACGCTACAGCGTCCGAGATTAGTTCCGACGTAGAACTCCTGCCTGAATGACCGGCGTCATAGTTGCATGCTGACATCGTGGCCAGAGAGCCAACCGTGCGTTCTTCCGGCACGGTTAGGCAATGCAGCGTTGGTTTGCTCCCTCGCCCTGTGAACGCGTTAGTTTCGTCAGCTGCGGCGTAGCCGATGCCGCTTTGAGGGCTGCTAGCCGCATTGCAGCGCTAGGTCATCGGTTCTATCGGAGCACGAGCGCGCGGTTGCAGTTGAGTGACCGCTCAACAGGCTCGAACAATCCCGCTCCAGCGCTTAACCGTCCAACAGTCTCCGCCTCCCCGGCTTGCCGCGCGGGAGCCCTAACATCGAGCCGTTTTTAGGGCGCTTTGCGTCTCGATTTCGAGACTCACTTGACATAAAGTTGATATTGTTCAACATCGCATATTAGTTTTTACACACAGACACTTTAGGCGGTCCGGAAGCGTGGCTCATTCTTCACCGAACGACGGTCCACGGCGCATGGAGGAGCGAAGAGCGTGAAACGCGGCGCACGACAAACCTTTGCACGAGCTCGTCTACGTTGGTTCGAGAGTGCTGCGATACGGTTGATGCCGAGGTCCGCCGGGCTGCGTTCCGCTCGGCTGCGTCGGCACAGCTCTTCGGCGAGCGGCAAAGCCCACCCACCCGGTCTGAAGCTAGCATGCTGCAGCACCATGGACGCCGCAAGTATCGCAGGTAGTTTTCCAATTTCGAAATGCAATCACGCCATAAGCCGAGGAAGATTCCAATGAAGCTGCAACACTTGCCTAACACTGCCACTGTCGAGGAAGCTGTGGCGGTAATGCGCGAGCATGGGCACGTTATCATAGATGATTTGGTTCCAGTCTCTGTTGTAGACCAAGTATTGGCTGACATGCAGCCCTATATAGAGGTCACCCCATTTAGCGAGAATGAGTGGTTCGGCAACGGCTCCCAGCGCATCGGCAACTTAATTGCTCGCTCGGAGACTGGCCGTGATCTCGTCATGAATCCGCTGGTGCTGGGGGTTGTGAAAGGAGTTCTTAGTCATTCGCCTCTTGTCCAGCTCGGTGCAACCGAGATGATTTCGTTGCGGCCTGGTTGTCCGGCTCAATATATTCATCAGGATGAACTGACGTTCGACAGCTTCCCATTCCCGGACGATTATGTCGTATCCTGCAATACATTGTGGGCCGTCACGGATTTCACGGAAGAAAATGGTGCGACACGCGTCGTTCCGGGGAGTCACGCCCGCCCGCGCGCCGAGTATACGATGGAAGACACATTGCCGGCAGAGATGACTCGCGGGTCCGTGATGATTTTCACGAGCAAGCTGTGGCATGCCGGTGGCAGCAATCAATCGCAGAAAGTTCGGCGCGCGCAGGCGATCAACTATTGCGTTGGTTGGGTCCGACAGGAGGAAAACCAGTTTCTGGCCTGTCCGCAGGATATTGCAAGGACCCTTCCAGACGATCTTCTGAAGTTGATGGGGTATCAAATTGGATTTGGTTATGGACATGCCGGTGCGCAAGCGGATCCGCTTGAGGCACTTCGACAGGGATAGGCGAAGAGCGATTGTCAACGAGGGCCTGAGCCATTGAATCAGCAAAAACTTCGACATGCAGATTTGGATGCTGGGATGGATATCGAGAATGAAGATCGGGGTTAGTGGCGCCAGCGGTCAATTAGGTAAGGCCGTTCTGAAGCGGCTGAGCGAATTGCCCGGCAGATATGAGGTTGCCGGGATTTCTCGTTCGCCGCACAACGTGGCCTATGCGGATGAGGCGCGCTTTGGCGACTATGACGACCAAGACAGTTTGCGGGAAGCCTATTCCGGCTTGGACAGGCTGCTGATCATACCGACTCTGGATCTAAAATATGGTGCTCGGGCCCGGCAGCTGGTTCATGCGATAGACGCGGCGCTAAGCGCTGGCGTCGAGCATATCGTTCTCATTTCTGACGCCGGTACGCGTGAAGATTCTGAACCTCATATTGGAGCAGCCAGTTGGGTGGGCGAGCAGCACCTCATCAAATCGGCGCCTCGCTGGACCGTACTTCGCTCTAATTATTTCATGGAGTCATTTGCTCAGGAGGTGGTTCTGTCGACTGTCGCGGGACGGATGGCAGAACTTGGCGAAGGACGCGTCGGGTTTGTAAGCCGGGATGACGTGGCGGCCGCGGCGGCAGGTGTCCTGGTCGGAACGGGGCACTCAGGAGCCATCTACAATGCGACGGGAAATGAATCGCTGTCCCTGGCTGACCGGGCTCAACTCATAGAAAAGGTAGGAGGTCAGCGCGTTGATATCGTCCAGATTTCTCTGGAAGAACTTTCGAATGAGCTTCAGCTTGCCAAATATCCTGAAGATTATCGTGGCCTTGTCGTGGATATCAAACGAAAGACGTCGGAAGGGGGATATGATATCGTAACCGGCGATGTTGAGAGACTATCCGGCCGGACTCCGGTTGCTCTGCGTGATGTCCTTAAAAGCTATCTTTTCCAGAGCGTCTTGTGAGATGGTACCGGAAATTCATCAGCAGCTTTGCAAATGGCGTGGCCTCAGTCTTTCTGCTGCTGTCAGTTACCAAAGCTCGACACTTACCCGTCCAGTCACTCCCCACCACCCGTCGGACTGCGGCTCGGCGTCTGAGGTCCTTCTTTCTCTGACGACCGCACCTGCCATTGAATACTATCCGTACATAATGCGCGGAAGGCAAACATCCCTAGGACGTCGGCAGGCAGCTGGCAGGATACAGGCCGGGGGGTGATGAAAGGCAGCCTATGCATACCGCTTTCTCACTGAAGGACTCGATGTTCAGAATCGAGATAGATGGCGACGTTGCGGACAGTCGCGCCTTGCTCGACTGGCGCCCCGAAGACCGCCTCGGCGTCGTTCTTCGTTCGCCCTTGAGCGCCTTGGGTGCCAGCATGCTGATGCAGCTGGTAACTACCGCCTATTATGATGTGCGCCCTGGCCGTAGGAAGGAGCCGCATTACGCGGACATATATCTTTTCCACTCTGGTGGACGCTATGGCGACTTCTCAAGCTTTGACGTGACGCCTCACCGTGAACTCTTTCTTCCGGCGGATGCGGGAGTGCTGATCGAGGCAATCAACGATCGCGCCATAACACATCTGGCGGTCCCAGACGGCGCTCCAACGCAATCGGTATTTCCGTGGAGTGAGCCGGAAGCAGCGCGCGATCGCATTCGGCACTGCTTCGCCTACTCTGCCGGGGGACGAGCGCGAGATGCGGATATCGCAATCCTGTCGTCAGAGCCCGGCTTGCGTCAGGACGTCGAACTGGCGCTGAACCCCATGGCGCTTGTTGATAACATCGAGCGCTACATCGATGCGGGAGATGCGGATATTCAGCTCTTCTCAAGACGGTTGGCCCAGCGCGTACGCAGCCGGGTGAACGAAGTAAGCGAAACCGAGAAAGAAACTGCAAAAGCGCATCATGAGAATAGCTGGAATAATGGCATGATTCGCCAGAAATTTCGGAAAATCAGCGTCGATGATGCTCTGTCACTGCTTTGAATATAGCCATTACTTCATTATGATATAAGGAGATTATAGCCATGGGACACATAAAATTTCATCTTGGATATTTCACGAAGTTCGGTGCGACGTCTTGGCCTGGTGACGGCAAGGAGTTCGGCTCGAACTGGATCGATGGATCTTATCATAAAGAGCTCGCCCGGATGCTGGAGGCGGCGAAGTTCGACTTTATCCTGTTCGAAGACACTACGATTGTCGGCGACAGATATGCAGGCTCCATGGAACTCGACCTGAAAAACGCCACCCTGGCGCCCAAGCTCGATCCCCTCCCGCTGCTCCCTCTGATGGCGCAGGACACGTCGCACATCGGCCTGATCGCGACGGCGTCCACCACTTTCTACCCGCCCTATCTGCTCGCCCGGCTGCTCTCGACCGTGGACTCGCTGACGGGCGGACGCGCTGGCTGGAACATGGTCACGTCGAGCGAGAAGAACGCCGCCCTGAACTTCGGCATGGACAAACTGCTACCGCCCACCGTCCGCTATGATATTGCGGACGAGTATGTCGATCTGGTTAAGCAACTGTGGGACTCGTGGGAGGAAGGCGCCCTGGTCGCGAACACCGAGACCGGCGTCTATGTCGATCACACCAAGGTCCACACCATCGATTTCGTCGGCGAGCATTTCCGCTCGCGCGGTCCGCTCAACACGGTGCGCTCGCCCCAAGGCTATCCGGTGTTTGCCCAGGCCGGCGCTTCGGAACGCGGGCGCGCGTTTTCATCCAAGAATGCGGAAGTCGTGCTGGGCATGATGACCGGCGGTGTTCCCGGCATGAAGGCCTATCGTGAGGACATCCGCAACCGCGCCGAGGCGCAGGGGCGCAATCCGGACGATATCAAGGTTGTCTTTCTGACGCCCGTCAATATCCTTCCCGAAGGTGTCGAGCAGCAGGAGATGACCGACGCTGAGAAGCAGGCATCATTCGAGCATAACATCGTCATGGCGTCGTCGTCACTGGATGTCGACTTCTCGCTGTACGACCTCGATGGGCCCGTTCCGCAGGACATCGTGGCGGGCGGACACACCAGCGCGCTCGATCACATGAAGAAGGCCGGGCGCGAGGAAGGCAAGTCCCTCAGGGATCTGTTCTCCATGGGTCAGGGCGCGAGCGGCATGGACTTCAGCGGCACGCCGCAGCAGATCGCGGAGAAGATGATGGCGGTCATGGACGAGGTTGGCGGCGACGGATTCCTGATCGAAGGATCGGGCTATAATCGTCAGCTTCCGCAGCTGGTCGATGAACTAATACCGGCATTGCAGCAGGCCGGGGCCGTCCGCACGGAATATACGGGTACTACGCTGCGTGAAATTTTGCGCGAGTTTTAAGACCGGCACAATATGCAGCGTATCCAATAAGAGGTAAAACTTGCTGTTTTAATGAAGCAGCGTGTCGAGAATTTGCTTTCAAGAGAATGAACGTCAAGATTGAACCAGATTGACGTTCATTTTCCGCGCTGGATATTTCACATCCATGCGCCTCCGCCGACATCGCTCACCGCCGATCTTCTGGAGCACATCGGCGAACACTATGAGTTAGAGGCAGCGGTTCGAGACCGGCAACATCACAACCGAGGGAGAAGCAAACAGGACTTAGCCCTTGATCGACGCAATGGCACTTGACGATGCAACGCGCCGTCTTTCGCCCAAATCCGAGATAGCCAAAGTGATCGCCTATGGCCGCAATCGCTGGATTGCGGCCATACGGTACATTGTCGCATCCGCACGGAATACGGAGCTACATCACATCCTCCTGACTGCTCCTCAAACCATGGAGATGCAATGATGGGCGTTGTGATCACAGCATATTCCGCAGCGCGGACGGTCTGGGTTTAATGGACATACCAGCGGCACTGTCATGAACGCTTCGGCACAGCTCGTGGCCGCGTCGAGGTGTTCATGACAAGAGCCTTCAATACGCGATTGTCGGCGGCACGCAGAGCGAGCGAATCGACTCCGGCGCGTTCTCCCAAGGATAGTCTCCACCGTTCATCACGGAGCTATATCCAAGCAACTGGCGCAGCGTTTGCGACGTGTCCTTCATCACCTCTGGGTCGAGGACGAGCGGAAAGTTGATCGAAGGACGGCACCAGGGCGGCGTCAGGCCGAAGTTGATCGACGCGCGCTCACGGTTTGTGGAGAT
Organism: Sphingobium sp. TomMM35A; assembly: GCF_054771735.1. NCBI lineage: Bacteria > Pseudomonadati > Pseudomonadota > Alphaproteobacteria > Sphingomonadales > Sphingobiaceae > Sphingobium > Sphingobium sp. TomMM35A. The sequence continues at coordinate 822,904 of NZ_BSRC01000001.1, forward strand.
GTTGGCGCCTGTGCCGTGCAAGAGCATATCGGTGTAGATGATGAGGGAGCCCGCCGGTGCTTCGGCCGGAACAGACTCGTAGGACGTCGCGCCTGAGTTATCGATTTCGGAGTTCCAGAGATGGCTGCCCGGCACCACGCGCGTCGCACCGTTTTCCTCCGCGAACTCGTCAAGGCACCAGATGAACCGCGACTGGTTCGGGACTTTCTGGTGGCCCACCCCGTTGCTGGCGTCGAGATGGATGAATTGCGCGCCGCTTCCCGGCCGCGTGACATTGGCATCCACGCTATGCACCAGATAGCTCTCGTTAAGGACCGTTGGCCCGAGGATATGCTTCGTTAATTCCAGCACTACAGGATGTTCCAGAATCTGGCGGAAGACCTCGTGGCGATCGGGTAAGCGATTAAGGCGACGATTCTTGGCGTCGGGATCGACAAAGAACTTGCTCACCCGGCTTTGATCAATCGCCTCTTCACGCTTGATCTCGTCTGCGAGAACCTGACGCGCCGTGCGCACGACGGCCTCCGGGAACACGTCAGTGAGGATGGCATACCCAGCCCTTTTCAGATCGGCCTTGGCCGTTTCAAGGTCGGGCGTTGGTTTCGGCAGAACCAGATTGGGATCGAGTGGCACGATCTTCTCTGGAGACGCCAGGGTCAGTTTGTATTCGTCCATAGAGAGGGAGTCGCCAACTGCCATATCAATTCTCCGCTTCGTGTCTGCAAACCCTCCATACGAAGGGCCTCATAATTGCCGTGGATTAGCTTAATCTGATAGTTGAGAAAATTCAACATTTGTCAAGATCAATTTCGGAGGAGAGGGTTTCAGACACCTCTCGCGCCAGGCCATTTCGTCGGCCTTCAGCCATGACGTGCACAAATGCCTTGACAGCAGTTGAAAAACTTCAACAATCAGCTTCAGAAGCTTTATGCGGTGGTAACGGGAACCGGTTGCTTTGCGGCACTCTCCATTACACCGATGGCAGAAGGTGCAATATCGCCCCTGCGCAGCCGCACAGAAGCCAATAACAACGTCAGATTACAACTGAGGTCCGCAACGGAACACGCGTTTGTAAATTAAAGGGGAGAAGGTATGGCGTACTTGCGAGCTAAGGCGGTTCGATCAGGACTTTTTTGCGCAACATCGGTAGCCATGATGTTGGGGGGCGCGGCGATTGCGCAAACGTCGGCAGAGGCCAGCGCGCCGCCCGCGGTTGCCGACGATGGCTCTTCAGATATCGTGGTCACCGCGCAGCGCCGGGAGGAGCGCGCCCAGGACGTCCCGATTTCGATCACTGCCTTTTCCTCCGATCGTCTGCAGCAGCAGGGGATTGCACAGTCCCAGGACCTTCAGGGTGCCGTGCCGTCGCTCACCGTCGGGACGAGCGGCCAGGGTTCGCGCGAGGCGCAGTCCTTCACGATCCGCGGTCAGGGCGCCACTTTGCAGGCGTCACCTGGCGTCGTAGTCTATCTGAACGAGGTTCCTCTTCCGTCGCCGATCTCGGTGAACCAGCAGGGCGGCCCCGGTAATTTCGTCGACCTTCAGAGCATGCAGATCCTGAATGGACCGCAGGGAACGCTGTTCGGCCGCAACACCACGGGCGGCGCGGTGCTGCTCGTGCCGCAAAAGCCGACGGCGGATTTCGGCGGCTATGCCCAGGCCAAGATCGGCAGCTATGACAATCGCGAATTCGAAGGTGCGTTCAATATTCCGATCGTGTCCGACAAGGTTTTGTTGCGTGTCACCGGCGCCTATCAGGATCGCGACGGCTTTACCCATGATGTCGTCTGGAACAAGGACAGGGATGACCTTCACTGGTATTCCGGGCGTTTCGGCCTGGTCCTCCGGCCCACCGAGACGTTCGAAAACTATACGATGGCCTATGGTGCCTATTCCAGCAACAACGGCACCGGCCAAGTCAATCGCAGTTTCAATATCGAGGGGTTGCAGCTCTACGGTTTCTGCCAGGAAGGCCCGACCATTCCCGACGTGATCGCGTCCTGCGACGTCTATCGTGCTGCCGCGGCAGAGGCGGAGGAACGCGGGCCCCGTAAGACGGCCTACAGCACCGATACATACCAGAAAACAAAGACGTGGGGCATCACCAACACGTCCGCGCTGGATCTGAACGACAGCCTGACGCTGCGCAACATCATCAGCTATCAGCGGTTTCAGACGCGCTTCGCGGTGGACAATGATGCGTCGATCTTCCAGCAGGACGAATATGACGCACGCCGGTTCCCGGCTTCGGGACAGGTGACGCTGCCGGGCGACGAAACGCCGGTCGAATATCTCCCGCCCGCGCCGACGATCCCGCGTGATCGATTCCGCACGATAACCGAGGAACTGCAGCTTCAGGGCAAGCTGCTCGACGGCAAGCTGAACTTCACGGTTGGCGGTTTCCTGTTCGATCAACGGCCCACTGGCTCGCAGGGGGCAACGGTATACGGCTTCTGCCCGGCCGCGTTCACCGGCTTCTGTGACTCGCAACGCCTGACCTATGCGATCACGACCAAGTCGAAGGCGCTCTATGGCCAGGCCACATTGGATTTCGGCGCATTCGCGCCCAGCCTCGATGGCCTGAAGATCACCGGTGGATACCGCTATACGTGGGACACTATCAGCGGATCTGCCGCTTATTATACACCTCTCACTCTGGCGCCCGGCAGCTTCTCCTGTTCGGACGGTTCGGTGGTGACAGACCCCACTGAGTGCCAGTTCAACGCCAGGCTCAAGACAGGCGCCCCAACCTGGACCGCGGGTATCGATTACCGGGTGTCTCCCGACCTTCTGCTCTACGGCAAGATCAGCCGTGGCTATAAGGCAGGTGGCATTAATACCAACGCCGTCTTTGAAAACACGCGGACGTTCCAGCCTGAAAAGGTCACTTCTTATGAAGGTGGCTTCAAGTCCGACTTCAACATCGCCGGGGTCGGCAGCCTCCTGAACGTCAGCTATTATTATCTGGACTATAAGAACATCCAGCGCGCTGCGCCCGATGTAAACGGAGCATTGCTGGGAGCGCAAATTCTGGGAGCCGTTGCGCGCGTTCAGGGCGTCGAGGTCGAAGGATCGATACGGCCGTTCCGCGGCGTCGAGATTGGCGGCAATTTCAGCTACACAGACGCCAAATATAATAGCTATGAATATACTACCAACCTGGGGGCGTTCGACTGCAACGGCAACTTCATTGCTCCGGGTGGGACGGTCGATCTGGGTTGCGTCCCCTTCACCGGCGTCGCACCCTACACATACAGCTTCCATGTATCGGCCGAACAACCGCTTGCCAATGATCTTGGGACGCTCGCGATGTTCGTGAGCTATTCCCACACATCTTCACAACATACGGCGGCGACGGCGCTACCCGGAACAGAGCCGGGCGAGGAACTTGAAGGTTTCGGTACGCTTAGCCTCTCGATAGACTGGCGCAAGGTCGCAAACAGCAACCTCGATCTGGGTCTTTACGCAACTAACCTGACCAATAATCTCTACCGGATCGGCAATCCGAACCTGTACAATACCTATCTCTATCATTCGACCATCTATGGTGAGCCGAGGATGTACGGGGTTCGCGCCCGCTACACCTTCTAAGGCAGATATGATCCAGACATTGCTTCATCGGACAGGGGGCTCAGTCATCCGGCCCCCTGTCCGAGCAAACGCATTCGGCGGCAACGGCGGCCGACACAGAACTTGCGGTATGAAGTTCTGTGTGAACCGGAGTTGGCTCCCAACTTCGAGAGGCCGTATAGACGGCGAACGGCGCGGGTCAGCAAAACATGATCGTAAAGATGCGCGCTGCGTGGCTCGCTCGACCGCGCTGACGAACTTGGTTCCGGCTGTAATGACGATCCCGAAGGCCGGCCGACAGCTTATGCCGAAATCGACCGGAATCTCGTCATTTTTACCATAAGGCTGACATGGGGCGTCCGCAGCCGCCGCTGAACAGGACAATCGATGGTGCGGCGAGCCGCAGGGCTTCGATGGACCGTGCTGATTTCCGATGTCGTGACGTAGCTGGAGCGCCAGCCAGCGGTAACGTCGCCACTGGGGACGGGAAGAAACTGCTCATGAAAGCCGACACATTTTGGAGAATTCCGCGCATAAGCGGTATAGGGTCCTATGCTAGTGAAGCTGTTCTGTTTCATAGGGCGAGATGGCTATCGTTGAAGCTGGCATTACAAGCCTGTTTAGAATCCGATCTGTATTCGTTAAATGGCAGCGTTGCTGCCTCGCGCATCGGTTAAAGGCTGTGAATAAGCCTGCAATGTTGACCCCAGTTCTGGGGTGATAGGCGTCCAAAGTTGACCCCCTGAACGATTGCGGTTCACGCTCTTGCACTTTGCTGCGGGAGCGGGTGGGAGATGCTGATCGTGGAGACGGTAGCGCGCATCCGGCGCGAGTTTTTTGTTAAGGGCAAGTCGATCAAGGAGATTGTGCGAGACCTTGGCGTGTCGCGGAATACGGTTCGCAAGGTGCTGCGCTCGGGCGAGACGGCTTTCACATACGAACGCAGCGTGCAGCCCTTGCCGAAGTTGAGGCCTTGGGCTTCGGATCTGAACAGGCTTCTGGAGGCGAACGACCGCAAGGCCCGGCGCGAGCGGCTGACGATGGTCAGGTTGTTCGAGGAGCTGCAGGGTCTTGGCTATCGTGGCGGCTATGACGCGGTCCGACGGTACGCGGCAAACTGGCATCGCGAGCGCTCAGCGGTGACGGCGGGAGCCTATGTGCCGCTGAGCTTCGCACCTGGTGAAGCTTACCAGTTCGACTGGAGCCATGAGATCGTCGTCATTGCCGGGGCGACGACCACCGTGAAGGTCGCGCACATGCGGCTTTGTCATAGCCGGATGTTTTACGTGCGTGCCTATCCGCGCGAGAGCCAGGAGATGGTCTTCGATGCGCACGACAAGGCGTTTGCCTTCTTCGGCGGGGCCTGCCAGCGCGGCATCTACGACAACATGAAGACGGCGGTCGATGCGATCTTTGCCGGTCGCGAGCGGCAATATAATCGCCGCTTCCAGCAGATGTGCGGACATTATCTGGTCGAGCCGGTTGCCTGCACGCCGGCATCGGGGTGGGAGAAAGGCCAGGTCGAGAATCAGGTGGGCCTGGTGCGTGAACGCTTCTTCACACCCCGGCTGCGGTTCAGGAGCTACGCCGAGATGAACGCATGGCTGGAGGATCGCTGTGTGGCGCGGTCGAAGCATGCCGCCCATCCCGAGTTGAAGGACCGCACAGTCTGGGAGGTGTTCGAGACTGCGGACCGTCCCGCCCTGATCGCCTATCGCGGGCCGTTCGACGGCTTCCACGCTCTGCCCGCGTCGGTATCAAAGACGCTGCTGGTGCGGTTCGACTATAACAAATACTCGGTGCATGCATCGGCGGCGGGGCGACCGGTGGACATCCATGCTTATGCCGATCGCGTCGTCATCCGGCAGGAAGGCGAGATAGTCGGCGAACATGTCCGCCGGTTCGGCCGTGAGCAGACGATCTATGATCCCTGGCATTACGTCCCTGTGCTGGCGAGAAAGCCTGGCGCGCTGCGCAACGGCGCGCCGTTCAAGGACTGGTTGCTTCCGCCAGCAATCGAGCGGGTACGCCGCCGCCTTGGTGGCCATGCTGATGGCGACCGCCAGATGGTCGGCATCCTGACGGCGGTCCTGAGCGACGGGCTTGATGCCGTGGAAGCCGCCTGCGCCGAGGCGCTGATCGGTGGCACCGTCAGCCGCGACGTTGTGCTCAATATCCTGACCCGTCAGCGCCAGCCATCGGCGCCGCTGACCATCGCTACGCCCGAGGCGCTCCGGCTTCATCACGAGCCCGTCGCCGACTGCGCCCGTTACGATAGCCTGAGGAGGTTCTATGGAACGCCACGAGATCCTGGAGATGATGGGGACGCTCAAGCTCGCGGGCATGCGGCACGCCTATGATGAGGTGATCGCCGATGCGGTAAAGCGACAGCATGGCCCAAGCCGCGTGGTCGGCGATCTGCTGAAGGCCGAGATCGACGAAAAACAGGCGCGCTCGATCAAATATCAGATGACGATCGCCAAGCTGCCGCTGGCCAAGGAAATTACGGCGTTCGACTTTGCCGATACGCCGATCAATGAGGGACTGGTGCGCGATCTGGCGACCGGCGCCTTCCTGGCCAACCAGCGCAATGCCGTGCTGGCCGGAGGAACCGGGACCGGGAAAACCCACCTTGCCATTGCGATCGGGCGCTCCTGCGTGCGCACCGGCGCCAGGGTCCGATATTACAACACCATCGACCTGGTGAACCGGCTCGAAGCTGAAACCCGCGCCGGAAAAGCAGGGCGCATTGCCGATCATCTGTCCCGGCTCGACCTGGTGATCCTCGACGAGCTGGGCTATCTGCCGTTCGCACTGTCTGGCGGTCAGTTGCTGTTCCACCTGGTCAGCCGGCTCTACGAGCAAACCTCGATCATGGTGACCACCAACCTCGCGTTCGGCGAATGGCCCTCGGTGTTCGGCGACGCCAAGATGACCACCGCGTTGCTCGACCGGCTGACGCACCATTGCGATATCATCGAAACCGGTAACGAGAGCTGGCGCTTCAAGAACCGCGAAGCTGCCTGATAGGCCAGGAGAAACGCCATCGGCATGGGGGTGAGCCGGCTCCGGGCTACGCCCTCCGCCGCCTCACCCCCATGCCGACGATCCTGGCACACTATCAGGGGGTCAATGTTGGGCGCTTATCAGGGGTGAATATCCGGTGCCGATTGACATTAAAGGCAACCGAACGGCAGCTGTCTCTGTTGGTCAGCTCCAGACCGGAAATTCGCCTATCGGCCAGCTGTGAGGGCCGTAGTTCAATTGGCTGACCGTCCGTACCTGAGCATGTAAAATTCGAGGGTGAGCGGCAAAGAAGGGTCGATCGGTAGGCGGCACTTGGGACAAACTCGTCGTTCCCATGCAGAAGGTTGAGCGTCCGCTCTTGTCAAAAGCCGACGTTCAGCGCTTGTTCGCGCGGCTTAGCAATCAGTCGAGTTATGACGTCGCCGCTGAGCGGGCAGACCGATATCCTCGTCGTTCAGCTCTCCGTGGGAAACAGGTCGGCCACCGGTGCAAATGGCTGGCCGGTCTCCGAGGCATGGCGAACCTTCCGTCCGAGCACGATGTCGATTGGGATGTTGCGGTCTAGCGCCTCGTACATATCCTTCCCGTCCATGCAGATAACCTTCTTGCCTCGGCCGAAGGCGGCTAGCCCGACATCGGTGAAGCCGCCGAAGCTGACGAAGAGACCGCGCGTCCAGGCGGCCTTGTCGTCGACCTTGCCCTGGAAGCTGCGCAGCTCGTCCGATCCAATCCTGTCCTGATGCCATTTGGCTTCGAGCAGGTAGGTCTCGTGCTTCAGGTCAAAGCTGCCGTCGATCTGCTCACCCATCAGGCTGAAGGGCCTGCGCGCCTTGAGGCCGAATGTGTCGAACAGCACCTTCAGATATTTCTCGAAGGCGTAGCCGCGCGGGCGTGGATCCATTTCCCACAGCGCGTTCAATTGGTCACGTAGCGCCTCGAAGCCCTTCCGGTTGAACACGGGAACGGGTGGTGCGCCGTTGACGTTGCCGCCGCTCTCCAGCCGGCTAACGATCGCGAGCACTTGCCCTTCGGCGAGTGGGGAGGTGTCCTGCTGAGGCTTGCGCCTCATCGCGCTGCGGTATTCGCTCAGCCGGCGGAGCGCTCTTGCGGCGGTCGCATCGTCCACGGCCTTCAGGAAGCAGCGGAGGTGGCTGGCCTTCGATGATCCTTCAGTCTCGTAATCCCCGCCATACAGGTCGACGTCGAACTCGATCTGGAAGAATTCACCCATCGTGCGGTTGCTGAAGTCGAGAACGTATCCCTTGCTCTCGCCGCGGAGGAACTCGTCAATCAGATTGAGCTCGGCGGTCTTGATGCTGCTCATGCGGCTGACTCCGGCTTGAAACGGATGTATTCGCCAATGATCGGGATCAGTCGATCCGACGTCTCCGGCGTGTAGTCCGGGGAATGGCACAGCAGACCGACATCGAACGGCACGGCGGCGGTGTAGTCGTCGAGGGTGAGCATCCTGAAGGGCACCGGCGGCAAGGCGAAGTCGGGATCCAGCCCGCAGAGTGCATGGTAGTCGGGCGACGATCCCATCATGGGTAGGCCGACGCGGGTGAACGACTTCATGTCGAGATAGCCGGCTGTCTTGTCGCCTTTCGGAAAGTAGATCGGCGGGAGGTCGTCCCCCCATCCCTTGGGATACACGTAGGTGAGGTCGCAGATGAACTCGGCGGCGACGGCGTAGGCGAGCCAGCTCCCCAGATTCAGTCCTTCGCTAGCCCGGACGGGTTCGCGGCGGTCCGCCAGCGGCCTACCCACGCGCTTGATCATGTCCACCCAAGAGGGATCGCCCATGCCGAGATCGGCGTGCGCGTCGACGTGGACGACTTCGAGCGGCCCGCTGCCGCCCTCGACAATGTTGCGCATGACGTCGAACGCGCCGTCGTGGTTGGTGACGAACCAGCCGGCGATCGGCGCGCTGCGCGACAGGCCGCACTGGCGCTCCATAAACTCGCGCAGCCTATCCTCTGCCCATGGGTGGAAGGATTCTGCATCCAGACGCCCGCCCTCCGGCCAATGCGCCACGTGATTCAGAAAGGCGTCGAGGTCGATGTCGAGGAAGCGCATCTTCCTGGAGGCGTCCCCGTCGTTGACCATCGGAAGGGCGTCGCCGCCAACGTGCCTCACAGGAACTTCTCGGCCAGGTCGCGTCGACCGCGCGGCTCAGAATGGGTGATCCGCTGATCCTCGAGGTAGTAAAAGCCCGAGACGTACAGATCGTACTTGCCGATCTCTACGCGTACAGAGATCTCCGTCTGGTCATCCCAGGTGTCACGCACCGACGCCTTGCATGTCTCCCCGCGCATCTCGAAATCGAACGAGGGGCTCGCTTTGTCCCACTTGTCGATCGCGGTACGGATGAGCGTGTGGCAGATTGCGTCGCGCTTCTTCTTCGACAGCATGTCCAGCGATGACTCCTTGATCGGACCGAACATGCCGCTGGCGTTCATCGCTTCGAGGATCTTCCGCATGTGAGTGCCGGTATGCTGGTTCACGAACAGCGACGACCGCGATCCATGGGGGGCGCCGAGGATATTGGAGCGGATGTTCCACCAAGTCTCCGCCACCTGTGCACCTGCAGCCTCGGCGGCCGACAGCTGGGCGAACCAGGTCAGGGCGTCGCGGCTGCGAATCGTCCCATCGGCCTCCAGTTCGACGTTCACCGCCACCACGACAACAGGGTGCGCCTGATCAGAATAGAGGGGTTCCTCAAGCCGGTATGCGTCAAGTCCTGGGACGGCTCGCACCGTGTCGACGAGTTTGTCGGCACCTTCGTCAGAATAGGGGCATGTTACAAAGCCGCGAACGAATTCGACCGTGTGGTCAAGCTCTCGGTACGTCGGAGACTCTGTAAGGCTGGCGACGTGCTCTCCGGGATGACGGGGCGGAGCGGTCAGGATGGGATGCCAGTCGGGAAAGAAGTCGGTGGCGTTGCCGAGTTCCTTGATCAGCGCCTCGACTCTCTGCCGGCCGGCCGCCGGATCGTTGAGGCTCTTGGTTAGGTAGCTGATCGCCTTGGCGTTCTGCTGAGCGGCGACCGTCGGGGAGCGGAATTCCATACTAACGCACCTTCACGCGAGAGCTTGATGCAGCGCAGATAGGTTATAATGCGTGAGTATGCAAGTCACGTGAAATAGTAATCTTACGTGATTGGCGCGTGGCTACCGATCGAGCGGCGATGGTGCGGCTCGCTCGACGTGAAGTCAAAGCCGGCATTCCCCAACTACGCGTCGAACGTCCCTTCGTGTCACCAGCGGATATGGGAGTATCGCATTCAAAGGCCAGCTCGGTGAGATCAGTTTATCTTTGCGGTCGAGCGGGAGGCTGATTGAGCGGGGTTGTCAGCTTTGGACAACAGCCGACTTCAGCGAATTGGCCCGAAATGTCGTGATTTGTGAAGGGTTTCGGGCGCTTGCGTACGAAAGCCTCCAGTGCAGGAACCCGCGGGCCCCACGCCCTGGTCTATGGGTAAATGAGCTTTGGGATGGTTCTGGCGGGTGAGCGCTGCCGATCCGGAAGTGCCCCTGTTGGCCCGATCGACGTAATTTGGTGTGGTATCAGATTGCAAGCGAGGTCGGTCTTGCTGGCCGGTGTGCCCTGCACCTGGCTCAGTTCTGGGATGGGCATGCGCTGCATCGTCGGCCAAGACACCATGGGTGTGACCGTCGTGCAGGGTGAGCCATGCCGGATCATGGCGCATGTCTCCGGGTCGGGAATGCTGGCGCTGGTGGTGCGCGCGGTTGGCACCAGCGGGCGAAGGTTTCGATGATGGTCATGTGCCCGCCGCAACATGGGCATGGCGGGCGATGGCTGGGAGGTTCGTCAGGTTCGGGTTCCACGATCGGCGCAGCGACGCCCAGCAGCCTGCGGGCCAGCGCCATGGCATCCTTGTGCGTCGAACTGGCGAGCAGGCCATAGTGACGGATGCGGTGGAAGCCGCGTGGCAGGACGTGGATCAGGAAGCGGCGGATGAACTCGTCGGTTGCCAGCGTCATGACCTGCTGGCGTTCGGCCACGTCGCGACGGTAATCCTTATAGCGGAACGTCACGCCGTCCTCGTCGAAGGCGATAAGCCGCCGGTTCGAGATGGCAACGCGGTGAGTATAGCGCGAGAGATAGGCCAGTACCGCCTGCGGCCCGGCAAAAGGTGGCTTGGCATAGACCACCCAGCGCTTCTTCCGGATCGGCGACAGATACCGCAGGAAGGCCTTGCGTGTCGCAAGGGCCGCCAAGGTGCTAAAGAAGGCCAGCTTGCCAGCATCGAACAACGCGAGCAGCCGGGTTAGGAACAGCCGGCGGAACAACGCCCCGAGCACCCGCACCGGCAGCAGGAAGGCGGGGCGCGACGAGATCCAGCGTGTGCCGTCGAGCGCGATGCCGCCACCGGGCACGATCATGTGCACATGCGGGTGGTGGGTCAGTGCCGATCCCCAGGTGTGCAAGACAGCAGTGATGCCGACCCGCACGCCGAGGTGCCTGGGATCGGCGGCGATGGTCAGCATCGTGTCCGCAGCCGCGCGGAAGAGGACGTCATAGACCACCGCCTTGTTCTGCCAGGCGATATCCGCGATCTCCGCAGGCAGCGTGAACACGACGTGGAAGTAGCCGACCGGCAGCAGGTCGGCTTCACGCGCGGCCAGCCAAGTGCGCGCGGCGGCGCCCTGGCACTTGGGACAGTGCCGATTGCGACACGAGTTGTAGGCGATCCGCCAATGCCCGCAGTCGTCGCAAGCCTCGACGTGACCGCCTAGCGCGGCGGTGCGGCAGTTCTCGATGGCCGCCATGACCTTGAGCTGGCCGAGGCTGAGATGCCCGGCGTGGGCTGCACGATACGCGGGCCCAGCGCTGCGGAAGATATCAGCGACCTCGAGCGAGGCGCGCACGGGTTCAGCCGGGAGGTGCCCTGCCTTCCATCACGGCAACGATCTGGTCGAGCGGACTGCTCACCGCCCGCATGGTCTTGCTCGAAACCTGAGTGTAGAGGCCGGTCGTGTTGATGTTCACGTGCCCCAGCAAGGCCTGGATGACGCGGATATCGACACCCTGCTCGAGTAGGTGAGTGGCGAAAGAATGTCGCAGCGTATGGGGGCTCACCCGCTTGTGAATCTCGGCGCGCTCGGCCGCTTCCTGCACGACGCGGTGCAACTGGCGCGCCGAGATCGGGTCCGTGCCGTTACGACCGGGGAACAGCCAGCCATGTGGCAACATCACCCCGCGCCGCTTGCCTTCGCGCCACCACTGACGAAGAAAATCGAGCAGATGCGGTGAGAGCATGGCGTTGCGATCCTTGCGTCCCTTGCCCTGCTCGATGCGGATCAGCATCCGGGTGCTGTCGATGTCATCGACCTTGAGGTGGGCAACCTCCGAGACACGCAAGCCCGCGCCATAGGCCACGCTGAGTGCTGCTTTGTATTTGATGCCTGGCGCAGCCTCGAGCAGCCGCGCGGTCTCCTCGACGCTCAAAACCACCCGCAATTTGGGCGCGTAATGAAGGACGACAAGCCCCAGCGCCATCTCCGGCCGCTTGAGAGTGATACCGAACAGGAAACGCAGTGCCGATACGGCCCCATTGATCGTTGCAGGCCCAACGGCGCGCTCATGCTGATCGATCTGGAAACGCCGGAGATCTTCGACGGTGGCTAAATCAGGGGGCTTGCCCAGAAAGGTAGCGAAGCGCCGAACATGGCGGATGTAGTCCTTCTGCGTGTGCTCTCCAAAGCCACGCATCTTCATGTCCTGTAACATACGCTGGCGGAGCGAGTTGTTCGGGGCGGCGGTAGTGACAGCATCCATGGTGAGTTCCTTTGCGTTGAAGGAACTCCACGCTCGCAAGGCGACATTGCCGCTCGCAAAGCCTGAACAATACTACGCTACGTCACCCCAAGCGACTCTCCCGCGGAGCGGGTTCGTGCTTTGGTCGGAAACCGCCGAAGGTTTCCACTTAGATCCCTGATATCAAGCGTAAGCTGTTGGTCAGTGAAAATCATGGCTACGGATCGGCAGAACCTGCTCCGGCTCTGCGGTGGTCCTGAACGGCGGCGAGGACAATGTGCGACCGCTCGGAAAGGCTGGGTCGCGCGGATCAGGCCCGCCGCCATGGCTGGCCCCATCACCGCGACCAGGTGCCACGTTGAACTCGGTCCGCCCCACGGAGCGGAGCATCTCGTCATGATCGATGACCCGGTCGCAGATGATGTGAATGACCTCACCTTCCTTCTGCAGCCGGCCGCGCATGGCGATCATCGAGGCTGACATCACCTGCCGCCGGTAGATTTCGAACTTGTTGGGCCAGAGGATGCCTTGGGCCACCCCGGTTTCATCCTCGATCGTGACGAACAGCACGCCCTTAGCCGATCCCGGGCGCTGCCGCACAAGGATAACGCCAGCGACCTCGACATTGCGCCCATTGCGGATCGATTGAAGATCTGCGCACCGCACGATATTCATGGCGTCAAGCTGCGACCGCAGGAAGCTCAGCGGATGCGCGCGCAGCGACAGCTGGAGCGAGCGATAATCCTCCACCACCTCGCGCCCTTCCGTCATCGGCCGCAGGTTAACCTGAGCTTCCTGACCTTCGGCTGAAAATTTCCCCTCCCGCTCGTCGGCCGCGGCAAAGAGCGGCAGTGGCGCTTCGCCGAGCCCCTTCACCTTCCAGAGCCCCTGCCGCCGGTCCTGCGCGATGCAGGCAAAGGCATCGGCTTCTGCAAGCCGCTCGATCGCAGCGCGCGGCACCCGCGCGCGGCGCCAGACCTCTTCAACGCTCTCGAACGGCGCAGGACCACGGGCAGCGACGATCGCCGCGCCATGAAGATTGGCAAGGCCGCGCACCTGCCGGAAGCCAAGCCGCACCGCCCTATAGCGACCGCGTGCGGGCTCGAGTGTGCAATCCCAATGGCTGTGATTGATCGAGACCGGCCGCACCTCGACGCCATGTTGGCGAGCATCGCGCACGATCTGCGCCGGGGCGTAGAAGCCCATGGGCTGGGCGTTCAAGAGGGCGGCACAGAAGACATCGGGATGATGATGCTTCATCCAGGAGGAGGCATAAGCGATCTTGGCAAAGCTCGCCGCATGGCTTTCGGGAAAACCGTAGCTGCCAAACCCCTCGATCTGCTTGAAGGTGCGCTCGGCAAAGTCCTTGGGGTAGCCGCGCGACACCATGCCGTTCACCAGCTTGTCGTAAAAGTGGCTGACCCCGCCGGTGAGCTTGAACGTCGCCATCGCGCGGCGCAGCTGGTCAGCCTCGGCGGGCGTGAACCCCGCGCCGACGATCGCCACCTTCATCGCCTGCTCCTGGAACAGCGGCACGCCCAGCGTCTTCTTGAGCACGGCCTTCAGTTCCTCCTTGGGATATTCCGGCTGCTCCTTGCCTTCACGGCGGCGCAGGTAGGGATGGACCATGTCGCCCTGGATCGGCCCCGGGCGAACGATCGCCACTTCGATCACCAGGTCGTAAAATTCTTTCGGCCTGATCCGCGGCAGCATCGACATCTGCGCGCGGCTTTCGATCTGGAAGACGCCGAGCGTGTCGGCGCGCTGGATCATGGCGTAGACGGCGGGATCATCCTCCTGAAGGTCGGCCATGCCGATGCTGATGCCCTTATGCTCCTCCAGTAAATTGAAGGCGCGGTTCATGCAGCCAAGCATGCCGAGCCCCAGCACATCGACCTTCATGAACTTCAGCGCATCAATATCATCCTTGTCCCATTCGATGATCTGCCGGTCTTCCATGCGAGCCGGTTCGATCGGCACCAGATCGTCAAGCCGGTCCTGAGTCAGTACGAACCCGCCGGGATGCTGCGAGAGGTGCCTGGGCGTGCCAATCAGCTGCCGCGACAGTTCCAGCGTGAGCTTGAGCCGATGGTCATCGGCGTTCAAATTGAGGCTCTCAATTTGTTCCTGGCTGATGCCGTCCATCGACCAGCCCCAAACGAGCCCCGTCAGCATCTTGGTGAGATCGCGCGGCAGTCCTAGCGCCTTGCCGACCTCGGCCACGGCGCCCCGGGTGCGGTAGCGAGTGACCACGGCGGTCAGCGCCGAGCGGGTGCGGCCATAGGTTTCATAAATCCACTGGATGATTTCCTCGCGCCGCTCATGCTCGAAATCGACGTCGATGTCGGGCGGCTCCTTGCGCTCCCCCGAGACGAAGCGCTCGAACAGCAGCTCATGCTTGATCGGATCGATCGAGGTGATGCCGAGCATGAAGCAGACGCAGCTGTTCGCCGCCGAGCCTCGCCCCTGGCAGAGGATGCCGCGCCGTCGGCTTTCGGCAACGATTGCATGGACAGTCAGGAAATAGGGCGCATAGCCCAGCTGATCGATCAGCCGCAGCTCATGTTGGATTTGGTCGTGATAGGCTTTGGGCAGACCATCGGGAAACATCTTCGCGGCAGCTTCGCCCGTTAGCGCCGCCAGCGCCTCCTGCGCGGTGCGGCCTTCCATCACCTGCTCATAGGGATATTGATACTGGATCTCGCCAAGATCGAACCGGCACTCAGCGGCGACATCGGCGCTCGCTTGGATCGCGTCGGGAAAGGCGGCAAAGCGCCGCTCCATCTCGTCCGGCGATTTCAAGTTGCGGTCCATATGGCGCTCGCGCCTGAACCCGAGCCCATCAATGGCGATGCCCTTGCGGATCGCGGTCATGACATCCTGCAGCGGCCGCGCTTCGGGTGTATGATAGAGAATATCGCCGGTAGCGACGCTGCGGACGCCTGCCTGCCGCGCCATGGCATCAAGCCCGTGCAGACGGGCAAGGTCATCCGGGCGACGTCGAAAGGACAGCGCCATATAGGCACGGCGGCCAAAGACATTGTGAAGATCAGTGAGGTTGGCGAGCGTCTCGCTGTCGGGCAGGTCCGGCACCAGGATGGCGATCATGCCTTCGGCATGGTTCGCCACATCAGCCCAGTCGAGCAGGCAGCAGCCCTTGCCGCCCCGCGCCTTGCCAAGCGAGAGCAGCCGGGTCAGGCGCGACCAGGCGAGTCGGTCGGTCGGATAGAGCAGCAAGGCGCGTCCGTCGGTCAGATCGACGCGGGCGGCGGGGATCATCCGGACCTTGGTCGCCTTCTGCGCATCCCAGCCCCGCACCACGCCAGCAACGCTGCCCCAGTCGGCAATGCCGAGCGCCTTGTGCCCCAGCAAGGCAGCGGCGGAGAAGAGCTGCTCGGGCGAGGAGGCACCGCGCAGGAAGGAGAAGTGGCTGGTTACCTGTAGCTCGACATAGCGGGCCATCAGCCGAACATCCCATGCATGTACCAGCTGAGGTCCCCGGTCTGCTCATCGACGCCGTCACCGCGGCGAAACAGCCAGAAGCGCTCGCCGCCTTGCGCCTCCACCCGGAAATAGTCCCGCACTGCCCAGAGCTCCTTGTCATTGCGCCACCATTCGCCATGGATCCGCTCCGGGCCATCGCCCGCCACCACCCGATAGGCTGTGCCGCGCCAGCTGAAGCGGCGCGGCGGATGGTCGGGGAGCAGCGCCACCACGTGAGAGAGCAATTCTGGCCGCTTCAGCATGCGCACCGGTCGCTTCCATGTCGGCCAGCCCAAGGGCTTTGCCAGTGCCTCGACGCGCTGGACCGCGCGTTCGGGTACATCGCTTTCCTGCGAAGACAGGCGGAACGGCGCGTCGGGCTCGATCCGCCCGGCGAGCTGATCAATCAGTGGCGCAATGTCCGGCGGCCTGTCGCTGGTGCCAAGACCAGCCTCCAGCGTCTGCGCTTTAAGTGCCTCCACGCGCGGCGCGGTCAGGCTCATCGCTTCTATGCCAAGCCCTGGATCGATCCGCTCCACCCGCATGCCAAGCATGCGCTTTAGATGCTTGGGTTCCCGCGTCGCGCGCGATGTACCGATCGCCACATGCTGCTCGCTACCATCGACGATTTGGCAGGTGAGGTGGGCGGCTCGCAGCCCGAGGCCTCTCTCCTGAAGCTGTAGGACAAGATCATCGACCAGATCGCCGATGACCTGGGTGATGGCATCCGCCGTGCCGATCGGCTCAAGCAGCTGCCGCTCCACCCGCGGCGCTTCGAAGGGCACGACCGGGATGATCGGCTCAGCCACCAACCCGCGTGCCTGATCGAGGCGGCGGACGGTGGCAAGGCCAAGACGCTTGGCCAGAGGCGCGCGCGGCATCGGATAGAGATCTGCGATCCGCTCCAGCCCAAAACGGGCGGCAGACGTCAGCGCTTCAGGCTCAAGCCGCAGCGCGGCGAGCGGCAGGTCCGCGATCGCCTCGGCTTCGGCGCCGGGCGGCAGCAGCGTAATGGCTTGGCCGCTATAGCGCGCCAGTGCATGGGCAGCACCGGGCGTGCCTGCGACAGCGATGCTGGCGGTAAAGCCCAGCCGCTCAAGGAAGCGCAGCAGACGTTGGCAAAAACGGGCTTCGCCGCCGAACAGGTGGGTGGTGCCGGTAAGGTCCAGCCAGAGGCCATCGCTCCCCGATGGGCAGGTGGTCGGCGTCCAATGGCTGACCGCATGAAGCGCGAGCCGATCAAGCCAGGCGCGATCGGCATCAGGATCGGCATCCCGCACATCGAGGTCGGTTACGAGCGCCCGGGCGTGAGCGGCCGCCATGCCCGGACGCAGGCTTAATCCAAGCGCCACCGGGCAGGCGGCGGTCACCACATCGCGCTGTCCCGTCCGGGTTATCAGGATGGTCGGCTTGCCCCACAAGCTCGTCCAGCCAGGTGCGGGCGCCAAGCGGACGCTGGCGCCGCCTTCATCGGCCGGCATGGCCCTGAACGGATGTTCGGCCGCCTCGCTCCGGCGCCCCATCTCCCGCATGGTTGGACGCTGATGGGCTGGCAGTGCATCGATCTCGCTCTGGCTCGGCCGCTGCGCCTCATCGCGCGCCCAGCGTGCACCCGGTCGCCAGCCGCCGCCACGCGGAACAGAACAAGCGCCGGGATTATCGTCTATCGGCTCGGCTAGGCGGGGAGCGAGCGACGGGCTCGCGCGCTCAGGCCGCTTGGCTGACCGCTCCAGCCGCCGCAGGCGCTCTATGGCGAGCTGGGGCAGGTAGAGCGAGGCGACCCTGGTCATCGCACGCGTCCAGTTCGAGGGAGAAGGGATTGCCATTGCGCTGGCGGACAAGCTCGATCGACCAGCGTGCGCGTCCGACCCCCGGATGGGGGAGAGGCGCCGATGGCACACAGCCGATCCGCCAGCGAGTCATGGCCGAGGACAGCCCGCTCAA
Source organism: Sphingobium sp. TomMM35A (assembly GCF_054771735.1). Taxonomy (NCBI): domain Bacteria; kingdom Pseudomonadati; phylum Pseudomonadota; class Alphaproteobacteria; order Sphingomonadales; family Sphingobiaceae; genus Sphingobium; species Sphingobium sp. TomMM35A. The sequence goes on from NZ_BSRC01000001.1 coordinate 840,709, forward strand.
TGGGCAGCGGTCAGGGATACGATGACGGCGGTAAAGCAGCATCGGCGTCTTGCCGTCAGAGGCCGCCAGCTGCAGCCTCCGCGTTGCTGTCTGGTCGGCGGATTTTACTTCCGCGACAACGCAGGCCAGCGAGCCATCGCGCAGGGCATCCTCAGCCATGGCGAGCACCGCGCTGTCGCTCGTGCCCTGCGCATAGAGAACCTTATCTGGTCCAAGTCCCACCTGTTCAAGGCCTGGTGCATAAAGATCGAACCTGGTGAGCGCCCAGAAGGCGGTAAAGTCAGGCTTGCTGGCGAAGCGCGCGGCCGTGCCAGCCATGAACAGCGTCGCTGCCGCATCATCATTGAGCGTCGGGGAAGCGGCGGCAATCTCGTGCAAGGCCGCGCCGTCCAGCCCGCCATCGGCAAGGCGCTCATCAAGCGCGGCGATGCCAAAAGGCAAGGCTGGGCCACGCGCGCCACGCGCCTGCGCCAACTCAGCCAATAGGGCGGCGAGCGGCGCGGTGCGGGGCTGATCAGATTGGGAAGCAAGGGAGGCCATGGGAACATATCGACTCAGATGTTCCCTTTATGTTCCAGTGTGCCACCAGATTCGTCAAGCGCGATGAATCTCCTGTTTTCGCAATGTTGGGCGTTCCCCGTTCAGATCCTCAGGAGCTCTGTCGTTGCAGCATCTCGCTCGCCACCGAACCAGCGGTCAATCGCGCTAGCGAACAGCGGATCAGGTTCCACCGCTTCGAACAGGGTGAGCGATGACCGCAGTTTTATCGCATCGATGCTGCCGAAGACGGCAACGGGATCGCGGGTCGCAAGCTTCTGCAATGCTTCCACGCAAGCGCGATAGCGGGGCCCAAGCAGCTGGTGATCCAGATAGGCGCGCGCCTCCTCGATCGAAGCGATGCCATAATAGTCCGCGGTGGGGCTGTGCCCCAAGCCACGCAGCTGCGGGAAAACAAACCACATCCAGTGCGTGCGCTTCGCGCCGGCGCGGATCTCGGCCAGAGCCGCTGCATAGCTGTTCGCCTGGGCCTCAACGAAGCGGGCCAGGGTTGCGTCGCTCGTTATCACAGCAACGCTCCTTGCGATGGCGGAGTGCCATAGACCTGGGTGACGGGCAGACTGCCTCGGGGCAGCCAGCGCAGCACATCAGCGGCGGGCACCTCCGGATCAAGCCAGTCGGCCCACTGATCGCGGGTCAAGGGGATGATCTGCCGGTGATGATAGGGCGCGACATCAGGACCTGCATCCATGGTGAGCATCGTGAAGGCTTCCCCCTGCGGGCTATCCCGCCAGATGCCCGCGATGCAGAACCAGCGGTGATCGGCCATGGTGAAGAGCCATTTGTCGAGCCGCTTCTGCTTGGGCCCCGCGGGATCGGTAAACTCGTAAAAGCCGTCGGCAAGGATCAAGCAGCGGTTGGAGGTGAACTCGCGCCCTTCAGACCGGAAATTATAGACGGGCTTGCCCTTGGGACCTGGCCAGCTCCACCGCCGGTTGACCAGCTCGCCTGATCCGCGCTCACCCTCGATCGAGCGGACGATCGGCGCAACATCAGTGATCTTGATGTCCTCCCGCGCGGGCACATTGGGCTTGCCCTCGGGCATCCTGATCTTGATTTTGAGGTCTTCGAAATCCTCGGCGATCGAGGCGATGTTGACCTCCAGCCTATAGTCGTTGCACATCGCTCCTCCTTCTCGCCGCGCTTGCTCCCGCTAATCGTTCCCTGTATGTTCTAGTCATGGACTCGAAAGCAACGCCCTTTGACTCCGATGCGCTCGGGGGCCGCCGCGCCATCATCCGGCGCAATCCCGATACCGTCTCAGAGATTGAGATGATCGAAGCGGCCTGGGGTTCCAATCCGCGCTTCAGTGACGGCGTGCGCTATGAGTTCATTCGATCGGAAGGGCGCACTTTCCCCACCAATCGCTGCCTGGTGCCAGCCTCGGAGTTTCACATCCGCGACAAGAAATTCCGGGTGCGCCTGGAGGATGGCAACTTTTTCTATCTCGCCGCCATCTGGGAACCCGCCATGGGTGAGTGGCCGATCAGCTACCGGATCATCACGGTGGACGCGAACCCGGAGGTGATGCGCTATCAGGAGCGCCATGGCGCGATCATCCAGCGTCGGCAGGTCATGCAGTGGCTGGATCATAAGGCGACGGAAGCTAATCTGTTGGTGACGCCGCCGGTGAAATTGTTCTCGATCGAAGAGATGCCGTCGAAGCCGGTGCAAACCAGCCTAGCACTTTAAGCCGGTCAAAACAGGAATTGGACGCCGCAGTGCGCAACGCACGTCAGCTAAACCTTTATCTCGCTGTGAAGATAGGCATTCATTGCACGCCATCGACAATTGGCGGGAACGACTGTTTCGGGACTAAGCGGTCGTGTGCACACGACATGCCGATCGGCACTTGCTTACCGACCTCGCCGAGGCAGGCCGTTTCGCGCGTCAGACGTCCAGCCTTTCGCAATGCTGCTTGAATCACTTGCTATCAAAGAGATCGAGCAACGGCGTTGCTTCGCGTCAACCAATAGCCAGGAACGAGCGTCGCGTAACGCTGCTTCTGTTCCTCCGTCGCGCCCAGTGTCACCAGCATGAGGGAAAAGGGCGTGTGCTGGCCTTTGCCGGCGGCATCCAAGAAACGCACTCGTCCCCTCAGCAAAAACATGTCGGCATCAATGCTCAGCGTTTCGTGGAACCATGTGGAATCTGTTCGAACGGGAACTAGGCAAACTACAGTCCTTACACGGCCTGAATGCCATTGCTCATGGGCGCGGCGAAGCCACACAAGTAGCCGGGAGAAAGGCGGATTCACAAAGGCTAGATCGCCGGACCATGCATCCGTCAGTCCATCACCGCCCTGAGTGAGCAGGATTTTACGCTTGGCAATGACAGGGCTGTGAATGTTGGCGCATGGGTCGAGATCAACGGGACCAAACGCTGCATAGATGTCTTCCATGAATTCCGGAGGCGTAAAGCGGCTATCGCGATCGACTTTGTTCGCCTGTCCCCAATATGCGCGCTCTGGTGCTCTGCGGCGAGCGCGGGGTGCCACCACGGCGAGCACCTTGATCAAGCTACCGACCGTGGCCTTGCCTTGTTCAAGGCTTGCCACTGTTGCGCGGGACAAACCCGCTTTCGATGCGACGGTCGTAATTGACATGCACCGCTTGCGCCGTGCGGATTTTAACTGTTCGGGTAAGGTGCCGCCTTCACCCAGCCCCATTAAATGGAAGTCTAGCGCGGTCATGACGCTCATGACCGTTTCGAGGCTGCCTATACCGCGCTCTAGCCGCTTCACCGCCTGAACGCTGACGCCCGAACGCGCCGCCAGCGTCGCCTGCGACCACCCTCTTTGAAGCCGAGCCTCCCTTAGATGATCGATCAAAATCTGATACCAACTGAGATCACATATTGCTCTATTGCTGATCTGATTGAGGGGCACAAGTGGGACATTGTGCTCTGTCGGCTTCGGAGCACCACTGCGTCGAAACCGTACCTCAAGCAGCAGCGGGCGTGACGTCCGTCCTTGACGACTTAGCCGACATTCGACTGCCCGAAGCGGCTCGCTGAAACTTGCCGTTTGTTCATCAGGCTGTCGCGGCATAGCGATCGACCATTACTGGGACACTTCTGCTGTTCGCCGACGACCGGGCGAACGGCAGATCTTATCAGCAAGCTGCTGATCTCGGTATCATCAACGAGGTGGCAGAGGACGCCTTAGGTGCCGCCAAGCGCTCTGCGGCTGGTATTCTCGCGTGCAGCCCGATGTCGGTTCGCGCAACCAAGGAGGCCACGCAGCTGGGGCTCTCGACGTCAGTCGAACGAACTCCTCGGCGGATGGGACTATCCGGCGACGAGGGCGATGCTCGCGGACACCGACGCAGTGGAAGATACCCGCGCTTTCGCTGAGAAGCGCGCCCCCAGATGGCAGGGGCGCTGACTTGCTCGGCTGCCACTAAGGTGCGATGGGTAGGCCTCTTCCACGACTTACGGCGACGGGGCATCCAAGTGAGCACCCGTCAAGGCCGCCGCCAACTTGCCTTCGATGGGATGGGCGAGAGCCGACGCTTTCGCACCGGCTCTCGCATGCCATCACCGGTCCCAGATCAGCCCGGTGGAACAGTTCACAAGTGAACGCTCCCCGCGAAACTGCAGCCCTACTCCGCCAGACATCAGCGGGCCAGCAGAGACTATCGTGCAAGCAGCATCAATGGGCAGAGGACAGACCGAGGATAGAGACTGGCCGACCAGCTCCATTGCGCTGGCCTTGTCCAACGGGGCTCCATACCAAACAAGCAGGTCGCCATGCTGCTCGAACCTGCCAGGCGCGGCGACCTCAGCCTCAACGCACCCGTTGCGCCAGAATACTGAGGCGTAGACTGGGCCATCCTCTGCCGTGAGCGTGATGAATGTGTCATAGCCGGTCGCAAGACGGGCGAGGATATCCTCCTGCCCTTGCGGTGCGTGGCGAATAATCGCTGCAGCGAACGCGTCGATCTCACCATCCGCCCCAGAAAGTCGAAGAGTGTCGCGACGCTCGCGACGCCCTTCATTGTCCAACGCAATCCAATAGGGTCTCATCTTCCCATCAATGAACGCCGGAATATAGTCGAGTGCAATTCCAAGACGCAAAGCCTCGTCAATCGCATCGTATTCGACGTAGAAGGAAAGGCGCTCTTGTTCCCGCTGATGTTCTAAGTCGACCGCTATCGCGTTGATGGCAATCCCAGATGGATTGGCTGCGACCTCGGCCTCAGCCATGCGGCGCACTGCCTTAACTTGGTCCGCGATCGCATGACGGCGCTTCCACAGAGCCTTCATATCAGCCACCATCGACCTGGCCAGAGCATTGACCTGCTCCGGGGTAGCCGAGCAGAAGCGTTCGGCCTCGGTATCGTCCGCCCAGCGCTGCAGAACGACGCCACCAGCTTCTGCAAAGGGCGGAAACTTGAGCAAGTACCGCGCATCGCGGTCAGCAATGAAGGCTGGTGACGGAAGACCCATCCGCCGCCAAGGCTGGCGCTGAACAGCTTGTGAGATGGTGTCGCGCAGCAATTCAAGATTGCGGCCGTGCGCGTCACGGCGCACTGTCTCCATCGCAAAAAGGCCGTCCCGGCCTGCATCGGTCACCCAGATCTCCGCGCCAATCCGTACCGTCCCAGCCGATACAGAACAGACAGTCGTCCCAAACGGCATCGTGAATTCGTGATCATCACCGAGCGCCGCGAGCAGATCTTCGCCGAGACCAATGATCGCTCTGTCGTCCAGTGAGTCGATGACATCCGGTCCATCTTCACTGCGGCTCTGCCGCAGGTCCACCATCATCGCCGCCACCAGAGCGGCCGCCAACGAAGTTCCGTTGGCTAGCTTCATTGCTCCCAATGCTGCCTGGAATTTCTCCAGCAGGGACACTTCAAACAGTTCGTTTAGGATGCTAAACATCTTCATAATACCTCATTTTCCTATCATTGGCATTTGCCAATCTTTCAGAACCGACCAATCACTGGTCGACCTTGCGATGGAAAAAGAAGAATTCAGACCCGCCGGGCTGCGGGTCTGCTGAGAAGATTGTTGGCTTTATCGCCGACAGCTTAAGGCTGATCGTTTATCAATTGGCGGTAGACGGTTCTGGCCAGGCCACAAAATAATGGCGACTGTTGTGCTTCACCAGGACGCCCAGGTCCTCCAGCTTCTGAAAGTGCCAGCCGATGCTCCCCTGGCGGGCGCCGGTCTTACCGCCGCCAGAAGCGCTACTGACGAGCTGTCGAGCTGCCAGAGGTTCCTGCTCATGCAGGGATTTGATAGTGGCCCACACGCTGGCTGCTGCGACACGCTGACCATCCTTCAGGTCAGGATAGGCGATTGCCAAGGCGCGCATCACCAATGCAGTGCCTGGCACATAGTCCACCTTCGTTCTGGTGGCTTTTTTGAGCACGGGCGGCGCGCCCCGTGATTCCACGGGCGCTTTGCGCGGCCGCGGCGACTGGGTGTCGTTCACATTATTGGGCTCGGCCTCAGCGCCAGCGAGAGGTTCTATCTCCTCGAACGCTCCCAAAGCGTTGCGGATAAGGTAGCGCGGCTCGCGGCAGACATCGAGCAGGTTTGCCTTTGCGGCATAAACTACTAGGAAGTCCTCGCGTTTAACATCAGGGTACATCGCGCGCAGATCAGGTTTCTCAAGGATGTCTCGTCCTCGCTCTCGCCATTTCTGGAGCAGGCGTATCTCGACTGCCATGCGCGGTGCCGTGGTCCACATCGCGACGCCGCGCAGCCGCGATGCGGCTGTGCCTTCGGGATCCTTACGGGGAACGAAAGCCGCCTTGGGCACATGGCCGATAATTGTGAAGAAGATGCCGAGCGCCTCGCACAGACGGCCGAGATAGAAGAAGAAATTGGTGGTCGCTTCGCCTTCCATGCTGTCGAAGCCGGCCATGCTGGTGGCGGAATCCAGAACGACGCCGACGATCCGGTCCTCGAGATCGGCGTGAAGCTCGTTCCAGGTGGTGATGTAGTGTCGGATCTCCTTCATCACAGCCGACGCCCGCCAGACGCGATCATTATCATACCGCAGCAGGCTGGCATTGGGATGTTTGAACTCATCCTCTGTCATGCTCATAAACGGCATGACATGCAGGCGCGAGCAGGTCTCGTGCGCGGCCGCGGCGGTCTGATGCATCGTGCTTTGCACGATGTCGCGCAGCCGGCCGACAATCTGCGGCCGCGCGTCCTCTGCCGTCAGGATGAGGACATGGCCCGTTCCATTGATCTTGCCGCCAAGCCAGGTGGGTCGGCGATGCTGAGGGCGGCTTGCGATCATCGCGGCCATCCAAAGCAGCAGCTGGGTCTTGCCCGTGCTGCCCGCACCGTACCAGATAGCGGTGCCGCGTTCGGCCAACCAGCCGTCGATACGGAAGGGGATCTTCGGCGTGGCATTGTCAAAATGGTTGCTGGCGAGCCACTTGTCCGTTTCTGGCTGAGAATCCCACTCCTTGGTCGGCGCTTCTTGCGCTGACGTGCTCCGGCGATCCGAATGCCTCGGATCGGAGGGAAAGCCAGTAAGAGCATTCATGCTGATATGGTCCTGTTCAATGTCGAGCTCATGTTGAGCGCGATGAGGTCCAATTCAGCATTCAGCCGAATGCCTTTATATATAGTTATGGGACATGGGCGGCTGAATGAATCAGCCGCCCTGTTCCCACGCGCCCGCTGAATTCCGAACGGCGCGCTCCTGCTTCAGCTTCAATCGAACAGTTGCGGCGCGAAGACGGCGATCTTGCTGGCTTCGCGGTCTGACGCCTCAGTGAACAGCCGCTCGCCATAGTCGATCCAGGTCGCTGCATATCGTCGGTGGCTAAGGTGCTCGGCGACGAAGGCCGTGAGGCGGCGGATGCCTTCCAGTCTGGAGCGGCTGCGCCCTTCGAGACGGCGCCACAGCATCAGCAGGGCTAGCGTTGACAGAACGTCGCCCTCGCACACCTCCTTGACATCACTCCACTTGCCACGCTCCATGGCGCGGCTGACAAGATCCGGCCGACAGGTGAGTTTTGCTGGGATGCCCAGACCTGCAGCAACTTCAGCAAGGTGAGGATTTTTCGCGCCGACCGCCATGTCGGTCATGATGTCGATGTGGCCGGAACCCCCGCGGTGCCAGTGCCGGAGCAGCCCTTGCAAATTTGCCGGCAGCTCCAAGTCTGACGCCATGGCGGCGAACAGGATCTGAGGCCAGTCCTTGTAATAGCCACCCCAGCTGTACAGGTGCACTGATCCCAGCTGCTCCATATCGGCGAAGAAGCTCTTGAGGATCTCAGCTTCGTCCGCTTCTGGACAGCCGCGCGTTTCCAGCCTGATGGGGCGAAGACCGTCTGGCCCATCCGTCATGACCAGCCACGACATGGTGACGATCCGATGAAACGGCCACCTTGGAACTACGCGTGGATCGTTCCGCGCTTCCTTGTAGAACAATGCCGCCGCGTCGGCATCTGTAAATTCTTCGATGGCACGGTATCGTCCGTGAGCTTCATGATCATATTGAACTTCGATGTCGAAGACGACGGCATAGGCAGGCGCCCCGCGGGACAGGCAAGCAGGTTTGTTAAGCATGGTAGATTTCCGATTGAGGTTCAGGAGGCTGGGCGCCTCGAGGTTGTGATGAAGGGAGAAGTGGCGGTCAGACGCAGCCGGCGTTCGGTGCGGCGGTCCGCCAGGCATCAAGGGCGCGCAGTGCCCCTGCGGCTTGCAGATCACTGTCGAAGCCGGCAAACATCCTCGCCCACGCCTGCCAGCCCGCTATGGCCTCGTTGATCAGTTGTGGCTCAGCGACACTTGCATTGGGCAGCAGGTACAGGGGTGCGCTGGCCTCGCAGTCCGCAGCTTGCACATGAGGCAGACAGACGCAGGGTATCGGCATCGAGCGAGCCTGCTTGAGGTACCAGATGTCACTGTATTGGAGATCGCGCCAGCGGCCACCAATGTCCTGAGCTGCCTTCAGCAGGGTGGAATGCCGCTCCGGATCGGCCAGGGCGGCGATCCGCCGCGGCACGGGAAGCCATTTGTCCCAGCTGATGATCGCGCCTTTGGCTGGTAGCAGCGCTTGCAACCAGTCGAGCAAATCAAGCGGCGTGTCATTCGGTCCAAGATAACGGCTTTGCGCTTGGAACCGATAGCCATCGCCGCTTGGCTCCACCAGGAATAGGCCGATGCCGCATAAGATACGGCAGTCCGGACGATGGCGCATGCCATGGCAGGCGCCAGCCGTCCGCATGCTGATTGCGATGCTGCGGCGTGTAAAGCCGCGATGCTCGATGGTGAGATCGATCAAGTTCATGTGTAAGTCTTTCAGATGCCGCGTCGCGCGCGGATAGATTGTCAGTTCGCGAGCGGATTGAGGTCGCGGTGATGGAGGCGGGTCGATGCGCGATCCTCTGCGTGGAGCCACATGGTGAGGTGATGCCGCAGGATGGGCGCCAGCTCGTCGCCTAGGCCAGTCTGCCGGGCTATGGCATCGATCGTCAGCCGCCAGACGGCGATCACGTCGATCTCCGCCTCCGCTGCGATCTTGTCGATGTCGCACCGCACCCAGGCGGAGAAGCGGTCACTGGCATCGGCCTGCGCGCAGGCAATCGATGCGTGAGCACAGGCTTCAGCCAGGGACAGGAAGCCATCCGGACTGCCATATAAGAGGCGAATGAGGGGCTGCCTGCCCTTGCCAGAAAGACTGCGAACTCCCGATGAATGCTCAGCACCGGGCAGCCGTCGCAGTAGATCGGCCACGGTGTCTGGTGCGTAAAGCGCCCGGGTGGCGCTGTCGTTGCTCAGCTTCTGATCGATCCAATGAAGGAAATCTTCCGCAGGTTCGGATGGGCGAAGAACAAAGGTGTCCAGGTCGAAGCCGACCTTGCCGCCGCTCACCTGCACGGTGAAGGTGGCGCCGCCGATGAGAACCTCATTGTGCAGGCCAAGGTGATGGCCCGCATCAAGCGTGACGGGAACGAATGCGATAATGGTATGGGATGGTAACATGGGCTTTTCCGATGACGCACGAGATCGCACCGCCTGAAGACGGTCAGATCATGGTGCAGTTTGCTGGGGTTACCGGCTGACGCCGGATGTGAGTGAAGGCCGGTCAGAAGCGCAGGCTTGCGCCTGTTTTTTTCCTTCTTCCCGAACCTTCATCTTCCCCGCGGATCAGCGGCCCGCCGAGGGCGCCTTTTCCATGCTGCCGACAGAGCAGTGCCCTTAGCTTAAGGTCATCTAGCGTTCAGGACCATCGTTCATCATTCCAGGGTGCCATCTCCGCGGTCGCGTCGGAGACTGCGGCTGATCTTTCTGTGTTGCGTCTGACGCTGCTGTCTGCGGATCTGCCGAAAGATTTGTGTCCCTGTTCTTTTGTTGCGGCGTGGCATCCATGGTCGCCGCAGATCGGTCACGCTCTTGCCGTGTTTTGAGGCTCTTCACCGCATAGGTATCTGGGGGAGGTGGTCCCGCAGGTGACGGTGCCGACTCACCCACCAGAACTTGGTGGCTTTGGGTTGCCGCCTCTGCCTTGCAGTCGCGTTGCACGCGCGCAAGTATGGCCTTGCGCAGGTGTGGGTCGTCCTTGTCGAACGCTTCCAGCGTGGCGCGCTCATCGGCGCTGAGGCCCGACCAGTCCGTAACGATGCGGTCGTCAACGATACGATAGGGCCGCAGGGCAAATTGCAGGACCAGTCGGCAAGCCTCATCGACCAGCGTCTGGCGTGCCCGTGCCGCCGCCTCGTTTGCAGCCTTCTCCATAGTTTCGCGCAGAATGCGGGCTTCCTCCTGGTCCCGAGCGTACCGGTCCTTCAGAATATCAACCTGCGTGTCCGTATCCAGCGAGCGGAAGAGTGCCACCTCATCGGCCGCAAAGGCCGAAAGATCGAGTATTATCCGTGTCCCGTCGATCAGATAGGGCGGCTTCTTGGAAGCATTGAACATGGCGCGGGCGGCAGCGATGGTGTCAGTCTGGATTGCCCGATGGCGAGCATCGAAATGTTGGCGCCAGCGGTCGACGTCGGCGCGCAGCCTGTCCGTTCGCGCTCGCTGCTCGGAAAGGCGCCGGATAGCAGCCTCAAGACTTGAGGCGCGGCTTTTGGTGGGCTGTGCCTTGATCCTTTGCAACGCCACATTGGCGATCCGCGCCTGCGTCATCGTGATCGCGCCGATTGTGGTGCGAAGCGGCAAACGATCATAACGCGACCGGCTATTCCGGAGCCTCTTAGCGGTTACGACAGCGGTGGTTCTGATGACCGCCACATTGGCAATGGCTACCCCGTAGTGTTCACGGGTCGAAAGAGCGATTAAGCTGTCGCATATCGCTGCAGTTCTCTGCCGCACCAGAATAACCGAAGACATTATCACAGGCTGCCGACGCGCCGCCTGCGCAAGCCGTTTACAGACTTTAGCCGCGTCTTGACGAATGGCGATCACAGCTAACGAGGCCTTGTTGCGGGTCTGCTGCAGAGCCCGCCGCGGCCATCCCGAGACACGGCTCGCCATGCTGCGGATCCCGCTGAACCGCTCAAGATCCGACCGGATCGCCCGCCGCCGATCCTCAAGCCTGCTTGCGCGCTGCAGCAACTCCTCTTCCCGTTGCGCCAGCGCAAGCTCACGCTCCGTCTGCCGACAGTCGTCGGCGGCCTCGTTAGCTGTTACGATAAGCTCGTTGCGCTTGACCGCGCCTACTGTTTCGCCCCGGTCATGTGCGGCCATGGCGGCAGGGCCGATATGCTCCTGCCGCACAGCGTTGAGGCCGCGCTGAGCATAGGTCTGATGCGTAAACCGGGTAGGTTGGCCCGCGCTCTGTGCTGCCCGGTTCAGATGCGCGGCTGCGAGCGCGCGGATCAGGAGGAGACCCGCGGGATCGGTGAGACCATTGACCTTCTCCTCGCTCACCGCCCAGCGATATGCGCTGGTGCGTTCACACGGGCGCGTTGAGAAGCAAATGTGGGCGTGGAAATTACGCTGGTCGCTCTTGATGTCGGGCTCGTGGACGGCCGCTGCGTAGGGAAGTCCAACCCGACCGAACGTGCGCTTGCAAAAGGATTGGACCATCTCTTGCCGTTGCTCGGCGCTGAGTTCGTGCGGCAGGTTCAGAACGAGGCGATACTGCACCTTGGCATTGGCGCGGTAGCCTTCCTCGACCGTCTCCAGCATGCGCCAAGCCGCCGCGATCTCAGCGACGCTTTCGCCCATATTGCTGATCGGCGCATCCAGCTGAAGATCGCCAAGCTCCAAAACGCCGTCACGATAAATATAATCGATATGGGCCGCAGGCAGCCCTGCTCGCCAACCTTTTGACCTAAACCCGACGTACCCGATCTTAAGATAAAGCGCGACACGTCCCCGGCTATCGATCAGCGGCGATCGGTACGCGCGCAGCGCTCGCCGAGACGTCGAGATGTTTGGGCATTTGCGGACTGGCTCTGACTTGAGCACGGGCGGCTTCGCTTCCGGCATGCGGATTTGGAACAGCCGTCCCCAGCCTGGCGCAATCGGCTCAGCCATCTGCCGCGCCAGATTGCGTTCGCTGCGGGCCTGTTCTCGCGCAGCGGCAGCCTGCTTCATCCGCCGCAATGTCGCGGCCCGCGCGTGGGCGCCGGCTATGGTACGGTCGGCCGCCATCAGCCGCCGGGCTGTTCGGTTCGGCGCCATGAGGATCGCGAACGCCCGCGCATCGGCTGCGCTTAATATCCCGTCTTCGCTTTCAAGCATCATTGCCATGGTTGCTATTTCGCGGATAAGAAGGGGGGTGGAATGATGGCGCGAGCCCCTGTTGACCTTGGGTCAACGTTTCTTTCGCACTCCCACCCCACTTCCTTCTCTGCCTCCTTGTTTCGCTGGATCTGATGATGCCCTGTTCAGCCTATTAAGGCATGCAAGGTTAGCCCTCGGCACGCTCGCTTCAGCCGATGCCAGCGACGAGGTTCGGGCGCTCCAGCAGCTAAGCTTACAAGAGTTGATGCCAAAAGGGCGCGATGATGACCTCCTCACCACCAAGGAGGACAGAACAGATGAACTGTGATCGTGACGAAGATCGCCGCCGCCGTGCATTGCGCAAACGGCAGGAGGCGACCGCCAGGCTACAGGCGAAACTTGATCAATCGCGGCGGCAGGAACGTAACGCACGCAGCCAGTTGCTCAATACCACTCGTCATCCTACCTGGCATGCCCACCGGCTTGCCTATCAAGATCGCCAAGCCGGCTTTGACGGCGAAATGAGCGAGGCGCGCTACTATCTGCGTGCGCTTCCGCTCTCTCGTTATACTGAAGCGATAACGCCTTTCGCTGAGATAAATCCTGACGCTGGGGTAGTGCTATTAGAGGTTGCGGCCGTCCGCGCGAACCTGGAAGAATGGACGGCGCGCGGCAAGGCGCAGCTTTATCAGCAAGCTCAGACCGCTTACGTGGAAGAGTGCCGTTCGTTTGCGCATTGGCAGCAGGCTAATCCCGACGAAAAGGACTGGCGCAATCAGCCTGCCACGCGAGCGCAGTGGATGTTGATCCGGCGTACCGCAGACCGGCTGAACATTGCCGACATGCCGCTGCGTCTCAAGCGCGGTGAAGCGCATGCCTGGCTGGAGCGTCATGGCGCTAATTTGCGATTTCGCTCGATGGACGCAGAAGAAGGATCGCCTAAGCAGTTCGACCTCGAAAGCAAAAATGCTGATGACAATGAGGAGTTCAAAGCATGAGCGGCGAAACCATGGGCCGCGCTGTGCGGGTGGGCGGCGCCGATGTGTACTTCGCCAGCATCGAGGCTCTTGAAGCGCGTGTGGAAGAGGAAAAAAGCGCCCTCATCGCGCTCGATAGCCAACTTCTTGCGCACAATCAGCGAAATCCCGACGCTTGGGCCAAAGTGGAAATGCAGGCTGCAATACTGAGGGATTTGCTGTTCGGGCTCGATGACTGGATCAAGGAGGAAGAAGCAGGAGTCGATGCCCTCATTGCCGACCTACGTCAGCAGATTCGCTCGCTGTGAAATCTCATCCTATAACGGGAGATTTGAGCCAAGAAGGAGCAGATCATGCCGTATTTCCAAGATGTCAGTTGGAGCGCAGCTTACCGCCGAGCAGTCGATGGCAACCGCCATATCAACTCGGCGGATCTCTTCTCTATCCTTCGCAGCAACTGGGACGTTTGGAAAAGTGGACAGCCGGGCGAGCCAATGGGACTCGCACGGTTGCCGCACCTGGCGATAGTGCATGACATCAATCCTGTAGCAGGCAGTCAACGACCCGTGCTTGCCCCAGACATGAGCAAGGATGAGCTTGAAGCGGGGTACTGGCGGCAGCTCCGGATCCATCCCAATGCCGGCACGGATGGTACAGAAGCGGACGATGCGTTGAACCCCGGCCAGCAGGGCTCTGTGGCTGGCGATTCCAAGGCTGGCACCAGAAAGAACGTCGATCCCTTCGCACCCGATAAGCGCGCACCCGTAGACGGCGGCAGGGCTCGGTTCCTCCGCAAAATTTTAGGCCATGATGTCACCGACTGCGTCCTTTACCTTGATGATGTGCGAAAGCGCGACGAGCGCTTGTTTCGTCTTCTTCTGGGCAAGGATTATTTTGCGGCCTTCAAGCAGCATCCGAAAGTTCTCCAGGATCCGTGGCCTGAAGCAGCCCAATTACGTTGGGAAAAGACCAAAGGCCGCGACTATCTGCCTCCGGTTCTTGCCCTAGCGCTTATCACTGAGAGCGCCCGGCTCGGGCATAATCAGCATGGACTGCTCAGCCTTTCGTTCGGCGAAAGAGGCGAAGAAATTTTCATCAAGACCTACCTGGACGCGATCCCCTCCATCGGCGGTCCGATTGAACCACCATACTGGCTGTCGCGCCAGGTAGAGAACAGCCTCTTTCAGACAACCGCGCTGATGCCGCCGGATGTAGTATTCCCTCATTTTGAAAATGACATTCCCATCCTTGGTGATGGGACGCTGGGCCGCGCCTGGTCGGAAAGTGCGGCAACGGCCATTGTCGCCGCTTTTGCCGCAGATGGTGCCGCGCTGGTCGGCAAGATGGCCCGGCCCAATGGTATCGATGAAGCCAGAAAGCTTCAGGCCGGTATTGCCTTCCACCCTCGCCACCGGCGGCAGATCCATGCTGGCAAGGCGCCGTCGATCCCGAAAGGCCACTCTGCGGCATACTGGGGGATGAATTGGCGCATCCATCCCATCGTTGGGCTGCTGGATCTTGCGCGTCAGGCATTCGACTGGAGCGCACAATATCGCGAAGACAAGAACCGACTTCGCTCCTGGTCCGGCGACATGCCAAAGCGCTGGCTCAGTCAGGCGGTTGCCGCAATCAGCTATTGCTGGGTCGAGAGCTTCAGCGCGTCTGCTTTGCCGACAGCGCTAAAACCTGTGCTTATTGGAAAGCGTAGCTGGTATCACAAGCACAGCGCTGAAGGCGTGATTGGCGAACCAGCGGAACTCACAGACGATGAATGCTATATTGACATGCTGGCCGAAGGCGCCAACTTCGGATCCATCTGCACAGAGGGGCTAAAGTGCCTCGCCGCGCTGCCGGGACCAGGCGCTGAGGGGTATACGGCCCGCTATCGTGCGCATCTTTGGTTCGATTGCGTCGGGGACGATATTGTTCATTATCGTCGGCACCTGCGCAACGCACTACGGGCCTCGAAGCATCTCCGACGGACCGCCCAAGCGCTTGACCCGGAAATGCTCGACCGATTCGAGCCTGCGCACCGTAAGCTCCTGACAATGCCGGGAGGACGTCGTCGCCTCCTTGGCAACCGATCTGATTTGCTTAGCACCACGGGCATTCGGCAAGCTGCCCTTGGCGCGCAGGATATCGCTATGGTGCCATCTCCATTTGCGCTCGATCCGATCCGGTTGGTTATCGCGGAGCCTCATAGATGGACCGGCGTACCGAAGGGAGCAGCTCCACCAACTTCGCGTTGACGGACACTAACCTTGCAGGTTTTTGCCCGCAAACATTGGCACAGCCTTGTTCATGGCAAGGAAGAACCCATCGCGAAGGGACGACAAGATCTCACCGTCCATGTCCGGGACGTGCCGAGACAAGAAACCTCTTGTCATCAGCCGCCTGGACGATTCATGGTCGTCGATCGTCGATGAAGCCGCGCTTATTGATCGCTGGTTGGGCGCAGAAATCGCCAGTCTGTTCGGAGATAATTGTTGATGGAAAGCTTTCGCGGCAAGCGCATCGCCATCTATGCCCGAGTTTCGACCAAGCGGCAGGCGAACAACGACCTCTCTGTCCCGGACCAGATCGCCTATGGCGAGCGTTGGATCGGAGACAATGATGCCGTCCACGTCAAGACTTTCGTCGATGCGGGTGCCAGCGCGACTAACGATGGACGCGGAGAATTTCAGGCGATGATGGCTATGGCCATGAGCGAAGAGCGCCCGGTCGACGTCATCCTGGTTCATTCGCTATCTCGCCTGTTTCGCAATGCCCTGCATTTCATGCAGTACAAGGCGCAGCTTCAGCGTCACAAGGTTCGCATCGTTTCGATTACTCAGTCCTTCGGTGACGATCCGGCGAGCGAACTGGCGGTCGGGATGCTGGCCCTGTTCGACGAATATCATTCAGCTGAGAATTCGAAGCATGTGAAGCGCACCATGCTCGCGAACGCTGCGCGGGGGTTCTGGAACGGGCAACGGCCGCCGCTCGGATTCAAGACCGTCTCCGTGAAACAGTCGAAGGGGAAGGACCGGCAGAAGCTCGAGCATGATCCCCTGACGATGCACGTGCCGGTCTTCATCTTTGAAACTTATGTGAATGGCTATCAGGGCACGCCCGTTGGGATAACGCGGCTTGCGCAAATCCTCAACGAGCGCGGCGACCAAATCGGCGGCAAACCCTTCCACACATCCAATGTCCACGCCATCCTGTGCAACAGCGCCTATATCGGCCTCGTCATGTATAACCAGCGTGACTCCCGTACGGGCGAGACCCGCCCCGAGGAGGAATGGGTCCCGATTCCCGTTCCTCCCCTGGTATCTGAGGATCTCTTTTATGCCGCCCGTGCTCAGATGGCGGGGCGCGACCCGCGAATGGGCGCTGCGGCGGTAAAGACCGGGACGAACCTGCTGACCGGATCGGTGATCTGCGGCTGTGACGGCGATGGGTGCGGCGGCGGCATGACGACCGAAACTGGTAAGGGCGGACGTTACCGCTACTACGCATGTCACAAGCGCTCCAAGGCTGGTCTCACGCAATGCGCTGGCCGCCGCGTCCGCATGGAGGCGCTCGACGATATCGTGGTGGGAGCGGTGGCGGAACATGTGCTTGAGCCTACCCGCCTCAATGCTCTTCTCCAGAGTTGGATCGATCGCAGCGAGGATGCTCAGGCTAGCCGACGGGAACAGCTAAAGCGGCTTCGCACGCGCCTCACTATGCTCGATGGCGAGAGTGCCAACGTGATCAAGCTTGTCCGGAGCGGTGTATGCGCACCTGACAATCCGCAGGTCGCGACCGAGCTTGGCAACATTGCCGCGCAGAAACGCAGCGTTAGCATCGACATCGAAGCACTGGAACGCCAACTCGCCGATGGTGCGCGCCGAATCACGCCGGCAGTGCTCGACAGTTTCAGCGCGTTGATGGCTGCGAAGCTTCGCGAAAAGGGGAATGTCCGTCGCGAGTATATGCGACTGCTAGTTGGTCGCGTGGAGGTTGGGAAACGCATCATCCGGATCATCGGATCGAAGAATGCGCTTTCTCGCGCTGCTACCGGCGTGACACCACACATGGTGCCCAAAGCTGAACGGCAATGGTGCACCCAAGAGGATTCGAACCTCTGGCCTTTGCCTTCGGAGGGCAACGCTCTATCCAGCTGAGCTATGGGTGCGTGTCGCTTGGTGCGAAGCGCCGCTTAGCAAAGCACAACTGCTGACGCCAGCACCAAAATAGCGACGCGCCGACTATTTGATCTTCTTCATCGGTTGGAACTTGCCGAGCCCGCAGCTCGCGCCTCGCATCAGGTTGGGCGAGCTGTACAACACCGTGATTATGTCCACCGAGCAGAGCTGCGAAAGGCTCGTCTTGTACATGAAACGGCGCTCGAAGCCGAGGCTGGGGCAGCTGTTTGGCAGGATGTTGCGGTATACCTTGTTGCCGTTCAGAATAAAGTCGATCGTCCGGTCGTCGCGGACATCGGTCTGCCGGATCGAATTTATCTGTACGCAATCAACGGGTTTGCCATTCGCAACCAGATTATCGGTCCGCGTCTTGGCCGTCGCCGGGGCGACCAGGGACATGAGGACCACGGCGATACCCAAGCGCAGTGCCGGGGAAACAGGGACGGACATGCTTGTCTCTCCTCATCATCGTCACGGGTAACACGTCGCCAGCAGACGCGTTGCACCTGCTATTTAGCATAGCTTGTCTGAACCGCAGGATACTGGCGAAGGGTCAGCCGGTTTTCGGCGCGGTCTTGGGAGCAGGGGTCTTGGGTTTGTAGCGGCACAAATCTGCCACGATGCAGCGCCAGCATTCCGGGCGGCGGGCCTTGCATACATAGCGGCCGTGAAGGATGAGCCAATGGTGCGCATCCCGACGAAAAGGGCCAGGGACCCGCTTCTCCAGCTGGAGTTCGACAGCCAGGGGCGTCTTTCCGGCGGCAAGGCCGGTGCGATTGCCGACGCGGAAAATATGCGTGTCGACCGCGAAGGTTTCGTGCCCGAAAGCCGTGTTCATCACCACATTGGCGGTTTTCCGCCCGACCCCCGGCAGCGTGGTCAGCACATCGCGGTCCTGCGGGACTTCGCCGCCGAAATCGCGCACCAATATCTCGGAAAGCGCGATGACATTCTTTGCCTTGGCATTGAACAGGCCGATCGTCTTGATGTGCTGCTTCAGCCCTTCCTCGCCCAGCGCTACCATCTCGGCAGGCGTCTTCACCTGCTGGAAAAGCGCACGCGTCGCCTTGTTGACGCCGACGTCTGTCGCCTGTGCGGACAGGACGACCGCGACCAGAAGCTGATAGTCGTTGCCATATTCCAGCTCGGTTCGAGGAGCCGGATTGGCTTCCGCAAGGCGGCTGAAAAAATCAAAGATCTGATCCTTGTTCATTGCCGGATCAAAGGCCAAGCACCGCCTTCATGTCATAGCGTCCGGCAGGCTGGCCGATCAGCCAGTTCGCACCCTTTACAGCGCCACGTGCGAAGATGACCCGGCTTTCGGCGCGATGGCCAAGTTCTATCCGTTCGCCATCCGCCGCGAAGATCACTTGATGGTCGCCCGCTACCGATCCGCCACGCAGGGCGGCGAAGCCGATCGTACCTTGCTTGCGCGCGCCCGTGATACCGTCGCGCCCGCTTTCGCTGTTGGCGGCTAGATCGATGCCTCGCCCATGGGCTGCCGCGTTCCCCAAGAGGAGGGCAGTACCCGAAGGCGCATCGACCTTGTGCCGGTGATGCATTTCGACAATCTCTATGTCCCAGTCATCGCCCAGGCGCGCAGAGGCCTGCTCGACCAGCGCCGCCAGCAGGTTTACGCCGAGTGACGTGTTTCCCGTCTGCAGAACCGGAATGTGCTGCGCGGCGCTGTCGATCAGCTGATGGTGCGCCTGCTCAAGTCCAGTGGTGCCGATCAGCACGGGCTTGCCTGCGGCGACGCAAGCATCGAGATGGGCCGCAAGGGCGCCAGGAACGGAAAAGTCGATCAGCACGTCGCTCTTCCGGGCGAGTGCGAGCGGATCGGCCGTGATGGGCATGCCCGGCAGCAGATCACCGCTCCCGTCGCGGTCCGTCCCGCCGCTGATGGTCAGCCCCGCTTCAACGGCGACTTGGGCGATCGCGCGCCCCATGCGGCCTGCTGCGCCGAATAATCCGATCTTAGTCATGATCCCGCTCATCCCTGGAAATCTGCTCGCCCGATGCCAGAATGGCTCTGCCTTGTCATCTGCGAAGCTGTAGCTTTCGGCCGGAACAGAAGACATGATGGCACGATGGAAGACATCCGCAATATCGTGATTCTGACCGGCGCGGGCATCTCGGCCGAAAGCGGCCTCGCGACTTTTCGTGGACCCGACGGTTTGTGGGAGGGGCATCAGGTTGAAGATGTCTGCACGCCAGAGGCGCTGGAGCGCAATGCCGCGCTGGTGCATCGCTTCTATGACGAGCGGCGCGCGAAATTGAACGAAGTTCAACCCAACGCCGCTCATCACGCCTTGGCGGAACTGGACGCTCGATGGCCCGGCGATCTGCTCATCGTAACGCAGAATGTCGATGATCTTCATGAACGAGCCGGCGCCCGGCGCCTGATCCATATGCATGGTGAGCTTCGGTCCGCACTCTGCGTTGCGTGCGGCGAGTCCTTGCCCTGGTCCGACCCGCTGCCGCCCGGCTGCCAATGTCCGGCCTGCAGCAGGAAAAGTCTGCGTCCCGACATCGTCTTCTTCGGTGAAATGCCCTATCAGATGGACTTGATCGATACGGCATTGCGCCGGGCAGACCTGTTTCTATCCATAGGCACGTCCGGAGCGGTATATCCTGCCGCAGGTTTCGTCCAAACGGCACGCCACGCAGGGGCACGCACGTTGGAATTGAATCTGGAACCGTCTGCAGGTAGCTTCTATTTTGAAGAAAGCCGCATCGGCCCGGCCAGCGAACTCGTACCGGACCTCGTCCGACGACTGCTGCCTTAGATCCCGCTGTCTCCTGCGATGGGCGCGTCGCGGTAAAGAAGCATGATCGACCCATCGTCTCCGCTCACCGCCCGCACGGGCAAGCGAGATTGAAGCAGCGACAGGAACTTGCCGCTGTCGCCTATGTGGAATTCACCGCCGATGCGCAGCGCGGATACGCGGGCATCTCCGATCAGGATCGGCGCGTCGCGGTAGCGATTAAACTCGCCGGCCGCCTGTTCGATGGTTTCGCCTTCCAGGTGCACCAGTTGCTTACGCCATGCCGTGCGTTGCCGGACGACATTGGGATCGAGCCGGGTCAGCACGAAGCTTCGTGGCTGCAGCACCGCGCCATTACCCGCAGCGACCTGGCGCGGCGGGCGATTGCCGCAACTCACGATGGCGGTGCCCTTTGTAACCGTCAGTTCGATCAGGGATGGCCGAAGGCGCAGGTTCAGCGCCGTATCCCGCGCGCGCACGATTGCGGACCGTGCCTCCACATCGAATTCGCGATGCGCGTCCGGGGCAACCTCGATAGCGGCTTCTCCCTTCAACAGCCTAACCTTGCGGCCGTTGCTCGTGAAGCGGACATCGACCGCGCTGTCGCTGTTGAGGTGAAGACGGGAACCATCAGGCAAACTGATCGTGCGGATTTCGCCGATTCGCGTTTCGTGATGATCGACATCGTTGAAGGTGCGGACCGTGACGATCGCGGCAAGGATGAACAGGATCACCGCAATGCCAGCGACGATCATTATATTGCGCGACAGGCGGCGCTGCTGCTCTTCAGTAACGACCTCGCTCACGGGGGGCAGATTGACATCAGCCGCCGCGCTTTTCAGTCGTTCCGCCGCTTCCCACGCAGCCTCCGCCCGAGCATAAGCGATTGCGTGGCGCGGATCTGCTTCGATCCAGGCGCAAATGTCGGCTTCGTCTTGGGCAGTCGGATTGCTGTTAAGCTTTGCCAGCAGGCGCGCGGCTTCCGCCTCGACCTCTTCCCTGCTGTTTGATCCTGGCCCCGACGCTTGCACGTTCGAAATCCGTTTCCTCGCGTTCTGACCAAGCCCGCATAACTATAGCGATGGCTTTGGCCAGATGTTTTTCAACTGTAGAAACGGATAGGGACATCTCCGCCGCTATTTCCAGCATCGACCTTTCGTGAATCCGTCGAAGGATAAAAACCCTACGGCATTGCGGCGGCAGGGATTCCACGATGGCTTCGATCTGGCGCAGCGCCTCGCGTGCGTGCAGTTGAGCTTCGACGTTGCTGTCGCCTTGCAACAGCTCAAGGTCTGCGATGGTTTCGAAACTCACCACCTTGTTGCGCCGGGCATTGTCGATCACCAGGTTGCGGGCGATGGTGAACAGGTAAGCGCGTCCTGTGGTGACATTTTCCCAATTTTCGGTGGCGAAGGCGCGGGCCATGACCTCTGCCACCATGTCGTCAAGCTCATGGGTGGAAGGGAGTATCCTCCGGAGTCGGCCGCGAAGGGCGGCTTCTTGAGGAAGAATTACGGTCTTGAACCAGTCTAACTTGGCGCGAACACGATGCACGTTGACCCCCTTGATGTCAGCCGCGCCTCTCCCGCTTTCTTTTATCTGTCACAGTTCAATCATGCTTGCAGGGGCCTGTCCAGCGCCGGAAGGTCGATCTGGATCAAGCGGCGAAAAATTTTCGCCGCCTGTGTAAATTTTGCACGGAATCGGGATCAGTCCGGTGGAAGCTCCGGGACCGAGCGGTCCGGCTGATCATAATCTGGCTGCGTAGGAACGACTTCCGGCGGCTCGCCCGCTGGGGTTTCGTCCGGGGTCGAAGGCGGGGGCGACTCTGGTGGAGACTGCGGCTGGATCGTATCGGGCGGGGGGACGCCGATCGGCTCGGGGTCGGGCTGAGTGGCCATGCTTTTCTCCTTCGTTGAAGGCTACGCGCGGGGCCTTGCGCAAGTTCCAGGCAAGTTATCCACATTTGCTTGCCTCCCCGGATGCTTTTCTCTATGCCGCGCCGACCGGCGGCCGATGCGGGCGTGGCGAAACTGGTAGACGCGCCAGATTTAGGTTCTGGTATCGCAAGATGTGGGGGTTCGAGTCCCTTCGCCCGCACCAGTGCGCCCGGCTTGGATCATGTCAGGCGCCACCTGAATTCAGCTGAAGAAAGCGTTTGAGAGAAGAGATGCAGACTGTCGAGACGTTGAACGAGGGCCTGAAGCGCGCCTACACCGTGACCATCACGTCGAAGGACATCGACGCCCGCGTGGAAAAGGAAGTGGCCACGATTGCGCCGCAGGTCCGCATGCCGGGTTTCCGCCCTGGCAAGGTTCCCGCCAACCTCGTCAAGAAGATGCATGGGGAATCGCTGCAGCGCGATGCGCTCAACAATTCGATCCAGGAAAGCATTCAGAAGCTGATCGCTGACAACAAGCTGCGCCCCGCGATGCAGCCGTCCATCGAGCTGGATGAAGGCTTTGAGTTCGGCAACGACGCTGAGGTGAAGGTGGAGCTGGAAGTGCTGCCTGAAATCGCCGCGCCCAGCATCGAAGGTTTGAAGCTGGAGCGCCTGACGGTCGAAGTCGCCGATTCGCAGGTCGATGAGGCTGCTGGCCGCATCGCGACCCAGCAGGGCGCGCTGGAAGAACATGCCGCTTCGCACAAGGCGAAGGACGGCGACACGCTGACCATCGATTTCGTCGGCAAGGTCGACGGCGAAGCCTTTGAAGGCGGTTCGGCCGAAGATGTGAAGCTGAAGATCGGTTCGGGTCAGTTCATCCCGGGCTTCGAAGAGCAGCTGACCGGCGTCAAGAAGGGCGAAGAAAAGACCATCAGCGTCACCTTCCCCGAAGATTATGGCGCGGCGCATCTGGCTGGCAAGGAAGCTACCTTCGATGTGACGGTGAAGGCCATTCTCGATGCCGAAAAGCCCAAGCTGGACGATGATTTCGCCAAGTCGCTCGGCCTTGAAGGTCTCGACAAGCTCAAGGAGCTGCTGAAGGGCCAGATCGAGCAGGAACATAACGGCCTGACCCGCACCTATATGAAGCGCAAGCTGCTCGATCAGCTGGCTGCTGCGCATGATTTCGACGTGCCGCCGAGCATGGTGGAAGCCGAATTCAATCAGATCTGGGCCCAGCTTCAGCATGAAGCCAGCCATGAGGCTGATCCGGAAGCCGCTCTGAAGGAAATGGAAGCGGAGAAGGAAGATTATCGCGCCATCGCCGTTCGTCGCGTGCGCCTCGGCCTTCTCCTCTCGGAAATCGGCCAGGCCAATGGCGTGACCGTTTCCGACCAGGAAATGAACCGTCTGATCATGCAGGCTGCTCAGCAGTACAGCCCCCAGGATCGTGAGCGCTTCGTTCAATATGTCCGCCAGGACCCGATGGCCGCCGCCCAGCTGCGCGCGCCGCTTTACGAGGACAAGGTCGTCGACTTCCTGTTTGACAAGGCCGAAGTCACCGATCGTGCCGTCAGCCGCGAAGAGCTGGAAGCTGCGATCGAAGCGGAAGATGGCGATCTGAAGCCCCACGTACACGGCCCCGGTTGCGGCCATGATCACCATGATCATGACGAAAAGCCCAAGGCCAAGAAGGCGGCGCCCAAGAAGAAGGCGGCAGAAGCTGACGAAGCAGCGCCTGCGGCGGAAGAAGCCCCTGCCAAGAAGGCTCCCGCGAAGAAGGCTGCTGCCAAGAAGGATGACGCCGTAGCTGAAGAAGCCGCCGCTGAGGAAAAGCCCAAGGCGAAGAAGGCTGCTCCGAAGAAGGCTGCCGCCAAGGCTGAATAAGGCTCTCAACGCCTGAACGGACGAGCGCCCGGCTTCGACAGGAAGCGCGGGCGCTTTTCCTTTGGCGAGGGGCAGACGAAATATTAATCTTGGCCGTCCTAGCGAGGGGGCGTCCGGCGGGAGGCATGGGGCAGATGAAGGAATTTCCGGCAGTGGCAAGCGGGCAGGGGGCGGCGGGTCCTCGCATTGCCGTGATCCTGCCCTGCTATAATGAAGCCGGAGCCATCGTGCAGACGGTGCAGGACTTCCGCCGCGCGCTCCCGGCAGCCGACATCTATGTCTTCGACAATAACAGCACTGACGGCAGCTACGAACTGGCCGCCAATGCGGGCGCTATCGTCCGGCGAGTGACCCAGCAGGGGAAGGGCCATGTCGTCCGGCGCATGTTCGCCGATGTGGACGCGGACATCTATGTCATGGCGGATGGGGACGCGACTTACGAAGCGGCCGCCGCGCCCCGGCTTATCGCCGCGATGTTGGAAGATAATCTCGACATGGTCGTAGGCGCACGGCGGAGCGAGGTCGAGGAAGCCTATCGGCGTGGCCATCGCCTCGGCAACTGGGCGCTTACCAGCTTGTTGAACCAGCTGTTCGGGCGGAGCTTCACCGACATATTGACGGGCTACCGCGTCTTCTCACGCCGGTTCGTGAAAAGTTTTCCAGTGCTTTCGGCGGGCTTCGAGATCGAAACGGAAATCAGTGTCCACGCGCTCGAACTGGCCATGCCCGTGTCTGAAATCATGACCGCTTATGGTGCGCGGCCGGAAGGCTCGGCCAGCAAGCTGTCGACCTACCGGGATGGCTGGCGCATCCTGCGTACGATCTTCACACTTTACCGCATCGAAAAGCCGATACTTTTCTTCGGCATCTTCGCGGTGTTGCTGGCGCTGACGGGGATCATCCTCGCAACGCCGCTGATCATTACCTATCTTGAGACCGGGCTTGTTCCCCGCTTCCCCACCGCGATCCTCGTCACTGGTTTGATGATCCTTGCGACGCTGTCGGGAATGTGCGGGCTGATCCTGGACACCGTCGTGCGCGGGCGGCGGGAAGTCCGCCGCCTGGCCTACCTCACCTTCCGCGCGCCGTCGGATTTCGGACCACGCGATTGAAGCTGCGCCAGCTCCTCACAGTACCCCTTGAACCTGCCCGCTTTTGTGCCGATGTAGAGAGCGGGCAAAAATCACCCTGAAAGAGCAAAATGACCGATATCATGTCTGATCCGATGGCTGCGCTTGTTCCTATCGTCATCGAACAATCCAATCGCGGCGAGCGCAGTTTCGACATTTATTCCCGCCTGCTGCGTGAACGGATCATCTTCGTGACCGGTCAGGTCGAGGATCATATGGCCTCGCTGATCGTCGCCCAGCTCCTGTTCCTCGAGTCGGAAAATCCGAAGAAGGACATCTGGATGTACATCAACTCGCCGGGCGGCGTCGTTACGGCGGGCATGGCGATCCACGACACCATGAAATATATCCGTCCGCAGGTCGGCACGGTCTGTATCGGCCAGGCCGCTTCGATGGGCAGCTTCCTGCTTGCCGCCGGGGAACCGGGCAAGCGCATCGCCCTGTCCAACGCGCGCATCATGGTGCACCAGCCGTCGGGCGGCGCTCAGGGCATGGCGTCGGACATCGAGATTCAGGCGAAGGAAATCCTGAGGATTCGCCGCCGCCTGAACGACCTTTATGTCAAATATACCGGCAAGTCGCTGGAAGAGGTTGAGCGGGCGATGGACCGCGATACCTTCCTCGAAGCGGAAGAGGCGAAGGCTTTCGGCCTTGTGGACGAGGTATTTGACCGCCGTCCGGCCGCTCCCGAAACGACTGACAGCTGACATGGATCTTAATCGCGCGCGCTGTTTTCTCCCCTTGTGAAACCAGCGCGACGCGGTCTAGGATGATCCTAGGACCAGAATATCCCTCGCCGTCGCGGTTTTTCGCTTGGGGCAGGGAGGAAAGATTGGCGAATGACTAAGCTTACAGGCTCCGATTCCAAAAGCACGCTTTACTGCTCCTTCTGCGGCAAGTCGCAGCATGAGGTGCGTAAGCTGATCGCGGGGCCCACCGTCTTCATCTGCGACGAGTGCGTGGAACTGTGCAACGACATCATCCGCGAAGAGACCAAGGGCGGTCTCGTCGGCAAGAAGGATGGCGGCGTGCCGACCCCGCAGGAAATCTGCGATGTGCTGGACGATTATGTGATCGGCCAGAACCGGGCGAAGCGCGTCCTGTCGGTCGCGGTCCACAACCACTATAAGCGCCTCAACCACGGCACCAAGCCGGGCGAGGTGGAACTGGCCAAATCGAACATCCTGCTCGTGGGCCCCACCGGCTGCGGCAAGACGCTGCTTGCCCAGACGCTGGCCAAGACGTTCGACGTGCCCTTCACCATGGCCGACGCCACGACCCTGACCGAGGCGGGCTATGTGGGCGAGGATGTCGAGAACATCATCCTCAAGCTGCTCCAGGCCTCCGACTATAATGTCGAAAAGGCTCAGCGCGGCATCGTCTACATCGACGAGATCGACAAGATCAGCCGCAAGGCCGAGAATCCCTCGATCACACGCGACGTGTCTGGCGAGGGGGTGCAGCAGGCGCTGCTGAAGCTGATGGAAGGCACCACCGCTTCGGTCCCGCCGCAGGGCGGCCGCAAGCATCCGCAGCAGGAGTTCCTGCAGGTCGACACGACCAACATCCTCTTCATCTGCGGCGGCGCGTTCGCGGGCTTGGAAAAGATCATCGGTGACCGTCTGGAAGCCAAGTCGATCGGCTTCGGCGCCCATGTGGCAGCCCCGGAGGAGCGCAAGACAGGCGAGTTGCTGCGCCAGAGCGAGCCGGAAGATCTGCTGAAGTTCGGCCTCATTCCCGAGTTCGTCGGTCGTCTGCCCGTGATCGCGACGCTGGAAGATCTGGACGTCGCAGCGCTGGTCAAAATTCTGGTCGAGCCCAAGAACGCGCTGGTGAAGCAATATGGCAAGCTGTTCGACATGGAAAATGTCGAACTCAGCTTCACCGACGACGCTCTGACGGCGATCGCGCGGAAGGCGATCGAGCGCAAGACGGGCGCACGCGGCCTGCGGTCCATCCTGGAATCGATCCTGCTCGACACCATGTTCGATCTTCCTTCTATGGAAGGCGTCGGCGAGGTGGTCGTGGACAAGGATGTCGTCGCCGGGACGAAGGAACCTATCCGCGTGTTCAGTGACAAGGACAAGCGCGCCGAAGACGCAGCCTGAGGGCACTAGCTTCGACGCGGCAAAAAGGCTCCGCTGGATCGCACCAGCGGAGCCTATTTTTGTTGGCATATCGGACCGTCCCGAGCGGGGCAGAGCTTAGGTCCTTGCTTCCCGCAGGCAGCAGGGGCAGGGTTCGGCGCGAGCAGCGCGAACTGGTCGGCACCCTTATATCTCGGCTATGGTCTGCCGATGCATATTCGACAAGAACGGGAAAGCGATTGCTCAGCCATAGCTGAGGTCACAGCGCAGGCATTTGCCAATGTGACGCACAGTGATCATACAGAGCCCAACATCATCAAGAGATTGCGTGAAGCAGGCGATCTCCTGGTCTCGCTGGTCGCGATCGATGGCAGCCATCTGTTAGGACATGTGGCGTTCTCGCCGATCATGATCAACAGGCAGCATTGTAATTGGTATGGACTTGGTCCCGTGTCGGTGCGGCCAGACCGTCATGGTCAAGGGATCGGTTCGGCCTTGATCAGGGCAGGGCTGGCGCAGCTTAGCTCGTTGGATGCCGGCGGGTGCGTCGTGTTGGGTGATCCGGCTTATTATCGCCGCTTCGGCTTCGAACAGGATGATCGCTTACTCTATGAAGGCGCGCCCCCTGAATATTTCATGCGCTTGACGCTCAATGCTCAGCAGGTGCCCTCAGGTAGCGTCGCCTACGCGCCTGGATTTACGGGGTGACTTCTTGGGGATGATATGCCTGCCTCACGCTAGTAGCAGACTGAGTTTCACCGCACGCAGCTGTCCAATCCATCCCGTTGCACCACCCCGATCCGCGCCGTGATGCTGTTGCCATAGCGCCGCGTGAAGCCGCGGGGGGTGATCGCCGCGCGCTTCTTGGGCAGAGGCAGCACGGCTGCGATCCTGGCGGCCTCCGCTCGCGTCAGCTTGGCCGCGCCATGATGGAAATAGCGCATCGCGCCTGCCTGCACCCCATAAGTCCCGATCCCGGTTTCGGCGACGTTCAGATAGACTTCCATGATCCGCCGCTTTCCCCAGATCGCCTCGATCAGGACGGTGAACCAGGCTTCAAAGCCCTTGCGAATGAAGCCGCCGCCCTGGAACAGAAACACGTTCTTCGCGGTCTGCTGGCTGATGGTCGATCCGCCTCTTATCCGTCCGCCACTGGCATTGTGCCGCAGCGCCTGCGCAATCGCGACGGCATCGAAACCATGATGGCTGCAAAAACGGCTGTCTTCTCCGGCGATCGCAGCCCGCGCCATATTCGGGTCGATCTCGTCCAGGCTGGTCCAATCCTTGGTGATCCCATTGGGGTCCATCAGCATCGTGAGCGTCACGGGCGGCGGCACGAAGCGATAGATCAATACCAGCAGCAGAGACAGGACAACGAATGCGCCCATAAGCTTGAAGATGGCGCGGACCCAGCGGAACCGGCGGCGTCGAGGAGGGGAAGCTGTAGGGCTCATTTCGTTTCTCGTAGCGGGAACGCCAGTGCGTTCAAGATTGCACCGCATCGAAAATGCGCCCGGCTATCGGGCTGCACCTCTGCCCTGTTCCGTGTTATGCTGCTTCAAAAGGGTCGCTGCTGTCTCGCCAGATGTCTGTGAAGGGAGAGGAGTGACTATGCGACCCGATATTCCACCCGACCATATCCTTCAGATCGGCATGGGCTTCTGGGCATCAAAGACGCTGCTCAGCGCCGTTGAACTCGGCCTCTTCACGCAACTGGCCGACCGACCGATGACCGGACCTGAACTGGAGAAAGCATTGGAGCTGCATCCGCGCGCGACCTATGATTTTCTGGACGCGCTGGTCTCGCTAGGCTTGCTGGAAAGGGAAGGCGCGGGCGCGGACGGGCGCTATTCCAATACTCCAGCGACCGCACTCTATCTCGACCGCCATAGCCCTCAATATATTGGCGGCATACTGGAAATGGCTGGTGCGCGGCTGTTCCGCTTCTGGGCAGATCTGACGCCTGCGCTCAAAACCGGGCTGCCGCAGAATGAGGTGAAGATTTCTGGCCGTTCGATGTTCGATAGTCTCTATGCTGATCCGGCACGGCTGGAGCAGTTCATGGATGCCATGAGCGGCGTGTCGATGGCGAATTTCGAAGCTTTTGCCCGAAGCTTTGATTTCAGCCGTTACCGCACGCTGGTGGACATCGGGGGAGCCACCGGCCAACTGTCCTGCTTCGTGGCCGGGCATCAGCCACATATGCGCTGCGCGTCCTATGACTTGCCCGTCGTGCAACCGATCGCAGAACGCCGCATCAGGGAGGCGGGGTTACGCGGGCGCGTGACAGCGGGATCGATCGACTTTTTCGATGACGACTTTCCGCGCGCGGATGTGATCACCATGGGCATGATCCTCCACGACTGGAACCTGGACGCAAAAAAGATGCTGATCGGCAAGGCGTATCAAGCGCTTCCGCCGGGCGGAGCATTCGTCGCCATCGAAAACATCATCGATGACGAACGCCGGCAGAATATCTTCGGGCTGCTGATGTCGCTCAACATGCTCATCGAATTTGGCGAAGCCTTCGACTTCACGGGTGCCGACTTCCGCCAATGGTGCTTGGAAGCCGGATTTGCCCGCTGCGAAATATTACCTCTGGCTGGTCCCGCCAGCGCCGCGATCGCGTATAAATAGCCAAGAAAAAAGCCCCGGGTCACTCCGGGGCTTTTCCCTGTTCACGGTGAACGGCGTCAGGCCAGTGCCAACCGCATCTTGCCAATCCTGTCGCCAGCGATGCGCATCATCGCCTTCTGCAGCTTTTCAAAGGCGCGCACCTCGATCTGCCGCACCCGCTCGCGGGATACGCCATAGACCTGGCTCAATTCCTCGAGCGTCTTGGGCTCTTCGGCCAGACGGCGCTCTGCCAGAATATGCTTTTCGCGATCATTCAGGTCGTCCATCGCCTCGACAAGCATGTCGTGACGCAGCGTCTTTTCCTGCTCGTCGGCAACCCGCTCGTCCTGCAACGGATCGGTGTCAGCCAGCCAGTCCTGCCACTGCCCTTCGCCATCCTCGCGCATCGGGACGTTCAGCGACGTATCGCCGCCCATCGCCATGCGGCGGTTCATGGAGATCACATCTTCCTCGGTCACGCCAAGGTCGGTCGCGATCTTGCGAACGTCATCGGGATGCAGGTCGCCATCCTCGAACGCTTCGATATTGTTCTTCATCCGGCGAAGGTTGAAGAACAGCTTCTTCTGCGCCGCGGTGGTGCCCATTTTCACGAGTGACCAGCTGCGGAGGATGAATTCCTGGATCGAGGCACGGATCCACCACATGGCGTAGGTCGCCAAGCGGAAGCCGCGCTCCGGCTCGAACTTCTTCACACCCTGCATCAGGCCGATATTGCCCTCGCTGATCAGCTCGCTGACCGGCAGGCCATAGCCGCGATAGCCCATGGCGATCTTCGCCACCAGGCGCAGGTGCGACGTGACCAGCTGTGCTGCCGCTTCAGGATCCTGATGCTCGGCATAACGCTTGGCGAGCATATATTCCTGCTCAGGGGTCAGAATCGGAAACTTGCGGATTTCCGACAGATAGCGGTTGAGGCTGGCTTCACCGCCCAGCGCTGGAACCGCGGGGACATTGCTTTTATCAGCCATGTCGCTTCACCTTTCCCTTTCATGCGCGGCGGGACCCAGAAGAGGCGTCCAGTGCGCCGTCGCAAACTTGTCAAAACCTATACGTGGAGCTCGCTTAACAGTTCCTGCATGTCGGTAGGCAGTGCACTGTCGAAGCTGAGTTTTTGCCCCGTTAAGGGATGTATGAACCCCAGCCGTTTGGCGTGCAATGCCTGCCTTTTGAAACGCAGCGTTTCCAGTATCGTTTTGAAACCTTTTCTGTCTCTACTGTAAACTGGATCGCCGATCAAGGGGTGGCCGAGATGTGCCATATGGACGCGCACCTGATGCGTCCGTCCCGTTTCCAGCCTGCATTCGACCAGGGCAGCCCCCGCAAGCCGTTCGATCAGCCGGTAATGGGTGACGGCATGCTTGCCGCGCCCTTCGCGATGCACCGCCATTTTCTTGCGATCGGAATCGGATCGACCGATCCAGGTATCTACCGTTCCGGCAGGCGGCTGCGGCAAGCCATAGACGATCGCGGCGTAGAGGCGGTCGATGCTGTGAGCCTTGAACTGCTGCGCCAGCCCCTCATGCGCGCGGTCCGACTTGGCGACCACCAGAAGCCCGGACGTATCCTTGTCGATCCGATGCACGATCCCCGGCCGCGCCACGCCGCCGATGCCGGAAAGTTCTCCCCGGCAATGATGAAGCAGGGCGTTGACCAGTGTCCCGTCCAGATTGCCCGCCGCGGGGTGCACCACCAGGCCTGCGGGCTTATCCACGACGATCAGGTCGGCATCTTCATGCACGATGGTCAGCGGGATATCCTGCGCGATCGCTTCAGCTGCGACAGGAGCGGGGATAGAGATCGCGAAAAGCTGGCCAACGGCGACCTTCATCGACGGATTGAGCGTCCTTCCCTCGGTAGTCACATCACCTTCGACAATCAGGCTCTTCAACCGTTCGCGCGACAGGTCCGGCAGCAACTCGGCAAGCGCCTTGTCCAGGCGAAGCCCATGTTGCGCTTCACCGATCGTTGCTTCGATGATGGAAACCCCCGAACCCATTGGCTAAGCATGTAGGAATGATGGTCCGGATTTCAAGGTCGACACTGGAACAAATCATGTCCCTGGCGGCCGCCAGCGGTCAGGAAGTCTGCGGCCTGCTGCTCGGACAGCCTGGCCATATCAGCGATATTCTCCCGGCGGAGAATGTGGCGCCTGATCCCCATCGCTACTTCGAACTCAGTCCGGCTACGTTGCTCAAGGCGCACAAGGCAGCGCGCGCCGGCGGCCCGGCCATATTGGGCCACTATCACTCGCATCCGAGCGGCGCGGCCATTCCATCGGCGACCGACGCCGCCAGCGCCCGGCCGGACGGAAGCCTCTGGCTGATCGTCGGTGATGACGAGGCAAGGCTGTGGATTGCTGGGCCGGGGGAGGGTGGGGAAGTGACCTTCACCGGCGCAATGCTCGATATCATGTGAGGCAAAGGCGGCAGGCCGGGGTTGCATCCTGTGCCCCGGCAGCGCATTAGCCTGTCATTCCTTCCAGTCATTTCCGGCGGCACATCCTTCATGACCAATCCGACCGACAGCATTGAATTCGCCAGCCTGCTTTGTTCGCGCCTGTGCCATGACCTGCTGAGCCCGGTTGGTGCCCTGAACAATGGGCTGGAACTGATGGCTGACGAAACGGATCCGGAAATGCGCCAGCGCTGCCTGGATTTGCTGGCGGACAGCGCGAAGACATCGGCGAACAAGCTCAAATTTTTCCGCTTGGCCTTTGGCTCGGCGGGCGGCTTCGGCGATGCAGTCCCGACGCATGAGGCGCGCGTTGCGATCGAGGGCATGTTTGCGGGTGCTGGACGTGTGAAGATCGGCTGGCTGGTCGATGATGACATGCTCGACAAGCTGCCGGTCAAGGTGCTGCTCAATCTCGCCCTGATCGCAGGCGACGCCTTGGTGCGTGGCGGACAACTCGATATCGGTGCGGAACGGCGGCCCGGTGTCACCGAAATCGTGGTGCGCGCCGAAGGCCCCAAGCTTGTGCTGGACCCTGATCTGCGTTCCGCGCTTGCAGGCACGCTGCCGGACGAAGGCCTCGCCTCTCGAACCGCTGCCGCCTGGATGGTGCGCAGCCTCGTCATAAGCGCAAGCGGTGAGATCGCGCTGTCTCCTGCGGGAGAGCCGGTGTTGCTGTTCGGCGCATCGATCCCTGATCAGGGCTGATCCGCCTACGAGATTATCAACAGACAGAGTGTAGCAGGCAGCCGAACGGTCGGGCTGCTCCTTTTGTCGCGTCCAGATCACGCCAGTGCCGGCCCGTGCGTTCTCATGGCGACCGCCCACATCCAAGCCCTCCACTCAACAACGCCGCGCTGACGCGTTCGCCCAACAAAGCGAAAAGGCCCGGCAGCTTTCGCTGCCGAGCCCTTCCATAACCTACAGTCTGATCGGATCAGGCGCTGTAGTACATGTCGAATTCGACCGGCGAGGGAGCCATTTCCCAGCGGTACACTTCGGGCCACTTCAGCTCGATATAGGCCTCGATCTGGTCCTTGGTGAACACGTCGCCCTTCAGCAGGAACTCATAATCGGCTTCCAGGCTGTTCAGCGCTTCACGGAGCGAACCGCAAACGGTCGGCACCTGGCTCAGTTCTTCCGGCGGCAGATCATAGAGGTTCTTGTCCATCGCGGAACCCGGATGGATCTTGTTCTCGATGCCGTCGAGGCCAGCCATCAGCAGCGCTGCGTAGCACAGATAGGGGTTGGCCATCGCGTCGGGGAAGCGGAATTCCACGCGCTTGGCCTTCGAACCCGCGCCATAGGGGATACGGCAGGAAGCCGAGCGGTTGCGCGCCGAATAGGCCAGCAGAACCGGTGCTTCAAAGCCCGGCACCAGACGCTTGTAGCTGTTGGTGGTCGGATTGGTGAAGGCGTTCAGCGCCTTGGCGTGCTTGATGACGCCGCCGATGAAGTAGAGGCACATATCGCTGAGGCCGGCATAGCCTTCGCCCGCGAAGAGCGGCTTGCCGCCGTCCCAGATCGACATGTGGGTGTGCATGCCCGAACCGTTGTCGGCTGCGATCGGCTTCGGCATGAAGGTCGCGGTCTTGCCATAGGCCTGGGCGACCATCTGCACGACATACTTGTAGATCTGCATGCGGTCGGCGGTCTGCACCAGCGTACCGAAGGTCAGGCCGAGTTCATGCTGGGCCGCAGCCACTTCATGGTGATGCTTGTCGCAGGGCAGGCCCATTTCGAGCATGGTGGTGACCATCTCGGCGCGGATGTCGGTGGCCGGATCGACCGGAGCGACGGGGAAGTAGCCGCCCTTGGCGCGCGGACGGTGGGCAAGGTTGCCGCCCTCATATTCGCGGCCGGTGTTGGTCGGCAGTTCGATGTCGTCGATCTTGTAGAAGGACTCGTTATAGTCGTTGTTGAAGCGAACGTCGTCGAACATGAAGAATTCGGCTTCGGGGCCGACATAGACGGTGTCGCCGAAACCAGCCGACTTGACGAAGGCTTCTGCGCGCTTGGCGGTCGAACGCGGGTCACGGGCATAGAGTTCGCCAGTGTCGGGTTCGACGATATCGCAGAACAGGATCAGCATCGGGGTCGCGCTGAAGGGATCGACATAGACGGCGTCCAGGTCGGGCTTCAGGATCATGTCGGACTCGTTGATCGCCTTCCAGCCTTCGATCGACGAACCGTCGAACATCAGGCCTTCGTTCAGCTCATCTTCGCCCAGCACGGAAGACACCATGGTCAGGTGCTGCCACTTGCCCTTGGGATCGGTGAAGCGCAGATCGACCCACTCGATCTCCTTTTCTTCGATCATCTTCAGGATGTCTTTTGGCGTGTTGGCCATGTGCGCTTGCCCTTCTTTCATATTTGCCCCCCCGAAGGGGTCTTGGATGTTGCAGTTCGCCAGCCCCTCCACGAAGCTGGCGCGAAATCGGATTTGATGCGGTTTAGATGGCGTCGCTGTCCCGCTCGCCGGTACGAATGCGAACGGCACCTTCGATTGCGGTGATGAAGATCTTGCCGTCGCCGATGCGACCCGTCTGAGCAGCGGTGGAAATCGCCTCCACCACGCGGTCCGCCAGAGAATCGTCGACCACGACCTCCAGCTTCACCTTGGGCAGGAAATCGACGACATATTCAGCGCCGCGATAGAGTTCGGTATGCCCCTTCTGGCGGCCGAAACCCTTGGCTTCGGTAACCGTGATGCCGGACACGCCCACTTCGTGAAGCGCTTCCTTCACCTCGTCGAGCTTGAACGGCTTGATGATCGCTTCGATCTTTTTCATCACTCTATTCCCAACCCAAACCCGCGCTTGATGATGGAGACGCTCTCCATCCACCCATCCTCAAAAGCAACGATCTTCATGCCCCCCAAAGACATGAGCCGCGCCTTTGAACAATCAATTACCGTGCCAATTGGCGAATCGCTTAGCCACGCTTTCGTAGATGCGGCAATCTTTGTCCATATCGCCCGGTTTCTGGGCAGTTGCGATCACCCTTGCCTAATTTTTAGGCAGCCGGAAGTTCATCCCAGATAGGGCGGCGCATCCAGTCCGGCCGGGCTCTTCGTGAAGATTTCGCAACCTGTCTCGGTAATGCCGATGCTGTGTTCGAATTGTGCCGAAAGCGTCCGGTCGCGCGTCACTGCCGTCCAGCCATCCTCCAGCATCTTCACGCCCGGCTTCCCGATGTTGATCATCGGCTCGATCGTGAAGAACATGCCGGGACGAAGTTCCGGGCCCGTTCCCGGACGGCCGATATGGACCACTTCCGGGCTGTCATGGAACACCCGGCCAAGGCCATGGCCGCAGAAATCGCGGACCACGCCGTAGCGATGCTTCTCCGCATGCCGCTGAATGGCATAGCCGATGTCGCCGAGATGATTGCCGGGCTTTGCCTGTTCGATGCCCAGCATCAGGCACTCATAGGTTACTTCGATGAGCCGCTTGGCCTTGATGCTCGTTTCGCCGACGATGAACATGCGGCTGGTGTCGCCGTGCCAGCCATCGACGAGCGGCGTCACGTCGATATTCAGGATATCGCCTTCTTTCAGCTTCAGGTCGCCAGGTATGCCATGGCAGATGACATTGTTGAGTGAGATGCAGCAGCTGTGCGTGTAGCCGCGATAGCCAAGGGTCGCGGGTACGCCGCCGCCATCCAGCGTCATGCGACGGACGATGTCGTCCAACTCGCCGGTGGTGACGCCCGGCACGACATGCGGCACCAATGCGTCGAGGATCTCCGCCGCCAACCGGCCCGCCTTGCGCATGCCGTCAAAGCCTGCCGCGTCGTACAATTTGATCGCGGTCGATCGGGAAATCGGCGCATCGGCCGTCATCGTCATATATTCGGTCATGATGCGATTATAGGCGGAACAAGGCGATATTGCGAGGCCCCGTTCGCGCCGGGCTAGGCAGCAGACCGATCAGGGGCTATGGCCAGCCCCATGCCCGTAACCGAACGCATCTGGACCGCTGCGCTGATCGTGATCGGAGACGAGATTCTGTCCGGCCGAACCCAGGACAAGAATATCGCGCAGATCGCGTCCTGGCTGAATGTGCAGGGGATCAGGTTGCGGGAGGTCCGCGTGATCGCCGACGACAGCGACTCCATTGTCGAGGCGGTGAACACGCTTCGCGCCCGCAATGACTATCTGTTCACGACCGGCGGCATCGGGCCGACGCATGATGACATCACCGTCGATGCGATTGCGCGGGCGCTTGAGGTGGACGTCGAAATCCACCCTGAAGCGCGCGCCATGCTGCAGGGCTATTATGAAACGCGCGGCGGCCTCACCGACGCGCGGTTGCGTATGGCGAGAGTGCCGGCAGGCTCCGACCTCATCGAAAACCGCATGTCGGGCGCGCCCGGTATCCGTCACGGCAACATCTTCATCATGGCCGGCGTGCCCCATATCACCGCAGGCATGCTGGACATGTTGACCGGCACGCTGGAAGGTGGTCGCCCGCTGATGTCCGCGCAGATCGGCTGCTGGGTCGCGGAAAGCGAGATTGCCGATATCCTCGCCACGACGGAGCGTAGCCATGAAGGCTGTCAGATCGGCAGCTATCCCTTCTTCCGCGAAGGCAGGACAGGCGCGAACTTCGTCATCCGGTCAACGGACGCGGCAACCTTGGAACAGTGCGTCGCCGATCTAGCCAATCGCCTGGAAAGTGGCGGCTGGCCGGTCGTGACCGGCGGCATCTGACCATATTTTCCGGTAAGTAAGCGCTGCTTCCACGCTCATATGTGTCTGCCAAGCGGCGGGCTGCGTTGCATCCACTTGGTCTCGAACGCTATGCTGCGCCGCATCAATAGCTGGCTGGTTCCAGCTTTTGGATGTCGGGCTTCAGCGCCTGTGCGTCCGGTTCATGTTGAATGGCTGAGCCCGTCATCCTGCGTTTTGCGGGGTTGGTTTCTTGCGCCCTTCTTCGCGGAACGGATGCCAGGCGCGAAGCTCTTTCGAAGGGAGAATGGTGATGCGGATCGTTATGACCGGATCGGGCTATGTCGGGTTGGTTTCGGGCGCATGCTTGGCGGACTTTGGCCATGACGTCATTTGCGTCGACAAGGATGTGTCGAAGGTTGAGGTGCTGCGCGGAGGCGGCGTTCCCATCTATGAGCCGGGTCTTGCCGACCTGATCGCGCGCAATGTGAAGGCGGGACGGCTGACCTTCACCACGGACCTTGCTGCCTCCGTTGCTGAGGCCGATGTCGTGTTCATCGCGGTCGGCACGCCTGCTCGGCGGGGCGATGGCCATGCGGACCTCAGCTACGTCTATGACGCCGCGCGGGAAATCGCATCCTCCTTGCGCGGCTTCACCGTCATCGTCACCAAATCCACCGTTCCGGTCGGCACGGGTGACGAAGTCGACCGGATCATCCGGGAAACCAATCCGGGCGCGGAATTTGCTGTCGCCTCCAACCCTGAATTTCTTCGGGAAGGGGCCGCGATCCAGGATTTCAAGCGGCCTGACCGCATCGTCATCGGCATTGAGGATGATCGCGCGCGCCCGGTGATGGAAGAGGTCTACCGTCCGCTTTACCTCAACCAGGCTCCCATTCAGTTCACCGGCAGGCGCACCAGCGAGCTGATCAAATATGCGGCCAATGCCTTCCTTGCGATGAAGATCACCTATATCAACGAAATCGCGGAACTGTGCGAACATGTCGGCGCGGACGTGCAGCAGGTCGCGCGCGGCATAGGTCTCGACAACCGCATCGGCAGCAAGTTCCTCCATGCTGGTCCCGGCTATGGCGGGTCCTGCTTCCCGAAGGACACGCTGGCTCTCGTGAAGACCGCCGAGGACGCCGGCGCGCCCATCCGCCTGATCGAAACGACGGTGGCGATCAACGAAAGCCGCAAGCGCGCCATGGCTCGCAAGGTGGTCGCCGTGTGCAATGGATCGGTCCGGGGCAAGACGATCGGCGTGCTGGGCCTTACCTTCAAGCCCAACACCGACGACATGCGGGATGCGCCGTCGCTCTCCATCATCCAGGCATTGCAGGATGCGGGCGCGCAGGTCCGCGCCTATGACCCTGAAGGCATGGATGCCGCGCGTTCGATGCTCCAGAATGTGGACTTTTGCACCAGCCCTTATGACGCGGCAAAGGCTGCCTCGGCCGTGGTGATCGTCACCGAATGGGACGCCTTGCGGGCTCTGGACCTGCCACGCCTCCGGTCGGTGATGAACGGGGACGGCCTTGTCGACCTGCGCAACATCTACCGCCCGGCGGACGCCGAAGCCGCCGGCTTTACCTATGTCAGCGTGGGCAGGGGCGCGGAACCCGAACCCGAGCTACTGATTGAGGCGGCGGAATAAAGTTTCCTTCGGCTCGTCGCAAAGATCTCTCCTTTGCGATGAGCCGTGCTTGACCGGAAGTTTTTGTTAACCTTCGTATAGGACCCTAAGGGGGCTAATAAGCGGGGGTTGCAAACATGAATATCAGGCTGACCGGCTCCATGGTTGGAGCCGGATTATCGCTTTTGTGCGTCATGGCGGCGGGGGCCGCGACAATCATATCGGGCGGATCGTCACCCACATCATCGACTGGATCGACAACCACTCTGCTGGGCAGCGCACCAGCGTTCACCACATCTTCGACGACTTCGTCCACGACTGGTACGAGCCCGACCATAACGTCGAGCTTTTCCACTTTCGATTTCGCCAGCGGTACAAAGCTGCCGGACAAGGCGACACTGTCGCTGGGTAATGCCACGGTTCTTCCGGGCAGCGGCACTGCTTATGTGCCGGTGACGCTGGACCGGCCGACGCCCAACACGGTCATCGCGCGGGTCATCACGATTAACGGATCAGGCACGCTGCGAGCGTTGTCGGGATATAATTACCAGACCGTCGACACGGTCGTCATCTTCCGCCCCGGCGATCCGCTCGTCCAGACGGTCGAGGTGCCGATCACCAGCCTCGCCGAAGGACAGCAGTTCCAGCTGAAGCTGCGCGAAGCACCCTGGGGCGGCCTGCAGGGGCAATCGCTCGCGACCATCACCGCCACCAGCGCCGCCGCGCCGACGCTCAAGGCAAGCGGCACCTTCCGCCAACCTCGCGCCTTCGCGGCGACGGGCACGCTTCAGTTCGAGTTGAAGAAGGAAACGCACAAGCGCTCCCCTGACGGCGGCTGGGACCGCTGGGCCACCTCGCTCTCGCATGGCCGCACCCAGATCGCCAATGGCGAAACCGGCCTCTACCTCGATTCGTCCGTCTTCCCCGGCGTCGAGGGCCCCGTCTACTGGGGCACGCAGGGGCTCGTCCTGCACAGCCAGAAGCTCAAGACGCCGATCTGGTATGAAGGCCAGAACTGGTATTATGGCGCCACCGTACTGGACGGCCGCAACTTCATCGCCTCGCAGATTGGCTACGGCCAATATGAATGGGTGGCGAAGATGCCCAGCCGCCGCGGATCATGGCCTGCATTCTGGCTGATCTCCACCAGCGGCTGGCCGCCCGAAATCGATATCTATGAAGGCTTTGGCTACCAAAGCTATTGGGACTTCGACCGCCACATCGGCCAGACCATCCATGGCGGCAGCGGCGGCGTACGCAGCTTCCAGCGGGGCGTCACGATCCAGGCGGAGCAGGCTTACGGCCTGAACGGCTTCTCCCAGGGTTTCCACAGCTTCGCGGTGGATATTCAGCGCGACTATATCACCTGGTTCGTGGACGGGGTCGAAACCTATCAGTCGGTCAATCCCTTCCAGGGGCACCGCTGGTATCCGATCATGGACGTCGCGGTGAAGACGAGCGGGGCCTATGATGACGGCTCTGGCGACATGATCATCAAGAGCTTCCGCATCTACAGCGCGCCATAATGGCTGTGGACGCCGCCTGAGAGGGCATAGAGGCGTCCCCAGCATTTCACCCACTGCCCGGCAACGTCCACGCGGCGCGCGCCGGGCAGGATCAGCCCCGCAAGACCAACGGTGCGGAATGCCAATATGCCCAGCGTCCGGCCGAGCAGCGCAAGCCGGGCCAGGCGCCCCGGCCGCCGCTTTCGCCGTGCCAGCGTTTCGGTAAAGCCGATCCGCCACATCCGCTTGAGCACCCAGCTCAGCTTCGCCCGCTCCGGCGGAACCCATTCGCTGACACGCGCCTCGGGCGCCCAGGCGAACCGCGCGCCCGCTTCCCGCAACCGCGCCAGGAAATCCAGATCCTCGCCCCCGCTGCGATTGAAGCGCGGATCGAACCACGGCCGCGTCACCATCTCCAGCGCCCTGCGGCTCACCAGCAGGTTATTGCTGGCCCACAGCATCCCCGTCGCGCCCCAGGCGCGTCGTTCGGGCCGGAACACCAGCGTCTGCCCGGCCCATCGCGGGGGCTCTCCCGTAAAGTGAAAGTCGACAGGTCCCGCCACCACATCCGCGCCCACTTGCGCCTGACAGGCGAGCAGGGCGTCCAGCCAGCCCGGCTGAGGCCACTCGTCATCATCGATCATGGCGATGAACCGCATCGTCGGATCAGCCATCGCCGTTTCACATATCGCGTTGCGGACAGAGCAAAGCCCCGGCTCCACCACGCGCAGCAGGCTAAGGGGGAGGGGATAGCCGCCCCCCCGCAAAGCCTCCACCACAGCAGCGCCATCCGCTGCCTCCCCGTCATTGTCTGCGACCAGCACCATGACGTCCTGCCGCCGCACCTGCCGCGCCAGCGTTTCCAGCAAGTGCCGCAATTCGGCTGGCCGCTTGAATGTCGGGATGGCGATCCAGATCGGCTTGCCCATCATGGCGCCGCCGGTTCCAGTGCTGCCGGGCGCTGCGGACGTCCCTTTTGCATCCACTTGATCAGCTGATGCCCGCGCACCTCGATCAACAGGTAGCTGACCCAGCAAATCAGCCAGGTGACGACCAGCATCCCCAGCACGAACAGCCAATCCATCCCGGCAATCCCGTGCCGCTGCGCCACACCCATCGCACGCGCCGCGACATCACGCACCAACGGGTGCCAAAGATAGATGGAATAGCTGATGAGCCCTAGGTGAAAGCTAAGCCGATTGGCCATCACCGCCCGCGCTGCAGGCCCGTCATAATAGCAGCTCAGCACCAGCGCAGGCATCAGGCACACGACCAGCACATCCGCTCCCGGCAACAGCAGCGCCAGCGCAACCAGGGCGCAGACCCCTGCAAAGCCGCCCCTGCGATCGATCACTGCCCTGAACACAGGATGGTCCGCAACCCGATATGTCAGCACGCCCAGCGAGAAGCCCGCAAGGCAGCGCAACAGCGTCAACACGCTGTCGCTATCGTTGACGTCCAGCGGCCCGCTCGATCCAAGGCCTGACGATGCCACGGACATCAGCACCCCGATGCAAAGCGCCGCCTGCGCCCAGGCCAGGCGCGAAAAGGCCAGCATCGCAATCAGGGGATAGATCAGGTAGGCGGCGAGTTCCGTACTGACCGACCAGCTATTGCCAGCGATCGGCTCCGTACCCCATCCCCAGCTTTGCACCATGAATAGATTGCTGATCACGTTGCCCGCGTTCAAGTCGATCGACTGGTTGCCGGAAACGTTCAGCAGGATGCGAAGCCCGAACACCAATGTCACGATCAGGTGCAGCGGCCACACCCGGGCCATGCGATTGATCAGGAAATCGGCATAGCTTGCCCGGCTCAGATGCGTCACGACCCGGTCATGATAACCGTAGGAAACGACGAAGCCGCTCAGGATGAAGAACAGGTCCACGGCCAGATAGGCGCGCGAGAACAA
This sequence comes from Sphingobium sp. TomMM35A, assembly GCF_054771735.1. NCBI lineage: Bacteria > Pseudomonadati > Pseudomonadota > Alphaproteobacteria > Sphingomonadales > Sphingobiaceae > Sphingobium > Sphingobium sp. TomMM35A. Next base: position 882,644 of record NZ_BSRC01000001.1, read on the forward strand.
GGGAATCGCAAACTGCGAAAAGGCCGGCTGATGCGGGATATGATAAAGCAGGACGGAAACCGCCGCGACCCCACGCAGCCCTGTCAGGGAAGCGACCCTCATGCCCGGGTCCTCCTGCCGGCAGGCGGCGCCGCATCGAACGCGCCCGCAATCGCATCCCAAAATGGCTTGCGCGCCATCTTGCCGTCGAAGGGCAGGCCACGCGACAATTGCCCGTCCGGCCACTTATATTCCGGATAATTGGACAGCCAGGAATATTGATCGGAAATGCCCCAGCAGAGCACTGATTCCACCGCAGGATTGTCCAGGGCGACGTCGAGGAAAGCCTTGCCGAACGCCGCAACCTCGCGATCCCGTTTCTCCGGATTGGGCGGCCCGCCACGATCGGCAATGTCCAGTTCGGTGATCGCCAGCTTCAGCCCATATCCGCTCAATGTGTCGAGAAAGTCGGCGAACTGCCGTTGCTTGAAGGACTCCCTATAGGGCTTCAAGTGCCCCTGAACTCCGACAGCATCGATCGGCACGCCGCGCCCGAGCAAGCGATCGAGCAGCTTCAGCATCGCCGTCCGCCGCCGTTCGCACCGCGGGGAATCATGCTCCAGTCCATAGTCGCCGAGGAACAGCGTAGCGTCGCCATCGACTTCTCGGGCGCGGTGGAAGGCAAGGTCAATATAATGTTCGCCCATGGCCTTCATCCAAAGGTTTTCCGCGCGCATGCCGTCCGCCCGGCCCTGGTTGGGTTCCAGCGTCTCGTTGACGACGTCCCATTCGCTGATCCGGCCCGCATAGCGGCGCATGGCGACGTCGATATAGCTGGTCATCAAACGTCGCTGTTCCGCTTTCCCGGCCCGTTCCACCGCTGGTTCCAGCCATGTGGGGTTGGCCGTGTACCAGACCAGCGTGTGCCCACGCGCCCGCATCCCATGCTGCTGCGCGAAATCGATGATCTCGTCCGCGCCCTTGAAATCATATCTGCCGGGCTTGGGTTCTGCGGTTTTGCGCTTCAGTTCATATTCCTGCACCAATATGTTGCATTCCCGCGCGGCCGCCGCGCGGTAGGCCCTGTCCTCGCGCAGCAGCCGCGACTTCACGGCCGCGCCGAAACAGCGGCCGGATTGTCTGGCGTGATCGGCCAGCCCTTCGCGCGACACCGCGCGCGCCGCGCCGGGCGGTATGGGGGAGCAGGCGGCCAAGGTCGCTGCGCCTGTTAGGAATTCGCGCCGCATCACAGGCTCTGCCTCCGTCCGGTGAAGAGGCGGGAGACATCGATCCACCGGTCGCAAAGGCTTCGATAAACACCGTCAGGCAGGACGATCTGCATCAGCACGGCACCCGCCAGACGTGGGCCATAAGCGCCATGCAGCAAGGCCGTCAGATAATAGCGGATGGCGCGCAGCCGCTCGGTCGGCCAGATGCTCTTTGCGGCATGCCAGCCCATATAGCCCGAAAAGGCACGCGTGGAGATATGCGGGCGCAGGTCGGCAAGCCACGCCAGGCTGCCGACATTGCCGCGAACCTGCGACAAGCGGTCCTGCGCCTGCCTGTCGGTCCAGATGGTGCCGGGGCGGCTCGCCATCACGAAGACTGCCCCTGCCAGCGACAGGCGCAGCGCAAAATCGGTATCATCGCCGAACTTCACATCTTCGCGATACCGCACCTTCTCCGCCAGCGAACGGCTGAGCGCCACGCTGCTCGTCTGGATGAAGCCCCGATCGCACATCAGGTAGCGGTCCACCGGCTCGTTGCGCTGTATCGCGCGTGGAGGCTTCAGAAAATTCCGCCCGCCGCCCCGGTCTGCCAGCACCTGGCCATAGGCAACGATATTCTCATTCTCCTCCAGCAGCGGCAGCAGGTCGGCCAGATGATGCGGCAGGAAACGGTCGTCGCAGTCCAGAAATGCGATATATCGCCCCCTTGCCTGATCGATGCCAGCGTTGCGCGCTGCCGATGCACCCCGGTTCTGCTGCACGATGATGGACAGGCGCGGGTCCTTGATGGCCTGAAGCGCTAATTCGGTGCCGTCGGTCGACCCATCGATGACGACGATCACCTCGATGACCGCGATGCTCTGTTCGAGCGCGGACAGCACTGCGGCCACGACAGCGTCGCGCCGCTGATAGGTGGGGATGACGACCGAGAAGACGGGTTCGGCGACGGCAGCCTGCAGCTGCGATGGCGATTGCCACGCCGTCATCACGACCGCGCCCCGCCATGGGCCGGTTCGCCTTTGCCGAACCGCAGCACGAAACGGTTCACCAGCGACCGGTAGAGCGGTTTTGGCAGGAACGATCTCAGCAGTTGCCGTGCGACCACCCTTGGCGGCACGCCGCCCGCAAACAGGCCGACCACCAGATCACGGAGGGCGGCGAGGGGCCGGACAGGCGCCATATGATAGGCGAGCACGGTCGCGCGATAGCCGCGCCGTGCCCGGCCAGTCAGCATATGACCGCAGCGGTCGAGCCAATCGAGCGACGTTTCATAGCCCCGGACATAGGATGTACGGCCCGCTTCGGTCGCATCGAGCCAGACCGTCAGCGGCTCCTCGACCATCTTGAACCGCGCTCCGGCGCCCTGCAACCGGACGCAGAAGTCCAGATCCTGTCCCTTTTTCAGGGCCGGATCGAACAGCACCTTGCGCGCCATGTCGCTTGGCACGACCATGGTCGAAGTCTGCATGAACTGATTGGCGCAGAACAGATATTCGCCGACATCCTCGCCGTCCCGGATGCCCCGATCGGGCCTTATCCAGTAACGGTCGACACCCCGGTCTACCTTCATCCGCGAATAGAGGACCGTGCGGCCGTCATCATCCTTCAGCGCGCGGGCCATGATGGATAGCTTGCCCGGCAGGAAAAGATCGTCGGAATCGAGGAAAGCGATATAGCGTCCCCGCGCTGTTTCGATGCCATGGTTGCGCGCCGCCCCGCCTCCGGCATTGTCCTGCCTGATATAGCGCACCCGCTTGTCGCCGATGGCTTCGATCGCAGGCCGGGGATTGTCTAGCGATCCATCGTCGATCACGACGATCTCGAAATCTTGCCAATCCTGCGACAGCACGGATCGGATCGTGTCACCGACGATCGCCGCGCGGTTGTAGAGGGGAATGACCACGGAAAAGAAGGGAGCGGCATCGCTCATGCGCCGTGCACCTTTCGATATTCTTCATAACGGAAACCGGCGATCCCGGCGATCTTGCCGATGGCGCGGTACAGCTTGCCCAGCCGCACGACGCGCTTGCCCCGGTCGAATGTTGTGGCAGCGCCCAGCGTGCCGACGAGGAACCCGGCGGCAATGCGCGGCGCTTCGATCAGCAGGGTACGCAGCCGTCCCTTGTGGAAGCGCTCGACCATCATGTCGGTCATGCCCAGCCGGTAGCCGCGCATCAGCAGCCACTTCGCCGTCACCCGGCTCGCCGGGATAAGCTCCGTCACCAGCGCCTCTTCCGACCAGGCGAAGCGGAACCCCTTGCGCGCCATGCGGCTGAACAACTGCTTGTCCGACCCGCCGGTCAGCGCCATGCGTTCGTCGAAAGGCCGCTCGCCCATCTGGTGCAGCGCCTGCGCGGTCATCAGTACATTGGCGGTACTATCGACCAAAGCCACCGGCCCCGACGTGCCGCGCCGCTTCGCCTGCAACAAGGGATGCCGCGCGGCCCAGTGCGCCACCCGCGCGTCCATCTCCCGCGCCACCGCTCCGCCCACGACATCGGCATTCCACCGCATGGCCGTGTCCACCAGCGCATCGATCCAGCCGGGCGATGCAGCCTCATCATCATCCAGCATGGCCACATGCGTCGCGCCGGGCCGCGCGAGCGCTTCCTCCACCAGCCTGTTGCGCACCACCGGAATGCCCCGCTCCGCCACCAGCAGCGCCTTGATCGGCCAGCGATAGCCTTGCGCCGCGAGCCGCTCGACCACGCCCATGCCTTCTGCCCGGGCCGCGTCATTATCGGCGACCAGCACCTCGATCTGATGCGCCGTCTCCAGCGCGGCGATCGACTCCAGCGTCCGCCGCAATCCCTGCGGCCGGTGGCATGTGGCAATGCAGACGATGATCCTAGCCATGGAAGGCCTCCCGGGAAGAAATGCGCCGCCGCTGCCACTGCGGGCGCGGCTTGGCCTTGAAGGTTGCGTGCGCGGTGGCGATCGCCGCGAGGAAGATCACCCAGACCTGCCGGTCCTTGTCGAAGAAGGAAGTTTCCAGCAGATTCTGGTACATGACGAACACCCAGATCGCGAAGGCTGGAACCATCAGATGCTGGTTCTCCCTGGTCGATCCCGTCAGGAACCAATAGGCCGGCAGCGCGAGGAAGCTCAGCAGCAGCAGCGCCAGCCCCAGCGGCCCGGTCGTCACCCAGATTTCCAGATAGCCGTCATGCGAATGCGCCGTCAGCATCTGGAATTGCTGATTGAGATAGTCATGCGCAGGGGAGTTCGCCCCCACCTGCCAGAAGCCGCCAAAGCCCGCCCCCAGGAACGGGTGGTCCGCCAGATAATCGAACACCACACGCCAGATCGACACGCGCCCGGTAAAGCTGGTCGGATCAGCGAACAGCCGTTCGATCGTCGGCTGGTAGGCGATGTAGAGCCCCAGGAACCCGACCATCCCAAAGCCAAGCATGATGAGCAGGATCGCCCGCTTCTGCGTATTGTCGCTCAGCGCGCGGTAGATGTTGCTGATCGCCAGCATCCCCACGCACAGCGCCAGCGACGTCTTGCTCTTGGTCCCGATGACGAAGACGAACGCCATGACGGCAAACAGCGCATAATACCATTTGCGCCGGTCGATCCACGCATTGCCGCACACGATGAAGCACAGCGCCATCACCGCGCCCGCGATATTCTTGTGGAAGAAGAACCCGCGCCACGCGCCGATCAGCGCCTTGTCGCTTTCGGTCGGCGGATGCACCGCCGCTGAGGTCAGCGGCATCGACACCCAGCATATCAGCAGCGAGGAGATCAGCGCCCATCGCAGCGCCGTCAGCAACCGTTCCGGCCCGATCAGCGCCAGAGCGCAGAAGGTGATGTAGATCACGATGAACTGCTGCATCACTCGCTTGAAGGACACGAACGGATCGACGCCCCAGCTGCAAGTGATCAGGAACCACACAAGCATGATCGCCAGCGGCCAGAAGGTGAACCGGTATTTCAGCGGATGCTGCCGCAAGACCTGCACCACCGTCAGCAGCAGCGCGAAGCCGATGAACAGCGCCTGCTTGAACAGGTCCGACCCGTCATTGTCCGCCGCCATCGCCACCAGCTCATCCTGCGTGCGCGAGGCAAAAGGCTGCTGGCCGATGAAGACCATCATCAGGAACACGAAGTAGAAGATCTGCGCGACCACGACCATCCGGCTGTCCTGCGAAGCCGCAGGAGAGGGGAGGGAGGGCGCAGTGCCCATGCGGTGCCATGCCGACGCCATGGTTTCAGCCCTCAGCCCGCTGGCTCGCCCGCCACTTGCGGTCGAGCTGCCAGATGCCCAGCATCATCACCAGCTGTGACAACACCACGCCCGCAATCGAAAAGATCGGCGCAACCGCCAGCGTCAGCAGCGTCACCGCCGCTATGCCGACGCCGCAACTGCGCAGGCTCTGATGCGCGAGCGGCCGGAACGCCTTGCGCGCCTGAGTCATCACGCTCATCGGCGTCTGCACGCACTGGACCAGCGACAGCAGCGCGCACAGTCCCACCGCGATCGCGACCAGCTGCCAATCCAGAGTCGGTTTCAGGATCAACTGTGGAAAGGCAAACAGCACCAGCGCCGCAAGCACGCATGTCCCCGCCCACAGGAATACCAGCGCGCCCATGAATATCCGCTCGGACTTGATCGCGCCGTCATGATCCCCGCGCGCCACCGCACGGGTCATGCGGGGCCGTTCCAACTGGGTAAGCGCGGTGATGCACACATTAACGGGCCGGAAGAACAGCATGCCCACCGCAACAGGCGCAAAGGCGGCAGGCCCGGCAAGCAGGGTCACGATATAGCTGTGCGCGTTCGACGTCGCCTCGGTTGAAAGCACCCCCACCAATGTCCAGCCGGACTGCTCGCGCCACACCGGGCGATAGGCGCTCAACGCCGTCGTGGGACGCATGATGAAGTGCCGCCGCACATAGGAAATTCCAAATGGCAACAGCCCGGCAAGGCTCGCAACGACCAGCATCGCGCCGATGCTCGCCAGGTCAGCGCCTGTCCGCGTGGCCACAAGCAGGCCAGCAACGATCGTCCCTGCATAGACGAGGTCCGATCGCGCCGCGCGCGCGGGCCGGTGATGCGCATAGGCATTGGATCGCCCGAACCAGCGGATGAGCGACAAGGTGCCCGCAAGCCCGAACATCGCCGCAGCTGCCGGGGATGCCGTGGCCCAGGCTATTCCCGCGCAGATCAGTCCCTGACTTGCCGCCAGAAGCAGGTTCACCGGAAAGAAGAAGTCGAATGACGTGCAATCGGCCCGGTCATCCTGATTGACCGCGATCGTGTAGGGCGTCGACACCAGCGCGTTGGACAGCCCATAGCCGAACTGGATGATCACCAGCAGGAAGGCCAGCGTACCGATCGCCGCCGTGCCCAGATGATGGATCGAAAAAAGCTGCACGGCCAGATGGCTGACCGACACGATGGCGGACGACAGGCTGGCAAGGCCAAATCGGCCAAAGACGCTTCCCAATTTCCTCACGCGCGTCTCCGGAGAGCAGGAGGTCGCGCGCCCTATCAGCTGCCCCTCTCGCTGCGGGTTGGGCAAGTCTTTCTCCAGTTCCCCCTCCCGCAAGCGGGAGGGGGTTAGGGGGTGGGCCTGCGCAACCGCTGTCCCATCAGCCATGGCGATGCTTCCAGATCAGCCAAAGCGCATGGGGATTGGTGGTGATGTAGCGCCAGGCCAGCTGCCGTGGCCGCGTCGCCATCCGGTGCAGCCATTCAAGCCCGGCATTCTGCATCCACATCGGCGCGCGTGGGTAATCGCCGGTCACATAGTTGAAGAGGCCGCCACAAGTGACGATCCACCCCGCTTTGATGCGATGTCGGTTACGTACGCAAAATGCCTGCTCGCGCGGCTTCCCCGTTCCTACCCAAAGCACGTCAGGCGCCGCCGCGTTGATCTCCTCTATCAGCGCGTCCTCGTCTTCCGCTTTCCAGAAGCCGTTGCGGCGGCCCGCCAGCTTGAGGCCCGGCGTCTGTTCGGTGATCCGCCGGGCGCACTCGGCATTCACCTTCTCCTCGCCGCCGAGCAGATAATAGCGCACGTCCTGTGCGGCTGCGCGCGGCAGGCTGTCGATGAACATGTCCGTGGTGCTCGACCGGTCCGCGATCGGCGTCTTGCTGAACCAGCGTGACGCCTTGACGATGATCTGCCCATCGGCGTGGATCAGGTCCGCCTGAGCCAGATCGGCCCGGAACTGCGGGTCGATGGCATTCATCGACAGGCCCTGTCCGTTGCAGTCGAACACCAGCAATGGCGTTTCCTGCTGCATCCGGCGGAGCGGCGCTTCTCGCACCATCTTCGTGATCAGGGCGTCGAGGGACAGGGTGGAAACCGGAACGCCGCCCACCACGACGTTCTTTTCCTGCATTTCTGCGGCAGGAAAAGGTTGAGGCAGGGCCCGCTCAGCACTCATGCGATGACCGTCCCGGCGATCGGCACGCCTTGCCGGTCAAGATCGTCGATGATGCGGCGCAGGTCGGCGATCGCGGTATCGCCGCGCCGCGCGACGATGACCACGGCGTCGAACCCTGCCAGGATGCTGCCGACCGGCGTCTGCTCGCCCTTGCGCTCGGCAAGGTAGAACAGCATCGATGTCTCCTTCAGGCCCCATCCATTGGCCGTGTCCGCCAGCGGGCCGCGCGTGATCAGGCTCGACGCGCTGCCCGAAGCGCGCCCCGCAGTCATCAGCCACAATCCCTCGATCGCGGTCTTGGCCGCTGGCAGCAGCGCCGCGCTGCCCATCAACTGTTCGGCCAGCCCCGACTTGTTCGCGACGCGGAACAGCCGGTCGAGCGACGGATTGCCCATGTCGACGTCGATCAACATCGTCTGACCGTCCATCTGCGCCAGCACGACCGCCAGGTTCCCGGCCATCACCGCAGCCTCGTTTCCGGCATCCACCGACAGCACCGCCAACCGCAGCGCGGACGGATCGCCCGCCTTCGCCGCTGCCCGCATCTTGGCCCGGACCGTCCTGACCTTGGCGGCATAGGGGCTTGCAGGATCAAAGGCCGCGACCACCGCCGGGTCTATCCGTTCATCTCCAGTCGGCAGCAGCGAAAATCCGCCCGCCAGTGCCGCCAGCAGATTGGCCGCCTCGGCATCCAGCGCGCCGATCTCCACTGCTGCCTCGTGAAAGGGAAGCCCATGTTCGCGCGCATGCATGTCGACGCGGGTGACGTCGGATTCCGCCAGGAACCCGTGATCGACCGCCAGCTTCGCAAAGCTCTGCTTGTCGCGTCCTCTGGGCCGGAGCGCGGCGGTCCCCCCGCCCGGCATCAACTGGGGTGGGGCGCCTGCCGTGGAACGCAGTCTCATGCGGCCTCCTGCCGATTGAGGAACCAGCCGCCCCGTGTGGGGACCGGCAACAGTTCGGTGATGACTTCAACTTCGGTCGCCTTGGCGACACCGGTTGCGGAACGGACGCGGGGCTTCAGGATCTCGGCGATGACGACTGCCGCCACCCCGCCGATCAGGCCCAGCGCAACCCCCGCGATCAGCCACAGCATGATGTTCGGCTTGGCTGGCAGCAACGGCACCGCCGCCTCGTCCAGCAAGCTGGCATTGGGCTGCGAAATCTGGCTCTTCAGCGTTGCTTCGTTGAAGCGCTGGCGCACCGTGTCATAGGTCTGGCGCGCGGCATCCACGTCCCGCTGCATGACCATCAACTGGTCCTGCACGTCCGACATGCGGATCATGCGATCTTCCTGGCCCGCCATGTTGGACTTGAGGTCCCCTTCGCGCCTGCTTGCCGCCCGGCTGTTGGCGTTCACCGCGCCCGCTTGGCTGGCGCGTGCCGCTGCCAGCTTCGACTGAAGCTCCGACAATTGGGCGTTGGCGGCGACCATGCTCGGATGGTTGGGGCCAAGGGTCTTCGACAATTCCGAAACACGCCCTGATTGCGTCGCCACCTGCTCCTGCAAATTCTGGACGATCAGCGACCCTTCGATGTCGGACACCGATCCCGCGCCAGCTTTCGACCGTGCAGCCGCCGCCTCGGCTTGCGCCTGGGTAAGCTGATAGGACAGGTTCTTCAGCTTTTCGGCCTCAAGGTCCATGCGGTTGATGCCGATAATGTCATGAGCCCGCTGGAAGTCGGACAGGCGCTTCTGCGCGAGCTCGTACCGGCGGCGCACTTCCTGCGTCTGCTCGTCGAACCATTTGGCGGAGCCGCGTGCCGGGGAGGCGCGCAGTTCGACCTGCTCGCGCATGTAGACTTGTGCGGCCAGGTTCGCGACCTTCGCCGCGATGGCCGGATCGGCATCCATATATTGCAATTGCAGCACATTGCTCTGCCGCCCGGTCGTCACGGTCAGGCTGGCCCGCACGCGGTCGGCCGCTTGCTGCACGCGCGCATCGAGCGGGACATCCTTCGGCAGTTCATCGACGAACCCGGCTTCCTTTGCCACCGCATTGATGACCTTGGCGGATCGGATGACGTCCGTTTGCGTGCCCAATATGCTGTCCACTTCCACCCGCGCGCCCGGTTGATTATTGGCGTCGGTCGGGTCTGTCTGGGACAGGTCCAGCAGCAGCGAGGATGTGGCCGCATATTGGCGGGGCTGTAGAAACGCCAATATGGCGACGATCAGGAACAGCGCGCCGCCCAGCAGCGCCGCCGTCCGCCACCGGGCCTGGACGGCGGACAGCAGATCGATCGGGTTCATGGTCATAGCCCGTCAACTCCTCGCAACATGGCGCGCATTTCTTCGGCAGGCGTCGGGGCAGGGGGCGTCGCGGGCACCGGCTGCTTTGCCATCAGCAACAGGAACTGCGGCGCCAGCGTATCTTCGAACATGAACAGTTCGCCGCCGGGCATCGGTGTCAGGATCGGCTCCAGCCGCCGCAGCGTGTCGGCGGCCTGACCTTCGTTGATCGATCCGCCGCCCAATACTTCATGGCTCAGGCGCACGAGGCGGTCATAAGAAATGACCGACATCTGGGCCGCTGCGACCCCTGCCAGCGCGATCATCCGCCGGTTCGCGCCCGCGTCCCACAAGATGCGGCGGAACAGCGCGTGCGTCGCTCCGCTCATCTCCGCCCAGTCTTCCAGCGCGGACGCCAGTCCCTGCTCCACGTCGGCCAGGGTCATGCGCTCGCGGCCCGCCGCTTCGGCGACGAGCGCCGCCTGCATGCCGAACAGCCGCGCATGATAGGGCGACCCCATCGCCGCGCCCGCCAGCGCGTCGAGCGCGTCCGGATCAAGCTTCAGCCGCGCATTGTCTGCGCAGCTCATCAGCAGCCGCTCCAGTTCCGGCTTCGGGATCGGCGCGACTCGCTGCGGCGCGATATGCCGCCGCAATGACGGATGCGCCGCGATCAGCCCATCCACGTCTCCCGCTATGCCGACCAGCACCACCTGGACCGGCGAGTGAATGTCGGTGAGCAGCTTCAGCAGCGTCGCCACATCCGATTTCGCCTCATCCGATCGGACCCGGTCATACTCGTCCAGGATTAAAATCGTACGCTGCCGTACGTCTTCCACCAGCAGGTTCGCCAAACGCGTTCCATCAATGGTTTCATTCATTAATTTGCGCGCTTTTTCCCGCCCCGCCCCACTCATCGGCAGTTCGCTCAGAAAAGGCCGGAACAACGCGTCGAAATCCGCGTCCCCACTCGCCGATCCATAAAGCGCGACGCATCCCGCCTCATCCGCCAGGTCGCCGAAAACCCGCGCCAGCGAAGTCTTGCCCGATCCCCGCGTTCCGAAGATCACCGCATGTTTCCGCTGAACGACGATCGCCTCGACCAGCTTCTCAAGCTCGCTGTTCCGTCCGGCCAACCCGTGCCGATCCGTCACCGGCATCGCCGTGCTGAAAGCGCTGTAAATGGAATCCCGCCGCAAGCTGATCGGCTTCAAAGGCGCCGCCATCGCACCCATGGAAAGAGCCCGTGGCGCTTCCGCTGCCTCATCCTCCTGCTGAATTGGCCGGAAGCCAGGTGCCACAGGTGTGTCGAGCAACAAGGGCTCAGCCGCCCTCATGCGAGGCTCGCCAGAATGCGTATCGGCAGAGGCCATGTTGCGGCGAAAGGACATGAGCCAGTCCAGCATGCCGCTGGGCCGATCCTGCGCGAAGCCATGATCGATCGTAGTCAAAACAGCTTCTCCCGGATGATGAGGACATCTTCAGGCTGAACCGAATCATCCAGGTTCGCCTGTATTTCCTTGCCTCCCCGGCGTACTTTTATGCGCTTGGTCGAACCCGCGAGCGTCGGTCCTCCTGCCAAAGCAAGGGCCTGGCGGAAGCTCTGGCCCGGTACGAAGGAGAAGGCGCCCGGCTGCTGGACCTGCCCGTAAACATAGACCTTCTCGGCCGGAGGAACGAACAATATGTCGCCCGGCTTCAACTGGCGGCTACCCCCCACTGCCATATCGGCAAGCGATATGCGGACAGCGCCGCTCCCATCGGCAGGCGTCAGGATGACGGCGTTGGCGCCGTCCTTGGTCGAACCGCCAGCCTTTGCCAGCATGGACGCCACGCTATAGTTGCGGTCGAGCGGGTAATTGCCCGCTTGCGGCACATTGCCCAGAACAGTCACGAAGCGACTGACATAGTTGCTCACCTCTACATTGACCGATGGATTGGTGAGGAACCCGCCGCTTGCGTAGTTGGCAGCTATGGTCTGCGCCAGTTGAGATGTCGTTTTTCCTCGCGCCTGAACGGGTCCGATCAGGGCGAGCGTGACCGAGCCATCCTCCTTTATCCGCGTAGTTGACGACAGGTCCGGTTGGCCAAAGATCGAAATCTTCACTTCGTCGTCGGGACCAAGCAGATATCCTGCGTCGGCTACCGGCTGGGCTGGAGCAGTCGCCGCCGGGGCGTTCGCGACGCCTGTTTGCGCCGACGCTGGAAACACCGCGGCAGCCGTGAGGAAGATCGAGAAGCTGGTCAGGAGGGTCTCTGCTTTCACAGCTCATGCTCCTTCATGTTCGAGGGTCAAAATCTGATCGCCGCGCCCAGCGTCACCTGGGTTCCGCTAAATTCGGCGACATCCGTATCAGTGCGCCGCTTATAGCGCTGCGCATCGAGCGAGAGGTCGAAACGGTCCGACAGCTTGCGCTTCAGCATCGCGCCAAAGCGCTGGTTGCGGTCGGCCGTGATCGAAAATGGACGCAAGGCGGCATCCTGCCGAAACTTCCGCTTTTCCAACTCGCCATAAAAGCCAGCTGATGTCAGTTCCGAGATCGCGAACTCGCCCGCCAGCCTGTGCCGGCTGCGGATTGCGAAGCCACTGGCAATCAGGCTGTCGTTGACGATGCTGCGCTCGGTCGTGGCCGTCAGCTTGAGGCGCGGTACGATGCCGGTGGAAACACTGACGTCCCAACCCAGGCCATTATAACTGCCGACCGCGGGAGAGTCGCTATCTACGTCCAGCCAGCGAAGCTCGGCGTCCAACTGCGTGATCGGAGAAACTTCGCGCTTGAACCGTAGTCCATAGCTGTTGGTGCGGTTCTCGATCCCCAGCTTTTTACGATCGCTGTTCACGCGCTCGTAAAATGCCGTCAGCGTGCCCAGGCTCGGCATATTATAGCCGATCCCCGCCATGTAAGTGTCGCTGGTCTGATCCGCGAAATCAAAGGCGTCATCATTGCGGGTCAGGTCGCGGCGATAGGATGCGACGGGGAAAAGGCCTGGACGTTCGCAGCTCAGGTCCGCGCCGAATGTGGCGAATCGCTGGAGATTTTCGGTCTGCTGGTTGATATCCCCATAATCGGCGCGCTGCTGCCGATAGGATAGAAGTGGTGTGACAGAGCAAGTCGCCCCAAATCGTATCACCGCCTTCGCTTCGGTATCGAGCCGCAACTTGCTCCGCTGACCTTCGGAGATAAACTGGTCATATCCGACACGACCACGCAGCAGAAGATCGTGACGTCCTATTGGTTTGCCATAAGTCAGCTCGGCCCAAGGCGTGACAATGATGTCTTTTGTCGGGTTCTCTATCTGATCATCGACGCGATAGACGTTGTCATCATAAAGAAGATCGATGCCCGCCGTCGCGTGCAGCCCCAATGTTTTCAGTCGGGCGCCCTCATCAACCTTTGCTGACTGGGCGGTGACGGCAGAAGGGGTAGCGGCAACGGCAGCGCAGCTGACCGCTACCGCTGCTGCTCTGTGAACAATGAAGAAATTTTGTATGGCAGGCGCGCTGAGGCGCCTCCAAAAACGCGGAGTGTAAGCAATAGCCAAATGTGCAACCCTTTATTGCATTGCAGCAATGAGGGCATGCTAGTCGCGTTTGGGGACAAAACGAACCTCTGCAGGCGCAGCTTGTCGTAACTAAACCACGCTTCGTTTCATCGCAAAAACGACTGATCAGCAACGCATGTCGCCTGCTGACAACTGTTCATCTGGCAGCAAGGAAAAGAGAAGAGGGATTCACAACTTTGTAGAAACGAAGGATATGCGTTTCAGGAGATGAGTAGCCAGCCTATCGCGCCTACCGCAGCTGCGAAGCTGAAAATCCCCGCCCAGCGAGACAGAATCTCGACGCCGCGATCGGCGCGGTCGGCAAATGGCCGCTGGGCCAATGATGGCTGGGGAGGAATGGGACGAGCCGTTGAGCCGCCTGTGGAAGAAGGTCGCGCAACTGCGACCGGCGCAAGATCGTCTGCCACTTGATAAATCCGCCCTGTTTCAGATGACGGACATATCCTATTTTACGGTTAACAAATAGTTGGCGCGAAGATCAGGTGCGCCTCGCTCTATCGCAAAATCAAGAAGGTGGTGCAAAAATCCCACGCGATCCATCTGTAACTGATCGCCTTAATAGGCGTTGCGATGCACCAGCACGCTGAAGGTCCCGATCAGGATGGCGATATCGCGCATTAGGCTCCAGCCATGGAGGTATTCCAGGTCTGCCTCGACGCGGTTGAGTATGTCGCGGCGAGTCTCGGTCGCTCCGCGAAATCCGCGTATTTGAGCCAGTCCCGTAATCCCGGGCTTCAGCGCATGCCGATGCCAATATTGGCGGTCGACCTGCCAGAACAGTTGTTCTTCCGCCGTCGATCCCAAAGCATGGGGACGTGGTCCGACCAGACTCATTTCGCCGAGCAGCACATTGATCAACTGCGGCAGTTCATCAATGCTCGTCTTCCGGATGAATGCGCCCACCCGCGTTATGCGATTGTCGTCGCGGCGCGTGGATGACGCTCCCGCAGCATCGCATTGCTCCACACGCATGCTGCGGAACTTCAAGATGTGGAACAGCCGGTTTCCGCGGCCGATGCGCTCTTGCTTGAAAAAGACGGGGCCGGCCGAGTCCAGCCGGATAGCGATCGCCACAGCGATCATCAACGGCGCCAATGCAATCAACAGCGGAACGGTGATGGCAATGTCCAGAAGCCGCTTCTGCGCGCGATTGGCAAGGTTCAGCGGGCCGCGTGCTACGACGAGCGTTGAAACGCCACGGTGGTTCTGCACCGCCAAAGGCGCCATCGAGTCCAGCTCAGGCACGATAATTTCGCCCAGGATGTTGCCACCCTTAAGCATTTGCGCCCAATCGGTCTTGCGATCTCCAGGGCAGGATATCACCACACGATCAAAGTCCCGCAGCAATGTGCCGAGGCGATGCAACATATATGGGTCGTCAAGATCAGCCTTGATGCCCGCCGCTTCTGCATCGACAATCACCATGCCGCTGACATCATCGGGAATGACGCCGCCATCAATGATCATCAATTGCGCAAATAAATTGTCGCTGAAATTCCGTTGCACGGCGCGCACGATGAAAAGTCTCTGCACGACCAGCAGCGTTACGCTGCATATGATGCCGGACGATATGCCAAGACGTGAGAGTTGGCCTGTTGCCTTCAGAGAGAACAGTGTCAGAAGAAAGATCAACAATGTCCCGGCAAGTGCGAGCGCCGCGTTGCGCAAGCTTGGCGTCAACTGGGTAAGGCAAACAGAATTGAAGGCCTGATTGTGAAAGGCCACAATGCCGTAGACGACCATTCCGCCGCCAAGTGGTTGCCATAGATCGGCGAAGACCAATGGCACACCAGATGCGCGGAGACCAAGAACAAAGCCGATCGCCAGCGCTGCCATATCGGCCGCTGCCAGCAACAGGCACAGCCAAAGCCTTACATTCCGCTGAATGGCGGCTGTTGTAGGCTGACGACTAGGGAAACCCTCGATCGCCAGATCGATTTTCGACATCTGCAACCCTTTTTTGTCCTGACGTCAATCGCCAGCCGTCCCGAAAGACAACTTGCATGCATCAGACATCCGCTGCCTTGAGATTATGTTGCGGAGCAGCAGGACATAAATGTGAGAGGCTGACAATCATGCATGGGACACCCGGACGCTCTTTTCCGATGATCCGTTCGGCTCAGCGGCTGTGACGCCCGACTTCCACGACGACCCGAAATTCAATGGCGGAAATGTGCAAGCGAAAATTTACCACTGAACGGAGCAGCTTGCCCGAATCATCTTAGGCAATTGGCGAATCAGCTGACCAGCCACCAGCCGAGCAGGCCCAGTGTCGCAAGCAAGACGATGGGGCCGGCCCAGCGCGAGCAGAACTGGATGCCGGTTTCGGCATTCTCATATGTGAAGAGCTCAAAGTGCTTCTTTGGAGAAGACGTCTTGATCGCAGGATCGTGCCGGGGCGCGACGGACAATTCCGTTGTATCGGCTGTCTTATCCTGAGGTTGAGGTGACAAGTCGATCATCTGCAAAGGCCCCGAGCAATATGCGCCTATATCACATAGGAAAACTGGCTCAAAAAAGAAGTGGTCTGTCAGGATTTTCCTACGCTTCTTAAGGAGCAACGCCCCAGACATGATCTTGGTGGCCGCGAAAGATCTCCGAAGAATGGAGCGGAACATGCCGTGGTCCGAAATCCATCATGTTCAGTTTGGAAGACAGCGAATTGACGCATCGTCGCTTGTGGCGGCTAATCGACCGCATCTCACAAGATGGATAGCAGGATCAGATGCCATTGAGGCGAGGAGCAGAAAATGGCGGCCCGCCTGTCATTAAAAATTCGATAAATTAGGTTATTTGTCGTCGTCAGATGCCCGCCTATGCCTTTGAACAACCATTTGAATCCGTTCCAGTAATGGACCTCTTCATCTGGATCAAATTTGTGTATCTTGAAATCAGTTCAGCGGCATGACCTATTGTTCAGCGCAGGCATATGCCCGCATTGCGACCCAAACTGGCCCCGCTACTCAGCTTTGAGAGCGGGGTTTTTTGATGGGGCACCGAGCTAAAGCAATTCGGCTGGCCCCAGTAACCGGACGGGTCGTCGCAGGCCTCTTCTGCTCGCGCGGGCGCGTAGGCAGGGGCGAGCCCAGCCGTCCCTTCCGAAAAGATCGCCATCCTTCAATGAAATTACCACGGTTCCTTTCGTCCTCCGCGTTTGACATGGCCATCGACCTTGGCACGGTGAACACAGTCATCCATGTCCGCGATCGCGGGATCGTCCTCAATGAGCCGTCGGTCATAGCCATCGAGACCCAGCAAGGTTTCCGCCGCGTGAAGGTCGTAGGCAATGAAGCCAAGCTGATGATGGGAAAGACGCCCGCCAATATTCAGGCAATCCGGCCGCTTCGCGATGGCGTCATCGCAGACATCGACGTGGCTGAGCAGATGATCAAACACTTCATCGACAAGGCGCTGAACGGCAGCCGGTTTGGACGCCGTCATGAGGTGGTGGTCTGCGTGCCTTCGGGATCAACCATGGTGGAACGGCGGGCTCTGCGCGACGCTGCCGCCAATGCGGGGGCGGCCCATGTGCAGTTGATCGAGGAACCGATGGCGGCAGCGATCGGCGCGGGCTTGCCGGTGACGGAGCCGCGCGGCGCAATGGTGGTCGACATTGGCGGCGGGACGACGGAAGTCGCGGTCCTGTCGCTGCGGGGGATCGCCTATAGCAACTCCGCGCGCGTCGGCGGCGACCGCATGGATGATGCCATCGCTTCCCACATCAGGCGCAACCACAATCTGCTGATCGGCGAAGCAACTTCGGAGCGGGTGAAGTGTGAAATCGGCGCGGCGACCCTGCCTGACGGTGAGGGGCGGCGGATCATCGTCAAGGGGCGGGACCTGGTGAATGGACGCCCGGCCGAAATGACGATCAGCGAAGCGGAGATCGTCGAAGCGCTCGCTGAACCGGTCGGCCAGATCAAGATGGCGGTGCGCACCGCGCTGGAGCAGACCGCACCTGAGCTGGCGGCGGATATTATCGAGGAAGGCATCACCCTGACCGGTGGCGGCGCGCTGCTGCGGCGGCTCGATGAAGCTCTGATGGAGGAAACAGGCCTGCCGGTGAAGATCGCAGAGACGCCGCTGATGTGCGTTGCGATGGGCGCGGGGAAGGCTCTGGAAGATAACGCCTATCAGGGCGTCCTCGCCATTTCCTGATCGTTAGAGCAAGCAGCTGCCTACAAGCGCCAGTGCGCAAAGGAAAGCGACATCTGTAGTTAGCCAGCCGAACGGGTTGGTCCACCTGCCCTTTGTGCGCGCGCCTACAACTGATGGGCTACATCATCGGCAGATACGGCTATCCAGAGGAAGCCAAGGCCATCTGGCGCCAACACTGGCGTAGGTAGACGATCCCCGCGCTCATCATCTTCACAATCCGCGCGAGCCTGTCCGGTCGAGCGAAGGCGCTTCCAATGGTTCGGGGATATTCTACGGACTTGTCCTCGCCATGGTGACCGGAAGGTCAAACGAGACCGCTGGGCGCCAGGTTCAAGCCGCTAACCTGGGATATCGGCAACCAACATGAACTTGCGTCGTAGGCGCGGATTTTGAAGGGCATGGCCGACCGCATGTCACATTGGATAGCGTCTATGCGGGCAGGGGAATATGCCGCCGCTTGGGCGCTGGCCGAACAGGAGTTGGCAGAGCGTGATCCAGCCAGGCGGGACGATCCGACGCTTCCCTATCATATGCGTTGGGTTTGGGACGGCCGTTCCTATCGCGGTAAGCACTGCCTGATACGCTGTTACCATGGACTGGGCGACACGATCCAGTTCGTCCGTTTTCTTCCGCTGTTGCGAGCGAGGACGCGATCGCTGACCCTGGAGGTGCAGCCACGGTTGCTGCCTGTTTTGCAGCGATCAGCAACGCGAGCGGGCGAAACGTCCATCCGCTTTCTTCCTTTCGACGAGGCACGGCCGCTCCCGCCATCGGAATGCGACATGGAGATAACCGAGCTGGGCTTCGCGTTGAAAGCGAGGCCTGAAGACACATCCGTTCCTTACCTTACTGCTAGTCCTGGAGTGCTGCCGCGCGGCACGGTTGGACTTTGTTATGGGGCGGGGGAGTGGGACCCGTCCCGATCAATCGCCCCTGAACTGCTGTCCCCGCTGTGCAAAGAAGCGCGCTGCCTCAGTCTGATGCCTGAGCCGACCACGCTTCCGGTCATCAATCGGGAGGGCTGTCCCTTTGACATGGAGGCGACGGCGGCTTTGGTCGCGGCCACGGACCTCGTAATCACGGTCGATACGATGATCGCTCATCTGGCTGGGGCCATGGGCAAGCCGGTCTGGTTGCTGCTTAACGCAAATCCGGATTGGCGCTGGCCCGCGGCTGGCATCCGGACGCCTTGGTATCCGTCGATGCGCATCTATGCCGATCAGGATGGCGGCGGCTGGGAACCAGTGGTGGAACAGGTTCGGCGCGATCTGGCGATGCGCTATACCGGGTCAGCGAAAGGTTAGTGCAATGGGACAGATGCCTACGCCTTCGGTGCCCGTGTCCTGGGGCGAGTTGATTGACAAGTTGACGATACTGGAGATCAAGCGTGCCCGCATCGAAGCGATCTCTGCCCATAGAAATGTCAGCAGGGAATATCGGCTGCTGAGCGTCATCGGCGCGGAGGCGTTGAAGGTGCCCGAAGTCGAGCCGTTGCGTCACAGCCTGAAGCAGGTGAATGAAGCATTGTGGGATATCGAAGATGCGATCCGCGAACGAGAGGCCGCCGTCGATTTCGGGACGAGTTTCGTCGCTTTGGCTCGCTCAGTTTACCAGATGAACGATCGGCGGGCGGCCATAAAGCGTGAGATCAACCGCGTGCTGGAATCGGAATTGGTGGAGGAAAAAAGCTATGCCACGGAGGGTAAGAATTCGGGGGCATTCCAGTGCCACTTGCGAGAAGGCGCGTCGTTGGCGGACCGGACCCGTTAGATGCACGGCAGGCATCAGCCGCTTCTGGGCAGGCGCCTTGGCATCCTGACCTTTCACCGTTGCATCAACTATGGTTCCTATTGGCAGGCTCGTTGCCTGGTAGACGGCCTGAGAGCGTTGGGCGCGGACGCGGTGCTGCTGGATCACGAATGCGCAGCTGCGGCAAGGGCCGAAATCAGATGCGCCTTTCGTCCAACCTTGCCTCAACCGACGCCGAGGTCGGACTTCGCAGCCTACGGGCGCAAGACCCGGAAATTTTTAGAGGCGTTCGCTCAGTTGCCCCTGTCAGTCGCTTTTCCTCTCCACTGCCCGGACAAGCTGGAGGAATATGACGCTATCATCGTAGGCAGTGACGAGGTGTGGAACCTTCGCCACCCCTGGTACGGGGGATGCGCGACATTCTATGGAACCGGCCTTCGCGGGCGGGTGATTTCCTATGCCGCCAGCTTCGGCAATCAGGATGCTGCCGATGGACTTCCGCCCTATTGGGCGGATCAGTTGCGCGGCTTTGCTTCGCTTTCGGTGCGGGATGAGAATAGCCGGAGCATGGTTCGCTCGGCGCTGGATGTTGATCCGGCCCTGGTGCTGGACCCGTGTCTTCAGTTCCCGCCGCAATTCGCTGGCGAAGAGAGGGAAGGGGAGGGGGTGGTAGCCGTTTACGGACATAATTTCCCCAGCTGGTTGTCGGATCATGTCCGGGCATGGGCCATGAAAAGCGGCCGCCGGATCGTCAGCATCGGCTACCGCAATGATTGGGCCGATGAGCAGCGCCTCGCCTGCGGACCGCATGAATTTGCGCGTTTCATGGCGAGCGCGGATGCCGTCGTGACCAGCTTCTTCCACGGCTGCGTTTTTGCGATTTTAAATCAGAAGCCGTTCGTGACGGTGCCATCTTCCTATCGCGCCAACAAGGTTCATGATTTGATACGGCGTTTGGGATTGGAGCGCCGACTGGCCCGGCAGGGATCGGGCGCGGGACTTTATGCCTCTCTACTTACCGACCCGCTTGACGATCGAGTGAGCGACCGGTTGTCGCGGTTGCGGCAACATTCAGCCGATTATCTTCTCCACGCGCTGGTGCCCTGAAGTCATGGGTCGGGATGAGCCTGTCAGTCCACTGGACATGGTGCGATCCGGCCTTTGCATCGGGTGCGGGGCATGTGTGGCCGAGGCGGCTTGCAGCGGCGCCCGGATGGATTGGGATGGCGAAGGGCAGTTGAAGCCGGATGGACCGCGCGAATGGATGCGCTCGCGGACCCGTGCTTTCTCAACTCTCTGCCCATTCTCGCCTCAGTCGGAAGATGAAGATAGCATTGCGGCCCGTCTTTTCCCCAGGGCGGCAGGATCGGATCAGTGGATTGGCCGGTTTGAGGGAGCCTATGTTGGGCACGCTTTGGAGGACAGCTACCGTGATCGGGGCAGTTCGGGCGGCATGGTAAGTTGGGTCGCGGCAGAACTGCTGCAGCGCGGCTTGGTTGATGGCATCGCTCATGTGGCACCCGCCGATCCCGACGCAGGCGGGCGCTTCTTTCGCTACAGCATCTCGCGTGATCTCGATGCGCTGAACCGGGGCGCGAAGTCCCGCTATTATCCGGTCGATATGGCAGGGATATTGGAGGAAATTCGTGCCGTTCCGGGCCGTTATGCCATTGTCGGCATTCCTTGCTTTATCAAATCGGTTCACCTGACCTGCGCGCAGGATACGGTGCTGCGTGAGCGCATCGTTTTCACGCTGGGTCTGGTGTGCGGCCATATGAAGAGCCGGAACATGGTAGAGAGCTTCGGCTGGCAGATGGGCGTCGATGTGCGCGATGTGGCACGGGTGGAGTATCGGCTGAAGGACCCGAGCCGTCCGGCAAACTGGTACAGGGCTCAGCTTTCTTGCCGGAATGGTGAAGAGCGGCAACAGGATTGGTGGCACCTCGTCGATGGCGACTGGGGATCTGGCTTCTTCCAGAACAGCGCGTGCGATTTTTGTGATGATGTAGTGGCGGAGACGGCCGACATCAGCTTCGGTGATGCGTGGGTAAAACCCTATTCTTCGGATGGTCGCGGGACCAACGTCGTGGTCGTACGGTCCCCTGAGATCCACGCGCTTTTGCGAAACGGGATGGAGCAAGGCCGCGTCGCGCTCAGCGCCGTCGATGCCGACTTTGTGCGGGAGACTCAAGCAGCGGGCTTCCGGCAGCGGCGGGAAGGGCTCGCCTATCGCCTCGGATGGGGCCGGCGAGGCGGAAAGCCGCGTAAACGTGTACACTCGGGGCATCACCATCTTGGATGGCGTCGTAAGCTGATATACCGTTTGCGCTACATGATCAGCCGAGGGAGCAGCGGTGCATTCCAGCTGGCGAAAAGGCTGGGACGACCGGGCATCTTCATGGCTTGGGGGCGCCTGATGTTAAAGCTCTATCATGGCGTCACCTATTCACGAGGGCGATTGGGCGCAGCATTCGACTGGGCGGAACGGCGGCTTGGCTAACGCAGGCTTGCGGCGTAAATACCGTCCATGACGGCCGCGACGGCGGCGAAGCTTTCGCATTGCGGATCGAAGCGGGGAGATCGGGCGAGTTGCGTTGCCCAGGCACTCGCCATTTGCCCGCCCCAAGCGTCGCCTGGCTCCGCCAGCGTCTGCCGCGCGGTGCCATGGAAAAGCTCCGCCTTGAAGTCATAGAAGGAGCCGTTGACGTTGCGGAAGGCTGCACCTGCCTTGCTCCCGAAGAAGTCTGCGGTGATGACGGCGTCCTGCCCCGCAGGAAGGTGCCAGGAGCAGGCGATGCGCACAACGCATCCGTTGGCAAGGCGGAGCGTGGCAATGCCGAAGTCCTCGACCTGGCTATCCCTGTCGGTCAGTGGCTGACCCTTGCTGAACAGGTCGGCGTCGATGCGGTCCACTTGCGGAAACCCTAGCGTCCAGAGAGCGAGATCGATGAGATGAACCCCCAGGTCCATCATGCAGCCGCCTCCTGACAGCTTAGGATCATAGAACCAGGGTTTGTCGGGACCATAAGCATTGTGGAAGGTCAGATCGATTGCATGGATCGGGCCTAACTCCCCGTCGTCGACTTGCTGCTTGATCGCGCGTATGCCCTCGGTCCCGCGATAGGAGAGATCAACGCCCAGCAGGCGGTCGGACGCCTTGGCGGCTGCGATCACGGCCTCCACTTCGGCGATGCTCCGCCCCAGCGGCTTCTGGCAGAAGACAGGAATGCCGCGCTCCAACGCACGGATCGACTGTTCGGCATGCAGCGCACTGGGCGTGGCGATGACGATGCCGTCCAGATACTGCTCCAGCAAGGCGTCCAACGAGTCCAGCTGTGCAGCATCCGGTGCAAGCAGCGCAGCGTCCGCCGTATTGCCGGGGAACGCGTCGGCGATCGCCGCAGCTTCGATGCCGCCGGTCGCGAGCATCGCTTCCATCCGGTTGCGGCCGATCCAGCCGACGCCAAGGAACCCCAGCCGGGGGCGAGGGAGAGTAATTGCGGAGGCGAGGGCTTCGCTTGAGGAAAGGTTCATAGGATCACCAGCGCCTTCACAAAATTGTCCGGTTTGTCGCGGGTGGCGTCTAGTGCTTCGCCCAGCTGCTCAAGCGGATAGCGATGCGTATAGAGCGGCGCCGGGTCCAGTCGGCCTGACGCGACAGCTTCGACGGCTTCCCTGATGCCTTCCACATAGGTGGCGGGATCGCGCTCATGCGCATTGATGACGTCAATCCCACGCCAGTTCCAGAGCCACATATTGACTTGGCGCGGGCCATCCTGATGATAGCCTGCGATGATCAGCTTGCCGCGCTCTGCAGAGAGTTCGGCTGCCAGGTCGAGCGGCCATTGTTTGCCCACGGCCTCAATGACTCGATCGCAAAAGCGGCCGCCGGTAAGATCGCTCACCCGATTGATGATGGCGTGATGGTCGTCCATCACGATCGTTTCGGCAGCACCATAGCTGCGGGCGAGATCGAGCGAGGACTGCCGACGCGATATGGCGATCACGCGAGCGCCAGATTCGGTTGCGAGCTGCGTCAATATAGCGCCCAGAAAACCGGCGCCGATTATGGCGACGGTTTGACCAGCGTGAATGTCGGCCCGGCGGAAGATGTTGAATGCGCAGCCCAGCGGCTCTCCAGGAAACGGCACGCCATCAAGGGCAGGAGGCAAGGGAACGACCGCAGACTCTTCTGCCAGATCATATTCAGCATAGCTGGCATAAGAGAGGGCCGTGACCCGATCGCCCGGCTTCACGCTGGTAACAGCTTCACCCACGGCGTCGACGACACCCCATCCTTCATGGCCCAGCGACCCGGGTTCCAGCGGATATTGCTGCCATTCCGGCCCGGCCCATGGCGTCAGATTGGATGCGCAGACACCGCATCCCTCCAGCTTCAACCGGACCTGCCCCGGACCTGGCTCAGGAAGTTGCGCATGGTCGATCCGCACCGTGCCCGGTGCCGTGACGGTCGCTACCCGCATCGTGGCGGCAGGCGCATAACCAGTATGATCTCCGCGGCCGTCATCTATGGTGAGGGGCATCATCTGATCCATCATTCCGCCGCCAGCGCCACCGCGCCCTCTCCATTGATGAAGGCTTCAAGCGCCTCATATGCTCGGTCGTCAGTCATTTGGTCCGGAGGGTGCTTGCAGAAATAGGCAGCGGCAGGATGGACGGGCCCGCCAATGCCGCGGTCCAACGCCACCTTGGCGCAGCGGATCATGTCGATCGCCACTCCAGCCGAATTGGGGCTGTCCTCCACCGACAGGCGCAGTTCAAGGTTCATCGGAACGCCCCCGAACAGCTGCCCTTCCATGCGCAGGAAACAAACCTTGTTGTCATTCTGCCAGGCGACATAATCCGACGGGCCGATATGGATATTCTCATCCTCCAGCCTGGTTTCCGCCACCGACTGCACTGCCTCCGTTTTCGAAATCTTCTTGGACTTCAGTCGGGTTCGGTTCGACATGTTGAGGAAGTCGGTGTTGCCGCCGGTGTTGAGCTGATAGGTGCGGTCCAGCTTCACGCCGCGCTTGGCGAAAAGATCGGTCAGCACCCGATGGACGATGGTCGCGCCCAACTGCGCCTTGATGTCATCGCCGATGATTGGAACACCTGCGCTTTCAAACCGCGCCGCCCATTTGGGATCGCTGGCGATGAAGACCGGGATGTTGTTCACAAATGCCACGCCCGCGTCCAGCGCGCATTGCGCATAGAATTCGGTCGCCTCCTGCGATCCAACGGGCAAATAATTCAGAAGCACGTCCACCTTCGCTTCTCGCAAGCGTCTGACGATATCGCTGCGGCTCGGCTGAGCTTCCTCTTCTGCTAGGAGGAAGGTCCGATCGTCCGGATAATCCGCCATATGCTCTGCATAGCCGTCGAGAATGTGGCCCATCTCCACCTTCACACCCTGTTCGGGCACCTCGCGGCAGAAGGTCTGGGTGCAGTTGGGCTTCGCAAAGATGGCCTGCGCGACATCTTGCCCGACCTTGCGCCGGTCGATGTCCCAGGCTGCGACCACCTGAATGTCGCAAGGACGGTAGCCGCCAAGATCCCAATGCATCAGCCCCAGATGATCATTGCTTTCAGCCCTGTAGTGGGACAGCCCCTGAACCAGCGAGCTGGCGCAATTGCCCACGCCGATGATGGCGATGTTGATCGGCTGCCTCGCCAGGCTATGCGGTGATGACGTCATGCTCCTTCTCCTTCAGGCGGTGCGAACCGCTGGCATGGTTGCCGATGCGGGGGCGTAGCGATCGATCATCCAGGCGCAGAAATCAGCGAAAGCATCGGGCTCGTGAACCGCGCTGCTATGATGGGGGGCGATGCCCAGATGCTCGGGCGTGAAGCAGAAGGTCACCGTCACGTCGAAGTCCGCCAATGCCTCCATCTGCCGGTCGAACCAGTCGATTGCATTGGGCCGGAAGCTGTCGGCCCAGGACAGGCCAGTACGAAGGTAGCGGACGCCGAGACGCTTCATCCAGGCCACGGCATCATCCAGGCGCGGGTCTTCGAAATGAAACCATTGCATCAACCCCATGTCGCCAGCCACCTTGGCATAATCCTCCAGCGCAGGCTTGGGCGTGCCATCCGCCCGGATGAGTCCCATGTAGAAATGGCGGTAATAGCTCGACCCTTCGGCCTCGCGGTGCCGGGTGGTTGCCCCCCATTCCTGGGGCAAATCATAAAGGCTGTACCAGAAGATGCGGGGCACGCGGCCGACAAGCAGTTCCGCCGTGCGGTTGACGCCGAACACCTGCACTTCCTCAGCCCCAAAGGAGCCGACGCCGACCTCCGTCACCCAGATCGGCTTGTCTGGAACGACTGCTTCGATCTCCGCAATCTTGTCCGGCCAGTCATGGATCGGCCACAAATTCCAGTCGAGCGGGAAGCCATGGACTGCCACGACATCCACAGCATCCAGCGCTCCATGATCGCGCATGCGGTTGACCCAGTGGGGATCGATCGGAGACATGCCGCCCAATACGCGAGTCACCGCCGGATTAACGTCTTGAATGGCTGATCCGGCCCGGACCACCATGTCTGCATAGCGGGACCAGTCGGGATCGATCTCCAGGTCCCAATGCGATTTGTTGTTGGGCTCGTTCCAGATCATCGCGGCTTCGATCATGCCTGCGTTCCCTCCTGCGGTGATTGTGCTGGATAGACCGCCGCGCTGCCCATCAGGTCCGCATAGGGGACAGGGGCAACGCGGCAGAGATAGACTTCCTCTTCGGGTTCGGCCTCGATGGTGAAACCGGCGGCACGCAACAGCGCCTGACTGCCTGCCTTGTTGGGCGCCCACCAGTTGGTCCAGTCATGCGCGAACTTGCGTTCGATAAAGTGCATTCGCGGGAAGGCGGGATTGTCGAAAAAGGTGGGAGGCCGGTTGGTGCCGGGAACGTGGAAGGGGTGGTCTTCCGGCACCAGCAGGACATCGGCCGACCCCTGTTGCATTGTCTGGAACAGCAGCAAGTCGCCCGCGACATGTTCGCGGATCAGGTCCAGCGCGAGCAGCGGGTGCCGCAGGTGATAGAGCACTCCCATGAAGATGACGACATCGAACCGCCGACCAAGCTTTGCCACGTCATAGACCGAAAGATTGTGGAAGCTGATATCATCATAGCCGAGCGCGCCGGCTGCAAAGCGTGCCTGCGCCAGATACCGATCGTCTGAATCGATCCCTATGACCTCCGCCGCGCCACGGCGTTTCATTTCAATGGAATAGAAGCCAGCGTTGCAGCCAATGTCGAGGACCGACTTGCCAGTGAGGTCTTCAGGCAGGGCGTCTGCGAACCGGGCGAACTTGAAGGCGGGATAATCGCCCAGGAAATGATCAGGCGCGGTCTCTATCCCGCCGATGTGCAGATTGTGAAACCAAGGACCCAGTTCTGCAATCCGACGACGAAGGTCGCCATCATCCTTGTGGTCAGCGGCGATCTTCACTGTCTTCATGCTGGCACCTCATTCAGGCGAGAGACGCGACCGCCGGACGGGCCGAGCAGCACCGTGCTGACCGATCCAGGCTGAACGTCGAATTTGAGGATGTTGTCGAAGCTTAAACCCAGGAAATGAGCGACCATGCCCCGGATGATGTCGCAATGGGTGACGCACAGGAACGTGCCGCCCGGCTGAGCTTCCGCCACGGAATTTAGAAACGTGACCCCTCGATCGATCGCGGCCGCCATCGTTTCGCCACCGGGGGTGGCGGCGGTGGCCCTGCTGTCATTCCAGCGCTGCCAGAGGGGATCTGCACTCAGCTCGTCAAAGGCCTTGCCGTTCCAAGCGCCGAAATCGAGCTCATCCAAATCCGGCGCGATCTGTACCTCCAATTTGGCCGCGTCTGCGATTATCGCAGCCGTTTCCACGGTGCGCGGGCGGGGGCTGGAGTAAACAGCGCTGACATGTTCTTGGGTCGCCCAGCGCGACAAAGCTTTCGCCTGACGGCCGCCTTCCTCATTCAAAGGAATGCTTCCCGCGCGTCCGCTCAGAACTCGTCCCAACTCATCATGCGCGCCATGGCGAATGAGGTGAAAACAAGCTTGATGTGTTTTCTGGGGTGTCGCAAGCATCAACATAGATGATGCTAACAATATCGAAGTAAGGAAAGTTCCATATCCGATCCGAGTTTCGTAGGCAAGTAAAAGCTAATGATAAACATAAATTATTGGGGATAATATAGGTTAGTAATCAGAGATATTCTGTTGGCTCTATCGTCAATGTTGGACGGAAATTCGGGGAACTAGCCGGTAGAAGAAGATGTTGCTGATCCCATTACCTGTTGTTGCCCTACTGCAATGAGCCGCCTTTCCCGCGGCTGTTTCACCATCATGAGGGGATTGGCCGTGGAGAATATACTCGTCACTGGCGGAGCAGGCTTTATCGGCCGGGCGGTTTGCAAGGAGTTGCTGGCGCGCGGGAACAGAGTTTGCGTGCTCGATAATCTGATCGAACAAGTCCACGGCGATGGTGAGCGGCCCGGGGATCTTGATAGCGAGGTAGAACTGATCCGCGGGGACGTGCGCAACGGCGATGTGGTCGAGCATGCCCTCAAAGGCGTGGACAGCGTTATCCATCTCGCCGCCGAGGTAGGCGTGGGCCAGTCCATGTATGAGGTGGAACGTTACACATCCGTCAATGATGTGGGGACGGCTGTTCTCTTTGAAAGGCTGATCGGCAACCCCGTCCGGCGCGTTGTTACCGCCTCATCGATGAGCATCTATGGGGAGGGGCTGTATCGCGACGCGGACGGCCAGGTCGTTCAGGATGCAGAGCGCGGCGCCATTCGAGACAATCAAAAGATTTGGGAACCCCTTGACGGAGCAGGGCGCCCGCTCACGCCGATCGCCACGCCGGAATGGAAGCGGCCCAATCTCGCGTCCATCTATGCGCTCAACAAATATGTGCAGGAACGCACGACCCATATCATGACGGCGCCCTATGGGATGGAGGGCGTCTGCCTGCGACTGTTCAACGTCTACGGGCCGGGGCAGGCGCTTTCCAATCCCTACACTGGCGTGCTGGCGATCTTCGCATCCCGGCTGCTGAACGGTCAGAAGCCGATGATCTTCGAAGATGGCGAGCAACGCCGCGACTTCGTACATGTGAGTGACGTCGCCCGCGCATTCGCCGACGCGCTTGAACTGCCGCAAGCGGCCGGCGGCACATTCAATATCGGTTCTGGCCATGATCGATCTGTTACGGAAGTGGCGGAGAAGCTGGCGCAGGCGATGGGGCGCAACAGCATCGAGCCCGAGATTGTCGGCAAGGCGCGCACAGGCGACATACGTCATTGTTTCTGCGACACCAGCCTGACGGAGGAGAAACTCGGCTTCCGAGCACGGCAGGACTTTCAGGAAGGTCTCGCCGAACTGGCCGAATGGGTGGCGCAGCAGACCGCCGACGACCGCGTCGATCAGGCGCGCGCCGAACTCGAAGCGAGAGGGCTGGTCGCATGACGCCGCCCGACCGCAGACCCGTTCTTGTTACCGGTGGCGCTGGCTTCATCGGCAGCAACATCGCCGACCGGTTGGCTGGGGAAGGCGAGGAGGTCATCATCTATGACAGCCTTGCCCGTCCGGGGGTCGAGCGGAACCTCAAATGGTTGGAACAACGCCATGGGGCCAGCATCGTCCCCATCATCGCTGATGTCCGGAATGAGGGGCAGGTGGAGGGGGCTGTAGCCAAGGCCAAGGCTGTGTTCCACATGGCGGCGCAGGTCGCCGTCACCACCAGCTTTTCCGATCCGCGCGCAGACCTTGAGGTCAATATGCTCGGCACGTTCAACGTGCTGGAGGCCGCACGGCGCTGCGTTTCTCCGCCGCCGGTGATCTTCGCATCGACGAACAAGGTCTATGGTGGTCTTGAGGATGTAGAGTTCCGGCTTGAGGGCGGCGCCTATCATCCGGCCGAAAGCACCTTGCGCGAGCATGGCATAGACGAAAGCCGCCCGCTCGACTTCCACACCCCCTATGGCTGCTCAAAAGGGGCGGCGGATCAATATGTGCTCGACTATGGGCGCAGCTTCGGCGTGCCCACGGCCGTGCTGCGTATGAGCTGCATTTATGGTCAGCGGCAGATGGGGACCGAGGACCAGGGCTGGGTCGCTCACTTCCTGATCAGCGCGATCGAAGGGCGGCGCATCATCCTCTATGGTGATGGCTGTCAGGTTCGCGACATTCTCGACGTGCGGGACGCGGTCGGGGCCTATCTTTCGGTATGGCGCGACATCGACAGGCTCAGCGGCCAGGCCTTCAACCTGGGAGGCGGGCCGGACAATGCCGTCAGCCTGCACCAGATTTTGAAGTTCATTGGCGACTATGTCGGCCGCCAGCCACTTATCGACATGGCGGACTGGCGGGCGGGCGATCAGCGCTATTTCGTGGCGGATACGCGCAAGCTTCAGAAGGCGGTGGATCTCAAACCCCGAACGCCATGGCAGAAGGGGGTCGCCGACCTGGCGGAATGGCTGCTTGCTGAACGGCCGGAGGGTAAGGCCGTCGCGGCCCCCGCGATGGCGGCGAGGGCGCTTTGATGGCGATGCGTCATCTATTGCTCACATGCGATGCCGTCGGCGGCGTCTGGCAATATTCCACCGACCTTGCCCGCGCCCTCGAACCACTTGGTTACCAGGTCACGCTTGCGGTCATGGGACCGTCTCCCAATGAAGCAGCCCGCGACAGTATCGCCGGGTCGGCCAATATCAGCCTGGTCGACAGCGGACTTGAGCTTGACTGGCTGGCGGCCGATCCCGCGCCGGTGATCGACGCTGAGCGGCGTCTGGCCGAGATGGCGGGCGATCTCGGCGCCGACCTTGTTCAACTTCACACTCCCGCCCTCGTCAGCATCGGGCGCTATCCCTGCCCTGTCATCGCGGTCCAGCATAGCTGCGTCGCGACCTGGTGGGCGGCGGTCCATGGCGGAGACATGCCCGAGGACTTCGTCTGGCGGACAGAGATGGTGGCGCGCGGCCTTCAGCATGCCGCGGTTGCGATCGCCCCCAGCACAGCCTTCGCAGAGGCGGTTCGGCGGGTCTATGGCGTCATGCCCTTTACAGTGCATAATGGCCGGGCTCTGCCAGTCCCGGCGCGAAAACCAATGCGCGATTATGTCTTCACGGCCGGGCGTCTATGGGATGACGGCAAGAATGTCCGCGTGCTGGATGAGGCTGCTGCCCGGATCAGCGCTCCCTTTCTCGCCGCAGGACCGGTCATCGCACCACATGGCGGTGCGCTTGCCATAGAATCGCTTCAGGCGATCGGCACGCTCGATGAGGTTGGGCTCGCCGAGAGGCTAAGCGAGCGGCCAGTCTTCGCTTCGTCAGCGCTTTACGAGCCGTTCGGGCTTGCCGTCCTCGAAGCGGCATCAGCCGGGTGCGCCCTCATATTATCAGATATCCCCACATTCCGTGAGTTGTGGGAAGGCGCTGCCACCTTCGTCGATGCGCACGATGCCAAAGGCTATGCCCGCGCGATCGAGCATATGCTGAGCAGCCGCGCTGCCCGCCTGGACGCCGGGCAGAGGGCACAGGAACGCGCCCACCGCTACATCCCCGCTGCCATGGCGGGAGCGATGGCTCACCACTATGCCATGGCCGAACAAAGGGTCGCCGCATGAAGATCCGCTACTTCACCCACTCGCTGCTATCATGCTGGAACCATGGCAACGCGCATTTCCTTCGCGGCGTGCTGCGCGAACTGGCCGCTCTGGGCCATGATGTGCTGGCGCTGGAGCCGCAAGGCAATTGGAGCCTCTCCAACCTTCTTTCGGATCATGGCGAAGCAGGCCTCTCTGCCTTTCATGCCGCCTACCCTGAACTCAAAACCTTCAGCTATGGGCCCGATAGTGAACCGGAAGCGCTAATTGATGGTGCCGAGGTCGTCATCGTGCATGAATGGAATGATCCCACGCTGGTAGCCACTCTTGGCAGCCTCCGTGCAAGAGGCGCGGCATGCACGCTCCTCTTCCACGACACGCACCACCGTGCCGTCTCAGACCCCCAGGCTATCCGCGCTTTCGACCTGTCGGCCTATGACGGGGTGCTGGCGTTCGGTGAGACCTTGTCCGAGGTTTATCGCCGTTGGGGCTGGGGCGACCGCGTCTGGACCTGGCACGAAGCAGCAGACCTCAAGCATTTCCGTCCGCCTCAGGTGGAGCAGGATCGCCAAGGCGTCGTCTGGGTTGGAAACTGGGGCGATGGCGAGCGAACAGCCGAATTGGAATATTTCCTTTTTCGCCCCGCGTCACAGGCTAACTTGCCCCTCGATATATACGGGGTACGCTATCCTGACGAGGCCCTCGCCACACTGAAGCGCTATGGCGTAGATTATCATGGCTGGGCAGCCAATGCTCGCGCGCCCGCCATCTTCGCGCAGCATCTCGCCACGGTTCATGTGCCGCGCCGCTATTACACGCAGCTGCTGCCCGGCATCCCGACCATCCGCGTGTTTGAAGCGCTGGCCTGCGGCATTCCGCTGCTGTCGGCGCCATGGGAGGATAGCGAGCATCTCTTCCGTCCCGGGCAAGACTTCCTGTTCGCTCGCGATGGAAAGGAAATGGCGGATCATCTTCGCGCAGTTGCATCCGATCCGGACCTGCGCGCGTCGCTGATCCGCAGCGGACTGGAAACGATACGCAGCCGCCATAGCTGTGCGCATCGCGCAGAGCAGCTTCTGGGGATCATCGCGTCGCTCGATGCCTCCGCCACACCGATCTCGCTTGCAAGGAATGTCGCATGAGAATTGCCTTCTACGGTTCCAGCCTGCTTTCCTCCTACTGGAATGGGGCGGCGACCTATTATCGCGGCATCCTGCGTGAGCTGGCTGAGCGCGGCCATGACGTCACATTCTTTGAGCCCGACGCCTTCGATCGCCAGCAGCATCGCGACATCGATCCGCCTGAATGGGCGCGCGTGGTTGTCTATCCTGCCACGACCGAAGCGCTGAATGAGGTGATGGATCAGGCGGCGAACGCTGATGTCGTGGTGAAGGCGAGCGGCGTTGGCGTATTCGATGACGAGCTATTGCAGGGCGTGATGGAGCGCGCTCGCCCTGATGCACTTCGCATCTTCTGGGACGTGGATGCGGCGGCTACCCTGGATGAAATGCGGGCCGCGCCCGATCATGCTGTCCGGCGGGCGCTCCCGGGGCTGGACCTCGTGCTGACCTATGGTGGCGGCGATCCGGTGGTGAGCGCTTATCGGGAAATGGGCGCGCGCGACTGCATTCCCGTTTACAACGCCCTCGATCCGCAGAGCCACTTCCCGGTTGAACCGGACCCGCGCTTCGCCTGCGACCTGGCGTTTCTAGGCAATCGCCTGCCGGACCGTGAAGCCCGGGTCGAGGAATTCTTCCTCAAGCCCGCCACGTTGCTTTCAGAACGCGGCTTTCTCATCGGTGGCAATGGATGGGAAAGCAAGGCGATGCCGTCGAACGTTCGCCATCGCGGCCATGTGTACACGGCGGAACATAATGCGTTCAACTGTACGCCGCTCGCGGTGCTCAACGTCGCGCGCGACAGCATGGCGCATATCGGTTTCTCTCCTGCCACCCGCGTATTCGAAGCAGCGGGAGCAGGAGCCTGCCTCATCACCGACGCCTGGGAAGGCATTGAGCTGTTCCTGAAGCCTGATGAGGAAGTGCTGGTCGCCCGCGACGGGCAGGACGTCGCCGACCACCTCGCTACGCTCACCCCCGAACGCGCGCGGATGATTGGCCGAGCCGCTCTGGCCCGCGTCCGCGCCGAACACAGCTATGCCCTGCGTGGAGAGCAGGTGGATGCCATTCTGCGTGAACGGCGCGCCGCCAAAGACACCGCAACAGGAGATGGAAAGAGCATGAAACTCGTCGTCCTCGGCCTCAGCCTCTCATCCTCCTGGGGCAATGGCCATGCCACCACCTTCCGAGCCCTGCTGTCGGCTTTTGCCAAGCGGGGGCATGACATTCTGTTCCTTGAGCGTGATGTCCCCTGGTATGCCAGCCAGCGAGACCTAGTGGATCCAGATTATTGCCGTCTGGCGTTCTACGATGATCTTCCCTCGCTCGATCACTGGCGCGGGGAGATCGAAAGTGCCGACGCGGTCATGGTCGGTTCTTATGTGCCGGAAGGTGTCGCGGTCGGCCAATATGTGCTGCGCCATGCCCGCGGCACCACGCTTTTCTACGACATCGACACGCCGGTCACCTTGGCGGATGTGCGTGCGGGAAAATGTGACTATCTCTCACCAGACCTCATCTCCGGATATGACATTTATTGCTCTTTCACTGGCGGCCCGACGCTTGATCTGCTGGAGCGTGAATATGGCTCGCCCATGGCGAGGGCACTTTATTGTTCGGTCGATGCGGCGGCCTACCGGCCGATAGATGTGCCGAAGCGCTGGGACCTGTCCTATCTCGGCACGTATAGTCCAGATCGCCAGCCCACCTTGGAACGGTTGCTGATCGAACCCGCGCGGCTGATGTCTGACCGGCGCTTCGTCGTAGCCGGTCCGCAATATCCGGCGGACATCGATTGGCCAGCCAATGTGGAGCGGATCGAGCATCTGCCCCCGCAGGACCATGCCGAATTCTATTCGGCCTCACGCTTCACCCTCAACGTGACGCGCGCCGACATGATTGAGGCGGGATGGTCACCCTCCGTCCGGCTGTTCGAGGCGGGGGCTTGCGGGACCACGATCATCTCGGACGTTTGGCCAGGCCTTGGCGACCTGCTGACACCGAACAAGGAGATATTGTTCGCCTGGAATGCCGAGCAGGTGATCGTCGCGCTGGATGAGGAGCGCGCGGCTGTCGGCGAAGCGGGCCGCGCCCGCATCCTCGCCGAACATACCGCCGACCATCGCGCGCAGCAGCTCGAAACCTACCTCCACGAAGCTTCGGCGATGCAGGCGCAGCATAAGGTCGCACTCGCAGGATGACGTCCCGGCAAAGGGAGAAGGATAACAACGGATGATAAGCATGAAGAAAAATGTGTCGCTGGTCGCAGGCGGAGCTGGCTTTATCGGTTCCCATCTTTGCCGCGCTCTTCTGGAGCAGGGGCATGACGTCATCTGCCTCGACAATCTCCAGACTGCGCGCGAAGTGAATGTTGAAATGCTGGAGGGCCATCGCGCCTTCAGCTTCATCCGTGCCGACATCGTCGATCCGTTGCCTGATGCCGTGACACGCCGCCGGGAAATCACGCGCATCTACAATCTCGCCTGCGCAGCGTCGCCTCCGCAATATCAGGCAGACCCTGAACATACGATGCTGACCAGCGTCGTGGGTACGGATCGGCTCCTGCGGCTCGCGGAACAGAATGGCGCCCGTTTCCTCCTCACCTCCACCAGTGAGGTTTATGGCGATCCTGAAGCGCATCCCCAACGTGAGGATTATCGTGGCTGGGTGAACTGCACCGGCCCCCGTGCATGCTATGACGAGGGCAAGCGAGCCGCCGAAGCCATTGCCTTCGACTTCGCCCGCCTGGGCCGCGCGGATGTCAGGGTCGCGCGCATCTTCAATACCTATGGCCCCAACATGCATCCGGACGATGGACGGGTCATCTCCAACTTCGTCTGCCAGGCGTTGTCGGGGAAAGACATCACCATCTACGGCGACGGATCGCAGACGCGCAGCTTCTGCTATGTGTCTGACATGGTCGATGGGCTCATGCGTCTGATGGAATCGGACGTGGCCGACCTCCAACCCATCAACCTGGGTAATCCGGAAGAATATAGCATGATGGAGGTGTTGGAACTGGTCAGGGCGCAGACCGGCACCAGGTCACGCGTCATCCGCAAGCCATTGCCCATCGACGATCCCCGGCGCCGCCGCCCCGATATCAAGCGCGCGCGGACACTGTTGGACTGGGAACCCCGCGTCTCGTTGGCCGAGGGGCTCGCGATTACCTGCGCCTTCTTCGAGAAGGAGCTGTTTTCGCAGATGCCCGACTACGCCTTTGATGGCGCCATCGCGGGAGCGGCCTCGACAGCCAGCGCCGGTCTCGCAGCGGAATAGTGGAGGCGGGTCCACCAATCCAGGTGATCTCCGTAGCTCCCGGGCTTTGCGAGATTCCGCTGCTAACTATTTGGGAATAAGGGGAGGGTGGTGGACGCACTAGGGCTCGAACCTAGGACCCGCTGATTAAGAGTCAGCTGCTCTACCAACTGAGCTATGCGTCCACACTCGCTTTCGGATTGCCCCGTTCGGAGCCTCGTCTTGGCGTGGCCGGGCGGTTAGCATTATCCTCCGGCTTTGCAAACAGTAAATCGCGGCGCTGCAGAAAATTTTGCGCCAGTGCCGGTTTCAGCCCCAATTTCCCGGCTTGCGTCCACTGCGGCGCGTCGAACGCTCGATGGCCATTATGATGCCGATGCATAGCATGACGGTCAGCATGGACGAGCCGCCATAGGACATGAAGGGCAGGGGGATGCCGACAACGGGGGCTAACCCCATCACCATCATGAGGTTGATCGCCACATAAAAGAAGATGGTCGTTGTCAGCCCCGCCGCCACCAGCCGTGCATATTTATCTTGTGTACGCAGCGATACACCGATTCCCCAGCGGAACAGCAACAGGAAGGCGCCGATCAGAAATACCCCCCCAACCAGTCCCCATTCCTCAGCCATGGTGGCGAAAACGAAGTCGGTATGTCCTTCGGGAAGATAGTCGAGGTGGCTCTGGGTGCCCTTGAGGAATCCTTTGCCCCAGATACCGCCGGAGCCGATTGCGATCTTCGATTGGCTGATATGGTATCCGGCCCCCAGCGGATCGCTTTCCGGGTCCATAAAGATCAGGACCCGTTTCTGCTGATAATCATGCAGGAAGCTGAAGGCGATGGGGATGATGGCTGCGATCGCCAGTCCCGACCCGACGAACAACCGCAGCGGCAATCCGGCAAGGAACATTACAGTTACGCCACCCGCAGCAATCATCGTCGCCGTGCCAAGGTCCGGCTGCACCAGCACCAGCGCCCATGGTACACCGATCAGAACCAGCGCGGGCCATATGGCCGTCCACCGTCGAATTTCTCCCACGGGCAGCAATGCGTAAAAGCGGGCCACCGCCAGTACGATGATCGGCTTCATGAATTCCGATGGCTGCAATTGCATGAAGCCGAGGTTGATCCACCTCTGACTACCGCCCGCGACGCCGCCGATCAGTTCCACAAGCACCAGCGATATGAGAACGGCCCCATAGGCAGGGAAAGCGAACCGCGCGAAAAGTTCTAGCGGCACCCGGCTGATGACGAACGCCATTCCCGTAAAGATGACGAACCTGACGGCCTGGTTGATGGCCCAGGGCGTGATGCTGCCGCTGGCGGCGCTATAAAGTACGAGCGTTCCAAAGCCCGCGATCGCGAGCAGAATGCCCAGTACCCTCCAGGGAAATTCAGTAAGCGGCTGGGGAATGATGCTCACCGGTCTGCTTCCCTGTTCGGATCTCGCTGAGGCGGAGGGTTATCCGCAGTCTCTGACACATTGGCCGACGCAGCTGCGTTGGCGCTATTCTCCGCCTCTGAAGCATCGGCCGGCTTGGGAACGACTTCCCCCTTTTTGATCGCCTTGGCGAGACGGTAGGCCGCCATTTGACGTTCCATCCGCTCAGCGGGAGGACCGCCCCAGCCTTTCTCCAATTCTTCCAACCTGGCCATCGCCTTTGCTGGATCGAACAAATATGTCAGCACATCCTTCGCCACCGGGGCGGCAGCGCGGGAGCCGCCCATGCCATGTTCAATCACGACGGATGCCGCATAACGGGGATTGCTCGTGGGCGCGAAGCAGACGAACAGGCCATGGTCGCGATATTTCCATGCGCCGCTCTGCCCACGCTGGCTGCCCGCAATCTTGCGCACCTGCGCCGTGCCAGTCTTCCCGCCCATCTGTATTCCGGGGAGGTCCAGGCGGCTACGTCCTGCAGTGCCGTCACCGTTCACCACTTCCCACATGCCTCCCCGCACAGCGTCGAAATGTTCCTTGGGAAAAGGCATGAACGGCGCCTCGGGATAGCGGCCTTTCACCAGACGGGGCTGAATGTTGCGGCCTGACGCGATCCGCCCCGCCATGACGGCGAGCTGTAATGGATTTACGACGACGTAGCCCTGGCCGATGGATGCGTTGAGCGTGTCCGATGCGGTCCATTTCTGGTCATAGCGCCGCATCTTCCACGCGGTGTCGGGCATGGTGCCGTAACTTTGCGAACTGACAGGCAGATCGAACTTTTCACCGAACCCCATGGCATGGCCCATCCGCGCGATGACGTCGATGCCCACCCGGTTGCCCATGGTGTAGAAATAGGTGTTGCAGCTTTTGGCGAGAGCACGGTGCATATCGACCGAACCATGACGGCCGAGGCATCGGAAGAAGCGGTTGCCCAGCCGATACCCACCGGGACAATGCACCCGCTCCTTCGGGTCAATCCCGGCGCTTTGCAACGCCATCGCAACCATCGGCTTGAAGGTCGATCCCGGCGGATAAAGGGCGTTCAGCGACTTGTTGATCAGCGGATGGCGCTCGTCGCTCGACAACATGTCCCATTCATCATGGCTGATGCCGTCGGAAAAGTTGTTTGGATCATAGGAGGGCATCGACGCCATGCAGAGGATTTCTCCTGTCAGGCAATCGAGCACGATGCAGGAACCGGATTCAGCACCGAGCCTGCGCCCTGCATAATCCTGAAGCCCTGCGTCGATGGTCAGCTTCACTGCATTTCCTGGCGCGTCCGGCCGCGTCGTCAGTTCGCGCACGATCTTGCCGCGCGCCGTCACCTCGACGCGCTTGGCCCCGGGCTTCCCCGTCAGTTCAAGGTCGAACCATTTCTCCAGCCCCTCTTTGCCTACCTTGAAGCCGGGGGTAATCAGTAGGGGGTCCTTGCGCTTCTCATAGTCTTTCGCCGAGGCGGCGCCGACATAGCCCAGCAAATGCCCGACCGTTGATCCCGTGGGATAGTATCGTGAAAACCCCTGGCTAGGGGCGACGCCGGGAAGGTCGGGCAAGCGAACGCTGACAGCCGCGAACTGATCATAGGTCAGCTTTTCAGCAACCTGGACCGGCCGGAAACCGGGCGCCTTGTCCAGTTCCGTCCTGATCCGCTCTACCTCGTCCGGAGCCAGTGCCAGAAGATGAGCCAGGCTGCGCAACGTCCCTTCGGGATCAGTGACACGCTCGGGGATCAGGTCGACGCGGAAGTCCGTGCGGTTGTTAGCCAGCGCACGCCCGTTCCTGTCCAATATCCATCCGCGACGTGGAGGAATGAGCGTCAGGTTGACGCGGTTGCTTTCCGAAAGAAGATTATATTTCTCATTTTCGGCAACGCTGATCCACGCCATCCGGCCGATCAGCATCGCGCCGATCCCGGCCTGCAATCCGCCGACCACCATTGCCCGGCGGGTGAAGGTGAAGGACAGCGATGCTTCGGTAACGGTCTTCCGCTTGAGCCTGGGCAGCTTCATGCCATCACGCGCCAGCGATCGATCCGCGCGCATTGCCGCACGACGAAGGGAAAGAGCAAGATCGTCCAGAGCATTTGCGGCGCGACCAGTTCCAGCTTGATGTCTCCTCCGCCGGTTATCCGCGCAAGGAATAGCCCACCGGCGATGCAGAAGATAATCGCGGCAGCAGCGATTAACCAGTCCTGCCGGTAGCTGCGCCACACCATGCGGTGTTCCACCGCGTCGATGCCGATCAGCATCACGGTCCACAGGAACATTGCCGAACCAATGGGTTGCCCGCTCATCATGTCGTCGAACAGGCCAAGGGGCACACCGATCCAAGCGCGCCAAAGCTCTGGCCGCAGCAAGCGCCAGGACAGCAGCAGCAACAAGCCCAAGGGCGGCATGACAGGGGCTTGGGCGACAATCGGCAGGATCGTGACGGATGATCCCAGCATGACCGTGATGACCGGCGTCCCGGTCAGGCGAAAACGGGAAGGATGGCGGCCGAGCCGAGGCACATGCTGAAGATGCGGATCGATCATGGAACGCTGGCGTTGGCTGCCGTCTCTGGCTGCGCGCTGTCGGTCGAAGCAGGTTCGTTGCGTGTAACCGCTTCCTCAAATGAGCGTTCGACCACCACCGCATCGACCTTCGACGGGTTGGCCAGTGGCACTCCATAGGCGATTTCGCCCGCGATCCGAACGACCACAGCCACCGGGATATTGGGCTGATAGATGCCGCCGACGCCGGATGTGACGAGGATGTCACCGGCGTTGAAAGGATTGCGGCCAGCAGCAAGTGATCGGATCTCGACAGTCCCGTCGCCTAGTCCCGTCGAGATGGCCGGAACACTGTCGGTCGCGCGGCGAACCGGCACGATGTTGCTGCTGTCGGTCAGCAGCAGGACTTCGGCGGTGTTGGGGGTGACACTGTGAATGCGGCCGACAAGGCCTTCCGAAGCACGGACCGGCATGCCAGTCCGGACGCCCTGCCAGCGCCCCGCATTCAATCGCGCAAAACGGCGGGCGCTGGATGAAGAGGAGGAAATGAGCCGAGCCGTCAGCAGGTCGCTATGATCCTCGTCGACCAGCTTCAACAGCCGCTTGAGGCGCTGATTTTCCTGCGCGACCGCCTTTGCCTCGATGATGCGGTTACGGTCAGCCTCCACCTGGCGGCGAAGTGCGATATTCTGCGACCCTGCGCGCCAATATGCGGTCAGCACATCGTCCAGCGAACTTGCGCCACTCACCATGTTGCGCAGGCCAAGCGACGCAGGGCGCGAAAGTTCTGCGGTAGCCGCACGGATCGCGGCGAACCCGGTGGGATCGAAAATCGCCACAGCGACCAGCAGTAAGCCGACAGCCGCACCCGTTATCGCCACAACATAGCTGGCAAACAGGCTGTACTGCGCCTTGCGGTTATGGCCGGGACGTCGGCTGGATGGCCGCGCCATGCAGTGGTCCCCCTGACCTTAAGCGGTCTGCAGCACGCCTCGGAAGATCGGATCCTCCATCGCGCGGCCAGTACCGATGGCGACGCAGGTCAGCGGATCCTCGGCGATCGTGACGGGCAGCCCGGTCTCGTCGCGCAGTTCATCGTCCAGCCCCTTCAGCAGCGCACCGCCGCCGGTCAGCACGATACCCTGGTCGACAATGTCCGCCGCCAGCTCCGGCGCGGTATTTTCCAGGGCGATCCGGACACCTTCGACGATGGTGCTGATGGGTTCCGCCAAAGCATCGGCGATCTGACCCTGATTGATCGAGATTTCCTTCGGCACGCCGTTCACCAGGTCACGGCCCTTGATATGGATGGTTTCCCCCACGCCGTCTTCGGGGGGCTGGGCCACGCCGAACTGCTTCTTGATGCGTTCGGCGGTCGCTTCGCCGATGAGGAGGTTGTGGTGGCGGCGCACGAAAGAAACGATCGCTTCGTCCATCTTGTCCCCGCCGACGCGAACCGAGGTGGTGTAAGCAAGGCCGCGCAGCGACAGCACTGCGACTTCAGTGGTGCCGCCACCGATGTCCACGACCATCGAACCGATCGGCTCGGTCACGGGCATGTCGGCGCCGATCGCCGCTGCCATCGGTTCTTCGATCAGGAACACCTGAGAAGCACCCGCATTGCTGGCCGCGTCGCGAATCGCGCGGCGTTCGACACTGGTGGAGCCCGACGGAACGCAGATCACGATCTCGGGAAAGCGCCAAGGACGCGACTTGCCGCCATGCACCTTCGTGATGAAGTGCTTGATCATCTGCTCGGCGACATCGATGTCCGCGATAACGCCGTCGCGCAGCGGTCGGATCGCCTCAATCGAATCGGGCGTCTTGCCCATCATCAGCTTGGCGTCGTCGCCCACGGCCTTGACCCGTTTCACGCCGTTCAGCGTCTCCACCGCCACTACCGATGGCTCATTCAACACGATCCCGCGGCCCCGCACATAGACGACGGTATTCGCCGTGCCGAGATCGATAGCCATATCCTGGGAGGAGAGTTTGAAAAGTCGCGAAAAGATCGACATGCTTGTTCCTGTTCAGCCCGCCCGTCCCGGCGACGCGAACCGGGGCGTTCGGAGGTCCCTGCCACGTTCCGCCGTCCCTGTCATCATTCCCTGTGATGAGGCAAAATTTTCGGGGGCAACGGCTCGCGGAAAGCGCTCGCTTGGGCTAGTCACTAATCAATGTCAATACGCCGCCTGCCCGAACATCTGGTCAATCGTATCGCTGCCGGTGAAGTGGTCGAAAGACCCGCCAGCGCACTCAAGGAAGTCATTGAAAACGCACTGGATGCTAAATCAACCCGCATTTCCATCAGGTTGAGCGGCGGCGGGCTCGACCGGATCGAAGTGAGTGACGACGGCTGCGGCATGGCCGCGCACGAAATCGCGCTGGCGCTGGAGCGGCATGCGACGTCGAAGCTGCCGGACGACGCGATCGAGAATGTGTCCACCCTGGGCTTCCGTGGTGAAGCGCTCCCATCGATCGCCAGCGTTGCGCGCTTGTCGATCGACAGCAGGCCCAAGGGGCAGGATGGCTGGAACCGCACGGTCGACAATGGCGTGCTGCTGTCCGAAGGCCCTGCTGCCTTGCCGCCGGGCACGCGGATCACCGTGGAACAGCTGTTCGCAAGGGTGCCCGCTCGCCGCAAATTCCTGCGTTCTGCCAAGGCGGAATATGCAGCCTGCCTTGATGTCGTGCGAAGGCTCGCAATGGCGCACCCTTCGGTCGCCTTCACGCTGGAGCATGACGGCCGCCGGGCGATCGCCGTTCAGGGGGGAGAGGCGCGGGAGGATCGCGTCGCTGCCCTCACCGACCGGGCGCTCGCGGAAAACCATGTCATCGTCTCGCTGGAACGTGAAGGCGTGCGCCTGTCGGGGGTAGCGTCGCTGCCGACCTATAATCGCGGCGTCGGCGATCATCAGTTCCTGTTCGTCAACGGCCGCCCTGTTCGCGACCGATTGCTGATCGGTGCGGTGCGTGGCGCTTATGCCGACATGCTCGCGCGGGACAGGCACCCGGTGGTGGCCCTGTTCCTGGACGTTCCGCCGCTGGAGGTGGACGTCAACGTCCACCCGGCGAAGACGGAAGTGCGTTTTCGGGACCCTGCGATGATCCGGGGCATGATCGTGTCCGGCGTCCGTCGCGCGCTCGACGCAGAGGGCTTCCGATCCGTGCAGCAGGCCGATCCGGCGAGCCTTTCCGCCTGGAAAACCGAGCCGGTTACGCCCACGCCGATCAGCGCGCTTCCCATCTTCGAAGCTGGCTCGCTAAACTATGCGCCGCCAGCCGCCACATTCGCTGATCGTCGCCCCTCCTTCACCGCGCCCCCGCCACAGGCGCGCGCCGAGCCCGCCGCCGCACCCGCGCCGGAAGGGACCAGCTTCCCGCTCGGCGTCGCGCGCGGACAGGTGGCGCGCACCTATATCGTCGCGGAGGCGGAGGATGGGCTGGTGATCGTCGATCAGCATGCCGCCCACGAGCGCCTGACGCTCGAACGCATGCGCCGCGCCATGGAAGGGCAGGGCGTCGCCGCGCAGGCGCTGCTGCTGCCCGAAGTGGTCGAACTGGATGAGCCCGCTTGCGATCGCCTGGAAACGCGCGTCGATGAGTTGCGCGACTTCGGCCTTGAGCTGGAGCGGTTCGGCCCCTCCGCCATGCTTGTGCGCGCGGTGCCCGCGATGCTCGGCCAAGGGGACGTGCAGGGGATCGTCACCGACCTCGCTGACGATCTCGCTGCTTACGACGAAACGCTATCCCTGAAGGAGCGGCTCGATCTGGTCGCGGCAACGATGGCGTGCCACGGCTCGGTCCGCGCGGGCCGGGTGCTGAGCGTGGCGGAAATGAACGCGCTGCTGCGTGAGATGGAGATCACGCCACGCAGCGGCCAGTGCAATCACGGTCGTCCGACCTGGGTAAAGCTTGGCCATGGAGACATAGAAAAGCTGTTCGGAAGGAAATGACGATGCGCCTGATCGCTTGCCTCGCTGCCCTGAGCCTTTCCGCGCCCGCACTTGCCGCCGACCCATGCCTTGACGCGCCGCTGCCCCCTGAACCCTGGACTAGTTGGAACCAGAGCGGAACGGAGTCCGCCGCAGGCGAAGCGGCTTCTGCGCCACGCCTTATCTTGGGCAAGCCTGTTGTGGCGACGCTGCGCCCTTCGCCTCAAGTTCAATATGCGGTCAAACCTGACCATCAGGCACTCAAAAGCTATGGCGGCCTCTTCAGCCTGGCCGTCAAGACACCGGCACGGATAGGGATAGGCCTTTCCGGTCCCGCCTGGGTCGATATCGTCTTCGGGAATAGCCCTATCGCGTCCACCGCGCACAGTCATGGCCCGGGATGTTCGGGGATCCGGAAGATCGTCTGGTTCGACCTGACGCCAGGCTTGCATCTCATTCAACTGTCGGGTGCGGCATCCAGCCAAGTCCGCATCATGGCTGCGGACGCGCGCGCCAATCAGCCGCTGCCGCCAGTCCAGGACCGATAAAGATTTTCCGCGTCAGTTCGGACGGGTGCGGAACATCGTGATCGGCATCATCGTCAATACCGGCTCATCCCGCTGGTTCAGCACAGTGACCCTGCTCTTGACGATGCCCATCTCCGGTCTGCTCCGGGACGCCTTCTTTTCTACGACCTCGGATGTGCCCCTCAGCGTATCGCCAGGCCTCACCGGCCGCAGCCATCGCAGTTCATCGATGCCCATGGCGCCCAGGCTCGCATCCTGATGCCCGGCGGCCTGCATCTTCGCGACGAACATCTTCATGAACAGCGCAGTTGTGTGCCAGCCGCTCGCCGACAGGCTCCCGAAATGCGTCCCTGCGGCCGCTTCATCCGACAGGTGGAAAGGCTGGGCATCGAATTCTGCGGCAAAGGCCATGATTTCGTCGCGGCTGACACTTACCGGACCGAAATCCAGCCTGTCGCCGATTTCCAAATCCTCGAAATAGACACTCTTGCTCACCGGCCGGCACCCTCTTGTTGCAGATGGTCTAAGTCCGCCTTACGCTTACGTCAATGTTGGGACGGTGCAATCCATTGACGCAACGTCCGCCACGCCTCTGCCTTCTTGTCTCTGGAAAGCATGGCATAGGCGCCGCTGCTGGATGGCAAATCGATCATCGTCAACTCCGTGGCAGTACCGATCTGACGTCGGCCCTGCACTGACGCTGTCTTGCCGTTGAACGCGATCGCCCGCAGCGCAGGCAGCCGCGCGATAAAGCCCCTCAAATCCCGAAACTCCGCACCCCGGATAGCGCTGTCGAGACTGCCTTCGCGGTCCGCACTCTCGATCACGTCCCACAGGCCGACGTCCCGCGTGCGCAATCGCTTCAGCCGCATGGCATAGGGCAGGGCGCGCAGATCATCACCCAGCACATCGCTCATCAGCGACCAGAAAGCGTTCCCGCGATGAGCATAATATTCACCCTGCCTGATAGAGGCATCGCCCGGCAGGCTGCCAAGGATCAGCAGTGTCGTGCGTTCGTCCACGCTGGGCGGAAAGGCGGCCTTGCGCTGGGCCGGGGTCTGGCCGGGCGGCAGCGTCACGACGTCAGACGTTGAAGCGGAACAGCATGATGTCTCCGTCCTGGGTTACATAATCCTTGCCTTCGGACCGCCACTTGCCCGCTTCCTTGGCTCCAGCCTCGCCATTGAACTGGACATAGTCGGCATAGGCCATGGTTTCGGCGCGGATGAAGCCCTTTTCAAAGTCGGTATGGATCGCGCCGGCCGCCTG
This sequence comes from Sphingobium sp. TomMM35A, assembly GCF_054771735.1. NCBI lineage: Bacteria > Pseudomonadati > Pseudomonadota > Alphaproteobacteria > Sphingomonadales > Sphingobiaceae > Sphingobium > Sphingobium sp. TomMM35A. Next base: position 927,603 of record NZ_BSRC01000001.1, read on the forward strand.
TGGTGCCTTTGATCCCTTTGCGACCGTCCAGGCGCGCGCTTCCTTCGGACCAACGGTGAAGAAGGTGATGAGGCCCAGCAGTTCATAACCCGCGCGGATAATGCGGGCGAGGCCTGCTTCGGTCAGGCCCAGAGCTTCCAGATATTCGGCACGCTCTTCAACCGGCATGGTGATAAGTTCGGCTTCGATCGCAGCGGATACGATCACTGCCTTCGCGCCTTCGGCCGCTGCCTTTTCGAACACGCGAGCGGAGTGCGCATTACCCTCTGCAGCTGCCTCTTCCTCGACATTGCAGACATAAAGAACGGGCTTGGCGGTCAGCAACTGGGCTTGCTGGAAAATGCGAGCTTCCTCGTCATCGCCGGGCTGCGTCAGCCGCGCGGGCTTGCCGTCGCGCAGCAGGTCCAGCGCCTTGCCCAATACCGACGCCGCCGCCTTGGCTTCCTTGTCTCCCTGCGCCGCCTTCTTGGCGAAGTTCGGGACACGCTTTTCCAGGCTTTCCAGGTCAGCCAGCATCAACTCGGTCTCGACCGTCTCCGCATCGGCGATGGGATCGACCTTGCCCTCGACGTGGGTGATGTCGCCATCTTCAAAACAGCGCAGGACGTGGACGATGGCGTCGGTTTCGCGGATGTTGGCGAGAAACTGATTGCCAAGTCCTTCACCCTTCGACGCGCCTCGCACCAGGCCTGCAATGTCAACGAAGGACAGCTGCGTTTCGATGATCTTGGCGCTGCCGCCGATCTTGGCGATGGTCTGCAGCCGGTCGTCGGGTACGGCCACGCGGCCTTCATTGGGCTCGATCGTGCAGAAGGGATAGTTCGCCGCCTGCGCAGCCTGCGTTTCGGTCAGCGCATTGAAAAGGGTGGACTTGCCTACATTGGGAAGCCCGACAATACCGCAACGAAAACCCATGGACCTGCCTTCACGTCAAAATGATGGCCGGGCCGATAGCCTGTTCCGCGTCCGAAGGCCAGCCTGTGCTCAGCGCCGGAAGAAGAGCGTTACTGATGCGACGTGGTTCATGCGCTCGTTCCCGCCCCGCTGGTTGATCAGCTGATTGAGATAGCCGATCTCGGCGGTGGATTTGCCCATCAGCTTGACCTCCCCCCCAACGAAGCTGCGCAACTGGTCGAAGCCCGCCCGTTGCCCCCAATTCGTGCTGTTGAGCGCCGCGAATCCTTCCGCGTAGACCAGTGCACTGACCGCCTGGCTGCCGGGCTTCAGCGGCTTTTCATAACGGAGCATTTCCCGCAGCCGCCATCCCATGCCGCTGCCGTCCGAACGCCAGCGTTGCTCCAGCCGCGTTCGGGACGAAAATTCGCCACCCCCCGGCTTGCCGATCGTCCAGCTGATCTGCTGGAAGCTGCGCTCTTCATTGACGTCGCGCCCGCCCTGCGACGGCAGGACGATGTGCCCGTAACCCTGATAGATTGACAACTCGGGCGACAGCTTCCAGCCCACCGCGCCGCGGAGGATGGTCTGGTCGGCTTGCGACGCGCCATTGCCGAAGCGGGGCTGAACTTCGGCGAAATAGATGAGCTTTCCGCTCACTGGCCCCATCGCTGTCAGGTTGAGCCAGACCTGTTCATCTTCGGCCGTCTTCGCATGTGCAGCAGCGCCGGGCAAAAGGGTCGAGGCACTCAAGAGAGCGCCGAAAAAATGAACAGCAGGACGAGGTCGGAACATGGGGCGTCCCTAGTCTCTCGCCCTTGCCATCCGATTTCCCTCCGGTGACTTTTTATGTCTGTCAGGTAATCACGCTCGGCTGCTCCATGCCGGTGAAGCCGGTGATATCCGCGATTTCCTGCGCCGCGCGTACCAGTGGCGCCAGCGCGTCTGCGGTTTCCATGTCGAGCTTGCCGTGGCGGTCCACATAGCGCTCGATATAGACGCGCAGTGTCGCGCCTTCGGTGCCAGTGCCCGACAGCCGGAATACGACGCGCGATCCATCCTCGAACAGGATGCGAATGCCCTGGTTCCTGCTGACCGACTGATCGGTCGGATCGCTATAGGCGAAATCATCCGCGCTCTGCACCGTGCCGCCGCTGTTCGCCGTGCCGGGGAGGGCAGTCAGCCTGTCGCGAAGTGCAGCCATCAGTGCGTCCGCACGATCCTTGGCGATGGCTTCATAATCGTGCCGCGCATAATAGTTGCGGCCGTAAGTCGCCCAATGCGTCTGCATGATCTCCGCCACGCTTTGCCTGCGCGACGCCAGGATGTTGAGCCACAGCAGCACCGCCCAGATGCCGTCCTTCTCGCGTACATGGTCGGAGCCCGTCCCCGCGCTTTCCTCGCCGCAGATCGTCGCCATGCCCGCATCCAGCAAGTTGCCGAAGAATTTCCATCCTGTCGGGGTTTCATACAGCGGAATGCCCAGCCTTTCCGCAACGCGATCCGCCGCGCCGCTGGTCGGCATCGATCGCGCAATGCCCTTGAGGCCCTTTGCGTAGCCGGGCGCGAGATGGGCATTCGCAGCCAGCACCGCTAGCGAGTCCGAAGGCGTCACATAACAATTGCGGCCGATGATCAGGTTCCTGTCCCCATCGCCATCCGATGCTGCGCCGAAGTCGGGCGCGGCGTCACCCATCATGCGGTCATAGAGTTCTTTTGCATGGACGAGGTTGGGGTCGGGATGGTGATGGCCGAAGTCGGGAAGGGGTGTGCCGTTGCGCACGGTTCCCGATTGCGCGCCCAAACGCCGCTCGAAAATCTCTTTCGCGTACGGGCCGGTGACCGCGCTCATCGCGTCGAAGGAGAGGGTGAAGCCTTCGGCAATCATCTCGCGAATGGCCGGGAAGTCGAACAGTTGCTCCATCAGGTCGGCATAGGCGGCGACCGGATCGACGATCTCGACCGTCATCCCGGCCAGTTCACGCGTTCCCAGCGTGTCTATGTCGATGTCGCCGGCATCGACGATGCGATAGCTGTCGATCGAGAGCGTCCGCGCGTGGATGGCGTCAGTCACTTTCTCCGGCGCGGGGCCGCCATTACCTACATTATATTTGATGCCAAAATCCTCGTCCGGCCCGCCTGGATTATGGCTGGCCGAAAGCACAAGGCCACCGAATGCACCTGAGGAGCGGATGAGGTGCGATGCCGCGGGCGTGGACAATATGCCGCCTTGGCCGACGAGCACTCGACCGAAGCCATTGGCGGCCGCCATCTTGAGCACGACCTGGATGACCTCGCGGTTGAAGTATCGTCCGTCACCACCGACGACCAACGTCTGGCCTTCGAAGCCGGAGAGGCTGTCGAACACCGACTGCACGAAATTGGCTGCATAATGCGGCTGTTGAAAAACGCGGACCTTCTTGCGCAAGCCGGACGTGCCCGGCTTCTGGTCATTGAAAGGCTTGATGGCGACGATCTGGATCACCTGTATCCTCTTGAGAAGTGGAAGGTCAGGTATCCTCTATGGCGCTTGGATGCTGCGTTGCGCAATGCGTCGCCCAGATTTCACCGTGCGGGCAGGGCGGCGGGCCGTGGACTCATAACTTTCCCCGCAGTCTCTGCTGATCAGTCCGCGAGCCTTAGCGCAACCTCATTCATGAAGCGGGCGTCATCGCCCTTCGCCAGCCACTCTGCCTCCGCGCCGATCGCTCCCAGCATATCGGCCAGTGCGTCCATCTCGCTCTTGTGATAATTGCCCAGCACATAGCCATGCACCCGGTCCTTGTGCCCCGGATGGCCAATGCCGATCCGCACGCGCCGGAAATCCGCGCCGATGTGCGCGTCCGTCGACCGCAGGCCATTATGCCCAGCATTGCCACCGCCGCGCTTCACCTTCACCTTCATCGGCGCGAGGTCCAGCTCGTCGTGGAAGACGGTCACATCCTGCGGCGTCAGTTTGTAGAAGCGCATGGCCTCCCCGACTGAACGGCCGCTTTCGTTCATGAAGGTGGCGGGCTTCAGCAGGACGATCTTCTCTGTTCCGATGCGGCCTTCCTGCACCCAGCCATGAAACTGCTTTTTGGGTGGGGAGAAGCGATACATGTCGGCAATGACGTCAGCCGCCATGAAGCCGACATTGTGCCGGTGCATCGCATATTGGGTGCCCGGATTGCCGAGGCCTGCCCAGATCTGCATCCGTATCTCCCAGCCTGTATAACAACAAAGCCCCGTTCGCTCTGAGCTTGTCCAAGGGCTCGCCTGAACGAAATGAAGGCATTCTTCGCTTCGTTCAGTTGAGGCTTCGGCTTCGCTCAGCCCGAACGGGGCTGCTTTAGTCGTAACGGAAGAAGGCTTATTCGCCTTCCGCCGGAGTCTCGTTGTCACCCTCGGCGCTCTTCAGGGCAGACGGAGCAACGATGGTCGCGACGGTGAAGTCGGTTTCATCATGCGCAGCCTTGGCGCCACGGGGCAGCTTCACAGCGCCGATGTGGATCGATTCACCGACGTCGAGACCCTTGAGGTCCACGACTACGTCGTCGGGGATTTCGGCCGCATCGACAATCAGTTCGATGTCATGCGCGACGATGTTGAGAACGCCGCCCTTCTTGAGGCCAGGCGAAGCGTCTTCATTTTCGAAGCGCACCGGCACGTTGACGTGGACGGTGGCATGTTCCGAAACGCGCAGGAAGTCGGCGTGCAGCGGACGGTCGGTCACGGGATGGAAAGCGACGTCCTTGGCAAGGGTACGAACCTTGTTGCCGCCGACTTCCACAAAAACGACCGAATTGAAGAAGTGGCCGGTGCCGAGCAGCTTGTTGAGGAGCTTTTCCTCGACGTGGATCGATTGGGGTTCTTCGTTGTTACCATAGATGACGGCGGGTACGCGGCCCTCACGGCGGAGAGCGCGGGAGGCTCCCTTGCCTGCCCGATCGCGTGCCTCGGCCGACAGCGTAAGCTGCTCGCTCATTGCGTGTCTCCAAAAGCTGATATGTCAAAACCTCCCGCAACGCCTCCAGGGATGACCATCACGGGAAGGCGGCCCTGTAGCAGAAAAGCGGGCAATGGCAAGGGCGCGGCGTTATTGCACCCGTGTCATCCTGTATCCGCGCTCTTCCAGCAAGCTGATGAGATTGTCCCGCCCGGTCAGATGTCCGGTGCCGACCGCTATGAACGGCCGGCCCCTCAATTGGGCGATCGCAACGCTCCAGTCCCGGTTGCGCGCGACGAGCACGGCTTGCTCAACAGCTGGATCGGGCCGCTCTCCAGCTTGATCCTCGCGCGCAATCGCGGCCATGTCGCCCTTCAGCCAAGCATGCAGGATCCGCTCGTAAAGCGCCTTCATGTCCTCCGCTTCCGCCACCGTTTGCGTCAGAAGTCGCCGCTGCGATGCTTCCGGCAAGCTATCGAATGCACCGAACTGCCGCGCGACCGTTTCCAGTCCGTTGATCGGCTTGCCCGCATCCCGGAACGCCTCGATCAACACGGTCTCCACCCCTGAGCTGGCGCTTAGATGGAGGGATTGCTGTGCCGCCGCCGACAAGAGCATGGCCGCCGCCCAGCTTTCATAGCCCGACAGCAGCCGCAAATCGGCCCCGTCATCATCAGCGACCCGCCGCAATTCGGCCTGCTCGGACGCAGGCACCCGGGCCTCCAGAGGCGGCAGATCGGGACTGCGACCCATCTTCTCGAACAAGGCCCTGGTTCGCTGCGGGTCCTGTATCTCGGCGGATTCAAGCACCAGCCGGTCGGCATCCCCGATCGCGCGTTCTATGTCACCGGTCCGCCAATCGACACCGCGAGGCAACACATGGATCGTGCCGAACAACCAGCCATTCAGCCCATGCCCCTGCACCCGCCACAGCGCAGGCCCGCCTTCAACCGGCGGCGAGCCCTGCTCCCGTCCGCAAGCCGCCACGAGCAGCAGCGCGCATAAACCCAGCCATCGCAGCCAGCTCACTCAGCAACCCTGACCGAAGCCACGCCCAAATCCTTGAGCTGGTCCTGCACGCTGCCCTTGCCCGCCAGATGCCCGGCGCCCACGGCAATGAATGCGGTTCCGGGCCGCGCAAGCCGCTCCTTGATCCATTTGGCCCAATTGCCATTCCGCTGGATCAGCAGCACCTGCGCCAGCTCCGGCGTGGCCTCCAGCGATTCATTCATCTCCGCCGCCAACTTGGCGGGATCGCCGTCCTGCCAATGCGCGATCAGTCGGGAAAATTCCTTTTCCATCTCCGGCAACCCGTCGACTGTAGCGGTCAGGAACTTGACCTGACTGTCCATCGGCAGTCCGGCGAAATAGCCAAGCTGCTGTTCTATCGTCTCCAGCGCGCCGACTTTCTTGCCCGCGGCCTTCGCTGCGGCGGTCAGCGTCTTCTCGGCGCCCAGATCGGCTTCGTAGCCCAGCTTCTCAAGCGGCTTCACCGCCAGCGCCATCCCGGCCATCCAGGGATTGAATGGCTCGAACATCTGCCAGGGCAAGCCGTTCGCCGCCATCGCTGCCTGATATTTCCCGCGCATAGCCGGGGCGAGCCTATCCGACAGCTTCACGCCGTCGCGCGCCAGACCCTTGTGCGCCATGGCGGCGGCCATCGCTTGGGGATCTTCCGGCTCGACAATCTCCAAAATCAGCTCGTCAGAGCCGTCGAATGCCCGCTTCACGCCGCCCTTGAACCACTCCGTCCCTGGTTTCAGTACATGGACAGTGCCGAACAGATAGATGGTCGTGTCCTCGTCCCGCACCTGCCACAGCGCAGGCGTTACATAGCCGGACTTCGCAATCGGCGGGCGCGCCGTGGCTTGCTGCTCCTGCGCGCAGCCACTCAACATCAACAGGCCCGCAGCGATCAGGCGGGAAAGTGACCATCTCATGTTGCGCGTCGATCCATCATCATCAGCAAACTTCGCATCCATGCGGGGCAGGGGGGATTTGGGCAAGCGGATTAGTGCCTGCCAAGCCGCTTTTCCTTGACCCTAAAGCCCTCCTGCGCCAAGGCGCGCGCGATCAAACCGTCATTTTCGCAAGGGACCGTCCGTGGCGACAGGCAAGCCGCTTTCCTTTCAGGACCTGATCCTCACCCTGCATGCCTATTGGGGCCGCCAGGGCTGCGTGATCCTGCAACCCTATGACATGGAAGTCGGCGCGGGCACCTTTCACCCTGCCACCACCTTGCGCAGCCTCGGTCCGGACGCCTGGAACGCCGCCTATGTGCAGCCCAGCCGCCGCCCAACCGATGGCCGCTATGGCGAAAATCCCAATCGCCTCCAGCATTATTACCAATATCAGGTCATCATGAAGCCGTCGCCGGCGAACCTTCAGGAGCTTTATCTGGGCTCGCTGGTGGAGATCGGCATCGATCCGCTCGTCCACGACATCCGCTTTGTCGAGGACGATTGGGAAAGCCCGACGCTCGGCGCGTGGGGCTTGGGCTGGGAAGTCTGGTGCGACGGCATGGAAGTCACCCAGTTCACCTATTTCCAGCAGATGGGCGGCTTCGATTGCAAGCCTGTCGCGGGCGAACTCACCTACGGCCTCGAACGCCTCGCCATGTATATTCAGGGCGTGGACAGCGTTTATGACCTGAAGTTCAACGATGCGGGCGTTACCTATGGCGACGTCTTCCTCGCCAATGAACAACAGATGTCGAAATGGAATTTCGAGATCGCCGACACCGAAAAGCTGTTCCGCTGGTTCAAGGATGCCGAAGCCGAGTGCAAGGCGTCGCTGGAGGCGGGCGTCCCGCTCGCCGCCTATGATCAGGCGATCAAGGCAAGCCATGTCTTCAACCTGCTCCAGGCGCGCGGCGTCATCTCCGTCCAGGAACGCGCCAGCTACATCGGCCGCGTCCGCGACCTCGCCAAGGGTTCGTGTGAGAAATGGATGGAAGTGAACGGGTGGGCCGCATGATGCAGATGTGCTTTTTCGTCATCCCAGCGAACGTTGGAATCTCGTGCCCCAATCAATCCACCATCCTGCCTGAGGCCCCAGCCTCCACTGGGCCTGCGGAGAAAACCGCATGACCGATTTCCTCCTCGAACTCCGCTGCGAAGAAATCCCGGCCCGGATGCAGATCAAGGCATCGGAAGACCTCGCCCGCCTCTTCACCGATGAGTTGGCAAAAGCTGGCCTGAAGCCGGAATCCATCGACAGCTTCGTCACCCCCCGCCGCCTCGCCCTGATCGCGCGCAACCTGCCCCTTGAGACAGCGGCCGTCAGCGAGGAGTTCAAAGGCCCCCGCACCAGCGCTCCCGCGCAGGCGCTGAAAGGCTTCCTCCGCAAGACCAACCTCACCCAGGACCAGCTTGAGGACCGCGACGGCGTCTGGTTCGCGACCGTCAACAAGCCCGGCCGCGCGACGGCGGAAGTGCTGGCGCAAGCCGTGCCCACCATCGTCCGTGCTTTCCCCTGGCCCAAATCCATGCGTTGGGGCACCGCTTCGCAGACGACGGAGAGCCTGCGCTGGGTCCGTCCGCTGCAAGGTATCGTCGCCATCCTCGGCGAGGATTTGGTCGACATTGAGATCGAAGGCATCAGGTCGAGCTACGCCACGCTTGGCCATCGCTTCCATCATCCCGGCGAAATCACCATCGGCGGCGCGCATGACTATGTCGAAAAACTGCGCGCCTGCCATGTGATCGTCAGCCATCAGGAACGCCAATCGATCATCGAGGCAAAGGCCAACGAAGCCGCCGCCGCGAAGGGATATACAGTGATCGAGGACAAGGGCCTCGTCGCTGAAAATGCCGGGCTAACCGAATGGCCTGTCCCGCTGCTAGGCGATTTCGACCCGGCGTTCCTTGATGTCCCGCCTGAGGTCATTCAGCTAACCCTCCGGATAAACCAGAAATATTTCGTCCTGCGCGACGGTGCGGGCAAGCTTGCTCCGGCTTTCATCTGCACCGCCAATATCGAGGCCAAGGATGGCGGCGAAGCAATTATCGCGGGCAACCGCAAGGTTCTTGCCGCGCGCCTGTCCGACGCCCGCTTCTTCTGGGAACAGGACCGCAAGACTAGCCTCGAAGATCACGCCAAAAAGCTCGAACGCATCACCTTCCACGAAAAGCTCGGCACCGTAGCCGACAAGGTGGACCGCGTAGCCAAACTCGCCCGCTGGCTGGTAGAAGAAGGCATCGTGACGTCTTCCCCCCTCCCGCAAGCGGGAGGGGCCGGGGGTGGGCAAGCGCCAACGATCGAACAACTCGCAAACCTCGCCGAACAAGCCGCCCGACTCGCCAAGGCCGACCTCGTGACCGAAATGGTCGGAGAGTTCCCCGAACTCCAGGGCATCATGGGCGGCTACTACGCCCGCGCCGAAGGTCTGCCCGATGCCGTGGCCGATGCGATCCGCGATCACTACAAGCCGGTTGGGCAGGGTGACGATGTTCCGACCGCGCCTGTCACTATCGCTGTGTCGCTGGCCGACAAACTGGATACACTGCGCTCTTTCTTCGGCATCGAGGAAAAGCCAACTGGCTCGCGCGATCCGTTTGCACTACGCCGGGCGGCGCTGGGCGTTATCCAGATCGTGACCACCAACAACCTGCGCTTTGCTGTTGCGGAAGGTGACCTCCTCGACTTCTTCGCCGACCGCCTCAAGGTCCAGCAAAAGGAAGCAGGCGTCCGCCACGACCTGATCGACGCCGTGTTCGCGCTCGGCGGCGAGGACGACCTCGTCCGCCTGCTTGCCCGCGTGAAGGCGCTCCAATCCTTCGTCGCGACCGATGACGGCACCAACCTCCTCGCCGGATACAAGCGCGCCGCCAACATCCTGAAGAAGGAAGAACCCACTCGCTCCGTCATGCCAGCGGAAGCTGGCATCTCAGGCGGGTCGAGCGAAGCTGAGGCCCCAGCTTCCGCTGGGGTGACGCCGTTAACCTACACCCCCGAACCCGCTGAAGCCGAACTCATCGCTGCCCTCGACGCCGCCGAGCCGCGCGCAAGCGCCGCCATCCAGGCCGAGGACTTCGAAGGCGCCATGGCCGCGCTCGCCAGCCTACGAGCACCGATCGATGCATTCTTCGACAAGGTCACAGTGAACGACGCCGACCCAGCCAAACGCTTGGCGCGTCTCGCGCTGCTCGCGCGGGTGCGGGACGCTGTGCACGCTGTTGCTGATTTCTCGAAAATTGCAGGGTAATTCGTAAGAACCGGGCCGCGAAGCGTCGGAAAGAATAGAGAAGGCCAAGGATCATCGTAAAAGCGGGTGCGTTCACCGCCCCGCCTGTTGTAGAAATGTTGCTGCAACGCACAAATACACGGCAATCAGTGCAGGGAGAGCCGGGACTATGTTGAAAATGGAAGAGGCCAGCATGAGCACGACCGCGACGCGTTATGTCTATCGTTTCGGCGGCGGCGTCGATGATGGCGGCAAGGGTGACAAGAATCTCCTAGGCGGCAAGGGCGCCAATCTCGACGGCATGGCCGCCATCGGCCTGCCTGTGCCTCCCGGCTTCACGATCACGACCGAAATGTGCACCCGCTATTATCAGGATGGCGGCATGTTCCCGGAGAGCCTGAAGGCGGAAGTCGCGAACGGCATCGCCCATATTGAGGGGGTCACGGGCAAGAAGTTCGGTGACGCGGCCGACCCGCTGCTCGTCTCCGTCCGCTCCGGCGCGCGCATTTCCATGCCCGGCATGATGGACACGGTCCTCAACCTCGGTCTCAACGATGAAACCGTCCTCGGCCTTGCCGCCGCGTCGGGTGACGAGCGTTTCGCCTGGGACAGCTATCGCCGTTTCATCCAGATGTACTCTGACGTGGTGCTGGAACTCGACCATGGCGCGTTCGAGGAAGCCCTTGAGATCGCCAAGGAAGATCAGGGCTACACGCTCGACACGGAAATGACCGCCGACGATTGGAAGGCGCTCGTCGCTGAATATAAGGGCCTTGTTTCAAAGCTCTGGAACAAGCCCTTTCCGCAGGATGTGAACGACCAGCTGTGGGGCGCGATCAGCGCCGTGTTCGGCAGTTGGCAGGCCGACCGAGCGAAGGTGTATCGCCGCCTGAACTCGATCCCCCATGACTGGGGCACCGCCGTCAACGTGCAGGCGATGGTCTTCGGCAATATGGGTGATACATCGGCCACCGGCGTCGCCTTCACCCGCGACCCAGCCACCGGCGAGAACGCCTATTATGGCGAGTACCTCATCAACGCGCAGGGCGAAGACGTCGTCGCGGGCATTCGCACACCGCAATATCTCACACGCCAGGCGCGCGAGCGGGCAGGGGCCAAGCCGCTGTCGATGGAAGAGGCGATGCCGGAAACCTATGCCGAACTGGCGCGGGTGTTTCAGATCCTCGAAACCCATTATCGCGACATGCAGGACATCGAGTTCACGGTGCAGCAGGGCAAGCTCTGGATGCTCCAGACCCGCTCAGGCAAGCGCACCGCCAAGGCCGCGCTCAAGATCGCCGTCGATATGGCGACCGAAGGCCTGATCAGCGAGGAAGAAGCCGTCGCCCGCGTCGATCCCGCTGCGCTCGACCAGCTTCTCCACCCCACGCTCGATCCCAAGGCGCCGCGTGATGTGCTGACCAAAGGCCTGCCCGCCTCGCCGGGCGCCGCATCGGGCGCGATCGTATTCGACGCCGACACCGCCGAGCGCCGCAACGAGCTTGGCGATTCCGTCATTCTCGTCCGCGTCGAAACCAGCCCCGAAGACATTCACGGTATGCACGCGGCCAAGGGCATCCTGACCGCGCGTGGCGGCATGACGTCACACGCGGCGGTGGTGGCGCGCGGCATGGGCCGTCCCTGTGTGTCCGGCGCTGGTAGCCTGTCGATCGACAACGCCGCCAAGACGCTGCGCATCGAAGGGCGCACGCTCAAAGAAGGCGACATCCTCACCATCGACGGTTCGACTGGCGAGGTGATGGCGGGTGACGTGCCGACGGTGCAGCCCGAACTGGCTGGCGACTTCGGCACGCTGATGGGCTGGGCCGACAAGGTCCGCCGCCTGAAGGTTCGCGCCAATGCCGAAACCCCGCTCGACTGCCAGACCGCGCGTGATTTCGGCGCGGAGGGCGTCGGCCTCTGCCGTACCGAACATATGTTCTTCGACGCCGCCCGCATCACTGCGGTCCGCGAAATGATCCTCGCCGATACGGAGAAGGGCCGCCGCGCCGCGCTCGAAAAGCTGCTGCCCGAGCAGCGGGACGATTTCGCGCAGATCTTCATGGTGATGGCCGGTCTGCCCGTCACCATCCGTCTGCTCGACCCGCCGCTGCACGAATTCCTGCCTCATGGCGAGGCGGAGTTCGAGGAAGTGGCCAAGGCTGCGGGCGTCGGCGTTGACGCGCTCAAGCGCCGCGCCGCCGAACTGCACGAGTTCAACCCGATGCTCGGCCATCGCGGTTGCCGCCTCGGCGTCACTTATCCCGAAATCTACGAGATGCAGGCCCGGGCTATCTTCGAAGCCGCGCTTCTCATCAAGCAGCGCAGCGGCGAAGCACCGATCCCGGAAATCATGATCCCGCTTGTCGCGACAAGGAAGGAACTGGAGCTGATGAAGGCGATCGTTGATCGCGTCGCCAGTGAAGTCTTCGCGGAGCAGGGCGCCTCGGTCGAATATCTTGTCGGCACCATGATCGAACTGCCGCGCGCTGCGCTGAAGGCTGGCGAGATTGCGGAGGTTGGCGAGTTCTTCTCCTTCGGCACCAATGACCTCACGCAAACGACGATCGGCATCAGCCGTGACGACGCGGGCCGCTTCCTGACGCAATATGTCGACAAGGGCATCTTCGCCCGCGATCCATTCGTCAGCATCGATGTGGAGGGCGTAGGCCAACTGATCGAGTTGGCGGCCGAGCGTGGTCGCGCGACCCGTCCGGGGATCAAGCTCGGCATCTGCGGTGAACATGGCGGCGATCCCGCCTCGATCGCCTTCTGCGAGGCTACCGGCCTCGACTATGTTTCGGCCTCACCTTACCGCGTCCCGATCGCCCGGCTCGCCGCTGCGCAGGCCGCGCTGGCGAAGAAGTAGCGCAAACCCATCAACCCCCTCCCGTACGCGGGAGGGGTTAGAGGGCATTCACCTTATGTCTCCAAATAGCGCCGCTCATGCTCGCGGACCTTGCCGGTTTCGAGCAGCCGCGCCTGCGTGCGCCATTCCTCGCGCGCGATCGTTCCCGGTTCCCGCCCCAGCCGTGCCTCCAACGCCGCTTGCTGCTCGTCACTGATCGCGCCAAGCTGGTCATAACGATGATAGCCCGCCTCATGCAGTGCGGCCGCATCTGCCGCTGAAATCCCTCTGACCCGTGTCAGATCATCCCGATCAGAGCGATCATGCCCAACGCCGGGAGGAACAGCCGCCACCCGCGCATCCCGTTCCTTTAACGTCTGCCGGTGCGCGATCTGCTCGTCCCGCCACAGCCGCCTATATTTGCCGCGTCCGCTCATCATCAGGCCCAGCACAAGTCCAACGAGCAGTGCGATGACCAGCAATATGATTTCGTTCAAAGTGAAAGCCATGCCTCGCCTCCTTCCCCCGATCCGCAACGAGCAAATGCCGGGAAAAGTTGCGCCTGCGAAACTGCGACGGCAGCCCCGTAAAAAAAGTGAAAAAGGGGCTTGCCCAATCATCCGCCCCCCTCTATCTGCCGCTCCACAACGCGCCCGTAGCTCAGCTGGATAGAGCATCAGACTACGAATCTGAGGGTCGGACGTTCGAATCGTTCCGGGCGCGCCATTTTCTTTTCCCAAGAAAATCAGCAGCATGTAAGATGATCATAGGTGATTGTCTTAGCTGTTGAGGCGCGACTGTGCCGGTCGGAAGTCCAACAAATATCGGCCCGTTAGTAACAGGGGAAGCCACCCGGCTGAACGGTGGGCGAGCTTGTCGGCAAGCCGCATCATTTCCCACAGCAACCCGTCCGCGTCAGCGTTTCGTCGCCATCTCGATCATCGCATCGATGTCAGCATGCAGCTCCAACTGCCCGGCAATGTCATCGAGCGCCTGTTCCACCGACGCGGCATAATCCACCGCTCCGGATTTCACGCCCAACGACGCCAGCAACCCAGCACGCGCTTCCGTGCTGGCAAAGAAGCCGTGCACATAGGTGCCGCAAACGCGGCCGTCCGCACTGACAGCACCATCCGTCCGGCCATCGGCCAGCCGCGCCAAATGCCGCGCGCGATCGGGGCCGTCGGTCAGGCCGACATGCATCTCATATCCTGTGAAGCTCTGCCCCCACGCCGTGCCCGCCACCCGCTCCAGCGACTTATCGCCCGTCAACCGTGTGTCCACATCAAGCAGGCCTAGCCCCTCGATCCTTTCCGGTTCCCCCTCGATGCCGTCAGGATCTGAGATGCTGCGGCCAAGCATCTGATACCCTCCGCAAATGCCCAAAATGGGCCTGCCGCGCCGATGGTGCGACAGGATGTCGATGTCCCATCCCTCCGCCCGCAATGCGCGCAGGTCGGCGATGGTTGCCTTCGAACCCGGCAGAATGATCAGGCTGGCCTCGGCGGGGATCGGTTGCCCCGGCGGCACCATGACAAGCTCCACGTCAGGCTCGAGCTTGAACGGATCGAGATCATCGAAATTCGCGATGCGGGGCAGGACAGGGCAGGCAATCACCGTCCCCCTGGCGCCACGATCGATATTCCTCTCCAGCACCACGGCGTCTTCGCTGGGCAACCTGGCAGTGGCCGATAGCCAGGGGATCACGCCAAAGCCTCGCCAGCCTGACAATTGCTCAATCTGGCGATAGCCATCCTCGAACAGCGCGGGATCACCACGGAACTTGTTGATCAGGAACCCTCGGATCATCGCCGCATCCGCCGGATCGATAATGGCCTTGGTGCCTGCGATCGCGGCAATGACGCCGCCACGATCTATGTCGCCGACCAGGATGACAGGCACATCCGCGGCCCGCGCGAAGCCCATGTTCGCGATATCACCGGCCCGCAAATTGATTTCGGCGGGCGATCCGGCGCCCTCGACCACGACGATGTCGCATTGCTGCCGCAGCCGCTCGTAGCTCTCCATCACCGCGCCCAGCAGCTCGGCTCGCGCCGTCCGGAAATTCCCAGCGACCAGCGTGCCGCGGACCTTGCCATGCACGACCAGTTGCGACGTCCGGTCAGCCTGCGGTTTCAGCAGCACCGGGTTCATGTCGCTATGCGGTTCCATCCCGGCCGCCAGCGCCTGGAGCGCTTGGGCCCTGCCGATCTCTCCGCCATCGGCCGTGACGGCTGCATTATTGGACATGTTCTGCGGCTTGAAAGGACGCACGCTGTAACCACGGCGCACCAGCGCGCGGCACAGCCCCGCAACGAGCACCGACTTGCCGACGTCGGATCCTGTTCCCTGAAGCATGATCGCGGCCATGGAGCGCTCCTGCATGCGGCTCCGCTCCCGGTCAACCGCCGCCTTGCCCCGAAACGCCGTTCAGTAGGTCAGGCGCCGCCGCATCTCGACGGCATCGATGATCATCCCGCCGGCCATGAATACCGATCCGGTGCATGCCAGGGCAAGCAATTGGCCGCCGAAACCTGGATATTGCCCCATATAGACGATGCCGCGCTCCGTAGCGCCCAGTGCAAGCGCATAGATGACCAGAAACGCCTCGAACTTCGTCTTGATCGTGAAAAGGCGCTTGATTCGGTTCATCATTCCACTCGAGCTGCGACTAGCTCTAAGGAATTAAGTCGCCCGAAAGTTGCAAATGGTCAACAAGCATTAACCACGATTGTTCGATCTGCGCGATCAGGCGGGTGTCGGCGAGATCAGTGGCGATGATCTCCTCAGGCCAACTACGCTCGACAATGTTCGCGATGGCGTCGAGCTTTGCTTCGTTCACCAGAAACCGTGGATCGATATTCGCCGGGTCCGCGACGACCCTCAGCCGCAGGCAAGCTGGTCCTCCGCCATTGGCCATGGATTGGCGCACGTCGACGGGGATCAGCTCCCGAATAGGACCATTGCCCGCGACCAGATTTTCCAGCCATGCCCAGACGCTCCTGATGGCCTTTGCTTCAGCGGGCAGGACCAGAGCCATACCGCCATGGGGCATCGTGACTAGCTGCGCGTTGAAAAGATAGCTTTGGATGGCGTCGGTCAGGCTTATCGCCCGTGCTGGCACTTCGATGATCTGCACCGCCGGGAGGAGCGCCCGCAACTGCGTGTAGAAGCGGTCCTTGTCCGCAAAGGCTTGCTCATGGGCGAACAGCAGGCCTTCATTGGCGACTGCTACGACGTCATTATGGAATGCGCCGGCCGCGATCGCCTCTTGCGACTGCATCACGAACAATGTGCGCGCAGGATCAAGGCCGTGCAGCCGCGCTACCGCCTTGCTGGCTTCGACATGCTGGCGCGCAGGATAGGGACCACCCGATTGGCCATAGACGAATATTTCGACGCCTTGATCCGAATGCCGGTCACACAGCCGCATATGGTTGGCGGCGCCCTCGTCGCCAAAAGGCGCGGGGATCGGCGGATGCACCGCGAATGCGGACCTGTCGGAAAAGGCGACCTGCAATTGGGTGAGCGTCTGCTGCCACTCATGGCTGCGATGGGGCATGGTCACCAGATTGGCGACCGTCAAATGGGTACGCCCGTCTGCCGTGTCCGGCCCCGGCGACACCGTGGCGGCATTGGCTGCCCACATTGACGACGCGGACATGGCGGCCGCCCGGATATGGGGCTCTGCTTCGCTGATGTTCGTGCCCAGTGCGTTCAGCCAGCGACCGTCCGGCCGCCATTGCGGTACGAAAATGCCTTGGGTCAGGCCGAGGCGAAGGTTCGTGCGCATCTTCTCGATGCCTTGCAGGGCGGCTGCGCGGGGGTAGGATGCCGCTCCTGCATTGTTGGCCGAAGCGAGATTGCCATGGCTCAGGCCCGCATAATTGTGGCTCGGGCCGATCAAGCCGTCGAAGTTGATCTCCCTGACGCTCATGCGCGCGGCACCATCGTGAATGACTGCCCCGGCTCGATCGCCAGCCGTTCAGCGCTTTCCCGGTCGAGTGATACGCCCTCGTTGCTGGCGCGTTTGACGAGGCCGTAGGTGCAGCGAAACTCGGCGCGCTGACCGCAAGCGATCAAATGCTTTTCGCCGCCCCCGTCATGGACCGAACCAAGTGTCACATCCTGCGCATGGGCGATGGTTTGCAGCGAGTTGATCTGTCCGACCATCGTCGGCCCGCCGTCGAAAATGTCGATATAGCCCGGATTGGTGAAGCCCTCAGTCTCCAGCATTCGCATTGCCGCGCGGCCATTGGGATGGGGGAGGCCGATGACGGCGCGGGCGCTGTCATTCAGCATGGCGATGTAGATGGGCGTCTTGGGCATCAGGTCCGCGATGAACTGATTGCCGTGGATGGCATTGAACTCGTCGGCTTCCTGAAAGGTCATGCCGAAAAAGCGCCCGGCCAGGCCGTCCCAAAATGGTGAGCCGCCCGCTTCATCGATCACGCCACGCAGCTCCGCGATCACTCGTTCTCCGAAGCGCTCGCGATGATTGCGGATGTAGAGATAACGGCTGCGGGCGAGGAGGAGGCCCAGGCCTTCTGCGCGCTCTCGCGGATGCAGGAACAGGCCGCCTACTTCCGTCGATCCCTCCAAGTCGGTCACGAGCGAGAGCATCTCCGCCCGGAACGTACGCGAAAGCTCGCGGCTATGCTGGGTCAGGACGCCCAGGCGGTAGGAATAAAAGGGCCAGCTTTGCCCAACCTTGCTGAAAATCTGGCAGGTGCCCCGAACTTGCCCTGTAGTGCAGTTTTCGAGAACCATGAGAATGAGTTCGTCTTCAACCTCCCCACCCTCGCGAGCAAGAGCCAGTTCAGTCCGGACCAGCTTCTCTTCCAACGCCTTCCGGTCAGCGGGCAGGTTCGTAAATCCTCCCCCCGTTTGTTTCGCTAATTCATACAGGGTTTGCAGATCATCCGCCCGCGCCGTCCGCATGACAAAGCTCAAGCCATCACCTCCACCGCCAGGGCTCGATCAGGAAAGGACAGCGCCCTCATGCACCGGAGCTTATCAAACGAAGCTGACTGCCTCCAGCCTCGCGGTGGCTTTTAGATGAGCGCTTTAAATTCCTGCAGAATGTCCCGGTAGAGCTTGCGCTTGAAAGGAACTATCACGTCGGGAAGCGCTTCCGGCTCGATCCATTTCCATTCCGAAAATTCCGGGTCAGCGGTAGCGATATCGATGTCGCCATCAGTGCCGAGAAAGCGTGCCAGGAACCACGTCTGCCTCTGTCCGCGGAACTTGCCGCCCCACAGCTTCCCGATGAGTTCAGGCGGCAGGTCGTAAAGATGTTCGTCCCGCGCCTTCGCGATGATCTCGACATGATCCGGCCTGATCCCCGTTTCTTCGCCAAGTTCACGAAGCGCGGCTGCTTTTTCTTCTTCCCCGTGATCGATCCCACCTTGCGGCATTTGCCAGGCTTCCACCTGGCTATCTATCCGCTGGCCGACAAAAACCTTGCCGTCCATGTTGACGAGCATCACGCCTACACAAGGCCGATATCCGAGTTCCGAATCATTTGGCACTGACGCCATATTGTCCCCTGATCAATGTCCTCGCCGCTAACCCTGGGTCGCAGCTTTCTACATTGCCAAGATAAGCGGCCGACCTGCGCCCGTCCATGAGCTAAAAAATACAGTGCCGTATCTGGACAGCTTTTCGCGCCGAAATGGTCGAGGGGTTGGAAGCCTCGCGCAGCAATGGCAAAGCTGGCATATGTCCGATCCCGTCATCCTGTGGTTCCGCCAGGACCTCCGCCTCTCCGATCAAGCTGCCTTGGCGCAGGCGGCCAGCGAAGGACCCGTTATCCCGGTCTACATTCTGGACGATGCAACGCCCAAGCAGTGGAAAATGGGAAGCGCGCAACGATGGTGGCTCCACCATAGCCTCAGATCACTGGATGATAGCCTTCGCCGCAAGGGATCCCGTCTTATCTTGCGCAGAGGGAAGAGCGTAGAGGAACTGCAGCGGCTAAGCCGGGAGACGGGCGCTAAACGGGTGCATGCGCTGGCGCACTATGAACCATGGTGGCGCAATGCGGAGAAGGCAGTAGCCCGCGATCTCGACCTTCAATTGCATGAAGGCATGCTACTGCTCCCGCCCGGCAGCGTCCGCACATCTGGTGGAAGGCCCTATCAGATATACACGCCTTTTGCCCGCGCCGCGATGCAGCATATGCCGCCTGCGATCGCCAGTCCGGCCCCTGCTGAGATCGCTTCTCCCCATAAGTGGCCTAAAAGTGAGTCCCTCGACGATTGGGACTTGCTTCCCAGCAAACCTGATTGGGCTGTCCATTTCTCTGACGACTGGTCGCCTGGGGAAGCCGGCGCCCGCCAGAATGTTGCGTCGTTCATGGATGAAGCTGACGAGTATGACACGGCACGCAATCTTCCCTCGATCGAAGGCACATCCCGACTTTCCCCCCACCTGCATTTCGGCGAGGTTTCGCCCGCTTATGTGTGGCACCGCATCGGTGATGCAGCCACGGATGCCACAACCTTCCTCAAGGAACTGCTTTGGCGCGATTATGCGCATACCCAAATTTGGGCATTCCCAGCCTATGGATCAAAGAATGCTCGTGCCGGTTTCGACCGGATGCCATGGCGGGATTTGCGCGAAGCAGGCTCCGATTTGGCGGCGTGGAAACAAGGGCGGACAGGCTATCCGATAGTGGATGCCGGAATGCGGCAGCTTTGGACGACCGGATGGATGCACAACCGAGTCCGCATGATCGCCGCGAGCTTTCTCATCAAACATCTTCTGATCGATTGGCGGCACGGGGCTCAATGGTTTTGGGGTACCCTCGTTGACGCGAGCTATGCGAACAACAGCGTGAACTGGCAATGGGTGGCTGGGAGCGGTGTTGACGCAAACCTGTTTTCACGGATCATGGCGCCATTGACGCAGTCTCCAAAACTCGAGGCGGCGGACTATATCAGGAGGTGGGTGCCTGAACTGGTGCATCTGGATGACAAGGCAGTTCATGATCCTGACGCCTTTGAAGCAAGACCGCGATCCTATCCTCCCAAACGCGTAGGGCATCGCGAGGCGCGGGAACGTGCGCTTGCCGCATATCGGCGCAGCAGGGCGTGACGACAGTATCCATGAGCGAGCGGCAGAGGTGAGGGTATGAACGCAATCGATCCCAAGCGTGGCAGGCGCGCGTCAGCCGTGCGACGATTGCCTGAGGATGAACCGAGCCGTTGGCTGGAGCGCCTGACTGCACCCCACTTCCACCGCCTTCTGGACCGCATCGATTCGGGACTTGAGAAGGGCAAACTCGAAGCGACACTGCCCGATGGCACGATCAGGATGTTGGGCGGGCGGGCGGCAGGGCCCGCGTGCGAAGTCAGGTTGGTCCGCTGGCGTGCTCTACTGCGGCTGATCGCTGGTGGGTCGGCGGGTTGGTACAGGGCGTGGGCTGCAGGTGAGTGGAGCAGTCCCGATCCGGTTCCGCTGTTCGAACTGTTCATGGCGAATGCCATGACCTTGGGCAATGTGGCGCGCCCGAACGGCCCAGGACGATGGTTTGCGGCGCTTGCGCATCACCTGAGGCGCAATAATCGGCGGGGATCGCGTCGCAACATCGCTTATCATTATGACCTGGGGAACGATTTCTACGGCCTCTGGCTGGACCGCAACATGCATTATTCGAGCGCGTTGTTTTGCGATCCAGACGACCGGAGCGAAAGCCTGGAGCGCGCGCAGCAGCGCAAGGTGGACGCTATACTGGATCGGCTCCACCTCAAGCAGGGCAGTGCGCTGCTGGAGATCGGCTGCGGATGGGGAGGGCTTGCCGAGCAGGCAATGCAGCGCTGCGCCATCCGCTATGATGGGCTGACGCTATCGACCGAGCAAGCCGATTACGCGCGTGAACGGCTGGGTGCCGGAGCCAATATCCTCCTGCGTGACTATCGCGATGCCCAAGGTCAATATGACGCCATCGCCAGTGTGGAGATGGTGGAAGCCGTTGGCCAGGAATATTGGCCTGCCTATGTGAGTGCGATCAACAGGCTTCTGAAGCCCGGGGGGCGAGCCGCGGTCCAATATATTTTGATCGATGATGCCATTTTCGATCGATATGCCCGTGGAGCTGATTTCATTCAGACCTATATTTTCCCAGGCGGCATGTTGCTTTCCGAAAGCCGCTTCAGGGCTCTGGCGGAGGCCGAAGGGCTGGAATGGCGCGACGTTCACCATTTTGGCCAGCATTATGCGGAGACACTCAGGCGATGGCGCGAGCAATTCGATCGCACTGTCGATCGCGGCCTTCTACCCGCCAGCTTCGACCAGCACTTCGTGGCGCTTTGGCGCTATTACCTCATGTATTGTGAAGGCGGCTTCAGGAGCGGCACGATCGATGTCGCCCAGGTTACGCTGGTCAAGCCCGGCTGACGAATCAATCTATGCGCAGGTGATAACCGTTCGGCTGGTCCGACAGGACGAGGTCGGCGATCGCTTTGCCAACGACCTCCGGTTCTTTCACCGTTGCCGGATCTTCCCCTGGATAGGCTCTGGCCCGCATGGCGGTCCGCGTTGCTCCGGGGTCAACGATATGGGCGCGGATCGCGGAAATATTCTTCACTTCCTCGCCATAGGCGCTGACGAGCGTTTCGAGCGCTGCCTTGGATGCGCCATAGGCCCCCCAATAGGCGCGGGGCGCACGTGCGACCGATGAGGTAATCGCAACGACGCGGGCATCAGCGCTAGCTCGAAGCATTTTGTCGAATGCCGCGATCAGGGCCTGCGGTGCCGCTATGTTCAAGGTGAGCTGCCGGGCAAATTCCTTGGTATCGATAGCGGGAACTGCGGCCAAGCTACCGAGCGTTGCGGCATTGAGCACCAGGACATCCAGAGCCTGCCACCGGCCAGATACCGCTTGCGCCAGTCGTCCGATGCTCTCTCCATCTATAAGGTCAAGTGGCGCGATGGTCGCGCTGCCGCCGACGCCGTGAATATATTCTTCCACCTCCTCAAGCCCGCCAGCGGTTCTGGCCGTCAGAATGACGTGAGCACCGGCAGCGCCCAACGCCTTGGCGGTGGCAGCGCCGATCCCGCGGCTCGCGCCGGTTACCAGGGCAAGCTTACCGGAAAGAGGAAGAGTGGACATGAGGTATCCTGTTCGCCCTTCTGAGTGAAAGGCCGTTCATTGAAAAGGGAATGGCTGCTCAGGCCGAGCAGCCATCCAGATTTGCTTTAGTGATCAGACAACCCGCTCGGCGAGCAGTTCAAGCTGGTTCTGCACCACGGCATCATCCTGATCGGTGAGTGTGGTGGGATAATCGCCGGTAAAGCAGGCGTCGCAATATTGCGGCCGGATGTCCGCCCGCTTTGCCTCGCCCAGCGCTTTGTAGAGCCCGTCAATCGAGATAAAGGACAGGCTGTCGGCATGGATGAAATCCTGCATTCCGCCGATATCCAGACGATGCGCCAACAGCTTGGTGCGCTCGGGCGTGTCGACGCCATAGAAGCAGCTATGCTTCGTCGGCGGACTGGCAATGCGCATGTGCACTTCCTTGGCCCCAGCTTCGCGCATCATTTGTACGATCTTGAGGCTGGTGGTCCCACGAACGATCGAGTCGTCGATGAGAACGATGCGCTTGCCCTGGATCAGCGCGCGATTCGCATTATGCTTGAGCTTGACACCAAGGTGCCGAACCTTGTCCCCCGGCTGGATGAATGTACGTCCGATATAGTGCGAGCGGATGATGCCAAGCTCAAACGGGAGGCCGGATTGTTGGGCATAGCCGATCGCTGCAGGCACGCCGCTGTCGGGCACGGGGATGACCAGGTCGGCATCGACCGGGTTCTCGATCGCCAGTTGAGCGCCGATGGCTTTGCGAACCGAATAGACGCTCGACCCATCAACGATAGAATCGGGGCGGCTGAAATACACATGTTCGAAGATGCAGGGGCGGGGGTGTACGTCGCCGAACGGGCGGTGGCTCCGGACCTCACCATCATGTGTAACGATGACAAGCTCGCCAGGATCGATAGAGCGGACATGTTCAGCACCGACGACATCGAATGCGACGGTTTCAGACGCGAAGATCGTGGCGTCACCCAGCTTTCCCATCACCAGGGGCCGGATACCAAGCGGATCGCGACATGCGATCATGCCTTCAGGCGTCGTCACGATTAGTGAATAAGCACCCTCGATCTGCTTCAGCGCGTCGATGAACTTGTCGAGCAGCGTCCGGTAGGTCGAGGTTGCGACCAGATGGATGATCACCTCGGTATCGGAAGTCGACTGGAAGATGGAGCCGCGCCGGATCAATTCGCGCCGCAGCTTCATGGCATTGGAGATATTGCCGTTATGTGCGACGGCAAAGCCACCGGAATTAAGCTCTGCATAAAGCGGCTGCACATTGCGGAGCGAGGTTTCGCCCGTCGTCGAATAGCGGACATGGCCAGATGCGGTATTGCCCGGCAAGGCGCGAATCACTTCATCACGGTCGAAATTGCCCGCCACATGGCCCATCGCCCGGTGGGTGTGGAAATCATGGCCATCCCAACTGGTGATGCCAGCAGCTTCCTGACCGCGATGTTGCAATGCGTGGAGTCCAAGTGCGACGATCGCCGAAGCGGTCTCCGCCTGGATGACTCCGAAGATGCCGCATTCTTCACGCAGCTTGTCGTCGTCGAACGGGTTTGTCGTAAACATGGGTGCGAGCGGGTCCATAGCCGATGCCGTGCGCCTCAAAGGGCTGCTTCGCGCGCATATAGTGGCTCGATCCTGATTTGTCGCCTGTTTGAAACAAAAAAGGCTGTCGAGCGGCGAAGATGGGAAAGTTTCCTGGGTGGTCGCGGACAGAAAAGCGCTACTGGCTTTGCGCGTAAGGCAGAGCTAAAGAGCCTCTCCAAATGCACCGTTTTGCCAATCCTGCCCGCTTCCTGAAGATCGCGCGGCCGCTGACCGCCTGGCTGTTCTGGCCTGGGCTGATACTGCTTTTGGCAGGTGCGGGTTGCGGTCTTCTTGTTACCCCGGCTGATTATCTGCAGGGCGAAACGGTAAGGATTCTTTATATTCATGTGCCTGCCGCATGGCTGGGAATGGCGGGATGGACCGGGATCGCGATATCCGCGCTGATGCAGCTTATATGGCGGCATCCGCTTGCAGCTGTTGCGGGGCGGGCCATTGCAGTTCCAGGCGCATTATTTACCGCGATCTGCCTCGTCACGGGATCTATCTGGGGCCGTCCCACCTGGGGAACGTGGTGGGAATGGGACGGTCGGATGACCTCCATGCTGGTGCTCTTCTTCCTCTATCTGGGATATATAGCGCTGGCCAATGCAAGTGCGCGGCAGGATCAGGGTGGCGTCAGTCCAGTGACGGCAATCTTCGGTCTTGTCGGGGCCGTGAATATCCCCATCATCAATCGCTCGGTCGTGTGGTGGAACAGCCTGCATCAGGGCCCCAGCATCACGCTGCGAGGATCAAGCATCGACCTGTCGCTTCTCTGGCCACTTGGCTTCACGCTCACGGGATTTTCCCTCCTGTTCGGGGCAATCGTGCTGATGCGGATGCGGACCATATTGGCGCGTAACAAGGTTGAGGCGCGCATGCAGCGGCTGGCGCGGGGGTAATCGACATGGATCAGTGGGCTTTTGTCGCCGGCGCCTACGCGCTGACCTTTTTGGGCACGCTCGTCCTGTGCCTTTCCTGCTGGCGCTCCATGCGCGACGCGGAGGCAGCGGCGCAGAAATTGACGGACAGGTCATGAAAGCGAAGCACCAACGCCTCGTCCTTGCGCTGGTCGCGCTCTTCGCCTTGATCGGTGCGGGCTTGCTCGCTGCCTCTGCGCTCCGCGACGAAGCCGCCTATTTCTATGCGCCCGCCGACGTTCGCGCGAAAGGTGTAGAAGAGGGCAAAGCCATTCGTCTCGGCGGCATGGTGGTCAACGGCAGCCTCAAGCGGGCGGCAGACGGCGTAAGCCTGCATTTTGACGTGACCGACGGGAAGGCGACTGTTCCTGCGGTATTCAAGGGTATTGCGCCTGATCTTTTCAAGGAAGGGTCTGGTGTAGTTGCGGAAGGGGCGTTTGATGGCGCGGGCACCTTCGTTGCCACGAACCTGCTGGCGAAGCATGACGAACGTTACATGCCTCGGGAGCTGGAAGGCCTGCAATATAACGAAACGACCCACGAGATGAAGGCGGGCCAGTGAGAGCGGCATTCATGACCATCGGGTCTCAGCCAGCGGTGAGGGCGGCATGATCGCAGAAGCAGGTCTCGTCGCGCTATGGCTGGCCGCAGCGCTCGCGTTTCTTCAATTAGGTCTGGTGGCTTTCGGACTGGCGGGAAAGAAAAGCGAACTGTTTGAGGCCGTGCGGCCGGTAGCGGTCGCCCAAGGGGCGCTGACCACCATCGCCTTCATCGCACTGATCGCGCTGTTCATGCGATCGGACATGTCCGTGTTGCTGGTCGCCAACAACAGCCATTCGATGAAGCCATGGCTGTACAAGTTCGCTGGAACATGGGGCAATCATGAAGGGTCCATGCTGCTCTGGGTCACCGTCATGGGCGTGGCTGGCGCTGCGGTGGCCTTGTTCGAACGAGCGCTACGGCGAGATACGCACATGGCGACACTCGGCGGACAGGCTGCGATCAGCCTTGGATTCTATGCATTTCTGCTTTTTGCTTCCAATCCTTTCGCGCGGATCAATCCGCCCGCGGCTGATGGTCAAGGGCTCAACCCGCTGTTGCAGGACCCTGGCCTCGCCTTCCATCCGCCTACCCTGTATCTCGGATATGTCGGGTTGTCGGTGGCTTTTTCCTTCGCGATCGGCGCGCTGCTGACGCGGCAGGTGGATGCATCCTTTGCGCGGGCGATGCGGCCGTGGGTTCTGGCTGCGTGGATACTCCTCACGCTCGGCATCACGGCTGGCAGCTATTGGGCCTATTATGAACTGGGCTGGGGCGGTTGGTGGTTTTGGGACCCTGTCGAGAACGCGTCGTTGATGCCGTGGCTGGCGGCGACAGCGCTTTTGCACAGCGTTACGGTGCTCGCCACGCGCGATGCGCTGCGCGCGTGGACGGTGATGTTGGCGGTTATCGCATTTTCGATGTCGATGGTCGGCACATTCCTTGTCCGTTCGGGCATCCTGACCAGTGTCCATGCCTTCGCGGTCGACCCTGAGCGCGGCAGCTTCATCTTGGTCCTGTTGGGAATTTACATCGGGGGAGCGCTCGCGCTCTTCGGATGGCGGGTGGGTGCGGTACGCGAGGGAGCGCCTTTTGAGCTTGTCAGCCGCGAGACCATGCTGGTGGTCAACAATCTGCTGCTCTCCGTCATCCTTGGTCTGGTGTTGATAGGGACGCTCTATCCACTTCTTACCGAAGCCTTTGGGCACAAGGTCTCGGTTGGTGCGCCCTATTTCGATCGGATAGCGGGACCCATCGCCCTGATCCTGATGATCGTCATGGCGGCAGGACCTTTGACTCGGTGGCGCCGGGACAATTTGGCTGAGGTTGGGCGGCGATTGATCGTCCCGGCCGTCATCGCCATGATCGCCTTTGCTGCTGTGGCTATACTGGCATGGGGCCGGATCGGCGTGCTGCCGTTCCTCGGGCTGGTCATTGCCCTGGCTGTCGCGGCGGGAAGTGTGGCCCCACTCTGGAAGCGTAATTTGCGGCGTACCCCTCTGTTCACCTGGGGAATGGTTGTTGCGCATTTGGGGTGTGCCGTCAGTCTTGCCGGCATGTCCTGCGATTCCGCTTTCACCGTGGAAAAGCTTGCGGCGGTTCGGCCCGGTGACGTGGTCGAAGCGGCGGGTTGGAAATTGCGTCTCACGCGGATCGTTCCGGTAGCAGGCGATAACTGGACTGCGTTGCAGGCTGACATGGAAGCGAGCCAGAATGGAGGTGCCCCCGTCATGCTGCATCCACAATCGCGCTTTTTCCCGTCACCTCCCACGACCACGACCGAGGCAGCGTTGCTGACGCGTTGGAATGGTCAGCTTTACGTCGTGCTAGGCCAGGAGGCCGACCAGGGACGCTGGCAACTTCGGGTTTGGTGGAAGCCGTTCGTCACGCTGATATGGTTCGGCGGTGCGCTAATCGCTTTAGGTGGCGCGTTGGCGCTGGTGGGACGTGAGCGTCGTGGCTGGCTTCTCAAATGGCGCGGCAAGGCGGGGGCCGCATGAGGAAGCTGCTGATCTGGCTGCCGCTGGCACTCTTTGCGGGATTTTTCATCCTTTTCGCCAGTGGTTTGTTGAAGCCTGACGACCGCGTCATCACGTCGAAGCAGGTGGGCAAGACCTTGCCCGACTTCACTCTGCCGCCAGCGGCGAGCGATCGGCCCGCGTTGATGAGCCGTGAGCTGGCAACGGGCAAACCGCGCCTGCTGAACATCTTCGCCAGTTGGTGTGTGCCCTGTGCCGCCGAGGCGCCCCAACTTCTCGCCTTGAAGCGGGCAGGGGTGGAGATCGATGCCATCGCAATCCGTGACGCTCGTGAGGATGTGGACCGGTTCCTGGCGCGCTATGGCAATCCTTATGCCCGGATCGGGCTCGACGCGCGCAGCAGCGTGCAGATCGCCTTGGGTTCATCCGGCGTTCCGGAAAGCTTCGTCATCGATGGAAAAGGCCGGATCGCCTATCAACATGTGGGCGACATACGGGCGGACGATATTCCCATGATCCTCCAGCAGTTGGAGGATGCCCGGTGAAGGCCCTGCTGACACTGTTCGCACTGCTGTTGAGCCCCCCGCTTCTCGCGCAGTCGGCGCTTCCTCCTGCTCCCTATGCGGACCGCCAGATCAGTGATCCTGCACTGGAGCGCAAGGCAAAGGCGTTGATGGAGACGATCCGCTGCCTCACCTGTCAAAGCCAGTCAATCGCAGACAGCAATGCAAGCATGGCTGGCGATATGCGGTCGCAGATCAGGGAAAGGATCATGGCCGGGGAAGAGCCCGAACATATTCGCCGCTGGCTGATCGAGCGATATGGTGATTGGGTGAGCTATGAGCCCACAGCTGATCCGGTTCTCTGGCCGCTTTGGGGCGCGCCATTATTGCTGATCGGTCTTGGTTTGCTGCTGTTGCGTGGCCGCATCAAACGGAAGGCACGGCGATGAACGGCTGGCTGATAGCGGCAGCTTTTGCATTCTGTCTCATGGCGTTGCTCATCGCGGTAGGACGCATTCCGCGCATGTCATGGGAGCTGACGGCTGCGGCTGTGCTGCTTGGGCTCGCCGGTTATGCTTGGCAAGGAAGCCCCGGATTGCCTGGGCGGCCGAAAATGGCATCGGCTTCCACGGACAGGGGGAAGTTTGACGAGCAACTCGCAGAGCGGCGCCGCGGAATGGCGGAGCGCTATGGCAAGGCTGGACAGTGGCTGATGTTGTCGGATGGCCTTGGCCGGCAAGGCAAGACCAAAGAGGCGGCAAATGTCCTGCTGGCGGGCCTGAAGCAGACGCCCGATGATCCCAATTTATGGCTGGGTCTTGGGAACGCGTTGATCGCTCATGCGGGTGGGGTGGTGTCGCCGAGCGCCGACTTTGCTTATCGTCGTGCGATGACGCTGGACCCGGACGCCCCTGCGCCACCTTATTTTTATGGCTTGGCCCTCGTTCGCGCCGGTCAGTTGCAGGCTGCAAAGGAACTGTGGGCGCCTTTGGCTGCTAGAGCTCCCGAAGGATCGGAAATCAAGGCGGAACTGGAACTCAGCATTGCGCGTATCGACGCAATGTTGGCAGCGGGAACGCCTGTCGCCCAGTGATATGGCGGTTCAATTGCGCTGGTCATGGAGGCGTGGTAGGGGGCGCCCCTTCTTAATGAATATTGGGAATTTTCCCGTACATCGCCTAGGCTTGAGTGTCGTATGAATATGACCATCTGGCGTTTCCTTCATGGCTGATCACATGGCGAGCGGCGTCGACCACTCCGGCGACGAATCGGCCGAAGAGCACGGGCACGCGCGTCAGAAGGCCACGCTGAAACTCGTCGTGGGTGCGGTCGGTATCGTGTTCGGCGACATCGGCACCAGCCCGCTGTATGCGTTCCGCGAAACGTTCGCTGGCCATCATCATCTGGCTCTCGATCCCGATCACATCCTGGGTGTCATCAGCCTGATGTTCTGGTCGATGATGCTGGTCGTAACGCTCAAATATGTAACGATCATCATGCGTGCCGACAATAAGGGCGAGGGGGGGAGTCTTGCCCTTCTTGCATTGATCAACGGGCAGACCAAAACGCAGCGTTGGTCTCGCGGAATCGTTTTGCTGGGCGTATTTGCAACCTCGCTTTTTTATGGCGATTCGATGATCACCCCGGCCGTATCGGTGCTGTCGGCCGTCGAAGGGCTGGCAGTTTACAACTCCCAGCTCGCGCCAGCGATCTTGCCGGCCGCTGTGGTCATATTGCTGGGGCTGTTCTGGATTCAGGGCTTGGGGACCAATCGGGTCGCTGCCTTTTTTGGTCCGATAATGCTCGTCTATTTCGTGACGATCGCGGCGTTGGGCGTGATCAGCATCATCAAGACGCCGGGTATTCTCTACGCCTTCAACCCCTATTGGGCGGTCATGTTTTTTCTGACCGATCCGCTACCGGCTTTCCTTGCCCTTGGCGCGGTCGTTCTCGCGGTCACGGGCGCGGAAGCGCTATACGCGGATATGGGCCATTTCGGACGCAGCCCGATCCGCGTGTCGTGGCTCTTCTTCGTGCTCCCGGCTTTGATGATGAACTATATGGGGCAGGGGGCTCTGCTGTTCCGCGAAGGTGCGGCGGCTCTGCACAGCCCCTTCTATCATCTTGCCCCTCAATGGGCACAGCTGCCGCTGGTCGGTCTTGCAACCCTGGCTGCCATCATCGCGAGCCAAGCGGTTATTTCCGGCGCGTTTTCGGTCACGCAACAGGCGATCCAGCTCGGCTTCATGCCGCGCCTGCGGATTGCGCATACCAGCGCCTCGACCGCCGGGCAGATCTACATCCCCATGATCAATTGGGGGCTGATGGTGATGGTGATCCTGCTTGTGCTGGTTTTCCAGACATCGTCCAATCTCACCGCCGCTTATGGCATCGCAGTCACTGGCGCGATGTTCATCGACAATCTGCTGCTGACCGTGCTGCTTTACCGGTTGTGGAAGTGGCGCTGGTATTATTCGGCACCACTGCTGGCAGTGTTCTTCATCGTTGACGGGGCGTATCTCGCAGCGAACTTCACCAAAGTGCCGGATGGCGGCTGGTTCCCGCTGCTGATCGGATTTGTGGTGTTCACGCTGCTGACGACCTGGTCGCGGGGCCGTCGGCTGGTGCAGGATCGGCTGCGCGAGGGCGCCATGCCTATCCCGGTGTTCGTGGCGTCGGCAGCAAACAGCGCCGTTCGCGTGCCGGGAACAGCGGTCTTCATGACATCGACGTCGAACGGAGTTCCGCATGCGCTTCTGCACAATTTGAAGCACAACAAGGTTTTGCATGAACGAGTCATCTTATTAACCGTGAAAATCAGGGACGTGCCGGTCGTGGAAGAGGATGGCCGGTGCAAGTTGGAGGACCTTGGGAAAGGCTTCTTCCGGCTCGTGTTGGAATATGGGTTCATGCAGGAGCCGGATGTTCCGGCGGCGCTCAAGAATGTTACGGGATGCGGGCAGGCATTTCGGATGATCGAAACCAGCTTCTTCCTCGCGCGGCAGACATTGTTGCCGTCCGCCAAGCCCGGAATGCCGCTGTGGCGAGAGAAGATTTTTGCCTGGATGCTGCGCAACGCTGAAAGCGCGATGGAATTTTTCCGCTTGCCGACCAACCGCGTCGTCGAATTGGGCAGCCAAGTAGAGATATAGACGCAGAAAAGGGCGCGGCCATCAGGCCGCGCCCCATGAACATTCCTAAACGGAAGCGGATCAGGCCGCGTCGCGATCCTTGTTGATATCGACGAGCTGACCGCCGTTGATGGAAATTTTCTTCGGCTTCATCGCTTCGGGGATTTCGCGAACGAGTTCGATCGTCAGCAGGCCGTCCGCAAGATCGGCCTTTTCCACCCGCACGAAGTCGGCAAGCTCGAAGCGCCTTTCAAAGCTGCGATTGGCGATACCGACATGCAGGAACTTGGAACGATCCGAACTCGCGCCATCGTCCTTGCGTCCCACGACCTGCAGCAGGTTCTGCTGCGCGGTGATGTCGATCTCATCCGTCCGGAAACCGGCGACGGCGAGCGTCACGCGGTAACGGTCCTCGGAAAGCCGTTCGATGTTGAAAGGTGGGTAGTTGTCGCCCTGCTGCAACCGTGCGTTGTTTTCGATCAGGTCGAAGAGACGATCGAAACCGACGGTGGAGCGGCGATAGGGGGTAAGGTCAAAACCACGCATGTCATAATCTCCATCAGAGCAAAATGAACATACCGGACCCTCAAAAAGGCATCCGGCTATACGATGCGCGACCCCATTTGGCGGCCGCGCGACGTTGATATGGTTGAAGGAAAACCGGTTTCAAGAGGCCTGTCATGGGCGGAATCAAAAGTGCCCGGACCGCGTTTCCACGATCCGGGCACTAATGGACGATTGCTCGTCTCCCCCTTGGCCTGCCTCGACCACTTCTCAGCCCCCTAAGCTTGAAGTGGGAAGCAGTATCCCTGAACCACGGCCATTAACCTGTGCTTCGTTGACTTTGCTATGGCCCGCGGAGGCCGCTGTCACGGGCTATTTCCTTGGCCGAAGATTTTCCCTTCACCGCTGTGGCTGACGTGCAACAATCCGTTGCGCTTGCCGTTAGTGGAGACCCTGCTAGACGGGCACTAATCGACATCACATAAAGGGCCGTTCGCGCCACCATGATCTTATCACGCTACGAACGCATGATCGCCAAGCGCTATCTGCTGCCTGGCAAGGGAGAGGGATTCATCTTCCTGGTCGCGGGCATCAGTCTGGCCGCCGTGATGCTTGGCGTCGCGGCGCTCATCATCGTGATGAGCGTTATGAACGGCTTCCGGGCAGAGCTGTTCGACAAGATCGTCGGGTTGAACGGCCATGCCGTGGTTCAAGGCTATGGCGGTCGGTTGCCGGACTGGCGTTCGATCCTGAATGAAGCGAAGGCGACGCCGGGTGTCACCAGCGCCACACCGCTGATCGAGCAGCCACTGCTCGGCAGCTTCCAGGGGCGGGTCGAAGCCGTTCTTGTCCGTGGCATGACCGTCAACGACATCCGGAACAATGCGACCCTGAAGGCAAAGGTGCTCGCGGGGAGCATGGACAATCTCACCGCCAATGCGGGTAAGGTCGGCATAGGATCAAGATTGGCCGAAAATCTTGGTCTGCAGCTGGGTGACAGCATCACGATCATCAATCCGGCAGGCCGTTCCACACCCTTTGGAACGGTGCCGCGCCAGATATCCTACCAAGTCGCTGCGATCTTCGAGGTCGGGGTTTACGACTATGACAAGGCCTTCGTGGTGATGCCGATGGAGGATGCCCAGACCCTGCTGCTCTTGGGCGATGTGGTCGGCATGATCGAGGTGGAGACGGTCGATGCCGATCGGGTCGGCACGATCCTGGAGCCGCTCGCCGGGAAGGTCGCAGGCCGCGCGGTCGTGACCGATTGGCGGCAGATGAACGCGTCCCTGTTCGAGGCGCTGGCCGTCGAGCGGGTGGCGATGTTCGTGGTGCTTTCGATCATCGTGCTTGTCGCCGTCTTCAACATCCTTTCGTCATTGATCATGCTGGTCCGCGCAAAGACGCGCGACATCGCGATCCTGCGCACGATGGGGGCGAGCAGAGTGGGCCTGGTCAAGATCTTCATGACCGTGGGCGTGACGATCGGGTCGCTCGGGATGGCTGCGGGCCTGGTGCTTGGCTTCACCTTCCTCTTCTTCCGTCAGAGCGTCGTGAATGCGATCCAGTTCATGACCGGGCAGAATCTGTGGGACCCTTCGATCCGCTTCCTGACCGAGTTGCCGGCGAAACCCGATCCGATAGAGATCACGATCATCTGCCTCATGGCGCTGATCTTCAGTTTCCTTGCGACGCTTTATCCGGCGTTCAAGGCCGCCAATACCGATCCCGTGCAGGTGCTGCGCTATGAATGACATATTGATGGTTGAGGGGCTGAAGCGCAGCTTTACCCAGGGCGGGGTGACGATCGAGGTTTTGCGCGGCGTCGACCTGACCGTCGGGCAGGGCGAGATTGTGGCGCTGCTCGGGCCCTCAGGCTCTGGCAAGTCCACGCTGTTGCAGGCTGTTGGCCTTTTGGAAGGCGGCTTCGACGGGTCGATCCGCATCGATGGCGAGGAAGCCGCGCGTCTTGATAATGACGGAAGGACGCGGCTGCGCAGGGACGCGCTGGGCTTCGTCTATCAGTTCCACCATCTGCTTCCGGATTTCAACGCGGCGGAAAATGTCATCCTGCCGCAGGTCATTCGTGGCCAGGACAACGGCGTGGCCCGCGCGCGTGCTGAATCATTGCTCACGTCCTTGGGGCTGGGTCATCGTATTGATCACCGTCCGAGCCAGCTTTCGGGCGGCGAGCAGCAGCGCGTCGCCGTCGCCCGCGCACTGGCCAACCGGCCCGCTCTGATCCTGGCGGACGAACCCACCGGCAACCTGGATGAGCGCACCGCCGACATCGTGCTGGCAGAGTTTCTCCGATTGGTTCGTGAGGAAGGTTCAGCTGCTCTGGTGGCGACCCATAATGAACGGCTCGCGGAAAAGATGGACCGCGTCGTGCGTCTTCATGAAGGGCTGCTGTAAGAGGCTTCAGACCTGAACTGAGGCGTCGTCCCGCACAGTTGCCACCACGATCTGGTTTCTGCCTTGTGCCTTCGCCCGGAGGAGGGCGGCATCCGCGGTTTGGACGAGCTGGTTGGGCCTTCCATGATCGGGATAAGCGGCAAGCCCGAACGATGCCGTGACCGGCCCAAGCTGCTGATGGCCATGCTGCACGCGAAGGTTCTGAATCCTGGCCTGGATCTGCCGTGCGCGGTCGATCGCCTGATCCAGGGAGAAGTGCGGCATCAGGAGTACGAATTCTTCACCGCCGAGGCGGAAGGCGAAGCCGTCCTCTCGGAGTGACTCGTTGAGGACATTGCCGACTGCCCGCAGCACGGCGTCGCCCGCGTCATGGCCATGCGCATCGTTGAACCGCTTGAAATGATCGATGTCGATCATGAGGCAGGCGAGGGGGGACCGGTCCCGGCTGCTGACCGCCACGGCATCTTCAATGGCTGCGTCGAATTGCCGCCGGTTCGAAAGACCGGTCAGCGCGTCGACCATCGCCATTTCGCGCAGGGCGTCGCGAAGGCGGAGGTTCGCAAGGGCCAGCCCGATATTTTCGGCCAGCATCTCCAGATATTTCTCGCTCCGTTCGATCTGATCGGCCGAGACGTTGGCAGGTTCTTCGAAATACAGGAGGCCGATCGTTTCCCCCTGTGCTGCCAGCGGCATGCAGATGGTGGGAGCAGCGCTTTCCGAACCCAGATGCTCGCAGGGGATGTCGATGATGTTGCCGGAGGGCCGGTGCGTTTGCCCGCGACGCAGCGCCCAACAGGCTGACGGGGAAAATTCCGCCTTGGACCATTGCGGGGACAGCCAGTCGCAGGCCTGACGCATGGCGTTTCGGCGCGCATCATAGATGTACAGCCTGCCCGCGAAGCCCGGCGCGATTTCCGGGGCGAAACGCCGCACGACGCCAGTAAGATCGGCGCTGTTGTCGCAACCCTGAAGCCGCTGCGTCATGCGGGAAAGAAGGTCCTGCATGATGCGATCGGCGTCGCGTTCCTTTTCCAGCCTTTGGCGTTCAAGGCCATTTTCCCGGAAGATTCGGATAGCCTGAGCCATGTCGCCGATTTCATCCACATGGGAAATGTCCGGCGGAATGGCCGCGAAATCCTGCGCGGCCAGGCGCGTGACCACGTCGCTCAGGCGCACGACGGGGTGCAGGATGCGCTGTTTGAGGATGAAAT
Source organism: Sphingobium sp. TomMM35A (assembly GCF_054771735.1). Taxonomy (NCBI): domain Bacteria; kingdom Pseudomonadati; phylum Pseudomonadota; class Alphaproteobacteria; order Sphingomonadales; family Sphingobiaceae; genus Sphingobium; species Sphingobium sp. TomMM35A. The sequence continues at coordinate 962,351 of NZ_BSRC01000001.1, forward strand.
AGAGAACGCAGAGGAACAGGAGCGCGGTCGCCCCGAGCATGATTTCGGACATGCTGCGCCATTGGCGCGCCGTCGCGGTGGCGCGGGCGATGGCTGCTTCGGTCCGTTGGTCCAACATATATTGGAACTTGCCGATCTGAGCGGCGATCCGGTCAAGCTCCCGGCCATATTCGTCACCGAACAGGATGGTTCGCGCAGTGTCCTGATCACCTGCCTGGGCCGCGCGAAGTGCAGCCTCCTGCTCATCGGTCAGGGCATCCGCCCAATGCAGCGCGTCGCGCAGGGCCCTGAGTTCGCTCTCTGTCGCGCCTGCGTCGCGCAAATGGCTGATCCGCTGTTCCACTGAACGCAGCGCGGCCTTTTCACGCTGATAGGCGACGAGGTGGGTGGGATCGCCGGTGATCGAAAAGGATCGCGCCTGTTCGGTCTGGCGATAGCTGTCCTCAAGCAGCGCCGAGGTCAGTTGATCGAAGCGCGCGCGTTGCGCGACTGCCTCACGCTCGTTTTTCTCAGCGCCCGACGCCATGAGCATCGTGGTTCCGGAGGCGAGGGTAAGCAATAGGGTGGCGCCATATGCCCAATTGGTGATCGTCGACAAACGCATGGGGCGCACACTATATCGGAGAGGTTGGAGAATGCTTAACCGGGTGGAAAGCAGTCTCAAAGAGCGAGATGCCGCCGAATTGGTGGTCGCGGGCCTTTCGAAGAGACTGGGGAATGCTTATCCACAGCATTTCTCAAGAAGGACTGGCGCCAAGGCGGCCAGGGACGCTATTAACGCAAAATGCCTCATGCCGGTTTTGTACCCCTTCGCATCTTTTCCTCTTACACCATGCTGGAAGGTGCAATCGAGCCGAAGAAGATCGCGAAGCAAGCGCGGACGCTGGGCTTCCCCGCAGCAGCGATCACCGACCGAAACGGCCTTTATGGATCGATGGCATTTTCGGATGGGTGCAAAAGCGAGGGCGTGCAGCCGATCATCGGGGCCATGCTGGGCATATTGCGGCCGGGGCGTCCCGCCAATGCCGCCGCGGTACACGATTGGCTGGCCCTTTATGCTCAGGATGAGGCGGGGTACGACAATCTCTGCGCCCTGGTATCGATGGCGCATCTCGATCGGCCGGTCGAGGAAGTCCCGCATGTCACGTTGGAGGCTCTGGCTGGCAGGACGGACGGGCTCATAGCGCTGACCGCAGGCGCGGAAGGGGCGATTGCCCGGCTTTTCGCGGAGGATCAGCCGGACGCCGCGCTTGCTTATGCCGATCGGCTTGCGGCGCTCTTTCCGGATCGGCTGTATGTCGAAATTTGCCGCAGGCAGGACCCCGTCGAGGGCAAGGCGGAAGCTGATTTGCTCGATCTTGCCTATGCGCGTGACCTGCCGCTGATCGCGACCAATCCGACCTGTTTTGCCGAACCTCATTTCCATGAAGCGCATGACGTGATGCTTTGCATCGCCGATGGCGCCTATGTCGAAACCCCCGACCGGCGGACCAGTTCGCCCGATGCCTGGATGAAACCGGCAGCCGAGATGCAGCGCCTGTTCGAGGATTTGCCTGAAGCTTTGGCCAACACGCTGGTCGTGGCGCAGCGTTGCGCGGTCGCTGCGCCGAAGCGAAAGCCTATCCTGCCGAGCCTTGCCGGTGATATCGAGGGCGAGGCGCGGATGTTGCGGGAGCAGGCGGCCCAAGGGCTGGAACTGCGGCTCGCAAAGGCGGGGATCGAGGGTGACGAGGCGCGTCAGCCTTATTTCGACCGGCTGACTTTCGAAACCGACATCATCATCCAGATGGGGTTCCCGGGCTATTTCCTGATCGTTGCCGACTTCATCAAATGGGCGAAGGAGCAGGACATCCCCGTGGGGCCGGGCCGTGGTTCGGGCGCGGGGTCGGTGGTTGCCTGGGCTCTTACCATTACGGATTTGGATCCGCTGCAACTGGGGCTGCTGTTCGAGCGCTTCCTCAATCCAGAGCGTGTTTCGATGCCGGACTTCGACATCGATTTCTGCGAAACGCGGCGTGGCGAAGTGATCCGCTACGTCCAGCAGAAATATGGCGTCGATCATGTGGCGCAGATCATCACCTTCGGTAAGCTGAAGGCGCGCGCGGTGCTGAAGGATACCGGCCGCGTGTTGCAGATGAGCTATGGCCAGGTCGACCGGCTCGCCAAGCTGGTGCCCAATCATCCGACGGACCCGTGGACGCTGGAACGCTCCTTGAACGGCGTTGCAGAGTTCAGGGCCGAATATGACAATGACAATCAGGTCAAACGGCTGATCGACTATGCGATGAAGCTGGAGGGCTTTCCCCGGCATAGTTCGACCCACGCTGCGGGCGTCGTGATCGGCGATCGGCCCTTGTCACAACTTGTGCCGCTCTACCGCGATCCGCGCTCGGATATGCCGGTGACGCAGTTCGACATGAAATTTGTCGAAGGCGCGGGGTTGGTGAAGTTCGACTTTCTTGGCCTCAAGACCCTGTCCGTCTTGCAAAAGGCGGTGCAGCTGCTGGCGGGGCGCGGTGTCGAGGTCGATCTAAGCAGCCTCAGCTGGGATGATCCGGCGGTTTATGATTTGCTCCAGCGGGGCGATACCGTCGGTGTGTTCCAGCTGGAATCGGAGGGGATGCGCAAGACGCTGGCGGCCGTCCGGCCGACCAACTTCGGCGACATCATCGCGCTCGTGTCGCTCTACCGCCCTGGACCGATGGACAATATCCCTATGTTCGGCCGCCGCAAGAACGGGCAGGAAGATATTGAATATCCGCATATTCTGCTGAAGCCGATCCTCGAAGAGACCTATGGCATCTTCGTCTATCAGGAGCAGGTGATGCAGGCCGCCCAGATATTGGCGGGCTATTCCTTGGGGGACGCAGACCTTCTTCGCCGCGCCATGGGCAAGAAGATCAAGGCGGAAATGGACGCGCAGCGGGCGCGGTTCGTGGAGGGATGCGCGAGGAGCGACATTCCGGCGGCCAAGGCCAATGAGCTGTTCGATTTGATCGACAAGTTCGCCGGCTATGGCTTCAACAAGTCACATGCTGCGGCCTATGCATTGCTGGCCTATCAGACGGCCTGGCTGAAGGCCCATTATCCGGCCGAATTCTACGCCGCATCGATGGCGTTCGATATCCATCTTACGGATAAGCTGACCATATTCGTTGATGACATGCGTCGCATGGGGCTCAGCTGCCTTGCGCCTGACATCAATCGCAGCCTCGCCGACTTCTCCGTAGAGCCGATCGAATATGAGGGGGAGGATCCCCGCCTCGGCTTTGCGGTCCGCTATGCCTTGGGCGGGCTGAAGGGCGTGGGCGAGAAGGCGATGGAGCAGCTTGTCGCCGAACGCGACGGCGGTGGGACATTCAAGTCTCTCGATGATTTCGCCGACCGGATCGAGCCGCGATTGTTGAACCGCCGCCAGCTTGAAAGCCTTGCGGCATCAGGGGCGTTCGATGAAATTCACCCCGACCGGGCGGGCGTGCATGCAGCGGCCGACACGATCCTGAGCGTCGCCGCCAGTGCTGCCGAAGCGCGCGAGAGCGGACAGGGCGGCCTGTTCGGCGATGTCGAAACGCCGCATGCGGACGTGCGCATTCCGCCGCATCAGACCTGGTCCACCGCAGACCGGATGGCGCAGGAAAAGGAAGCGTTCGGCTTCTACTTCTCGGCGCATCCCGTCGACCGATACCGGCATCTGGCTGATGCACGCGGGGCGAGGAGCTACGGGGCGATCTGTGCCGAGCAGGTGGCGGAAGGCGGGCGGGCGAACGCAGTCATGGCGGCCATGGTTGAGGAAGTCCGCTGGCGTGAGACGCGGCGGGGCGCACGCTATGCGGCGGCGACATTTTCCGACAGCAGCGGGCAGTTCCAGGCAAGCTGCTTCGATGAGGATGCGTGCAAGGCGATCGAAGCCATGGCCCGTGACGGAGATTGTGCGCTGCTGATGGTGGAACTGGATCGCATGCCCGGCGAAGAAACGCCGCGCGTTACGATCAGGGGCGTGGAGCAGTTCAATCAGCTTGCCAGCGCATCGCGGATGGAACTGGTCGTGGATGTGCAGGATAGCGCCGCTGTCAACGAACTCGCGCAATTGCTGTTGCGCAGCAGGGGCGGACGAAGCGAAGTGTTCCTTCGCGCTCCAGTGGCGGGCGGCAAGGCTGCCCGGATGTTCCTAGGCGATGATTATCTGATCGGGGCGGACCAGGTCGACGCCATCGCACTCATCCCTGGCCTTGCGATCCAGAGTTTCGAGCGCATGGAGCCGAAGGCCGATGGCTATCGGGCACGGACCCGGCGTTCGGGGTTCAGGCTGGTTGCGGCAACGGCCTGATCAGAAAAGTTGAAGCTGCGGACCTGCTGGTGGACGGAACAGGTCGGTCCTGAGCGTCAGCCGTTCGCCCGAGAAACCGGCGCGCCTTCGTGCCTTGATGAAGCGGGTGCGGATCAGGTCAGCCCAGATGCCCTGTCCGCGCATTCTGGTTCCGAAGTCAGGATCATTGTCGCGGCCCCCCCGGATGTCACGGATGATCCCCATGACCTTCGCGGCCCTGTCGGGATAATGTTCCTGTAGCCACGCCCGGAACAAGGGCGCGACTTCGAACGGCAGGCGCACGGGTATGAATGTGGCGTCCCGGGCGCCCGCCGCGGCGGTCGTTTCGACGATCGCCTCTATCTCATGATCGGTGATGGCGGGAATGATGGGAGAGACGCTGGCGACCACGGGAACGCCTGCTTGCGCCAACTGGCGAATGGCTTCCACCCGGCGAAGAGGGTGAGCCGCACGCGGTTCGAGAGCGCGCGCAACCTTGGGATCAAGCGTGGTGACGGAAATCATCACCGCCACCAGCCGATCACGGGCCATGTCTTGAAGAAGATCGAGGTCGCGAAGGACGCGGTCCGACTTGGTCGTGATGAAGATCGGGTGACGACATTCCGCCAATATCTCAACGCATTGCCGCGTGATCTTCCAGTCTCGTTCGATCGGTTGATAGGGATCGGTGTTCGTCCCCATGGCGATCGGCGAGACGCGGTAGGAACGCTTGGACAGTTCGGTGCGGAGCAGGTCGGGCGAGTCCGCTTTGGCGAAGAGGCGTGTTTCGAAGTCCAGCCCCGGCGACAGGTCGTGATAGGCATGGGTGGGCCGCGCGAAACAGTAGATGCACCCATGCTCGCAGCCTCGATAGGCGTTGATCGATTGGGTAAAGGAAAGATCGGGCGATGTGTTGCGGCTGATGATCGTGCGGGGGTGTTCCACCGTGACTTGCGTCCGGCGGCGTGGTGCTGGTCCATCTATGGCCTCAACTGCGTCGAGCCAGTCGCCGTCAGCGACCTGTTCCGCCATGTTGAAGCGGTGACTGATGACGTTCAGCGTCGCGCCTCTACCCTTTTCAGCAACCATGTCTCATTAGAACATAAAGAGAACATGGTGGCAAGGGTGGGGATTCAGCGCTCCATCAGGCGGGGCATCAGTTCGACGAAGTTACAGGGACGGAAACGGCTGTCGAGCTGGCTGGAGAGGATGCCGTCCCAGGCATCTTTCACCGCGCCGGTAGAACCCGGCAGCGCGAAAATATAGGTGCCGCGCGAGACACAGGCGGTGGCGCGTGACTGTATCGTCGACGTCCCGATCGTCTGGTAGCTGAGCCAGCGGAACAGCTCGCCGAAGCCGGGGATTTCCTTGTCCTGGACCTGGGCGACCGCTTCGGGTGTCACGTCTCGGCCCGTGACGCCGGTTCCGCCCGTGGTGATGATGCAATCGACTTGGGGATCGTCTATCCAGCTGTGGAGACGCGCGACGATGGCGGCTCGATCATCCTTTTCGATATGCCGCGCAGCCAGAATGTGGCCCGCCGCCTTGATCCGATCGACCAGAGTGTCGCCGGACCGGTCTTCTGCAAGGCCCCTGCTGTCCGAAACGGTCAGGACGGCAATTCGCACCGGCAGAAATGACCGGCTTTCATCGATCGGCATCAGTCAGAGCCGCCCGCGATACTGGCGGCGGAGAGCGTGTTGTTCTGGCTCATCCGGACCATGCGCGTCCCCTTGGCGGTGGGGAAGGTCGGCCACATGCCCTGTGCCATGCCGGTCAGGCAATCCGCGCTTCCCTTCGCCTGGATCTGGTACATCCAGTAGTTGCGCATGACGATGTTCACATAAGCGCGGGTTTCATAATAAGGCAGCGACTCCATGAACAGCAGAGGGTCGCCATTGTCCTTGACCTCGCTGTTCCACCGCTGAACGGGCAGTGGGCCTGCATTATAAGCAGCCATGACCTTTGGCAGAAGTCCGCCCGTGGCGCTCATGTTGCGGAGATTTTCGAGGTAGCGTTGGCCATATTCCATGTTGGTCGACGGCACGAACAATTGGGCTGCGGAAGCAAGGCCCATGTCACTGCCGGTGCCAGGCAGGACCTGCATCAGCCCGCGTGCTCCCGCACTGCTGACGACATCGCTGCGGAAGCCCGATTCCTGAAGTGTGTGAGCGTAGATCAGCGCTGGATCGACACGCCAGCCGCCGTCGGGACGCCAATCCGGCGTTGGGAATCTGGCGAAGCTGTCGGGCTGTTTGCCAGCCGGACCGTTATGGGCGAGCCATAGCTGGGTGGCGGGAAGGCTGAGGGCATTGGCGAGCTTCAGCAGGGCGTCATATTGAGTAGCGCCGCCCAGCCGGGCCTGATGCCGGATGAACTGGTCAGCCTTCGCAAGCTGACCGATTGACGTGAGAGCAATCGCAGCGCGGACATTCGGGCTGTCCTTCAGCTGTTGCCAATCAGCTGATCCGAAGCGCGGAGCGGTCCTCGCGCCGCCCAGCGGCAGGCCAAGCGTTTCACGGGCGAGCAAGCCGTAGAATGTTTCGCCGGATCGCGCGGCGGTCTTGAGGAGATTCTCGACCTTTTCTGCCTGGCCGCAGGCCATGTAGGCGCGCGACGCCCAATAGGCGCCAGCAGCGCGCATGTCGGCATTACCAGCGAGTGCAGCGACATTGGCGAAGGCAGGCGCCGCCGCAGCGCAGTCATGCTGACGCCAAGATGCAAGGCCGAGCGTCCAGTGCGCTTGCACCATCCAGTCGCCGCCCGCACGGGTTTCAAGGGCGCGGTTGGCCATCCGCCGCGCGTCCGCATCGTTATTCTCGATATAGTAGGACCATGCGACGCGCTGGCGTACTTCGGTCAGGCCTTCGGGCGTCAGGCCGATTTCTCCCGACGCGAGCAGCGTTTCCGCTCCCACAGGATCGTCATTCTTGATGAAGGGCGTCATCTGACCAACCAGCGCCTGGGCAAGCAGGTCGGTCTTTGTCGTTGCGACATATTCCCGGCGCGGCGCTGAACCCAGCCAGACCATCTTCTGGACCTGGGGGAGCGTCGGCAGGATCGTCGCGCCCCGCTTCTGCGCGAGCCGGGAAAGTTGATCCGCATTGGGAAGCCAGGCCGCCTTGTTCACCAGGTCGAGCACGTCGAACAGCTCAACGCGCGGCGAATCCTTGGCTACATAAAGGTCGGAAAGCGCGACTGAGCGCATCGGGTCCTGAGGGTCCAGAGCCAGGATCGACGCTTTCGCGTCAGCCCAGCGCTGATCCGACAGCGCCGAATAGATGGCCGAGTAACGCGTCTTGTCGCCGTCGTCGACGGACAGTGCCGGGTTGAACCCTGACCTGAAACCAGCCGTTGCCGCCGCATTATCCGCTTTGGCGGGCACGGCCGCGGCGGCACTGATGGCGGCCAGTGCCAGGCAAGATGATCGGGTGAGCGCGCGAATCACTGATGCATATCCTCGACCAGGCGTTGCAATGTGCGCCAACATTCCGCTTTCGCCGCGGGCTGCCCCAGCAGGAGCCGCGGGTGGAAAGTGGCTAAAGCAGGCACAGTGCCGCCATCATGGTTAAAAAAGTGTAAACTTTCCATTCCCTGCCTGTCTTGTACGGGAAGGAAAGTGCGGATCGTCCGGTCGCCCAGAAGCAGCAGCCTGCCGGGAATCGCGAGCGAAACATGGGTGCGCATGCGGTCAGCGGCTGCATTGAGGTCGGCCGCCTCCACCATGCCGCCGGGCGGGCGGGCGCAGAAGAGGGAGGCGATATAGACGCTCTCCCGAGACAGGCCGACAGCAGACAGCATCGCGTCGAACAAGCGTCCGGCGCGATCGGCAAGCAATGTGCCTGCATCCATGTCGGCTGGATCAGGCATGTCGGTGATCACCATCAGCGGCGATCCAGCTTGCCCTTGCGGCAATATGGGTGTGCCTGGCCAGCGGCGTTCCGGCTGCGCCGAATCCCGGGCGAGCCAGTCCGTAAACTCCTGAAGCGAGCCTGGCTTCTTCACCGTGGCCGGAGATGAAGGGGCTGGCGCCAGCGGAACGGCCGGTGCCGGACGCAGCCAGTTCACCGGCTCTTCCGCCGTCGCGCAATCCACGCCCGCCATGTCCCACCACGCCAGATAGGCGCTGGCGGCATCGGCCAGATCTTCCGTCATTCCCCGCATCGATCTTCTAGGGCCAGAGGTTGACGCCGGGGTCAAGAATCTTCATCGGCAACCGGTGGTAAATCGTTTGAGTAACGCGGCGGCCGGACAGGAGAGGGAAACCATCCGGCTCGTCCCGATGGAGGGATTATGAGCGAACGGGAATCGATGCCCTATGACATCGTCATCGTCGGCGGGGGGCCGGCGGGGCTGTCCGCGGCGATCAGGCTGAAGCAACTGGCCAACGACGCTGGCCAGGAACTGGCGGTGTGCGTTCTGGAAAAAGGCTCGGAGATCGGCGCTCATATTCTTTCGGGCGCGGTGATCGACCCCCGGGCCCTTGATGAGCTGATCCCCGAATGGCGCGACATGGGCTGCTCGCTGGCGGAAACGCCGGTGCGGGACAACCAGCACTGGATCCTGACGAAGCGCGGCAAATTGCCGGTGCCGCATATTTCGACGCCGCGCTGGATGCACAACAAAGGGACCTATACAGGTTCGCTCGGCAATCTGTGCCGCTGGCTGGCCGAGCAGGCCGAAGGATTGGGCGTCGAGATATTCCCGGGATTCGCCGCTGCCGAGATCCTCTATAATGAGGATGGCAGCGTGAAGGGCGTCGCGACCGGTGACATGGGCATCGATCGCGAGGGCAATCGAAAGGGCGATTATCAGCCGGGGCTGGAGCTGCACGCCAAATATACCTTTTTCGCTGAAGGCGCGCGCGGCCACCTGACCAAGATCCTCAAGCGCCAGTTCGAACTGGACAAGGATTGCGAGCCGCAGGTCTACGGCCTGGGCATGAAGGAATTGTGGGATATCGATCCCGCCAAGCACAAGCCGGGCCTGGTGATCCATACCCAGGGTTGGCCGCTGACGGACGCCTATGGAGGCGGGTTCCTCTACCATCAGGCCAATGGGCAGGTTGCTCTAGGCTTCGTCGTGGGCCTCGGATACCGCAACCCCTATCTCTATCCGTTCGAGGAGTTCCAGCGCTGGAAGCAGCATCCGGCGATTCGCGAATATCTGGAGGGTGGCCGCCGCGTTTCCTATGGCGCGCGCGCGATCAACGAGGGCGGCTGGCAGTCGGTGCCCGAGCTCGTCTTCCCCGGCGGTGCGCTGATCGGCTGCTCCGCAGGCTTCGTCAACGTGCCGCGCATCAAGGGCACGCACACGGCGATGAAGTCGGGCATGCTCGCGGCAGAGGCGGCGTTCGAGGCGATTCAGGACGAACGCTCCCGCGATGTGCTGCACGACTATGATGACCGCCTGCGCTCCAGCTGGGTTGCGGACGAGTTGAAGCTGGTCAAGAATGCGGAGCCGCTGCTGGCGAAGTTCGGCAATACGATCGGTACGCTGCTGGCGGGCGTCGATATGTGGATGCGCACGCTGAAGATCGGGTTGCCCTTCACGATGAAGCACAAGCCGGACAATGAAAAGATCTGGCCCAAGGAAATCGGTCACAAGATCGATTATCCCAAGCCCGACGGGGTGATCAGCTTCGATCGCCTGTCCTCTGTGTTCCTGTCGAACACCAATCATGAGGAAGATCAGCCGGTCCACCTTCAGCTGAAGGACCCGTCGATCCCGATCGCTTACAACCTGCCGCTCTATGACGAGCCCGCGCAGCGTTATTGCCCGGCAGGCGTCTATGAGGTTGTCGGTTTGGAAGAGGGCAATCCCCGGTTCCAGATCAACGCCCAGAACTGCGTCCACTGCAAGACGTGCGACATCAAGGACCCGACGCAGAACATCAACTGGGTCGTGCCCGAAGGCGGCGGGGGGCCGAACTATCCCAATATGTAGGCGCCTGCTCTGCGCAATGTTGCCGCCGATGCTGCTGGCTTTCCCCGCTGGCGCATCGGTGGATCGGTCGAGCGCGCTGCATGCCTATGCCCGCGGCCGGCTGGCCGACAGTTTTGGCGAGGCGAACGTCGCGCTCATCAACTATCGAGACGCGCTGGCGGGAGACGCGAGCAGTTTGGCAGTGGCGCGGCGGTCCTACCTGCATGGCCTGATCAGCGGGGACATGGCGCTGGCGCTTCAGTCGGCAAGGTTGCTGGACAGCCGGGGGGTGCTGCCGCGTGACGGGACGCTTCTGTTCCTTGGCGACGCGCTCGTGCGCCGGGACTGGAAGACGGCGAGGCAAGTTGCGGACCGTGTAGCGGCAGAAGGCAATTTCGGCTTTCTTGCGCCGATAATCCGCAGCTGGATATCGATCGGGGAAGGTCGAGCGGTGCCGCCGGAGATTGATCCGGCAGATCGCTACGCGTCCCTGGGGCGGCGCTACATCGACGAGCATATCGCGCTTCAGGCGCTTGCGCGGGGAGATGCGGCTGCGGCTGGCCCCGCGATAAACCGGGCGCTGGCGTTGCGGACGGTAGAGCTAGGCGAGATGCGGCTGACCTTTGCGGCGCAACTGGCCAGCCGAAGGGCGAGAGCCGAGGCGTTGGCCCTGCTTCCTGAAGGGAAGGCCGACTATGCTCTGGCCCGGCAGGATATTGCGCACGGACGGAGCGGAGGCGAAATCGGGCGAGCGCTGAACCCCGCACAGGGCTTTGGCCGCCTTCTTGCCCGTTTGGCTTCGGACATTTCATCGGACAAAAGCACGCGGATGCTGGCGATCAGACTCGCGCGCATCGGGAGCTTTGCTAATCCAGCTGGAGCGGATGGCAGGCTGGTGTTGGGGCAGTTGCTGACCGATGCAGGACATGGGCAGCAAGCTGTTTCGGAATTGAACAAGGTTGTGGAAAGCGGCTGGTTCGGGACCCTTAGGCAGACGGCTGTGGTCAATGCCTGGGCTGCATCGGATAACAGCAGCGCTGCGATATCGCTGGCGCGCGGATTGGCTCAAGCTCCGGGCGCCGACGTCGAACGTCTCGTGCGGCTTGGGCAGTTGCTGGCCCGCGAAAAGGATTTTGGCGGCGCGGCGGACGCGTTTCATTCTGCCGAAACACGCTATGCTGCGGATAATGTGCCTTGGGCATTATTGCTGATGCGGGGGAGCGCCCTTGAGCAGGCGGGACGTTGGGAAGAAGCACGTGCGGTGCTGGAGCGGGCGGCGAAGATCGCACCGAATGAACCGGCTGTGCTGAATTATCTCGGCTATGCACAGGTCGAGCGGCGGCAAAATGTTCCAGCGGCGCTGGAGCTTCTCAAGAAAGCCAGTGCGCTCAAGCCGGACGACGCGTCGATAACGGATTCTCTGGGATGGGCGCATTTCGTGACAGGAAATGTGGAAGCTGCGGTGCCAGTGCTTGAGCGCGCTGCTGAGGGCGCCCCTGCCGACGTGACGATCAACGAGCATCTGGGCGATGCGCTCTGGGCCATCGGACGGCGCTTCGAAGCGCGCTATGCCTGGAGGGCTGCGGCGGTGTTCGCTGAAGGAGACGTCGAGGCGCGGCTTGATGCGAAAGCCAAATTGGGGATGAGGCCGGAATATGCCGCTCCTTGACGCTGCGACATTGACCGAAACCGCCTATGCCAAGGTGAATCTGGCCCTGCATGTGCGGGAACGGCGGACCGATGGCTATCATGCGCTGGAAAGTCTGTTCGTCTTCGCGACGGATGGCGATCGGCTGAGCGGATGCCCGGACGTTGGCAACGAGATCAGCCTGACGCTGGATGGCCCTTTTGGAGCGGCCCTGGGCGCTGGCGCGGACAATCTCGTCGTGAATGCGGCGAAGAAGTTGCAGGAGCATCTTGGCGAGAAGCGGGGCGCGCGGTTGAAGCTGACGAAAAATCTGCCGGTGGCTTCAGGCATCGGTGGGGGATCGGCTGACGCGGCGGCGGCGCTGCGACTGCTCAATCGCTTGTGGGATGCTCGATTGCCCCGTGCCGAGCTGGAGCGGGTCGGCCTGGAACTGGGTTCCGATGTGCCTGCCTGTGTCAGCAGTGTCACGCAGATGGTCATGGGCCGGGGCGAGGTGCTTGAACCCAGCCACATTGACGGTTTGAGTGGGATTCCGATGCTGCTCGTTAATCCCGGCGTCGGCGTATCGACGGCCAGTGTGTTTAGCCGGTGGGACAGGGTTGATAGAGGTCCTTTGACAGCGTCAACGCTGGATGACCTGATCGTGGATGCCCGCAACGATCTGGAAGAGGCAGCGATCGGGGCCGCGCCGGTCATTGCTGATGTGATTGCCCTTTTGCGGGAGCAGCCGGGGGTGCGCCTGGCCCGCATGTCGGGATCAGGCGCGACCTGCTTCGCCCTTTTCGATACTTGGGGCAGCCGAGCAGCGGCGGCGCGCCATATAGCGGCACGGCAACCGGGCTGGTGGTCATTGGAAACGGAGATCGGCGGGGCGTGAGCGAGGCTTTCACACAGATCGATGTCGGGCCGCTTGATGTGCTGATCATAGCGGATCATGCGTCCGCCCATGTGCCTGCCGACATTGATCTTGGTATCGATCCCGCCCTGCTGGGCAGTCACATTGCGATAGACGTCGGTGCCGCGGAGGTGAGCCGGATGCTGGCGAAGCAGTTGGGATGCACCGCGATATTGGGCGGTGTTTCCAGATTGGTGATCGACCTCAATCGCGAGGATGACGCACCCGGCCTGCTGCCGGTCATGAGCGACGGTCATCCGATCCCCGGCAACCGGCATGCCGATCTTTCCGACCGGATGATGCGCTTTCATCATCCCTATCATCATCAGATCGCCCGATTGCTCGACGGAATGACGTCGCCCTTCATTCTGTCGGTGCACAGTTTCACGCCGCAACTGGCGAGTGATCCGCAGGCAGAGCGGCCCTGGGACATAGGCGTGCTCTACAATGAAGATGATCGTGCCGCTCGCATCGCCATTCCCATGCTGGAGGAGGCAGGCCTGATGGTGGGCGACCAGTTGCCCTATTCGGGGCGGCTGCTGAACGCGACCATGAACCGCCACGCCGAAGCCAACGGTATCCCTTATCTCGGCATTGAAATGCGGCAGGATCTGGTGACAAGCGGGGAGGGGCAAAGCCGCTTCGCCAGCATAATCGGGCCCATCGTGCTACAATGCCGCAATAGCCTTGCGTGACTCGTCCCTTTTTGGAAAGGAGGCGCGCAAGAAGGGTAGGTTTTATGTCTCATACGTTCGACAAGTCGAAACTGCCGAGCCGCCATGTCTCGGTTGGTCCGGAGCGCGCTCCGCATCGTAGCTATTATTATGCGATGGGCCTGACCGAAGAAGAGATTGCCCGTCCTTTCGTAGGTATCGCCTCGGCTGGCAACGACAGCGCGCCGTGCAACACGACGCTCGACATGCAGGCGGATTTTTGCCGTCAGGGTGTGAATGAGGCAGGCGGCATGCCGCGCCGGTTCAACACCATCACCGTCACTGACGGCATTGCGATGGGCCATCAGGGCATGAAAAGCTCGCTGGCGAGCCGTGAAGTGATCGCGGATTCGGTCGAGCTTTCGGTGCGTGGCCACTGCTATGACGCGCTCGTCACTTTCGCTGGATGCGACAAGTCTTTGCCGGGCATGATGATGGCGATGCTGCGCCTGAACGTGCCGTCGATCTTCGTCTATGGCGGGTCGATCCTGCCCGGCAGGTTCGAAAATCGCGACGTCACGGTCGTGGATGTATTCGAGGTCGTCGGCAAATATGCGGCGGGCGCTTGTCCGCTCAAGGATGTGATCGCGCTCGAAAAGGTCGCCTGCCCCGGACATGGTGCATGCGGCGGTCAGTACACCGCGAACACGATGGCATGCGTGGGCGAGGCGATCGGCCTTTCGCTCCCCAACAGCAATATGGCGCCTGCTCCCTATAAGAGCCGTGAGGAGGTTGCCGTTGCCGCTGGCCGTCAGGTCATGGAACTGCTGGCCAAGAACATCCGTCCGCGCGATATCTGCACCCGCGAAGCGTTCGAGAATGCGGCGCGCATCGTCGCGGCGACTGGCGGGTCGACCAACGGCGCGCTGCACTTGCCCGCCATGGCGAATGAATGCGGCATCGATTTCGACCTGTTCGACGTGGCGCAAATCTTCAAATCGACGCCTTACATCGCTGACCTGAAGCCCGGCGGCAAATATGTCGCCAAGGATATGTATGAGGCAGGCGGTGTCTACATGCTGATGAAGACCCTGTTCGACAACGGCCTGCTGCATGGTGACTGCATGACTGTCACCGGCAAGACGATCGCCGAGAATATCGATGAAGTCAGCTGGAACCCGGACCAGAAGGTCATCTATGACGTCAAGTCGCCGATCACCCCCACGGGCGGCGTCGTGGGCCTGAAAGGCTCGCTGGCTCCCAATGGTGCGATCGTGAAGGTGGCGGGCATGCATCGCCTCCAGTTTGAAGGCCCGGCGCGGGTTTTCGATTGTGAGGAAGACGCCTTCGCAGCAGTCGAAGCGCGGGACATCGCTGAAGGTTCGGTCATCATCATCCGATATGAAGGGCCAAAGGGTGGCCCCGGCATGCGCGAGATGCTGTCGACCACGGCCGCGCTCTACGGGCAGGGCATGGGCGAGAAGGTGGCATTGATCACGGACGGCCGCTTCTCTGGCGCAACGCGTGGCTTCTGCATCGGGCATGTTGGGCCGGAGGCTGCGGAGGGTGGTCCGATCGCGCTGGTAGAGAATGGCGACATCATCGCCATCGACGCGGAAGCTGGCACGATCGACCTCAAGGTTTCCGAATCCGTCCTCGCCGAGAGGCAGAAGAACTGGAAGCCGCGCCAGAATGATTATCAGTCAGGCGCTCTCTGGCGCTATGCGCAGAATGTGGGACCGGCTTACAAGGGGGCAGTGACGCACCCGGGAGCGAAGACCGAAACCCATGTCTATGCGGATATCTGAACAGATTGCCGGGGCGGGGCTTATGTGCCTCGCCCTGGCCGCGTGTGACCAGGGCGGAGACAAGGCTGCTCACCCATTTGAAGGCCCCTCAGCAGCGCGCGAGGCCATTGCCGATTGCGCAATCGGTGCTGGCGCGAAATGGGAGCGATCCTGTTCGGTCGAGCAGGATGGGCGGGTTTTGACGATCCGTCATCCGGACGGCGGATTTCGTCGTTTTCAGATCCTCGAAGATCAGCGGGGCCTCGCCTCAGCCGATGGCGCCGAACCGGCCAAGATCGCCATCGTTGGCGATGGCCAGATAGAAGTCAGCGCGGGGCACGATCGTTACCGGTTACCTGCCACTATTTCCCGAACAGCAGCGCCTTGAGCGATCTGCCGATCCTGACCGCCGCGCAGATGCGGGAAGCCGAAAAGGCGGTAATCGCCAGCGGCATAGCCGAATATGAGCTGATGGAGCGGGCGGGTGCGGCTGTTGCGGAGATAATCTGGCGTGCGGGGGGCAGGCGCGACCTTCTGCTACTGTGCGGTCCTGGCAATAATGGCGGTGACGGTTATGTGGTCGCTCGCTTGTTGCGGGCGCGCGGGGTGCCAGTACGAGTGGCTGCCTTGGGAGAGAGTCGCACGGAGTCTGCCCGACGGGCGCGCTCGTCCTGGGGCGGTCCGGTAGAAACTCTGGAGGATGCAGCGCCCGCCACGCAGATTGTCGATGCCCTGTTCGGAACCGGCCTGTCGCGCGGGCTGGACAGCGCAGTTGCTGATAGGTTGAGGTGCCTGACGGAGCAGGCGGCCTTCAGCTATGCGATCGACCTGCCGAGCGGTGTTGAGACCGATAGCGGGGCCTTGCTGTCGGCGGTTCCACAATTTGGCGTCTGCATTGCTTTGGGCGCGCTGAAGCCTGCTCATGTTTTGCACCCTGCTGCCGGGAGCTTCAAGCGGCTGATCTGTGCCGACATTGGCGTCGCGCCGAGCGCACAGGCGCACCGTCTTGCTGCGCCTCATTTGGAAGCGCCGAGGGCTGCTGATCATAAATATAGTCGCGGTCTGGTTGCGGTGGTTGGCGGCGGCATGGCAGGTGCGGGGCTGCTCGCGGCCGAGGCGGCTGTGCGATCAGGTGCGGGAATGGTTCGCCTCCTGGGGGCAGTCGATGAGCTTTCGGGATCGGATGCGATCGTTAGGGTGAAGGCGCTCCAAGCCGATCGCGTAGACGCTGAACTAAGCGACGAGAGGCTGGCGGCGGTGTTGGCCGGGCCTGGCCTCGGGCGAGATCAGAAGGCCGTAGAACGCTTAAGCGCCGTGTTGCGATGTGGACGGCCGTTGGTGCTGGATGCCGACGCTCTGACATTGTTGGGAAAGGGGGAGGTCGGGGACATTCCGCCTTCATCGATCCTGACGCCGCATGAAGGTGAATTCGTCCGCTTGTTTGGCGATTTGCCGGGCAGCAAGATAGACCGGGCCCGTGAAGCAGCACGGCGATCTGCTGCGGTGGTTGTACTCAAAGGTTCGGACACCGTCATCGGCGCCCCGGATGGACGCGTCGTTGTCGCAACTGGCGCGTCTCCTTGGCTGTCGACGGCGGGGACCGGGGACGTTCTTGCAGGATTGGCGGCGGGGCGGATGGCGGTCGTGGCCGATCCGTTCCGCGCGGCTTGCGAGGCGGTCTGGCTCCATGGAGAGGCGGCGCGGCGTGCGAGAGCCGCTTTTGTCGCCGATGATTTGATTGCGCAGCTGCCAGCGGCTATCGCCTCCCGCTTGTGACCGATATCGACAAAGATCTCATAATTCGCATCGCCGCAAAGGGTGATGGCGTTACCGCCGATGGGCGGCATGCACCGCTGGCAGCGCCTGGAGACAGGGTCACGGCCGATGGCGGTTTAGTGGCGGGTCCTCATCATGTCGAAGCTCCGTGCGTTCATTTCCCCGCCTGTGGCGGATGCGAGCTACAACATGTGGACGAGGAGAGCTTGGGCGCGTTCGTGACGGCGCGTGTCACAGGCGCTCTGGCAGGACAGGGGGTGATGCTCGCGCCTCAATCGCTGTTGCCGCCTCACCTATCGCCGCCGAAGGCCCGGCGTCGCGCATCATTGCGTGCGGCTCGAGACGGGCGGCGGATCACCATCGGTTTTGCAGAGTCGGGCAGCCACAAGCTCATCGATCTTGCGATGTGCGAGATACTCGATCCCCGCCTCTTCGCTCTGGTCGAGCCGCTTCGGGCTTTGCTGCCGCTGGTTCTCGCTGACAAGCGCGCTGCACATGTCCGGATGTCCCTGATCGACCAAGGCGTCGACCTGCTGCTGGAGAATGTTGGCGTTTCCGGCCTCGCCGCGGACGAGGGTTTACGGGATTTCTCAGCGGCTCAAGGCCTTGCGCGATTGACGATCGATGAAGGTGATGGCCAGCAGACCCGCTGGGAGCCTGAGCCTGCGACTATGACATTCGGCGGCGTGCCCGTCGCCTTTCCTCCGTTCGCTTTTCTTCAAGCGACGCCGGATGGCGAAGCGGCGTTGTTGGAGATTGTGCGCGAGGCATTGCCGCCGGGAGGCGCGGTGGCGGACCTGTTTAGCGGGCTTGGCACATTCGCTCTCGGAGTGGGCAAGGAGCGTCCGGTTTATGCCGCGGAGGGTGCGCGTGACCTGGTGCTGTCGCTCAAGGTTGCGGCCAATCGCGCGCAGCGGCGAATGGTGGTTGACCATCGTGATTTGTTCAGGCGGCCGCTCGTGCCTGAAGAGCTGAACCGGTTCGCGGCGGTGATTATCGATCCGCCGCGTGCAGGTGCGCGGGAGCAGGTGATGCAGTTAGCGGCATCGGTCGTGCCGGTGATCGCTTATGTTTCGTGCAATCCGGCGAGCTTCGCGCGGGATGCTGCGCATCTTGTGGCGAGCGGCTATATTCTAGACAAGGTGAAGCCGGTCGGCCAGTTCCGATGGTCGACCCATGTCGAACTGGCAGCTGTTTTCCGCCGCCCATAAAATGAACCCTCGCCGCATATTTGCGGCGAGGGAACAGGCACCCTCTCCAAAGGGGAGCTTGAGCCTTTTAGCCCAGCTTGATGACAGTTGCGCGACGGCGTGCCGGGACCGGATCGGCGTAGAGGCTCGCCATCGGCTCGTCTTCAACCTCGATGATCGCTTCCGACGTAAAGCCGTTGAAGCCGGTGCGCATGGCCGCACCATAGGCGCCCAGCATGCCGATTTCGATATAATCGCCGGCCGCCACATCGTCGGGCAGCATGAAAGGACCGGCCATATGATCCATGTCGTCACAGGTCGGGCCGTAGAAAGAGAAAGGCGCGTTTTCCGCTTCGCTGTCCTCTTCGCGCAGCAGGGCGACCGGGAAACGCCAGCCGACATGGGCCGCATCGAACAGAGCGCCATAAGCGCCATCGTTGATGTACAGTTCCGTGCCGCGACGGCGCTCGACCCGCACGATGATGGAGCTATATTCCGCCGACAATGCGCGGCCGGGTTCGCACCATAGTTCCGCCGAATAGCTGATCGGCAGGCTTTCGAAACCGCGATAGATGGCGTCGAAATAGGCCTCCAGCGCTGGCGGTTCCATGCCCGGATAGACCGACGGGAAGCCGCCGCCGACATCGATGATATCGACCGTGACAGCCGCATCGACAATCGCCGCACGAACACGCTCTATAGCATCGCTATAGGCTTGCGGGCTCATGGCCTGGCTACCGACATGGAAGCAGATGCCAAGCGCGTCAGCCGCCTGGCGGGTGGCCATCAGCAGTTCGCGGGTTTCGCCGAGTTCTGCGCCGAACTTGGACGCAAGGCTCAGTTCCGAATGTTCGGAGGAGACGCGCAGCCGAACGCAGAGCTCAAGGTCGGTGGCTTCATGGGTCGCGCGCAGAATCTTTTCCAGCTCGTCGATCGTGTCGAGCGAGAAGGTGCGCACGCCATGGACATGATATGCTTCTGCGATGGCTTCTTCGGCCTTCACGGGATGCATGAAGCACAGCTTCGCTTGTGGCAGCGTTTCCGCGACGAGGCGAACCTCGGCGATCGAGGCGACGTCATAATGCGTAATTCCGCTGTCCCACAAGGTCCGGAGCAGGTCCGGCGAGGGATTGGCCTTCACGGCATAGAGCGAGCGCCCCGGAAACTTCTCAGAGAAGAATCGGGCGGCGCGGGCCGCAGCCTGCGGGCGGATCAGCGTTACCGGTGCTGCCGGTTTGAGGGCGGTTGCTACCCCCAGCGCGCTATGGTGCTTGTGCAACTCAAGGGACCTCCAGTGTAGTCGTGGGCAAACAAGCTGCCTTGCGGTGGAAGTCCCATGGGGCAGCGGAAGGGCGATATATGCGGCAGGTGCCCCCCTGTAAAGCGCGCCCGTAAATTTTGTTGCGCGCCTCGCTACGAAATGTGCGTCAGGAGAGACGGGCCTTGAAGTCCTGGTATGAAAAACGCCGGATTTCCTGGAGTTCACCAGTCTGCGAGTTCCAAAGCCAGATGCCCGGAAGCGGTACGCCGTTGAAGGTGTTGGTTTTTACCATCGAGTAGTGCGCCTGGTCGAGGAAGGCGATCCGCCGTCCCGGAGCCGCGCCGCCTGGGACTCGATAGTCTCCGATAATGTCACCCGCCAGGCAGGACGGACCACCGAGTCGCGTTACCGGCCCTTCGTCCCGTTCATGGAGCATGGCAGGGCGGTAGGGCGCCTCAATGACGTCCGGCATGTGGCATGTGGCCGAAATGTCCGTGATGGCGACAGGCATGCCGTTGTCGATGACGTCGAGGATTTCCCCGATGAGGATGCCAGCGTCGAGGGCCATGGCCTCACCCGGTTCAATATACAGATCGAGCCCGGTCTGCGCCTTGATACGCTGCAGGAAGGTGATCAGGTCGTCGATCTGATAGTCGGCGCGCGTGACATGATGTCCGCCGCCGAAGTTCAGCCATTTTAGACCACCGACATGCGGCATGACGCGCGATTCGATGGCCGCCCAGGTGCGTTCGAGCGGCAGGAAGTCCTGTTCGCAGAGATTGTGGACGTGGAGGCCGTCGACGCCATCCAGATGCTCGGGTCGGAGTTGATCGATCGGGAAACCGAGGCGGCTGTGCGGCTGCGAGGGGTCGTATTTGGGCACTTCTCCCTCGGCGTGGAGGGGGTTTATGCGCAATCCAATGTCGAAGTTCACACCGTTCATGCGCGCATTGTCGATGACCGGCCGGAGCCGCTCGATCTGCCCGGGGCTGTTGAAGATCACATGGTCGGAAATCTTGAGGATTTCGGCGAGATCTTCGGGCTTGTAGGCGGCGCAATAGGTGGCGACCTCCTTGCCGCCATCCTGGCCCGCATATTCCTCGCGCCCGAGACGGGCTTCGTAGATGCCCGACGCGCAGACGCCGTCGAGATATTCGGCCACGACCCCGCCGAGCGACCACATGGAGAAGGCCTTGAGCGCCCCTAGCACCTTGATCCCTGCGCGGTCGCCGATGTCGCGCAGGATAGCGAGATTGCGGCGGATCGCTGCCTCATCCACCACGAAGGCGGGCGAGGGGACGCTGTAAAGGTCGAAATGGGCGAAGGCGGCCGGATCGCCGGCTTTGGTTTCCATGGGGCATACTCCAATTCCCTCCCTCCTTCAGGGGAGAGGGCGAGGGAGAGGGGATTGAGGCGAGATCGGTCGAGTTCCCCTCTCCCGCCTTCGCTATGCTCGGCACCCTCTCCCCTGAAGGGGTGAGGGAGTTTGGCTCAAAAATCCAGCGGGGCGTCCAGTTCCTTTACCTGCCAGGGCAGGCCGTGCTTGTTCAGCATGTCCATGAAGGGATCGGGATCGAACTGCTCGATGTTGAACACGCCCTCACCTTTCCACGCGCCAGTAAGCATGAGTGCCGCGCCGATCATCGCGGGGACGCCGGTGGTGTAGCTGACCGCCTGGTTGCCGGTTTCGGCATAGGCGTCCTCATGGTCGCAGACATTGTAGACATAGACGGTCTTCTGCGCCCCGTCCTTCTGTCCGGTTGCGATGTCGCCGATGTTGGTCTTGCCCTTCGTGGTCGAACCCAGGCTCGACGGTTCGGGGAGTACGGCCTTCAGGAACTGGAGCGGGATGATTTCCTGGCCGTTGTAGATGACCGGGTCGATCCGCGTCATGCCGACATTCTGGAGCACTTCGAGATGCTTGAGATAGGCGTCACCGAAAGTCATCCAGAAGCGGACGCGCTTGATTTCCGGGTAGTGCTTCGCGAGGCTTTCCAGTTCCTCATGATACATGAGGTACATGTTCTTCTCGCCGACCTGGTCGAAGTCGAACACCTGCTTGTGCTTCAGGGCAGGGCCTTCCACCCACTTGCCGCCTTCCCAATGGCGGGAGGGCGCGGTCACTTCGCGGATGTTGATTTCCGGATTGAAGTTGGTCGCGAAATGCTGGCCATGGTCGCCGCCGTTGCAGTCGAGAATATCGAGCGTGTCGATGCGGTCGAGCAGATGCTTCTTGATGTAGGACGCAAAGACGCTGGTGACGCCGGGGTCGAAGCCCGAGCCGAGCAGGGCCATGATGCCCGCTTCCTTGAAGCGTTCCTGATAGGCCCATTGCCAGCTATATTCGAATTTCGCGGTGTCGCGCGGTTCGTAGTTGGCCGTGTCGAGATAGTCGGTTTTGGTCGCGAGGCACGCGTCCATGATCGCGAGGTCCTGATAAGGCAACGCGAGGTTCACGACGAGCTTTGGTTGGACCTTTTCGATGAGGGCGATGGTCTCTTCGACATTATCGGCGTCGACCTGCGCTACGTCGATGGTGACGCCGGTGCGGGCCTTCACTGATTCGGCGACCTTTTCGCAGCTGATGATGCGGCGGCTGGCGAGCGTGATATGGCTGAAAATGTCACTGTTCATCGCCATCTTGTGAACCGCGACAGACCCGACGCCGCCCGCGCCAATGACCAGTACCTTGCTCAATTCAACTGCTCCATGAGTGAAGCGCGCCCGACGCGCGAAAGCGCCCATATAGGGAGTGTGCGTGACAGCGCAAAGTCAGAGATTACGCACCCATCCTTGATTGAGCGTGCAGAACACAGACCGCGAATTATCTTAGATATTGAAATAATCAATGGAGGAGGCTGAATGACAGCGCTGCCTAAATAGCTCGACTTAATAGCCGACTTGAAGTTTCTCCCGCAAGGATCAGATCAGTAGCAACCAGTCTGCAGGAACTCCCACCTGCCAATTAGGCGAGCCGTCTAAAATTAGATCACTCGTCTGAATATCCGAGGAGGTGAAGATCCCGTTGAGAACAATACGTCCCTCCAAAGCATTGCCTTCTTTGTCCTCGAAAGCCGAGAGGTCGATCATGGTACTCCCGTAAAACGGCATAGACGCAGCGTTGCGCACATCATCAAGTGTGAGCACATCTCCATTGTGAGTTCTTAAGGCTGAGAGATCTAGCTTGTCCCCATCGATCTGGCTAAACTCGACGCCCAAACTGCCCCATTGACCTCTCGAGGGGTCAATAATGTATGTGTCTGCTCCGCTACCGCCGTGCATGAAATTGCTTCTGGCCTCCTGACCTAGATTGCCAAGCAAATAGACCAGCAGATCGTTGCCCTCGCCACCATAAGCTGCGGGATTGTCGTTGTTGCTTCCCCAACCATCCGCGGCATCGATCAGCAGATCGTCTCCCTCATCGCCAGACAGCCGGTCAGAGCCACGGCCACCGATGAGGATGTCGGCGCCGCCCATGCCGAAGATGTTGTCATCACCTCCTCGGCCAGCAAGAACATCTGCGCCTGCCTCACCGTAGAGGTTGTTGGTTCCGTCGTCTCCCAGCAGTATGTCGTCGTAGTCACCGCCAGCGAGGCCCTCTATGGATATTAGCTTATCTTCAAAGGGAGTACCTTGTCCGAGCCAGACCGCACGGCCCGTAGAGAGATCGGCGCGAACCTGCGCATCCCAATGCGCAACATCATTACCTGCTCCACCATTCAAATGATTAATACCTGCACCGCCGCGCAACGAGTCGTTTCCGCTTCCGAGTGCAACAAAGTCTGCCGCCGCTCCGCCATCAAAGATCAATTGCGCGCTGCCGTGTATCACCACATCGCTACCGTCGGCTCCACCGCTGATCCAACCGGAGCCGTTGTCTAGCTGCAAATCTAATGTAAGTCTGCCGGGCCCTGCAAACAGGTTCAGTATTCGTCCCTCCATATCAAATGCTCCGCTCAGTCGATCGTCACCTGTGCCGAGGGAGATGCTAAGTGGCCACCGCCCGGAGCCGGTGATGATAATGTCTGCGGGTGATCGACGCAGATCAAAGTCGGTGAAGCCGCTTAGATCATGTCCGTCAAGGAGCGAGCCTGGGGCGGTCACGCGGATTAACGAGCCATCGATGTCGAACTCTGCCTGACCCGCAATAATTGTGGTAAGTTGAGTACCTCTTGCTTGGAGGATTTGTGGGGGGGACGGCAAACGGAGTTCTGGCGGCAGACTTGATGATCGATCTGTGGTCATGTACCGCAGCAATGGGTTTTCGTCGACCGATAACCCAGTAGCTGCGCGATACTCTGATAAGCTAAATTTAGCGGCAGGATCTCGTCCCTCTCTCCACCCAAAGTTCAGAAAGTGCTGAAAGGCGTCGATTTGCGCCGCAGCGACATCTGGGTTTTGGACGAGGTAAAAAGCTTCGTCGAAGAACGCATTTGGACGACGACCCTCCAAGTTCCCATAAATGTGATAATGAATGTAGGGATCCACGCCAGCAGCGGCAACGTCCGGATTTTCGGCCAAATAATAAGATCGATCAAAACCCTCCCGCAGATCCGCCCATGGGTCCAGCGTTAATGCGCGATGTTCGTACTGCCCATAATTGAGGTAGTGCACCAATGGGTTGATGCCCGCTGTCAGCACGTCCCGGTTCGCGTCAAGATAATCCCAGCTATCGAATGCCGCAGATGGATCACGCTGCTCACGCCACCCGAACTCCATATAGTGTTTTAACGGGTTTACTCCCGCTGCCAGCACATCTGGATTGTTATGAAGGTAAAATTTGGAGTCAAAGAGCGCATTAGGATCGCGCCCTTCGCGCCAGCCGTACGCCAGATAATGCTGATACGGGTCGACCCCCGCTGCCGCTACGTCAGCATTGCGCGTAAGATAAAAATCCCGATCAAATCCATTTACGTCAATCATTTGGAGCACTCCCCCTAACACAAAGGTTAGCTAGATCGGGGCCCTTGGTCCAGATTGCTTCGGCGTCAATGGGAATTCATTTGGCTTTCTCTGCCAAGGGTTCGGGGTCACTTGCGCTAGAAACTCGCCCCGTCAACCTTGTTGATCTTGAGCGTGTCCAGATCGACGTCCGGTACGCAGCGCAGGTTGATGGCGCGGATCGATCCTTCAGGGGATTCACCCTCCGCAAAGGATTGCGTGCCGCAGATAGCGCAGAAGCGGTGGGTGATCTGGTGCTTGTAGAATTTGTAGTCGGTCAGATTGTCCGCGCCGCTGTTGAGGGTGAACTGGCCGGCGGGCACGAAGGTGAGGAGGAAGCCTTTCCGGCGGCAATGGGAACAGTTGCAGGACATAGCTTCGGTGGGCGCATCGGCGGTCACGGTGAAGGTGACTGCGCCGCAGTGGCAGCTTCCAGCATAGGGCATCGATCGTCCTTTCAATCTGGCTGTAGGGGATGGCGCAGCCGCTTTTGCAGAGTTGCTGCGCTATCATCTTGTCAGGCGCGGTTTTTCCGCGCCTCCGCCCTGCGTGCGAAGATATTCAGCAGTTCAACCAACGTCGAAAACGCCATGGCTGCATAGATATACCCCTTGGGCACATGAACGCCAAACCCGTCCGCGATGAGGACCGCGCCGATCATCAGCAGGAAGCCCAAGGCCAACATGACGACAGTGGGGTTGCGGGCAATGAAGTTGGCAAGGGGATCGGCCGCGAGGACCATCGCCGTCACGGCGACGAGGACAGCGATAACCATCACCGCGAGATTATCGGTCATGCCCACGGCGGTAAGGATCGAGTCGAGCGAAAAGATCATGTCGAGGAGAATGATCTGGACGATCGCGCTGCCGAAACTCAGCGTCGCCGCGCCCTTTTGCTTTTCGAGAATGTCGTCGGAATGGACGGGATCGACCGTGTGGTGAATTTCCTTCGTCGCCTTCCAGATCAGGAAGAGGCCCCCGGCGATGAGGATGAGATCGCGCCAGGAAAATACCGTCTCGAATGTCGGGACACCATGCTGATCCAAGGGACCACTGATCCCCAAGTCAAATACAGGCTTGGTAAGCCCGACGATCCACGCGATCATCGAAAGCAGCACGAGCCGCATGCCGAGCGCAAGGCCGATGCCGATCCGCCGCGCCTTGGGACGCTGCGCCTCCGGCAATTTGTTCGTCAGTATCGAGATGAAGACAAGATTGTCGATGCCGAGCACGACCTCCATCACCACCAGAGCCACCAGCGCGGCAAGGGCCGTTGGATCGGTGAAGGCGCTTATCAGGCTATCCATTGGGTTCCTCTCGTTCAGTCGGGCAGCCGCTACGTCGCGATTGTCCAGTGTGTCAGTCTGGACTGCATGCCGAAAAAGATTTCGTCAAGAAAAGCTGGCGGGCCATCAGCTTACCAGCTTGCGCAATCCCTCGACCGTATCCGCTTCCGCAGCGGGTTTGTCCCGCCTGATCCGGGCGATCCTTGGGAAGCGCATGGCTAGCCCGGACTTGTGCCTCTTGCTGTCGTGGATGCTGTCGAAGGCGACTTCCAGGACCAGCGACTTCTCCACCTCCCGCACCGGGCCGAAGCGGTTGAGGGTGTTGTTGCGCACGAAGCGGTCCAGCCACTTCAGTTCATCATCGGTGAAGCCGCTATAGGCCTTGCCGACGGGCAGCAGTTCGCCATCCTCCGTCCAGCAACCGAAGGTGTAGTCGGAATAGAAGGATGAGCGTTTGCCGTGGCCGCGTTGGGCATACATCATGACGCAATCGGCGGTCAGCGGATCGCGTTTCCATTTGTACCAGAGGGCGGCCTTGCGCCCGGCGACATAGGGGCTGTCGCGGCGTTTCAGCATGACGCCTTCGATCGCGGCGTCCCGGGCGCCCGCGCGGATTTCGGCCAGGGCTTCGAAGTCTGATGCCTCTATCAGAGCGGATATGTCGAAACGAACCTGGTCGAGGCTGGGAAGCAGGGCTTCAAGGCGGGGGCGGCGATCAGCCCATGGCAGGGCGCGCAGGTCTTCGTCGGCGTGAAGGAGTATGTCGTACAGGCGAACGAAGGCGGGATAGTCGGCCATCATCTTGGCCGTCACCGCCTTGCGGCCGAGACGTTGCTGGAGGGCGTTGAAGCTGGCCGCCTCGCCTCCCTGGAACTCGCCCTTGACGAGGAGTTCGCCGTCGAGGACCGCGTGGGCGGCGAAGGCTTGGGCAATCTCCGGGAAGCTGCCGGTGATGTCATCCCCGGCGCGGCTATAGAGGCGCGTCTCCTTGCCCGTGCCGACGATCTGGATGCGGATGCCGTCCCATTTCCATTCGGCGGCATAGTCGGCGAGGTCGATGCTATCCGCTTCAAGCGGATGAGCAAGCATGAAAGGGCGGAAGAAGGGCGTGCCTGCTGGATCGGGGCGGTCAGATCTGCCCTCGGCCCAATCGAACAGGGCGGTATAGGGTGGCGCGAGGGCATGCCAGCATTCCTCTACATCATCGACGTCGAGGTCGAAGGCCTGGGCAAAGCCGGTCTTGGCGAGGCGGGCGGAGATGCCGACGCGCAGCCCCCCGGTTGCAAGCTTGAGCAGGGCGAAGCGGCCCGATGCGTCGAGATGATCCATCATCTGGGCGAGCGTGGCGGGCGCTGCGGCGCGGCTGACGCTGTGCAGACGGTCGATGATGGCGGAGAGGGTGAGGGAGCCGTCGTCTATCTCGGCGGGCTGGTCCTCGCTCTTGGGCCAGAGAAGCGCGACGGTTTCGGCGAGGTCGCCGACATAGTCGCGGCTCATTTCGTAGAGGACCGGATCGGTGCGGGCGCGGATCATCTCTCCGATGGCGGAGGCCTTGACGGCCTTTATGTCGAGATTGCCGGTGAGGGCGGCCAGCGCCCAGCCGCGATCCGGGTCTGGCGCTTCGCGCATGTAACGGGCGATGAGGTCCAGCTTGCCATTGCGGGATCGGGTGTAGACGAGGCCGTCGAGGAGTTGGGAGAATTGTCTCATAGAGCCAAGCCTCTCACCCGTTCGCCCGGAGCTTGTCGAAGGGCTCGTCTTTCTTGAAGAAGGTGAAGGGCGTCCACAGGCTCAGCCCGAACGGCGGGAGAGAAAGGTCGTCTATCATCATCCCTCATCCTCGTCCTCGCGGCCGACCAGTTCGAGCGCTCGCGCGCG
This sequence comes from Sphingobium sp. TomMM35A, assembly GCF_054771735.1. Classification (NCBI taxonomy): domain Bacteria; kingdom Pseudomonadati; phylum Pseudomonadota; class Alphaproteobacteria; order Sphingomonadales; family Sphingobiaceae; genus Sphingobium; species Sphingobium sp. TomMM35A. The sequence goes on from NZ_BSRC01000001.1 coordinate 989,896, forward strand.
CATCTGATGGATCATGCACCAATGCAGCAGGGCCTCCTCGCGGCCATGGGTGATCCAGGTTTCGGTGGGTGCGACCTCGCGGATGGTATCGGTCAGCTCGTCCCAGTCAGCATGATCGGATATGACGAGCGGCAGTTCGACGTTCTTCTGCCGGGCACGTTGGCGGACGCGCATCCAACCTGACGCCATGGCGGTGATGGGATCGGGCAGGCGGCGGCTCCAGCGGTCGTTGAGGGCGGAAGGTGGCGAAACGATGAGATGGCCGCGCATCTCTTTCGCGGGCACGCCGGTCGCGGGGCGGAGTTCGCCAAGGTCTATGCCGAAATCCTGATAGAGCGCGCACATGCGTTCCATCGCGCCATGGATGTAGATGGGATCGTGATGCCCGCGTGCCCGAACCTCGCAGATCAGGCGCTGAGCCTTGCCCAGCGCATAGGCGCCGACGAGAACGCAGCGATCGGGGTGCGCGTGAAGCGCGGCGAGCAGGCGGTCGATTTCGCTGCCTGTGTCAGGGTGGCGGAAGACGGGAAGGCCGAACGTCGCTTCGGTGACGAAGATGTCGCAGGGGACGGGCTCGAACGGCTTGCAGGTCGGGTCTGGACGGCGCTTGTAGTCGCCGGTCACGATCACGCGTTCGCCCGCATGTTCTAGCAGGATTTGCGCCGAACCCAGCACATGGCCCGCCGGAATGTAGGAAATGTCGACGCCGCCCATGCGAACCTGCTCGCCATAGCCGACGGGCGTGCCGCTCGCCGTGCCGTAACGAAGCGCCATGATGGCGAGCGTCTCTCCGGTAGCCCAGACATGGCCATGGCCGCCGCGCGCATGATCGGCATGGCCATGGGTGACGAGCGCGCGCTCTGCGGGTTGGGATGGATCGATCCAGGCGTCGGCAGGGCGGACGTAGATTCCGGTGGGGTGGGGTTCGATCCAATGGGGCATATCCATCCAAGAAGATGGGAAATGGCCCTATTGTTCCGCAAGAGGTCCGGTCAGGCGGCCTTCTTGAGCTCCAGTTCCAGCCGGTCCCAGATTTCGACCAGTGCCTGGACAAGTTCCTGCATCATCTCGACCGTATGTGCGGGGCCTGGTGTGAAACGCAGGCGCTCGGTGCCGCGTGGCACGGTGGGATAGTTGATGGGCTGCACATAGGCGCCATATTCGGCGAGCAGGATGTCGCTGATCCGCTTGGCCTTTACAGGGTCACCGACCATCAGCGGGACGATGTGCGTGACGGACGGCATGACCGGCAGGCCCGATTCCCTCATCAGTCGCTTCAGGGTGGCGGCGGCGGCCTGCTGGCCTTCCCGCTCTTCGTTGGATTGCTTGAGGTGGCGTACGCTGGCGAGGACGCCAGCGACGAGCACGGGCGAGAGAGACGTCGTGAAAATGAAGCCCGGCGCATAGCTGCGGATCACGTCGATGATCATCTGATCAGCCGCGATGTAGCCGCCCATGACGCCGAACGCCTTGCCCAGCGTGCCTTCGATGATGGTCAGGCGGTGCGCGACATCATCGCGTTCGGAAATGCCGCCGCCATGTGCGCCATACATGCCGACCGCATGCACTTCGTCGAGATAGGTGAGCGCATTGAACTCGTCCGCCAGATCGCAGATCTCGGCGATGGGGGCCACGTCGCCGTCCATCGAATAGACGCTTTCGAAAGCGATCAGCTTGGGAGCGTCGGGATCTTCGGCGGCGAGCAGTTCGCGCAGATGATCGACGTCATTGTGACGGAAGACGCGCTTTTCGCAGCCCGAATTGCGGATGCCCGCGATCATAGACGCGTGGTTCAGTTCGTCGGAGAAAACAATGCAGCCGGGCAGCAGCTTGGCGAGCGTAGAGAGCGCCGCTTCGTTCGACACATAGCCGGACGTGAAGAGCAGGGCGCCTTCCTTGCCATGCAGGCTGGCGAGTTCAGCTTCCAGATCGACATGATAATGGGTGTTGCCGCCGATGTTGCGGGTGCCGCCGGAGCCTGCGCCGACATCGTGCAGTGCTTCTTCCATCGCCGCGACGACCTTTGGGTGCTGACCCATGGCGAGATAGTCGTTGGAGCACCATACGGTGATGGGCTTCGGACCATTATGGCCGTGGAAGCAGCGGGCGTTAGGGAAGGCACCCTTGTTCCGCAGGATATCGATGAACACGCGGTAACGGCCTTCGCTGTGAAGCCGGTCGATCGCCTGCGCGAAGATATGCTTGTAGTTCACGTAACGCCCTAGTCCCTTGGTGGCCCGCATTCCCCTCTTGCGGGCCGTTTACCCGCTGCGTCGCTCCATTACCAGCGATAACCGTTCGCAGCGTTTGGGAGAAATACCTATCACAATGATAGAGGAATTTGCGAGTGGACCAAAGGTCCCACCCCTTACAAAGCTTCCATTTGCGTTAGGCCGAAGTCGGCGAGGGCGGGCGCGAGCGCTGCGACGCTGTTGTCGAGGCGGGTGAAGACGGCTTTCCCGGATGGGCGGGACGCGGGCCATTCCTGTCCCTGCGTCAGGTAGGCGATGCGGCGGGCGATGCCGTCGCCGCCATGGACGAAGGCGAGGGGGCGGGGCGCTGCGGCGGCAAGCTCCGCTTCCACCAGAGGAAAATGGGTGCAGGCGAGGACGACCGTGTCCATGCGGTCGCCGCCGGGTTGATCGAGCAAGCCCGCAAGGGCATCGCGCGCTATCGCCGGGTCTAGCGGTTCGCCACGCAGCTTGGCTTCCGCGAGCTGGACCAGAGCGGCGGAACCGTGGCGCAAAACGGTGCAATCCGCACCGAACTCGGCAGTGAGACGGTCGACATAAGGCTGGCGCACGGTGGCATCGGTGCCCAGCACGCCGAAGACGCGGCTTTTGGAAAGAAGCGCGGCAGGCTTGATCGCCGGAACCGTGCCGACGACGGGAATGTCGAGCGCGGCGCGGACGGCGGACAGCGCGATGGTCGAGGCGGTGTTGCAGGCGATCACGGCCAGGCGCGGGCGGAAACGTTCGACCAGGCGGCCGAGCAGTGCAGGCACGCGAGCGGCGATTTCCGCCTCGCTCTTCGTGCCATAGGGGAAGCCTGCGCTGTCGGCTGCGTAGACGATCGGCGCGTTGGGCAGTGCGGCACGCGCTGGCGCGAGGATGGAGAGCCCGCCGACGCCGGAATCGAAGAACAGCAGGGGGGCTGATGGTGCGACCTTCATTATGGCGCACATGTCGCGGGAGAGGGCGGGGCTGTCAATATTTCGGAGCGATTGGGATGCCAGCGGGTGAGGGTGCATCGGGGTATCCGGGTTGGGCGCTTGCTCCTGAGATGCCAGCGTTCGCTGGCATGACGGCAAGTAAATCATCACTGTAGGTTAAAGACTGATCGCGCTTACGCATATGCAAAGCTTGCCCCCGGCAGCGGCAACGCTATGGTCGCGCCGCAATCATTTCGGCGAGATCATGAACCCTCCCTGGCTACTTCCCGCATTCGTCCTGCTGATTTCCTATCTGCTAGGCTCTATCCCCTTTGGACTGTTGCTGACACGCGTCACGGGAGCCGGGGATTTGCGGCAGATCGGGTCGGGCAATATCGGCGCGACCAACGTGCTGCGGACCGGGCGCAAGGGACTGGCGGCGGCTACATTGCTGCTCGACCTGTTGAAAGGCGCGGCGGCTGTGCTGATCGGCGCGGCATTGATCGACAATGGCGGGCCGATGGCGGGGGCGATGGCCTTTATCGGGCATTGCTATCCGCTATGGCTGCGTTTTGCCGGCGGCAAGGGCGTGGCGACGATGATGGGCGTGGTGACGGCGCTGCACTGGCCTGCGGGGATCGTCTTTGCTGTCGTGTGGCTGGGTGCGCTGTTCGGTACGCGATGGTCGTCCGTCGGCGGGATGGCAGCGGGGATCAGCGCGCCCATTGCGATGTGGTTCATGGATCGGATCGATCTGGTCCCTGTCACGCTGGCGATGACGCTGATCCTGCTGTGGCGGCATCGGGCGAACATCGCCCGGCTGGCGAAAGGCACCGAGCCCAAGATCGGGGCGGCGAAGGGGTGAGCGAGCAGGAGCGGTTCGATCGCCTGCGCCTGATCCGTTCGCCCCGCATAGGGCCGGTGACGTTCGGGCAGTTGATGGCGCGCTTCGGCAAAGCGAGCGAGGCTCTGCGCGCTGTCCCTGAACTGGCTGCGCGGGGCGGCGGCAAGGCGGCTGTGGCGGACGCAGGCGCCGTCGAGAAGGAAATTGCCCGCAGCCGGGCGCTTGGCGCGCGCTACTTGCTGATGGGGGATCAGGATTATCCATTTCTGCTGGAACAGATGGATGGCTCCCCGCCCGCGCTGATCGTGCGGGGCGATGTCGGACTGACGGGGCGGCAATGCGTGGCGATGGTGGGCGCGCGCAACGCTTCTGCCGCCGCTTGCCGTTTTGCGCGGACGCTGTCGCAGGAACTGGGGCAGCAAGGCGCGGTGGTCGTGTCCGGCCTTGCGCGGGGTATCGATACGGCGGCGCATCAGGGATCGGTGGCGACGGGCACGATCGCGGTGATCGCTTGCGGCATCGATGTCGTGTTCCCTCCCGAAAATGCCGAGTTGCAGGAGCAGGTGGCGAGCGTCGGGCTGTTGGTGACGGAGCATCCTCCCGGCACGCAGCCGCTTGCCCGGCATTTTCCCGCGCGCAATCGCATCATCGCCGGGCTGGCGGCCGGAACGGTGGTTGTAGAGGCTGCGCCGAAGTCAGGTTCGCTCATCACCGCGCGGCTGGCCGTCGAAGCGGGGCGCGAGGTCATGGCGGTGCCGGGGTCGCCCGCTGACCCTCGGGCGCAAGGATGCAACCAGCTGATCCGTGAGGGCGCGACTTTAGTGCAAAATGGCGCGGACGTGATCGAGGCGATCGGCGGCATCGACCCGCGCATGGTGCGGCAGGGGCGGCTCGACTTCAGCGCCGCGCCTGTATCGTCCGACGTGGCGGGGCAGGAGCGGGAGGTGGTGCTGGGGCTGCTCGGCCATGCGCCGGTGCCGGTGGATGAGGTGATCCGCCTGTCCGCCCTTAGCCCCGCGATCGTTCAGACCGTGCTGCTGGAGCTGGAACTCGCGGGCCGGCTGGAGCGGCATGCGGGGGGCAAGGTCAGCCTGTCGTGACACTCTTGACGCAGGGCCTCAGCGCCTTCCAGACTCGCGCGTGTACGTGAGAGCACTTTAAAACCGGGGCATGAATGCAGCTTGTTATCGTTGAATCGCCAGCCAAGGCGAAGACCATCGAGAAATATCTGGGCGGCGATTTCCACGTCCTCGCCAGCTATGGCCATATCCGCGACTTGCCGCCCAAGGATGGGTCGGTGGACCCGGACAATGGCTTTGCCATGCAATGGGAAAATTATGGGGACAAGGGCAAGCAGCTCAAAGCCATCGCCGATGAGGCGAAGAAGGCCGATCGATTGATCCTGGCGACTGACCCTGATCGCGAGGGTGAGGCCATCAGTTGGCATGTGCAGGAAGTTTTGCGGGCGAAGAAGGCGCTGCCGCAGAAGGTGGATCGCGTGACCTTCAACGCGATCACCAAGCAGGCGGTGACCGAAGCGATGGCGCAGCCGCGCGCTTTGGACGAGGATCTGATCGACGCCTATCGGGCGCGGCGGGCGCTGGATTATCTGGTGGGCTTCACCTTGTCGCCTGTGCTGTGGCGCAAGTTGCCGGGCGCGAAGTCGGCCGGGCGCGTTCAGTCCGTCGCTTTGCGCCTCGTCGTTGATCGCGAGCGCGAGATCGAAAGCTTCACGGCCCAGGAATATTGGTCAGTCGCGGCCGAGATGGAGCAGGGCGGGCAGGGCTTCACCGCCCGGCTGGTGCGCTGGAAGGGCGAGAAGATCGACCGGCTGACGATCGGCAAGGAAGGCGACGCCATGGCCGCGAAGGCGGATGTGGAGGCTGGGCGCTTTACCGTCGAAAAGGTTGAGACCAAGCCGGTTTCGCGCAACCCTCCGCCGCCGTTCACCACCTCGACGGTGCAGCAGGAGGCCGCGCGCAAGCTAGGCTTCTCCGCCAGCCATACGATGCGGATCGCGCAGCAGCTCTATGAGGACGGCGCGATCACTTACATGCGTACCGATGGCGTGCAGATGGACGGCAGCGCCATCTCCGCCGCGAGGCGGGCGATCGCGGAGCGCTATGATAGCGGATATCTGCCGGAAAAGCCGCGCCAATATCAGACCAAGGCGAAGAATGCGCAGGAAGCGCATGAGGCCATTCGTCCGACCGAATTTTCGCGGGACAAGGTCGGTTCGGGCGATCATGCGCGGCTCTACGACCTGATTTTCAAGCGCGCGCTGGCGAGCCAGATGGCTTCGGCGCGGCTAGAGCGGACGGTTATCGATCTGGTCGACGGCTCGGGGCAGCATGCGTTGCGGGCGACTGGTCAGGTGGTGATCTTTCCCGGTTTCCTGGCGCTGTATGAAGAAGGGCGGGATGACGCGGAGGATGACGACAGCAAGCTGCTGCCGCGCCTTGTGGCCGGTGATGCGCCTGCCAAAAGACAAGTGACGGCGGAGCAGCATTTCACCCAGCCGCCGCCGCGTTATTCGGAAGCATCGCTGGTCAAGAAGCTGGAGGAACTGGGCATTGGGCGCCCTTCCACCTATGCGTCCACGCTTCAGGTGCTGAAGGACCGCGACTATGTGCGGGTGGAGAAGAACCGCTTCTTCGCCGAGGAGAGCGGGCGTTTGGTGACGGCGTTCCTAGAGCGCTTCTTCGAACGCTATGTGAGCTATGACTTCACGGCGGGTCTGGAAGACGAGCTGGACGAGATTTCCGGCGGGCGCGCCCAATGGCAGGCGGTGCTGGAAGCCTTCTGGCGCGACTTCAAGCCGAAGACGGCGGAAGTCATGGAGCAGAAGCCGTCGGACATCACCGCCGAATTGGACAAATTCCTGGAGCCGATGCTGTTCCCGCCCAAGGCGGACGGCAGCAATCCGCGTACCTGCCCGATGTGCGGTGACGGGCAACTGGCGTTGCGTGGTGGGCGCTTCGGGGCGTTCATCGCCTGCTCCAACTATCCGGAGTGCAAATATACGCGCAAGTTCGGACAGCCGGGCGGCAGCGACGGTGGCGAGGACAAGGGGCCGGAGGTGCTGGGGCAGCACCCTGAGACCGGGCAGGACATCGTCCGGAAATCCGGGCGCTTTGGTCCCTATATCGAGATGGGCGAGGGCAAGGAGGCCAAGCGCGGATCCATTCCCAAGGATCTTCCGGACGGCGAACTGACGCTCGACTGGGCGGTTAAGCTGCTGAGCCTGCCGCGCGAGGTTGGCCTGCATCCCGAGACGGGGAAGCCGATCGTGGCGAATATCGGGCGCTTTGGGCCTTATCTGCTGCATGACGGCAAATATGGACGCCTGTCCTCCACCGCCGAGATATTCGAGGTGGGGATGAACAGCGCCGTTGCGAAGCTCGCTGACGCGGCGAACAAGGGACCGCGCGGTGGAGCGTCTCGCGAGCCGCTCAAGCTGCTCGGCAAGCATCCGCGCACGGAGGCCGAGATCAAGCTGATGGCGGGACGTTACGGGCCTTATGTCACCGATGGCACGACCAATGCGACTTTGCCCAAGACGATCGAGCAGGACGCATTGACGCTGGAAGAGGCGGCACAGTTGATCGACGCGCGGGCGGCTGCGGCTCCTGCGAAGAAGGGGAAGAAGAAGGCGGCACCCAAGAAGGCAGCGGCAAAGAAGGATGGTGCGGCCAAGAAACCAGCGGCCAAGAAACCAGCGGCCAAGAAGCCAGCGGCCAAGAAGAAGGCGGCGGCCTCGGAGTGAAGTCCGTTGCCGTTCGTCCTGAGCCCTTCGGCAGGCGCAGGACGAACGGAGACGAGAGCTAGGAGAGCATCAACCCGGCCGTCACCGCTGCTGCGGACATCAGGATCGCTGCCGCGAGCCACTTTGCGGCGGTGATCAGCGCTCCGTCCGTCAGTCCATTGGCGGCGGCGCCTTCCGCTTCCAGCTTCCGCGTCAGGGCGCGGAGCATGCGGGGGGCGTCGTCAGCGATCCGCGACAGTTCGAGCAGCAGCGGGACCAGCTTTTCGGGCGACTGGCTGGCTGTCAGGCGATGAGCAATAAGGCGGGCCCGGGAGCGTTGCAGCGCCTGCGACAAGTCGAAGCCCGGCTCAATCGTGCCCAGCACCCCATCCATGGTGATCAGCGCCTTGAAGATGAGCGCGAGGTCGGGTGGCAGGACCAGCCCTTCCTTGCGGATCAGCGGAAAGAAGTCGGCGACCATGCGGCCCAGCACCAGCGGGCCGGAGCCATGGCGGGCGATCAACTGCTCTGACGCCATGAGGACGCGCTCGCGTGAGGGACGGTCGCCCTGATGCCAGCCAATGAGCGTGTCCGCCATCATTTCCGCGTCGTTGGAACGCAGGGAAAGGATGAATGCCAGAAATTGCTGCTGCCGCCGCGCGCTGACATGGCCGATAAGGCCAAGGTCCAGCAGGGCAAGGCGATCGCCCGGCAGGCAGAGAAGATTGCCGGGATGAGGGTCGCCGTGAAAGCGGCCATTCACCAGCACCATTTCAAGAACGAGGTCCGCGCCGAGATCGGCTATGGCGGCTGGATCGATCCCGGCGGCGCGAAGCGCCTCTGCATTGCGGGGCGCTATGCCTTCGACATAATCCATGACCAGCACAGTCTCGCTGCTGAGCGGCCAATGGATTTCGGGGATGACGACGCGCGGCTGCTCTGCAAGGTCTGCGCGCAGACGGTCGGCATTGCGGCCTTCACTGGTGAAATCCAGCTCTTCCAGGACCGTGTCCAGCAATTGCTGGACCAGCGGGCGAGGCTGGAACCGGCGCGCTTCCCTGTTGCTTGCCTCAACGATCCCCGCGAGATGGGAGATGAGGCGGAGATCGGCTTCCATCGACTTGCGTATGCCGGGACGGCGGATTTTGACGACGACCTCGCGCCCATTGTGCAGGGCTGCGCGATGCACCTGCGCCATGGAGGCGGCGGCGAGGGGGGCTTCATCGAACCGGGCGAAGGCCGTCTCCACCGGCTCACCCAATGCCTCTTCCAACAGGGGACGCAGCGTGGAGAAATCGAGGGTAGGCGCTGCGCTATGCAGCTTTTCAAATTCGGATATCCAATCCTCCGGCAGGAGGTCGGCGCGCGTGGCGAGGATCTGGCCGAGTTTCACATAGGTGGGGCCAAGCGCTTCCAGCGCTCGCCGCGTGCGGCCGGGCAGGTCTGGCGGTGATGTGCCGTCCTTTTCCTTGGCAAGACCCATCCTGGCGAGGAGCAGGTCAAGGCCGAAACGGGTCGCTACGGCAGTGATTTCGGCCAGCCGCTCACGGTCGCGGGCGGCAACGACGATGGTCTTGAGCATGGCGCGTCAACGAAGCGCCACGCCGATTGTTTCGGGGGTGCATCTTTTCAGGGCGTGATCATTCGACCCAGTCGAGGCCAATGTCGCGATAGATGAAGCGGTCGTCTTCCCAATCCTCCTTCACCTTCACGTGGAGGTAGAGATGGACCTTGACCCCAAGCAGCTGTGCAAGTTCCGCGCGCGCCTTCGATCCGATTTCCTTCAGCCGCTGCCCCCCCTTGCCGAGCACGATGGCGCGCTGAGTGGGGCGGGCGACCAGGATTTGCTGATGGATTTCAACAGAGCCGTCCTCGCGCTCGCTATATTTCTCGGTATCGACGGCGGCGGCGTAGGGCAGTTCGGCATGCAGCTGGTGGTAGAGCTGCTCGCGTGTGATTTCAGCAGCCAGCATGCGGTCCGTCGCGTCGGAAACCTGATCCTCCGGAAAGTGCCATGGGCCTTGGGGCATGGCATTGGCGAAGGCGGTCTTGAGTTCAGCGAGGCCATCGCCGGTCGCGGCGCTGATGAAGAATGTCTCTTCGAAGCCAATGCGTTCGTAAAGCTTTTGGGTATGTACCAGCAGCTTCTCCTTTATGGCGATATCCACCTTGTTGAGGATCAGCCATTTGCGTTCGGTCCGGTGGGTCAGCGCTTCGATGATCGGCTCCATCTTGGGGCCGAGACCCGCCTTCCCATCGACAATGAGCGCGATCAGGTCAGCGCCCTGCGCCCCGCCCCATGCGGCCTGAACCATGGCGCGATCGAGGCGGCGCTTGGGCGCGAAGATGCCGGGGGTGTCGACCAGGACGATCTGCGCATCGCCCTCGATTGCGACGCCCATCACGCGGGTACGGGTGGTCTGCGCCTTTGGGCTGGTGATCGCGACCTTCTGGCCGACCAGCGCGTTAACCAGCGTGGATTTGCCGGCGTTGGGGGCGCCCACGATGGCGATGACGCCGCAGCGTTGATTTTCTACGTCGTGCAACATTTACTCCGTTCGCGCTGAGCCTATCGAAGCGCCTTACTTCTCTTCTTTTGAGCGCGCTAAGGTGGAGATGAGGCTCCAGTCTTCACGAATTAGCGCTAGTTTCTTTGCCCGGCCCCAGCCTTTGATCTGACGCTCAGCTTCAAGCGCCTCCATACGGGTTCCGAACTCTTGCGACCAGACCAGTTTTATCGGAAAGCCATCTTCGCTCAGAAAGGCAATAAAGCGCTTCGACAAGCTCAGCGCGAACGGAGGTTGGGGAACGTGGGAAACGGGGTTCAACTGCTCAGCTTATCCAACAATGCCTTCGCCGCTGCCGTTTCGGCTTCCTGCTTGCTTCCTCCCGTCGCGCTTGCTTCCCCCGCGCCCTTGATGCTCACCGTTACCGTGAACTTCAGCGCATGATGAGGCCCGGAACGATCGGTCATCGCATATTCGGGCGGCTTGCGGCGGTTGGCGGCTGCCCATTCCTGAAGAGCGGACTTGGGATGCTTGGGTGCGCTTTCCTGCGTATCGACCCGGTTGGCCCAGAGTCGGCGGACCAGCGCGCGGGCGTCGTCCAGGCCCGCTTCAAGGTAGAGCGCGCCGATCAGCGCCTCCATGACGTCACCTAGCACATTGTCGCTGTCGGCCGCTCCATCGTCGCGGGCCTGCTTGCCAAGGACGAGATGCGTCGGCACGCCAGCCGCGCGTGCAACGTCGGCGCAGGTCTCACCCGACACCAATGCGTTGAAGCGGCGTGATAGCTTGCCTTCAGGTTCACTGGCGAACCGCTCATAGACCCATTCGGAAACGATCAGGCCCAGCACGCGATCGCCCAGAAACTCAAGTCGCTCATAATTGACGGCGTTGGCGCTGCCATGGGTGAGCGCCTGACGAAAGGGCGCTTCATCCTCAGGTGCTCGTCCGATCAGCCCGGCGAGCCAGCCAGACGTGTCGGCCTTCGTCAAAAGCCTTCCCCGATGCGGTTCCAGCGCGCGGCGGTGAACCATGTCCAGGGGAGCAGCCAATTGGCGCTGCCGTCGGTCGAGAAGACGGAGATCATCGCCTTTCCTACGAGATTTTCCTCCGGCACCAGTCCGATGCCGCCGCCTTCGACCGCCGGGAAACGGCTGTCCGCGCTGCGATCGCGGTTGTCGCCCATCATGAAGAGATGGCCTTCGGGCACCAACACCGTGTCGCGATCGTCGGCTGCGCCATCCGGAACGAGGTCGAGGACGTTGTAGCTTTTGCCGCCCGGCAATGTTTCGCGATATTGCGGATAGCGGCACTGACGTCCGCCGCTCGGCGCATCTTCCTCGAACTTCGGGCGATAGCAGGGGGAGGGACTGCCCTCCTTGGCGGCGGCGTCCAGCATGTTGGGCGAGACGGGAATGACGAGGTCGGCAACCTTCTGCTTCCGAATGGCTTGGCCGTTCAGATAGACCGTGCCGCCGCGCACCGAGATCATGTCGCCGGGCAAGCCGATGACCCGCTTGATATAATCATTCTTCTGGTTCGGCGGCGCCTTGAACACCACCACGTCCCCGCGCTTTGGCGTCGAGGCGAGAATGCGCCCCGGGATCAGCGGCAAGTTGAAGGGCAACGAGTAGCGCGAATAGCCATAAGGCCATTTGGCGACGAGCAGATAGTCGCCGATCAGCAGTCGCGGCTGCATCGATTCAGACGGAATATTGAACGGAGAAACGATGAAGCTGCGCAGGACAAAGACGAACACCGCCAGCTTAGCGAGAAACCATAGGAAGTCCCGCGTTTCGGATTTTGCGCTCATGCTATGTTGTCTAATCCTTCGATCCGCCTTGAAAACAGGCCGTTGCGGCTTTTGCTGCGTTGTAAACCCGCCGTCAAGCATAGCGGGCGGTGCATTGGCCGTTACGCTTGGGTAAGAAGGACGAGAATCGACAGGTGCAGTGTCGTCATCAGCAACGAATAAGAGGATTTACGCTTCCATGCCCAGCCCTGCACTGGAGGCCATTGCGGCACTCCCGCGGCCTGAACTGAAGACCGTTTTCGCTTCGGACCCTAACCGGCTGAGCAAGTTCACGCTTACGCAGGGACCTTTGCGGTTCGATTGGTCGAAGACGCACCTGACCAGCGAACTGCTGGAAGGGTTCCTGAGGCTGGCGGAGGAAAAGGACTTCGCCAAATGGCGCGACGCCCTTTTCGCGGGCGAGCCGATCAACAATAGTGAAGGCCGCGCGGCAGAGCATCCCGCAGAACGGGGCGAGGGTAACGCCGAAAGCGTTTCGCGCGCCAAGATGCTGCATGCCCGCATGCGCGCTCTGATCGATGCAATCGAAGGTGAGGCGCTGGGCCCCATCCGTCATATACTGCACATCGGGATCGGCGGATCGGCGCTGGGGCCGAACCTGATCGTGGATGCGCTGGGTGGGGACGGCGCGCGTTACGACGTGGCGATCGTCTCCAATGTCGATGGCACGGCCCTGGAGCGGGCGATTGCGCGCTTCGATCCCGAAGCGACCCTGATCGCGGTCGCGTCAAAGACCTTCACCACCACCGAAACCATGCTGAACGCGGCGAGCGCGATCAATTGGCTGGTAGAGGCGGGCGTGGAGGACCCCTATGGCAAGGTGATCGCGTTGACCGCCAGTCCGGACAAGGCGATCGAGTGGGGCGTGGACGAAACGCGTATCCTGCCATTTTCCGAGACAGTGGGCGGGCGCTATTCGCTCTGGTCTTCGATCGGCTTTCCGGCCGCGCTGGCGCTTGGCTGGGATGCGTTCGAAAGCCTGTTGGAGGGCGCGGCGGCCATGGACCGGCATTTCCGGCTGTCCGATCCGGCGCAGAACGCTCCGCTGATCGCTGCTTTCGTGGACCAATATTATGCCCGCATCATGGGATGCCAGACACGCGCTTTGTTCGCCTATGACGAACGGTTGCGGTTGCTGCCTTCCTACCTCCAGCAACTGGAGATGGAGAGCAATGGCAAGAGCGTCACGCGCGATGGCAAGCCGGTCGATGGGCCGACTGCGCCGATCACATGGGGCGGCGTCGGCACGGATGCGCAACATGCGGTGTTCCAGCTGCTGCATCAGGGGACCATCGTGGCCCCGGTCGAATTTGTCGCTTCGATCGATCCCGGCCACGCTCTGGACCCGGCGCATCACCGCGCATTGCTGGTGAACTGCTTTGCCCAAGGGGCGGCGCTGATGCGGGGCAAGGAGAATGATGCGGATCCCGCGCGGGCTTATCCCGGCAACCGTCCATCCACCACGATCCTGCTGGAAGATGTGACGCCGGACGCGCTGGGCGCATTGATCGCCTTTTATGAGCATCGGACCTTTGCCAATGCGGTGCTGATGGGGATCAATCCATTCGATCAGTTCGGCGTCGAACTGGGCAAGGAGATCGCAAAGTCCATCGAGGCGGAAGGGACGAAGGGCTTTGATCCATCGACCATGGCTCTCATCGATCTGGCGCTGGGCGGAGCCTGAAGCCATCAAAAGCCGTTTGTAACTCCGCTGGATAGCCGCCATATCCGGCCACGATCCAGCGGAGACCAGCATGAGCGACTATGATTTCGACCTTTTTGTCATCGGCGCGGGTTCCGGCGGCGTCCGGGCGTCGCGCGTGGCGGCGGCGCATGGCGCCAGGGTCGCGGTCGCAGAGGAATATCGGGTCGGCGGCACCTGCGTCATTCGCGGCTGCGTGCCCAAGAAGCTGCTGATCTATGGCGCGCACTTTGCCGAGGATTTGAAGGACGCGCGCCGTTTCGGCTGGAGCGTCCCGGATTGCGACTTCGAATGGAAAGTGCTGCGTGACAATGTGCTGGCCGATGTGGATCGGCTAGAGGGCCTCTATCGCAATACGCTCGACAGTCACAAGGTCGAGCTGATTTCCGATCGGGCGACTATTACGGGGCCGCATTCGGTCAAGCTGGCAAGTGGCCGCGAAGTGACCGCGGAATATATATTGGTCGCGACAGGCGCCTGGCCTTCAGTGCCCGAACTGAAAGGCGCCGAACATGGCATCACGTCCAATGAAGCTTTCCACCTGGAGGATGCCCCCAAGCGGATGGTGATCGTTGGCGGGGGTTATATCGCCAATGAATTTGCGGGCATTTTCCATCAGCTTGGCAGCCATGTGACCATCGTCAACCGGTCCTCCACGCTGCTGCGGGGCTATGACGAGCAGATCCGCGACCGGCTACTCCAGATTTCCACGATGAAGGGCATCCAGTTCCGCTTCAATGCGGAAATGGAGCGGATCGAAAAGAATGACGACGGCACCCTGTGCATGCATTTCAGCAACGGCGATCCCATCCCCTGCGACACGGTGATGTTCGCCACGGGTCGCCAGCCGCATGTCGAGGGGCTGGGCCTCGAGAATGCGGGCGTCGAGTTGGACGACAAGGGCGCGATCAAGGTCGACGACTATAGCCGTACCAGTTGCGAGAGCATCTATGCCGTGGGCGACGTCACCAACCGCTTGCAGCTTACGCCGGTTGCCATTCGTGAGGGACATGCCTTTGCCGATACGGTGTTTGGCGATAATCCCCGGACCGTTGACTATAATTGTGTGCCCTCGGCGGTGTTCAGCCATCCGCCGCTGGCTGGCGTGGGCCTGACCGAAGCGCAGGCGAAGAACAAGCTGGGCACCGTCAAAGTCTATACGTCCGACTTCCGGCCGATGAAGAATGTGCTGGCGGGGCGGGACGAGCGGGCGCTTTACAAGATGGTGGTGGACGCGACGACGAACCGGGTTGTCGGTCTGCACATGATCGGCCCGGATGCGCCGGAGATTTTGCAGGCCGCGGCCGTTGCAGTGAAGGCTGGCCTTACCAAGGAACAGTTTGATGACACGGTGGCGCTGCATCCCAGCATGGCAGAGGAACTTGTTCTGCTGAAGTGATCGATAGATTGCGAATAAGCGCCGCGCGCTAGCTGTTGTCTGCGAAGGTCACGACAAGCGCGTCGCGCCACGCGGGCGAGCCTGGTTCGACCGCATGAATCTCTGTTACGCCGTGCAGGATGCGGTGATCGTCGATCAGCACGCTGTCACCGGGCAAGGCCAGCGTGAACTCGCCGAGCGGCGTGCCATCGGGCGCACCTATGCGGGTCACCCCTTCGCTGACGTTGCGGCGCTCTATGAGCATGACGAAGACCCAATCGACGCCGTCCCGATGCAGTCCTTCAGGCGTGGGCCGCCCGACGTCATCTTCGCACGTCTCGATACGGAACTGGTGCATTTCCGCGTGCCAGCGCTTTGAACCCGCCTGATCAAAGGCCGCTGCGCAAAAAGCCAGGATGGCCTGCATGACCGGACTGTCGATCGTGTCCTGGTGAACCGGATCGAACCAGCGCTGCACATCGCCATTCAAGGGGTTGTAGTCGCGGCTTTGAAAATGCGGCTGGTGCGGCTTGCGCGTGAAATGGCCCTGCCTCGCTTCGAAGGCCGCGTGACGGCGACGTCGGTAGCGGCCGCCGTCGGCCATGTAGAGATCAGGGCCCAGATCGTCCCAGCTTCGCGCGAACGCGTTCCATGCCACATCCCCGACGTTCAGTCTTGCGAGCATCTCCGGCCCGGCCACACGCGCAAAGCCATAGCTGGCGAGCTCTTCCTGAAGTTCGCGCGTGTCGGAGGTCAGTTGATGCATATGTCGCCTCTTAGGCGGCCGGGAAAGGGATCGACAGAGCCAGTTCGCACAAGCTGGGATGAACCGCGGTCGCCTCAGCCAATCCAATAGGGAACGATCTGCCGATTGTCCGGATCGACGCGAATAGGCCTGTCAGCGGGCGGAAAGGCGCGCTGGTCGCAGCTTTGGCGCGGGCAGAGGCGGCAGGTGATGCCGATCGGCGTGGCGGCACCTTCCATTTCAAGCTGAAGGCCGTCTGCATAGACGAAATTGGCTGCATGCGCGACTTCGCACCCCAGCACGACGGCGAAGCGGCGGGGGGTGCGCGAATAGCTGCCGGACGGCTTCACCAATCCCTTCGCCATCGAGACGTAGCGCACTCCGTCCGGTGTCTCGCCGAGCTGGACGTTGATGCGGTCCGGGATGGCGACGGCTTCATGCACGTTCCAAAGCGGGCAGGCCCCGCCGAAACGCGCGAACTGGAGACGGGTGGCGCTGTGCCGCTTCGTGATATTGCCCGCCATGTCGACCCGGCAGAAGAAGAAGGGAATGCCGCGAAGGCCGGGCCGTTGGAGGGTCGAGAGGCGATGACAAGCCTGTTCGAAGCTGACCCCGAAGCGCCGCGCAAGCCGGTCGATATCATGGCGCACTTCCCGCGCTGCCGCCCGGAATTGGGCATAGGGCATAAGCAACGCGCCGGCCGCATAATTGCCAAGCCCTATGGCAAGCAGCCGGTCGGCGCCTTCCACGGGCAGGGCCGCACGATTGACCACATCCGCGATCACCGTCTGACCCTCCAGCATCATCAGCTGATGCGACAGCATGAACTTTCGGCTCTCCACTGGCAGGGCGGCGTTTATGAACAGGCGGCGATCATTGGATGAATAGGCACGCAGCGCGGAATCCGGTGTGTCGGCAATCAGCGTTTCGATGCCATGCCGCCGGGCGAGCGCTTCGACCAGCATTCCTTCGTCAAGAACCTGTCCGGCGGTGACGCTGGAGGCCATGTCCTCCGCCAGGCAATCGAGGACGTGAACATAATTGCCTGCCTCATGGAACCAGTCGCGCGCGGCCTCCCAGGGCAGGCGGGCCTGCACCTCATGATCGTTGGCGATCGCCTCCTCGATCATGTTGATACGTTCATTCGCACGCATATGGGCGTTGTAGAGGTCGAGATAGCGGGCGGCGAATTCGGGAAATTGCAGGTGCAGCTTCTCGATCCGCTCCGGGTCCATCAGCGGCCCGGGCAGCTCCGGGTGGGCCAGCGCATAAGTGAAAGCGCCGAGCAGCTGTTCCTCTTCCCGGCTGTCGAAGCTCGCCCAATCGGTT
This sequence comes from Sphingobium sp. TomMM35A, assembly GCF_054771735.1. Lineage (NCBI taxonomy): Bacteria > Pseudomonadati > Pseudomonadota > Alphaproteobacteria > Sphingomonadales > Sphingobiaceae > Sphingobium > Sphingobium sp. TomMM35A. The sequence goes on from NZ_BSRC01000001.1 coordinate 1,007,107, forward strand.
GGGAAGGCGCTTGCCACGGCTGCCTTGACCTTGGCCGTCAGGGGGCGGTCGTCATTTTCCAATTGGCTGAGATAAGAGACCGAAATACCCAACGCCAAGGCCATTGTCGCCTGGTCCATGCGATGGTCCAGCCGCAGCTGCCGCAGCCGCGGACCTGCGAAAATGCGATTGCCTCTTGCCATGCCGCGCTCATAATTTGCGAAATCGTGATTTGCAAATTGGCAAATTTGCATTTGCGAAAAGCGTGAAAGATGGGAAAGGGGCAGCTGTAGTCATCCGTGCCGTCACCGGAGAGATATTCTATATGTCGAAGCTCGCTATCATCGAACAGCTGGAAGCCAAGCGCGAGGCCGCGCGCCTGGGCGGTGGCCAGCGCCGGATCGACGCGCAGCATGCCAAGGGCAAGCTGACCGCGCGGGAGCGTCTGGAAGTGCTGCTGGACGAGGACAGCTTTGAAGAGCTGGATATGTATGTCGAGCATAATTGCGTCGACTTCGGCATGAACGAGCAGCATATCCCGGGCGATGGCGTCGTTACGGGATCGGGTACGATCAACGGCCGTCTTGTGTTCGTCTTCAGCCAGGATTTCACCGTCTACGGCGGCGCGGTGTCTGAACGGCACGCGATGAAGATCTGCAAGATCATGGACATGGCGCTGAAGGTCGGCGCGCCCGTGATCGGCCTGAACGACTCCGGCGGCGCGCGTATTCAGGAGGGCGTGGCTTCGCTCGCCGGTTATGCCGAAATTTTCCAGCGCAACGTGCTTGCCTCGGGCGTTGTGCCGCAGATCAGCGTGATCATGGGTCCCTGTGCGGGCGGCGCGGTCTATTCGCCTGCGATGACCGACTTCATCTTCATGGTGAAGGATTCAAGCTTCATGTTCGTGACCGGCCCGGACGTGGTGAAGACCGTGACGAATGAGGTCGTGACCCAGGAGGAATTGGGCGGCGCGGTGACGCACACGACCAAGTCGGGCGTCGCGGATGTCGCGTTTGAAAATGACATCGAGGCGCTGCTCGCGGTGCGCGATTTCGTGGACTTCCTGCCTGCTTCGAACAAGGAGCCGGTGCCTGAGCGCCCGAGTGCCGATCCGTGGGATCGTATCGAGGAAAGCCTCGACACGCTGATCCCGGCGAATGCGAACCAGCCCTATGACATGCATGAGCTGATCCGCAAGGTCGTGGATGAGGGCGACTTTTTCGAAGTACAGCCCGCGCATGCCGGCAACATTCTGTGCGGTTTCGGCCGGATCGAGGGCAAGACGGTCGGCATCATCGCCAACCAGCCGATGGTATTGGCCGGGGTTCTGGACATCAACTCGTCCAAGAAGGCCGGTCGCTTCGTTCGTTTCTGCGACGCGTTTGAAATTCCGATCGTCACTTTCGTGGACGTGCCGGGCTTCCTTCCGGGCACGGCTCAGGAACATTCCGGCATCATCAAGCATGGCGCGAAGCTGCTGTTCGCCTATGCTGAAGCGACCGTGCCGAAGATCACCGTCATCACGCGCAAGGCCTATGGCGGTGCTTACGACGTGATGAGCTCAAAGCATCTGCGCGGCGATTTGAACTATGCCTGGCCGACCGCCGAAATCGCGGTCATGGGGGCGAAGGGCGCGGTGGAAATCATCTTCCGGGGCAAGACGCCCGAAGAGATCGCCGAGAAGACGAAGGAATATGAAGACCGCTTTGCCAATCCGTTCGTGGCGGCGGGCAAGGGCTTCATCGACGAGGTGATCCAGCCGCACTCGACCCGCAAGCGGATCGCGCTTGGCTTGCGCAAGCTGCGCAACAAGGCGCTGGAGAATCCCTGGAAGAAGCACGACAACATTCCGCTTTGATGCCCCAGCGGCCGTCATCCTAGCGAAAGCTGGGATCTCAGGCGGTTATGTGGAACGTAAAGGCACGAGACCCCAGCTTTCGCTGGGGTGACCAGACAGGTGAAGTGATATGAAGCTCGGCCGCTTGAACCATATCGGCGTTGCAACGCCTTCGCTCGAAGCGTCGCTTGCCTATTATCGCGACGTCATGGGCGCGACGCTGACCCATGAGCCTTTCGACCTGCCAGCACAGGGCGTGAAGGTGTGCTTCGTGGATACGCCGGGCCAGAATGGCACTGAGGGCACCCAAATCGAACTGATTGAACCTTTGGGGGAGAACAGCCCGATCCATGGTTTCATCGCCAAGAACCCGGCGGGCGGCCAGCATCATATGTGTTATGAGGTGCCGGACATTCACGAGGCCAAGGCCTGGTTCGAAGGGCTGGGTAAGAAGGTGCTGGGCGAACCGCGCATCGGGGCGCATGGGACTTTGATCTTCTTCGTGCACCCCAAGGACATGAACGGGGTGCTGACCGAGATCATGGAGACGCCGAAAGGCAGTCACTGATTCGCCTCTCCCCTTCAGGGGAGAGGCAGCGAGACTTTGGACTGCGAAGCAGGCCTTTGTCGCAGCGGAGAGGGGCCTCCCCTCTCCAACTTCGGCTAGTCAGCCAGGCTGACAAGCCTGCGTATCCTCTCCCCTGAAGGGGCGAGGAAGGGAATGGGAACGATGACCGACAAGCCGACGCTGGATCAGTGGGCCGCCGCCTCCGCCAAGGAGGTAAAGGGCAAGGACCTGAACTGGGATACCCCGGAAGGGATCACCGTCAAGCCGCTCTATACGGCGGAGGACGTGACCGTCGATCCCGGCTTGCCGGGTTTTGCGCCGTTCACGCGCGGCGTGCGCGCTTCCATGTATGCGGGGCGCCCTTGGACCATCCGCCAATATGCGGGCTTTTCGACTGCCGAGGAGTCCAACGCCTTCTATCGCCGCAACCTGGCGGCGGGGCAGAAGGGGCTCAGCGTCGCCTTCGACCTTGCCACCCATCGCGGCTATGACAGCGATCATCCCCGCGTCGTCGGCGATGTCGGCAAGGCGGGCGTGGCGATCGACAGCGTCGAGGACATGAAGATCCTGTTCGATGGCATCCCGCTCGACCAGATGTCCGTGTCCATGACGATGAACGGCGCGGTGATCCCGATCCTGTCCTTCTTCATCGTTGCCGGCGAAGAGCAGGGCGTCGACCGCAAGCTGCTGGACGGAACCATTCAGAACGACATTCTGAAGGAGTTCATGGTCCGCAACACCTATATCTACCCGCCCGAACCGAGCATGCGGATCATCTCCGACATTTTCGGCTATACCAGCCGCGAGATGCCGAAGTTCAACAGCATCTCCATTTCCGGCTACCATATGCAGGAAGCTGGCGCGACGCAGGTGCAGGAACTGGCCTTCACCATCGCGGACGGTATCGAATATGTGAAATATGGCGTCGCGTCGGGGCTCGACATCGACAAGTTCGCGGGGCGTTTGAGCTTCTTCTTCGCGATCGGCATGAACTTCTTCATGGAAGTGGCGAAGCTGCGTGCCGCCCGCGTTCTGTGGCATCGCGCCATGACGAAGCTGGGCGCGCAGGACGAACGTAGCAAGATGCTGCGCACACACTGCCAGACTTCGGGCGTGTCGCTGACCGAGCAAGACCCCTATAACAACGTTATCCGCACCACCATCGAAGCGATGGCGGCGATGCTTGGCGGCACGCAGTCGCTGCACACCAACGCGCTGGATGAGGCGATTGCCCTCCCCACCGATTTTTCCGCACGTATCGCGCGCAACACGCAGATCGTGATCCAGGAAGAGACGGGGATGACGAAGGTCGTCGATCCTCTGGGCGGCAGCTATTATATCGAGGCGCTAACCCAGCAGCTGGTCAATGCCGCGCAGGAGATTATCGACCGCGTCGAGGGTGAGGGCGGTATGGCGAAGGCTGTGGCGGCAGGCTGGCCCAAGGCGATGATCGAGGAAGCGGCGGCTGCTCGCCAGGCGCGGGTCGATCGCGGTGAGGATGTCATCGTCGGCGTCAACAAATACCGCCTGGCGAACGAAGACCTGCTGGAAACGCTGGAGGTCGACAATAGCAAGGTGCGCGAGGCACAGATCGCCCGCATCAACAAGGTCAAGGCCGGGCGTGACGAGGCAAAGTGCCAGGCGGCGCTCCAGGCGCTGCGCGATGGTGCCGCGAAGCCGTCGAGCATCGATAACAACCTGCTCGCTTTGGCCGTGGAATGTGCCCGTGCGCGGGCCACGCTGGGGGAAATCTCCTCCGCGATGGAAGACAGCTTCGATCGCTATGGCACGGTCCCGACCCCGGTTAAGGGCGTTTATTCCAAACCTTATGCGCAGGACAGCCGCTGGAAACAGGTTCTTGACGGTGTGCAGGCCGTCGAGCGGCGCCTCGGCCGCAAGCCGAAACTACTCATCGCCAAGATGGGGCAGGACGGCCACGACCGGGGCGCCAACGTGATCGCGTCGGCTTTCGGGGACATGGGCTTTGACGTGGTATCGGGTCCGCTGTTCCAGACGCCTGAGGAGACCGTGGTGCTGGCGCTGGATAGCGGTGCCGATGTGGTCGGCGCCTCGTCGCTGGCCGCCGGGCACAAGACGCTCATCCCCGAGCTCATCAGGCAGCTTCGGGAAAAGGGCCGCAACGACATCAAGGTCATCGCGGGTGGCGTCATCCCGCCGCAGGACTATGACTATCTCCGTGACGCGGGCGTGCAGGGGATTTATGGACCCGGTTCCAATGTCGTGGAATGCGCCGCAGACGTGCTGCGCCTCCTCGGCCACAACATGCCCCCGGCGGGGCTGGAGGAAGCCGCTTGACCGAGATCACTCCTCGCACTGACTGGACTCGCGACGAAATCGGCGCGCTGTTCGACCTGCCCTTCAACGATTTGATGTTCGAGGCGCAGTCGATCCATCGCGCGAACTTTCCGCGCAATGAGGTCCAGCTATCGACCCTGCTGTCGATCAAGACCGGCGGTTGCCCGGAAGATTGCGGCTATTGCAGCCAGTCGACGGAAGCGGAAAGCGGCCTCAAAGCCACCAAATTGATGGACGTCCAGGCTGTGCTGCAGGCGGCGGCGCAGGCCAAGGACCATGGTTCAGGCCGTTTCTGCATGGGCGCAGCGTGGCGCAATCCCAAGGAACGGGACATGCCCAAGCTCATCGAGATGGTGAAGGGCGTGCGCCAGATGGGCATGGAAACCTGCATGACGCTGGGCATGCTGTCGTCCGATCAGGCAAAGCAACTCGCCGATGCGGGGCTCGATTACTATAATCACAACATCGATACCTCGCCGGAAAATTACGCGAACGTCATCACGACCCGGACATTCGAGGATCGCATCGAAACGCTGGAAAATGTGCGTTCGGCAGGGATCAATGTGTGCTGCGGCGGAATCGTCGGCATGGGCGAGACGCGGAGTGACCGGATCGGTTTCCTTCACGCGCTGGCGACCATGCCGCATCCCGAAAGCGTGCCGATCAATGCGCTAGTGCCTGTCGAAGGTACGGTGCTTGGCGACATGCTGAAGGACACACCGCTCGCGAAGATCGATGAGGTGGAGTTCGTGCGAACCGTGGCCGTTGCGCGCATCGTGATGCCGCAATCGATGGTGCGCCTCTCGGCAGGTCGCGAGAGCATGAGCGAGGCCTGTCAGGCGCTCTGCTTCATGGCGGGCGCGAACAGCATCTTTACCGGAGACAAGCTGCTGACAGCCGCCAATGCCGGTGACGACAAGGACAGCGCGCTGCTTTCAAAGCTCGGGATGACGCCGATGATGGCGCAACCCCACGGGCATCTGGAGGCGGCTGAATAGTTTCCCCTCATACGTCATGCTGAACCTGTTTCAGCATCCATCGGCCCTCCGCAGCCTTCGGCGTGAGAGGTGAAATGGACCCTGAACCGTAGGTCGGCGTAAGCCAAACAAGTTCAGGGTGACGCCGAGGGACAGAGAAGGGTTAGCCCGACTGGGCAACACAATAGGACTGGGCAAGGACAGATAATGGCAATCACCAAGATCCTGATCGCGAACCGTGGCGAAATCGCGTGCCGCGTCATCCGCACCGCGCGTAAGATGGGCATCAAGACCGTTGCGGTCTATTCGGATGCGGACGCCCGTTCGCCCCACGTCCTGATGGCGGACGAGGCGGTTCACCTTGGCCCGCCGCCGGCCGCGCAGTCCTACCTGCTCGCGGACAAGATTATCGAAGCATGCAAGCAGACCGGCGCTGACGCCGTGCACCCCGGCTACGGCTTTCTTTCGGAGCGCGAGAGCTTCCGCAAGGCGCTGGACGCCGAAGGCATCATCTTCGTCGGCCCGCCCGCCAACGCGATTGCGGCCATGGGCGACAAGATTGAATCCAAGAAGCTGGCAAAGGAAGCAGGCGTCAACGTCGTTCCGGGCTATGTCGGCGTGATCGAGGATACGGAACATGCCGTCCGTATCTCGAACGAGATCGGCTATCCGGTGATGATGAAGGCGTCGGCTGGCGGTGGCGGCAAGGGCATGCGCCTTGCTTATTCCGAGCAAGACGTTCGCGAAGGCTTTGAGGCCACCAAGCGTGAAGGCCTCAACAGCTTCGGCGACGACCGCGTGTTCATCGAAAAGTTCATCGAAAGCCCGCGCCACATCGAAATCCAGATCCTGGGCGACCAGCACGGCAATATTCTTTACCTGAACGAGCGCGAATGCTCGATCCAGCGCCGTCACCAGAAGGTGGTCGAGGAAGCGCCTTCGCCGTTCGTCTCCCCTGAAATGCGCAAGAAAATGGGTGAGCAGTGCGTCGCGCTTGCCCGTGCGGTCGGCTATTTCAGCGCTGGTACGGTCGAACTGATCGTATCGGGCGCGGACAAGACCGGCGATGGCTTCTACTTCCTGGAAATGAACACTCGCCTGCAGGTGGAGCATCCGGTCACGGAAGAAATCACCGGTCTCGACTTGGTCGAGCAGATGATCCGCGTCGCCAATGGGGAGGAACTGTCCTTCCGTCAGGAAGATGTGAAGATCAACGGTTGGGCGATCGAGAACCGCGTCTATGCAGAAGATCCCTATCGCGGCTTCCTGCCCTCCACCGGCCGTTTGATCCGCTACAATCCGCCAGAAGCCGTGGATGGCGTGCGTGTTGATGACGGTGTGGTCGAGGGCGGCGAAGTGTCGATGTTCTACGACCCGATGATCGCCAAGCTGATCACCTGGGCGCCGACCCGTCTGGAGGCGATCGACAAGCAAATCGCCGCGCTCGACCAGTTCGAGATCGAAGGGCCGGGCCACAATATCGATTTCGTGTCGGCGCTGATGCAGCATGAGCGTTTCCGTTCGGGCAACATCACCACCGGCTTCATCGCGGAGGAATATCCCGAAGGCTTCACTGGCGCTCCAGCTTCCGAAGCGCTTGTCAGGAAGCTGTCCGCGATCGGCGCTTTCGCTGCAATGGCACAGGCCGACCGCGCCCGTCGCATCGATGGCCAGCTTGGCAAAAAGCTGCGCGCGCCGACGGGCTGGCAGGTGAAGATCGGTGACGCGATCCATGATGTCGTGATCAGCGGCGACGATGTCACGGTCGATGGTGAAGCGATCGACATGGCACTGGAATATACGCCCGGTGATCGCCTGATCGAGGCCGAGTTCGGCGAGGAGTTGCTGGCGGTGAAGATCGCGCCGGTTCGCTCCGGCTTCGTTCTCACCGCGCATGGCGCCAGTCACAAGCTGCGTATCCTGCCAGCACACGCGGCGGTGCATGCCAAGCATATGATCGAAAAGATCCCGCCGGATCTGTCCCGTTTTCTGATCTGCCCGATGCCAGGGCTGCTCGTATCCCTGAACGTCAAGGAAGGCGACAAGGTTGAGGCCGGTCAGCCCTTGGCAGTGATCGAAGCGATGAAGATGGAGAACATCCTGCGCGCGCAGAAGGCGGGTACGGTGAAGAGCGTGTCGGCGGCTCAGGGTGAGAGCCTGCCTGTGGACGCGATCATCCTGGAACTCGAATAGGGTTGGTGGCCATGGCGCGGCAGGGACCATTTTCCTGCCGCGCTTTCCCGCCATTACGCACGCGCCAAAGGGGAGATGGGACCCAGGGTGAGCTTATCACGGCTCCAGCTGTTCAGCGTCGGGGCCTCGGCCTTGATGGGATCGGTCGGCTCGATCGAAGCTGGTTGAACCCTCGACGCTCGCGGATGATGCCGCTATCGCATCACCGATGACCAATTTTGCTGCTCCGCTTCGCCTCCGCCTCGACGGGGGTGCGCTCGTAAATAATTGGCGCTGGCTGCAACGGCGTAGCGGGAGCGCAGCATGCGGGGCAGCGATCAAAGCGGATGGCTACGGCACAGGTGCTGTGGAGGTCATGCGCCGCCTGCTCGATGCGGGATGCCGCGATTTTTTCGTATCCAGTTGGACGGAAGCGGCTTCCCTTGAACATCTGTTGCAGGACGGGGTCAATCTGTCCGTCTTCCATGGCGTGCGTGCCGAGGACATGGGGAAGGCGCTTTCCTCAAAAGCCCGGCCGGTGCTCTGCACTGCGGGTCAGATTGCGCGCTGGAAGTCCGCCAGCGGCGGCCTTTGTGACGTGATGGTCGATACGGGCATGAACCGGCTCGGGCTCGACTGGCGGAGCGATGTCGCTGCACAAATGAGCGGGCTGTCGGTCGACACATTGCTCAGCCACTTGGCATCGGGCGACGAGGATACGGATCTTAGCGCGCAGCAACTTGAGCGATTCAGCGACTTGCGCGCTCATGTTCCGGCGGGTCGCTATAGTCTCGCCAACAGCGCAGGCATCTGCCTGGGACAAGCCTATGCATTTGATCTGACACGTCCCGGGCTCGCGCTTTATGGCGGGATACCTCGGCCGGAGGCGTCAGAAGGAATCGCTCAAGTCGTCTTTCCGCAGGCGCAGGTGCTGCAACGGCGTTTCGTCCCTTCCGGAGACAGCATCGGCTATAACGCGACCCATCTCGCCAGGACGGACACGGAAATAGCCGTGCTTAACCTTGGCTATGCCGATGGTTATCTGCGCTGCTTCTCGGGGCGTGGCGTGGTCAGCGCTGGGGAAACGCACTTGCCTGTCGTGGGCCGCGTGTCGATGGACCTGATCGCTGTGGATGTCTCCGCGATGCCGTCGGTCAGGGAGGGGGACTGGCTGGATATCGATTATGACTTGCCCGCCGCTTCCGCTCTATCGGGCCTGTCGCAATATGAGTTGCTGACGAGCCTTGGTCCCCGTTTCGACCGGGTCTGGTTCTGAAGAGAACGGGCCATCATTTGGTGGCAGCAGGACAACAGTTCGTCGCGGATATGGAACGCTGGCGTCACCGATCTGGTTTTTCATCAGCCAAGAGGCAGAATGGGGTGAAGAACAGGAAAGGATGACCCGATGAAATCGATCATGCTTGCAGGTGCGGCATTGCTGGCTTTTTCAACCGGCGCTAATGGCATTGCGATCGCCCAGGGTGCGCCGGACAATACGGCTCAGCCTCCAGCAACTGACACAATGCCGGCGGATCCGGCGACACCCGCAACGACTGCCGATCCGAACGCGGGTCAGCCTACCGGAGAGGTTCCGCCTGCTACAGGTATGGCGCCAGCTTCGCCCGCAGTGCCTAGAGATCCCGCGGCTCCTGTAGGAAGCTCAGCAAATCCCGTGACGGTGGGCGGGAACATGACGCCGCCGCCTGCTGGCGGTAAGGACTATCCGCTGTGCAGCCGAACCGTACAGGATAGCTGCATCAATCCAGGTGAAGCGCCGCGTTCTAAGAAGGCGCGCAGGAATCGCTGACTTGGGACAGGGGCGCGGGCAGGGCGGCGATGAGCGCCGCCAGCCCGGCCTTGTCTTTAGCGGCGTCGGCCAAGCTGTGCTGATCGAGCACGGCGAGGAAGGCGGCTGTCGCGGCCTTTAATATGCCGGAGAGGCCGCAGGCGGAGCGCAGCCCGCAACCGGCACAGTCCGCTAGATTCATGTCGGTTTCGGTATGGCGGATGACTTCGCCTAAACTGATCAATTCGGGAGGGCGGGCGAGCGTGAAGCCGCCGCCTCTTCCTCTCTGGGTGATGATGAAGCCGCCGAGGCCGAGATGATGGACGACTTTCATCAAATGATTGCGTGACAACGCGTAGGCGTCGGCGACTTCGGGGATTGTCGCGCGGCCGGTGGGCGTGACTGCCAGATGGATGAGGACGCGCAGGGCGTAGTCGGTGTGGCGAGTCAATTGCATGAGGGAATGCGTTAATTGAAAGAGATTTGGGGATCAAACATGTAGCTAGTTTACATGTTTAAACATGTCACGTAAATGCACCTTTATCGAGTCTCATAAAGGGGTGCATCATGAACCAGCTCAGCGCTGAAACCATCGCGATCGTCAAGGCAACCGCTCCCGCGCTTCGGAGCCATGGCGTGGAGATCACCACAGCCATGTATAAGCGGCTGTTTCAGGATGCGTCGATCAAGGACATGTTCGACCAGGCGGCGCAGGAAAGTGGCGAGCAGCCGAAGCGTTTGGCAGCCGCTATCCTGGGATATGCGGAGAATATCGACAAGTTGCAGGCACTGACCGGCGCGGTGGAGCGCATGGTGCAGCGGCATGTCGAAACCGGCGTGAAGGCCGAGCATTATCCGAAGGTCGCCGAGGCGCTGCTGCCCGCGATCCGTGATGTGCTGGGGGCTGAGGTAGCCACCGACGCGGTCCTGGAAGCTTGGGGTAAGGCTTACTGGTTCCTGGCGGATATTCTGATTGGGAAGGAAGCGCAGGCTTATGAGGATGCTGAGGCTGCTTGATTGAGAGGAGCGGGGGGCGCTTGGGGCGTTCCCCTCTCCCTAACCTCGATGAGAGTCACCTGCCTCTCATCGACCCCTGAAGGGGAGAAGGACTCAGGCTGCTCTTAACAGGGTCAGGCGCGCCTTCCCTACGTCCCTTATTGCGTCCGCGACGAAGCCCTTCACTTCCACATCCTCGCGACGGTCGGTTTCGATGCTGACCCAGGTTGCGGGGCCGGTCCATCCGAGACGGCTGAGCTTGTCGAGCGCTACCGCGCCCGCGCCGCTATTGTAGGGCGGGTCCATGAAGATGAGGTCGAGCGGCTTGGGGGCTGGGCCGAGGGACAGGACGCTGCTCTGGCGGATATCCGGCCGGACGCCGAGCCGTTCGCCATTGGCGCGGATCGCCTCCAAGGCTGCACGATCCTGTTCGACGAAGAGACAAGTGGCTGCGCCCCGCGACATGGCTTCAAAGCCCAGGGCTCCCGAGCCTGCGAAGAAATCACCGACATTCAGGCCTTCGAAGGAGCCGATCCGGCTCAGCAGCATGGAGAAGAGCGTTTCGCGGGTGCGATCGGCGGTGGGGCGGGTGGCATCGCCCTTGGGAGCGGTGAGGGGGCGGCCTCTCCATCGGCCTGCGATGATTCTCATGGGTGGCGTTCCAGAAGAAGGGCGGGCTTCGGCAAATTCAGCCCGAAGGGATGAAAATCAGGATTTGGGCGTCTTCAGGCTTTTGCGGAAGACGATGAGGTCATGCTGCCGTACCTCCTCTACCGCGCCGGAAGCGAGTTCGCCGAGGTGGAAGGGGCCATAGCTGGTGCGGATGAGGCGGTTCACCTGAAGCCCGAGATGTTCCAGAACACGGCGGACTTCCCGGTTCTTGCCCTCCGTCAGCGTCATTTCGATCCACTGGTTGCGCCCGGTGCGGCGTTCCAGATTGGCCTCGATCTGTCCGTAGCGGATGCCGTCAATCTCTATGCCTTCGAACAGATCTTCAAGCTGAGCCTGGCTGATGTCTCCGAAGGCGCGGGCGCGATAGGTGCGGGGAACGCCGGTTGCGGGTAATTCCATCTGCCGCTTGAATTCGCCATCGGTGGTGAGGAGCAGCAGCCCTTCGGTCGTCATGTCGAGGCGGCCGATCGGCATCACGCGCGGCAGATCGGCGGGCAAGCGGTCGTAGATGGTTGGGCGGCCGCGGGGATCACGTTCCGTGGTCAGATAGCCTGAAGGTTTGTGAAAGAGGAAGAGACGTGCCGGAGCAGGCTGAGCGACTGGCGTGCCGTCCACCGCGACCCCGTTGAGCGAGGTCAGCAAGGTTGCAGGCGTGGACACAGCTTCGCCATCCAAGGTGACGCGGCCTTCCTCGATCATGCGTTCGACTTCGCGGCGCGAGGCTATGCCGGCGCGGGCAAGCAGCTTGGCGATGCGTTGCGGTTCATTCTTGCCGCTGGCGGCCGCAGCCGTGCGAGCCGGGTGGGGATTGGCAGGCTTGGCCGGAGCGGGCTTCGCCTTGCGGAAAGGGGGCCGAGCCGGACGCGTACCAGCTGGCTTGTCCTGCGAAGGGCGCCGGGGTCCGCCCGGTCCTGCCCTGCGCGGCGGTCCTGATTTTTTCGGCGGCTGCACGCTCGGTTCCTTTAACGAAGCGGCGGCGCTTCCCATATGGAAAGCACCGGAAAATGACGAAAGGTGCCGTGCCATCGCCCAATGCGGAGGAACGGCCGCAACTCCCTTGGGATGCTGCGCGTTTGATCGGTTGCATGGCGCATATGGGGCGGATCGGCAAATGTTTTTCGGGCTAGTCAAAGGGGACTCGAAGCCACGGCAGCAGGGACAGGCGATCCGCAGCGTGCTGGTCGTTGAAGACGAGCCGCTGGTCGCGTTCGACAATGAGCATGTGCTGGAGCAAGCGGGATATCGCGTTGCAGCGACGGTCGATGATTATGATCATGCCATCCGCGTGATCGAGCAGGATGAGGTCGATCTGGTCATCGCCGACATCACCCTGCACGGGGACAAGACCGGGATCGACGTCGCTCGGCATGCCTATGCGAAGGGTTTGGCGGTACTGTTCGTCAGTGGAAGCTGTCCGGTGGACGCGCATGAGATGGCGGTCGGCTGCCTGGCCAAGCCCTATTTGCCGCGCGAACTGCTGGCTTCCATCGGCGTGATCGAGGCTTTGATGGTTGGAGCCGATCGTCCCCGGGTGCCTCGGGGTTTGCATTTGTTTGATGATGCGGGGTGAGTTGGCCGCGTCTTCCTTGCCCTAGTAAGGGCCTGAGCCGTTGGCGGCCGAGTGAGCACCATCAAGGAGGTGTCAGCGCCAATGACAATTATTGGGAAATTACTGGCCCGGCCGAAAATATCAATGTTTCGTTTTGTTCAAGCGCCAGAATGAAACCTCTTTGCTCGTGCCCCGCAAAGGCAAGAATATCTTTGCGACATGCTCCTGCATAAATCCGATCTTCTTAAGAACTGCTTCTGATGCCGGATTGTCGGTCATGGCGGATGCTGTAATGGCGGTAAATGGAGTTGCTTCGAAGATATGCTCGATCACGCAGCGCGCAGCTTCCGTGGCATAGCCACGTCCCCAGTGGTTCGGTGAAATCATATAAGTCAGTTCCGCGACATCTGCCTCGCCTGCAAAACCGATCATCCCGATGAACTCGCCATTTTCGGCGAGGGTGATGGCCAGGTTATGACGTCTGCATCCTGCAACCATCCGTATGAACTCAATGCGCTTCTGACCTTCGGATAAGGATGAGGTATCGAGGCCGTCGTAAGCGCCACTCGCTTATCCCCGGCAATCATCTCCAGGGCGACCGCATCGCCGTTATCGGGCGTCCGTAGGGAAAGGCGACTGGTGGTCAGACGAAATGCATCAATGGTCATCGCCAGACGCTACCGGGTCGGATATCTGACGTCCATCATAGGGGCCATCGGAGCTTCTGAGAGAGGAACTTCTTTCGCGGCTTAGCCTGATTCCCTCTCCCCACCCCTCTCCCCTGAAGGGGAGAGGGAGCATGGCACACGGAATGGCGACGTTGGGCGTATTTGCATGCCGCAGATGAGAGAAATAACTGCTGAAGAGTGAGGCGCTGATGATCAGTTGCGGGCTTCGTCGCGCTATCCCATTCTGGACTAATGAACCGGACAACGATGACAAGGCTCAAGGCGTGGGCGAGGAATATCAAGCGTGATATCATCGCCCTCTGGCTCGCTGCGCGCGATCCTCGGGTTGCCTGGTATGCGAAGGCTTTGGCGGCTGCTGTCGCGGCTTACGCCCTGTCGCCGGTCGACCTCATTCCGGATTTCATTCCTGTCCTTGGCTATCTTGATGATCTGGTGATCGTGCCGTTGGGCATCATGGCTGCGGTCAGGCTCGTTCCTCAGCATGTGATGGCTGAGCTTCGGATGAAGGCCGTGGAGCGGCGCAAGCCTGTGTCTGTGGCAGGTTTGATCTTCGTTGTGATGGTGTGGATAGTGGCGGTCGGGTTTGTGGGGTGGATGTGGTTTGGTTGATTGCGTTGAAGCGGCAACTTTTTGCACTCGATCTACGTTGCGCTGGCCCACCCCAGCCCTTCATACGAGTCACGTGCCTCGTATGAACGCCTGCGGGAGGGGAGATATGTGTCGGCCGTTGTGCTTGTTTCTTCGATGATTGGCCATATGGTGGCGGGATAAGCATCTTCGGGGGCGCAGCTTTTCATGAATGACATTGCCGTTGGCACCAGGAGTTGGCTGGATGCTGTGAAACCCTATGTGGAGAAGGCGCCACTTGCAGCGCTTTTCCTGGGGATTTCATCGGGCTTTCCCTTTGCGATGATCGGCGCGAACCTGGCGTCGCGACTGGCGCAGGACGGGATCGATAAGAAAAGCGTCACGGCGTTCAGCTTGGTGCTGCTCGCCTATAACCTCAAATGGCTGTGGGCCTGGGTGATCGAAGGGGTGAAGCTGCCCCTGCTTCATCGGCTGGGGCAGCGCGTGTCCTGGATGCTGGTGGCCGGTCTGCTGGTGATGGCGGCGGTGGTCAATCTGGCCTTTGTCGATCCGGCGAACGACCTGATGGGCACGGTACGCGCGGCGATCCTGTTGGGGATTGCGGGGGCGACGTTCGACATCATCATCGATGGCTATCGGATCGAGATATTGCGGCCCGAGCAATTAGGTATCGGTGCGGGCATGTCGCAATATGGCTGGCGGATCGGCGCGGCAGCGGCGGGGGCGCTGGCGCTGGTGGTGGCGCAATATTGGGACTGGACGCTGGCTTATCTGGTCTGTTCCCTGTTCGCGCTGCCTGCGATGCTAGCGGCGCTGGTCGTCGGCGAGCCCGAACGGCATCGGGAGATTGCTTCGCGCAAGACGGGCGGGGAGCTGGTGCAGGCGATCGTCGGGCCTTTCGTCGACTTCTTCAAGCGCAAGGGCGCGTTGCTCGTCCTGCTGTTCATCATCGTGCACAAGATCGGGGACACGCTGGCGAACCTGACGTTCCGGTTGCTCTTCAACGATCTGGGCTACAGCAATGAGGAGATCGCGATCTACGATGTGGGCGTGGGCTTCTGGGCGTTGCTGGCGGGTATTTTCGTGGGTGGCGTGCTGTATGCGCGGCTGGGGTTGAAACGGTCGGTGCTGATCAGCCTCGTGCTCATGGCGGTGTCGAACTTCAGCTTTGCGCTGCTGGCGGGGACCGGCAAGAGCAATCTGGGCATGGCGGGCGCGATCGGCTTCGAGAATTTCGCGAGCGGGATCGGCGGCGTGGCGGTGGTCGCGTACTTCTCAGCGCTGTGCGACCTACGCTTTACCGCTGCCCAATATGCGATGATTTCGGCAGCGGCGAGCATCGTTGGGCGCTTCCTGACCGGGACGACGGCGGGAGCGCTGATCGAGCGGTTCGGCTATGTGGACTTCTACCTGTTGACGACCGTGTTGGCGCTGCCGGGCATCATCCTTTTCTGGCTGATGATGCGCAGCGGGCTGGTGGATGCGAGCGTCGGCAGCGCGGCGACGGAGGAGGGGGCTCAGGCGCCTGCGTAGAGGTCCAGCGGGCGACCGAGATCGCCGTGCGCCTGGGCTACGGCTTGCAGGCAGGTGAGCGCGCCCAGCACATCCTCGGTGCCGAGCAGCGTGGCGAGCTGGTCGTAGGATGAAGGAGGGTCCTGCAGAGCCGTGCTGATCGCGTGCATGAGGGTTGCTTCGTCGGCGGTCATCCGGGCGCAGCAACAGGGCGCGACCAATATCCGGCGGGTGGCGCAGCGGGCGACCTCCAGCATCATGGCGCGCATCAGGACGAGCGGACGGCGATAGCTGCGCCCGAATGCGCCGAGCATGGCGTTCGCGGCATGAGCGTCGTTGACCCCGGCGCTGGCCATGCGGCGCATGGTGTAGAGGAAGAGGCGATTGCCGTAGCCGTGCGGCATCGAGCGGGGCAGGTCTAGAGGGCTGATCTCTCCATGGGCCATGTGCGAGCACCTTTATCCGTTGTGTGACGGACTGTAGGTTACGCTATTGCGAGTCAATCGCAAGTCTATTCAGTCAGGAAACTGCTCGTTCAGGCGCAAAATTTCGCCCGCAAGGTAAAGCGACCCGGCGATGAGGAGGAGCGGGGCTTGATCTCCGCTGGTGGTGGCGACGGCCTGGATCGCTTCGGCGGGGCTTGCATGGGCACTGCAGCCTATGCCCCATTGCTCCGCGATGGCGGCGAAGCGGCTTGGGGGGTGATGATCATGGCCCGGCACGGGGAGCGCGTGGATGTGCGCGATGCGCCCGGCGAAGGGAGCAAGGAAGGCGTCCACATCTTTGTTGGCGAGCATCCCGATGACGAGATGCAGTTGGCGGCCGCCAAGCCGGTCGGCGGTGAAGAAGGCGCTGATTGCTTCGCCTGCTCCGGCGTTATGGCCGCCGTCGAGCCAGGCTTCGCTGCCAGGCGGGAGGGGGGCGAGCAGGGGTCCGTGGTCCAGGCGCTGGAGGCGCGCGGGCCAATGCGCCCAGAGGGGCGCGGCCTTCAGGGCGGCCTCGCTGACGGGCAAGGCGCTTTGATGGCGGAGCATGGCGAAGGCGAGCGCGGCGTTCTGTACCTGATGCGCGCCGGGGAGGCGGGGGAGCGGGGTGTCGAGGCGGCCCTGCTCGTCGCGGTAATGGAGCCGGTCGCGGTAGCTTGCGGCGTCCCAGCTTTGGCCCATGGGGAGCCAGACCGTGCGGGCGCGATTGGCGGCTTCGCGCATCACGGAAGCGAGCGATTCGGGGTAGCGCTGCGTAACGAGGGGCGCGCGGGGTTTGGCGATGCCTGCCTTTTCAGTGGCGATGGCGCGAAGATTGTCGCCGAGGAAGGCCTGATGATCGAGGCCAAGCTGGGCGATGCCGCAGACGGCGGGATTCTCGATGATGTTGGTGGCGTCGAGCCGTCCGCCGAGCCCCACTTCGATGATGCAGGCGTCGGCGGGATGTTCGGCGAAGGCGAGGAAGGCGGCGGCGGTCGTGACTTCGAAGAAGCTGGCGTTGATACCCTCCGCAACGTCCAGCACGCGGGAGAGATAGTGGGCGAGCGCTTCGTCGCTGATCAGCTGGCCATTGAGGCGGATGCGTTCGTTGAAGCGGACGAGATGGGGCGAGGTGAAGACGTGAACGCTCCTGCCGTCCGCTTCCAAAGCCGCGCGCAGAAAAGCACAGGTCGAGCCTTTGCCGTTGGTTCCCGCGACATGGAACACCGGCGGCAGCGCCCGATGCGGATCGCGCAGGCGGTCAAGCAAGCGAGTGATGCGGTCGAGGCCAAGCGTGTCAGCGCCGGGCGAGAGCGTGGCTAGCCGGTCCAGTTGAGCCTGAACGCCCGGATCATCGGAAATGGCGTGGTCGGGCATGGCCCTAAATCCCTCGCGCGGTGGCGTCAGGCAGCCGCGCGGGGAGCGAGGTAGCCGATCACCCGTGCGAGCGTGTCGCGCAATTCGCTACGGTGAACAACCATGTCGAGCATGCCATGTTCCAGAAGATATTCAGCGCGTTGGAAGCCATCGGGCAGCTTTTCGCGGATCGTGCTTTCGATGACGCGCTGGCCTGCGAAGCCGATAAGGGCGTTAGGCTCGGCGATCTGGACATCGCCCAGCATCGCATAGCTGGCGGTGACGCCACCCGTCGTCGGATCGGTGAGGACGACGATATAGGGGAGGCCCGCCGCGTGCAGTTTCTGGATCGCGACGGTCGATCGCGGCATCTGCATGAGGGATAGTATCCCTTCCTGCATGCGCGCGCCGCCTGCTGCGGTGAAGATGACATAAGGGCATTTATGGCCAATGGCTTCGTTCACGCCCTGGATGAATGCCGCGCCCACGCCCATGCCCATGGAGCCACCCATGAAGGCGAAATTCTGCACACCCATGACCAGCGGAACGTCGTCGATCGCGCCGCGCGCGTTGATGAGGGCGTCCTGATCCCCGGTCTGGGCACGGGCGGCCTTCATGCGGTCGGGATAGCGCTTGGAATCGCGGAACTTGAGCGGGTCTTCCTGAACCGGCGGGGTCGGTAGCAGGATGAAGCCCGCGTCTAGGATTTGCTCGAACCGCTCGGACGGGCCGATGCGGCCATGATGGTCGCAGCGCGGGCAGACGGACAGATTGTCTTCCCACTCCTTGATGAAGATCATTTCCGTGCAGGACGGGCATTTGTGCCACAGCGTCTCGGCCGTGCTTTCCTTTTTGGCAAGGAAGGGGACGGCGTTGCGGACGCGGTTGATCCAACTCATGCGGCGGTCTCCCGAAAATGGGGGCTGTTGGCTTTGAGAGCGCCGCTCAAGGTGGCGACGAACTCCTGAACGAAGGGGGCGGCGGCGTCGCCATGCGAGCCGATGATGTCCACAATGGCCGATCCGACGACCACGCCGTCAGCGACACGGCCGATCCCGGCGGCCTGCTCGGCGGAGCGGACGCCGAAGCCGACGGCGATGGGAAGGTCCGTCGCGGCCTTCAGCTTTTCCACGGCCTGTTCGACGGCGGTTT
The DNA here is from genome assembly GCF_054771735.1 of Sphingobium sp. TomMM35A. Taxonomy (NCBI): domain Bacteria; kingdom Pseudomonadati; phylum Pseudomonadota; class Alphaproteobacteria; order Sphingomonadales; family Sphingobiaceae; genus Sphingobium; species Sphingobium sp. TomMM35A. The sequence goes on from NZ_BSRC01000001.1 coordinate 1,025,720, forward strand.
GGGCTGCCTGCTGTTTGCCGGTCACGCCCGCAACGGCGACATGGTAGAGGAAGCCGCTGGCGCCATCGAGCACGGTCGGAAGGCGCGCGGCATCGGTCGTGGGTGTCGCGAGGCGTATGAGGTGAACGCCTGCCGCGCGCAGGGCAGGGCCGATTTCGGCGTCCTCTTCGGGGGGCGTATCGACACAGATGACGCCATCGACGCCTGCTTCACGGCACTGGTTCGCAAACCATTCGGAGCCACGGATCAGCATCGGATTGGCATAGCCCATCAGCACCAGCGGGGTATGGGGGTGCCGCGCGCGGAAGGTGGTGGCGAGATGGAAGATGTCCTTGGTCTTCGTACCCGAGCCAAGGCTGCGCAGATTTGCCAATTCGATCGCGGGGCCGTCCGCCATCGGATCGGTGAAGGGCATGCCGAGTTCGATGATGTCGGCGCCGCCAGCGACAAGGGCGTCGAGGATCGCCGGAGTGGCAGTAACCGTCGGGTCGCCCGCGGTCACGAAGGTGACGAGGGCGGCGCGCCCTGCTTCCTTGCAGGCGGCGAAGCGGGTGGCGAGGCGGTCAGTCATCAGTAATCCCTGCGCGGGCGTGTTCCTGCGCAGGCAGGAATCCAGATCGGACGGCGGGACTGGGCTCCTGCCTTCGCAGGAGCACGGAGTGCGCGGAAGGGCATCACATCTCCACTCCCAGCGCGTCGGCGACGGTGAAGATGTCCTTGTCGCCCCGTCCGGAGAGATTGACGACGATGATCTGGTCCGCGTCCATCGTGGGGGCAACCTTTTCCGCGCTGGCGATGGCGTGGGCGGATTCCAGCGCCGGGATGATGCCTTCCAGAGCCGCAAGCTTCTGGAAGCTGGCGAGCGCTTCGTCATCGGTGATCGGCATATATTGAACGCGGCCGATCTCATGCAGCCAGCTATGTTCAGGGCCGATGCCGGGATAGTCGAGCCCGGCCGAAATGCTGTGCGCTTCGGTGATCTGGCCGTCTTCGTCCTGAAGCAGATAGGTCCGGTTGCCATGGAGGATGCCAGACGCGCCGCCCGCGAGCGAGGCGGCATGCTTGCCGGTGAGGCCCTCGCCCGCTGCTTCCACGCCGATCATCTTGACGTCCACATCGTCAAGGAAGGGGTGGAAAAGACCAATGGCGTTGGAGCCGCCGCCGACCGGGGCGATCAGCAGGTCAGGCAGGCAGCCTTCGATTTCGACGATCTGCTGGCGCGCCTCCTTGCCGATCACCGACTGAAAGTCGCGGACCAGTTCCGGATAGGGGTGCGGCCCCGCAGCAGTGCCGATGATGTAGAAGGTGTCGTGGACGTTTGAAACCCAATGACGCAAGGCGTCGTTCATCGCATCTTTTAGCGTTTGCGAGCCTGACACGACGGGAATGACTTCCGCGCCCAGCAGCTTCATGCGGAAGACGTTGGGCTTTTGCCGCTCGACATCCTTCGCGCCCATGAAGATCTTGCATTCCATGCCGAACAAGGCGGCGACGGTGGCGGTGGCGACGCCATGCTGGCCCGCACCCGTTTCGGCGATCACCTTCTTCTTGCCCATGCGGCGAGCGAGCAGCGCCTGGCCGATGCAATTGTTGATCTTGTGCGCGCCGGTGTGGTTCAATTCCTCGCGCTTCAGATAGATTTTTGCGCCCTTACCATCTGGGGCATCGGCGCGTAGCGCTTCGGTGAGGCGGCCTGCATAGTAAAGCGGGTTGGGCCGGCCGACATAGCTTCGCAGCAACTCTTCGAACTCGGCTTCGAAAGTCGGGTCCTGCTTTGCTTCCTTGTAGACCTTTTCCAGCTCCAGAATGAGCGGCATCAGCGTTTCGGCGACATAGCGGCCGCCGAAAGACCCGAAATGACCGGATGCGTCCGGTTGCGAGCGGAGGGAGTTGCTGATGGTCATGATTGCTGTGCCGCTTTGCAGAAGGCCATGATCTTGTCCACACTCTTGATGCCTGGCGCGCTTTCCACGCCCGAAGAAACGTCGATCATCGGTGCGCCGGTGATGCGGATCGCTTCGGCGACATTGTCGATGCCGAGACCTCCTGAAAGGCCCCAGGGCATGGATATGGGGACGCCGCGCAGCAGGGTCCAGTCGAAGCGGAGCCCCATTCCACCGGGGAGCGCCGCGCTATCAGGCGTTTTCGCATCAAACAGGAGGAAGTCGGCCGCACCGGCATAGGCTTTCGCTGCATCGATGTCCGCGCGGGTCTTGACGGAAATGGCTTTCCAGACGGGGAGGTCGAAGCGCTTGGCGATAGCGGCGGCGCGTTCGGGGCTTTCCTTGCCGTGGAGTTGCAGGGCGGTGAGAGTCTTGGTTGCGGCGAGTTCAGCAAGTGTTTCGTCTGTAGGATCGACCAGGACAGCTACGCGCTCGACATGGGCGGGGATGGTTGAGGCCAAAGCGCGCAACTGGTCGGCCTCGACATGGCGGGGGCTCTTGGCGAAATGGACGAAGCCCAGATGGGTCGCGCCTGCCCGAACGGCTGCGCCGATCGTGTCGGGCGTGGAAAGGCCGCAAATCTTGATGGCGAGTCGGGGCATTTGGGGGCTTTAGCGGCTGTTGGGTTGGGAGAGAACCGGTTTGATCCTCATGCGATCAGCCCGAACGGAGGATCAGACCGTCAAATCCATATCGTGGAGCGCCAGCCATTGGTCGGCATGGTCGATACAGGCTTTGCCGAGGAACGCGTCGACCTGATCCATGATCTGGTCGTCGGTGAGTTGCGCGGGGTCGAGCGGCGGGTGCCAGTGGACGCGGAAATTGGGCCCGGTGGTTCGGATCAGGTAGAAGGGGAGGAACTTCGCACCGACTTTGCGGCCTAGGCGCAGCGCGACGGAAAGATTGCCGGACGGCGGCAAGTCGCGGCCGAAGCGGGGGAACCAGACCTGACGATCGCGGCGCTCGTCCAGCAGGATATAGAGGGTGGCGCGGTCCTTGGTCGTCAAATGCTTCAGGATACCGCGAGCCGCGCCGTCGCCGGTGATCGCCTCCCCCATATAGGAGCTGCGGGCGCGCTTCAGCATGGCGGCCTGCCCCGGATCTTGCGGCGGGTCATAGACGCCGAGACCGGGGCGGTCAGTCGACGCCTTGATATGGGCGGCGAGCAGGTCCCAATTGCCGATATGCACGGCAAGCGCGATCATGGGGCCGGGACCGGCGAGAACCTCTTCATAGCCTTTGGCGTCTTCGACCGTGATATGGTCGTTTTCGATCAACCGGTCGATGTTGGTGAGTTCGGCCATGGTGCGGCCGAGATTGATCCAGCGGCGGGTGAGCATTTCCTCACGCGTGGCTTCATCCAGATCGGGGCGCAGGATGGCGAGGTTGGCGCGGGCGCGCTGGTCTCGCAGCTTCATGTTCCTGCGGGCTATGTTCGCGGACAGCCAGCCGCCGAGCCATGAGGCGACCGACGCCGGGAGAATGCGCAGGAGGGTGAAGAGAAAAGGGTTGGAGAGCATCTTGCCAAGCGTCATACAGCAGCGGTCGGGGCGGTAAAGGGCTTGGATTTACGATGGGTTGGGCCTTTTGGGCGTGGGCGGTGCTGCAGGGGCTGACGCTGCTGGGCGTGCTGAACTATTGGCGGCATCTTCCAGTGGACCGGAAGGAGGAAGCGCCTGAGGGCGTGGTCGTCCTGCTGTCGGTGCGAAATGATTGGGATGGCGGGGCGGAACTTATCGCCCGGTTGAAGGCGCAGACGGCGCGGTTCCGGCTGGTGATCGCGTCGAGCGGCGGGTGCGCGGCGGCGGAAGCTTTGGCAGCGCGGGAGGGGGATTGGGTGCAGCTTGTCCGCGCGGGCATGGCAGTGAATGAGGGGCAGAAGGTTCATAAATTGCGCGCGGCTTTGCGGGCTTTGCGGCCGGAGGACCGCTATTTGGTGTTCGTGGATGCGGATATCGAGCCGCCCGCCCGGTTGGTGGGGCGGTTGCTCTTTCCCTTGGTGCGGGGGAAGGCGGACATCGTGACCGGCTATCGGCTGCTGTTGCCTGAGGCGCGGCCTGTGGCGGCGCTGGTCGGGGCTGTGGAGATGCAGCTGGCGACATTGCCACGGGCTGCGAGCGCGACCATGCCCTGGGGCGGAGCGATGGCGTTGACGCGGGAGGTGGCGGAGCGGCTCGACCTAGACGCGGCGCTGGCGGGGCGGTTGTCGGATGATATGGCGATCGGCCTTGCGGGATGGCGCGCGAAGCTGCGGTTGCGGCCGGTGCGGGATTTGCTGGTGGCATCGCCGCTGGAGGGAGGCGGGGCGATTGCGTTTGGCGTGCGGCAGTACCGGCATATCGTGACGAACAGCGTGGGGATGTGGGGCATCGCTGCTCTGGTGGTTGGCGCGCAAGCTTTGGGTTGGGTTTGGGCGATGTGCTGGGGTGGTTGGGGCGCTCTGGCCATTGGCTATGCGGCGGCTTTTGGTCGCGCGCTGGGGCGGCGGCGGATCATCGCGGGAGTATTGGAGCCGGACCAGGCGCGGGCGGCGCGGCGTTCGCTCTGGTGGGATGTGCTGGCGCCTTTTGCCGTATGCTGGGCGCATTGGGGGATGCAACTCGCGGCGGCTGGATCACGGCGGATCAGGTGGGGCGGATTTGATTATTGGGTGAGCGGCGGGAAGGTGGTGCGCATGAGAAGAGCGAGGGAGTTATCCGTTTAGCAAACGGCCTAGGACTTGAGTTGATTTTTGATCTCTCGCTCGTCGTGATTTAGGAGAGTGAAATATACCAGCAGACGAGCGGCTTGTGGAACGTGGCTCATAGAGCCGGATGATCTATCGCGATCAAACGACCACATTGTGGCACGTCAGAACCCTGCAGGAAAGAGATGCTTGCCCTGTTCGTCCAGCCGCAGGACGACCTTTCCCGCGACCGCGCTGACGGGCAGGTCGGCGTAGAGGTGGGGGAAGAGGGCGCCGCCGCGTGATTCTTCCCATTTGAGCGCATCGCCGAAGGGGGCAAGGTCGATCATCAGCATCACCAGGTGGTCCTGGCCCGCGAAATGCTTGGCGGCGGTTTCAGCCGCCTGTTCGCGGGTGGACAGGTGGATGTAGCCATCGGCCAGATCGACGGGCGCGCCCTTGAACACGCCGTCGGTCTTTAGCTGGTCATACTGATCCCTGGTCAGGATCTTGTAGGCGAAGAGCTCCGTCACTCTTCGGTGAGGTCCGGGTCGGCTTCGGGGCTGACTTCGGGTGAGACTTCCATGCCAGCCGGGGTGCTGATTTCCGTTTCCTCGTCGCTCTCCTCGATCTTCGCGGCGCTGACGACATGCTCATCGTCCGAGACGTTGAAGAGGCGCACGCCTGCCGAATTGCGGCCGATGACGCGCAGGGTGTCGAGGCCCATGCGGATCAGCTTGGCCTGGTCGGTTACCAGCATCAGATGATCGCCATGACGCGCGGGGAAGCTCGCCACCACCGGGCCGTTGCGGCCGATATTGTCGATATTCGTGATGCCCTGGCCGCCACGTCCGGTGCGGCGATAGTCATAGGCCGACGATAGCTTGCCGTAGCCGTTGGAGCAGACGGTGAGGATGAACTGCTCCTTGCCCTGTAGCTCGGCAAAGCGCTCCTCGCTCATCTGGGGGGAGCCTTCCTTCTCCGGCTTCCACGGGGCGAAACGCAAATAGTCTTCGCGCTCCTCCTGCGTCGTCCCGGCGCGGTGGAGGATGGAGAGCGAGATGACTTCATCATCGCCCTTCAGCGTCATGCCGCGTACGCCGGTGGACGTACGGCTCTGAAACTCGCGCACATCGGTCGCCTTGAAGCGGATCGCCTTGCCCTGGCGGGTGGCGAGCAAGACGTCATCCTCTTCGCTCAGCAGGGCGACGCCGATCAGGCAATCGTCGCTGCCCTCATCGAAGCGCATCGCGATCTTGCCGTTGCTCGGCACGTTGGCGAAGGCGTCCATGCTGTTGCGGCGGACCGTGCCGTTCGCGGTGGCGAACATGACGTGCAGGTCCTTCCAGCTATCCTCATCCTCGGGCAGCGGCAGCACGGTCTGGATCGTTTCGCCCGGACCGAGCGGCAGGAGGTTCACCATCGGACGGCCGCGCGTCGCGGGGCCACCTTCGGGCAGGCGCCAGACCTTGAGGCGGTAGACCTTGCCTGCGGTGGAGAAGAAGAGGACCGGCGTGTGCGTTGAGGTCACGAACAGTTCGGTGATCGCATCCTCATCCTTGGTCGCCATGCCGGACCGGCCCTTGCCGCCGCGCGCCTGGGCGCGGAAGCTTTCGAGAGGGGTGCGCTTGATATAGCCCTGCACGGTGACGGTGACGACCATCTCCTCGCGCTCGATCAGGTCTTCATCCTCGATGCCGTCGGCGGCGGCGGTGATTTCCGAGATGCGGGGCGTGGCGAAGTCGCGCTCGATCGCCTCGAACTCCTCGCGCATCACCGCGTAGAGCTTCTGCCGGTTGCCCAAAATTTCGAGATATTCGGCGATGGCAGCGGCCAGTTCGGCCAGTTCGTTGCCGATCTCGTCGCGGCCAAGCGCGGTCAGGCGGTGGAGGCGCAGGTCCAGGATCGCACGGACCTGAACGTCGGACAGTCGGTAGGTGTCGCCGGTCGCCTCTGTCTCGATCGCTTCGACGAGGCGCAGATAGGGCGCGATTTCAGCGACCGGCCATTCGCGGGCCAGCAGCGTTTCGCGCGCCTCGGCCGGACTGGCCGAGCCACGGATGGTGCGAACGACTTCATCGAGGTTGGTGACCGCGATGACGAGGCCCAGCAAGATATGCGCGCGGTCGCGAGCCTTGTTGAGTTCGTACTTCGTACGGCGGGTGATGACCTCTTCGCGAAACTTGACGAAGGCTTCGATGATATCGCGGATGTTGAGAAGTTCGGGACGGCCGCCGCGAATGGCGAGCATGTTGGCCGGGAAGCTCGACTGCGCGGGAGTGTTGCGCCACAGCTGGTTCAGCACGACCTCTGGCGTCGCATCCCGCTTCAGGTCCATGACGATGCGCACGCCTTCGCGATTGGATTCATCGCGAATGTCGCTGATGCCCTCGATCCGCTTGTCCTTGGCGGCTTCGGCGATCTTTTCGACCAGGCCATTCTTGCCGACCTGATAAGGAATGGCGGTGAGGACGATGGAGCGACGGTCGCCGCGACCTTCCTCGATCACGTGGCGCGAGCGCATCATGATGGATCCGCGCCCGGTGTGATAGGCGCTGCGAGCTCCGGACTGGCCGAGGATCAGCGGCGCGGTAGGGAAGTCGGGGCCGGGGACGATCTGGATCAGTTCGTCGATGGTGGTGGCGGGGTTGTCGATATAGGCAAGGCAGGCGCGGACCACTTCGCCCAGATTGTGAGGCGGGATATTGGTCGCCATGCCGACCGCGATGCCGCCCGAGCCGTTGACCAACAGGTTGGGAAAGCGTGCGGGCAGAACCTGCGGCTCGCTTTCCGAAGCGTCATAGTTGGGTTGGAAATCGACGGTGTCCTTGTCGAGATCCTCCAGCAGGGCATTCGTGACCTTGGCCAGGCGCGCTTCGGTGTAGCGCATCGCCGCCGGCGGATCGGGATCCATTGAACCGAAGTTCCCCTGACCATCGATCAAAGGGACCCGCATCGCCCAATCCTGGGTCATGCGCGCCAAGGCGTCGTAGATCGGGCTGTCGCCATGGGGGTGATATTTACCGATCACGTCACCGACGATGCGCGCCGACTTGCGATAGGGCTTGTTATAGGTGAAGCCCGATTCATGGGCCGAAAAGAGGATACGGCGGTGCACCGGCTTCAACCCGTCGCGCACGTCCGGCAGGGCGCGGGCGACGATGACCGACATGGCATAGTCGAGATAGCTTGCCTTCATCTCCTCCACGATGGAGATGGGGCTGATGTCCGAAGGGTCGGCGAGGGCAGTCTCGTCGGTCAATGCGATTCTCTTTTTGGATGGAACTGTTTCGTTGCTCATGCACTAGCGGAGCGAAACAAATCTGTCACCCCTCGCGCGCACGCGCGCTCGCGTCAGATCAAGCTGCAAGAAAGGGCTGACAGGCGGAAAACTGCTGCATATACGATGTTCAAACGTCATTCACGCGCCGTCCCCTAAACGGCGCTCAATCAAGGGGCGCCTTTCCCCCAGGCGCACAGAGGAGAAGATGATCATGCGTTTTGTATCCCCCGTGGCGCTCGCGCTGGCCCTTGCGGTGACCGGAGGCGCGATTTCCGCGCCCGCGATGGCCGCGAAGAAGGAAGACAAGAAGGGCGGCGCGCCCAAGCTGAACGTTTCTCCGGACGTCATCAAGGCTCTGCAGACGGCGCAGGCCGCAGCGCAGAAGAACGACTTTGCAGGAGCAAAGGCGGCGTTGGCGGATGCGGATAGCAAGGCCAAGTCGAACGATGACAAATATCAGATCGGCGCCATCAAGCTGAACACCTCCATCGCCGCCAAGGACAGCGCGATGCAGGGCGAGGCGCTGGCGCAGATGCTCGACAGCGGCCTTACCCCAGCAGAACAGGTCGGCCAGTTCAACGCGGTTGCCGCCGATCAGGCGCTTCAGGCAAAGAATTACGATCTGGCGATCCAGCGGGCGCAGGCGGCCATTCAGGCAAACTACAAGCCCGAGTCCATCAATGCGACGCTGGCGCAGGCCTATTTCGGCAAGGCGGGAACGGCCAATGCCGGAGCTGAACCTGCGCGCGGCCTCAATCAGAAGGGCCTTGCCGCGCTGAAAGCTGCTGCCGACGCGACAAAGGCTGCAGGCGGCCAGGTGCCCGCGCAGTGGTATCAGATCGGTGTGAGCCGGGCCGCCGCATCGCGCCTGCCCGAAGTGACCGAATGGGCGACATTGGCATATCAGGCAGCTCCGAATGGGGAAAACCTCCGCACCCTCGTCCGCCTCTTCCAGCAGGCGAACCCGAATATCACCAACCGGGAAAATCTGGACGTTCTGCGTCTGATGGCGGCCTCGGGCGGCCTGGTGGTTGCTGGCGACTTCCTCGAATATGGGGAAATGGCGTCCAAGACTGGCATCTATGGCGAGGTGAAATCCGCGATTGACCAGGGCCGAGCCAAGGGTGTGCTGAAGGGCACGTCGGGCGCCGATCTCTATCAGACGGCGGCACCGAAGATCGCCGGTGACAAGGCCTCGCTTGCTTCGGCCGAGGCGGATGCGCGCAAGGCGGCCAATGGCAAGATCGCAGCGGCGACCGCTGACGCTTATCTCGGCTATGGCGACTATGCCAAGGCGGCGGCCATGTTCGAACTCGCCAAGCAGAAGGGCGGCGTCGATGCGGACGAGGTGAATACGCGTCTTGGCATCGCCAAGGCCCTGGGCGGCGATGTGGCATCGGCGAAGGCGGCGTTGCAGTCGGTGCAGGCCGGCACGCGCAAGAAGATCGCCGACCTCTGGCTGAGCTATCTCGCGACCAAGGCCTAAGCTCAAAAAGGTGCGCTGCTCATCCGGGTGGCGCACCTTCTTCATATCGACATGAACAGGGACCGGCGCCTGAAACGGGCGCCTGACATAAAAGGGGACGGCCGACATGATCGGGCTGCGACAATCCATGCTGAAATCTGGGCTTCTTGCGATCACGGCTCTTACGGTCGTAGCGGTGCCAGCGGCGGCGAAAAAGGCGTCAACCAGCGGGCCGGTTATCACCATGTCCGAAGGGTTCCGGGCAGCTGCACAGGCGGCGGACAGCGCGATCAAGGCAGGAGACACGAACAATGCCCAGGCGCAGATCAGCGGGTTGATGCCGGTCAGCGACTATGAGGCCTATGTTGCCGCAGCCTTGCGGTTCGAACTGGCGGTGCTCAAGCGCAATTTCCAGGGCCAGCGCGTGGCATTGACCGACATGTTCAAGACGAATTCCGTGCCCAAGAAGGATGCGCCGCGCCTGCGCTACACCGCCGGCTACCTGTCCTATGTGGTGGGCAATTATGACGACGCGCTGGCGCAGCTCGATTATGCCAAGACGCTGGGGTATGACGGCATCGACGCGACGATGCTGCGTGCGGACATCTACCTGCGCAAGAACAAGGTGAAGGACGCGCGACCCTTCGTACAGGAAGCGCTGGCGCGGCAGCGCGCGTCGGGGCAGGCGATCCCGGCTGCCTGGTATGACCGTGCCATCTCGCTCGCTTATGCAGCGGGTGACTGGGCCGAGGTGGGATCGCTCTATCGCGAGCGCCTGGCCCGTTATGGATCGGCCGGGGAATGGCGGTCCGCGCTTTCCAATTATATGACGGCGCCGGGGACCGACGCGCAGCCGCAGCTTGACCTTTACCGCTTGCAGGCGGCCAATGGAGCGATGGCGAGCGAGCGTGACTATCAGGCCTATGCGCAGCTCGCTGAAAAGGCGGGCAATTATGCGGAGGCCAAGGCCATCATCGAGGCTGGCCGCTCGGCGGGCAAGCTGACGCCGACGCAGGCGGTGACGGCAAGCCTGATGAAGAGCGTGACGCCCAAGGCGGCGAAGGAAATCGCCGCCTTGCCAGCGGCCGCGAAGAAGGCCGCGGCTGCGAAGGACGGGTCGGCGGCGATGTCTGTGGCAGACAGCTATTTCTCGCTCAGCCAGTTCCCGCAGGCGGTCGAGATGTACCGGCTCGCCTTGTCGAAGGGCGGCGTTGACCAGGGGAAGGCTAATGCACGCCTTGGCATAGCGCTGGCGCGGTCAGGCGATCTGGCGTCGGCGAAGACGGCGCTTGCACAGGTTACGGGCAATTGGGCGAACGTCGCCGGTTTCTGGAGCGTGTGGGTTGACCAGCAAAGCCGCAAGACGGCGTTCCAGCCGGTAGCAGTGCCGCCTGCGAGCTAAGTGTTAGGGAAGGGCCAGCGCGCAGGTTCGTTGCGCGCTGGCCCTTTGGCAAAAACCGCGCCCCGCTGGGTGCCGGTCAGAGTGGCAGGGGCACGCCAGGCAGATTTTTCGACATGCGGATGGTGAGGGACGTCTTCACGCTCACCACATTGGGGGCAGGCGTCAGCTTCGACGTGAGGAATTGCTGGAAGCTCTGAAGATCCTTGGCCACGACCTTCAGGATGAAATCAATCTCTCCATTCAGCATATAGCATTCGCGAACCTCCGGCAGGGTCGCGACATGATCCTCGAAAGCCTTTAGGTCAGATTCCGCCTGGCTCTTCAGGCTGACCATCGCGAATACGGTGATGGTGTAGCCCAGCATGGCCGGGTTGACCACAGCATGATAAGAAGTGATCGCGCCGCTTTCTTCCAAGGCGCGCACGCGGCGCAGGCAAGGAGGAGCGGTCAAGCCGACCTTTCGCGCGAGCTCCACATTGGTCATCCGGCCATCCTGTTGCAACTCGCCCAGGATGTGGAGATCGATGTCATCAATAGCGGGCCCAGCCATTCTTCTGCTTATTTCCTTTCTAATCCTTACGCCGTATCATAATAATATTTCAGGGCAATGCAATTGTCCCACTATGCGACGCTCCCCGAATTGCCATCCGCTGGCTCTTTTCCTCAGGCACGGGAAGGCCTATTCGTTCGTCATGATTTCCTTTCGCAGCGAAGTTCTGCACGTCGGCGGAAGTCCTCAAGGGGAATAAGGTGCGCTTCAACGATTTGATGCAGACGGTTCTCGCCGCAGAAAACAGGAGCGGCCTAGGCGCGGTGACGCTGTGGCGTCAGTGCGTCGATCTGCTGGCGCAGAATGATCGTGCCGACCGGCGCACCTTGCCGGATGAAGAACGCGCCGTGTTGCTGGACCGGCTCGCGGGACTGCAACCTCAATTGTCGGAAACCCAGCGGATCGCGTCGGTGGTCGAGCTCGGCGGACGCTTGCGGTCGCCCGCGCTCGTCGAGTTTTTTGCCAATGATAGGCCCGCGATTGTAGCCGCCGCCATGTCGCGCGCGCGCCTGCCTGATGACGCGTGGGTTGCCCTGCTACCTCGCCTCACGCCAACCGCGCGTGGCGTTCTGCGGGGACGGCGGGATCTGGGCGCGGCGACACAGCAGGCGCTGGAGGCGTTCGGCGCGGCTGACCTCGTCCTGACAAGCGACCGAGAGGCGGAGGCTGTCGACGATACGAGCGACATGCTGCTGACGCCCGCCATGATGGCGCCAAATGACAGCGCGGAGCCATCTGCGGATGTGCAGGAAGCACTGGTCGAAGACGCTTCGGCCGAGCCGACGGATGACGTTCCGGCAGGCGACGACCAGATCCGGAACCTCGTCGACAGGATCGAACGCTTTACGAGCGGGCGGCGGATACCCGATGTGGTCACGCCCCGTGCCGACGTTGGGCAGTCCGGCGCCGTCGGTTCCTTCGCATTCGAAACGGATGCCACGGGCATGATGATCTGGGTCGATCAGGGCCCGCGCGCGGCGCTGATCGGACTGTCGCTTGGTGAGGTGGCTGTTGCCGGCGCAAGCGGCCCCGACGGCAGCGTTGCGGGCGCTTTCATGCGGCGCAGCGGATTCCAGAATGGACGCTACACCATCGTCGGCGGAGCGATGGCGGGCGAATGGCGGCTATCGGCAACGCCCTTCTTCGATCCGCGATCGGGCAGGTTTCAGGGATATCGCGGCCAGGCGCGCCGCCCCTATCTGCATGAGGTCGCGGCTCCGCCGCAGGCTGAACCTGTGTCAGTCGCCGGACTATCCGCCGACTCGCTGCGGCAACTGGTGCATGAGCTGCGCACGCCGCTGAACGCTATCTTGGGGTTCGCCGATATCATCGAGCAGGAGCTGTTCGGTCCCAGCGGCCCTGAATATCGGGAGATGGCGGGAAAGATCGCGCTGGATGCCCGGCATCTGCTGGCCGCTTTCGATGACCTCGACCTTGCGGCCCGCGTGTCTCGCGGAGAAGGGGCAGAGGCTCCGGTTGCGATCGACCCAGCGTTGCTGATCGCGCAAGTGTCCGCGCGGTTCCGGGAGCAGGGTGAGGGCAATGGCGCTCAGATCGACATCAATCTGGCGCGATCGCTGCCGATGGTGCGGATCGATCCGGTTCAGGGCGAACGCATGGTACAGCATCTGATCCGCACGGTCGTTTCAATCGCGACGCCGGGCGAGGCGCTGAGCGGCGCTTGCTGGTATCAGCCGGATGGCGGACATGGATCGGTGATGCTGGCGGTCGACAGGCCTGCAAGCCTCGAGGGGATGGATGAGGAGCGGCTGCTTGACCCGGGCTATACAGCCGATGGCGATTGGGCGGATGGTCCGTTGCTGGGTCTCGGCTTTTCGCTGCGCCTGATAAGGAGCCTTGCGGCGGGTTGCGGCGGCGCCTTGCAGATCGAGCCGGATCGCTTCCTGCTGTCGATACCAGCGATCACCTTGGCCGAGGATGCCGCAGGCAGCTTCTGACGCTTTGAGGGAAACGCTATCGCAACCTTTGTGGCGGTAAAGCGGAGCCATGAATTCGTCCGATCATGACGGCAGTCTGCTGCGCACGCCCTTGGCGCTGGACATGATCACGCTTGCTCCCGATTTCGGGACTCGGTTCATGCTGTTCGTCGATACCGAGGAAGAGTTCGACTGGAGCGCTCCATTCAGCCGCCATGGCCATAGCGTGACGGCACTGGATAGCATGGCGCGCGGTCAGGCCTATTTCACGTCAGCGGGCGTGAAGCCCATTTATGTTGCTGATTATCCAGTGGTAGACGATGACGCCGCTGCCGGGATGATGGCGCAGTGGGTGGCTGACGACACGGCGGATGTCGGCGCGCACCTTCACCCCTGGGTCAATCCTCCGCACGTTGAAGAGGTGACTGAGGCGAACAGCTATGCAGGGTTTCTTCCCGAGGCGGTTGAGCGCGCGAAGCTGGAAGCATTATGTCACCGGATCACGGAGCGGTTCGGCCGACGCCCGGCCGCCTATCGCGCTGGGCGCTATGGCGTTGGGCATAATAGCGCGCGCTTGCTGGAGGAGGCAGGGTTTCGGCTCGACAGTTCGGTACGCAGCAGGTTCGATTATAGCGCGCAGCACGGACCAGACTTCCGGGGCTTGCCACTCAATCCCTATTGGGCGGGGCCGGAGCGTGCTCTGGTCGAACTGCCGCTTTCGACGGCCTTTGTAGGAATGCTGCGAAGCGGGGGCGAGCGGCTTTATCAAAAGGCGCAGTCGGTTAGCAGGATTGCGGGGGGCTTGGCGCGTACCGGTTTGTTCAGCCGGGTGCCTTTGACGCCAGAGGGCGTGCCGGTCCGTGATGCCATAAGCGCGATCGATGCGTTGATCGAAGAGGGTGCCGCAGTCCTGAACTTCAGCTTCCACTCGCCGACGCTGGAGCCGGGGCATACGCCCTATGTGCGCAGCGCGAAGGACCAAGCGGCCTTTTTCATGTGGTGGGACAAGATTTTCGACCACCTCGCCAGGCGGGATGTCAAAGCGGCTTCGCTGGATCAGTTTCTGGAAGCAGTTCCGGTGCGGAGACAGGCTTGCCAAGCGGCCTGATGCCTCCTATCCGGTCGATCAGGTGGGGCCTGTAGCTCAATGGTTAGAGCTGGCCGCTCATAACGGCTAGGTTGCGGGTTCGAGTCCTGCCGGGCCCACCATTTCCTGCATCGGCCAATCTGAAGGGAATAGAATGCCACTGTTCCGCGATGGCTCATTGACGGGACGCATTCTTCGCCGCTAAGGCGCCTTACGTCGGGGAGTAGCGCAGCCTGGTAGCGCATCTGCTTTGGGAGCAGAGGGTCGCAGGTTCGAATCCTGTCTCCCCGACCACCTTCAAACATCGATGATCGGCGCTGTTCCTGCGACAGCTTCTTGCACGGCTGCGGCGCGTATCTCGCGCACATAGAAAAAGGGCGGACCGTGACACGGCCCGCCCTCTTAAAAATCTTGCTGACGCGAAGATTATTCGGCGTTCGCAGCGTTCGAAGCAGCGTTCGCAGCGTTGTCGGCGGCGTTAGCAGCATTCGCAGCGTTGTCGGCAGCGTTAGCAGCGTTTTCGACAACGTTTTCGACAACAGCGTTCGAAGCGTTCGCGGTCTCGTTGGCCGGCTTCTCACCGCAAGCGGCGAGGGCCATCAGGCCGGCCGAAGCGAAAACAACAGCGATCTTCTTCATTGTGTACGGCTCCCATAGCATATTGCCGCGTCGGCATATTGTTAACACGCCCGACGCGAGCGACCCGCATTAACGTGTGCGCTGCACAAATCAATGCTTTTCTGCGTCGGTGAAGCGACGGAATCACGCGACGGAATGTTGTCTACTACAAAAGTTCACTTATTCGCCAGCGATTCTGTGGTGGTGGCGAATTCATGCAGGGTGACGGCCCAGGCTGCCACATTCTGTTGCAGTTGCGCGCGATCCACCTTGTCCAGGGTGTCGTCCGCAGTGTGGTGGATGTCGAAATAGCGGGTGCCGTCCTGCTGCAGATCGAGTACCGGCACCCCTGCCTTCACCAAGGGCTCGATATCCGATCCGCCTCCGGCAGCGGTGCGGCTGGGCGCGATCCCAAGTGGAGCGAGGGCGTTCGAAATTCGTTTGGATACCGCTGCGTAGGTTGCGGGCAGCTTGAAGTCGATGCGCCAGACGCGGTCTGCGCCGAAGTCCGATTCCATGGCCACGACATGACGTTCGCTGCCATGTGTGGCGAAGTAGGCGCGCCCTCCATCGCCGCCGACTTCCTCCGCCCCCGCCATGAGGATGCGGATGGTGCGGCGGAGGGGGCCTGCCTTGGCAGCGTGGAGCGCAGCAGCCGTGATGATCCCGCACCCTGAGGCATCGTCTATGGCACCGGTGCCCTGGTCCCAACTATCGAGGTGGCAGGCGGCAAGGACGATGCCCGCTGTCGGATCAGCGCCGGGCAATTCAGCGATGACGTTGCCCGAAGGCTGATCCTTGAGCATCCTGGACGTAAGGGTCAGGTGAAGGCGGACGGGCTGGCCCCGTGACATTACGCGGATCAGCTGGTCGGCATCCACGGTACTGAGTGCGGCGGCCGGGATCGGCTTCACGCCATCGGCCCACATCTGAACACCGCTATGCGGCAGACGGTGCTGATCGGTGCCGATCGACCGTATCAGAATCGCCGCTGCGCCTTTGCGTGATGCGACACTTGGCCCCTGCCGACGGGTCGCGCCGAAATGGCTGTAGGAGCTGCCATCTTGAGTCGCGGTCATGGCATGACTGACGAAGGCGATCTTGCCCTTCAAGCTGCCGTCGGGCGCCGCCTGAAGATCAGCCAGCGTAGGGAAATAGACGACTTCGCCCTCAATCCCCTTGGCGGGCGTCGATGCGCTGTTGCCGAGCGCGGCCAATGCCAGGTGCTGAGGGAAGGGCGATACAATCCGTGCTTCGTCATGGCCGCGTACCCAGACCGGCATGCTATATGGTTCCGCGCGGACGTTGGAAAAGCCGAGTGACTTGAGCTTCGCAACCGCCCAATCGCGCGCCCGTGCCTCCTGAGGCGTGCCAGCAGGGCGAGGGCCGACCTCCGTCGTGAGGCCTTCGGTGAAATCCCAGGCGATGCTGTCCTGCAAGGCCGCTTCTCGAATCGCGGCGGCGACTGGAGGAGCAGCGGCGACGGGGAGGGGAGAGGCGACGCTGCCGAGAAGGAGCGCGGCGATGGTGCCCGATCGAATTTTCTGCATGAATGAAGGCTTAGCCAGCGATCCGGCATTTGCCAATGGCGCCGGGCTTCGCTAACTCCGGCCCAAATTTAGTCATTCGTCTTTCGGAGCTGTTTCAAGCCATGTCCGCGTCATCGCAATATGCCTTCGTCATGAAGAACATGACCAAGAGCTTCCCCGGCGCCCCAAAGCCGGTGCTCAATGGTATCAACCTACAATTTTATCGCGGCGCCAAGATCGGCATCGTCGGCCCGAACGGCGTCGGTAAATCGACGCTGATCAAGATCATGGCGGGCATCGATACCGACTATAGCGGTGAAGCCTGGCCTGGCGAGAATGTCAGCGTCGGCTATCTGGCGCAGGAGCCGCAGCTCGACCCGGCCAAGAATGTCCTGGAAAACGTGAAGGACGGCGCGCGGGAAATCGCAGACAAGCTGGACCGGTTCAACGAGATCAGCATGATCATGGCCGATCCGCCGGAAGATGCCGATTTCGACGCCCTGATGACCGAGATGGGCGAGTTGCAGGAGCAGATCGACGCTGTCGATGGCTGGACGCTCGACAATCAGCTTGAGATCGCGATGGAGGCCCTGCGCTGCCCGCCGTCGGACTGGTCGGTTGAAAGCCTGTCGGGTGGTGAGAAGCGCCGTATCGCGCTGACCCGACTGCTCATCCAGAAGCCGGACATCCTGCTGCTCGACGAACCGACCAACCACCTCGACGCTGAGAGCGTGGAGTGGTTGGAAAACCACCTGAAGGAATATGCGGGCGCGGTGCTGATGATCACCCACGATCGCTACTTCCTCGACAATGTGGTGGGTTGGATCCTGGAGCTCGATCGCGGTAAATATTTCCCCTACGAAGGCAATTATTCGACCTATCTCGAGAAGAAGTCCAAGCGCCTGGAGCAGGAGTCGCGCGAAGAGTCGGGCCGCCAGAAGGCGATCAAGGACGAGTTGGAGTGGATCCGGCAGGGGCCGAAGGGACGCCAGACCAAATCGAAGGCGCGTATCGCCAAGTTCGAGCAGCTGGTCGCCAGCCAGGAAAACCGTACGCCGGGCAAGGCGCAAATCGTCATCCAGGTGCCGGAACGGCTGGGCGGCAAGGTCATCGAAGCGAAGAATATTTCGAAGGCCTATGGCGACAAGCTGCTGTTCGAGAATCTGTCTTTCACGCTGCCGCCAGGCGGGATCGTCGGCGTGATCGGGCCGAACGGCGCGGGCAAGTCAACGCTGTTCCGCATCATCACTGGCCAAGAGACACCTGACTCCGGTGAAGTGGATTTTGGCTCGACCGTGCGCCTCGGCTATGTCGACCAGAGCCGCGACCATCTCGACCCGTCAAAGAATGTCTGGGAAGAGGTGTCGGATGGCCTCGATTATGTGAAGGTCAACGGCCATGACATGTCCACGCGGGCCTATGTCGGCGCCTTCAACTTCAAGGGGCAGGACCAGCAGAAGAATGTCGGCAAGCTGTCCGGCGGTGAACGCAATCGCGTCCACATGGCCAAGATGCTGAAGAAGGGCGGCAACGTCCTGCTGCTCGACGAACCGACAAACGATCTTGACGTCGAGACGCTGGCCGCGCTGGAAGAGGCGATCGAAAACTTCGCCGGTTGCGCGGTGGTTATCAGCCACGACCGCTTCTTCCTTGATCGCCTTGCCACGCACATCCTCGCCTTCGAAGGCAACAGCCATGTCGAATGGTTCGAGGGCAACTTCGAAATGTATGAAGAGGATAAGCGCCGTCGGTTGGGTGATGCCGCTGACCGGCCGACCAGCCTCGCTTACAAGAAGCTGACGCGCTGATGAGGTGTTGAGGGGCAGGATGTGCAAGTGGTTGCAATCAGCGCAACCAGCACGGCGCCCTTCGCACTTGCACAATAAGTCGCTTGATCACATATCGGAGGGGCCTTTCAGGCATCCTCTCCTAAAACTTTCAGGCCGGCCCATCTGGGTCGGCCATTTTTTTTGGGATGGCATTTTGGTGGCCGGACTGATGCAGGTGAGTTCTGAGTAGGCTGGTACGATCAGAGCGTCGGGCTGCGAGGCTAGGTCGACTGCTAATGCTGTTCGTGCTGCGCCTGTTGAAGGGCTTTATTTTACGAACAAGAAGGCTTTGACAAGCTCAGCCATCCGCCTTGGCGTTCGAGCTTGGCATAGTTTGCTCTAGCCGGTCGGCCGTTTTTCAAAGGAAGTCAGATCTTGCACGGCTTGATCCGTCACTTCAATGCGCGCGACCTGCGCTGCTGGTGGTCCCTCATGAGCCAAGGCCATGAAGCGTTTCACCGCGTCTTCGGACCCCTCGATCAGCGCCTCAACACTGCCGTCGAGCCGATTGCGAACCCATCCCGCCAATCCTAGATTACGCGCGGTTTGCATTGTCCAATTACGATAGAAGACGCCCTGTACCCGGCCAAAGATCATGAGGCGGCGGGCGACAACAGGCATCAACGCACCCGCTTGATCCAGGTCTGCCCGTTTTCACGCGTTTCCGTGATGAAGTTGGGGATCGCCTGCACCAGATCCGAGAGGCGTTTAAAGCCATAGTTGCGGACGTCGAAGCTCGAACGGTTTGCGACGCGCTGACCGACCGGGCCTAAGGCAGCGAAACCATTCTGATCGCGCTTTGCCGCATCATAGGCTTCTATGAGCAGGCGGACGACCTCTTCATCGACTTTGTTTATGTCGGCTCTGGTTGGATCCGCAGGCTTTGCGGCGGCTTCGTCCGGCGCTGCGACAGCGGCACCAAGCTCGGGGCTTGCTGGTGCAAGCGATGCCGCCAGCGCCGCCACATCGATGAAGCGCGTGCATGCGCGGCGAAATCCCTCCGGCGTCTTGTCGGAGCCAAATCCATAAACGTGGATGCCTTCCTGGCGGAGGCGGGTCACCAGGGGCGTGAAGTCGCTATCGCTGGACATGAGCCCGAACCCGGTGACGCGACCGCCAGCCATCAGGTCCATGGCGTCGATCGTCATCTTCATGTCGGTCGCATTCTTCCCCTTGGTGAGGTCGAATTGCTGCTGCGTTTCGATGGCCTGCGTCACGGCCTGCCGCGCCCAGCCCTTGAGCGAAGGCTTGCTCCAATTGCCATAGGCGCGGCGGATGTTGACCGTTCCAAGCTCGGCCAGAACGGTCAATACGGGGTCGAAATGGTCGGCGGAGGCGTTATCAGCGTCGATCAGCAGGGCGACATTGCCGCTGGGGATCGCCGACGCCATCAGGCCGTTTCCAGCGACGCAGGATGGAATTCGCCACTCGCTTCGTCAAGCAGATGAAGCTGGCCATCGGCAATCGCGAAGAAGGCCCCCACCAGTTTCAACTCGCCATCCCTTTCCTTTGTGCGGACGCACGGGAAGGTCCGCAGATTGGCGAGGCTGACCTTGACGCCCTCCTGCTCCATGGCGCGGTGCGCGTCACGGCCGCGATCATCGCCAAAGCGTGCAACGACCTTGTCGCGGGCGTCATCAAGCATGTCGATCCAGTTATGAATGAAACCACCTTCGCCGGGAGGGGCGTCTTTCAGTTCCTGGCTCAGCGCCGCCTTGCAGCCGCCGCACTTGCCATGACCCATGACGACGATCTCCCCCACCTTAAGTACCTGAACGGCGAACTCGAGCGCTGCTGAAACACCGTGGTGACCGGGATTGGTTTCGAAGGGAGGCACCAGTGCCGCCACGTTTCGGACCACGAAGATCTCGCCCGGGCTGGTGTCGAATATCTGGGCAGGATCGACCCGGCTGTCGGAGCAGGCGATGACCATGACGCGCGGGCTCTGCCCTTCACTCAGTTCATCCCATCGTTCACGCTGTTGCGTCCAGCCAGTGTTGCGGAAGCGGCGATAGCCTTCGAGCATGTCGGAAAAGTCGGTCATGGCCATGTCTCTGCCCAACAATCTGGGGGCTGGCAAGAGCGGGCATGCATCGCTATTTGAGGGCGCATGACAGACACCGCTCCGCTACCTGTGCAGGCCACGCCCCAGCGCACACGCAAGCCCGACTGGATCAGGGTGAAGGCGCCGACGAGCCCCGGCTATCATGAAACCCGAAAGCTGATGCGCGAAAAGGGACTGGCCACCGTTTGCGAAGAAGCGGCTTGTCCCAACATCGGCGAATGCTGGACGAAGAAGCATGCGACGGTGATGATCCTGGGCGACGTGTGCACCCGGGCCTGTGCCTTCTGCAACGTCAAGACCGGCATGCCGCGCAAGGTCGATACCAATGAACCGCAGAATTTGGCCGATGCCTGTGCGGAGATGGGGCTGGAGCACATCGTCATCACATCGGTGGATCGCGATGACTTGCCGGACGGCGGGGCTTCGCAATTCGTGAAGGTGATCGAAGCGCTGCGCCGCACGACGCCCGATACGACCATCGAGATATTGACGCCGGATTTCCGGAACAAGCATGAACGCGCCGTGCAGATGATCGTGGCCGCGCGGCCGGACGTCTATAATCATAACTTGGAGACAGTACCCCGCCTATACCCGACTATCCGGCCCGGCGCACGCTATTATGCATCGCTGCGACTGCTGGAATCGGTGAAGAAGCTAGACCCGTCAATCTTTACGAAATCCGGGATCATGCTTGGCCTGGGTGAAGAGCGCCTGGAGGTGCACCAGGTGATGGACGACATGCGTTCGGCCGACATCGACTTCCTGACGATGGGGCAATATCTGCAACCCACGCCGAAGCATGCCAAGGTGATGGAGTTTGTCACGCCTGCCGCCTTCAACGCTTATGCGGCCATCGCGCGGGCCAAGGGCTTTTTGCAGGTGGCATCAAGCCCGCTGACACGTTCCAGCTATCATGCGGGGAAGGATTTCGCCGAAATGCGGGCCGCGCGTGAAGCTCAATTGGCACGGGCGGTACGCTGAACACATGCCCAAGCATCATGAAACAAGGCCGCTTCCCTATACGCCGGACCAGATGTTCAATCTGGTTTCCAACGTCGCTGCCTATCCTGAATTCCTGCCTTGGGTAAGCGCCATTCGCGTGCGCCAGGACAGCGATTCAGAGATGGTGGCTGACATGATCGTCGGCTTCAAAGGGATCAAGGAAAGCTTCACCTCGCGCGTTCACAAGCATCGGCCGGATTATGTACGGGTCGATTATCTGGAAGGACCGCTGAAGCATCTCCACAATGAATGGCGCTTCCGCGATGACGGCAAGGGCGGGGTGCTGGTCGATTTTGAAGTCGAGTTCGAGTTCAAGAACCGGCTTTTCGAGATGCTGGCTGGCCAGATGTTCGACAAGGCGCTGCGCAAGATGATCGGTGCGTTCGAAACGCGCGCGGCGGAACTCTATGGTGATTCGGGCAGCAACAGTTCGAGTGCGCAGAGCGCCGCCTGAAGGCGGACGCCGCCCCGGCCACTATCCTCGAAATAACGCATGTCCGCGACGACCTTGTCCGGATTGCCGCCACGTTCGGCGCGCGCGAAAACGACGGTGCCGACCGGCTTTTGCTCGGACCCGCCGCCGGGGCCGGCGATCCCGGTAATCGCTACCGCGACATTGGCGTGGCTTTTTATCAGGGCCCCTTGGGCCATCGCCCATGCGGTCGCAATGGAGACGGCGCCGAAGGTTTCCAGCACGTCTTGCGATACCTTCAGCAACTCATTCTTCATGTCGTTGGAATAAGTGATAAATCCAGCTTCGAAGACCTCGGAGGATCCGGCGATCTCGGTTAGCGCTGCAGAGACGAGGCCGCCCGTGCAGCTTTCCGCAACGGCGATAGTGCGGCCAGCGCGGCGATTGGCGATGATGACGCGTTCGGCAAGGTCTACCAGCGGCGCGGGGAGAATGCGATCAGGCATGGCTTAGAATAGCGCGGGGAGGGAGATGGTTGCAACGGCTTGCGCAGCGATGCCTTCGCGGCGTCCGGCGAAGCCCAGTTTTTCCGTCGTCGTCGCTTTGATACTCACGCTGTCGAGCGGGATGGCGAGTATTTCACTGATCCGCTGTCGCATGGCGTCCCTATGCGGTCCGATTTTCGGCGCTTCGCAGATAATCGTGACGTCAACATGGTCGATGCGCCCACCGCGGGCGATGACGCGCGCCCCGGCATATTCCAGAAAGCGCGAGGACGCAGCGCCGCGCCATTGCGGATCGGACGGAGGGAAGTGGCTGCCGATGTCGCCTTCGGAAAGAGCGCCGAGCAAGGCGTCGACAAGGGCGTGAATCGCCACGTCCGCATCGCTGTGGCCCGCAAGCCCCCTGTCATGAGGCACCTGCACGCCGCAAAGCCAAAGCTCCTCGTCAGCAGCAAGGCGGTGGACGTCATATCCCATGCCTACCCGAGTCGTGCGTCGCGACGCCAGCAGGGCTTCAGCCCGAGCGAAATCCTGCGGATAGGTCAACTTCTCCAACCTCTCATCTCCGGGCACCAATATGACGTCATGGCCCGCAAGGCGCAGCATCTGTGCGTCGTCCGTAGCTTCACGGCTGCTGTCCCAGTTGCGATGTGCGCTGAGGATAGCATCGAAGTGAAAGGCTTGCGGTGTTTGCACCCGGTAGAGCCCGGATCGGTCGACGGTATCGCCAGCGGAATCATCCGCCGACCTTACCAACGTGTCCGCGACCGGGAGAGCGGGAAAGGCTCCGGGCGCTCGATCGAGAGCGCCCAGCAACTGTTCGATCATGGCGGACGAGAGAAAGGGCCGTGCGGCATCATGGATGAGCACCCGGTCGGCGCCACCGCCTGCGGCGATGGCTTCCAATCCCGCGCGAACGGAGCCTCGCCTGCTATCCGCGCCTTCGATGATCGAGGTAACCTGGCCGCCGCCGATCAATGCTCGCACAGTGTCTTCCTGCCCAGCGCCTATGACGAGGTACACCGAGTCAACGGCCGGATGTGCTGTAAAAGCGTCGATGGCATGTGCGATGACTGCCTTGCCGCCGACTTGGCGGAACTGCTTGGGCGTATCGCCGCCCGCGCGGCTTCCCTGGCCTGCGGCGAGGACCAGTGCTGCGACCTTGTGATTATGCCCTGTCATCGCAGCGCGTGTAGCGAACGGCGGATCGCTCCGCCAGACCAGTTGCTTGCCGCGCGATTGCTTTTCAGCTAAGGGCTGCCTGTTTTTTAGGCAAAGCTGGTGATGCGCACTTTATCCCCCATTTCCGTTGGTCCGGTGACGATCGACATGCCGGTGATCCTGGCGCCGATGACTGGCGTCACGGACATGCCGTTCCGTACTCTGGTCCGCCGCTATGGGTCAGGATTGAACGTGACGGAGATGATCGCGACCGCAGCGATGATCCGCGAGACGCGGCAGTCGTTGCAGAAAGCGGCATGGCACCCGGTGGAAGAGCCGGTTTCGATGCAGCTTGCGGGCTGTTCGCCGCAGGAGATGGCTGAAGCAGCGAAGCTGAACGCCGATCGTGGCGCGGCCATCATTGACATCAATATGGGCTGCCCGGTCAAGAAAGTGGTCAATGGCGACGCGGGCAGCGCGCTTATGCGTGATCTCCCCTTGGCCGCCGCGCTTATCGAAGCGACGGTGAAGGCGGTCGATGTGCCCGTGACCGTAAAGATGCGCATGGGATGGGACCATTCCAGCCTGAACGCGCCGGAACTCGCGAGGATTGCCGAGGATTTGGGCGCGAAACTGATCACGGTCCATGGGCGCACTCGCTGTCAGATGTACAAGGGTAGTGCCGATTGGGCATTCGTGCGCAACGTGAAGGAGGCTGTGTCGCTTCCAGTGATCGTGAATGGTGACATTTGCTCGATCGAGGACGCGGAGACTGCGCTGGAGCAAAGTGGGGCGGATGGCGTCATGATCGGCCGGGGTGCTTATGGCAGGCCTTGGCTTATTGGGCAGGTGATGCATTGGTTCCGGACGGGGACGCGGCTTGCCGATCCGTCCCTGGAAGAGCAATATCGCCTGATGACAGAACATTATCGGGCGATGCTGGATCATTATGATGGCTTGACCGGCGTCAACATGGCCCGCAAGCACATCGGTTGGTACACCAAAGGCCTCACCGGATCGGCGGAGTTTCGCAACGCCGTCAATCAGGAGCCCGACGGCGACGTCGTTCTGGATATGCTCGCGCGCTTCTACGAGCCGCTGATTGCACAGGATGAGGCGGTCGAGACGCGCAAGGCTGCATGACGATGCCGCTGACAACCGTCCCGCCGCCTAGAATGCAGCAGGACGGGCCATCGCTTCCGGAACTGATGACGGCGCTGCCGGTCGCTACGCTGGTCATTGCTCCGGACAACAGCATCTCGGACGCCAATGTGCGGGCGGAAACATTGCTCAACATGGCGCGATCGGCGATCGTGGGCAGCGACGTCACGCGCACGATCCGCATGGCGGAGATGGGCGGGCGTTTCGACATCTGGCATAGCAACAAGCCAATCGCCGCCTATGATGTCAAGGTTCACGCGGGACGGACGGCCGAGATGGAGGTCGATCTGATGATCGCCCCCGTGATCGACCATGAAGGGTGGCGGGTGGTTTCCATTCACGCCCAAAGTCACGCGCGCAAGATCGGTCATCGCGGCACTGCGGGCGGCGCTCGATCAGCCATGGGCGCAGCGGCGATCCTGGCCCATGAGATCAAGAATCCGCTCTCCGGCATACGGGGCGCGGCGCAGTTGCTGGAGTCCGGCAATGGCGGGCGTGATACCGTGTTGACGCAGTTGATCTGCAATGAGGTGGACCGGATCGCTGCCTTGATCGATCGGATGCAGGATTTCACGACCGATCGCAGGCTGGAATGCCGCCCCGGCAACATCTACCCGATGATCGACCAAGCGGCCAACATTGCAGCGGCCGGCTTTGCAAGAAATATCAGGATTATAAAACGTTACGATCCATCGCTGCCATTTGCGGTGATCAATGACGATGCGCTTGTGCAGGTCATGATCAACCTTCTAAAAAATGCGGCAGAAGCGCTGGAGAATGTCGAGGAGCCCAGCATCCGCGTAGAAACCGCATTCCGTCACGGAGTCTCCGTCGTACTCGGCGACGGGAAGGGGAGCGCAGTTCTGCCCATAGAGATATTGGTCATCGATAACGGGCCGGGCGTGCCGGAGCATATTTTGGATCACCTCTTCAACCCCTTCATAACGGGGAAGCGGGACGGGCAGGGCCTCGGCCTCGCACTTGTGGACAAGCTGGTCCGGGACATGAACGGCTTCGTCCAATATTCACGCGATCCGGAAGCAGGCGAGTCGACCTTCCGCATCCTTCTTCCGATGGGGATGGCCGCGTGACGAGCACCGGGTCCATCCTGGTCGTCGATGATGATCCCGCCATCTGCGTGGTGGTGGGAGAAGCGTTGCGACGGCAGGGGCATAAGGTGAAGACGGCGTCTTCCATCCGGGAGCGCAGCGCCTTGATCGACAGTTTCGCGCCCGACGTGCTCATCACTGACGTCATGCTGCCGGATGGCGACGGATTGGAGGGCGTTGCGGATATATTGGACCGCAAGCCGGGCCTGAGCGTCATCATATTGTCGGCGCAGAACACGTTGAACACCGCGATCAGGGCGACCGAGAAGGGCGCCTTCGAATATCTTCCGAAGCCGTTCGACCTCAACGAGCTGTCGCGCGCGGTTGGCGACGCGCTTGGCATGAACAAGGCCGAGGAAGGCAAACAAGAGGATGCGGGCCTGCCGCATGACGGTTTGCCGCTCGTCGGCCGGTCTCCCGCCATGCAGGAGGTTTACCGGACGATCGCGCGCGTATTGTCCAACGACCTCAGCATCCTGGTGCTGGGGGAATCCGGAACAGGCAAGGAACTTGTGGCCGAAGCGATCCATGGCCTGGGCCAGCGCCGCACGAAACCGTTCGTCGCGATCAACATGGCCGCCATCCCACGTGAGCTGATCGAGGCCGAGTTGTTCGGCTATGAAAAGGGAGCGTTCACGGGCGCAAATGTCCGGACTGCGGGGAAGTTCGAGCAGGCACAAGGGGGCACGCTCTTCCTCGATGAGATCGGTGACATGCCGATGGAGGCCCAGACTCGCCTGCTGCGGGTATTGCAGTCGGGCGAAGTGACGACGGTCGGCGGCTCCAAGCCTGTACGCGTGAATGTGCGCATCATCGCGGCGACCAACAAGGACCTCCCTAAGCTGATCGAGGAAAACCGCTTCCGGCAGGACCTCTATTATCGGTTGAACGTAGTCCCGATATCCCTTCCAGCTCTGCGGGAAAGGCGGGAGGACGTGATCCTGCTCGCGAAGCATTTCCTGGAACGGGCCGCGCAGGAAGGGCTGCCGCGTAAGACTCTGGCGGACGATGCGGCGCAATTGTTGATGGCGTATCACTGGCCAGGCAACGTCCGCGAACTGCAGAACCTGATGCAGAGGCTGGCGGTGTTGAGCCGCGAGAATGTGATCGCGGCGGAGGTGCTGCGAAACAGCCTGCCGCTCGACCTTGTGCCTTCAGACTATACTGCGCCTGCCGATCAGTTGGGGCTGGCGGTGCGCGAATGGGCGAAACGGCAATTGGGCATCGGTATCGGCCAGCCTAACCGCAACCTGCACGACGACATGCTGGCGGTGGTCGAACCGATCCTGTTGCAGGAAACATTGGCAAGCGTGGATGGCAATCAAATCCGGGCGGCCGGGCTGCTGGGGATCAATCGTAACACGCTCCGGAAGAAATTGACGGACTATGGCCTTGACCCCCTTCAACTGCGCGTCTCGGACTAAGGCGAGACAAAGCGACAGAAGTGTTCGGCCAAGAGACATGCACGCCGAATTACTGTGTTTGAACCGGCACGGCATTGTTGTAAGAAAGCAACTATGGAAGGTGCAGTGACTCTCTCCACGCGGGGCCGGGCATGGAAGAGATATTTTCCACCCTTCCTTCGGCGTCATCTTGCTCCGTTAGTCGAGGCTATCACGCTGCTGCTCTTCCTCGGCACCGCCAGCCTGACGTATATCCTGCTTTCGGGGCAGGGGCAGTCCTACACCTTGCTTACCCCGCCGATCGTCGCATTGCTGCTCGTCGGAAATCTGGTCCCGGCTATTGCACTGCTCGTGCTGCTGGGACGCCGGGTGGCTAAGCGCCGCGCGGCTCAATCGGCCATAGGCAGCGACGGACAGCTGCATGTCAGGCTGGTGGCCATCTTCTCCATCGTCGCCAGCGTTCCCATGCTGCTGGTGGTGATTTTCGCATCGCTGCTGTTCCAATATGGTGTGCAGTTCTGGTTTTCCGACAGCGCGCGCGGGATGCTGCAAAATGCGAGCGACTTGGCGCGTGGCTATTACGAGCAGAATCTTCGTGAGGTCGGGGACGAAACCGTAACCATGGCCAGCGACCTGCGCGATTACCTGGCCCAATCGAAGGTATCGAGCCCCAGATTTGCCGAAGGTTACATCTATCAGGTCGTGACCCGGAAGCTAAACAGATCGGCGATCATTGAGGTTGGCAAGGATGGCGTTGCGCGCACCGCGGCGACAGTCGATCCCGATAGCCAGCCTGCTTCAGAAATGCTCTCATCCGATGCTGTCAAGCGGTTGGAGGCAGGAGAGAATGTGGTTGTCGCCGCCAAGCCCAATCAGATCGAGGCGGTTACGCTGCTATATCCGGGAGCGAAAATCTATCTCTATGCGACGCGCGATTCCGGTTCGACCGCCTTCAGCAATGTCGAACGCGCGCAAAAGGTCTTATCCGATTATGACATTTTCGCGGCCCAATCGCGCGCTCTCCAACTGCGTTTCAACGTAGCGCTGTTCGTCGGTTCGCTGCTGCTGGTCGGAATCGCGGTCTATATCGCCCTTGCGGTTGCGGACTGGATGGTCCGGCCGGTGAACGAACTGGTGACCGCGGCACGCCGGGTAACGGCGGGCGACCTGTCGGCTCGCGTGACCAGCCCGCAATCCCGCGATGAAATCGGGACCCTGGCATCTGCCTTCAATCGGATGACGCAGCGTCTCGAAGCGCAAACCGGCGCGCTTGTCGCCGCCAACAGCCAATTGGATGAGCGCCGTGCATTTATCGAGGCTATCCTGTCCGGCGTATCTGCCGGTGTGCTTTCCGTCGATCATGAGGGCATCATCCTGCTTCTCAACAGCTCTGCTGCTGCGATTCTTGTTAAGGAGGGTGATGATCCTGTCGGCCAGCCATTAAGTGCTGTTTCGCCGGAGCTCGCCGCGCTCATCGCTTCGGAAGAGGGGGCGGGCATAGTTCAGACGCGCGCGCATGGCGAGGTGCGGACTTTGGCGGTCAAGGTCTCGCAAGACGCCTCGCGCCATATCCTGACCTTTGACGACATTACGCAGCAGCTATCCGATCAACGGCGCGCCGCTTGGTCGGACGTGGCGAGGCGGATCGCTCATGAGATCAAGAACCCGCTCACGCCCATCCAGTTGGCCGCCGAGCGGCTGCAGCGGCGCTATGCCGAAGAAGTGACGAGCGATAAGGCGACCTTTACGCGGCTCACGGGCACGATCGTCAGGCAAGTGGGCGACTTGCGGCGCATCGTCGATGAATTTTCGTCCTTCGCGCGGATGCCGAAGCCGGTTTTCCGCCGAGAGGCTGTGGCGGATATCGCCCGTCACGCACTGTTCCTGCACGAAGTGGCGCATCCCGACATTAAATTTGAATTTCATGGCGAGCCGCACGATATGGACCTTGTCTGCGACCGGCGGCAGCTGGGGCAGGCGCTGACCAACATCGTCAAGAATGCCGTTGAGGCGATCGAGCCAAAGCCTGAACCGACCGGCGGCGACGTGCGTGGCCATGTGCGCATGACGGTGAGGCAGGACGAGGGCAATTTGCTGATCGAAGTGAGGGATGACGGGATCGGGCTTCCGCCGGAGCGGGAGAGGGTGCTTGAGCCTTACATGACCACCCGGACAAAGGGGACCGGCCTGGGGCTCGCGATCGTCAAGAAGATTGTCGAAGAACATATGGGCGAAATCCGCCTGGACGATGCGGAAGGGGGAGGCACGAACGTGACCCTGCGCTTCCCCATCGCCGCTCTTGAGAAATTGGAAGAAGGGCAAGTCGTTGCCATGCCCAAGGGAAAAGTGACAGCCAATGGCGCTTGATATTCTGGTAGTCGATGATGAAGAGGACATCCGCGACCTGGTTGCGGGTGTGCTTGAGGATGAAGGCTTCACCACTCGCACGGCAGCCAACAGCGACAGCGCGATAGAAGCGCTGGACGCCCGGCGGCCTTCGCTTGTGCTGCTGGACGTATGGCTTCAGGGGTCAGCGCTCGACGGCCTCGAACTGCTGGACGAGATCAAGCGGCGCGATGCCACCATCCCGGTGCTCATGATTTCCGGCCATGGAAATATCGATACTGCCGTTGCGGCGATCCGGAAGGGCGCGGCGGACTTTATCGAAAAGCCGTTCGAAGCCGATCGACTGCTCCATCTGGTATCGCGAGCGACGGAAACTGAACGGCTGCGCCGGGAAAATCAGGTCCTGCGTGCGCGCTTCGGACAGGATGATGAGCTGACCGGGACATCGGCCGCAATCAATGCGGTCCGAGCGACGATAAAGAGGGTAGCCGGAACGGGCAGCCGGGTGCTGATTTCCGGGCCCGCGGGCGTGGGCAAGGAAGTCGCGGCGCGGATGCTTCACAGCTGGAGCGGCAGGGCGGATGCGCCCTTCATCATCGTCGCGGCGGCGCGGATGGACCCGGACAGGGTCGAAGAAGAGCTGTTCGGCGTCGAAGACCCGAGCGGGCTTGTGCGCCCCGGTTATCTTGAGCAGGCGCATGGCGGTACGCTCTACCTCGACGAGATCGCCGACATGCCGCTCACGACGCAGGGCAAGATATTGCGGGTGCTGACGGACCAGAGCTTCACGCGCGTTGGCGGGCAGCGTCAGGTGAAGGTCGATGTTCGCGTGATTTCGTCGACCGCGCGCGATCTGGCAGCGGAGATCGAGGAGCGGCGGTTCCGGGAAGACCTGTTCTATCGCCTTAACGTTGTGCCGCTCGTCATACCGCCTCTATCCGAGCGCCGGGATGATATACCGCCGCTAGTGGACCATTATCTGGCGCGCTTTGCGGCCGAGAGGCGTGTCCCTTCGCCCGAGATCGCCAGTGACGCCATGGCCGCCCTTCAGGCAAATGAATGGCCCGGCAATGTCCGCCAGCTGCGCAACGTCATCGAACGTACGATCATCCTCGCGCCGGGCGAGCGGATCGGCCGCATCGAGCTGGACATGTTGCCGAGCGAACTGACAAGCAATGGCGCGAGCGAGGGCATGGGGCAATCCGCCATCATGGGCGCTCCGCTGCGGGAAGCACGGGAAAGTTTCGAACGTGAGTATTTGCGCATCCAGATTCGGCGCTTTTCAGGCAACATATCACGCACCGCGACGTTCATCGGCATGGAGCGGTCGGCATTGCACCGCAAGTTGAAGCTGCTCGGCATTACCGACGGAAAAGACAATTGAAGCAAGAGGATGAGTGCTGGCTCATCTGGGGCATGGACGGCCCTTCGCAATTGCGGTAGCGTCCGGGTTGCTCCCGATGCGCGGGGGCGGGCAAGACACCCTGCCCAGGGGTGCAAGAGCGGGTAACGTCCCGCCAATAAGGCGAAGACCATGGCAGAAAAACTCAATAATCTTCAGGACATCTTCCTGAACAACCTGCGCAAGAGCAAAACCCCTGTGACCATGTTCCTGGTCAAGGGCGTTAAGCTGCAAGGGATCATCACTTGGTTCGATAACTTCTCGGTGCTGTTGCGCCGCGATGGGCAGTCCCAGCTTGTCTACAAGCATGCCATCTCGACGGTCATGCCCGCACAGTCTATGGATCTCACCGACCTTCGCAAGGCGAGCGACGGTAACTCCAAGCCGAAGCTGCTTCAGGAAATTTTCCTGAGCGCCGTGCGCAAGTCTGGCAGCCCGGTCACGATGTTCCTGGTAAACGGCGTGATGCTTCAGGGCGAGATTGCCGCGTTCGACCTGTTCTGCATGCTGCTGGAACGCGACGGCATGGTTCAGCTGGTCTACAAGCACGCCATTTCCACCGTTCAGCCCCTCCACGCCCTCGATCTGAGCGGCGAAGGCGAGAGCGACGATTGATCAATCTATGTTCGTACGGCCCAGCTTCGCATGAAGCGGGCCGACGCTTGATGCGTTAAGCGCTCATGGCGGTCTTCAACCGAGATACGGCCGATGAGGTGTCGCGCGGTGCGCGGGCCGTCGTCGTGCGTGCCGAAACGCATGGGATGGAGCGGCGTGACAGCGACGCACGGCTCGAGGAAGCGAGAGGGCTTGCCCTGGCGATCGGTATCGACGTGCGCGCGGCCCAGACATTTCGTGTTCGCGATCGAAAGCCCGCCACGCTGTTCGGCAGTGGGCAGGTTGATCAGATCGCGACCTTGGCGCGGGCAGAAGAGGCCGAGCTGGTCATCGTGGATAATGCATTGAGCCCGGTGCAGCAGAGCAATCTGGAGAAGGCGACAGAAGCCAAGGTGATTGATCGTACCGGCCTGATCCTGGAAATCTTCGGTGAGCGCGCGGCTACGAACGAGGGGCGGCTGCAAGTCGAACTGGCGCACCTCGACTACCAGGCCGGGCGGCTGGTGCGAAGCTGGACTCACTTAGAACGCCAGCGGGGTGGTTTCGGCTTCCTTGGCGGCCCGGGTGAAACGCAGATCGAAGCCGACCGGCGGATGATCCGCGATCGGATGGCAAAGATCCGGCGGGAACTCGACCAAGTGACGCGGACGCGCAGCCTTCATCGGGCTCGTCGTCAACGCGCGCCTTGGCCGGTCATTGCGCTTGTCGGCTACACTAATGCGGGCAAGTCCACGCTGTTCAACCGCATGACTGGTGCAGATGTCATGGCGGAGGACCTGCTGTTCGCAACACTGGACCCCACGATGCGCCAGATTGCCTTGCCGGGCCTGGACAAAGCAATCCTGTCGGACACCGTGGGCTTTGTTTCGGACCTTCCTACCCAGTTGATCGCGGCCTTCCGCGCGACGCTGGAAGAAGTCCTGTCCGCTGACTTGATCATACATGTTCGCGACATTGCGCATCCTGACAGCGAGGCTCAGCGCGATGATGTTCTGGATGTGCTGAGCGAGCTTGGGGTGGCGGGCGAGGGAGCGGTTGAAGGCGAAGGAGGGGAGGACGCCCCGCCGATCATCGAAGCCTGGAACAAGCTTGATTTATTGGATGACGACTCAGCCGCTCAACTGCGGGAGATCGCAGGCAGGCGCGATGATGTCGTGATCCTCTCCGCGCTGACAGGGGCAGGGGTGGATGATCTGCAGCGGCGCATCAGTGGCCAGATGACTGCCGGAGCGGAGATCCATCAACTTCGAGTGCCTGTGGCCGATGGCGCTGCTATCGCCTGGCTGCATGAGCATGGTGAGGTGATCGGAAGCGAGACAGCTGACAGCGATGTGGTCGTGACAGTGCGATTGTCCGAGTCCGCCTTGGCCCGCTTCATGAAACGCTCAACTGCTTGATGCCGCAGGTTGTTGGTTGGCCAATTCCCGCTTGGCTTGCTGCCACAGGGCTTCCTTCTCTTCCAGCTTTAGGGTCTGGAAGCGGTCACCCGCCGCGTTTTCCATGCTACGGAAGCGGGTTTCGAACTTAGCATTAGCGTCTCGCAGGGCCGCTTCGGCATCGACCTTCAGATGCCGTGCGAGGTTGACGACAGCGAACAGCAGGTCGCCGACTTCCTCGTGATGCTCCTGCGAAGATCGGGCGTCATGGACTTCCTGCAATTCTTCTTCGATCTTCGCTATGACGCCTTGCGTGTCTGGCCAATCGAAACCGGTACGGGCGGCACGCTTTTGCAGCTTTTCAGCGCGAAGGAGTGCAGGAAGCGCTTTTGCGACGCCAGCCAGAGCGCTGCCGTCCGGTTCCTTGGCGGCGCGTTCTGCAGCCTTAATGGCTTCCCATTGAGCATGGCCGTGCTGGCGATCGGAGCCTTCGTCGAAAATGTGTGGATGGCGGCGGATCATCTTCTCGGTGACGCCGTCGATGACATCCTGAAGCGCGAAATGGCCTGCTTGTTCGGCCATTCGGCTGTGGAAGACCACTTGTAGCAGAAGGTCGCCGAGTTCATCGCAAAGCGCGGGCATGTCGTTGCGTTCGATTGCGTCCGCCACCTCATAGGCTTCCTCGATCGTGTAGGGAGCGATGCTGGCGAAATCTTGCTGGATATCCCAGGGGCAGCCCGTTTCGGGATCGCGGAGTTTCGCCATTATGGCCGCGAGCGGCATGATGTCGGCGGGGCTCGCTTTGCTGTTGGATGACATGATTGTCCTGAATTCGAGAAGGAATTAGTCAGAAGATAGAGATTTGAGGGGGACGTGGCTATCCCGCTCCGATTGTATGATAATATATATTATGTTAAATGTCATCGAGGTTACGCTGTTTGGTTGTCGGTGTTTCGCCACACTGTTTGCTTCATTGCCTGCTGAACCCTTGAACATCGCGATCAGGGATAGTCATGGAAAGCCACAGGTGATCGCACGTGTGATCATCGGGCGCGGTTTGAGGCGTTTAGCGTTTGTAGCTCTCATTCCTGCGGCAAGCCAGCGGCCTATCCGCATCGATCAGTCTTCCAGGATGCGGCTGTTTCGCTTGGTGTCGGGCATTCTGATGTAGATGATGAGGGATATGGCGATCATCACGCTGACATAGATGTAGAATGCCTGTTCGATGCCGATCTGCTTGAAATAGAGCGCGACGAACTCGGCCGTGCCGCCGAACAAGGTGTTCGCCAAGGCATATGGCAAAGCCACGCCGAGCGCGCGGATATGCGCGGGGAAAAGCTCTGCCTTCACGACTGCGTTGATCGACGTATAGCCCGTAACGATGATCAGACCCGCCATGACCAGCAAGCCAGCGACGAGCGGATCACGCGTCCCGGCGAGCGTGGCGAATATCGGATAGGTGAAGATCAGCCCGAGGAGGCCGAAGCCAATCATCAGCGGTTTGCGCCCGATATGGTCGGAGAGTGCCCCGGCGACGGGTTGCAACAACATGAAAAAGAAGAGGGTTATGCCATTGATCTGGGACGCCGTTTCACGGCTGAGACCGGACGTGTTCACCAGAAATTTCTGCATGTAGATCGAATAGGCATAGAAGGCGATCGTACCGCCCGCCGTAAGCAACATGACGGTCAATGTTTCGCGCGGATGCTTCGTGAAAAGCTCGACGAAGCCCGACCGTGGCGCGCCTTCCGCCTTGGCGGCGTGGAAGCTTTGCGTTTCGCTCAGACCTCTGCGCAGCCAGAAGACGATCACGGCCAGCGCGCCGCCGAGAAGAAAGGGTATTCGCCATCCCCAGGCGTCAAGCTGCTGAGGGCTCAGCACGGCTTGCAGGATGAGCAGGACGCATATTGCCGTCAACTGTCCGGCAATGAGCGTAACATATTGGAAGCTTGAGAAAAAGCCACGCCTGTCCCGCCCAGCCATTTCCGACAAATAGGTCGCGCTGGCGCCATATTCGCCGCCGACCGACAGGCCCTGCATCAAGCGCGCAAGGACAAGCAAAAGCGGCGCCCCTACCCCAATCACTTCATAGCCGGGCGTCACCGCGATGAGCAGCGCGCCTGCGCACATAAGCGCGACGGACAGGGTGAGGCCGCTCTTGCGCCCGTGCCGGTCGGCATACACCCCCATCAGCCATGCGCCGACGGGACGCATGACAAAGCCGACAGCGAAGATGCCGGCAGCACTCAACAACTGGGCAGTGCGGTCTTCGCTCGGGAAGAAATGCGGCGCGAAATAGAGCGTGAAGGCGGCGTAGGCGTACCAGTCATACCATTCCACGAGGTTTCCGGTGGAGCCGCCGACGATCGCCTTCAACCTTTCGCGTTGGGTAGGCGCACGCAACGCCAGCGTTGACGTCATGGCTTCAACACCATCTCGCCATTTTCCACTCCCCAGCTTTTGAGGCGCGACAGCATGTTCATGCCGATCACGTTCACTTCCCCGAAGGCGGGTGAGATGACGATCGGCAGATCGCTCGACCGGATCGGGCCGATGGCCAGCGTGGACACGGACGAGCGTTTCGCATCGATCTTCCCATTGGCGGTCATCATCGAGACACCGGGCGCGTTGAGATCGAAATTGAGGCCTGCCGCACGCGCGGATGATACGGAGAGTGCAGTGATGCTCGCCCCGCTGTCGATGAGAAAGCGCGTCGGGGTGCCGTTGACGGTGCCCTCAACCCAGAAATGCCCATCAGGCGCGATGGGCACGCGCAAGGCCTGACCTTCGGCTGTGGCGGGCGGCGGAATGGGCGGCGCGTCCTGCGAGGACAAAGCTGCTCCCTCCCCATTCATCCTTGCGGAGAAGAGGCCGACCTTTTCGCCGATTTTGAACAAACCCAGCAAAGCCGCGAAGATTGCGACCCAGATGAGTGCCAGGCGCATCATGCCACCCATCGGCATGCGGCGCGCCAACAGGGCGGAGCCAACGAGGACGAGCGCAAGCACATACCAGATGCTGGATGCTGCCTGATCCCCCGTCATGCCGGTCAGTCCCCTTCCCCATATAGTTCGACGCTCATGCCGTCATAGCCCGGTTCCACGCCATCGGGCAGGCTGCCGCGAAGGCTCGCATAGTCCATGCTCTGGTCCATATGCGTCAGGATAGCATGGCGCGGGCGGACGGCGGAGATGCCGTCCAGCGTCAAGGCAAGATGCGGATGCGTTGGGTGCGGCTGTTCACGCAGGGCGTCGACCACCCATATGTCCAGATCATCGAACAGGCTGATCATGTCAGAAGTTAATGCATGAAAATCAGTGGAATAGCCGATTGATCTTCCGCCAGATGTGAAACGGAAACCAGTGGAGAAAATTTCGCCATGGGGCTGGTCGGTACAGGCGATATCGATGTCACCTATGCGCAGCCCATCGGGGAGCACATGCGGCTCTATGGTAGGCTGATAGCCCTGCCGCCCTTCGAAGGCATAGGCGAACCGCTCGTTGAGCAGCTTGAGCGTCTGTCGCCGCGCATAGCCGGGCACCGCTGTCCGCCTGTGGTGATAAAGCTGGCGTACGTCATCGATGCCATGGCAGTGATCGGCATGGTCGTGGGTCCAGAGAATGGCGTCGATGTGGACGACATCGGCGGCCAGCAGTTGGGCACGCATGTCAGGCGAGGTGTCGACAAGAATACGCGTGGTGGCGCTTTCCACCAGGATCGATGCGCGGGTCCGGCGATTCTTCGGCTCGGCAGGATCGCAGCTTCCCCAGTCATTGCCGATCCGGGGAACGCCCGATGAGGTGCCACAGCCCAGGATGGTGAGCTTGAGGCTCATGCGCTTGGCGCTGCTCCGGATTTGCTGAACTCGGTCTTGCGGAACAAGGTGCGGAAGTTTGCCGAGGTCGCTGAGGCGAGTTCCTCTACGCTTTGCCCCCGCAGATTGGCCAGAAAGCGGGCGATGTCGGCCACGAATGCCGGTTCGCAGGGCTTGCCCCGATGCGGCACCGGCGCGAGAAACGGAGAGTCCGTTTCGACGAGCAGCCGGTCGAGCGGCAGTCGAGCAGCGGTTTCCTGAAGATCCTTGGCGCTCTTGAACGTCACGATGCCGGATATGCTGATGTAGAAGCCCAGGTCCAACGCCGCATCGGCGAAGGCTCCGCTGGCCGTGAAGCAATGAATTACGCCGGGATAGGTCCCCTGCCCCATTTCTTCGCGCAGAATCGCGAGTGTATCTTCCTCCGCATCGCGGGTGTGGACGATGAGCGGCAGGCCGGTAGCGCGTGACGCGGCGATATGGGCGCGAAAGCTGCCTTGCTGCCTGGCGCGGTCGCTATGATCATAATAATAGTCGAGGCCAGTCTCGCCAATGCCCACCACCCGGGGATGGGCGGCGCGTTCGATGAGTTTGGCCGTATCGATATGGGGATGCTCGTCGGCCTCATGCGGATGGATGCCGACCGTCGCATAGACTTCAGGCTGTTGTTCGGCCGTAGCGAGTACCGCGTCCCATTCGCTTTCGCGCGTCGCGATGTTGAGCATGAGGTCGATGCCAGCGGCGCGCGCGCGTTCGAGCACATTCTGCTGATCTTCGATCAAGCCTTTGTAATTCAAGTGACAATGGCTATCGATCAGCATGGGATCAGGCGTCCGCTTCGGTAAGTTCAAGCCGCGGGAAGAGCGGCTTGGGTGCGCCGAGAGTGAAGCCGCTGGCGCGCAGATCGGCGTAGGCGCTGCTGCCGATCGCGCCATAGGTCCGGTTCGCTTGCGGCACGCCCATCTGGTCGAGCAGCGCCGTGGCGCTGGCGGGGATCACAGGCTGGATGATGATGGCGAGGTTGGTGATGGCCTCGTAGAGCGTCGCCAGCACCGCTTCCATCCGCGCCGGGTCGGTCTTGCGCAAGGCCCATGGCGCCTGGGCGTCGATATAGGCGTTGCAGGCGAAAACGGTGCGCATCCAGGCTTCGATCGCTGTCGAGGGCGCGAGATCGGCCATGGCGGTCTGGAAGGTCCGGGCGGCGTCGCTGATCGTTTTCAGCAGGTCGCTGTCCACATCCTGGGGCGCAGGCTCTGGCAAGCGGCCTTCCAGGTTCTTGGCGATGAAGCTCAAGGTGCGTTGTGCGAGATTGCCGAAACTGTTGGCAAGGTCACTGTTAGAGCGGGCGACAATGGCCTCCGCGCTGTAGCTGCCGTCATTGCCAAAGGTGACTTCGGACAGCAGGAAATAGCGGAGCTGATCCACGCCGAAGCGCTCGGCCAATTCCATGGGGTCGGCGACGTTGCCGACCGACTTCGACATTTTTTCGCCTCGGTTGAGGAGGAAGCCGTGGCCGAAGATCTGCTTGGGCAGGGGAAGCTTCGCACTCATCAGGAAAGCTGGCCAGTAAACAGCATGAAAACGCACGATATCCTTGCCAATGATGTGCGTAATGTCCCCGCCTTCCGACCAGTAGCGCGCCATGCGTTCGGCGTCGTCCGGATAGCCGCAGCCGGTGAGATAATTGGTGAGCGCGTCTACCCAGACATACATGACATGAGGCGTACCGGCTTCGGCGCTGCCGGGGACCTTGACGCCCCAGTCGAAGCTGGTGCGCGAGACGCTGAGGTCGGAAAGGCCGCCTTCTACGAAGCGCATGATTTCATTGCGGCGGCTGTCCGGCTGAATGAAGCCGGGCTGGCTGTTGTAGAGGTCGAGCAGCCTTTGCTGATAGGCGGAGAGGCGGAAGAACCAGCTTTCCTCGACCGTCCATTCGACCGGCGTGCCTTGTGGAGAGAGCTTTTCGCCCCCTTCCCCTTCAATCAGTTCCTTTTCGTCGTAAAAGGCTTCGTCACGGACGGAGTACCATCCTTCATAGCGGCCAAGGTAAAGGTCGCCATTGGCTTCCATCGCTTGCCAGATCGCCTGTGATGCGCGGTGGTGATCGGGTTCGCTGGTGCGGATGAAACGATCATAGCTGATGTTCAGACTGTCGTTCATATCCTTGAAATAGCCTGACATTTCATCGGCCAGCGCGCGGGGTTCGATGCCGCGCGCGCGGGCAGCCTGATCCATCTTCAGGCCATGTTCGTCCGTGCCGGTCTGAAAGAAGACATCGCGGCCCATCATCCGCTGGAAACGAGTGATCGCGTCGGTCGCGATCACCTCATAGGCGTGGCCGATGTGCGGGCGGCCGTTGGGATAGCTGATGGCGGTGGTGATCGTGTAAGGCTGCGACATGCGCCTTCCCTAGCGGGTGTTAAGGCGCGCGCAAAGCCCGCTTTTCAGCGCTGGCCCGGCGCGAGGGCGGCGACATGGCCGGCGAGTTCGAAAGCTACGGATGCAGGATCGAGGGAGAGGATGATCGCGCCGCTGGCGAGTTGGCGGGCGGCTTCCCATCGGTCGAGCGCCGTGCCGAGCGCGGGGCCGCTGCGCTGGCGGGCGGCATCGGCGATGAAGGCGGGGACGCGCTCTAGGAAGGCTTCATAGCGGGCGCGTGACGCTTTGCCGGAGAGCAGCTTTGCGAGGAGGAGGCGATTCCGGTTGCCGGGGTCGCCATCCGCTGCGATCGTGCGGAGCAAGCGGTCTAGGTCGGTCACGTCAAGGCCTGCATAGCGCAGGGCTCGGCCAGGCGCGCCGTCTCCCAAAGTGGCGAGCGCCTCTATCTCTGCGGGCGCCAGATCGGGCTGTTCGCGGCGCAGGATGGTGCGCATGGCTTCGTCGTCCAGCGGGTCGAAGCGCAGGGTGCGGCAGCGCGAGCGGATGGTAGGCAGCAGGCGGCCGGGCGCGTGGCTGACAAGGAAGAAGAGCATGTCCGCAGGCGGCTCCTCCAGCGTCTTGAGCAAGGCGTTGGCGGCGCCACGCTCCAGATCGTCGGCGCTGTCGATCACGACGATGCGGCGGGGGGAGAGCGAAGGCGCGGACTGGACGAGGCGCTGGAGCCCGCGAACCTGATCAACCGAGATGTTGCGAGCGGTGCCGGTTTCTTTCTCCAGGCAGTAGAGTTCAGCATAATCGGGATGGGCGTCCGCCTCGACCAGCTTGCGGATGGGGTGTTCGGCGGCGATGGTGAGCCCCTCGCCATCGGGGGCGGGACCAGCGGCTTCGGCGAGCAGGCGGAGAGCAAGCGCGCGGGCGAAGCTTGCCTTGCCGATGCCGCGCGGTCCGGCGAGGATCCAGCCATGATGCATGCGGCCGCTGCGCGCGGCGGCGAGCAGCATGCCGGCTTGGCTGTCATGGCCAAGGATGGTGGTCATGGCAGCAGATCCTGCAGCGCCGCGACGAGGCGCGCGGTGACGGCTTCGGGCTGCCCTGACGCGTCGATGGCGCGGATGCGGGCGGGCTCCTGATCCGCAAAGCGGGCGAAGGCGGCTGCGACATCGGCGTGGAAGGCGGCGTCGCGGCCGCCTATGCGGTCCGCGGCGTCACCGTCGCGAACCCACGCGCGTTGCTGCGCCTCGCCTTCGGGAAGCGTGAGGAAGAAGGTGCGATCGGGGAGGAAATCGGCGCTGCCGATGCGGTGCAGGGTCAATATGTCGGCGTCGGTGAGCTCGCCCATGCCCTGATAGGCGCGGCTGCTGTCGAGGAAGCGGTCGGACAGTACCCATGCGCCCCGGTCGAGCGCGGGAAGGATCGTCTTTTCGATATGGTCGGCGCGGGCAGCCGCGAAGAGGAGCGCTTCGGCGCGCGGGCTCCAGCGGTCGGCGGCGCCGGTGAGCAGCAGGGCGCGGATGGCTTCCGCGCCCTCGCTGCCGCCGGGTTCGCGGGTTTCGACGACTTCCACTCCCTTGGCGCGCAAGGCTGCGGCAAGAGCGCGGAGTTGCGTCGACTTACCGGCGCCCTCCCCGCCCTCCAAAGTAATGAAGCGGCCGCGTGTCACCCGAAGAAGGACTTCAGGCCGTTCCAAAGGCGGCCGAACACG
Source organism: Sphingobium sp. TomMM35A (assembly GCF_054771735.1). Classification (NCBI taxonomy): domain Bacteria; kingdom Pseudomonadati; phylum Pseudomonadota; class Alphaproteobacteria; order Sphingomonadales; family Sphingobiaceae; genus Sphingobium; species Sphingobium sp. TomMM35A. The sequence continues at coordinate 1,066,478 of NZ_BSRC01000001.1, forward strand.
CCTGCTTCGGACACTTCCTCTCCAGCGACCAGCGGCAGGACCTGGGGCGGGGTATCGGGGGTGGAGACGATCAGCTCGGCTACCTTCTGCCCCTTGGCGATCGGCGCCTTGATCGGACCGGTATAGGCGACCTTGACCGAAATGTTGCCGGACGCGGTGCGGGGCAGCGTCACCGCCATATCCCGAGGCGCGACGAGCGGCACGCTGGTGGCGCTGCCAAGCTGGACCTCGGCGGTTTCGACAGTCTGGCCCTTCTTGAAGAGCGGCTGCGCCTTCCATGCCTTGAAGCCCCAGTCCATGAAGCGGACGGATTCAGCGACACGACCGTTGAAGCTCGTCAGCCCGGCAACCACCATGACGAGGCGGCGGCCGTCCTGTTCGGCCGAACCGGTAAAGCCATAGCCCGCTTCCTGCGTATGGCCGGTCTTGAGGCCGTCGGCACCGGCGATCTTCCCCAGGATCGGGTTGCGGTTCGACTGTGCGATGTCGGAACCGCCCATCGTCTTGCCCCAGGTGAAGGAGCGCGTCGCGTAGAAGCGCTTGTAAAGGTCCGGCGTCTCCTCGATCGTCGCTTCGGCGAGGAGAGCCAGGTCTTCTGCCGTCACATAGGTGACGCCTTCGTCGGGCCAGCCATTGCTGGTGCCGAAATGGCTGTTCTTGAGCCCAAGCCGCTTGGCTTCGTCGTTCATCAGGGCGACGAAGGCCTGCTCCGTCCCGGCGATCCCCTCCGCCAGCACGACGCAAGCGTCATTGCCCGAAAGGGTGACGATGCCGTGCAGCAGATTTTCCACCGACACCTGTTCGCCCGCCGACAGGAACATGGTCGAACCAGCAGCCGGGCCATGCCACTGTTTCCAGGTTTCGGGGCGAACGGTGAATTTCGTGTCGAGCTTCAGGTCGCCTTTCTGGATCAGGCGAAAGGCGACGTGCGCCGTCATCATCTTCGCCATGGAGGCAGGCGGGATGCGTGTCTCGCCACCCTTGTCATACAGCACGGCGCCCGACGACAGGTCCTTCATATAAGCGATAGGCGCCTCGCTGGTATAAGGAGGCGCCGCAGCCGTGAGCGGCTGGGCCAGCAATCCGACGAAGAGGATGGCGGCAAGTGACTTGTTCATGAGGACTGCCTTCGCACTGATGGATTCGGGTGATGAGAATGCCCCGCCTCCTGTCATTAGCCATGACGGATACATTCTCAAGAGGTGTGACGCAGCGCGGCCTTTGAACGCGGCCCTATTGCCTGACTGCGTCGGCGAGTAGCCCGACCGAGAGCGCGTAGAAGTTGGAGCAATTATAATCGAGGATGGCGCGGTAATTGCTCGTCAACAGATAGGCGGTCTTGCCGGGACCATCGGGCTCCAGCAGCGTGGCTAACGTCGTGTCGGCAAGCCGGCTGCTGCCCGTTGGAACGATGCCCCGGCTGCGCCATTCGGCCATGCTGAGCCAACGGCTGTGGCGGTTGAACACGCGGGGGCAGCGGGCCGGGGAAAGCCGGGCCGTGACGCTGGCGCGGTTGAAATTCGCGGGCACGGACACGGCAACGCCCCACGGCTGCCCGCGCCGCCAACCGGCATTCACGAAATAGTTGGCGATGGAAGCCAGTGCGTCCGCTTCGCTGTTCCAGATGTCGACACGGCCATCGCCGTCGCCATCCTTGCCCAGGCGCAGATAGACGCTGGGCAGGAATTGCGGATAACCCGTCGCCCCCGCCCAACTGCCGACCAGGCGGCTGCGCGGCACGCCATTGTCGAGCATCTTGAGCGTCGCCAGCAGTTCCGGCTCGAACAGGCTGCGGCGGCGTCCTTCATAGGACAAGGTCGCGAGTGAGCGGATCAGGTCGAAGTCACCCGTATAGGAGCCATAGTTGGTTTCATGCCCATAGATGGCGACCATGATTTCCTCAGGGACGCCAGTCTCCGCTTCGATCCGGGCAAGGCGGGCGCGGTTCGCCTGATAGGCCATACGGCCACGGCTGATCCGCGCGGCGTCCACATGCTGGCGCCTGTAGGGTTCGAAATTGGGAATGGGCGAATAGGCCCCGCCCCCCGGCTGGTTCTGGTCCAGTTGAATGACGCGGGGATTGGGGGTGAGCGACGTAAACACGGAATCCAGCGTCGAAGAGCGGATGCCCATGGCGCGCGCCTTTGGCCGCAGCGTTTCGAGATAGCTGCGAAAGCCCGCGTCCTGAGCCATGTCCTGCGTCATACCAGGACCCGCCATCAGACTGCCCGCCGTGACCACGGCAAGACGCAGCAGAAGCGAGTGAATGGTTGAACGCATTAGAGAATCTCCCTCATCCCTTTGTGGCACAGCGAGGGCGGAAGGCGAAATCCCCCTTGTCGCTGCGATCGTGACAACAACGCACTGAAAGCGGTTTTGGTCATTTTACGCTTGGCATGGCGCAAAGCTTCGCTAGGAAGCGGGTTCCAGGCATGGACGGCCGCGCGACGCAAAGCAGGCATCGGAATGGCCGGAACGGAAGGGTGGCAGAGTGGTCGATTGCAGCGGTCTTGAAAACCGCCGATGTGCAAGCATCCGTGGGTTCGAATCCCACCCCTTCCGCCACTTTTGCAGATGATCGCAGCTACGCCTCGCCTTAACCCGCGTTAGAGAGTATCCTGAACTGGCATGCTATCATGCCTCTTCACGATCTGGAGGTGGCGATGTCTGGGCAAACGGATGCACCCTATCTTTTTCGGCGAGCGCGGGAAGAAGCGGACAAGGTAAACAGTGCCTTGGCCCGGCACGCCCCGGCCGAAGAGATCGCGGCGCATCGGGAATTGGCGCTGCGGTACAAGGTGAGAGCACTCGCGGCTTCCTGTCCCGATCAGGTGCTGCACGATGCCATGGAAAATTTCGACATGCCTGGCGATCCGCCTGCGGAAAAGCCAGCGCATTAAGTCGCGCGCAGAGACGAAGCGATCATTGAAGAAATAAAAGCGCCCCCGGGCAAGGGAATGCCGGGGGCGCGACTTGTATGCTGTCGGGCATCCAAATCGCCGCGCATGTAACAGAGATTGTTGACGGCCGCAATCCATGGAAGGCGCTTCGCCCGCCGTGCCGTAACGTCAGCGCGCGATTGAAGCGGTCAATTTCCGGGTGGGACAAAAAGGCTAGTTGATTTCCTTGACCCTGCCATCACATGGACGATGCCGAACGAGGGCCAGATCGGGCAAGGGAAAACAGGACATGGTTCAACCGTCAAACAACTGGCCGAAGCGATCGCCGATCGAAACGGGTGCGCTGGGCCGGTGCCCGCGATGCGGCGAAGGGCATATATTCCGGGGGTTTCTGACGATCCGGGATCATTGCGAGGTGTGCGGGCTGAATTATTCCTTTGCCGATCCGGCAGACGGGCCTGCCGTGTTCGTGCAGTTGTTCGCCTGCGTCCCCGGCGTGATCTTCATCGTCATGCTGGAAATCTTGGCGCGCCCCCCCTTGTGGGTGCATATCGCGGTGGGGATACCGGTCCTGATATTGACGACCGTGCTGCCGTTGCGTCCGATCAAAGGCTGGCTGGTGGCTGCGCAATATGTGACGAAGGCGCAGGAGGCCGGGACGGGGGACCTTTGGGCCAAGCTGCATGGTGATGGCGGGGGCGAGCGGCGGGACTGACCGCCGCGTCTTTTCGAACTATTGGCATGCTCCCTCATCGTTCGATGAGGGGCAGGCGCGATCTCTCAGCACTGCACATGGCCGCCCGTCATGCCAGCGTGTGCTGGCAGGACGGTCAATTAATTAGGCGAGCGCGCCGTGGCAGTGCTTGTACTTCTGGCCCGAGCCGCAGGGGCATGGCGCATTGCGGCTGATGTTCAGGTTGTCAAACTCACCCGGCGCCGCGTTGCCGACCGGCGGGCGCGGCAGCGTCGTGGTGATGCCGCCAAGCTGCCCGGCGTCGATGTCCCCGCTATTATCTTCGCCTGAGAAGGGGTCGATATGCGTGGTGATGAAGTCCGGGAGGACCGGCAGGTCGAAATCGGGCAAAGGCGCAACATCGCCGCCGTCCATGCGGAACTGAACGCGCGCGATGGAGCCGGTGACATCCTCGCGGATGTTGCCGAGCATGCGTTCGAACAGGGCGAAGGCTTCCTGCTTATATTCGTTGATCGGCGTCTTCTGCGCATAGGCGCGCAAGTGAACGACCTGGCGGAGAGCATCCAGGGTCGACAGATGCTCCTTCCAATGATGGTCCAGGCTTTGCAGCAGGATCGATTTTTCGATCATGTGCCAATTTTCAGGATCGATGCTGGCGACCTTTTCGGCCACGGCTTCATCGGCGAGCGCTGTGAGGCGCTCCTCGATCATTTCCGGATCGACAGCGTCCTCAGTCAACCAGGCATCGAAGTCCGGCTCCAGTCCGAGGATCTCGGCAGTGCGAAGCTTCAGCCGCTCAATATCCCACTGTTCGGGATAAGTGCCCGGCGGGCAGGAGGCACCGACGAGGTCGTTGACGGTTTCATGGCGCATGTCTGTGACGACATCGTCAACCGTGTCGGCGTCCATGATGTCGCTGCGCTGTTCGTAGATGACCTTGCGCTGATCATTCATGACGTCGTCATATTCGACGACCTGTTTGCGGATGTCGTAGTTGCGCGCCTCAACCTTCCTCTGCGCGGTCTCGATCGCCTTGCTGAGCCATTTGGACGGGGGCAGCGCTTCGCCATCCTCAAGGTTCGAGCGGATCATCTTGGCGAACATCGTGTCCGGGCCAAAGATGCGCATCAGGTCATCGTCAAGGCTGAGGTAGAAACGAGACAGGCCGGGATCGCCCTGACGCCCCGAGCGGCCGCGCAGCTGATTGTCGATGCGGCGGCTTTCGTGCCGTTCGGTGCCGAGTACGAAGAGGCCGCCGGCGGCGAGCACTTCCTGCTTTTCGGCTTCGATCTCCGCATCGATCCGCGCGATCGCGGAATCGCGTTCGGGGCCTTCGGGCATGTCGCGCAGTTCGTCTTCGACGCGGAATTCCAGGTTGCCGCCCAATTTGATGTCAGTGCCGCGGCCAGCCATGTTGGTGGCGATGGTGACGGCGCCCTTGCGGCCTGCCTGCGCGACGATATGCGCTTCGCTTTCGTGAAAGCGGGCGTTGAGGACGGCGTGCTTCACCCCTTCCTGGTTAAGGAATTCGGACAGCATTTCCGACTTTTCGATCGACACGGTGCCGACGAGGACCGGCTGGCCCTTTTCTGCGTGGATCTTGATCGTCTTGGCGATGCCGCGGAACTTGTCTTCCAGATTCTTGTAGAAGCTGTCTTCTTCATCGACACGCTGTACCGGCCGATTGGTCGGAATGGTGACGACGTTCATCTTGTAGATTTCGTAGAATTCGGTCGCTTCGGTCGCGGCCGTACCGGTCATTCCGCCGAGCTTCGGGTACATGCGGAAATAATTCTGGAAGGTGATGGAGGCCAGCGTCTGGTTTTCCGGCTCGATCTGGACGCCTTCCTTCGCTTCCACCGCCTGGTGCAGGCCGTCGGACCAGCGGCGGCCGTCCATCATGCGACCAGTGAACTCGTCGATGATGATGACCTTGCCGTCTTTCACGATGTAATCGATATCCCGGCGGAACATCATGTTCGCGCGCAATGCCTGGTTGACGTGGTGGACAACGGCGGTGTTCTCGAAATCGTAGAGATTTGCGCCTTCGAGCAGGCCCGCCTCCTCCAGCAGCCGCTCGATCTTTTCCGTCCCGTCTTCGGTCAGGGTGACGGAGCGCTGCTTCTCGTCCTTTTCATAATCGGCATCATCGAGTTGCTTCACGATGGCGTCGACCGAGACATAAAGCTCCGACTTGTCGTCGGTCGGACCGGAGATGATCAGCGGCGTGCGCGCTTCGTCGATGAGGATCGAGTCCACTTCGTCGACGATGGCGAAGTTGAAAGGCCGCTGCACCATCGACGCGCGGTCATATTTCATATTGTCGCGCAGATAGTCGAAGCCGAGTTCGTTGTTCGTCGCGTAGGTGATGTCGGCGTTGTAAGCCTCGCGCCGCTGATCCTCGCTGAGGTTCGGCACGATCACGCCGGTGGTGAGGCCGAGGAAACGGTAGACCTGGCCCATCCAGTCGCAGTCGCGGCTGGCGAGATAGTCGTTCACGGTGACGACATGGACGCCCTTCCCCTCCAGCGCGTTGAGGTAGGTGGCGAGCGTCGCGACCAGCGTCTTGCCCTCACCGGTACGCATTTCGGCGATTTCGCCGCGATGGAGGACGATGCCGCCGACCATCTGCACGTCATAATGACGCTGGCCAAGCGTGCGCTTGGCCGCTTCGCGCACGGTGGCGAAGGCTTCGGGCAGCAGGTCGTCCAGTGTTTCGCCCTGCGCAAGCCGCTCACGGAAGCGCGCGGTCTGGGCAGTCAGTTCCTCATCGCTCATCGCCGAAATGGCAGGTTCGAAGGAAGCGATGCGTTCGACGATCCTGCCCAGCGACTTTACGTAACGTTCGTTGGACGATCCGAAGATGGACTTGGCGAGTGCGCCGAACATGCAAGTTCCTGACAAAAGGGGAGCGCGCACCCTGTTAAGGCAACGCACACGGATATGCGCGGCGATTTAGGGTTTGGCCGTGGGATAGTCAATTGATGAGCGCGTCACCGGCACACGGGCCTGCCGTCTCGCGCGCGCAGGGTGGCTTCGACATCGATGACCTTGGGACCGGGGCTCACCTGCTGCCTCGCTGGCCAGCGCGACCGCTGAGGTAAGTGCGCGGGCAGCGGTTACTGGTGGGCACCGTCTGGATGGGTGGAGCAATGCCTACGCGCGAGAGGGGCACCGGGTTGAATACCGGCGGTGGCGCACGGAAAATGGGTCGGGGCGGTAGAGGGCGCGAGGCGACCCGCTGGCGGCTCATGCGCACTGTGGAGGTCGTGCGGCAATAGCGGTCGCCTTTCCGATCGTTCCAGCATGACCAACTGCCGCTTACGGGCTCTGTTTGAGCAAGGACGCCGTCGGCGGCGAAAAGCGTCAGCAGCAAGGCTGCGACGCGCGAATGAAGCTGTGGCAAGATTTGCCCCCTTTCGGAGGCGCAGTTTACGTACCGTGCGGCCGAGCGCCATGCACAAAGGTGGTTAACACGCTTCGCCGTTGACGCTTTACGCAAACACGCTAAGCCGCGCGCATGACACAGGCTTCCCCCCTTGCTCCGCCAAGCTTTCCCGATCTTCCCGCCATCGCGGGCGTCACGGCGCGTGTAGCTAAAGCCCGGTACAAGAATTGGGACAGGTGCGACCTGACCTATGTCGAGCTGGCCGAGGGCACTGCGGTTGCGGGCGTGACGACGCAGAGCAAGTGCCCCTCCCCCGAGGTCGAGTGGTGCCGTGACGCCATTCCGCTCGGATCGGCGCGGGCCCTGGTGGTGAATGCGGGTAATGCCAATGCCTTTACCGGGCACCGAGGACGGGCAGCGGTCGAAGCGATCGCGGCGAAGGTGGCCAATCATCTGGGGTGCCTGCCTTCGGACGTGTTCATATCCTCCACCGGGGTGATCGGCGTGCCGCTGCCGGTGGACAAGGCGGAGGCTGGGTTGGACGCTGCCTTTGCCGCCGCACCTTGCGGATGGGAAGAGGCGGCGAATACCATCGGCACGACCGACACCTATGCCAAGGGCGCGCGGACGAGCGCCATGATCGGCGGGACGCGGGTGGAACTGGTGGGGATCATCAAGGGATCGGGCATGATAGCGCCCGATATGGCGACGATGCTCGGCTATATCTTCACGGATGCGGCGATCGACCCGAAGCTTTTGCAGCAGATGCTGTCGGCGGCGAACCGGCGGACGTTTTCCTGCATCACGGTCGACAGCGACACATCGACCAGCGACACGGTGCTGGCTTTCGCCTCGGGCCAGGCAGGCAATGCTCCGCTCACATCGATGGATGATGCCGGAGCGGATGCGTTTCACGCCGCGCTGAGCGACTTATGCCTGCAATTGGCCCATCTGGTGGTGCGCGATGGCGAGGGCGCGTCGAAATTTATCGAGATCAGCGTGGCAGGCGCGGAGAGCGACGCGAGCGCGCACCGGATCGCGATGTCCATCGCCAACTCGCCGTTGGTGAAGACGGCGATCGCGGGCGAGGACGCCAATTGGGGCCGCGTCGTCATGGCGGTCGGCAAGGCTGGCGAGCCAGCGGATCGCGACAAGCTGTCGATCCGGTTCGGCGCGACGCAGGTGGCGTCCGGCGGGCTTGCGCTGGAAGGATATGATGAAGCGCCGGTTGCCGCGCATCTGAAAGGACAGGATATCCAGATCGGCGTGGACATTGGCCTGGGCGAGGGCCGAGCGACGGTCTGGACCTGCGACCTGACGCACGGATATATCTCGATCAACGCGGATTATCGCAGCTGATGCCGATCGAACTGCATGACGATGTCATCGCGCTGATGCGTGAAGTCGCGCGGGACATTGTCATGCCGCGCTATCAGAACCTCCGCACAGAGGAAATTAGCGAGAAAGCGGCGGACGACTTCGTTACCATCGCCGACAAGGAAAGCGAGATCAGGTTGGCCGAGGGGCTGAGCCGGATATTGCCCGACGCGGCGATCATCGGCGAAGAGGCCTGTGCTGCCGATCCGGCGATATTGGAGCGCGCGGGGGACGGGCTCAACTGGATCATCGACCCGATCGACGGGACCGGCAATTTCGCCGCTGGACGCCCCCCCTTCGGCATCATGATTGCCCTGGCGGATGCAGGGACGACTTTGGCGGGATGGATATTGGACCCGCTGACGGGCCGTCTATGTCATGCGACATTGGGTGCTGGAAGCTATATCGATGGCGAGCAGGTGCGAGCGAAGGAGAGCGGCGATCCGCTTCCGATCGCGGCGCTAGCGGTCTATTTCATGTCGGACGAGGAACGCGCGGATATTCAGAAGCGCGCGGAGGGGAAGTTTGCGGTCGTGGACATCCCCCGCTGTGCGGCGGAGCAATATCCCCGGCTGGTGCTGGGGCAGAACGACGTTTCGGTCTTTGCACGAACATTGCCCTGGGATCATGCCGCCGGGACGCTGTTCCTGAACGAGGCTGGCGGTTGTTGCCAACGGCTGGACGGGTCGCCTTATATGGTGGGCGACATGCGGCGCGGGTTGCTGGGGGCTTCTTCGCCGCGTTTGTGGGATTTGGCGGCGGGGGTTTTGTTTCGGTAGTGTGTAGTGGCGGAGAGGTTGCTCTCCCCTCTCCCCTGAAGGGGAGAGGGAGGTTTGTGCGTCTTACAGGACGCTTTCGATCCAGCCTTTGAGCGCGCTCTTGGGAGCCGCGCCGACCTTGGTGGCGGCTGCTTCGCCATTTTTGAACAGGATCATCGTCGGAATGCCGCGCACGCCATATTTGCCGGGCGCGTCCGGATTTTCGTCGATGTTGACCTTTGCTATCGTGACCTGATCGGCCAGTTCCTCGGAAATTTCTTCCAAGGCGGGGCCGATCATCTTGCAGGGGCCGCACCATTCCGCCCAGAAATCGACAAGCACGGGCTTGTCTGCGTCGATCACGTCCGCCTGAAAGCTGGAGTCGGTGACTGCCTTGGTTGCCATAAATATATCTCCTTGGGTTGGCGGATATCTAGGATGGTGACGCATCCGTCTCAACGGGTGAGAGCGGCAAATTCTCCTGCGCGGGCGAAAAGCCCGGCTTGTGCGCCGCCAGAAGTTCGGGCGGAAGCGTGATGAGGCGCGGGGCGCTGCTGTAGAGCAGTGCGGCTTCTATCCTGCGGCCGGGGAAGATCACTTGCAGGGCTGCGGCATAGGCCGCCATTTGCCGGACATGCGCAGTGGGAACTTCATCGACGTTCAAAGGCGCGATGCGACCGGTCTTGAAATCGACCACCTGCACCAGATCGGGGCCAACGCAGAGCCGATCCACGGTGCCGGATATCACCATGTCGCCCACCACCGCCGCGACCGGCGCTTCGGCAAGGGCACCGGGTGCGAAAAGCGGGGCGAAACTGCTATCCTCGATCACGCGAAGTGCCTGCGTGATGACGTCATGACGCAAGGATGCGTCGGTTGCGCCCTGCTGCTCCAACCAGCGGTCGGCGCGCTCATGACGCTCGCTTAGCGGAACATCCGGAAGCCGCTCGAACAAGGCGTGAAGCCAGCGGCCGCGATCGCTTGCCGCTTTCATCGCGGGCGTTGGTGGGGGATAGGGCACGTCATCTTCAATCGGCGCTGATGGCGCGAGTGGCCGGGGTGGCCGCGCTTCCTCAGGCGCAGGCTGGCGAAGCCATGCCGGTTCGGCGGTGGCGATCTTCTCGATGGCTGTGGTCTTCTCGGGCGCGCGGGGATGCAGCGCCTCGGTCCCTTGCCAGCGTCGGCGGGCGCCCCAGAGAGGATCATCCTCCCATTCCGCGCCTAGAGCAGCCAGCGCGTTTTCGACGGCGGTGAACCAGCTTTCCGGTTGTGCCATCCCACGAGCGCGGGGCCCGAGCGAACCTGTGACCACCAGCCGTTCCTCGGCGCGAGTCAGGGCGACGTAGAGCAGCCGCCAATGCTCTTCCCGTTCTGCGGCTTTGGCTTCTTCCAGAACCTGGCCAATGGGGCCGAGCCGTTCGGACTTGCGCGGAGCGAGGATGGGTAGGCCGTTCCATTCCAGCGAGTCGGTACGCGCGCCCGCGTCGGGATCAAGGCACGCGTCCGCAAGGATGACGACCGGCGCCTGCAAGCCCTTGGCCCCGTGCACCGTCAGCAAGCGCAGCGAGTCCCCTTGGGCGGCGGCGTCACGGACGATCTCCACCTCCCCGCGGTCGAACCAGTCGACGAAACGCTGCAGGGAGGGATGGTCGTCCGCTTCGAAGGTAAGCGCGGCGTTGAGCAGTTCCTCGATCGGATCGGCGGCTTCGATACCGAGCCTTTCGATCAGGCGGCGGCGTCCCTCCATCGGTCCTGACAGGATGGCCTCAAGATAGCGATAGGGTGTGGTCAGGTCGGCGCGGGTCAGCAAGGCGCGCAGCGGGGCGAGCAACTCATCGTCCAGCGTGCGGGTAAGATGCTGCCACAGGCCGGCGCGCCGGTTCATGGCGCGGGTCATGAGATCATCCTGCGACCAGCCGATCAGCGGGGACACCAGCAGCGCGGCGAGATTGAGGTCATCTTCCGGCTGGACGGCGAAACGTAGTGCGGAAAGCAGGTCGCGCACGGCCAGCGGCGCGTTGAGGCGAAGGCGGTCGATCCCGGCGACGGCCACTCCTTCCTCGTAGAGACGCGCTACGATCAGCCGGGCAAGTTCGCTGCGGCGGCGCACGAGGATCATGATGTCACCAGCAGTGACGGCACGGCCACGGCTTTCCAGCATCAGGCCGTCATCGACCCACTGGCGAATTTGCCGCGCGATATTCTGAGCGAGCTGCCGTTCCTGATCGGCGGCCCAATCCTCCTCACCCTCGGCATCATCGGAAAGGCCCGCGATGGTGGGTTTCCACAGCAGCACTTCTCCGGGGAAGCGATTGGCGCTGATATGCTGGACGGCGCCAGCCCGCAGGCCCAGCCGCTCGGCGCTGAGCGTCGCGATCGTTTGATCGACCACGTCGAGGACGGCGGGTGTCGAGCGGAAGCTGCGTTCGAGCGAAAGGTCGTGGAAGATGTGGTCGGCATCTTCGGCGTGCCGCTGGAATAAGATCTGCGCGGCGGCGAAAGCCTGGGGGCTGGTGCCCTGGAAGCCGAAGATCGCCTGCTTAAAATCGCCCACGGTGAAGACCGTACGGACACGATCCCCCTTCGCGCCCTCACCCGCGAAGAATTCGGCCGCGAGCGCGCCGACGATCTGCCACTGACTGACATTGGTGTCCTGCGCCTCATCCACCATGATATGGTCGATGCGCTGGTCGAGCTTGTAGCGGATCCAGTCGGCTATGCCGGGCTGGGACAGAAGATCGGCGGTGCGGGCGATGAGGTCGTTGAAGTCGACGGCTCCGGCAAGCTGCTTGGCCTCATGATAGGCGCGGGCATAGGCTCGGCCTGCGTGGAGGGCCTGGGCGAGCAGATCGGCATAGGCTGCGAGCGCCTTGAGGCTCAGAAGCTCGGCGCAGCGGGAATGGAGGCGGGCGCTTGCCTCGCCATAACCATCGATCGGCGGGACCCAGCCTTTGGCCGAGATGATGTCGCCATCGGCCTTGGCCCATGATCCGTGCAGGTCGGCGAGCGCTTCGGCCCGCTCAAGCGCGGTCATCGCCCGCCAACGGGCTATGCGGTCGCAGCGTTCGAGGGCGCGGCCGGTGCCCCAATCGGCGTTGGCCTGCGCGATCCAGGCAAGGGTTCGCATGTCGAACTGCGCATCTTCGCACTGGCTGGCGAGGTGCGCCATGACGTCACCCTCGGGCAGATCGAGTTCGCGGTAGAGCCACGCGGTTATGTCTTCAGGCAGTCGCTCCAACGCCGGAAGATGAGCGGCGCAGCGCAGCAGGAACTGTTCAGCGCCGCCTTCACCGAGACGCAGGCTGATGGCCTGAAGTGCTTCCATGAGGCTGTCATCGCCCTGGTCCTGCGCGCGGACCGCGAGGTCTGCGAGCGTCTGGCGGGCAAGCGCCGCCTGCTCCCGCTGATCGAGCGGGCGGAAGCCGGGGGGCAGATCGGCTTCGAGCGGAAAGGCGGTCAGCAGTTGCTGGCAGAATCCGTGGATCGTCTGGATGCGGAGGCCCCCGCCCGTCGATTCCAGCACTTCGGCGAAGAGGCGGCGGGCACGGTCGCGTGCTTCCGGGCCGCTATCCTCATGCAGGGCTTCGAGATCCTCGAACAGCTCGCCTTCTTCCATCTGGACCCATGCGGCAAGGCGATCATGGATGCGGTCGGCCATTTCCGCCGCGCCCGCTTTGGTGAAGGTGAGGCAAAGGATATTTTCTGGCCTGACGCCTTGCAGCAACAGGCGGAACACGCGAGCCGTCAGGACATGGGTCTTGCCCGTGCCCGCCGACGCGGAAAGCCAGACATGCGCGTCCGGCGACGCGGCGCGGGCCTGGGCGCCTGCGAGCGGTTGGAGAGCGGAGGTCTTCCTAGCCATCGTCGCGGCCATACCATTCTTCCAGCCGCATCAGCTGGTCATAATCGCCGTAATTGGCCACTTCGGGATTGATCTGGGCGTCGAAGGGCGCGGAGCCGGTCAGATAATCGCCCGCTATCTTGTCGAACCAGTCATGGACCAGCGCGGTGAAAGATGAGGTCACGATCTTGTCCCGCTTGCCCATGGGATCGACGGGGCTTTCCCGGTAGCCAAACGCATCATTCTTCTTGGCGAGCGACCAATATTCAAAGCATCCGGCCGCGCCGGGCTCCGTGATCGAGGGAAAGCCGCCCTTTTCGGCGATGAGGCCGAGCAGGCCAAGCTGGAGCGAATAGCCGGCCTTCACCTGCTTGGCGCTCGGCGGCTTGCCAGTCTTGTAGTCGACGATGGCCAGCGTGCCGTCCGGCATGCGATCGATGCGGTCGGCCTTTCCGGTCAGGGTGACGCCAGCAATGTCCGCGCGGCCGTCCGTTTCGACCGCCAGGATGGTGCGGCCCGCTGCCTGGTCGGCGGCGACTTCCGCCGCGATCCAGCGGACGGCTTCGATCAATCTTGGCTGCCACAGCGCCTTGAGCAGCGGATGAACGTCCGGCCGGTCGAACATGGCGCGGGCACGTGCCTCAAGATCCGCCGGATCGCGCCGTCCGGCTTCCGCCCAATGTTGCAGGATTTCGTGAACAGCGGTGCCGCGCCATGCGGGCCCGGCGTCCGCATCGACAGGGTCCAGCCTGTTGAGGCGCAGGATTCGCTTGGCGTAGAAGGCGAAGGGGTCGGCCTTCAGCCGGTCGACATCGGTTACGGGGATGATTTTGGGTCGGACGGATGCGGGTGGAACGGGTGCCGGGCGGCGGCTGGGGTCGTGCCGCGCTGGCCGGTCGAGAGCCTGCGCCAGCGCGCCGTAGCGATCCGCGCTTTTCCATTGTGGACCGGCCATGGCCTTGAGACGCAGCCAGAAGCGGGAGGCGATGGCAGGGCCGCCCGAACCTCTGCGCGCGCGGGTGATGAGGACGTGAGGCGCGCCCAATGCGCTGGCGAAATCGTGCGCCGCACGGCCGATGCGGGTTTCAAGGCCCGGCAAACCGAGCTCGCGGCGAATGCGGGGCGCGAGCCATGGATCGGGCGATGGCAGGCCGGGCCAGGTGCCCTCGTTAAGTCCGCCCAGAATCATGAGGTCGGCCTGCACCAGTTGCGCTTCAATCATGCCGAGGATGGCGATGCGTGGATGGCCGCCCTGAACCGGACGCACGGATGCGCCGCCCAGCATATGGTCGAGCAGCGCCGGCAGGGAACGGATGTCCGCCTGTTGTGGCCCTTCCCCCGCCGCCTGCTCCATTTCAGCAAACAGGTCGGCGGCGGCGTGACCTTGCACCCCTGCCCAGATGGCGTCAGCCGTCAGCAGGCTGGCTTGCTCACGAAGCACGGCGAGTTGTGCTGCGAAGGTTGGGGCAGAGGCGAAGCCTTGCTCAAGCGGTTCGAGGAGCGCGCGCGCCTCGGCCCACCAAGAGCGGGTCTGGGCGCGCAAGGTCCGCTGCCGGTCCTCTCCTTCCCGCTCGGTGAGGAGCAGGTCGATGCCGCCAAGACCTGCGGGCGGGCGGGGGCCGCGCAGGAGCAGATCGAGCCCGCGCACACCCTCCAGCCAGTGAAGCCGCCTTTCCCCGCGCATGACGAGCGGATGCTTGAGCAACGTAAGCAGCGCGACGGGCGCGAAGCGTTCCGCAACCGTCTGGGCCAGCGCGATGAGCAAGGTGCCCGGCGGCAAGCGCGACAGCGGAAGGCCAGCGGAATCGTCGGCGGCGATGCCCCAGCGGGCAAGATGCGCCGATACGCGGGTGGCGAGCTGACGGTCAGGCGTGACAAGCGCCGCAGTGCGCCCCGGCGTTTCCACGGCTTCACGCAAGGCGATGGCAATGGCCTGCGCTTCTTCGCCCGGTGTCGCCACCTCAAGCGCCTCCACTCCGCCGAGCGAGCGGTCGGCGGTCTTGAGGTCGCGCCAACGGCTGGTCAGACGCGGCGGAAGCATCGCGTTGGAAATGTTGCGGCTGCGGACAGCGCGCGCGTCATGCTCACTGCCCCAGCGCCACAAGGCGACATCGTCCCGCGTCGCGCTCATGCGGTCGAGCAAGAGCTTCAAGGCATATTGGGGATGCGTTTCATGGGCGGGCGTGGCTCGGCCGGTCACCGGATCCGGGGCAAAGGGTCCGATCGCCTCCCACGCCGCCTCATCCATTTCATGATCGAGACCGGCAAAAACGACGCTGCCACGCGGCAGGACGGATATACGCCGGAGCAAGCCTGCGACCGCTGGCGCTGTCGTCGCTATGCCAGCGGCGATGACGAAGCCGGATGGAGGCTGCTGAGCCCAGCGCGTTGCGAGGCGGTCGAACAACCGGTTGCGCCGGTCGGCAAGGTCGATGAGGCCAAGCCGCGCCAGTTCGTCGGGCCAGCGCCGAATGAGGATGGAGAAAAGATCCAGCGATCTCTGCCAATGTCCCGACAGTTCGTCCGAAAGCGTCAGATCGGACAGGGCCGTGATCGGCACCCGCTCCACCTGCATCTGGTCGAGAACGGTGCCGAGCGCCTGACCGAGCTTTATCGCCTGCGCGGCGTCCATCGGCTGGCCGGATGCCTGTTGAACCATGCGCGCCAGGATCATTTGGCGCCGCATCGGTGCGATGGCGGGCGGGATGGCCTCTCCCTCCGCCAGCGGATCGAGCGCGCCGCCCGCCTGTTCGCCTAGATCGGGATCGCCGATCGCCACCAATCTCGGGAGAAGCAGACCACCGCCTGAACGGCGCACGAAGGCGTCGCTGACGGCGCGGATGGCGCGATTGGTAGGCAGCAGGATCATGCCCTGCGCCAGCGCCATCGGATCGCCGCCATGCTGCGCGATGATGCCCGCTGCCAAGGCGTCGGAAAAGGCGCGGTGGGCGGGAATATTGAACAGTGCGGGCCGGGTGTGATCACCCATGGGCGAGCATCGACTCCACCAAAGGAATGGCGCCCGGCGTGCCGACATCGAACCAGAGGCCTTGATGTGAAACGCCGTAGAGGCGCCCGGCTTCTATGGCGCGATTCCAGAATATATTCGTAGAAAAGACATCGGACGGCGGATCGACCAGCAGGCTGGGCGAAAGTATTTGAACGCCGGTGAAGACGAAGGGCGCGACATGGCTCGTCTTGCGGCGGCTCAATCGTCCCGAAGCGTCCATGTGGAAATCACCCGGTCCGCTATGGCAATGGGCGCGCGCGAGCGGCACCAGCAGCAGTAGGGCATCCATCCGCTCGGCGTCCCAAATCCGCTGCATCATGCCCAGTGTTTCCTGCGGCCCGTCGATCCAGAGATTGTCGCTATTCGCGCAGAAGAAAGGATCGTCCCCGAGCAGAGAACGCGCATGGATGAGCCCGCCGCCGGTTTCCAGCAGCTTTGCCCGCTCATCGGAGATCAACACATTCATGCCGTTCGAATGGGCGTTCAGGTGCGCCTCGACCGTGTCGGCAAGGTAATGGACATTGACCACCACCTTGCGGATGCCGCCAGCGGACAGCCGATCCAGTGCATGATCCATGAGCGGCTTGCCCGCGACCTTCACCAAGGGCTTTGGCCGGGTGGCGGTGAGCGGGCGCATCCGCTTGCCGAGCCCCGCCGCCATCAGCATTGCCGTGTCGATCATGCCGCCGCCTGATCCTGAAGCGCGAGGTGCCGCTTTTCCGCTGGTATATTGCCGGCGAACCATTGCGCAACGGGCGCAAGCGCGGGATGCGCGAGATCGCGTTCCAGAAGGTCCCACATGCGCGGCAGGAAGGACAGGTAGCGTGGCTTTCCGTCCCGCTTCCAAAGCCGCGTGAAGATGCCGATGATCTTGGCATTCCGCTGCGCACCCAACACCGCATAGGCAGCATCGAAGTCGGCCGGAGGGTTCGCGATCGACTTGTAATGGACGATCATCGCTGCTTCTACTTCCGGCGGCACATCGCGCCGGGCGTCCTGAAGCAGCGATACCAGATCATAGGAAGGATGCCCTGCAAGCGCGTCCTGAAAATCAAGCAGGCCAAGCCCGCGCACTTCGGGGCGATCGATCAGCATGATATTTTCAGCATGGTAATCGCGCAGCACCGTGACGGCGGGGCTGGCCGATTGCTCAACGATCGGCAACACGGCATCCCAGGCGCGGACATAGGCCTCCGCATCGACTGGAAGGCCGATCGCGGGGCAGTACCATTCGGTAAGCAGCCCCGCTTCGCGTTGATAGACCGCGCGATCATAGGGGGGCAGGTCGGCGGCGGGCGTGCGATGAAGATCGGCCAGCAGTTCGACCGCCCTGCGATACACGCCAAGCTCGTCCGCGGGGACATCGTCGAGATGTTCCTTGACCCGCAAATCGCCAAAATCCTCGATAAGGACCAGACCCTGCTCAAGGTCGCGAGCAAGGATCGCGGGGGCAGCGAAGCCCTGTCCCACCAGATGTTCGGCGATTGCGATAAAGGGGCGCGGGTCTTCGTGCGGCGGCGGCGCGTCCATCAGCACGGCCCGGCGCGCGCCGTCGATCACGCGGAAGTAGCGGCGGAAGGATGCATCGCCCGCCAATGGAACGATCGCGGCATGTTCCCACCCCGCAGCTGAGAGAAAGGCAGGAGCGGAAGCGGGCGGGATCATATCTGCGACCATCGCTCTGTCCAAGCGTCCGGCACGCGGACTGTCAAGCGCCGAGCGCCATCGGGTTCAATGTCGATGTGGAACCGTAGCGCGTGCGGCCATGCATCCGGCCCCAGGCGGTCAGGCCATTCCACGATCAGCAGGCTGTCCATCAGATATTCGTCGAGCGCCAGTTCCTCTGCTTCCTCGGCATCGTCGAGGCGATAGAGATCGACATGGGCGACGGGCAGCTTCACCTCCGGCACATCATAGGGCTGGACGATCGCGAAGCTGGGGCTTGGCGCTTCGCCTTCCAGACCGAGCCCTTCCAATATGCCACGCGCGAGCGTCGTCTTGCCCGCGCCGAGCCCGCCCTCCAACGCAATGACGTCGCCGATACGCGCGACGTCGGCCAGATGGCGGCCTAGAGCCAGCATGGCGGCTTCATCGGGCATGGTAAGGCTGTGGTCAGCCACGGGGGATCTCGATCACCGCCATGGTGCCCTGCCCCGGCTCCGACACCAGTTCAAGGCTGCCGCCATGCGCTTCCGCCAGTTGCTTGGCGAGGGGGAGGCCGATACCGGCCTTTTCGCCGCTTCGCGCCTGTTCAGCACGAGCCGCCGCATCGAAGATCGTGGCGCGGCGTTTCGCGCTGATGCCGGGGCCATTGTCGGATACCACCAACCGCGCTGAGGCGGTGCTCCCGTCGCCGTGCAGCAACACGCGGGCTCCCCGGCCGCTGTAGCAAACCGCGTTTTCGAGCAAATGGTCGAGCGCCTGACCGATCCGGCGGCTGTCGCCTTCCACCTGCCCCAGCGTTTCATGCAGGGAGACGGCAAGGTCGATGCCCTTCGCGATTGCCTCGCCCTTGATCCGGGCGACGCTTTCCTCTGCCAAGGCCGCGAGGTCGACAGGCGCGCGATCGATCGGCAGCGTCCCGGCTTCCCCCTGCGTCAGGTCGAGCACATTGTCGATCAGCATGGCGAGGCGATTGGTGCTCTGGAGGATGCCATCGACATACTCCTTGGCAGCATCGCTGATGCCCCCGGCATAGCCCGCGCTCATCATCTCGGCGAAGCCCGCGATGGTGGTGAGCGGCGTGCGCAATTCGTAGCTCATATTGGTGACGAATGCCGTCTTGACCCGATCGGCCTGCTCAAGCGCTTCGTTGCGGTCGCGGAGCACCTGTTCGACCCGGCGGCTATCGGTGACGTCCAGCATCGTGAAGAGCGCGTTGCCGTCCGGCAGCGGGATGGCGGCAAATTCGAAGATGCGGCCGTCCGCGAAACCGACATGGCCGACGCGCTGCTTGCGCTCCACGGTCGCCGCGCGGACCAGTTCACGGACGAGATTGGCCTGCTGTGGCTTGGCGAGGCGGGATTGAACGGCACGGAGAAGCTCGTCGATGCGCGGGTGCTGCGCCAGCAGATCTTCGGAAATGTCCCAGATCGAGCGGAAGCGGCTGTTCCAAAGCGACAAGCGGCCATCGGAAGAGAAAACGCCGATGGATTCGAAGAGATTGTCGAAGGTCGCCGTCCGGACGCGGAGCAGCGTGTCGCGGGCGCTGGAGAGTTGCACCTGCTCCGTCCGATCCTCGAAGATCAGGAGCAAGCCGCCGTCAGGCAATGGTTGCGCATAAACGCGCAAATGCGTGCCATCGGCGAGCAGCCAATTTTCCTCGCGCGGATCGGGCGAGAGGAACCAGTCACGCCGTTCCGCGCGCCAGGCGGGAAAGTCGCGATGCTCCGGCAGACGGCGGGCCTCGCGCATGCGGTCAAGCACCCGTTCGAACACCGGATGGTCGGCCAGATGTTCCTGATCAAGGCCGAATAGGCTCATGAACGGCTGGTTCCAGAAGCCCAGCGTCCGATCCGGGCCGAAACGCGCAACGCCAGCGGACAGGCGGTCGAGCAGGTCGCGCTGAGCCGCCTCAAGGCGACGATGCTCGAGGCGGGCTTGCTCAAGCTCATTCTGGTCTATGGCGAAACCGGCCACGCCCGCGTCGCCGAGCGGAACGTCGACCACCCGCATCGTGCGGCGCTCGCCATCGATGGTTGCAGGGACCATGCGCTCGACGGTGCGATCTTCGGCCAGGGCTTGTTCCGCAGCCCCCTCGGGACTGAGGCCACCGATCGCTTCCACCAGTTCTGTGCCTTGCGCGATGACATCGGCGGCGCTCGGGCCGTCCACCGCGCGAACATAGGCTGCGTTGACGAGGCTGAGGCGCATGTCAGGCGTGCGATGCCACATCGGGAATGGCGCGGCCTCCACCAAGCCGGCGAGCGCCTCCAGGGCGTCGCGCAACTGTTCGACCTTGCTCGTCAGCGCCTGGATTTCCGACTGGCTGTCGGTTGCGTCGAATATCCAGAGCACGACGCCGCCGCTTTCGGCTAGCACCGGGCCCGCAGGCGCCCCGCGAACAAGTAAGAGCCGGGATGAACCCTCACCCCGCACCGCGAGGGAAAAGCTCCGCCCCGCCCGCTGCGCTGCCGCTATTTCCTGGGCGAGAGCCGATGCGTCATCCGGCTCCAAACCCCCATCGGGCGCAGTCAACTCGGATACGAAGGCGGGAACGCGATCCTTGCCGAGCCATTTGGCGAGCCGGTCGGCGGCCTCTATCCGGCCATCGGCATGAATGATGACCGGCGCGGCCGGAGCCGAGGCGAGCAAGCTGGACAGGCGGTCATATTTGCCCTGGACCTGCGTGCCTTCACGCCGCATGCGCTGGCCGGTCGACAAGGCCCAGACGGCGGCAGCCAACCATACGGCCAGAACGATCCCCAAGATGACCGCGGCAAAGGGGGTCAATGACGTCATTGCGCCTGCTCACCCCTCATCACGACCCGCGCCCCTTCTGCATGATTATCCGGGGATTAACGCAAGTGGACGGCAGCGTGAAGCAGGGAGTTGGAAGAAATGCACGGCTGCTTGCAAGCGGCCCATTCCCTCGTCATTCCATTAGATCCCAGCTTTCGCTGGGATGACGACGTGCTAAATATTCAAAAAGGGGGAGACTTTCGCCTCCCCCTTTTTAATTTCTTAGTAGCGGTAGTGATCCGGCTTGAACGGGCCTTCCGGCGTCACGCCGATATAGGCCGCCTGCTTGGGCGTCAGCTTGGACAGCTTCACTCCGAGCTTCTCCAGGTGCAGCGCCGCGACCTTCTCGTCCAGATGCTTGGGCAGCACATAGACTTCATTCTTATACTGGTCCGACTTGGTCCACAGTTCGATCTGCGCCAGCACCTGGTTGGTGAAGGACGAGGACATGACGAAGCTGGGATGACCCGTTGCGCAGCCCAGGTTCACCAGGCGGCCCTTGGCGAGGACGATGATCTTCTTGCCATCGGGGAACTCGACCTCATCGACCTGCGGCTTGATCTCGGTCCACTTCATGTTGCTGAGGCCAGCGATTTCGATCTCGCTGTCGAAATGGCCGATGTTGGACACGATCGCCATATTCTTCATCGCGCGCATGTGATCGACTGTGATGACGGCTTCGTTTCCGGTTGCGGTCACGAAGATGTCGGCGCGCGGAGCGGCCTCTTCCATCGTCACCACTTCATAGCCTTCCATCGCGGCCTGCAGCGCGCAGATCGGATCGACTTCAGTCACCAGCACGCGGGCGCCGCCATTGCGCAGCGAAGCGGCGGAACCCTTGCCGACATCGCCGAAGCCCGCGACGCACGCGACCTTGCCCGCGAGCATAACGTCGGTGGCGCGGCGGATAGCGTCGACCAGCGATTCCTTGCAGCCATAAAGATTGTCGAACTTCGACTTGGTGACGCTGTCGTTGACGTTGATCGCCGGGAAGGGCAGCTTGCCCTTCTTCGCCAGTTCATACAGGCGGTGAACGCCGGTGGTGGTCTCTTCCGAAACGCCCTTGACCGCAGCGACGGTCTTGGTCAGGTAGCCCGGACGTTCGGCCAGGAAGCGCTTCAGCGTCGCGACGAAGATTTCCTCTTCCTCATTGCCGGGCGTGAACAGTTCTTCGCCAGCTTCGACACGCGCGCCCCACAGCGCGAACATGGTGGCGTCGCCGCCATCGTCCAGGATCATGTTGCAGGTCGTGTCACCCCAATCGAAGATGCGGATGACATAGTCCCAATATTCTTCCAGCGTCTCGCCCTTGACGGCGAAGACGGGAATGCCGCGCGCGGCGATGGCGGCGGCGGCATGGTCCTGCGTCGAGAAGATGTTGCACGAAGCCCAGCGGATTTCGGCGCCGAGGTCAGCCAGCGTCTCGATGAGCACAGCGGTCTGGATCGTCATGTGCAGCGACCCGGTGATGCGCGCGCCCTTCAGCGGCTTGGCCGCGCCGAACTCGTCGCGCAGCGCCATGAGGCCGGGCATTTCGGTTTCGGCGATCTCGATTTCCTTGCGGCCGAACGCGGCAAGGTTGATGTCGGCGATCACATAGTCCTGCGCCTGGGTGGCGGGTGCTGTGGCCACGAGCGTGTCTCCATCGGTTTAGAATGTGCCGAAGCCGCTCGCATGACGAGACGGCGGCGATGGCCTGCGCTTTACCAATCGCCGCCGTTGATGGCAACTCAATATAAAGTTTTCTTTATGTCACTCTTCGCCGCTGCGAGAGGCGACCGCGACCCTAGTCTCGAAGTCGTCGGCAGATTGCTCCGCTTCCCGGCCCGCGATCGCCATGACGACATCGCAGCGCGCGCCCGAAAGATGCGGCGTAGTACCGGCAGCATCCGACAGCTCAAGCAGCGCCGCGCGAGTGGCGGGGAGCGCATTGGCCGCATCAGTGATCGACTGAAGGTCGCGACAGGCGAGCCCTTCCGCTCCAGCGCCATAGACATTGGCAAGACTGGTCACATAATTGTCGTAGGCCCCAAGCGCGCCAATCGGTCCAGCAACGGAACGGAAATGTTCGCGAAGCTCATCATTGACCTGCGTCAGCGCGTCACGCTTTTCCCTGATGAAGCGATTATAGTCAGCCAGGAAGTTGCTGCCGGTGGAGCGGCAACGCAGTGCCGACACCATCAGCATCATTTCGAAATCCCGGATTTGCGCCGCCTCTACCGCAACCTTCTTCCAGCAAGGCGCGGCGCTGGCGGGCGCGAGCGGCATCGCTGCGGCAATCACTGCCGCGACAAACTTCTTCATGACTTGAACCCCCGAGCAAATTCCCGAGGATGAAGGTGCGCCTGCGCGCTTGCCGCATTGTAAATGAAGGCAGTTACCGGGAATTTACCTGGAACCGTTCAGTTTCGATGTAGAAACAAGCCCTGTTCCGCGCCATCGTTGCGCAGCTGAACCGGAAAAATATTCCTGGGATCTTTAGGCGTGCTCAGGCCGAACCAGCGCCGCTTACCAGATGAGACGCATCGACTCCGGCTGCGGCATAGGCGGCCGCCCATTTCTTTTCAGCCGGAACGTCAAACAATATGTCCGCGCTGCAGGTTGCCGGAAACCAGCTTTCGCCGGTCATTTCCTGGTCCAGCTGCCCGGCGCCCCATCCCGCATAGCCAAGCGCGACGATATAGCGGCTGGGACCGGTCCCTTCCGCGATCGCCTTCAAAATCTCGAGCGATCCGGAGAGTCCCCAGTCGGCACCTACCTCGACCATGTCATGCCCCTTCCAGTCCAGGGAATGCAGTACAAAGCCACGGCGCGGTTCAACCGGCCCGCCGCGCAGCACCGGCATGTCGGGGACATTGGCAGGGTCGATGTCGAAGCTTTCGAGAAGCTCATGCAGGCCCACCCCCTCGATCTCATCGCCGACCGCGATGCCTAGGGCGCCATTTTCACCATGGACGCAAATGGCGATCACCGAATGATCGAAGCGCATGTCTTCCATACCCGGCAGAGCGAGCAGGAACTGGCCGGCATAGGAGCGAAGCTGATCCATGAGATGAATATACGCTGCCCGCCAGCTTTTCCAATGGCAGGCTGTCGCTCATCGGGGGCGATGCGGCACGTTGGGAGCCTTGACACAGGACCTGCAAGCGCCGACCTCCCGCTCCATCAACGGCAGGAGACAGGATATGACCATCGCTAAAGGGGATCGCATCCCCGCCACCACCTTTGCCAAGATGACGGAAAATGGGCCCGAGCAGGTGTCTTCCGACGAATTTTTCAAAGGCCGGACGGTAGCACTCTTCTCCGTTCCGGGCGCCTTCACGCCGACCTGCTCGGCCAAGCATCTGCCCGGCTTTGTGGAAAAAGCAGATGCGCTGAAGCAGAAGGGCGTGGACGAGATCGCCTGCACCGCCGTCAATGATGCGTTCGTCATGGGCGCTTGGGGCAAGTCAGCAGGAGCCGATGATAAGGTGACCATGCTGGCGGATGGCAATGGCGACTTCGTCAAGGCAGCGGGCCTGACGATGGACGGCAGCAAGTTCGGCATGGGTACGCGAGGCCAGCGCTTTTCCATGATCGTCAAGGATGGCGTGGTGACGGAACTGAATGTCGAGGCGCCCGGCGAGTTCAAGCTTTCCTCGGCCGATCATCTGCTGGAGCAGCTTTGACCTAGGCTGCCGCGCGACGATGATCCGGTCGCGCGGCAACCCGCCTTCCCACCGTCACATTAGTGCGGTAGCAAGGTTCGATGACGAAAAGCATCGGCAGCGCAGCGGTCGCGCAACTCGACCGGATCTATCAGACGTCAATCGGCAACCTGCGCGACGCCATGCAGGCCTATGCCCGCGATGGCAGCGTGCCTCCGCCCGAAGCAAGAACCGACCGGCGTTTCTGCTATCCTGAACTGCGCATCACCCATCATGCCGAAACCGATGCGCCGCCGCCCGGGCGGTCCTTTGCCCGCCTGTCCAAGCCCGGCCTCTATGTCACGACAGTAACCCGGCCGGAGATGTTCGGCGATTATCTGGCCGAGCAGATCGACCTGCTGGTGCGCGATTATGGGGTCGAGGTGGAGACCGCTCTCAGCCATCAACTGATCCCATTCCCCTATGTGCTGGATGGGCTGGACATCAGCGCCCTGGACGGAACGCCTCCGACGGAACTGGCGCGGCATTTCCCCGCCACTGAACTGGCGGAGATCGGGGATGAGATTGCCGATGGGCTGTTTACCCCGAACGCAATGGGACAAAGGCCGCTGGCGCTGTTCGACGGGCTGCGCACCGATTTCTCGCTCGCGCGGCTCAAACATTATACCGGAACGCCGCCGGAGCATATCCAACGCTACATTCTGTTCACCAATTATCACCGTTATGTCGATGAGTTCGTGGCATGGGCCTGCGCCGAGCTTCAGCGGGACGGCACGCCCTATACTGCGCTCTCTGGCGCGGGCGGCGTTTATGTAACGCGGGAGACCGCCGATCCCGCGCGGATGATTGCGGACAGTGCCTGGCGCAAGCATCAGATGCCCGCCTATCACCTGATCGCGCCCAACCGCAGCGGCATCACGCTGGTCAATATCGGCGTCGGCCCGGCCAATGCGAAGACGATCTGCGACCATCTGGCAGTGCTACGGCCGGAAGCCTGGTTGATGATCGGCCATTGCGGCGGACTGCGCCCCAGTCAGCGGATCGGCGACTATGTCCTCGCCCACGCTTATCTGCGCGATGACAAGGTGCTGGACGAGATGCTGCCGCCGGAAATTCCGGTGCCAGCGATCGCCGAGGTTCAGGTCGCCCTGGCCAAGTCCGCAGAAGCCGTGCTCGGCGGCAGTGGCGGCGAGGATTTCAAGCGCAGGCTACGGACCGGAACCGTGGTGACTACTGACGACCGAAACTGGGAACTGCGCTATTCCAGTTCAGCGCTGCGCTTCAGCCTGTCGCGCGCGGTGGGGATCGACATGGAGTCCGCGACCATCGCGGCTCAGGGCTATCGCTTCCGTGTTCCTTACGGAACATTGCTCTGCGTGTCGGACAAGCCGATCCACGGCGAACTCAAGCTGCCGGGCCAGGCGAACCGCTTCTATGAGGAAGCGATCGCCGGGCACTTGAGGATCGGCCTGATGACGTGCGAACTGCTGCGGCAGGAAGGGCCCAAACTGCACAGCCGCAAGTTGCGGGCGTTCAACGAGCCGCCATTCCGGTGATCGGTTGGCGGTCGGTCAGGAGGTCAGGAACTCCACCATTGCCTGTCCCAGTTCCTTCTTCGTGACCGCAGCCATGTGATTGCCCGGTATCTCGACGTAACGAGCGTTAGGAAGCGTATCGACGAGTTCCTGTGCAATGCCGTTATCCTGATCATCGACGCCGCAGATGACTTCGGTGGGCTGCGTAAAGGTCGCGATCGTCTCGGCCGACGTGTCCACGAAGGTGTTCAGGATATGCAGCAACGCGACTGGATCGCCCTTCGTCGTCTTCAGGAAGGCTTCGGTCATCCATTCGGACGTGCCGCGCTCGAACGTGCCGAGATTGGTGAGAACATTGCGATAATAGCCGCCCTTGTCGAGCGTGTTGACTAGTCCACGCAGGCCCATGCCGGCAAGGATCACCCGGCGCGGGGTCGCGCCTCGCGCCAGCATCCGCACCGTGGTCCGCGCGCCGAGCGAATAGCCGCCTAGATCATAATCAGTGAGGCCAAGCTGGTCGATAACAGCCAGATTGTCCTCCGTCAGGGCGTCGGGCGGATAGGCGGCAGGATCATGTGGTTTGCCGCTTTCGCCATGGCCACGAAGGTCCGGCATGATCAATCGAAAACCCGCCTCCACAAGCCGCGCGGCATGGCCGTAACGCACCCAGTTGGTCCAGGCGTTGGAGAAATAGCCGTGGATCAAAACAAGATCGCGCCCCTCCCCGGCAATATGGACGGCGATGGGAAGACCGCCCAGCCCTTCGACTTCCACTTTCTTCAGTTCAAGGTCGGTCATCATCATTCTCTTGCTGTGTGGCGATGCTCGATATGGCCTTGATGCCGCATTGTCGACGCCGGCGCAGGCTTAGTATCAGCAGCGTAATGAATGCTCCTGCCTGAGCGGCGGCCATATCCTTTTGCGGATCCCAGACGTCGCCTTGCTGACCATTATACCAGTCAGCCGTTTCTCCTTCGGCCACCAGCGTCAGCAGCCATTCGAAGCTTTCGTAAAGCGCACTGATGAAGCCGATGGTGACGAAACCGAAAGCGAGGCTCCAGCCAACAGCCACGCCGCCCTGTCGCCTTGCAATCTGTGCCAATGGATAGGTGAGCAGCAGCCCGAAGGCGAAATGGACAAACCGGTCATAGCCATTACGCTGCCACCCGAATGTACTCGAAAGATCATGGCCGGTCAGGCCAAGCGCCCAGTCGTCATAAGGCACATAGGAATAGATATAGCGCCCGCCCAATGTGTGCAGGAGCAGGAACAGGAAAATGCAGGCGACTGCCCCGTTCGTCATCGGCCAGCGACGCAAGAGCCATGGCGCGGCGAGCGCAAGGGCCATGGTCGGCCCATGCTGTAATGGTGCGAGTTCGGGAAATGGCTGATTGATCTGGGCGGCGGCGACGGCGCCGACCAGCAGCAGGATCATCCGGCGCTGCGCTATCGGAAGGCTTTTCCAAATAGCGGCAGCGCCGGACGTCATCAGTTGGCCTCAGCCCTTCTTCAGGTGACGGCGGCCCAGCAGTTCGGCGATCTGAACGGCGTTGAGCGCCGCGCCCTTGCGCAGATTGTCGCTGACGCACCAGAGCGAGAGGCCATTGTCGATGGTCGAGTCTTCGCGAACGCGGCTGACGAAGGTCGCATAGTCACCCACGCACTCGACCGGCGTGACGTAACCGCCATCCTCACGCTTGTCGACGAGCATCACGCCCGGCGCTTCCCGCAGGATGTCCTGCGCTTCCTTGGCCGAAATCTCGTTCTCAAACTCGATGTTCAGCGCCTCGGAATGGCCGACGAACACGGGCACGCGGACGCAGGTCGCCGTGACCTTCACCTTGGGATCGAGGATCTTCTTGGTTTCCGCGACCATCTTCCACTCTTCCTTGGTGGAGCCATCCTCCAGGAAAACGTCGATGTGCGGGATCACGTTGAAGGCGATCTGCTTGGTGAACTTCTTGGGCTCGGCCGGATCGCCGACGAAGATGTTGCGCGACTGTTCGAACAGCTCGTCCATGCCTTCCTTGCCCGCGCCTGACACGGACTGGTAGGTCGCGACAACGACGCGCTTGATCTTCGCTGCGTCGTGCAGGGGCTTCAGCGCAACGACCATCTGCGCGGTCGAGCAGTTCGGGTTCGCGATGATGTTCTTCTTCGTATAGCCGTCGATGGCGTCCGGGTTCACTTCGGGCACAATCAGCGGCACGTCCGGGTCCATGCGGTAGAGCGAGCTATTGTCGATCACCACGCAGCCAGCGGCCGCCGCCTTGGGCGCGTATTCAGCCGTCGGGCCGGAGCCCGCGGCGAACAGGGCGATGTCCCAGCCGGTAAAATCGAAATGCTGGATATTCTGGCATTTGAGCGTCTTGCCAGTGTCACCGAAATCGATTTCGGTGCCCTGCGACCGGGGCGATGCGACCGCCGCGATCTCGTCAATAGGGAACTCGCGCTCGGCGAGAATGGTCAGCATTTCGCGGCCCACATTGCCCGTGGCACCAACGACGACGACCTTGTAACCCATGACTAAAGACTCCACTCCATGCAAAATTGCGCAAGGGCGCGCCATAGCGTTGTCCCGCCAATTGTCCAGCATGAAGGAGCTTTGGGCGCCGATAGCCTTTATTTGTCCGGCTACGGTTCTTCGGGCGCGGCTCCATTGCGGCGGAGGAAATCCTCGATCGAGCGCCACAGGTGGACACTGATGCCGGGGCCACCGACGCGATGCGTCTGGCCGGGATAGACCATCATCTCGAAGGGAATAGCGGCGCTCTGCATCCGGGCCATCAAGGCGGTGGCGTTGTCGAACACGACATTGTCGTCCGACATGCCATGGATCAGCAACATCGGGTCCTTGATCTTGATGGCATCCTCGACCGCTCCTGATGCCGGATAGGCGCTCGGCCGGTCCTGCGGCTTGCCCAAGTAGCGCTCGGTATAATGGGTGTCGTAAAGCTCCCAGCGGGTTACAGGCGCACCCGCGATCGCAGCTGAGAAGAGCCCGGGCGCCTTTTTTAAAAGCTTGACCGACAAATAGCCGCCATAGGACCAGCCATAGGTGGCGATCCGCTTCGGATCGACATAGGGCTGCGCTTTCAGCCATTCGACCCCCTTCAACTGGTCGTTGATCTCCACCGTCCCCATGGCGCGGTACAGCTGATCCTCGAACGCCTTGCCGCGATCCGGCGTCCCTCGGTTATCGATCGCGAAGACGATCCAGCCACGGTCCACCAGATATTGGTAGATGGGCGATCCCCATTGATTGGTGACCACCCTCCCCGCTCCCGGTCCACCATAGTGAAGCATGAAGACAGGGTATCGCTTGCCCGGCTCCAGCGGTGGCGTCATGATCCGGGTGTAGAGCGTTGACCCGTCCGCCGCCCTGATCGTGCCAAAACGCGTCTTCGCATGACTGGCGAGATAAGGGGCGTAGGGGTGATCCCCTGTCAGGGCATTCTCGGACAGCCAGCGGATCTGCTTGCCATTGCTATCGGCGAGATAGACCTGCTTGGGCTGGTCCGTATTGCTGCGGGAGATGACAAGATGCGTCGCGCCGCTGTCCATCACCGCGTCGTTCCACCAGCCATTGCCTGTCAACTGCCGCAGCGCGCCCTTGCCTGATAGGGAAGCAACATAAAGCTGCTGCTCCAGAGGCGTTTCGCGATTGCCCGTAAAATAGACGGTGCCTTGCCGCTCATCCACCGCGACCACGTCTCGCACTTCCCAGGCACCGCTGGTGAGGGCTGCCCACTTACCGCCGCGGACATGATAGAGATGACCATGCCCGCTTTTCTCCGACCACCACAGGAAGCTACCATCACTCAGCGGCCTGAAATTGTTGCTTAGGTTGATCCAACTTTTCGCGCGTTCGGTGAGGACGATCCTTGATTTGCCCGTCGCTGGATCGACCGCCAGCAGATCGAGCCGCTTCTGGTCACGGCTTTGCCTTTGGACGTAGAGCGTCCGGCCGTCTTTCGACCAATCGACCCGTGCGAGATAGATGTCGCTGTCGTCGCCCAGGTCGACCTTCACTTGTCCACGGCGATCCGGCCGCATGACATAGAGATCGACCAGCGCATTGGGCGTGCCTGCCGCAGGATAGCGTTGCTGATAGGCCTTCGTGCCCTCGCCACCGATCGCCGTCCGGGTGACGATGCCGACCGGACCTTCATCCACGCGCGCGACCGCTATCAACTGATCGTCCGGCGACCACCAATAGCCGGTCCTGCGATCCATTTCTTCCTGCGCCACGAACTCGGCCACACCCCAGTTGACCGTTTCGCTGGCGCCTTGCGTCACCTGCCGTTCCTCCCCGCCGATCGTCTGGACGAACAGGTTGCCGTCCCGCACGAAGGAGACGAAGCCCCCCTTGGGACTGACGACGCCGTTCAGTTCACTGGCCGGACTGTTGGTGAGACGTGTGACCTGGCCATCGAGCGAAGCGAGGTAAAGATCGCCATCCACCGGAACGAGGATGCTCTTGCCATTGGGAGCCCAGTCATAGGTCGCGATCCCCGTGCTGCCAGCGGTGGAGCGGTCCCGCTCACGCTGCATCTTTTCCGCTTCGGAAAGCTCCGCGCCGCTGCCGGTCTTCCTTGAATCCACCAGCATGCGCTCCGCCCCGGTCGCGCTGTCGATGGCCCAGAGGTCCAGCCGTTCCTTCTCGTCCGTGCGAGGCTTGAGTAGAGTGACAAGCTTGCCATCCGGGGAGAGCTTCAATGCTCGCGGCTGAGAGCCGGAAAGGTCCGGATTTGCGAAGACGCGCTCCAGCGTCAGTTGCTGTTTTGCCGACGCCGGAACCGCAGCGCTTGCAAGCAGTGCCAAAACGGCTGCGCTGCCCTTCAACAAAGAGGACATCCTTATCCTTTCGCCTCGGCCAAGGCGGCCGAATATACCGCCGCGAGTTAACGCGGAGCAGATGAAAAGATCAATCTAGGGACATAATATTTCTCACCATGACCTAGGGAGATCATGGTGGGCGCGACAGGGATTGAACCTGTGACCCCACCCGTGTGAAGGGTGTGCTCTACCGCTGAGCTACGCGCCCCTGATAAGGAGGATGCGGCCATTGGCATCGGCCAACGCTCCTGTCAAGACAGCCATCGCAGAGAGGCGCAAATTGCGCATATTGCCTTTTCGGCATCAGATTTTAGTAGCTGGAACAATAAAGGGAGCGACTATCGATGCGTCAGACCATTGCCCTCATGATTACAGGGCTCCTTCTCACCTCATTGGCGGCATGCAACACGGTCAAGGGCGTTGGCCGCGACATTGAATCGGTCGGCCGGGCCGGTGAAAGGGCGATGTAGGACCAGGCGGCCTTCCCTTGCCGACGATTATTGAAGGACGCGGCCTACCATGGCCGCGCTTCTTTCCAGCTTGACACCGTCGCAATCCGGCTCGCCACAATCGCAAGCTGCGATGGTGTAGCGCACGCCGCACATCACCAGAATGTCATGGTCGAACATATAGTTGGAAATCCCCGCTCGTTCGACCTTCTCCCGCGCTCTGGCCTTTAGAGACATGCGAAATTTCCTTCCATTCACCGTCCAGACATGATCTTTGCGGCTCTGCACAAAGTCAATTGAACGGGATTGGTTCCTGAACCGATTGCCATAAATCCGTCCAGAAAATGACACGGCCCAGCGCCTCCGGCTACTATGCTTGCGCGGTAGCCCATTCGATCCCATATGCCGCGACATGAACGACCAACGCTCAAGCAGCATGCCGGTCTGGCATGGCACCACCATCATGTCCGTGCGAAAAAATGGAAAGGTTATCGTGGCTGGGGACGGCCAGGTCTCCATGGGTCAAACGGTGATGAAGCCCAACGCGCGCAAAGTCCGCCGCTTGCACGACGGTTCTGTCATCGGCGGATTTGCGGGGGCGACGGCTGACGCCTTTACCTTGTTTGAGCGGCTTGAAGCGAAGCTGGAGCGCCATAATGGGCAGCTTATGCGCGCTGCCGTCGAGCTGGCGAAGGATTGGCGGACCGATAAATATCTGCGCAATCTGGAAGCGATGATGATCGTCGCGGACAAGGAAGTCACGCTGATCCTGACCGGCAATGGCGACGTACTGGAACCGATCGGCGGCGTGGCGGCGATCGGGTCAGGCGGCAATTTCGCGCTCGCAGCAGCCCGCGCTCTTGTTGAATATGAGGAAGATGCAGAGACCCTCGCGCGCAAGGCGATGGCCGTGGCGGCTGACATCTGCGTCTACACCAATGACCAGCTGGTGGTCGAGGAACTGGCGAGCGTGACATGATGTGAAGCCCCTCCCGCAAGCGGGAGGGGTTGGGGTGGGCGTTCCCCCTATCCCGAAAAGTTGAAGCCGATTACTTTCGCAATCGTCCACCCCCGGCCCTTCCCCCTTGCGGGAGGGGAGTGAGAAGAAGATGAACGACAATCTGACACCCAAGGCCATTGTTTCCGCTCTCGACGCGCACATCATCGGCCAGGCCGACGCCAAGCGCGCTGTGGCCGTCGCCCTGCGCAATCGCTGGCGCCGGCAGCGCCTGTCGCCCGATCTGCGTGACGAGGTGACGCCCAAGAACATCCTCATGATCGGCCCCACCGGCTGCGGCAAGACAGAGATCAGCCGCCGCCTCGCCAAGCTGGCGGACGCGCCGTTCGTGAAGGTCGAAGCGACGAAGTTCACCGAAGTCGGCTATGTCGGCCGCGACGTGGAGCAGATCGTCCGCGATCTGGTCGAGGAAGCGGTGCGTTTGGAAAAGGACCGCCGCCGCGAAGCCGTGCGGGAAGCTGCATCGGAGGCCGCGATGAACCGCCTGCTCGACGCCCTCACCGGCAAGGAAGCGAGCGAAGCGACCCGCCTCTCCTTCCGCCAGCGGATCGAGAACGACCAGATGAACGATGTCGAGGTCGAGGTGGAAGTCGCCGACAGCCCTTCCATGCCGATGGAGATACCCGGCATGGGCGGCCAGGTCGGCATGATCAACCTAAGCGACATGATGTCCAAGGCGTTCGGTCAGACCCAGAAGAAGCGCCGCAAGCTGCGCGTCGCCGATGCATGGGACAAGCTGGTCGAGGAAGAACAGGACAAGCGGCTTGATCAAGACGATGTCGCCCGCGTGGCGATTGTCAGTGCTGAGCAGAATGGGATCGTCTTCCTGGATGAGATCGACAAGATTGCCGTTAGCGACGTGCGCGGCGGGTCAGTGAGCCGCGAGGGCGTGCAGCGCGACCTCTTGCCGTTGATCGAGGGCACCACGGTATCGACCAAATATGGGCCGCTGAAGACGGACCACATCCTGTTCATCGCATCGGGCGCTTTCCATGTGGCGAAACCCAGTGACCTGCTGCCGGAGCTTCAGGGCCGCCTGCCTATCCGTGTTGAATTGAAGGCGCTGACGGAAGATGATTTCGTTTCCATCCTGTCGGACACGAAGGCCAGCCTTGTTGCGCAATATCGCGCGCTGCTGGCGACCGAGGGCGTGACGATCGACCTTACGGCGGACGGCATTCGCGCGGTGGCAAAGATCGCTGCGGAAGTGAACAGCGAGGTCGAAAATATCGGTGCCCGCCGTTTGCAGACCGTGATGGAAAAGCTGCTGGAAGATGTGAGCTTCGACGCTGAGGACCGCCAGGGCGAAACGCTGGTGATCGACGCGGCCTATGTAGGGAAGCAGCTGAACGACGTGGCGCGCAACACCGACCTCAGCAAATATGTGCTGTAATCACTCCCCTCCCGCAAGCGGGAGGGGCTGGGGGTGGGCGCGAGCGTAGCGAGTTCCTTCGGAGGCCCTGCCTCTTGATCCCCTCCCGCTTGCGGGAGGGGATATCTATTAGTAGCTGCGCCCCACGAGCACTCGCTCCACCGCTTTGTCACCGGTGAAGACGCAAGCCCCGTCAGCCGCCTCGGCATCCAGCGGAACGTTGCGCAGCGTGAGCTTCTCGCCCTTCAGCCACTCGATCACCTTGTCGAGAGCCGGACCCGTGGGCTTGGCCCATTGCACCAGCGCCCATCCCTGCTTCTTGCTCGCGGCAAAATAGGCCTTCAGGGCATCCAGGGATGTGATCGACTTATCGATGTTCCCGTGCAGCCGCGCCTGAGCATCCGCGAACAGCGCCTGCTGGATCTCCTCCAGCATTCCAGGCGCGGCGGCCAGGAAGTCGCTCTTTGCAACGATCTGGCTATCGAGCTTGCCATCCTCCCGATACAGCCGGTCGCGGCGCAGCACGGACACGTTGCCACCCGCAACATCGCGGCCGCCCACTTCGATCACGATCGGCGCGCCTTTCTTGACCCAGCCCCAGCGCTTGTTCGCCGCCTTGGCAGGCCGCTTGTCCAGAAGCGCGCGGACAGGCTCACGGAATACATCCTGCTTGTTCAACGCTGCGACCAAATCGCCACAATAATCCAGGATCGCAGCATCCTCGTCATTGTCGCGCAGCATTGGCACCACCACCACTTGATAAGGCGCGAGGCGCGGCGGCACGCGCAACCCGTCATCATCGCCATGCACCATGATGAGGCCGCCGATCATGCGGGTCGACATGCCCCAGCTGGTCGTCTGGGCCAGCTCCTGTTGCCCTTCCGCATTCTGGAACTTGATGCTCTGCGCCTGGGAGAAGGTGGTGCCCAGGAAATGCGACGTGCCAGCCTGAAGCGCTTTGCCATCCTGCATCATCGCTTCGATCGAATAGGTCGCAACGGCGCCGGGGAAGCGTTCATTCTCCGGCTTCTCGCCAGCCACCACCGGCAGCGCGACGCATTCCTCCGCGAAGCTGCGATAGACCTCCAGCATCTTCATCGTCTCTTCCATCGCCTCATCGACGGTGGCGTGCGCCGTATGCCCTTCCTGCCAGAGAAACTCGGCGGTCCGCAGGAACATGCGGGTGCGCATTTCCCAGCGGACCACATTGGCCCACTGGTTGATCAGCACCGGCAGGTCGCGCCAGCTTTGTACCCAGCGGGAAAATGCTGCGCCGATCACCGTTTCCGACGTCGGACGAACCACCAGCGGCTCCTCCAGCTTCGCGTCCGGATCGGGCACCAGCTTGCCGTCCTTCTGGATCAGGCGGTGATGCGTGACGACCGCCATTTCCTTGGCGAAGCCGTCCACATGCTCCGCTTCCTTTTCAAAATAGGAAAGCGGGATGAAGAGGGGGAAATAGCAGTTTTCGTGGCCGGTCGCCTTGATCCGCTCGTCGAGCAGCTTCTGGATGCGTTCCCAGATGCCATAGCCCCAAGGCCGGATGACCATGCTGCCGCGCACGCCGCTTTCCTCGGCCATGTCGGCTTCGGAGATGACGGCCTGATACCAGGCGGCGAAATCCTGTTCACGGGTAACGGAAAGGGCGTGCTTCACGGGTCAGGCCTTGTTCTTCGACTTGAAAGGATGGCGCGCCATAAGGCAAGCGCGCCGTCCCGTCGACCCCGAACGCGCTGCTCAGCCCAGCTTGTCGATCTTCGCATTGAGGGCGGAGAGCTGCGCCTTCAGATCCGCGATCTCATCGTCCTTGCTGCTTTCGGAAGCGGCTGGCGCGGGAGCGACAGCACCGGGCATACCCGGCATACCTGGCATGTTGGGCATGCCGGGAACCTTGCCGAATGCGTTGGCGGCCGCTTCGAACATCTGCATGTTGCGCTTGGCGATTTCCGCGAGCGGACCGCCACCAAAGGCGCCCTTCATCGCTTCCTGAAACTGCATCTGGTTCTTCCGGAACGCGTCCATCGACGCTTCCAGATATTGCGGGACCATCGACTGCATGGAATCGCCATACATGGCGATCAGCTGCCGCAGGAAGTTGACGGGCAGCATGTTCTTGCCCCGCTGCTCTTCCTCCATGATGATCTGCGTCAAGACATTATGCGTGATGTCCTCACCCGTTTTTGCGTCCACGACCACGAACTCGCGCCCCTCACGAGTCATTTGCGACAGCAAATCCAATGTGATGTAACTCGACGTTTCCGTGTTATAGAGACGCCTGTTCGCATATTTCTTGATGATGACCGGCTCTGATTCATTGGCGGTCTTGGTTTTGGCCATGGATTCCTCTCCCACACCTGCACTTTCCGCATTAGCACAAGGGGTTGCCGCACCGCAACATGGCCCACGCCCATTGCCCTTGTTTCTCGACATTTTATGGCGTGAAACGGAAGGCAATGCTGATTTGCGGCGTGCGGCCTTTCAGGGGTTGCGCAAATATCAGGAAGCCCAAAGGCCTCCGTCGCCCCCCGCGCCATCAGTCTTTGCTGCGGCAGGAAGTGCCAGATTGCTGCGTTACGGCGCAGATAGCGGCAAGGCGCCGGTGATCTTCATACCATCGCTTATCAACCCTCCGCAGGTGCTGGACCTGTCGGAGGGACGATCCATGTTGCGCCACATGGCTGCAGCAGGACATGACGCTTACCTCATCGATTGGGGCAGTCCCGGCACAGAGGATGCAAAGCTGGGCCTGGCAGAGCATGTTACCGAGCGCCTGATCCCGATGCTGAAGTCACTCCCCCACCCGCCGATCCTGGTAGGATACTGCCTTGGCGGCAGCCTGGCGCTTGGCGCCGCGGCCCTGGCCGATGTCGAAGCAGTCGCCACCATCGCTGCGCCTTGGCAGTTCGACCGCTTCCCCGACGCGGATCGCGACCTTATCGCGTCGCTTTGGCGGGGCGCCAAGGCGACAAGCGAGCGTCTTGGCTATGTGCCGATGGAGGTGCTACAATCGGGTTTTTGGGCGATGGACCCAGCACGCACCATCCGCAAATATGCTGCTTTTGCTGAAATGGAGCCCGGCTCCGAGGCCGAGCGCGCATTTCTGGCGGTCGAAGATTGGGCAAATGGCGGCCCGCCACTGACATTCGCGGCGGGAGAGGAATTGTTCGAAAGCTTCTATGGAAGCAATCTTACAGGACGTGGCGAATGGCAGATCGATGGGAAGAAAATCGATCTGGCGGGCCTTGGACGCCCCACATTTTCCGTCCGGTCGGCCACTGACCGGATCGTCCCCGCCACCGCAGCACCCGACCTTGCGGACGGCTTCACCCTCCAACTTGGCCATGTCGGCATGATCGTCGGCAGCAGCGCCCGCCAGCTGCTTTGGGAGCCCTTGTCCCTTTGGCTTTCAACGCACGGGGGTTGATGATATTGCGGCGCGGAACCGCCCTTTTCATCAAGGATCAGGATTGTGTCAGACATCGTCATCACCGCCGCCAAGCGTACTGCCGTGGGCAGCTTCATGGGTGCCTTCGGCACGACGCCAGCACATGAATTGGGACGCACCGCCATCGTTGCGGCGCTGAGCCAGGCTGGTGTGGCGCCCGAAGAGGTGGATGAGGTTATCCTCGGCCAAATCCTGACGGCCGCTCAGGGTCAGAACCCTGCGCGTCAAGCTGCGGTGAACGCAGGCATTCCGGTGGAGCGGACGGCGATCGGTCTCAACCAGCTGTGTGGATCGGGTTTGCGTGCCGTGGCGCTGGCTGCACAAGCGATCAAGGCGGGCGATGCCCGGATCATGGTGGCAGGCGGACAGGAAAGCATGTCGCTCGCCCCACACGCCCAATATCTGCGGGCTGGCGCGAAGATGGGCCCGATCTCGCTGATCGACACGATGACGCATGATGGCCTGACGGACGCGTTCAACAATTATCACATGGGCGTCACGGCGGAAAATCTGGCGGAGAAATATCAGATCAGCCGCGAGACGCAGGACCAGTTTGCCGTAGCCAGCCAGAACAAGGCCGAAGCCGCGCGTGCGTCCGGCCGGTTCAAGGATGAAATCGTTCCCGTCACTGTGAAGGGACGAAAGGGCGATACTGTCGTCGATGCGGACGAATATATCCGCGCTGGCGCAACGCTCGAAGCGATGCAGAGTTTGCGACCCGCGTTCAAGAAGGATGGCACGGTCACTGCGGGTAATGCCAGTGGCATCAATGACGGTGCTGCCGCGCTGGTTCTCATGACCGCAGCCGATGCCGCTCAGCGCGGCGCCACCATTCTGGGCCGCATCGCCAGCTTTGCGACCTGCGGCGTCGATCCCGCAATCATGGGCATCGGCCCCGCTCCGGCAACCCGCAATGCTCTGACCAAGGCGGGCTGGTCACTTGGCGACCTCGACCTGATCGAAGCCAATGAAGCCTTCGCCGCGCAGGCTCTCGCGGTCGGTCAGGAACTGGGATGGGACGCCGGCAAGGTCAATGTGAATGGCGGCGCAATCGCCATCGGCCATCCGGTGGGCGCGTCCGGCGCCCGGGTGCTGACCACGCTGCTGTATGAGATGCAGAAGCGCGATGCGAAGAAGGGACTTGCAACCTTGTGCGTCGGGGGCGGCATGGGCGTCGCCATGTGCATCGAACGTTGAATTGAAATAAGGCCGCCGATGTACTTACGGCTAATCCTCGGGGTAGCGCTCAACACGCGGTAGTTCGTGTGCAGCGCCCATCCACGGCAATGCCTCTGCCCATTGCACGTGGATGACGGGTGGAAACAGAGAGGGGTCATCCAAAGTCGAAGTTTGGATATCGACCATCCCGGGAAAACTTTTCAAATTCCGGTAGAAAAGGCCGGTGCCGCAATTGCCGCAGAAGTGCCGTGTCGCGTCTTCAGAAGATCGGTACAGCCTCGGCTCACCAACGACCTTCAGATTTGCCTCGGCAAAGAGCGCCCAACCAACCATAGGCGCTCCGGCACTGCGGCGGCAGTCGCTGCAATGGCAAATAGCGCTGTAGATTGGTTCCCCCTCTACCTCGTAATGGATTGATCCACAGCGGCATCGTCCCCTGGCCATGGCATTTCCCCTTGCATGATTCGCCTTTTGTTCTCATAGATCGATGGCCGCTGCAAGGGGCTGCCCTTGCTCACCCTTCCCATGCTCCCTAGTTGTTGAACATGACCGTCCCCGCTCCCTCGCCCGATGATCCACCTTATCTTCAGGGCCTCAATGAACCTCAGCGGGAGGCTGTGCTTACGACCGAAGGGCCGGTCCTCGTGCTGGCAGGTGCAGGAACGGGCAAGACCGCTGCGCTGACCGCGCGGCTTGCTCATCTTGTCGCTACGCGTCGTGCTTACCCGTCCGAGATTCTGGCGGTGACGTTCACCAACAAGGCCGCAAGAGAAATGCGCGAGCGCGTCGGACGCATGATAGGTCCTGCGGTCGAGGGGATGCCGTGGCTTGGGACCTTCCACGCGATTGCGGCGAAGATGCTGCGCCGGCATGCGGAATTGGTGGGGCTTCAGCCCAATTTCACCATCCTTGATACCGACGATCAACTCCGCCTGATGAAGCAATTGATCCAAGCAGAAGGCATCGATGAAAAGCGATGGCCCGCGCGGCAGTTGGGCGGCCTGATCGACCAATGGAAGAATAAGGGACTAACGCCGGAAGAAATTGGTGCCAGCGACAGTGAAACTTATGCGAATGGACGTGGCCAGAAGCTTTACGTAGCTTACCAGGCCCGGCTTCGTGACGTGAACGCCTGCGATTTTGGCGACCTGCTGCTCCACGTGCTGACGATCCTGAAGCGCCATCGTGATGTGCTGGAAAGCTATCAGCAACGGTTCCGCTACATCATGGTCGATGAATATCAGGACACTAACAGCAGCCAATATCTGTGGCTCCGCCTGCTCGCTCAACAGCGCAAGAATATTTGCTGCGTGGGCGACGATGACCAGTCCATCTATTCGTGGCGAGGTGCCGAAGTCGCCAACATCCTGCGGTTCGAGAAAGATTTTCCCGGTGCCAAGATCGTTCGTCTGGAGCAGAATTACCGATCGACGCCTCATATTCTCGGCGCCGCTTCCGGAGTGATTGCCGAAAATGGCAACCGGTTGGGGAAGACGCTTTGGACCGATATCGACGTCGGAGAAAAGGTTCGTGTCATCGGCGTCTGGGACGGTCCAGAGGAAGCTCGCCGCGTAGGCGACGAGATCGAATCGCTGGAGCGTTCCGGGCAGTCGCTCGATGATGTGGCTATCCTGGTTCGCGCACAGCATCAGACTCGCGAGTTTGAAGACCGCTTTATCCAGATCGGCCTCGCCTATCGTATTGTGGGCGGATTCCGTTTCTACGAGCGTGCCGAAATCCGTGATGCGCTTGCCTATCTGCGTCTAGTCAATCAGCCGGCTGACGATTTGGCATTCGAGCGGATCGTTAACGTTCCCAAAAGAGGCCTTGGCGACAAGGCGCTGGAGAAGCTCCACCGATTGGCAAGGGCGGAAGGCATTCCTTTGGCGCTGGCGGCTGCGCGCATCCTGGACACCGATGAATTGACACCTCAGGCGCGCCGAAGCCTGGGATCTTTCATAGGAGACCTTGCACGTTGGCGTGACAGGGCGGCTCAGTTGCCCCATGCCGAACTGGCGCGCCAGATACTCGACGAAAGCGGTTATACGGCGATGCTTCAAGCGGAGCGTACAGCCGAAAGTGCGGGCCGCCTTGAAAACCTGAACGAGCTTACCCGCGCGATGGAGGAGTATGAAACGCTTGGCGCGTTTCTAGAGCACGTATCACTGGTCATGGACAATGATGCGCAAGCCGAAGAACGCAAGGTCACGATCATGACCATACACGCGGCAAAGGGGCTCGAGTTCGACACTGTATTCCTGGGAGGCTGGGAAGAAGGAATTTTCCCGTCCCAGCGCGCGCTCGACGAAGGCGGGCTCAACAGCCTCGAAGAGGAACGCCGGCTCGCCTATGTCGCGATCACGCGCGCTCGAAAGATGTGCATCATTCTGCATGCTGCCAACCGGCGTATATATGGCCAGTGGACCAGTTCTATCCCGTCCCGCTTCGTCGGCGAACTGCCGCCTGAGCATGTCGAGGAAGAAAGCAGCATGACTGGCGGAGCGTCATTATGGCGCGCCAACTGGTCTGAGCGTGCCGACCCCTTCTCCAATGTCCAACGTGGCAACGGCCGCGGCCCGGGTTGGCAACGTGCGCAACAAGGCGGTCAATTCAATCGCGAACCTGTTCGGATCGTGGAAGCCCGAGCATCTGCCATCTCACTCGGCAACAAGGGTCGGGATGACATGCAGCTGGGTTTACGCGTTTTTCATCAGAAATTCGGTTACGGAACCGTTGCCGAAATCGAGGGCAATAAGCTGGAAATCGACTTTGAGACAGCGGGCCGCAAGCGCGTCATGGACAGCTTCGTGCAGCCCGCCTGAGGTTGAGGGTTAGAGGTGCGGCATAACAAATGCGGCCGTACGCACAGTCAATCGCCTGATCTCCATGCCATCGGTTTGCGAAATAAATGGGGATTTGGTGGAGCCTAGCGGGATCGAACCGCTGACCTCCTGCATGCCATGCAGGCGCTCTCCCAGCTGAGCTAAGGCCCCATTTCAATGCAGAATAGGCTGCATCCGTGAAAAAGGCTATGCCGGCTTTCCGGACAGCCATCATTCTTCGACCCCAAACCCAAGCTTCAGCATATCAAACTAGGCCGATAAACGCCGCTGCTCGGAAATTGGTGGAGCCTAGCGGGATCGAACCGCTGACCTCCTGCATGCCATGCAGGCGCTCTCCCAGCTGAGCTAAGGCCCCTTCCAATGTCGGCGCTGTTTGGGTCCAGCGCCTCGGAGGTCGCTGCCATTAGGAGGCAGCAACTTCCTTGGCAAGCAGAAAATTACTTAATTGTCGTCGTCGCCGTCGTCACCCGCGGCATCGACGCCGAGGTCGTCGTCACCGCCGAGATCAACGTCATTATCCGGTGAGTCGCCGTCATCATCGACGTCCAGATCCAGATCCAGATCGTCATCCGCCGACTCCAGTTCGCCATCGGCAGTCTCGATGACCTTCTTGGGTGCTTCCTCGTAAGGCAGCGGCTGCTTCGACTTAAGAACGGGCTCGGGTTCCCAGGCAGTGTTGCAGTTGATGCAGATGACCGGGTCGTCCTTGCCCAGGTCATAGAAGCGCGTGGCGCATTTCGGGCAGGTACGCTTCGTGCCCCATTCAGCCTTGACCATGTCCGGCCTTGTCCTTCTTACGAGTGCTTCAACGAATATCACGCGGCACGACCATGTCGCCCGCGAAGCGACGGGCGCCTTGCCATAGCAGAACCGCGCTGTCAAAAGCCGGGCGCGATTTTTCAGTTCCCTGCCAAACGGATTGACCCTTGACCTCTTCTTCCGATCATCCGCTCCCGATGACCTTCACCGGCGCACCACCTCTTTCAGGCAGCGTGACTGTACCGGGTGACAAGAGCATCTCGCATCGCTCGCTCATGCTTTCCGCCTTGTCGGTTGGAGAAAGCCGGGTCGAGGGACTGTTGGAGGGTGAAGATGTGCTGGCCACGGCTGCCGCAATGCGTGCTATGGGTGCGCAGATCAACCGGGATAGCGATGGCATCTGGCACATCAAGGGCGTAGGGGTCGGCGGGTTGCTGCAACCCCAGACAGCCCTGGACATGGGCAACAGCGGCACATCGACCCGGCTGCTGATGGGCTTGATAGCAAGTCATGCCATCACCGCGACCTTCACAGGTGATGCATCGCTCAGCAAGCGTCCGATGGGACGTGTAACTGAACCTCTGTCCCGCATGGGTGCCAGTTTCACGTCAAGCCCCGGAGACCGGCTGCCTCTGACGATGCGCGGCGCCTGCCCGGCCGTCCCGCTGGACTATCGCCTTCCGGTCGCATCCGCGCAGGTCAAGTCTGCCATCCTGCTCGCGGGCTTGAACACCCCCGGCGTGACGCGCGTGATCGAGCCGATCCCGACTCGCGATCACAGCGAACGCATGCTTAGAGGCTTTGGCGCGGAGCTGGAGGTCGAGGTCGAAGCGGATGGC
This sequence comes from Sphingobium sp. TomMM35A, assembly GCF_054771735.1. NCBI lineage: Bacteria > Pseudomonadati > Pseudomonadota > Alphaproteobacteria > Sphingomonadales > Sphingobiaceae > Sphingobium > Sphingobium sp. TomMM35A. Next base: position 1,108,832 of record NZ_BSRC01000001.1, read on the forward strand.
ACGCGTGTCATCACCTTGCGGGGCGAAGCTGAACTGCGCCCGCAGACGATCGCCGTGCCGGGCGACCCCTCTTCTGCAGCCTTCCCCATGGTCGCAGCTTTGCTTGTCCCCGGCTCCAAGGTCACGATCAGCAATGTGGGCCTCAATGCCACACGGGCAGGATTGGTCGATCTGCTGCGGGAGATGGGCGGCAATATCGTCATCGACAATCCACGAGAGGTCGGCGGCGAACCTGTCGGCGATGTCGTCGTGACAGCGTCCGACCTGAAAGGCGTTGAGCCGGATCCAGCTCGCGCACCTTCCATGATCGATGAATATCCCGTTGCCTTTATCGCAGCAGCCTTTGCCGAGGGACGCAGCATATTCCGCGGCCTTGAAGAACTCCGCGTCAAAGAGTCCGATCGCATCACCACCATGGCCGAGGGCCTTCGCGCCATCGGCGTGACCGTTGAAGAGCTGGAAGATGGCATCATCATCGAAGGCACGGGTGGCGCACTCCTGCGTGGCGGCGGTCCGATCGCCACCAAGCTCGATCACCGTATCGCGATGAGCTTCGCCGTTGCGGGACTGATATCGAAAAGCGGCGTCACCATTGACGACATGCGGCCTGTCGCCACCAGCTTTCCCGGTTTCACCGCACTACTGCAAAAGCTGGGCGCGATGCCATGACCTTTGATCTCGCCAATGTCATCGGATTGATCGGCAGTGCACTGATGGTCATCGCCTATGCTTACAGCAACATGGCGAAGATATTGAATTTTACGCTGTTCAACCTGCTCAATCTGATCGGATCGCTGCTGCTGCTATATTCGCTGACGGTGCATTTCAACATGGCGTCGTTGGCGTTGGAGGTCGTATGGGCGCTCATCGCGCTCATCGGCCTCGCCAAGGCATTGCGGAAAGGCGAAACATCATGATCATCGCCGTCGACGGCCCGGCAGCTTCAGGCAAGGGCACCATCGCCAAGGCGCTCGGGCGCCATTATCGCTTGCCGGTACTGGATACTGGCCTGTTGTATCGAGCTGTAGGCCTTGCCGTGGTAAAGACCGGCGGGGACCCCGACCATGAAGCCGATGCGCTGGCGGCCTGCTCGTTCAATGATGGCGTTCTCGCTGATCCAGCATTGCGGAGCGAAGCGATCGGCTCCCTTGCATCCCGTGTATCCGTTCATCAGAGCGTCCGCCAAGCGCTGGTGAAGCGCCAGCGTGATTTCGCTACCCAGCCCGGCGGCGCGATCCTCGACGGCCGCGACATCGGGACGGTCATTGCACCAGACGCCGATGCCAAGATCTTTGTAACAGCCAGCGTCCATGTTCGCGCGCAGCGGCGCTATGATGACGCGCTGTCGCACGGCGGCCGGCCGGACATGGACAGCCTGATTGCGGACATTCAGGCACGCGACACGCGCGACATGAGCAGGGACCATGCTCCGCTGCGAATGGCCGATGGAGCGGACTTGCTCGACACCAGCAATTTGACTATAGACGCCGCCGTCCAGCAAGCCATTGCACTGGTGGACGCCCAGTTGGAACGTCGGCGAAAGGTCTGACGCGATGACGGGTGCTTGGGAATACCAGGCGCCCTTTTCGCTTATCTGCGGGGCGTCACTCGTCATGGCCGAATGGATGTTCACGCGGCAATCCGGCTGCGTGGGCTGTTTGGCCTGAAAGACCACCGGACACAACCGGTAGGCCAGCAATGACGAGTGAAGGAACTACCATGGCCTCTACGGCACTCCCCTCGCGCGACGATTTCGCCGCGCTTCTCAATGAATCACTTGGCGGTGAAGACGGCGGCTTCGAAGGCCGCGTCGTCAAGGGCACCGTGACCGGCATCGAAAACGACATGGCGCTGATCGACGTCGGCCTGAAGTCGGAAGGCCGCGTGCCGCTGCGCGAATTCGCCGCGCCCGGTCAGAAGGCTGACCTGAAGGTCGGCGACGAAGTCGAAGTCTATGTCGACCGCGTCGAAAACGCTCATGGCGAAGCCATGCTGTCCCGTGACCGCGCTCGCCGCGAAGCCGCCTGGGACAAGCTGGAATCCGAGTTTACCGAAAATGCCCGCGTCGAAGGCGTCATCTTCGGCCGCGTCAAGGGTGGCTTCACCGTCGATCTCGACGGCGCCGTGGCGTTCCTGCCCGGCTCGCAGGTCGATATCCGTCCCGTTCGCGACGTCACCCCGTTGATGGACATTCCGCAGCCCTTCCAGATCCTGAAAATGGATCGCCGCCGCGGCAACATCGTCGTGTCGCGCCGCGCCATCCTGGAGGAAACCCGCGCCGAACAGCGCAGCGGCCTTATCCAGACGCTCGCTGAAGGTCAGATCATCGAGGGCGTTGTCAAGAACATCACCGACTATGGTGCGTTCGTTGACCTTGGCGGCATCGACGGTCTGCTGCACGTCACCGACCTGTCGTACAAGCGCATCAACCACCCGAACGAGATGATCAACATCGGCGACACCGTCCGTGTCCAGATCATCCGCATCAACCGCGACACCCAGCGCATCAGCCTCGGCATGAAGCAGCTGGAAAGCGATCCGTGGGAAGGCGCAGCCGCCAAGTATCCGGTCGGTGCGAAGCTGTCGGGCCGCGTCACGAACATCACCGAATATGGTGCGTTCGTCGAACTGGAGCCGGGCATCGAAGGCCTCGTCCACGTGTCGGAAATGTCCTGGACCAAGAAGAACGTCCACCCCGGCAAGATCGTGTCGACCAGCCAGGAAGTCGACGTCATCGTCCTGGAAGTCGATCCCGAGAAGCGCCGCATCTCGCTCGGTCTCAAGCAGGCCCAGAACAACCCCTGGGACAGCTTTGCCGAACGTCACCCGATCGGTTCGACGGTCGAGGGCGAAGTCAAGAATGCAACCGAGTTCGGCCTGTTCATCGGCCTGGACGGCGACGTCGACGGCATGGTCCACATGTCGGATATCGCCTGGGGCATTTCGGGCGAAGACGCGCTGGCTCTGCACCGCAAGGGCGAGACGGTTCAGGCCGTCGTTCTCGACATCGACGTCGAGAAGGAGCGCATCAGCCTTGGCATGAAGCAGCTTGAACGCGGCGGCCCGGCCGCTGGCGGCACGACTGCTGCTGCTGCTGGTCTCAACAAGAACCAGACAGTTACCGTCACGGTTCTGGAAGTCCGCGACGGCGGCCTGGAAGTCCAGGCTGGCGAAGATGGCGCCACCGGCTTCATCAAGCGCAGCGACCTTGGCCGCGATCGCGATGAGCAGCGCTCGGAGCGTTTCCAGATCGGTCAGAAGTTCGACGCCTTGGTGACCGGTTTTGATCGCGCCAAGAAGCCGACCTTCTCGATCAAGGCGCTGCAGATCGCAGAAGAGAAGCAGGCCGTTGCTCAATATGGTTCTTCCGACAGCGGTGCATCGCTCGGCGACATCTTGGGTGAGGCACTCAAAGCCAAGAACGAAGGCTAATCCCTTCGGCATCTAACTAAAGTAATATGCCCGCCGGAAACTGCTTCCGGCGGGCTTTTCTATCCCAAAATGAGAAAACAACTACCGACATTGGATAATTGCATGTGAGAGGGGACTCACTATAACTAAACTGGGAACCAGAAGGGGGAGCTGGAGGACCAATGATACGTTCGGAATTGATTCAGACGCTGGCAGAAGAAAATCCAGATCTGGGCCTTCAGGAGGTCGAGAGGATTGTCGATCTCTTCTTCAAAGAGATTGTTGATCGCCTCTCCAGTGGAGGGCGGGTAGAGTTGCGAGGCTTTGGCGCCTTCACCACCCGTGCGCGCGATGCGCGGACCGGGCGCAATCCCCGTACCGGAGAGCAGGTGCCGGTCTCGGCCAAACGCGTACCCTATTTCAAACCTGGCAAGGAAATGCGCGAGCGGCTCAACAGCAAAGCGCAGTGATCATCAGCACATCTTGACCTGCGCGTCTGGACCGGTCAGGGAAAGCGCCATGCGGACGTGGCGAAATCGGTAGACGCAGCGGACTTAAAATCCGCCTCCCCCTGGGAATGCGGGTTCAAGTCCCGCCGTCCGCACCAAGGACATCATCCGTCAGCATGTGAATTTTGCCGCAAGGCTGGATATTCTGCCGCGCATCCCGCAATGATAGCGCATGGCCGGCGCGATCAATCCTCAAAGTTTCAGCGACTCCCTTGTCATTTTGGGAGCGGCGGGATTGGTAATCCCCGGCTTTGCTCGCTTCAGGATCAGTCCCGTCATTGGGTTTATTCTGGTCGGCCTGGCAGTGGGGCCGTCTGGTCTCGGCGCGTTAGTCGCTGAATATCCATGGCTATATCATGTCACCATATCGAACAGGGAAGCGATCGAGCCGTTCGCGGAACTCGGCGTCATATTATTGCTCTTCTCGATAGGGCTGGAACTGAGTTTTCGCCGTCTCTGGACCATGCGGGCCCAAGTCTTTGGCGTGGGCGCAGCTGAACTTATCGGTGGCGCATCGCTGATAGCGATGGGGCTTTACTTGCTCGGCCAGCCTCCCGCAGGCGCGATCGGGCTTGGCCTTGCGCTCGCGCTTTCCTCGACTGCCGTGGTGCTGCCGATGGTTGGTACACAAAGTGCGGTAGGGCGCGCGGCCTTTGCGATGCTCCTCTTTGAAGATCTGGCACTTGTTCCCATCATCTTCATGCTGGGCGCTCTTGCCCCCTCGGCAGCGGCAAGCGTCGACGGAGCTTGGGGCGAACTGGCGAATACACTTTTGAAGGGCGGCATCACGATCGCAGTGATGCTCATTCTCGGCCGCATCGTCCTCCCACATATTTTCAGTCAGGCTGCACGGACGAAAAGTCCCGAGGTGTTCCTCGCCGCGAGCCTGCTGGTGGTCATCGTTTCCAGCATCGCCACTTCTCTCGCAGGTCTATCACCGATTGTGGGTGCCTTACTTGCGGGCCTGTTGATCGCTGAGACCGAATATCATGGCGAAGTCGAAGTGATGACGGCACCCTTCAAGGGGCTCGCGCTTGGCGTGTTCCTTATTACGGTTGGCATGAGCCTGGATGTCAGGGTGATACTCGCGAACTGGCCCAACCTGATTCTGGCCGTGGTCGGGGTGGTCATCACCAAGACGTTGGTCACGGCAGCTCTGCTCTATTTCTCGGGTGCTCGAAAGGGCGTTTCCCTCGAAGTAGGGCTGCTGATGGCCAGCCCTTCCGAAACTACTCTCATCGTCCTCTCGACCGCGGCTGCAGCCAAGCTGATTTTGCCCTCCACCGCTGCTTTTTGGCAGATCGTTACGGCGATCGGCTTGACTATCACGCCGCTCCTCGCCCGTATCGGCCATGACATCGCGCGCAGGCTCGAAATGGCATTAGGCGAAGATACGCCTGAATTGCAGCAGGAAAGCACGGAGGCAGCGGCCGTCGTTATCGGCTTTGGCCGTGTGGGACGGATGGTGTGCGACCTCCTGCGGGTTCACAATCAGCGTTTTACAGTCGTGGAGTCGGACCCTGACGTAGTCGCTGAAGGGCGACGGGGCGGATATCCGATCCTTTTTGGCGACGTGGCGCGTGCCGAAATGTTGGACAAGCTTCGCCTCGGCCACGCCCGGGCACTGATCCTCACCATGGACGATCCGGTGCTATCGGTACGAGTGACGAAGAGAGTCCGGGGATGGGTGCCGGATTTGCCCATCATCGCTCGAGCGCGCGATACAGATCATGCCGCGCAACTTTATCAAGCGGGCGCCAGCGATGCTGTGCCCGAAACGCTGGAAAGCTCGCTTCAGCTGGCTGAGACTGCGCTGGTTGACCTGGGCGTGGCGATGGGCCCCGTTATCGCGTCCATTCATCAGACACGGGAAGATCTACGCATGGGCATCAAAGATGCGGCGCAACTGGAAACGGCCCCCAAATTGAGGCGGCTCCGTTCTGACGAGGTTGCCTAAGGCCCAACTGCTATGGCGTTATCGGATGCGGGAACGGGCATGTCGTTCCCGTCCCAATTCGGCTCCTTGTCCATCCGCTCCAACGTCTTGCTTGCGAACTCTGCCATATTGCCGCCGTGCGGGTTGTAAGCCACTGGCAGTAAATTACGCCGCGCCTGTTTGCGATCACCGACACGCAGTTGTTGCATTGCCAAGGTCATGCGCAGCCCAAGGTCGAAAGGCGCCAGTTCCGACGCACGCTCCAGCGCTTGAATTGCCAAGGAAGATGGTGTTTTCCCCTGACGGACAAAGCTATCATAATAATAGAAGAGCGGCAGTGGGTGGTCATTTTCGATGCGATTGAGGGCCGTGAAAGGAGCGCGTGCTTCCTTATAGCTCTCGTCGCGATCCGGTGCATCTTGCGCGATGCGATAGAGGGAAAGCCCCTTCTGGACATAGGCGTTGACCTGCCTCGGGTCCACGGCAAGGGCGGCATCGGCGGCTGCGACCGCTTCCTTATCGTTGCCAGCGTCATGCTCTGCCTCCGCCAACGCAGAGAGGACTGCGGCATCCTTCGGGAAGCGCGAAGCTATGGCGCGCGCGTCGGCCAGAACGGCCTTGGCCATTTCACGATCGACACCGCGCCTCGAACGAATGATGACCGGCATCACGGCGCTTGCCCCTGCCGTGATCCCTTGCACGACGACGGGGCCGGTTTTGATCATGCCGACGGGCAGCTTGATCATCGTCATCCGAGATTTGAGCAGATAGCGATCCAGCTCATGTTCGAGCTGGCCGAAATCTCCAAACGCTTCGATAGCAGCAGACCGCGGGTCTTTACCCTGAGACATAAGGGTGAGGTAGCGTGTAAGCTGGCCTTTCCTTTCGGCGCTGAAGGTCAGATAATGATAAAGCAGCCAGCTCTTGCCATAGAAAGCGTCGTACCTCTTGCTGCGGCGCTTTTCATAGGCGGCAGGGTCAAGCAAATCACCCGCGGTCACATCGGCTGCCATGTAGAGCTCATAGGCGCGATGCTGCGCCGGCCGTCCGAGTTCGACGCCGCCGTCCTTCGGAAATGCGGCTGACGAAAAAAAACTCCGCAGCACCTTCCGACATCCAGCGGGGCAAAGGAAAGCTGCTCGATCCAATCAGAAAATGATGCGCATATTCATGGAGCAGCGTGATCATTGACGTGTCGATTTGACCGCGCGTAGCCCTGACCTGCGGAACGATTGCGACCGATCCACCAGCGCGGGGCACATAAAATCCGCCTATATATTGCGAATTGGCCCCATACAGCTTTCGAACCTGCGCTTCACTACTCACAACATAAATAGTGAGGCGGTTGGACGGACTGGGAGGCAGGTTCGGCGATCCCGTGACCGCTGCCATTGCCGCATGGTAGCTTTCAAGCTGCTGCGAGAATAGGCGAGCCTCTGTCGCCCGGGTTTCCGCATAGACCACAAAATGGTCGCTCGAGGCTTCCAACCATTCGGCATGCGCAGCAGCGGGCGCCAGCAACAGACCGAGAGCAATAAGAAGCCGCATGATCCCCCCGAACCGGTTAGCTTGCCAGATTAGCGATGACTTGGACAGAAACAAGGTGGCGAAAGCTGAGCCAGAGCTTTGCCCTTGTTTGAGCTTCCGAAGGTCCGTGCGTTAAGCTTGGCCGTTAGTCAGAGCCACCTTTACCGCCTCGACTGCCGCAACAGCCTTGTCACCGTCGGGGCCGCCACCCTGCGCCATGTCCGGGCGGCCGCCGCCGCCTTTCCCGCCAAGTGCTTCAACGCCTGCGCGAACGAGGTCGACTGCGTTGATGGAGCCGACCAGATCGTCCGTGACTCCTACAGCGATGCTGGCGCGGCCATCCATCACAGCAAGAACTGCGGAGACGCCGCTGCCGAGTGTCGCCTTGTTCTGATCGACTATGCCGCGCAGTTCCTTGGGATCGAGCCCTTCAATCACCTGACCGATGAAATTCACGCCGCCGACCTTTTCCGGCCCTGCCGCCTGCGCGCCGCTACCGCCACCCAGAGCAAGCGCCTTCTTCGCTTCCGCCAGTTCGCGTTCCAGCTTACGACTCTGTTCGACGAGCGCCGCTATGCGCGCCGGAACCTCCTCGGGGGTGGTCTTGAGCGCGGCGGCCGATTGGCGCAGGCGATCTTCGCGGTCGGTGAGCCACAAGCGCGCGGCCTCACCAGTCAGGGCTTCGATACGGCGGACGCCAGAGGAAACAGCGCTTTCCGAAATGATCTTGAAGATCGCAATGTCACCCGTCGCATTGACGTGCGTGCCGCCGCAGAGCTCGACCGAATAGCTGTTTGCATCACCCTTCCCCATCGAAAGGACGCGGACTTCGTCGCCATATTTTTCGCCAAACAGAGCCATCGCTCCCGCCGATATGGCGTCATCGGGTGTCATCAGGCGTGTGGTCACCGCTTCATTGTGACGCACCTGCTCATTCACCAGGCTTTCGATCGCGGCGATCTGGCTGTGCGTCAGCGCTTCCGGATGCGAATAATCGAAACGCAGGCGATCGGGCGCAACCAGGCTGCCCTTCTGCGTCACGTGCGCGCCCAGCGTGTTACGCAGCGCGGCGTGGAGCAAATGGGTGGCGCTATGATTGGCGCGTATACGATCACGGCGGTTCACGTCGACCGAGAGGTGGACGGTATCGCCTACCTTGATGCTGCCTTGGCCGATCTTGGCCCGGTGAGCATGCAGGCGCCCCAATGGCTTGGCAGTATCTTCGACATCGGCAACCAGGCCCGACAAGGACGTGATCGTGCCCGCGTCGCCCATTTGACCGCCGCTTTCACCATAAAAAGGCGTCTGGTTGGTGACGATCGTGACCGTCTCGCCAGCGGTCGCGCTGTCGAAGTTCACACCGTCCTTTACGATCGCCAGCACCTCGCCCTCACCCTCGGTGGAGCTGTAGCCGATAAACTCGGTATTACCCGCTTTTTCGGCGATATCGAACCAGATTTCGTCGGAGGCTTTTTCGCCCGAGCCCTTCCACGCAGCGCGAGCCGCGGCCTTTTGTTCGGCCATGGCGGCGTCAAAACCTTCGCGATCGACGGTCAGGCCGCGCGAACGCAGCGCGTCTTCGGTCAGGTCATAGGGGAAGCCATAGGTGTCATAGAGCTTGAACGCAGTTTCGCCCGGCAGCGTGCCGCCTTCGGACAAGTCCAGGGTCGCTTCGTCCAGCAGCTTCAGGCCCTTTTCCAGGGTCTGACGGAAGCGGGTTTCCTCACGCAGCAGCGTATCCTCGATCAAGGGCTGCGCACGGACCAGTTCCTGATAAGCGCCACCCATTTCGGACACGAGGCTGCCCACGAGGCGATGCATCAACGGCTCTTTGGCGCCGATGATGTGCGCGTGGCGCATGGCGCGGCGCATGATGCGACGCAGGACATAGCCTCGGCCTTCATTGGCGGGCAGCACGCCGTCTGCGATCAGGAAGCTGGTCGAGCGGAGATGGTCCGCGATGACGCGATGGCTGGCCTTGAACTCGCCATCGATCGCGGTCTTGGTCAGCGCGCCCGATTCTTCGATCAACGCCTTGAAGGTGTCCGTATCATAATTGTCGTGGACGCCCTGCAAAACAGCCGCGATACGCTCCAACCCCATGCCCGTGTCGATGCTGGGCTTGGGCAGTTCGCCGACGATCTCGTTCGCTTCCTGCTCATATTGCATGAAGACGAGGTTCCAGATTTCGACGAAACGGTCGCCATCTTCTTCCGGTGATCCGGGAGGACCGCCCCAGATATGCTCGCCATGGTCGTAGAAAATTTCCGAGCAGGGACCGCAGGGTCCGCTGTCACCCATGGCCCAGAAGTTATCCTTGGTAGGAATGCGGATGATGCGCTCTTCCGGCAGGCCCGCAATCTTCTTCCAGAGGTCAAAGGCTTCATCGTCAGTGTGATAGACGGTGGCGGTGAGCTTTTCCGCCGGAAGCCCCCACTCCTTCGTCAGCAGGGTCCAGGCATGGGTGATCGCCTGTTCCTTGAAATAATCGCCGAAGCTGAAATTCCCCAGCATTTCGAAGAAGGTGTGATGCCGCGCGGTGTAGCCGACATTGTCCAGATCGTTGTGCTTGCCGCCTGCGCGAACCGATTTCTGGCTGCTGGTCGCGGTCGTATAAGGCCGAGTTTCAAGGCCGGTGAAAACATTCTTGAACGGCACCATCCCCGCATTGACGAACATCAGCGTGGGGTCGTTGTGCGGCACCAGAGGCGCTGAAGGAACGATGGTGTGGCCGTTCGCCCCGAAATAGTCGAGGAAGGAGCGGCGAATGTCGTTGGTCGATGTCATGCGCGCGATTTAGTGGGAAGCGCCCCGGCGCACAAGCGGGGCTTTTCATCGCAGCGGTCAAGCGGGGTCTCTTATCCGACAAGACACGCAAATCCCCCGTTTGGCGGCCCGGCGGCATTGCCCCTATCCTCAATCAAGAATAAGGCCGCGTCATGGATGACAATACCCGCCGCGCAGCTTTGGATTATCATCGGCTTCCTCAGCCTGGAAAGCTGAGGATTGAACCTACCAAGCGCATGGTCAATCAGCGCGACCTGGCGCTGGCCTATTCACCGGGCGTAGCGGCTCCTTGTCTTGAGATCACCGAAGATGCCGACAAGGCGATGGACTATACCGCGCGTGGCAATCTGGTCGCGGTAATCTCCAATGGCACGGCCGTACTGGGGCTAGGTTCGATCGGTGCCCTTGCGTCCAAGCCGGTGATGGAGGGCAAGGCGGTCCTTTTCAAGAAATTCGCCGACATCGACGTGTTCGACATAGAAGTGGACACGACCGATCCGGAGAAGTTCATCGAGGCGGTCGCGCTGCTGGAGCCGACCTTCGGCGGCATCAATCTGGAGGATATCAAGGCGCCGGAATGTTTCGCCATCGAGGCGGAACTCAAGAAGCGGATGAATATTCCCGTCTTCCATGACGACCAGCATGGCACGGCGATCGTCGTGGCCGCCGCCGTGCGCAACGCGCTGGTGCTGCAGGGCAAGTCTTTGGCAGAAGCGCGATTGGTGACGTCCGGTGCGGGCGCAGCGGCGCTGGCTTGTGTCGATTTGTTGGTTTCGATGGGCCTGCCAGTCGAGCATGTGACGCTGACCGACAAGGACGGGGTCATCCATGCGGGACGCGAGGGCATGCTGCCCAACATGGCGCGCTATGCGCGGACGACGAATGCGCGGACTTTGCCCGAGGTGCTGCCGGGCGCGAACATATTCCTGGGCCTGTCCGCGCCCGGCGTGCTGAAGCCTGAATGGCTTCCCCTGCTCGCTCCCAATCCGCTGATCTTCGCTCTGGCGAATCCGGAGCCCGAGATCAGGCCTGAGGTCGCGCGCGAGGCGCGGCCCGACGCGATCGTTGCCACGGGCCGCTCGGATTATCCCAATCAGGTCAATAACGTCCTTTGCTTCCCCTATATGTTCCGGGGCGCGCTCGACGCGCGCGCGACTGAGATAAATGAGGCCATGAAGGCTGCCGCCGCCGAAGCGATCGCAGCGCTGGCCCGCCTTCCGGCGCATGACAGTGTTGCGCAGGCCTATGGCGGGCGGCGGCTGGTTTTCGGGCCAGACTATATCATCCCGACGCCCTTTGACCCGAGGCTGATTGCCGAGATCGCGCCTGCGGTCGCCAAGGCTGCGATCGAGAGCGGAGTCGCGAAACGTTCGCTCGACATCGAAGCCTATCGCCGGTCATTGGCGCAGCAGAACACGCGTTCGGCGCAGCTGATGTTGCCGGTGTTCGAAGCCGCGCGAGGAACCTGCCGCCGTATCGCCTATGGCGAGGGCGAGGATGAACGCGTGCTGCGCGCGATCCAGGACGGGCTGGATGAGGGGATCGTCCGTCCGGTCATCATCGCCCGGCGGCGAATATTGGAGCAGAAGCTGCCAGGCCTTGGTTTGCGCTTCGAACTCGACCGCGATGTGGAGGTTGTTGATCCCGAGACCGACCATGAATTGCTGGCAGAGTTGGTCGAGGCATATCGTGCCATCGCTGCGCGCAAGGGTGTCCCGACAGCCGAGCTACTGCGCCATGTCTATCGGCGACCCACCGTCACAGCCGCGATGTTGCTTCGCACCGGGCGTGTGGATGCGGCGCTGGTCGGTGGGAACAGCGAATATTGGGGCCAGGTCGAGCATGTGCTGCGGATCATCGAGCGCCGGGCGGGACATAGCCGGGTCTATGCGCTGTCAGGATTGATCCTGGACGCCGGCGCGTTGTTCATTTCCGACACCCATATGGTGCCCGATCCTACGCCTGAACAGGTTGCCGAAATGGCCATCGCGGGCGCGACCGAGCTTCGGCATTTCGGCCTGACGCCCCGCGTCGCCCTGCTCTCGCACTCCAACTTCGGAGCGTCGCACAGTCCCAGCGCGCGGAAGATGCGCACGGCGCTGCAACTGGTGCGTTCGCAGGCACCCGACCTGCTGGTAGATGGCGAAATGCATGCCGATGCGGCGCTCAGTCAGTCTTTGCGAGAGCGGCTGGTTCCCGATGCGCGGTTCGAGGGACCGGCCAATCTGCTGGTCATGCCCAACCTCGATTCGGCGAACATCACGCTGACGGCGCTGTCAGCTTCCTCCAGTTCGCCTACGGTCGGGCCGATGTTGATGGGGCTGGCGCAGCCGATCCATGTACTGACACCTGGCGTAACCGCGCGCGGCATCCTGAACCTCACTGCGATTGCAGCGGCGGAGGTAGATCGGGAAGGCTGAGCTTAACCTTTTTCGTCCAACAAGGCGAACATGGCAGGATTGTTCAGGAACGTTGCGAAGCTGGCTGGCCCGAAGCTGTTGATCGGCGGCGCGCTCGGCGCTGTTGGGTTGCTGGTGGGAAGCTATGTGGATCGCGGGCGCGATCTGCAATCGCCGCGGCAGGATGCTCCCGCTCAGAAGAGGGTCTCTAGCCCGGCGCTGGTGGAGCGTAGCCGCTCGCAGCCGTTGCCGGTTGATCCCCATGCTCTGGTGGTCAAGAGCGTGTTGCCGATAGAGACACCGTTTCGCCACGGCGACTATGTCTGGGATGAGAGCCGTGCCCCGGCAGCGGGTCCAGTCATCATCACAGTGGACCTGAAGGCGCAGACCTTGTCCGCTTTTCGGGACGGTCATGAGATCGGCGCGGCGGTGATCATCTACGGCGCGGACGACAAGCCAAGCCCGCTTGGAGCGTTCCCGATCACGCAGAAGGACGCAGACCATGTATCCAACCTTTACGACGCGCCCATGCCCTACATGCTGCGGCTGACGAATGACGGTGTGGCGATCCACGGCAGCGATGTCCAATGGGGCAATGCCACCCATGGCTGCATCGGCGTGCCGACAGCCTTTGCCCGCAAGCTGTTTGCGGCAGTCAAGCTGGGCGATCTGGTAATCATCACGCAGGGCAAAATGCTGGATACCAGCCATGTCGGCAAAGCGGGCTGAACGCGCCTAATCCTGTCGGCAGAGCGCGTTTCCGTTACGATCTTCCGCTCGCAGAGCAACGCCGGCCTCGCTGGCTGATCGAGGAAAGCTGACGCCCTCCAACGATCCACGGCCTTCGCACAGGGCGGCGCATTTCATGTCGAGAACCCCGGGGAAGGCGATTTGATCGCCATCATACTGAGCCACGATGATACAGCGACCGCCACGGTCGAAACTGAAGATCAGTTTATCCCCGGCGCGTCTTGCACTTCCCTGCCCTCGGCAGCTCTGATCTTCTCCGAACACCGCTTCCACGCCGAAGCGCAACTCACCGGCTTGAGCGGGGATGATGCAGAGACTGTCGCTGCCCGCCTCATGGCGCCTGCGGAAAAGGCCGACGGGAGACGATCTGGAGTTATCCGCGATGACGCCGCTTTCGATCGCCGCGCGCTCCAGCCCCGATGCGGAAGCCATGTTGCCCGAAACGGTGCCTGACCGCTCGCCGTTACCTTGGCAGGCGGCGAGCAGCGACAGGAGGGCTAGGCTATTCCACCGTATCGACAGCCGTCAGTCCTTCCGCGCCAACGCGACGGAAAAAGCAGGAACGCGCACCAGTATGACAGGTGGGACCCGCCGGAACTGCCTTCACCCACACCGCGTCCTGGTCGCAGTCGATCCGGAGGTCACGCACCTCCAGCATGTTGCCGGAGGTCTCGCCCTTTTTCCACAAGGACTGGCGGCTGCGCGACCAGAAATGGGCCAATCCCGTCTCTATCGTCAGTGCCAGCGCCTGATCATTCATATGGGCGAGCATCAACACCTCGCCGGTGGCAGCGTCAGTGACGACCGCTGTGATCAGCCCGTCGCGGTCATATTTCGGATTGAGGGTCAGCCCCTTGTCGCGTGGTTCGTCCATAGCCCGGCTATAAGACGGTCGAAGGCCGATGCGAAGCCCATGCGACGAGAAAAAGGGAGAAGATGGGGCGATCGACGGGATCCGAACCCGCGACCTCTGGTACCACAAACCAGCGCTCTAACCAACTGAGCTACGATCGCCACAGGGCCGTTTGGCCCAGGAGAGATGCGGCACATATGCGGCCATTGGATGGCCGTCAAGCTGACAAATGCGACTATAAGACTGAAAAAGAAACGGGGCGCGAAACCGACGGTCCGCGCCCCTCTTCCCTCTGTTCAGTACATCAGCGCAACGGAGCGTTTTCCCCCTGTTGCAGCTACTCTCCCAACCATCTGGCCGCGATGCCAAACGGTCCTATTGTGCAAGTGGGCGCCGATGACGACGCCAGTTCCGATCTTAATTGACCGAGTCTTTGAGGCCCTTGCCAGCCTTGAACTTGGGCTGAGCAGACGCCTTGATCGTCATGGTTTCGCCAGTGCGCGGATTACGGCCCGTCGATGCCTTGCGCTGGGAAACGGAAAATGTGCCGAAGCCGACAAGGCGAACTTCATCGCCCTTCTTGAGCGCGGAGGAGATAGAATCGAACACGCCTTCAACAGCCTTGGTCGCGTCGCTCTTGCTGAGGCCGCTGCTTTCCGCAACAGCACTGATCAAATCCTGCTTGTTCATACCTTTGGAACCCCCCTTCTAAATGTGTGAATACCTAAGGAATCGCGGCATAGGCGGCGCAATAAGGCGCAGCTTTGAACGGCTGTCAAAGGGAAAGCGACGAAGCCGCCACCTCCAATGAGATTTTCAGCCACAGGCTGAAATCTCACTGAACGTAGCGGTTAATCAGCGTCGCACTTGCAATCAGTGACGAAGCGTTGCGTCACCATCCCGCCCAGCGGCAGGACTCGGCTGAGCAGCGAGGTCGTCCTCTTCCGTCCAGGCGATCGCTTCGGGCACTGACACCAGTGCGCGGGCAAGCACCTCGTCGACATGGGATACGGGTACGATTTCCAGCCCTTCCCGGATATTAGCGGGGATCTCTGCCAGATCCTTCTCATTCTCCGCCGGGATCAGCACGGTCTTTATGCCACCACGGAGGGCCGCCAGCAGCTTTTCCTTGAGGCCGCCAATCGGAAGCACCCGGCCACGCAGCGTGACTTCGCCTGTCATCGCCACATCCTTGTGGACTGGGATGCCGGTCAGCGTCGAAACGATGCTGGTCACCATGCCTATGCCCGCCGACGGTCCGTCCTTCGGCACCGCGCCTTCGGGCAAGTGGATATGGATATCCTTGCGCGTGAAGATGCTGGGCTTGATGCCGTAACCGGGCGAGCGCGCCTTCACATAAGAGAAGGCCGCCTGAACGGATTCGTTCATCACCTCGCCAAGCTTACCCGTGGTGCGGATCGCGCCCTTGCCCGGCACGGTGACCGCTTCGATGGTCAGAAGCTCGCCGCCGACTTCGGTCCAGGCCAAGCCAGTCACGGCGCCGATCTGGTTCTCTTCTTCACCCACGCCATGGCGGAACTTCCGGACGCCAGCATATTCGGCAAGATTTTCAGGCGTGATCGTGACCTTGTCATAGACGCCTTCCAGTATCTTGCGGAGCGCCTTACGGGCCAGCCTTGCCACTTCACGTTCGAGCGTGCGGACGCCCGCTTCGCGCGTATAATGGCGGATCAGGTCGCGGATGGCCGCTTCGGTGACTTCCAGCTCACCTTCCTTGAGGCCATGCGCGTCGATCTGCTTTTGCAGCAGATGGCGTTGCGCGATCTCGACCTTCTCGTCCTCGGTATAGCCTTCGAGCCGGATGATCTCCATCCGGTCCAGCAGCGGCTGCGGAAGGTTCAGTGAGTTGGCCGTCGTGACGAACATGACGTCCGACAGATCGACGTCGATCTCCAGATAGTGGTCCTGGAATTTGCTGTTCTGCTCCGGATCGAGAACCTCCAGCAGAGCGGACGCCGGATCGCCCCGGAAATCCTGACCCAGCTTGTCGATCTCGTCCAACAGGAAGAGCGGGTTCATCGTCCCGGCCTTCTTGAGGTTGGTCACGATCTTGCCGGGGAGCGAGCCGATATAGGTGCGCCGGTGACCCCTGATTTCCGCTTCGTCGCGCACGCCGCCAAGCGACTGGCGCACGAATTCACGTCCCGTTGCTTTCGCGATCGAGCGTCCGAGCGAGGTCTTGCCGACGCCCGGAGGACCGACGAGGCAGAGAATCGGCCCCTTCAGCTTGTTGGTGCGCGCCTGCACCGCGAGATATTCGATGATCCGATCCTTGACCTTTTCCAGCGCGAAATGATCCTCATCCAGGATCGCCTGCGCGCGCTTGAGGTCGGTCTTGACCTTGCCCTTCTTGCCCCAAGGCAGGCCGAGCAGCACATCGAGATAATTGCGTACGACCGTCGCTTCAGCCGACATGGGCTGCATGCCCTTCAGCTTCTTGAACTCGGCCGTCGCCTTTGCCCGCGCTTCCTTGCTGAGCTTGGTCTTGGCGATCTTGTCGGCGAGTTCGGCGAGTTCATCACCCTCCTCGCCTTCGCCATTACCCAGCTCGCGCTGGATCGCCTTCAGCTGCTCGTTCAGATAATATTCGCGCTGGGTCTTCTCCATCTGCCGCTTCACACGGCCACGGATCTTCTTTTCGACCTGCAGGACGCCAAGCTCGCCCTCCATGAAGGCGAAAACCATCTCCAGGCGCTTGACCGGATCAGCCTCGACCAGCAGCGATTGCTTGTCGGCGACCTTTACGTTGATGTTGGCGGCGACAGCGTCCGCCAGACGGCCGGCGTCCTCGATCTCACGCAGTTGGACCGGCGTCTCGGCGGGCAGCTTCTTGTTGAGCTTCGCGTAATTCTCAAACTGCTCCGCGACAGAGCGCATCAGCGCTGCTGCCTCGGGCCCTTCAGCTGCAATCTCCTCCATCGGCTGGACTTCGGCCACGAGATGGTTTTCAGCCGTACTGATCGACTGCAATTGTGCGCGATGCTTCCCTTCGACGAGAACCCGGACGGTGCCGTCAGGCAGCTTCAGGAGCTGAAGCACGATCGCGATGACACCGGTGTCGTAGAGCGAGTCCCGGTTGGGATCATCCTCGGCAGGATCAAGCTGCGAAACGAGGAAGATTTCCTTGTTTCCTTCCATCGCCGATTCAAGAGCAGCGACGCTCTTGTCGCGGCCGACGAAGAGGGGGACGATCATCTGCGGAAACACGACGATGTCGCGCAGCGGAAGAAGGGGATATTGCGTAGTCATTCAATCTCCGGAGGGCCGCTCCATTCTTGGCTCTGCCATGCGGTTCATCGCTTTATGGGGGCAGTTAGCGCCTCATTCAATTGGTGCCGTCCTTTTCACGGAAAGCAGGAACCGACTGCATCTCGGCTTTTCATCAGAAGGGCAGCTTGAAACCTGGGGGCAGAGGCAGGCCGCTGGTCATCTTCGACATTTCGCTGGAACTGGCCTCATCCGCCTTCTTGCGGGCGTCGTTGAACGCCGCCGTGACCAGATCTTCCAGCATCTGCTTCTCGCTAGGAGCGAGCAGGCCTTCGTCGATGGACACGCCAAGGATTCGGCCCTTGGCGGAAGCGCGAACCTTTACCAAGCTACCACCGGCAGAACCCTCAACCTCGATCTTGTCGAGATTTTCCTGCGCACGCTGCAGTTCTTCCTGCACCCGGCTGGCCATGCCCAATATTTCGTTCAGATCCTTCATCGCTCTGCGCTCCATGGTTCGGTCCGATCAAGATCGGCGTCGGGGAAAGCTGCAAGCACGGCTTTCACCACTGGGGTATCGAATATCTCGGCGCGTTCCCGCACCTCAGTCTGCTGCTGCTCCTCCAACAGCGAGGGAGCAGCACTGCCTTCGCTTCGCCTGATCTGCCATGGCGAGCCTGTCGCCTTCTGCAACTCGATGGCGAGAGTCCGGCAGAAATCTCCGTCAGTCCAATCTTGCGTAAGCTGCAATTCCATCTCTGGCGGATCGAAGCGGACGATGCGCACACAATCATGAAGGAAGTCAGCGAGCCGCCCCTTTTTTTGTTCCCAAAGAAGGTCCACGACAGCCTTTACGTCGGTGGGCAGTGATGCGGCGGACGTGGTTGATGGGGTCGCTGCCGCTCCCTGGACCGACGGAACCCCGCCTTCACGCAGGAGCTTGGCGATCTCCCCCGGATCAGGCATGGTCGCGGCGTGCATGACGCGGAGCAAAGCCATTTCGCAGGATTCAATCGGGAATGCGGCGCTCGAGACTTCATCATGACCCTTGAGCAGCAACTGCCACAGACGATGGAGCGGTGCGAAGCCGATTTGCGACGCCCAATCAGCAAGCGCCTCACGCTCCTCCGCCGATTGTCCGGGTGTCGCGAGGTCACGGCCGGCCTTCATCAATGTGACGGCGTGCACCAGTTCAAGGAGGCCGCGAAGAAGAGCAAGAGGCTCGACCCCCAAAGCATATTGCTCACGCACGGCGGAGAGAAGCGCGCCGGTATCTCCCTCCAGCAGAAGCCCGAGCAGGCGACGAACAGCGCCACGATCCGACAGGCCGAGCATCTCGCGCACCTGAGCGGCGGTGACGAGCGGGGCACCCTCCCCCATCTCGGCATGGGCGATCGCCTGGTCGAGAATCGACAGGCCGTCGCGAGCGGAGCCTTCGGCTGCCTGGGCTATGAGCGCCAGGGCATCTTCTTCGGCGGCGACCTGCTCCGCCTCAACCACATGGGCGAAGTGGGCGGCGAGCAGTTCGGCCGGGATGCGGCGGAGGTCGAAGCGCTGGCAGCGGGAAAGTACGGTGATCGGAACCTTGTTCACCTCTGTCGTGGCGAACAGGAATTTCACGTGGGCGGGCGGCTCTTCCAGTGTCTTGAGGAGCGCGTTGAACGCGTTCTTCGAGAGCATGTGGACTTCGTCGATGATGTAGATCTTGTAGCGGGCTGACACGGCGGCATAGCGCACCGCCTCGATGATCTCGCGCACATCGTCGACGCCGGTATGGCTTGCCGCGTCCATTTCGACCACGTCGATGTGACGGCCTTCCGCAATCGCCAGACAGGGTTCGCAGACGCCGCAAGGGTCGATAGTCGGGCCGCCCTGCCCGTCAGCGCCGACGCAATTCAGCGCCTTGGCAATGAGGCGGGCGGTCGACGTCTTACCGACGCCTCGCACCCCGGTCATGAGGAAGGCATGCGCCAACCTACCTCGCCGGATCGCATTACCCAGCGTCTGGACCATGGCATCCTGCCCGATCAGTTCGCGAAAGCTGCGCGGCCGGTATTTGCGCGCGAGCACGCGATAGGGCTGAGGTGAATCGGACATGGTAACAATCTAGCGGCTTGAGGAGCGGCTGTCGAAGCCGGAAGCCGAATAAAGGTGGGAGCCGGAACGACCCGCGGCGAAATCGTTGTGGCTGCTTCCGTCAGGACCTGACCAGGTTGGCGACGACCACGTCCGCCCGACTCCCGGCGCGGCATATGGCGAAAGCCCGTCGCGATGGCAAGGGCTGGGTTATTCCAACCCGGTCCGCTGTGCCTTTGATACGAATTCAAGTGCGGCGCGGGCCGTTTCCGCAATGGCCGCATCTGCCGCCTTGCCGTCCACCTTCGGACGATCGAGATAGATGGCGAGCAGATATTCCTCACCCGATGGGGTCTTCACCAACGCCACGTCATTATAGGCTGTGCCGCAACTTCCCGTCTTGCTGCCCGAAGTCCAGCCCTTGGGCAGACCGGCCTTGATCCGCTTGTCGCCAGTCGTGCTGCCGTTCAGCCAGGTTCGAAGACGCTCCGCGCTTTCGGGCTTCATGTCCCGGAAGATCAGACGCGCGATCAAACCAGCCATAGCGGCTGGACTTGTAGTGTCGCGAACGTCACCCTCCATATTCTCGTTGAGCAAGGGCTCTGTACGATCCAGACGCGTGACCGTGTCTCCATGTGCGCGGATGAAGGCGGTGAGGCCTTCCGGCCCACCGATCATCGGCAGCAGCAGATTCGCCGCGCTGTTGTCGCTGACTTCCACCGCGGCTTTGGCCAGCTCCGCCATGGAGAGGCGACCGCGCTTGCGGTTCGCTTTCACGACTGGCGCGTGATCCAGGATGTCCGCGTCGGTGAAGGCGACTTGTCCCTCCAGCCCGAACCGTCCGGCATCGGAGCCCATCAACACAGCCGCTGCCAGTGGCGCCTTGAACGTCGAACACATGGCGAAGCGTTCATCCCGGTTGAAGCCGAGGAGCAAGGCGCCCTTGCTATCGACCAGCGCTACACCGAGACGGGCCCCGGTCTCCTTTTCGATCTCTCGCGGGTTGCGCACGGACTTCACGACCGATTCGCTGACCGTGTAGCGCGGAGCGGCAGGGAGCAGCGACTGGCGAGCGCCATCCTGTTGCGCGCTGGCTGATCCAGAAAGCGAGATGACCGCCAATATGGCGGCACTGATGCAGGCGCGCATCCGTTACATGCCCTGCATATTGTAGGATTCGCCTGGAATGCGGACAGTCAGCCCATCAAGCTTGTCCTCTAATATGATCTGGCAGGACAGACGGCTGGTCCGCGTGGCGGCGGCTGCGAGATCCAGCATATCTTCTTCCGCTTCGCTTGCAGGGGTCAGCTTGGGAAAGTCTGCCGCCTCCACGATCACATGGCAGGTCGAGCAGGCCATCTGCCCTTCGCAGGTTCCTTCCAGCGGCTGGCCTGCCGCCTGGGCCACTTCCAGCAAAACCGAACCGGCGGCGGCATCAACCTCCCGCCGATCTTCACCGTCCGCGCTGACGAATGTGACCCTGACCATGATTGCGGCTTCCCTTGTCTACGGCGCCGCTTGTACGGCTGCCGCCTCGTTCATCATCTTTGCGGCACTCTCCAGCTCGGCCAGCGTCGTGTATCGGCCGAAACCGATCCGCACCGATCCACGCGCCTCCCAGTCCGACAATCCGATGGCGCGCAAGACATGGCTTGGCCGTCCGGAGCCGCTCGCGCAAGCACTTCCCAATGAAAATGCGACATTGCGGCAGTCCGACAACAGGCGCGCGCCATCGACGCCATCGCGGCGGATATTGAGGTTGCCGTGATAGCGGGCTTCAGCGCTGCCGTTCAGGGTCCAGTCGTCGAACAGGACGCGCGCTTTATCCCAAAGCGCGTCGATATGAACTCGGTCTTGGGCGGCTCTTTCGCGCATCAGCCCGGCAGCGACGCCAAACCCGGCGCATAGGGCAGGCGACAGCGTACCGGAGCGCAAGCCCGCTTCTTGCCCACCGCCATATATTATGGGGTCCAGCCTGATGCCTTCCCGCAACCAGAGCGCTCCCACGCCCTTGGGGCCGTGGATTTTGTGCGCGCTGATGGCGACCATGTCGCAATTGCTGGGTATGGGAACGCGGCCACAGCCTTGCACCGCATCGCACAGGAAAAGCGCGCCCACGCGGTGGGCAAGATCGGCCAACTCTTCGACGGGCTGCACGACGCCGATTTCATTGTTCACCAGCATCGCGGCTACCAGGGACACGCCGGGCGTGATGGCGGCCCGAGCGGCATCCAAGTCGACAAGGCCGTCGCTGCCAACCGGTAGCAGCTTGATAGAGCGGCCCTTCGCCCCGAGGGCAGCAACGGTGTCGAGAACCGCAGCATGTTCCGTAGCCAAGGTCACGATCTCCCCGGACGATATGCCGGAGATCGCGATGTTGAGCGCTTCTGTAGCACCCGACGTGAAGATCAGTCTTCCACCTTCGGGCAGCAGGCTGACGATCTGCTCGCGGGCGAGTTCCACTTGCGCCGCCGCAGCCCTGCCCAGCCGATGAGCGCTGTGCGGATTGGCGAACTGGTCGCGCAGAAGCGGCACCATGGCATCGAAGACCTCGGGTGCCAGAGGCGTAGTCGCCTGATAGTCGAGATAGATGGTCACGCCCGCCTGCTCGCGATCTTCAGCCACTGTTCCAGGAAGCGATCGATATCGGAGTCGCTTGTGGCCGGGCCAAAGCTAACCCTTATGACTTCACCGGCCGCGCCATCATCCCAGCCCATGGCATGGAGGACGTGGCTGGTCTTAAGCGATCCGGAAGAGCAAGCGCTGCCCGCCGAGACGGAGATTCCGGCGAGGTCGAACTGGATCAGCTGAGCGCGAGCGGACACGCCGGGCATGCGGTAACTGGCGATCGCCGGACTGCGCCGAGCGGCTCGCGCGACGATTTCGCCGCCTGCTTCTTCGATCGCATGGTCCAGTCGCTGCCGGAGTGAGGCAGCAGCAGGAAGCCAGTTCGGCCGATGCTCCAAAGCCGCGGTCATGGC
This sequence comes from Sphingobium sp. TomMM35A, assembly GCF_054771735.1. NCBI lineage: Bacteria > Pseudomonadati > Pseudomonadota > Alphaproteobacteria > Sphingomonadales > Sphingobiaceae > Sphingobium > Sphingobium sp. TomMM35A. The sequence goes on from NZ_BSRC01000001.1 coordinate 1,131,289, forward strand.
GAGGACAGCGGGAACGTTCTCCGTACCCGCCCGGTATCCCTGCTCCTGCCCTCCGCTGGGTTGAAGGAGCGCCAAGTCACGCACCAGCAGCGCGCCTATGCCCGGAGGCCCACCGAATTTATGCGCACTGATGGCGATCATGTCAGCATCGGGGAGCGGAAGCTTGCCCGCGCTTTGGGCGCAGTCGGCGAACAGCATTGCTCCATCGCGGTTCAATGCATCGAGCGGCTGGATGACGCCTGTTTCGTTGTTGATGTGCTGGATGGCAAGGATCGTGTCCTTTCCATGCGATGCCGAAGCCAAAGCAACCAAGCCGTCCGGCTCAACTTTCAGCCGTTCCGCGCCAGATGTGGTGCGTAGAACCGAATCATGTTCTACTGGCGACGTGATGATGTGGGACGTCTTCGCCCTCTTCAGGCCTATGGCGATCGCCTCGCTCGCTCCGGAAGTGAACAATATGTGGCCATTCCAGTCCAGAGCGGCAGCGATACGCGACCTGGCCTCCTCAAGCGCCGCGCGGGCTGCGCGTCCTTCGGCATGGGGGCTGGACGGATTGGCCCATCGCTCCATCGCCTCGGTCATGGCGGCTTTCGCCTGCGGCAACATGGGCGTCGTCGCTGCGTGGTCCAGATAAAGGCGAGCGAGGGCCACGAGGCGATGATACTCATTGATTGCGGAAATGGCGACGACTTCTATATAGGCGGTCTGCCGCGCAACGCCAGCATTGGCTGTCGCGCGCCCGCATCCAACCGCCGGCCTCCTTCATTCGGGTGGCGGCCAGAACCATAACAGGTGCCATGCCCGACGTTATTTTCCCCGGACCCGAAGGCCGTCTCGAAGGCCGTTTCAGCCCCCCGCCGCGCCCGCGCGCACCGGTCGCGATGATCCTGCATCCGCATCCGCAGGGTGGCGGCACGATGAACGACCGCATCACGCAAGCTCTTTACAAGACGTTCGTGAAGCGCGGATTCGCGGTGCTCCGCTTCAATTTCCGTGGCGTCGGCCGAAGCCAGGGGACGTTTGACAATGGGATCGGTGAACTGAGCGACGCCGCCGCAGCGCTCGATTGGGTACAGAGCTTCCACCCCGAAGCGCAGACGACCTGGATCGCCGGCTTCTCCTTCGGCGCATGGATCGGCATGCAGCTGTTGATGCGCCGTCCGGAAATTCGGGGCTTCATCTCGGTCGCTCCGCCCGCGAACATGTATGACTTCTCATTCCTTGCTCCCTGCCCCGCTTCAGGCATCATCGTGCAGGGAACGGCGGATGAGGTGGTGACGGCAAGCGCCGTGCAAAAGCTGGTCGACAAGCTGCGCACGCAAAAGGGCATCACCATTCATCATGACGAAATCCGTGGCGCAAACCACTTTTTCGAGCATGAGCTGGATCAGCTGATGAAGTCCGTCGACAATTATCTCGACATGCGGCTGGCGCCCGACTCGCCGATCCGCTGAGCCAGCTATGATGTTTGTGAAGGGCCGCGGTTGTAACGCGGCCCTTTGCTGATTCTGGAGGCAGTCGGGATCGACCGATATGGCATCAAGAAAATATGTCTTGGCCTGCATCCCGGCCGCGACTAGCGGCGGCGGGCCATGAGTGAAGCGAAGAACAACGACGTTCGTCTGATCTGGAGCCGCTATTACAGCGCCTTCATCCCTGCGCCCGCAGGCCCCGGCTTCTTCGACCGGTTGAAGGCTGCGAGCGGAGCGATCGGCGGGATCGCGATTACAGGCTTGTTGTGCGGCTTGATGCTGGGCAACGGCATCGCCCATCCCCTGCTGGTGGCGCCCATGGGTGCATCGGCGGTGCTGTTGTTTGCAGTTCCTGCCAGCCCTCTTGCCCAGCCATGGCCGGTGTTTGGCGGCAACGTCGTATCCGCGCTGATTGGCATTACCGTGGCGAAGTTGATTCCCGACCCCACCGTCGCCGCCGCTCTGGCAGTCGGTTGCGCCATCGGTGGCATGTCCCTGCTCCGCTGCCTCCATCCTCCGGGCGGCGCCGTGGCGCTCTCGGCCGTATTGGGCGCGATGAATGGCGCGCCGAGCTATATGTTCGCTGTCGTACCGGTGGGGCTGAACACCGCCTTGCTCGTGGCGATCGCAATCCTGTTCCACCGTGTCGCGGGTCACAGCTACCCCCATGTTCCGCCCAAGGCTCCGAACGCACATGGAACCAGTGACCCGGCGCCTTTGCTGAGAACGCCGCCTTCCGAGCAGGATGTCGAGGAAGCGTTGCAAGCCTATGGCGATATGCTCGACGTCGATGCAGCTGACTTGCAAGTCGTTCTGCACGATGCGGAGGTCCGGGCAGCTGAACGCAGCCATGCCTCGCTGACTTGCGGCGAGATCATGTCGCGGGACATTGTTTCGGTTCGTGCTGGGCAGCCCATCACCGAAGCGGCCGCACTGCTCCAGGAGCGGCGGCTACTGTCCATGCCCGTGCTGGATGACGACGCGCGCGTCCAGGGCGTGCTTGGTCTGCTTGATCTGGCGCGCGCAGGACAAACCGCTGGCGACATAGCATCCGATCCATTGCTGGTGTCAGAGCAGACGCCCGTATCGCAATTGCTCCGTCCGCTGACGAGCGGATTGACGCATGAAGCCATTGTTGTCGGACATGACGGCGAGCTGCGCGGGATGGTGACCCAAACAGACCTTCTCGCCGCAATGGCGCTCCGCGCCTGATCAGTTGGCCTGACGTTCCAGCATTGGCACGTCAGGCCCCGGAATTGCAGAGATGGCGACATTGGCGAACATCACCAACCCGGCTATGATCATCAGAATTCCGCGCTTGCGGTCGCCCTTCTTCACCACGGCGTAGATGCCGCCGCTTGTGAGGAGCAATCCCGCGAGCATGAGTATGGATAATATCGTCGCTGCCATGAAGCAGGCCATAAGCGGCCAGCTGGACTGTGGCAATTGGGCGGCTCTGCCCCTAAGAGGCGCGGGAAACGAATCACCTTTTGCGTGACTGGACAACTTAACCGTGAAAATCGCTCTCGCTTCCGATCATGCCGCCGTTGATCTGAAGGCGGAACTTGCCGATTGGCTGCGCGCTGAGGGCCATGAGATTGACGACCTCGGCCCCGCGACGGCCGACCGGGTCGACTATCCGGACTTCGGCTACAAGCTCGCCAATGCTGTTGCATCCGGCGCGGCAGAGCGCGGTATTGCGCTGTGTGGCTCCGGCATCGGCATTTCGATCGCGGTGAACCGTAATCCTGCCTGCCGCTGCGCGTTGGTGTCCGAACCGCTGTCCGCCGCCTTGTCGCGTGAACATAATGACGCGAACGTCCTTGCGCTGGGCGCTCGCCTGACCGGCGTCGACATGGCCAAAGCCTGCGTTACCGCCTTTCTTTCAACCGAATTCGGCGGTGGCCGCCATAGTGGCCGTGTCGAAAAACTCTCCCAGCCCGCGCTTTAAGGAGCCAGCCCTATGAGCACCGCCCCCCTCGCCCAGCCCGACCTGTCCGATATCCGTGCGGAAGGCTATTTCACGCGCAGCCTGGCCGATGCCGACCCAGCGGTTTTTGCTGGCGTCACCAGCGAACTGAAGCGCGAGCAGAATCAGATCGAGCTGATCGCTTCGGAAAACATCGTTTCAAAGGCGGTGCTGGAAGCGCAGGGTTCGGTCTTCACCAACAAGTACGCCGAGGGCTATCCCGGCAAGCGCTATTACCAGGGCTGCGCACCTTCGGACGAAGTCGAGCAGCTGGCAATCGATCGTGCAAAGCAGATCTTCAACTGCGGCTTCGTCAATGTGCAACCCCATTCGGGCGCGCAGGCGAACGGCGCGGTGATGCTGGCGCTGACCAAGCCGGGTGACACGATCATGGGCCTGTCGCTCGACGCCGGCGGTCACCTGACCCATGGTGCGAAGCCCGCGCTGTCGGGCAAATGGTATAACGCCGTGCAGTACGGCGTGCGCGAAGACACGCACCTCATCGATTATGACGCTCTCGAAGCGCAGGCGATCGAGGCCAAGCCGACGCTGATCATCGCGGGCGGATCGGCCTATCCGCGTCACCTGGACTTCGCGCGCTTCCGTGCGATTGCTGACAAGGTCGGCGCGCTGCTGATGGTCGACATGGCGCACTTTGCGGGCCTCGTCGCCGGTGGCGCGCACCCGACGCCCTTCGGTTTCGCCGACGTCGTGACCACCACCACGCACAAGACCCTGCGCGGTCCGCGCGGCGGCATGATCCTGACCAATGACGAAGCCATCGCGAAGAAGATCAACTCGGCGGTTTTCCCCGGCCTGCAGGGTGGGCCGCTGATGCATGTCATCGCGGCGAAGGCGGTCGCTTTCGGCGAAGCGCTGCGCCCGGAGTTCAAAACCTATGCGCAGGCGATCGTCACAAATGCGAAGGCGCTCGCTGCCAAGCTGGAACAGCGCGGGCTCGCCGTCATTTCGGGCGGCACCGACACGCACCTCGCGCTCATTGACCTGCGCCCCTATGGCATTTCGGGCAAGGATGCGGACGAGGCGCTGGAGCGCAGCTTCATCACCTGCAACAAGAATGGCGTGCCGGGCGACCCGCTGCCGCCGACCAAGACCAGCGGCATTCGCGTGGGTTCGCCCGCGGGCACGACGCGCGGCTTTGGCGTTGCCGAGTTCGAGGCGATCGGCGACATGATCGCCGATGTTCTGGAAGGGCTGCGCGACCATGGCGAGCATGGCGACGCGGCGGTGGAAGCCAATGTGCGGGATCGCGTCTCGGCGCTCTGCGCACGCTTCCCGATCTACGAAGGCTGATAGCTTCCGTCGCTATCAGGGGTGGTCGAGGCGCAGCGGCTGTGCCATCTCGTGTCTCGACTCATCCGGAAACGAACGGAGCTTATTGCTGAATGCGTTGCCCCTTCTGTGCTCATGACGACAGTCAGGTAAAGGACAGCCGCCCCACCGAAGATGGCGCAGCCATTCGCCGCAGACGACAGTGCGAAACTTGTGGAGCCCGTTTCACCACGTTCGAACGAATCCAGTTGCGCGACATCTGGGTAGTGAAAAGCGAAGGCCGCAAGGAAGCGTTCGATCGCGACAAGCTGGCGCGGTCGATCGATATCGCTTGCCGCAAACGGCAAATCGATCCGAGCAGGCTGGAAAAGCTGATCTCCGGTATTCAGCGGCAGCTGGAAACCAGTGGCGAAGGCGAAGTCCCCGCGCGCGCAATTGGCGAGATGGTGATGGAAGGCCTCAAGCGGCTCGACAGCGTTGCCTATATCCGCTTCGCCAGCGTGTATAAGGATTTCACCGACGCGCGGGATTTCGAAGATTTTGCTGGGTCGGTGAAGGAGGTTGGCAGTGAGTGAGGACTGTCTAGGGCAACCGGAATGAATGCTGCTCCTCCCTCCACACGCCCGATCATAGTCCTTGTCCGCCCGCAGCTAGGCGAGAATATCGGCAAGGCCGCGCGGGCCATGCTCAATTTCGGGCTGACCGACATGCGTCTGGTCAGCCCCCGCGATGGCTGGCCCAATCCTGATGCTGGTCCTTCGGCCGCGGGCGCGGATGTCGTGCTCGACAAGGCGGAAGTGTTTGAGACGCTTGCCGATGCGGTGGCTGATTGCGCGCATGTCTATGCAACGACTGTGCGCAAGCGCGGCGTGACCAAGCCCGTAGTAACGCCGGAAGAAGCAGCGCGCGAAGTGCATCAGGCGAGCGGACGATGCGCCTTCGTCTTTGGGCCGGAGCGGTCTGGCCTGGAAACGGAGGATGTTGCGCTCGCTCGCAAGATCCTGACGGTGCCCATCAATCCGGAATTCGGGTCGCTGAACCTTGCCCAGGCAGTGATATTATGCGCTTATGAATGGTCGAAGCAGGCCGCGCTGGAGCAGCCGACCGTGACCGATCTGGGCGAACCTGCTCCGCAGGCAGAGCTTGAAGGCATGATCGGGCAGTTCGAAACCTTGCTGGACAATGCGGGCTATTTCTTCCCGCCAGATCGCGCTCCTGCGACCAAGCGCACTCTTCGCAATCTGTTGACCAAGCCGGGCTGGAACCATCTGGAGGTACGGACGCTGCGTGGCGTGCTGTCGGCGCTGGCCAACCCGCGCGCGCGTTAGGCCTTGATGCGGTCGAATTCTTCCATTTCGTACGCGATCGACGCTTCGACCAAGTGATCCCAAAGACTGGCGATCATCTCGCCGGGCAGGCCCAGCTGTTCTGCCTCCTCCCTGGCGTTGGCGATGACCTCGGCCTTGCGCGCTTCATCTCGGACAGCCCCTCGATCCTGTTTGATGCGGGCGGCGGCGCGCATGTGGGCGAAGCGTTGGGCAAGCAGTGCGACGATCTGGCTGTCGAGATTGTCGACGCCCGCGCGAACCTGCTCCATGGTCGAATAGCTTTCCGGGTTCATGGCGCTACCGATTAGGCCGCCGTCCCGCCCCTGTCGAGGGTTGACATGATCCCGCCCCTTCTCCATAGGCGCGCCTTCGCGATTGGCCCTGCATCCCGGTGAAGCAGTGGCCCTGCCCCTTCATGGCAAGCAGGCGAGGACCGGGAATAACGTTGTTAGCAGTTGTAAGGAATTATCATGTCGAAGCGTTCCAGCGCGAAGTATAAACTCGACCGCCGCATGGGCGAGAACATCTGGGGCCGGCCGAAGAGCCCGGTCAACAAGCGCGAATATGGTCCCGGCCAGCACGGTCAGCGCCGCAAGGGCAAGATGTCCGATTACGGCATCCAGCTCAAGGCGAAGCAGAAGCTGAAGGGCTATTATGGCGACATCACAGAAAAGCAGTTCAAGAAGAATTACACCGAAGCCGCTCGTATGAAGGGTGACACCGGTCAGAACCTGATCGGTCTGCTGGAGCGCCGCCTGGACGCAGTGGTTTATCGCGCAAAGTTCACGCCCACCATCTGGTCGGCCCGTCAGCTGGTGTCGCACGGTCACGTTTATGTGAACGGCGTCAAGTGCAACATCGCGAGCCGTCTGGTGAAGCCGGGCGACGAAATCACCCTGGGCAAGAAGGCGCAGGAAATGGCGCTGGTTCTGGAAGCGCAGAGCCTGCCCGAGCGCGACATCCCTGACTATGTGTCGCCCGATGGCGCTGCCAAGGTCACCTATGTCCGCGTTCCGACGCTGGACGAAGTGCCCTATCCGGTGAAGATGGAACCCAATCTGGTCGTCGAATTCTATTCGCGCTGATCAGTTTACGAGCTTTTCGCACGGAAAGGCGGTCCTTCGGGGCCGCCTTTTTTGTTTGTCCAACAAGCCTTGCCGGACCGAGGGGGTACTGGCAGAACCACGGCATTCCTTATCCTTCAAGGCTATTGCCATGCGCCTGCTTCCCTCGACTTTGCTGATCGCTCTCCTCACCAGCAGTGCTGCGATGGCAGCACCTTCCAGCATCAGCCCGTCGATCGAAACCATGAAGGAGGTGGTGAAAGAAATTTCCTCGGATGCTTATGAAGGGCGTGGGCCGGGGACGGTGGGTGAGGAGAAGACGCTTTCCTATCTGGTGCAGCGCTTTGCGGCGTTGGGACTGAAGCCCGGCAATAAAGGCAGCTGGTTCCAGGACGTCCCGCTGGTGGAGATCGCCGCCAAGGATGTTTCGCCTTTGCGCTTCACTGGCGGCAAGGCGCCGGTATCCGCCGAATATGGCTCCCAAATGGTGATCGCAACCTATCGCACCGCTCAACCACATGTCGAGGTGAAGGATAGTCCGGTTGTCTTCGTGGGCTATGGGATCAACGCGCCCGAGAAGAAGTGGAATGATTATGCCGGTGTGGACGTGCGGGGCAAGACGGTCATCATCCTGGTCAATGATCCCGATTACCAAACCCCTGGCCTGAGCGGCCCATTCAACGGGCGCGCCATGACCTATTATGGCCGCTGGACTTACAAGTTCGAAGAAGCCGCGCGCCAGGGTGCGGCGGCGGCGATCATCGTCCATGACACGGTGCCCGCCGCCTATGGCTGGAACGTGGTTCAGTCGAGCTGGACCGGCGCACAGCATGTGGCCGACAATGGGGATGGCAATGCGAAGCAATCGGCCGCCATCGGATGGGTGCAGAAAGACAAGGCTGCGGCGCTGCTGGCGAGCGCGGGCCTTAATCTGAATAGCCTGAGCGCGGCAGCGAAGAAACGCGGGTTCAAGGCGGTGCCGCTGAAAGGCGTCAAGGCGAATGTCTCATTCGACAACATCGTCCGCAAACATCAGTCGAAGAATGTCGTCGCGTTGCTGCCCGGCAAAACGAGGCCGGACGAATATGTGCTTTACGCGGCGCACTGGGACCATCTGGGCCGCTGCGAAGCCGCGCCGGATGGAGACGATATCTGCAACGGCGCGATCGACAATGCCACTGGCACGGCGGCCCTGGTCGCGCTGGCGGAAGCCAATGTGAAAGCGGGCCCGGCGGCACGCAGCCAGGTGTTCCTTGCGGTAACAGCAGAAGAGTCCGGGCTTTTGGGATCGGCCTATTATGGCAATCATCCGGTCTTCCCGCTTGGCCAAACCGTGGGCGGCGTCAACATGGACGCCCTCGGCATGGCGGGGCGCGCGAAGAACGTCGTCGTGATCGGCAAGGGCAAGTCGCAGCTAGACGCATATCTGGATCGCGCCTTGGCCGCGCAGAAGCGCGTTGCGAGCCTGGAGCCCACGCCGGAAAAAGGCTTCTATTACCGATCAGACCATTTCAGCTTCGCCAAACATGGCGTGCCTATGCTCTATTTCGAAGGCGGGCAGGATCTGGTGAGGGGCGGCCCCGCGGCCGGGGCGGCAGCCGCGAGGGAATATGAAGAACATCGCTACCATGGCCCGAAGGACGAATATGATCCCAAATGGGATTGGAGCGGCGTGAAGGAGGACCTGAAGCTCTATTATGATGTCGGCAGAGCGCTGGCCGACACGACCGCCTGGCCGAACTGGACGCCCGGTGATGAATTCCGCGCGATCCGCGACAAGAGCCGGGCGGGCCGGTAGAAACCCTTAGCACCTGTTGCGCAGAAGCATGCCATGAGGCCCGTCATGGCTCGCTCAACGCCGTCCCATCATTGGACAGGCGTTCGTTAAGTTAATCATTTCCCTTACGGAAACTTGGCCTCTATCCCTGATCTGCCGACGATTCGGTAGCGTAACGATAATAAGATTGGGGATGGGTCGTGGAAGTTAACAAGGCTGTTACAATCTTGCATGTTGGCAAGTTGGTGACGGCGCGGAGAGAATGCCTCTGCGTCGTCCATTCTCTGTCGCCGCGTGAGGCACTGGTGCGGACGAGTGTGCCAATGACGGCGGGCGAGAGCGTCACCCTGGGCCTGCGCAACGGATTTTCCGTTCCGGCGGTCGTGGGCATGAATATAGGTGACCATGTTTCGCTGCTGTTCGAAGAGCATATCGCCATTTCGACCATAATCGCGGAACAGAGGAACGGCCGTAGCGAACGCGAAGCTGTCCGGCTGAACATCTTCACCCCTGTCACGGTTGCTACGGGAACCGGCATGCAGGCATGCATGATGCAGGACATATCCCTGTTCGGCGTAAAGCTATTGGACGAGTCCGGCGAACTGCGCGAAAATATGCAGGTCCAATTGATCATCGAAGGTCTGGGCAAGCGGGACGCCACGGTGCGCTGGCGTGACGACGCTTATGTCGGATTGAGTTTCGAAGTGGCGCTGGGATTCAAGTTGCTCGACGAGTGGACGGCGCAGATAACGACCTGATGGCGCGGCGAATTGGCGCTGTAACGCAAGCCGCAATGCTGTAGAGCGCGGCGAGCAACGCCGTACCAGCAGGAGAAAGCCGATGACATTCCAGATGCCTGCCGAATGGGCGCCGCATGAATGGACCTGGATCGGCTTTCCCACCTTTCCCAAAGAGTGGCCTGGCGCGTTCGACGCGGCACGCGAGCAGATCGCCGCCTTTGCCAAGGCGCTCCGCGCGGATGGGAAAGGTGAGGAGGTCCGGCTGGTCTGCGCCAATGATGGTGATGCGGAGATAGCGCGCTCGCTCGCTGGCCCGGACGTGACCATCGTCGCGCAGAAGCTGGGTGACGTCTGGCTGCGGGATACCGCCCCGATCGCGGTCATGCGTGGGCATGAACGAGCCTTGGTGGATTTCGGCTTCAATGGCTGGGGCGGCAAGTATCAGATGCCGGGCGATGAGGATATCGGGGCGCGATTGGCCGCGACGACGGAATTGCCGACCTCCTCGCAACATTGGATTTTCGAAGGCGGCGCGATCGATACCGATGGCACCGGATTATTCGTCACGACCGAGCAATGCCTGCTCAATCCCAACCGCAATCCGGATCTTGATCGTGGCAAGATCGAAACGCTGCTGGCGGGGTCGCTGGGTCTGTCCGAAATGCTGTGGCTGCGCGATGGTCTGCTCAACGACCATACGGACGGCCATGTGGATAATCTTGCGCGCTTTGTTGCGCCAGGCGTGCTGGCGCTGCCGGAAGCAAGCACGGATGATGACCCCAATGCGGCCATTTATGCGGACGCGCGCGCAAGGGCCAAGGCGTTCGGCCTTGAAGTGGCGTCAATCCCCTCCCCCGGCCGTGTCCTGGTGGATGGCGAGGTGATCCCTGCAAGCTACATGAACTTCTACATCGGCAACGCTGCGGTCATCGTGCCTATCTACGGCCAGCCCAATGACCAGGCGGCGCTGGATGCGCTCAAGCCCTTTTTCCCGGGGCGCGAGATCATAGGATTGCGGAGCGATGCGATATTGTCAGGCGGCGGCAGCTTCCATTGTTGCAGCCAGCAAATGCCCTTAGCGGAACAATGAAATCGAAGGGGGCTTCCGTGACCGGTGCGGAGGTTGCACTCCGCCAATCCTGCTCTATCTCCCAACCTCACACCGCCCGGTTGGGCATTCGCCTCTAGGACCATCGAGGATATGACCAAAGTCACCGTTGCCGCGCTTCAGCTCGCCTTTTCAGACGATGTGGACGACAATGTCGCCATGGTGGCCGACCATGTGGTGAAGGCGGCGGCTCGAGGCGCCAAGATCGTCCTGCCGCCCGAACTGTTCGAAGGTCACTATTTCTGCAAGGTCGAGGACGAGGCTCTGTTCGCCAACGCCAGGACGATCGACGAACATCCCGCCGTTTCCGAGATGCGCAAGGTGGCGAAGGCGGAGCGCGTCTACATTCCCACCAGTTTTTTCGAGAGGGATGGCCAGCATCATTACAATTCCCTCGCCATGATCGATGATGAGGGAGAGATCATGGGCCTGTATCGCAAGAGCCATATTCCGGATGGGCCGGGATATGAGGAAAAATATTATTTCCGTCCCGGCAATAGCGGGTTCAAGGTCTGGAAGACGCGTTACGGCACGATCGGCGTGGGCATCTGCTGGGACCAATGGTATCCGGAGGCAGCCCGGGTCATGGCACTGATGGGAGCGGAACTGCTCTTCTATCCTACCGCGATCGGATCGGAACCCTATGACGCGGATCTCGACACGAGCCGCATGTGGCGCCGCGCGATGATCGGCCATGCGGTGAGCAATTGCATGCCGGTGATCGCCGCCAACCGGATCGGCGAGGAAGACGGCCAGAAATTCTATGGCCACAGCTTCATCAGCGATGAATGGGGCGATTTCGCAGCCGAGGCCGATGCGCGCGACAATGGCGCGCTGGTGGCCACGCTTGACCTGGCGCAGGCGCGGAAGCATCGCGCGGGCATGGGCTTCTTCCGGGACCGGCGGCCGGAATTATACGGCCGGATCGCGCAGGATATCTAAGCTAGGGAGAATGATGCCATGACGGTCGCGCGCCATTATCTGATGCATGCCAGAGAAGGATCGGAGGCAGCATTGGAGAGCGCCCTTCGCGCACTGGCAGCAGCGGTCCAGCCGCTGCCCGGATGTGAGGGCGTCGAGATGCTTCGCGACCTTGGCAATGAGCGCCGCTTTGTCTTCATCGAGCGCTGGGCTGATGTCGATGCGCACAAGGCCGCTGGTCCGATGCTGGACAAGCGGCTGTTCGAACCGATGATGGCGGCGCTGGATGGGCCGCCGGAGGGGGCATATCTCGACTATCTGATAGGCTGAGGTCTGCGGCGTCAGGTTGAAAGTAACGCGATAGCCTTTTCGAAGACCGCTTCGAACATCTCGCTTGTCAGGCGGCCAGTCATGACGTTTCTCTTGGAACAATGATAGCTGTCGATGACTATCTTGCCGCTCGGCATGCGGTGTTCCGCCATGTGAGCAAAGCGCGCCTTGGGAAGTTTGCCGCCCAGCACTTTCACGACGGACTGATGTGCGACCTCACCCAGCGCGATGAATATCCGCGCATTGGGTAAGGCGTCGGCAGCCGACTTCAAGAATAGGCGGCAGTTATGCGCTTCTTGCGGCAGAGGTTTGTTCTGCGGCGGAAGGCATTTTACGGCATTGAGGATGATGGCGTCGCGCAGCGTCAGCTGATCATCGGGCCGGGCCTCATAAGACCCTTCGGCAAGACCCGCCTTCAGCAATATGTTGAAAAGAAGGTCGCCCGCGAAATCGCCGGTAAATGCCCGCCCGGTTCTGTTGGCCCCCTGCTTGCCCGGCGCCAATCCCACGACTGCGATGCGGCCAAGCGGATCGCCAAATGCGGGGACAGGCGCATTCCACCAGTCGGGATGATCGGCCCGGCATTCCTGACGCAAGGCGGCCAGGCGGGGGCAGAGCGGACAATCCAGCGGCGCTTCCGCATCGGCTATGGGGCTTTGCAGCGTCATGTGCAGCGGTTAGGCGCAGTCACATGGTTAAGACAAGCACTCTTCATCGCTATGCGCTTGCGCTCGGTTCGAACCGGCCATTGTCGGCAAAGCGGACGCCAAGAGCGATCGTGCAGGAGGCCGCCAGCAGATTGGGCGAGATCGGCCGGATTGTGGCGACGGGACCGATATTGACGACCGAGCCGATCGGCCCCTCCCTGCGGGAATATGCGAACAGCGCGCTGCTGATCGAAAGCAGGCTGACCCCGCCAGACATGTTGCGGGCACTCAAGGCGATCGAAGCTGACCTGGGCAGGCGGAGGCACCGCCGCTGGGGCGCCCGCACCATCGATATCGACATCATCCTCTGGTCAGGGGGACGCTGGTCGAACAGGTGGCTTCACATTCCGCACCGGGCTTTCCGCACGCGCGATTTCGTATTGTCGCCGCTCTTGGCCATTGGCCCGCGGTGGTCCGATCCGCTTTCGGGCCTTACCATCCGGCATCTTCATGCACGCTTGCGAAAAGCTGCGCCTTTGCCGCGTCCTAGAGGTTGACCAGCCGCATCACCGCCTCTAGTGCGTGCGGACCTCGTGACGGAGGGCCCTTAGCTCAGTCGGTAGAGCAACTGACTTTTAATCAGTAGGTCGCTGGTTCGAATCCAGCAGGGCTCACCACCTTCCACCGGCAGCTGAATGCTGCATGGGTCGGTGGAAAGCAGTGAACGGCGCATATCCGCTGTTTCAGACGCCCGTGATGCGTATGCCCGAGCCCGGCACCTTATATTTGCGATTGAGTGCGATGAGGACGGAGGTGAGCCCCTCCGCGACCACCGAATTGCAAAGCGGGCCAGCGTTCCAGGCGCGCAGGCCGATTTCCTGCGCCAATGCCACCACCTGATCGGCAGCGTCCGTGTCGTCGGCGCAAACCAGTACGTCGCATTCGACATCTTCGTCCAGCTTGGTCAGGTGATGGGCACTGATATTCTGGAAGGCAGATACGACGCGAACGCCCTCGCCCAGCATCTTCTGCACCGCTTCCACAGCTGATCCACCATTGGGAAGCTGGACCCGGCTGACCTTTGGCGGCACGAGGGGCACGGTCACGTCGATCAGGATCTTGCCTTCAAGCGCGCCAGCGACTTCTTGCACGGTGGACTGCTGCGCGGCGTAGGGTACGGCGAGGACGATGATCTCACCCTGTGCAGCGGCTTCGGCGTTGGCTGCGCCTGTCACGCTGTTGCCCCCGAGCAGTTCGTTCATTTGCGCGGCGGCTTCCCTGGCACGTTCGGCTGTACGGCTGCCGATAACGACCTTGTGTCCCTTATGCGCCCAGCGGAGCGCGAGCCCGCCACCTTCCTTGCCGGTTCCGCCGAGGACGGCGATCGTCGCCGGTTGCTCATTCTGCATCAGCTATACTCTCCTGTTCGTGACGATGCGGGGATGCATCTTGTGATCTTTGCCGGCGCTCGCCTGCGGTCGGTTTGGAGTTGCCGTAGCGTGGAGAAGGTGCAGAGAAAAGCCTGGCTCGGGCTAAGGGCGCTGCGAAAGGCAGGTCGGTTAAGCGCTTACGCCGCCATAGCCTTGTCAGCATGAGGCACGGGTATGGCCTGAGCGCCGCGCTCGGCAATCGCCTTGAGCAACGTCTCCACTTCCTTGCGCGCATTGCCTTTCAGGGCACCGGCGACGCAGCCCAGATAGCTGCTGACGAGCCGGGCCGTCACCTCATCATCGGCGATGCGGGCTTGGGCCCATTCGTTGATCGTCGCGAACTCGAACCGCACCAGATCATCGACCAGCTGATCAACATCGACCCATGGCTGGAGCTGCTTTTTCGCCGCGAGAAGCTCGATCCACCGGCGATTATGGTGGACGGCAGGCGCATGGATGGCGCTCCAAATTTCCGGATCGACGTCGGAGCTGAAATAGAGCGACATGACGGCCTTGACGTAATTCCGCAGTTTACGGTTACGCTGAAGGATGGAGATCATGCGCTCGATATTATGTTCCATCGTGCCGGGCGGGCTGATGTAGGAGAGCTTGCTGACATATTCGTCAAAATATTCCTGGATCGCCGCCGCGATCATCCGTTCGCGGGTCTGAAAAGCATTGTAGAGGGTCCGTTTGGCGACCCCGGCGCGGTGGCCGATCTCATTCATGCTGAAGGCCGTGATGCCCTGCTCAGCGATCAGCTTTCGCGTCTCCGCCAAGATCCGCTTGCGTCGTTCGATGATGGCTGGGCTCGAATAAATTTGTGGCCGGTCGCCTACATCATTCAACATCGGCTCTCCTTGCCGCTCAACAGCTTGTCGGTTCTGCACCTTAGCCGCAATGCATGCGAGTGCAAATTTCAAACTGGGACTAAAGTTGATTTTGAGATTTGTATCAGCCGAAACGAGTGACGATCGCCCCCCGCACTGCGTCACGCAATTGCCGGCGGATCGGATAGACGTGGGAAGGCAAATGCTGCGTCATGAGCAATCCGATGATCTTCTCGCGCGGATCGATGAAGAAGAAGGTCGAAAACACCCCGCCCCAGAAATATTCTCCGGTTCTTAAATCAGTGGCAAAGCCAAGCCCGAAGCCTATCCCGGCATAGTCAGCCTCGCTGAACATGGAAGAAGAGTGTTGAGCGAGATCGCCTGCGCCCGGAAGATGATTGGCGTGCATGGCAGCGACCGTCTCAGCCTTTAGCAAGCGGACTCCGTCCAACTCACCACCGCGCAAAAGCATGCGTGCAAACCGGTGATAATCATGCGCGGTCGAGATCAGACCTCCGCCGCCGGATCGGAACCTCAGATTTCGCCGCCATCCGCTTCGAGCGCCTCTATCATAGAGCGACAACCGCTCATCTGGTCCCCACTGCCAGGCGTCGGTCATCCGATCCACCTTGTCTTCGGGCAACTCGAAGAATGTGTCGCTCATCCTTAGCGGCTGGAAGATGTGTCGATCGAAGAAACTGGCGAGGTCGAGACTGCTCAACCTTTCGACGATCACGCCCAAGACGTCCGTTGCCACCGAATAATTCCAGCGTTCGCCCGGAGAAAATTCCAGTGGCAGCTGCGAGAGGGCGGCGACGAAGTCTGCGGAACTACGCTTCTGCTGAAATTCGTCCAGGCCAAGCCGGCGATATTCCGCATCGATGGCCGTCTGCCGTTGGAGGCCATAGGTAAGCCCCGAGGTATGACGCAGCAGATCGATCATGCGCACCGGCTGCTTCAGCGCCTGCCGATCCAAGCCGACGGAGAGATTTTCAAATTCGGGGAGGATATCGGTTACCGGATCGTCCAGCGCGACCAATCCCTGCTCCACCAACATCATGAAGGCAACCGAAGTGACGGGCTTCGTCATCGATGCGATGCGGAACAGCGAGTCGGGACGGAGGGGTTCTCCACTGGCGCGGGCGATGCCGCTGATGTGGGACAGCAAAACCCGTTCTTCACGCGACACAAGCAGGCGCAAGTGCGGCAGCTTGCCCGTGGTCACATATTGAAGGTGCAGCGAGTTGGCGAGCTGTTCCAATCGGCTGGGGTCCATGCCCGCCGCTTTTGCTGCCGCCGCGTCAATCTGCGTCGTCGCCTGCATTCCGCCTCCAATGTCCTGCCCCCTCCTGCCGCTAAAGCAGCTACAGGCCCAGGACAATGGCGGGAACCCTGTTCGTCAGGGATGGATGGCGAAGTCGAAAATGCGCGCAGAGCCCGTGCCGTTACCCCACATGCCAGGGCCAGCACCCGCGCTGACCGAATAGATGAAGCCATATTCGCCCGTGGGAAGATCGGCCGACGGCGTTACCTTGAACACGCCCGGCGTCACTTGTTCATAGTCGAACGGGATGCGGTCCTTGTCCATCACCCCTGCCTTTGCTCCGGCCAGGTTCATGCTGCCAACACGTGTCTCGCGCCGATCCTTCTTCACATCGAAGCGGATGAGGCTGAATTCATTGGGAGACGTGATGGCGCTGGCAGGGCCCGATAGCCATAGCGACGCGCCACCGGCCTGAGACAGACCGCGGGTCGCCTCATCGAAATAGAAATAGAAGGTCGGCCGCGCTCGGCCCGTGCGGACCCGCGCCGTGATGTTCGGAATGACTGCCTTGATGCTGAGAGAAGCGATACCGCCCGTAAAGGCGTAGCCCAATATGCCGCCTGTCTTGCTCTGGTTAGAGGTGGTCGGATCGATCCGCACCATGCGGGCATCATTCGCCAGGTAAACGCCGGACGGATGCGGCACCAGGGGATCGGGTGAGTCCGCCGAGAATGCCGCCTTGGAAGATACCGCGCCTTGCGAGCCTGCGTCGATCATCGCCGCGATGACCGGACCGGACACGCCACGCTTTTTCAATGTGATCAGATCGTCCGTAGATAAGGCGTAATGGGCAGCCGATGCCTTGATCTTCGCGATCACGGCATCATCACCCAACCCCGCCTGGACAAGGGACACGACCATGTCATTGGTCAATGTTTCCGCCCGAACGGCCGACGGCGCGCCAGCGGCGAGCAGCACCAATCCCGCGAGGAAGCCGCCAGTCTTCATATGTCACCCCCTGTGGAGGGAAAGCGCCCCCGCTTTCACCTACCAGCAAGAGGTTTAGACAGCGGGCACCGCTTTAGGCAAGCGCCTTGCGGACCAGTTCATTGACGACCTGAGGATTTGCCTTGCCCTGCATGGCCTTCATCGTCTGGCCGACGAAGAAGCCGAACAGCGCTTCCTTGCCCGCCCTGTACTGCTCGACCTTGTCACCATTATCAGCCAGCACCTTGGCGACCGCTGCTTCGATCGCGCCGGTGTCGCTGGTCTGCTTCAGGCCCTTTTCCTCGACGATCCGGGGCGCACGCTCGCCGGTTTCGAGCATGATTTCGAACACCTGCTTGGCGATTGTTCCGCTGATCGTACCGTCGGCGACGAGGGCGAGCAGCTCCGCGCCCTCTTCCGGGCCGACGGGGCTATCTTCGAGGCTCTTGCCCAGACGATTGAGCGCACCATAAAGCTCCGACAGCAGCCAGTTGGCGGAAGCCTTGGCGACTTCGCCCTCGCTCTTCTTCTGGATGCGCGCGCCTTCGGCGAGCAGTGCTTCGAACCAGCGCGCCGTGTCGGCGTCAGCGGTCAGGGTTGCGGCATTATAGGCGGAAAGGCCCAGTTGCTCCTCATAACGGCGGCGCTTCGCGTCGGGCAGTTCGGGCAGCGACTGGCGGCATTCCTCCAGGAAGGCGTCGTCCAGCTCCAGCGGCAGCAAGTCGGGGTCCGGGAAATAGCGATAGTCATGCGCGTCTTCCTTCGACCGCATGGACCGCGTTTCATTCTTGTCCGGATCGTACAGGCGGGTTTCCTGCACTACCTTGCCACCGGCCTCCAGCACATCGACCTGACGATTGGCCTCATGCTCGACCACCGCCATGACGAAGCGGACCGAGTTCACATTCTTCGTCTCGGTACGGGTGCCGAATTCATGCCCCGGCTTGCGTACGGAGACATTGACGTCCGCACGCATCGAACCCTGATCCATATTGCCATCACAGGACCCGACATAGCGCAGGATCGTCCGCAGCTTCGACAGATAGGCTCCGGCCTCGGCAGGCGAGCGCATGTCGGGTTTCGACACGATTTCCATCAGCGCCACGCCAGAACGGTTGAGATCGACATAGGAGCGGGTCGGATGCTGATCATGCATCAACTTGCCCGCATCCTGCTCGACATGGATGCGTTCGATGCCGATCGTCTTCGTGCTGCTGTCAGGGTTCTTCTCGTCCAGCGTGATTTCGATCTGCCCCTCTCCCACTAGCGGGTGGTACAGCTGGCTGATCTGATAGCCCTGCGGCAAATCCGCGTAGAAATAGTTCTTGCGGTCGAAGCGCGACCATTTGTTGATTTTCGCGTCAATGGCCATGCCAGTGCGTACCGCCTGACGGATGCACTCCCGATTGGGCACGGGAAGCATGCCCGGCATCGCCGCGTCGACCAGGCTTACCTGCGTATTCGGCTCCGCACCGAAAGCGGTCGCCGCGCCGGAAAAGAGCTTCGCCTGGCTCGTCACCTGCGCATGGACTTCGAGGCCGATCACGACCTCCCACTCGCCGGTTGCGCCCTGAATGCGATAGGTTGATTCAGTCATTTTCTACACCGCCATCCCAGCGAATTTTCATGTCGTCGTCCCAGCGGAGGCTGGGATCTTTCCAACTGTCATGCCACGCCGCCTGAGATTCCAGCTTGCGCTGGGATGACGACGACATGAGCTTACCACCACTTCTCCGGCCGCGCCGTAAAGCCCGCGCGTTCCTCGATCGCGAGGCCCGCGTTCAGCACCGTCTGCTCGTCCAGCGCCTTGCCGATGATCTGGAGGCCCAGCGGCAAGCCTTGCGCGTCCAGCCCGCCCGGCACCGCCATCGCGGGCAGCCCGGCCAAAGAAGCCGGCACGGTGAAGACGTCGTTCAAATACATGGCCAGCGGATCAGCCTGCTTCTCACCCAAGGCGAAGGAGGCGCTCGGCGCGGTCGGCGTCAGCAGCAGATCGCACTTTTCAAAAGCCTGTTCGAAGTCGCGCGCGATCAGCGCCCGAACCTTCTGCGCCTGCGTGTAATAAGCGTCGTAGAAGCCCGCCGACAGCACATAGGTGCCGATCATGATACGGCGCTTGACCTCTGGACCGAACCCGGCAGCGCGAGTGGCCGCATACATGTCCTGCAGCCCCGCGCCATCGGGCAGGTCGCGCTGGCCATAGCGCACGCCGTCATAGCGGGCGAGGTTGGAGGAAGCCTCGGCAGGCGCGATGATATAGTAAGTCGGCAGCGCATATTTGCTATGCGGCAGCGACACTTCCACTATCTCGGCGCCCGCGTCCTTCAGCCATTCGATGCCGCGATCCCAAAGCGCCGCGATCTCTTCATTCAGGCCATCGGGGCGATATTCCTTGGGGATGCCGACCTTCTTGCCCTTGAGGTCGCTCGAAAGATTAGCCTCCCACTGCGGCACGGCCAGATCGAGCGACGTCGAATCCTTGGGGTCGAAGCCCGCCATCGTTTCGAGCAGGATTGCATTGTCGCGCACCGTCCGCGCCATCGGTCCGGCCTGATCGAGCGAGCTTGCGAACGCCACGATGCCCCAGCGAGAGCAGCGGCCATAGGTCGGCTTGATGCCGCTGATGCCGGTGAAGGCGGCAGGCTGACGGATCGAGCCGCCCGTATCGGTGCCCGTCGCCGCAGGGCAAAGCCGGGCCGCGACGGCGGAAGACGAGCCGCCCGAAGAGCCACCTGGCGCCAGCGCGGCATTGTCACCGCCGCCGCGCCGCCAGGGCGAGATCACATTGCCGAAATAGCTGGTTTCGTTGGACGATCCCATCGCGAACTGGTCAAGGTTGAGCTTGCCCAGCATGCCCGCGCCCGCATCCCACAGCTTCTTCGAGACGGTGGACTCATAGGTCGGCTTGAAGCCTTCAAGCATGTGGCTCGCGGCCGTCGTCTGCACGCCTTCGGTGCAGAACAGGTCCTTCATGCCGATCGGTACGCCTGACAGCGGCTTCAGCGCGTCGCCCGCCGCTTTAGCCTTGTCGGCCACGTCGGCTGCTTCCAGTGCCTTTTCCGGGGTTTCCACGATGAACGCATTCAGCGCCTTCGCGGCGGCGACATTGGCGTTGAATGCCTCCGCGACTTCACGCGCGGAAAAGTCACCAGCGCGGAAGCCGTCGCGGATTTCGGCGACCGTCAAATCTGTCAGATTGCTCATTATTCAATCACCTTCGGCACCGCGAAGAAGCCATGTTCTGCCTGTGGCGCGTTGGCCAGCACCCTGTCCCGGACATCGCCATCGGTCACGGCGTCGTCGCGCAGGCGCAGCTTGTTGGGGATGACGGCAGTCATCGGCTCCACGCCGGCCACGTCCACCTCGCCCAATTGCTCCACCCAGCCGAGGATGTTGTTGAGTTCAGGCACCATGGCTTCGGCTTCGGCGTCAGTCACCGAAATGCGCGACAGGCTGGCGATCTTCTTTACGGTCTGAAGGTCTATCGACATGGCGCCGCCGCTACCACCCGCTCACGTCCGCTTCAAGTCCGCACTTGCGCGTGAGGATCGGCTGCGCCAGACAGGCGCCGCCCGACGCAGCCTATGGAGCCCTGCCGGCCGAAGGAGAGCAAAGCATTGGCCCGCAAGTTCCTCTATGTCGTCGCCAGCCTGATCGTGCTGGTTCTCGCGGCGCTGCTGGTCTATCGCATCTGGGGCATGGAGCTGATCCGCGCGGTGATGGTGCCGCGCGAGGCCTTCACTCCCATCGCTCCGCTACCGGCGAACGCCTATGACGATGCGAAGATGTGGATATCCCGCCCGGATATCCGGCATGACAATCCCGCGTTGTGGAAACCGGCCGGGCAAAAGGATGAACCGGTGCCGCAAAAGGCGGCGGTCTTTTTCATTCACCCCACGTCCTACATAACTGCTTTTGGTAGCGCGCACTGGAACATGCGGCTGGACGACAAGGATGCGTTGGCGACCGCCCGCCGGTTTGTGCAAGCGCAGGCGAGCGCCTTCAATGCGGTCGGCAATGTCTGGGTGCCGCGCTACCGGCAGGCGAATTACGGCGCATTCCTCACCGGCAAGCCCGCAGGTGAGCAGGCTTTGGCCGCCGCATACAGGGATGTTTCCCAAGCTTTTGCCGCTTTCCTGAAGGCAAATCCGGCTGGTCCGATCATCCTCGCCGGACATAGCCAGGGTTCGCGCCATTTGCTCCAGCTGCTCCATGACCAAGTGGCAGGCAAGCCGGTGGCTTCCCGTGTCGCTGCGGTCTACGCAGTGGGCTGGCCCGTCTCTGTGGAGGCTGACTTGCCCGCCCTCGGCCTGCCCGCATGTGCGCGGAGCGATCAGACGCGCTGCATCCTCAGCTGGCAAAGCTATGCGGAGCCCGCTGATCCTTCGCCGATGATCGAGAGTTTTGAGCGCAAGGCCGGGTTCAACGGAAGGCCGCGCAAGGACACCCATATGCTCTGCACCAATCCTATAACAGGCACCTTCAACGGGGCTGCTCCGGCCAGCGCCAATCAAGGAACGCTGGACAGCCGAGAGGAAGGAAAGCCTCCCCGTCTGCTCAAGGGCGTCGTACCGGCGCGGTGCGAGAGTAGCGGCATATTGATGATCGGTGAGTCGATCGACATGGGGCCTTTCACCCTTCCGGGCAATAATTACCATGTCTACGACTATAGCCTCTTCTGGGGCGACGTGCGCGAAGACGCCCGCCGCCGCCTGGCGAATTTCGCAAAGTCGTGAGCGTGCTGCTTACCACCGATCGCGCGGCATTTCGTGAGGCCCTGCCCCAAGGTGGGCGATTGCTCGGCATGGATGTCGGCACGAAGACGATCGGCCTCGCGCTCTGCGACGCTGGCTGGTCGATCGCTAGTCCGGCACACACGGTTTCGCGCGGCAAATTCAGCAAGGACAAGATAGCGCTGTCTGCGTTCATCGAACAGCAGCAGGTGAAGGGTGTCGTCATCGGCCTTCCCCTCAACCTCGACGGCAGCGAAAGCCCGCGTAGCCAGGCCAGCCGTGCCTTTGCGCGCAACATCGCTGACCTGGGGCTTCCGATACTGCTGTGGGACGAGCGATGGTCGACCCAGGCCGTCACGCGAACGCTGCTGGAGGCAGATGCAAGCCGGGCGCGGCGCGGCGAACTGGTCGACAAGCTGGCTGCAAGCTACATCCTGCAAGGCGCGATCGATGGATTGATGGCGGGCTTTTAACCCGGTCCGTCAAACGCGGAGATGATCGGGCATGGTCCATCGTCAGAGGCGTTGCATGCGCTCGACAGCCTGCGAAGCGAGTCTCGTGCAGCTTGAAGTTCGGCTATCTTGCGGTCGAGCGCCGCCAGCCTCTCGGCCGCCAGTTCCCTCGCGCGCTTTCGGTCCTGCCCCGCATCCAGCTGCAAAAGCTCGCCGATCTGCTCCAATGTGAAGCCTGCCGCTTGCGCTGACCTGATGAACTTCAATCGGCGCACATCCCCATCTTCATAGCGCCTTATGCCGGACGTCGGACCGCGAGCGCCGCGCTCCGGCATCTCCAGCAAGCCGCGCCGTTGGTAAAAGCGCACCGTCTCGACGCCAACGCCGCCTGCGCGCGCCAGACCAGAAATCGTCATAGACATGCTTGACTCCGGACCATGGTACGGAACCCATATGGGGTGGAGACCAAAACTCTCCAAGTGAAAGAGATGCCATGAGCCCCAATGCCGCCACGGCCACCCACCCCCGAAAAGCAGTCCTCTATCGCATGGTGATGCCGGGCCACACCTGTCCCTACGGCCTGAAAGCGCGTTGGCTGCTGCGGCACAAGGGATATGAGGTGGAGGATCACTGGCTCACGAGCCGGGAGCAGACCGACGCCTTCAAACGCGAGCACGACGTCAAGACGACGCCCCAGATCTTCATCGAAGGCGAGCGGATTGGCGGCCATGACGACCTCCGGCGCTTTTTCGGCATGAAAGTCGCCAACCCTTCAGATACCAGCTATGTGCCCGTGATCGCCGTCTTCGCTGTGGGCGCCTTGCTGGCGCTCGCGGTAAGCTGGCTAACCGCGATGCCGCTGGTCAGCGTCATGACGGTGGAGAGCTTCATCGCAATCACCATGATGCTCCTCGCCATGGTGAAGCTTCAGGATGTCGACCGGTTCGCGACCATGTTCCTGAACTACGACCTGCTGGCCCGCCGCTATGTGCCATATGGCAAGGCCTATCCCTTCCTGGAACTGGGTGCGGGCGTGCTGATGTTGACCGGCCTGTTCCATTGGCTTTCGATACCGGTAGCGCTGTTCATCGGCGGCATCGGCACGGCATCGGTTTTCAAGGCCGTCTATATCGACAAGCGCGAATTGAAATGCGCCTGCGTCGGCGGCAGCAGCAATGTGCCATTGGGTTTCGTGTCGCTCACCGAAAATCTGATGATGGTGGCGATGGCGTTGTGGATGCTGGCGCGCCTTTGAAGCTGGCGGCAAGCGGCGCGCAGATGGTCAGGCTTCCACCCAATGGGCTGACGCAATGCCCTGAGCATAGAGCAGCACGGACAGGTCCCCATGGACGATTTCGGCATGCGCCGCCTGGCGGGTCTTGGGCTTGGCATGATAGGCGACGCCCAGTCCTGCTCCCTGGATCATCGGTATGTCGTTAGCACCATCACCTACCGCGAGCGTGAGCGTCCGGTCGACGCCTGCTGCTATCGCCGCCTCCAGTTCCTGCAGCTTCCGGGAAGCGTCGACGATCGGCAACGTCACCGTTCCGGCCAACGCGCCGTCGGCGATCTCGAGAACATTGGCTACCGCGCAATCAAAGCCGATTTCCTCGGCAACGGGACCCGTGAAGCGGGTGAAGCCGCCAGAAACCAGCAGGGTTTGAGCCCCCCTCGCCTTCATGGTGCGGACAAGGGCGCGCGCGCCGGGCATGATCTTGACCCGCTCCGCACGGCATTGATCGATCGCCTCATCCGCCAGCCCCTTCAGAAGCGCGACGCGCTCATGCAACGCGCCCGCAAAGTCCAGTTCGCCCCGCATCGCACGTTCGGTGATTTCGGCGATCTGCGGCTTGATCCCGGCATAGTCTGCGAGTTCGTCGATACATTCCACAGTGATCATGGTGGAATCCATGTCGGCAATCAGCAGCTTCTTCTCACGCCCTTCGGCAGGCTGAACGATCACGTCCACCTTGTCCCCAATTCCGGTCAAGGCCGCGCGTGCGGCCACGGGATCGCTGCCGAAGAAGATGTCGGCAGCCTTGTCCTCGTCCAGCCACTTGCTATCCACCGGCGCGCAACCCGCCGTGGCGAGCCGGGCGACGGCTTCCGCAATATCCTCCTGACTCAAGGCAGCACTTGCCACTAAGGTCGCGACGAACATGGACACTCCTGAAACATCGAAGGGCGAATCCCGCCCGCGCGTCGCGCTTATTGCCGGACCCACTGCCAGCGGCAAGAGCGCGCTGGCGGTTCGGCTGGCTCAATCCGCCAATGGGATCGTCATCAATGCCGACGCCAGCCAGGTCTACGCCGATCTGCACATCCTGTCGGCGAGGCCAAGCGCCGAAGACATGGGGGGCGTGCCGCATCGCCTTTTTGGCCATATCGACGGAGCGGAAGCGTGCACCGCAGCCCGCTGGGCCGCTGAAGCCAGCATCGAAATCGACAAAGCGCATGCGAGAGGGCTCCTGCCGATCCTTGTGGGGGGCACCGGCCTTTATCTGCGCACGTTGCTCGACGGGATTGCGCCGGTCCCGGAGATCGATCCGGACATTCGCTCCTTCGTTCGCTCCATGGCCGTCGCCGATGCTCACGCCGCGCTGACGATCGAAGATCCGGCGGCTGCCGCACGGCTGGCACCGGCCGACAGCACAAGGGTTGCGCGCGCACTGGAAGTGGTGCGTTCGACGGGGAAACCGCTTGGCTTCTGGCAGCAGCAAAAGAGGGGAGGAATTGGGGAGCGCATTGATCTTTCTCCCCTTATCCTGCTGCCCCCGCGCGATTGGCTGATCGCGCGCTGCGACCGCAGGTTCGAGCAGATGGTGCATATAGGCGCGGTGCAGGAAGTCGAGGCCCTGCTTGCCCGCGACCTGTCCCCCGACCTGCCGGTGATGCGCGCCATTGGAGTTCCTGAGATCAGGGGCTGGTTGCAGGGCGAGATTGACCGCGAGACCATGCTGGAGAAGGGACGTATCGCCACTCGCCAGTACGCCAAACGCCAATATACCTGGTTTTCTCGCCAACCTCCGCCGACTTGGCCGATCGAACAGCGGAAGATTGATGACGAAATAGTCGAAGAACTTGTAATAAAGTTGCTCATATAGGTATTGACTTGCCATTTTATGTCGAATAGAGGCACCCACCTTGCCAATGCTCCTCTTGCAGGGCAGAGGGCGCAACCTGCATCCAGTGGAAGGATTTATCGTGGCCGAAAAGAGCGGCGCGGACATTTTGGTTGAGTGCCTGATCGACCTCGGGGTCGAGGTCGTGTTCGGTTATCCGGGCGGCGCGGTGCTGCCCATCTATGACGCGCTTTTCAACCATCCGAAGATCCGCCACGTCCTTGTCCGCCACGAACAGGGCGCGACCCATATGGCGGAAGGCTATGCGCGCTCGACCGGCAAGCCCGGGGTCGTCCTCGTCACCTCCGGCCCCGGCGCGACCAATGCCGTCACCGGCATCACCGATGCGCTGATGGACTCCATCCCCATGGTTGTCATCACCGGCCAGGTTCCCACGCAGCTGATCGGCACCGACGCCTTCCAGGAAGCAGACACGGTCGGCATCACCCGCCACTGCTCGAAGCATAATTATCTGGTCAAGGACCCGGCTAAGCTCGCCAGCGTAGTCCATGAGGCGTTCCACATCGCGACCACCGGCCGTCCCGGCCCGGTCGTTGTCGACATTCCCAAGAACGTCCAGATCGCAACCGCGCCCTACGCCCGACCGCTCGGCTTTGAACATGCGAGCTATAAGCCGCAGACCAAGGCCGACGCCTCCGCGATTGCCCAGGCTGTCGAGATGCTGGCGAAGGCGGAACGCCCGGTCTTCTACACCGGCGGCGGCGTCATCAATTCCGGCCACAAGGCGTCCACGCTCCTGCGCGAGCTGGCGGAGTTGACCGGTGCGCCCGTCACCTCGACCCTCATGGGCCTTGGCGCTTTCCCCGCTTCCTCGCCTCAATGGCTGGGGATGCTGGGCATGCACGGCACCTATGAAGCCAATTGGGCGATGAACAAGGCGGACCTGATCGTCTGCATCGGCGCCCGCTTCGACGACCGAGTCACCGGCCGCCTCGATGCCTTCGCGCCCAACAGCAAGAAGATCCACATCGACATCGACCGCAGCTCGATCAACAAGACGGTCGAGGTGGACCTGCCCATCGTCGCGGACGTCGGCAATGCGCTGACTGACATGATCACCGCCTGGAAGACGCACGGCCACAAGCCTGCGGACCTTTCCGAATGGTGGGCCCGGATAGAAGGCTGGCGCGCCCGCAACAGCCTCGCCTATCCCGAAAGCCACGAAGAGATCATGCCGCAGGAAGCGATCGCGCAGCTCTACAAGGCTTCGCGCTCGTCCAAGGACGTCATCATCACAACCGAAGTCGGCCAGCACCAGATGTGGGCCGCCCAGCATTTCGGTTTCGACGAACCCAATAAATGGCTGACGTCCGGCGGCCTTGGCACCATGGGCTATGGCTTCCCCGCCGCCATCGGCGCGCAGGTCGGCAATCCCGACAGCCTGGTCGTCTGCGTCGCGGGCGATGCCTCGATCCAGATGAACATCCAGGAAATGGGCACCGCCAGCCAGTACCGCCTGCCGGTGAAGGTCTTCATCCTCAACAATGAATATATGGGCATGGTCCGCCAGTGGCAGGAACTGACCTATGAAAGCCGCTATTCCAACAGCTATTCGGACAGCCTGCCCGACTTCGTGAAGCTGGCCGAAGCCTATGGCTGGACGGGCATCCGCATCGAAGGACCGCAGGAACTGGAAGCGGGCATTGCCCAAATGATCGACACGCCCGGTCCGGTGATCGTGGACTGCCGCGTGGCGAAGCTTTCCAACTGCTTCCCGATGATCCCGTCGGGCGCGGCCCATACCGACATGCTGCTCGACCCCAGCCAGGTCGAAGGCATCATGTCGGACGAGGCAAAGGCTCTGGTGTGACGCAGCATCTGAAGCTCCGCATCCATGTGAGCGAACCCTTCGACTTCGAACGGATCAGCGGCACGGCCGAGCTGAAAGGCTGGACCGTGGACCATGAAGATTCGGAAAATGAAGCATGGGAAGTGCATCTGGATGAGGGCTTCGATTTCCACGACCGCCATATCGGCCGCCTGCTGGTCAGCCCCCGCTATGTGGGGGAGCATCTGACCCGCATGTTCGATGCGATCGCGGGCTTTCCCGTCCGCCTCGCCCATCGGAGCGATGGCAGCTGGCACTATGCCTTCACGGGAATGATCTCCCAGCGCCACGAGCGCAAAGAAGAACCGGATAACGGAACGAGCATCTGATGCACATTCAGGAAGAATATAGCGAACGGCACGTCCTGTCGCTCACGGTCACCAACGAAGCGGGCATCCTCGCCCGCATCGCCGGCCTGTTCACCGCGCGCGGCTATAATATCGACAGCCTGACCGTGGCGGACATCACGCCCGATCATGCGATCAGCCGCATCACCATCGTCACCAACGGCCCACCCAAGGTGATCGACCAGATCATCGCGCAGCTCGATCGCCTGGTGCCGGTGCACAAGGTGACGGACCTCACCGCCAACGGCCCCTTCGTCGAGCGCGAACTGGCGCTGGTCAAGGTTTCCGGGACCGGCGAAGACCGTATCGAAGCGCTGCGCCTCGCCGATGTCTTCCGCGCCAAGGTGGTGGACACGACGATCGAAAGCTTCATCTTCGAGATCACCGGCACGACGGACAAGATCGACAATTTCGTCGGCCTGATGCGTCAGATCGGCCTCGTTGAAGTCGGCCGCACCGGCGTAGTCGGCCTGATCCGCGGCAAGGAGCCGAACTGACTTAGACCCCTCTCCCGCCCGCGGGAGAGGGAGGGGCCCGCTGCGCAGCAGTGGGAGGGTGAGGGCGATGCCCCTCTCCCATGCGCAGGTGGTTCCCCTCGCCGCACTCATTAAAGCTCCGCCAGGAGCCAGCAGACCAAAGAAGGAACGTCAAATGAAGGTGTATTACGATCGCGACGCCGACATCGGCCTCATCAAGGGCAAGAAGGTCGCAATCCTCGGCTATGGCAGCCAGGGGCACGCCCACGCCCAGAACCTGCGCGACAGCGGCGTGGCCGAAGTCGCCATCGCTCTGCGTCCCGGCTCGGCCTCGGCGAAGAAGGCCGAAGGTGCAGGCTTCAAGGTCCTGCCCAACGCCGAAGCCGCCGCATGGGCCGACGTCCTCATGATCCTCGCCCCCGACGAGCATCAGGCCGCGATCTATGCCGACGACATTCATGCCAATCTGAAGCCCGGCGCGGCGCTCGCCTTCGCCCACGGCCTCAACGTCCATTTCGGTCTGATCGAACCGCGCAAGGACGTGGACGTGATCATGATCGCGCCCAAGGGCCCCGGTCACACCGTCCGCAGCGAATATCAGCGCGGCGGCGGCGTGCCCTGCCTGATCGCCGTTGCGCAGGACGCGACCGGCAATGCCCATGACATTGCCCTGTCCTACGCTTCGGGCGTCGGTGGCGGCCGCTCGGGCATCATCGAAACCAACTTCCGCGAGGAATGCGAAACCGACCTGTTCGGCGAGCAGGCCGTGCTGTGCGGCGGCGCGACCGCGCTCGTCCAGGCTGGTTTCGAAACGCTGGTCGAGGCTGGCTACGCGCCGGAAATGGCGTATTTCGAATGCCTCCACGAACTGAAGCTGATCGTCGATCTGATGTATGAAGGCGGCATCGCCAACATGCGCTATTCGATCTCGAACACCGCCGAATATGGCGACATCAAGACCGGCCCACGCATCATCACCGAAGAAACGAAGAAGGAAATGAAGCGCGTCCTCGCCGACATCCAGTCAGGCCGCTTCGTCAAGGACTTCGTGCTCGACAACCGCGCTGGCCAGCCCGAACTGAAGGCGAGCCGCATCGCCGCCCAGCGCCACCAGATCGAGGAAACCGGCGCCAAGCTGCGCGCGATGATGCCCTGGATCGGCGCGAACAAGCTGGTCGACAAGGAAAAGAACTAAGCTTTTCAGCTTCTTCACGGCGCAAGCTGGGATCTCTGAGCTATTTTGGAGATTTCAGCCTGCGCTGGAATGAAGGAAGAAGCAGGCAGCGCGGAATTCATATCGGGAACGCTCCGTTTCCGATTACGGCTCTGGAACAATCAAGGGACGCCGCTATGGTAGCGCGTCCCTTGAACGCTTCTGGAGACCTGTCCATGCGCAAGTTCGTGATTTCAGCCGTTGCCCTGACCGCCCTGACCGGCACGGCCCTCATCGCCCAGCAGATGCCCCCCGCCCCTGGCGCCAAAGACCCGTCTCGCGTCAGCGGAGGCACCTATCAAGTTGATCCAGGCCACACTCAGGTGGCGTTCGCCTATGACCATATGGGCTTTTCGAACAATTTCGGTCTGATCGCGCAGCCGACCGGTACGCTGACGCTAGATCCGAAAAATGTCGCGGCGTCGAAGGTGGCGATCGACGTGCCCATCGCCAATCTGCGCACGGGCGTGGCCGCGTTGGACGAGCATTTGATGAAGGCGGACTTTTTCGACGCCGCTAGATTTCCAAAAGCGACCTTCGTTTCGACGAGCGTGAAGCCGGACGGCACCACCAGTGCAGAGATCACCGGCAACCTTACCATCAAGGGCGTGACGAAGCCGGTGACGCTGAACGCCGACTTTTACGGGGCGGGCAAAGCCCCAGCCATGGCTGGCGGTAAGGAAAATGTCGGCTTCGTGGCGACGACCACCGTCAAGCGCAGTGATTTCAACATGGGGTATGGCGTCCCCATGGTCGGCGACAGCGTCGAACTGAAGATCGTCGCAGCGTTCCAGAAATAGTAGCTGGTCGGGGTGTCGAGCTGCCACACTCGCCACCCCGATCGCTTGCCGAGAGGTGCGGGGATTGTCGCCGGGTTTCAATCCGTAGGCAGCGTACCCGGCCGCGCATAAGCGAACATGTGCGTGACATAATCCGCTTTGCCAATATCGACGCCCTGATTGCGCAGGATCGCATAGGCAATCATCAAGTGAAAGTAGAATTGAGGCAGGGCCCAGTCGCGGGCATATTGCTCCGCCGTCAGGTCGAAGGTCAGCCCTATCGGCAGGGCATGTGCGATCGGCCTCTGCTCATCGCCGTCAAGGGCCCCTGCCGGCAAAGCTTCAATGAGCGCAATCGTCTCATCGATCCTCGCCTTTGCATCTGCGATCGAACCGGGGTTGTCCCCGGCATTGCGGCCCTCGTCCAACAGAGCTTGTAGCGATGGAGGAAACTGCTCGCCCATGAGGCGGCAGACCCCTTCCCGTGCCTGCACGCAGGCAAAGCGGACTTGCGTGGACAATGGAAACATGTCGGACGCCAGCTTGGCCGACAGCAGCCGTTCCGCCTCCTCCCCCATCTGCTCCTGGGCCTTGGAAAGCCAAGCTGACAGAGTGGCAAGCATCTGTTTATAGGTAGGAACGAGTAAGCTGTTGAGTGACATGGCGATCCCTTGATTGCATTCGAGGCGTGTTAACCCGATCTCTTACGACAACAAAAGCTGGACGAGCGCCATCGAAAAGGGTTAAGGCCGATCCATCATGCAGCGCGCGCTTCTTCCCCTGCTACGACTTACACGCCCTTAGGCGTGGTTTTTGTGCTGCTCTTCGCTTGAATGACGCAGCGATACGCCTAAGGGCATAATCAAGCAGATAGTCGTTTCACCGGGCCCGCATCGCGCCGCCCGTTTGCATAAAGAAGTAGCTTCCCATGATGCTGACCGACCCTTCGCAGAAATACCGCCCCTTCCCGCAGGTGGATCTGCCCAATCGCCAATGGCCCAGCGCCGTCATCACCTCCCCGCCGCGCTGGCTGTCGACCGACATGCGCGATGGCAACCAGTCGCTGATCGATCCCATGAACGCGGAGAAGAAGCGCCGCTTCTTCGACCTACTGATCAAGATCGGCGTCAAGGAGATCGAGGTCGGTTTCCCCAGCGCGGGCGCGACCGAGTTCGACTTCATTTCTGGCTTGGTCCGCGAAGGCGCTATCCCCGACGATGTTTTCCCGCAGGTTCTGACGCAGGCGCGCGAAGATCTGATCGCGACCACCTTTGAATCCTTACGCGGTGCGAAGAAGGCGATCGTACACGTCTATAACGCCGTGTCTCCGGCGTGGCGCAACATCGTATTCCAGATGGACCGTCCGCAGATCAAGGAAATCGCGATCAACGCGGCCAAGCTGCTGCGCGACAATGCCGCCAAGCAGCCGGACACCGACTGGCATTTTGAATATTCGCCGGAAACCTTCTCGACGGCCGAGCTGGATTTCAGCCTGGAATGCTGTGAAGCGGTGATGGATATCCTGCAGCCGACGCCGGAGCGTCCGCTGATCCTGAACCTGCCCGCGACGGTAGAGGCCGCGACGCCCAACATCTATGCCGACCAGATCGAATGGATGTGCCGCAACATTTCCAAGCGCGACAGCGTCGTCATTTCGCTCCACACCCATAATGACCGGGGAACCGGCGTCGCTGCGGCTGAGCTGGGCCTGATGGCGGGCGCAGATCGTGTCGAAGGCTGCCTGTTCGGCAATGGCGAGCGCACCGGCAATTGCGACCTGGTAACGGTCGCGCTCAACATGTACACGCAGGGTGTCAATCCGGGGCTGGACTTCTCCGACATCGATGAGGTCATCCAGACCGTCGAATATTGCAATCAGCTGCCCGTCCACCCGCGCCACCCTTATGCGGGCGAACTGGTCTTCACGGCATTTTCGGGCTCGCATCAGGATGCGATCAAGAAGGGCTTTGCCGTTCAGGAGACGCGCAACGACCAGATTTGGGACGTGCCCTATCTGCCGATCGATCCCAAGGATCTGGGCCGTGACTATGAAGCGGTGATCCGCGTCAACTCTCAGTCCGGCAAGGGCGGCGTCGCCTGGGTCCTGCAGCAGGACAAGGGACTGAAGCTGCCTAAGCGCATGCAGGCGGATTTCTCGAAGGTCGTGCAGGCGCTGGCCGACCAGAGCAGCCGCGAACTGAACGCGTCCGACATCTGGACCGCGTTCGAGGATCATTACCGCCTCTCCGGCGACCAGCCCTACAGGCTGATCGACTATAATGAGACCGGCCATGCGGGCGACCGCATCTTTACCGGCAAGATCGCGCACAAAGGCGGCGAACGGTCCATTTCCGGGCGCGGGAATGGCCTGATCTCTTCGGTGCTGGCGGCTCTGCGTGACGATCTGGGCGTCGATCTGGAGGTCGCAGATTACAGCGAACATGCGATCGGCGCGGGAACGGACGTTGCCGCGGCAGCCTATGTCGAATGCCGCACGCCGGATGGCCGCACTATATTCGGCATCGGCACCGATACCGACGTGGCGACCGCATCGGTTCAGGCGGTGCTTTCCGCCGCGAACAGCGTGGCTGGGTACTGATGCACAAGGGCAGGCAGCAGCCGATAAACGCTGCCTGCCCTAGGACAGTTCGTCGGACGCGCTGAGATCGACCTCAGCATGACATACGGCTTCCACATTGATGCCGTCTGGATCGAGGATGAAAGCCGCATAATAGCTCGGGCCATAATGGGGCCTGAGGCCGGGGCCGCCATGATCTCGCCCGCCGGCCCTGAGCCCCGCTGCGTGGAAGGCGTGCACCTGCGCCCGGTTTTCGACGCGGAACGCGATATGCGTACCCTCCCCCACCGCTTCGTTGTCGCCGATCCTGAAGAAGGGATCATTGTCCCGGCCGTAGCCATGCACCTCGCCGCCGCTCGGATTGTCGGCAGCCGGGATGGCCATCAAATGCTGCAAGCCTATCGCCCCAAGAAGTTGATCGTAAAACTCGCGGGACCGTCCAGCGTCACTGACCGCGATACCGATATGATCGATCATTTTACGCTCTCCTTTTGCTGCTGATTGACCTACAGGCCGTGCATCAACGCATGGACGGGAAAATGGACGAAGCGACGGGCCATCAGGTACATATTATCGGCGGCGGATTGGCGGGGTCGGAAGCGGCCTGGCAATTGGCGCAGGCGGGAGTGAAGGTGCGCCTGTCCGAAATGCGAGGCACTGGCGACATGACCCCGGCGCATCAGACCGATGGCCTTGCGGAGCTGGTCTGCTCCAACAGCTTCCGTTCCGACGATGCGGACAAGAACGCGGTGGGCCTGTTGCATCAGGAAATGCGGCGGCTTGGTTCGCTCATCATGGCACAGGCGGAACCCGCGAAGGTCCCCGCCGGGTCGGCTCTGGCCGTCGACAGACATGTCTTTTCCGAAGGCGTGACGCGCGCGCTTGCCGACCATCCCAATGTCGAGATCGTGCGTGAACGGATCGACAAGCTGCCAATCGAGGGCATGACGATCGTCGCGACAGGGCCGCTCACCGCCCCGGCGCTGGCCGCCAGTATCGGCGAGGCGGCAGGCATGGATCATCTCGCCTTTTTCGATGCGATTGCGCCGGTGGTGCATTTCGACAGCATCGACATGGATAAATGCTGGATGGCGAACCGCTGGGACAAGATCGGCCCCGGCGGTGGAGAGGGCAAGGACTATATCAACTGCCCAATGAACAAGGATCAATATCAGGCCTTCGTCCAGGGACTGCTCGACGGGGAGAAGACCGAGTTCAAGGAGTGGGAGACGAACACGCCCTATTTCGAAGGCTGCATGCCTATCGAGGTCATGGCGTCCCGCGGCCCGGAGACTTTGCGGCACGGCCCGATGAAGCCAATGGGGTTGGACGATCCGCGCACAGGCCGCTGGCCCTATGCCGTCGTTCAACTGCGGCAGGACAACGCGTCAGGCACGTTGTGGAACATGGTCGGCTTTCAGACGAAGCTCAAACATGGTGCCCAGGTTGAATTGTTCCGCACAATTCCGGGGCTGGAAAAGGCTGAATTCGCTCGGCTTGGAGGTCTGCACCGCAATACTTTCATCCAGAGCCCCAAGCTTCTCGACGCGACCCTGCGACTGAAAAGTGCGCCGCACATCCGGTTTGCCGGACAGATGACCGGGTGTGAAGGTTATGTCGAAAGCGCCGCGATCGGGCTGCTTGCCGGACGCTTCGCTGCTGCTGAGTTACTCAACCAGCGCATCGCACCGCCGCCTGCCGACACGGCGCTCGGCGCGCTGCTGGGGCATGTTACCGGAAATATCGCGACGGCCGACTATCAGCCGATGAACGTGAATTTCGGCCTGTTCCCGCCGCTCGAGGACGTGAAGAAGAAGCAGCGCAAGGAGGCCTATACCGCCCGCGCGCGATCGTCCTTATCGCAATGGGTCGACGCGTTTGAGATGAACTGACGCCGCGCCGATCAGCATCGGCATTTCGTTGGCGCCTTCCGCTTGGGTGCCGTTGTCGCGAACTCTGCTGGCGTCAGCTTGCCGTCCGCATTCGCGTCCGCTCCGGCAAAGCGATCTGACGTAGCGACGGCCCATTCCTCGAAGGAAAGCAGGTTATCCTTGTCCTTGTCGAGCGCTTTGAAGGCTTTGACCCGGCTGCCCAGCATCTCGCCGCGAGTGATAAAGCCGTCCCGGTTGCGGTCATAACGGGCAAAACGCTTCTGCTCCCGGCTCTGCGGGCTCGCCTCTCCCGGCGAAGGGAGCGCTTTGCCCACGGCATCGGGATCCCCTTCCGGTAATGCTTCCAATGCGGGAGGAGGTGGTGGCGCCATCACGGCTTCGGGGACTGGCCGAGTGGTTGCGCGCCCCTGCCACCAAAAAAGTCCCCCCGCCACCAGCAGCAACGCCGCCGCAGCGCCCGCCATTATACGTGCCACGAAAATTCCCTCATCTTTCAGTCAGCATCAGCCATATCAGCCGCATGTAAAGCCGGAGCGTCAGCCCTTTGGGGGACGGTCGTCCTTGAACAATGTCGTTTCGCGCCAAGCTGTAGGCCAAACGCATGGGTCGCCATAGTCTCGGCCACCGCGGACAGTTGGGTAGAAGCCGCTCCTTGCCAAGAATGAGCGCTTGGGTCGCTAGTCCTGGGTCAGTGACATGCCCTGCCAGATCCCACAACGCCCACACGGCCCCGGCATCGATCAACCAATTCGGGACCTCCGCGTCCCCTGCAAGAGCGTGGAACAAGCCGCCGCCTCTACCCGTCGCATAGTCGCCAAGGCTTTGCCGATCCAGCGCCTGCTCTACAATCAGCACCTCCCACCCATCCAGCATATCTAGCAGCCCAGGAGACCCAACAGCATCGGAACTTCGCAATGCGTCGAGAATGGGCTCGCCCTGCCCCTTGGTCGCGTGAGGATCGGAGATAGCCTCGTGCCACCAAGCCAAGCGCATTTGACCGATCAGCGGCTCCCTAGTCGTGCGAGCAATCTGAGCTAGACGCGTGTCGAAAGCCCACAGCAACTTATGCCGTGCCAACTCGCCTCCAGCCTGCGTCGCGAGCAACGTGGACAAGGGAGATAGCTCAATCATGTCGCGTCTGATGACGAGAGCCGGCTGGCACACGAACGAAATAGATCATCAGTTAGAGCCATTTTAACCAGACATCTCGTAACAGCGGCAACCAATGTGAGTGCATGAAACACGCTGGTTTGTTCCGTCAATGGTAGCCAGCATTAATTTGGGTGAAATATGGGCGTGGGTTCAAGCGATTACTCGGGCTTCATGTCCCGGTTGGCACATGACCAGAATGGCAACATCCTGGCAATGACCGCTGCGGCAGTCATTCCGATGATGGGATTGGTCGGCGGCTCGCTAGATGCCGCGCGGCTTTACACAGTCAAATCCCGGCTGCAGGCAGCGTGCGATGCTGGAGCTCTCGCTGGCCGGCGTGTCATGGGGTCGGGGAGATGGACCGACAATAATGGGCGCCCGAACACCACAGCGATCAGCACATTCGATCTAAACTTTGCTTCGAACTTCTTTGGCTCGGAAAACCGCACGCGCACCTTCACGGAAGCCGATGGGACGGTGACTGGATCCGCTTCAGCGGATGTGCCCATGACACTTATGCGAATTTTCGGTATCCCTACGAAGACTGTAAATGTCTCATGCGAAGGCCAAATGCGCATCCCGAATACGGACGTTATGTTCGTGCTCGATAATTCGGGGTCAATGGATTATCCGATCCCTGACGATATAACTGGATTGAAGAAGATGGCCGGTCTCCAGCTGGCGATCCGCTGCTTTTACGAAGCTCTCGCGCGCGAGAATATCACAGATGTAAGTGCGGAACAGTGTGGCGCAACCAGCGACCCAACCGGAGACCTTTCATCCCAAGTGCAGTTGCGATTTGGCTTTGTTAACTACGACAATATGGTGAATGTCGGCCGGCTTTTGCCTGATGATTATTTCGTTGACCGCTGGACTTATCAATCTCGCGAGGCGACCACTCAAGTCGTGCAGACTTGGGCGACGAGTGCGGCAGACGCATTCAATTGGAGCACCATTTCTTACACACCAGATGGCTATTCCAATCCTGCTTTCTACAGCAGCGCTTGGGAGGTGGTGACAGGTTCGACGGTCACCATGGCAGATGGCTCCACCTTTACAAAACAAAATCTGCAGGCAGGCAATAGCACAGCTTGTTCGGCGCTGAACATCTTTGGCAGCTACGATCAGATCATCGGGGTCCAAGAAACCTATGGTAGCTGGAGCACGACCAACTACACCGCAACGACAAATGATCCAGCAGTGTATCCAGCATCCTCACAGGATCTTAACGCTTCTTCGACAAGAACGGCCACAGTAAAAACCGGTTTTCGGTACAGATATTTTAAGAACGGTTCCAACTTTGGCTGCTGGCTGGAGAAGTCAAGTTTCCTAAATAGTGACTATGAACCGAAGTGGACCCAAGCACGAACTGGTACAACAAGACGTTCAATTATTTGGACTCCTTACAACCAAATCATCAGCTGGACATACAAGCCACGTGAATTTGATATTTCCGGGTTAAAGACAGCGACAAGCTGGCCCAAGACGGTCGCGCTAGACGTCGGCGAAGTAAGCACTGCAAATGTCAAGCTGTCTGGCTCCAGCACGGCGGCCAAGATAAAAATTCCTGCTACTGTAACTGCGCGATGGGACGGTTGCATTGAAGAGCGTAAGACATTCAAAAATGTGGATGGCAATCCGGCTGACGACTGGCTGAATTATCCGTCGTCCCCGGCAGATGCTATTGACATGAATATCGACCTCGTTCCGTCCACATGGGACGATGATACCCGGTGGAAGCCCATCCTTCACAACATTGTGTGGGGCCGAAAAGAAACACTAACCGGAACTACATGGGGCGGTAACTTCACGACCGCTTGGGTGTCAGCAACTCCATTTACCTCAGGCTCGCTAAGCACCAACCTTGGTAACAATACATGTGTCGCGGCATCGCGTAAACTCTTAAGCTACGACGGCCGGAACGGTAACCAGTCGGCGTCCGATTTCAGCAATTATGTTGGCACGCTCGCACCGCATAACAACACTTACCATGATATCGGCTTGCTTTGGGGAGCACGTTTGATGTCCCCAACGGGAATTTTTAGAAGTGAGAATGAAACAACCCCCGGCGGTGCACAAATCCAGCGACACATGATCTTTATGACCGATGGCGCAACAGCGAATGAGCAAAATAATTACGCGAGTTACGGCCTCGAGTGGTGGGACCGGCGACAGGTTGATCCTACCGGCCTTACTGAATCTCAGTATGAAGCTAAACTTGTGGCGAACAATAATGCTCGCTCAAACGCCCTTTGCACCGCAATCAAAAACAAAAATATCACGTTATGGGTGATTTATTATGGCACATCGGATACTGCAACAAAAACGCGACTAACCAATTGTGCAACAAGCGCAACTTACTTTTTCGAGGCAAAGAACACGCTGTCATTGATAGCGAAGTTCCGAGAGATCGCGGATCGCATATCAAACCTTCGGTTGACCCAATAGGGCTATGCTCATGATGATGCTGAAACGCTTACACCGCGATCAAGAAGGCGTAGCTGCAGTCGAATTTGGCTTAGTGGCGTCAACCTTCCTTGTACTCCTCATGGGTGGATTTGATCTTGGTCACACCCTTTACATGCAAGCGGTCCTTCAAGGGACAGTTCAGAAAGCAGGGCGCGATCTAACGCTTGCGTCTGCTTCGGCAGTCACTCAGCAGAACACGGTAGATATGCGGGTGCGTAACGCTGTGCGGAACATCAATAACAGCCTGGCCGATAGCGACATCGACATTGACCGAACTTACTATAGCAACTTCGCCAAGGCGCAGGCGGCGCAGCCTGAAGATGCGAATGGCGACGGCGTTTGCAGTCCGGGAGAGGTTTGGATCGACCGAAATTTCAACAATGTCTATGATTCAAAAGGCGGTGCCGGGGGTCAGGGCGGAGCAAAGGACGTGGTGGTTTACTCTGTAACTGTAACCTACCCTCGCCTATTTCCAGTAGCTACCCTGATTGGCCTTTCAGAAAACGTAAAGTTGAACGCCACCACAGTGTTGGCAAATCAGCCTTATGGTGATCAGGAAAACCTTTCCGGCTCTCTGGACCCGAAGGACTGCGCGTGATGCAGGAAGGAATATGGAAAGTCATGCGGGTTCTTGCACGGCTTTGCCGCGACCGCACCGGGCTGGCGCTGGTGGAATTCGCCTATGCGACGCCTGTCTTGCTCATTCTGATCACTGGCGGAGCTGAGCTAGCAAACTACTCCATCACTTCCATGCGCCTGTCGGCTCTTGCACTGCAAGTGGCAGACAACGCATCCCGGATTGGTGAAGGCGACCCGATGGCAGCAAAAAAGGTGTCCGAAGCTCAAGTAAATGACTTGCTGCAAGGGGCACTGGCCCAAGGCGGAAATCTGAATATCAGCGGAAGCTATTCGGAAAAGCAGGCGAGCGGATCGTTCGTGACGAAGAACAAGGCACGCATCGTGATTTCCAGTCTGGAGCCTGATCCGGACACGTCACACCCGGATAGGAATTACATCCATTGGCAGCGCTGCTATGGCCGAGCGATTGACTATTCGCCGCGATACGGCCGTCAAGGAGACGACAATCTTACTGGCATGGGCCCCACTGGACGTCAGGTTTACGCACCGCCCGGCTCAGCAGTGATTTTCGTCGAAATTCATTATCGCTATGAACCGCTATTTCCGGTCCTGCGTCCCGGCATGTTTGGCGCGATGAATTATGGTGACATGAACACGGTGGCCGCGATGATGGTTCGCGACGACCGTGACATGTCTCAGCTGTACAACAACGAGATGGTGACACCATCCACGTGTTGAGAGAGCCTCACCGATAACACACTTTCTTAACCGTAGTAACGACGCGCGCGGCATCAATCAGCGCCGCCTTTTCCAGATTGGCGGCATAGGGGAGCGGTACGTCTTCGTTGGTGACGCGCAGCACTGGAGCATCGAGGTCGTCGAAGCCCTGCTCCATCACGACCGCAGCAATTTCTGACGCGATTGAGCAGACCGGCCAGCCTTCTTCGACCACCACGAGGCGATTTGTCTTTTTCAAGCTTTCGAGCACAGTCGCCGTGTCGAGCGGCCGGAGGGTGCGCAGGTCGATGACCTCCGCTTCGATGCCCTCCCCGGCAAGTTGCTCGGCTGCTTCGAGCGCCACACCGACGCCGATCGAATAGCTGACCAGCGTCACATCCTTGCCTTCGCGCATGATGCGGGCCTTGCCTATGGGGAGGACATAGTCGTCTACCTTGGGCACATCGAAGCTGCGCCCGTAGACCAACTCGTTTTCGAGGAAAACTACCGGGTCCTCCGAGCGGATCGCCGCCTTCAGCAATCCCTTGGCGTCCGCAGCGTCATAAGGGGCGATCACGATCAGGCCCGGAACCGACGCGTACCAGGGACCGTAATTCTGACTATGCTGGGCCGCCACGCGGCTGGCGGCGCCGTTGGGACCGCGAAACACGATCGGACAGCGCATCTGGCCACCGGACATGTAATTGGTCTTCGCCGCCGAGTTGATGATGTGGTCGATGGCCTGCATGGCGAAGTTGAACGTCATGAACTCGATCACGGGGCGCAGGCCGCCCATGGCCGCGCCGGTGCCGACGCCTGCAAAGCCATATTCCGTGATCGGCGTATCGATGACGCGCCTGTCGCCGAATTCCTCGAGAAGGCCCTGAGTGACTTTATATGCCCCCTGATATTCGGCGACTTCCTCACCCATGACGAACACGCGGTCATCGCGGCGCATTTCTTCGGCCATGGCATCGCGGAGCGCTTCGCGAACAGTCGTCTTCACATATTCCGTGCCTTCGGGAAGGTCGGGATCAGCAACACTGGCCTTCGCTTCCGACGCGAGCTTGGAAG
Organism: Sphingobium sp. TomMM35A; assembly: GCF_054771735.1. Taxonomy (NCBI): domain Bacteria; kingdom Pseudomonadati; phylum Pseudomonadota; class Alphaproteobacteria; order Sphingomonadales; family Sphingobiaceae; genus Sphingobium; species Sphingobium sp. TomMM35A. The sequence continues at coordinate 1,171,881 of NZ_BSRC01000001.1, forward strand.
TTCCGCTCTCAGCCTTTTTCGGGGCTTCGGGAGCCACTTCCGGTTTTGCCGGAGGGGCGCTTTCTTCTGCCCTGGGTGCCGCTGTGACACTATCGCCACCCTCGCCGGCCATCGTCGCGATGACGGTGCCTACCTTCACGCCTTCCGTCCCTTCAGGAATGACGATCGCGCCGATCTTTCCTTCATCGACCGCTTCAAATTCCATCGTCGCCTTGTCCGTTTCAATCTCGGCAAGAATGTCGCCGGAACGGACTTCGTCGCCTTCCTTGACGAGCCACTTGGCCAGCGTGCCTTCCTCCATGGTGGGGGACAGTGCCGGCATCTTGATTTCGATACCCATCAATATTGCTCCACCAGCACGTCGGTATAGAGTTCGGCCATGTCCGGCTCGGGCGAGGTTTCAGCGAAGTCCGCCGCCTCGCTCACGACCTTCCGAATGTCCTGATCGATCTTCTTGAGTTCGTCTTCACTCACACCGGCGTCGGCCAGATATTTCTTCACGCCCTCGATCGGGTCCGATTTGTCACGCATCGCCTGCACTTCCTCGCGCGAGCGGTACTTGGCAGGATCGGACATGGAATGGCCGCGATAGCGATAGGTTTTCATCTCGAGCAGGATCGGGCCATTGCCGCCCTGCACCCACTTAAGCGCTTCCTCCGTGGCGCCGCGGACCGCCAGCACATCCATGCCGTTGACCTGAATGCCCGGAATGCGGAAACTCTCACCGCGACGATAGAGCTGATCTTCGGCCGAAGAGCGATTGACGCTCGTGCCCATGGCGTACTGGTTGTTCTCGATCACGAAGATGATCGGCAGCTTCCATAGCTCGGCCATGTTGAAGCTTTCGTAGACTTGGCCCTGGTTGGCGGCGCCGTCGCCGAAATAGGCGACGCAGACGCCGCCATCTCCATTATATTTATGCGCAAAGCCAAGGCCTGCGCCGAGCGAAACCTGAGCGCCGACGATGCCGTGGCCGCCAAAGAATTTATGTTCGACGCTGAACATGTGCATCGAACCGCCCTTGCCCCGGGAAATGCCAGCTTCCCGACCCGTCAATTCAGCCATGATGACATTGGGATCAATCCCATAGGCGAGCATATGGCCATGATCGCGATAGCCGGTGATAACGCTGTCTTTGCCAGGCTGAAGCGCGGATTGGATGCCCACCGCGACAGCTTCCTGACCGATATAGAGGTGGCAAAAACCGCCAATCAGGCCGAGACCATAGAGTTGGCCTGCCTTTTCCTCGAAACGGCGGATGAGGACCATCTGCCGATAGAATTCCAGCAACTCTCCCTTCGTGGCCTTGTAATCCGAAGGAGTTTCGGGGCGAGGCCGGTTGTGATCCGCGCTGGCAGGGCTTTGCGCCTTTGCCTTTGCGCGCGAAGGACGCGGCGTCGTTGGTTTCGCCAAGGCTCTTATCCTTTTGCCTGGTGATGGATGGAAGGAAGCCCGATATAGCGACAGACATGCCCGGATTGCAACGCCGCAGCCCGCCTAATAACGCCCTGAAGCGGCGCGACTCAGTTGAGCGGCACGATCACTTCGTCATGGTGGATCACGCCGAGCTGCCGACGGATCAATTCATCGCTAAGATCAGGATCTACACGGCGCGGGTTGAGCAGGTCGACGCGGTTGCGAAGCTCATGCCGCTGCGCCTCGACAGATCGAAGTTCGCCTTGGGCGCGATGAAGCTGCCGGGAGTAATCGCCCCAGGCAAGAACACCGTTTGAACCAAGCACGACATATCCGGCAAAGAAAAGCAGCAGCAGGACAGCGATAGCAGGCCCGAACGCCGAAAATAACAACATGCGGAGCTTCGCGATGTGCGCCATGGAACAGTTGAATCACAGGCCGGAGCCGGCCGCAAGAAAAAACTCGTTAACTTGCGGCCGGTAGTTGAAATAAAGGTCAGCGAAAGATGGAGCGCCCGGCGTAAACTGCGACGTCGCCCAGTTCCTCTTCGATGCGGATCAGCTGATTATATTTGGCGAGCCGGTCCGACCGGGCGAGCGATCCCGTCTTGATCTGACCACAGTTGGTGGCAACAGCGAGGTCGGCGATCGTGGCATCCTCGGTTTCGCCGGAGCGGTGTGACATGACAGCGGTATAGCGCGCCCGATGCGCCATATCGACCGCAGCCAAGGTTTCGGTAAGCGAACCGATCTGGTTCACCTTCACCAGAAGCGAGTTCGCAAGACCCTTGCCAATACCCATTTCCAGGCGCTTGGGATTGGTCACGAAGAGGTCGTCACCGACCAGCTGAACCTTGCCGCCTATCTGGTCGGTCAGCGCCTTCCACCCTTCGAAATCATCCTCGCTCATGCCATCTTCGATCGACTTGATCGGATAGTCGGCACAGAGTGCGGCCAGATAATCCGCCATTTCGACGGGGCTCAGCGACAAGCCTTCGCCGGAAATTTCATATCTGCCGTTCTTGAAGAACTCCGTCGCAGCGCAGTCTAGGGCAAGGACAACGTCATCACCCGGCTTGTAACCCGCCTTCTCGACCGACAGCATGATGAAATCGAGCGCGTCACGCGTCGAGGCGATGTTGGGAGCAAAGCCACCTTCGTCGCCTACCGACGTGGCAAGGCCTTTGTCGTGAAGCCCCTTCTTCAGCGTGTGGAAGATTTCCGCGCCGATGCGAACCGCGTCGGCGATGCTTTCCGCGCCGACTGGCATGATCATGAATTCCTGGAAGTCGATCGGATTGTCGGCATGCTCGCCGCCGTTGATAATATTCATCATGGGCACCGGCAGGACATGAGCCGATACGCCGCCGACATAGCGGTAGAGGGGCAGGCCCCGAGCGTCCGCAGCAGCCTTGGCCGTCGCAAGGCTGACGCCCAGGATCGCGTTCGCGCCCAAGCGGCCCTTATTTTCAGTGCCGTCGAGCGCGATCATGGCTGCGTCGACTTCCGCCTGGTCTTCCGCATCGAGGCCGATCAGCTGCTCGGCAATCTCGTCATTGACCGCAGCCACCGCTGCCAGCACGCCCTTGCCGAGATATTTGCTTTGGTCGCCGTCGCGTTTTTCCACCGCTTCATAGGCGCCCGTCGAAGCGCCAGAGGGGACCGCCGCGCGCCCGAAGCTGCCATCTTCCAGCATGACATCGACTTCGACCGTGGGATTGCCCCGGCTGTCGAGTATCTGACGAGCGTGGATATCGAGAATGGCGGTCATGGTCGCTCCCTGAATGCTGCAATGCGCCTGAAATCGCGCTCCGCTTAGCCAGCGCCTTCCACCTTGGCAATGCGGGGCTTGCATGGACTCGAAAAATGCCGATGCTCAAATTAGTAACGGCAACGGAACTGTGTGCCGCCGCGAGCATTGAGGACGCATATCCGATCGCCCGCAACGCGACCCATAATATCTGAGGAGACTAGGACGATGGCCGACACCCCGGAAACCCCGCCCACCAAGCGTATGAAGAAGGCCGCACCTGCTGAGCCGGCCAAGGGCGCACCGGTCGCGACCCGTGAAGTGACACCGACCGCGCCGATCAAAACGGCGGCCACGAAGCCGGGAAATGGCGCTGCGTCCCATGGCTGGGCCGCGCAGATCGCACCGCTGAAGGAGCAGGCGGAAAAGGCCGCGCGCACAGCAGCCGACAAACTTAACAGCGTCGATTGGAAAACGCATATCGACCCGTTGAAAGACCAGGCCACGAAGACTGCGCTCTCGGCAGCTGGCGTTGCCAAGGACAAGACCGGCACGGCTATGCAAAGCCTGGCGAAGCTGATCACGGACACTGCCGGGACCGTCGATGCCAAGCTTGGCCCCCAATATGGCGACTATGCCCGACAGGCGGCCGAAGCGGTGGCTGGGGCGGCCGACACGCTGGATAGCAAGGACGTCGACCAGCTGATGGCCGAAGCCAAGGATTTCGTGCGCAAGAGCCCTGCGGTTGCGATCGGCGCGGCGGCAGTCGTCGGCTTTGTGCTGATGCGGCTCGCCAAAGGGTCTGACGACAAGGCTTGAGCATAGCATATCGACAATCACGCCAGAGCCCCAACGCTGGGGCGGAGGGGCTTTTGACTGAAGAACCAAGCCTGGTAGCCGCGCCTCCCGACGCCGAATATGAGCAGCAGCAGGACAGCGTCCGCGCGGCTTTCACCAAATTATACGCCGACGGCCGCGCTTATGCCGATGCGGAAATCGAGCGGCAAAAGCTGCGGGCGGGCATCGCGGGGGCTGGCATCCGCGACGCCATGATCTTTGCGGTAGCCGGTTTCATGATCAGCTTTGCAGGGCTGATCGCCTTTCTGGTGGGGATGGTTCTGATGTTGAGCCCCCGTCTTGGCCCCGGCTGGGCGGCAGTGGTAGTGCTGGGATCGACCTTGCTCTTGACGCTCCTGCTGCTGCTGCTTGCCAAAGCCCGGATTTCGCGCATGCGGAGGGCCATCAAGCCATGAATGGAACTGAACAATATCGCCTGGCTACCGCGAGAGCCGAGCAGAAAAAGGCGCGGTTCCTGGCCAGCGTTTCAGCGGCGAAGGAACGCGTGAAACCTCGCCGGCTGAAGCGGGATATCAAGGAGAAGGCTGTAAGCGGCATCCACAATGGACGCTCTTATGTCACCGACAAGGTGAAGCAGCAGCCGGTTGCAGTTGGAGCGACTGCCACTGCTATTCTGATTTACCTCTTCCGCCGCCCCATTTCGGCACTTTTCAAACGGACATACGTTCGGATTACTAATCGTAACCCGGAGAGAGCGGAGACTGACGATGGCTGACATTCAAGCTCAGATCGCGCGCGTGCGCGACGCAGCGAACGACATTGCCGGAACGGCAACTGACAAGTTTCGGGACACAACAGGAAAAGCGAGAGACAATGCTGCGGAGTTGATCCAGACCGGCCGTGATCGCGCTGGTGACGCCTACAGCGACGTGCGCGACCGGACTCAACGCGTCGCGGCTCGTGCAAATGAGATCGTTCAGGAACATCCTGTTGCGGCGGTCGCTGGCGCGGTAGCCGCCGGGGCAATCGTCGCATGGATGTTCCCGAAGAGCCGCACGGTCATGAAGGCGCTTCCGGGCCTTGCTGTTACGGCGGGAAGCCGTGTCGTGGAAGCAGCTCTTGCTGCGAGCGCAGCAGCTGCACAAGGTGCGGAGAACATCAAATCGAGTGCGAGCGAAGCGCTTCACAGCGCGCAAGACAGCGCGAGCAAGACCGCCGCATCGGCTCGCGATGCGGCTGCTTCAGCCGACATCAGCGGCACGGCATCTCGGGTGGCCGATGACTTCGTGGCGCTGGTTACCAGCAAGATCGATGCGGTCAGCGACGCATTGAAGGCGCGCTTGCCGAAACGGTAATTGCCTGGCCCTAGAAAGCACGCCGACCTATGTGACGAAGCCTTGGACAGGAGTGGCGCCGTTGCTAAAGTGCCGCTCCTTCCTTGGGAGATACGAAACATCATGAGCAAACTCCACCTCGTTATGGGCGGGCGCGTCAAAGATCCTCAGACGCTGGAATTTGAAGATTTAGGCTCGATCGACGTAGTTGGAGTCTTCCCGGATTATGCATCGGCTGAAAATGCATGGCGTGGCGCCGCGCAGCGCACGGTGGATGACGCAGAGATGCGTTATGTGATCGTTCATCTGCACCGGCTGCTCGAACCGGAACTGCCGCAGGCCTGAGCGTTCAAACCAGAGGCTTGGGGCCCTTGCGAAATCGCCAGAGGAGCAAGGGCCGCGTCAGAACGAGGCCTGCGAGGAACCCCCCGATATGAGCGGCGATCGCGATCTGTCCCAGATCGCCCAGTCCGCCACGCGCGGACGCTAGGCCAATCATCAGCTGGAGAATGATCCAGCCTGCAGCGAGCCACATAATGCGCAGGAAATTGGCGGAAAATGGACCGATGCGCCGAACAGCGCGCTGGCCGTAGAGCAGCGCATAGGTTGCGAGAATTGCCGATATAGCGCCGCTCGCCCCCACCATAGGGTTGGGAGAAGCAGGACCGAAGACCCATTGCAGCAAAGCCGCGCCATAGGCTCCTGCAACATAGAGGATCAGAACCGCTCTCTTTTGCAACACCTGCTCAACCTGCCGCCCGCAAAAGACCAGCATCAGCAAATTGAAACCGATGTGCAGCCAACCGGCATGTATCAGAGTGCAACTGAGTGGCGTCAGCCAAGCGGGCACCGCATCCGCGCCTGCAAGAAGCTGAGGATCACCGATGCGAGCGGGAATGAATCCCCCAAGGATGGCGGCCGTGTCTACCTGACCTGTGAACAGCAGCAACAGAAACGCGGCGAACGTTATCGCCGCGATCCCATCAGTCATACGGCCAGATGGCAGCTTCACTGGCTTTAGATGAATTCGATCTTGTCGATGAGGTAGAATTTGTCGCCCGAGGGAACCGACACTTCAACCTCTTCGCCGACCTGGCGGCTGATGAGCGCGCGGCCAAGCGGGCTGTTATAGCTGATCATGCCAAGCTTCGCGTCTGCCTCGGCCTGGCCGACGATCTGATATTTGACCGGCTTGTCATCCTCATCAAGCAGCGTCACGGTGGCACCGAACACGACCTTGTCCCCTGACAGTGTCTTGGGATCGATGATCTGGGCACGCGAAAGCTTGTCCTCGAGGTCCGCGATCGTCGCTTCGACCTGACCCTGCCGCTCCTTCGCCGCGTGATATTCGGCGTTTTCGGACAAATCGCCATGCGCGCGAGCTTCCTCGATGGCGTCCACGATCAAAGGCCGTTCGGCCTTCAGTTCGCGGAGCTGCTCATTGAGCTTGTCGTAGCCCATCTGCAGCATCGGCATCTTCTCGACGGTCGCCATTCTTGCAAATCCTTCGTCAAAACTTCCCTTTGGCGGCTCCAACTCGGAGCCACCCGCAGCGTGCTTCCTTGTGCAGGGGATCAGGCTTGCGACATGGGATAATAGGACTGGAGCGATCGCACTTCAAGGGCATGGCCCCGAAGCGCCTCGATCGCATCCGCTGCCGCGAGGCTTGCTGCGGCCGTGGTGAAGCTTGCTACCTTGGCGCGGAGAGCGCTGGTGCGGATCGCCTTGCTGTCCTTCAGGGACTGCCAGCCTTCGGTCGTGTTGAAGATCAGGTCGATGTCGCCATCGGTGATTTTGTCGACGATATGTGGACGGCCCTCCGCCACCTTGTTGACCGGCTGAACGGCGATGCCCTGCTCTTCCAGATAGCGCGCCGTGCCGCCGGTAGCGACGATGGTGAAGCCCAGGTTTGAGAGCTTCTGCACGGCAGGCAGGATGACGGGTTTGTCGCTGTCCTTCACCGACACGAAAGCCGTGCCGCTCTTTGGGAGAACGGTGCCCGCGCCGAGCTGGGCCTTGGCGAAGGCGGTCGCGAAATTGCTGTCGATGCCCATGACTTCGCCGGTGCTCTTCATTTCAGGCGAGAGGACCGGATCAACGCCGGGGAAACGGGCGAAGGGGAAGACGGCTTCCTTAACTGCAATATGATTTATAGAATTGCGGTCGATTTTCGGGAGGGCCTTGAGCTTCTCTCCGGCCATGACTCGGCTGGCGATCTTGGCGATGGGGGTGCCGATTGCCTTGGCGACGAAGGGGACGGTGCGGCTGGCGCGGGGGTTTACCTCAATTAGGTAAACAATGTTGTCCTTTACGGCATATTGTATGTTCATGAGCCCGCGGACGGACAAAGCACGCGCGAGAATGTCGGTTTGACGCTCAATTTCAGCGATAACATCGCTGGAAAGGCTGTAGGGCGGCAAGGAACAGGCGGAATCGCCGGAATGGACGCCCGCTTCCTCGATATGCTGGAGGACGCCCGCGACCACCACATCTTCGCCGTCGCAGAGCGCGTCGACGTCCACTTCGGTCGCGTCGCGCAGATATTGGTCGATCAGCACCGGGGAGTCGCCCGATACCTGAACGGCGGTGGCGATATATTCCTCAAGCTGGGCCTGGCCGTCGACGATCTCCATGGCGCGGCCGCCAAGGACGTAGGACGGGCGCATCAGGACGGGGTAGCCGATGCGGTTGGCGACCGCGATCGCCTCCTCGCGGCTGCGGGCGATGCCGTTGGCCGGCTGCTTCAGCTTGAGCTTGTCGATGAGGGCAGCGAAACGCTCGCGGTCTTCGGCAAGGTCAATGGCGTCCGGCGAGGTGCCGAGGATGGGAACGCCCGCATCTTCCAGAGCCTGCGCCAGCTTGAGCGGGGTCTGGCCGCCGAACTGGACGATAACGCCCGCGAGGGTGCCGTTCGACATCTCGACGCTCATGATTTCGAGCACGTCCTCGGCCGTCAGCGGCTCGAAATAGAGACGGTCGGAGGTATCATAGTCGGTCGAGACGGTCTCCGGGTTGCAGTTGACCATGATTGTCTCATAGCCCGCATCCCCCAGCGCAAAGCAGGCGTGGACGCAGCAATAGTCGAACTCGATCCCCTGCCCGATCCGGTTTGGACCGCCGCCAAGGATTACGACCTTCTTACGGTCGCTGGGCTGCGCCTCATCCTCCGCCTCACCGAACAGCGGGGCTTCGTAAGTGGAGTACATGTAGGGCGTCTTCGCCTCGAACTCGGCGGCGCAGGTGTCGATGCGCTTGAAGACCGGACGCACGCCGAGCTTGTGGCGGAGGCTCCGCACTTCCGCTTCGGTGACGCCGCCGGTCATCGCCTTGACCGCTTCGTGGATCAGGCCCGAGCCGCGCGCGATGCCGCGTTCCATGCCGCGCAGATTGGCAGACTTGAGCGCCAGATGAGCAAGACGCTGGTCGGAAAAGCCCATCGCCTTCAGGCGGCGCATGCCGTCCGCATCCTGCGGCAGGCCGTTTGCCAGCACTTCCGCTTCTGCGTCGATGATTTCCTTGATCCGCTCCAGGAACCAGGGATCGAACTTCGCGATGCTGTGGATTTCAGCAACGCTGAGCCCCTCGCGGAGGGCCTGGGCAGCGACCAGCAGGCGGTCAGGGGTCGGCTGCGCGAGAGCGGCGACGATGTCGTCCTTGGGCGCGCCTACCAGATGCGCCACCTCGTCGAAGCCGCAGAGGCCGGTTTCGAGGCCGCGCAGCGCCTTCTGCATCGATTCATGGATGTTGCGGCCGATCGCCATCACCTCACCCACCGACTTCATGGCGGTGCCGAGCAGCGGTTCGCTGCCCTTAAACTTTTCGAAGGCGAAGCGCGGGATCTTGGTTACGACATAATCGATGGTGGGTTCGAACGACGCCGGGGTCGCGCCGGTAATGTCATTCTCGATCTCGTCAAGCGTGTAGCCGACGGCGAGCTTTGCCGCGACCTTGGCGATCGGGAAGCCGGTCGCCTTCGACGCGAGCGCCGAAGAGCGGCTGACGCGCGGGTTCATTTCGATGACGATCAGGCGGCCGTCCTTCGGATTGACCGCGAACTGTACGTTGGAACCACCTGTTTCCACACCGATTTCACGCAGCACCGCGATGCTCGCGTTGCGCATGATCTGATATTCCTTGTCAGTCAGCGTCAGCGCTGGCGCGACGGTGATGGAGTCACCGGTGTGGACGCCCATCGGATCGACATTTTCGATCGAGCAGATGATGATGGCGTTGTCGTTGCGATCCCGCACGACCTCCATCTCATATTCTTTCCAACCGAGCAGCGATTCCTCGATCAGCACCTCGGTTGTGGGGGACGCGTCGAGACCTTCGGCGACGATCCGCTTGAACTCTTCCTTGTTATAGGCAACGCCGCCGCCGGTGCCGCCGAGCGTGAAGCTGGGGCGGATGATGGACGGCAGGCCAGTGAATTCCAGCGCCTCCATCGCCTCTTCCATCGTGTGGGCGATGCGCGAGCGGGCGGATTCCAGACCGATCTTGTCCATCGCGTCGCGGAACTTCAGGCGATCCTCCGCCTTGTCGATCGCCTGCGCGTCGGCGCCGATCATCTTGACGCCGAACTTGTCCAGCGTGCCGTCATTGAACAACGCAAGCGCCGTGTTGAGCGCCGTCTGGCCGCCCATGGTTGGCAGCACCGCGTCGGGACGTTCCTTTTCGATGATCTTCGCCACGATTTCGGGCGTGATCGGCTCGACATAGGTCGCGTCGGCAAATTCCGGGTCGGTCATGATCGTGGCCGGGTTGGAATTCACCAGGATAATGCGATAGCCCTCTTCCTTGAGCGCCTTCACCGCCTGCGTGCCCGAATAGTCGAACTCGCAAGCCTGGCCGATGATGATCGGGCCAGCGCCGATGATGAGGATGGAGGAGATGTCGGTGCGCTTGGGCATTATTCGGCCTCTGGTTTAACGGTGGATAGCGCTGGCGCGCACGATGGGCAAAATGGCGGTCAATGAACCTGTCCGGTCCGGGCCTCGCAACCCCAGCCGTCATATTCGACGCCGCAGAGGATTTCGATCTGGAGGCATTTCTTGGTCAGGGCGCGGATCGACTGCTCATCGACCGGCTGCTCGCATTCGAGGAAGAGGAACAGGTCGCCATCCTCATCCTCTTCGCGGTCGAGTTCGACAAAGCCGAACTGGCTGGCGATGGTGAGAACACGCTCGAAATCCTTTTCGCTGCCCTTGAAGCTGACATCGACCGGACGCGACAAACGCGCCACGTCGCCATTCGCGGCGAGATTGGCGAGGACTTGCCTATCCGCCTCCCACTCTGCCGCGAGGCGGGCTTCGTCAACCGGGGGCAGGTTTTGGCTCACTTAAGCCCCTCAACGAAGCGCTGGAACAGGTAGAAGCTGTCCTGCGGGCCGGGTGAGGCTTCGGGGTGATACTGGACCGAGAAAGCTTTCTTGTCGGTCAGTTCGATGCCGCAATTGCTGCCGTCGAAGAGCGACACATGGGTCGGCTTGACGTTCGCGGGCAGCGTGTCGCTATCGACTGCAAAGCCGTGGTTCATCGAGGTGATCTCGACCAGCCCATCCTCAAGGCGCTTGACGGGGTGGTTCGCTCCACGATGGCCCTGGTGCATCTTGACCGTCTTGGCACCGGCGGCGAGCGCCAGCATCTGGTGGCCGAGGCAGATGCCGAAGACCGGCTTGTCGGCTTCCAACACCTTTTTGATAACGGGCACGGCATATTCGCCGGTCGCGGCCGGATCGCCCGGGCCGTTGGAGAGGAACACGCCGTCGGGCTTGTGCTCCATCACCTGCTCATAAGTGGCCGTGGCGGGGAGAACGGTGACGCGGGCGCCGGCCTTTACCAGGTTGCGGAAGATGTTGTTCTTCGCGCCATAGTCGATGGCGACGACATGGGGGCGATCGTCGGCGGCTTCGTCCTTGCCGTAGCCAGGCCCAAGTTTCCAAACGCCGTCCTTCCAGAGGCGGCTTTCCTTGCCCGTAACTTCAATGGCGAGGTCCATGCCTTCAAGGCCCGGCCAGCTGGCGGCCTTGTCCGCAAGGGCGGCGAGGTCGAAATTGCCTTCCGGGTCATGAGCGATGACGATGTTGGGCGCGCCCTTCAGCCGGATCATGCGGGTGAGCGCGCGGGTATCTACGCCGGAGAGGCCGATGCGGCCATTTTCGCGCATCCACTGGTCGAAGGGTTCGACGTTACGGAAGTTGCTGGGCTCCGTCACGTCCTGCCGCACGACGCAGCCCAATGCGAAGGGGTTGTCCGCTTCGACATCATCCAGGTTGGTGCCGACATTGCCGATATGCGGGAAGGTGAAGGTGACGATCTGCCCGGCATAGCTGGGGTCGGTCATCACTTCCTGATAGCCGGTCATGGCGGTGTTGAAGCAGAGTTCGCCCACCGCTTCGCCGACAGCGCCGAAGCCGCGGCCGAACACCGCGCTGCCATCGGCGAAAACCAATACCCCTGTCGCTCCTTTGGGCACGGTGAGGGTCTTGGCATCAGCCATGGTCTTAGCGTCCTTCATGCTTTTTGCGGGAACCCGTCTGCAGCGGGTTAAACGGCCGGTCACCTATGCTTGTGAGGCCCCGCGGTCAACCACTGTAAAAAATCTCTTTTGGCGTTATATCTGGTGTTTTCCAGCAGAACAGGATTCGTATCGCCATGATTCGCGAGCAGGTTAAGAGCGCCCAGGTCGAAGCCATGAAGGCGGGGGACAAGGAACGCCTGGCCGCTGTGCGTTTGATCCTGGCGAAGCTGAAGGATCGGGATATCGAGCTGCGGACGGCTTCGAGCGTGCCGGATGACGATACGGTCGTCGTCGAGGTGCTGCAGAAGATGGTGAAGCAGCGGCGCGAATCGATCGAGATGTTCAAGAATGGCGGGCGTGATGAGCTGGCGGCGAAGGAGCAGGCCGAGCTGGGCGTGATCGAGAGCTTCCTGCCGCAGCAGTTGAGCGAGGATGAGACGCGCGCCGCGATCGAGGGGATCAAGGCGGAAGTGGGCGCGGCCAGCGTCAAGGACATGGGCAAGGTCATGGCCGTGCTGAAGGAGCGGCATGGCGCTGTGATCGACATGAGCAAGGCTAGTGGGCTGGTGAAGGCGGCGCTTAGCTGACATTTAGAGGCTATGAGCCTCTCCCCTGCCTTCCTTGACGAACTGCGCATGCGGACTTCGCTGTCGACGCTGATCGGGCGGACGGTGAAGGTGCAGAAGGCTGGGCGCGAGTATAAGGCGTGCTGTCCTTTTCATAATGAGAAGACGCCGAGCTTCACCATCAATGATGAGAAGGGCTTCTACCACTGCTTTGGCTGCGGGGCGCATGGGGACGCGATCCGGTGGATGACGGACCAGCGCGGCCTGCCCTTCATGGAGGCGGTGAAGGAGTTGGCAGCGGCGGCGGGCATGGATGTGCCTGCGCCCGACCCTCGCGCGGCGAAGCGGGCCGAGCAGGCCAAGGGTCTGCATGACGTCATGGCAGCGGCGCAGGCTTTGTTCGAGGAGCAGCTTGGCGGGATCGAAGGGGCCGAGGCCCGGGAGTATCTGAAGCGGCGCGGGATTAGCGAGGCGACGCGGCGGGCTTTTGGTTTTGGCTTTTCGGCGGATTCGAAGGGGAAGCTGAAGGGCGCGCTGAACGAGTTTGGCGAGCCTATGCTGATCGAGGCGGGGTTGCTGATCGATCCGGATGGTGAGCGCGACTCTTACGACCGGTTCCGGGGGCGGCTGATGTTGCCGATCCGGGACATTCGCGGGCGGGTGATTGCCTTTGGCGGGCGGATTTTGGGTGCGGGTGAACCCAAATATCTGAACTCTCCCGATACGCCGCTCTTCGACAAGGGGCGGACGCTCTACAATATTGACCGCGCTTCTCCGGCGAGCCGCCAAAGCGGGCGGGTGATCGTGGTCGAAGGCTATATGGACGTGATCGCGCTCGCGCAGGCGGGCTTTGGCGAGGCGGTGGCGCCGCTGGGCACGGCGCTCACCGAGCATCAGATCGAGCGGCTGTGGAAGATGGTCGATGTGCCGCTGCTGTGCTTCGATGGCGATGCGGCGGGGCAGAAGGCGGCGATCCGGGCGGCGACGCGGGCTTTGCCACTGTTGAGGCCGGGGATGAGCCTGGCCTTTGCTACGCTGCCGTCAGGGCAGGACCCGGACGACCTGATCCGGGCGGAGGGACCGGGCGCGATGGAGCGGGTGCTGGATGCGGCGGAACCGCTGGTGGAGCGGCTATGGGCTTATGAGCAAAAGGCGGCGCCCCTTGATACGCCGGAGCAGCGGGCGGCGCTGAAGCAACGGCTGCGGGCAATCACCGACGCGATCGCGCATCCGGACGTGCGGGCGCACTATGTGCAGATATTCCGCGAGCGTTACGACACGCTGTTCTTCGCGCGGGCGGCGCAGGCTGGCGGGCCTCGGCATCAGCGCGGTACAGGCTCGCGGCAAGGGTGGCAGCGCGATCGGCGCGGGAACTGGAAACCTCCCCTGCCCCCGGTCGGGAACGAAGCGCGGGCTATCGGCGTCAGCGGCATGGAGCAGCGGCTGCTGCGCGCGGTTCTGGCGAGTTTGCTGCGGCACCCCGAGCAAATCGGGCTACACCGGGAGATGCTTTCCGCGCTCCATATCGGCGATTCGGCACTGGGCGAACTGATGCGCGCAATGATTGCCGCATCGTTCCGGCAAGAAACAGTTGAAACAGAGGGCCTCCTTACCATATTGGGCCAAGGTGAAGTGTATAATATGGCGAAGGGGATGCTCCGGGCCGACACGTTCACATTCACCCCCAGCAGGATGAAGACCGATCCCGGTCGCGTTTCGCGCGACCTGGAGGAAGCTATTCGGGTGATGGCGCAAGGACCGGAGTTGGAGACGGCGCTGGCGGAAGCCACGAGGCGGGCGAAGGAAGACCTTAATGAGGAAACCTTTGCCGAGCAGCAGCGGATCCAACGGTTGAAAATGGATCATGACCAGCGCCTGGCGGAACTGGCGCAGTCCGAAGATATTGTTTGATAGATCGTCCCCGGGCGGGACGATGGAGCTAAGGCGAATAAATGGCGAGCAAGGCGACAGGCAAGGGTGCGGGCGAGGATGTGGATAGCGGCGATGCGCCGCTCCTTGATCTGAACGAGGCTTCGGTCAAGAAGCTGATCGCGCGTGCCAAGAAGCGCGGCTACATCACCTATGACGAACTGAACGATGCCCTGCCGCAGGACCAGATGTCCTCCGAGCAGATCGAGGACATCATGGCCGCGCTCAACGAAATGGGCGTGAACATCGTCGAGAACGAAGAAGCCAGCGAAGACGGCGACGAGCAGCGCGAACGCGAGGATGCCGAAGACGCCGAGGATGATTCGGGCGATGACGATGGCGCGCCCAAGCTCGTCACCGAAAAGAAGAAGGAGACGGTCGATCGCACCGACGACCCGGTGCGCATGTATCTGCGCGAAATGGGTGCCGTCGAGTTGCTCAGCCGCGAGGGCGAAATCGCCATCGCGAAGCGTATCGAGGCTGGCCGGGATACGATGATCCTGGGGTTGTGCGAAAGCCCGACGACCTTCAACGCGATCATCGAATGGTCGACCGCCCTCAACAATGGCGAGATGCAGCTGCGCGAGATTCTGGACCTCGATGCGATGCTTTCGAAGGACCCTGCTCCGGAAAATCTGGAGGAAGGCGCCGAGGATGATGATGGCGAGATCAGCGAGAAGACCGCTGGCCCGAGCTTCAAGGAAGAAGAAGAGCCCGAGGAGGAATCGGCCGATTCGGACGAGGACGAAGACGGCCTGACCGAACGCCGCGCCCGCCGGGTGGAAGAGGAAGAGGAGGAAGACAACACCCTCTCCCTAGCCCAGATGGAAGAGACGCTGAAGCCGATGGCGCTGGAGAAATTCGCGACCATCACCGAAATCTTCCGCGCCTTCTCCAAGGCACAGGAATCGCGCATGGCTGCCATGGCCAATGGCGAGACACTGAGCCAGAAGGCGGAGGACGATTATCAGGAATTGCGCGAGCAGCTGACCGCCGAGGTCGAAAGCGTCCAGTTCCACCAGCAGAAGATCGAATATCTGGTCGATCAGCTTTATGCCTATAACCGGCGCCTGACCGCGCTCGGCGGGCAGATGCTGCGCCTCGCCGAACGGCACAAGGTGAGCCGCAAGGACTTCCTCGATCGCTATGTGAACCATGAACTGGATGATGCCTGGCTCGACAAGGTGCAGGGCCTCGACAAGAAGTGGGCGGCCTTCGCTGCGGCGGAGGGCCGTGCGGTCGAGCGCATCCGTAACGAGGTGAGCGAAATCGCGCAGGCGACCGGCATGTCGCTGGGCGAGTTCCGCCGCATCGTCAACATGGTCCAGAAGGGCGAACGCGAAGCACGTATTGCGAAGAAGGAAATGGTGGAGGCGAACCTGCGCCTCGTCATCTCCATCGCTAAAAAATATACGAACCGTGGCCTGCAATTCCTTGATCTCATTCAGGAAGGCAATATCGGCCTGATGAAGGCGGTCGACAAGTTCGAGTATCGGCGCGGCTACAAGTTCAGCACCTATGCGACCTGGTGGATTCGTCAGGCTATCACCCGGTCGATCGCGGATCAGGCGCGGACCATCCGTATTCCGGTCCACATGATCGAGACGATCAACAAGCTGGTGCGTACGTCCCGCCAGTTCCTGCACGAGCAGGGCCGCGAGCCGACTCCGGAGGAAATGGCCGAGCGCCTATCCATGCCGCTGGAGAAGGTGCGCAAGGTGATGAAGATCGCCAAGGAGCCGATCTCCCTCGAAACGCCGATCGGCGACGAGGAGGATTCGCACCTCGGCGATTTCATCGAGGACAAGAACGCCATCATTCCGGTGGATGCCGCGATCCAGGCGAACCTCAAGGAAACGGTGACGCGCGTTCTGGCTTCGCTGACGCCGCGTGAGGAGCGCGTGCTGCGCATGCGCTTTGGCATCGGCATGAATACCGATCATACGCTGGAAGAAGTGGGCCAGCAGTTCAGCGTGACCCGCGAACGTATTCGCCAGATCGAGGCAAAGGCGCTGCGCAAGCTCAAGCATCCGAGCCGCAGCCGCAAGATGCGCAGCTTCCTCGACCAATAGAGGTCGTTGCACGGCGAAACGAACAGAAAGGGCGGCTTCGGGCCGCCCTTTTTTTCGTCCCATAAACCCCTCTTTTACCTGAGCTTCCTATGGTGGCGGCTGACGGACATACTGGCGCGGCGGTCGCAGGGGTTATCATGAACGAAGCAGCAGTACGCCTGGTGACAGGCGACATTTCCCAGGTGATCGAAGCGCTGGTGGCGGCTGACGGCACGGCCGGTCATGCGCATGCGAGCAGCGCCCGCGCTGCGACGGGACGGGACGCGGCATTGAGCCTGCCAGACCTTGCGGATGCCGCACATTATCTCTGCCTGCTGCACGGGCGTCATCCTGGAGTGATCGATCATGCGGCAAATCGGTCTGCGGACGGCGCAGCGCGGAACTGGCTGGTCCAGGCTGGCGCGGCCTTTGCGCGGGAGCGGGCCTACCTGACGCAGGTGGCGGTCGCCCTGGGGCCGGTTCCCAGCACGGCGGGCCAGAGCGATTGCGAGGCGATCGTGAGCCAGCAGCGCCATGCGCTTGATATGCTGGCTCAGTCGGACAGGCGCGGCTGTGCCATGGGCGCGGCGATGGCGCTCGTGCTGGATTGGCAGGCGGTTCGCGGCGTGCTCGACATGGCTGCTATCCGCGTCGGGCTGGAACCCTATCCGACCGATTTGCCGAGCCGGGCCGAGACTTTCGCGATGGCGCGCGCGATCGGCGGAGACAGCGCGGCAGACCGCGCGATCCAGTTCGGCGCGCGGCAACTTCTCAGCCAGCAGCGCGGCCTTTGGGACTTGTTGAAAGCTCGGGCCGAGGTCCGGCGGCAGAAACAATAAGCGATTGCGGCCTGTGATCGCTTTCCCTACTCGGGTGCCAGTAGAGGAAAGCGAAGATTCATGCGGTTTGAAGGTACGGAAGATTATGTCGCCACCGACGACCTGAAGGTCGCGGTGAACGCAGCGGTGCTGCTGCGCCGCCCCCTGCTGGTGAAGGGTGAGCCGGGTACTGGCAAGACGGTGCTGGCGCAGGAAATCGCCAAGGCGCTGGACGCGCCGCTGATCGAATGGAACGTCAAATCGACGACCAAAGCCCATCAGGGCCTGTATGAATATGATGCGGTGGCGCGCCTTCGCGACGGCCAGCTGGGCGACCCGCGCGTCCATGACATCAGCAATTATATCCGCAAGGGGAAGCTGTGGGAGGCGTTCACCTCCCCCATCCTGCCCGTGCTGCTGATCGACGAGATCGACAAGGCCGACATCGAATTTCCCAACGATCTGTTGCAGGAACTCGATCGCATGGCTTTCCACGTCTATGAGACTGGAGAGACGGTCGCCGCGAAAGAGCGGCCGGTAGTGGTCATCACCTCCAACAATGAGAAGGAGTTGCCCGACGCTTTCCTGCGGCGCTGCTTCTTCCATTATATCAAGTTCCCCGACCGCGAGACGATGCAGGCCATTGTCGACGTGCACTTTCCCGGCATTCAGAAGATCCTGGTCAGCCGGGCGCTCGACCTCTTCTACGACATCCGGGAGGTGCCGGGCCTGAAGAAGAAGCCTTCGACCAGCGAGTTGCTCGACTGGTTGAAGCTGCTGCTGAACGAGGACATGCCGCTGGACGTGTTGCAGGATCGCGACCCGACAAAGGCCATTCCGCCACTCCATGGCGCGCTGCTCAAGAATGAGCAGGATATCATGATGTTCGAGCGTCTGGCATTCATGGCGAGGCGGCAGGGACGGTAAGGACTGATTCGCGTTCCCCGACCCCTACCGCTTTTGGGAAGGGGCAAATGAGGGAGAGGCGTATGACACATGAAGCCGGGTGCCTGTGCGGGACGGTTCGCGTCCAGATCGATGCGGAACCGCTGGCGGCGCGTATGTGCTGGTGCAGGCTGTGCCAATATCTTGGCGGTGGCACCGCAACGGTAAATGTCTGCTTTCCGGCCGAGAAGGTCCAGACCAAGGGCGAGGTCCGTTGGCATGAGAGCATCGCCGACAGCGGCAACAGGATGCGCCGCGGCTTTTGCCCTCAATGCGGCACGCCCTTGTTCAGCATGGCCGAATCGCGGCCCCATCTGATCTTCATCAGGGCTGGCGCCTTGGATGATCCAGGCCTGTTGGCGCCTCAGGCGGTTATCTGGACGGAGGCGGCACCGCATTGGGCGCATCTGGACCCGGAACTGCCACATTATCCGGCGCAGATTCCGCCGGTCGCGTAAAAGGGCGCTTGCCTTCGCCCTGCGGTTCGGCTCAACCTTCCTTCCTGTATTTCATAGCCGCGACAAGACGGCGTGAAACGGGAAGGATGCCTATGCCGAAGCTCGCCCTGTCGCTGTTGCCACTCCTCCTGCTTCTGCCGGTGCCCGCATTATCACAGGATGCCGATGTGCAGGAGGCTTGGGCCACCAGCGAGGGCAGCCTTCGCGCGCGGGCTGCGGGAATCAGCCTGCCTCAGACGGTCGCCGGACTGTCCTTGTCCAAGAGTGGCGAGGTCACCAACGGCGGCAAGGGAATCGACAATTACGCCCAATATCTGTCGGATGATGGCGCGGTTCAGGCGACCTTGTACGTCTATCTGCCAAGCTATGCGGATGCGTCGATCGCCGCCTACATGACTGATCGCGCGGTGACGGATCGTTTCGGGCCGAAGACCCGCCGTACTGCTTATGAAGGCGTTGCGCTTCACGGCAAAGCCGGGCGCGCCATCCGGACGGTTTATGATGATGCGGCGAACGGGGCGCTGACCACGGCAGCGGCTTTCGTCCAGTCTGGCCGCTGGCTGGTGAAGCTGCGTGTCACTGGTCCGAGCGAACGGCGCAGGGAGGTGCTGGCGGGGCTGGATGGGATGCTGGGCGGATTGCGCTTTGATGATGCTTCTGCCGTCCGCTCAATCTCTCCGGCGCGATTTGCGGACTGTCCGAAGGGAGACGACGGGGACGCGCGGCTTACCGCTTCGGGTGCTGCCACGGGGGCTGACGTGCAGCCTGTTTGGGAGGGCGCTGCGTCCTTCTGCATTCGTGGCCATGTGCAGACCAGTGAGGGCAGCTATGATGTTCTGGAGCAGCAGCGAGCGCGCGGGGCTTCCGTGATCGTGCCGATCGATGATGCGGGCACGGTCATGGCCTTTGATCCAGCGAGAGGCGGACGCGGCTATCAGCTGTCGATGCATTCGGTGGGCGAGACGAAGCTTTATGGCGTTTATGACCGGGTGCCGAGTGCCCGGCAAATTGCCAAGATTCTGGACGGCAAGGACCCTCAAACGGCTGAGGCGCGGGCGACTGCGGCCTATGCTGCCAGCGGCGAGGTCATAGTGCGCGAGGGCGCGACGAACTGAGGAAATCAGATGAGATAGCCGACCTCGTACAGGCCCCAGCGGCGGCCTTCGAATGTCAGCGGCACGAACACGCTGCGAAGCGCGCGGTAGCGGCCTTCTCCAAGGTCCTGACGGTAGGTGAAGAGGAAGAAGTCGCCGTCGCCATCGAGCGCACGGCGGGTCTGGCTGTCCATGAAAATCTGGCGGTTGCGCGCATATTCCATGTTCCACGCTGCCTGACCCGGCCGCTGGGGCTGGCTGCGCGATGAGATGTGCGTCGGCAGATAGCCGTTCATGTCGATCAGGCAGCAGCCGACGATCGCTTTATCCTGCGCTGTATGGCGGTCCAGAACTGGCCGGATGATGCTGTCTGCAAAGGCGGTGAAGCCATTTTCATATTGCGGCGGATCCGATCCCAGGATCGGACGGTAATTCTCGTCGAATAGAGCAGATGGCGTGAGCTCACCCGAAGCCAGGGCCTCATTGATCATTCGCGATACCTCCGCCGCGCCATCTTCGGCATAGGCGATGTAGCGGCTGTCGCGAGTCCGGTGCCCGCCATGGGCGGCGGTGTTGAGCATGCCGTTCGCCATGCCCTCAAGCTGCTCAAGCTGGACCTTCGCCATTTCCACGCGCTGGGCGCTCTCGGCGGCGGACTCGCTGAAATTGGTGAGGCCCTGACGCAGCGCGCCAACGTCGGCGTCGGCTTCATTGGTGCAGGTCACAATGGCGTGAGAGCGTTCGCCGAACTGCGTCACGAGCGAGGCTATCTCCGCCATGGTGACGCTCAGCGTGTCGATATGCGCGCTGACGTCCCGGCCTCGGCCGATATTGGCCTCGACGCCGCTGATCAGGTGGCGCGCGTCACGGTCCAACTGGCCGAGCTTGTCGCCGACCGATGCTGCGGACTCGCCTGCCTGTCCGGCGAGGCGGCGGATTTCATCTGCCACGACGGCAAAGCCTTGGGTTGCTTCGCCGCCACGTGCGGCTTCAATGGCGGCGTTGACGCCAAGGAGCCGGGTCTGGCGAGCGATCGCACCGAGCTGGTCGGATATGCCGCCGACCGTTTCAATCACTCCGAGGAACTGGCGCAGGCGCCCTTCCAAACCAGTGACATGATCGACGAGACTGGCGACCTGGGCCAGGGATTGGGTGATCGCCTCGTGACCCTCCGCGATGATGCGGGCAGCGCGGCGGGAGGTGAGGCTGAGTTCCTCCGCTGCAACGACGCTTTCATTCTGGCTCCCGGCCAGAGCCTCCATGTTCGATTGCAGCTGCGTGAGCAGCTGCGAGTCGGCCTGAATGCGACGCGTAAGTTCGCCGAGGAAACCCGCCGTCTCGCTGCATTGCAGCGCAACGTCGCCCGACCGCTCGCCAAGGTCCGTCAATAAATGCTCATTTTCCAATGAGTGTCACCCCAACCGCCCGCTCTTGGATACTGCCCAGTTAACGATGCGATGCAACACTTAACATTTTCCCAACCATGCGCTGCCCCTTGCATCCGTAACGTGGCTGAAGGACAAGGCCGCCATCATGATGCTGAATTTTCTCGACGCGCTCAGGGCCGCGGGCATTCCTGCCGGCATCAAGGAGCATTTGCTTCTACTGGAGGCGCTGGATCGTGACGTGATCGGGCAGAGGCCGGAGGAATTCTATTATCTCGCGCGGGCGACTTATGTGAAGGACGAGGGGCTGATCGACCGGTTCGATCAGGTCTTTGCGAAGGTCTTCAAGGGCGTGTTGGACGCGAGCGGCGTCGAGGCGGACATTCCCGAGGAGTGGCTGCGCCTGGTCGCGGAGAAATATCTGAGCGCCGAGGAAATGGAGAAGATCAAGTCGCTGGGCAGCTGGGACGAGATCATGGAGACGCTGAAGAAGCGGCTGGAGGAGCAGAAGGGACGCCATCAGGGCGGCAACAAGTGGATCGGCACGGGCGGAACATCGCCTTTCGGCCATGGCGGCTATAATCCCGAAGGCATCCGGATCGGCGGAGAAAGCAGGCACAAGCGCGCGATCAAGGTGTGGGAAAAACGCGAGTTTCAAAATCTCGATAGCAGCAAGGAACTGGGCACGCGCAACATCAAGGTGGCGCTGCGACGGCTGAGGCGCTTTGCGCGTGAGGGTGCGGCGAGCGAACTCGACTTGGAAGGAACCATCCGGGGGACGGCCCGGCAGGGATGGCTGGACATAAGGATGCGGCCCGAGCGGCATAATGCGGTCAAGCTGCTGCTGTTCCTGGACGTTGGCGGATCGATGGACCCGTTCATCCGGCTTTGCGAGGAACTGTTTTCCGCCGCGACGACCGAGTTCAAGAACATGGAGTTCTTCTACTTTCACAACTGCCTTTATGAGGGCGTGTGGAAGGACAATCGCCGCCGCTTTTCAGAACGTATCCCGACCTGGGATATCCTGCACAAATATGGCCATGACTATAAGGTCATCTTTGTCGGCGATGCAGCGATGAGCCCTTATGAGATCAGCTATCCCGGCGGTTCGGTAGAACATATGAACGAAGAACCGGGCGCGGTGTGGATGAGCCGATTGCTGCATACCTATCCGGCCGCCGTGTGGCTGAACCCGACGCCTCGCGACCATTGGGACTATAGCCAATCGACGCGGATGATCCGGGAGATCATGAGCCAGCGCATGTATCCGCTGACGCTGGAGGGCATCGATGAAGGCATGCGGGAGCTGACCCGCAAGCGGTGAACGGCCTCACGCCGGATCGAAGAGAACGCCGCCCGTCATCGGGACAGGCACGCCGGTGGTGCCGGGAAAGCTGATCGGCAGGGATTTGAGACGGCGCACAGCCATGTAGGCAAAGCCCTGCGCTTCAAGGGCGTCGCCGTCCCAGCCGAGATCATCGACCGGGCGCACATCTGCCTGGGTAAATGCCGACAGCATTGCCATCAGCGTCGCATTATGGCGGCCGCCTCCCCCGACATAGATGGCGGAAGGCGGGGATGGGAGGTGATCAAGCGCGCGTGCGACCGCTTTAGCAGTGAAGGCTGTGAGCGTTGCGGCTCCATCCTCGAGTGAAAGGCCGCGCACCGTGTCGAGGGTGAAAGCTTCCCGGTCGATGCTCTTGGGAGGTGGCAGATCGAACCAGGAGTCGGCCATCAAGCTGGCAAGCCGGGCCTCATCGATCTGCCCCTTGGCCGCCGTGACGCCATTTTCGTCGAAGGGCTTGCCGCTATGGGTCTGCATCCAATTGTCGATCAGGCCACTTGCCATGCCAGTGTCGAACGCGAGGAGGCCGCCTGCCTCTCCGATCGCGGTGATGTTGGCCACGCCGCCAAGGTTCAGGATTGCCACAGGCTTGGGGAGGCCGCTTGCCAAGGCGCGGTGATAGACGGGCATCAGCGGTGCCCCCTGCCCTCCCGCTGCAACATCGGCGCTGCGGAGGTCGCCAACGACGGGGATGCCAAAAGCGCCTGCCAAGGCGGCGCCATCGCCGATTTGCCACGTCCAGCGCCATTCCGGCCTATGGGCGACCGTGTGGCCATGAAAACCGATAACGGCGATATCCTGAGCGACATGACCGCTGCGCGCGAGAAGGTCCGAAACGGCCTCCACATGAAGCTCGGTGAGTTCTCCTTCCACGGACTGGATGAGAGGCTCGAAACCCGGCTTGTCCATCGCCATAGCGCGCTGGCACGCTTCGGCGAGGCGAATGCGGAAGCCATCGAGGTAGGGCATGGCGTGGAACGCGACAGGTTTGCTGACACCCTCTCCGTCGGTTTCGATGAGCGCGGCGTCGATGCCGTCGCGCGACGTGCCCGACATGAGGCCAATCGCCAGCGTGGGTTGGGTCTGGGTCACTGCTTCCTTCCTTCCGCTCTCTCCTGCTCTGTGTAGCCGAATGGATCGGGACACAAGATCAGGATGACGGGGGATGACGTTGTTGTGTCGCGATGCTAGAGGGCGGCGCATTATGACCAGCTACTCGTCCGATCTGCTCCGCCTCCTGGAGGCACGTGGTTACATCCATCAGCTGACCGATGCGGAAGGGCTCGATGCCCTTGCCGCCAAGCAGATTGTTCCGGGCTATATCGGCTTCGACCCGACCGCACCGTCCCTGCATGTCGGGCACCTCGTTTCGATCATGATGCTGCGGCAATTGCAGAAGGCGGGGCACAAGCCCATCGTCCTGATGGGCGGCGGCACGGGCAAGATCGGGGACCCGAGCTTCAAGGACGAAGCGCGCAAGCTGCTAACCACCGACACGATCGCGGAGAATGTCGCGAGCATCAAGCGCGTGTTCGAACGCTTCCTGACCTTTGGTGACGGGCCAAGCGACGCAATCATGCTCGACAATGCCGAATGGCTCGATCGGCTGGAATATATCCCCTTCCTGCGGGAAATCGGCCAGCATTTCTCCATCAACCGCATGCTGAGCTTTGATTCGGTGAAGCTGCGGCTGGACCGTGAGCAGTCGCTGTCCTTCCTCGAATTCAACTATATGATCCTCCAGGCCTATGACTTTCTGGAGCTTTCGCGGCGATCGAGATGCCGGTTGCAGATGGGCGGATCGGACCAGTGGGGGAACATCGTCAACGGCGTCGAACTCGCGCGCCGGGTCGATGGTACGCAGGTGTTCGGGCTGACGACACCGCTGCTCACCAACGCCGATGGCACGAAGATGGGCAAGACGGTCGGCGGCGCCGTGTGGTTGAACGAAGATCAGCTTTCGACCTATGATTATTGGCAGTTCTGGCGCAACACGGCCGACGCGGACGTGGCCAACCGGCTGCGGCTGTTCACCGATCTGCCGATGGACGAGGTAGCGCGCCTGGCAGCGCTTCAGGGCTCCGAAATCAACGAAGCGAAGAAGATCCTGGCCAATGAGGCGACCGCGCTTTGCCGCGGTTTCGACGCAGCGGCGGCGGCAGCGGAGACGGCACGCAAGACGTTCGAGGAAGGCGCTTCGGATGCCAACCTGCCGACGATCAGCGTTGGCGCGGAAGGGCTGACAATCGTACAGGGCACCGCCGCGCTAGGCTTTGCCACCTCCAACAAGGAGGTGCGGCGCAAGCTGGCTGAAGGCGCGATCCGCGTGAATGGCGAAGTCGTGAGCGACCCGATGCTGACGTTGAAGCCCGGCGACAAGGTCAGCTTCGGCGCTAAGAAACATGGGTTAGTAACTGCTTGAAACTTTAGAGAGTTAAAGGCGGATTAAGTAAAGCTGGTAAGGAAAGGGCGAGGTTCGTCGCCTTAAGCTTTCCTCATGTCTTCGGTGCTCGCCAGCCTCGCTCAGGTCGCCCGTTCACGGGACCCTTCGGTTAATCAGCGCCGCACGCCCCGCGTGCTGGTGGATATGGTCAGCCATATCGCCGCACGGGGGCGAACGCATGGCGTCCGGGTCATCAATATCTCCGAACTCGGGTTGATGTGCCGCACCGATGCGGAGGTCACGATTGGCGAGCGGATTTCAGTCTGGCTGCCGGTCGTCAAGGATGTGCAGGCCGATGTTCGGTGGGCCGAGGACGGCCGGGTCGGGGTTGAGTTTTGCCAAGCCATCGACCCGCAGGTCTATGAGGCGATGCTGTCGCTCATCCCGCCACGGCAGACGGCCTGGTAAAGAGCTGTTCAAAGCTCTGATCGGCTTCGACCCGCTGACGTGATCGGACAAGCGCCTCCGGCATTTCGGTGCGCAGGAAGGTCATCATCGCCTCTCGCACTTCGCAGCGCAGGTCGAAGGCGATCCCGGCATTGCGCGCGCTGAGCAGGCCCCGCAGTTCCAGCGCATCGGCCTTGTGATCGGTGACCTGAAGGATGGCGACGCGCCCATCCCAGCGGCTGTTGGCCTTCACCGCTTCGATGAAACGCGCGCGGATGCGTTCGACATCGGCCGCAGGGTCGACATAGAGGAAGACGGTGCCAAGCAGGTCGGAGGTCTTGGTCGTCCAGTTCTGGAACGGCTTTTCGAGGAAATAGGATACTGGCACGACCATCCGCCGGTCGTCCCAGATGCGCACCACGACATAGGTGAGCTTTATATCTTCGATGCGGCCCCATTCTCCTTCGATGATCACCACATCGTCCAGCCGGATCGGTTCGGAAAAGGCCATCTGGATGCCCGCGATCAGGTTCTTTAGCGCTGGCTGCGCCGCTGCGCCGACTGCAAGGCCCGCCAGACCGGCCGAGGCCATCAAGGTGACGCCGACGGTGCGAACACCGGGAATCATGATCAGCATCAGGGATATGATCAGGAAGCCGATGATGAACTGCGCCACGCGGTAAAGGATGCGGATGCGGGTGTGCTGGCGGCGAGCCTTCAGATTATCTTCGACGGTGATGTCGCTGCGCCGCTCAAGAATGGTGCGGAAGGCCCGCATGGCCGCGAAGATCAGCCAGCCGACGAGCAGGGTGAAGAGCATCTTTGATCCGATCGCCCACATGGCCTCTATGCGATCGCTGAAGGTCAGCGGCTGAATGCCTGCCGCGAGTGCCATCAAGACCACGATCCAGCGGGTGGGATGATAGATGGCGGGCAGGATGACGGGATCGAGCTTCATGCGGCGCAAGATGCGGTTCGCGATCCGATAGGCGAGCCAGTGGAGCAGGAAGGCGACGGTGACCGAGATCGCGATGAAGATCGCCGCGATCGGCGTGACGTGATGCAGGCTGATGTCGGATTGCATGCTCTTGGCAACGACAGCGGGCGTTCGATGGTTTCGCTGTCGCAGCATTTCGTCGCGCGGATCAGCCGCTTCGGAGCAATCCCACCGCTGCGTCCCGTTCGAACAGGTAAAGGCAGGTCCTGGCTGCCTGGCCGCGCGCCTCGTTCAGACCGCCGTCCCGATCGATGAGGAGATGGGCGTCGTCGCGGGCGCTGTCGAGGAGCGCGGACAGATGTTCGGGAGTGGCGATCTTCAGCTGCGCCTCGCCCGACTGGCGCGTGCCGAGGATTTCGCCTGCGCCACGGAGGCGGAGGTCTTCTTCTGCTATGCGGAAGCCGTCATTGGTTTCGCGCATGAGTGCTAATCGCGCGCGGCTGGTTTCGCTCAGAGCGCCGCCGCGCAGGAGGATGCAGACGCTGTGGTTCTGGCCCCGGCCTACCCGGCCCCGGAGCTGGTGGAGCTGCGCAAGGCCGAAGCGATCCGCGCCCTCAATGATGATGAGGTTCGAGTTGGGGACGTCGACGCCGACTTCGATGACGGTGGTGGCGACGAGAATTTTCGTGCGGGCGGAGGCGAAAGCCTCCATCGCCGCGTCCTTTTCCGGCCCCTTCATCCGGCCGTGGACCAAGCCGACGAAATCACCGAAGCGTATCTTGAGCAGTTCTGCCCGGGCTTCGGCAGCTGCCTGATCGCTGGTTTCGCTTTCTTCGACCAGGGGACAGACCCAATAGGCTTGGCCGCCGCCTTCGACATGGCGGGCGAGCGCTTCGACCACTTCATCGAGGCGGTTGGCGGCCATTACGACCGTCTGGATCGGCTGGCGGCCGGGCGGCATTTCGTCCAGCCGGGAAACGTCCATCTCGCCATAATAGGTGAGCGTCAGCGTGCGAGGGATCGGCGTCGCGGTCATCACCAGCAGATGCGGCGTGCGCTCTGCCTTGGCGGCGAGCATCATGCGCTGGGCGACGCCGAAGCGATGCTGTTCATCGATCACCGCGAGGGCGAGATTCTTGTAGCGGACGGCTTCCTGGAAGATGGCGTGTGTGCCGACGAGGATGTCGATGCTGCCGTCGGCGAGGCCCATGAGGGTGGATTCGCGCACCCTCCCCTTTTCGCGGCCAGTGAGGATCGCAATGGTGACGGGGAGGCCCGACGCCATCTTGCGCAGCGTTTCATGATGCTGGCGAGCGAGGATTTCCGTCGGGGCGAGGAGCGCGCCCTGCGCACCGGCCTCCACGGTGTTGAGGAGGGCCATGAGAGCGACGAGGGTCTTGCCCGAGCCGACATCGCCCTGAAGGAGGCGGAGCATGGGCACGGGTTGGGCCATGTCGCCGTCAATTTCCCCCATCGCGCGGCGCTGAGCACCTGTTGGGGCGAACGGCAGCTTGAGCATGGCGCGCAGGCGTCCGTCGCCTTCGATCGGCACGCCCCGGCGTTTGCGGGAAGATTGACGGACCAGCATCAGGGCGAGCTGGCCAGCGAAGATTTCGTCATAGGCGAGCCGCTCGCGAGCCTTGGCGTCGCTGGGGTCCGCGTGGATTCGGGCCAAGGCCTCGCGCCATGTTGGCCAATCCTTGCGCGCAAGCAAGCTGGGTTCGATCCATTCAGGAAGGTCCGGGGCGCGGCTGAGCGACTGGGCAACAAGGTCACGCAGACGGTTGTTGGTGAGGCCTTCGGACAGGCCATAGACCGGCTCCCGCGCGGGGATGGTGGCGGCTTCCTCTGGCGGGAGGACATAATCAGGATGAACGATCTGGAGGTTGTCCCCGTACGCCTCCAGCTTGCCGGAAATGAATTTGGGTTCGTTCAAGGGCAGCAGCTTGCGGGGCCACGCGCTGTTGCGGCCGAAATAGACGAGCGCGACCGTGTTGCCGTGCTTGTCCTGCGCGATCACACGAAAAGGTGCGCGGGCACTGCCGGATGCGCGGTAGTCGGTTGGCGTGAGCGTGATACCGATCACCCGGCCCGAGTCGGACAGGATCAGCTCATCCACCATATGGCGATCAATGAAGCTGACCGGCAGGTGAAACGCCACGTCCACCACGCGGGCCAGCCCCAGACGCTCAAGCGGCTTGGCGAGCGCAGGGCCGACGCCCTTTAAGGCTTCGATCTCAGCGAAGAGTGGGTTGAGGATATCCGGGCGCATGTCTATCTGACGCCATCTAGCCCAGCCGGGACGATGCGCAAACATCCGTCAGGCATTTTGGCGATCGGTAATGTCGCCGTGCTCGCGCAAGGAACAAATTGTGAACGAAGATCCCCGCATACGCCGCCTGCAGTTCCGGGCCTGGCACCGTGGCATCAAGGAAGCGGACCTGGCGGTCGGCGGTTTCTTCGACCGCTATCATGCCGAGTGGGGCGCGGAGGAGATCGACTGGTTCGAGCGGTTTATCGAGGAACAGGATGCCGACATCATGGCTTGGGCCTTGGGCACCTTGCCGCTGCCGGAGCAATGGCGCGGACCGATGTGGGACAAGTTCGTGAAGATGGATTTTGTCGAGATTGGGAAGAAGTGACGAGATACTCCCCTCCCGCAAGCGGGAGGGGCAGCGAGACTTGCCGAGCCGTAGGCGAGGCTAGTCGCAGCGGGGTGGGCCTGCACCACCTCTGCTGGATTGCCCACCCCTAGCCCCTCCCGCCAGCGGGAGGGGGACCGAGTAGCGAATGACCGACCTTCTCAAGATTCTCAAAGCCCCCTCCCCCATAACGCTGGCGGGAGTGCCAGCCGGCTTTCAGCCCTGGCTGCTGGCGGACATCGCGCGAGCGGCGCCTTCACGCGCCTTGTTTGTCGCACCCGACGAGCAGTTGATGCGGGCGGTGGCGGATACGGCCCACTATTTCGCGCCGGAAATCGAGATCGTGGAGATTCCGGCATGGGACTGTCTGCCCTACGACCGGGCGAGCCCATCGCTGCGCTCGGCTTCGGCGCGGCTTGCAGGGCTTTATGCATTGCAGGGCAAGCCCAAGGGGCCGCAGCTGGTGCTGACGACGCTGAATGCCCTGACGCAACGCACGTTGACGCCTTTCCGCGTACGGCAACTGGTGGCCAAGCTTGCGCCCAAGGAGCGCATCGCGATTTCCCGGCTGGCCGAGATGTTGCAGGCCAATGGCTATGTGCGCACCGACACCGTGCATGACCGGGGCGAGTTCGCCATTCGCGGCGGTATTGTCGATCTGTTCCCCGGGGGTGAGGAACAGCCGCTGCGGCTTGATTTCTTCGGCGATGAGATCGAAACGGTGCGGCGGTTCGACCCTGCCGATCAGCGGACGAGCGGAAGCGTGGAGGGCTTCACCCTCCTCCCCGCCTCCGAGGCTCTGCTGGACGAGGAGACGATCAAGCGCTTTCGTGGACGCTATCGCGAAACGTTCGGCGCGACTGCGACAGGCGATCCGCTCTATCAGGCGGTGAGCGACGGGCGGCGGCTGGCAGGAATGGAACATTGGCTACCATTGTTCGAAGAACGGCTGGTGCCGATGACCGAGCATCTGGGCGATGACACGTTAGTCGTGCTGGACCATGGCGTGGCGGGCGCGGCGGAGGCTCGGTTCGAAGCGATCCGGGACTATCATGCCAATCGCGTGCAGGCGAAATCGTCCGACCCGGGGGCGTACAGGCCTTTGGAACCGAAGGCGCTCTATCTGGACGCGGATGAGTGGGACGGCATCGTCAGGGAATGGCCGATGCATGCGACGACGCCCTTCCATGAGCCGGAAAGTGCGACCGTCCTCGACTTCGAAGTCGATGGGCCGCGCGACTTTGCTCCGGAGCGGGCGCAGAACGCCAACGTCTATGAAGCCGTGGGCAAACATATCGCTTCGCTGCAACGGGCGAAGAAGAAGGTTGTCATCGCCAGCTACTCGGGCGGTGCGCGGGAGCGGCTTTCGGGGTTGTTGGTCGATCATGGGCTGAAGCGGGTCGCGGCCGCGGATAGCTGGCAGGAGGCGCTGGGGATCGCTGCTGGCGGGAGCACGGTGCTGACCGTACTGCCCTTGGATCACGGCTTCACCGCGCCTGATGTGGCGGTGCTGACCGAGCAGGACATGCTGGGCGACCGGCTGGTGCGGCGAGCCAAGCGGAAGAAGAATGCCGATGCCTTCTTGCAGGAATTGGCGACGCTCTCGCCGGGCGATCTGGTGGTGCATATGGACCATGGGATCGGGCGCTATGAGGGGCTGACGCAGATTCCGGTCGCCAAGGCGGCGCATGATTGCGTTGCGTTGGAATATGCGGGCGGCGACAAGCTCTATGTGCCGGTGGAGAATCTGGAGGTTCTTTCCCGCTACGGGTCCGACAGCGAGGGTGTGAGCCTCGACAGGCTGGGCGGCGAAGCGTGGCAGCGGCGCAAGGCCAAGATGAAGGAGCGCATCCGCGAGATCGCGGGTGAGTTGCTCAAGACAGCGGCGGAGCGCGCGCTGCGGGCGGCGACGGTGGCCGAGCCGGACAGCGCCGGTTATCCCGCGTTCGTCGATCGCTTCCCCTATCAGGAGACCGAGGATCAGGATCGCGCCATCATGGACGTGGTCGAGGATCTGGGCGCCGGACGACCCATGGATCGGCTGGTGTGCGGCGACGTGGGTTTCGGCAAGACCGAGGTCGCCTTGCGCGCCGCTTTCGTGGCGGCCATGGCGGGCATGCAGGTGGTGGTGATCTGTCCGACGACCCTGCTTGCCCGGCAGCATCATATGAATTTCGAAGAACGGTTCCGGGGCTTTCCGGTGAATATCGGGCGGCTGTCGCGGCTGGTGCCAGACAAGGAGGCCAAGGCCGTGAAGGCTGGGCTGGCGGATGGGACGGTCGACATCGTTGTCGGCACCCATGCGCTGCTGGCCAAGGGGCTGGATTTCAAGCGGCTGGGATTGGTGATCGTCGACGAGGAACAGCGGTTCGGCGTCACCCACAAGGAGCGGCTGAAGTCGCTCAAAACTGATGTCCATGTGCTGACGCTGACTGCGACTCCGATCCCGCGCACCTTGCAGATGGCGATGTCGGGCCTGCGCGAACTATCGGTGATCCAGACTCCGCCGGTCGATCGCCTGGCGGTGCGGACCTACATCATGCCATGGGACGGCGTAGTGATACGGGAGGCGCTGCTGCGTGAACATTATCGCGGCGGTCAGAGCTTCTTCGTGGTGCCGCGCATTTCGGACCTGACCGAGGTGGAGGAGTATCTGCGGACCGAAGTGCCGGAGGTTAAGCCGATCGTCGCCCATGGGCAAATGGCGGCCGGTGAAGTCGAGGAGCGGATGTCGGCCTTTTACGACAAGCGCTATGACGTGCTGCTGTCGACCACGATCGTGGAAAGCGGCCTCGACATTCCTTCCGCCAATACCTTGATCATCCACCGCGCAGACCGCTTCGGGCTGGCACAGCTGTACCAGCTTCGGGGGCGCGTCGGACGGTCGAAGACACGGGCCTATGCCTATTTCACGACGCCTGCCAGCCGCGTGATCACCGAGACGGCGGAGAAGCGGCTGAAGGTACTGTCCGATCTGGATACGCTCGGGGCTGGGTTCCAGCTGGCGAGCCATGACCTCGACATTCGTGGTGCAGGGAATCTGGTGGGTGACGAGCAATCGGGCCACATCAAGGAGGTCGGGTTCGAGCTGTACCAGTCGATGCTGGAGGACGCGATCCTGGAGGCCAAGGCTGGCGGCGCAGGGATCGAGAAGCGGGAGAGCTTCTCGCCGCAGATCACCGTCGATGCACCGATCCTGATACCCGAGGACTATGTGCCAGACCTGGACCTGCGCATGGGTCTTTATCGCCGCCTGAATGAGGTGGAGGACCGGCAGGGGCTGGAGGCTTTCGCGGCGGAATTGATCGACCGTTTCGGCAAGCTGCCTGCGGCCACGCAGAACCTGTTCAAGATCATCGAGATCAAACAGAATTGCGTAACGGCCAATATCTCGAAGATCGATGTGGGGCCGAAGGGCGCGCTGGTCAGCTTTTTCGAGGATCGCTTTCCCAAGCCGGAGGGCTTGGTGGCCTATATCCAGCGCCTGAACGGCGTGGCGCGGTTGCGGCCGGACAGCAAGGTCGTGGTCAACCGGGCATGGGCCGACCCGGCGGCCCGGCTGAACGGCGCGTTGCAATTGTCGAAAGGGTTGGCGAAGGCGGCTTCCTGATGGTGGAGAGCGCCGCCGTCGAGCCTCTTGCCAGCACCGCTTTGTCGTGCCCCAGCAAAGTATCAGCAACATGGTCCAACTAAATCCCGCTTCGATGACCGGGCAGCAAAGTCCGGCGTCAAGCAGGAGATTGACATGATTTCGACACTCGTAGCGATGGCGGCGGCTGCTGCCACGCACAGCGTACAGATCGACCATGGTGGAACGCCGGTGCAAGCGACCTATTCCGCACGCGTTGATATTTCGACGAAGACGGTTGGGGCAAAGACGCCCAATCGCATGGACATGCAGCGGTGCCAGTGGACCGCGACTGTGGTGGTTGACCGCGCGCTCAACCACGGCCCGGCGCTTGCGCGCACCGTTTCTGCCGACAAGCGAATTTCCGGGAGCGAGCATGGCGCATGCACGCCTGATCGCAAGTCGGGTGAACGCAACCTGGCCCGGCATGAAGCGGCCATTCGCGAACATCTGATATCAGTTGCCGAACGGGATCGTGCACCGCTAATGGCTGAGCTCGATGCTGTCCGTAACCTTGCTTCAAACTGACATGCGCGTGACGTTGGCGGCTGCGCTTTTGCTGGCCGCCAGCGCCTCGCCCGCTCTAGCACAATATGCCGACACGATTTCGGGAACCGTCGAGGTTGCAAGCGATGAGCGTAGGCGAGGCCTCAGCTGGAGCGATGGCGAGCCCGTCGTGCGGGGGTCTGTCGCCCTCCAGGCGACCGACGAATTGAGTTTCGACGCTGCGGCAACATCCTTGTGGAGCAGCGATCGCCATGGCGGCGCTGACGCTGTGGCGGATCTCGGCGCGTCCTATGCGCGGCAGTTGGACGGATGGCGGCTTTCGGCCAGGGGCACATATCATCTTTTCCCGGGCGCATCGGGGCAAGGATATGGGGAATTTGGAGCGGGCGCGGCTTTTATGATCGGCCCCGCCAATATCGATCTCAACGCCAGCTACGCGCCGAGGCAAGGATCAATTGGTGGCGACAATCTCTATCTGTCGGCAGCAGCCTCGACGGGCATTCCAGGAACGCCCCTTACTGTTTCGGCTCATGTCGGGCGCTCCAGCGGCAGCGTGCGCGATGAGGGCAATGCATACCGTTTACGGCCGGGCGGCTCCTATTGGGACCATGGGATCAGCGTGGATTATCTGCAACGGCGATGGTTTGCCGGCGTGCGCTATGCCAACAGCAGCATCGATGATGCACGCCACTCGGGTGCGACGCTGATCGGCCGGGTGGGGATTGCTTTTTAGGCTAGGTTCAGCCCTTCAGGGCCATGGTGGCCAACTCGGCGGATGATACGCCCGCTGACCGCAAAAAGCCTTGGTAGAAGTCGCATCCTTCGCGCGCGAGAAGATCGAGTTGCTGTTGCGTCTCGACGCCCTCGGCAATGACGGACAGCCCCAGTGACTTGGCCATGTGGATGACGCCCCGGACCACGATCCTGTCCCGCGCCGTGCCAGCGATATCCTGAGCCAATCCGCTGTCGATCTTGAGATAGTCGAGCGGCAGGCTCTTGAGATAGGCGAGGCTTGAGTAGCCGGTGCCGAAGTCATCGACCGCAACGGCAAGGCCCTCTGCGCGAAGAGCCGTCAGCAGCGCCGATGCGGCAGCGACATTCTCGATAAGGCCGCTTTCGGTAATCTCGACCGTTAGCCGCGAACGCGGGAAGCCGCTGCCGTCAACCAGGCCGAGGAACTGCGGCATGAAGCCAGGCTGCGCGATGTCGGCGGCGGTCACGTTGATCGACAAGCGCAAGTGCGAAAGCGCCTGTGGCCAGGCAGCCGCCTGACGCAAGGCTTCCGCCTGAATGTGGGCGGACAGCGGCAGCATATAGTCCGATCGTTCGGCAGTGGCGAACAACATGCCAGCGCCCAGCGAGCCATATTGTGGATGGTTCCACCGCGCGAGCGCCTCCACGCCCGTCATATGATCACCACCGATCGGATATTGCGGCTGGAACACGATGCCGATCTCTCCCCGATCAAGGGCGAGGCGCAGGTCGGTTTCAAGTTGGTCGGCATCAACCTGGCGGCTGCGCTTTTCGGCTGAGAAAATGCGGATGCCCTCCCCGCCGCCCGCCCGCGCGTCGGCCAGCGCCGTACCCGCGCGGCGAAGCAGGCGTGTGGCGTCATCATCGGCGCGTGACTGCGCGATGCCACAGCGGGCGGTGAGGCGGATAAGGTGATCGCCCGCACTGAACGGGCGGCCGACCGCGCCGATCAGCTGGCGCGCGAGGAAGGTCGCGCGTTCGCTCGCGGCGGCGGCTCCGGTAAGGCCGATGAGGAACTCGGTTCCAGCGATGCGGGCCACGAGGGCACCGGGCGCTGCTTCAGCCGCCATGCGCTCGACCCGCCGGGCGATGCGGCCAAGCAAGGCATCGCCGACTACCTGACCATAAGCGGCGTTCATCCGATCGAACTGGCTGATGGAAAGGAGGAGGATCGTCGTGGCGAGACCCGATCGCTTCTCCAGCCATTCAAGGGCTGCTTGCCGGGAGCGAAGGCCGGTCAGGTCATCGCGGCCGGTTGCGTCGTCGCCATGCGTGTCAGAGAGCCATTCGACGTCGGCGGCGACAACCCCATCAATAAGGCGGAGGTGATGAACGAGACGATCGCCCGGCCGCCCGGGGGCAGCGTGCGCGAAGGATTCGGTCCGGCCCGACCGCATCATGCCGCGCAAGCCCGCAATCACCGACCGGCGCTCCGTACGAGGCAGGCAGCGGGCAAAACGCGCGGGGCTGATAACCTGCCGATCAAGGTTTAGATGCCGCGCAAGATTGTCGCTCAGGCGGACGACACGTCCTCCCTTGTCCAATTCCCAAAATAAGGCATCGCCTCGCCTTATCCGCTGAGCGCGCTGGCTGGATGCCGCGCCGCCCCCCAGGCGATCGATCAGGCGCTGCGCCGACGCGAGTGTCGCGCGCATCTGGTCAGGCGCGTAGGGAGCCGTGAGGAAATGAGTGGCCCCCGCGTCCAGCAAAGCTGTGACAGACCCGAGCGCGCTTTCATCGATCAGCACGATAATCGCGCCGCCACCAGCCTCGACAGCGGGCGCCAGTGCTTCAATCAACGTTTCACCATCTTCTGCGGAGCCACGGGCATCAATGAGGGCAATCTGCGCGTCGCTGTGCAGGAAACGCTGGGCTGCGTCCTTCAATCGCCGCGCCGCAATGGCGCGCCAACCCGCCAGCGCCGCCGCGCGAGACAATCCGTCCCTGTCGCCTGGCGACAGGATGAAAAGGCTGCGCTGGCCATGCAGTGCGGTTTCACCGCTCACATCGAAACTCCCGGACTACAGCGCATGTCGAGGCATGTAGCAGACAGGCGTTAGCGACCTGTTCATGACCCTGCAACCGGCAGTGCTTGCACCGGACTTTGCCATGGCTTAGCTAGTTGAGCATGAACAAGCCCGATCTTCGGCGCACGGGCCTGACCGATGCGTTGGGCCGCCGGATCAGCTATTTGCGGATTTCGGTCACGGATAGATGCGACCTGCGCTGCCGATATTGCATGGCGGAGCGCATGACCTTCCTGCCCAAGGACCAGGTGCTGACGCTGGAAGAGATCGCGCTGCTTGCCGACCTCTTCATAGCGCGCGGCGTGCGCAAGATAAGGCTGACCGGCGGCGAGCCGCTGGTACGGCGGGACATTGTCGATCTGGTGCGGCGGATTGGCCGCCACCTTGGCGAAGACCTGGACGAACTGACGCTGACGACCAACGGCACACGGCTGGCGCAGCATGCCGAAGCGCTTTTCGATGCGGGCGTCCGGCGGATCAACGTCAGCCTCGACAGCCGCGATCCGGAGCGGTTCGCTCATGTCACCCGCAATGGCGACATTCGGCCGGTGATCGAGGGGCTGGCCGCGGCGAAGGCGGCGGGTCTCGCGGTCAAGATCAACATGGTCGCCTTGAAGGGCATCAACGAAGACGAAATCCTGCCGATGCTCCAATGGTGCGATCGCGAGGGGTTCGACCTGACATTGATCGAGACGATGCCGTTGGGCGAAACAGGCGAGGATCGCACGGATCATTACCTGCCCCTGACCCAAGTGGTCGAGCAATTGAGACTGCATCATGAACTGGTGCCGATCGCGCATCGCACGGGCGGGCCTTCCCGTTATCACGCGGTCGAAGGGATGGGCGTGAGACTGGGGCTGATAACGCCGCTCACCAACAACTTTTGTGCGGATTGCAACCGCATGCGCATGACCTGCGAAGGAAAGATATTCATGTGCCTGGGGCATGAGGATCATGTGGATCTCAAGACCGCATTCCGCGAGGGCGGCGTCGATGCGGTTCAGCCGCTGATCGACCGCGCCCTGCGGCTGAAGCCTGCCAGCCATGATTTCCGGATCGGCGGCAACGCGCCTGCCGCCGCAGTCAATCGCCATATGAGTGTGACCGGCGGATGAGCGAGGAGCCACGGCGCGCTCTGCTCGCCTCCCCTACCCAGTCCGCCAAGGCAGCCGAGGAGCGGCTTCGCGCAGCGTATGACTTCGTGCCTGTCGAGCAAGCGAATATGATCATCGCGCTGGGTGGCGACGGGTTCATGCTGCAAACCCTGCACTCCATGTTGGAAAGCCGCCGGATCATGCCCGTGTTCGGGATGAATTTGGGAACAGTCGGATTCCTGATGAACGAGTGGCGGCTGGAACGGCTGGAGCAGCGGATCGAGGCGGCCAAGCTCTTCAAGGTGAACCCGCTACGCATGACTGTCGATACGGTCGATGGAGAGCGTTTTTCGATCCCCGCCATCAACGAAGTGTCTCTGCTGCGCGAGACGCGCCAGACGGCGAAGCTGGAAGTCCATGTGAATGGGCGGACGGCGCTTACCGAACTGGTGTGCGATGGTGTGCTGGTGGCGACGCCCGCCGGATCGACGGCCTATAATCTCTCTGCCCATGGCCCTATCCTTCCGTTGGGATCGGGTCTGGTGGCATTGACGCCGATCAGCCCCTTTCGTCCCCGCCGCTGGCGTGGCGCCATCCTGCCGGAAAGCACGGCAATCCGCTTTACGGTGCTTGATCCGGTCAAGCGTCCAGTGAGCGCCGTGGCGGATCAGCGGGAAGTCCGTGACGTTGCGGAGGTCGAGGTGCAGATCGATCGGGGCACGCCGCTGACCCTGCTTTTCGACCCTGAACATACGCTGGATGACCGGATCGCGGCAGAACAATTCATTGCCTGAAAAAATTCGCAAATCTGCCCTTGCCATCTCAAGAATCTCGCTGCTATAGGCGCGGCCTGCCCAGCGAGAGCCGGGCTGCTCCCCGATAGCTCAGCGGTAGAGCATTCGACTGTTAATCGAATGGCCGTAGGTTCGAATCCTACTCGGGGAGCCACTTTCGCCTACTAGGGCGGCTCCGGAAATCAGCAACAATCTAGGGTGTACGCGCTCTGAGCTTGCGCCTTCATCGCGCTTGATCCGGCTGCTTCAGTCTACCGCTGCCAGCAGAGCCGGTGATACAAAAAACCTCGCCCCCTAGGGGAGGCGAGGTGATCCGATCAGAAAGGTGTTTGTTCAGCGCGAAGCGAACTGGCGTGGCTTGGATGCGAGCGCCCAACGCTGCGGTGCTGCGCCGGGCGCCTTTTCCCGCACGAAACATTGACCCCGGCGAGTGCGGATGGCGCGGCAGAGTGCGTCCGCCTCCACGCGATCATCGAAGCCGCTGACGGCAAGGCGAGCATAGCTGACGCCATTGACGGTAATCTGGCTGGTCAGCACCGGCAAAGCGGAGATCGCGCTGTTGCGGCGCGCCATCTCATACCATTTTTCCTTCGCGATCGCGGTATTTGCATAAGCACCGAGTTGGACCACCCACGCGCTGTTGCCCTTTCCGTCGAAACGGACCGACTGACGAACCGCCTGCGCCGCGCGAATGGGTGTAGAGAGGCTGGCCGAGGCGCTCTTCTTCCCTAGTCGTGACGCTTTATTGACCGGCGCGGGAGCCGCATAAGGCGTGAAATCAACCGGCTGTCGGACGGCTTCCGCTTGGGCCATTTCGGTAGCGGTAGCCTGCTCGGCAACGGGAGCGGCAGGCATTTCCGGCGAAGCTGCCTCAGCTATTTGAGCAGGCGCAGCCTCGGGCGCGAGAGCCAGAGCGACGGGCTGGCCGGCATCATTGCCGTCGAAAGTGACGCCCATCAGGCCAGCGATCCGTTGCTGTGCGAAGTCAGGAGCCGCCGTCTGCGCCCACTGGGCGATGCGCTGATTGGCGGCGAGCGGATCGAGATCGAGGCCCGCCATGACGCGCGCATCTTTCCAACGGCCCGCCAGCGCATAGGCATAGGCGAGGTTCTGGCGTGTCCGCGCTGTCGCCGACGGATCATGAATGGCTTCAGACAGGATGCGGACGCCTTCTCCCGGATCCCCCGCCATCGCCATGGCGAGACCATAGTCACTGGCAGGTACGACGTCCGCGTTTGTCGCGAGCAGTTCGCGAGCCGCGTCATTCTTGCCCAACGCCACCTTGACCAATGCCAGGCTGATGATCGTGCGCGGGTCCCGGTTGCCGAGCGTCATTGCGTCGCTGAGGGCAGCTTCCGCCGAGACGAAGCGGCCGCTCGCGATATAGGCGCGGCCAAGCAATTGCCGATAGTTCGCGTCCTGGGGAGCAGCCTGGACCGCCAACTCCGCCGCTGCGACGGCGCGCGCGCCGTCCCGGCCGGCGAGCGCCTTTTCAATCGCAGCAGTGGAGCGAACCGGATTCTGCTTAGGCGCGGCAATAGCGGAGGGACGGAACGCCGCCCCCGTGCAGCCGACCATGGTTGTTCCGACGATCAGCGACGAAAGTGCCGCCTTGGAGAGAGCGCTGCGCTTCATGGCTGATCCTTTACTTCGCTTCGTCGCGCGGCAACTGCTGCGCGAGCTTGTCGATTTCGGGCAAAGCGGCGAGAAAACTGTCTAGAGCCTCGGTCACCATCTGCTGGGCGGAACGGCCGACGACCGCGCTTGCAAGGCGAAGCTTCAGATGACGGTCTGCATCCAGACGGAGGGTGAAGGCGGCTTTGCGGCCTTTTGCGACTGCGCGCTTGGCAGGAGCGATCGTCTTGACCGCTGCTTCCATGCGCTCCGCCAGTTCTTCCCGTTCGACCATCACGGTCGGGACAGGCGCTGCGACCGGCGGCTGTGTCATCGGAGTCAGGCCAACTACGGCGCGAGGCTCGGCAGGAACAGGCTCGGGCTCGGTAACGTCGAAGCCCATGTCATTCCAGCCAAGATCGTCCTGCAACAGCGCCGCTGTCGCCTGTTGGCCAAAGCCCATGACGGGGCGGCGCATGGCAGGCTGGGCAGCGCCCTTCCGGGCGAGCAGTCCGGAAGTCAGCGAAGCGACAGGCTTGGGTTCGGCCATTGTCATCCCTCCCTTACTGGCCCACGACGCGGCGGCCAAAGCCACCCGTCGCCGGACGAACTGCGCCGCTGGTGCCCGCCGTCCCATTAGGGACCGAGAAGACCGTCCGGCGAAAATTCTTTTCAAGGCGATCGGAGACATAGCTCCACAATTGCGTGACTTCGCCAGCAGAGCGCCCGTTTGGATCGACCTCCATGACTGTACGGCCGTCGATCATCGATGCGGCAAAGTCCGTGCGATGGTGCAGCGTCACGGGCGCGACGGTGCCATGCTGGGAAAGCGCAACCGCGGCTTCCGACGTGATGCGCGCCTTGGGCGTGGCAGCGTTGACAACGAAGATCAGGGGCTTGCCCGCACGGTCGCACAAGTCGACCGTGGCACCGACGGCGCGGAGGTCATGAGGACTGGGACGGGTCGGCACCACGATCAACTCGGCGACGGAAATGACGCTCTGGATCGCCATGGTGATGGCAGGAGGCGTGTCGATGACGGCAAGCTTGAAACCCTGCTGCCGCAGGATTTCAAGATCCGCCGCGAGGCGTGCGACAGTCGTCTGGGCAAAGGCGGGAAACTCGGCTTCGCGCTCGTTCCACCAGTCGGCCAGCGAACCCTGGGGATCGATGTCGATAAGAACCACCGGGCCAGCGCCAGCCCTCTGCGCCTGTACAGCCAGATGACCAGACAAGGTGGTCTTCCCCGATCCGCCCTTTTGCGATGCCAATGCGAGTATGCGCACGCGCGTTTCCCCCAGAAAATCCAATTGCACATTGGACTGCCATGGCCGCGCCTAAGATTTGGTTAACATGCCCGCATCCTTCGACATCGGTGGCAGCGGGAGCCTACTATCAAGAATGGCATCCTCAATGCTAAGTGTGCATTAACCTTGTTCAATCATAGGCTGCGGTGACGCTGTTGTTTCAGGAGCATATGGACATGAAGCACATCTGGGGCACCTTGGCCGCAGCAACCATGCTGAGCTTGGCGCCGCCCGCCCTTGCCGATGTGAAGGCTGGCGTCGATGCCTGGCAGCAAGGCGACTATGACAAGGCAGTGAGGCTTTGGCGGCCGCTCGCCCAGGCAGGCGATCCGGATGCGCAGTTCAACATGGGTCAGGCAAGCAAGCTCGGCCGGGGTGTCAAAGTTGATATGGCGGCGGCCCTCGATTGGTATCGCAAAGCCGCAGCGCAGGGCCATGTACGGGCCGAGGATAATCTGGGGCTGCTGATGTTCCAGCAGGGAGAGCGTGCGAGCGCCCTGCCCTATCTTGAGCGATCAGCGATGCGGGGAGAACCGCGCGCCCAATATATAGTGGGCACAGCGCTGTTCAACGGCGACCTGACAGCGAAGAACTGGCCCCGCGCCTATGCGCTGATGAACCGCGCATCCGCAGCAGGGCTGGCGCAGGCGACGTCGAGCCTTAAACAGATGGACAAATATATCCCCGTTGAGCAGCGGCAGCAGGGGCTCGCCATGGCGCGGGACATGGGGCAAAAGGAAGTGGCGGCGCTGTCGGAGGCCAATGGCCGCCTGTCGAGCGCGCCGGTTCTGCGTGAGGAAACGCCCTCTCTTGCAAGCGCTACCCCGCCGCCTGTCCGGGATGCCAAGAAGCCCTCACCAGCCAAGACGAAAGCTGAGCCTTCCAAACTCAGCACCGCAGTTCCGCCGCGTAAGCCTGCCATTGAGAAGGAAGCGAAGGTGGCCGCTAGCGGGCCTTGGCGAGTGCAACTGGGTGCCTTCAGCGAGGAAGGACGCGCCCGGGCACTTTGGAGCAGCCTGCGCGGCAAGGTAGCCGGTCTTTCCGCCTATCAGCTGTATCTGGTCAAGGGCGGCGCCATGACGCGATTGCAGGCCGGGCCTTTGGCGAGCAATGCCGAAGCGGCAAAGCTATGCGGCGCGTTAAAGGCTGCGGGGGCGGATTGCATGCCGAGGAAGATGTAGTCTGCGCTGTCGCGGCTAGGTCTTGTGGCTTTAACCGCTTGATCATGGGTGCGGCATAAGGCAACGGCGTTCCCGACCATTCGCGGAGGCCCCTTTTGAACAATTCGGTTGTCCCCTCTTGGGTGCTGACGCTGGTGTGCGCCGACCGCGTGGGCATTGTTGCAGCCGTCAGCCAGTTCCTGGCGGGACGGGGCGGCTTTATCACCGATAGCCAGCAATATGCCGACAGGGAGGCGGGACGCTTCTTCATGCGCGTGGCGTTCGAAGCGACGGATGCCCGCATGTCGGACACGCAAGAGCTACAGGCCGCATTCGCTGCCACAGGCGCCGAATTCAACATGGACTGGCGGATCAGTGGAGCGCAGGAAAAGCCGCGCATGCTGCTTGCGGTTTCGAAAGGCTCGCACTGCCTCGCCGACCTGCTGCACCGATGGCAGACGGGAACATTGGCCGTCGATATCATGGGCGTCGTGTCGAACCATCCCGACATGCGCCGGATCACCGAATGGCACGGCATCCCCTATCATGAACTGCCTGCCAATGGGGATAAGGCCGGGCAGGAAGCGGCGATCCTGGATGTCTTTGGACGCACGCGATCGGACTATCTGATCCTCGCGCGCTACATGCAGGTCCTGTCAGAAGATCTGGTCGGGCGGCTGGAAGGGCGATGCGTCAATATCCACCACAGCTTCCTGCCGGGTTTCAAGGGCGCCCGCCCCTATCACCGCGCCCATGAGCGAGGCGTGAAATTGATCGGCGCGACGGCACATTTCGTGACTGCCGATCTGGATGAGGGACCGATCATCGAGCAGGCCGTCGAACGGGTCGATCATCGCGCCACCGCAGAGGATATGATCCGCATCGGCCGCGATATAGAGGCGCAGGTGCTGGCCCGGGCGGTCGGATGGATCGCCGACCGCCGGGTGCTGCTGAACGGCAGCAAAACCGTCGTTTTCCGCTGATCAGAGCCCGAGGCGCGCCCAAAAATCTTCTGGCGCGAGTGCTGCGCTGGCTGCGGCTCGTGGCTGGCGGGACCAGGACGAGTGCGGGATATAGACATCCCTGGCTGTTTCGTGCTGCCGCTTACGACGTGCAATAAGGGTACGGGGTTTCATCGTCTTCTCCTTGTCCGGAGGAACACGAAACCTTGCGTGGTCGCATAGGGCCGTGCGCTTTAGCCGTTGTTGACGCGGAGCAAGCTGTCATCCTTCAAAAGCCGCGGAGCGCTAAGCTCCACACCTGTCTACAGATATAGTTGAGAAAGGGAACATAGCTTTGCTTTAGCAGACGCGAAGTGCGCTTTGTGCAAAAGCCTCAGCCGAAGAAAATATCGTAGATGAACCAACCTACAATGAGGAAACTGGTGACGACGCAAACCCGATCGCCATAGACATCCAAACGCGACATCCTAGACATCCTTCCAAATGCGGCGATCTTTGTCGCCTGCATGAAGAGGATAACGCACCACGCCCTCAAAAGGAACAAAAAGTGCGGGCGCCGTTCAGGCGGGCGCCATACCGCGATGACGTAGGAAGGACTGTGTCGCCTCAAGCGGGCCGCGATATGCTTCCTGGAACTCGGCGCTCCAATATTTGAGGTCGTCCAAATCGATCCGTGCACCCGAAACCGCACAAAAAACGAACTGTCCCGGGCGCACTATGTCGAAATAGGGCGTGTGATATTCCAGCACCGCCAATCCCTGGATTTCCGCCATCAGTCGCCCGTCAATATGCGGTCTACAAGCTGCTTCACCGTCGGCACGAAACCGTTGGAATAGAAGGGGTCCTGCTTGAACTTGTACGCGCCATGGCCCG
Organism: Sphingobium sp. TomMM35A; assembly: GCF_054771735.1. NCBI lineage: Bacteria > Pseudomonadati > Pseudomonadota > Alphaproteobacteria > Sphingomonadales > Sphingobiaceae > Sphingobium > Sphingobium sp. TomMM35A. The sequence continues at coordinate 1,215,416 of NZ_BSRC01000001.1, forward strand.
CGAAGAGGAGGTTCTTGTCCAGATCACCACCATGCACCGCCTCTTGCAGGGACTTCTGAATGCAGAAGCTCCGAGGATCGGCAAGACGGCCAGTCGAGTTCGTCTCACTGTCCATCCAGCTTGAAAAGGCGCACTGGCTGAGGCAGCCCATGCAGTCGGTCTGATCCTTGCGGATTTCCGCCTTTTCTTCTTCGGTGACGAATACAAGCGTGTTGTCGGGCGTCTTGAGCGCGGACGTGAAACCCTGCCCCACCCATTCGCGCGCGCGCAGCAGGTCGCCGCGGGTCACCCAGAAATTCTTGCCCTTGACGCCCGCATCCAGCTGGTGCGTATGATCGCCCGCCTGTTCCGTGCTGAACGGTATCTGGCGTTCCGAGCGCGCTTCCAGCTGACGCAGGAAGGGATTGCGGACAGCCGAGCTGTAGAAACCCGTCGGTGAGAAGCGATGCAGCAGCACGTCGCCGGGTTCCAGCTGCGTGAGGCGCTGCTTCCACTCATCGGGAATGGGGCTTTCCTGCGTCAATAGCGGACGGGTGCCGAACTGGAAGGCGATCGCGCCTAGCTCCGGATTGTCGATCCAGTCGTTCCAATCCTTTAGGTGCCATACGCCGCCCGCCATGACGATCGGCACATCGTCGGAAATGCCCCCTTCACGCATCGTCGCGCGCAGGTCGCGAACACGGGGATAAGGGTCCTGCGGCTGGCGCGGGTCTTCCGCGTTGGAAAGGCCGTTATGGCCGCCCGCCAGCCACGGATCTTCATAGACCACCGCCGCCAGCCATTCCGAGGCCTTGGAATAGGCACGTTTCCACAGCGCGCGGAAGGCGCGGCCGGAGCTGACGATGGGAAGATAGCTGACGCCATAGGACGCGGCGATTTCGCTCAGCTTATACGGCATCCCCGCGCCGCAGGTGACACCGGCGACCATGCCCTTGGTCTTTTCCAGGACGCCGTGCAGCACCCGCTGAGCGCCGCCCATTTCCCAAAGCACGTTAATGTTGATCGCGCCCTTACCCCCGGCAATTTCGAAGGCGCGCTTTACCTGTTCGACCGCGCCATCGATAGCGTAGGCGACCAGTTCTTCATGACGGTCGCGGCGGGTGCGGCCGTGATAGATTTGTGGGATGATGTTGCCCATGCTGTCATAGCTGTCGGCATTGACGGCGGACACGGTGCCGATCCCCCCTGCCGCAGCCCATGCGCCGGAGCTGGCGTGATTGGACACAGCCACGCCCTTCCCGCCTTCGACCAGCGGCCAGACTTCACGACCACCATAGATGATGGGCTTCAAACCCTTGAACAACATAATCTCCCGCGCAACAGCTGCTGGGTCATCCGTCGACTGAACGCCGCTCTATAGCAGCTTTCGCGACCGATGACGAATAACGGGCGCGCCCTACCGCAAAATATGAGGGCTGGATAGTGCCTGTCCATAAAGCCCCGCATAGGCATCAACCATCGCAGCTTCTTCGAAGTCGCGCTGCGCCCGGCGCAGATTTGCCTCGCCAAGACGGATGCGAAGATCGGCACTGGCGGCCAGTTGACCGAGAGCTCCCGAAAGTCCAGCCTCGTCCTGTGCGATAAATGGCTGATTTTCCGGGGCGACCATTTGCGCCACGTCCCCTACGTCGGTGGACGCGACAGGTAGCCGCGCGGCCATGGCCTCCACCAGCGAGATCGGGAACTGTTCGCTATTGGACGACAGCGCGAAAATGTCGAACAGCCCGAGAATACGCGAGGGGTCGGGAAGGAAGCCGGGCAGGCAGATATCGTCGATGCCATGCTTGGCTGCCTCTGCGAGGATCGCCGCCCGCTCAGGGCCTTCGCCCACGATCACCAGTTGCAACTTATCACGATGCGGCGCGACTGCCCGTACCATGCGAGGAATATTCTTGACCGGCCGCAATCCGGCCAATGTCCCGACGAGCAGCTTGCCAGGCGAGCGAACGAGGCCGGGAATGGCGCCGGGAACAGCGCCAGCATAGCGCGCTACATCAATCCCGTTGCGGATCAGATGAACCTTTGACGCGGGCTGACGCCATGTTCTTCGCGCAATCTCGTCCAGCCGGATGGACGGCACGACTATGGCCTGGGCGCGTTGGAGCGCCAGTCGGCGATAGAGGTTGCGCTTCGTTTTGAGCCGCTCTGCCTCCTCGATATTGAAGCCGTCCTCATGATGGATGAGCGGCGGCAGGCGCAGGAAAGGCGCGCAGACGCGATGCGCCATGACGGCGTCCATAGCTCCCCAATTATAGGTGAGTACAAGATCAAAGCCCGACAGGAAGCGTCCCAACGCCCGAAAGCGGCTTGCGCCGGGGCGGCCGGTCAACGGTGGCGCGTCGGGGAAGCTGACCTCTACCCCCGGCGCGATCGCGGACCGGGCGCCCATGGCGTCAGGAGCGGCGCTGACAATCGTATGGCTGGCGCGATCGCCCCACAGGTTCATGAGGCGGACAGCGCGCGCTTCCTTGCCGCCCAGGGAAAAGCTGCCGTGAACATGCAGCAGGCGCGGCGGCCCGCTTCGGGTGTCAGCCATGCAGGACTCGTGCGAGCAGGCGGTCGATCCCGGCAGCGGCTTCCGGTTCGTCGAGCAGCGGAGCGTGGCCGACATCGGGAACTGTCACAAGCTCCGCACTGGGGCCCATTTCCGAAAGCATGCGCTGCGCAGTGGCAGCGCTGAGCAGATCCGATCTTTCGCCCCGTAGGATGAGAGAGGGGATGCCATTAAAAGACGCCATGACAGGCCAGAGATCGACCCCCGCCTCGCCTCCCGACAGGCGGAGGGGTTCGGCGACACGCATATCATAGTCCAACACGACGCGGCCGCCGCTGTTGAGGCGGTAGAGGCGCTTCGCCATGGCAAGCCATTGTTCAAGATCGTAGCGGGGGTAAATGTCGCGATTGGCTTCTTCCAGCGCGCGGGCGGCCTGAACCCAGCTTTGATGCGACTGGCCGACCCCGACATAGGTCCGGATGCGGTCGAGCCCCGCCGGTTCGAGCTTTGGCCCCACGTCGTTCAACAGCGCGCCTGCCAGCCATTCGCGGTGAGTCGCGGCAATCAACATGGTGATCAAGCCGCCGAGCGAGGTGCCGATCGCGACGAAACGGGTAATGGCGAGATCGGCTAAAAGGCGGCTGATGTCCTGCAAGTAGGTTAGCGGGACATAGGTCATCGGGTCCTTCGCCTGCGCGCTTTCGGAACGGCCGCGCATGTCGGGACAGATGAGGCGCCACTCGCCCGCGAGGCGATCGGCCAAGGGTTCGAAATCGCGAGCGTTGCGTGTCAGGCCGGGAAGGCACAGCAGCGGCGGGCGGCCATCTTCACCGCCGGCATAGTCACGATAGTGGAGCCTGAGGCCGTCGGGAGACCACCAGTAGCCGTCAGTGAAGCTGGTCAACGGTCGTGCGTCCTCAAATTACAGCGAAGCGGTTGTAACTGCCCGCCTTGTCCCCCCATATCGCCGCATGGACAAATCCTCGCAAGCCAGCAGATACAATCCGGCAAAGGAAATCTTCGCGTTGCAGCCCGACTTCGCCGATGAAGTCGCAGCGGCGAACTTCCCGCAGACGATATTGCGATATCGGAACGATAGGGCGGCAGCGAGCGTGGGGCTGGACCGGCTGAGCGATGAGGAGTGGCTTCGTCACTTCGGCCGATTCGAACCATTGTCAGGCAGCCTGCCGCAGCCGCTGGCATTGCGGTATCATGGCCATCAGTTCCGGGTCTATAATCCTGACATTGGCGATGGCCGGGGATTCCTGTTCGCGCAGTTGCGGGACGAAGCCGGACGGTTGCTGGACCTCGGGACGAAAGGATCGGGCCAGACGCCCTACAGCCGCTTCGGCGATGGGCGGTTGACGCTGAAAGGCGGCGTTCGCGAGATATTGGCGACCGAGATGCTGGAGGCGCTGGGCGTCAACACGTCGAAAACCTTTTCATTGATCGAGACGGGCGAGGGGCTGGAGCGGCATGACGAGCCCTCCCCCACCCGCTCTGCGGTCATGGTGCGATTGAGCCATTCCCATATCCGCATCGGGTCCTTTCAGCGCGCCGCCCATTTCGATGATAAGCCTCTGCTGGAGCGGCTCACCAACTATGCGCTGCGCAACCTTTATAATGAAGAGCCGGGAAACAATGCGCCCGCGCAGTTGCTGGGCCGCGTGGTCGAGCGGACGGCTGATCTGGCGGCGAGCTATATGGTCGCGGGTTTCGTTCATGGCGTGCTGAACAGCGACAATATCAATGTTACGGGCGAAAGCTTCGACTATGGCCCGTGGCGCTTTACGCCTTATTGGGAGCCGGGTTTCACGGCCGCCTATTTCGACCATGCCGGGCTTTATGCCTTCGGACGGCAGGCTGAAGCGATTCACTGGGATGTGGCGCAATTGGCTGTTTCGCTGAGACCCTTGGTCGAAGCCGAACCGCTGATCGAGCAACTGGAGCGGTTTCCCCAATTGTTCGGAGAGGCAATGGCGCGGCGCTTTTGCTGGCGGCTAGGCGTCGTCCTCTCAGGCGATGTGAACGCAATGATCGAGGCAGCCGCCAAGGGAATGGCCGCAAGCGAGACACAGATCGATCGTTTCTTTCATGATTGGCGAGGCGGCGAACCGCGCGAGGGAACAGATTATTCGAGCGAGGCTTGGGCGCCGTTCCGCGAAGCTGTTGCCGGGATGGAACCAAGCGGCGGAAAAGACCATGCCTATTGGAGCGATGCCGCTCCCTGTTCGATGCATATAGACGAAGTCGAGTCCATCTGGAGCGCGATCGCCGAACGGGATGATTGGTCGCCGTTGCAGGAGAAAGTCGCGGCGATCCGGCGGATGGGTGAGGCTTTGGGGCGTGGCCCGGAAGTACCTTGAGACTGGTGCCCCCATCTCCACACCCCTCTCGCCTCAAAGGAGAAGGCACCTTGTTGCTGCCTGTTATGAGTGCCCCCCTTTCCTCATAGGGCAATATTCGCCATATCGATTGTATGTCCGCAACGCTGACTTCAACTGAACCCGCCACCGGTGCATTGCTGTGGCAGGGAAATGCCAGCGATGTGGAGGCGGAGGTTGCGAGGGTCAGGGCGGCATGGCCATCCTGGGCGGCTCAGCCGATTTCCTATCGTATCGAGACGCTGCGCCGTTTCGTAAATGTCGTGCGCGCCAATGAGGAGGCGCTGGCGGACCTGATCGCGCGGGAGACCGGAAAGCCGCTTTGGGACGCGCGAACGGAAGTCACCTCCGTGATGAACAAGGTGGATATCTCGGTGGCCGCCTATTCGGAACGTACCGGCCAGCGGCGGCTGGAAGCGGCGATGGGTGCTCGCCAATCCGTCCGGCATAAGCCGCATGGCGTGATGGCAGTGCTTGGCCCTTATAATTTCCCTGCTCATCTGCCCAACGGCCATATCGTGCCTGCCCTGCTCGCCGGGAATGGCGTGCTGTTCAAGCCGTCCGAAAAGACGCCAGCAGTGGGCGAGATGCTGGTGCGCTTCTACCATGAGGCGGGCGTGCCGCATGACGTCGTGCGGCTGGTGCTGGGCGGGCCGGACGAGGGCAAAGCGCTTGCCGCGCATGAGGACGTCAACGGCATTCTCTTTACCGGTTCGGCCTCTACGGGACTGACGATCAATCGCCAATTCGCCAATAATCCGAGCAAGATATTGGCGCTGGAAATGGGCGGCAACAATCCGGTCGTCGTCTGGGATACCGGCGATATCGCTAGCGCCGCCGTCCTGGTCGTGCAATCGGCTTTCCTGTCGAGCGGTCAGCGCTGCACGGCCGCGAGCCGGTTGATCGTCAAGGAAGAATTGGCCGATATGTTGATCGGCGAGGTCAAGAAAATTGCCGATCGGCTTATCATCGATCATCCCCATGCCGATCCTGCGCCTTTCATGGGGCCGGTCATCGACAATCAGGCCGCGGACCAACTCACCGAAAGCTTCCTCTATCTGATGAGCCATGGCGGGCGGCCGATAAAGCATCTCGTCCGGCTGTCGGAAGACCGGCCTTTGTTGAGCCCGGCGATCATCGACGTGACCAACATGAGCGAGCGCCCCGACGTCGAGTTGTTCGGGCCCTTGTTGCAGGTGATCCGCGTTCCCGATTTCCCGGCTGCGATCGCCGAGGCGAATAATAGCCGTTATGGCCTTTCTGCATCACTTATCGGTGGATCGCCGGAGCTGTATAACCAATTCTGGGCGAATATCCGGGCGGGGATCGTCAATTGGAACAGGCCGACCAACGGAGCGTCATCGTCTGCGCCTTTCGGAGGTCAGGGTATTTCGGGCAATCACCGGCCGAGCGCTTATTATGCAGCGGATTATTGCGCTTACCCGGTTTCGTCGGCGGAGATCGAGCAGCCCAGAGCTTCGATCGGGATCGGGCTGAAGGAAGTCGATACTAGTGGGATGGGAGATTGACGTTCATCTCGCCTCTTCCGCCATTCTGACAGAAGCTGGGATGAAGAGGTGGGAAGCAAGGCCCCAAATTTTCCTTCGCCATCGGCAAAGCATTCTGAATTGAAACCGTTGCGCGCTTCCGCCATCTGCCCAGCATGGCCGAACAACTACCTGCTACCGTTTTTCTCGTCGGCGCGGGTCCGGGTGATCCGGAACTGCTGACGTTACGCGCCGCGCGGTTGATCGCGCAGGCGGATGTCGTCGTGCACGACGGGTTGGTGTCGGCCGAGATATTGGCGATGGCCTCGCCTGAAGCCGAACTGATTTCCGTTGCCAAACAGCGCAGCCGTCACTCGATGCCACAGGAGGGCATCAACGCCCTGCTCGTGGAACTTGCGCTTGCCGGACGCAGCGTCGTGCGGTTGAAGGGGGGTGATCCGTTCGTCTTCGGACGCGGTGGTGAGGAGATGGAGGCATGCCGCAAGGCTGGCGTGCCGGTCGAAATCGTGCCTGGCATCAGCGCAGCGATCGGCTGTGCGGCGCAGGCGCAGCTACCCCTTACCCATCGCGATGCGGCAAGCGCTGTAACCTTCGTGGCGGGGCAATGCAAGGGGTTGACGGATCAGGACTGGTCAGGGCTCGCCGGTCATGGCCGCACGCTGGTTATCTATATGGGTGTGGCGACGGCGACTGACATCGCCGACAAGCTGATCGCCGATGGCGTATCGCCCGCCATTCCGGTCGCGGTTATGGAAAATGGCACGCGCGCGAACATGCGGACGCTCCGGACGCTGCTGGCGGACTTGGGCGACATGGTGGCGCGGGAACAGGTAAAAAGCCCGGCGCTGATTGTGGTTGGGGACGTTGCGGCTTACGCGCTGGCGCAGGATGTGCTGGCTGGCTTTGCTGCACAAATGAATAATGGGGCGGAGATGCATTCGTGAAGATTTTGACCGGGAATGACCTTGGCACCGGGGACGTGATCTGGTGGGCGGGCGATGGCTGGACCCGGCAGGTCAGCGAGTCGGTCGATGTGGGCGACCGGGGCGATGAACTGGCGCGGGCCGAGGAAGCGGCGCTACGCGTGGTCGCTCCTTATGTGATCGATGCAACCGTAACCGACGAAGGTGTGCGTCCCGCCCATATCAAGGATCGCATTCGCGCTCTGGGTCCGACCGTGCGTCCCGACCTCACGCTTAAACCGAACGACGCCGATGCCGGCAACTGGGTGATCTGACCATGTATCGTTATGACAGCTATGACCAGTCCATCGTGGATGCCCGCGTCGAAGAGTTTCGCGATCAGGTGCAGCGGCGGCTCGCCGGGCAACTGACCGAGGATCAGTTCAAGCCGTTGCGGCTGATGAACGGCCTCTATCTGCAACTTCACGCCTATATGCTGCGCGTCGCCATTCCCTATGGCACGCTGTCCGCCAAGCAGATGCGCAAGCTGGGCGAGATCGCGCGCAAATATGACAAGGGCTATGGCCACTTCACGACGCGCACGAACCTGCAATATAATTGGATCAAGCTGGCCGACGCGCCCGACATTCTCGCCGAATTGGCGACGGTCGAGATGCATGCGATACAGACGAGCGGCAATTGCATCCGCAATATCTCGTCCGACCAATATGCAGGCGTCGCCGCCGACGAGGTGACGGACCCCCGCCCATGGGCCGAGCTGCTGCGCCAATGGTCGACCTTCCATCCGGAGTTCACCTATCTGCCGCGCAAGTTCAAGATCGCGGTGATTGCGGCGGAGGAGGATCGCGCGGCGATGCGGCTGCATGATATCGGCCTCAAGCTGATATCGCGCGATGGGCAAATCGGTGCGGAAGTCTATGCCGGTGGCGGCATGGGGCGGACGCCGATGGTTGCGCCGCTTATCAATGAGTTCGTCACCGAAGATGAGATCGTGCCTTATCTGGAGTCATGCCTGCGCGTGTATAATCGCTATGGCCGCCGCGACAACAAGTACAAGGCGCGGATCAAGATCCTGGTCCATGAATTGGGCGTCGAGGAATATAAGCGGCAAGTTGAGGAAGAGTTCGCACATATGCGCACGCTCGGCCTCAATCCGCCGCGTGAAGAACTGGCGCGCATCCGGCCCTTCTTCGCCAACCCGGCTTATGAGCAGGGCTTGAGCGAAGATATCGATCGCAGCGACCCGGCCTTCGCCCTCTGGGTGGACCGGCAGGTCGCGGCACACAAGCAGCCGGGCTATGCGATCGTTAACATCAGCCTGAAGCCGCGCGGCGGCATTCCCGGCGATGCTTCGGCCGAGCAGATCGAGTTGGTGGCAGACCTGGCGGAACGCTATTCGCTGGACGAACTGCGCGTAACCCATGCGCAAAACCTTGTCCTGCCGCATGTGAAGAAGGCGGAACTTTACGCCATCTGGCAGAAGCTGGATGAGGCTGGACTGGCGGAGGCCAATCTGGACCTGATCGGCGACATCATCGCCTGCCCGGGCCTGGACTATTGCAGCCTTGCCAATGCGCGATCGATCCCGCTGGCGCAGAAGCTTTCGGAACGGTTCGCCGACGCAGGCCGCCAGAAGGAGCTGGGCGAGCTGAAGGTCAAGATTTCCGGCTGCATCAACGCCTGCGGTCACCATCATGCCGGCCATATCGGCGTGCTGGGCGTGGACCGGAAAGGCGTGGAGAATTTCCAGCTGTCGCTCGGCGGATCGGGTGCGCAGGATGCTGCCGTCGGTCAGATCACCGGCCCCGGCTTCTCCGAGGATGGCGTCGTGGATGCCATCGAGAAGGTGACGGACCTCTATCTCGCCGAGCGTCAGGAAGGGGAGCGCTTCCTCGACACCTATCGCCGTCTTGGCATGAAGCCCTTCAAGGAGGCGATCTATGGTTGAGTTCCTGACGTTCCGCGACGGTGAAGCCGCGCAGGAACCCGCCGTGACGGTCGAATCCTTCACGGGCCAGTCCAATTCGACCGCCGTCAGGATCGAGGCGGGCGAGGATGCGCGCGAATTGCTGCCTTATCTCGAACGGCTGTCACTGGTCGAGGTGAACTTCCCCGCTTATGGCGACGGACGCGGCTATTCGGCGGCGCGTATCCTGCGTGAGGCGGGGTATCAGGGCGAGTTGCGAGCGGTTGGCGACGTGCTGGTTGACCAGTTGGTCGCGATGCGCCGCTGCGGCTTTGACAGCTTCCGCCCGGACAAGGCGCTGGACGACGCCGCCGTCGAGCGCGCCCTTAATCGCTATGCCGACGTCTATCAAAAGACCGTCGATGGCCGCAGCCCGGTTTGGGCGAAGCGGCACCCGGAGAGTATATATGGCTGAACCTGCCCGCCAGCTTGACGTCATCGACGCCCGCCCTGCCTTCACGCAGGCTGATGCGGACGCGCTGAACGCGCGTTTTGACGGCGTGGATGCATTGACGATGCTCAAGACCGTCTTTGCCGAAGGTCTGGCCGGCAAGGTGGCGGTTGTGTCTTCCTTCGGCACGGAAAGCGCCGTGCTGCTGGATCTGGTGGCGAGGGCCGACAAGTCGGTCCCCGTGATCTTCGTCGATACGCTCAAGATGTTCGCGGAAACGCTGAACTATCGCGATACGCTGATCAGCCGCATGGGCTTTATCAACAGCCGGTCGGTCACGCCGGATGCGGACGTTCTGGCGAAGAAGGACGAAACGGGCCTCCGCTGGTCCTACGACCCTGACGGCTGCTGCGACATTCGCAAGGTCGAGCCGATGAACCGCGCCAAGCAGGGGCTGGATGCGTGGATTTCGGGGCGCAAGGCTTTCCAGTCAACCACGCGGCAGAACATGCCGCGGTTCGAGGTGGAAGACGGTCGCCTGAAGATCAATCCGCTGGGCGACTGGACGAAGGACGATCTGGAAGCCTATTTCGCCGAGCATGACCTGCCGCGCCATCCATTGGAAGCGCAGGGTTATCTGTCTGTCGGCTGCGAGCCATGCACGTCGAAGGTGCTGCCGGGTGAAGACCCGCGCGCAGGACGCTGGCGCGGTTGGGACAAGGTGGAATGCGGCATTCACTCGCCCGTGACGCCGATCCCCGCGCCCTCGGTTGATCCAGAGGACCCGGCCAACCAGCCTGTTTTCTGATGGCCTGAGCTGAATAGATCACGGCATCTCAGCGGAAGCTCGGATATCGTGAGGCGTGGTCGCGACCTTAAGCCAGAGATGCCAGCTTCCGCTGGCATGACGGGTGATGATCGACGTTTCAGCCAGATTTCTTTGGTGAGATCACGCCGTTCGCCGTCAGCTTAAGCGGCGCGATCCTGCCGTCGCGCAGATAGTGGACGTCGAAGATCACGCTCTGCCGAAATAGCGGCGTGGTGCCTTCCTGCGACTGATCGTTGCAGGCGAAAAACCAGCGGCCGCGCCATTTGAAGAAGGAGCCATGACGGTCGAAGTTCAGCCAATTTTTCGGTTTGAAACCGGGCGGTGGCGCATAACGGCCGCGCATGGAGCTGTCGTTGAGGAAGGACGGCTCCACATTTTCGGGCAGCAACAAGGGACCCTTGCATTGGAAAGGACCATAGGGCGAGGTGCCGATGCCGTAATAGGTGCCCCAGGATAGATAATAATATTTCCCGCGCCGATGCAGGAAAGGTTTGTCGTCGGTCTTACCCCGACCATAAGGCCCTTCAGGATCGGCGATCATGATCCGGCGCGGGGTTTCGGCAAGCGAGATCATGTCGTCGGAGAGGCGCGCGATATAAAAGTCATAGGTGCCGAAGACGATATAGCTGGTGCCGTCAGCCTCTTGTAATATGCCGGGGTCGCGCGTTTCGGTGGGAACCTGTCCCTTCGCGATCAGCGCCTTGCCCAATGGATCGCGCCAAGGCCCTGCGGGCGCGTGGCTGACGACCACGCCAATATTTTCAGGCCCCATGGAAAAATAGAGATAATATTTGCCATTGCGCCGGATAGCATCCGTGGCCCAGCAGTGGTTGCTTGGCTTGCCGAAATAGGTTTGTTCCGGGCGCAGCGTGCCTTCATGAGACCAGTTGACGAGATTGTCGCTTCGCCAGATCTGCCAATCCTTCATCGTGAAGGTGCGGCTCGTGGGGCTGGCGTCATGGGTGGCATAGAGCCAGGCGACGTCATCGAAAATCCGAATTTGCGGGTCGCAGACCCCCATCGGCAGGCGCAGCGGATTGCCCGTATATTGTAGCCGCGAGCCTCTACCAGCTTCGCGCGCCCAGGCTGGAGCAGCGGACCAAGCGCTTGCAAGAAGGGGCAAGGTAAGAGCGCGACGCCGGGAGATGATCACTGCTATGTCCTTGTATGCGATTGGCAGTTCATAGGATACTGCATAATCGAACGGTTCCGTTCAGTCGAGCGCCATGCGGTTACTCCTGGCATAAAGCCATCCACGCGACGAGCATCATGGCGCATGTGCAGGAATGGCGATACTGTGGGCAGCATCAGTCGTGGGAAAGGGGACCAGCGTGGCGATCGAACTTAAAATATTGGCTTGGAGCTGCGTACTCCTGTTGGTCCATATCTTCGCAGCGGGGCATTTCAAAACCAAGCAATATGGGCCGAAATGGAATATGGGCGCGCGCGATGAGACGCTGCCGCCGTTGGAACCCGTCGCCGGACGGCTGGTGCGCGCGCAGGCGAACTTCCTTGAGACTTATCCGATCGCCATCGTCGCGTTGCTCGGCGTGGTGCTAGCAGAGCGGACGAGCGACTTGACTGCAATCGGCGGATGGATGTGGCTCGGCGCGCGGATCGTCTATCTTCCGCTTTACGCCTTTGGCGTGCCGGTCATCCGGACGTTGGTCTATATGGTAGGATTGATCGGGCTGGTGCTGGTTTTGCAGGCGCTCATTGCAGGTTGAGCGCCCTCCCCCGGCCGTTCGAAGCAGGCCGGACCGGAGGACAGGTCACTCATAATCACCCATGTAGCCGCCGTCCGCGAGATCGGAGAAGCGGGTAATCTTCGCGTCAAATTTCATGCGAATGCGGCCAGTCGAGCCGTGACGCTGCTTGGCGACGATCAGTTCGGCGAGGCCGTAGATCCGCTCCATCTCCTGCGCCCATTCAAGATGCTCGCTGCTCTCCTTGTTCCCCGGTTCTTTCGCCGCGACATAATAATCCTCGCGGAAGACGAACCAGACCATGTCGGCGTCCTGCTCGATGGAGCCCGATTCACGCAGGTCGGACAGCTGCGGCCGCTTGTCCTCGCGCTGCTCGACGGCACGGCTGAGCTGGGAAAGCGCCAGAACCGGAACATTAAGTTCCTTCGCCAACGTCTTGAGACCACGGGAAATTTCCGAAATTTCCTGCACGCGGTTATCACTGCCCCGGCCGCTGCCTTGCAGCAGCTGAAGATAGTCGACGATGACGAGGCCGATGTCATGACGCCGCTTCAATCGGCGCGCGCGGGTGCGCAGCGCAGCGATCGTCAGGCCCGGTGTGTCGTCGATGAACAGGGGCAGTTCCTGTAGCTCCCGCGCGGCGCGGGACAGGTTCTGGAAGTCGGCGCGGCTGATCTTGCCCATGCGAAGCGCTTCGCCGCTAATGCCCGATTGTTCGGCCAGAACGCGTGTTGCGAGCTGATCGGCGGACATTTCCAGACTGAAGAAGGCGGTCTTCGCACCCATATTCTTTTCAGGCGGGATGCCGTCCGCATGGTCGCGCATCCAGCGGGACGCCGCATTATAAGCGATATTGGTGGCGAGCGAGGTCTTGCCCATGCCCGGGCGCCCGGCGAGGATCATAAGATCCGAATTGTGGAGGCCGCCGATCTTTTCGTTGAGGCTGGTGAGGCCGGTGGTGATGCCGGAAACGTGCCCGCCACTGTTCAGCGCACGCTCGGCGACCTGGACCGCCATGGTGGTGGCAGTCGCAAAGCTCTTGACCGATCCGGTTTCTCCCTCCCCTTCCGAGACTTTGTAGAGCGCGACTTCCGCCTGCTCTATCTGCTCGCGTGGGTTGACGTCTTCGCTCGTATCCAGCGCATTTTCAACGAGTTCCCGGCCAACATTCACAAGCTGACGAAGAAGAGCGAGGTCGTATATCTGGGTTGCGAAGTCACGCGCGCCGAGAAGCGCGGCGCCATTCCCCGTCAATTGCGCCAGATAGCCGATGCCGCCCAACTCCTTGAGCGCCGGGTCCTGTTCCAGCAGCGGCTTGAGCGTGACGGGGTTGGCCACCATGTCCCGCTCGACCAGCTTCATGACCGCTTCGTAGATGCGGCCATGCAGGGGCTCAAAGAAATGCTCGGCCTTGAGCTTGAGCTGGATGTCCTCGGCGATGCGGTTGTCGATCATCAGCGCGCCAAGCAACGCCGCCTCCGCCTCCACATTGCGGGGGAGTTCAGGCATGCCTGCTTCCATGACAGGGTTCATTTGCACCAATTCGACCATCCCCCCTCATCGCGCCAGCAGCCCGGCTGCGCAAGGGGCAAGCTACGACAGATCCTGCAAAGCTGTGGAGAACTCCCCCTTGCTTTTCAACGGCCGCGCAAGCAGGGACTAGGGGCCCATGACCGACCCGCGCATCATAGACATCACGCTTGACGAGCGCACGATCCTTTGGCGCAACGCGGATGTCGAGCAGGAGCGGCGGATCGCCATCTTCGACCTGCTTGAAGACAATTATTTCGCACCTCAGCGCGTCCACGGCGATGGCTATGGCGGGCCTTATCGAGTGCTGCTGCGCGTCGAGGACGGGCGGCTGGTGATCGAGATCAAACGGGAGGATGGCGAGCCGCTGGAGGCGATCATCCTGGGCTTGGGCCGGTTCCGACGACCGATCCGGGAATATTTCGCGATCTGCGACAGCTATTACCAGGCGATCAGCAACGCATCGCCCCAGCAAATCGAAACGGTGGACATGGCGCGCCGCGCCATTCACAATGACGCAGCGGAAATGCTGATCGAGCGGCTGGAGGGCAAGATCAAGGTCGATTTCGACACGGCACGACGCCTGTTCACGCTGATCTGCGTGCTGCACATCAAGGGGTAAGGGGACATTCGCCAGCATTCTTCAGGCCAGTTTCTGGTCCGCATCCTTGCGGGCGCGGCTGTCATCGCCCTGCTGGCGGGGGGCGCGTGGGTCTATGCCTGCCGCTGGGCGCCGGGGCGCGATGTCTATCCGGTTCAGGGCGTGGCGGTAACCGCCGACGGGGGCGCGATCGATTGGGGCACCTTGGCCGCCAATGGCGTTGATTTCGCTTATATCCGCGCGGCAAAGGGGAAGGACGGCCGCGATCCTGCCTTTGCACGGAACTGGTCTGCGGCGCGATCGTCGGGACTGCGTTATGGCGCGGTGCTGGATTTCAGCCTGTGCAGCCGGGCGGCAGGTCAGGCGACACGTTTCATCACGACCGTGCCACGCGACAATGCCGCCCTACCCCCGGTGATCCGGTTGGACTTCGATCCGAACTGCCTTGCACGGCCGGGACGGGACGCGGTGTTGTCGGAACTCAATACGCTGGTCAACCTGGTCGAGAGCAATGCCGGAAAGCCTGTCCTCCTCAACATCTCAAAGGCTTTCGAGGAGGAATATGACATCGCGTCGGGCATAAACCGGACGCTGTGGCTGGACGGCAATTTCTTCCCGCCAGACTATGCCACCCGGCGATGGGTGATGTGGACGGCGAATGACATGCGCCATATCGATGGCGTCGATGGTCCGGTGAGATGGGGCGTGGTAGCGCCATGAGCATGGAAGCGGATGTCGAAAGCTTGATCGAGGCCGCGCGCGCGGCGCGGGGCAATGCCTATGCGCCATATAGCGGCTTTGCCGTCGGTGCTGCGGTGCGGTTAGCTGGCGGTGAGATTATCGTCGGCGCGAATTTCGAGAATGCGAGCTTCGGGCTTTCGCTTTGCGCGGAAACGGTGGCTGTTGCGGCGGTGAACGCGCAGGGACGGCTGGCCGACATGGAAGCCATCGCTGTTGTGGGAGGCGATACCATAGCGGTGACGCCTTGCGGGCGGTGCCGTCAGATCCTCAATGAAGCAGAGCAGGTAGCCGGGCGGCCAATCGCGATTTATTGTGCCGCTGCCAATGGCGAGTCCTTTGCTCGCCACAACGTCACCGAACTTCTTCCTTTCTCATTCAGTCCCAACGACTTGGGACGTGTTCCTCCCAGCAAGAGCTAAGAAAAACCATGTCGATTTTGTCCGATAAGTGGATCCGCGAGCAGGCCATGTCCCATGGAATGATCGAGCCTTTCGTGGAAAATCAGCGCCGTGACGGCTGCATCAGCTATGGCCTCTCCTCTTATGGATATGACGCTCGGGTCGCGGACGAGTTCAAGATTTTCACCAATGTCGACAGCGCGGTCGTCGACCCGAAAGATTTCGCGGCGAACAGCTTTGTCGACCGCAAGACAGAATGCTGCATCATTCCGCCCAACAGCTTCGCGCTCGCCCGGACGGTCGAATATTTCCGGGTGCCGCGCGACGTCCTCGTGATCTGCCTTGGCAAATCCACCTATGCCCGTTGCGGCATCATCGTGAATGTGACGCCGCTTGAGCCCGGCTGGGAAGGCCATGTGACGCTGGAATTCTCCAACACCACGCCGCTGCCAGCGAAAATCTATGCCAATGAAGGGGCGTGCCAGTTCCTGTTCCTCAAGGGCAATGAACCGTGCGAGGTCAGCTATGCTGATCGCGCTGGCAAATATATGGGGCAGCAAGGCGTCACATTGCCTCGACTCTGAACGCTGTGCGAGGATGGAGCGGGATGTTTAGATTTTTCCGCTCCAGATCGCAGCCTGCGCCGTCGTTCGTGCCGGATATCGGTTCGGACCGGCGGGTCTATGCAATCGGTGACATTCACGGGCGGCTGGACCTTTTCGAGCAGTTGCTGCAACTGATCGAACAGGACGATGGGGCTCGCGCTCCCCTGCCCTGCCATCTCGTCCTGCTTGGCGATCTGATGGATCGCGGTCCGCAGTCCGCCGCAGTCATCGAGCGCGCTATGGCGCTCGCTGGTGCTTCGCGCAACGTCCACCTGATCAAGGGCAACCATGAGGAAGTGTTCGTTGGCGCCGCGCGCGGCAGTGCGCAGTTCGCGGCCTATTGCCGCCGTATCGGCGGTATAGCAACGCTGGAGAGCTATGGCCTGGAACCCGGCATCGGAGCAGCGATGACGGATGGCGATATGGCGTCATGGATGCTGCGCCACGTGCCGCGCGAGCATGTCGATTTCCTGGACGCCTTTGAAGATAGCCTGGTCATGCGCGATTACCTTTTCGTTCATGCCGGGATCAGGCCAGGACTGCCGCTGGAAGAACAGGAAGCAGCCGACCTGCGCTGGATCAGGGCGGAATTTCTGCATGACCGGCAGCCCCATCCCTACATGGTCGTTCATGGCCACAGCATCTCCACTGAGGTTGATGAGCAGGCAAATCGGATCGGCATAGACACGGGCGCCTGGAAGAGCGGCAAGCTGACAGCGATCGGTCTTCAAGGCACCGATCGCTGGCTGCTGCAAACCTGAACTGAAGCTACCGCCATCCGCTCGCCCGGGCGGCAGCTTCCTGCGCGGCGTCGGCAGGAGCGCCTTCCATCAAGGCATCGATCGTTGAGGTGACCCGTTCGTCTGTCGACGAAGCTTGACGATACTCTGTAGAGCGAGACCCGGCCGGGACCAACTGCTCAACTTGCCACCCACCCCCTTCCCGGCATGCGACGCCCGACATGATGCTGCCTTCGAAGCTGCGGCACCACCCGCCGCCTCGCCGTTTGAAGCTGAGACCGATGTGGATGGGCGCGTCTTGTTGAGCAGAGGCGAGCTGGGTTTCCAGCGCCGATGCAAGGTCGCCTTTCGCCATCATGACGCCATTGCTCAACCCTATCGGCCCAGTTGGACCATGGGACATGCGGCCTATCCCAAGGCCGAGCACAAGGCTTGCCGCGATTGCGCCGCCTATCCACAGTTTGCGCTGCCGGGGTGCTGATGAGTGGCCGATCGGGATGATCTTGCCGCTTTCTTCAAGCAGGGCCCGCATGCCCGGTGGAACCGGCTCCGCTTCGACCGGCGCATAATGGCCAGAGAGGCGTTCCCTTAGCTGACGATGCGCCGCTAGCCGCTGGGCGAGCGCCGGATCTTCCGCGATGGCGCGGTCGACACGGCGGCGGCTCACTTCGTCCAATTCTCCGTCAACCCAGGCGATCAGCATGGCTTCGTCGATGTCGGTCATGCCGCTTCTCCCAACAGTTCGATAAGGGCTCCGCGACCGCGGACCAGACGTGACGTCAATGTGCCCATCGGGACGCCTAATATTTCGGCCGCTTCCTTGTAGGACAGCCCCTCCACGAGAACGAGGGCAATGGCTTCCCGCTGTTCGTCGGGAAGCGCCTGCATGGCCCGATCGACATCGGAGAGGGTCATATGCGCTTCCACGTCATGGTCCCCCGCATAGCCGACATTCTGCCCGGCTTCTTCAGGCGCAAAGGTCCGCAAAGCACGTTGACGCGAACGGCCTTCATCGATCCAGAGATTGCGCATGATACGATACATCCAGCTGTCCAACCTTGTCCCCGGCTGCCATTGGTCGCGCGCCCTCAGCGCCCGTTCCAGCGCTGCCTGGCAGAGATCGTCCGCATCGGCGCGATCCCGCGAAAGGCTGACGGCGAAGCGGCGTAGCCGGGGAAGGATCGCCAACAGATCGCTCTCAAACGACATCCGTTCTCCATCTCATGTTCAGGGATGAAACGGCTGGCGTCGCGCGTTTCATCCCTGACGAGATGGATATAGCGGAAATTAATTCGCGATGGGTCATGATGAATGCGAAAGGACAGGGGGCTTTGCTCCCAGGTCCTGCGAGGGTGAAGAGATTGAGATGAAGATGCATCGTTCCTGGATCATTGTTGGATTGATGCTGACGGGCCCAGCTGCTCAGGCGCAATTGCTGCCGTCCCCCGGTGGCGCATTGGGTTCGATCGACAATGCCGTTCCCCAACTGCTTGATAATGCCGATCGCGCGTTAGATCGGGCCGGACTGGATCGGCTTCCCCCGGCCAGGCTTGCGGAGCGCCTGGTGGCAGAAAGGACAGCGCGGATTGCTGACCTGCTCCGGCGACATCGTGACAGCGTCGAACTGGACGACAGGCAGGAAGTGGCACGGCGTGGCGTCGTCCTGCTGATGGGGGCAAGTCCAACAAGCATCGAAGCGCTTCGTCGCGCGGGATATTCTGTAGCGAGCGATACTGTCGAAGGGATTGGCCTGCCGCTCGCACGGCTGACGATACCGGCTGGCCGGAGCCTAGCCAGCGCGCTGAAGCAGGTCCGGTCCATCGCGCCGGAAGCGGAGGCGAGCGCGGACAACCTCTATTTTCCTGGAGGTGCCGCACCAAAATTGAAAGGAGCGGCTCTGGCAGGCGGCTCCACTGTAACTTCGCCTGCCGCCGGCATCATTGACGGAGGCGTGGCCCGCCACGCGTCACTCCCTGGCGCGATCGAGCAGCGCGGCTTCGCACGGGGCGCCCCCCGGGCCAGTGCACATGGTACGGCCGTGGCATCCCTGATCAGCGGTTCGGGCGCCATCCGGGGGGCAGCGCCAGGCACGCCGCTTCTGGTGGCAGACGTCTATGGTGACGATCCCGCCGGCGGCAGCGCATTTGCGATCGTGCGCGCGCTGGGATGGATGGCTGCGCGTGGGGTGAAGGTGGTGACGGTAAGTTTGGTGGGTCCCAGCAACCCCTTATTGGCAGGCGCGATCCGTCTTGCGCGGGACAGGGGGGTCAGGATTGTAGCTGCTGTGGGCAATGACGGCCCGGCTGCCCCTCCCGCCTATCCGGCATCCTATCCCGACGTCGTGGCTGTAACGGGGGTCGATGGCCGGGGCCGATTGCTGCCGGAAGCGGGCCGCGCCCGGCACGTCGATTTCGCAGCGCCTGGCGCCGACATGTATGCGGCCCGTGCCGATGGCGGAAAAGGCCGGGTTAGAGGGACTTCTTTCGCGGCGCCCCTCGTTGCAGGACGGCTGGTGGCGAAAGGCAGTTTGAATGGGCTGATCGCCGAAGCGAAGGCGGGACCCAGCAAAGCATTCGGCCATGGCATCATCTGCGGCGAATGCAGAAATAATAATTGATTTTCAGTTACTTGTAGAATTTATCCCGGCACCCGGGATTAAGTCGCATCGCGATCGCGTTCTCCTGTCATCGGATCGACAACGAACAAGGAGACGATCGATGAAGAAGACAATCATTCTTGCCACGGCTTGCCTCGCCGCCCTCAGCGCGCCTGCGTCTGCTCAGTTGCTTGGCGGCGGAGGCGGCTTGGGTGGAGGCCTTGGCGGCACTCTGGGTGGCGTTGGCGGATCGCTGGGCGGAACATTGAACGGCTCGGGCGGCATTGGCATTGATCGCAGCGTTGACCTCAACAATGGCCGTGTGTCGGCTGGCGGGTCGGGTTCGGGCCGCGCCGACGGTGCTGCTGCTGGGTCAGTCAGCCGCAAGGGCAAAAGCCGCGGCGCAAATGCCTCGGGCTCGGCCAGCGGATCGGCAAGCGGCAGCCTGACTGCAGACACGTTGGGCACCAATGATGTGGCCAATGCCGTCGGTGGCATTCGCGATCGTGCGAGCCAGACGGCAGGCGCGGTGCGAGATCGTGCGGTCACCGCTGGCGCGGCGGCGCAGGGACAAGCGAGCGCAACGGCCGACGCAGCGCGCAATCGGGCCAGCGGCGCCGTTAATGGTGCAGGATCGGCGGCTGGCGACGTTGCCGGGGCAGCCCAATCCAGCGCCGCGCAACCTGCTGGAAGCGGCGGTGGCGTTCTGAATGGAAGTGCCGCGCTGAATGCCACGGGCCAACTGTCTGGAAGCGGACAAGCCGCGGGCTCCAGTGAAAGCACGTCTTCCAATCAGGCGGACAATTGACCCCTAAGGGGCGGTTCCCCCACCTGAGGCTTTAAGCCCTTTCCTCCGCCCCTAATTCGCCTGACATGGAAGGGCCGGTGATCCACAAGGATCGCTGGCCCTTTTCCACATGGTTCGGGGCGGACGTAAGCGCAGTACCAACGCAAAGGCCGGCGACCATTATGAATCACCGACCTTTTTCAGCAGCTAGAAAATATTGGTTCAGGCGACTTTGGTCGCAATCTCTTCCGCCTCATCAGGATCGCGCAGCACATAACCGCGGCCCCAGACGGTTTCGATATAATTGTCGCCACCGCAAGCGAGCGCCAGCTTCTTGCGCAGCTTGCAGATGAAAACGTCGATGATCTTGAGTTCAGGCTCGTCCATGCCGCCGTAGAGATGATTGAGGAACATCTCCTTGGTCAGCGTCGTGCCCTTGCGGAGCGAAAGCAGCTCCAGCATTGCATATTCCTTACCAGTCAGGTGGACGCGGTTACCGTCGACTTCCACGGTCTTGGCATCGAGATTGACGGCCAGCTTGCCCGTGCGGATGACCGACTGCGAATGCCCCTTGGAGCGGCGGACCACGGCGTGAATCCGCGCGATCAGTTCTTCGCGATGGAAAGGCTTGGTCACATAATCGTCGGCGCCGAAACCGAAGGAGCGAACCTTGCTATCCATCTCCGCGATACCAGAAAGGATGAGAACCGGCGTCTGCACCTTGGCGGCGCGAAGCTTTTTCAGCACGTCATATCCGTGCATGTCCGGCAGGTTCAGGTCGAGGCAGATGATATCGTAGTCATACAGCTTCCCCAGGTCGAGCCCTTCCTCGCCAAGGTCGGTAGTGTAGACGTTGAAGCCTTCGGTCGTGAGCATGAGCTCGATCGCCTTGGCCGTGGTCGGTTCATCTTCTATTAGCAGAACGCGCATATTGAAGCCCCTGTCCTTGCAGATCCCGTCAACCCCTAAGAACGGCGTCTGCTCCAATTCATTAACCAAAAAACCTCTGAAGGACAAAGGTTAATTTTTCGCTAACCCGCAGAAATGCGCGAGTCGCGGGAAATTGAATCTGTTTACAAAGATTTGCCGGTGAAGTGATTCATTTCGAGTCAAGATAGATTCGCCTGCGCAACGAACCCTAGCAGCCATGGTGGCGAGTAATATAGTCAAGCAACGCTTCAACGCGCGCGGGGCGCAAGCGCGAGGGCGGTGTAACCAAGTGTAGACCGAGGGGCGGAGGTCTCCAGTCGACCAGCACCTCCTCCAATTCGCCTGACGCGAGGCCATCGCTGACGATGAAGTCGGGCAGCCGTGCGATACCTATGCCCGCCTTCAACGCGGGCAGCATCGCGTCACCGCTATTCACGGTAATGCGCGCCCTGACCTGGATCACGACATTCTGCTGCCCCGGTCCAGAGAAACGCCAGACGTCAGGCGTTGGGGCGTTGGAATAGCAAAGACAGTCATGGGCGCCGAGGTCGGAAGGATGGGTAGGACGTCCCCGCTCCGCGAGATAGGAAGGCGAGGCGATGACGTGAAGCTTGACGTCGCCCAGCCGCCGCGCCCGCAATGAGCTGTCCGGCATGTCCGCGATACGAAGAGTGGCGTCGAGCCCCATCTCGACCATATCGATCCGCGCGTCTGAAAGGTGAAGATCAACATCGACGGCAGGGTGAAGCTTGGCAAACTCGGCAATCAGCGGCGCGATGCGGAGGAGCCCGAACGTCATCGGCGCACCTAGCCGGATGGTGCCGGACAATTCTGCCGTGTCTTGCCGCGCCGCCTCTTCGGCGGCTTGGCCCTCTTCCAGAATACGGGCAGCATGGGCGGCCAGACGCTTTCCGCTTTCCGTCAGCGCAAGGCGGCGGCTCGTGCGGTTGAACAGGCTGGTTTCGAGATGCTGCTCAAGGCGCGTGACGGCTTTTGAAACCGTCGCCTTCGATATGCTAAGCGCCTTTGCCGCGTCAGTGAAGCTGCGATGCTCAACGACCGCAGCGAACATCGCCCAAGCTTCGAGATCAGGAAGGCGCATAAAGGAAACAATCCGTTTCGACACTGCTGATTTAAGAAACAATCCTTATCGCTAAATAGGTCGAAAGCAAGCGGGAATGGTTACCCGCCAAGGAAAGGCACAGCAATGAACATCACCGCAGCAAGCCGCATCGAACGCCGTCCCTTCGACAGCCTCGGCCATGCCGACCATGGGTGGCTGAATGCCCGCCATCATTTTTCTTTCGCCAATTATCTTGATCCCGATCGCATGGGTTGGGGCGCGATCCGCGTATGGAACGATGATGAGATCGCGGCGAACACCGGTTTCCCCCCGCACCCGCACCGCGACATGGAAATTATCACCTATGTCCGCAAGGGCGCGATCACGCACCAGGACAGCCTGGGCAACAAAGGACGCACGGAAGCAGGTGACGTCCAAGTGATGAGCGCAGGCACCGGCATCCGTCACTCCGAATATAATCTGGAGGACGAGACGACCACCCTGTTCCAGATCTGGATCATCCCCAAGGCGCAGGGCGACGCCCCGAGCTGGGGCGCGAAGCCCTTTCCCAGGGACGATCGCTCCGGAAAGCTGGTGGTGCTCGCCAGCGGCTATGCCGAGGATCAGGAAGCACTGCGCATCCGTGCCGACGCCCGGTTGCTGGGCGGGACGGTGAAGGCTGGCACGAGCGTCACCTATGAAAGCGTTGAGGGACGTCACCTGTACCTCGTTCCCGCGACTGGGCGCATCGAAATCGATGGCCAGACGTTCGAAGCGCGCGATGGAGCTGCGATCCTCGGCGGACAGCCCATCACGATCACCGCGATTGAGGACAGTGAAATCGTGTTGGTAGACAGCGAATAGGCTCCGCTGTGGAGCCTACGGCCGCCCGCCCTGCCCCACCCCCTGACGTGGCGGGCGGCCAAACCCCTCAAGAAACCTTTTTCCGTTCAATGCATTAACAAGATTGGAGACTCGTCATGGCAAAGGTGCTGGTCCTCTATTACTCATCCTATGGCCACATCGAAACGATGGCCAAAGCCGTGGCGGAAGGCGCGTCCGCTGCTGGAGCGCAGGTCGATATCAAGCGCGTGCCGGAGACGGCCCCGCTGGAAGTCGCACAGAATGCCGGGTTCAAGCTCGATCAGCAGGCTCCGGTCGCGTCCGTCGCTGAACTGGCCGACTATGACGCGATCATCATCGGCACCGGCACGCGCTTTGGCCGTATGTCGAGCCAGATGGCGGCGTTCCTGGACCAGGCCGGTGGGCTGTGGGCCCGGGGTGCGTTGAACGGCAAAGTCGGCGGCGCCTTTACATCGACCGCCAGCCAGCATGGCGGGCAGGAGACGACTTTATTCTCGATCATCACCAACTTGCTGCATTTCGGCATGGTGATCGTCGGATTGGATTATGGCCACACCGGCCAGATGGGCGTCGACAAGGTTCGCGGCGGCGCACCCTATGGCGCGACAACCATCGCGCATAGCGATGGTAGCCGCCAGCCCGACGAGGATGAACTGGAAGGTGCTCGTTATCAGGGCAAGCAGATCGCGGAGACGGCTATCAAGCTGCACGGCTAGACATTTGCTGCACTCCCCCTCTCGGTGCAGCGGTTGAGCCTTGGGTCGCAAGGCGCAACATTGGGGCCGGTGCACGGGATGGGTGCGCCGGCCCCTTTTTTTTCAGAGGAAGAGGCGGCGAGCTGCAGGGGTGGCGCGCAGCAGATAATAGATGCCGGTCGGCAGCAGCAACGCATTCAGCAGCAGCCAGGGTTCATCGAGATGCGGCGAGAGATAGTGGATCACCGCGACATGCAGATACATGATGACGAGCGACGCCCTCCCCACCGCCGCCAACCAACCGCCATAGGGCGCGAGATGGACGGATATGCGAAAGATCAGCACCGATGTAGCGACCGCCGAAGCCAGCGAGAAGATGGGCAGACCATAATCGGCCGCCTTCATGTTGAGCGTGGGGAGCAGTCCTGACAATCCCGCCAGCCCGATCCCGCCCAATGGCAACCACATCCATTGCTTCCATTGCACCAGCTGCCACGCCGCACCCACCCACAGCAGCACGAATGCCATTGGAACGGTGAGCAATCCCAGCAAAGAGGCTTTCGTCATCTCTCCCACCGCATATGCGCACACAATTGCGGGAATGATCGTGATCAACCATCGGCGGTCCAGCGGATCTGACCAGCGGGAAAGCAACGCATTGAAAAGGATGCGCGAGACCATCAGGCAAGGCACGAACCAGAATATGGTATAGGGCCCGCGTAGCCATGACCCGCCGAGCAGGATCGGCAGGAGATCCTCTGGCCATTGGTTGAAAATGGGCCGCTGCCCCTTCATCGGCTCGATGATCTGATCCGCGACAATCAGCAGTGCGAGGAACGCCGCATAGGGGCGCATCTGCGACAACAGTTGCCGCAGCGCGAAACGTTCAGGCGGCTGTGGCCGGGACAGCATGCCGGAGAGCAGAAAAAAGAGGGGCATGTGAAAACTGTAGAGCGCGTCCCGGAAAGGACCTTTGGTCCAGACATGCCCTGCGACAACGGCGATGATGCCGATGCCGCGCGCAACATCGATCCATTCGAGCCGACCGCCACCCTGCGCGTGTTGCCGCCGTGCGGACTTTTGCTGGACCTCGTCCCCCCTGTTCTCCATGGCTACCACGACCTATAGGACGCAGGCCGCGCGTCAATCTTTCCAACTGCTTCGGGAATCACTCCTTGTCCCTTTTGCATGACCGAGTTCTCTTCATCGATGGTGAAGCCATCATCCTCGACAAGCCTGCGGGACTGCCGGTCGACGCGCCGCGCGACGGTTCGTTGAGCCTGGAGAATCATCTCTCATCGCTGACATTTGGTTTTCAGCGCTGGCCACTGCCAGTGCATCGGCTGGACCGGGACACGAGCGGTTGCCTGTTGCTGGCGCGCAATCCGAAGGCGCACAAACGCTATGCTGCCGAATTCGAGGCGGGCACTGTCAGCAAGCGCTATGTTGCGGTGCTGGACGGCGTGCCGGAGCCCGATAGCGGCGTCATCGAGCTTTCGCTGAAGAAGGTCAGCAGCGCTGCAAAGGGATGGCGGATGATCGCAGCGAAGGACGGCAAGTCGGCCGTGACCGAGTGGCGCAAACTGGCGGTCAAGGATGGGCGCGCCATGGTCATTTTCACGCCGCGCACCGGCCGGACTCACCAGATCCGATCGCATGCCTTGCATGGCCTTGGCTTCGGCATCGCGGGGGACCCGGTATATGGGAGGGGCGAGGGACCGATGCTGCTGCACAGCCGTTTCCTCAGCATCCCGCGCGGGAGTAAAGCCCCGGCGGAGGCGACCGCTCCCCTGCCCTCCACCTTCGCGGCGGCGGGTTTCGGGCCGGAGTATCTGGACGATGCCGGACTTTGACATTCCCGAAGAAGCGCTGGAGGAGCGTTTCATCACTGCCGGCGGTCCCGGCGGGCAGAATGTCAACAAGGTCGCTACGGCTGTTCAACTGCGGGTCCATCTATACCGGCTGGGATTGCCGGTGCATGCATATCGGAAAATGAAGGAACTGGCGGGGTCGCGCCTGACCTCCGGCGGAGAGATCGTTATCCAGGCGTCGCGTTTCCGCACGCAGGAGGCCAATCGCCAGGACGCCCGCGAACGGCTGGCTGAGATGATTGCGCAGGCCTACAAGCGCGATCCGAAACGGATCGCCACGAAGCCGGGCAAGGCGGCCAAAGCGCGCCGCGTCGACGCCAAGAAGGCGCGCAGTTCAGTGAAACAAGGCCGTGGCAAGGTGCGGCTGGATTGAGGACCTCCGATGTACGACTTCAACGCCCCGGCCGATGGGGACAAGGCGACGCTCTATAAGGACCTGCTGGCCGCTGCGGAAGCGGTGACAAATGATGAACCCGACGCGATCGCCAATATGGCGAATGTCGCTGCCCTGATCTGGCAGTTTCTGCCGGACCTCAACTGGTCGGGCTTCTATCGCATGGTAGGCGGCGAACTGGTGCTCGGGCCTTTCCAGGGCAAGCCTGCGTGCATCCGCATACCCTTGGGCCGCGGCGTCTGCGGTACGGCAGCAGCTTCAGGGCAGACGCAACTGGTCGAGGATGTTCATGCTTTCCCGGGGCACATCGCTTGTGACGCGGCAAGTGCCTCCGAGATCGTCGTGCCGGTTGAGGTGAATGGCCAGGTTGTCGCGGTGCTTGACCTCGACAGCCCCACCCCAGCGCGGTTCGATGCTGCCGACCTGGAGGGGCTGGAGATGATCATGGCACGGATCGGCAAGCGCCTGGCCTGAAAGCTGCTTCGTTTCGGGACAGGCTTTGCCCTCCACCCGCGTGGATCGGGATGGATCATCATGCTAAACCAACCGTTAACATCGCGGCTGCGCATGGGGCGGCCATGAACAAACGGGGAGTTTCGCATGCGGATCTGGAGCATCATGCTGGCAGGCACCGGCCTTGCTGTCGGCCTTGCCACACCGGCAATGGCAGATGGCAGCGGCGCAGCGCTCCCGATGATGGGCAAAGGCTTTTCCGGCGCGCGCCCTGTTCATGCCGGGATGCATCGCGGGACCGTCGTTCATCGCTGGGGTCCGCGCGTTCAGGGCCGTTGGTTCGCAGGATGGTATGCGCCGGGCGGGTGGGGTGCCTACAGGAAGCCGGTGGTGGGCTATGTCCTGCCTTCCTACTGGACCCGCCCCGCCTATCGCGTCGGAGATCATGGCAGCTATGGCCTTCCGGCACCGGTCGCCGGATATGGCTGGTCCCGCTATTATGATGATGCGGTGATGGTCGACGATCACGGACGTGTGCGCGACTATCGCAGCAACGTCGATTGGGATGCTCAAGATGGTGATCGCGCACGGCCGGGCGTCCCCTATGATGACGATGTGACCGCGCATGACGGCCCTCCTCCGCCACCTCATGAATATGAGGGGCGCTGGACCGGAACCTGGCGCGATGAGAACGGCCGGACAATGAGCGGCGAATATGAGGGCCGCTTCGAAGGCGAAGCGCGGAGCAACTACGGTGTCGACTATGACGCTCCGCCTTATTCAGCACCGCCTGCCGTGGTTCATCACAGCGGTCCCGGAGCACCGATGGTGACGACGACGCAGGCTCCCGGCTACATCGCTGGCGGCTATTATTATCCCGGGGCGACAACCACGACGATAGTGATCGATCCCCGCTAACCGACCCGCATCGACAGGGCGACCAACGCAACCACAGCCTGAGTCAGCGGTTTTAGCCTGGCAGCAAACCATGGCTACCGGGAGGCGAGACATGCTTCATCATGTGTCGGTTGGAACCAATGACGTCGAACGCGCACGGGCCTTTTATGACCCGCTGATGGCGCTGCTGGGATATCGCAGCGTCCGCGACTATCCGCATTCGCTGGATTATGGCGTTACGGACGTGGTGTTCAGCGTGGAAACGCCGTTGGATGGGGAACGGGCATCGTCCGGGAACGGCGTCCATATCTGTTTCGAGGCGGCCGACCGGGACACCGTGCGGGAGTTTCATCGGCTGGCGCTGGAACTGGGCGGAACGGACGAGGGGGCGCCGGGCGTACGGCCGAACTACGATGCGCACTATTATGGCGCGTTCGTCCGTGATCCCGACGGCAACAAGATCGAGGCTGTCACGCTTGTCGCGAAATAGGTCCTAAGGAAGCGCCAAGAGCGCTCCGGACAATCAT
Organism: Sphingobium sp. TomMM35A; assembly: GCF_054771735.1. Classification (NCBI taxonomy): domain Bacteria; kingdom Pseudomonadati; phylum Pseudomonadota; class Alphaproteobacteria; order Sphingomonadales; family Sphingobiaceae; genus Sphingobium; species Sphingobium sp. TomMM35A. The sequence continues at coordinate 1,243,309 of NZ_BSRC01000001.1, forward strand.
CATTTCCGGAATATGCCCGCCAGTTCGATCGGCAGCGGCGGTTCGTCGCGCGGCAGAACGCCTTGGATGGCCCGATCCTGCTCCATCGGGTCGAAACGGACCCAGCCGCTGCGGCTCAGCTTTTCGAGCGGACGATAGCGGACCTTATATTGCATCCGCTGCGAACCTTCGACCCAGTAGCCGAGATACACATAGGGCAGACCGGCTTTCGCGGCGCGCAGGATATGATCCATGATGATGAAGTTGCCGAGTCCCTTGCGATGCTCCAGCTCCGTATCGAAGAAGCTGTAGATCATCGACAGGCCATCGCCCTGCCGGTCGGTGAGGCATGCGCCGATCAGCTTGCCGGGGCGGCCATTCCTACCCGGCTCGCGATATTCGACCACATGGCTTTCGACCGGAGTCTGTTCGACCATGTCGGCGAAATCCATCTCGTCCATCTCGGTCATGCCGCCGCCGGGGTGGCGCGCCTTGAGATAACGTTGGAGCAGTTCGAACTGTTCTTCGGTCGACCAAGGCTTGCAAGCCGTCACGACCAGGTCGCTGTTGCGGCGGATGAGCTTGCGCTGCGTTGCGTTGGGCGTGAACTCCCCCGCCACCACACGCACCGAAACACAGGCGGAGCAGTCGGCGCAACTCGGCCGATAGGCGACGTTCTGGCTGCGGCGGAAACCGATGCGGCCAAGCGCGTCATTCAATTCCGACGCATTGTCGCCGTTCAGTTCGGTGAAAACCTTACGCTCGCTGCGACCCGGCAGGTAGGGACACGGGCTGGGGTTCGTCACGAAGAAGCGCGGGAAACGAAATGGTGCGCTCACGCCACGGTCTCCGTCAAAACGCTGCGCCAAACTTGAGTCATGGACAGACTATGACGCCCGCAGCCGTCCGTGAAAAGGTTATTTACCACGAAAAATGCGCCGCCCCGGATCAAGGCGCAAATCAGGCGACCTCGATCGGCGCGACCTCATATCCAGCGGCTTTGAGCGCCGTGATCAGACGGTCGAGATGCTCGCCGTCGCGCGTTTCACATTCGACATCCAAGCTGAGGCCCTTCGCCGGAAGATTGGTGAAGATGCGCTGGTGCGACAGCTCCAGGATGTTGACCGCTTCCTGATCGAAGATGCGCGCGACATGGAACAAAGCGCCGGGACGATCCTGCAGGATGATGCGCAGCCGTGCCAGGCGGCCCGAGCGCGCGAGGTCACGCAGCAGCACGTTCGCCAGAAGGCGCGGATCGATGTTGCCGCCCGTCAGGACCAGGCCCACATTACGGCCCGCGAACAATTCCTTATGCGTCAGCAGCGCGGCGAGGCCAGCCGCACCCGCGCCCTCGACCACCGTCTTCTCGATCTGGAGCAGCAGGCTCAGCGCTTCTTCCAAATGGCGTTCATCGACCAGCAGCACATCGTCTGCAAGGCGCTCCACGAAGCGGCGCGTCAGCTCGCCGGGCTGCTTGACGGCAATGCCTTCCGCCAGCGTATCTCCATCGCAGGCGAGGTTCGTCTGCTTGATGTGGCTGTACATGGACGGATAAAGTTCCGCCTGCACGCCATAGATACGGATGTCAGGCTTCATCGCCTTGGCGGCCGTGGCCATGCCGGAAAACAGGCCGCCGCCGCCGATCGGTATGACGAGCGTGTCGATCTCCGGCGCGTCCTCCAGCATCTCAAGCGCGACAGTGCCCTGCCCCGCCATGATGTCCGGTTCATCGAAGGGATGGACGAAGGTCAGCCCATGTTCCTTGGCGAGCTGGCGCGCATATGTGCTGGCATCGTCGAACTTCTCGCCATGCAGCACCACCGTCGCGCCATGCCCCTGCGTCTGCGTGACCTTCACGGTCGGCGTCGTCACCGGCATGACGATCGTCACGGGCACGCCCAGGCGGCGGCCATGATAGGCAAGCCCCTGCGCATGATTGCCGGCGGATGCGGCGATCACGCCCTTTTCCTTTGCGGCAGCATCCAGCTGAAGCAGGCGATTGAGCGCGCCGCGCTCCTTATAGGCGGCGGTGAACTGAAGATTTTCGAACTTCAGGTAAACCTTGCATCCGAGCATGTCGGACAAGGTCTGGCTGATCAGCGTCGGGGTGTGCACGACCGCGCCAGAAATCCGCACGCGTGCCGCCAATATGTCATCGACGGTTACAGGCAGCGGCATTGCGCTTTCGATCTTGCTCAACGTGTTCATGCGCTCGCCCCTAGCGGAAATTTAGCTCGGAAGGAACTGGCCCTTGGCGAAATCTCGCCCTATGGCAAAAGGCCACGCGGCTAACTGTACGAGGCATATGGCTAATATCGCGTTTATCGGGCTGGGCGTCATGGGCGGCCCAGTCGCCGGGCATCTGGCGAAGGCCGGGCACCAGCTGACCGTCTATAACCGGTCGATCGGCAAGGCGAAGCAATGGGTGGAGGCCTATGGCGGCGGCGTCGCCGTCAGCCCGGCCAAGGCGGCGGAAGAGGCGGAGATCGTGATCAGCTGCGTCGGTAATGACGATGACCTTTCGCAAGTGACTCTCGGCAAGGAAGGCGCATTCCGCTCGATGAAGCCGGGCAGCCTCTTCATAGATCACACCACCGTATCTGCGCGGATTGCACGGCAGCTGTTCGTCGAAGGCGAAAGCCGGGGACTGCATTGCGTCGACGCCCCGGTTTCAGGGGGACAGGCGGGCGCGGAGAATGGCCGCCTCTCCATCATGTGCGGGGGAACCGGACCTGCTGTCAAAGCGGCGAGGATCGTCATGCAAAGCTATGCCGCGCGCATCGTGCATGTCGGCGGCGCGGGCGCGGGCCAGACAACCAAGATGGTGAACCAGATCTGCATAGCCGGCGTTCTGCAGGGGCTTTCCGAAGCGCTGCGCTTCGCCCAGGCGGCCGAACTCGATCTGGACAAGGTCTTCGAAGCTGTATCGGGCGGCGCGGCGCAAAGTTGGCAGATGGAAAATCGTTGGAAGACCATGGCTCAGGACAGTTTCGATTTCGGCTTCGCCATTGATTGGATGCGCAAGGATCTAGGCCTTGCCCTTGAAGAAGCGCGCGCCAATGGTGCGACCCTGCCCGTGACCGCATTGGTTGATCAATTCTATGCCGATGTGCAGGCCATGGGCGGCAACCGGCAGGATACGAGCGCGCTGGTCAGGCGGATCACCAAGGCATGAAGCTAGCCCTTTTGGCTGCCGTCACCGCGCTCGCTCTGCCGTTCCCCGCATTCGCGTCCGGCGTCATTGACAATGTGAACGGCATCGCCGTCGACGCCAATGGACGCACGGTGCGCTTTCGCGCGCTGCTGATCGACGATGAAGGCAAGGTCGAGAGATTGCTGCCGGGCCGCTATGAAGCGCCGCCCCGCAAAAAGAAGCTCAAGAAGGGCGAGACCTGGCCCAAGGGGCTGGACTTTCAGTTGGATGGCGGCGGGAAGACGCTGATCCCTGGCCTCATCGATGCGCATGGCCACGTCATGGCGCTGGGGCTGACACAGGTAACACTCGACCTTTCCGACACGCGATCACTGGCAGAGGCGCAGGCCAGAATAAGGGAGTATGTCGCCGCCAATAGCGGGCGGAAATGGATAATCGGGCGGGGCTGGAGCGCGGAACGTTGGGGGCTCAATCGCGCTCCGACCTCTGCTGAACTCGATGTTGCCACGGCTGACGTGCCGGTCTGGCTGGAAAGCGCTGACGGTCAGGCGGGCTGGGCCAACTCGGCTGCGATGAGGGCCGCCAACATAAGCGCGGCGAGCAAGGCGCCAGCCGGCGGCCGGATCGAAATGGCCGGAGGCAAGCCGTCTGGCGTGTTCGTGGGCAAGGCGATGGACATGATCCAACGGGTGGTGCCCCCTCCCGCCCCTAAAGACCGGGACATCGCGCTGGAAAGGGCGCAGCAGGTGCTGCTGGCCAATGGCGTCACCGGCATCGCCGACATGGGCACGACGATCGAGGATTGGCAGGCGTTCCGCCGGTCGGCTGATCGCGGCGCGCTGCGGGTGCGGATCATCTCCTATGCGCAAGGCCTCGACAATATGGTGCTGATCGCAGGACCTGAGCCTACGCCATGGCTTTATGAGGACCGGCTGCGCATGGGCGGGCTGAAGCTCGAACTGGATGGATCGCTGGCCTCGCGCGGGGCATGGCTCAAGGCCGACTATGCGGACGCGCCCGGGCAGCGTGGATATTCGCTGATCCCCTCGACGCAGATGCGCAACATGATGAGCCGCGCGGCGATGGACAATTTCCAGATCGCCGTCGATGCCACGGGCGACGCTGCGAACAGCGAGGTGCTGGACGCGATCACGGAGCTTGCGCTGACCTACAAGGGCGACAGGCGCTGGCGGATCGAGCAGGCGGCCATCGTCGATCCCGCCGACCTGCCCCGCTTCGGGCAAAATGGCGTCATTGCGTCAATGCAACCCGCGCGGTTGGCGACCGATTGGCGGGTATCGGTAGCACGTCTGGGGGAAAAGAGATTGAGCGGCGGCTATGCCTGGAAGACGATGCTCGACAACCGGGTCCCGCTGGTATTGGGATCGGGCGCACCCGTTACGACACCCAACCCGTTCGCCGGCATGGCAGTAGCGATGAGTCGGGAAGACGGCTCGGGTGAACTCGCTGGCGGATGGACGCCCCAGCAACGCGTAAGCTTCGACGCCGCACTCGACGGCTACACCCGGCAGGCGGCCTTTGCAGGCTTTGCCGAAAAGCGGTTCGGCAGCCTGATCCCCGGACAGCGGGCCGATTTCATCCTGATAGACCGGGATATTTCCGTCGCTCGTCCCAACGAGGTACGGGCCACGCAGGTTCTGGAAACCTGGATCGGCGGCAAACGGGTCTATATGAAGGGCAGCAAGCCCTAGAGCACGTCGCCCGAAGCTTTCATCGCCTCATCGATCGTTTCCACCAATGGCGGAAGGACGGGCTTGTCGCAGCCCACCGCTTTCATATGGGCGCGCAGCGCATCCATGCGCCCAAGGTTCCAGCGGGCGAGCGGCACACCGAGCGGCCGGAACTCAGCCCGATCGAACAGCTCCACGACATAATGTTGGCAAAGCCCGTCCACCTGCTCCAGCGTCAGCATGCCGAGGTTCATGACCATCGGCCGTCCCGGCACTCCGTCTCGCCCACGTACCAGGTCGGTGACATACAGACCGCCGCGCGGGTCAACTAGGACGACGTCGGCTTGCGACGCGTCGATCATGCGGTGGCTGGCAGCATAAGGCGCAACGAAAACATGGGTCCGCCAAACCAGAAAGGCGCTCATGACCAGCGTGATCACGACCCCCAGATAGAGCGGCCGCATCGCCGCTGGCCGAAAACGGGCCCATCCAAGTCCCGCCAGCAGGCAGAACGGCCCGATGAAGCCATGGGCATAGCGGAACCCCCATCCATAGCCCTGCGCCAGCGCCAGCGCGCAACCGGCAAAGCATCCAAGCGCCAGCGGCAGCGCGATCTCCTGGCCTCGGAGCGCGCTGCGCCACTTCATCGCCGTCACGCCCAACGCGGCAAGCGGCACCATCAATATGTTATTCCACGCGGCAAAGCGGCTGAGATTGACCAGCGGCTGCCACCGGTCCCCCAAACGTTCAAACAGGCTGCCGACCTTGTCCGCGACCCCTGCGGATGGTCGTACATCCGCTGCGGGGCCGAGCAGTTGGACGAGGAAACCCGGCCATAGCTTTGCCCAGACGATGACGATGGCAACCAGGACGAGGATGTGAAAGGCGGCCACGGCCCAGCGGCGCGACAACAGCATCCACAAGATGAAGGGCGCGATGAAAATCGGCGGAAAATGCCATTGGTGCAGCCCTGCGGCAAGCAATGCGACCGCACCCGCGCTGACATGCCCCACAATGCCCCCCCGCAGGACCAGCGCGAGCCAGACCATGTTGAGCGCGAAATGGCCAGTCATGGCATAGGGGGTCATCGCCGTGACCCACAGCTGCGTGGACGACAACGCCAGCAGCATTGTCACCCAAACAGCATCGCCCCGCGTCGGAAAGAGATGCAGCGCCACGCGCCACAGGGCGAAAAGCCCCGCGATCAACAGTGCAGGACCCGCAAGGTTAGGATCCCCCATCCGCCAGAACAGCGCCTGGATCGCGCTGTTCACCGGCAGATAAGCGGCGGTCCAATAATCCGCGGCGCCGAATGGCGAGAAAAACTCCGGCATGATCGCACGCCGATAGGGCTCCCATTCGGCGGGGATCGGTCGGGCGAGCAAGCCTTCGCGCATATAGGCAGCGGCAAAGCGTGCCACTTCCTCATCGCGCGAGATCGCGTAATTCTGGAACAGCCAATAATGACCGGCCCAGGCGATGAGGCCGAAAACTACTATCAGCGGCACAATCACGCGCGCGCGCGGCTTGGGCAGGCGAAATCCCATACCCTCCGCAAAAGGGGCAGCCAGAGCCATCAGGAAGAGGCCGCCCAGGAGCGCTGGGAAATCCTGATCCAGAAACAGGATGACAGCCAGGCTGACGCCCTGCCGATAGGTCACATGCCACAGGAACGTCGCGCCCACCCATAAGGCAAGGCCGATCGCGCCCGCCAGAAAAAGGCGCCGGGCATCAACAGATCGGATTGGTGGCGCGTACATCAGCTTCCTTGCGGGAGCAGCGCCCGGTTGACGAAAACGCCGTCCATTTCGACCAGAAGGGGGAAATGCCCCTTGTTGTTGGCGAAGAAGGCCGACGGCATGAAGCCCCTCTGTCCCAGCCAGTCGATCATGGCGCGATAGCTGGTCCCGCCTTCATAGATGGGCCGCACGCCAAGTTCTGTTTGCACGCCCGCCATGTTGGAGATCATCGCGCCTGCGCCTTCGCACACCGACAGGTCATGGCCCTGCGTATCCATCTTCAGAAAGGGGCGCAAAAAGCCATTCTCAGCCTGAAGCTCTGGGAAAAGCCGATCGATCCGCCTGCACTGCATCTCGACGGTGCGGGTGACCCGATTGCGATCGGCAAAGATCGCATCCTGCTCATCCGACGGCTTCTTGAGTGAGCTGAACTGATCGGCCGCCATGATGTTGAAGCTGGCTGGCCCGTCGAAGTCGGACAAGGCCAGGTTGAAGACACGCCATTTGCGATCGGATGCCGCCCGGCGGGACAGTTCTTCAAAAATCTCGGGATTGGGTTCGAAGGACAGGATCGTGCCGGAAAAGCCCGCATCCTTGCGCAACATGGTCGCATATTGCCCGCGGTTGGCGCCCACGTCGAACACGCAATCGATCGCAAAGGCGGAGAGGAAGCGGCGAAGCGCCTGGATTTCAGGATATTGGTGCACACGCCCCGCAATGGCGAGGCGCACCGCCAGCGCGCGGTCGGCCAATTCGCGAACATATCGGCTCATCCGCGCGTGGCCATAACTGAGCGGTAGATGCCGATCGTTGCCAAGGCCATGTCCTTCCAACTGCCCATAGTCTCACCATAGGCGCGTGCCGCCGCGCCAGCCGTCTGCCTGATGGCGGGGCTTTGGATGAGCCGCAAGAGGGCTTGAGAAAGATCGGCCGGATTTCCGGCCTTTGTACGGATCGCAACGTCTTCGGGCAGGGCCGCGAACATGCCCACGTCCGATGTCACCATCGCCTTGCCATGATGCAAGGCCGAAAGGAACGCACCGCTGGAATCGATATGGCGATAGGGGAAGATGATGGCATCCGCCTTCGCCATATGGGCGTCGAGCCGATGCTCGGAGAGGAAGCCAAGATCGGTGATCAGCCGGTTGCCAAAGCCCGCCTTGTTCACGCTGCCGAGCAGCGGGCCGATGTCCATGAAGGGTTTCCCGGCAAAGACAAGTTCGAAGACATGACCAGCCCGCCAGAGCGAGAGGCATGCTTCGATCAATATGTCGACGCCCTTATAGGGCCTGATCGTGCCGAAGAAGAGCAAGCGCGGCACGGAAGGGTCGGCAATGGCGGCCAGATCTGCGGCACCGGCTGAACCAAGGCGCATCGGCGGGTGCGGCACAACATGGATGCGAGCCGAAGCGATGCCCTGCGCCTCCAGTGCCTCGCGGGTCGTATCGCCATGCACGATCAGCGCATCGAACATGTCGAGCAAAGCGCGATATCCCCTGCCCTGCACACCAGCATCCGCATGATAGGCATCCGCATTGTGGACCGTATGGACCAGCGCCACCCGCCCCTTCAAACGGCGCAGGAGCAGGCGGTCGGCGGGCGCGAGCGGCAACCACTGGAAATGAGCGACATCTGCTGCTGTCAGGGCTCTGGTCCGGCCAAAAGCGCAATCCGTGCCATATTCGGCGGCCTTGAGCAGACGGAAAGCCTTCCCCTCGCCCAGTCTTGTGCGCAGTGCCTCGCTACGTCGGAAATAGCGCGGCTCGTAACGATATCCTTCCGGGATGATGGCGTCCGTCTGGCGCATTGGCCGTCCTAACAGAGCCACGTCCGCGCCTTGGCCGGCCAAGGCCGCGCACAGATTGTCATCATATCGCCCGGTAAAGAGCGACGGATCGATCATCGCAACCTTCATCGCGCGGCCGTTTCAGCCAAGAGGTGGCGTAAGGACAGCGTGTGTAGCGCGGCAACCAGGATCATCGTGAGCGCGTAGAGCGCGAGGAACCCCCGGTCGAACCAATCCCCGAACATCATGGCCAGCGGCACGCTGAGCAGCGATCCGGCAAGGAATGGTAGCGAGCGCTTGAGCAGATGGGAAAATCTCCCCAACGCCGCCTGAACATAGACGGACACGCAGATCATGGTGAGCGCGAGCAAGGCTCCATCGATGAGCAGCAGGTCGACCATGTCGATGGCGGCGCGGCCCGCAAAGAGCTTGGCGAAAATCCATTGCCCGACCAGCAGGAGCGCAACCGAGGCCGTGAGCGCAAAGACGACAGCAACTGACAAAGCGCGGGTCAGCAACTGACGCAGTCGAGCGTGTTCTCCGGCATGAAATGCGCGGGTTATGCGGGGAAGCGCGGCTTCCACCATCGCCCGGATCGCCATGGAAAGCGCCCGCGACATCTTGAAGAAAAAGTCGAAGAGCAGCATCGGCCGGGCATCCTGGGTGGCAGCCGCTATGGTGAAATAGGGGGCGTTATAGGCCACGATCTCCGAGATGGTGAACAGCGCCGACGCGCCTATATCCTGCAGATAATGGGTGCGGACATGCGCGCCCCCCCGGCTGAAGGCGAGCCAGTCCTGCGCCGTCATCCCCAACCGCCGATGCACCAGCGCGATGGCATATCCGATCACGATCAGGCTGATCAAAATTTGCAGCGCAACCGACAGGCGCGCGTCCAATCCTTTGAGGATCAGTAGCAGCAATGCGATCGTCATCAGCCGCCGCAGACAATCCAGCATCTCCCAGATGAAATTCCCGTCCACCGCAGCCAGCGCTCTTTTGGCGAGCAAGGCGGGCAAGTTGATGCAGGCGGAAAGGAAGAAGAGGATGAACAGAAGCGGCATCGTCGTATCGAACCCGCCAGCCACAAGCGCCACAAGCAGGATCACGACACCGCCAAGGATCAGCATGGCGAGGAACAGGAAAAGGACGCCCATCTCCTCAAGCCGGAAGCCATCAGCGCTCCCCTCCCCATGGCCCAGCCAGTAGCGCCGCAGCCGGGCATAAATGATGCTGGTCAGGCCAAATTCTGCTGAAATGGTGAAGTTGCCAAAGGCGACCAGCAGCAGGAACGCCTGAAATTCGCGCAGCGGCAGGACACGCACGAAAACATAAGTGACAGCAAAGCCCCAGATCAGCGTCAGCCCGACATTGGCAAGCTTGATGAGCGCGATGAAGCGGGCGGACCCTTCCATCCTGGTGATGGTCCTGCCGAGCAGCGCGCTCACCCCGCGGTGCTTCCCACCGGCTTGCGGGCACGGAACAGGCGATCGTCGAGCGCGAAGAAATGGCGTGTGTCGGCATCAATGCCGCTTGCGTCGATCTCTTCCAGCTGGAACCCCGCATCCCGGATGCGGTCCGCGAAGTCGAGTCCATATTGGCGAACATGGTCCCACTGACCAAATCGCCGTTCCCGTTCACGCGGCGGGATGTCGAAACTGCCGTCCTCAGTCGGCTTGTCCCACAAGGGCACGATCAGCCAGGCTTCACCACCGGGCTTGAGCGCGCGATAGATATTGCGCAGGACGGCTTGATCGTCCGGCACATGCTCCATGACATGGCTGGCGTAGAACAGGTCGTAACGGTCCGCATCGGCCAGCGCCATCAGGTCAACGCGGCGCATGCCCGGGACGGAATAGCGCGCCGGATCAAGGTCGGCTGGCACATAGTCGGCGGCGGTCGAAAAGCGACGGACCAGGCTGCCTTCGTTAGGCGCCATGTGCAGAATGGCGCCTTGTTCCGGGACCGTGAGAGTCTTTTCCGCGATCAGATGGTTCATCAGCCGCTCGCGTGGCGATGCACCGCAATTGGGGCAGCCCCATTCCGCATTGTCGCCATAGCGGAAGAAGCCGACGACCGACTGGCCGCAAGCCGTGCACGCCCGATTTGCGCGCGCACCTATCGCCTTGCGCAAGACGAGCATGGTCCGGGTCAGATGCTTGCCGGCGGCCTTTGCCACCCGCTGGAAAGTAATCACGCCTTGGCTCCGATCAGCATTGGGAGGGCCTATACATCATGCCCGGCCTTTGGCGAGAGGGATCAGCGTGACTTGGCGGGATTCCAGATGGTGACGGTGCGGCCCGACATGGCCTTTATCACCCCCTGAAGCGTGGCCGCATAAGCGATGAGAATGTCTGTCAGAGCGGCTATTGGGCCCGACTTGGCCCGCATTCCCGCTATCAGAAGCGGGAAGGCGAAGAACGCCGCGGCAAGCGCCAGCAGAGGGGATATTCTCAACGCTAGCGACAAGGCCGCAAGCCCACCGGTCAGGATGAACACGCCCCCGAACCACCTGATGATCTTGCGCGACGCATATTTGAAACGGTCGAGCCCCCCCATGCGCCGAAGCTGAGGCCGAAGATGCTGATGCGTGTGCCAGGCCCGTGCGGCAATGCGGACCTTCCGACGATATTCATCGCCTCTGCCCGCAACCAGCCTTTCCCTGGCAATGACATCCCTGGCCTTGACCAGACGCGCGCCCGCAAACACCACCGCCATCGACACCGTCAGGTCATCAAGCACGCTATCGGGGAAGACGGGATAGAGGCTGCGACGGATGGAAAAGATCGATCCGTCCGCGCCCAGCACATTGCCGGTGCGCGATTCCTCGTCCTTCAAACGCTCCTCGATCCGCCAATAGAGCGAGCCCACCGACGCCGTCGCGCTGTCCCCTTCACCAATATAGTGCAGCGAGCCGAGCACCCCACCCACCTGCGGATCGGCATAGCGGGCGAGAAGATTGCCGATCGCTCGTTCATCCAACATCACATTGGCGTCCGTGAAGATCAGGACGTCACCTGTAGCGCGCGCCGCCAATTGCTTCATGCCATGCGCCTTGCCACTGCGGCCCGGCCCCCGGATCAGCGTGACCAGATCGCCCTCTGCGGCGATCAGGGCCGCCGTTTCATCGGACGATCCATCATCGAACGCCAGGATCTCCAGGTCTGGATGGAGGCACTTCAACATTGCGAGGTTGGCCAGCTTCTCGGGCATCGCCGCAGCCTCATTATAGGCGCAGAAAAGCAGCGAAGCCGACGGGGCAGCGCCCGCTCGGAGTGGCTCCGGCTTAGTAGGCAGAGCGCGCAGGATCAGCGGATAAAACAGAAACGGCCAAAGCAGCGCCACGATGGAGGCGACAAGGATAAGCACGAGGGCTAGGTCAAGCGCACTCATCAATAGGCCTTGTGGTGCACGAGCACGCCGATGGTCGCGACGATGATCCGCAGGTCGCGCCAGATCGACCATTTCGTCACATATTCAAGGTCCGACTGGAGCCGGTCGATCAGGTCCTGATGATGGTCGGTCGATCCGCGATGGCCGCGAACCTGGGCTAGGCCGGTCATGCCGGGTTTGATGCAATGCCGCTCCCAATAGCGCTCATCGACTTCCCAATAAAGGCTGTCGCCCGCCTTGGCCGCCGCGGCATGGGGACGCGGCCCCACGATGCTCATGTCGCCGCGCAGCACATTGAACAGCTGCGGCAGTTCATCGATGCTGGTACGGCGCAGGAAGCGCCCGACCGGCGTGACGCGATCGTCGTCACGCGCCGTCAGCTTGTCCGCATTGTGATCGGCCGCCTCGATCCGCATCGACCGGAACTTGTAGATGCTGAACGGCCGGGCATCGCGCCCGATGCGCGGCTGCTTGAAGAGGATAGGGCCAGGACTGGTCAGTTTCACCGCCAGCGCGGCAGTGATCAACACAGGCGACATGATGATGGTCGCGACGGTCGCAACGATGATGTCGAAAATCCGCTTGATGATGCGGTCGCGGAACTGGAAGGGACCGCCGGCAACGATGATGGTCGGCTGGCCGTCGAACTCATCCACGCGCGCAGGGGCGAAGCGCAGCAGTTCCGGGACCACGATTTCCCCGCGCGCGGAAAGAGATTTGAGCGCCACCGACCAGTCGCTCATCCGCTCCATCGGACATGCGACGATCACGCGCTCCGCCATGCCGACAGCCGCCGCCAGCCGTGCCGCCATGTCAGCATCGTGGCGGCCAGGACGCAGGTTCGCGGCAGCAGCGTCGATCACTTCCATGTGCGCGCCAGTCTCGATGTCCACGCCATCCCTGATGACGGCAGTGAGATGCGGCACCTCGCCCAGCAAACGAGCCCCAAGCCGGGCGATCGCGAGCCGCACCAGCGCCACGCTGACGGCGGAAAAGCCAAGGCCGGTGATGAAGGTCAAACGGGAAAGCTGTTCAGCGATCTTGCCGAGATAGACCACCAGCAGCATCAGCAAGGCCGCTTGCGCCAAGGCCAGCAGCCCGCGAAAGATGCCACGCCGGATGTCGTCCAGCATATGAATGCCGTAAGCACCGCCTTGCACCGCCAGCAAGATGTAGAGCGGCGCTACCATGGCGAACATGACCAGACCATGCGGCTTCCCCGGCTCGCCGAGCAGCGCGCCGAGCACGAACCAGTTCGCCAGCAGGAAAGACAGGAACAGCCCCGCCAGGTCTCCAAGGAGGCACAGCAGATAAAGTCGCGCCCGAACGATTTCCTTCGAAACTGTCACTTGCGTCCTTGCTTGCCCTTGACCCGCCCGCTCCGTTGGCACCGGTATGACTTGCATGCAAGGTTTTGCATGAAGGGCCCGTGTCGCCAACCGTCTGCGCGGCGGTCAGAGCCCGAACAAACGGGCGAGCGACTTGTCCAGCATCAGTAATTGCCAAAGCAGGCGACCATGATCCGCCATTCCGGCCTTGTGATCGGCCGCGATGCGCCCCAGCGCCTTGGCATCGAACCAGCCCGTTCGGGCAAGCGCCGATCCGCCAGCGATGGCACTCGCCTCACCCGCCAGAGGCCCCCGGAACCAGCTGCTGATCGGCGTGACGAACCCCATTTTCTGACGATAGAGAATGTCGTGGGGCAGGTAAGGCTCCATCGCCTTCTTCATCAGATATTTGCCACTGTTGCCCCTGATCCGCTGGGCCACCGGCAGGCGGGCGGCGAACTCCACCAGCCGATGATCGAGCAATGGCTCACGCGCCTCCAGCCCCACGGCCATGCTCATCCTGTCGGTCTTGGTCAGTATGTCGCCGGGCAGCCAGATATGAATGTCGGCATATTGCGCCCGGTCCAAGGGGTCACGCGCGGGCGCCTGCGCCATCGCGCGGACATAGCGGTCCTCCGCCCGATAGGCTCCCAGTCGGCTCCGCATGTCCTGGCTGAACAGCTTCTGGCGAAGAGCATGGGGGGTAACGCTGACGGACGCCGCATAGGCTTCGCTCCCCTCGCCTGCCAATTCAAGGAAGGTGGACTTCGCCCGCAGCGATCGAGGCGCCCAATCGGCCTTGGGATACCAGCGGCCCAACGTGCCGAACAGCGGTTCGCGAACCGATGCGGGGATAAGCGCGCGCACCCGCTCCCCCTGCATTTGAAACCGATGGCGGCGATATCCGGCAAAGGCTTCGTCCGCGCCGTCGCCTGACAAGGCCACCGTCACCTTCTCCCGCGCCAGTTCGCACACCCGGTAGGTAGGCAGCGCGGAAGCATCAGCAAAAGGTTCGTCGAAATGAAAGGCGAGCGTATCGATGAGACCATAATCGTCGGGCGACACGATCCTCATGCGGTGATCTGTGGCAAAGCGCCGGGCGATCCGGTCGGCATAAGCGCTTTCGTCCAGGCTCGCGACATCGAAGCCGATGGTGCAGGTCTTTACCGCCTGGTTGGAAGCCTCTGCCATCAGCGCCACGACGCTGGAACTGTCCACCCCACCGGACAGGAAAGCGCCCAGCGGCACATCGGACACCATCCGCGATCGGACCGCCTGCCGCATAAGGGCGACCAGTTCTTCCTCAAGAGCCTCCGGCCTTGCCTTGCTGCGTTCGGCGAAGCTCACGTCCCAATAGCGCTGCGGCTGCGGCACGGGCCGCCCGCGTACCAGCCGCAGGGCATGCCCCGCCCCCAGCTTGCGCACGCCTGCAACGATGCACGCGTCGTCAGGCACATAGCCATAGGCCATGAAATCTTCGACCGCAGCCAAATCCGGTGCGCGGCGCAGCAACGGGTGGGCAAGAAGGCTCTTCAATTCCGATCCGAAGATCAGGCTGCCATCCGAAAGCTGGGCATAATGCAGAGGCTTGACCCCCAGCCGATCGCGCACCAGCCAAAGCGACTGCGCCCGCGCGTCGAACAGGGCAAAGACGAACATGCCATGGAAGCGCTCGACACAGGCCTCGCCCCATTGGCGATAGCCGTGGAGGATGACTTCCGTGTCGCTGTCGGTACGGAACACATGGCCTTTCGCCTCAAGTTCGGCGCGAACCTCGGCAAAATTGTAAATTTCTCCGTTGAACGTGACGGCAAGGCTCTCGTCCTCGGTCAGCATCGGCTGCGCTCCGCCGCCAAGGTCGATGATCGAAAGGCGCACATGCCCCAGCCCCACGCCCGGCGCTGTCCAAACGCCGCTGCCGTCCGGCCCGCGATGCGGCATGACGTCCAGCATGGCGCGCACCCGCGCCGGATCGACCGGCTTGGCCGTTTCAAGATGGAAGATGCCCGCTACCCCGCACATGCGAACGGGCTTTAGCGGATGCCGAGGCTGCGGTCAGCCAAATCCTTCACATCGCCAATGTCTTGCAGGAACAGGGCGATGGCGGGATCAGCGGGCTTGCCCCGCCTCTCTTCGGCCGAAACGATGATGGCAGCCGCTCGCTGATCGCGGCCAAGCAGCCGGGCGAACATCGTGTCGATCTTCACGCGCGGCGCGCTGCCCGTCACAGCGGCGTCTCCGACCTTGTAAAAGCTGACCGCGTGGCGGACCACCGGGCCAGGTGCAGTGATCTGCTCGCCCCGGCCATTGGCGGGAGCGGGCGCAGGGGACGACCATGACCAGCGCTGATCGGGATCGACCACGCCCTGAGCGAAGCCGACAAGCTCGCGCCCCTCATCCTGCCGATCGAAGGTGGCGATGGCGAGGTCGACCACCTCTCCCGCCGGATTCCGGTAGCGGCCAAGGACAAGATAGTCCGCTCCATCAAATCGCGGCCTCCAAGGGTAGCTGGGCTGGACGGGAGTCAGAACCCAACCCTTGACCGGAGGCAGTAGCGGCGCAGCGGGCAGCGGCTTGCTTACCGCCGCGCTCACTATCAGCCAAACGGGCGGGGCCAGTACCAACGCGCTAGCCGTACCGCCTGCGACGATGAGCGGAAGGCGTCCGCGGGCTGTAGCGCGAAGCTTGGCGGGATCGAACCAGGGGTCGCCCGGCCGCCGATCGAAGAATGGCCACGCCACCGCCATCGCCACAACCATGATGATCGCAAAGAAGACCCAGCCATATATGACATGGTCAAAGCCAACAGCGGTCTCGATGCTCGTCAGATGCGCCACCCATATGGTCGCGAAGGCTCGCAAGCCATTGGCCAACACCGCCAGCAGCAGCGCGCCCACCATGAAGAGGATACGGCGCACCCAGCTTGAAAAGCAGACATTGCAGACCAGCACGCCATAGGCGGTCATGGCGATTACGAACTTCGCGCCCGAACAGGCTTCCGCAACCCGGAAATATCCGGTCGGCGTCGTTATGAAGATGCCATCGAGATGCGCGGGCACGTCCACGATCCCGAGAAAGAACATGCAGAGCCGCGCCGTGATCAATTGCAGCGGCGCGACCAGTTCCTCCCCCACCGGAATCATGAAGAAGGCATAGAAAAGAGGGAATAGCAGCGCTCTCGCCACGGCAGGACCTAGCAGCGTGACAACGCCACCCTGCAACATCAGGATGATCGCGGCATGGCGGAACAACGCTACGCCCGCCGCCGCTCCAAGTAGCCAGGCGAATCCGCCCAACGCCATCCAGAACAATCCGGGGGCCCAGGCGACAGGCCGAAGCTGTCGCAAACCGGGAAGTCTCTGCTGCACCAGCCATGCGATCAGGAACGGAATGAAGAGGCAATGGCCGAAAGTGGAGGCATTCCACCAAATCGATACCATCCCGGCCACGTCGCGATGAAAGAGCGTGAGGATCAGCAACGCCACAACGCCCAGCACGGCAAGATGCCCCCGCCAACCTTCCGCGCCGACGCTACGCATTTGAGGCAGGGGCAACGTCCCGTCGGTCACGCGGCAAGGATGCCCTTGGCGGGCGAAGGGCCGAACAGCATCTCCGGCAAGTTCTTCAGCGTTTCATCCCACCTGTAACGTTGCTCTACGCGCGAGCGGGCAGCGTCACCCAACCGCCGGGCACGTTCGGGATCGGCAAGCAGCGCGCAAATCCTGTCAACCTCTTCGGCAGGATCAGCCGCGATGAGAAAATGCACTCCGTCCTGCGCGTCGATGCCTTCGGCTGCTTGCGGTGACGCGACGATCGGCCGGGCCATGGCCATCGCCTCCAGCACCTTATTCTGTATTCCGCGAGCGATCCGCAGCGGCGCAACGACGATATCCGCCGCCGCCAGCCAGCCGCGAACATCGGGCACCGCACCGGTCACGACGACTCCGGGGAGTTGAGACAAGGCGCTCACCTGCGGAGCGGGATTGCGCCCGACAATGGCAAAGCAAGCTTCAGGATGCAGGACCCGCAAGGCCGGCAAGCTGCCGCGCGCGAAGCTCTCCACCGCCTCGATATTGGGCCTATAGTCCATTTGTCCTGTGAACACGATGAGTGGGCTGCCAGGCTTGGGGACCGGGTCGAAATCTGCCGCCGGATCGAAATATTCCAGCGCAACGCCATTATCCATCCCAGCAACGCGCACCGTGTCGAGGCCGCTCGCGGCCCGGAACAGCGCGGCCTCCGCTTCGCTCACAAAAGCGCTGATGTCGGCGCGTGCGGCTGTGGCACGCTCAAACTCAAGCAGCACGCGTCCTTCGCGCCGGTTGATCCACCCCATGGGCCCGCCGCCTGCCGCGCCATAGCTCGCATATTTGGCGGAGTCGAAATCGACAAAGTCCATGACGAAGCGGACGCCCTCCGGAAGATCGGGCACGAAATGCGCCATCTGCACCGAATATCCCATCACGGCCGCAATCGGCCGCTCCGCTAAAGTCTTCCGCACCCATCGATGCAGGCGCGGGTCATCGAACAGGGACACCAGCATCGACTGCCGCTTCGCAAGCCCGGCAAGCCCAGCCATGACGCGGGACCGGTCCCGCTTCAGCACGCACTGGCTCGCCGTCATGTCAGCCATGGCCGGTGCGAAGCTCAGATCGCGATCATCATCGGCAAAGCAGCCGACATGCACAGGCCCGATCTCCGCAAGCCGCCTCAATATGTGGTAGGAACGGATCTTGTCGCCCCGATCGGGCGGAAAAGGAATGCGGTGGCAAAGGAAGAGGATCTCGCCCGTCATCCCAGCCCCCGAGAGATCAACGGCCCGATCAGGTTGGCGATGGGCAGCGGCAGCTTCTTCCACATCTCCACGCGGCGCTGATAATGCGCGCTATTGGGGTTTATATCGCGCCGTTCGCCCGTTGCCGACCAGCTGTGATAGGCGAGCGGCACGGGATCGAAACCGAAGCTCTTCTTCCATGCGGCCTGCCCGCTCCCCGTCTTGGATCGCCCGAAATCGAAGATGCGCATGCCGCGCGTCCGCCCGTGGCTCATCAGCCGATAATACATCAGTTCGTTGGAACGCAGCCGGCGCGCATCGGCGACACCGCCGCCCCAAAAGGGCATGACCCGCCCCTGATGGTAAAGCGTCAGCACTCCCGAAACCGGCCGGTCGCCTTCATAAACGATCAAAATATCCGCGTCCTCGCCGAACGCCGCCAGCACTTCGCGAAACAGGCGTTTGGGAAAGACCGGCGTCCCGAGATTACGCACGCTCTGCGCATAAACATCATAATGTGCCTGCGCGAGACGTTGGTCCCGCCCCACCTCGACCCGCAGCGCCGGATTAGCCAGTGCCTTGCGCAGTTCCGCACGGTGCTTGCGCGGCACGGCGAGCAGTTCCGCCTCATCATCCGGCGCGATCGGACGGACGAAGCCGAGATGACTTCCTTCGTGCACGCTCCAAGGCTCGCCCGGCGACGAGCCCCCACGCAGTTCGACCGAACCAATCCGACGAGCGCGCGCGAGCCCTTCAGCTGCGCAAGCAAGTGCCGAATGGATGGCAGGATCGCCAGCCAATATCCCGCCGTCGACGGCAAAGCCCGAAGACACCAAAGCCTCCCCAAATAGGCGGCTCTTCATATGCGTGAGCGGCAGAAGTCCAGCAATCTGCCCGGACGAAGCCACTGCGGCCAGCATATATGCACGATTGCCCGTCCCCCGCTCGACGGCCTTGATCCAGGCGGGCCGATGGAAGGGCGTCCCGTCCGCGCTGCCCTTCACGAAGGCATCCGCCGCGGCAACCTGTGCCGCATCATCCAGGTCCAGCGCGACCACGCCCACACCGGCCCCACCATCCAGCCTCATGCCGCGCGCTCCGCCTCGCGAGCGACCAGCGCATCCACCCGCGTCCAGGCAAAATCAGCGGTCAGCCGCCGCAACTTGTCCGCCATGACCGACAGGTTGCTGTAATGGCGCAGCCGCGACCTGAGCGGTGCTCCGGCGACGCGCGGCTGATCGGGATCGATCTCCCACGGATGGAAATAGATGATCGCAGGCCGTTGCTCCCGCCCATTCACTTGCCGGATGGCCCAGCGCGAAAAGCCATAAGGCAGCAGCCGGAAAAACCCTCCGCCGCCAGCCGCGAGCCGCCGCCCGCCAAACTCGGCTGTCGTCACTGGCAGCTCAAGCAACTCCTGCCCCGCCACCGGCCGCCAGGCAAAGCGCGGCGATTCAGGCCAGCCATAATGGTCATGCCGGATGGGCGCGACGCTGCTCGAATAGCGGTAGCCTTCCTCCGCCAATATGCCATGCGCCCAGGGGGTGCGATGATCGATCGAAAAGCTCGGGGCGCGATAGCCGGTGACGCGCTGCCCGCTGGCATTCTCCAACAGGGCGCGCGACCGTCGCAAATCGGCGCGGAACGCGTCCGGGCTCAACGTGAAGACCCGCGCATGGTCATAGCCATGGCTCGCCACTTCATGCCCCGCCTCCACGATCCGCCGCATCAACGCGGGATAGCGCTCCGCCACCCACCCAAGCGTGAAGAATGTCGCGCTGACTCCTGCTTCGGCGAACAGGGCCAGCACGGCATCCGTGTTGCGCTCAACCCGGTGCGTCAGTCCGTCCCACGAAGACCGGCTGATCGTCTGCTCAAAGGCGCCGACATGGAACCAGTCCTCCACATCGACCGACAGGGCATTCAGCACCATGATCGCGGTCAGGCGGCAGCGCTGTGCGGCGCGTCGCCCATCCGCTGCTCACGTTCGACCCAATCCACCAGCAGCGTCAGCACGCGGCGCAGCGCAGTATCCTGCTCACCCACACGGAATTCCAGTGCGGAGAGCCGCTCCTCGATCAGGGTGAAACAATCCTTCAGCGCCTCGGGATCGACCGTCTGCATGGTGGCCTGCTCAAGCCGGAGCGCCTCGACGTCAGCACGCAGCCCGGCAATCTCGTCCATCAACGCAGGCGAAGGCTCGGGCTGGCGTGACCGCAGCGCATTGAGTTCAGCGCGCAAGGTCTCGCGCGCAGGTTCCGCCTGCGGTGCCACAGCCGCAGCAGCGGGTGCCGCAGCAGGCGCTTCCTCCGCGCGATCCAGCACGGATGACGGCATCGGCTGCACGGCCGCGTCGCTGTCCGCGCCCATATCTTCGATCACCGCCTGCACCGCTGCCGCATCGATCTCCGACAACTGGTCGAGCGCTCCCAACAGCAGCACACGGCTAGCGAGCACATTGACCCGGCGCGGAACGCCCCCGGTCGCGGCATAGATCGCCGTGAAAGCGTCCGGGGTAAAATGCGGATCGCCATTCCATCCGACGATGGACAGGCGATGCAGGATATAAGGCTCGATCTCCTCGGGCTGCATCGGATCGAGATGATGAGTTGCGATGACACGCTGGCGCAACTGCTCCAGCTGCGCCGATTTCAGCAGGTCGCGAAATTCCGGCTGCCCGAGCAGGAATATCTGCAACAATGACTGCCCGCCCAACTGGAAGTTGGACAGCATGCGCAGCTCTTCGATGGCCGAAACGGACAGGTTCTGCGCCTCGTCCACGATCAGCAAGGACCGTCGTCCCGCCCGCGCCTGCCCATGCAGGAAGGCTTCGATCTGCCGCAAAATCTGTGCCTTGGGCATGTCCTCGGTCGGCAAGCCAAAGCTCTGCGCCGTCAAGCGCAGCATGTCGTCGCCGCCCACCTGCGTCGACACGATCTTTACGGCGGTCAGCCGCGCCGGGTCGATCGTCGCCATCAGATGTCCGACCAGCGTGGTCTTGCCCGCGCCGATGTCGCCCGTAATGACGATGAAGCCTTCGCCCTGTGCCAGGCCATAGCCCAGATAGGACAGCGCCTTCCTGTGCGTCGCGCTTTCGAAATAGAAATGCGGATCGGGCGTCAGCTGAAACGGGCGGCCCTCAAATCCGTAGAACTGGTCGTACATCTCTTGTCTCCGGACGCGATTAGAAGCTGTACCGCAGGCCGACCTGGCCCATGGCGTTGATGACGGCATCCAGATCGTCCGCCTTGGCGCTGTCGAGCCCAAGCGAAGCGGATGCCTGAAGATTGCGGTTGATGAGGCGGTTGTAGCTGGTGAACGCGCCCAGGTTCAGCACGTCGAGCCGCGCGCCGCTCGCATCGAAATAGTTCGCGTAAATGGCGCTATCCAGGCTGGAACGGCTGTCGATGACATAGCTGAGCGATGCCGTGCCATACCAATTCTGGTCCCGCGTCCCACGCACGAACACGGTCTGGCCCGAAGGCGTCACGAACTTGCGCTGCGAATAGCCAAGGCCGACGCCGACGCCCCAAGGACCGCGCTGCGCCGCATATTGGGCAGCGACGCCCCGATAGCGGAAGTTCGCGTCCGTGACTCCGGCCAACGCATCGTTGAAGCACTGCCCGCCGCCGCTTTGCGAAAAGGCGCAGCCGGTGAAGTCGCCCGTGAAGGGGTTGCGGACGACATTCAGGCTGCTGCCGGACACCGCCGCGACATTGGACGTGATGATCCGCCCGAAGCTGTCGATGCCGTCGAACACCACCAGCGCGAAGGACTGCCCCCGGCCCTCCCAGACGAAGCTGCCGCTATAGGTCATGCCGCCATAGCGCTCGCCGACACGCGCCTCTAGCGAGGTGCGGTGACTGGGCCGCCAAAGCACGCCAACGTCCCAGATGATGTCGTCAAAATCGTAGATAAGCGCGCGTGGCGAACTCTCGTCCGTGACATAGCGGCCGTTGCGGATGATGGGCACGCCGCTCACATCCAACTCGGGCGAGCGCTGGCTGATCTTGATCCTCTCATAGCCGACGCCACCGGCGATCGCGACGGTTGGGGACACCGGCAGCGTAGCGTCCACGCGGCCCCAAGCATCCTCGAACCGCTGATCAAGTTCGCTCGCATCCTCCCGGTCATATCCAGCGCTGGCCACGATGCCGATCGGCAGCCAGACACCCGGCGCCACGCCGACCGAACCAGCCAGGCTGTGGGTTACGGAGTCCGCGAAAGAGCCCACAGCGGGCGCCCCGGCAAAGTCGGCATTCACATCTTCGTCGACCCGCGCATAGCCAAGGCGATAGGAGGCAGTGATGTCGATGTCGCCGAAGGATGACGCGTAGGATGGGCCGACATAGCCTGCATAGACCTGGCTCGTCTGGCTGTCGTTCAACGTCGCCGCACCCGACAGGCCATCGGTGCGGATTCGGGTGGCAAGCGCCCCCGCATTGAGCGTCAGCCCTGGCGAGACCAGATACTGGCCCGAAATGATGCCGCTGATCACATCCTGATCGCTGGCCTCACGCCCCCAGCCGAAGCTGTGATTATATTGAATATCTGCGACCGCCTCGACCCGGCGCGTCTGCAATTGCGCGGTCAGTCCCGCCGTCACATTGGTGTAGGTCAAGACATCGCCGCCGCCTTTCAGCGGCACGAGCACGGTCTGGTCGACGCCCAGATAAGGCGTGACATCGACCTTCCGCTCCTGCGCCATCACAGGCGACGCAGCCAGCGCTACCGCGCCCAGCAACGCCAGGGAAGCACGCAACATCATGCGTCCTCGCTCCCCTTGCCATAATAGCTGCCAAAGCGGCGGCCCGTGGCCGAGAAGGTGACGCCGTTCAGCAGCAGTTGCACCTGGCCCGCAGCTTTCAGCATGCCTGCCGCGTCGCGCAGCGCGCTTTCGCTGGTCTGGTCAGCACGCACCACCAACAGGGCTATGGCGGCATGGCTCGCCAGCACGGCACCGGCCGATGCCGCAAGCAGAGGCGGCGAATCGAACAGGATGATCCGGTCCGGCCGTCCCTCGGTCAGACGGCTAAGCAACACTTCCGTCCGCGCGGACGCCAGATATTCGGTGTCATTGTTGCTGCGCTGTCCCGCGGGCAGCACGGCAAGGGACGGAATGTCAGTACGGATCACGCAATCCTCGATCGCGATCGACGGATCGACGATGGCGTCCATCAACCCCGGCCCGCTCGTCAGCCCGAGCGCCTCGGGAATGCCGGGCTTGCCAAAGTCGGCATCGACCAGCAGGATTTCCCGGTCCTTCTCCGCTGCCAGGCTAAGCGCCAAGTTGATCGCGCAGAAGCTCTTGCCCTCCCCACTATGCGCTGAGCAGACAAGTACGCGATTGCCGCGTGGATCATCGCCCAACTGCGCGAGAAGATCGCGCTTCAGCAGCCGAAATTCCTCGCTGATCGCCGTCACCGGCCCATCGGGCACCAGCCAGCCATTTTCGCCGAGCGTGATCCGATCGATGCTGTGCACCGGCCCGCGCCAATCCGGCGCGCGATGTCCTGCATCCGGCGTCACCGGCCGGGCGACCTCCACCACGGGCGGCATGGGCTCATCCGCAGGCACCTCGACCGCCGGAGCAGCACGCCCCTGCAAGGCCGCGCTGAAATCGTAGATCTCCGTCGCCCGCTCGATCAGCGAACCCTTGGACAGCGAGCTATGCTTGTTCATTGTCCCGCTCCTCAGGCCATGCCGCGCTGGATGAATTCGACGAGGATCAACAGCACGCACAGCGCCGCCAGCCCCCCGCTCGCACCGGCAAACCATTTGAACCGCTGCTTTTCGACCGCCCTCTGCGCGGCGCTCACCGTCTGCGTGATCGATCCGATGACCGGCAGGCCGACCGCCCGCTCCAGCCGTGCCGCCGTCGGGAAGCTGCCCTTGAGCTGCCCCATTGCAAAGGCGGTGCCGACGCCAGCACCGATGCCGACGATCAGCACACCCAGCAGCAACAGCGGCCGGTTTGGCGCGACCGGCGCGGTGGGTGCGCTCGGCGGATTGATGACGCGGAACTGGACAGAGCCCGTCTCGGTCTTCACGTCGCCGCGCAGGCGCACGTCCTCCCGGTCGGCCAGCAGCTTGTCATATTGGGTCTTCAGCACCTCATAGTCGCGGTCGAGCTTTTCCTGCTCGGCGGCAAGGCCCGGTTCATCGGTCTGGCGTGAGGACATGGCGTTCAAGTCAGCCTGAAGCTGCGCCTTGCGCGTCTGCAGCGCCTGAACCGTCGCCGCGCGTTCCGCCTGCATCGACTTGATCGACAGATAAGCCGGATTGGGCGAGCCAGCCGCCCCACCGCTACCGCCACCCTGCCGCCGCAGCGCATCGACCTGCCGCTGGGCCGCTATCACGTCGGGATGGTCACTGGTCCAGCCTCGCGCGCGCATACCGGCCAGATCCGCCTGTGCCTGTGCGAGCGCGGAAGGGCCGCCCGACGCGCCAACGCCCGGCAGCACTTGCGGCGTACCGGCAAGCTGGCCGTTCATGGCGCTCAGCGCGCTCGACGCCTGCACCAGCTGCGATTCGATATTGTTGATCTCCATCCGCGCCGCGTCCATGCGCTGGCCGATGGACCCCGCACCCGGCAGCATCCCCGCATAGCGCTGCTCGAACTCGACACGGCGCTGCTCGGCGGCGGCAAGCTGACGCCCACGCTGCGCGATCTGCTGGTCGAGGAAGGCAAGGCTCTGCCTGGTCTCGACCCGATCTGAGGACAGGTTGGTTTCCTGGAAAATCTCGATCAGCTTCTGCACCGCCTGCTGCGCGATCCGCGCATTGGCGCCGTCCGACAGGCTCGAATCCGCCGACTTGGCGCTGATGTCGATCATGCTCGGGTCAGCCTGCGCCATCACGGTGATGCCTTCGCGCAGCGCCGTGATCTTGGCCGCGATGTCGCGCGGGCCGCTGATCGTCTGGTTGAGGTCGGTTTCCTTGACCACCCGCTCCAGATTCGCCGTGCTCGCCAGCGTCTGGCGCACGCGGTCCAGATCCTGTTGCGACTGGACCTGCGTGATGCCGACCTTGTCCTGCAACAGCGACTGCGTGTTCACATAGACGCGCGCCTTGCTCTCATAGCTGTTGGGCACCAGGGCAATGCCCAGCCAGCCCAGCATGCACACGCCCCATGCCACGGCCAGCGCCAGCCAGCGCCGGGTCCATATGCCATGAAGGGCGATCAGCAGTTCGTCGTAGAGACCCGCCATATCAGAACATGCTTTCAGGAATGATGATGACATCGCCCGGCGCCAGCATGACGTTCGCCTTGCTGTCGCCGCGCTTCAGCAGATCGCCGATACGGACGTTGAATTCCTGCTGCTTGCCCTGCTCCTTGTTGAAGCGGACGAGCCGCGCCCGGTTGCCCGCCGCATATTCGCTAAGACCTCCAACGGAGATCATGGCGTCAAGCAGCGTCATGTTTGCACGGTAAGGAATGGAGGCAGGCTTTTCGGTCGCGCCGACGATCCGCACCTGCTGGCTGAACGTGCCAGAAAAATTGTTGA
Organism: Sphingobium sp. TomMM35A; assembly: GCF_054771735.1. Lineage (NCBI taxonomy): Bacteria > Pseudomonadati > Pseudomonadota > Alphaproteobacteria > Sphingomonadales > Sphingobiaceae > Sphingobium > Sphingobium sp. TomMM35A. The sequence goes on from NZ_BSRC01000001.1 coordinate 1,268,661, forward strand.
CGATCACCGACACCAGCGGATTTTCGATATATTTGGTGAGCGCCACCTTCATGTCGTCGGCCAGTTGCTTGGGCGTCTTGCCCACGGCGGGCATGTCGGCAACCAGCGGCGTCGTGATGCGCCCGTCCGGCCGTACCTGAACCTTCGCGCCCAGTTCCGGATTGCGCCACACGAAGACGGTGAGGTCATCGAGCGGGCCGATCACATATTCCTCGCCCGGCCCCTCCTGCTGCGCCACGAAGGATGCTGGCGGCAACTGGGGTCCACCGCCTCCCGAAGCGCAGCCCGACAGCGCCAAAGCAGGCAGCGATGCGCCGATCAAAGCCCGGGAAACCGACAGGAAACGCATATCTTCACCTCATGACAGGGCCGCACGCAAGCACAGCCGCCAGAGAGGTGAAGCGGCCGCAAAGCGATGGGCTTTGGGCCTCTTCTTGCCTTCAAAGGGTAAAGATACGGTTAGGCGTCAAACTATTGGTATATCAGCCAAGTAATAGTTCGAGTGCAGGCGGATGGCCGAGGAAGGCCGAAGGGCTCGCCGACGCGCCATAGGCCCCTGCGGCAAAGATCGCGATCAGGTCCCCTTCCACCATGGGGGGCAGAGCGACCTTGTCCCCCAGCTTGTCAATCGGCGTGCACAGGCACCCAACTACCGTCACCGCCTCTTCAGCAGGCGATGCGCCGTAACGGTTCGCCACCGCCATCGGATAGTTGCGCCGCACCACCGTGCCAAAATTCCCGCTCGCCGCCAATTGGTGGTGGAGCCCGCCATCAACCACGACGAACGTCTCGCCCTGGCTCTGCTTCACATCGACCACACGGGTCAGATAGACACCCGCCTCGCCCACCAGCCAGCGGCCAAGCTCCATCGCAAATTCACTGTCCGCTAATATGTCGGTCCGCGCCTGGAGTGTCTGGCCCAACGCATCTCCGATCGGCGCGATGTCCAACCGCTGATCGCCCGGAAAATAGGGAATGCCAAATCCGCCACCCAGATTGACCAGCGGCGGCGCAACGCCCACGGCGTCCGAAAGCCGCGCCGCCAATCCCACAGTCGCCGCCTGCGTCTCGATCAGCGCTTCCGCCGCCAGCGCCTGCGATCCCGCGAAGATATGCCAGCCGCGCCAGTCAGCCCCCGCATCGATCAGCGTGCGGGCAAGCCCGGCTGCGCGATCCGCATCGACACCAAAAGGCTTTGCGCCGCCGCCCATCCTCATGCCCGAGCCCTTAAGGTCGAAATCCGGATTGACCCGCACCGCCAGTCGGGGCGTCCGCCCGCGCTTCTCGGCAATCGCAAGCGCGCGCCGCGCCTCACCCTCCGACTCCAGGTTCAGCGTCACCCCAGCGTCGATCGCGGCGGCAAGTTCATCATCGCGCTTCCCCGGCCCGGCAAAGCTCACATGCGCGGCGTCCATGCCTGCTTCCAGCGCACGCGCCAGTTCACCGCCCGAAGCCACGTCAAAGCCATCGACCAGCCGCGCCATGCGCTCCAGCAGCGCCGGATAGGGGTTCGCCTTCACCGCATAATGGATCGACAGTTGCGCAGGCATCGCCTCTCGCAATTCACGCACCTGCCGCTCGACTATGCCCATGTCGTACACGAACAGCGGCGTATCTCCCGCTTCGTCAACCAGGCTCGCCGCGCCGCATCCGCCGATCAGCAACATGCCTTCCTCACCCTCGAAAAAGGGAGGAACAGGTCCCATCGGCTTCATCGATCAAATTCCTTGGCAAGAGCTATACGGTCGATCTTGCCATTGGGCGTGCGTGGAAATTCCGCCAGCCTGATAATCGTCCGTGGCTGCATGAAATTGGGCAGTTCGGTCTTCAACCTTGTCTCCACCAAAGCCTCGGCCTCTGCCTCGACTGATCGGATGAGCAGCAGCACCGCCTGGCCCAACCGTTCATCCTTGATCCCCAGCGCGACAGCTTCCGCAACGCCCGGCACGGCTACGGCCGCCTCCTCGATCTCCGTCGGACTGATGCGGTTGCCAGAAGACTTGATCATCGCGTCATCGCGGCCGACGAAGTAGAGCAGCCCCTGCTCATCGCGCCGCACGGTGTCACCGGACCAGACCGCAATGCCGCCATAGCGAGAGGACGGCGGCGCAGGCTTGAACCGCTCCGCCGTACGTGCCTCATCCCGCCAATAGCCCTGCGCCACGAGCGGCCCGCAATGAACCAGTTCCCCCGCTTCATCGTCATCGGTCAGGCTGCCATCCGGCCGCACGACCAAAATCTCCGCATACGGGATCGCCGACCCCATCGAATCCGGATGGCTGTCCACCAGCGCAGGCGGCAGGTAGGTCGAGCGGAACGCCTCCGTCAGGCCGTACATCGGATAGAGGTCCGCCTGCGGAAAAAGGCTGCGCAGTTTCGCCACCAGCGGCCGCGTCAGCGCTCCCCCGCTGTTCGTCAGGCGCTTGAGCTTTCCCGCCACTTCCGGCTTCCATTCGAGCTCCGTCAGCTGAACCCAAAGCGGCGGCACCCCGGCCAGCGTCGTGATGTCGCGCTTGTCTACCGACTTCATGACGTCACGCGCCGTCAGATAGCCGAGCGGATAGACACAGCCGCCCGCATACCAGGTCGAAAACAGCTGATTCTGCCCATAGTCGAAACTGAAGGGCAGCACGCACAGCGTCCGGTCCTGCGCGCCAAGCCCAAGATAGCTGGCCACGCTCACCGCCCCGAGCCACAAATTGGCGTGGCTCAGCATCACGCCCTTGGGCCGCCCGGTCGATCCGCTTGTGTAGAGGATCGCCGCCAGATCATCCGGGCCTGCTTCAGAAGGCGGCAGTCCATCCCCGCCACTCATGGCCGCGGCTGCATCTTCCTCCCGCAACAGGCGGCAGTCACCCGACAGGTCGTCCGGCTCCAGGGTATCCAGCCGCGCCGGCGAGCCAATCAGCAACCGCGCGCCGCTGTCGGCCAGAATATGCGCCACCTGCGCATGTTTCAGCAGCGGGTTGACCGGCACATGCACCAGGCCCGCACGCGGCGCCGCAAGCGGCATCAGCGCAGCAACCGGTCCTTTCGCAATCCAGCTGGCGACCCGCGCGCCTTTCTCAAGCCCGAACCCCGCCAGCCATGCAGCCAGACGGCCAAGCGTCTCTTCCAGTTCAGCGAAATTCTGTGATCCCGACCGGCCATCCAGCGCCGGGCGCGCCGGATCGCCACGCAGCAGCAAGTGGTCAATCGGGCGAACTTCCTCGCCATCGATCAGGGTGGCGCTGCTTAACTCCATTTCCAGACTTTTCACCTATGGTGTGGGGACGGTGCCGGGGAGATAATGATTTGCTGGTCACAAGGGAATATAGCACGATCGCCGAAGCCCGGCTGGCGTTGGCGGGCCGCATGGATCGCGCCCTTTCCCTCTTCGACCGCATCGATTGGTTCGAATCGCTCCACCATCATTGTCTTGCAAGCAACCCCGTCCGCATTCTTCAGGCGCAGGAAGGCGCGAACGAAGCCTGGCTGTTCCTGCTGTCGCCCTCAAACGATCGCCAGAGCGCGCTCGCCAACTGGTACAGTTTCGCTTGGGCACCGGTCTATCTCGGCGATCCCGACCCGCAAACACAGCGGCGTTTGGTGGAGGTTCTCGCCGCCATTTTGTTCAAGACGGGCCGCCATATCGACCTCTATCCCGTCGCGGACAGCGCCGACCTGCTGCTCGATGCCTTCCGCCGCAGCGGATGGTTCGGCGTGCGTCGTCCGATGGGCGGGCGCCACGTCCTAAACCTCAACGGCCGCGACTTCGCGGCCTACTGGGCCGACCGCCCCAGCCGCTTGCGCAATCAGGTCCATCGGAAGGCCCGCTCCAACCGCTTCACCTTCGAAATCCGCCATGACGTCACCGACGCGCTGTGGCAGGATTATGTGGCGGTCCATGCGAGCAGCTGGAAACAGCCTGAACCCGGCCTTTCCTTCCTGCGCGCCTTGGCGGAGCGGGAGGCCGACGCCGGTACGTTGCGGCTCGGCTTCGCGCGCCTCAAGGGTCAGCCCGTGGCGACGCAGTTCTGGACCGTGGAAAACGGCACGGCCCTGATCCACAAGCTCGCGCACGACAGGGCCTTCGATGGCGCGTCCCCAGGTACGCTGCTCAGCCATGCCATGTTCGCTCACGCCATAGATGCCGACAAGATCAGCCATATCGACTATGGGACCGGCGACAATGCCTATAAAACGGAATGGATGGAGGAGCGCCAGACGCTCTATCGGCTCGACTTCTTCAATCCCCGTTTTGCCTCCACCTGGTTTCCCGCCGCCCGCACAGCCATTTCCGCCCTTGTGGGCTAGGAGCGGAACGACTAGGTAGACGCCCCATCATGCGGGCGGAAACCTCTATGCCGGTCGACCGGACAAGCGACATGACGAAGCCGATGCGCGATCTTCTGCGCGATGTGCTGGGACTTTCTCAGGAACGGGTCGATGCGTTCGACGCCGACACGCCGCTATTCGGCGCGCTGCCGGAACTGGACTCAATGGCCGTCGCCAGCCTGCTCACGGAAATGGAAGACCGCTTCGACATCCTGATCGAGGATGACGACATCGACGGCGAAACCTTTGAGACCTTCGGAACACTGGTCGCTTTTGCGCAGGCGAAGACAGAGGCCTGAACAGTCCTCCACTCAATATCAATAGGTCCGTTCGGGCAGAGCTTGTCGAAGTCCTTCCCTCTTCGAAGAACAAGGAAAGCCCTTCGACAAGCTAAGGGCGTACCCTAGATAGCTGGGCCTCAAACAGGCGAGGCGCGCAATGCGCGCCCGCCCATCGCCCTACTCCGCTGCCATCGCCTCGAAGTCGGCCTCCGCCAGAAACTTCTCGACGTCCAGCGCCGCCATGCAGCCCATGCCAGCAGCCGTCACCGCCTGCCGATAAATCTTGTCGCTGACGTCGCCAGCCGCAAAAACGCCAGGGATGGACGTGCGCGTCGTGCCCGGCTCCACGACCAGATAGCCGTCATCCATCGGCAGCTTGCCCGCGAAGAGCTCCGTCGCCGGTTGATGGCCGATCGCGACGAACGCGCCGTCCGTTTCGATGTGCGAAGCCTTGCCCGTCACCGTATCGACCAGATCGACGCCAACCAGGCCTTCCGGATTGCCGCCGCCGACGAACCGCTCGATCTTCTGGTTCCAAAGCACCTTGATGTTGGGATGCGCAAACAGCCGCTGCTGCAAGATCTTTTCAGCCCGCAGCGAATCGCGGCGGTGGATTAGCGTGACGTCATGGCTGTGGTTGGTGAGGTACAGCGCCTCCTCGACAGCCGTATTCCCGCCGCCGATCACCACCACCTTCTTGCCGCGATAGAAAAAGCCGTCGCAGGTAGCGCAGGCCGACACGCCCTTGCCCTGCAACTGCTGTTCGCCTTCAGTGCCCAGCCACTTGGCCTGCGCGCCAGTCGCAATGACCAGCGTGTCCGCGAAGTAACGCGTGCCGCTGTCCCCGGTCAGGCGAAAGGGTCGCTCCGAAAGGTCGACATCGACGATCTGATCATACATCATCTGCGCGCCGACATGCTCGGCCTGCGCCTGCATCTGCTCCATCAGCCACGGACCCTGGATCACGTCACGGAAGCCCGGATAATTTTCCACGTCCGTGGTGATGGTCAGCTGGCCACCCGGCTGCATGCCCTGCACCACGATCGGCGCCATACCCGCCCGCGCGCCGTAAATGGCGGCCGAAAGCCCGGCCGGGCCAGAGCCCAGGATCAGCATGCGAGTGGAATGCGTTGCGGTCATCTAAAGGTCCCCAGCTCATGGATTCGTGTGCCGCGATGACATAGGCAGCAGCGTCCCGCGCGCAACCCTCCCGATCATCGGAAATCACTCGATTGTTGCCGATTTCCGGCTTCCGCGTTGCCACGCGAGTCAATCCATGACGTTGGGCAGGTCCTCAAACCCCTTGCGCAGCGCCGCCGACCAGCTGTGCGAAAGCAGCTGGAACTCCTCATTATCGGCTTCGATGCGTGTCTTCACACGAAAGTCGAACTGGTCCCGCTCGATCACTGTCAGGTCCAGCGGCATGCCGACGGACAGGTTCGACCGAAGCGTCGAATCCATCGACACCAGCACCGCCTTCGTCGCATCCTCCAGCGTCGTCTCCCGTTTGATGATGCGGTCCAGGATCGGCTTGCCATATTTATGCTCGCCAATCTGGAAGAACGGCGTGTCCTCAGTCGCCTCGATGAAATTGCCCGCCGAATATATGAGGTAAAGGCGCGGCTTGCCCCCACGCCGCTGCCCCGCGAGCAGGATGGAAGCGTCCGCGCCCGATCCCTGCATCTCTATCGTGCTGCGATAATGCTGCTGCATTTCGCACATCGCATCGCCGACCAGCTGCGCCGCCCTGTGCATGGTCGCGCAATTGAGGATGCTTTCGACATCGGGATCAAGCTGTGCCTCCTTGATCGCCTGGCCCAGCATCGTCTTGACGCCTTGCGTGATCGACAGGTTGCCCGAGCACATGAGGACGATCGCCCGCTCGCCAGGCACGCTGTAGGTAAAGCTTTTCCGAAAGCGGGCGATATTATCCATGCCCGCATTGGTGCGAGTGTCCGACAGCATGACCAGACCCTGGTCCACGCGCACCGCCACACAATAGGTCATCGCCCACCGGGCTCCTATATTCGTTCAACCCTGCGGGATGGCGGTCTGAAGGCTTTGTTGTTGCTGGCGTTGCAACTGCCTTTCTTCCACCCCTTCCTCCGCCTGCGCGATCCGAACGTCCGCGTCAATCCACATCTCGCCCGCCGCCGTCACCGATCCCCGGATGGGCGCCGCCGCATTGGCATCCAGCCCGGATGCCAGCCGCAGATAGCGTTCCGTAACGCAGACCCGGTTGGAGGGATCGAAGCCGACCCAGCCCAGGTCCGGCACCAAAGCTTCCACCCAGGCATGTGTTTCATGCAGGGCGACGCCACCCTCCGCCAGCAGATATCCCGTTATGTAGCGCGCGGGAATCCCCAATATCCGCGCCGCAGCGATGAATATCTGCGCATGATCCTGACACACCCCGGCCCCCAGCGCAAAGGCCTCCGCCGCTGTGGTCGCCGACGATGTAACGCCGCTGCGATAAGCCACGGCATCGCTGACCGCGGCCGACAACGCATGCAGCCGCGCCAGCGGCCCATCCGCATCGGGCAAGGGAAGCGCCATCGCGCGGATCGCTTCGGACGCGCGGGTTAGCGGCGTCTCCCGCAGGAAAAAGGCAGGCGGCACGCCACAGCTGACGTTGCCCAATACGCCACTGGTATCCACCGTTTCGGCCAGCCCCTCCGCAACGATCGAGGCATCGTCCAGCCGGTCGTGGCGGATCCAGACCGCCTCCATCTCGCCGAAACTGTTGGGACGAAAGGTTTCGACCGGCTCGCCGTTCACGCTGACCCGCCACTCCAGCACCTTCTGCGACGCCGTATCGATCGGCATCAGCTTCAGGCGCATTGCCACGCGGCCTGCCGCCGCGGCGTAACGATAAGTCGTCTGGTGACGCACCAGCAATTTCACGGTGTGCGGCGCTCCTTCATCCGAAATGATAGGTCTGGGCGATCTCCGCGCCCAGTTGATTGGTCATCTTCAACCCGCCCTGCACCGTCTCGTGCAGGCCGACGCGGAAAATCTCTCCACTGTCCAGCTGCTCCAGATGATCCACCATCTGTCGCACCGTCTCGTGACACGTGCCCCGCCCATTGTGCCAGCCCGCCAGCCGGTTGAGCCGATAGGCAAGCTGGTCGTAGCAATAGGCAACGCTGCGCGGGAAAAGGCGGTTCAGCATCAGGAAATCGGTGATCTGCCAAGGCGTATAGGTGCCCCCATAAACATGGTGATAGGCCCGCGCGCCGGACAAGGCATAGAGCACCGACGTCCATTGATAATGATCGCGATTGCCGCCGATCACCTCGGTTTCCGGCAGCAGCACATAATATTTGACGTCCAGCAGCCGCAGCGTCATCTGCGCCCGTTCCAGCGCTGACCCCGCCCGCAGGAAATCATGCCCTTCATTGCGCAACTGCCCTGAATGGGCCGCGCCCCGGAAAGTCATGACCCGGGTCTTCACCCAGTCGATCAGCGCGGGCAGCTGCTGCCGCGCCTCACCCACATCATAGCTGTCGAGCTTGCGCCACCCTTCGTTCAGCGCCTCCCACATATCCTGGGTCAGCATGGTGCGCGCCGATTTCGCATTGGCCCGCGCCCGCAGCAGGCAGGATCGGATCGAACTGGAATTGTTGAGGTCCAGCATCAGATAGGCGACCGCATCGCTCTCCGTCACCTGAACGCCTTCAGGGAACTGGCCCTCGACCCCCGTCGCCCGCACCACCGAGCGCCACTCGTCCCTGTGGTGCGCCCCGGGCAGGATCGCCATGCGCTGCCCCATGGTCAACAGCCGCGCCGTAGCCTCGGCCCGCTCCATGTAGCGCGCCATCCAGTAAAGATTTTCAGCTGTGCGGCTCAGCATGGGCGCGACCTCCCCCGCCGCGCGATGCCATCCCTCGCCGTCATCCCAGCGAAAGCTGGGATCTCAGGCGAGAGCGCGCTGCATAGCCTCACGAGATCCCAGCTTCCGCTGGGATGACGATGACTGCGAAAGGCGCTGGCAACCTCCATCAATCCTGCAACACCCATGTATCCTTCACCCCGCCCCCCTGACTGGAGTTCACCACCAGCGACCCTTCCGTCAGCGCCACGCGCGTAAGCCCCCCGGGCACCAACCGGATCTGCTTGCCCACCAAGCAATAGGGCCGGAAATCAGCATGCCGCCCGACCACGGAAGCGGGGCCAAGCGTCGGCACGGTGGACAGATCAAGCGTCGGTTGCGCAATGAACTCGCCCGGATTGGCCCTGATCCGATCAGCATAGGCCGAAATTTCCGCAGCTGTCGATTTAGGCCCGATCAGCATCCCATAGCCGCCAGACCCATGCACCTCTTTTGCCACCAGCTCGTGCAGATGCTCCAGCACATAGGCGCATTCATCGGGCTTCCCGCACTGCCATGTCTGTATATTGTCCAGGATTGGCTGTTCACCCAGGTAAAATCGGATCATTTCGGGCACATAGATATAGACCGCCTTGTCGTCCGCGATCCCTGCCCCCGGCGCCGATGCCAGCGTCACTCCGCCGTTGCGATACACGTTGAAGATGCCTGGAATGCCGAGCAGGCTGTCAGGCCGGAACACCAGCGGATCGATATATTCGTCGTCGATCCGCCGGTAAATGACATCGACTTGGCGGGGGCCAAGCGTCGTCTTCATCCACACCCGATCCTCATCGACGAACAGGTCGGCGGGCTCCACCAGCTCGATGCCCATCAGGTCAGCAAGGAAGCTATGCTCATAATAGGCGCTGTTGAGCGACCCGGGCGTCAGGAGCACGACAACGGGATCGCCCTTGCATGCTGGCGGCGCGACTTCCTTCAGGCTCTTCAGCAACTCGGCGGGATAATCATCGACCGGCGCCACCAGCCCCTGCGCGAAAAGCTCAGGGAACATGCGCGTCATGATCTCTCGATTTTCCAGCATGTAGGACACGCCCGAGGGGGTACGGCAATTATCCTCCAGCACCTCGAACCGGGAAGGGCCGGTGCGCACGATATCGATCCCGACGATATGGCTGTACACCTTTCCTGGCGGCGAAAAGTTGGCCATTTCGGCAAGATAGGCGCTGTTCTGGTAGATGATCTCGGCGGGCATGATTCCGGCCTTCACGATCTCGCCGCGATGATAGACGTCATGCAGGAAAGCATTGAGCGCCCGCGCCCGCTGCCGGATTCCCCGGTCCAGCACCCGCCATTCCTGCGCGGTGAAGATGCGCGGCAGCAGGTCGAACGGGATCAGCCGTTCCGGATCGCCACCCTCGCCATAGACCGCAAAAGTGATCCCGATCCGCCTGAAAATCGCTTCCGCCTCATCCAGTCGCCTGTTGAGGCCCGCAATGCCTGTCCGCTCCACCCAATTCTGCACCTCGGCATAGCAAGGCCGTATCGAACCATCCGGCTCAAACATTTCATGGAAGGGCAAAGCGTCGATCCTCCCTCGGGCCCAGCCCGGTTGTGCATTGCAACATTAGTGCAACGTGCCCGAACGATTGCAAGCGCAAAAAGACCCACGGCAATGCACCCACACAGATTTTTCCTGGGCACGCTTCATCGTCACGAACAGAAATTGCGCATCCCGCGCCAAACCCCGTTGACCCCAATAGCGGCTCTGCTTATAGCGCGCCCACCGCAGGGGCCACGCCCCGCGCAGCCCATGGGGCGGAGTAGCTCAGCTGGTTAGAGCAGCGGAATCATAATCCGCGTGTCGGGGGTTCAAGTCCCTCCTCCGCTACCAACGCTTGTAAGTTATTGAAAAATAAGCATTTTTTTTGAATAGCGTAGCAACCTCACCGCAGATAGGCTGAGGTAAGCTACTGTTTTCACGTGATTTTTTTTCTGATCAATTTTCGATAAAAATCGCACCTTCGCAATGTTGTCGTCAAAATGTGGTCAAAAACGACACCGTTTGACCACAGGGCCGACAGGCACTCTCGGAGGTCCCACAGCAGCTTCTTAGATTACAGTAAGCTACTGTTTGAACTCGAAATTATCGGGAATCCCACCGTGTCGGGTTCAAGTCCCAGTGCGGCTACCACATCCAAAGCGCGAAGGCGCTGACGCGAATGTCAGCGCCCGCTTCAGCTACTTCCAAATGGGTGCGCTATTGGGCTTCTCCACCCGCCTCATCTCGCGGCCAATTAGCGAACATTTCAGGGCGGCCGAAATCGCACTTGAAGCAGGTGAACTCATCGTCCGTTACGAGCACGCGGCTTTTCTCAGGCAGTACAATGGTACAGCCGCACGACAGATCGAGCGCCAGCGAGCCATCGCCGCCAGTTTCCCTGCGTTCCAATATCTTTGACATCAATACCCCCATGTTCCTCCCGGCCTGGCGCCGGGACGGTTGATTTGCGCGAACACGGGCACGCGCCCCCACGTATTTCCCGTGAGGGTGTTTTATTTCGTGGGCCGCCCGACATAGCGGGTGCCCGTGTTTCGACGCAAAAGTGCGATGCGCTGGGAAATCACGCCCGAACGCATAGGTGTATCTCTAGGTGGTGTTGATCCTTATGTCTATGCCGCCAGGCTTAGCAGCCACTGCTCTGCTTCCGATACGCCGGATACAGGCCGCCAAGTTCGCAACATAGATGCGACCTAGACAAAGGCTGGAATGCCCGTTGAGCCTGCTCGCCTATGTCAGCTATGAATCCCCCTAATGGCGAACACCTTCACTTGGGAACGTGCCCCTTTCAACGACTGCCAGAACTGCGGGAAGGCATCGTTCGGCATCTTGGGAGCGGGAGGGGTATCACTCCAATTGCGCTGCACGGCCTGCAGGTATTCCCATCGCGAAAGCCTGCCGGCTGTCTCGAAAAAGGTCATCTACCTGGACCAATTTGCGCTCAGCGCTCTTTTTCAGATAGAAAGGAAGGGCCGGTCTCTCGGCAAGCACCAAGCCTTCTGGGAAGAGGCGCATCGCCTCACGCGGAAGCTAGTGCTGCTTCAGCAGATCGTAATGCCTCATTCGGATATTCACCATAACGAGACGGTCGTCTCTCCGTTCGCAAAGGATCTGCGTGAATGCTACGAGCACCTCGGTGGAGACGTCCGGCTCCTTGACACTGAGGATGTCGAGCATGCCCTCACGGAGGCGTACGTCCGCGCTTATCTGACTAACACCGAACCCGACGTCGACTACTCTCCAGCGAGCGTCTTGGCTGAGCCGGCAAACCGCTGGCTGGAGGACATGAGAGTATCGGTGAACATGGACTACAGCCAGTTCGCCGAAGGCACGCGTGAAGGAGTGGCACGCACGTCAGAAGCCGTGGAAGGACTTATTGCAGGATGGACAGAGGAAAAGCCTTCCTTTGCTGCTGTGCTGGAACGGGAGCAGGCGGCGTTTGGTAGCAGCCGAAGGCACGCTCTGTTGCATTTTGGAAGGCTGGCTGCAAAGTCGCTGGAAGCAGGCGACCTTCTTGCTGTGGCAAACTACCGGCACAACAAAATCTTCACGGAGGTGGAGATCCTAACCCATCACTTCGCCAAAGCCGGCGTTCCGGAAGCGCAAATAGCAGCCGAAATCAACGCCTTTTGGGAATGGCCGGGTAATCGACAGCGACCGAACGTTAAAATATTTTCCTACCTACTCGCGGCCCTGGCACGGAAGGTCGCTTCGGGACAGAAGGGGGTATCACCCGGCTTCATGAACGACGCACGCGTCATATCTACATACGCGCCGTACCTGGACGCGATGTTCCTAGACAAGGAATGTGCAGCGCTACTTGCAGAAAAGCCCCTGCGCCATGAGCTCGACTACCGCGCACAGATATTTTCATACAATCACCAGGACGCATTTTTGGCCTACCTGAACGACATCGAGCAGGCGACGCCTGACGATGTACGTGGATATGCCGAAATGATCTACGGAGTGAATTAGCAAAGCCTGCAGCAAGGCAGCCTCAATCGGCCGCTAGCGCGGTGGCGTATGACAAACATCGGGGTGTGCAATCACGCAATGCGTGATTTACTTCCAAGTGCATGTCGTCAAAATGTCGTCAAAATCAAAAATAAATATTAAATATCGCCTCTTTTCAGAGGTTTATATAGGATTTTTGATCCCTCCTCCGCTACCATTTTTAAGCTTCAGCAGAAATTTGGCAGCGTCAGTTGATCGCATTAGCGGCCAGCTTCTTGTAGAACGTCACCCAGGCTTCATGCACCCTCCGGATGTCCGGACTATCTGCGCGCGACGCCAGATGTTGATTACGCTCCGCCAACTGTTGGAAGCGCGCCTGCTCATTTACATTCATGGTTTACGAATAGTTCCCGTCCGCATTTGAAGCGCGGGAAAGCCTGGGCACGGGAAAAAGTTCAATGAAAAGAAGGTTAACGTCGTAACCAGCCAGCCGCGTGAGGCGAATGGCGCGAGGAGCGCGCTTTGCATCGCTCAGCCCCTCAGAATATTAGAGGCGGCTTTGCACCTGCAAAAACGGGTGCGAGAGCAGCTGGTAGACCTCGGTAGCGGCAAATCCCGCCGCGCTCAGGGCGAGGACGAGGAATATGCCGTACTGGAATGCGGCTGACCAACGGCGGCTATTTTCGAGTTGACGCGCGATCTGCGCGTCAGCCTCCATTCTCGACTGTGAACGCCGCTCGTAGGCAGAGCCGGGATCATTTGCCGATTTGGGTCGCGACGCAAGGCGCGGCTCGTTGATTATGGCGGCGACGTCCAGCCTGCCCTGCGCCTGAATGCCGAAAAATCGCTCTTTCCGCCAGACCACGCGCCCCACGATCGTCTGCTTTCCGCGCCTGATCTCGAGATAGGTGCCGCGGTTCGGGGCATCATCACATGCCAGCAGCGCACCGCCGGACGACAGATTGTGGATGACCACCTCTGTCCAGCTTGGGCCAGTGTTCATCCGTGCCGGGATCAACACCGGCTGGCGCGCCTCGCGAGGCTTATACCCGATTTGTAATGACTTGAGCACCCGACAGCCTCTTTTAGCCCGATGCCTGATAAGCGAATATAGTGAACAGAAATCTAACGATAAAAGGGCGCGTCCCGGGACATAATTGCTCGGTCCCTCAAATCTCCAGCTGCGACCCCAGTTCGACCACGCGGTTCGTCGGCAGCTTGAAGAAGGCCATGGGACTTTCCGCGTTGCGCACCATCCACGCGAACAGCCGCTCGCGCCAGATCGCCATGCCGGGCCGGGACGAGGGCACCAGCGTCTCCCTGCTGAGGAAATAGCTGGTATCAGCAACGCCGATCGGCCCCCCGCAGTCGCGCACCGCTTTCATCGCGGCGGGAACATCGACATTTTCCATGAAGCCGTGGCGCAGGATCAGGCGATAAAAGCCCGCGCCATGATCTTCCGCGCTCGTGCGTCCGTCATAGGGCAGATGCGGGACATCTTCGGTCCGCACCGTCAAGATGATGTTGCGCTCATGCAGGATGCGGTTGTGCTTCACATTATGCAGCAGCGCGGGCGGAACACCTTCGGTCGTTGAGGACAGGAATATTGCTGTCCCCGGCACCCGCTTCAACGACGCGCCTGCCGATTTGATGAAAAGCTCCAGGTCCATGGCGTCTTCGCGCAGATAGCGCCGCATGATCCGCCGTCCCGTCGCCCAGGTCGTCAGCACCAGGAACGATACGCCCGCCACCAGCAGCGGGAACCATCCTCCATCCGGGATCTTCGTCGCGTTCGACAGGAAATAGGCGCCATCGACGATCAGGAACAGCCCGATGACCAGACCGGCCGCAACGGGGTTCCACCGCCACACGCTGAACGTCAACACCGCCATCATGCAGGTGGTGATGACCATGGTTCCCGTCACTGCGATGCCATAGGCCGCCGCCAGATTGCTAGAACTGCCAAAGCCCAGCACCAGCATGATGACCAGCACCAGCAGCGTCCAGTTGATGAGCGGCATATAGATTTGCCCCGCCGCCGACGCGCTGGTGTGCAATATCCGCAGGCGCGGCAGGAAGCCGAGCTGCACCGCCTGCCGCGTTACCGAGAAAGCGCCCGATATGACCGCCTGGCTTGCGATTACGGTCGCCATCGTCGCCAATATCACTAGCGGCAACCTCGCCCATTCGGGCGCCAGCAGGAAGAAAGGATTTTGCGCCGCCGCAGGCTCGTCGATGAGCAGCGCCCCCTGCCCCAGATAATTGAGCATCAGGCACGGGAACGCGGCGTAAAGCCAGGCGACACTGATCGCCCTGCGCCCGAAATGGCCCATGTCGGCATAAAGCGCCTCCGCCCCCGTCACCGCCAGCACGACCGAGCCCAAGGCCAGGAATGCCAGCTTGGGATCGAAGAGGAAGAAGTGCAGCGCCCACCACGGATTGACGATCGCCACGATCTCCGGGTGCCGCAATATATTGGCGATACCCAGCACGGCGAGCGCCAGGAAATAGACCACCATGATTGGCCCGAACAGCGCACCGACTCGCGCCGTCCCGATGCTCTGGATCACGAACAGCGCGATCAGGATCACGATCGCGATCGGCAGCACCAGCGGCGTCAGCCCCGCTTCCACGACCGTCAACCCCTCGACAGCCGACAGCACCGACACCGCCGGGGTGATAATCGCGTCGCCGTAAAATAGCGCTGTCGCCAGCACGCCGAGCGCGGCGATCGTCGGCGTCCAGCGCGTCTCGCCCATCCGCCGCCCGATCAAAGCCAGCAGCGCCATGCTGCCGCCCTCGCCATTATTGTCGGCGCGCAGGATGATGAACACATATTTGACCGTGACGACCAGCATCATGGTCCAGAAGATCAGGGACAGCACGCCATAGATATGGACCGGATCGACCGCCAGCGGATGGTGGCCGACGAAGCTCTCCTTCAATGCGTAGAGCGGCGAGGTCCCGATGTCCCCGAACACCACCCCCAGCGCCCCGAGCGCGAGCCCGGACAGCGGACCATGCGCCGTTTGGCCCTCCGCCCTTACCGGAAAGTCCTTGTCAGCCATAAGGAAGAAACCCCCAAATCTGGCGAGCGCCTATGCCACAACCTGGGATGGCAACGCCATGGGGGACATGGGAGCGCCAACATTTTATAATTTGGCCCTTCGCGCCCCAAAAAGCCTTGGGCACCCCTTGTCAGCCCGGGGAAAGCGCGCCAAGGACGGCAGCAACTTGGACTGAGGGGATGCTGGCTGATGAGCCATTATGACGTTCTGATCGTAGGCGCGGGCCATGCAGGCGCGCAGGCGGCGATTTCGCTTCGTCAACTCGGCTTTGAAGGGTCCGTCGCCATGATCGGGGACGAAAAATACCCGCCCTATGAACGCCCGCCCCTGTCGAAGGAATATTTTGCCGGGGACAAGAGCTTCGACCGCATCCTCATCCGCCCCGCCGCCTTCTGGGAAGAGCGCAAGGTCGACATGCTTCTCGGCCGCCGGGTAAAGACGATCGATCCGCAAGCACAGACGGTCACCGCCGGCAATGAGCAGATCGGTTATGGCAAGCTCATCTGGTGCACCGGCGGCAGTCCGCGCATGCTGACGTGCAACGGGGCCGACGCGCCCAACGTGCATGCCGTCCGCCGCCGCGACGATGTCGACGTGATGATGGCGAAGATGGACCAGATCGACCATGTCGTCGTGATCGGCGGCGGCTATATCGGCCTCGAAGCAGCCGCCGTCCTCACGAAGTTCGGCAAGAAGGTCGTGCTGCTGGAAGCGCTGGACCGCGTCCTTGCCCGTGTCGCCGGGGAAGAACTGTCCCGCTTCTACGAAGCCGAACATCGCGCCCATGGCGTGGACCTTCGCACCGGCGCGAAGATGGACTGTATCGAGGTGCAGGACGGAAAGGCGACCGCCGTTCTCATGCAGGATGGTGAGCGTGTCGAAACCGACATGGTGATCGTCGGTATCGGCATCGTGCCCGAAACGGGCCCGCTGATCGCGGCAGGCGCGGCGGGCGGCAACGGCGTCGATGTCGATGAATATTGCCGCACCAGCCTGCCCAACATCTATGCCGTTGGCGACTGCGCATCGCACGCCAACCGCTTCGCGCGCGGCGCGCAGCTTCGCCTCGAGTCGGTGCAGAACGCCAACGACCAGGCAAAGACCGCCGTCGCTCACATCATGGGCAAGGAAGAAGCCTATGACGCTGTCCCCTGGTTCTGGTCCAACCAATATGACCTAAAGCTTCAGACCGTCGGCCTTTCCATCGGCCATGACCAGACCATCCTGCGTGGCGATCCGGCCACCCGCAGCTTCTCGGTCCTGTATCTGAAGGCGGGCAAGCTCATCGCCCTCGACTGCGTGAATGCCGTCAAGGACTATGTGCAGGGCCGCGCCCACATCCTGTCGGGCGCCGTTCTCGACCAGGCGCAACTGGCCGACTCCTCGGTCCCGCTGAAGGAAGTAGGCCTCGCCTGACGAGGCCTGACCTTGGCAGTCCGGCGGACGTGACCGTCAAAGGTCGTCCAGGGAGATGGCGCCATCAACCTTGTGGAAAGCGTTTCGCGGCTAAAGGCGGCACCATGCCAGGTCGACCGCAAAATTCCTTACGCCTCATGATCACAGCCGCCTGGCTGCTGCTGCCTTTGCAGGCCGTGGCTGCGACTCGCGGCTATACCATCACCAGCTTCGACGCGATCCGGGTGGACGCGCCCGTGGAAGTGATCATCACCACCGGTGCTGGCGCGTCGGCCAAGGTCGATGGCGACCAGTCGCTGATCGAACGGCTGCACATCGATGTGTCGGGACGGCTGCTGACGATCAGGATGGATCGCGCCCGGCCTGGCGAAAAGAGCGGCGGCCGCGCCACCGTGCGGCTGTCGACCGGCATGCTTGAAAGGCTGGTGCTGACCGGCGGAGGGTCCATCTCGGTCAGCAGGATGAAGGGCTTGCGCGGAGAGATCGTGCTTGGCGGCAACGGCGACGTCAGTGTCGCGACGGTGGACGTCGATCAACTCAGCCTTGGCGTCGCTGGCGCAGGCCGCGCCACGCTGGCGGGGCGAGCGGCTGTCGCGGCGGTACGTGTGAATGGTCCCGGCGCAGTCGCTGCCGAGGGCCTGCGCGCTCGCCAGGCGACGGTCAGCAATGACGGGCCCGGCAACGTCGCGCTGACCGCCGATGTCACCGCCAAAATCTCCGCATCCGGTTCAGGCGACGTCACCATCGCTGGCAAGGCCGCCTGCCAGGTCGAAAATCGCGGCACGGGCCGCATCACTTGCGGCGGCGAAGCCTACTAGAGCGCGGCGGCGTCTTGACCCGGCGGGTTCGCGGATCCTCACCTGCCCGCCAACCCCCGTTCGCACATCCACCCAGCCCCGTTCGCCCTGAGCCTGTCGAAGGGCTACTTCCTCTAAAAATGGGCTTTAAGAATGGGCCTCGGCAAGCTCAGCCCGAGCAAAGCTTGAGTAAGCTAAATAATCACAGCTCCTCAGCCACCCCAAAAATCACCCTCCCATCAAGCTTATCAAAGTCTTTACCGCCACAGCATAAACCATCCGGCACCTGATATTGCCGGATCGTCCCATGTTCGCTCGCGCCCTCCTCCTCTTCCTCTTCATGGCCTCGCCGCAAACGGCCGAAGCGCAGGTTGCGGTGGCCGTCGCGGACAGCGGGGACACCGCCTGGATGATCCTCTGCGCCATCCTCATATTGATAGCGGGCCTGCCCGGCCTGCTGTTGCGCCACGCGGGCCTCGTGAACGTCCGCAGCGCGCTCTCGGCAAGCACCCAGCTCCTCGTCGCCGCCGCAGGCGCATCACTCGCCTGGGCGATTGCGGGATATAGCCTCAGCTTCGCTCCCGGCAGCACATGGCTCGGCGGCGGAGCCAACCTCCTGCTCGCCAATCTCGGGACGCTGAAAGAGGGGCTTACCGTTCCGGAATCCGCCTTCGTCCTGTTCCAGATGGCGCTGGCACTGTTTGCCGTCTGCCTTCTCCCCGGCGCCACTGCCGGACGCGCACGCTTCGGCTGGACGGCTGCCCTTGCCCCGCTATGGCTGCTCATCGTCTATGCTCCGCTGGTGCATGGCATCTGGGGCGGCGGATGGCTGGCAAGGCTCGGCGTGATCGATTTCTCCGGCAGCCTCGTCATTCACATGAGCGCGGGCTTCTCCGCCCTTGCGCTCTCCCTGATCCTCGGCCGCCAACCCCGGCAGGCTGCAGCGAACCACGCGCCTGTCCTCAGCCTCGCGGGTGCGGCGTTGATCTGGATCGGTTGGGCCGGGCTCTCCGGCGGCTGGGCCCTCGGCGCGACCGACAACGCCGCCACCGCCATCCTCAACACGCATTTCGCCGCCTGCGCAGGCGCGCTCGCATGGGCACTGTCGGATCGGGCGGCAAGGGGCCGCGTTAGCGCCACCGGCATCATGTCCGGCGCCATCGCTGGCCTCGCCGCCATCTCCGCCTCTGCGGCCCTCTCCGGCCCAGGCGGCGCGATGCTGATCGGCCTTGCCGCTGCCCTTCTCTGCCGCATTGCCAAGGCGGCGTTCGGACGCGGCGTCGATGATCCGGCCTCTGTCTTCCTGCTCCATGGGCTTGGGGGCCTGATCGGTGCCTTGTTGCTCCCGCTCTTCGTTCAGCCCTTTCTCGGCGGCGTCGGGTTCGAAGCCGATGTCAGCTTCTCCACAGCCATGCTCAGCCAGTTTGCGGGCGTCATAGCCGTCGCGCTCTGGTCCATGGCGGGGACCACCATCGTCGCGCTGATGCTATCGGCCGCACTACCCATGCGCCTTAGCGGCGAGGAAGCGGCAGAGGGCCTCGATCAGGCAGATCATGGCCAGCAGGGTTGGGACTTCCGCTGACATCATGGCTATTGCCGTCGGCATCTTCGCCCATCAGGAAGAACGGCGGATCGGGACATGCCTTGCCTCACTCCCGCTGGATCGGGCGGACATAGTCTATCATGTCCTCGTCAATGGTTCGACCGACGCCACGGCTGTGCGCGCTCGGGAAGCAGCGGCAGGCCGAGCCAATGTCCGCGTCCATGACATCGCTCGTGGCGGCAAGTCGCGGACGTGGAACCACCTCATCCATGATCTCCTAGACGGGACCGACGAAGCCGTCATCCTCCTTGATGGTGATGCCCAGATCGCCTCCGGCTCCATCGACGCATTGGCGCGGGCCGTAGGACAAGAAGAAGTCAATGCAGCAGCGGGCATGCCGCTCAACGGCCGCATGGCTGCGCATTACCGCCATCTGCTGACCACGGACGGCGGCCTGTTTGGCGATCTCTATGCGCTTTCAGGCCAGTTCGTGAACCGCATCCGCGACCGCGGCTTGCGTTTGCCCGATGATCTGATCGGTGACGATGGCCTCGTCGCGGCCTGGGCTCATACCGACCTTCAAACCGACGCCGCCTGGCAGCGTGACCGCGTCTTCGCTTGTGAAGAGGCAGGTTTCCTCTGCGAACCGGTGCGCCTCACTAACCCATCAAGCTGGCGCATGCAGTATAGGCGGATGACCAACTATTCGTTGCGCTTCTTCCAGAACCGCATCGTCTCGGACATCATGGATCGCGAAGGGCCAGATGGCCTGCCGCGCGAACTGCGCAGCCTCTACGCCGCATGGCTCCCCCGCCTTGCCCCCCGCTCCGGCCCGACCGGCTGGTTCGACCGTAAGGCACTAGAGCGGATGAGGCAGGCGGCGGCTTAGCGGTCCTTGCCCGCCAGCTCCTTGTTGATGAACAGCGCCAACCCCGTCACCACCGCGCCGGAGAAAAGATAAGCGCCCGACGCCGCCAGCCCGAAGGTGACCGACAGCGCCAGCGCCACCAACGGCGCAAAGCCAGCACCCACCAGCCATGCAAGGTCCGAAGTCAGCGCCGACCCGGTATAGCGCGTCGCCGTCGAGAAATTGGAGGCGACCACGCCCGAAGACTGGCCAAAGCTCAATCCCAGCAGCATGAACCCCAGGATCATGAAGGCGATCTCCGCCAGCTCACCGCCATCGAGCAGCAGCGGCGCGGCGATGCTGAATATCCCGATGCCCGCCGCCGACCATGCCAGCAGCTTGCGCCGTCCCACCATGTCGGCGACAAACCCCGACACGATGATCGCCAGCACGCCGACGCTTGCGCCGATCGCCTCGATCACCAGGAAGCGTTCCAGCGGCTGCTTCGTGTAAAGCGCGATCCACGACAGCGGGAACACCGACACCATGTGGAACAGCGCAAAGCTCGCCAGCGGGGCGAAGGCGCCGATCACGATGTTCCGCCCGTCCGTCCGCACCGTCTCGATTACCGGCGAAGGCTGCAACTCCCGCGCTTCGAACAGCCGCTCGAACTCATGCGTCACCACGATCCGCAACCGCGCGAACAGCGCCACCACGTTGATCGCGAACGCCACGAAGAAGGGATAGCGCCATCCCCACGCCAGGAAATCTGCGTCCGACAGCACGGACAGGAAGAAAGCGAACAGCCCGCTCGCCACCAGCAGCGCCAGCGGCGCGCCCAGCTGCGGCATCATCGCATACCAGCCACGCTTGTTCTGCGGCGCATTGAGCGACAGCAGCGAGGCAAGCCCGTCCCACGTCCCGCCCAGCGCCACGCCCTGCCCGGCCCGGAACACCGCCAGCAGCACCGCCGACCATATGCCGATCGTGTCATAGCCCGGCAGGAAGGCGATGAACGCGGTCGATCCACCGAGCAGGAACAGCGCGATGGTGAGCTTCACGCCCCGCCCATAAGCCCTGTCCACCGCCATGAAGATGAACGACCCGATCGGCCGCGTCACGAATGCCAGCGCAAAGATGGCGAAGGACCAGAGCGTCCCCTCCAACGGGCTCAAATAGGGAAAGACCAGCGCCGGAAACACGATGCACGACGCGATCGCATAGACGAAGAAGTCGAAAAATTCCGACGTCCGCCCGATGATCACGCCGATCGCGATTTCGCCCGGCGCGACCTTGTGATCTCGCGCGGTGACGAGGCGTGCGTCGCGCTCCATCTGCGTGGAGGATGGCGTGGTGGTCGCGGCGTTCATCGGTCGGGGCAAGCCTTCATGCTGCGGGAACGATCCATGCCCAACATCGTTGCAGCATAGCGAATCGCCCCGGTGGTCGAAAGGCCATTGCCCTATTTTGCGCCTGCGAGGGGATAGGACAAAAGGTCCAATGTCGATCGCCACTCCACCCCCTTATGCGGGCATCATGACCGCACGTCCTCGCCTCCTTTCCCGAGCTTTTCCGCGCCGACTCGCGCCCTTGCTGCTGCTGCCGCTCGGCGCGTGCAACTGGGTGGTCATGTCGCCGGCAGGCGATGTCGCAGTGCAGCAGCGCGATCTGATCATCATCTCTACCCTGCTCATGCTGCTCATCATCCTGCCGGTGATGGCCACCACCATCTGGTTCGCATGGCGCTACCGGGAAAAGGCGCAGGCGAAGGATTATGATCCCGACTGGGATCATTCGACCAGCCTTGAGCTGCTGATCTGGTCGGCTCCGCTGCTGATCATCATCGCGCTCGGCGCCATCACCTGGACCAGCACGCACCTGCTCGATCCCTACCGCCCGATCGAACGCATCGATCATGAGCGCAAGGTCGATGCCGCCGCCAAGCGGCTTCAGGTCGAAGTGGTCGCGCTCGATTGGAAATGGCTGTTCATCTATCCTGAACTCGGCATCGCCACGGTGAACGAACTCGCCGCGCCCATCGATCAGCCGATCGAGTTCAAAATCACCTCCGCGACGCTCATGAACAGCTTCTTCGTGCCCGCCCTCGCGGGGCAAATCTACGCCATGCCCGGCATGCAGACGGTGCTTCATGCCGTCGCCAACAAGCCCGGCAATTTCGAAGGCTTCTCCGCCAATTATTCCGGCGCGGGCTTCTCCAACATGCGCTTCCGCTTCAAGGCGATGGATCAGGCCGGGTTCGACAAGTGGGTCGCGCAGGTGAAGTCCAGCAACGCAAAGCTCGACCGCGCCACCTATGTAAAGCTGGAACAGCCCAGCGAAAAGGTGCCGCCCATGTATTTCGCAGGCGTCGAGCCCAAGCTGTTCCACGCCGCAGTCAACATGTGCGCCCAGCCCGGCAAGCGCTGCATGGATGAGGTCATGATGACCGACATGCACGGCGGCGCGGGCAAGGAATCGGCACGTGATACCGAAGGGCTGCGTCATGACGGCACGATCGACGTCGGCGGCTACCATCCGGTGGAGCCTGGCAAGAAGGGCGAGATTGCGCAGCCTTCCGGCATGACGCCAGCCGCACAACGCACGCCTGCCGAACGGGGCAACCAAGCACCCGGGCAGAAGGATGCCGACGGGCATGCGGGCGGTCATCATGGACATGAGGGAATGTGAACGCCATGTTTTCTCCATCCCACCGTCATCCTGAACTTGTTTCAGGATCCATTATTCCCCACGCGACTCCATTCTCGAAGGCGCGATGGATGCTGAAACAAATTCAGCATGACGAAATATGCGGGGTGTCGCGCACCTCCCTCCCCCACCCATTCCCACCAAGGCCCTGACCCCATGTCCCCTCATCCCGCATCCGAAAATAGCGGCATCTGGAAACTGATCTTCGGCCGCCTCGACTGGAGCGCAGTGCCGGTCCATGAGCCGATTGTCATGGGCACCTTCCTCGCTGTCGTGATCGGCGGCGTCGCGATCCTTGGCATCGTCACCAAATATCGCCTGTGGGGCTGGCTGTGGCGCGACTGGTTCACAACCGTCGATCACAAGCGCATCGGGATCATGTACATGATCCTCGGCCTCATCATGTTCCTGCGCGGTTTCGCCGACGCGATCATGATGCGCCTGCAACAGGCATGGGCGTTCAACGGGTCGGAAGGCTATCTGAACGCGCATCATTATGATCAGATCTTCACGGCGCACGGCGTCATCATGATCTTCTTCGTCGCAATGCCGATGATCACCGGGATCATGAACTATATGGTCCCGCTGCAAATCGGCGCCCGCGACGTTAGCTTCCCCTTCCTCAATAATTTCAGCTTCTGGATGACGACGGCTGGCGCGGTCATCACCATGATGTCGCTGTTCGTTGGCGAATTCGCCCGCACCGGCTGGCTGGCCTATCCGCCGCTGTCGGGTATCGCCTACAGTCCAGGGGTCGGCGTCGATTATTATATCTGGGGCCTTCAGATAGCAGGCATCGGCACGCTGTTATCGGGCGTCAACCTGATCGCGACCATCGTGAAGATGCGCGCGCCCGGCATGTCGATGATGAAGCTCCCGATCTTTGTCTGGACCTCGCTCTGCTCCAACATCCTGATCGTCGCCGCCTTCCCGGTGCTGACCGCCGTTCTCGCGCTGCTCAGCCTCGACCGCTATGTCGGCACGGCCTTCTTCACCAACGACATGGGCGGCAACCCCATGATGTATGTGAACCTCATCTGGATCTGGGGCCATCCGGAGGTCTACATCCTCATCCTGCCGCTGTTCGGCGTGTTCAGCGAAGTCACCTCGACCTTCTCGTCGAAGCGCCTCTTCGGATACTCGTCGATGGTCTATGCGACGGTCGTCATCGCGATCTTGAGCTATCTCGTCTGGTTGCACCACTTCTTCACCATGGGCTCCGGCGCCAGCGTCAACAGCTTCTTCGGCATCACGACGATGGTCATTTCCATCCCGACCGGGGCCAAGCTCTTCAACTGGCTGTTCACCATGTATCGGGGGCGCATCCGGTTTGAACTGCCGATGATGTGGACGGTCGCTTTCATGCTGACCTTCGTGGTCGGCGGCATGACCGGCGTGCTGCTCGCGGTTCCACCTGCCGACTTCGTCCTGCACAACTCGCTGTTCCTGATCGCGCACTTCCACAACGTGATCATCGGCGGCGTGCTGTTCGGCCTCTTCGCGGCGATCAACTATTGGTGGCCAAAGGCGTTCGGCTTCAAGCTGGAGACCAAATGGGGCAAGCGCAGCTTCTGGCTGTGGGTCGTCGGTTTCTGGGTCGCCTTCATGCCGCTCTATGTCCTCGGCCTCATGGGCGTCACCCGCCGCATGCGCGTGTTCGATGATCCAAGCTTGCAGATCTGGTTCCAGATCGCCGCGCTTGGCGCCGTCATGATCGCCGCTGGCATCGCCTGCATGTTCATCCAGTTCGCCGTCAGCATCATGAACCGCGACAAGCTGCGCGACACGACCGGAGACCCCTGGGATGGCCGGACGCTCGAATGGGCGACCAGCTCGCCGCCGCCGGACTATAACTTCGCCTTCACCCCCGTCATCCATGACGGCGATGCGTGGGCGGACATGAAGAAGCGGGGCTACCAACGTCCTGTGTCCGGCTTTGAACCGATCCACATGCCCAGCAATACGGGCACCGGCGTCATCCTTGCAGGGCTCTCCGTGGCCTTCGGCATCGGCATGATCTGGTACATGTGGTGGCTCGCGGGCTTGAGCTTCATCGGCATCATCGCCGTCGCGATCGGCCACACCTTCAACTACAAGCGCGACTTCTACATCCCCAAGGATGTGGTCGAGAGCACAGAGGGCGAGCGCACGCGCAGTCTCGCGATGCAGGGCTGACACACCATGGCAAGCGCACCCACCGTAGACGCCGCTTTCCTCGACAAGGACGGCAATCCGCTCTTCCACCTGGAACATGAGCCCCATCATCCGGAAGGGTCCAGCACCATGCTGGGCTTCTGGATCTACCTGATGAGCGACTGCCTCATCTTCGCCTGCCTATTCGCGACCTATGCGGTCCTCGGCGGCAATTATGCGGCGGGTCCAGGCCCCAAGGATCTGTTCGACCTGCCGCTGGTGGCCCTCAACACCGCGATGCTGCTCTTCTCGTCCATCACCTATGGCTTTGCCATGCTGGCGATGGAAAAGAACCGGGTCGCTGCGACGCAGGGCTGGCTGGCCATCACCGGACTGTTCGGCCTCGCCTTCCTCGGCATCGAGCTCTACGAATTCGCCCACCTCATCCATGAAGGCGCGACCCCGATGCGGTCGGGCTTCCTGTCAGCCTTCTTCGCGCTAGTCGGTACGCACGGCCTGCACGTCACCTTCGGCATCATCTGGCTGGTGACGCTGATGGCGCAGGTCGCGAAAAAGGGCCTGATCCCCGCCAACCAGCGCCGCCTGATGTGCCTGTCGATGTTCTGGCACTTCCTCGACGTCGTCTGGATCGGCGTCTTCACCTTCGTCTATCTCATGGGGATGCTGCGATGAGCGCGCACGGCCACAGCCATCACGACGATCATCATGGGCAGGCGCCTGCCCATGGCACCTTCGGCAGCTACATGATCGGGTTCGGCCTGTCGGTCATCCTGACGGCCATTCCCTTTTGGCTCGTCATGACCGGGGTACTGGGCGATCCGCAACTGACCGCCTTCACCATCATGGGCTTCGCGGTCGTTCAGATCCTGGTGCACATGATCTACTTCCTGCACATGAACACCCGATCGGAAGGCGGCTGGACGATGCTGGCGCTGATCTTCACGATCGTGCTGGTCGTCATCACGCTCGCCGGGTCCATCTGGGTCATGTATCATCTCAATCACAATATGATGCCCCAGATGCATGGCCCGATGCAGGATATGAGCGTGCATGACATGAGCCAGATGCCGTGACAGACCATCCGCCCCGCCGTGGCTCGGCGGGGTTCCTGATCCTGTTCTCGATGGCCGCGCTTCTTGCGGTCGCGGGGCTGGTCAGCTTGGGGCTTTGGCAAGTGAATCGCCTCGCATGGAAGCGCGACCTGATCGAAAAGGTCGAAAGCCGCGTCCATGCAGCGCCCGTCCTCGCTCCTCCTTCGGCCAGCGGCGATGACGCCTATCGCCGCGTGATCGTGACCGGCCGGTTCCTGCACGGACACGCGACTCTGGTGCAGGCATCGACCGCACGAGGCGCAGGCTTTTGGGTCCTGACCCCGCTCGTCACGGATCGCGGCTTCACCCTGCTCGTCAACCGCGGCTTCGTGCCACCGGAGGCACGCGCCCGCTTTTCCAGGCCTGGCGGGCAAGTCCGCGTAACCGGGCTGATGCGGCTTAGCGAGCCGGGCGGCGGCTTCCTGCGCTCCAACGATCCTGCCGCAAACCGCTGGTATTCGCGCGATGTGGCGGCCATTGCCCGCGCGCGTCAGCTTCGCCCGCCGGTCGCCAATTATTTCATCGACGCCGAACGCAGCGGTTCTCCGGCATCGCTACCTGTGGGCGGCCTTACCGTCCTCACCTTCCCCAACAGCCATCTTTCCTACGCCCTTACATGGTTCGCGCTGGCGGCGATGGCGGCTGGCGCGTACATCTTCGTCATGCGCCAGTTATGGAAGGAAAGACGGTCTTGAAAGGGTGGCTGTCCACTGGCGCCCGCCTGCTCCCCGGCCAATGGCCTGCGGATGCCGCCGGGCGCAAGAATATGGCGCTGCTCGCCCAGCTTCGCTGGATCGCCATAGCAGGGCAAGTCGCCACCATCCTTTTCGTGCATTGGGCCATGGGCATCCGCTTGCCCGTTGCCGCCATGCTGCTCGTCGCCTCGATCGCGGCGGCCGTCAATATCGCGACCTTCGCCACGCTGCGCCGCCGGACCGATGTGGCCCGTGCAGAGCTATTCCTGGCGCTCGTCTTCGACGTGCTGTTGCTCACCACCCAGCTGTATCTCAGCGGCGGCGCGACCAATCCCTTCATCGCGCTCTACCTTCTCCAGGTGGCGCTGGGCGCGGTGCTGCTCGATCGCTGGAGCATCTGGGGCATCGTCCTCCTGTCCCTGCTCTGCGCCGCGATGCTGTCTCTCGTCTATCGGCCGCTGGATCTTACCGATGCGCTGGAGGGGCGGCTCTTCGATCTGCATATCCTCGGGACCTGGATCTGCCTCGCCATGATCGCGGTGCTGCTGGTCCTTTTCATGAGTCGCATGACCCGCAACCTTCAGGCGCGCGAGGCCTATCTCGCCCAATTGCGCCAGCAAGCCGCTGAGGAAGAACATATCGTCCGCATGGGGCTCCTCGCATCCGGCGCCGCCCACGAACTCGGCACCCCCCTCTCCCAGCTCGCCGTCGTGCTGGGCGACTGGCGCCACATGCCCGAAATCACCGCCCACCCTTCCCTTCTCGAAGAGGTCGGCGAAATGCAGGCGGCGGTCCAGCGCTGCAAACAGATATTGACAGGCATTCTCATTTCCTCAGGAGAAGCCCGGGGCGAAGCTCCAAAAGTCACGCCAATTCGCGACTTCCTTCTTGAAATCGCCCAAAGCTGGCGCTCCACTAATCCGGGAATTCCCCTCCGCTGCGATTTCGGCCCCCACGATTATCCCCGCATCATCGCCGATCCCGTCATTCGCCAGGCCATCACAAATCTGCTCGACAACGCCCGCGAAGCTGGCGCCACCTACATCGATCTTCTGGTCGGGCGCGACAGCACATCGCTTAACATCGCTGTCCGTGACAATGGCAAGGGGTTCAGCGAACAGATGCTCGCCGATTTCGGCAAGCCCTACCGTTCAAGCAAGGGGAAGCAAGGCAGCGGCCTTGGCCTCTTCCTGGTCGTGAACGTCGTGCGTAAACTCGGCGGCAACGTCTCCGCCAGCAACGGCGCGGACGGCGGCGCACTTGTCCTGCTCCGCCTTCCATTAAGCACCGTCGGATTGGAGGAGTCACGATGATGGCAGACGACCGGCTGCTCATCCTGGTCGAAGACGACGAGGCTTTTGCAAAGACCCTCAAACGGTCCTTCGAACGGCGCGGCTACCAGGTCCTGACCGCCGACAGCCACGCAGCGCTCGTGACGCTGCTCGAACAGCATCAGCCGCAATTTGCGGTAGTCGATCTAAAGCTCGGCGCAGAATCCGGCCTCGTCTGCGTCCAGACCCTCCACGGCCATGATCCCGAGACGCTGATCGTCGTCCTTACAGGTTTTGCCAGCATCGCGACAGCCGTCGAAGCGATCAAGCTCGGCGCGTCCCACTATCTCGCCAAGCCTTCGAATACCGATGACATCGAAGCGGCATTCGCACGCTCCTCCGGCGATCCGTCAACGCCCCTCGCCCCGCGTCCGACATCGATCAAGACGCTTGAGTGGGAACATATCCATGAAGTGCTGAAGGACAGCGACTTCAACATATCCGAAGCCGCACGCAGGCTCGGCATGCACCGCCGTACCTTGGCGCGTAAGCTCGCCAAGCGGCAGGTCGGTTGATGCTGGAGGACATGGAGCGGGTGAAGGGAATCGAACCCTCGTCACTTGCTTGGGAAGCAAATGCTCTACCATTGAGCTACACCCGCGCGCTGCCGGGGATTAGCCGCTGAGTATTGCAAGGTCAACGACTTGCACCTCAATTTCACGCGGCCCGCCGTTCAACTCCCTCAAACGTTCAAAAATATACTTTAGTTAATAGAGGGATGGCTTATGCCGCGTTACAAAGCGGTTCGCTAGCGGAACGATGAACGGTCCAGTGTGTTTGATGGATTCGAGAAGATAGAATAGCGTAATGGGGAAATTATGAGCACGGCGGCGCCGGAGTTCTCTGGAAACCGCTTCGAGTTGCTTGTCCAGAGCGTCACTGATTACGCGATCTACATGCTTTCGACCAATGGCACGATCGTCAGCTGGAATGCAGGCGCGCGCAGGTTCAAGGGATATGAGTCCGACGAAATCGTTGGTCAGCACTTTTCCCGCTTCTACACGCCGGAAGATCAGGCAGCGGGCATCCCCGCTCTCGCACTGGAAACAGCCGAGCGGGATGGCCGGTTCGAAGCCGAAGGATGGCGCGTACGCAAGGACGGAGGCAGGTTCTGGGCCAGCGTCGTCATCGATCCGATCCGGGATCCCGGCGGCACGTTGATAGGTTTTGCCAAGGTTACACGCGATCTGACGGAACGCCGCGCGGCGGAAGAGGCATTGAAGGCGAGCGAGGAACGATTTCGCCTGCTGGTCGAAAGCGTAACCGATTACGCCATCTACATGCTTGACGCTGTCGGCACGATAACCAGCTGGAATGCCGGAGCAGCACGGTTCAAGGGCTATACCGCCGACGAAATTCTGGGCCAGAATTTCTCCCGCTTCTATTCCGAAGAAGATCGGATGGCCGGAATTCCCTCCCGCGCCTTGGAGACTGCGTCGAGGGAGGGCCGGTTCGAAGCGGAAGGCTGGCGCATTCGCAAGGATGGCTCGCGCTTTTGGGCCAATGTCGTTATCGACGCCATTCGCAGCCCCATGGGTGAGCTGATAGGCTTTGCAAAGATCACACGCGACCTTACCGAACGGCGCGAAACCCAGTTGGCTTTGGAAGAAGCGCGGGAAGCCATCTTCCAGTCCCAGAAGATGGATGCGATCGGAAAGCTGACAGGAGGCGTCGCGCACGACTTCAATAACCTGCTCGCCGTCATCGTCGGAAGTCTGGATTTGGCGAGGCAGCGGCTCGAAACCGGGGGCGACATTTCACGCTACATCGACAATGCCATGACGGCAGCGGATCGAGGCGCCACCTTGACCCAACGCATGCTGGCGTTCGCGCGGCGTCAGGAACTGAAACTTGGGAGCGTCGACTGCATCGCGCTGGTCCGGAACATGGCCGGACTATTGAAATCCACTCTGGGATCGACGGTCACGATCGAAACCCGCTTTCCCCTTTCGCTCAGTTCGGCGCATGCTGATCCGGCGCAACTAGAACTGGCGTTGCTGAATTTGGCCGTCAATGCACGTGATGCCATGCCGGGTGGCGGCCGGATCATTGTCGAAGGCGCCGAAGCCCATTTGCTGGCAGAACAGCGGCCTGACCTGCCTACCGGACATTATGTACGCCTCTCCGTCATCGATGAAGGGGAAGGGATGGATGAGGATACGCTCGCGCGCGCCCGGGAGCCCTTCTTCACCACCAAGGGAATTGGCAAGGGAACTGGCTTGGGCCTGTCCATGGTCCATGGCTTTGCTGAGCAATGCGGTGGATCGCTGATCATCTCAAGCGAGCGCGGGAGCGGCACGACTGTCTCGCTTTGGCTCCCCGTCGCCAAAGAGGATGCAAATGCGACGGATGAGGAACGTCCTGCCCCGTCCATCCTCACCCTGAGCGATCAACCCTTGGTCATATTGGCCGTCGATGATGACGACCTGGTGCTGACGAACACCGCAGGTATGCTGGAGGAGTTGGGACATACGGTATTTCAGGCTGGTTCCGGCGCGGACGCGCTGCGCATGCTGGCCGAAGGCGAGGTAGACCTTGTCATCACCGACCACGCCATGCCCAATATGACGGGCGCACAGCTGGCCGATGCGCTGGATGAAACTCATCCGGGTCTACCTGTCATCATCATCACCGGCTATGCCGAACTGCCGCCGCACGCCACCAAGCGGTTGCGGCTTGATAAGCCCTTCAAGCAAGCTGAACTGGCCCGCATGCTGTCTATTGCGCGTCATGATTCCTCTGCTGAGCGCGTAATCCCGTTTGGATGATCCCCGATTTTTGAGAGCTCTGGCTAATTTCAATCCTGCTCCCAAATTGGTACGGCAGGATGAGACCTTTGCTCATTATCGTCATCAATTCTCCCGAGAATCTGTTATAACAGTTGCGTTATGATGCAGCCGGTCCAGAATCGGGGAGCGCGCCTGAAAACATGAATATTACTCCCACTTTTGCATCACCCGTGAGCGAACATGCCGACCCCATTGCTCCGTTGAGCCCGACATCGCATTTCTTCACTTCGTTGCGTACTCGCCTCCATTATGTGGACTGGGGCAACCGGTCAGCCCCCACCTTGATCCTGGTTCACGGAGCGCTCGATCATGCGCGCAGCTGGGACTGGACAGCGCGGGCGCTCGCGCGCGACTTCCATGTCGTCGCGCTTGATCTTCGAGGCCATGGTGACAGCGCC
The DNA here is from genome assembly GCF_054771735.1 of Sphingobium sp. TomMM35A. NCBI lineage: Bacteria > Pseudomonadati > Pseudomonadota > Alphaproteobacteria > Sphingomonadales > Sphingobiaceae > Sphingobium > Sphingobium sp. TomMM35A. The sequence goes on from NZ_BSRC01000001.1 coordinate 1,299,938, forward strand.
TGGTCAGCCGCAGGGACCTATTCGATGGCGGATTTCGTCTATGATCTTGCGCAGCTTGTTGATCTGGTCAGCCGCGACAAGGTCATTCTGGTCGGCCATTCACTCGGAGGATCTATCGCCTTGCGCTATGCGGGGCTCTTCCCGGACCGCATAGACCGGTTGGTCGCCATCGAAGGACTTGGCCTTTCTCCCGATGCTCTTCAGGAAAAGGCCACCCATCCTGCTCCTGATCGCTGGCGCGAATGGATAGAGCGGCGTCGCGCAAGCGCTCGCAAACCCTCACGCAATTATCCGACGCTCGAGGCCGCCGTTGCGCGTATGCGAGAGAGAAACGACCATCTGTCAGGCGAGCAGGCGCTCCATCTGACCGCACACGGCGTCAATCGCAATGAAGACGGCAGCTATGAATGGAAGTTTGATCCTTATTTGCGCCATTTCCCGCCCCAGGACATGACGGACCATGATCTCCCCGATTTCTGGGAGCGGATCATTTGTCCCGTTCTGCTATGCCTGGGTCTGGACAGTTGGGCATCCAACCCCGTCGAGGACGGTAGGGCAGCCTATTTCCAGGATGCGCGGTTGGTGGAGTTTGCCGATGCAGGCCATTGGCTGCATCATGATCAATTCGACTCCTTCATGCGTGAATTACGCGCCTTCCTGTAGTTGGAACGCCATAACCGCAGCCCTGTATTGAGCTTTAAGCTCCTGAATAAGCAAAGCAGCGGGCTGAATTTTCCGTACCGCCCCTATTCCTTGACCCGCGCCCCATATGTCCCTCCAGGCCTTTTTGTCCTCTTCGGCCATGGAAGCGATGTCCATGTCTCTGGCCTGCGGCAACCTGTCTGCATCGAAACCAGCAGCCGTAATGCTAGGCCGTAGGTAATTGCCGAGGACCCCGGTAAAATAGTCGGAATAGACGATGTCGCCTGAACTGCTGTCCACGATCATCTGCTTGTATCTTTGGTCCGCATTCGCCTCTTCGGTCGCAATGAAAGCTGACCCCATATAGGCCAAATCGGCCCCCATCATCCGGGCGGCGGCGATCGAGCGTCCCGTCGTGATGGCCCCCGACAAGATCAAAGGACCATCAAACCAGGCGCGGATTTCTTCGACCAGGGCGAATGGCGACAAAGTACCTGCATGGCCCCCTGCCCCCGCCGCAACCGCGATCAGTCCGTCAGCCCCCTTTTCGATAGCCTTCCTGGCAAACATATTGTTGATGACATCATGGAGGACGATGCCACCATAGCTGTGCACAGCCTCATTGACGTCAGTGCGGGCGCCTAAAGAGGTGATCACAACCGGAACGCGATATTTCACGCAGAGCGCAAGATCTTCTTCCAGCCGGGCGTTCGTTTTATGGACAATGAGGTTGACGGCGAATGGCGCGTCCTGATCAGTCAGTTCGCGGTTCAGAAGTTGAAGCCAATCCTCGAATACGCCTGAAGGCCGGGCGTTGAGGGACGGGAAGGATCCCACGATCCCGGCCCTGCACTGTGCGATCACCAGCGCGGGCTGTGAGACGATGAACATTGGCGACGCGATCAGTGGCAATGATAAGCGTTCTCGAAGCAGCGCCGGCAAGGTCATTAACAATCCTATCAGTTGTCCGATCTTGCGGAAGGCCGAGCCGTGCGCCTGTGGATCGGGTATATGAGACGCACGAGCGCAGCTAGTCGTTAACGATCTTGAGCAATCTGCGTTCTACAGGGGCAAGAATGCCCTGCAGTTCGGTCCCGCGCTTCAAAATGCCGCCTGCTTCCCCGATCAGGGCCCACATGCCTTGGCGGTGGCGAAGCGAGGGCCGCTTTTCAATGCGATATTCGGGACGTTCGGCTGCTCTGCGAAACGCCGAGAAGACGGCAGCATCACGGCCCAGATCAATGGCATAGTCACGCCAGTGCCCGGCCGAAACCATGCGACCGTAGAGATCCATGATGCGCTGCAACTCCAAACGATCAAACCCCGTTTGCCCCCCTGCGGAGGCTTTGGAGGGGAACGGGGTCACGTTGGTCATGAGGCGCGACCACGCTCCCTGAACAGAGGAATGTCATCATCGGGACTAAGCGACTCTTCTTTCTTTTGTTCAAGAAGTTCCGCCAGCCGCTTCTGCAACTGTTCAACTTCATGCTGAAGCTGCTCCAGCTTATGCTTTTCAGGATCGTAGCAGTCGCTGCAGGGCGTGCCATAAGGCAGGAACTCACGACGATAAGCCGTGACATCGACCAGCATCTGGCGCGCCGGAATGCCCACCATCGTAGCACCTTCAGGCACATCTTTCGTGACCACGGCGTTGGCGCCCACGCGTGCCCTCGGGCCAACATGTACAGGGCCGAGCACCTGCGCGCCTGAACCCACGATGACCCCGTCGGCAAGCGTCGGATGGCGCTTTCCGGCAATGCCATTCGCAGGATCTGTGCCGCCAAGAGTTACATTCTGATAGAGGGTAACATCATCGCCGATCTCTGCGGTTTCCCCGATGACCGTGAACCCATGATCAATGAAGAAACGCTTGCCGATGCGCGCGCCTGGATGAATGTCGTTTCCGGTAAGAAACCGGGAAAAATGATTGACGGCACGCGCCAGGAAATAAAGCCGCGCGCGATAAAGGCCATGCGCGACCCGATGAAATCCGAGCGACCAAACACCCGGATAAAGGAGGATTTCAGCCCGGGAACGTGGAGCTGGATCACGGGATTTGACCGAGTCCAAATAGCCGATAAGATTGCGCAACATGCAGCGGCCCCTGAAAATCGAAGGGTCATACATAAGGCCACGGCCAAGTTTTTTCCAGATGTCGGCTATTTCGGCTTCTGACCATAAAACAGAATGTTTCTTGGCGTGCTATGATATACCTATCACTGCGGTAGACAATCAACGAGGGGCCCCTTGAATGACCGATCCCGTTCTCGCTCATCTCAGCGAACTCCTACCGTTCATTCTCATTGGGTTTGGAGCCCAGATGATCGACGGTGCGCTGGGGATGGCGTACGGCGTTATCTCAAGCACCCTGCTCTTGGCGCTGGGCGTACCACCTAGCCGCGCGTCGGCAAGCGTTCACGCGGCAGAGACATTCACGACGGCCGTTTCAGCGATAAGTCACATCGCGCACCGGAATGTTGATTGGCGACTTTTCGCTCGCCTCATCATTCCCGGCGTCATCGGCGGCGTAACGGGGGCGTATATCCTCTCGAACATCGATGGTTCAGTGATAAAGCCCTTCGTTCAAGTCTACCTGACCGCGATCGGGATTTATCTCATCTGGCGCGGCTTCCACCTGCCGCCGCAACCGCGCGATCCGAAATGGGTAGCGCCCCTCGGGTTGGTTGGCGGCTTCATGGACGCGACAGGAGGCGGTGGCTGGGGCCCGATCGTGACATCTAATTTGCTTATTCAGGGGTCTAGCCCTCGCCATACTATCGGGACGGTCAACTCTGTCGAGTTCGTACTTACTCTCTCGATCAGCCTGACCTTCATCCTGCATTTGGGGTGGCAAGCTTTCACGACCTACACCGTTGGCCTCCTGCTAGGCGGTATCATCGCTGCACCCTTTGGCGCGATGCTCGCCCGCCATGTCGCACCGCGCATGCTATTCACGGCAGTTGGAACGATCCTGACGCTCACATCCTTGTTCGGCGTCGCCAAATGGCTTGGATATATCGGCTAATGCTCTTATCTTCGCCATTCTGATCGAGAAAGGCGATTGATGTCGAGCTACATGCCTACGCTGAAGCAGCTGCAATATCTTGTGGCGCTGAAACAGCATGGGCATTTCGGCAAGGCAGCTGACAGCTGCTATGTTACGCAATCAACCCTGTCGGCAGGGATTCGGGAGCTGGAATCTCTCATCGGCGTGACGCTGGTAGAGCGGACCCGGAGAGTTGTGCGCTTTACCGCCCTAGGCGACCGCATAGTCGAGAAGGCGCATCGCGTGTTGCGCGAGGCGGAAGAGCTGGCGGCCATTGCCGAAGCATCGGGAAAGCCGCTCACGGGCGAGTTACGCATGAGCGTGATTCCGACGATCGCCCCATTCCTGCTACCCAGGCTGCTCCCACGGCTGCGGGCGGACAGACCCGAACTCAAGCTCTACCTTCGAGAAGAGACGACGCAAACTGCCATAGAATCACTGCGTCATGGGAATGTTGATTGCGTGCTGCTGGCCCTGCCTTTCCCCACTGGTGAGTTGGACAGCGAACTGCTTTTCCAGGACCGGTTGTACGTTGCTTTTCCACAGGATGATCCACGCGACCCGCCAGAATGGATCGCGCCGGACATGATCGATGAAACGAAGCTGCTTCTGCTGGAAGACGGGCATTGTCTGAAGGACCATGCTTTGGCGGCCTGCAACCGGCCGGAAATTCGTTCAAGCGCCATGATGATGGGGACGTCCCTGCACACGCTGGTGCAGATGGTCGATAACGGCCTTGGCATGACTATCATGCCGGAAATGGCGATCGCCGGCGGTATATTGGATCATACCCAGATCACCGCGCGCCCTTTGCGATCCGACCGGTCACATCGCGACATCGCTTTGGTCTGGCGCAAGAACAGTCCGAGGGAGAAGGAATTTCGCCTCCTGGCCGAACTATTGCGAGATGCTGCCGATCTCCCGCAATCCAGCGCCGCCGCCTGATCTTAGCGAGTCCAGCCTCTGGCTTTCGCGTCGTCCTCGGCACGCGCTTCGACCCAGTTGGCTCCGCCGTCGGCGAAATATTCCTTTTTCCAAAAGGGCGCTTCGGACTTCAACCAGTCAATGAGGAAAGCGCAGCTTTCCAGAGCAGCCGATCTGTGGCGCGATGCCGTTCCGACGAAAACTATATGTTCGCCCGGCCCTAGTCGTCCAAAGCGGTGGATAACGCGCACGCTTAGCAGCGGCCAGCGATCCATCGCTTCGTCAACTATCCGCCCGACCTGAGCGGCTGTCATCGCTGGATAGTGATGAAGCTCCAACGCCACCAAGTCATTTTCTCCACGCACAACGCCGGTGAAGCTAGCGACGGCGCCCCCACCTGCCGCTTCGAGCAACGCGAGTTCAGCACCAGCGTCAAAGCCTTCTTCTTGGATGGAGACCCGGCTCATCCGCCGGTGACCGGCGGGAAGATTGCCAGCTCCAGCGCTTCACCGACCAGGCTGTCCAGCGGTACGAAACGCTGGTCCAGCGCAGCGCGCAACCGTGACTGGTCACTTAATGCTTGGCCGTAGCCGCCGTCACGGGCTGCCAGTTGTTCGATCAGGTCCGCTACCGTCACGCCTTCGGGAGGTTGATCGACTTGCTCGCTATCGCAGCCGATGATCTCCCGGACCCAAGCGAAGTAGAGGATGTCGAGCTTAGCCACCCCTCAATCCATATGCTTGATGCCGACGCGCAGATAGTCCCATCCGGTGATCAGCGTCAGTATGGCAGCCGCCCACAGCGTAGCGATCCCCAGCAACTGCACCAACGGGAAGGCTGGCACCGCGCCCGCAAATATCAATGCGCCTAAAGCGATAAGCTGAAACGCCGTTTTCCACTTCGCCAAGCGGGAGACGGGGACCGAAACCTGGAGTCCGGCTAAAAATTCGCGAAGGCCCGACACCGCGATTTCGCGCAGCAGAATGATCATGGCGGCCGCGATGTGAATACCCGCGATATCGCGGGTTGCCGCCAGCATCAGGATAACCGCGCCGACCATGATCTTGTCTGCGATAGGATCAAGGAAAACGCCCAGCTTCGACACAGTACCCTGCGCTCGCGCCAGATAGCCGTCAAAATAGTCGGTAATGCCCATCAGGCAGTAAAGGGCGAATGCCAGGGCATAGCCAGTCGTCCAACGCGCACCGACCTCTGCAGGCCACAGCAACGCGACCAGCAAAGGCACAGTCAATATCCGCGAAAGCGTCAGCAAATTGGGCAGCGTCAGCATGGGCGCGGACTGCCACAGTCCGCAGCGTTGCACAAGCAGCGGTGGAGAGGCTGGGATCGCTTATCGTCCGGATGGGTTGGACAGTCGCAGCCGTAGCCGCTAGACCGCGCTCCGCTCGTCCACAGCGAAGAAGACCTTCTTGCCTATGCAAGCCTCCCTCAGGCTCCTTAACAAGCGACGTTTTCTGCCGCTTTTCATCACTCAGCTGCTCGGCGCCTTCAACGACAATCTGTTCAAGAACGCGATGGTCCTGTTCGTCGTGTACAGCGTCTATAATGACGAGCGGTCCGAGACCTGGTTCAGCGCCTTGGCGACCGGCATATTCATCCTGCCTTTCTTTCTCCTTTCGGCACTCTCAGGGCAGCTTGCCGATCAGCGGGACAAGGCGGTCATCATCCGTTACGTCAAAGCGGCGGAAATCGTCATAATGCTGGTTGGCGCAGCGGGCCTCGCCCTGATCTGGAGCGGCATCGCGATCCATAGCCTCGCGATCCCGCTGCTGCTTTGTGCTCTCTTTGCTATGGGGGTTCACTCAACATTCTTCGGCCCGATCAAATACGCGATTCTCCCTCAACACCTGCACGATGACGAAGTTCTCGGCGGCACGGGCCTGGTCGAGGCAGGGACCTATATAGCCATTCTCGCCGGCACGATCCTGGCAGGCATCATTCCGGTCGAGGTCGCTGCGATAGGCATCGTTGTGACAGCCGCCATCGGATATGTGGCGGGCAGGGAAGTACCGCCCGCACCATCCCTACTTGGGCGACAGCCGATCGACTTCCACATCATCCGATCATCGATCACGCTGGTGCGCGGCACCATGCACATCCGCCGCCTGTTTTTGGCGATCATGGCGATCAGCTTGTTCTGGGCGGTTGGATCGATACTTTTTATCCAGTTCCCCCCACTCGTCAAAAATGTGCTGTCGGCGGACAAGCCTGTGGCGAGCCTGTTCCTCGCGATCTTTTCCGTTGGGATCGCCATTGGTTCGATCGCTATCAATCGCCTGCTGAAAGGGCATGTGTCTGCCCGTTATGCACCAGCTGCCGTCATCGGCATGGGTCTGTGCATCATCGCTTTCCACATCGTGTGCGACTTGTGGACGCCCGAGGCGGGCGGCGGCATGCTCTCGCTTCAAGGCTTTCTGGCCCATCCGCTGGCGCTCGCATTGTCGGCATGCCTGCTAGGCGTAGCAACGTTCGGCGGCATGTTCGTGGTCCCGCTTTACGCCTTTCTGACCACGACCGTCGAAAAGTGTGAAGCCGCCCGGACCGTGGCGGCTAACAACATCGTGAATTCCGGGGCCATGGTGCTGGGGTCGCTCTTTGCCATCAGTCTCAGCATCGCGGGCATGTCCGTCGTCAATCAGTTGCTGCTGGTTGCTGTCCTATGCCTTCCTTGCGCCTGGCTGGCCTGGAGGCTTCACAAGGCCTGCGACTGATCAAGTCGTCCTAAAAGATGAAGCTGTAGAAGGCCGTGAAAAAGGCGCAGAAGCTGAGAAGAAAAAGCTTCCAATCGCTATCGTCTGACGCGGGAACCGGACTCTCCTGCACTGTCAGCACATGGCGCGGCAAGGCTTGGCGGAAAGGATGACGCGAGGATTCGTTGGTGAGGATCAGCGGACGTGTTCGCATAGCGGCAAGTTAACGTCTGATTCACCAATTCGGCTATCCTCAATCGTGGTTAACCGGTGACTGTCCCACGACAGGACGCTCTTGACCGTATCAATCCTATAATACAGCATATCGGAGCCGATGAGAGACCCCCTGCCCGCGCCTCAGCCAGATCAGCCTGCACGCGAGTTCGGCGCAGGCCCACCCAGCGCATTCGCACCGCCTACGCCCTGGCGTCGGCGACTTCAGATCGTCGGCTGGATCGTTGCGGGATTGCTGGCCCTGCTGATGCTGGTGATCGCATGGTTGGCAGTCACAGCGCCGATGTCGAGATCGTTAAAGCCGATCGCCCCCCCAAGCGTCAGCCTCATGTCCGCCGACGGTTATCTGATCGCTCGCCGTGGCGCGATCATCGATCGCCCAGTATCTATGACGGACCTTCCCAAGCATGTGCCACAGGCCTTCATGGCGATCGAGGATCGGCGCTTCTACAGCCATTGGGGCGTTGATCCTCGCGGCATCATGCGGGCGGCGTGGCATAATCTATGGTCCGATGGGTCATCGCAGGGCGGGAGTACGATTACGCAACAACTCGCCAAGGGCGTGTTCCTGTCAAGCGACAGAACGTTCGGCCGCAAGGCTCGGGAAGCCCTGATAGCATTCTGGCTTGAGGCATGGCTGACCAAGGACCAGATTTTCGAACGCTATCTGTCCAATGTCTATTTCGGCGACAATGTTTATGGCCTTCGCGCAGCTTCGCTTCATTATTTCAACCGTCAGCCCGAGCGGCTGACCATTCCCCAGGCTGCGATGCTCGCCGGGTTGCTGAAGGCGCCATCCCGCCTGGCACCCACGACGAACCTCAAGGGCGCAAGAACGCGCGCCGCCCTCGTGACCCAGGCGATGGTGGATGCTGGGTATATCAGCAAGGCTGAACGCAACGCCCTACGTCCTGCCCGTCTGGACGTACGTGAGACGCCCAATTCGACTACGGGCACCTACTTCGCTGACTGGGTGCTGCCAGAGGCGCGTGATCGCGCAGGTGCTGTTTATGGCGCGCAGACCATTCCCACGACGCTGGATTGGCGAATTCAGAGGCTTGCCGAGACAGCAATCCGCAGAGCGCCGCTGGGAAAGGCGGAAGCAGCGCTTGTGGCGATGAAGCCTGACGGCAGCGTCGTAGCGATGATTGGCGGCAAAAATTATCGCACGAGCAGTTTCAACAGGGCTGTGCAGGCAAAGCGGCAGCCAGGATCGACCTTCAAACTGTTCGTCTATCTCGCGGCCTTCCGCGCTGGAATGACGCCGGAGGATTTTGTTGAGGACACGCCGATTACCAGCGGCACCTATCGTCCATCCAATCACGGCGGCAAATATCGAGGACGCATCACCTTGCGTCAGGCTTTCGCAGCGTCGAGCAATGTCGCCGCCGTAAGGCTGACGCAAAAGGTCGGAGTGGACGCCGTCATCAAGGTCGCTCGTGATCTCGGCGTAACTGCGCCACTGACCGAGGATCTCAGCCTCGCGCTCGGCACATCGGAAATCCCGCTCATCGAACTTGCACAGGCTTACGCAACCGTGGCGGCGGGCGCCTATCCTGTCATCGCCCACGGTCTGCCGCCAGAGGAGCAGGGATGGTTCGAGCGGCTGATGAGCCGACAGCGGCACTTCAGCCAGGATGAGTTGGAGATGATCCGCGACCTGCTGTCCTCGGCTGCAAACCGCGGCACTGGCAGCGCTGCGGCGCTGCGCACAAGCACCTTCGGCAAGACCGGAACGACGCAGGACAGCCGGGACGCCATCTTCGTGGGCTATGCGGGTGGGCTGGTGACGGCTGTATGGGTCGGCAATGATGATAATACACCCCTTCCTGGGGGTAGCGCAGGAGGGGGCGTGCCTGCGCGAATTTGGCGCAACTTCATGTCGGGAGCGATCAACGAGCCTGTCGAAACGCCGCCCGAGCAGCAGGATAGCGACTTGGTCAACGCAATCGCGAATGTGACGATAGAGACAGGCGTCGGCAATATGAGCGTTGGGGTCGATGAAGATGGCATGTCAGTCAACATCGGCCCCAATCAGTTGCGCCTGCCCATCGGCCAGCCTGATGCGCAGCCGGTCCCCCCGCCCCCGGCGGCACCCCCGCCTCGCACCGCACCCACTCAGCCAGTGGATGAAGGCGTGGAACCTTGAGATGATTGACGGCTGAAGCAGGCGGGCGGCATGCCTCTCCGCAACAGGGGGCGATTCGAGGATAGAGATGGCATTTACCGCGAAGATATTGCTGTTGGGGTCAGGCGAGCTTGGTCGTGAGTTCGTCATCTCCGCCAAGCGGCTCGGCTGTGAGGTCATCGCTTGCGACAGCTACGCCGGTGCACCCGCCATGCAGGTTGCGGACGGTTTTGAAGTCTTCTCCATGCTCGACGAGAGCTTGCTGCGCGATGCGATAGAGCGGCACCAACCGGACTATATCGTGCCGGAAATCGAAGCCATCCGTACCGAGGTGCTGGCGGAAGTCGAAGCGCAGGGTTTGACGGTCGTTCCATCCGCCCGTGCCACCATCATGACGATGAACCGCGATCGCATCAGGGAGGTGGCAGCGGTGGAGCTAGGCCTCCGCACATCCCGCTATCGCTATGCGGAAAGTTTGGAAGAGGTGCGCCAGGGCGCTGAGCACACCGGTTTTCCATGCGTGATCAAACCGGTCATGTCATCTTCAGGAAAAGGACAGAGCACGGTCCATTCTGCAGATGAGCTGAAACAGGCTTGGGATTATGCCGTGGCCAACATGCGCGGCGACCGCAGCCGGGTGATTGTCGAGCAGTTTATCGATTTCGATTATGAGATCACGCTGCTGACCGTTCGAAGCCGCGACGGGGTCAGCTTCTGTCCGCCGATCGGGCATAGGCAAGAGCGCGGGGATTATCAGGAAAGCTGGCAACCTGCGCCAATGCATCCGGCTGCTTTGGCCAAGGCGGAGGATATGGCCCGCGCCGTCGTCGATAATCTAGGCGGCTATGGGATATTTGGCGTCGAGTTCTTTGTGAAGGGAGAGGATGTCATCTTCTCCGAACTGTCCCCCCGGCCTCACGATACCGGGATGGTGACGCTGATTTCACAGAATCTGAGTGAGTTCGATCTGCATGCCAGAGCGATCCTGGGCTTGCCCGTACCCCAGGTGGGGTTGAACGGTGCATCTGCTTCAGCCGTGCTGCTGGCTGACCGCGCATCGGAACATTTCGCAATTGAAGGTGCCGCCGATGCACTGGACGCATCGGGCGGAGAAGTGGATCTCCGCATCTTTGCCAAACCATCAACCCGCCCGTACCGGCGGATGGGCGTGGCGTTGGCGCTGGCTGATAATACGGACAGCGCGCGCAAATTGGCTGCGAGCGCAGCAGCCAAGCTCAAGATCATCTACAAATAATATGTGCAGCCTTCCTCAAGCGCTTCGGCTGTCCTAAAGCGAGAGCATGAGCGCCCTCTACAACAAGGATATATTGCGCCTTGCCGCCAGCATTCCGCATCATCAGCGCCTCGCGCAGCCGCAAGCCACTGTGGAAAGAAGGTCTCCAACTTGCGGATCGCGCGTGATTGCGGATGTTCGGATGGAGGGGGGAAGTCTTGCCGAACTAGGGCTGGACGTCAAAGCCTGCGCGCTAGGGCAGGCTTCGGCCGCGCTGATGGCTGCTCAGGCAGTCGGCATGACCGTCTCTGAACTCGAGAAAGCTCGCGACAGATTGGCGGCTTATCTTGCGGGCGAAGGCGATGACCTGGAATTCTGGCCGGGGCTCGCCATACTGGCTCCTGCGCGCGCATATCCTGCCCGCCACGCTTCCATCCGCCTGAGTTTCGAGGCCGTTGCCGAAGCTGCCCGCATGGCGGCCGCCTGATGCCAAATTCGCCAGCAGCAGCGGCGCATGCGCCTCTTTCCGCAACGGATGTCCTGTTGTCCGAAGGCGTCATTCTGCTGGGTGCCGCCGTGCTCTTCGTCATGCTCTTCCGCCGCTTCGGCCTGGGCGCCGTACTTGGTTATCTTGTCGCGGGTGCGCTAGTCGGACCGCAGGGTCTCGGCCTTGTAGGTGGCGCGGAATCGAAGCTTGCGATCGCCGAGATCGGCATCGTCCTGCTGCTTTTCCTTGTAGGCCTTGAACTTCACCCGGCGCGGCTATGGCGGTTGAAGCGCGACATCTTCGCTCTTGGCCTTGCGCAGGTCGTGATCTGCGGCTTGGCCCTGACCGCGCTTATCTATTATTTGACTGGTTTCACATGGGGCGCCGCCATCGCCCTTGGCCTTCCGCTTGCCCTTTCCTCGACAGCACAGGTTCTGCCCAGTCTTAAAAGCAGCGGCCGCATAAATTCACCTTTTGGCGAAAAAGTCTTTTCGATCCTGCTGTTCCAGGATCTTTCCATTGTTCCACTCATCACCATCGTGGCAGCCTTATCGCGCAATCCGGTGGATGCTGGGGGCCCTCCGGGAATCCAGCTGGCCGGCTACACGGTAGCCGCGATCGCAGGGCTCGTATTGGCTGGCCGGTTCATCCTGCGTCCACTGCTGCAACTGGTTGGAAGGCTGGGCGAGCGCGAGTTGTTCGTAGCGGTCGGCCTCTTCACCGTGCTCGCGGCAGCTGCGATCATGCATGCGCTTCACCTGTCCACTGCCCTCGGGGCTTTCGTCGCAGGTGTGATGCTTGCCGACTCTCCCTATCGGCATGAGATAGAGGCGGATGTAGAGCCATTCCGGTCGATCCTTCTCGGATTGTTCTTCCTCGCTGTCGGCATGGTGCTTGACCTGCAAGCGGTTGCAGCAAATCCCCTGTTCGTCATCGGCATGGCTGCAATGCTAGTCATCACCAAGGCGTTGCTGATAACCGGCCTCGCCAGGCTATTCGGCATGGAGTGGGCTCAAGCCATCGGGGCTGGATTGTTACTCAGCCAAGGCGGCGAATTTGGTTTCGTCCTGTTCGCCCAGGCGCAAAACGCCTTGCTGATCGCTCCGCAGGGCGCGAGCCTGTTCAGCGCAATCGTGACCTTCTCCATGGCCACAACTCCCTTCCTTATGCTCTTCGCCCGGAGACTGGAATTCGCGCAGCCGAAAGGTCAGCGGAACCCGGAAGGCCCTGATGAGGCGACACGCGGAACCGCGATCATCGTCGGCTATGGGCGTTTCGGGCAAACCGTCGCCCAAATGCTGATGGGACACGGGTTCGAAGTTGTACTGATCGACAAAAAGCCCGCTCAAATAGAGGTGTCGAGCCGTTTCGACATGAAAGTCTATTATGGCGACGGCACGCGGATCGATCTGTTACGCCGATCGGGCGCTGATGAAGCGCGCCTGATCGCCTTCTGTCATGACGACCCCTCTTTCGACAGCCGCGTCCTTGAACCGATAGCCGAAACCTTTCCTCAGGCTGCATTGCTTGTCCGGGCCTTTGACCGGCGGCAGTTGCTGGCCCTGAAGGACATGGACATAACTGGCGTCGTCCGTGAAGTTTTCGAGTCCGCGATTTGCATGGGGGTTCAGGCAATGGAAGCGCTCGGCGTGCCCCAGGCGGAAATCGAAGAAGTCGAGCGCAAATATCGCGAAAATGACGATCAGCGCCTCACCGTCCAGGGCGAACAAGGAACGCTCCTCGCCGCCAAGGAACTCATGTTCAGACCTGGCAGAAGGATGCGCTTGCTGACCCGCGGGGAAGAAGAGGAAAGAGCATGATCGCGCTACTTGCCTCGTTGTCGGCAGCCCTCGCCATTGCGGCGGGCGCTTTTGGAGCGCACGGCGCATCCAACCACGAAGCAGCGGAATGGTTACGGACAGGCGGCTTCTATCAGCTTATCCATGCCGTGGCCGCACTGACGCTGGCGAAGAGTGGACAAGGCCCGGCACTGCTGCTCCTCATCGGAGCGGCGATCTTCGCGTTCACCCTCTATATCATGGCGGCTGGCGGCCCGCGCTGGCTAGGTGCGGTGACGCCGATCGGCGGTTCATTGATGATAGCCGGTTGGTTGTGGGCAGCTTGGACCTATTGGCGCGGGTGACAGCCCACCCTTGCCCCGAACCTCACCCACGCATAGATTAACATATATGGCCGAACACCATCATCATCACGAACCGACCGGCGCGAATTTGGCAGACGCAGCCCGCAACGCTTTGGAGGCTCAGAATGAGCAGTGGACGCCAATGCGCGCTGCCATCTTCGATGCCCTCGCGGCTGAAGAAAAACCGACGTCCGCCTATGACATTGCTGACAATGTCTCCAAATTGCGGGGCAAGCGGGTTGCGCCAAACAGCGTCTATCGCATCCTTGACCTGTTCGTCGCGAACAATATCGCGATGCGCGTTGAGAGTGCGAACGCCTATATCGCCAACGCTCATCCTGGTTGCCATCACGACTGCATCTTCCTTGTTTGCCGCAACTGCAAGGAAGCGACCCACATCGATGATGACGCAGTGACAGGCGATGTTCGCGCCGTTGCAGAACATCAGGGATTCCGGGCCGAACGGCCGGTAATCGAAATATTGGGAACGTGCGCCAAGTGCGTGGCGTGACGCGGCCGTTGCGCTTTGATCAGGAACGGCCTAGCGCGCTTGGGAGTCTATGTCTTTCATGAATGATCGCCCCTCCACTCCGCTGCTCGACCAGGTGATCTGGCCGCAAGATCTTCGCGCCCTCAAGCCTGAGCAGCTTCCTCAGCTGGCTGACGAATTGCGGCGGGAGGTGATTTCCGCCGTCGGCGTGACCGGGGGCCATTTGGGGTCCGGACTGGGGGTGGTCGAGCTTACTACCGCCATCCATTATGTTTTCGACACGCCCAATGACAAGTTGGTTTGGGACGTCGGCCACCAATGCTATCCTCATAAGATACTGACCGGGCGACGCGATCGCATCCGTACGCTGCGCCAGAGTGGAGGCTTGTCGGGCTTCACGAAGCGGGCCGAAAGCGAATATGATCCCTTTGGCGCGGCGCATAGCTCGACCTCCATCAGCGCGGCTCTCGGCTTTGCAGTTGCGAGCAAGCTTGCAGGTAAACCGGGCAAGGGCATCGCCGTCATTGGCGACGGAGCGATGTCGGCTGGCATGGCTTATGAAGCGATGAACAACGCGCGGGAGGCGGGAAACAGGCTGATCGTCATCCTGAACGACAACGACATGTCGATCGCTCCGCCGGTAGGCGGTCTCTCCGCCTATTTGGCGCGCCTGGTATCAAGCCGTGAATTCCTCGGATTACGGGACCTTGCCAAGCGTCTGGCCCGCAAACTGCCTCGTCCGCTGCACAACGCCGCCCGCAAGACTGACGAATTTGCTCGCGGCATGGCCATGGGCGGCACATTGTTCGAAGAATTGGGCTTCTATTATGTCGGTCCGATCGACGGGCATAATCTTGAACAGCTCATTCCTGTACTGGAGAATGTCCGGGACGCGGCAGAGGGGCCTTGCCTGGTCCATGTCGTGACGCAGAAGGGCAAGGGTTACGCTCCGGCGGAAGCGGCAGCAGACAAATATCACGGCGTTCAGAAATTTGATGTGATCACGGGGACCCAAGCAAAAGCGCCTCCGGGACCGCCGAGCTACACAGCCGTGTTCGCCGACGCCCTCATCGCCGAAGCGCAACGTGACAGCAGCATCTGCGCGATCACCGCCGCGATGCCCTCGGGCACTGGCCTTGATAAATTCGCGCAAGCCTTCCCGGAGCGCTCCTTTGACGTAGGCATCGCCGAACAGCATGCTGTGACCTTCGCCGCAGGCCTTGCGGCACAGGGCATGCGGCCCTTCTGCGCCATCTATTCCACCTTCCTGCAGCGCGCCTATGATCAGGTGGTGCATGACGTCGCGATCCAAAACCTGCCGGTACGCTTTGCCATCGATCGGGCGGGACTGGTAGGCGCGGACGGATCGACGCATGCGGGCAGCTTTGACGTGACCTATCTAGCCACCCTGCCCAATATGGTGGTCATGGCTGCGGCTGACGAGGCGGAACTGGTGCATATGGTGCACACCTGCGCGGTTCATGACAGCGGGCCGATCGCCGTCAGATATCCACGCGGCAACGGCACCGGTGTCTTGTTGCCAGCGGCGCCCGAAAAGCTCGAGATCGGCAAGGGTCGGATCGTAAAGGACGGACGGCAGGTTGCGATCCTCTCACTCGGGACCCGGCTTGAGGAAGCGCTGCGCGCTGCCGAGGCATTGGAAGCCCGGGGTTTGTCCACCACCGTTGCTGACTTGCGCTTTGCCAAGCCGCTCGACGAAGCGATGATCCGCCGCCTTTTGACCACGCATGAAGTAGCAGTAACGATCGAGGAAGGCGCGATTGGCGGTCTGGGCGCGCATGTGTTGACACTGGCAAGTGACCTCGGACTGATCGACAATGGCTTGAAGCTACGGACGATGCGCCTGCCCGACATCTTCCAGGATCAGGACAAGCCGGAGCAGCAATATGCCGATGCAAAGCTGGATGCAGCTGCGATCATCGATACGGTATTGACTGCGTTACGGCATAACAGCGCTGGTGTAGCAACAGAGGCACGCGCTTAATCAGCAACCATATGGTTGCATAAAAGCAGAATGGGGCGCATATGAGCAACCAGGAGGTTGCTCATATGACTGACTCAATCACGAAGACCGTCGAAATTGCTGCACCTGTCGAGCGGGTGTGGGATGCGTTGATCGACCATGAAAAGTTCGGCGCGTGGTTTCGCGTCGCTCTGGATCAGCCTTTTGCGGTGGGTGGGGCATCGACCGGTCATATGACCTATCCTGGCTATGAAGATTATCGTTGGGAAACGCGGGTAATTGCGATCGAGCCAATGCGGCGCTTTTCTTTTGAGTGGCCGGCGACTGGCGGTGACAAGCAGCTAATGGAAAACGGCACGCGGGTAGCGGAATGGACGTTGGTCGAGTTTTTGCTTGAGCCTGCGGGCCAAGGCACCTTGCTGACAGTCATCGAAAGCGGATTTGACAAGGTGCCTGAACCGCGTCGGAGCAACGTCATGCGATCCAATGACGGGGGTTGGACGGAACAGGTTCAGAATATTCGCCGCTATGTTGAACATTGAGGAATCCCCCGCGCGGGTGTTCGCCGCATTAGGCGATGCCACGCGATTGGGACTGATCAAGCGCCTGTCAAATGGTACGGAGCAGTCTATCGCGCAACTGGGCGAGGATTTGCCCATCAGCCGCCAAGCCGTGGCGAAGCATTTAGAGGTTCTGCAGGGCGTGGGCCTGGTCAGGAGAACGCGGCGAGGTCGCGAGGTCTTATTTGTCCTGGAGCCAGAGACCGTCGCGCAAGCGCGTCATTGGCTCACGCAAGTCTCCGCTCAGTGGGATGACGCGTTGGGCAGGCTCAAGATGTTTGTCGAGAGCCAGCCCTAAACCCATGGTTTTTACTGCTGGGGGATCGCGGCGCGGGCGTCTTGCCCATCGCCCTCCGGCGCGGCGATGATTTCGCGGGTCGCGGCGCCCTTGTCGACGACTTCCGTCGCCGGATCACCCACGGATGACCGAATACCGGCCGCCGCATTGGCGCGCCCGGCTTCGGTCAAGGCCGCGCTTTCCGCCGCGCTGCGCTGGGCGGGGCCACCGAACATGGTTTCCATCGCGGCACGACTGGAATCGACCGAAGCGGCTGCCGGGGTGCCCGGTGCAGGAGGAACGAGCGCATAGTCAGGCGGGATCACCAGCGGCGCCTGACGGGAGACGGCGAATTCGTCAGGACGCTCCCGATTGAACAGGCCGCCGCCACCGCCACAAGCGGACAGCATGGAAATGAGGCCAGCGGCGAGGATCAGTTTACGCATCAGTTCAGTGACTCCGTCTTTGCGCCCTTCTCGCGCAGCAGCAACGCCCGCGCAAGCAGGATCAGCACGCCGATCGTTATGGCGGCGTCGGCCAGGTTGAATATCAGGAAGGGCCGCCATTCCCCAAAATGCAGATCGGCATAGTCGATGACATAGCCGAGCCGAACACGGTCGACGATGTTTCCGATCGCACCGCCAAGCACCAGCCCAAGCGCCGCAACATCCTGCCGTGCTTTTTCCCGCCACATCCAGACACCGACAAAAGTAGCGATCAATATGGTCATGCCGACAAGCAGCCAACGCATCATGTCCGTACTGGCATGAAGAAAGCCCATGGAAACGCCACGATTTTCCAGCCAGCGAAGACGGAAGATCGGCAACAGGTCGATGCCCTCATCCATCCGACTTTTGAGCGCGAGCGGATAGGTGACGGTATATTTGATGAGCTGGTCGAGTGCCAGCGTCACGATCGCGACCGTGAGACCGAGCGGGCGATGATTGACAGCTGCCATCAGCGGCGCACCACATGCGTTTTGCGGGATGAGGGTGACACGAGCATAGTCCTGAAGAGCGCCATCATTATTCCGGTTCGTTGCTACCAAGCGAGAGGCCGTCGGCTATAGCCGAAGCCTGAGCTGGTAGGACAGCAAGTTTTTACTCAGCGATCACTTCGTCGCAACGATCGCAAAGGGTGCCGTCTTCCTCGACTTCCGGCAGGAGGCGCCAGCAACGGCCACATTTATGCCATTCGCTCGGCTTGACGATGATGCCGTCTCCTACCCCCGTTTCGATGCGGGCGACGATGGCGATTTCGGCGAAGTTCACACCGTCGCTGGGAACCGTCATGCCCATGGTTACATCAGCTTCCAAGCTGGAGCGGATGACCTTTTCGCGGCGGAGCGGTTCGATGGCTTCGTTGACCTGATCGCGCTGGCTGCGGATTTCGGTCCATTTATCATCCAAGCGCTGGTTTAGCCATGCAGCCTCAACCTCGGGCCATTCGAGGAAATGGACGCTTTCTGCGTGGTTTGCATAGCGGCTTTGCCACACTTCTTCAGCCGTGAAGGGGATGATCGGGGCGGCGTAGCGAACCAGCGCGTGGAAGAGCGTGTCGAGCACCGTGCGGTAGGCGCGGCGCTTGGGATCGCTCTTCGCATCACAGTAGAGGCAGTCCTTGCGAATGTCGAAGAAGAAGGCCGACAGGTCGCTGTTGGCGAAGTCGAACAGCGCGCGGGTATAGCGGCTGAACTCCAACCAGTTTTCGCTGCCCGCTGCCTTCTCGACGACCGCCTTGAGTTCGGCATCCAGCTTAGCCAGCAGATGGAGCATGTATCGCTCCAGCTCCGGCATTTCCGCGACCGCAAGGCGCTCTTCTTCGGAGAAATCGGAAAGAGCGCCGAGTAAATATCGGAAGGTATTACGGAGTTTCCGATAGGCATCGGAAGAGCCAGCCAGCACTTCCTTGCCGATACGGACATCGTCAAAATAGTCGGTGCTGGCAACCCAGACGCGGAGGATGTCTGAGCCGGACTCGGCAATGACCTTCAGCGGATCGACGACGTTGCCGAGGCTCTTGGACATTTTCCGTCCCTGCCCGTCGAGTGCGAAGCCGTGGGTCAGAACGGCATCATAGGGCGCGCGACCGCGGGTGCCGCTGCTTTCCAGGAGCGAGGATTGGAACCAGCCACGATGCTGGTCGGACCCTTCAAGATAGAGATCTGCGCGAACGCCCTCGCCATAACGGCCTTCGACCACAAAGCTGTGGGTCGAGCCACTATCGAACCAGACATCGAGGATATCGTTGACCACCTCATAGTCGTTGAGGTCGTAATCGGGGCCGAGCAGCGCCTGATGGTCCGCGCCGAACCAGGCATCGGCTCCGCCAGCTTTGAAGGCTTCGACGATACGTTGATTTACGGCCTTATCAATCAGATATTCGCCAGTCTTGCGATGGACGTAGAGGGCGATGGGGACGCCCCACGCGCGCTGACGGCTGATCACCCAGTCGGGGCGCCCCTCCACCATCGAGCGGATGCGATTGATCGAGCGCTCGGGCACCCACCGGGTTTTCTCGATCGCATCGAGGGCCGTACCGCGCAGAGTTGCACCGTTGCCCTGGCGCGCAAGGATCGCCTCTTCCTCGGCGCAGCGGGGCATGATGCCGTCGTTGATCGCCCGGTCCATAGGGATGAACCATTGCGGGGTGCAGCGGAAGATGATCTTCGCCTTGGAGCGCCAGCTGTGCGGATAGCTGTGCTTGAAGTCGTCGGATGCGGCGAGCAGACCGCCTGCTTCGCGCAGATCGGTGCAGATCTGGCCGTCCTTGCTGACGAACTTGGGATTGATGACGGAGCCCTGACCACCGAGCCAAGCCCAATCCTCCCGATATTTGCCGTCATTCTCGACGGCGAAGACCGGGTTGATCCCGTTCGCCTTGCAGAGCGCGAAGTCGTCCTCGCCATGGTCGGGCGCCATGTGGACGAGACCGGTGCCCGCGTCGGTGGTGACGAAATCGCCTGCGAGGAAGGGGCGCGGCTTGGCGAAGAAGGCGCCGAGGGCGTGCATCGGGTGGCGGGCGACGGCTCCGGCGAGGGCTGAGCCCAGCCCCGTCCAGTGTTCAAAATGACTAGTAAATCCAAGCCGGGCTTTCACAGACTCGACCAAGGCTTTTGCGATCAGAAGCTTTTTATTCTGAACGGCGCCGACGTTCTCGAACGAGGCTTCTGACAGGGCAAGGTCATAGCTCGGAGTAAGCAGCACATACTCAATCTCCGGCCCATAAGCCAAAGCCTGATTGACCGGAATCGTCCACGGGGTCGTCGTCCAGATCACCGCATGCGCGCCCACCAGTTCGGGCGCGTTCGGCGCTTCGACAATCTCGAACGCCACGTCGATTTGCGTCGAGACGATGTCCTCATATTCGACCTCCGCCTCGGCCAGCGCGGTCTTTTCGACGGGCGACCACATGACCGGCTTGGCGCCGCGGTAGAGCTGGCCGCTTTCGGCGAATTTCAGCAGTTCAGACACGATGGTAGCTTCAGCGTCGAACTTCATGGTGAGATAGGGATCATCCCAATCGCCCATAACCCCAAGCCGCTTGAACTGCTCCTTCTGCACACCGACCCATTTGTCCGCATAGGCGCGGCACTGGGCGCGGAATTCCTGTGCCGGAACCTCGTCCTTGTTCTGCTTCTTCTTGCGATATTCCTCTTCGATCTTCCATTCGATTGGAAGGCCGTGGCAGTCCCAACCGGGAACGTAGGGCGCATCCTTGCCGAGAAGCGACTGGCTGCGGACGATGATGTCCTTTAGCACCTTGTTCATCGCATGGCCCATATGGATGTCGCCATTGGCGTAGGGCGGGCCGTCGTGGAGGATGAAGCGTTCGCGGCCCTTCCGCCGCTCGCGCAGCTTGCCGTATAGGTCCATTTCCTCCCAGCGAGCGAGGATTGCCGGTTCCTTCTGCGCCAGACCGGCCTTCATGGGAAAGTCGGTTACGGGGAGGAAAACGGTGCTTTTATAGTCGGGCTGGTCGGTCATCTGATCTGGTATCTGCTTGCCTTGCCATTCGGCCCAAGACTGCGCCCCATTAAGAAAAGGGAAAGGGCTTCGACAGGCTCAGCCCGAACGGGTGAGAAAATGTGCCCGGTGCATTAGGCGAGGTGCGGCGTTCCCGCAAGGATTTGCCGTGCGGCGTCGCAGTCCTTCGCGATCTGGGCCGTGAGGGCATCAAGCCCTTCATATTTCGCCTCTGGCCGAAGAAATTGGATCAACTGCACCTCGATGCATTGATCGTAGAGGCTTTCGGAAAAATCGAAGAAATGTGGCTCCAGCAACTCCTTTGGCGGGTCGAAACTAGGCCGGATGCCAAGGTTTGCAGCACCGTCGAGAATACGGCCATCCGGAAGCAGCCCTCGCACGGCATAAATGCCATAGGCCGGGCGAAGATAGTGCCCAAGATCAACATTGGCAGTGGGGAAGCCGATCGTGCGGCCAACCTTGTCGCCATGCTGAACCAGCCCTTGCACCGCGAAGGGGCGCGTCAGCAGGCGAGTTGCCGTGGCGCAGTCACCGGCTTTCAGCGCGGCGCGGATGCGGCTGGAGGAAACCACCTCTCCGCCCTGGTCCGTTACCGGCGCGACGGCTTGGGCGCTCATGCCCCGCGCGGCGCCAAGTTCGGCAAGCGTGGCGACCGTGCCGGTGCGGCCCTGACCAAAGGTAAAGTCCTGACCCGTCACCACGCCCGCGACGCCCATGCCGTCGACCAGCAGATCGACGAAATCCTCCGGGCTCAAGGCGGCCAGTTGACGGGTAAAAGCGAAAACGAGCATCGCGTCGGCACCGGCGGCGGCGAACAGGCGTTGCCGCTGATCAAGGCTGGTGAGACGGAACCACGGGTTTTCCGGGCGGAACAGGCGCATGGGATGCGGGTCGAACGTCGCAACGATGACGGGACGCCCCTCCGCGCGGGCACGCTCCACCGCGCGGCCGACGACCGCCTGATGACCGAGGTGAAATCCGTCAAAATTGCCCAGCGCCATGATGCCCCCGCGCAGATGGGCAGGGATCGGGACGCCGCTTTCCAGCCGCTGCATGGCGGTGGCTATAGGGAGATGGCCGGGCGCTGGCAATGCGGCTTCAAGAGCCGGGCCGGCGGCGGAAGGTGACGAAGCTGTAGGCGGGATATGTGCCCTCGCCCGGATGATCGCTGCGGGCGGTTTGCTGCCATTGCGCGACATCAGGATAAGGGATCGCTGCGTCGCCGGGTGCGTCGATATGCACTTCGGTCAATTCGATGCGGTCGGCATGGGGAAGGAAGAGATGGTGGATCTCCGCCCCCCCGATCACCATCGCGGCAGGACCGCCCGCAAGGCGCAGGGCGGACGTGACGTCATGGGCGACCTCCGCCCCCTCCCCACTCCAGCCTTTGTCACGGGTGAGGACAATGTGGCGCCGCCCGGGAAGCAGGCCGGGCAGGCTGTCGAACGTCTTTCGGCCCATGATCATCGCGTGACCGAGGGTCAAAGCCTTGAAATGCTTGAGGTCGGCGGGAAGCCGCCAGGGCAGCCCCCCATCCTTGCCGATCACGCCATTATCGGCGCGGGCGAGGACGAGAACGACTTCCTGGCGGTTGGTCACAGGGTCAGCCGGGTAACATGGCCCATCTTGCGGCCTGGGCGGGCTTCATGCTTGCCATAGAGATGCAGATGAGCGGAGGGATCGGACAGGATCGCTTGCCAGGCGTCAGCTTCCTCGCCGATGAGGTTGTGCATCTGCACTCGCCGCGCTGCCAGCCTGGTGTCGCCCAAGGGCAGGCCGCAGATGGCGCGGACATGGTTTTCGAACTGGCTGGTGACGGCGCCTTCGATCGTCCAGTGACCGCTATTGTGGACGCGGGGGGCCATTTCGTTGAAGACGGGGCCATCGCCGCTGGCGAAAAATTCGAGGGTCAGGACGCCGACATAGCCGAGAGCCTCGGCAACCTGCGCCGCCAGTGCGCGCGCCGCTTGCACCTGCGCCTCGATGCGAGGGCCGCCGGGCGCGGTGGAGGTGGAGAGGATGCCGTCGACATGGACATTGGCGGGCGAGTCCCAGAAGCGGACTTCGCGATTCGCGCCGCGTACGAGGATGACGGAAAACTCCTCCTCGAAGGTTACGAAGCCTTCCAGGATGGCGCTTTGCCGACCGATGGCATCCCATGCCGCAGGAGCATCCGCTGGCCCGTTGAGGCGCGCTTGCCCTTTGCCATCATAGCCCATGCGATTGGTCTTCAGGATCGAGCGGTTGCCGACCGTGACGATCGCTCGACCCAGATCATCCAAGCTTTCGACCGAGGCGAAAGGCGCGGTAAGGCCGCCAAGATCGCGGACGAAATTTTTCTCGGCAAGGCGGTCCTGTGCCACGCGGAGAGCCTGCGCACCCGGGCGGACGAGGCCGTGGGTGGAGAGGACCTCGACGGCGGAGGGGTCGATATTCTCGAACTCGTAGGTAACGACATCGACGCTGTCGGCGAAGGCGGACAGCGCGGCGGCGTCTTCGTAAGCGCCTCGGGTCCAACAGCGGGACACGTCTGCGGCCGGGCCGCTTTCTTCCGGCGCATAAATATGCGTGCGATAGCCAAGCTGCGCGGCGGCGATCGCGATCATGCGGCCGAGCTGGCCGCCGCCAAGAATGCCGATGGTGGAACCGGGCGCTATGGTCGTCATCTTATTCAGGCGTCTCCGCGACATCGTCCGTCTGCTTTTCGCGCCACATTTCCAGCCGCCCGGCCAGTTCCTCATCCGTCGTGGCGAGGATCGAAGCGGCCAGCAGGGCCGCGTTGATCGCACCGGGCTTGCCGATGGCGAGAGTGCCGACCGGAATACCGCCGGGCATCTGGACAATGGACAGAAGGGAATCCATGCCCTTCAACGCCTTTGACTCGACAGGCACGCCAAGGACCGGCAGACGCGTCATCGAGGCCGCCATGCCGGGAAGATGAGCCGCGCCCCCTGCCCCCGCTATGATGACCTTCAGCCCACGCCCCACCGCGCCGGTGGCATAATCATAGAGGCGCTGCGGCGTGCGATGAGCGGACACGACCTTGCATTCATGCGAAACACCAAGCGCACTCAACGTTTCGGCTGCGTGGCGCATGGTTTCCCAATCGGATCGCGATCCCATGATAATGCCGACGCTGGCGGCGCTCTCTCCGGTCATTCGCCTGACTTCCCCTGATGGCGCGGAAAGCAAAGCCCCTTAGCCGGGCGACCGGCAGGGGGCAATGCGAGATTTGCGCGCTTAACGTTCCGACAGATAATAGCGGTCCTTGGCCGTCAGATCGTCGGCAAGGTCATAGACGATGGGCTGACCGGTCGGGATTTCCAGCTCCGTGATCTCGTCGTCCGGAATGCCGGACAGATGCTTTACCAGAGCACGGAGCGAATTGCCGTGGGCGGAGATGAGGACGCGCTTGCCAGCCTTGAGCTCCGGCACGATGCGGCTTTCCCAATAGGGCAGCACGCGGGCAATGGTGTCCTTGAGGGACTCTGTCGACGGGATGGCGATGCCGTCATAGCGGCGGTCCTTCGACAGGTCGAACTCACCGCCCGGCTCCAGCACCGGCGGCGGGATGTCGAAGCTGCGGCGCCAGATCTTCACCTGCGCGTCGCCATGCTTGGCGGCCGTCTCCGCCTTGTTGAGGCCGGTGAGGCCGCCATAATGACGTTCATTGAGGTGCCAGTCCTTTTCCACCGGCAGCCAGAGACGGCCCATTTCCTCGAGCGCAAGATTCAGCGTCTTGATCGCTCGGGTCTGGACCGAAGTGAAGCAGCGGTCGAAGTCGAGGCCTTTTGCCGACATCAGCTGGCCAGCGGCCCGCGCTTCCTCCACGCCCTTTTCGGTCAGGTCCACGTCCCACCAGCCAGTGAAGCGGTTTTCCAGGTTCCAGGCCGATTGGCCATGGCGGATGAGAACGAGGGTGGGCATGTAACGCATCTCCTGCACTAAGAGCGATGATGGCGCTTCCCATAACGCCGGAAATGACGGGCGCAAGCTTGCGCGGCCGGACGGCCGTCCCACATTGCAGTGGGCCGGGCGATCGGATAGCTCCGGGCAAGCAAGCATAAGGAAGCGGCATTTGGCATTTGTGAAGGGCGTCTGGCGCATATTGGTCGCGATCAAGGACGGGCTGGTTCTGCTGTTCCTGCTCGGCTTCTTCGGCCTGCTCTATGCTGCCCTGTCCTGGTCGCCCAAGCCCGCGCGCAGCGTGAGCAGTGGCGCTCTGCTGCTGAAGCTGGACGGCACCATCGTTGAGCAACCGGCAGAGGCAGATCCCTTTTCGCTGCTGACATCATCCGGGCCGCAGACGAAGGAATATCGCCTGTCCGATGTCGTCACCGCATTGGAGGCGGCAAAGACCGACGGCAAGGTAAAGGCGGTGGTCCTGAACCTCGACGGGTTCCTTGGCGGCGGTCAGGTCGCGCTGTCCCGCGTTGGCAAGGCGCTGGATGCGGTGCGTGCCGCCAACAAGCCGGTCTTCGCTTTCGCCACCATCTATAGCGACGACAGCTACCAGCTTGCCGCGCATGCCAGCGAGACATGGGTCGATCCTCTTGGCGGCGTGGCCATACAGGGGCGCGGCGGATCCGGCCTTTACTACAAGGGCCTGATCGACAAGCTGGGCGTCAACACGCATGTCTATCGCGTCGGGACGTACAAGAGCTTCGTTGAACCCTTTATCCGGACGGAGCAGTCGCCCGAAGCGCGCCAGGCCAATCAGGCGCTGGCCGATGCATTGTGGCAGGATTGGCAGGAGGAAGTCGCCAAGGCCCGCCCGCGCGCGAAGCTGGCTGCCTATGTCGCGAACCCGGCAGGAGCGGCCGAAGCGGCGCGGGGCAATCTTGCCAGGGCGGCACAGAATGCGGGGCTGGTGGACAAGCTGGGCGACGAGGCCGCGTTCGGCAAGCGCGTAGCGCAGGTCGCAGGGGAGCCGTCCGACGATCGCGTCGGGGATTTTGCGAGCATTGACCTTAGCAGCTATGCCAAGGCCCACCGACCCGCCAATGACGGGCAGATCGGCGTGATCACCGTGGCTGGCGACATCGTGGATGGTGATGGTGGCCCCGGCAGCGCTGCCGGCGACACCATCTCTGCCCTGCTCTACAAGGCATTGTCGGAAAAGGACCTTAAGGCACTTGTCGTGCGCGTCGATTCTCCTGGCGGATCGGTGATGGCGTCGGAAAAAATCCGCCAAGCCATCATGGAAGCCAAGCGAAAGGGTCTGCCGATCGTCGCATCGATGGGCAATGTCGCGGCGAGCGGCGGCTATTGGATATCCACGCCCGCCAACCTCATCTTTGCCGAACCCGGCACGATCACGGGGTCAATCGGAGTGTTCGGCATCTTGCCAAGCTTCGAAGGCACGCTCGCCAAACTCGGCATCACGACCGACGGGGTTCGGACCACGCCGCTTTCAGGCCAGCCGGATCTTGCTGGCGGTACGACGCCTGAGTTCGACCGCATCATGCAGATGGGGATCGAAGATATTTACGGCCGCTTTGTCGGGCTGGTGGCGCAGGCGCGGCGCAAATCGCCCGAGCAGATCGATGCCATCGCTCAAGGCCGCGTGTGGGATGGCGGCACGGCGAGGCAGATTGGCCTTGTCGATCGCTTCGGCGGGCTGGAGGACGCGATTGCCGAGGCAGCGAAGCTGGCGAAGATCGATCCCGCAAAGGCAAAAGCCTATCGCATCGAAAAGGAACCGGACAAATTTGCGGAGTTCCTCCAGTCGATGACGGAGCGGGATGATGAGGATGCAGATGCTCCCCGCGACATGTTGAGCCGACAGGCGATGATCCAGCGGCGCTGGGCAATGCAGGCGATTGCAGACGTGCGCGGCCTCATCGGCGGTGCCGGCGTGCGGGCGGATTGCCTGGAGTGTCGTGGCTATGGCGCGCCACGGCGGGCGAGTGCTGCGGATGAACGTGGCTTGCTGGCATTGCTTGCCAGCCTTTGGCGGTGAGGCGGACGGCCTAGCTCACGGACTGCGGGGCGCGCCTACGGCCCTTCGTCTGTCCGTCATTCTCTCCTCAACGGCCACCCCGATATGTGGGCAGGCCAATGCTTCGCCAGATCGCGACTGCGCGAAGCAGGAAGCCGAGAACCGCTGCGACGAGGCCTGCTACGGGGACATCCAGACCCCACCAGCGTAGCATGACGAACAGGCCGGAGGCGAAGGCGGCGGCGGTCACATAAAGTTCCGGGCGCAACAGGATGGAGGGCTCATGCGCGAGCAGATCGCGCAATATGCCGCCGACGCAGCCGGTGACGACGCCCATCATCGCAGCGACGAACGGCGGGATGCCGTAGCTCATCGCCTTGGCGGCGCCGAACACGGCGAAGGCGGCAAGGCCTATCGCGTCGAGCCAGTCGAGCGCCCGGTCGCTCCAAAAGCGGCGCGGCGTGAACCAGATGAGCAGGGCCGCGACCATGCAGGTTATTGCCGGGACCGGATCATGCACCCAGAAGACCGGCGCGCCGATCAACAGGTCGCGCACGGTGCCACCCCCTACCCCCGTGACCAGCGCGAAAAATGCGAAGGTGACGAGCGTCTGACCCAAGCGAGCGGCGGCCAAAGCGCCGGATGCGGCAAACACGAAAATGCCGACGATGCTGAGCGTTTCCAGCACCGGGCCGATTTGCTGGAAAGCGGCGGCAGGCGAAAGCATGAAGCAATTAGCCAAATAAAAACATTCGGGCCGGCAAGGTCAACAGCGCCGGCCCGGATGCTCGCTTCCTATTTCGCGAGTTCAGCCTCGATCGCGGACACCAGGGCCGGATCGTCGGGCGTGGTGCCGGGGGCAAAGCGGGCGGCGACCGAGCCGTCCTTGGCGATCAGGAATTTTTCGAAGTTCCACAGCACTTCCGGCTCTTCCGTCGGCGTCATGCCGTAGCCGCGCAGCTTTTCGCGGAAGTCATCGCCGTCGCCGTCAGCCTTGGGCTGCTCACTGGTGAGGGCGGCGTAGAGCGGATGCTTTTCCGGGCCTGTCACGACGATCTTTTCGAACATCGGGAATTCGACCCCGAAATTGGTCGTGCAGAATTCAGCGATCTCGTCATTGCTGCCCGGTTCCTGACCCGCGAAATCATTGGCGGGGAATCCGGCGACCACCAGCCCCTTGTCCTTATAGTCGCGGTAGAGCTTTTCCAGCCCTTCATATTGCGGGGTGAGGCCGCATTTGGAGGCGACGTTGACAGCCAGGACCACCTTCCCCGCATAGTCGGCCAGGCTGGCGTCGGCGCCCTTGATCGTCTTGAGCGGAATTTGCTGGATCGCAGTCATGATCGTCTCCTTGAGAATCCGGATGGCGCGGACCTTGCCACTATATCGCCGCGCCGAAAAGCCTGCCCGCACCCGCCGTGACCACCATGGCGAGCACACCCCAGAATAGCACCCTCATCAGGGAACGGCCTGTGTTCGCCCCGCCGAGCCGCGCGCCCGCATAGCCCAGGACTGCAAGGCACAAGAGCGACGCCAGCACGATGACTGGCAAGGCCAGCGAAGACGGGCTGGCGACCGCTGCCAGAAGGGGCGCAAGTGCTCCTGCCGAAAAGGTGGCGGCCGACGTCAGCGCCGCCTGCACCGGACGAGCCGTGCTGATCTCCGAAATGCCGAGTTCATCGCGGGCATGGGCCGCCAGCGCGTCGGCATCCATCAGCTGCCGCGCGACTTCTCCCGCCAGTTCGGGCGTGAGGCCACGTTCCACATAGATGTTGCGCAGTTCCTGCCATTCCACCTCTGGCTGCTGCGCGATCGCATGCTTTTCCTTCGCAAGGTCGGCCCGCTCCGTGTCCGACTGCGCGCTGACGGACACATATTCCCCTGCCGCCATCGACATCGCGCCCGCGAATAGAGCGGCTATGCCCGACAGCAGGATCGTGTCGCGCGCAGCACCCGACGCAGCGACACCGGCGAGCAGGCTGGCGGTCGAGACGATACCGTCATTCGCGCCCAGAACCGCTGCGCGCAGCCAGCCGACGCGGTTGACATAATGGACGGCATGGTGCGCACGCGCATGCTCAAGTGCGCCTGAAGCTGATCCTTCCACCGCCGCCATGGTCGCCCCCTCCTGTTCAGCCGCTCAGGCCTTCGGCCTTTTCGGCCAGTTCCAGCCAGCGTTCCTCCGCTGCGTCCTTGTCGGCGCGGGCTTGCTCTATCGCTTTCGTCAGGGCGGCAAACCGCTTGGGATCACGCGTGTAGAGCGATGGGTCGGCAAGTGCCTCCTCGTCCCGCGCGATCTCCTGCTCCAGCTTCTCGATCGCCTTGGGCAGCATGTCGAGATCACGCTGATCCTTGTAGCTGAGCTTCGTCGACGCCGTCTTCGGCGGCGGGGGAGCGGCAGGCGCTTTCTTTTCCGGGCGGGGCCCGTTCCTGGGCTGGCGCTTGGCAACCCAGTCGGCATAGCCGCCGACGATGACATCGACCTGACCCGATCCATCAAGACCAAGCGTCACCGTCACCGTGCGGTCGAGGAAGTCGCGGTCGTGACTGACGATCAGGACCGTGCCGTCATAGTCGGCAATCACTTCCTGCAGCAGGTCGAGCGTTTCCAGGTCGAGATCGTTGGTCGGCTCGTCCAGCACCAGCAGGTTCGATTCGCGGGCGAATTCACGCGCAAAGAGCAGACGTGACCGCTCGCCGCCCGACAGGGTGCCGACGCGCGCCTCGGCGAGCGAGGGGTCGAACAGAAATTCCTTGAGATAGCCGTGGACATGCTTGCGTGAGCCGCGCACGTCGATCCAGTCGCCGCCCTCCGCAAGCACGTCGCGGACGCGCTTGTCGGGCTGCATCAGGCTGCGCTGCTGATCGATGAAGATCATGTCGAGCGACTTTGCCTGCTTGATCACGCCGCTATCCGGCGCGAGTTCACCCGTCAACAGCTTCAAGAGCGTGGTCTTGCCCGCGCCGTTGCCGCCGACGATGCCGATGCGGTCGCCACGCTGGATGCGCAGCGAGAAATCCTTGATGACGGTGCGATCTCCGAAATTCTTCGTCACATGCTCGGCGGTGATGACGCTCTTGGTCTTGCTGTCGTCGGCAGCGACCGCGATCTTCGCGACGCCCTGCGGCCCCACCATCGCCGCGCGTTGTTCACGCATCTCGTAGAGCTTGGCGAGGCGGCCCTGATTGCGCTTGCGCCGGGCGGTGACGCCGCGCTCGAGCCAATGCGCCTCGATCTTCAGCTTGGCGTCGAGCTTTTCGGCGGCACGCGCCTCTTCGGCATAGACGGCTTCCATCCACTCTTCGAAGCCGCCGAAGCCGATCTCATTACGCCGGATCGAGCCGCGATCCAGCCACAAGGTCTGCCGCGTGAGCCGGGTAAGGAAGGCGCGGTCGTGGCTGATGACGATGAAGGCGCCCGAATAGCGGCCGAGCCATCCTTCCAGCCAGTCGATGGCGTCGATGTCGAGATGGTTGGTAGGCTCGTCCAGCAGCAAAAGGTCAGGCTCGCTGGCGAGCGCGCGGGCGATGGCGGCGCGGCGGCGCTCGCCCCCGCTGGCGGTCGCTGCTTCGCGTGAGAGGTCAATGCCGAGCTGGCTGGCGATCGCCTCCACCTCATGCGCGGGCGGTGCATATCGGCCTGCCAGCGCGAAATCGCGCAGGGTGGCAAAGCCCGCGACGTCCGGGTCCTGCTCAAGCATGATGACGCGCGCGCCTGGCCGAACGGAACGCGTCCCTTCGTCAGGCTCGACCTGCCCGGCGATAAGCTTCAGCAGCGTCGTCTTGCCTGCGCCGTTGCGGCCGATCAGCGCCAGCCGATCCCGCTCCCCGACAAAGATGTCGAGGTGACGGAAAAGCCAGTGCGAACCCTGACTGAGACCAAGATTTTCGAACGAGAATATGGGTGCGGCCATGGCCGTGCAGCTAGGACTTCCAACGCGCCGGGGCAAGAGCGCGTGGAACCACATGCCGCCTCAATGTTTTCAACGCGCGTCAGCCCCCATTCATCGCAGCCGTTACAAATGAGCTGCATCGCTTTTTCAAGGAGATACGCTCATGAAGTCCGCCCTGGCCCTGATGGCCGCCGCTGCCGCTGTCTCGATTCCTGCCCTGGCCATCGCGCAGACCAATGTGACAATTGCCGAAACCGCGCCCGTGGTGACGCTGAACGTCACCGAGACGGTGGAAGCCGCGCCGGATCAGGTTGTGGTCGGCACCGGCGTTCAGACACGTGCGCCGACAGCCGCCCAGGCGATGCGGGAAAATGCGGCGAAGATGGACCGGTTGATCGCCACCCTCGCCAAGGCGGGGATCGCCAAGAAGGACATCCAGACCAGCGGCATCAACCTGAACGCCCAATATGACTACAGCAAGCAGAACGGCCAGCCTGCCGGGCCGCGCTTCATCGGTTATGAAGCGTCGAACCAGGTGACGATCAAGCTGCGCGACATCAAGAAGACGGGGCAGTTGCTGGACACGCTGGTCGAAGCGGGCGCGACCAATGTCAGCGGGCCGTCTTTCGCGATTGAAGATCCAACCCCCATGCTGGCCCAGGCGCGCGCGGCAGCCTTGAAGAGCGCCAAGACGCAGGCCGACTTTTACGCACAGGCGGCGGGCTATCGCTCGGCGCGGCTCATTTCGATCTCGGAAAACAACAGTGGTGGCCGCCCGCCCATGCCGATGCTCACCACCCGTTTCAAGGCAGACGCAGCCGAAGCGACGCCGGTGGAGCCGGGCCAGGTGGGATCGTCGGTGACGCTCACCGTCCAATATGCGCTGGAACGCTGATCCGGTAGCCTGTCTCCCCGCTGACAGCACCATTCACCACCTGTTCAATGCTTATCGCCTATGGCATGCCACATGACGATGAAGCTTAGCAGCCTGATTGCCGGTGTGGCCGCCATCGCCGCGATGGTGGCCGTACCCTCCTATGTCGAGGCCGGTCAGCGCGGCGAGCAGGATGCCGCGCGCCGGGCGATGCTGGAGGGGCAGACAATGCCATTTTCCCTCATCAAGCGGCGGGTCGACGCGGACATGGGTGGCGCAACCTATCTTGGCGCGGAATTCAATCCCGCTTCGAACCGCTATCGGCTGAAATATGTGAAGGACGGCAAGGTGGTTTGGGTTGATGCGGATGGACGCACGGGCAATATAATGGGCAGGGCGCACTGACGCGCCAAAGGGCAAAATACAAAGAAACGGAGCCATATGCGTCTGCTGATCGTCGAAGATGAACCAAGCCTTGGGCAACAGCTCCGCAACACGCTGGAGGGTGCGGGCTATGCCGTGGACCTCGCGACCGATGGCGAGGACGGACATTTCCTTGGCGCGACGGAAAGCTATGACGCGGTCGTGCTGGACCTTGGCCTGCCGACGATCGATGGGCTTACCGTGCTCGACCGGTGGCGCAAGGAAGGGCGCAGCTTCCCGGTGCTGGTGCTGACCGCGCGGGACAGCTGGTCCGACAAGGTCGCTGGGCTTGACGCGGGCGCCGACGATTATCTGGCCAAGCCTTTCCAAAGCGAGGAACTGATCGCCCGGCTGCGCGCGCTCATCCGTCGTGCTTCGGGCAACGCGTCGAGCGAACTGATCGCGGGCGATGTGCGGCTCGACACGCGTTCGGGCAAGGTGACGCTGAAAGGCGAGCCGGTGAAGCTGACCGCGCAGGAATATAAGCTCCTGTCCTACCTTCTCCACCACAAGGGGAAGGTGGTGAGCCGCACCGAGTTGATCGAACATATCTACGACCAGGATTTCGATCGCGATTCCAACACGATCGAAGTGTTCGTCACCCGCATCCGCAAGAAGCTGGGCGCGGACGTGATCACGACGATACGCGGCCTGGGCTACAGTCTGGACGAGCCGGGCCGCTGATCCTTCGCGGGTTCGGACGGCTTATTCCCCTGATCGAACCCATTGCGCGCTTTACTTCCCGCAAGAAGGTAGAACCTTCAACACCCTCGTGGCGGACGGACAGGGAGGTTCCGGCAAGTACCAATGAGCGAGTCCAGCGCCCCTCCTCCGGTTCGTTCCACCGGGTCGATCAGCCGCCGCATGATCGGCATTGCGGCGCTGTGGATCAGCATATTGCTGCTGGGCGGCGGGCTGGCGCTCGATCGCGTGCTGTCGCAAGCCATCACCCGCAATTTTGACGACGGCCTCAACTATGTGCTGACCGCGATGATCGCGTCGGCCGAGATCGGCCCGGATGGCGAAGTGCTGTTCAATCGCCCCCTCGCCGACCAGCGCTTCCTGGAGCCCAATAGCGGCCTTTATTATCAGATCAGCGCCAAGGGACATGAGGATTGGCGATCACGTTCGCTGTGGGACCGCGCGCTGAGGGTTCTGCCCGAGCATGATGATCGCAGCTTCCACGCCTATGACAGCAAGCAGTTTCCGGGCGAGGATCTGCGCATCATGGAACGGACCATCGTCCTGCCGGGCTCCGACACACGGTGGATGTTCATGGTCGCCGCCGCCCGCGCGGGGCTGGATGATCAGATCAGGACATTGCGATCAACCTTGACGCAGAGCTTCGCGCTGCTGGCGCTCGGCCTGATCGTTCTGACTACCCTTCAGACGCTCTACGGATTGCGGCCGCTACGCCGGGTGCGCAAGGAAATCGTGCGGATGCGTGCGGGCGAAAAGAACCGCGTCACCGATCCCATGCCATCCGAAGTGTTGCCGATGGTCGAGGAACTGAACGCGCTGCTCGCCCATAATGAGCGGCAGGCGGAAGAGGCGCGAACCCATGCGGGCAATCTTGCTCATGCGCTGAAGACGCCGCTGACCGTCATCATGAATGCGGCGACGGCCCAGTCGGCCGACCTGGGCGAGACCGTGATCCGCGAGGCGACGACGATGCGACGTCAGGTGGATCACCATCTCGCCCGCGCTCGTGCCGTCGGGCGGCGCGGAGCCGCGCAGAGCCGCGCGGAGGTATGGGCGAGCTTGCAGGCGGTCGAGCGCGCCGTCCAGCGCCTCTATCCCGAAACGCGGATCGACATGGATGGCGACAAGGAGGTCGCGGTCCGGGTGGAGCGTCAGGACCTGGACGAGATGCTTGGCAACCTCATCGAAAATGCCGCGAAATATGGCGGAGGCAGCGTCTTTGCGACCGTCAATCGCGCTGGGCCCATGGTCGAGATATTGGTTGAAGATGACGGCCTGGGCATTCCCGAAGAGGAACGTACCCGCATCTTCGACCGGGGCGTGCGGCTGGATTCCGGAAAGCCCGGCACCGGTCTTGGCCTCGCCATTGTGCGCGATGTAGCCGAAATTTATGGCGGGTCGATCAGCATGGAGGAAAGCGAGGACCTGGGCGGTCTCCTCATGCGGCTGCGTCTGCCGGCGGCCTGATGCGGCGGACGCTCTATCTTTCCGCCGGGTTTCTCTCGCTCGGCTTAGGTGCGGTCGGCATTTTCCTGCCGCTGCTGCCTACTGTGCCCTTCATGATATTGGCGGCATTCTGCTTTGCCCGGTCGAGCCCGGCACTGGAAGCAAGGCTGCTCGATCATCCGCACTTCGGATCACATATCCGGCGCTGGCGAAACAAGGGCGCGATCAGCCGTAGGGGAAAGCGGGCGGCATTGGCGGCTTTCGCGTTCAGCGCCCTGCTGGCGCTACTCCTCGCGCCCTTTCCCTGGTTCCTCATGCCGCTGGCGGCCGCGCTGATCGGCGGCACCTGGATATGGACCCGCCCGGAAGATGACGCCTGAGCGGCGTCAGTTC
Organism: Sphingobium sp. TomMM35A; assembly: GCF_054771735.1. Classification (NCBI taxonomy): domain Bacteria; kingdom Pseudomonadati; phylum Pseudomonadota; class Alphaproteobacteria; order Sphingomonadales; family Sphingobiaceae; genus Sphingobium; species Sphingobium sp. TomMM35A. The sequence continues at coordinate 1,334,456 of NZ_BSRC01000001.1, forward strand.
ATTGCCAGGATCATGTTGCGGACTTGCGGGAAGACTTCCTTTTCCCATTTGCGGCCCGAGAAGACGCCATAATGACCCGCGCCGATTTGCAGGTGATGACGTTTCAGGTGGGGGCGCAGCCCGGTGCAGAGCGCATGGGCGGCCGCGGTTTGCCCGACCGCGCAGATATCGTCCTTTTCACCCTCAACGGTCAGCAGCGCCGTCTTCCGAATGGCACCGGGATTGACCGGGCGGCCGCGATGCTTGAGTTCGCCCTTGGCCAGGAGGGTCCGCTGGAATACCCGATCGACGGTCTCCAGGTAGAATTCGGCGGTCATGTCGAGGACGGCGAAATATTCCTGATAGAAATCCTTGATCTTCGCTGCCTCTGCTTCCTTTCCGTCCGCCAGAAGCTGATAAAGCTCGCGATGCTGGGCGCCGTGGCGCTCCAAATTCATCGACAGGAAAGCGGATAGCTGCAGGAAACCGGGATAGACGCGGCGGCCCGCACCGGCATAGCGTAGCGGGACCGATGTGATGAGGTTCCGTTCGAACCATTGGATCGGACGCTCGTTCGACAGTTCGTTGACGACGGTAGGCGCGGCGCGCGGATCGATCGGCCCACCCATCAAGGTCATGGAACGCGGAGTGGCCGCATCATCATCCTCCGCCATCAGCGCGACAGCAGCGAAGGCGGGCACGCAGGGCTGGCAGACCGACAGCATATGCGCGCCCGGCCCCAGTTCCTGCATGAAGGTGATCACATAGTCGACATAATCGTCGAACCCGAACCGTCCGGCCGACAAAGGCACGTCGCGCGCATTCTTCCAGTCGGTGATGTAGACGTCATGGTCGCGCAACAGCGTCCGGACGGTGCTCCGCAACAGTGTCGCGAAGTGGCCGGACATCGGAGCGACGAGCAATATGCGCGGCTGTTCTGTTTCGACATCATCCTTGGCGAAGTGCAGCAGGTTGCCAAAAGGCAGGTCGAGCAGCACTTCTTCCCGCACTGCAACAAGAGCGTTGCCGCTACGGACTTCGTCTATTCCGTAGGACGGCCGCTTGTGGGTGAGGCGAGCCCCCTGGAACACATCCATGAGCGCGAACATGCGGCGGGGCATGGGCCAATCGGCTACCGGTCCCATTTTGTCCCGAAGACCCAAGGCGAGTTCAGCACCGAAACGAGCCGGAGCCAGCATGTCTTCAAGAGCCTGATAGCCAGTGTACAGCATCGTCATAATATGAACGGCGCCCCAAAATGTTCCCCCAGGCCGATTCGGCCCCCTCCGTTCGATATACTGTTTTTGCGTATTGCACTGCATCATGTTTGATGGAAAAATGTGGGAATATCGGGAGGATCGCCATGGCCGCTACGGAATTGACGATATCGAGCAAGATCTATTCCTCCTGGTCATTGAGAGGTTGGCTGCTGTGCCGGTTGGCCGGGCTGCGCGTCACGGAGAAGATGGTGGCGCTGGAAAATCTGGAAAACCGCGCCGAACTTTTGCTGCTGACGCCGTCCGTTCTGGTGCCGCGACTGACGCATGAAGGGGCCAGCGTCTGGGACACGCTGGCGATCGCGGAATATCTGCATGAGCTTTATCCGAACGCCGGCATGTACCCGAAGGACCGGATCGCGCGCGCGCATTGCCGGTCGGTTTCGGGCGAGATTCATTCCGGTTTTGCGAACCTGCGATCCGCCTTGCCGATGAACCTCAAGGTCCGGCACAAGAAATTCCCGATCTTCTCTGGCGCCAAGCCCGACATCGAACGGGTGGAGGCGATCTGGACCGAATGTCTTGGGTCCTATGGCGGGCCATGGCTGTTCGGCGACAGCCCCACCGTGGCGGATGCGATGTTCGCGCCGGTCGTGCAGCGCTTCCTGACCTATGCCGTGAAGTTGCAGGGTCCAGCGGCTGCCTATTGCGATACGGTGAACAGCTGGGACCTGATGCGCGAGTGGATCGATGACGCGCGCAAGGAGCCTGACGAGGTGGAGGAACTCGACGTAGAATTTTGACGCTGGGAGTTTTGACGCGGCTGGACTGGTCAGGCCTTCAGCTGGGCCAACCAATCACCGATCATCGCACGGCCCGCTGCGACGGCCGCAGGACCATGTTCGTCATGGTCCCGGCGCAGCGCCACGCCGCACTGCCGAGCCACGTCGAGGTCCGCCCAGAAATGGGTCAGCCAGTCATCGAAGCGCGGGTCTTCGCCCATTTCGGCATGGAATTGCAGCGCCAGAAGGTTGCGTCCGCGCCGAAAAGCCTGATGCGCATAGGCACCCGTCGATGCCAGCAGTTCGACGCCACGCGGCAATTCGAAGGTATCGCTATGCCAGTGGAGAACGGGCACATCCCGGATGTGCCTCAAGGGCGAATCGGCCCCTGCCCCATTTAGAGTGACAGGGGCGAAGCCTAGTTCCATCACCTCGCCGGGATAGACCCGTGCGCCCAGTGCTGCCGCGATCATCTGACTGCCAAGGCAGACGCCCAAGGTTGGAAGATCCTGCTCCAGCCGCGCGGCCAGTTTGCCGACCTGCACCGGAATCCACGGATGGATGTCATGCTCATAGACGCCCATGGGCCCGCCCATCATGATCAGCAGGTCAGGCGTGCACAGATCGACATCGGCAAATTCAGGGCTCGCTACGTCGATCCTCTCGATCTGAAAGCCTGCGGCTTCGATCGGCTGGAGAAACCCGGCCGCTCCCTCTCGCGGCACATGACGGACGATGAGTGCTTTTTTCATTGCTGATGGGATGCCTAACGGATTGGACGGACGCTCGCCACCCCAGGCTTTCTTGAGGAGCCGATAACCCTCCTATCGGCTATCTGTCGCCTTGGCGCGCCAGATGCGCCAGAGCGCCGCAAAACCGATCGCGCTCCAGACGATATTCAGCACCATCGAAGGTATGGCGCCGTGCCACCAGGTGTTCAGCACGAAGAAACCGGCGCCCAACGCGTTCATCCACTGGAAAAGCGCCGATCCGCCAGAAAGGCGGCCTATCGAGACGAGGATGTAAGCGCCCAGGACCAGGACAGCGCCCACCCAGCCGACGATTTCCACGATGATTGCCATGCGGTCCTTTCGGCGTGCGTCTTACTGGTGTGCGGGTGAGCAGTTAAGAGTTTTCGGCGCAGGAAATTGCAGCCCATCTCGACATACAAAAGGCTCCCTCCTGCCGGAGAGAGCCTTTCGTCTTAGCTCGGCATTGCAGCGGATCAGGCGGCCAGCTTGCGCAGGACGTACTGAAGGATGCCGCCATTCATGAAATATTCGAGCTCGTTCACGGTGTCGATGCGGCAGAGAGCCGTGAAGGTGAAGGTCGAGCCATCGGCGCGCTTCACGATCACCTCCACGTCCTGGCGCGGCTTCAGGCCAGCGACATTCTGGATGGTGAAGGTCTCATCACCCGTGAAGCCGAACGTGTCCTTGCTCTCGCCATTCTTGAACTGCAGCGGCAGCACGCCCATGCCGACCAGGTTGGAACGGTGAATACGCTCGAAGCTTTCGACGATGACGGCGCGGACGCCCAGCAGGTTGGTGCCCTTCGCCGCCCAGTCGCGCGACGATCCGGTGCCATATTCCTTGCCGCCGATGACGACCAGCGAGGTGCCGTCCGCCTTGTGCTTCATCGCTGCGTCATAGATCGGCATGACTTCGCCTTCATAGCGGGTCATGCCGCCTTCGACGCCGTCCAGCATAAGGTTCTTGATGCGGATGTTGGCGAAGGTGCCGCGCATCATCACTTCGTGATGGCCACGGCGCGCGCCATAGCTGTTGAAGTCGGCCTGGGCGACCTGATGCTCCGACAGCCACTTGCCTGCGGGCGAGGTCGCCTTGATCGAACCGGCGGGCGAAATATGGTCGGTGGTGATGGAGTCGCCGAAGATGGCCAGCGGCTTGGCCTCGACAATGTCGGTGACCGCGGCCGGGGTCATGGTCAGCCCCTCGAAATAGGGCGGGTTGGCGACATAGGTCGATCCAGCGCGCCAGCTATAGGTGGCCGAACCGGTCACGTCGATCGCCTGCCAGTGTGCATCGCCCTTGTAGACGTCGGCATAGCGCGCCTGGAACATCTGGCGATCCATGCAGCCCGCCATGGTCGAGGCGACTTCGTCGTTCGTGGGCCAGATGTCCTTCAGATAGACTGCCTGGCCATCCTTGCTCGTGCCGATCGGGGTCGTGATGAAATCCTCGACCACAGTGCCCTTGAGCGCATAGGCGACGACCAGCGGCGGCGAGGCGAGGAAGTTGGCGCGCACGTCGGGCGACACGCGGCCTTCGAAGTTGCGGTTGCCCGAGATGACGGCAGCAGCGACCAGGCCGTTGTCGTTGATCGCCTTGCTGATCGGCTCGGCCAGCGGGCCGGAGTTGCCGATGCAGGTGGTGCAGCCATAGCCCACCAGATTGAAGCCGATGGCGTCAAGGTGCGACTGGAGCCCGGCCTTTTCCAGATAGTCTGTGACGACCTGGCTGCCGGGGGCGAGCGAAGTCTTGACCCAGGGCTTGGGCTTCAAGCCAAGCTCATTCGCCTTCTTGGCGACGAGGCCGGCAGCGACCAGAACGCCAGGGTTCGACGTGTTGGTGCAGCTGGTGATCGCGGCGATCGTGACGTCACCGTCGCCAATGTCGAAATCCTTGCCCTCGACAGGAACGCGGGTCTGCGCCTTCTTGTAGACCTTCTCCATGTCGGCATTGAACACGTCATCGACTTCCGGCAGCGAGACGCGGTCCTGCGGGCGCTTGGGACCGGCAAGGCTGGGGACGACGGTAGACAGGTCGAGTTCCAGCGTATCGGTGAAGATCGGCTCGACCGAAGGATCGATCCAGAAGCCCTGCTCCTTGGCATAGGCCTCCACCAGAGCGATATTCTCTTCGGTGCGGCCGGTCAGGCGCATATAGTCGAGCGTCTTGTCGTCGATGCCGAAGAAGCCGCAGGTCGCGCCATATTCCGGCGCCATGTTCGCGAGCGTCGCACGGTCGGCCAGGGTCAGCGAAGCGAGGCCAGGGCCGAAATATTCGACGAAACGGCCAACCACGCCCCGCGCGCGCAGCATCTGGGTGCAGGTGAGGACGAGGTCGGTGGCGGTCACGCCTTCCTTCAGTTCGCCCGTGAACTTAAAGCCCACGACTTCGGGGATGAGCATGGAAACGGGCTGGCCCAGCATGGCGGCCTCAGCCTCGATGCCGCCCACGCCCCAGCCGAGCACGCCCAAGCCGTTCACCATGGTGGTGTGGCTGTCGGTGCCGACGCAGGTGTCGGGATAGGCGACAGTGACGCCGTCGAGGCCTTCGCTCGACCAGACGGCCTGCGCGATATTTTCCAGGTTCACCTGGTGGCAGATGCCGGTGCCCGGGGGAACGGCGTAGAAATTGGCGAGGCTCTTGCTGCCCCACTTCAGGAAGTCGTAGCGCTCCATGTTGCGCTGATATTCGATTTCCATATTCTGTTCGAACGCCTTGGGCGTGCCGAATTCGTCGACCATGACCGAGTGATCGATGACGAGGTGAACGGGCACCTGCGGATTGATCTTGCTGGCATCGGCGCCGAGCGCGTTCATCGCGTCGCGCATGGCGGCCAGATCGACCACGCAGGGAACGCCGGTGAAGTCCTGCAACAGGACGCGGGCCGGGCGGTACTGAATCTCGCGCTCGGCCTTGCCCTTGTCATTCTGCCACTCGACGATCGCCTTGATATCGTCGGTGGTGACGGTCACGCCATCTTCGAAGCGGAGCAGGTTTTCCAGCAGCACCTTCATCGAGAAGGGGAGACGCGAAACATCGCCCAGCTTGGCCGCAGCCTTCTTCAGCGAGTAGTAGGCAATGTCCTTGCCGCCGACCTTCAACGTGTCGCGCGTGCCGAGAGTATCCTGTCCGATGGCGGTCATGAGTCGTGCGTCTCCTCGCAATGCCCGGCCAAGGGGCTAGGAGGATAACGACATTCCGCCGGCGCATGCCCCCACATCATGGCGGCTTCACAGTGGCGGGATGCGCCCCAACCGATGGCCGAAGCGGGTATGTCCCTTGATGGCCGCCGCCATAGCGCCTGCACCCGTCAAGTCAATGCGAAGGCGCGAAATGAGACATGTCACCAATCTTTATTATAGACGGGGTCCGACGGCACGGGATACATTGAGCTGTAGCCGCGTTCTGGCAGTCGGAGCGGGTTACCATGAAATAAAGCGGGTCGCGCGCTCTGACTTAAGTCGTCGCATCGCAGTGTTTTGAAATATCGATGATATTTTTCACTGGGTGCTCGATAATATATGTCTGAGGAGGAAGAGACGATGCGCCCAGTTTCGAGCCTCGCGACCGGCAAGTCATTTGACCCGGCCCTAAGGGGATACATAATTCATTATCATCTTGGCGAGGCCAACCATTGTCCCAGTTGCGGCCGGAGCCAGTGGATCGTCGGCCGCCTTATGGCCGAATGCGCCTATTGCGAAACCGCCCTGCCGCTGGAAAATAACCGTGGCGTAGGTGCGTGCGCACGCTTTGTGCACACCAACAATCCGATCGCGCCCGGCGATCCCGTGACCGCCTGACATATCATCGCTGCCGCTGAAGCAATTCAGGCGGCGGCGACGCCTTCGACCTCGACTATTCCCTCGCCCGCATAATAGCCCTGCACGCGTACCCGCTTTTCGACATGATCGACGGGTACGCGCAGGAGGACGAGGCGAAAGGTGCCGCCGAGATCACGCTGGAGCAGAAAACCGGCTTCGTCCCTTATCAGCCTGCCCGTTTCATCGATTCCAGCGCCAATCTCTATCATGCGATCAATCTATTGCGTTCTTGATCCCTTTTCCAGCCAGCAGGCCCAGAACGAGGAAGATCACGAACAGCGCGATCGCAAGGAAGAACAATATCTTGGCGATCCCGACAAAGGTGCCGGCAGCGCCGCCAAAACCCAGGATCGCGAGCACCGCGGCGATGACCAGCGATATGATTGCCAGGCGGATCATGATGAAATCCTTCGCTATAAACAGATGCGGGCTGAACGGATGACGCCGCTTGCAGGTTCCGCATGCGTTATGGCCGGAGATTTTCCGGGCCTGAGCCGTTACTGACGCTAGAAACTCCTCTCAGCGGTGCAGGCATCCATGACCCTTTCGCTCGACAATCCCGCATTGCTGACCGACCGCGCCTTCATAGGCGGCGAATGGATCAGTGCGAAATCCGGCGCGACCGTGCCCGTCGACAATCCTGCGACCGGGGCGGTCATCGGCACGGTCCCAGATTGCGGTGAAGAGGATACGCGCGCGGCCATTTTGGCGGCTGAGCGGGCTTATCCTGCCTGGCGCGCGCGCACGGCCAATGACCGCGCCGCGCTGCTGGAACGCTGGCATGCGCTTGTGTTGGAAAATATCGCGGACCTCGCACGGATCATGACGGCTGAACAAGGGAAGCCCCTGGCCGAAGCAGAGGGGGAAATCCGCTACGCCGCGACCTTCATAAAATGGTTCGCGGAGGAAGCACGCCGGGTCGATGGAGCCATCATACCAGCACCCGAAACCAATCGCCGCATATTGGTCATGAAAGAGCCGGTGGGTGTGTCGGCCGCGATAACGCCGTGGAACTTCCCCGCCGCGATGATCACGCGGAAATGCGCCCCCGCCCTCGCAGCGGGTTGTCCGGTCGTCATAAAGCCGTCCGAACTGACGCCCTACTCCGCGCTGGCCCTGGCGAAGCTGGCGGAAATGGCCGGCTTTCCCGCAGGCGTCTTCAGTATCGTCACCGGGGATGCGAAGGCTATCGGCGGGGTCATGACGTCCAGTCCGATCGTGCGGAAGCTGTCCTTTACCGGCTCTACGCGCGTGGGCGTGCAACTGATGCAGCAATCCGCCGGCACCTTGAAGCGGCTGAGCCTGGAGCTTGGCGGCAATGCGCCGTTGATCGTGTTCGACGACGCGGACCTCGACCTCGCCGTTGCGAGCGCCATGGCGAGCAAGTTCCGCAACGCAGGGCAAACCTGCGTCTGTGCCAACCGCATATTGGTGCAGGACGGCATTCACGACGCATTTGCCGAGCGGCTGGCCAAGGCGGTCTCCGCCCTCAAGGTCGCACCCGGCGATCAGGAAGGCGCCACGATCGGCCCCCTCATCAACAGCGCTGCCGTCGACAAGGTGAAGGAGCATGTAGACGATGCTCTGCACCATGGCGCCAAAATCTATGCCCAGGCGCCGGAAGGTGCGAAGGGCGAGCGCTTTGCGACGCCCATGGTGCTGACCGGAGCGACGCGCGACATGCGGCTGGCGGACGAAGAGACTTTCGGACCCGTAGCACCCCTCTTCCGCTTCACCCATGAAGAGGAAGGCATCGAAATCGCCAATGGCACCAGCTATGGCCTTGCCAGCTATTTCTACACCGAGAACCTGCATCGCGCCTTTCGCGTGGCCGAGCGGCTGGAGGCTGGCATGGTCGCGCTGAACACGGGCGGCATATCGATGGAGATGGCGCCCTTTGGCGGGGTCAAGATGTCAGGCTTTGGCCGCGAGGGCGCGCATATGGGGATCGAGGAATATCTTGAGACCAAGACGTTCCACGTCGGCGGGTTGAAGCTTTAGGTTAGAACCAGAAACGGATGCCCATCACCAAGCTCGTCGCGGAAGCATCATCGCCCCCGGCGCGCGCGATCCGGGCGGTCTTGCCAAGCTTCTGCTCCCAATTCACGCCAATATAGGGCGCGAATTCGCGGGCAAATTCATAGCGCAGCCGCAGACCCAGCTCGACGTCCGACAACCCTGATCCAAGCCGAAGTTCAGGCACATCCTGGGCGGCGAAGTTCATTTCGGCGGCCGGTTGCAGGATCAAACGCTGGGTGATGCGCTGATCATAATTTGCTTCCAGCCGGAGATGCGCATCCCCTTTGGCGGACAGGAATGCCTGCGCGCCGACCTCAAACCAATATGGAGCCAAGCCATCTATGCCGATCACAGCATAGCTTCGGTCCTGCCCGCGACGAAAGTCATGCCGCAATCCGGCTTCGAGATTGAACCATGGATCGATCGCGCGGCTGTAAAGCGCCTGGACCTCCGCCTCTTCCAGCCTGCCCCCGACCTCCCCCTCGCCGTCCGTCTTGAACGCAAGGCGGTTGATGTCCCCGCCGATCCAGCCTTCACCCTGCCAGTGGTAGGCGTCGGCGCCCTTGTCCAGGCGATATTCAAGGCGGTCGAGCATCAATTGCGAGAAGGTCATGCCGCCATTTTCCCTGCGCATGGCGGCCCGGGCGCGAGCCATTTCGGCAGGGTTGTAATATGCGTCAGCGGCATGATCGCTTGGCGGTGGCGGGGCTGTCCCCTTAGGTGTGGCTGGAACGGCGAGATGGCCCGCATGAGGATCGGCAATGTCTGGAGAGGGATTGTCCTTCGCCTCCGGAGCCTGCTCCATGCCGCCATGATGCATATGGCTGTGATCCATCTGCTGCGCATTGGCTGGAAGTGCGACGGGCAGCAGCAGGGTCGCGAGGGCGTACTTCATGCCGACCCCGCGTCATGACGCACCGTCACCACCCGCATCATGCCCGAATGCATGTGCATCAGCATATGGCAGTGAAATGCCCAATCGCCCAAGGCGTCCGCCGTCAGATCGAAGCTGACCTTGCCACCGGGCAGTACATTCACCGTATGCTTGAGCGGATTATGCTCATCCGGGCCCGTGACCAGCTCGAAAAAATGGCCGTGAAGATGGATGGGATGCGGCATCATCGTGTCATTGATGAGGTTCACCCTCACCCGCTCCATGTGACGGAACGCGATGGGTTCCGCACCGTCGGACAGCTTCACCCCATCGAAGGACCACATATAGCGTTCCATGTTCGCGGTGAGATGGATGTCCAACGTGCGTGTCGGTGGCCGCCGGTCCCTGTGCGGCAGCAGCGATTTTAGGTCGGCATAGGTCAGCACCCGATGGGGCACATCTTCCAGACCCGTAGGGCGGTCGGCAGTCCGGTCTATGGGCATTGGCGAAAGCGTTGCGACGCCGGGACCCATGCGGACCTGCGGCACGACGGACTTGTCCCGCATCTTCATGGAATGCCCAGCCCTGCCTTCAGTGGCAGGGTCGCCGTGGCCGATCGCACCGCCATGGCCCATATCCATACCGGACATGTCCATGCCCATATCCTTCATGCCCAGCAGTGGGCGCTGTCTCAGTTCAGGTACTTCCGCAACCATACCGGTCCGCGGCGCCAATGTCGCGCGCACGAGGCCTGACCGGTCGATCGCTTCCGCGATCAAGCCGTAGGCCCGCGCCTCATTGGGGCGAATGACGACATCATAGGTTTCTGCGACGCCGATCTGGAACTCGTCCGTTTCGACTGGCTGCACATGCTGCCCATCGCATTGAACTACGGTCATCGGCAGGCCGGGCAGCCGGACATTGAAGTTCGTCATCGCCGATGCATTTATGATCCGCAGGCGAACCCTCTCACCTGGCGTGAAAAGGCCCGTCCAGTTTTCCGCCGTCCCATGCCCGTTGACGAGGAAGCTGTATGTCGATCCCGTCACGTCCGATATGTCCGTGGGATCCATGCGCATTGCGCCCCATTGCAGGCGCTCCCTTGCGCTCTGGTCCTTGCCCGCGAGCAAACCGGCCAGCGTCTGCTTCTGCATATTGAAATAGCCGCTCATCTGCTTGACCCGCTTGAGCAGGACGTGGGGATGGAGCGGGCTCCAGTCGGACAGGACGATCACATGTTCGCGGTCAGCCTGAACCGGGTCCAGACCGGCAGGATCTATGACGATCGGACCATAGTGGCCAACCGCCTCCTGCATGCCCGAATGGCTATGATACCAATAGGTGCCCGACTGCCGCACCGGAAAATCGTAGACGAAGGTCTCGCCTGGCCGGATGCCGGGAAAGCTGACGCCGGGGACACCATCCATCTGGAAAGGCACGATCAGCCCGTGCCAGTGGATGGAGGTATCCTCCTTCAGCCGGTTGGTGACGTGCAGGCGGACATTCTGCCCTTCCTTCAGCCGGATCAGCGGGGCTGGCAGAGTGCCATTGATCATCACGGCATGGGCGGATCGCCCGCCTGTGGAGAAATGCCCCTCACTGACGGTGAGCGCGATATTTTCGCCAGTCAGTGCTTCTGGCGATGAAGCCAGCCCGGACGTGCCGCTTTGCGCCCAGGCAGGAACGAAGCGGCTCAGCGCGAACGCGCCGCCCGCCATGCTGAGGCCATGCAGCAGCTCCCGCCGGTGAAGACCACTCATGACACGCTCACTTCAGACTAGATCCAACCTTCGAGCACTTGGTTGGGTGGACGGTGGCCATCAACCCAACTGCGGATGTTGGCGATGACTCGCGCGCCGGTGGCGTCGCGTCCCTCGAACGTCGCCGAACCCATGTGCGGCAGCAGAACCACGTTCGACAGCGCGAGCAGACGCGAATCCACGGCGGGCTCATGCGCATAGACGTCCAGCCCTGCGCCTGCGATCCGCCCTTCCGCCAATGCCGCGATCAGCGCCGGTTCGTCTGTGATCTCAGCGCGCGACGTGTTGATGAGATATGCGTCCGGCCGCATCATCGCGATACGACGCGCATCGATCATGCTCCGGCTGTCGGCATTGAGCGGGCAGTTTATGGACACGATGTCGCATTCGCTCAGCAGCGTGTCGACATCGGGGTGCCACGCTGCTTCCAGTTCATGCTCGACCTCGAAAGGCAGGCGATGACGGTTATGATATGCGATCGAGAGGCCGAACGCCGCCGCTCTCTTGGCAACCGCCCGCCCGATCCGGCCCATGCCGATAATGCCAAGCTTCTTGCCGCCGATGCGGTGGCCGAGCATGCCCGAGGGGCTCCAGCCTGACCAGGTGCCGGACCGGACCAGCTTTTCACCCTCCGCCAGCCTGCGGGGAACCGACAGAATGAGCGCCATCGTCATGTCGGCCGTATCCTCTGTCAGGACGCCGGGCGTGTTGGTGACGATGATGCCCTTTCGCCGCGCTGCGCCAAGATCGATATGATCGACCCCGCTGCCAAAGCTCGCGATGAGTTGCAGGCGTTCAGGGGCAAGGTCGATCAGCGCCGCGTCGATCTGATCCGTCACCGAGGGAACCAGCACATCGCATTGCGCCATCGCGCGGGTCAGCGCCGTGCGGTCCATGGGCACATCGCCGACATTGAATACCGCGTCGAACAATTCGGCCATGCGGGCCTCCACATTGGGAGGCAGGCGGCGCGTGACAACGACGCGCGGCTTGGCAGGACGCGGTTTCTTGGCCATGCACAGCCGCTATGCCGGGCCGTGACGGTGGTCAAGCGCTTATGCTTTCAGGCCAAGACAATGGTTGTCGGCAGAGTTGGCGGGACGCTATAACGGTGCGTCACGCAAAGGGGAAAAGAACAGGGATGAAGGGGTATCTGCCTCATGGCGCGATTGTCGCAGCCGCGCTATGTTTCGCAGGCGGCACATCGGCGGCTCCGTCAAAGCCTGTTCCTTATTGGGCTTCGATCAACCAGGACGAAGCACGCATGAGGGTCGGCCCCAGCCTGGATTACCCGTCGAACTGGGTCTATCGGCGCCGCGACCTGCCCGTGAAGGTGGTGCAGGTGCTGGGCCTCTGGCGCAAGGTCGAGGATCCGAGCGGCACGCAAGGATGGATGCACGTTCGGCTGCTCAGCGATACCCCGACCGCGATCGTGACGGCATCCGTGGCCCCGATGCGGCAGGCTGCCAGCGAAGGCGCGCGCACGGTCTTCCGCGCGGAAAAGGGCGTCGTAGGCCGCCTGTCGTCGTGCAGCGACGGATGGTGCGGTTTCGATGTGGGCGGCCAGCGCGGTTTCGTACGCGCCGCTGACATCTGGGGAGCGACCAACTGAGCGCTCAGGCGGGCTTGTCTTCCACCCGATCGGCGATGGCGAAGCTGTCACGCTGCGCTCCTGCTTCCGCGCCTTCTTCTCCGCTCAGTTCCCCGGCGTGCATCAGCCTCTTCACGAACGGTGCAACGGCGATGACGAAAATGCCGATGCCGATCGACCACCAGCCGATATCGCCATAGACACTCAGCACCGCGTCGCGCGACGCCGCGCCGTCTGCGCCACCGGTTGCCCCAGCGATCATCCCGGCCACATATTCGCCGAGCGCCATGGCGAGGAACCAGATTCCCATGATCAGGCCGATCATCCGGGAGGGCGCCAGTTTCGACATGGCCGACAGCCCTACAGGGGACAGGCACAACTCCCCCAAAGTGTGACAGAGATAAAGAAGGAAGATGAACAGGATGGGCGTCAGTGTCCCCGGTGCGCCTGTGCCTGCGACGAGTATCAGGAAGCCCGCGCCGACCAATATGAGCGCCAGCCCGAACTTGGCCGGGGTAGACGGCTCCCGCCCCCGCTTCGCCAAAGCGATCCACAGCGCCGCGAAGATAGGACCGAAGATCAGGATGTAAGCCGCATTCACCGACTGGAACATCGATGCAGGCACATCGAAGCCAAGGATGTTCCTGTCGGTATAGCGCGCCGTAAAGAGGCTGAGCGACGATCCGGTCTGTTCATACAGGCCCCAGAAAAGCGGGTTTATGAAGAGCAGGAACAGGGCAGCCAGCATACGGTCCCGCCCGATCCGCTCCATGCGCCCGAACGCTTCCCACAATATATAAAGCACCATTAGGACGCTCGCGCCCGCGAGCATCCATCCCACTACCGCATGCTGCTGGATCAACAGCCAGCAAAGCAGGATGGCCAGGAGGCTCGACAGGTAGACGAGCCATTCGCGGCTGATCACACCGCCGACCCGCTCCGCAAGCCGCGCTGGATCGGGCGGTTCTCCCTTGCCCTGCAACAACGGCTTGCACAGCAGGAACCCGATAACGCCTGCGATCATCCCGACGGACGCAGCACCGAAGCCCCAATGCCAACCCCAGCGCTGGCCCAGATAGCCGCAGATCAGCGGCCCGATCGTCGCGCCGACGTTGATGCCCATGTAGAAGATCGTATAAGCCGGGTCGCGGCGCATATCGTCGCGGGGATAAAGCTGTCCCACCATGGCCGACACGCTGGCTTTCAAAAATCCCGTGCCGACGATGACCGTCGCCAGTCCCAACCAGAACAGGCCAAGGCCCATCGCATCAGCTGAACCGTCCGCTTCCAGCCCAAGAATGATGTGCCCGGCGGCGATCACTATCCCGCCGAACAATACCGCCTTGCGCTGCCCCAGATAGCGGTCGGCCAGATAGCCTCCCATCAACGGAGAGATGTAGATCAGCGACATGTAGGCGCCATAGGAATGGGCGGCGTCGCGATCCGAAAACAAGAAATGTTGCGTGAGATAGAAGATCAGCAGCGCGCGCATTCCGTAGAAGGAGAAGCGCTCCCACATCTCCACGAAGAACAAAAGGAAAAGACCGCGCGGGTGGCCCAGCCATGTCTTTCCCGATGGGAGTGTCGTAGGAGATGCGGTCGCCATCTGTTTCCCATCGGGCTTGGATGCTGCCGAGCCTAGATCGGAAATCCCGCCTGTGTCAAAGCAGGCCGCACTTGCGCCCCGCGCCCAGCCGCGCCATTTGATGCGCCATGTTCAATGACGCCACCACGCCTCTCTCGCTCCTGCGCACGCGCCGTTCCGGCAAGCCCCGCGACCTGATCGCTCCTGGCCCCGATGCTGGACAGTTGCGCGAGATCCTGGAGATCGCTCTTCGTACGCCTGACCATGGGAAGCTGGCTCCCTGGCGGTTCGTGGTCGTTCCGGATGAGAAGCGCGAAGCCTTCGCCGCCCTGCTCGAAAGCGCCTACCGGCGTGAGAAGCCGGACGCGGGACGGCTTGAACTGGAATCCATTCGGCAATTCGCGCTTCAGGCCCCCGCCTTGGTCGTTGCTCTCTCCGCACCGGTAGAGGGTAGCAAGATCCCGGCGTGGGAGCAGCAATTGTCGGCGGGCGCCGCGATCATGAATCTACTGCATGCCAGCCATGCCTTGGGCTTTGCGGCAGGGTGGCTGACCGGATGGCCGGCATATAACGAAGATGTCCGGCAGGCTTTCGCGGTGGGCGCAGAACGGCTGGCTGGCTTCATTTTCATCGGGACGCCTGGGCGTCCGCAGGAAGAACGGCCGCGCCCAGCTTATGAGCAGATAGTTTCTATTTGGGACAAGTAGATAGGTCGGAACGACTGCGTCCATCGGTCGGTCACCTTGTCCGCATCGCTGTGTTATGGCACTGATGCACTCATGGCCGATGAGTCAAAGCCCGTCTATCTCCGGCTTCGCGATACCATCGCGGCCTCCATACTCGATGGCGATTATCGCGACGGCGACATGCTCCCTTCCGTCCGTGCTCTCGCTGCTCAGGAAGGCGCAAATCCGCTGACCGTCGCAAAAGCTTACCAATGTTTCCAGGACGACGGGCTAGTCCTGGTCAAGCGGGGCGTCGGGATGTTTGTGGCCGAAGGAGCCACCCGCCGCCTGCGCGAAGCGGAACGGCGTCGCTTCCTGGAAGAATGCTGGCCTCTTGTCGCCGACCAGATCAGGCGGCTTGGAATTTCGGCCGATGAACTGGGCCTTCGGCTAGCCTAACTCCGCCGCGCGACTGGCCGATAGCATCATCCTAGCGCGCGCCTTCCGGCCAAAGAATGACGCGCAAGGTCTGGATCAGGATCAGCAGGTCCAGGAAGGGCGTATAGTTCTTCGCATAATAAAGATCATATTCCAATTTGTTGCGGCTGTCCTCGATAGAAGCCCCGTAGGGATAGTTTATCTGAGCCCAGCCGGTGATGCCGGGCTTCACCATATGGCGTTCGGCATAGTAGCGCAGGTGCTGCTCAAGATCCTCGACGAACTGGCGCCGTTCGGGTCGCGGGCCGACGAAGCTCATCTCGCCCTTCAACACCGTCCATGTCTGCGGCAGTTCGTCGATGCGCAGCTTGCGGAGCCAGTAGCCCAAGCGCGTAATGCGCGGGTCGTCCTTTTCCGCCCAAACCGCCTGCCCGCTGATTTCAGCATCCTGCCGCATCGTGCGCAGCTTCACGATCCAGAATTCCTCGCCGAAAAGGCCGACGCGCTGTTGGCGGTAGAAGGCCGGACCTTTGCTGTCGAGCTTCACCAGGATCGCAGCAATCAGGATGACGGGACCGGTCAGCAGCAGCAGGATCGAACTGGCGATGATGTCGAACAAGCGCTTGGCAATGCTGGACAGACGGCGGCCGGCGGAAAAGCCATCGGAGAAGATCAGCCAGCTCGGGTTCACGCTATCAAGGTCGACGCGCCCCGTTTCGCGTTCAAGGAACGTCGAAATTTCGTTCACATGCACGCCGGTCGTCTTGATGCGCAGCAGGTCGGACAAAGGCAATGCGTTGCGCCTTTCCTCAAGCGCCAGAACGACCTCGCTCGCACCCAGCCGGACCACGAAATCGGCGAGATTATAGATGGCGCTGCGGTTGATCGCCTCAGGGATCACCTGCGCGCCATCGTTCATCGCGATGTAGCCGACGACGAGAAAACCGGACCCCTTGCGCTGCTCGATTTCTCTGATCCGGTTGGCGCGATTGCCTGCGCCCAGGACGACGAGGCGCCGCTTGAACGCTTCGCCGCCCAGCATCGAACCCAGCAGCAGCCTGACCGCAAGCAGCAACGTCACCGCCAGGCCCATCGCATAAAGGGAATTGGACCGCCAAAGCGCGAGGTCCGGCAGCAAAAAATGCATGACGGAAAGGAATATGACGCCCAGCGAGATGGCGACGAGCAGGCGTGCCAAGGCAAAGCGGATCGACTGAAGCGCTTCAGTGCCATAGACGCCCACCGCGATCATCGCCGTTTGAATCGCCAGCGCGAAGCTTAGCAGCGGGGCAGCGCGGGTCGTGATCTCATCGACATCCATGCCGATCTGGCGCGCTCTCAATATCCATCCTGCTTCGGCCGCACCTAAAAGCAGGACGAGATCAAGCAAGCCCAGCAGCAGCACGGCGTGCGGCACATAATGTTTGAAGAGCCTGATCATCAGTCGCGCGTATTTCTCGCTGCTACCCGTGAATTGGTAACCTTGGTGAAGTCGGATCAGCTCACCGCGGCTGCGAAGAACCCGATCGTGCACGGACTGTGAAGGAAATTCCCAAAGATTCTCTGAAGATGGCCCAGCGCAAAAGCAAAAGGGCAGTCAGGAGAGCAGGACTACGAGTTTCAATTTTGCCGCCGCAAGCTGCTCGCCGCATCATGCGCAGCGTTTTCGATGACCCGCGCGGCGCTGTCCGTCGATTCAGCGGCTTCCGTGATAACCCGGCTTTCCTTGTCCTCGCGTTCCTTGGTGAGGTAGAAGAAACCGATGGCCAGGATCAGGGCGATAGCTACCAGGGCGAAAATCACGCCGCTGCCGCGTGATTTTTCCGCCTGGATCATATCGTCCGGCCGCTCCTCGTCCTGAGGAGGGTCGCCTCTCCCTCCAACCTCAACCATCCTCCCTCTCCCATCGCCCTCCCGATCGGGGAAGGTTCGCAGGAACCGGTCTTAAACATCATTGGCATCCAGATCGGATTCCTGCCTGGTCTCGCGGCCGCGGCTGAGGCGGTCGACATCATCCATGATCTCGTCCAGCACAGCCGTGTCAGTCGTTTCCTGCGTCCGCCGTGATGGAAGGTCGCCGCTGTCGAGTATCTGCTCGAGCGCCGCGCGACCGCGTGCGACGCGGCTCTTGATGGTGCCGACCGCTACGCCGCAAATCTCCGCCGCCTCTTCATAAGCGAAACCGCCAGCACCGACGAGGATCAGCGCTTCACGCTGAGGCTGAGGCAGTTGTAGCAGGGCGCGCTGCATGTCGGAAAGTTCGACATGCTTGTCCTGCCCTGCCGGAGCCGCGAGCAGGCGATCCGCGGTCAAATCATCCCAATCGCCACGGAAGCGAGAGCGCCGCATCTGCGACAGATAATGGTTGCGCAGAATGATGAAAGTCCACGCACGCATGTTGGTCCCGGCCTGGAAACGGCCGCGCGCCGCCCATGCCTTCAACAGCGTTTCCTGGACGAGATCGTCCGCCACATCGCGATTACCGGAAAGCGATCGGCCGAAAGCGCGCAGATGCGGGATCACCGCAGCCAGCTCACGCTTGAAATCCGAATCGGAGAGCGACTGCCGCTCTACTTCCTGGTGCTCCGCCTCCTGGCCAAGCCCTTCGCTCATGGGAACAACCCTCTTACTGGCTGTCGCCCCCGCCTCATGAACCGAAGCCGTCAAAGCCATATTTGCGTCCGCATCCTATACTCATTGTTCAACGGAACCAATGATGTTTACCCGTAATAGCTCCACAGCACGATCAGCATGCCAATGATGACCAGAGGCAGCGATATGCCCAGAACATACCGGACTATATGTGGTGTCGATCCTGACCGGGCGTCTTCGGTAGCAACGTGCTTTTCCTGTTCCGCCATTTAATACCTCCCGATCGTTACGCATCAATAACGCGGAGGCATGACTCGGGTTCCGCCGCTCCTTCAGTCTTTTGCGGCGGAACCCGTTCAGATCGTCAGGCCGGAGCCGTAGCTTCATCAAAGAACAAGGCTTGCGAAATAGCCGCCTTGACGGTCGAACGCTGGAAGGGCTTCGTGATGAGGAAGGTCGGTTCAGGACGCTCACCGGTCAGCAGACGTTCTGGGAATGCGGTGATGAAGATCACGGGCACGGAAAATTCCGCGAGAATATCCTTCACCGCATCGATGCCGCTGGAATCGTCCGCAAGTTGAATGTCGGCGAGTACCAGGCCGGGACGCTCCGCCATCGCTTCACGAACCGCATCCTCGCGCGTCACGGCGATTGCAGTCACTTCATGGCCAAGGTCACGGACGATGGTTTCAATGTCCATCGCGATGATGGGTTCATCCTCGATGATCAAGACCTTCGCCCGCGTCTGAGCCTCGATCTCGCCCAGCGCCTCTTCCACGAGCGCCTCGACATCGGCCGCGTCCAGGCCAATCAGGTAAGCGACGTCATCGACCGTGAAACCTTCCAATGCCGTGAGCAACAAGGCCTGGCGAGGCAGCGGCGTCAGTCGCGCAAGCCGCGCCTGCGCTACCGCTTCCTGCCCATCGCTGCCCGTCAGAACCGGACCATCTTCCAGATGGGAAGACGACCAGATCGCGTGAAACGTCTTGTAAAGACCAAGGCGAGGATCGACGTCAGACGGGAATTCTTCAGGCGCGGCCACGATCGCTTCCAGCGTCGCCCGCACATAGGCGTCGCCATGCCCCTGGCTGCCCGTCAGGGCGCGGGCATAGCGGCGCAAGAAAGGAAGATGGGGGTGCAGTTGCTGTCCAAGCGACATCTGTAAATCTTCTCCCAGCCCATAGGGCGCATTGCTACTAAACATTCGCTGCGCGGAAGGATGGATTGCCAATGCCGATGTGGCAAGCCCCCGCCCCCTTTTCAGCCGCCCTGCGGACGGTGGCAAAAAATGCTTCGGGGAGTGGAACCAACGAGAAAAAGATTTGTTTCACTGCCGTTCGGTTTTTTAACTGAAATCTGGATTTTGATGTAAAGCTCCGCTGGCGGTCGATTGACGTCACGCGGGAAAGCGGCAAAAGAAAAGCCGGTTGACATGGTAGCGTTGCAGAGGGGCGTATTTTGGTTGCTTCAACGACGGAACGGGATGTGAAGGGAGGGGACAGGAAAGATGTCGGCGCCAACACCCCGCATTCGGGCGTGACTGGCAACGCCTCCCGCAAGCGGCGCTCTGCCCCTGCCAAGGGGGACGGGAACGTCGCCAATGTGCTGCGCTCTGTATACCAGCGCGCCGTGGACGAAGACATTCCTGCCGAGATGCTCGACCTTCTTAGAAAGCTGGATTAAGCATCGGCCTTGAGGGTCGCCGAATTGGCGTGTCCTGGGCGGAGGGCAGATTGGTGCTTTTCGATACTGGCACAGGTGCGGAGCAAGGCGATTTGGCATTGACTGAGATCGCTGAAATTCCTGATCCCAAACGGGTCAACGCACATCTGATCATCGCATGAACGGGGCGGCTGCGTCCCAACCAGTTGATTGCTCATGCGCAACTTAAACAGCCTGATCCAGTCCACCGGCGTCAAGATGTTCCTCATCCTGACCCTGGCGCTCTTACCTCTGGGCCTCATTGCGCTTGTAGCTTCGCTTCAGGCGATCCGCACTTCCGATCTGGAGAAGGAAGCGCTGCTTCGTGTGTCTGTGACACAGAGCGCACGCAAGCTAACCGAAGATCTGGCTTCCGATCGAACCGCTTTGATGCTGACCGCCAACGCGCTGTCGACCGGCAGCGAAGGGCCGGAAATGTGTCAGCGGCTTTCCATTTTCCTGACCTCCCACGATCGGGAAGGCGGCCGCTACTATATCTACAATCGCGAAGGCGAGCGTATTTGCGGGTCTTCTCAGCCTGAACCGCGAGGACTCACGAAAACCGCTCGATTCCATGGCGCGCCAGCGATGCTGCTTCCGGCATCTGGCTATCTTGTCAGCCGCGTGGTCAGTGACAACAGGCAAGTCGTTGCGCTTGCCTATTATTCACGTACGTATCTGGAAACGATAGCAAGCCCGACGACAGCCCTGCAAAACCGGCAGCTGAGCCTTCAGCAGGGCGATCACATCTTGGTGGTCAGCCAGCCGTCCAACGACTTGCACGGCAAAAGCACCAGTCTGTCAGCTCGGCTCGATCCGCCGGATATCCTGCTCACCATGACGCTGCGTGACCCGCCGGTGACGCTCGCGCGCATGCTTTCGCTGTTCCTGCCTCTCGTCATGTGGTTCGCGGCGGCGGCGATCGGATGGTTCGTCGTCAACCGCTTGCTGATCCGCCCGCTCGTCGTGCTGAGGCGTACCGTGGCCGCCTATCATCCGGGCGAAGTGCTGGAACCCATGCGCCGCATTCGCACCCCGGCGCAGGAGATCGTGGCACTCGGCGAAACCTTCCGCGAAATCAGCGAGGATGTGGCGACCCATGAGGCCGAGATGGCGGAGGGGCTGGATACTCAGCGCAAACTGACGCGCGAAGTTCATCACCGCGTCAAGAACAACCTCCAGATCATCGCCAGCCTGATCAGCCTGCATGCCCGTGCGGCACATGAACCCGAAGCGGTCGAGGCCTATGCATCAATCCAGCGCCGCGTCGATGCCCTCTCAGTCGTGCACCGCAATCATTATGCGGAGCTGGAGGAGCATCGCGGTGTCGGCGTGCGTTCCCTCGTCAGTGAACTTTCCGCCAGTCTGCGGGGCACGGCTCCCGCGGAAGCACGGCGCTTCGGGATTCAGATCGACAGTGACAATCTTCATATCAGCCAGGATGTGGCCGTGCCGATCGCATTCCTGCTGACGGAATTGGTGGAGTTGGCGATGCTGTCCGATCCCCGGACGGGCATGCGCATATCCGTGCAGCTGGAACCGGGACGTGACGACCGGGCCGTGCTGCATCTGAGTTCCCCCGCGTTGCGCGGATCGGAGCTGATGAGCGCGCGGATCGAAGAACGATATGGGCGCGTACTGACGGGCCTTTCCCGTCAGCTGCGCGCGCCGCTCAACCATGATCCGGTCGCTGGCGATTATGCCATCGCGATCAATGTCATTCCCTAATTCTCAGACCCGCTGATAATCGCGGCGGAAGTCCGATGCGAAGGCTGCGAACCGGGCTTGTGCGATGCTGTCCCGTATCGCCTGCATCAGCGCTTGGTAGAAGTGGATATTGTGCTGCGTCATCAACATGGCGCCGAGCATTTCGCCAGATTTCACCAGATGATGCAGATAGGCGCGGCTCCACGTCCCGCAGACCGGACAGGTGCAGCGCGGATCGAGCGGCGAAAGATCCTCGGCAAAACGCGCGTTGCGGATGTTGAGCGGGCCTGCCCAGGTGAAGGCCTGACCATTGCGGCCGCTGCGGGTCGGCAGAACACAATCGAACATGTCGATGCCGCGTTCGACAGCCCCTACGATGTCGTCGGGCTTGCCCACGCCCATCAGATAACGCGGCTTGTCGCTCGGCAGCATGCCGGGTGCGTAATCGAGGCATGCGAACATGGCCTCCTGCCCCTCCCCTACCGCCAGGCCGCCTACGGCATATCCGTCAAAACCGATTTCGGTCAGCTTCTGCGCAGAAATGCGCCTAAGATTTTCGTCGAGCGATCCCTGCTGAATGCCGAAAAGCGCCGCTCGTTCGGCATGTTCACCACCGGCATCGAAACCGTCACGAGATCGCTTTGCCCAGCGCATGGATCGCTCCATGCTGTGCGCCGCCTCATCATGGGTGCAGCCGTTTTTCGTGCACTCGTCGAAGGCCATGACAATGTCGCTGTCGAGCAGACGCTGGATCTCCATCGAACGTTCGGGCGTCAGCATGTGACGGGAACCGTCGATATGGCTGGCGAAGGCGACGCCATCCTCGCTCATTCTGGTGAGCGCGGACAGGCTCATGACCTGATAGCCGCCGCTGTCGGTCAGGATCGGCCGGTCCCAACCCATGAATCCGTGCAAGCCTCCCAGCCGAGCGACCCGCTCCGCGCCCGGACGAAGCATCAGATGATAGGTGTTGCCGAGGATGATATCAGCGCCGGTGGCGCGGACCTCGGCCGGGCGCATCGCCTTGACCGTGGCGGCGGTGCCAACCGGCATGAAGGCAGGCGTCCGGATTTCGCCGCGGCGCATCTGAATCGCGCCCGTGCGGGCCTTGCCGTCGGTTGCGGCGATCGTGAAGGAAAAGCGGGATTGAGTCACGTTGCGCGCTCTAGAACATCGCGCGGACAAGAGGGAACCGCTTTTTATCGATTTGCCGCCCGGATCAGCCCGCCTTGCGCAAACCGTCGAAGGCAACCACCGCGTCGATGTCAAAGCCCTTCACCCGGCGGTAATTGCCGATGAAGCAAAGGCAATCGGCAGCGATGTTGAGGCGCCAGTTTTTCCCCTCTTCATCATGAAGCAGGAGCGTCACAATCTGGGGATCGGTGCGATGTCTGTCCATGCACCATGTCATAATTAATAAAGGTTAACAAAGACCTGACAACAAAATCGCCTGAAACTTACTTAACGCCCTTTGTTGCATTAATGCAACGTTAACCGTGATGGGCGCGTCTTTTTGGCGACTTAGCAGCAACAGTACGCAATAAAAAGGGTTAACAAGGCACCGATTGATCCACTGACGGTTGCATCGAAGGAACAATGTTGTTTTCCTCATCATGGATCGAAATGCGGGGGCACAGATGATTGATTCCGGACGGTTTAATCCGGCACGCGATGAGGTGGAGGACGCTTCGCCAATGCACCTGCCTGTCGAAAACATTCACGCCGTTGCCGCTACGGAAGCAGCGCTCCAGGCACGCGAAAGCGGACATTCGATGCTGTTCGACCTGGGTCAGGTCGATGTCACTTTCGATGAACCGATCGACACCCTTTGGGCCTTCATGACCCCGGCGAATCGGCCCAACTATAATCTGCCGATGCTACGCGACATCCGGCTTTGGCAGACAGAGGCCAAGCGGCTGTTCGACGAGGGTATATTGCCGCTCAAATATATGGTGCTTGGTTCCCGCTTTCCCGGCGTCTTCAACCTGGGTGGAGACCTTGAGCTGTTCGCGGCGTGCATCGAGCGCGGCGACTTGCCCGGCCTGGTTAAATATGGTCATGCGTGCATCGATGTGGTTCATCGTGCATGGCGCAATGCCGACATGCCGCTCATCTCCATCGCCTTGGCGCAGGGCGATGCCCTGGGGGGCGGGTTTGAGGCTCTTCTTTGTTTCGATGTCGTCGTCGCGGAGAGAAGCGCTCGTTTCGGCCTTCCCGAAATGCTCTTCGGCCTCTTCCCCGGAATGGGGGCCTATTCCATCCTGGCGCGGAAGCTGGGACGCCGGATGGCAGAGCGCATGATCCTGTCCGGCAAGGTCTACACCGCCGAAGAAATGTACGACATGGGCGTCGTCACTATCCTTGCCGAGGATGGCGAAGGCGAGCAGGCCGTGCGTGACTATATCATCGGCAACCGTCCGCACCATGCCGGCCATGTCGGCGTCTTCGAAGCCGGACGCCGCGTCGATCCGCTCGATTATGCCGAGCTGAAGGACATCGTTGAAAATTGGGCGGCGACGGCGCTCAAGCTCGATCCGAAGGATCTGCGGATGATGCGGCGCCTTGCCTCGGCGCAGACACGGCTGACCAAGTAGGTGGTCAGGCTCGGCGGCGGTTCTGCATCAACGTGACAACGTTGCTCTTCTCACGTTTCATGTCGGCCATCATCGTGAGCAGATCTTCGGCAGGCATGGGGCGGCTCAGAACAAAGCCTTGCACATTGCTGAAGCCCAGCTCGCGCGCATAGCGCAGCTGTTCTTCCGTCTCGATGCCCTCCGCCACGGTTTCCACGTCAAGTGAGTGCGCCAGATATGCGACGGATTGGGCGATGGCGCGGTCGCGCCCTTCTTCGCCGACACTTCGCATGAAGCTTTGATCGACCTTGAGCGTATCGAACGCATAATCACGCAGATAGCCGAGCGAGGAATAGCCTGTTCCGAAATCGTCCAAGGCAAGACGTAGTCCAATACGCTGCAGCTCTGACAGGATCAGGCTGGTTCGGCCGCTATCTTCCAGGAAGATCGATTCGGTCACTTCCAGTTCGAGCCGCTTGGCTTTCAAGCCCGATCCCATGAGCGCAGCGATGACCGCGCGCGGAAGCCCGTCGCTCTTGATGAGCGCGGGCGAGATATTGACGGCGACGCGGACATGTTCCTCCCACTGCATCGCATCCCGGCACGCTTGTTCCAGCGCCCAGGCGGTTATCGGCTCGATGAGAGAGCAGCTTTCCGCCACCGGAATGAACTCGGCCGGTGAAATGCGGCCCATGGTTGGATGATCCCACCGCATCAGCGCTTCGCAGATGGCGATCTTGCCAGTGACCGTGTCGAATATCGGCTGGTAGTGCAACAAAAGTTCGCCATTTGCCATGGCGCTGCGAAGGCCCATCTCCAACTCATAGGTACGATTTTGCCGCTCTTTCATGGCCCAGTCGAAATGGGCATGGCGGTTCCGTCCCGCACGCTTTGCCTGATACAGCGCCATATCGGCATGTTGCAGCAACTCTTCGCTGTCGCACCCATCCTCGGGCGCGACAGCGATGCCCATCGATGCCGTGACCGTCAGATGATAGCCGCTGACATCGAAGTCATGGCCGAACTCAGCCATCACATCGTGCGCAATCTCCCCGGCCACGGCGCGATCGGCCCCGGGGCATATCAGGATGAACTCATCTCCGCCGAAGCGAGCGACATGGCCGCGACCGTCCAGCGCGTGCGAAAGACGCGCCGCGACGGTGCAGAGCAATTGATCGCCGATGATGTGCCCCAGCGAATCATTTATTTCCTTGAAGCGATCAAGATCCATCCAGAAGACGGCCATCGAATCCTGATCGGACCGGCGTTTGTCGAACAGTTCGCGCAACCGCATCTGCATCGCCATGCGGTTTTCCACGCCGGTCAGGCTGTCGAACCGCGCCAGCCTCTCGAACTTGGTGGCCAACTGCGATTTCTCGTAATTGCCCTGCAACGCTTCGACGACGATCCGGTGGGTCGTGCGGGTGATTTCCGCCATGGCGAAAATCATCAGGAACAACATCGTCGCCAGCACCCAATAGCCCAGCCCACCCGCGATGCAGAGGCCGAGCGAGGTCGGAAGCAGCGCAAAGCAGGTCTGGCCAACCGCGATATGCACACGCCCGGCATTGCGTCCGGCAATGCCGCCTGAATAGGCCGCGACAAGGCAGACGCTTAAAATATGCAGCGACGCGTCTCCGGTTAAGATGAGCGTCGAGAAAGCGAGCAGACCGAGCAATGCGGCATAGCCCCACGCGCCCAGTTCATAGGCCAGGCCCCAGGCTTGCTGCGTTGGCCCCTCATGATGAGCCAGCTGCCGCAGAAAGTAGACGGCAGAGATGGATCGGCTGACCGCGACCAGGAAAATCAAGGTCGCGATCGTCGTGATTTCGGCCCGGCCAGCATGGTAGGCGACGACGAAGCTGAGCGCTCCGCCAGCCAAGGCGCCGATCATCAACGATGCAGGTGACGCGTAGAGCGATTTGACAAGGCTGTCCTGCACCTCAGCGCTTTGCTGAGTATCGGGCGCAAGATGCGCGCGCAGTTTTGCGCTCCAATGATGGAAGAGGCACGACACGTCTCCGCCACCTTTGGCTAAACATGATTTCCATTTGGTAAATTTGGAAGGGGAAGATGCCCAAAATGGAGCTATCGGGTGGCGCCCGAAGTGGGTCGATAGTTCAGGTTTGGGCTGAGCTTTGCGCTTGAGATGCCGACTTCCGCTGGCATGACGAAGGCCGGGAATGATCGGAGGCTGAAAATTTCTCCAGCCGACAATGAAAGGGCCGGTGGATTGCTCCCCGGCCCTTCCCTGTTCGCTTGAGCGAGGGACTTTGCCATCGCGATCGAACCACAGCCGGGCCGAAGCCCGACTGTTACGATCGCTTTAGAAGTCCATGCCGCCCATGCCACCCATGCCGCCGCCAGGCATGCCCATCGGCGCCTTGTCGTCGGCGGGCAGTTCAGCGATCGTCGCTTCGGTGGTGATCAGCAGGCCAGCGACCGAAGCCGCGTCCTGCAGAGCAGCGCGAACGACCTTGGTAGGATCGATGACGCCAGCGGCGACAAGGTTCTCATAGGTGTCGGTCGCGGCGTTGAAGCCCTTGGTCTCATCATTTTCGCGCAGCAGGTTGCCAGCGACAACGGCGCCATCAACGCCCGCATTCTGGGCGATCTGGCGCAGCGGCGCTTCGATTGCCTTGCGGATGATGTCGATACCACGGGTCTGGTCGTCGTTGGCGCCCTTCAGGCCTTCCAGAGCCTTGGTCGCGTAGAGGAGAGCCGTGCCGCCACCGGGGACGATGCCTTCTTCAACGGCTGCGCGGGTTGCGTGCAGCGCGTCATCGACGCGGTCCTTGCGCTCCTTGACTTCGACTTCCGAAGCACCGCCGACCTTGATGACGGCAACGCCGCCAGCCAGCTTAGCGAGACGCTCCTGCAGCTTTTCGCGGTCGTAGTCGGACGTGGTCGTCTCGATCTGCGCGCGGATCTGCTCGGTGCGGCCCTTGATCGATTCGGCATCACCAGCGCCATCGACGATGGTGGTGTTGTCCTTGTCGATGGTGACGCGCTTGGCGGTGCCGAGCATGCCGAGCGTGACGTTCTCAAGCTTGATGCCGAGGTCTTCGGAGATGACTTCGCCCTTGGTGAGGACGGCGATATCTTCCAGCATGGCCTTGCGGCGGTCACCGAAGCCAGGCGCCTTGACCGCAGCGACCTTCAGGCCACCACGCAGCTTGTTGACGACCAGGGTCGCCAGCGCTTCGCCTTCGATGTCTTCCGCGATGATGAGGAGCGGACGGCCCGACTGCACCACGGCTTCGAGGATCGGCAGGATCGACTGCAGGTTCGACAGCTTCTTTTCGTGGATCAGGATGTAGGGGTCAGCGAGTTCGACCTGCATCTTTTCCGGGTTGGTGACGAAGTAGGGCGACAGGTAACCGCGGTCGAACTGCATGCCTTCCACGACGTCCAGTTCGAAGTCGAGACCCTTGGCCTCTTCCACGGTGATCACGCCTTCCTTGCCGACGCGGTCCATGGCTTCGGCAATCTTCTGGCCGACTTCGACGTCGCCATTGGCCGAGATGATGCCGACCTGAGCGACTTCGTTCGAACCGGCGACCGGCTTCGAGCGAGCCTTGACGTCCTCGATCACCTTGGAGACGGCGAGGTCGATGCCGCGCTTCAGGTCCATCGGGTTGATGCCGGCAGCAACCGACTTCATGCCTTCGCGAACGATGGCCTGAGCCAGAACGGTCGCGGTGGTGGTGCCGTCACCAGCGATGTCGTTGGTCTTCGAAGCGACTTCGCGGACCATCTGGGCGCCCATATTCTCGAACTTGTCCTTCAGTTCGATTTCCTTGGCGACGCTGACGCCATCCTTGGTGATGCGGGGCGCGCCGAAGCTCTTGTCGATGACGACGTTGCGGCCCTTGGGGCCCAGGGTCACCTTGACCGCGTCGGCCAGGATGTCGACGCCGCGCAGGATGCGCTCACGAGCGTCACGCGAAAACTTTACGTCCTTCGCTGCCATGATCTTTTACCTCTCTTTGAGAATTGCAAATCTTGCGAAGTTCACACCGTTCTGAGTGGCTGAAATCCGCGGGAAATTGGAATAGCGGTCCGGTTCGCAGCTTTACGCAACGAACCCGAGCCCGTCGCCTTTAGGCGACAACGCCCAGGATGTCCGATTCCTTCATGATCAGCAGGTCTTCGCCGTCGACCTTCACTTCCGTGCCCGACCACTTGCCGAACAGGATGCGGTCACCAGCCTTGACGTCCAGCGGCGTCACCTTGCCATCTTCAGCCTTCGAGCCGGTGCCGACAGCGACGATTTCGCCTTCCTGCGGCTTTTCCTTGGCGGTGTCGGGGATGATGATGCCACCGGCCGTCTTCTCTTCCGCCTCTACGCGACGGACGAGAACGCGGTCATGCAACGGACGAAATGCCATGTTGAGTACCTTTCCCTCTTTTTGGGATGGGTCGGGCGGGCGATCGCGGGAAAATCCCCCCAGCGAATCTGCCTGATGCCGTTCCTTCTCCCGTATGAACCAGTTGCTGTTAGCACTCCTGGTTAGAGAGTGCCAGCGCTGCGGAATATGGAGCGGTGAAAATAACCGTCAAGACAAGGAGGCATATTTTTTTAGGATTGAAGGCCCCTTCAGAGCCCGGCGGCGTTGTTGCGCCTGATCGATGGCTTTGTCACGCGCGGAGCGCCAGCTTGCGGGATTGTTGCGACTATCGCCTTGCCGTTGCCGGTGCGCGTTCTTTCATGTCGGCCGCATCCCCACCCTCCTGCCGACGTTGCCTTGGCTAGCAGACCGCAGAAACAGGAGCGAAGGATGCAGTTTTCCACGATCATCGTTGCGATAGACGTCAGCGATCCCGACAATGGCCGGGCGGCGTTGGCGCGGGCCAGCGCGATTGCAGGACCGCAGGGACGGCTGCGGCTGCTCTATGTCCGCTATCACCTGCCCTCCCGCTATTCAGACCTTTTGGCGGGCGATTTCGATGCGCGGGAACAGGAGGACGCCTTGGCAGCCATGCGGCAATGGTGCGACGATCTTGGCATCGGCGATGATCAGGTGGAAATAGCGACGCGGCGCGGCCGTGTTCGCGACGAAGTGCTGGCAGAGGCCGAACGGCAAGGCGCCGACCTGATCGTCATCGGATCGCATCAACCATCGCTATCTTCAAAGCTGCTGGGATCGAACGCGTCGGCCATCGTCCACCAGTCGCCTGTCAGCGTGCTGGTCGTGCGGGCATAGACCGGATCGGTAAAACGGGCGGGACGAGCGGTTGCGGCGCGCCGTTCAACTTCCTACCTGCGAGGCGACATCGCACCGTGGGAGAAATCGCCTAATGACCGACAGCTATACTCCGCCCCGGGTCTGGACATGGGACAAGGATAATGGTGGCGCCTTCGCCAACATCAATCGGCCGGTCGCAGGCGCTACCCATGACAAGGCGTTGCCGGTCGGCAAGCATCCATTGCAGCTCTACTCGCTGGGCACGCCCAACGGGCAGAAAGTGACGATCATGCTGGAGGAGCTGCTGGCGGAGGGCCATCACGGCGCGGAATATGACGCCTGGCTGATCAACATCGGCGAAGGCGACCAGTTCGGCAGCGGCTTTGTCTCTGTCAATCCGAACAGCAAGATCCCGGCCCTGATGGACCACAGCGTTTCGCCGCCCCAGCGGGTGTTCGAGTCGGGCGCGATCCTGGTCTATCTGGCCGAGAAGTTCGGGGCGTTCCTGCCTACCGAACCGCCCAAACGCACCGCGACCTTGTCATGGCTGTTCTGGCAGATGGGCAGCGCGCCGTTGCTGGGCGGCGGCTTTGGCCATTTCTTCGCCTATGCGCCTGAAAAGATCGAATATGCCATCAACCGCTACACGATGGAGGTGAAGCGGCAGTTCGACGTGCTGGACCGGCAGCTTGGCGAGAATGAATATGTCGCCGGGGATGAGTTCACGATCGCCGATATCGCGATTTGGCCATGGTATGGCGGGGTGGCGCTGGACCGCACCTATGTTGGCGCTGGCGAATTTCTGGACGTGCAGAGCTATGCCAATGTTCAGCGCTGGGCGAAGCAGGTGGATGCCCGGCCTGCGGTGAAGCGTGGCCGGATCGTCAATCGCGCGAATGGGCCGCTGGAAGAGCAGCTGCATGAGCGGCATGATGCGAGTGATTTCGATACGAAGACGCAGGACAAGGTTCAGGCGGCGGGTTGACTCCGACAGCATCCCTTGCGTCACCCTGCGAAGCTGGGGTCTCCTTCGTCTTGCGCCCTATCCTCCTGAGATTCCCAGCATTCGCTGGGATGACGGATCTGGTCAGAGTCGCCCCCTACCCCGCTGCCTTCACGATTTCTGCCCAGGCCGCTTCATCGATCACCGGGATTCCCAGGGCCGCAGCCTGTTTCAGCTTCGATCCGGCGCCGGGCCCGGCCACCACAAGATCCGTCTTGGCGCTGACCGATCCTGCCGCTTTTGCACCCAGCCGTTCCGCCTGCGCCTTGGCCTCATCGCGGCTCATCGTTTCGAGCTTGCCGGTGAAGACGACCGTCTTGCCGGTCACTTCGCTGGCGGTGGTTTCGACTACATAATCGGGGGGCGACACTTCGGACAGCAGGTCGTCCCAAACCTCTCGATTATGGGGTTCGTGGAAGAAATCGGCGAGCGCATGACCAACGGCGGAGCCCACATTTTCAACGCCGATCATCTCCGCGATCGCCTTGTCCAGCCGGTTGCGGAAGCGTGCTTCCTCCTCGCCTTCAGCGGCGGTGCTGCTGTCGCGCAGGGCTATGATGTCTTGCCCCAACGCCCTGATGCCGGGCAGGCTGGTATAGCGTTTGAGCAGGTCGCGGGCGGTGACGGCGCCGATATGGCGGATGCCTAAGCCAAAGAGAAGGCGCGCGGCGTCCGGCTGGCGCTTCGCCTCGATCGCGGTGAGCAGGTTGTCGACGGACTTTTCCTTCCATCCCTCTTTTCCCAGCAGCGCGGCGCGATGCTGTTTGAGGCGGAAGATGTCGGCCGGTTCGGTGATCCAGCCAAGGTCGAGAAATTCCTGGATCGTCTTCTCGCCTAGCCCTTCGATATCGAGCGCGCCACGGCTGACGAAATGGCGGAGCCTTTCGAAGCGCTGTGCGCCGCAGATGAGGCCACCGGTGCAGCGGATATCGACCTCGCCTTCTTCGCGCACGGCTTCCGATCCGCAGACGGGGCAATGATTGGGGAAGATGAAGGGCGCGCGCTCTTCGTCGCGGGTGAGGTTGTCGACCACCTGCGGGATGACGTCGCCCGCGCGCTGCACCACGATGCGGTCGCCCGGACGGACGCCCAGGCGCTCGATCTCGTCGGCATTGTGCAGCGTCACGTTGGAGACGACGACGCCGCCCACCGTGACGGGGGTCAGCCGTCCGACGGGGGTCAGCTTGCCAGTGCGGCCGACCTGGATATCGATCGCTTCGAGGGTGGTTTGCGCGCGTTCGGCAGGGAATTTGTGCGCGATCGCCCAACGCGGCGCCTTCGCGACAAAGCCAAGGCGTTGCTGCCAGTCGAGCCTGTCGACCTTGTAGACGACGCCGTCTATGTCGAATGGAAGGTCGGCGCGCGCTGCCTCTATCCCGCGATAA
Organism: Sphingobium sp. TomMM35A; assembly: GCF_054771735.1. NCBI lineage: Bacteria > Pseudomonadati > Pseudomonadota > Alphaproteobacteria > Sphingomonadales > Sphingobiaceae > Sphingobium > Sphingobium sp. TomMM35A. Next base: position 1,366,089 of record NZ_BSRC01000001.1, read on the forward strand.
TGAGCGATCAATGCGTCGAGCGAGTCCACGCAGGTGAGCATGTCAGAGACCGGCAGGCCCCAGTTGGAGATCGCCTGCATGACGCCAAGCTGCGTCTCTGCCGGAAGGCTGCTCGCTTCGCCCCAGCCATGGGCGAGAAAGCGCAGCGGGCGGCTGGCGGTGACGGATGGGTCCTTCTGCCGCAGCGATCCCGCCGCGGCGTTGCGCGGGTTTGCGAACTGCCGCGCCTTTTCCGGGTCCTCCGTCTCGGCGAGCAGCCGCTGGTTGAGCGCGACGAAGTCGGCCTTCGCCATGTAGACTTCGCCCCGTATCTCGAACAGGTCGGGCAGATTTCCCCCGGTCAGGCGATCGGGAATGTCGCTGATGGTGCGGACATTGGCGGTGACATCCTCACCGGTCGTGCCGTCGCCACGGGTCGCGGCGAGGCGCAGTTCCCCCTTTTCGTAGCGGAGCGAACAGGACAGGCCGTCGATCTTCGGTTCGGCGGTCAGGGCGACGGGCTCCCCGTCCGGCAGCGCGAGGAAACGGCGGACGCGGGCAATGAACTCGGCAATGTCCTCGTCCGAAAAGCCGTTGTCGAGGCTCATCATGCGGACCGCATGCTGGACCTTCTTCAATCCCGAAGTGGGTGCCGCGCCGACCTGGGCATTAGGGGAATCCGCCCTGACAAGCTGCGGAAACCCAGCCTCCAGCGCGTTATTCTCGCGGATCAGCGCGTCATAGGCGGCGTCAGTGATCTCGGGCTGGTCCTGATCATGGTAGAGCCGATTGTGCCGGGCAATTTCCCTGGCGAGCCGCATCAGGCGATTGGCGGCTTCCGCTTCGGTCATCTGGGTCGGGTCGATCGAGTCACTCATAACTGCTCCATCCCCGTTCAGGGCGGGCTTGTCGAGACGCTTGCTCGATGGCAGCGTCAGACTTCGAGCAGCCGATCCGCCTGCGCCCTTGCCTCTGCGGTGATCTCCGCGCCGGAGAGCATGCGGGCAATCTCCTCCCGCCGCTCGCCATCGCTGAGCGCATGGACGCCGGTGCGAGTGACCGTGCCGTCGCTGGCCTTGGCGATCAGCATATGGCCAGCGCCGCGCGCCGCGACCTGCGGGCTGTGGGTAACGACCAGGATCTGGTTGCTCTGCGCCAAGCGCGCGAGACGGTCGCCGATGGCCGATGCCACCGCGCCGCCGACGCCCCGGTCGATCTCGTCGAAGATCAGCGTGTCCGCCCCGCCCCGCTCCGCCAGCGCGACCTTCAGCGCAAGGATGAAGCGCGACAGTTCGCCTCCGCTAGCGATCTTCACCAAGGGTGCGAAGGGCGCGCCGGGATTGGTGGAAATCTCGAACTCCACCCGGTCCATGCCCTGCGCGCTCCATTGCCCTTCATCGAGCGTGGCAACGGTGGTGCGGAAGCGTGCAGCGTCGAGCTTAAGGGGCGCAAGTTCCGCTGCCACAGCCGCGTCGAGCCGCGCGGCGGCGTCCTTGCGCTGGGCGGAGAGCGTCTGGGCAGCGTCGCGATAGGCGGCGGCGGTGGCGGCGACATCGGCTTCCAGCGCAGCGATATGCTCCTCCCCACCCTCGATGGCGGCCAGCTTTGCCGCCATGTCGTCGCGCAGGGCGGCGAGGTCATCGGCGGCGACCTGATGCTTGCGCGCCAGCCCGCGCAGGTCGAACAGGCGCGTTTCGATGGCATCGAGGCGCGCGGGATCGAAGCTGAGCGCATCGGCGGCGCTCGCCAGCCGATCCTCCGCCTCGCCCGCTTCGATCACGGCGCGGTCGAGGGCGGCGAGCACTTCGGCGAGCGGCTCATATTCGCTGACCATGCGATCGAGCCGCCGCGCCGCCTGCCGCAGTTGCGCCAGCCCGCCGTCGGAGCCGGTGAGGCATTCGGTCACGGCCGACAGATCATCGGCGAGACGCGCGCCCTTCTGCATGGTGGCGCGTTCCTCGGCCAGCGCCGCTTCTTCGCCGGGTTCAGGGCCGAAACGCGACAACTCTTCAACCGCGTGCGTCAGATAGTCGCGGTCGCGCGCCGCCACCTCTACCGCCGCGCGGCTTCCGGCGAGCCGGTCGGCTGCCTCGCGCCAGGCGGCGTATGCCCTGGCGACTGACGCGCTGTCGCAGCGGCCATAGGCGTCCAGCAGCTGGCGATGCCCGCGCGGGTTGAGCAGCCCGCGATCATCATGCTGCCCGTGGATTTCGACGAGCGTGCCGCCAAGGTCGCGGAGCAAGGCGGCTGAGCAGGCCTGATCATTGACGAACGCACGGCTGCCCCCGTCAGCCTTAAGCGTGCGGCGGATGATGAGCGGTTCGCCCGGGTCCAGTTCGATGCCGTTGCTGGCGAGCAGCTCGGCAGCCCTGTGGTCGGCGCGCGGAATGTCGAAGGTGGCGGTGACGCTCGCCTGCGCCTCTCCGCTGCGGACGAGGCCGCTGTCCGCCCTCGCGCCGAGCGCAAGCCCTAGCGAATCGAGGAGGATGGACTTGCCCGCGCCGGTCTCGCCCGTCAACACGCCAAGGCCCGTGCCGAACTCCAGGTCCAGCGCCTCGATCAGGACGACGTTGCGGATGGAAAGATTGGTCAGCAATGCGGCCGATCTCCAAACGTCATCCCAGCTGACGCTGGGATCTCGTGCCGCCGGGCCGTGCCCAATGGCCTGAGACCCCAGCTTTCGCTGGGGTGACGGTAAATCGGCAGTTACGCCTTGCCGCCATGTTCCCGCATGAGCTTGTAGCTGCGCTCATACCATTTGGAGCCGGGATAATTTCGGCCCAGGACCGCCGCAGCCTTTTGCGCTTCTGCGGGGATGCCGAGCGACAGATAGCTTTCGACCAGGCGCTCCAGCGCTTCGGGCGTGTGGGTGGTCGTCTGATATTTGTCGATGACGGTGCGGAAACGCAATGTAGCCGCCAGCCACTGCCCACGGCGCTGGTAGAAACGGCCTACTTCCATCTCCTTGCCCGCAAGGTGATCATTGACCAGATCGAGCTTCAGCCGGGCATCGGCGGCGTAGCGGGTGTCGGGATAGCGGCGGATGAGTTCGCCCAGCGAATCCAGCGACTGCTGCGTGATCTTCTGGTCACGGGTGACGTCTGCGATCTGCTCATAATAGCAGAGCGCGATCAGATAATAGGCGTAGGGCGCGTCCTTGTTGCCGGTGTGGATCGCCAGGAAGCGCTGAGACGCGGCGATCGATTCACTATAGTCCTTGTTCATATAATAGCTGAACGCGGACATGAGTTGCGCCCGGCGCGCCCATGGGGAATAGGGATGCTGGCGTTCCACCTCGTCAAACAGGGCGGCGGCCATCTTATACTGGCCGCGATCGAGCCGGTATTTGCCCGCATTGTAGAGCGTGGACACGTCACGGGCGACATATTGGGTGTCGGCCTTGTTCTTCGACGTGGCGCAGCCGGCGAGCAGAGCGGCAAGCAGAAGCGGAGCGGTAGCCGCGCCGATGCGCGTCATGGTTTTCGTCAGCATGGCCGGGTCATAGCGGAGCGAATGGCACTCGCCAAGCGGCAGAATAGCGGGTGAACGCTTGCCGCCCATCAACGCGCCTGCGCAGGGAGGTCCAGCCGCACGATTGCGCCGCCTTCCGGCCGGGGATGCAGGCCGAACTGGGCGCTAAGTTGGCTCGCCAGCGCGCTTGCGATGCGCAGGCCGAGGGAATTGCCCTTCTCGATCCGAAAATCGGGGGCAAGGCCGTCGCCATCGTCGGCGATCCTGAGGGACAAGGCCCCGCTCGAATCCTCCAGCGACACCTCGATCGTTCCGCCGCGATGGGGCAATCCATGTTCGATGGCGTTGCTCACCGCCTCCGCCACGATAAGCGCGAGCGGCACGGCAACATGGGAGTCCAGCGTCAGGCCCGGCGGGGCGCTGACGGTGACTTGAATATCCCTCCGCCCGCTCGCTTCAAGGACGTCTGCGGTCAGCCGCGTCAGGAAGGCATGCAGGTCTTGTCCCTCTTCCGCTGGATCGTAAAGCGCCCGGCTGATCCGGCCGATCAGGGCAAGACGGCTGGCGGCATCGTCCATCGCTCGTGCCGCCACCTGATCATCGATGTGCCGCCTTTGCAGCGACAGCATCGCGGCGACAACTTGCAGATTGTTGGAAACGCGGTGCTGCAATTCGTGGAACAGCAGTTCGCGATTTTCCGCCAGCGCCCGGCTGCGTTCCCGTTCGACGGCAAGATTGAAATTGGCCCGCTGCATCCAGTGGATGAGCGCTATGTCGATCCCGATCACGGCCGTGTAGAAAATGAGGGCGAGGATCACACCCCCGCCAAAGCTGCCGCCCAGTCCTGAGGGAATGAAGAAATACCAGGATAGGAAACCGCACAATATCCCGGTGAATATCCCGGGACGCAGCCCGAACAGGAAAGTCGAAAGGATGACCGCCGGGAAAAAGGATACGAACGGGTAGCCGATGGGGAGGAAGCTCTGCGCAGCTAGCCTGAGGATCAGAGCGATGCCGCAAAACGCCGCCGAAATGGCGTAGGCGTAAACAGGGCGTTTGAGGACGAGAGGAAGGCGCTCGACGAACCTCTCATTGGCACGCTGCATCTTATCCCCCCGAAATCGCAGGGCACAGTAACAGAAGTTTTTGCATCTCCAATTGATCGAAATCAAGAATGCCTAGCCCAATGAAAAAGGGCGCCCGGTCAGGAGCGCCCTTCTCATGTCGTTTTTTGTTGTCGCATCGTTTTAAGCGCAAAACCGGTTCCCACTTTTGCGCACGATGCTCAGCATAGCCGGATGACCGGCCAGCATCAGTCCTGAGTCAGGAAATCGGGCAGACCGGCGTTGGAGCCGTCATCGTCCCCGCCGCCGTTGCCGCCACGGCCTTCACCGCGCGGGCCACGATCCCCGCGATCACGGCGCGGGCCGCGATCACCGCCCCGGTCACCACCACGACCGCCACGGTCGCCGCCGTCACGACGGGGACCACGGCCACGGTCGCCACCACGGCCGCCTTCACGGTCGCCGCGCGGTTCGCGGGCAGGACGGGTGTCTTCCAGCTCTTCGCCGGTTTCCTGGTCAACGACGCGCATCGACAGGCGAACCTTGCCGCGCGGATCGATCTCGAGGACCTTGACCTTTACTTCCTGGCCTTCCGACACGACGTCGGTCGGCTTTTCGACGCGCTCATTCTTCATTTCGGACACGTGGACGAGACCGTCCTTGCCACCCATGAAGTTCACGAACGCACCGAAATCGACGATGTTGACGACTTTGCCGGTGTAGATCTTGCCGACTTCCGCTTCCTCGACGATGCCGAGGATCCACTTCTTGGCGGCTTCGATCTGGTCGATGTCGGACGAGCTGATCTTGATGATGCCTTCGTCGTCGATGTCGACCTTCGCGCCGGTCTCCGCGACGATTTCGCGGATGACCTTGCCGCCGGTGCCGATGACGTCGCGGATCTTCGACTTGTCGATCTGGATCGTTTCGATGCGCGGGGCATGCGCCGACAGTTCTGTGCGGGTCGAGGACAGGGCCTTGTTCATTTCACCCAGGATGTGGGCGCGGCCTTCCTTCGCCTGGCGCAGAGCGACTTCGAAGATTTCCTGCGTGATTCCGGCAACCTTGATGTCCATCTGCATGGTGGTGATGCCCGCTTCCGTGCCCGCCACCTTGAAGTCCATGTCGCCAAGATGATCTTCGTCGCCGAGAATGTCGCTGAGAACAGCGAAATCCTTGCCGTCGAGGATCAGGCCCATGGCGATGCCCGACACCGGCCGCTTCAGCGGAACGCCCGCGTCCATCATGGACAGCGAACCGCCGCAGACCGTCGCCATCGAGGACGAGCCGTTGGACTCGGTGATGTCGGACAGAACGCGGATGGTGTAGGGGAAGTCTTCCTTGCTGGGCAGCACGGGGTGCAGCGCACGCCATGCCAGCTTGCCATGGCCGACTTCGCGACGGCCCGGCGCGCCGAAGCGGCCGACTTCACCGACCGAATAGGGCGGGAAGTTATAGTGCAGCATGAAGTTTTCGTAATGAACGCCGGTCAGGCCGTCGATCATCTGCTCAGCATCCTTGGTGCCGAGCGTGGTGGTGCAGATCGCCTGGGTTTCACCGCGGGTGAACAGCGCCGAACCATGGGTGCGCGGCAGGAAGCCGACCATCGCTTCGATCGGGCGGATCTGCGTGGTGGTGCGGCCGTCGATGCGCTTGCCATCCTTGATGATGGCGCCGCGCACGATTTCCGATTCCAGCTTCTTGGTCAGCTTGATGCCAGCCATGACGGTCTGCGCGTCGAGGCCTTCCTCAGCGAAGAAAGCCTTCGCCTTGTCGCGGGCGGCGTTGATCGCGTCCGAGCGAGCCGACTTGTTGGTCAGCTTGTAGGCGGCGGTGATGTCCTTGCCGATCAGCTTCTTGAGCTTTTTCTTTAGGTCATCCAGGTCGTCGCCCTTGGCGACTTCCCACGGGTCCTTCGCGGCCTTTTCAGCGAGCTGGATGATCGCGTCCACGACCTTCTTGCTCGCTTCATGAGCGAACAGGACGGCGCCGAGCATGACGTCTTCCGAAAGCTCCTTGGCTTCGGATTCAACCATCATCACCGCGTTCTGGGTGGCGGCGACGACCAGGTCGAGTTCGCCGGTCTTCACCTCGTCCATCGACGGGTTCAGCTGATATTCCCCATCCTTGTAACCGACGCGGGCGGCGCCGATCGGACCCATGAAGGGCACGCCCGACAGGGTCAGCGCAGCCGAAGCGGCGATCATCGCGACGATATCGGGCTCGCTCTCGCCATCGAACGACAGCACCTGAGCGATGACGTTGATTTCGTTGTAGAAGCCTTCGGGGAACAGCGGGCGGATCGGACGGTCGATCAGGCGGCTGGTCAGCGTTTCCTTTTCGGTCGCGCCGCGCTCACGCTTGAAGAAGCCGCCGGGAATACGACCGGCTGCGGAGTATTTTTCCTGATAATGGACGGTCAGCGGGAAGAAGTCCTGTCCTTCCTTCACCGACTTGGCGGCGGTCACGGCGCACAGCACCACGGTTTCGCCATAGGTCGCCAGCACGGCGGCGTCAGCCTGACGCGCAATACGGCCGGTTTCGAGCGTGAGGGTCTTTCCGCCCAGCTCGATTGATACCTTCTTTACATCGAACATAATGTTTTCCTTCGCCCGCCTGGCCCTATTGCCGGGCGGGGCCTGTGATGCGGGCTAAACCGGCCCGCAGCGGTTTCGGAGCATCGTCTGGCCCCTTGGTCGGAACAACCTGCCGAATTGCAGGAGCCCCGGAATCGGAAACGGCCCCGCTGGGGGGCCGTCCCTTCTATAGCAGGCTTACTTGCGCAGGCCCAGCTTTGCGATGAGGTCGTTATAGCGACCCGCATCCTTTTTCTTCAGATAGTCCAGCAGCGAACGACGCTTGTTGACCAGCATGAGCAGGCCGCGACGGCTGTGGTTATCCTTGTGGTGACCCTTGAAATGCTCGGTCAGGTTCGAAATGCGCTCCGAGAGGATCGCGACCTGAACTTCCGGCGAACCGGTGTCGCCTTCGGCGCGAGCATGTTCCTTGATCAGCGCTTCCTTGCGCTCAGCAGTAATCGACATCGGCTTCCTTTCATAACATCTAGAGATTGAAGCCGCGCACCACCCTGATCTCAGGGCCACTGGCCTCGACCAGCGCGACGGGCGTATCGCCCTCCATCGCCAGCATGAGGCCGGTATGCGGTTTCCCCACAAGCACCTTCCCCTGTCGGAGAGCCAGCGCGTCGTCGGGAGAGACTGCAAGAGCCGGGATGTCGTCCAGCCCTGCGGTCAACGGCAGCATGAGCTGCGCGATGCCGTGCCCCCTAGCAGCTTCGTCCAATTTGTCCAGTGAAATAGCGGATTCCAGGGTGAACGGGCCTGCCTTCACACGGCGGAGCATGGTGACATGGCCAACGGTGCCGAGGGCGATCGCGATGTCGCGGGCGAGGGAGCGGATATAGGTGCCCTTGGAGACATGGGCGCGGAGGGTGATTTGCTGAATTCTCTCTCCGCTCGCGGGGAGAGGATAAGGAGGCTTGGCAGCTTGCTGCCTAGCCGGAGTTGGAGAGGCGGATGACGCGCCCTGCCCCTCTCCAAGCTCCGCTAGCCCGCCATGCGGACAAGCTACGCTATCCTCTCCCCCTTTCGGGAGAGAGGAAATCTGCAGTTCGTAAATCATCACGCTGCGCAGCTTCATCTCGACATCCTGCCCAGCCCGGGCAAGGTCATAAGCCCGCTGGCCGTCTATCAGGATGGCAGAATAAGCAGGCGGCGCTTGTTCGATCGGGCCTGTGAAGCGAGGCAATATCGCTTCTACCTCGCCGAGCGTCGGGCGGTGATCGCTTTCCGCAATAACCTTCCCTTCGAGGTCCAGCGTGTCGGTCTGGGTGCCAAACGTGACGGTGAAGTCATAAATCTTGTCGCTGTCGAGCATGCGCCCGGCGAGCTTCGTCGCCTCCCCGATCGCGATCGGCAGCACGCCAGTCGCCAGCGGATCGAGCGTGCCGCCATGGCCGACTTTCCACGTGCCAGCCCCGCTTTGGCGAAGGGCGCGCTTGACGGCGCTGACCGCCTGGGTGGAGCCGAGCCCGTGGGGTTTGTCGAGGATGATCCAGCCGTGCATCGGGGTGAACAGGGGCGTCAGTCCTGATCGTCCGCCTGATCAAGATCGCGTGCAACCTTTGGGTCCCGCAAGAGCTTGTCGATGTGGCTGCCTTCGTCAAAGCTCTCGTCCGCAAGGAATTTGAGCTTTGCCGCATATTTGAGGCGGATGCGGTGCGCGACCTCACGCTGGAGATAGGCGGTGTTGGTGCGCAGCGCCTTGAGCACCGCTTCCTCGTCCTGGCCGAGCAGCGACTTCACGAAGACAGTGGCGTGGCGCAGGTCGGGGGACATGCGCACTTCGGTAACGCTGACGACATGCTTGGCGAGCACATCGTCATGCACGTCGCCGCGCTGGAGGATTTCGGACAGGACGTGACGCACCTGCTCGCCCACGCGCAGGAGGCGGACGGAGGGGCCTTCGGGTTGATTGGACATAGATCCTCCCCTCCCATGAACAGGAGGGGCCGGGGGTGGGCTCTCCCCAACGGCCGATGCAATTCAGGAGAGGGCGAGCCCACCCCCTAGCCCCCTCCCGCCAGCGGGAGGGGGAACATGGATCACAGCGTCCGGGCGCGCTCTTCGACCTCGAACAGCTCCAGCGTGTCGCCAGGCTTGATGTCGTTCGTGTCCTGAAGCACGGCACCGCATTCCATGCCCGCGCGGACTTCGGCGACATCGTCCTTGAAGCGGCGCAGCGACGCGATATTGGTGCGCGACACGATGACATCGTCGCGGGTAAGGCGCGCGTTGAGGCCCTTGCGGATGATGCCGTCGAGGACGAGCAGACCGGCCGCCTTGTCCTTCTTGCCCGCCGGGAACACCTGAAGCACCTCGGCCCGGCCGACGATGGTTTCGATGCGCTCGGGAGCCAGCTGGCCCGCCATTTCGCCGCGTACTTCCTCGAGCAGGTCGTAGATCACGTCATAATAGCGCAGCGAGATCTTCTCGCGCTCCGCCAGCTGACGCGCCTTGGCATTGGGACGGACGTTGAAGCCGATCAGCGGCGCGCGGCTGGCAGCCGCCAGCGTGACGTCGCTTTCGGTGATCGCGCCGACGCCAGAATGGAGGATGCGGACCTTGATCTCGTCGGTCGAGATGCGGTTCAAGGACGATACGATCGCTTCCACCGAACCCTGCACATCACCCTTCACGACCACCGGATATTCGATGACCTTGGTGTTGAGCGCCGAGAACATGTGCTCGAAGCTGGTCGGTGCCGTCGTGGTCCGCTTCTTCGTCGCCTGTTCCTGACGGTAGGCGGCGACTTCGCGAGCGCGGGCTTCGTTCTCGACGACGGTCAGCTGATCACCTGCCAGAGGCACACCGGAGAGCCCAAGCACCTCGACCGGGGTCGATGGCCCTGCGACCTTCACATTCTGGCCCTTGTCATTGACGAGCGCCCTCACCTTGCCGCTTTCGGCACCAATGACGAAGGTGTCGCCGACCTTCAGCGTCCCCTTGCGCACCAGCACGGTCGCGACCGCGCCGCGGCCCTTGTCGAGCTGCGCTTCGATGACATTGCCTTCGGCCTGGCGGTCGGGGTTGGCGGTCAGTTCCATGACTTCGGCCTGGAGCAGGATCTTGTCGATCAGCTCGTCCAGACCCGTCTTCTTGAGCGCTGAAACCTCAACGTCCTGGACGTCACCGCCCATATCCTCAACCACGATCTCCTCGCTCAGCAGGCGCTCGCGCACCTTCTGCGGATTGGCTTCGGGCTTGTCGCACTTGTTGATCGCGACGATCATCGGGACGCCAGCAGCCTTGGTGTGGTTGATGGCTTCGATGGTTTGCGGCATCAGGCCATCATCGGCCGCCACCACCAGGATGACGATGTCGGTGACGTTGGCCCCGCGAGCGCGCATTTCTGAAAATGCCTCGTGGCCCGGCGTGTCGAGGAAGGTGATGACATCGCCCTTCTTCGTCGTCACCTGATAGGCACCGATATGCTGGGTGATGCCACCGCTTTCGCCAGCGACCACATCTGTTCCCCGCAAGGCGTCGAGCAGCGATGTCTTGCCGTGATCGACATGGCCCATGATGGTCACGACCGGGGCCCGCGGCTTCAAGGTTTCGGGCGCATCCACTTCGCCTTCCATCCCGATTTCGACGTCAGCCTCAGAAACGCGCTGGATCCGGTGGCCGAATTCCTCGACCAGCAGTTCCGCCGTATCCTGATCGATCGGCTGGTTGAGCGTGACGGCAGTGCCCATCTTGAACAGGGCCTTCACCAGGTCCGCGCCCTTTTCGGCCATGCGGTTGGCGAGTTCCTGCACGGTGATGCTTTCAGGCACCACGACATCGCGGACCTGCTTTTCACGCTGTTGCGCGCCACCGGCATAATGGGCGCGGCGCTCCTTTTCGCGCGCGCGCTTCAAGGCGGCGAGCGAACGGGCGCGGGCGCTGTCGTCGTCGGCAAGCGCGCGCGTGACGGTCAGCTTGCCCGATTGGCGGCGATTATCCTCGCCCGTACGCTTGGTGCGGTCAGGCTTGGCCGGTTCGGGACGCTTGATCGGCGTGACGGGCGTGAAGCGGCGCGGCGGCGGCGCGGCGGCCGCTGGGGCTGCCGCCGAGCGCTGTTCGGGCGCTTGCTGCGCGGGCTGTTCCTCGACCGGAGCGGGCGCAGGCTCGGCGGCAGGCGGCGCAGCAGCGGCCTTCGCCTCTTCCTCGGCACGGCGCGCGGCTTCGGCCTCGGCAGCTTCAGCCGCCTGGCGGTTTTCCTCGACGCGGCGCTTTTCGTCCTCGGTCGCGGCGAGGCGTTGCGCATCCTCACGGCGGCGCGCCTCTTCCAGCGCGTTCATGCGGGCTTCCTCAGCCTCGCGCAGCAGCTTGGCCTGCAATTCCTGACGCGACATCAGGCTCTGCGGCGGCGCAGGGCGCGCGGGGGCAGCGGGCTGCGGCGCGCGCGCCTGCGGCTGTTGCGGCGGAGGCGCGGCGGCGGCAGGTGCCGGGGTCGGATCAGCCTGGGGCGCAGCCGCAGGCGCACCGGCTTCGCCCGGCTTGCCCAGGATGCGGCGCCGCTTCACCTCGACCACGACCGTATTCTTGCGGCCATGGCTGAACTGCTGCTGCACCTGGCCGGATTCAACGGTCCGCTTGATGCCCAGCGGCTTGCGGCCCAGAACCGGCTTGTCTTCCTTGCTGTCACTCATACGACTGAACTGTACCCTTCACTTACCATCCGACCGGCAAGGCCCGTCGGCGCCTTCATTCCATGCAGCCTAGACGCCCTGCGCATCGGCGGAGTCATGCTCCCCATGCACGGGCGCCCCGGTAGCGCAACCCAGATAGCTTTCCAAGCGGCCAATAGCCGCACGCAGACGCGACGCGGCGCGCGAGTCGGTCACTGCGATATGGACGACGTTATCACGCCCCATTGCCATAGATAGGGCGTTCCGGTCCACAGGCAAGACGATGCCCGCCAATTCCGTGCCTTCAGCCTCCTGCCCGACGCGCAGCGCCTGATCGAGCTTGCGGTTGCCGTCAGCCGCCGCATCGCTGGCGTGGAGCAGCAGCTGGACCTTGCCCTGGCGGCAGGCGACGTCGATCTTTTCCGATCCGGTGAGGACCATCGACGCGCGTGCTTCCAGGCCGAGGCGGTCGAGCAGCGCCTTGCGGAGCCCGTCCTCGATCAGGTCCGGCAGAGTGTCCGGGATTTGCAGATCGCCGGTCTTGAACGAGCGGGAGAGCGCGCCCTTGAGCTTGCCCTTGGCGAGGGCCTGTTCCAGTTCCGCGCGGGGGACGCCGATCCACGCGCCTCGCCCCGGCGCCTTGGCGCGGATGTCGGGCAGGACCTGACCTTCCGGGCCGATGGCGAGGCGGATCAGCGTTTCGGGATCGGCGCGATCGCCCGAGAGGATGCATTTGCGTTCGGTCATACCGAAATCCTCCCCTTCAAGGGGAGGTGGCAGCCCGAAGGGCTGACGGAGGGGTTTTCCCCTATCGTCAGCGCACCACCCCTCCACCGGCTTCGCCGGTCCCCCTCCCCTTCCCGGGGAGGATTTTCACAATAGTGAAGCCTTAGCCTCTCATCGGGAAGTGACCGCAGCATTTGCGTCCTCCCCTGGCTTGGGCTCGGCGGCGCGGTCGGCAATCAACATGCCGCCCGACCCGTAATTTTCCGTCGCGATTTCCGAAATCACCACCTGCACGGCAGAGGGCGCCTTCCCCAGCCGCTCGACAAGCGACTGGGTGACGTCGGCGACGATAGCCGCTTTCTGCTCACGGGTGGCGTTTCCGGCCAGACGGATGTCTACGAAAGGCATCGGGGCTTAGGCTTCCTCGCCCTCGAACCAGTGCGCGCGGGCGGCCATGATGATCTCATTGCCCTGCTCTTCACTGAGGCCATATTCGGCAAGGATGCCGCCCTTGTCCTCGGCACCTTCGTTGCGGCGGCGGCGCTGATCGACACGCTTCTTCGCGATCAGTTCGTCGGTCGCAAGGTCGGCGAGGTCATCGAGCGTCTTCACGCCCGCCTTGCCCAGCGTCACCAGCATCGCTTCGGTAAGGTGCGGAATGTCGGCCAGCGCATCCTCGACGCCAAGCGCCTGACGTTCCTCACGGGCGGCTGCTTCGCGACGCTCTAATGCTTCCTGCGCGCGGCTCTGAAGCTCGGCGGCGAGGTCTTCGTCGAAGCCTTCGATCGCGGCCAGCTCCTCGACGCCCACATAGGCGACTTCTTCCAGCTCGCCAAAGCCTTCGGCCACCAGCAGCTGGGAAAGGGTTTCGTCCACGTCAAGCTCGTTCTGGAACAATTCGGAACGCGCGACGAATTCCTTCTGACGCTTTTCCGACGCGTCAGCCTCGGTCATGATGTCGATGGCCTTGCCGGTCAGCTGGCTGGCGAGGCGGACGTTCTGGCCACGGCGGCCGATGGCGAGCGACAGCTGATCGTCAGGCACGACGACTTCGATGCGCTCTTCTTCCTCGTCAATGACGACGCGAGCGACCTGCGCGGGCTGCAACGCGTTGACGACGAAGGTCGCGGTATCTTCCGACCAGGGAATGATGTCGATCTTTTCGCCCTGCATTTCCTGCACGACGGCCTGCACGCGGCTGCCCTTCATGCCGACGCAGGCGCCGACCGGGTCGATGCTCGAATCGCGGCTGATGACACCGATCTTGGCGCGCGAGCCCGGATCGCGAGCAGCGGCCTTGATCTCGATCACGCCGTCATAGATTTCGGGCACTTCCTGCGCGAACAGCTTCTTCATAAATTCGGGATGTGCGCGGCTGAGGAAGATCTGAGGCCCGCGATTTTCGCGGCGCACGTTCAAGATCACCGAGCGGATGCGGTCGCCGACGCGGACGACTTCGCGGGGGATCTGCTGATCACGGCGGATGACGCCCTCGGCGCGGCCGAGGTTCACCACGACATGGCCGAACTCGACCGACTTGACGACGCCGGTGATGATCTCACCCACGCGATCCTTGAATTCTTCGTGCTGGCGCTCACGCTCGGCATCGCGGACCTTCTGGAAGATCACCTGCTTGGCGGACTGGGCATCGATGCGGCCGAGGTCGATCGGAGGCAGCGGATCGACGATGAAGTCGCCGATGACCGCGTCCTTCTTCAGCTTCTGCGCCTGCTTGAGGTCAACCTGCTTGAAATAGTCATCAACCGCCTCGACCACTTCGACGACGCGCCACAGGCGCAGGTCGCCGCTGTCCGGATCAAGCTTGGCACGGATGTCGTTTTCGGCACCATAGCGCGCGCGGGCGGCGCGCTGGATCGCGTCTTCCATCGCCTCGATGACGATCGCCTTGTCGATCATCTTCTCGCTGGCGACGCTGTTCGCGATGGCGAGCAACTCGGCCTTGTTGGCGGAAATGGCGTTGGCCATGGTCGTGAACCCTTACTCTTCGGTTTCGAACTCGTCCGCCCCATCGGAGGAGAGCGGCATGCTAGCAGAAATAAGCGCGTCGGTCAGTATCAGCTTGGCATCGCCGACCAGCGCGAAGGGGATGGCGACGTCCCCGGCCTTGTTATCCTGGAACTGGATTTCCTCGCCCTCCACACCCTTCAGGATGCCGCGAAAGCTCTTGCGCCCGGCGACCGTTTCGGCCGTGGCGATCTTCGCCTCATGCCCTGCCCATTCCAGAAAATCGTGGAGGCGGGTAAGCGGGCGATCGATGCCGGGGGAGCTGACTTCCAGCCGATAGGCTTCCTCGATCGGATCAGCTTCGTCCAGCACATCGGACAGGCGGCGCGAGATGGTGGCGCAGTCTTCGATCACGAGTTGCTTGGTCACCGGATTTTCCGCCATGATCTGCAGCGTATATTCGTCACCCGACCCGAACAGCTTCACGCGCACGAGGTCGAAGCCCAAGGCCTTCACCTCCGGTTCGATCAGCGCGGTCAGTTCGGCGATGTCCGCCATGCAGTCTCCAACAGAATATGTGCGTTCCCGCCGCCGCAAGCCTTTCCGCTTGCGACCCCGACATGTTTGACGATGTTAGGAAGCAAGGGCGATATAGGCGCGATGCGATAATGCTGCAACATTATTCGTGCACGGGACTTTTACAGGCAGGGGGCGACCGATCCGTTCGGGCCGAGCTTGTCGAAGCCCCTCCATTCTCTCATGAAAAGAGAAGCCCTTTGACAGGCTCGGGGCGAACGGAGGTTGATATGAATCGGGTTTTGATCACTGCCCTACCCCTTGTCCTCCTCGCCTGTTCTTCCGAGAATGCGACGGGTCAGAACAGCGCCGCGGCTGCGGAAAAGCCGTTCAAGACGTCGGTGATTGCAGACTTTGATTCGCCCTGGGCGATGACGTTCCTTCCGGACGGGCGGGCGCTGATCACGGAAAAGGCGGGCGAGATGATCCTGTTCGATCCGAAGAACGGGACGAAGATACCGGTCGCCGGCATGCCCAAAGTTGATAGTGCGGGCCAGGGCGCGTTGATGGATGTCGTCCTCTCGCCGACGTTCGGGCAGGATCGGAAGGTTTATTTCAGCTTTTCGGAAAGCGGCCCCGGCGGCAAGGGCGTGGCGCTGGCGACGGGCATCTTCAACCAGGCGAGCGACGGGACAACGAAGCTCGATGGCGTCAAGACGATCTTCCGCGCGACACCCTATGTCGAGGGCAATGGGCATTATTCCGGGCGGATCGCTTTCTCGCCCGATGGCAAATATCTGTTCTTCACCAATGGCGAGCGGCAGAAGTTCGATCCGGCGCAGGACCCGAAGGCAACGCTGGGCAAGGTACTGCGGCTGAACCTGGACGGCACGCCGGCTGCTGGCAATCCGCTGGCGGCGAAGGGTTTCCACCCTGCCGTCTGGTCCTATGGCCACCGCAACCTGCTCGGCATCGCGTTCGACAAGGACGGGCGGCTGTGGGAGCAGGAGATGGGCCCCAAGGGCGGGGATGAGGTGAACCTCATCAAGCCAGCGCTCAATTATGGCTATCCCAAGGTGTCCAACGGCGATCATTATGACGGAAAGCCGATCCCCGACCATAGCGCGCATGATGGCTATGAAGCGCCGAAGGTCTGGTGGAACCCGGTAATCTCTCCTGCGGGGCTGCTCTATTATTCGGGCGATCTGTTCCCGCAGTGGAAGAATTCCCTCTTTATCGGCGGGCTGTCGAGCAAGGCGCTGGTGCGCGTGAAGCTGGATGGGGAGAATGCGGCGAAAGCGGATCAGTGGGACATGGGCGCTCGCATCCGCGAGGTCGAGCAAGGTCCGAACGGGGCGCTGTGGTTGCTGGAGGATGGCGGCCAGGGCTCGCAGGGGCGGTTATTGAAGCTGACGCCCGCTAATTAGGACGATCCTGCTGACAGGAACGTGCCGCGTCAGCCGTTGACCCGCATCATGACAATCGACACGATAGTGATCGATAATGAGGGGGAGGACGGCCATGCCACATGCGGCATTCGTGCGACGCGATCTGCTGAAAAGCGCAATTTGCCTGGGGATGATGGGCGCTGCGCCCGGATATGCGCGCGCAGGCGCAAGACGCTTTCCTGCCGTCCGCTCGATGGTGGATGGCGTCATTGGTGAAAGGGCTGTTCCGGGCGCTATCGTCGCGATCGGCGAAAGAACAAACCGCCCAGATTATATCAGCAGCGGCACGATCGCGCTTGATAGCGCGCTCCAAGTGGATGAGCACACCCTGTTTCGCGTCTATTCGATGACGAAACCAATCACCGGCATGGCGGCAATGCTGCTGATCGCAGAAGGCCGGATGAAGATCGACCAGCCAGTAGCCGATTTCATCCCCGGCTTTGCGAATACGCGCGTACTGGCCAATCCTGGGCAAGGCGTTGAAACTCGTCCTGCTACTTCCGTGATGACGATCCGCCACCTTTTGACGCACACCGCCGGTCTTGGTGGCGGGCCTGCGGTCAAAGGGCCGCTCAAGGGGATATATGAAAAGCTGGGGCTGAGGCAGAACCTGATCAGCCATGCGGAACGGCTGGAGCAAGCCCCGCCTTCGAGCCTGAAGGATTTCGCGGATCGGCTGGCGGCGGCTCCCCTGCTTTCAAACCCGGGAACAGCGTGGAGCTATTCGGTGGGGCTGGATTTGCTCGGCCATATTATCGAGATCGTGGCAGGCATGCCGTTCGAGCAGTTTCTGGAGCGGCGGTTCTTCGCGCCTTTGGGCATGAGCAACACCTTCTTCTATGTGCCAGAGAGCAAGAAGGCGCGTCTCGTCACGAGCTATACAGGCAGGAGCGCCAAGCTGACGGAGGTCGATGCGGGCCCGGCTTCGATATTCCTCAGCAAGCCCGCATTTCCTTCGGGCGGCGGCGGGCTCATATCAACGGCCCATGATTATGATCGCTTCCTGGCCATGCTGGCGAATAACGGACGCCTGGACCGGGCGGAGGTCATGCCGCCGGACGCCGTGGCCGCTGGAACCGCGAACCTCCTGCCGCAAGGCGTGAGCATGCGCGATTATCTTGGCATTCCGGGCGTCGTGGGCTTTGGCGCGGGCGGCTGCATTGCCGATCATGGCGGGTTCAAAGGCCTGTTCGGCTGGATGGGCGCTGCGGGGACGATCGGCTTTATCGTGCCCGCACAGCGGCTTCGGGTGACCGGCTTGATCAACAATATGTCGGTCTTCGATTTCGCAATGAACTTGCCAAAAGCGGTTCATGACGATCTGGGTTCAGCCCGGACATCATGAACCTCGGCGCGAGGAGCGGGCTACCCCACCTTCCGGACGAAACGACGCGGGACCCCGGATCAAAGTCCGGGGTGACGGGGGTAGAGACAGTCCACCGATCGACTCTGTTGGGCGATCAGACCAGCCGGCTCTGCTTCACCGCCGCTTCGATGAAGCTGGCGAACAGCGGATGCGGGTCGAAAGGCTTGGACTTGAGTTCCGGGTGGAATTGCACGCCCACGAACCAGGGGTGATCGGGACGCTCGACGATTTCCGGCAGCGTGCCGTCGGGGGACATGCCTGAAAAGATCAGGCCGCCCTTTTCAAGGCTGTCGCGATAGCCGGCGTTGACTTCGTAGCGGTGGCGGTGCCGTTCGCTGATGTCGCCGGTGCCGTAGATGCCCGCCACGACGCTGTTGCCGGTGAGCTTGGCGGGATAGGCGCCCAGGCGCATCGTGCCGCCAAGATCGGTTTCGGCGGTGCGCTTTTGCAGGCCTTCACTGCTCATCCATTCGGTGATGAGGCCGACGACCGGCTCTGAAGTCTCGCCAAATTCGGTGGTCGAAGCGTCCGGGATTCCGGCCGTGTTCCGCGCCCCTTCGATGCAGGCCATCTGCATGCCGAGGCAGATGCCGAAAAAGGGCACATTGCGTTCACGGGCGAACTTGACCGAGGCGATCTTGCCTTCGGAACCGCGCACGCCGAAGCCGCCGGGGACGAGAATGCCGTGCATCGGTTCAAGGCTGGCGGCAACGTCATCGCCCTTTTCAAAGAGTTCCGCGTCGATCCACTTGATGTTGACCTTCACCCGGTTGGCAAAACCACCATGGGTCAGCGCTTCGTAGAGCGACTTATAGGCGTCGGGCAGGCCGACATATTTGCCGACGACGCCGATCGTCACTTCGCCTTCGGGGTTCTGCTGGCGATCCATGATGTCGAGCCAGCGGTCGAGCGACGGCTTGGGCGCGCCCTGGATACCAAAGGCGCGCAGCACTTCCTCGTCCAAGCCCTCCGCGTGATATTGCGCGGGGACGGCGTAGATGCTGCTGGCGTCGAGCGCGGGGATGACGGCCTCGGGACGCACGTTGCAGAAAAGCGCGATCTTCTTGCGCTCGCTTTCCGGCAGCGGATGTTCGCAGCGGCAAAGCAGGATGTCCGGCTGAATGCCGAGCGACGTCAGTTCGCGGACGCTGTGCTGGGTCGGCTTGGTCTTCAGCTCGCCGGCCGCCGCGATGTAGGGCACCAGCGTCACATGGACGAAGATCGACTGACCGCGATCGAGGTCGTTATGCAGCTGGCGGATCGCTTCCATGAAGGGGAGCGATTCGATGTCACCTACCGTGCCGCCGATTTCGCACAGCACGAAGTCGAGGTCATCGGTGTCGGCAGTGGCGAACGCCTTGATCTCGTCGGTGACGTGGGGGATCACCTGCACCGTCGCGCCGAGATAATCGCCGCGCCGTTCGCGCTGAATGATCGTCTGGTAGACGCGGCCCTGCGTCACATTGTCCGACTGGCGCGCGGAAACGCCGGTGAAGCGCTCATAGTGGCCAAGGTCGAGGTCGGTCTCCGCCCCGTCATCGGTCACATAGACTTCGCCATGCTGATACGGGCTCATCGTGCCCGGATCGACATTGAGATAAGGGTCGAACTTCCGGATACGCACACGGAAACCTCGCGCCTGCAGCAACGCTGCGAGCGATGCGGCCATAAGGCCTTTACCAAGCGAGGAGACCACGCCGCCGGTGATGAAAATATACCGCGCCATGGGAGTGGAGGCTTAGCCTTTTACAAACAAGTTGGGCAAGCGCGCGAATCCACGCGCGAGCAAAAAAGATCGAAAATTTGAACGAAAAAGTTCAGTTGGCGAGCGGAACCGCGCCGTTAGCCGCCTGGCCATTGCTCGCAGCGCCTGCCGCACCGGCCAGCGGATCGGCATTGCCGGTCGCCGGAGCCTGGCCCGCAGGGGCAGAGGGAGCCTGCTTCACCAGCGACGTATCGATATCGCTCGGCGCGTGCTGAACCGACGCGATCACCGCAAGGACGATCGACAGCAGCACGAAGATCGACGCAAGGACGGTCGTCGAGCGCGTCAGGAAGTCCGCCGCACCCCGCGCGGACATCAACCCTGCCGGGCTGCCACCCACACCCAGGCCGCCGCCTTCCGACTTCTGCATCAGGATGACGGTGACCAGCAAAGCCGCAACGATGGCCTGCACGACGAGGATGAAGGTGAACATGCGAGAATATCTGTCCGAATGGGGTGCGTTGGAGAGCCCATAGCGGCGATGGGCGGCGGGGGCAACCGGCGCTGGGCTTCGTCGTGCTGATCAGATCCCGGGCAGGGCCGAAAGGCCGCCCCCTCCCGCCTCAACCAGCGGCAGCGATCACCGGCGCGAATTTCGTAGCGGTGAGGCTTGCGCCGCCCACAAGGCCGCCATCGACATCTTCGATTGCCATGAGTTCGGCGGCATTCTCGCCATTCATCGAGCCGCCATAGAGGATGCGCATGGCGTTCGCCTCACCCGCGCCGATCCGGCTGGCGAGCGCTGCACGCAGCGCCTTGTGCATGGCTTCGACCGCTTCCATGGTCGGGATGCGACCGGTGCCGATCGCCCAGATGGGTTCATAGGCGACCGCCAGCCAATCGGCCGCCGCGCCTTCGGGCAAGGAGGCAAGCAGCTGCGCGGAAACGACGTCCTCGGCACCGCCAGCGTCGCGCACGTCCAGGCTTTCGCCGACGCACAGGATCACCTTGAGGCCCGCCGCCCTGGCCGCGAGCGCCTTGGCGGCGACGTCGGCGTCGGTTTCGCCTTGATCCTGACGCCGCTCGCTATGGCCGACGATCGTCCAGCTCGCGCCTGCTTCCGCCAGCATTGCCGCCGACAGGCAGCCGGTGTGCGCGCCATTGTCCTTCATGTGGCAGTCCTGCGCGCCGACGAAGGCGCCGCCCTTCACTTGGCTGGCCGCCATGATCAGTGTCGCGGGCAGGCAAAGCCCCACTTCGACCACCGGACGTTCGGCCGCAAGCGCGCCGATCGCTTCCACTTCCGGCAGCTGTGCGCGAAGGCCATTCATCTTCCAGTTGCCGACCACCAGCTTGCGCCTGCCCATCGATCCGTACCCCTTTCAAGTCATCCGTCCATTCGCCAGCCTGACAGACCGGCCCTTCCGCAGGCCGATGGACAAAGGGACGGCATTTGTCCAGCCAAGCCGCACTTGCCGCCGCGACGATCCGCCCCTAAAGCGGGCCGCCTGTAAAAGTCTTTCCTTGTTGGACTTCTCTCCATGCTTTCAGTCTTTCGCCGCTTCATCCATTCGAAATTCGGCGCTCTTTTCGCGCTTCTTTTCCTCGGCATCATCGCGGCGGCCTTCATCTTGGGCGATTTGTCCAGCGGCCAGTTCGGCTCGTCCCTGGGCGGCCGTGGCGAGACGGCGGCGAAGGCTGGCGGGACCCGGCTGACTGTTACAGAGCTGCAAGAGCGGGTCCAGCGCGTCTTCGAAAATGCGCGCCGGGCGACTCCGGGTCTCCAGATCGGCGATTTCCTGGCGCAGGGCGCGGTCGCGCAAATCTATGACCAACTCGTCGCCGCGATGACGCTGAAGGAATATGCGAAGGATCAGGGCGTCCATATCTCCAAGCGCCTCGTCGATGCGCAGATCGCCCAGATCCCGGCGTTTCAGGACGCGGCAGGCAATTTCAGCCAGGATAATTTCCGCCAGCTGCTGGTGCGCGAACGGATCACGGAGCAGGCGCTGCGCGAAGACATCACCCGCGAGATATTGGAGCGGCAGATGCTCGCGCCTCTCGGCCTTGGCGTGAAGCTGCCCGACAGTGTCGTCCTGCCCTATGCCTCGCTGCTGCTGGAGGCGCGTCAGGGCACCATCGCCGCTGTTCCCGCCGCCGCCTTCGCCGACATCAAGGACCCGAGCGATGCGCAACTCGCGACCTATTATCAGCAGAATGCCGCGCGCTTCACGATTCCCGAACAGCGGCGCATTCGCTACGCCGTGATCGATGGGGAGCGCTTCGCCCAGGCCGCGCAGCCGACCGACGCGGAAATCGCCGCAGCCTATAATCAGAACAAGGCGAGCTATGCCGCCAAGGAAAGCCGCAGCTTCGAACAGCTGATCGTGCCGAGCGAAGCCGCCGCCAAGACGATCGCAGCGCAGGTCAAGGGGGGCAAGTCGCTCGCCGCGGCCGCGCAGGCCGCTGGACTGGAGGCATCGACGCTTACCGATCAGAGCCGCGAAGGCCTTACCGCTTCTTCCTCTGCCGCCGTCGCGAACGCGGCCTTTGCGACCAAGCAGGGCGAACTGGCCGGTCCGATCCGTGGATCGCTCGGCTGGGTTCTGCTGCGCGTGTCGAACGTCAAGACCGTTGCCGCCCGCCCCTTGTCAGCCGTGCGCGAGGAGATAGCGGCGACGCTTCGCTCGCAGAAGCAGAAGCGCCTGCTGAGCGAGTTCACCGGCAAGGTCGAAGACCAGATCGCAGATGGTGGCAGCTTCGAGGAAGTGGTCAAGGATAACGGCCTGAAGCTGGAAACGACGCCCTTCCTGATCGCCAATGGCAAGCAGGTCGAGGATCAGGCCTATCAGGTTTCGGCCGATGTCCAGCCGCTGCTGGCGCCGGTATTCCAGATGAGCCAGGACGATGATGCGCAACTCGTGCCGATCACGCCTGACCAGCGCTATGCCCTTGCCGCGCCTGCCGAGATTCGCGCCGCCGCGCCGCCGCCGCTTGCAAAGGTGAAGCCGCTGGTTCTTGCGCAGTATAAGCTGGCGCAGGGCAACGCCAAGGCGAAGGCTGTGGCCGAGCAGATCCGGGCGAAGGTCGCCAAGGGCATGAAGCTCGCCGATGCCGTGGCGCAGGCTGGCGTACGCCTTCCCGCGCCCCAGACGGTGGGGGGCCGCCGCGCCGACATCATGCGGGAGGGCCAGCGTCCGCCCGCCGAAGTGGCGATCCTCTTTTCCATGGCGACGAACAGCGTGAAGACGCTGCCAGTGGGTCAGGATCGCGGATATTTCGTGGTGCAGCTGAACGGCATCAAGCCCGGTGACGCGGGCGGCCAGACCGCCCTGCTCAACCAGGTCCGCAGCCAGTTGAGCGACGTGGCGGGCCAGGAATATGGCCAGCAGTTCGAACGGGCGGTCGAGAAACAGCTTGGCGTGACCCGGAACCCGTCCGCTGTCGCCACCGTGCAGCGGGCGCTCGCCAGCACCAATGGCGGCGCTCAATAAGATGATGCCAAGCAGCGCAGGCAATGACGGGATAGCGGCTGCTCGCGCCGCGCTGGCGGCTGGTAATTCGGCGCTGGTGTGGCGTCGGCAAATCGCGGACACGGACACGCCGATTTCCGCCGCGCTCAAGCTGTTGGAGCCCGATCGCGGTGACTTTCTGCTGGAATCCGTCGAAGGCGGCGCAGTACGGGGTCGCTACAGCCTGATCGGCCTCGCCCCTGATCTTGTCTTCCGCGCGGAGGGCCAGACGGCGGAGATCAATCGCCAGTGGGCGGCCGACCGCCAAGCCTTCGTTCTGGAGACTGCGGGCGCGCTGGATGCCTTGCGGGCGCTGGTGGCGGAATGCCGTGCGGAGCTTGACCCGGCGCTTCCCCCTGCCCTCGCCTGCCTGGTGGGCTATTTCGGGTATGAGACGGTTGGCCTTGTCGAAAAGCTGCCCCGGCCTGCACCCAATCCGCTTGAGCTGCCCGACATGCTGTTCGTGCGGCCGACCATCATCCTTGTCTTCGACCGGCTGGCCGATGCGCTGTATTTTGTCGCGCCTGTGTGGAAGGGCAGCTTCAGCGATGCCGACGCGGCGATTGCACAGGCCCTGGAGCGGATAGATGCGACGGCGGCGCGTCTTGCCGCGCCCCTGCCGCAGACCCCCGCCCCGCAGGACATTGCCGATGTCGAGGTGACGCCCGCTCTGGAGCCGGGCCGCTACAAGGCGATGGTCGAGCGCGCGAAGGACTATATCGTCGCGGGAGACATATTCCAGGTGGTGCTCGCCCAGCGATTCACCAGTCCGTTCACCTTGCCGCCGATCTCGCTTTATCGGGCTTTGCGGCGGATCAACCCGTCGCCCTTCCTCTATTATCTCGATCTGCCCGGATTTGCGCTGATCGGGTCCAGCCCTGAAATCCTGGTGCGGGCGCGCGATGGCGAAGTCACGATCCGGCCGATCGCCGGAACGCGGCCTCGCGGCAAGAGTGCTGTCGAGGATGCCGCCAACCGGGAAAGCCTCCTCGCCGATCCCAAGGAGCGGGCCGAACATCTGATGCTGCTCGACCTCGGGCGCAATGATGTCGGCCGGGTCGCCACTGCCGGGTCGGTGACGGTAACCGACAGCTATACGGTCGAATTCTACAGCCACGTCATGCATATCGTGTCGAACGTGGTCGGCCGCCTTTCACCGGAGAAGGACGCACTGGACGCGCTCTTCGCCGGGTTTCCGGCAGGCACCGTGTCAGGCGCACCCAAGGTCCGCGCGTGCGAGATTATCGCGGAACTGGAGCCCGAGACGCGAGGCGCCTATGCCGGCGGTGTCGGCTATTTCGGGCCAGACGGAAACATGGACAGCTGCATCGTCCTGCGCACCGCCGTGCTCAAGGATGGCGTCATGCATGTTCAGGCGGGGGCGGGCATCGTGGCCGACTCGACGCCGGAATATGAGCAGCGCGAGTGCGAAGCGAAGAGCGGCGCGCTCCTCGCGGCAGCGCGGGAGGCCGTCGATCTCGCCCGGCAGGCGGGCTTCGGCCAGTAGCTCTATTCCGCGGTCGTGGGATCGATCGTCGATCGAACCCTCGCGATGCTGTTGGCCGGAAGCCCCGCAAGCTCGGCATGCTGCCGGATCAGCTCTTCGCTGGGCGCGCGATAGAGACAATAGATCTTGTCGTCCGTCACATAGCTGTGGACCCACTGTATGTCGGGTCCAAGCTCGCGCAGCACAGTGCATGACCCTTGCGATGCGCTTCTGAGTTCATCGCCCCGAAGCCTTCCAGCGCCGGGCATTTCCCTTTCTATCACGAACTGCGGCATGACCACCTCCATGCGGGAAGAGGGACGAATCTATGCCTCCAGGTCGCGCAAGTCCACCGAAAGGCTAGAGCGCGCTGCGCTTAATCGGACGCAGGTCGCGCGCTCTAGTTTTTTGTTGTCGCATCGTTTTAAGCGCAGAACCGGTTCCCACTTTTGCGCACGATGCTCTAACGGCACAGGCGTCCGCCGAGCTTGCCCCGCTCCGCCTGATCCAGGTGCAGATGGTCATGATGCGCGGCGTTATGGTCGGGCGACAGAGTGGTCGAGAAGAGCCGACAAGCACCGTCCCGGACAGCGCGCAGGAAGATGGCTTCCTTCCCCTCACCCCGCCAATCGCGCCCAACGCTGATGCGTTTGCCGCCTTCCAGGATGAAGCCGCTGATGTCGATCGCGTCGGCCGTGGCGTGCTCGCTAAAACTGCCTTGCGCGCGGCCGTAGATGCGGCGGCAGCTGTATGAGCCGAGATGCTGGATCGTCTCCACAGGCTTCCCCAGACTCTGCTCTGCGGCGGGTTGCACCACCTGCCACTCCCAAAGCTTGAGCGCGGCGGCGACCGGGCAGGATGGCGCGACGGAGGCAGGGGACAGGCTCGCCGCGCCATCTTCCTGCCGCAAGCGGACAGCATCGCTGTGGCGGCACTGCCCGGTTCCCTTAGGCTTCATCGCGACATAGCTGACGCCAGCCCGGTCGAGCAGCGCGCGGCATCCGTTGGCGTCGCCGGTCAGAGCGGCGAGCTTGCGGCCCGTGAACATTCCAACAGGCTGGCCGAGGTCCAAATCGGTCCAGGGCAGGTCCTGCGGCCGATGACGCAGATAGGCATAGCCGATCAGCGCCAGGGCGCAGAGTGCGCCAAGCAGAAGAAGCCTGCGCAGGATGATATGAAGCTGGCGCATGCGCTAACCACGCTGCACATGCTCCATCGGTTCCGAAGTCACGGGATAACCGAGATGATCGGGGATGCAGAGGTGGCGCACGCCGTCCCTTTCCTCCAGCCACGGGCTGACCTTTTCCACGGGGAAGGACGCGGCATGGGCGGCCATCTCGGCAAAACTGCCGAACAGCGCCAGCCGCTCAAGATTGCGGCGCGTGGGGAAGATGATGCGGCCACCGCCAGCGTCGCACAGGGCGATTGTGTCGCCTGCGCTCATCCAGAACAGGCGAACATTTTCCGTCGTATCAGCCGTCGCAACCTGGCCCTCAGGCGCGCGCGCCAGATAGAAGCGCGTATCATAAATCCGCGCGGCCATTTCCGCGTCCGCCGGGTGCCAGCGGCTGAACGGCGTCAAATGATCCAGCGCAAGTTCAAGCCCATGCGTCTGGAGGATGGCGGAGAGGGTCGCGCCTCCTGCCAAAGCTCCACGCATCTCGGCCAATTGCGCCGGGTCCGCCGTGGCCGCAAAGCCTATACCCAAGCCGCTTTCCTCCAGCGTCTCCCGGATCGCGGCAAGGCGCGCAGCGGTCTCTCCCACATCCGCCGAGCCCCCCGTGGTGCGCGCGAGTTCGCGATCTGCGTCGTCCACAGCGCCGCCGGGAAATACCAGAGCTCCCGCCGCAAAAGCCATCGTCCCTGCCCGCTCCATCATCAGGATGTGCGGAGGACCATCGGGCATGTCACGGACAATGATCGCGGTCGCAGCCGAGCGGCCTTCAATGCTGGATGATGTCATGACACCCGCCATAGGCGCGCATCATGCTGGCGGTAAAGTCCTTCAGGACCACCCCTTCCTTCAGAAAGGATGGTGGAGCCGAGGGGGATCGAACCCCTGACCTCGTCATTGCGAACGACGCGCTCTCCCAGCTGAGCTACGGCCCCAAGGAGCGCTGCCTATAAGCGAGCCGCTTTTGCCTTGCAACGGGCTTTTTCTCATATCTGCCCGTGCCAGCCCGAGCGACCGGTCGGTTCCAAACATGGATGTTACCTCCACGTAACGGCCGGAACGATGCGCCTTTCCACTCATTGGTGAAACAACGGCTGTGAGGCCGTAGCAACAGCAGCCAAGGAGAAGTATCATGGGCTATCAAGGCGGACGCCGCTATGGAGGCGATGACAGGACTCGCGGCGATTGGGATCGCGGCTCGGACCGCTATCGAGGCCAGCGCGACTGGCGTGATGACCGCAGCTATCGTTATGGAACGCGTGGCCAGTTCAGCGGTCCTGATAGCCGACGGGCACCGGAGCAGTATGATCCTGAAGAGCGCGGATTCTTCGATCGGGCAGGTGACGAGATTCGCAGCTGGTTCGGCGATGAAGAAGCCGAACGCCGTCGCGAATATGACGAATATTATAACCGTCCCTATGGTGACCCGCGCGACGAAAGCAGCCGCATCGGCTTCGCGTCAGCATCGCGCAGCAGCCAATATCTGCCGAACCGGGGCTATGCGCCCTTCACTGGCGAACGCAGCGGGTTTGGCAGTGAAGATCATGGCAACCGCGTCCGCTCCTATGGACCGACGCATGATTATGGCGAGCATCACGACGCCAACTATCATGCCTGGCGCCAGCAGCGGATCGACGAACTGGATCGCGACTATGCGGAATATCAACGCGAGCATCGCGACCGCTTCAACAATGAGTTCGGCAGCTGGCGCACGCGCCGCACGGAACAGCGGCAGGCGGTGCAGCAGGTCCGCGAACATATGGAAGTCGTGGGCAGCGACGGCCAACATATCGGCACCGTCGACAAGCTGAGCGGCGATCGCATCATCCTGACCAAGACCGATCAGGATGCAGGCGGCGTGCACCATTCCGTTCCGTCGTCCTGGATCAGATCGGTGGACGAACAGCGGGTGACGCTGGAAAAGACCGCCGATGAAGCGCACAAAGCCTGGCGCACCGAACGCGAGCAGAATGCGATGTTCGGGGAAGGACGCGACCAGAATAGCTGGAGCAGCAGTGGTTCCAGCAGCTCGCGCGACACGTACCGCTACCGCTGATTGCCGATGAGCGACGGAAGGGGCCCGGCGATGCCGGGCCCTTTTTCTTGTGCGCCGAACAGGCTATGCGACGTCGGCCGATAAGGCCTGCCACCCCTCTTGCGCTCTGCCTACCGGCGATGGCACAGGCCCATCCCTCACCTGTCGAGGCCGTTCATGCCAACCATCCTGCTGCTGGTCGTTTCAAACATCTTCATGACCGTCGCCTGGTATTGGCATCTGAAAGGCGGGATGGAAAAGCCGATCCTGATCGTCATCCTGATCAGCTGGGGCATCGCGCTGATCGAATATTGCTTTGCCGTGCCTGCGAACCGCGTCGGCTTCGCCAGCGGGTGGAGCGCGGGGCAGCTCAAGATCGCTCAGGAAGCGATAGCGCTGATCGTGTTCGGCGGGTTCATGGTGACGGTTCTCGGCGAACCGCTGCACTGGCGGCACGCGGCGGCATTTCTGTGCATCATGGCGGCGGTGGGTTTTCTGTTCGTGGGCCGGTCCTAGCGCGGCTGGGCTACGGCTTACGGCAGCAGCAGCGACGAGTCGCCATAGCTGTAGAAGCGGTATCCGCTCTCGATCGCATGGGCATAGGCCGCCTGCATGCGCTCTCGCCCCATGAGCGCACTTACCAGCATGAACAATGTCGATCGTGGCAGATGGAAGTTGGTCATCAGGCCATCGATCGCGCGGAAGCGATAGCCGGGCGTGATGAAGATGCGCGTCTCGTCGGCAAAGGGGCGGATGATGCCATCCTCGCCACAGGCGCTTTCGAGCAGGCGCAGGCTGGTCGTGCCGACGGCGATGAGGCGGCCGCCTGCCTGGCGGGCAGCGTTCAGCCGATCGGCGGTGGCCTGTTCGATCCGGCCCCATTCCGCATGCATGCGGTGGTCGTCGGTATCTTCAGCCTTCACGGGCAGGAATGTGCCAGCGCCCACGTGCAGCGTCAGCGTTTCCGACACCACGCCCGCATCCGCCAGCGCTGCCATCAGATCGGGGGTAAAGTGCAGCGCCGCCGTGGGGGCTGCGACCGCGCCATCCTCGCGCGCGAACATCGTCTGATAGTCGCTGCGGTCGCGCGCGTCGGTCGGCCGCTTGCTGGCGATGTAGGGCGGCAGCGGCATGCGCCCTGCCCGCTCCAGCAGAACCTCCACGGGCTCATCGCCTTCGAACGTCAGGGTGACGCCGCCATCGTCGTCGCGCGGCCCGGCAAGAGCGGTGACGCCCGCGCCGAAATCTATCTGGTCACCATCGCGAACCCGCTTGGCGTTGCGCAGGAAGGCCTGCCATTGGCGGAGGCCGAGCCGCTTGTGGAGCGTTGCCCCGATCCTGGCCTGGCCACGGAGCCCTTCCAATTGGGCGGGGATGACCTTCGTATCGTTGAAGACCAGCACATCACCGGGCCGCAAAAGGCTCGGCAGGTCACGCACAGTACGATCCTCAAGCGGATTGTCGCCGTCAACCAGCAGCAGGCGGGCAGCGTCCCGCGGTGATGCTGGCCGGAGAGCAATGCTCTCAGCAGGCAATTCGAAGTCGAACAGATCTACGCGCATGCGGGCGCTATCCTCTAAGCAGGATCATCATGCCGGAGTGGCCCGGCATGATCCGCCTTCCTTCAGCCTTAGCGCTTCTTCGGTGCAGCCTTCTTTGCCGCGGCCGGTGCGGGCGCGACAATGGAGGGCGCTGGAGGCGTGGGCAGCGCCGCTACCGGCGGCTTGCCATCGCTTTCGATCGATGCCTGGAGAATGGTTGACGGATTGACGGGCGGCTCGCCCGGAGCGATGGCATCGACATATTGCATGCCTTCGATCACGCGGCCGAAGACGGTATATTTCTTGTCGAGCTGCATGCGCGGCAGGAAGAGGATGAAGAACTGGCTGTTGGCGCTGTTCTCGTCCGCTGCGCGCGCCATCGATACGGTGCCGCGCAGGTGCGGCATCGGGTTGAATTCGGCCTGAAGGTCAGGGAGCGAGGAACCGCCGGTGCCGTCACCCTTGGGATCGCCGCCCTGCGCCATGAAACCGGGGATGACGCGGTGGAATTTCAGGCCATTGTAGAAGCCCTGACGCGTCAACTGCTTGATGCGTTCGACATGCTGCGGGGCGATGTCAGGGCGCAGCTGGATGCGCACGCGCCCGCCGCTCGACAGGTCGAGATCCCACACATTTTCCGGATCCACCGGCACGGTCGCAGGCGGCAGCTTCACTTCTGCGTCCTGACCCATCGATTTCGCGTTCTGTTCAGCACGCGCGGCGGCTTCCGCCCGCTTCATCTCTTCGCCATTGCCGCCAGGAGCGCCACCCTGGGCCAGCGCCACGCCGCCCGACGCATAGAGAGCGACAGTGATCGCCACGGTCTTGAACGCCGAACTGAACCGCATGGATAAGCTTTCCCTGATTTGGACCTTGAAGGCGAAGCTGCCCTGATAGCGCGCTCTTCGCGATTGGCAACTGAACGAAGGCTGAGCGGCCTGTTATTGGCCGCCCTTCTGCCCGAGCATCGCCACCCGAGCGACTACATCATCCCGCACGCGGGCGCTGACAAACTTGTCGATCGGCCCGCCATACAGCGCGATTTCCTTCACCAGGCGCGAAGCGATCGGCTGGAGCGATACATCGGCCATCAGAAAGGCGGTTTCGATCCGGTGGTTGATCTGGCGGTTCATGCCGGTGAGCTGATATTCATATTCGAAATCGGTGACGCCCCGAATGCCGCGGATGATGACGCTGGCGCCCTGCGATTCGGCGAAATCCATCAGCAGCGAATTGAAGCCGGTAACGACGATCTCCGCGTCGATACCGACGCATTCGCGTTGCACCATCTCCAGCCGTTCTTCATCGGTGAACATGGGCGATTTTGCGATATTGGTGGTGACGCCGATGACCAGCTTGTCGACCAGCTTGGCGCCCCGGCGGATGATGTCCATGTGACCCAAAGTGATCGGGTCGAACGTGCCGGGATAGACCCCTACCCGCTGACTGCTCATGCCTTACCGGTCCCTTTCCACGATATAATCCGCGATCGCGCGCAGCAGGTCCGCTTCTGCCCCGAAGCCGTGCAGATGCGCCTTGGCCTGATCGACCAGCAGACGCGCCTGTTCCCGCGCACGCTCTATCCCGAGCAGGGAGACGAAGGTTTCCTTGCCAGCCGCCGCATCCTTCCCCACGGCCTTGCCCGCAAGGTCGGCGTCCCCTTCGACGTCCAGCAGATCGTCGGCGATCTGGAAGGCAAGGCCGATGTCGCGCGCATAGCCGTGCAAGCTGGTCCGGGACTCCGCCGGAATCCGCGCCATGATGGCGGCCGCATCCACGCAAAAGCCGATGAGCGCGCCGGTCTTCAACTGTTGCAGCCGCGTGACGGTGGCGAGGTCGAAGCTGGTGCCGTCCGCCTCCAGATCCATCATCTGCCCGCCCGCCATGCCAGCCGGGCCGCTGGACAGCGCGAGCGCCTTTACCAGTTCCACCCGCACGAACGGATCAGGATGGGTTTCCTCATCCGCCAGCACTTCAAAGGCAAGGTCGTGGAGGCAGTCACCCGCAAGGATCGCGGTCGCTTCATCAAAGGCCTTGTGGATCGTCGGCTTGCCCCGGCGCATGTCGTCGTCATCCATCGCGGGCAAATCGTCATGCACCAGCGAATAGACATGGATGCACTCGATCGCGAGGCCGACGCGCAGCAGCGATTCCGCCGAGATGTTGAACAACTCGCCAGCGGCCTGCACCAGCAGTGGCCGCAATCGCTTGCCCCCGCCGATGGCGGCGTGCCGCATCGCTTCATAAAGCCGCGCGCGCGGATCTTGCGGGACGGCTAGCAACAGATCGAACGCGCGATCTATGGCGGCAGCGACGGCAGATGCCCGATCCGCCAACAATGCTGATCCGGAGGCCCTTCCCTCCATCATCGCGGCGCTCAATCCGCGCCGAACGGCTGGGCACCCGTGACGGCGCCGCTTTGGTCGAGGGTCAGTTTCTGGATACGGGCTTCGGCGGCCTGCAAGCGGTCCAGACAGCGTTTGCGCAGCTCTTCACCCTGGGCATAGAGCGAGATCGACTCGTCAAGCGGCACATCGCCGCTCTCCAGCCGCCGGACAATGGTCTCGAGTGCGCGCAGCGCATCTTCAAACGACAATTGGGACAAGTCGCCCGGCTCTGTCTTGCTGTCTTCGGCCATGATCTCTGCATTGGCGGGCGCTGGAGGCGCGGTCAAGTCCGCACCGTGCCGGAGCCCTGATTCCCGACCACTTCGTCACGAAAGCGTCATGAAAGAAGCCACAAGAATGGCGGGATTTTGGCAGTTTTGCGTTGACGCTTGCGTCAGCAAGTGCACATAGAAGGACCGCTATGAAATATTATCTCCCCCTAATTTCCGTCGTTGCTCTCAGCCTCCTTTCCGCTTGCAACAAGAATGATGAACCCGAAGTCGTCGGCGGCCCCGCCGATCCGATGGCTGCGCAACTCGCCAACGCAGCGCCTGTTGAACTCCCCCCTTCCGTGAAGGTGAGCCATCAGTATCGTTGCAAGGACAACAGCCTGATCTTCGTCGACTTCCTGAGCGATGATAAGACCGCGAACCTCCGCACTGAAAAGACTGGCGCGCCGACGAAGCTCGTCGCGGCAGAGCCGGGCAAGCCCTTTACGGCAGAAGGCGGCTATTCGGTCGAAGGCAGCGGCAAGCAGATCATCGCAACTCTTCCGGGCAAGAGCGGCATCAGCTGCAAGGCCTGATCACCGCCTCCCATGTCTTTCACAGGCCGGGCCTCACCGCCCGGCCTTTTTCATTTGGGCGACGGGGACGCCAGTTCAGGCTCGCCAACTTCAATCGGATCGGGACCGAAGCGGTTGGCCCCGCGCGTCCCGCTCATGATGAAGAACACCAACAGAATAAGGCTGCCGATCAACGGAAAGAAGATGATCAACAGCCAGAAGCCGCTCCGGTCGGTGTCATGCAAACGGCGCACGGCTACCGCCAGCCATGGGATCAGCATGGCGAGGCCGAACAGGCCCGTGAGTGGGCCGCCGCGGGTTTGATAACCGGTGTCGAACCACCATGGCCCACGCCGCACCCAATGCTCCGTCGTGCTGAGCCCCAGCAGCCCCTCTATGAGGCTGATCGCGATGAAGCAGATCAGGAGGAAGAGGATGAACATCCAATATTCCTTCGGCCGCGCCCGCCCCGAAAGACGGGCGTAGCGACGCAGCGGCAACAACATCCATTCCATTTTCCGTCCTCCCGGCCGTGATCCAACGCATATTAATAGCATGTTTTCCCGAGTTGGGCTGGCCAAGGATTGTCTATCCGCCCCTCCCCGGCTAAAGGCGCGCTCATGTCGACCGCAGCCACTCAGATCACCCCGGAAATCGTCGCCGAACATGGCCTTTCGCCGGAAGAATATGACCGCGTATTGAACGCCCTCGGGCGCGAGCCCAACCTTACCGAATTGGGCATATTCTCGGTCATGTGGTCGGAGCATTGCTCCTACAAGTCGAGCCGCATCCACCTGAAGAAGCTGCCGACCGAAGGCCCGCAGGTCATTTGCGGTCCCGGCGAGAATGCGGGCGTCGTCGATATCGGCGATGGCCAGGCGGCGATCTTCAAGATGGAGAGCCACAACCACCCGTCCTACATCGAACCCTATCAAGGCGCGGCGACGGGCGTGGGCGGCATCCTGCGCGACGTGTTCACCATGGGCGCGCGGCCGGTTGCGAACATGAACGCGCTGCGCTTCGGCCGTCCCGATCATCCGAAGATGAAGCATCTCATCAGCGGCGTGGTTCATGGCATCGGCGGCTACGGCAACTGCGTGGGCGTGCCGACGGTGGGCGGCGAGGTGAATTTCCACCCGGCCTATGACGGCAACATCCTGGTCAATGCGATGACCGTGGGCGTCGCGGAGACGGACAAGATCTTCTATTCGGCCGCGTCGGGCATCGGCAATCCGATCGTCTATGTTGGCTCAAAGACGGGCCGCGACGGTATCCATGGCGCGACCATGGCCTCTGCCGACTTCGGCGACGATGCGGACGCCAAGCGCCCAACGGTGCAGGTCGGTGATCCCTTTACCGAAAAGCTGCTGATCGAGGCTTGCCTTGAACTAATGGCTTCCGACGCGATCGTCGCGATCCAGGACATGGGCGCGGCAGGCCTCACCTCCTCGTCGGTGGAAATGGCATCGAAGGGCGGCGTCGGTATTCAGCTCAACATGGATGACGTGCCGCAGCGCGAAACCGGCATGACGGCTTATGAAATGATGCTGTCGGAAAGCCAGGAGCGCATGCTGATGGTGCTCCAGCCGGGCAAGGAAGCTTTCGCCGAAGCGATCTTCCGCAAGTGGGAACTGGACTTCGCGGTTATCGGCCATGTGACGGACACCGGCCGCATGGTGCTGGTGCACAAGGGCGAGACCGTCTGCGACATCCCGCTTGCTCCGTTGGCCGATGATGCGCCGCTTTATGACCGCCCATCGATGCGGAAGGAAGACTATAAGGCCTGGGCCAAGGTCGAGCCGCTGGGCGAGATCGCGGAAAGCAGCGACATTGGCGCGGATCTGGTAAAGCTCATGGGTTCGCCCGACATCGCCAGCCGCCGTTGGATCTGGGAACAATATGACCATATGGTCGGCGCCGACACGGTGCAGCGTCCTGGCGGCGATGCCGCGGTGGTCCGCGTCCATGGCACGCAAAAGGGCATCGCGATCAGCACCGACTGCACCCCGCGCTACTGCTATGCCGACCCCTATGAAGGCGGCAAGCAGGCCATTGCGGAATGCTATCGCAACATCAGCGCAGTCGGCGCGACGCCGCTGGCCGTCACCAACTGCCTGAACTTCGCCAATCCGCAGCGGCCTGAGATCATGGCGCAGCTGACCGGCTGCCTCGACGGCATGGGCGATGCCTGCCGCGCGTTCGACTTCCCGATCGTGTCGGGCAATGTGTCGCTTTACAATGAGTCGAAGGCGACGGGTGGCGGTTCGGCCATCCTGCCCACGCCTGCGATCGGCGGCATCGGCCTGCTCAAGGATATCGATGTGATGGCGACCGTTGCCTTCAAGAAGGAGGGCGACGCCATCTGGCTGATCGGTGGCCAAGGCACGCATCTTGGCCAGTCCATCTGGCTGCGTGAAATCGCAGGCCGCGAAGCCGGGGAAGCGCCGAAGGTCGACCTCGCCGCCGAGCGCGCTCATGCGGAAACGGTCCGCGCGCTCATCGCCGACGGAAAGGTCAGCGCGGTTCATGATATTTCGGATGGCGGCCTGCTCGTCGCCATCGCTGAAATGGCGCTCGCGAGCGGCAAGGGCGCAGAGCTCAGCACAGAATTGACCACCGCAGCAGCCTTTGGCGAGGATCAGGGCCGTTATGTCGTGACAGCAGCGGCGGGCGTGGACATTCCGGGCGCGGTGAAGATCGGGACCGTTGGCGGCGGCCAGGTCGCGGGCGTCAGCCTTGCCGATCTCCGCTTAGCACATGAGGGCTTCTTCCCCAATTTGATGGATGCCGAACTGTAAGGGCGGATTTGGCGAGTTGATGGGCGGGGCGGGTCAGGCAGACCTCGTCACCCGCCCGAACAGCAGTTGATAGACATCATCGCCCCCCTCCGCATCGAATACGGCCATCACCTTTCTGAGGTCCTTGGGGGAAAGGGGTTGGCGCCCCTCGCTGGACACCACCGCGCCGATCCCTTTCAGATGCGAGAGCAAGCCCCGCGCGCCGCCGCAGTGGAGAGCATAGTCTTCCTCGAAAACGAACGCGTCTTCATACCGGGCCAGCATGGAAGATAGTTCGCCAATCGACGGGTAGTCAGGGACGCCGGGTATCAGGCCGCAGGCTTCATGAGCTGCGCGCCATTCCGCGAAGCTCCCCCGCCCCATCGTCGAAAAAATGATGCTTCCGCCCGGCTTCAACAAGCCGACCAAGCGAGCGATCGCTTCTTCCAGATCGTCGAACCATTGGAAGGCCAGGCTGGAAAGGATCAGGTCGAACCACTCGCCTTCGAAGGCAGGCGCTTCTCCATCCATTGCGAGGAAAGTGCCCGCGACAAAGGCTCCGGTCGCGGTGCGCGCGAGCATTTCTGGCGAGAGGTCGGTAACGAACAGTTCGGCCGCAGGCCATCGCTGCTGAATGTCGCGGGTCAACAGCCCCGTTCCGCAGCCGATTTCCAGAATGCGCTCCACCCCGGAAGATTTCTGCCATTGAGCAAGGTCGGCGACCAAGGCCGCTGCCGCGCGCTGCGGACCGGCATGATCCTCATAATGATCCGCCGCCGCGCCGAACGCCTCGCTTATCCGTTGCTTGCGGCCGCTGTTCATGGCTAGTCGCATGGCAGAGCAACGCCGCCTTTTCCAGCGTCTTTAAGGAACCTTGCCACATGATCGCCCCTTCATCCCGGATCGCCGCCATGGACGTGCTGCGCGGCTGCGCGGCGATGGGCATATTGTGGATGAACATCAGCAGCTTCGCCCTGCCGCAGACCGCTTATTTCAATCCGAGCGTCGCGGGGCCGCTTTCGGTTGGCGACAAGCTGTTCTGGTTGACCAGCTTCCTGCTGTTCGACGGCAAGATGCGGGCCCTCTTCTCCATGCTATTCGGCGCGTCGATGCTGCTTTTGATCGATCGCGAGGAAATGGCGGGGCGCAACGGGCAGCGCGCGCAGATCATCCGGGCAGCCTGGCTCTTCGCCTTCGGCCTCGCGCATTATATGCTGCTATGGTCCGGCGACATATTGATGAACTATGCCCTGATCGGGCTCGTCGCGATGATGTTCATCGGTAAGGAGCCGCTGTCGCTCCTCAAATGGGCGTTCCTGTTCTTCCTTGCTCATTTCCTGATCTGCACGGCATTTGTCCTTAGCCTCCATGGATGGGCGGAGACGGCCGCCGCGCCAGACGCCGCTGCAACCCTCAAGGACAGCTTTGCCCGCTATATCGGCGCATTGAGCAATCCGGACGATCCCGCGATCCGAGAAGAAATCGCCACCTACCGGAGCGGCTTTGCAACCATAGTGGCGCATCATCTTGAGCTCTATGTCAGCAATTGGTGGTGGTCCTTTTTCCTCAGCGCGTTCGACACGCTCGGTTTCATGCTGATGGGCATGGCCATGCTGAAGGGCGGGTTTCTGACCGGACGGTGGCAAGCGGAGCAATATTGGCGCACGGCCAAGCATTGTTTCCTGATCGGGCTGCTTCCGATGGCGGGTCTCGCAGCCTGGCTGATCCTGCGGGATTTCCCTGCCTTGCCATCCCTGGCCACGTCGCTTGCCTGGTCCTTTCCCTTCCGCATCCCGCTCGCGGTGGGCTGGGCAGCGCTGATCCTATGGGTGTTCGTCGGCCATGGTGAGCGGCGGATCGTGATGGCGGTTGCGCGCACGGGTCGGTTGGCGCTCAGCAACTATCTGGGCAGCAGCCTCTTCATGTGCGCCCTATTTTATGGGTGGGGTCTCGGGCTATTTGCCCTGCTGCGGCCGTCGCAATTGCCGCTGCTGGTGCTCTGCGCCTGGCTTTTCATGCTGGTGTGGTCGACGGCATGGCTTGCCCGATTCGCCGTCGGACCTTCGGAATGGCTTTGGCGCACCCTCGCGCGAGGAAAAACGCAAAAGATTCGCAACAGCATCTAATATTCTATTGCGACCCATTATCATCTGAGATATTTCCCGATTCAGGGAGAGCCTCATGGTCGTCTGTGTCTGCAATGCCATTCGCGAAAAGGATCTTAAGGAAGCCGTGCGCAGTGGCGCGGATACCCCCTGCAGCGCTTATGCCCGTCTCGGCCGTCGTCCCAAATGCGGGCAGTGCGTCCCCTTCGCCCGCACGTTGATCGCTGCCGAGCGTGCCAGCGCCTGATCAGCATTGCAAATCATCCGCAGTTAATCCCCTTCAGTCGCCGAGAACTCGACGCAATAGCGCTAGAGAAAAATGGCTGTTTTCCTGGGCTTTCGGGTTAACAAACCGGATCACGCACCCTATAGTTACGCTTTCATTCCAATAGCCGGAGGACAGCGCCATGAAGGGTGACTCCAAGGTCATCGACTATCTCAACGAGGTCCTCAAGAACGAGCTGACCGCGATCAATCAATATTTCCTGCATTACCGGATGCTCGATCATTGGGGCATCGAGAAGCTGGCCAAGTTCGAATATGAAGAGTCGATCGATGAGATGAAGCATGCGGACAAGGTCGCGGAACGCATCCTGTTTCTCGATGGTCTGCCCAATTTCCAGCTGCTCGGCCGTTTGAAGATTGGCGAAACGGTCGAAGAGGTGCTGAAGGCCGACCTCGCACTGGAATATGAAGCGCTTCCCGTCCTGAAGGACGCGATCGCCTATTGTGAGACCGTACGCGATTATGTCAGCCGCGACCTGTTCCAGTCGATCCTCGAAAGCGAGGAAGAGCATGTCGACACATTGGAGACCCAGTTCGAAATGATCGAACGCATGGGTATCCAGAATTATATCCAGCTTCAGAGCAAAGCTGCGGAAGATTGATTCATAAGGTGGGTGGGCGCTTGTTCGCCTGCCCCCTTTCTCAAATCAGCGAATCGAGCAAGCCGATCAGCGGCAAGTCGGCGGGAGGCATGTCCAACGCATACATCTGATTGGGCCTCACCCATTTCAGATCGGTAGCGTGCCGCGCTTCGGGCAAGCCTTCCCATTTTCGGCAAACATAGAGCAGGAGGAGCAGGTGCCTGTCGCCAAGCGCCTCGCTGGCGAAAGCGGCGGGCGCAAGACAGCTTGCATGGGTGCGGATGCCCAATTCTTCCTCCAGTTCGCGAATCAAGGCCGCTTCTGGCGCCTCCCCCATTTCCACCTTTCCGCCAGGAAATTCCCACAGGCCCGCCATGGCTTTGCCTGGGGGCCGTTGCTGAAGCAGCACCCGGCCGTCCGGATCGACCAACGCTGCAGCAACGACCAGAAGCGGGAAATTTGTCGTCATATCAGTCCAGCAAAAGGGGTTTGTTAACTGTGGCCCTTTTACAGGGGTAAGCGGGGCTGTCTGCAATAAACGGGTGGTACAATGCGTGGGGTGATCAAACGCCTGTCCCGATCGGGATTGTTGCAGTGTCAGCGGGGGGCAACAGCTGTTGAGTATGGATTAATCTTGGCCCTCGTTTTTCTCGCGATGATCGCTGCAGTATCGAACGTCGCAAACAAGACCGTGGGCATGTGGAACAACGTCGCAACTGAAGTTCTCGCGCATTAACCATTAATCTCAGACCTGCTCGACGATATTAAAGCTTTGTCAACCTAACCCTCATAAACCGTCCATTGCTGACCTATTTCTAGCGGGGCGGCTGGGTAGTTAAACGGGAATTCAAGTCAAGGAGACTTCACATGAAGTTCGTTCGCAAGATGCTGAAGAATGAAAAGGGTGCTACGGCCATCGAATACGGCCTGATCGCTGCGCTGATCGCAGTCGCCGCTATCGGCGCGATGACCAGCCTGGGTGGCAAACTGACCAACACGTTCAACAAAGTTCAGGGCAACATGGGAACGTAAGTTTCGACCTGATCTTTTAGAAAAGGGCGGCAGGAGCGATCCCGCCGCCTTTTTTGTCTCGCACGCTCAGCACGATCGGCCCAGATCTCAAATAATGATCTTCACCCGCTGACCAGGACGAAGCACTGCCTGAGCCTTGAGCGCATTGATCGTGAGAAATCTTTCCAGTTGATAATCCGGATAAGCCATTCGCCGGCTGAGCGACTGCACGGTATCTCCTGCCTTTACCGTAACCACATTCACGCGGCGCGGCTTTATGGCTGCTGCTTCCTGAGACGTGAGTCGCGTGACCGACTGCACCAGGGGAGCGAATGGCCCTATTCCCTGCCCGGCAGGCGTCAGGAGCAGGAAATGATATGCTTTACCGCCGCCGAAATCATAGGCGAATACGGTCGCGTCCACTTGGGTAGAGTTGGCGTTTGCCCGAATGCTGCGCCACGCAGCGGGAATGCCATTTACCGTGGTGCGGCGCACCTCTCCTTCTGGCACGCGGCTATTGCTGCCGCCCAACTTAGCGAAGACCGAGTCGATATAGGCACCAAGATCGCCTGAATAAGCGCCGCGACCAAATTGCGCCTGCCCGCCAGAGCCGGAAATCGAGACCGCGCTCGCGCTATTTTCCATGCCGAAGCCGGAAGGTGCGGTGAAAGCCAGGCGCAGGTCTGGATGACGGAAACGGCTGCCCTCGATCACGCCTTGCCGCGGATCGTCGCCATAAAGGACGCCGTCCAGCGCCTTCAAGAACTGATCCTGATTGCGTGCACCAGCGGACGTTTTCTGGGCGGAGGCGTTACGCGCCGCGCGCCCGACACGGGACGCGGGGTCGGGGTGCGTGCTCGCCCATTCCGGAACAGACCGCGCATTGCCCGTCACGCGCGCATCCAGACTGCTTTGAGCACCCAAGGACGCCAGCATGGACGATAGCGCCCGAGGATCATAGCCAGCGGACGCAAGGTAACGGATGCCGAGGTCGTCGGCCTCATATTCCTGCGTGCGCGAGAATTTGAGGGTCAGCAACTGGCTGCCCGTGCCAATGCCCTTCTGCAGCAACCCGGCAAAGGCAGAATCGCCCAGCAGGGCCCCCGTCAGCACCTGCAGCAATGTTCCGCCAATGGCATTGCGCTGCGCCGCCTGCTGTCGCCGCTGGCCATGCTGAGCCGCGACATGCCCGATTTCATGGCCGAGTACGCCTGCAAGCTCTGCTTCGTCATTGGCCAGCGCCATCAACTGACGGGTCACATAGACATAGCCGCCGGGAATGGCGAAAGCGTTGTTAACCGGCGAATTCAGCAGCGTTACGGTGAAATCGCCTTGAGCGTTGGACAGTCCGGATTGAACGGCGATGCGACGGCCCACTGTCTCGGCATATTTCGCCTGAGGGCCAGTATAGGCGCCGCCAAATTCATTAAGCAGCTGCGGGTGCTGCTTCGCTCCGCTTGCTTTTTCCTGCGGGCTGATCGACGTCACCGTCCGGATCGCGCGTTGCTGCCCCAGAACTGACGGTGCTGCGATGGCGGCCGCGATAGCAATCGCGCCGCTTGTCCATGCCAATGCCTTATTCACGGCTCCTCCACATGCTGAACCTGTTACCCGGACGAAACGAGGCTCCGGGCTGCATGTTCCTTCAGGAAGAGTGAGATCAAGCGCCGATGGCTAGAAATTTGTCCGCCCGGTCGGTGCGAAGTTCCTGGGGCCCGAGGCCTGCGAGTGAGTCCAGCTCTTCACCAATGGCTGCGCCAAGGCTGGCGATCGCCTGCACAGGTTCGCGGTGCGCGCCGCCGATGGGTTCCGTGACGATCCGGTCGATGACGCCCAAACCCTTGAGATGCTGCGCCGTCACCTGCATGGCCGTGGCGGCGTCGCTCGCCTTGTCGGCGGTCCGCCACAGGATGGAGGCACAACCTTCAGGCGAAATGACCGAATAGACCGCATGTTCGAACATCAGCACCCGGTTCGCGGCAGCCAGCGCGACCGCGCCGCCCGAGCCGCCCTCACCCACCACCGCAGCGACCATGGGCACGCCCAGCGCCAGGCATTGTTCGGTCGAACGGGCGATAGCCTCTGCCTGGCCGCGTTCTTCGGCCTGAACGCCCGGGAATGCGCCCGACGTATCGACCAGCGTCACGACAGGCAGGCCGAACCGGTCAGCCAACTGCATCAGGCGGATTGCCTTGCGATAGCCCTCGGGCTTTGCCATGCCGAAATTGTGGCGGACGCGGCTGGCGGTGTCGTCACCCTTTTCATGACCGATCACCATCACCCGGCGATCGCCCAGCATCGCCAGGCCGCCGATGATCGCCTGATCATCGGAAAAGGCCCGGTCCCCGGCGAGCGGCATGAAATTGTCGAACATGCCCGCGACATAATCCTTGAAGTGCGGGCGATCGGGATGCCGGGCAACCTGCGTCTTCTGCCAGGGCGTCAGCTTCGCATAGGTGTCCACCAGCATCTTGGCGGCGCGCTGCTCCAGCTTCTCGATCTCGCCGCTGATATCGATATCACCGGCGCTCGCCGTCGCGCGCAGTTCGATGACGCGCGCCTCAAGCTCGGCGATAGGTTTTTCAAATTCCAGAAAGCTAACCATGGCCGACGGCGTTAGGGTGCAGACGCTTCTTCGTCAACGAAACGATGGCGCATTGTCGCCAGTGGATGGCGGCTGTTCACCAATTCGACCAGACGGCGGCTGTCGACATGCGTATATATCTGCGTCGTACCAATGTCGGCATGGCCAAGCATGGACTGGAGCGCGCGCAAGTCTGCCCCGCCTTCGAGGAGATGCGTGGCGAAGGCATGGCGCAGCACATGGGGGCTTACCCGCTGCGGCGCTATGCCTGCTGCGGCGGCAAGCTGCTTCACCAACTGATAGAGGCGAATGCGGCTCAAATGGCTCTTGCCGGAGGGAAAGAGCCATGGGCTGGTCTCAGGGACGTGCGGCAGCCAGGCGGAGACGGCGGCTCGCGCCCGGTCCGATATCGGCACAAGTCGCTCCCGCGCGCCCTTGCCCTTCAGGATCAGGAACGGCCGGTCCGCGGCCAGCGCCCTGCGCGGCAAGGAGACCAGTTCGGTAGCGCGCAGTCCTGAGCCGTACAGCAACTCGATCAAGGCCGAGAGACGAAGGTCGAGCGGCGACGGATGCGCGACGGCGAGCTTCTCCTCGATCAAGGCGAACAGAGATTCGACCTCCTGCGCCGACAAAATCTTGGGCAGGGGACGCCGGGTGACCGGACGCGGCAATGCAGCGGAAGGATTGTCGCCGCGCAGCCCTTCTTCTTCCAGAAAGCCGTAAAAGGCGCGCAGTGCCGAAGCCTTTCGCGCCACCGAAGAAGCGGACAGTTCCGCCCAGGCAGCGGCAAGCCCC
This sequence comes from Sphingobium sp. TomMM35A, assembly GCF_054771735.1. Taxonomy (NCBI): domain Bacteria; kingdom Pseudomonadati; phylum Pseudomonadota; class Alphaproteobacteria; order Sphingomonadales; family Sphingobiaceae; genus Sphingobium; species Sphingobium sp. TomMM35A. The sequence goes on from NZ_BSRC01000001.1 coordinate 1,408,581, forward strand.
GCAATGGCGTCCTTGCTGGCGGCGGAGAGGCCACCCAAAATCTTAGCCGCGCCTTCCAGATCAGCGCGATAAGCGAGCAAGGTATTGCGCGAGGCACCGCGTTCCGCCGCCATCATCTCCAGAAAACGGCCGATTAGCGCCCCATCCTCTCCCATGGGCTCAGATCCGCGTTATGGCCTCCGCCGCGATCATCCGCGCTTCGGGGTCGAGCCCGACCTGATGCAGAGCCGCAACGATGTGATAGAGGTGAGCGGCAGGCAGGCGATCCCACTCCGCCGCCTGCATGCCCACGGCGGCAAGCAACGCGACTGTCGCTTTCTCTCCCCGCCCTGCGGCTTGGTGAATCGCCCGCGCCCAACGGCTGTTCACCGCAAGGTTCAGGCCATTATCCTGCGCCAGGGAGGCACTGGCCTGCGGATTGAGGCGGGCAAGTCCCGCCAAAGCCGCAATCAACATCTGGCCTTTTGCCGCGCCAGCCTCATCGGCGAAGGAGGATACACGCCCTTCGCTGATGTCGACCACCGCGCTCGGCGCTCCCACCGCCAGCAAAGCCCAAAGGTCGCCCGCGCCTTCGCCTTCCGCCTGCCGTGCGACGCCGCTCCACCGCGCGGCGCTGCGGTCATAGCCTGCCGTCAGCATGGACGCGACCAGATGGGCGGCCTCCCGCGCGTCGATCGTCACGACGGGCAAGGCGGCCGCCGCCTTCGCCGTCGCGATCAGGCCGACATAGTCAGGGTTACCATTGTCGCGCCACAGCGTCCGCATCCCCTGAACGCGCTCTCCTGGCGAGCCTGCGCCATAGGCGTTGCGCAGCGCATCGACCTTGTCGGCAATTTCGGGGGTCGCATCACCATCAGCGGCCAACTGGCTGTAGAAGCCGACCAGCGCCTGATTGGAGAAAACGCCCAGTCGCGCGGCTGCTTCCGAACCCGGCAGGCGGCGAACCGCGCTCAATGCAGGCGCGCGCGCTTCCCATGCCCGCACATGGCGCCCCGCCGTGGCGTAAAGCGCGTCGGGGATTTCGACATTAAGAGCGGTGGCAAGGCCGAAACGCCACGCCGTCAGCCCATCTACGCCGTCCCATTCGATCTTCACCGACCGGCGCGCATTGAATCCCGTGCCGACCACCTTCTCTGCCAGGCGATAATCGACGCCGCGCACGACCCCCCGCCGCTGCGCCTGGTTGAGCGCCGCACTGGCAGAACCCTGATCACCCGACAGCGCCGGGCAGATCGCCCGCATCATGTCCCATCCCGGTTCCTTGCTATAGCGCAGCGCACCGGTGGAAAGCGGACACAAGCCGGCCGGGTCTGCGGTCGCCAAGTAGGTCTGCATCGCCACGGCATAGAGGCGCGGTGTGAACTTGTCGGAATCGACGCTCTGCACCAGCAGCCGCGCGCTGTCCGCTTCGCCCATCCGAAGCAGCAGCCACGCCCGTTCGGCAACCCAGTCTGCGCCATTGATATCGCGCGGCGTGTCCGTTGCCGAAAGCAGCGCCCGGCGCAGCAGGATGGACGCCCAGCGCGACGTGACCGGCGCGCGCGTTTCCTTCATCAATGTCGCGAGAAACAGGCCCGACTGGCCGCCAAATGCATCAGGTTCCAGGCCGAGCCGCGCGGGCGTGAGCGGCCCAACACGGTCCAGCGACCGCTGCGCCCCGGGGGGCAGATCATATTTCTGCTTCTGCGCCGCCAGCTCTTCCTCGGACAGCTCATCCACCGCCTCGCCCGCCAAGGCGTTGTCCGCAGACGGTACGTCGCTGCTGGGCGGCAAGGGCTGAACCATCGGCACAGGCGCGCCGGGGGTTGCCGGACGCGCGGGCTGAGGCGCGGAAGGCGGTGGTGCCGGAGGCGCCTCTCCGAAGCCCGGGGGCAGGAGCGATTCCGGCGACTCCTGCGCAATCACCGGCAGCGCGAGAGCGAACGCAAGCGTCCCCAGCGCCCATTTCGCATTCACCCGGCTTTGACGCATGAATTTATTTGCCCAGCTTTTCGGCGGGGATGGTCTTTTCCACCCGCTGCTGCGGCTGTTCGCCGCCACGCGACCAAAGCAGCGCGACGAGACCCGCAAGCAGGACGATCAGAACAATGGGAATGAGTGGCAGGCGCGTCCCGCGACGGCGTGAGCTGCTTTCGAAGGTGCTGAAGGAACGATTGCTTCTCATGGATCCTTGTGCGGCCTAGCCGTCTAGTTGAGGAAAGTTGCGATTTGCCTCCGCGACGGGGGGATGTATAGCCCCCTCCGCAATGCAGCGAAACAGCAAATCCGTGCCTCCGCAGTCAAAGCGCGGTTCCATCGTCCTGATAGGGATGATGGGCGTCGGCAAATCGACGGTCGGACGCAGGCTGGCAGCGCGGCTCGGCCTTGCCTTCGTGGATGCTGACGAAGAGATCGAAAAGGCCGCGGGCATGACCATCACGGAAATGTTCGAACGCTATGGCGAGGGCTATTTCCGTGATGGCGAGCGGCGGGTGATCGCCCGGTTGCTGGACGATGAGCCCAAGGTGATCGCCACCGGCGGCGGCGCATTCATGCAGGAAGATACGCGCGCCCTGATCCTTGACCAGGCGACCGCGATATGGCTGGACGCCGACATCGACACGCTGGTCGATCGGGTATCGCGGCGGGAAGGCCGCCCCTTGTTGAAAGGTAAGGACCCCCGCGTCGTGCTGACCGAATTGGCGGCAGTTCGGAACCCGGTCTACTCGTTGGCCCCCATCCACGTGAAGAGCATTGCCGCGCCGCATGAAGTGGCGGTCGAGAGCATTTTGGAGAAATTGGCGGCATGGCAATAGTCCGCGTCGCGCTGGATGCGCGCAGCTATGACATCGTGATCGAACAAGGCGCGCTGGATCGCGCGGCCGGTCATCTTGGTTCCTATGCAAGGGGCGGCAGGATGGTGGTCGTGACCGACGCCAATGTCGCAAAGGCACAGCTACCCAGGCTTGAAAACAGCCTGCGCAGCACCGGCATCACGGTTCAGCCCATCATCCTGCCCGCAGGCGAGCAGACGAAGAGCTGGCGCCACCTTGAGCAATTGCTCGATCAGCTATTGGCTCTGGAAGTGGAGCGCGGCGACCATGTCGTGGCGCTGGGCGGCGGCGTGATCGGCGATCTCGTGGGCTTTGCCGCGTCCATCCTGAAGCGCGGCTGCCACTTTATCCAGGTGCCAACGACGTTGCTCGCCCAGGTCGACAGTTCGGTTGGAGGAAAGACCGCGATCAACGCGAGCGCGGGCAAGAATCTGATCGGCAGCTTCTATCAGCCGAGCCTCGTCCTCATCGATCCGTCGACCCTTGACAGCCTGCCGCATCGTGAAACGCGCGCGGGCTATGCCGAGATCGTGAAATATGGCCTGATCGACGATCCCGAATTTTTCGCATGGTGTGAGGCTGAGGGGCATCGGCTGCTGACCGGCGATCGCGATGCCCGCGAGTTCGCGATTGAACGCAGCGTCCGTGCGAAGGCGGCTATCGTCGCCGACGATGAGCGCGAAACATCCGGCCGTCGCGCGCTGCTGAACCTTGGCCATACGTTCGGACATGCGCTGGAGGCGGATACGGGCTTTTCCGATTTGCTGCTGCATGGCGAGGGCGTGGCGGCGGGCATGGCGCTCGCCTTCCGCTATTCCGCGCGGCTGGGGCTGTGCGCGCCTGAGGATGCGGATCGGGTGACGGCGCATCTGAAGTCGGTGGGCCTGCCGCATGATCTTGCCAGCGCCCATGTGGAAGCGGACGGCGCTGCTTTGGTGGCCCATATGCTGCACGACAAGAAAATGGCGGCAGGCACTCTACCCTTCCTGCTGGCGCGAGGCATCGGGAAGACGTTCCTGTCGAAGGACGTCGTGTTGGATGATGTGGCAGCGTTTCTGGACGAGGACCGCGTGGCTCACGCTTAAGGACGGTATGCCGACATCATCACCTATGGGATGACGGGTGATGTGCGCGATGGTGATTTATGGGAGACCAAGTCCCAAGAACAGTTATGTCCAGCGATGACTACAAGCCCCACTTTGGGCCGTCGCTTGAAAGCTGAATTAAAACCGGTTTTCCAGCAACTAATACAGATGGGCCGCCAAGCTCATTCCACCGAAATAGATTTACGTGCCATCCGCCTGGAATCATGCGCGAACGATCGATGATTCCATCCGCGCCCGCCGAACGCGCCACATCCGCGTTGCGCCAGGATGGAGGCTCCCGTCCGGCCATTAAGGCTTGTCGCCACTGCGCATTAGACAAATCGCGGTCGATGCCGAGAAGGCTGCAGGCATGTTCATCGCGTTGATCAAGTACATGTGCTTCGCCTACGATCAGTGGAACTACGACGCGGGGCCGGCCATCTTCTCGGATGTAGCCCGAAACTGCTATCATGGCCCATTCCAGTTGCGGACTCATGTAGAGCACGGCTTGGCCCGGACGATGATAGCGACCCGCACTATCCGGACTAGGTGACTTAAGGACGTCATCTACCCGATCTGCGAGAACAGACCGGAAAAATCTGCCGCTGACCATTCGCAAGCTTGGGCTGATATCGTTCGTCACTGGGCCAGCCTACTTGTCGGTCGACGGGGAAACAACGACCGCTTTGGGGTAGATGACTGGCTGAGCACTATGGCTATCGCGGTCGAAAGCGATCAAGCTTCCCTGCAGCCGTCTTCGTTACAGACAAAAAAAGGGCGCCTCGTCGGGCGCCCTTTTCATTTGCTCATGTGACCGAGCGATTACTTCTTCAGCGTCAGGCCGCCAAAGCGCTTGTTGAAGCGCGCCACTTGGCCGCCCTGCTCCAGCTGACGCTGACCGCCGGTCCACGCCGGGTGCGACTTGGGATCGATGTCGAGCGCCATCGTGTCGCCTTCCTTGCCCCAGGTCGAACGGGTGCGGAAGGTGCTGCCGTCGGTCATCTGGACGGTGATGAAGTGGTAATCGGGGTGGGTATCGGCCTTCATGGGTCTGCTCCGTCAATGGGCCGGTTTCCGACCGGCCATGGATGCGAAATCTTGCGAAGGCGCGCGGTTACATGGGATTTCCCACGAACGCAAGCCCCGCGCGGCCTTTAGTCTTCCGGCGGGTCGGCAATCATCGCGACAAAGTTCGCCTCGGCGCACAGCTTGCCGTCCACCGATGCCTTGCCGACGAATTTGCAGACCCGGCCCCGAATCTGGAGCAGTTCAACATGCAGGTCGAGCAGGCAGCCCGGCTCCACCGGGTTGCGGAACTTGGCCCCGTCGATGCTCATGAAATAGACCAGCTTGCCCGAGCCGCGCAGATCGAGCGTTTCGACCGTCAGCACGCCTGCTGCCTGCGCCATCGCTTCGACGATCAACACGCCCGGCATGATCGGGCGGCCAGGAAAATGCCCCTGGAAAAATGATTCGTTGATCGAGACGGCCTTGACCGCGTGGATCTTCTCGTTGCGCACGAGATTGGCCACGCGGTCGACGAGCAGCATCGGATAGCGGTGCGGCAGCGCTGCCATGATGCCACGAATATCGATGGCGCCCATGGCGGCTGGTGCCGCTTCAACTTCCCCCGTCATCGGCCGATATCAGCGCGAGGTCGGCTGCTGCGACGGGTTGGCGGGAGCCGCGGCGGCAGGCGTCGGTGCCTGACCGCGCGCGCCGCCGGGCTGCCAGCCCGCGGGCGGCGTGATGCCGACGCTCGGCACCAGCGCGTTGAGCTCCGTCACCACCTGCTGCGTGATATCGACGCTCGGCTGATAGGAGACGGTCGCGTCGGGCGCGAGGATCAGGTCCACCTTCGCCTTCGTCATCGCGGACTTCAGCGCATCCGACAGCTTGGCCGAAATCTGCTCTTCGACATAGGCATTGGCTAGCGCGATCGGCTGGCCCAGGCGCTGCAGTTCGGCCTGGCCGTTCTGACCGGCCTTCTGATAGGCTTCATACTGCGTCTGGATCGCAGGCGTGGGCTTGTTGCCCGCAGCCTTCATGGCCGCTTCGAGCGCACTGCCCTTCGACTTCAAATCAGCGTCGATCGCATTCTTGCGCGCTGTGAAGCTGTCGATCTGAGCCTTGTAGGTCGTCTGAATCTGCGAGCGCGCGGTGGTATAAGCCGAGCTGGTGGCGACTGCCCGCTGCAGGTCTGCAACGGCGATCCCGGTCTTAGACTGAGCTGCGGCAGGCACGCTGGAGAGCGCGATGGCAGTCATGGGCGCAAGAGCAAGCGCCGCGGCCTTGAGCATCTTATTCATTAGAATTGAGTCCCTACGTTGAAGCTGATGAGCTGAGTGTCGTCCCCTGGTTCCTTGAGCAGGGCCTTGGCGATGTCGATGCGGAACGGCCCGAACGGCGAGTTCCAGTTGACGCCAAAGCCCACGGACACGCGCGGCTTGAGCGTGTCGCCGAGATAAACTTCTTCAAATCCGGTGCCGTCGAGATAGTCGGCCGTGAAGCCCGTCGGGGCTGGATCGCACTGTCCCAGCGCGGGAGCGCGAACAGTGCTGGCGGACCCTGTCGTCCCCGTGTTTGGAGTTACCGAACAATAGCCTGGGAAATTGGTCGGCACCGGGTCACGCAGTCCAGCAACCGCGCCAGCATCCACAAAGATCGACGGACGAAGCCCCATTTCGCGAGCGCCCGATCCTAATGGGATTTCCACTTCGGCGCGGGCCAGATAGTAGATCTTACCGCCCAATGCGTCGTCGCGAACATTATTATCGCTCGAACTACGCGAGAAACCAGTTGGGCTGTCAGGATCCGCCACCAGAGAGTAACGCTTGATACGCGGCCCAATACCGCGAATGTCGAACCCGCGAATTTGCGGGTTGCCGAGGAAGAAGCGGTCGGTCAGGCGCACTTTGTCGACCAGCGCGCCGGACGCATCGCGGCGCTCCCCTTCGAGGGAATGAATATATCCACCCTCAGCCGAAAGCGAGAAGATAAACCCGCCGCCCAATGGCCAGAACTTCGACCCATTGAAACGCGTGCGGATATATTTGACGCTGCCGCCCAGGCCCGCGAAATCCTGACTCAACACAACATTATGGCCGCGCGTCGGACGAATGCGGTTGTCGCGATTGTCGTAGATGAGCGAATAGCCAAGCGATGACGTCGTCCGCTTGCCGATCGCGTCGCAGAGATAGCGGCCCGCCAGGATCGGATCGCAAGCCCCGTTGGTGTAATATGTGTCCTCATCGAGGCTCACATCATCCAGGTTGAGGCTGTAGCGCAGCGCCAGCGACATATATTCGGTGATCGGCACACCAGCGCGGATCTGAAACCCGGTCGTGGTCTGCTTGTATGTTGTGTCGCGATCATTGTTGTTGAGATAACGGAAGCTGTTCAAATCACGCCGATAGATATCGCCGCCCAGCGCGATATTCTTGTCCATGAAGTAGGGCTCGGTGAAGCCCACTTCGACCGACTTGGAATAGCTGGAATAATTGACGCTGGTGCGCAGTTCCTGGCCCTTGCCGCGGAAGTTGCGCTGGGTGATCGAAGCCGCAACGATGAAGCGCTCCAGCGAGGAGAAGCCTGCCGACAGCGACAGCTCGCCGGTCGATTTTTCCTGGACGTTGGTTTCCAGCACGATGCGGTCGGGCGCCGAGCCCGGCTTCTGTTCGATGTCCAGCTTTTCCTGGAAGAAGCCAAGCGAGTTGATGCGGTCCTTCGAGCGCTTGACGAGGAAGCTGTTGAACGCGTCACCTTCCGCCAGTCGGAATTCGCGGCGGACCACCTTGTCCTGGGTCAGCGTGTTGCCGTTGATGTCAACCCGTTCGACATAGACGCGCGGCGCGTTGGCGATGCGGAAATTGATCCCCATCGTCAGGCTGTCCTTGTCGCGGTTGAAGTCCGGCTGCACGTCGGCAAAGGCATAGCCGAACAGGCCCGCCGTCTGGCTGAGCGTATCGACTGTGTCCTCGACCTGCTTGGCGTTGTACCAATCACCCTTCTTCATCGGCAGCGTCTTGGTGAGCGACGCGCCCGACAGGTCACGAATGTCGGATTCGACCTTCACGTCACCGAACTTGTAGCGCTGACCTTCTTCAACCACATAAGTGATGATGAAGTCCTGCTTGTCGGGCGTCAGCTCCGCGACGGCCGAAATCACGCGGAAATCCGCATAGCCTTCGGTCAGGTAGAATTGGCGCAGCTTCTGCTGGTCATAGGCCAGGCGATCGGGATCGTAGCTGGTGCCGGAGGAGAAGACGCGGAACCAGCGCGACTGCTTCGTCACCATCTGGCTGCGCAGCTCACCATCGTTGAACTTGTCATTGCCGATGATGTTGATCTGGCGGACCTTCGACTTGGGCCCTTCCGAAATTTCAAAGACGATATCGACGCGGTTTTGGTCGAGCTGCACCATCTTGGGCTCGACGGTCGCGGCGAAGCGGCCCTGGCGGCGGTAAAGTTCGATGATGCGGGCGACGTCGGCGCGGACCTTGGACCGGGTATAGATCTGGCGCGGGGCGAGCTTGATCTCCGGACGGATCTTGTCTTCCTTCAACCGCTTGTTGCCTTCCAGCACGATGCGGTTGATGACCGGATTTTCCTTCACTTCGATGGTGAGCGCGCCATTGTCGTTGCGGATCTGAACGTCTGCGAACAGTTCGGTCTCGTAAAGATCACGCAGCGCCTGATCGAGCGATTCCTGGGTAAAGGGCTGGCCGACGCGAAGCTTGGTGTAGGATAGCACCGTATCGGGTTCCAGGCGCTGCTGACCCACGACGCTGATGCTGCGGATCGTGCCGGCCGCGGGCGCGACGGCCGGAACGGGAGCGGCAGGCTGCGCCGCGTCCTGTGCCAGAGCGGGAACTGCGGACAGGCCGCCCATCATCGTCGTTGCCAGAAGGGCCGCGACAACCGGGCGCTGTCTCTTGCTGCTCATCATCGCTGTCACCCGCTCTACCCTTTTACAAAAAAGCATATGTTCGTTCACGCCGGGAAACACGGCGCTAAATCGCGCCTCCCTGCCCGATACAGCTTAGCCGATCAAGCCGGACAGGCGTTCCCAGAGCCCGAAAGAAGATAAATCGTTGAAAGTCACCAGCATCATCATGGCCAAAAGGACCGCCAGACCCGATCGGTACGCCCATTCCTGCACCCGCGCACTGACGGGCCTGCGCTGTATCGCCTCCACCCCGTAAAACAGCAAATGTCCGCCATCCAGCATGGGGATTGGCAACAGGTTGATGAACCCCAAGTTAATCGAGATCAGAGCCATGAAGAACACGAAGCTCTCCACCCCCAATGTTGCCGCCTGGCCCGAAACCTCTGCGATCTTGAGCGGGCCGCCCAGTTCCTTCACAGACCGGCCGCCGCCCAATATCTGCCCTAGCGTTTCGACCATGGTGCGAATGATCTGCCCGGTCTGCTTGAGCGCAACGGCAGGCGCGCGCCAAAGTTCGACCGGCTCGATCACCGGCTGCGCGGGAGCAATGCCGAGCCGCCCGACCTTGAACCTGTTGCCAAAGCCATCCTGCTCCTGAACAGCACCGACCCGGCCCTGCTTCTCAATCGTCTTGCCCGATCTTTCGATGACCATCGTCACCGGCTCGCCGGGACGGATCTGCGCATAGAGGCGAAGGTCGTCGAAGGTCGTCATCTCCCGACCGTTCAGCGACAGGATGCGATCTCCAGCCTGTATGCCCGCCGCAGCGGCCGCGCTACCGGCCTGCACCTTCCCCGCGACGGCGGGTGTCCGGCTCTCACCGTAAACGAACGCGAATGTGGACAGGATGAGAATGGCGAAGAGGAAATTGATAAAGGGCCCCGCCGCGACGATCGCCGCCTTCTGCCACAAGGGCTTGGCCGGGAAGCTTTCGGCGCGCTCGCTTGGCGGAAGCTGAAGCCAGGCGGGGTCCGTCTGGCTGGCGGCGTTCATGTCGCCCTTGAAGCGGACATAGCCACCAAGGGGAAGTGCACCGATGCGCCAGCGTGTGCCGCGCTTATCAACCCATGCCGCCAGTTCCGGGCCGAAGCCGATCGAAAAAGCCTCCGCCTTGACGCCGAACCAGCGGCCGACGAGGTAATGGCCGAGTTCGTGCACGAACACCAGCGGCCCGATGACCGCTACAAAGGCGAGGACCGTCAGCAGGAACCCGGGATTTTGGATCAAGCAGTCAATCTTTCCATCACTTGGCCCGCCATGCGTCGCGCCTGTGCATCCGCTTCCAGCACATCGTCGATACCGCTTGGCTCTGGGGCGCTATAGCGGTTCAGAACGTCCTCCACAATCATGGCGATATCAAGGAAGCCGATGGCCTCTTTAAGAAAGGCCGCCACCGCCACTTCATTGGCCGCATTCAGGATCGCAGGCGCCAGCCCGCCCTGCTCCGCCGCCTGCCGCGCCAAGCGGAGCGCGGGAAAGCGAACTTCGTCCGGAGCCTCGAAATCGAGGCGCCCTGCCTGCGCGAGGTTGAGCGGTTGGCAGGGTGTCTCCATCCGGCCAGGCCAGGCAAGGCCGCTGGCGATGGGAATGCGCATGTCCGGCGATCCCAGCTGCGCCAGCGTCGAACGATCGCGATATTCGACCATAGAGTGGATGATCGATTGGGGATGGACCAATATCTCGATGCGATCCAACCCCACCGGAAACAGATGCGCGGCCTCGATCAGTTCCAGGCCCTTGTTCATCATCGTCGCGCTATCGACGCTGATCTTCGCGCCCATCGACCAATTGGGATGCGCCACGGCCTGGGCTGGCGTGATGTCGCGCATTTCTTCCCGACTGCGCGTGCGGAAGGGGCCGCCGCTCGCGGTCAGGATGATCCTTGCCACATCATCCAGGCGGCTACCGGCAAGGCACTGGAAAATGGCATTATGTTCGCTGTCGACCGGCAGCAGGGTTGCCCCCGACTGGACCGCCGCGTCCATCATCAGAGCGCCCGCCGAGACAAGTGATTCCTTGTTGGCGAGCGCAACCGTTCCGCCTGCCTGCAACGCAGCCATTGTCGGCCGCAACCCTGCGCATCCAACGATCGCGGCCATGCTCCAGTCCGCGCCTGCTTGCGCTGCCTCGACCAGAGCGGCCTCGCCCGCGGCGGCCTCGACGCCGGATCCCGCCAAGGCGGACTTCAACGCATCATAGCGCGCCGGGTCGCCGACTACCGCCATCTGGGCACTGCATGCGCGTGCCAGCTTGGCAAGACCATCGACATCGCTATGGGCGGTGAGAGCGACCACCTGAAAGGCCTGCGCATCGCGCTGGATGAGGTCGAGCGTCGACATGCCGACGGAACCCGTCGCGCCGAAGATGGAAACTTTGCGCGTCATGGAAACACCAGAAAAAGATAGAAGAGAGCGGCAATCGGCGCGGCGGCCACTACGCCGTCCAGCCGGTCCATCACGCCACCATGGCCGGGCAGCAGATTGCCGCTGTCCTTGACGCCCGCCCGGCGTTTCATCGCGCTTTCCAGCAGATCGCCAAGCTGCGCGGCAACCGCCAGAAGCCCGCTCGCGGCGGCAAGCTGGATCGGCAATCCGGCGAAGCGGTGGAGGACAAAGCCCAGGACGAGGGCGGCCAACACGCCGCCGCCGAGCCCTGCCCAGGTCTTGGAGGGGCTGACCCGAGGCGCGAGCTTGGGTCCCCCGATCGCGCGCCCCACGAAATAGGCACCGATGTCCGTCGCCCACACCAGCGACAATGCCCAGAAGGCGAGCAGCAAGCCGCCCGGCTGCTGCTCACGAAGGAAAATCAGCGCCGCGACCGGCACGAAGACGTAAAGCACGCCGAGCGCCAGCCTGCCTGATCGCGTGACGAGGATCACGAAGAAGAAGGCTGCCACCGCAAGGGTGAAGGCCGTCCACGACAGCCCCGCCGCCAAGGGGCAAAGTAGCGCCAGCGGCACGGAGACCGCGAACATCGAAAGCCGACGATGCTCGGGCGATGCACGGGCCAAATCGCCCCACTCGCCCTGCATCAGCACGCCAGCCACAACGAGCAACAGCCAGAAGAAGAAGCCCCCGAAATAGAGCGCGGCGGAGGCAAGAAGGATAAGCAGCAGGCCAACGACCGCGCGGATGCGAAGCTCATTCGACATGGGTCAAAGCCCGCCGAAACGGCGGTCCCTCAGGCGAAAGGCATCCAGCGCCTTGGCAAGTGCCCGCGCGTCGAAATCGGGCCAGAGCGTATCGGTGAAATAAAGCTCGGCATAGGCGGCCTGCCACAACATGAAATTGCTCAGCCGCTGCTCACCCGAAGTGCGGATCAGCAAGTCCAGGGGTGGCAGATCGGCCGTGTCGAGCCCTGCCGCCACATCTTCCAAGCTGATCGCGGCCGGATCGACCTCGCCTGCGCGCACCCGCAGCGCAATAGCCTGTGCCGCCCGGACAAGTTCGTCCTGGGCGCCATAGTTGAGGGCAATCGCCACGATCGGGCCGCTGTTCCCCGCCGTCCGCGCAACCGCCCCGTCGATCATGTCGACCAATGAAGCGTCAAGCGCTCGGTAGTTGCCGATCACCCGCAAGCGCACGCCATTGGCATGAAATTCGTCGAGGTCGGATTCAATGAAGCGCCGCAGCAGGCTCATCAGGTCCGCAACCTCGCCCGCGGGGCGCTTCCAGTTTTCCGACGAGAAGGCGTAGAGCGTCAGGCACTCCAGCCCAAGCTCACGCGCCGCCCGCGCTACCTTGCGCACGGCCTCCACCCCCGCCCTGTGACCGGCGATACGCGGCATGAACCGTTTCTTTGCCCAGCGGCCATTGCCGTCCATGATGATGGCGACGTGCCGCGCACCATGGCCGGGCGCACCGTCATGAGCGAAGTCGGATTTGGCTTGGGTGGCCATCAGAAGTGTCGGAGCGTGGTGGACACGGACAAGGACCCCGGCTCAGTGACCGAGAATTTCCTTCTCCTTGGCCGCCGCCGCAGCGTCGATGTCGGCGATGGTGCTATCGGTCAGCTTCTGCACCTCGGTTTCCAGTCGCTTGCGCTCGTCTTCGCTGATCTCGCCCTTCTTCTCGTCCGTCTTCAGGCTGTCCATACCGTCGCGGCGCACGTTGCGCACGGCGACGCGCGCGCCTTCAGCATATTTGCTGGCAAGCTTGGCCAGTTCCTTGCGCCGTTCCTCGGTGAGGTCCGGGATCGGCAGGCGCAGCGTCTGCCCGTCGACGATCGGATTGAGGCCAAGCCCCGCCGAGCGGATCGCCTTGTCGCAGGGACCGACATTGCTCTTGTCCCAGACCTGCACCGACAGCATGCGCGGTTCAGGCGCAGAGACGGTCGCCACCTGGTTGAGCGGCATGTGGGCGCCATAGACCTCGACCGTCACAGGATCGAGCAGCTGGATATTGGCCCGGCCGGTGCGCAGGCCGGAGAGATCGCCCTTCAGCGATTCGACAGCGCCGTGCATGCGGCGTTCGAGGTCGGCCTTGTCATATTGAGCCATGGTCTTTCAGCGCTCCTGATTTTGTACGATCGTCGCAACCCCGTCACCGGCCAGCACCTTTGCAAGATTGCCGGTTTCGCGGATGTTGAAAACGACGATGGGGATATTGTTTTCGCGGCACAGGGCAATGGCGCTCGCATCCATCACCTTGAGATTGTCGTTCAGCACCTTGTCGAAGCTGATCTGATCATAGCGCGCCGCGTCCGGAACCTGTTTTGGGTCCGCATCATAGATGCCATCGACGCTGGTGCCCTTGAACAGCGCGTCGCAGTTCATCTCGGCCGCCCGCAGCGCCGCCGTGGTATCCGTGGTGAAGAAGGGGCTGCCCGTACCCGCCGCGAAGATGACGATCCGGCCCTTTTCCATGTGCCGCACGGCCTTGCGCCGGATATAGGGCTCGCACACCGACGCCATCGGGATCGCCGACTGCACACGCGTGTCATAGCCGATCTTTTCCAGGGCGTTCTGCACCGCCAATGCGTTCATCACGGTCGCGAGCATGCCCATATAATCGGCGCTGGTGCGGTCGAAGCCCTTGGCCGCGCCTGCCAGGCCCCGGAAGATATTACCCCCGCCAACCACGACGCAAATTTCAAAGCCTGCGTCCTTGGCCGCCGCGATCTCCGTCGCGACGCGGTTCACCGTCTCCGGCTCGATGCCGAACTGCCCCTGCCCCATCAGCACTTCGCCCGAGAGTTTCAGCAATATGCGCTTGAACGGCGGACGAGTCATGCGGGGTAAAATTCCATCTATTCGAGCAGACAAAGGAATGGCGCGCACCTTAGGCAGCGCGCGCCATTCTGTGAAGTCCTTAGCGTGTTCGAGCCGCTTGTCGAGAAGCGTTGCTTCCCACGCGCCGCCCGAACCGAACGCTCTGTCAGGTCAGGCCGGGATCAGACGCCCGCAGCCGCAGCAACTTCAGCCGCGAAGTCGCTCGTTTCCTTCTCGATGCCTTCACCGAGCTGGAAGCGGACATAATTCTTCAGCGTGATCGACTTGCCTGCGTCCTTCGCTGCCTTGGCAACGACGTCGGCGATCGGCGTCTTGTTGTCCATCACGAACAGCTGGCTGAGCAGCGCATTTTCCTTGGCGTACTTCGCGACCGAACCGTCGACCATCTTGGCGACAATCTCGGCAGGCTTGCCCGATTCGGCAGCCTTTTCCGCGGCAATCGCGCGCTCACGCTCCAGCAGGGCCGGATCGATGTCGGCAGCCGACAGCGCCAGCGGGAAGGCGGCGGCGATGTGCATCGCGATCTGCTTGCCCAGCGGCTCCAGAACGTCGGCAGGCGCATCACCTTCCAGCGCGACCAGCACGCCGATCTTGCCAAGGCCAGGAGCAGCTGCGTTGTGAACGTAGGGCACAACGACGCCCTGGCTCACTTCCAGCTGGCCGACGCGGCGCAGCGTCTGGTTCTCACCGATGGTGGCGATGTTCGACACCAGCTTTTCGGAAATCGTGCCACCGGCCGGGTGAGCCTGCGACGAGAGCGTCTCGGCATCGGTCGCGCCGCTCTGCAGAGCAACTTGGGCCACGGTGCGGACGAAATCCTGGAACTGGTCGTTCTTGGCGACGAAGTCGGTTTCGCTGTTCACTTCGACGGCAACGCCCTTGGTGCCAGCGACGGCAACGCCGACCAGACCTTCAGCGGCGGTGCGGCTCGACTTCTTCTGCGCAGCGGCAAGACCCTTGGCGCGCAGCCAGTCGACGGCGGCTTCCATGTCGCCATTGGCTTCGGCGAGCGCCTTCTTGCAGTCCATCATGCCCGCGCCCGAACGGTCGCGCAGTTCCTTGACGGCGGCGGCGGTAATCTCGGCCATGTTTCGGCTCCTAAAGTTTAATGGTTCAAATATGGACTAGGGCGCGGTCCGGTGGAGCGCGCCCTAGCCTGTCAATCTTGCAGTTCAAAGACCGCGGGATCAGGCCTGGACGGCGACCTCTTCGGCTTCCGGCTCGTCCAGCGCGCCGATGTCAACGCCCGAAGCCTGCTGCGCACCACGGTTGCCCTTGGTGGCGGCGGCGGCGATGGCGTCGCAATAGAGGCGGATCGCGCGGCTGGCGTCGTCATTCGCCGGAACCGGGAAAGCGATGCCGTCGGGCGAGACGTTCGAATCGAGGATCGCGACGACCGGGATGCCGAGCGTGTTGGCTTCCTTGATCGCCAGTTCTTCCTTGTTGGCGTCGATCACGAACATGACATCGGGGATGCCGTTCATGTCGCGGATGCCGCCCAGCGACAGTTCGAGCTTCTCGCGCTCGCGGGTCATCTGAAGGACTTCCTTCTTGGTGAAGCCGTGGGTGTCGCCCGACAGCTTCTCTTCAAGGGTCTTCAGACGCTTGATCGAACCCGAAATCGTCTTCCAGTTGGTGAGCATGCCGCCCAGCCAGCGGTGGTTGACGAAGTGCTGGCCCGACTTGCGGGCAGCTTCAGCGATCGGGTCCTGCGCCTGGCGCTTGGTGCCGACGAACAGCACCTTGCCGCCAGCAGCGACAGTCGCCGACACGAAGTCGAGCGCACGGCCGAACAGCGGCACGGTCTGCGACAGGTCGAGGATGTGGATGCCGTTGCGCTCGCCGAAAATGTACGGCTTCATGCGCGGATTCCAACGGTGGGTCTGGTGCCCGAAGTGGGCGCCAGCCTCGATCAATTGGTGCATGGTGACGACAGGTGCCGCCATAATCTTATCTCCTTCCGGTTTGACCTCTGGGAATCAGGAACTGGCAGCATCACGCCATCAGCACCGGATATGTGCGATTCCCATGTGGAATGGCGCGGCCCTTAACGGGTGGCGAGCAGCAACGCAAGACTTGACGGGCGCTTGAAACTAGAACATATAGTGAACATGGGAACAAAACGAAGCCTTGGCCGGTTTGCTCCTTCAATCAGAACCCATGGTTCTTAGGACAGGAAGAGTGAGCGGTCTCATGTTCACCATTGTTGCAGCTACGGTATTTTTCGCGGCGTTCCTTCTGGCCGCAGGCGTCATCGTCGGCATGTTCGCGCTCTATCATGAAAAGATGGCGGCCGCCTTGCTGTTCGAACCCATTCCCCAACAGCCGCCGGTCTATCATCTGCGGATCAGCCGCCGCCGCGTGAACCCGGACCGGCGCACTGTTCCTGCAGTAGCGCCGTCGGGCGTCTTCGCCGCCTGATCTGATCAGGACGCGGCTGCCAGCCTCTGCCTCCGGACGCGAGCATAGGACATGATCCCGAACGGGATGGTCGCCAGATAAACCGCGCAGATCGCCAGCAAGGTGAGCCAGGGATCGGTGAGCAGCAGCGCCGCGAGCAGTCCAGCGACCGCAATAGCCTCCAGCCTGATCCGCTTGCGCAGCCGCAGCGCCGACCAGCTGTAGGTGGCAATGCTCGAAATCATCAGGAAAGCGGTAAAGGCTGTCCAGGGCGCGACCACATACCAGGCCCGGAATAGTTCTTCGCCAGTCACCAGCCACAGATAGAGCGGCACGAACGCCAGCCCTGCGCCCGCAGGCGCGGGGACCCCGGTCAGGAAGCCCGCCGACTTATGCGGCTGTATGTCCGCGTCGATATTGGCGTTGAAGCGCGCCAGGCGGAGCGCGCAGGACAGTGCATGCGCCAGCGCGAAGATCCAGCCGAATTTCGGCATCGCTTGCAGCGACCAGAGGTACAGGATCAATGCTGGCGCGACACCGAAGGCAATGGAGTCCGACAAGGAGTCGAGTTCAGCGCCGAATCGGCTTTCCCCACGCAGCAGCCGGGCGATGCGGCCATCGAGCCCGTCCAGCACGCCTGCGATCAGGATGGAGAGGACCGCCCTCTCCCACTCGCCGGAAATGCCATAGCGTACCCCGGTCAGGCCGAAGCATAGCGCCATGGCCGTGACGGCATTGGGCGCTACCATCCGCAGCGTGATGCCCCGGCGAAGCCCACGGGGGATAGCGCGCCGCTGCCTCATTGCTGGATACCCGAAATGACCCGCATGTCGCCAATTTGGCCGAGGATGGTCTCGCCTGCAACGGTCCTTTGCCCCAGAACGACGCGCGGCGCCGTTCCGGCTGGGAGATAGACGTCGACGCGGCTGCCAAAGCGGATGAGCCCGATGCGCTGCCCCGCAGCGATCATGTCGCCAGGCTTCACGAACGGCACGATCCGCCGGGCCACAAGCCCCGCAATCTGGGTGAAGCCGACGCGCAAGCCGTCATGGCGTTCCACCAGGATATGCTGGCGCTCATTATCCTCGCTCGCTTTGTCGAGGTCTGCGTTCAGGAACTTGCCCGAGATATAGACCACCGACTTCACCGTCCCGCCTATCGGCGTGCGGTTGATATGGACGTCGAACACACTCATGAAGATCGACACGCGGATCATCGGCTGGTCGCCAAGGCCATCGGCTCCGGCCATCTCGCGCGGGGGCGGCACGCGCTGGATCAGCGTCACCAGGCCGTCGGCAGGCGCGATGATCGCTCTTTCATCCTGCGGCACGGCGCGCACCGGATCGCGGAAGAAGGCGAACACCCAGATCGTCACCATCACCATCAGCCAGCCGGGTATCGTCCACCCCACCAGGAACAGCACTGCCGTGATCGCGGCGGCGATCAGGCCGAATTTCATCCCCTCCGGATGGACCGTAGGGAAGCGCCACTTCACATTGCCGCCCAAGGCGACGGTGATTTCGTCATTTTCCATGGCACCTGTCTTTAGGGACAGTCACTTGCAGTGACAACGCCCGATCCTGCACCGGGGCATGGCAAGTGCGACGCCCCATCAGCAGCCATTGCGCTGTTGAACATTGCCGCCGCTTTCCCTAGGGCGTGTCGCAATTCCATCCAAACGAAGAAGGCGAAGAGGCGCATGGCGAAGATCAAGGTCAAAAACCCTGTCGTGGAGATCGACGGCGACGAAATGACGCGGATCATCTGGCAGTGGATCCGTGAGCGCCTCATCCTCCCCTATCTCGACATCGACCTCAAATATTATGATCTGTCGGTCGAGAATCGCGACGCGACGGAAGATCAGGTCACCGTCGATTGCGCCAATGCGATCAAGCAATATGGCGTCGGCGTGAAGTGCGCCACCATCACGCCCGACGAAGCCCGCGTCGAGGAATTCAAGCTCAAGAAGATGTGGAAGTCGCCCAACGGCACGATCCGCAACATCCTGGGCGGCGTCGTCTTCCGCGAGCCGATCGTGATCCAGAACGTGCCCCGCCTGGTCCCCGGCTGGACCGACCCGATCGTCATCGGCCGTCACGCCTTTGGCGACCAGTATCGCGCCACCGACTTCCGCGTCCCCGGCCCGGGGAAGCTGACCATGAAGTGGGTGGGCACCAATGGCGACCAGTTGGAATTCGACGTGTTCGAATTCCCCGATGCGGGCGTCGCCATGGGCATGTACAACCTCGACGAATCGATCCGCGACTTCGCCAAGGCCAGCTTCAACTATGGCCTGCTGCGTGGCTGGCCTGTGTATCTGTCCACCAAGAACACGATCCTCAAGGCCTATGACGGCCGCTTCAAGGACCTGTTCCAGGAAGTGTTCGATGCCGAATTCGCCGACAAGTTCAAGGCTGCCGGCATCGTCTACGAACACCGCCTGATCGACGACATGGTCGCATCCGCACTCAAGTGGAACGGCAACTTCGTCTGGGCGTGCAAGAATTATGACGGCGACGTGCAGTCCGACACCGTGGCGCAGGGCTTCGGCTCGCTCGGCCTCATGACCTCCGTCCTGCTCTCGCCCGATGGCAAGACGGTCGAGGCGGAAGCCGCGCACGGCACCGTCACCCGCCACTATCGCCAGCACCAGCAAGGCAAGCAGACGTCGACCAACCCGATCGCGTCGATCTTCGCCTGGACGCAGGGCCTGGCCTATCGCGGCAAATTCGACGACACGCCGGACGTCACCAAGTTCGCCGAGACGCTGGAAAAGGTCTGCATTGAAACCGTCGAAAGCGGCGCGATGACCAAGGATCTTGCCCTGCTGATCGGTCCGGATCAGGCATGGATGACCACCGAGCAGTTCTTCGAGGCGATCCGCGCGAACCTCGAAACCGCCATGGGCAAGTGGAACTGATTTCTCGGAACTGATGCAGCCTTCCAGGCATTCAGTACGGAAACGGAATAAGGCGGTGCCGCACCACGGCGCCGCCTTTTCCATGGCGGGAGATCGGCGATGACGACAGCAACACGCAAGCGATTGGAGGTCCGCACTGCGGTTCCTTCCGACGTGCGCGGCATTCAGCGGCTGATCGCGCGCGTCTATCCCGGCATGGCCAATTACTCGCTCGCCACCCTTCGCGGCCAGATCAACAATTTCCCCGACGGCTGCTTCGTCGCGCTCTACGACAACAAGGTCGTCGGCTATTGCGCGACCATGCGGGTCAGCCGGTCGATGGCATTCTCCTTCCACGATTGGGAGGAAATCACCGCCAACGGTTTCGGCACCCGGCACAGCGCGGCCGGTGAATGGCTCTACGGCTATGAGATGGCGGTCGATCCCAAGCTGCGCGGCCTGCGCATCGGCCAGCGCCTTTATGACGAGCGCAAGGAACTGGCCGAACAGCTGGATCTGCACGGCATCGTCATCGCGGGCCGCATGCCAGGTTACATGCGCGCGAAACGCCGGGTCGATGGCCCTGCGGATTATCTCGACAAGGTCGTCCAAGGCAGGTTGCGTGACCAGGTCATCAGCTTCCAGCTCAAGAACCAGTTCGAACCACTCGGCGTCCTTGAAAATTATCTGCCCGAAGACAAGCAGTCGGACGGCCACGCCGCCCATCTCGTCTGGCGTAACCCCTATGTCGATCCCGACGAGGCACCCGAAATGCGGGTGCCGCGCGGCGTCGAAAGCGTCCGCCTCGCCACCTGCCAGCTTCAGGCGCGCGCGGTCGCGGACTTCGATGAATTTATCCGCAACATCGAATATTTCGTTGATGTTGCAGCGGATTATCGGTCCGACTTCATCATCTTCCCGGAACTGTTCACGCTGCCGCTGCTGTCCTTCGAAACGAAGAAGCTCTCGCCGCTCGAAGCGATAGACAAGCTGACCGCCTACACCCCGCGCCTGACCAAGGAACTGACGCGGATGGCGCTGGAATATAATATCAACATCATCGGCGGCTCACATCCCACGCGCGCGGATGATGGCGACATCCAGAATATCGCCTATGTCGCCCTGCGCGACGGATCGGTGCATACGCAGGAAAAGATTCACCCGACGCCCAACGAAGCCTTCTGGTGGAACATCAAGGGCGGCGATTCGCTCGACGTGATCCAGACCGACTGCGGCCCGATCGGCGTCCTCATCTGTTATGACAGCGAATTTCCCGAACTCGCCCGCCGCTTGGTGGACCAGGGCGCGCGCATCATCTTCGTGCCCTTCTGCACCGACTCGCGTCTTGGCTATATGCGCGTGCGCTATTGTGCGCAGGCCCGGGCGATTGAAAACCAATGCTATGTGGTCATGTCCGGCAATGTCGGCAATCTGCCCAATGTTGACAATATGGACATCCAATATGCGCAGAGCGCCATCCTGACACCCTGCGACCTGCCCTTTGCCCGCGACGGCATAGCGGCGGAGTCCACGGAAAATGTCGAAACGTTGACCATGGCGGACGTCAACCTCGCCGACCTCAGCTGGGCCCGAGCCGAGGGCACGGTGCGCAACCTGCGCGACCGCCGGTTCGACCTCTACCATATCGATTGGGACAGCAGCCCCGATCATACGCACGCGCCCAGCGGTGGTCCGGTGCCTGCGGGTGGCCATAATGCGCCCGGCGGCGGCTAGCCCGGCACGCAGCCTCTCCGAGTAACGAACATCGCCAACTCATTGCCGAACTTGGCAAACAGGTTTCCCGATGATATCGGCACCGCACCGGGGCAGTGCAACCTCCCGGTCAAGCACAGCGCGTGCTCAAGCGTTGCTTCTCTATCGGCCTTCGCCGATCGAAGGAGCATGTCTTATGGTTTGGCGTCTGGGCGCTACGCTTTTCACCGCTACCTCCTCCCTCCTCCTGCCACGCCAGGCGATGGCCGACGTTCCAACACTTCAGGCCGCCATTGGCAATCCGTCCGATTTCAAGCTCGCTGGCAGCGTGCGGGTGCGCCATGAATTGCTGGATGGCCAGCCCAGGGTTGGCCTCAGAAGCGAGGATGAGCAGCTTGCTCTCCGCAGCACCTTGGCCGCCGAATATCGGACGGGAGCGTTCCGGATCGGAGGAGAGCTGTTCGACAGCCGCGCCTATCTCGATAAGCCGGGCAGCGCCATCAGCGCGAACGAGGTCAACACCTTCGAACTGGTGCAAGCCTATGTCGCCGCGGACTGGAAAAACCCGTTCGGGCCGAATAGCGCGCTAGGGCTGCAACTCGGGCGCATGATGCTCAACCTGGGATCAAGGCGGCTGGTGGCGGCGGATGATTACCGCAACACGACCAACGGCTACACAGGCGTGCGCGCCGACATCAAGCTTAAGGGGGGATCGGCAACGCTGATCTACACATTGCCCCAGATCAGGCTGCCCGACGACTTGCCTTCAATCCAGCGGGAGAAGGTGCGTTGGGATCGCGAAAGCTTCGACCTGAAACTGTGGGGCGGGCTGATGGCGCGGCCCAATATGATTGCGGGCGCAACGGCGGAACTCAGCTATTTCAGGCTTCAGGAGCGTGACAGCCCGGATCGCCCTACCCGCAACCGCAATCTGCACACGGTCGGCGGCCGCCTTATCCGCGATCCCCAACCGGGCCGCTGGGATTTTGAGGCGGAGGGCTTCTACCAGTTCGGACATATCCGGGCCAGCGTTGCGCCATCAGCGGCGCAACTACCCGTCGGCGCCTGGTTCTTCCACATCGACACGGGCTACAGCTTTCCAGGCCCTGCCAAGCTGCGGCTCTCGTTGGAATATGATCAGGCGAGCGGGGATGGCCCGGCACGCAAATTCACCCGCTTCGACACGCTGTTCGGCATGCGCAGGGCCGACCTTGCGCCTGCGGGCATCTACAATGCGATCGGTCGCGCCAACATTCGCACGCCGGGCCTGCGGGTTGAAATCGCACCGGGCAAGAAGTTTGACGCCTTTGCCGTTTACCGGGCGATGTGGCTTGCCAGCCGTACAGACGCCTTCTCCACCACGGGCGTCAGGGATGCCGCGGGCAGAAGCGGCAGTTTCGCCGGGCATCAGATCGAGGCGCGGGTACGCTATTGGCTGATTCCCAAATTCCTGCGCGGCGAGGTGAACGCTCTGTGGCTGGCCAAGGGGCGATTCCTCGAAAGGACGCCCAATGCTCCTGCGACAGGCAATACGCACTATCTCGCGACGGCGCTGACGGCGACTTTCTAGAGCATCGTGCGCAAAAGTGGGAACCGGTTTTGCGCCTAAAACGATGCGATAACAAAAAACTAGAGCGCGCGACCTGCGTCCGATTGAACGCAGCGCGCTCTAGATCGACGCCGGTTCAAGCTGAGCAAAGCCACGTGTAAATCGGTCGCCGGGAAACAACATGGCGGCCAATCATTATCCAGCCATGCCCTCCACGGTCATCCGTCACTTCGAATATGACGCGGCCAAGCATCGGCTCGACGTGCAATTCGTCAGCGGCAAGCGCTACAGCTATCATGATGTGCCGGAAAAGCTGGCTCTCGGCATGCGGAATGCAACGTCAAAGGGCAGCTTCTTCAATCGCCAGATCCGCGACCGCTATCGCTTTACGAAACTGAACTAGCTCTCCAACGGAGCGCAGCCTTCACTCCACCGTCACGGACTTGGCCAAATTCCTCGGCTGGTCCACATCCGTGCCCTTCGCAACAGCCACATGATAGGCGAGCAGCTGCACGGGCACTGCATAGACCATCGGCGCGATCAGCGGATGCACCTTGGGCATGGTGATCGTCGCGATACACCCCTCGCCCGCCGCGGCGACGCCGTCATAGTCGGACACCAGCACCACCTTGCCGCCGCGCGCCTGCACTTCCTGCATGTTGCTGACGGTCTTTTCGAACAGCGGCCCGCTGGGCGCCAGCACGATCACCGGCACCTTGTCGTCGATCAGCGCGATCGGCCCATGCTTCATCTCGCCAGCGGCATAGCCTTCGGCGTGAATATAGCTGATTTCCTTGAGCTTCAGCGCCCCTTCCAGCGCCAGCGGATAATCCGGGCCACGGCCAAGATAGAGTACATCCCGCGCGCCCGCGATCAGGTGCGCCATGCCCTCGATCGACTCATCATAGGCAAGCGCGCCGTTGAGAGCGGCGGGCGCTTCGGCGAGGTGGCGGACGAGTTCCTTCTCCGCCTTTTCATCAAGTCGCCCTTTTGCCCGCGCCAGATTTGCAGCAAACGCCGCCAGAACTGCCAACTGGCAGGTGAAGGCCTTCGTTGAAGCGACGCCGATTTCCGGGCCTGCATGGGTCGGCAGCAGCAGGTCAGCCTCGCGCGCCATGGTGCTGGTGGGCACGTTGACTACCGCCGCGATCTTCTGCCCTTCGCTCCGCGCATGGCGCAGCGCCGCCAGCGTATCGGCGGTCTCGCCAGACTGGCTGATGACGATCATCAGCCCGCCATCCTCCATCACCGGCGCGCGGTAGCGGAACTCGCTCGCCACATCGATGTCGACGGGTACGCGGGCGAATTGCTCCACCCAATATTTGGCGACCATCCCGGCATAATAGCTGGTGCCGCACGCGACGATGGTGACGCGGCGGATCGCGCCGAGGTCAAAGTCGGGGATAGGAAGGGAAACCCGGTCCTCCATCCGCTGAAGGTAGGACTTCAGCGTCTGTGCGACCACGACCGGCTGCTCGTAAATCTCCTTGAGCATATAATGGCGGTGATTGCCCTTGGAGATCAGCTCTCCGGTCACGCCGGAAATGGTAATCGGCCGCTCGACGGGATTATTGTCCTTGTCGAAAATCTCCGCGCCCTCGGCGGTGATGACGACCCAATCGCCCTCCTCCAGATAGGCAATGCGCTGGGTGAGCGGGGCCAGCGCCAATGCGTCGGACCCCAGATAGGTCTCGCCCTCGCCATAGCCGACGACCAGCGGAGACCCAAGCCGCGCACCGATCAGCATGCCGGGATGGCTGCGGAACAGAATGGCCAGCGCAAAGGCGCCATGCAGGCGGGGCAGCACTTGGGCCACCGCGTCCTTCGGCGAAGCGCCCTGCTCCACCAGCTCGCTCACCAGATGCGCGACTACTTCAGTGTCCGTTTCGCTATCGAAACGACGTCCCCGGCTGGTCAGTTCCTCCCGAAGCGGCTTGAAATTCTCGATGATCCCATTGTGCACCAGCGCCACTTCCCTGGTGGCATGCGGATGCGCATTGCTCGTCGTCGGCGCCCCATGCGTCGCCCAGCGGGTGTGCGCGATCCCGGTCGTTCCCGGCAGCGGATTATTCGCTAATTCCTTCACCAGATTGGCAAGCTTCCCCTCGGCCCGCCGCCGCTCGATCGCGCCCTCAAAAATGGTCGCCACCCCGGCGCTGTCATAGCCGCGATATTCCAGGCGCCTCAGCCCCTCTACCAGCCGCTCCGCCACATCGTCCTTACCGATGATACCAATGATACCGCACATGAATCCTGAGCCCCAAAGCTATGCGAAGAAATGGCTAGTCCCGCCTGGCCTTCACCTATGCCATGATCGGCAAGGTGGCGACAGGGTAGAGAGTCATTCTGGACGAATTGTAACCAGCCAGACATCCGGCGGGGAGAGCAGTCTGATCGGCAGGCCACTTGTCCCCACCCCTGCCGACACGATCATGGACTTCTCGCCCTCTCGAAAAGCTCCGCAAGCATAGCGGGTGCCGAAACGGGAAGGCACATAGACGATCCCGGCAAAGGGCAACGCCACCTGGCCGCAATGCGTGTGCCCCACCAGCGTCAGCAGCGGCCGGTCCGGCAAAGCGGGAAACACATCCGGCCCATGCGAAAGAATGATCGGAGCTCCGCCCAGATCGGCCATTTTCCGTGCTAAACCTTCGACATCGGGATGGTCGGTATAGATATCGCGCAGCCCGCCGATCACCAGCGGACCCCGCCGCACAGCCTGATCGGTGAGGAGCGTGACGCCAATCCGCCGGAAGAGCGCGCGCCACTCTTTGTGACCGATCAATGCATGCCGCCGCGAGTCATGATTGCCCAGAACCGCCAGCACCCCCATCGGCGCGCGCAGCGCCGCAAAGGATGCGATGCTCGCCTGCGGTCCGTAGACGGCTCCGCCCTTATCATCCCCGATATAGTCGCCGCCCAAAAGAATGAGGTCGGGCTTCAGGCCATTCACTTGCTGTACGATGCGGGCCATTCTTTCGGGACTGTTATCCGGCCCGGACAGATGCGTGTCGGTCATCAGGGCGATAGTCACCGGCTTTCGAGGCGCATCTTTGGGGGAGGGAAGCGCAATCTCCATCCGGCGCACGACCGGCATGGCCCGCGCATTGCCGAACAACCACAGGCACGCGCCCACGACGATCAGGAAAAGCAGCAAGAGCGCCCTCAGGCACCCTCGACGGCGCGACAGGGATTTCACTTGGCCGCTTTACGCGCCTGCATCCCTGCGCGGAACCGCGCTGCCCAGCCCGGCTTGCCCTCCTGCGCGGGACGGACGAGGCAAAGTGATTCGGCCTCCACGTCCCTGGTGACCACACTTCCCGCACCCACGATCGCGCCCGCGCCGATCTTCACCGGCGCGACCAGCGCGCTGTTCGATCCTATGAAGGCCCCTGCGCCGATCTCCGTCCGATATTTGAAGAAGCCGTCATAGTTACAGGTGATCGTGCCCGCGCCGATGTTCGCGCCTGCTCCGATGGTGGCGTCGCCGATATAAGAAAGGTGATTGACCTTCGCGCCCTCATTCAGTTTGGCCTTCTTGATCTCGACGAAGTTGCCGACCTTCGCCTTGGCGCCGATGTTCGCTCCGGGGCGCAGGCGCGCATAGGGGCCGATCTCGGCGCCCTGCCCGACATCCGTGCCTTCAAGATGGGAGAAGGCGCGGATGACGGCGTTATCGGCCACTTTCACGCCAGGTCCGAAGACGACATTCGGCTCCACCAAGACATCGCGCCCCAGCTGTGTGTCATAAGCGAAAAAAACTGTTCCCGGCGCAATCAGCGTCACGCCATCCCGCATAGCCTCGCTGCGGCGCCGGTCCTGCCAGGCGGCTTCGATCACCGCCTGTTCCTGACGGCTATTGACCCCAGCGACTTCCCAGGCCTCCGTTTCGATCACCGCACTCTGCGCGCCGGGCAGCATGACGATATCGGGCAGATAATATTCCCCAGCGGCATTATGATTGCCGATCTGGTCCAACAGGACGAAAAGATCGGTGGACCGCACAGCCATGAGGCCAGAATTGCACAGCGTCACCGCGCGCTCAGTGGCATCGGCATCCTTATATTCGACCATCTTGCCGATGATGCCCTGACCATTGGTGATGATCCGGCCATAGGCACCGGCGTCTTCAGGCCTGAACCCCAGCACCACCGCGCGCAATTCGTCACCCATGTTCAACCGGTCGAGCATGGCCCGCATGGTTTCCGTCCGCACCAGCGGCACGTCGCCATAGAGGATCAATATGTCGCCAGCGAACCCGGCAAGCGCGTCATGCGCCTGAGCGACGGCGTGGCCCGTCCCCTGCTGCTGTTCCTGCACCGCGATTACTGCGCCCGTCCCGGCGACAGCCGCCTCGACCTGTTCGCGCCCAGCGCCGACAACCACGACTTGCCGCTCCGGCCGGAGCTCAGCGACGCTCGCCAGCAGATGCAGCAGCATCGGCCGACCCGCGACCGGATGCAGCACCTTGTGCTTTGCTGACTTCATGCGCGTACCCTGCCCAGCGGCGAGGATGATGACGGCGAGTGGGCGGGTGGCGGTCACGGCGGAACGCGTCCTCTTTTATGGAAAGGTATGAATCTCATCGCTCTCTGCCACGTTTGCCTTGCCTTTGCCACCGCAGAGGCCCCATGAGCCGCCGATGACCAGCATTCCTTTCGATATTGTGGGCTTCGACCTTGACGGCACCTTGCTCGATACGAGTGGTGACCTGGCTGCGGCGGTCAATTACGCGATCGCGACCGACGGCCGCCCGCCATTTGCCGTCGATGCGATCCGGCCCTTCGTTGGAAAGGGCGCGAAGGTCATGCTGGAACGGGCTTTGTCAGCATCGGGCGGTTATGATGAGGCGCTGCTCGCCCGCATGCTGCCGATATTGCTCGATTACTACGAACAGAATTTGGCCATCCATTCTGTGCCCTATCCGGGGCTCATGGCCGTGATCGAGGGGCTGGAGAAAGCGGGCGTAAAGCTGGCGATCTGCACGAACAAGGCAGAACGCTTCACCATTCCCCTGCTCCACCAGATTGGCCTTTTCGAGAGGTTTGCCAGCGTTGTCGGCGGCGACACGCTCGGCGTTGCAAAGCCCGACCCCGCGCCCATTCACGAAATGGTCAAGCGCGCAGGCGGCGGTCGGACGATCTTCCTCGGCGACACGATCAACGACATTGCGGGCGCTCGCAACGCTGGCATACCGAGTGTTGCGGTCAGCTTCGGTTTCCTGGATGGAGCCGTCGAAACGCTTGGCGCGGATGCGGTGATCGATCATTTCGATGAGCTTCTGTCGCTCCTTCAAAATTGGCCGGGCTGATCACCAGCGTTCAATCCATATCGGATGAACATTTCATCAGATATGGAAGTATTTGTTAAACAAAGGCTTATACGCCGCCCGAGCGGCAGCCTTGTCCCTGCCCATGTCCCGGCAACAGCAGATAAAGGAAGTCAGCATGGGCGAAAATTTCGCTTTCTTCCTTCCGGTCATGATGGCGAGTTTCGGGATCGCCTTTTTGATCATCTGCAACTGGCATGTGCGCGCTGCTGCGTGGTGGAGCGCCGCCTTCTTCTCTGTCGCTGCGGGATTTTCTGTCCCGGTCGGTGCTGCCGCGATGCCTGGACCGTGGTGGAGCATCCTGGCCGATTTCCTGTTCGCAACCGGATTTCTCCTGTTCAGCCAAGCGCTGCTGGAGCGCTGGCGCCCTTCCTGGATGCTGCCCCTGCGATTGGCGATATGGGGCGGCTCAATATCGCTTTCCGCGCTGGCTTCCGTTCGGGGTGATCTGCCGCTTGAACTGGTGGCTTCGGATTTCGGCTGCTTCCTGCTGATCAGCATTCCACTCGTCGCAGCAAGAAGCCATCTTCATAATCCCGCCGACCGGACGCTGTTCGCGGCGGCGTCGCTCGTCGCCTTGGACAATTTTGTGAGGGGCTATAGCGTACCCTTTACCTTGCCGAACAATGGCGATTTTCTCACGAGCGAATATGCTTTCCTGATGCAGGCGCTTGCTTGCATATTCGGCATGTTCCTGGCCCTCTCCGCCCTTGCGACGCAAGTCATGGACATATTGGCCCGTTATCAGAGGGAGGCCATGGTCGATCCGCTATCGGGCCTGTTCAACCGTCGCGGATTCGATAACGCCATTGCCGGAAGCGAGGCGAACGGGTTGCCGGAAGGCAGCCTCCTTGTCTGCGACATTGATCACTTCAAGGCCGTCAACGACGAATATGGGCATGCGCTAGGCGATCAGGTGATCAAGGCGCTTGCCAATCTGCTGATCCAAATAGCACCTCCGGGCGCGATTGCCGCTCGCTTCGGAGGAGAGGAGTTCGTCCTGTTCCTGCCCGAAACCAATGCGGCACGTGCAGCGGAAATCGCGAACATGCTGCGCGAAGCTTTCGCCCAATCCGCCGCACAGCAATTAGGGCAGGACCGGCAACTGACCGCGAGTTTCGGGCTCTCGACTATGCAATCGGGTGACAGATCCATCCACGACACTATCGCTCGCGCGGATGAAGCCCTTTACGAGGCGAAGGCGCGGGGACGAAATCGTGTTTGCGTCCGGCGCGCTTTATCCTCGCCCCAGAGGGAGAGGATGTCCATGCCCCGCGTTGTCAGCGCCTGAACAAAGAAAGGGCCGCGCGGTGGCGGCCCTTTCCGAACTTTTCAGAAGCGGCGTTGCTCACATATGGATCGGCTTGCCGGTGACCGCCATCGCGGCTTCCTTGATCGCTTCGCTATGTGTCGGGTGCGCGTGGCAGGTATAGGCAATATCCTCGCTAGACGCGCCAAATTCCATCGCCTGCGCAGCCTGCGCGATCATCGTTCCGGCCACGGTCGCGATGATCCACACGCCAAGGACGCGATCGGTCTCGGCATCGGCGATCACCTTCACAAAGCCGTCGGGCTCATGATTGGTCTTGGCGCGGCTGTTCGCCAGCATTGGGAACTTGCCGACCTTGACAGCACCGCGCTCCTTGGCAGCTTCCTCGGTCAGGCCGACGCCCGCAATCTCGGGCTTTGTATAGACGACCGAAGGTATGACTGCATGGTTCACGATGCCGGTCAGCCCGGCGATATTCTCAGCGACTGCAATCCCTTCATCCTCGGCCTTATGCGCCAGCATAGGACCCGGGATCACGTCACCAATGGCCCATATGCCCGGCACCTTGGTCGCGAAGTCATGATCGGCTTCGATCTGCCCGCGCGCGTTCAGTTCAAGTCCGATCTTGTCGAGACCCAGCCCGTCAGTGTTCGGGCGACGGCCGATGGATACGAGCACGACATCAGCCTCGATCGTCTCCGAAGCACCACCGGCGGCAGGTTCCACAGTCAGGCGAACGCCCTTCTTGTGCGCTTCGGCACCGGTGACTTTGGTGCCGAGCTTATATTCGAAGCCCTGCTTCTTGAAGATCTTGTTCGCTTCCTTGCGGACTTCACCATCCATGCCGGGGAGGATCTGGTCGAGAAACTCGACTACGGTCACCTTGGAACCCAGACGGCGCCACACCGAGCCAAGCTCCAGCCCAATCACCCCGCCGCCGATGACGACCATATGATCCGGCACCTTGTCCAGTTCCAGAGCGCCCGTGGAGTCGACGATCAGCCCCTTGTCATTGTCGACCTCCACGCCCGGCAGCGGAGTTACGGACGATCCTGTTGCAATGACAATGTTCCTGGCAGTAACGGTCTGACCACCAACCTCGACCGTGTTCGCACCGGTAAAGCTCGCCCGGCCCTTCAGCCAGTCAACCTTGTTCTTCTTGAACAGGAACTCGATCCCACCGGTCAGGCCCTTTACGGCATCCTTGCGCTGGCCCTGCATGGTGTCGAGGTCGAGGCTCATCTTGTCGATCTTGACGCCCAGCTTCGCGAGCGCCCCGCCAGCGGCTTCTTCGTAAAGCTCCGACGCATGCAGCAGCGCCTTTGACGGGATGCAGCCGACGTTGAGACACGTGCCGCCCAGCGTCTCCCGGCTCTCGGCACAAGCGGTCTTGAGGCCAAGCTGCGCTGCCCGGATCGCAGCGACATAGCCGCCCGGACCAGCGCCGATCACCAGGACGTCATAATCGAATTCAGACATGGGATATTCCCTTTTCCCGTCATGCCAGCGGAAACCGGCATCTCTCTTTTCCTTCAAAAGAACAAGGGAGACCCCAGCTTGCGCTGGGGTGACGATAAGTGGTGTATGTTACAGGTCGATCAGCAGACGGGTCGGATCCTCGATCGCATTCTTCACCGCAACGAGGAAGGTGACCGCTTCACGACCGTCGATCAGACGATGGTCGTAGCTCAGCGCCAGATACATCATCGGACGAATGACGATCTGCCCATCGCGGACGACCGGACGGTCTTCGATGCGATGCAGGCCAAGCACCGCCGACTGCGGCGGGTTGATGATCGGACTGGACAGCAGCGAACCGAAAACGCCGCCATTGGAGATGGTGAAGGTGCCGCCCTTCATATCGTCCATGGTCAGCGTGCCTTCCTTGGCCTTCTTGCCAAAGCCGCCAATCGTCTTCTCGATGTCCGCGACGCTCAAGGACTCGGCGTTGCGAATGACCGGCACCACCAGTCCGTTCGGAGCCGAGACGGCGACCGAAATGTCAGCGAAATCGTTATAGACGATCTCGTCGCCTTCGATCTGCGCGTTGACGCCGGGGATGTCCCGCAGCGCCATGCACACGGCCTTGGTGAAGAAGCCCATGAAGCCGAGACGGACGCCATGCTTCTTCTCGAACAGGTCCTTATATTTGGCGCGCGCTTCGATGACGTTGGTCATGTCCACGTCATTGTAGGTCGTGAGCAGCGCGGCGGTGTTCTGCGCTTCCTTCAGGCGCTTGGCGACCGTCTGACGCAGACGCGTCATTTTAACCCGTTCCTGCTTGCGGCTGGGGCCTGACGCAGGAGCGTCAACCGCAGGCGCAGCGGCCGGAGCCGACGCCGTCGCCTTCGCAGTGCCAGCGGCCACGGCAGCCATGACATCGTCCTTGGTCAGGCGCCCGTCCTTGCCAGTGCCCTTGATCTTGCTCGGGTCAAGCCCATGCTCCAGCACCAGGCGCCGAACGGCGGGAGACAGCGTAAGGTTGCCGCCCTCTTCCTCATCCGCTGGCGCCGATGCGGCGGGCGCGGGGGTAGCAGCCTCGGCCTTCGCGGCCGGAGCAGGAGCGGTCGGCGCTGCGGGAGCTGCTGCGGCCGCTGCGCCTTCGTTGATCATCGCCAGCAGTGCGCCGACATTCACCGTGTCGCCTTCCTTGGCGATGATGTCGCCCAAGGTGCCACCGACCGGCGCAGGCACATCGACTGCGACCTTGTCGGTTTCCAGGCTGACGATCGGCTCGTCAGCCTTCACAGCGTCGCCAGGCTTCTTCAGCCACTGGCCAACGGTCGCTTCGGTAACGGATTCGCCCAGCGTGGGGACTTTGACTTCAGTTGCCATGAGCTGTGTCAGCCTTTCTTCTGGCGGCGGATTTCTTCACGGACGCTGTGACCCAGCGCATCGGCGACGAGCGCGCCCTGTTCGGCGACATGGCGCTTGGCAAGGCCGGTGGCAGGCGACGCGGCCGCTTTGCGCCCGGCATAGCGAGCACGCATTGGCGCCTTGCCCGCCTGGGCCAAAGCTTCTTCGACGTAAGGCTCCACGAAGAACCAGGCGCCATTATTGCGGGGCTCTTCCTGGCACCAGACGACCTCTTCAAGGTTCGTCATGCGCTTGATGCGCGTGGCGAGCGCCTCGGTGGCAAAGGGATAGATTTGCTCGATGCGCAGGATCTGCACGTTCGTATCCCCGGCTGCGTCGCGCGCTTCCATAAGGTCGTAGAATACCTTGCCCGAGCATAGGACGAGCCGCTTCGTCTCGGCATCCGCAGCGCCGTTGGGGTCGGACAGGATCCGCTTGAAGTGCGTCTCGCCAACAAAGTCCTCTGCCTTGCTAACCGCCAGCTTGTGCCGCAGCAGCGACTTGGGCGTCATGATGATGAGCGGCTTGCGGAAGGGGCGCAGCATCTGCCGCCGCAGAACATGGAAATAGTTCGCGGGCGTCGTGATGTTCGCGACCTGGATGTTTCCTTCTGCGCAAAGCTGCAGGAAGCGTTCTAGGCGCGCCGAGCTATGTTCCGGTCCCTGCCCTTCATAGCCGTGCGGCAGCAGGCAAACGAGACCGTTGGAACGCAGCCACTTCGTTTCCGATGAAGCGATATACTGGTCGAACACGATCTGCGCGCCGTTGGCGAAGTCCCCGAACTGGGCTTCCCAGAGCACCAGACTCTTGGGGTCCGCCAGCGCATAGCCATATTCGAAGCCGAGAACGCCATATTCCGACAGCGGCGAATCCAGCACTTCAAACCGGCCGTGCGGGACGGTCGAAAGCGGGATATATTTGTTCTCGCTGTCCTGATCGACCCAGACGGCGTGACGCTGGCTGAACGTGCCGCGTCCCGAGTCCTGACCCGACAGGCGGACGCCATAGCCCTCCGAGAGGAGCGATCCGAAGGCCAGTGCTTCGCCGGTGGCCCAGTCGAAGTTCACACCGTTCTTGAACATCTCGGCCTTGGCCTCGATCACCCGCTTCAGGGTCTTGTGAACGTTGAGCCCTTCAGGGACGGTAGTCAGCGTCTTGCCAAGGCTGTCGAACAGCTTCTGGCTGATCGCGCTTTCGACATTCTGCCGCGCCGTTTCGGCATCGGCGGGCTTGTGAAGCCCGGACCAGCGGCCTGCGAACCAGTCCGCCTTGTTGGCCTTGTAGCTCTTGGAAGCCTCGAATTCTTCTTCGAGATGATTGACGAAGTCGCCCGTAACCTTGCTGACGAAATCATCATCCACCACGCCTTCAGCCTTCAGCCGTGCCGAATAGACGTCGCTGACCGGCGCGTGCTGGCGGATCTTCGCGTACATCTGCGGCTGGGTGAAGCTCGGCTCGTCGCCTTCATTATGGCCGAAGCGGCGATAGCACCACATGTCGATGACGATGTCGCGATGGAAGGTCTGGCGATATTCGATCGCCAGCTTGCAGGCGAAGGTGACCGCCTCCGGATCGTCGCCATTGACGTGCAGGATGGGCGCCTGAACGCCCTTGGCGACGTCGCTCGGGTAAGGGGAGCCGCGCGAGAATTGCGGGCTGGTCGTGAAGCCGATCTGGTTGTTCACGATGAAGTGGATGCACCCGCCGGTATTGTAGCCCGACACGCCGGAAAAGCCGAAGCATTCCCACACGATGCCCTGCCCCGCAAAGGCGGCGTCGCCGTGGATCAGCACCGGCAGGACCTGCTCATGCTTTTCCAGATCGTCGCGGAAGGTCTGCTGCGCGCGCACCTTGCCGAGCACCACGGGATCGACTGTCTCAAGGTGCGACGGGTTTGGCACCAGCGACATATGGACCTTGACGCCGTCGAACTCACGGTCGGTCGAGGTGCCGAGATGATATTTGACGTCGCCTGATCCCCCGACATCTTCCGGGTTGGCCGTACCGCCGGAAAATTCGTGGAAAATGACGCGGAAGCCCTTCGCCATCACATTGGCGAGCACGTTCAGGCGGCCGCGATGGGCCATGCCATAGACGATTTCGCGGATACCGCTCGCGCCGCCATGCTTGATGATGGCTTCAAGCGCGGGGATCATGGACTCGCCGCCGTCCAGGCCGAAGCGCTTGGTGCCGACATATTTGCGGCCCAGGAACTTCTCATATTGTTCGGCGTGGATCACCTTGGCCAAGATCGCCTTCTTGCCTTCCGGCGTGAAGTGGATTTCCTTGTCCTTGCCTTCCATGCGGTCCTGCAGGAAACGGCGCTCCTCCACATCCGCGATGTGCATATATTCAAGGCCGACATTGCCGCAGTAATTGGCGCGCAGGATCGCAACGATCTCGCGCACCGTGGCATATTGCAGGCCCAGCGTACCGCCGAGATAGATCTTCTTCTCAGGATCGGTGAGGCCGTGATATTCCGGGGTCAGGTCGGCAGGCAGATCACGTTGGACGAGTCCCAGCGGGTCGAGATTGGCCGCAAGATGACCGCGCACGCGATAGGTGCGGATCAGCAATTGCGCGCGGATCGCATCGTCAGCGGCGCTGACTGCGTCGGCATCCGAAACGGGCTTGCCCGCAGACTTCGCTGCGGCCTTCACCGCCACCTGCATCTGCGTCGGGTCGAGCGCACCGGTCAGGTCATCGGTGTCCGTCAGCGGCCAATTGGGACGCGCCCAGCTCGGCCCGCGTTCCGCTTCAAAGTCCTGGTTCTCGTAACCCATGCTTTCAAGTCCCATGCCTGCCGCGTGCAGTCGCGGAGCGGGGTATGTAAAGCGGTCGAGGTGCAGCCCGACCGCCTTGTCCGTTCTGCCTTAGCCCTTCAGGACTTCGACAAGCGTCGAGCCCAGTTCGGACGGGCTGGCCGCGACCTTGATCCCGGCCGCTTCCATCGCCGCGATCTTGCTTTCCGCGTCGCCCTTGCCGCCCGACACGATCGCGCCGGCATGGCCCATGCGGCGGCCCGGAGGCGCCGTGCGGCCGGCGATGAAGCCAGCCATCGGCTTCTTGCGGCCGCGCTTGGCTTCGTCGATCAGGAACTGGGCAGCCTGCTCTTCTGCGTCGCCGCCGATTTCGCCGATCATGATGATCGATTCGGTTGCGTCATCGGCCAGGAACAGTTCCAGCACGTCGATGAAGTTGGTGCCGTTGACCGGGTCACCGCCGATGCCGACAGCGGTGGTCTGGCCCAGGCCAGCATTGGTGGTCTGGAACACCGCTTCATAGGTCAGCGTGCCGGAGCGCGAGACGACGCCGACCGAACCCTTGGAGAAGATCGAACCCGGCATGATGCCGATCTTGCATTCGTTAGGCGTCAGGACGCCGGGGCAGTTCGGGCCGATCAGGCGCGACTTGCTGCCGGACAGGGCGCGCTTGACGCGCACCATGTCGAGCACCGGAATACCTTCGGTGATGCAGACGATCAGCGGGATTTCCGCATCGATAGCTTCCAGGATCGAGTCGGCCGCGAACGGCGGCGGAACATAGATGACCGAAGCGTCGGCGCCGGTCTTCGACTTGGCTTCGGCAACCGTGTCGTACATGGGCAGGCCGATATGGCTCGTGCCGCCCTTGCCCGGGGTGACGCCCGCAACCATCTGCGTGCCATAGGCCAGCGCCTGTTCGGTGTGGAAGGTGCCGGTGGCGCCGGTCATACCCTGCGTGATGACCTTGGTGTTCTTGTTCACCAGAATGGACATGTCAGTCCCTTTGCATTCTGTGGACGTGGCACTTCAGGTGGAAGGCAGCATGTCCCAGGCTGCTCACTCACCTGGGACGCACTGGTGCAGCTCTTTGGCTCAGGCGAGCGAGGGATCGATGCCCTTGCAGGCTTCGAGCAATTCCTTGACGGCATCGACCGATACCTGAAGGTTCGCCTTGGCTTCGTCGTCCAGTTCGATCTCGATGACCTGCTCAACGCCGTCCTTGCCGATGATCACGGGCACGCCGACATAGAGATTGTCGACGCCATATTGACCGGTCAGGTTCGCGGCGCAGGGCAGCAGGCGCTTCTGGTCGAACAGATAGGCTTCAGCCATGGCGATGCCGCTGGTGGCGGGCGCATAGAAGGCCGAACCGGTCTTGAGCAGGCCGACGATCTCGCCGCCGCCCGAACGGGTGCGCTGCACGATGGCGTCGATGCGCTCCTTGGTGGAGCGGCCCTGCTTGATGAGGTCGGGGATCGGGATACCGGCGACGGTCGAATATTGCACGACCGGCACCATGGTGTCGCCATGGCCGCCGAGGACGAAGCTGTTCACTTCCTTGACCGACACCTGGAACTCTTCGGCCAGGAAGTGGCTGAAGCGCGCAGAGTCGAGGACGCCCGCCATGCCGACGACCTTGTTGTGCGGCAGGCCGGAGAACTCGCGCAGCGCCCACACCATCGCGTCGAGCGGGTTGGTGATGCAGATGACGAAAGCGTTGGGGGCGTTGTTCTTGATGCCCTCGCCCACGGCCTTCATGACCTTGAGGTTGATGCCCAGAAGATCGTCGCGGCTCATGCCGGGCTTGCGAGCGACACCGGCGGTGACGATGATGACGTCGGCGTCCTTGATGTCGGCATAGTCGTTGGTGCCGGTGATCTTCGCATCGAAGCCTTCGACCGGGCCGCACTGCGACAGATCGAGCGCCTTGCCCTGGGGCACGCCTTCGACCACGTCGAAGAGGACGACGTCGCCCAGACCCTTCAAGGCTGCGAGATGCGCGAGCGTACCGCCGATATTGCCAGCGCCGATGAGCGCGATCTTCTTACGGGCCATATGCAATCATCCTCCAAGCATGGAAAACACGGGATTGCCCGCCCGCTTAGGCCGATCTCATTAATGATTCAACCAACTAAAAGACCTCTGGGAGATTTATCTTTGCAATTCATTCGCAGTTTCATTAAGAGCGTTTCCGCCCCTGTTTGTTACGCGCTCCTACCCTGGCGCTGACTTGTCCCGCAGCGGCCACCTGCCGGACGCTTCCTCTCATAAGGAAGCGTCCGGGCCATTTTCAATGCGATGGATGAGGGCGTCGCCGCGCCGAAGAGCGTTATTTCGGCCCGTGTCCGAGCGCGAGATAATCGTCCGACTGCATCTCCATCAGCCGCGAAACCGTGCGTTCAAATTCAAACGCGCCGTCGCCACGGGGATAAAGCTGTGCAGGTTCCGCATCAGCCGATGCGAGCAGTTTGACCTTATATTCGTACAAGGCGTCGATCAGCGTGACGAAGCGGGCGGCTTCGTTGCGGTTCTCCGGACCCAGTACCGGGATGCCGACGATGATGACCGTGTGGAACCGCCGCGCGATCGCCAGATAATCAGGCGCGCCGCGCGCTTCGGCGCATAGGCGTTTGAAGGAGAAGACCGCCACGCCCTTAAGGCTTTTTGGCACATGCAGGGTGCGCCCGCCCTGCACTTCAATATCCTCCGCAGGCACCTTCGCCCGATTTTCCACCGGATAGTCGGTCAGGCGGAAGAAGGCGTCGGAGAGCGCCTTTGTCGCCTCCGGGCCGTTGGGCGAATGCCAGAGTTGCGCGTCGCCCAGACGATCCAGCCGATAGTCGGTCGGCCCGTCGAGCGTCAGAACGTCCAGCCGATCCTTGATGAGGTCGATGAACGGCAGGAAAAGTTGCCGGTTGAGGCCGTCCTTGTAGAGTTCATCAGGCGCGCGGTTAGAGGTGGTGACGACCGTCACGCGCTTGTCGAGCAGCCCGGTGAACAGGCGCGACATGATGGCGGCGTCGGCCATGTTGTTCACGACCATCTCATCAAAGCAGAGCAGCCGCGCCTCTTCGGCGAGCGAGTCCACGACCGGCGGGATGGGATCGCCCTTCTCCGCCTTGCGCACCTCCGCAAGCCGCGCATGGACGTCGAGCATGAATTCGTGGAAATGAGCGCGTTTCTTGTTCCGGACCTGCACGGTGTCGAAGAACAGGTCCATCAACATCGACTTGCCCCGGCCGACGCCGCCCCACATATAGAGGCCGCGCGGCGGTTCGGGCGCTTTCCGCAGCAGTTTCCACAAGGTCGAACCACGCGGAGGAGCCGCTTCCAGTTCCTGCTGAAGGATGTTCAGCCGCGCTGCGGCGGCCTGCTGGTCCGGATCGGGGCGCAATTCCCCGGCCGCGACGAGCGCGTGATAACGCTCGATCACGCTGCTCATTTGGGGACCGGCACCTTTCGCACCGTGGCGGTGGAGGACGCGACCAGCGCGTCTTCCTGATGAAGCGTCAGACGCATGAAGAACAAGCGCCCGGTTTCCTGCAAGACCTCCACATCCGCGCGCAGCGGATGCCCCACTTTTCCGGAGCCGCAATATTGCATGGAAAGGTCGACGGTGACGGCAGCGGCCTGTTCAGGACGCCCCATGGCCGCCAGCGCGGCAAAATAGGCATGATCGGCAAAGGCGGCGAGGAAACCGCCATGCAGCGCGCCGTTCCGATTGGCGTGCGACTGGCGGGTTTCCAGCATCACCGTGGCGCGGCGATCACCGGCACCTTGCGAATAGCTGGGCCCCACGGATGTGCTGAGAAACGTCTCCGAAACCGGATCGCTCCAGCGCAGCCAGTCAGCCCAAGGACCTTCCAGCACCAGGCTTACAGGGCCAGTATCGTCACTCACTGCATCAAAGCTGCCGTTCGACCATCATCTTCTTGGTTTCGGCGATCGCCTTGGCGGGGCTGAGACCCTTCGGGCAGACATTCGCGCAGTTCATGATGGTGTGGCAGCGATAGAGGCGGAAGGGATCTTCCAGTTCGTCCAGACGCTCGCCGGTATACTCGTCACGGCTGTCGGCCAGCCAGCGATAGGCCTGGAGCAGAATGGCCGGGCCGAGGAACTTGTCGGAGTTCCACCAATAGCTGGGGCAGCTGGTCGAGCAGCAGGCGCACAGGATGCATTCGTACAGGCCGTCGAGCTTTTCACGGTCGGTGGGCGACTGGAGCCGCTCCTTGCCGCTCGGCGACGGGGTGACGGTTTGCAGCCACGGCTTGATCGAGCTGTATTGCGCATAGAAATGCGTGAAATCGGGGACGAGATCCTTGA
Source organism: Sphingobium sp. TomMM35A (assembly GCF_054771735.1). NCBI lineage: Bacteria > Pseudomonadati > Pseudomonadota > Alphaproteobacteria > Sphingomonadales > Sphingobiaceae > Sphingobium > Sphingobium sp. TomMM35A. Next base: position 1,447,761 of record NZ_BSRC01000001.1, read on the forward strand.
TCACGTCCATGTGCGGCAGCGGCGTAACGCGCACTTCCTTGCCCGCGCAATCCTCGATCGCGGTGGTGCAGGCGAGTCCATTCTTGCCGTTCATATTCATCGAACAGGAACCGCAAATGCCTTCGCGGCAGGAACGGCGGAACGTCAGCGTCGGATCATATTCATTCTTGATCTTCAGCAGCGCGTCGAGGACCATCGGACCGCAATTGTCGAGGTCGATCTCAAAGGTGTCATAGCGCGGATTCTGACCCGAGTCGGGATCGTAGCGATAGACCTTGAAGCTCTTGACGTTGCTCGCGCCGTCGGGAGCCTTGTGGGTCACGCCCTTACCGGAAATCTTGCTGTTCTTGGGCAGGGTGAATTCGGCCATGGTTTAAGATGTCCTCCGTCCGCGCCGATAATCATTATGGGGGCGCGCGCATGAGGCCCTTAGCGCCTCGTTCAGCCATTTGCTACCCATCAAAGTGGCAAAAGCTTGAAGCGGCTGTTGGCGTTTGGATTTGGGAGCGATCAATCTGAATCACCCCGCCCGTTCAGGCTGAGCCCTTCGACAGGCTCAGGGCGAACGGTATCGGGCGGCGTGCCATTTAATAGCCCCAAGCTCTAGGCGCTTCCGTCCAATATCTGTTCGATGAGGGCGACGTCCTCGACCTTGTCGGCATCGATGCAGGCTTCCGCTTTGCGCATGGGCACCAGTCTGGCGAGGAGATCAAAGCGGCGGCCGACGCGCGCTATGCCCCCGCGCAATGTGGAGACGCGCAGCACGGCGCCGAGCAAGGCGATCGGGCCGAATGCGGCGAGGATCTTCCACCCCTTTTTGCGGTCCTGCTCCACCTCCTGCCAGAGGGAGATGATCGCGCGGGCCTTGGCGCTGCCGAACCAGAAGAGGTTGGCGCCGGACCACCAGCCGTCGCGGAACTTGAGCCAGGTGCGCCGGGACGACGGATAGCGGGCAAGCAGCGTTGCGCGTTCGACCATCGCCACCGCGATGTCGGCCCCTCCCGCCTCGGCAACGAACTGGTCGAGCATGTCGCCGTCGAGCAGAACATGGTCGGCCGTGGTAACGAGCAGCGGAAAGGGGAGATCGGGCCGGTCCAGGAGTTCGAGCAATGTGGATGCTATGCCGCTGCCGCTCTGTTCGAAGCGGACGCGCGGGTCCTCGTCGAGCCAGGCGGTGGCGGGGTCCGCACGGTAAAGTTCCGGCGTTTGGGTGAGAATGACTAGCTGTCCGACCGACGGATGCGCGAGCAGCGCGCGGGCGGGATAGTTGATCATAGGTTCGCCCCTGACCGGAGCGAGAGGCTTGACCGCGACCCCGGCCGCCTGCGCCAGAGGATCGGAACCGGGACGCGATCCGGCGAGCAGCAGGGCGGTGATCTTGGTCATGGAGGCGGGTTAGCGAAGCGGTCCGGGGACGGGAAGCGGCTAATTGCTCTATGTGGCAGGCGCAGCAGCCTGCGGCTTGTTCTGCGCGACCGTGACGGGGATTCCCGTCCGCAGGCTCTTGAGCTGCCTCAGCCGCTCGCGGAACGCGGACAGTTCACGACCGGCAAGCTGCGCGGTGGTGGTGAACTTGACCGACAGCGGGTTCACCGTGCGGCCGCTGCGATACAGCTCATAATGGAGGTGCGGGCCGGTCGAAAGGCCGCTGGAGCCGACATAGCCGATCACCTGACCCTGGCGGACACGCTGGCCGTAGCGTGCGGCGATGCGGCTCATATGCGCATAGCCGGTGGCAAGGCCATTGCCATGTTCCAGCCGGACATAATTGCCATGGCCGCCATGGCGGCCCGAATAGGACACGACGCCATCAGTGGCCGCATAGATGGGCGAGCCATAGGCGGCGGCGAAGTCGATGCCCGCATGCATGCGCGTGTAGCCGAGGATGGGATGGCGGCGCATGCCGAAGCCGGATGACATGCGCCCCCGCACCGGCGCGGACAGCACGCCGCGACGTTCGCCGACGCCCGATGCTTCGAACCACTGGCTGCGGCCGTCGCTGGTCCATTTCAGCATGTCGATGCCACGTCCACTGGCGCGGTGCAGGCCCGCGAACAACAGGTCGCCTACTTCGACGTCTCCGGTTTCCGCACGGCGATATTCGGTGATGATGTCGTAGCGGTCGCCGCTGTGGATCGATCCCAGATCGACCTGCTGCGCAATGACGCGCAGGAAGCTCTGGATCGCCTTGGGCGGCGCACCGGCCGCGCGCGCGGACTGATAGATGCTGTCGCCGATCACACCCTGGATGCGCAGCGGCGTATTGTCGACATGGATAGGCGTGCGCTTTACCTGAAGCATCCCACCTACCCGGTTGATTTCGAGCGCGAGGTCGAGCCGGGCGCGGAAAGCGAGATGATCCAGCGGGCGGGGCATGTCGCGGCTGGCGCGGCGGCCAAGAATGATGTCGAGCGGCGTACCCGGCTTCAGGCCCTTGGCAATGTCGCCGCTGGCAAGAGCCATCACCTGCGCGGCGTCGGCATTGCTGACGCCAGCGCGCGACAAGGCGCGGCCGAGCGAGTCACTCCCCCCGATCTGGGCGCGCAATTCGATCTGCGGGCGCTCCGGCGTCTCACGCAGGGGCTGGACGGCATCGGTGGGCCCCATGCGCCGCCCGCTGTCCGCGCCCATGGCAAGCGGCGTGATCATCTGGCTGCGCACTTCCTCGAACTGCGGAGCGTCGAGCAGCGGTTGCGGTGCGCCCGGCAGCGGCTGGAAGCCCGGCGAGAGGTAGAGCGCTGACGCACAGAGGCCGAAACAGGTGGCAAGGCCGCGGAACCAGGTGCGGCTGCCGACATTTTGGCCAAGATCGGGAACCAGCTCGACATCGTCCGCCCATTCGCGCAGGCGGGTGCGCCAGTCTCGGCTATCGGCAGCCGCGAAGGGACGCCCGCCGATCGCGTCAGTCACCCAGAGGGATGCGGATGCGCCCCCCTGCTGAGGGCTGAATTGACTGCCGTGAAACACTTTGGAAAAGCCCCCCACGGGCTGCAATTTCGCCCGGCCCCCGCCGCGCGTTCGTGGGCATTGTTGTGAACGCATAGGGTTAAAGTCAAATAAAGACGGATTTTTTAACTCTTTTCACGCGACGAAACGTGGCCTTCGGCCGTTGAGTGACACAAGCTCCACCGCTCCGAGGAGAATCACTGCCTTCCCCTTGCCCTTGCAGCGCTCATCCCCGACATAGAGAGGATCATGGCTCAATTTGCCCGATCGCCCGTCACAGCCGTGCTGGGTCCCACCAATACCGGCAAGACGCATCTGGCCGTCGAGCGCATGTGCGGTCATTCCAGCGGCATGATGGGCTTTCCGCTCCGTTTGCTGGCGCGCGAAGTCTATGACCGGGTGGTCGCGATCAAGGGCGCGCATCAGGTCGCGCTGATCACCGGGGAAGAAAAGATACTCCCGCCCGGCGCGCTCTATTATCTGTGCACCGCTGAATCGATGCCGGTCGATGGGGATTTCGCTTTCGTGGCGCTGGATGAGGCGCAACTCGGATCGGACCCGGAGCGTGGGCATGTGTTCACCGACCGGCTGCTGCGCGCGCGCGGGCGGGAAGAGACCATGATCCTGGGCTCTGCCAGCATCGGTCGCGTCGTGAAGGCGCTGGTGCCCGACGTGGAAATCATCAGCCGCCCGCGCTTTTCGACATTATCCTATGGCGGGGCGAAGAAATTGTCGCGACTGCCCAAGCGGTCGGCGATCGTGGCCTTCTCGGCGGAGGAAGTCTATGCCGTCGCGGAAATGCTGCGCCGCTTTCGCGGGGGCGCAGCCGTTGTGATGGGCGCGCTCTCCCCGCGCACGCGCAATGCGCAAGTGCAGATGTTCCTGAATGGCGAGGTCGATTATCTGGTCGCCACCGATGCGATCGGCATGGGGCTGAACCTTGACGTCGCCCATGTCGCCTTCGCTTCGCTGCGCAAGTTCGATGGACGGCGGACGCGACGGCTCACCATAGCGGAAATGGCGCAGATCGCGGGGCGTGCTGGACGGCATCACAAGGATGGCACTTTCGGCAGCCTGGGCCATGAAGATGGCGACGCGGCGTTCACGCCCGAAGAGATCGAAGCGATCGAAGACCATCATTTCCCGCCTGTCGAACAGCTGTTCTGGCGAGAGGGCAAGCCGCGCATGGACAGCGTCAACCGGCTGATCATGGAACTGGAGACGCGGCCTGACCGGGATGAACTGCGTGCCGCACCCGAAGCGGTCGACCTTGCCGTGCTGCGGCGGCTGTCGGATGATCCGCTGGTCATCGAAAGGGTTCAGGGCAAGAAAGCGGTCGAACGGCTATGGGCCGCTTGCGGCCTTCCCGACTTCCAGAAGCTTGGGGCGGACCATCATGCGCGCACGGTGAGCCGGATCTGGCGCTTTCTGTCGGAGGGCAGCGGCCATATTCCAAGGGACTGGTTCGCCCAGCAACTGACGCGACTCGATTCGGTTCAGGGCGATATCGATATCTTGTCCGCGCGGATCGCGGCGGCGCGGACATGGTCCTACATCGCTCATCGCCCCGATTGGCTGGCGCATCCCGCCGAGATGGCAGAGCGGACGCGCGCTCTGGAAGAGCGGCTTTCCGATGCCCTGCATACAGCGTTGACCCAGCGTTTCGTGGATCGTCGCACCTCTGTCCTGCTGCGCGACATGGGGCAGGATGCGAGCAATCTTCCGGTCGATGTGGAGCCGGACGGGACGGTCTGCGTCGATGGCGAGATGATCGGGCGACTTGACGGATTTCGTTTCTCGGTCGATCCGGCTACGCGGCATCAGGATAGAAAGATGCTGCTGGCGGCGGCGGAACGCCGTCTTGGAAGGATATTGCGAGTGAAGGCTGACGAATTGCTGGGCGCGCCCGACACTGATTTCGTGCTGATGGACGAGCCGGGACAGGCGCCGGGTATCGGCTGGCAGGGTAATGCGGTCGCAGCGCTGCTTGCTGGGTCCTCGCTGCTTGCGCCGGAAATCCGGCTGGATCGCGGGCTCCTGGCGCTTGGGCAGGATGTGCAGAAGCAGGTCCTTGCGCGCCTTTCCGTCTGGGTGGAGGCGCAGAAGGAAAAGCATCTGCTGCCCCTCGTCAAAATGGCCGCCAGTGCCGCCGATCCGGCCGTGCCTGCGGTGGTGCGCGCGGTCTTCGCCCAATTGGCAGACGCTGGCGGGGTGATGGCGCGGACGGATCTGGACGCCGCCCTCAATCATCTCGACAAGGACCAGCGCCACCTGCTGCGCCGCGCGGGCATCGATATCGGCGTGCTCGACATCTATCATCCCGGGCTCTTGAAGCCGGGAGCCGCGCGGTGGCGGTCGGCATTGCTGGCGGCGCGCATCGCCAAGCCTTGCCTGCCGCTTCCCCTTCCCGGCCTGACGCTGATCCCGGCAGGTGAAAGAGCGGAGCAGATGGGCGCGCGCATCGCGGGCTTCAGGGGCTTTGACACCCAGATGCTGCGGATCGACATGGCGGAGCGCATGGCGCGGGCGGCGCATGAAGCGATTGCGAAGGGCGAGGCCTTCACAGCCCTTAGCCCGCAGATCGTGTCGCTCGGCCTCAACGAAGCCTCCTTCCTCCAATTGATGCGCCTTGCCGGGTTCCGGCCGATCGAACCAGCGGCGGAAGGCGGCGCGAACTGGACGTTCCGCGGACGGCAAAAGGCTCGACCCGACCAGCAGCAGGGGCGTGGGCCGAATCGGCGCGGTGCGCCTGCGCGCGGTGCATCGCCCCGCCCCGCCGCCGCGAGTGCCGCACCGGCCAACGGCAATCATGCCTTTGCGGGCCTGGCGGAGTTGCTGGGCCGCAATGGCTGAGAGCGCCCCTGCCGGCAACCATGGGCCCAGCCTGCGCATCGACAAATTCCTGTGGTTCGTGCGGCTCGCCAAAAGCCGGTCGGTAGCGCAGAAAATGGCAGAGGATGGGCATATCCGGCTGAACGGCCGCCGCATCGAGCGGGCCCATGCGCCGGTGCGGACGGGCGACCTCATCACCTTTCCCCATCATCATGGCGTGCGCGTGGTGCGCGTCGTCCAGCTCCCCGGCCGCCGTGGCCCTGCCCCCGAAGCGCAAAGCTGCTATGAGGAACTGAAGTTAGGCGATTAGGGCCGCAACAATATCCTCATTGACCTTCGCGCGCGCGCGGCATAGCAGGGCCGCCGCTGTCGAAACCCCTTTAGAGTGCTGATCCATGACCTATGTCGTGACCGACAACTGCATCCGCTGCAAATATATGGATTGCGTCGAGGTCTGCCCCGTCGATTGCTTCTACGAGGGCGAAAACATGCTGGTCATCAATCCGAACGAGTGCATCGATTGCGGCGTGTGCGAGCCGGAATGCCCGGCCGAAGCCATTTTGCCCGACACGGAAAATGGCCTGGAAAAGTGGCTGGAACTGAACACCAAATTCTCCGCTGAATGGCCCAACATCACCGTCAAGGGCGACGCACCCGCCGACGCTGATGAAATGAAGGGCATTGAAAACAAGCTGGAGAAGTTCTTCTCTCCCGAGCCCGGTTCCGGCAGCTGATCATAGCGTGGCGTCGATAAAATCATCGACGCGCTCATGGCAGGGAGCGTCCTGCCCTTCAGCCGGAAAATTCGGCGGCTGGGCAAGAGCAACTTACTAGCCCTAGCGTCTCACCCTCGCACCTACTCCCGGATTTTGCGTCTGGGGGTGGCAATTTTGTTACGAATCTGCTAAATGAAGGACAAGAGGCGGAAATGGTCGCATCCGTCCTGGAGTATTTGCTCATGTCCTGACGGTAACGCCGTGGATCCCCCGGTTGCGCCTCATCCGCGCTTCTGTGACCCGGCGGTTGCTCGTCTCCGGTAGAATTAGAAAGGTTTCAAATGGCTGCCAAGGCGCTGTCCTTTGACGTTGGTGATTATGTCGTTTACCCCAAGCATGGCGTTGGCCGTGTGGTGGAGCTTCAGAAGGAGCAGATCGCGGGCATGGAGCTGGAGCTGTATGTGCTCCGGTTCGAAAAGGAGCGCATGACGCTCCGCGTGCCGACGAACAAGGCCGAAGGCGTGGGCATGCGCAAGCTTTCGTCGAACAAGACCCTGGAAGAAGCGATCGAAACGCTGAAGGGCAAGCCGAAGGTGAAGCGCACCATGTGGTCGCGCCGCGCGCAGGAATATGAAGCTAAGATCAACTCCGGCGATCTGGTTTCCATCGCCGAAGTGACGCGCGACCTGTTCCGTGCTGACGATCAGCCCGAGCAGAGCTATTCCGAACGCCAGATTTTCGAAGCTGCGTCCAGCCGCCTTGCTCGCGAATTGGCCGCGATGGAAGAGACGGACGAGCCGAGCGCCCTCAAGAAGATCCTGCGCATCCTGAACGAAGCCGCCCCCAAATATGCCAAGGTGGAAGGCTGAATTTCCTTAACCGAGCCGATGACGGCAGGTGAAGCAAGGTAGAAAGGGCGCTCCGAGCAGGGGCGCCCTTTTTTGTGGTCGCTGAGTTTAGGCACAGCGCGGCCAAGCTGTTCCGGCCTATTCGCCGTTCGCTGCGTCCTTTGCAGCGCTTCCAACGTCGCTCGCGGCTTGGCCGACTTGCGTCGCAGCGCTCTCGACCGCGCTGTCCTTGCGCGTCTGGCTGCTGATCAGGAAAAAGGCGGCGATCGCCACTACTACCACGAGGAGCAGGACAGCAATCGCCGTGCCGCCGCTGCGCTTTTCAATCACCGTAGTCGTCGTCGTTGGACGCTCCTGATAATCGGCCATGAATTTCCTCCTCATCGTTACGCCACCCGCACGAATAATGCGCGATGGCGGAGGCGGTTCCTGCGTCAGATATGGCGACGGTCACGGGATAGATGTTTCACGCGGAGACGCGAGAGATGATCTTCGGGCAGAGTGTTGATCGGAATCATTCAACCCGCTCGGCTGGAGCCTGTCGAAGCCTTATCCTAAAGGAAGTAGAGCCATAGGCTTCGCCGCCCTGCGGATCGACAGGCTCAGCGCGAATGATATGTGGAGATGGCGCTGGCGCGGATGGGCACCTTATCGCGGGACGAAGGCGCCTTTTGCCCGGTCCTTCACGACCTGATCTGCGCGGAACACCGATCCGCTCATGCTGATATAGACGCCGGGCCCGGCAATCTGGGCTGTCGCGAAGGCCATGCCCAGGTTGAAACTCGCGTCGCTTTCACCGAAACGAGCCGGGGCGAGCGCGCCGACAAGCACGATCGTCTTGCCTGCTATGCCCTCAAGCGTCCTGGCCGTGTCCGTCATGGTATCCGTGCCATGGGTGATGACGATATGGCTTTCCGGTGCGGAGAGAATCCGCTCGCGGATCTGCGCCCGGTCAGCGTCGTCCAGTTCCAGGCTGTCCTTGCGCGTCACCTCTTCTATGCGGAAGGGACGCTTGACGCCGCCGATCTGCAGCAGTTTGGCGACCACGCTTTCGCCGACCTTATAGTCCGACAAGGCATCGAAATAGATTTTATCGATCGTCCCGCCGGTGGTCAGGAGCAGGATGGGCGTATCGGCAGGCAGCATGACAAACTCCAATATTCACAGATGCCCGGACAGCCACGCCGGGCGCCCTAAACTCGCATCGGGAGCGCGGATCAGCGCGCGCGGGCGATTTCCTCGCCCCGGTCCCGTGCCGCCGCCAGCGTATCGCTGAGAAGGTTGAGCAGCCGGTCGTCCGCGTCGAGGATGTTCAACCCCTCCCGCGTCATGCCGCCGGGGCTCGCCACGCGGTCAGCCAATGTCGCTGGACTTTCGTCCGCCTGGGCAGCAAGGTTGGCTGAGCCCTGCACGGTGGCGAGCGCCATCCTAGCGGCCTGATCGCCCGAAAGCCCGATGGCTTCTCCGGCGCGCGAGAAGGCGTCGATGAAACGGAACAAGAAGGCAGGGCCACAGCCCGACAGGGCGGTCAGCGCGTTGAACTGTCCTTCGTCTTCGATCCACTCAGCCGCGCCCAAGGGCTTTATGATCGCGTCCACGGCGGATCGCGCTGCTGGCGAAACATCGCGGTCGGCATATAGTCCGGTGACGCCCTGTCCCAAGGCGACCGGCAGGTTCGGCATTGCCCGGATAACGTCCCGGACGGCCGGAAAACGTTGCCGCAGGTCGGCAACCGGCGTCCCGGCCAGAATAGAAACAATGCGCGTATCCGCCGTGCAGAGCGGTGCCAGCGACACCGCGACATCGTCCAACTGATAGGGCTTCATACCCAGCATGACCATCGCTTGTGCCGGGAGCGAGGCGGGGTAATCGGTCACCACCTGCACCCCATCCGCGACCGCACGGCCGCTGGGGCGCAACACGGTGACGCGGGCTGGATCAAGGCCGCATGCCAGCCACCGGGCGAGCATTTGACCAGCCATATTGCCGCAGCCGACCATGAACAGGTGCGCGGGCCATGCTTGCGTCATGGACAATCCTCAGGCTTCGCCGCGCGTCTCGATCAGGCTGGCGGAGATCGCCTCGGTCGGGCTCTTGCCGCCCCACAGGACAAACTGGAACACGGGATAGAAGCGTTCGCATTCGTCGATGGCCGTTTCGACCAGCAGCTGCGCCTGGTCGAGCGTCAGCACGCCGCCGGCACCCAGCAAGGCACCGTGGCGGAACAATATGATGCCGCTTGACGACCAAAGCTCGAAATGGCCGAGCCAGAGCTGTTCGTTGATGAGGCCAAGGGTTTCGTAGATCGACGCGCGCTTTTCATCCGTCACCCGGATGTCGGGCAGCGCCAGCAATTGCAGGACCTGATCCTCATCGCGCCAGATGCCGCGCAGTTCATATTGCGCCCAGCTGCCCTGGGTGCTCGCGACGATCTCATCCTCGCCGACCTGATCGAAACTCCACCCATTCGCTTCGAAATAGGCGGCCAGCATGTCGATCGGAGCGGCTTCCTGGCCGCCATTTTCAAATTCGTCGCTGTCCATCATATGTGGGCCATAGAGCATTTCCCGGCGGCAAGGAAACCACCGACTGAGGGAAACGCATCAAAATAGCCGATCGTTGCCCAAATCCAACGGACAGGCGGCGAAGCTTGCTTATTCCGCGTCGCCCGGCTTGGTTTTGGGGGATCGGACGGTTTTCGTGACCGGCTCAGCCGAACGCCCTTCAAGAGCATCGATCCGTGCTTTCAGCAGTTCGATCTCTTCACGGGCAGCGGCAGCCAGCGCCTTCACCGCATCGAATTCGTCGCGGCTTACGAAATCCATGCCGCCGATCCATTCCTTCGCTTTTTCGCGGGCGTTGGTTTCGAACTCGCGGGTCATGCCAGCGACTGTTCCCGCAGCGCCGTTCACCAGCTTGGCAAGGTCGTCGAAAAAGCGGTTTTCGCTCTGCATGATCTTAAATGTCCTTGTTTGCCGACGCGTCCTTCGCGTCACGAAATCATATCTGGGTCTTGAGCGCCGGTGCGACAAGGGTCTCGGCCCCCGGGTTCAAGCGGCCGATCTCATAATTCAGCGTCGAGGCAAAGGCCAGCCACGCCAGATAAGGCAGCAACAGCAATCCTGCGAGGCGCCGGATGCGCCAGAAAAGCCATGCCGTCACCGCCACCACGACGAACAGCACAATGATGAGCGCCAGCGCATTGTCGACCTGATGCGCCCGGAAGAAAAGCGGCGACCAGACGAGGTTCAGTACGAGCTGGACCAGGAAAAGGATGATCGCTGCTCCCCTGCCCCTTGCTCCCCGCGCATGGATGACGATGGCGAGCGCGAGCCCCATAAGAATGTAGAGGATGGTCCAGGCAACGCCGAACGCCCAACCCGGCGGCATGAAATCTGGCTTCACCAGCGCGTCGAACCAGCGGTTGCCATAGCCGCTGTTGGCGAGCTTGCCCGACAGGAAGCCAAGGAAGACGATGGCCGGGACCGTGACAAGTGCCCAGCGCAGATAGGCCAGGCGCAGTTGACCCGGGGACGCGATTTCGTTCATCGGCGGCGCAGCTCCACTCATCCTCTTTCGCGGCCGCCAGCGAATCCCTTGAAAATGCTGTCAAGCCGTATGGCGATGGTTTGCGGTGAAACACTTCATCCCGCAACCCGCGAATGAAGGCCGGGTTTCAGCATCTGTCACAAAATCAAACGCCCCATCCCCCGGTCATCCCTCCCGCTGCGCGCAGATCAGGAACTCGACATTGCCCTGTGGTCCGGTGATCGGGCTGGCCGTAACGCCCAACACGCTCCATCCGTTCGATGTCAGCCAGTCATGCACGTCCTGGCAGACACGCGCATGGATGGCAGGATCGCGGACGACGCCGCCCTTGCCGACTTCCTCACGGCCCGCTTCGAACTGCGGCTTGATGAGGGCGACGAGATGCGCGCCCGGCCGCGCGAAGCCGAGTGGCCTTTCCAGCACCTTGGCGAGCGAGATGAAGCTCGCATCACATACGATGATGTCGATGGGCTCGGGGATATGGTCGGCGGTCAGGATGCGGGCGCTCGTCTGTTCATGCACGATGACGCGGGGGTCCGACCTCAGCTTCCAGGCAAGCTGGTTCGTGCCGCTGTCCACAGCATAGACGCGCGCCGCTCCGTTGGTCAGCAGCACGTCGGTGAAGCCGCCGGTGGAGCTTCCAACGTCAATGGCAACCATGCCGCTCACGTCCAGCGCGAAATGCTCGATGGCATGGGCGAGTTTGATGCCGCCGCGGGACACCCAGGGATGATCGCGGCCCTTCACCTCCAGCGCGGCATCCTCGGCGACCTGTTGTCCGGCCTTGTCGATCTTCCGGTCGCCCAGGAAGACAAGGCCGGCAAGAATGAGCGCCTGTGCACGGGCCCTGCTCTCCGCCAGGCCACGATCGACGAGCAACTGGTCGGCCCGCACCTTCGCCATCAGCGCACCAAGCCGGTCAAAGTGGATACGGTCAGCAGTTGTGGCAAGGTCCGCCCCGGCTGGCCCGGCGCATAAAAGAGGTAGAGCGGCACGCCCGACCGCCCCTGCTTCTCCAGGAAGCGCGTGATTGCGGGGTCGGCGTTGGTCCAGTCTCCCACCATCACCGTTACGCCTGCCTTTCTGAAGGCCTCCCACGTATCAGAACGGTCGATGGCTGCCGCCTCGTTGGCCTTGCAGGTCAAGCACCAATCGGCGGTGAAATAGAGAAACACAGGCTTGCCCGATGCGCGCAGCCTCGCGAGGCGCGCCTCATCGAAGGCGACGCTGCCATTCTCCGCCTGTGCAATGCCATCCGCGCGCGCAGGCAAGGCCGTAGCACCCGCGCCCAGCAGCAACAGCGCTGCGGCTGCGACGGCAAAGCCTCCACGCTTGCCATGATGTTGGCGCTCTCCAAGCCACCAGAGCAGCAACGCCAGCAGCAACGCCGTGCCGAGGCCGATCGTCATGGCGAGCACCCCCCGCTGCTGCCCCAGCAGCCAGGCGAGCCCCAAGGCGGTCACGAACATCGGGATCGACAGGATCCTCTGGAAGGTACGCATCCATGGGCCAGGCCGGGGCAAACCTGCTCGCAAGGCAGGCACATAAGCAAGCAGCAGGAAGGGGAGAGCGAGCCCAAGCCCGAGCCCAGCGAAAACCGCGAGCGCCGCCGCCAGCGGCAACACCAGCGCCGCGCCCATCGCGACGCCCATGAAGGGGCCGGTGCATGGCGTGGCCACGAAGGCGACCAGCGCGCCGGTCCAGAAAGAACCGGCAACGCCAGGCTTTCCCGCCAGCTTTTCTCCGCCGCCAAAGGCGCTGAGTTCGAAAAGCCCGGCAAGATTGAACGCCACCGCCGTGACCAGCAGCAACAGCAGCAATATGATGCGCGGGTCCTGCAATTGGAATGCCCAGCCCGCCGCGACGCCTGCCGCCCGGACCGCGAGCAGCAAGCCCCCGAGCGCCAGGCAGGTGAGGATGACGCCAGCGGCATAGCCAAGCGCTTCCCGCCGAACCGCCGCTTCGTCGCCCCCCGCTCGGGCCAGCTTGAGCGCCTTCAACCCCAGGATCGGGAATACGCAGGGCATGATGTTGAGCATAAGCCCGCCCAATATCGCTCCGCCCAGTGCCAGCATGGCTGTGGACAACAGGCCGGAAGCTGGCCTGGCGACCTCGCCCGGCCGCGCGGTCAGCAGGAAGCCCACATGATCGCCGGTGCGAACAACCGCCTCGACCGCGCCTTCCTTCAAGCCCTGCCCTGCTTCGGTTTCGATCAGCAGCCGATCGCCCTCGCGCTGCACCTTTTGCGGCGCGGCATAGCGGACGACGCCATCCGCCAGCGGGAAAAGATGGACTTCAGCCGCCGCAGCTTCCCGGGGAAAGGGAATGGACACAAGCAACTTGCCATCGGCAACAGCATAGGCCGCCTCGCTCCCCAGCGGCCGGGGCAGGCGCGCGCGCCATGTATCGAACCGGGACTGAACGGCAGGCGACACGGTGCCGTCACCTACGATCAGATCAAGGGCGATGTCCGCGCTTTCGGGCACGCATATCTTGTCAGTGCAGGCCAGCCACTCCGCCTTGCCACGGATCGGCAGTCGCGTGCCCTCGGCCACCTCTGGCGCAATGCGTAACGGCGCAAGAAGCGCGTAGGGACCTTCATAGACATGGTTCATGAGGCCGGAGATCAGCAGGGTTTCTGGCACGGGGTAACGGAGCGGGCCGACGCTGACGCCCTTTGGCAACGACCATTTGACCGTCATGCCCAAGCCCGCATCGCCCGGATTTTGCCAATAGCCGTGCCAGCCCGCTTCGGGCGTCATGGCGAAGGCGATCAGGCTCGCCGATCCCGGGGCAGGCGCTGGACTTTCGGGAACGAGTTGCAGGGCGATGTGCGGCCTGCCCGATCCGAATGCGCCCTGGGCGCTAGCGGCCGGCGCGACAAAGAGCGCCAGCGTCATCAAGAGGACATGGAAAATCCGCATCGGGCCTCTGTTCGCGTAGATCACAGCGGGCTAGGTCCGCAGGGTTGCGCCGTCAAGGCGCCAGAAGGGATTGGAAAAGATGTTCGGGAAAGTGCTTCATACCCTCCTGCTGCTGGCGCCCCTGCCCGTGCTGGCGCAACCGGCAGCGCCGACGGGTTCCGGCACGCCGCCCCGCCTGATCATCGCCATCTCCGTCGACCAGTTTTCCGCTGATCTCTTCAGCGAATATCGCCCTTATTACACGGGCGGTCTGAAGCGATTGAGTGGGGGCGCAGTGTTTCCGCGCGGCTATCAAAGCCATGCCGCGACCGAAACCTGCCCTGGCCACAGCACCATCCTGACGGGCAGCCGCCCTTCCCGCACGGGCATCATCGCCAATAGCTGGATCGATCAGAAGGCTGGCCGGGCCGACAAGACGATCTATTGCGCGGAGGATGAGAGCCAGGCGGGCAGCAGCAGCTCCAACTATGTCGCCTCCCCCATCCATCTGCGCGTGCCCACGCTGGGCGAGCGCATGAAAGCGGCAAATCCGGCAACCCGCAACATCGCCATCGCTGGCAAGGATCGCGCTGCCATCATGATGGGCGGCGCAAAGGCGGACCAGATCTGGTGGCTGAGTTCCAAGGGCTATGTCAGCTATCCCGGCATCGCCACGCCGCCGCTGGTCGCGCGGGTCAATGAGATATTCCAGCAGCGTTTGGCTGAGCCCAATGCCGGGTTCGAACTGCCTGCGCAATGCGCCGCGAAGGACTTTCCGGTGCGCGTGGCGCCGGATCGCACGGTGGGTACAGGACGCTTAGAAAGGCCCGCAGGCCGCTATGATGCGTTCCGCGCGTCGCCTGAACAGGATGCGATGACGCTCGCATTCGCGGCGGCCACGATCGAGACGATGGGCCTTGGCAAGCAGCCCCAGACCGACATCATCTCCATCGGACTTTCGGCAACGGACGTCATCGGTCACGCCTATGGGACGGAAGGAACGGAAAGCTGCATCCAGGTCGATCGGCTGGACCGCGAACTGGGCGCCTTCTTCGACCGGCTCGACCAGCAGGGTCTGGATTATGTCGTGGTCCTGACGGCGGACCATGGCGGCCATGACCTTCCCGAACGCCACCAGCAAAATGCCATGCCGATGGAGCAGCGCGTCGACGCGGCGCTGCTGCCCGGCGCGCTTGCAAAGGCCGTGGCCGCTCGCACCGGAATGGAGGTAAAAGGGCTTATCCTGGGCGATGGGCCTTCGGGCGACCTTTATTTCAACCTTGGGCTGACGCCTGCCCAGCGCGCCAAGGTGGAAGCAGCGACCCTCGCGCTGCTCCGCGCGCATCCCCAGGTGGAAGCCGTGTTCACCAAGGCGCAGCTTGCGGCCACTCCCTCGCCTTCGGGGCCGCCGGAAAGCTGGAGCCTGATTCAGGAGGCGCGCGCCAGTTTCGATCCCGAGCGGTCGGGCGACCTTCTGTTGCTGCTGAAACCCCGGATAACGCCGATCACCGACCCCTCGCACGGCTCCGTCGCCACGCACGGCTCTCCCTGGGACACGGATCGCCGCGTCCCTATCCTGTTCTGGCGCAAGGGGATGCGCCCTTTCGAACAGCCGCTGGGGGTTGAGACGGTGGACATCATGCCGACGCTTGCCGCGCTGATTGGCTTGCCCGTGCTCCGGAGCGAGATTGACGGCCGGTGCCTGGACCTGATCGCCGGGCCAGAGGATAGCTGCGCCGGGAGATAAGGTCAGATATTTTCCGCGAACCCATCCCGCTCCGCGTCGACCAGAGCATGGACGCGGTGCGGGGCGGAGACTTCGACCCGGCTGGTCACTTCATATTGGGCCTTAGCCTGGCGGACATTGCTGTTCGCGGGCACGCTGTCGGTCAGCCAGACATTGCCGCCGATGACGGAGCGGCTGCCGATGATAATGCGGCCTAGGATCGTTGCACCGGCATAGATCACCACGTCATCCTCTAAGATCGGGTGCCGGGGCAACGCCTTGGCAAGCGCGCCCCTTTCGTCAGCGGGGAAGCTGCGCGCGCCCAGCGTCACGCCTTGATATAGCCGCACCCGGTCTCCCACGATCGCCGTTTCGCCGATCACCACGCCGGTCCCATGGTCGATGAAGAAGCTGCGGCCGATCGTCGCGCCCGGATGAATGTCGATACCGGTGCGCGAATGGGCGATTTCCGATATGATGCGCGCTACCAAGGGCGCGCCCAGATCATAGAGGCGATGCGCAAGCCGGTGATGGATGATGGCCAGCATCGACGGGTAGCAGATCAGCACCTCATCAACGCTGCGCGCGGCGGGATCACCCAGAAACGCGGCTTCCACGTCCGTGTCCAGCAATTCGCGCAGACCCGGCAGGCTTTGGGCGAAGTTGCCGATGATCTGCGACGCTTCACGATCGATCTCCGCCGCAGGGCTGCCATGCATGGCGTAGAGCAGTTCAAGGCGGATCTGGCCGTAGAGGCGGCTGAGCGCCGTCTGCAACGTCTGCGCCACAAAGGCATCTTCATTGTGGATGCGCACGAAGCTCGGCCCCAGGCGGAGCGGGAAGAGTGCGCCGCAGAGCGAGCTCATGATCTTGGCGAGGTTGGCGCGCGAGGGAAAACCTTCAGCGCCATATTCGGCATGATGCTGCTGCGCTTCCCGCCAGCGGGTGCGCACCGCCCCAAGATCGCTCACGAGCCGGTCGAGGTCCCAATAGCCTTCCACCACCGGATCTTCTTCGCCTTCTGCCGTCATATACGCCTCTTGTTCCACAAGGGGTGGCATAGACCGCGATCGGGCTGTTCGGTAAACGAGTTTTGCTTGCAGCCCCGAAGCTTCTCTTTTCGCCGAAGCGGGCCACTTGCTGCAGCGGACGGGAGCCGCTTACCCCAGAGGCAGGCGGATTTCGGCGCTCAGTCCGCCGGTCGGCCGGTTCGCCAGGATGAGCTCGCCATCCTCCTGTTCCACCGCCTTCGCGACGATCGCCAGGCCCAGACCCAAGCCCCTTGTGTTGCGCCCGCGCGCCTCGTCCAGCCTCGCAAAGGGCTTCAGCACCTCCTCCATCTTGTCTTCCGGGATACCGGGGCCGTCATCTTCCACCCGGATCAGCACTTTGCCGGTGCGGCGCTCAACGGTCACATAGGCGCGCTGCCCATAATGAAGCGCATTTTCCACCAGGTTCATGACCGCGCGGCGCAAGTGGAGCGGCCGGGCATTCATCTCCAGATGATCGGGCCCTTCATAGCTGACATCCGCGCCCTGATCCTGAAAAGCGTCGACCACGGTCGCCACAGTGACGGCGACATCGGCCCGGACCGGAGCCTCGCCATTCTTTTCCCCGCCCAGGAACGCGAGCAGGGATTCGATCATCGCGCCCATTTCCGCCAGATCTTCGGCCATGGCGTCGCGCGCTTCGTCATCCTTAATGGCCTCAAGACGCAGTTGCAGGCGGGCGAGCGGCGTGCGCAGATCATGTCCGACCGCCGCCAATGTTTCGGTCCGTTCAGTGATCAGACGGTGGATGCGCTTTTGCATCGCGTTGAACGCGCGGATCAGGTCCCGCACGTCACTGGTGCCGCCCTCCGCAACCACGACCTCATCGCTCAGGCCAATATGCTCCGTCGCCTTGGTGAGGTCCTTGAGCGGCGCGAGCGTCCGCCGTATCATCATCGCGCCCGCCACCATCAACGCCACCAGCGGGATGAGCGCCAGCCCCATCCGGCCGATAGTGAAGGTCCATTGGCCCCCGGTGTGGCGCATGCCGAAATAGAGCCAGCTGCCATCAGGCAGCTGCAAGCCGCCATTGATCTGCGAACTGCGGCCCGGTGACGCCAGGCGCAGCCAGAGGCTGGACTGCTCAAGGCTTGGCTCCCACGCGATGATCTGCCGCCGCATGCGCTCCAGCTCCGGTGCGAGCGCTGGTGGCGGCGGGGATGCGGGTGTCCAGTGCACGTCGTAGCGGTCGGTGGTGAGTTGGATGGCCATGGCGTGCCGCTCGCCCGGCGGCTGCTCCGTCACCAGCTTGCGCGCGATCACCAGATGCTCGGCCAACCGCCGGGCTTCGTCATCCTGCAGGGACAGGTGCCCTGCCCGCTCGTAAATCAGAGTCCCGACGGCGAATTCGAGCGTCAGCGCCAGCAGCAGGATTGCCAGAAGCCGTCCAACCAGGCCTACCGACCGGCTCACATGCAGCCTCAAGCCCTACTGACTTCCGCGTTGAACATATAGCCCACGCCACGCACCGTGGTGATGGGTGCTGCCGAGCCTTCGGTCGAAAGCTTGCGCCGCAACCGGCTGACGAGCACGTCGATGCTCCGGTCGGAACTGTCGCCCATGCGGGTGCGCGACAATTCGATCAAGCGCTCGCGCGCGATGACGCGCTGCGGATGGCTGAGGAACGATCCGAGCAGGTCGAACTCGGCGCCGGTCAGGTCCACGATCGCGCCAGTGGGCGAACGCAGTTCGCGGCGCGGGAAGTTCACGATCCAGCCGTCGAAGCGCGCTTCATTTTCCCGATGTTCGTCAGGGCCACGCTCAACGCCGACACGGCGCAGGATCGCCCTGATCCGCGCGATCAGCTCGCGGGTGCCGAACGGCTTGGGCAGATAGTCGTCCGCGCCCAGTTCCAGCCCGACGATGCGATCGGTCTCACTGCCTTTCGCGCTGATGAAGATGATGGGAACGTCGCTTTTGCGCCGGATCTGGCGGCAAAGATCGATGCCGTTGGTGCCGGGCAGCATGACGTCCAGCACGACCAGATCGACCGGTCCAGCATCAAAGGCAACCCACATTTCCGGACCCGAAGAGGCAGGGCGGACCTGATAGCCATGTTCCTGAAGCGCGCGCGCGGTCAGCGTACGCAGCGGCGGATCGTCTTCGACAAGTATGATCGTGGGAGCGGTCATGCCGGAAAGGGTGCGCAACGGGAACGGCTCATGCCGTTCGGGATAGAGAGCGCTGCCAAGGGGGTCAACCGATGCTTGCCCCAGAAACCCTTGGAAACAGGTTCAGCAATATTTTGTCATGCCGGGGACATTCTTCCCCCGAAATCATGCAGATTATCATGCCGGGCCCGCATATGAGGGCCCGGCATGCTTCTGTCAGAAGGCGGCCGTAAGGGAGAAGACCACCTGGCTGCGGGCGATCGACTTGCCGAAATTGTCGCCGTCCTGAACCATGAAGTTCGGGCGGATGTAGTTTTCTTCCGAACGCTTGATGTCGGTATCGACATAAGCAACGCCCAGCGTCAGCGGGGTGCCGGGGATCGCGAGGTCAGCGCCGACCAGCCAGTCGAGATACTTGCCCGTAGGCGCGATCGACGTACCGTTCGGGCCAAGGCCGGGGTTGCCGTCCGAATAGCCCAAATGCGCCTTCAGCGTGAGCGGGGTTTCGGGGATGGAACCGCTGATATCGCCCCAGATGTAGAGATTGTCTTCCTTGTCACCCGGATTTGCGACCGTGCAGGCCGCGTCGCTGCACCAGTTACCCAGAGCCTGCTGCTTGGGCGCATAGGCGACGCCGAGCAGACCCTTGACCGGACCAAGCTGGCTGGAAAGCTTCACATAGGGCTCGGCGAAGTCGGTCTTGTCCGCGCCCGACGGATACATGTACCAGGTAAGGCCGACGTCCAGCGTCGCGCCGCCGAGCGGAATGGCGTAGCCCGCGAACAGATCAAGTTCCATGTTGGCGCCGCCGAACTGGCCCCAGCCAGCAAGGTTCGAAGCCCAGGTGCCGACATAGGCGCCGCTTTCGTGCGTGGCGGTAATGCCGCCCTGAATGGCCATGCCCTGGTCAGTCTGAGACACGCCGCGGAAACGATAATCGGAAACGAGCGCGACGCTGCCCGATACGGTGACGGGTCCTTCGGCTTCTTCCTGGGCAAAGGCCGGGGCACTCGACAAGAGGGCGAGAGCCGCACAGGCGATCTGGTATTTCATGAACATTCCCCTTTTTCGGTAAGAATGTTCCGTCCTGCGTCCGCGCTGGTTCTTAGGTCGTCTTGCCTGCGATTACCGGCGGATTGACAGCAGGCTATGTCGCGCCGCCCGAAAGCGGAATGCCATTTTACTGCACCTGCGAAGGCAACAGCAAAAGCGTGCCGCAAAAGGCACGGTTGTTGTCCATATTCATTCTGAATATGTCTATTTCATTTCCACATCGCACATAAATGTAAAAAATGCCGCCGCGCCTCGGAGGGGCGCGGCGGCAACGTCGCCTGACGGGGGGTGACAGTTCAGGCGGCTAGATTGCGCAGGCGTCCTGCAGCGCCGGCCAGTTCGACACTGTTGCCGGCACCCCGGCGCCGATCCATCCATTCCCGCACCATCTCGGCACAGGTATGGTCGATGTGCAGCAATCGCTCGACATTCAGGATGACAGGGCGCTCGGCAGGAACCGCTTCCAGCTTGGCCGACAATTTCGGCAAGGTCAGGAAGGTCGCGGTGCCATGCAGGGCCAGCTCATGCGTATCGCCGCGCTGCTCGTCGTCCACGCCAAGCTTCAGGCGGCGGGCATGGGGCAGCAGTTCCAGAAGCGACAGGCCGATGCCTACCAGCACGCCGGTCAGCAGGTCGGTAGCAACGACCATGATCAACGTCGCGGCCCAGACGACCACCGGCAGCGGACCATAGCGGTGCAGCAGGTGCTTAGCATGATCCAGGCTGACCAGCCGGACACCCGTCACCACCAATATGCCCGCGAGCGCAGCCATCGGGATTTCGCGCAGCAGCCAGGGGAGCAACGCGACGAAGCCGAGTATCCAGAAGCCATGCATGATCGCGGAAAGCCGGGTCTTCGCGCCAGCCTGGACGTTGGCGGAGCTGCGGACGATAACGCCGGTCATCGGCAAGGCACCAGCCACGCCGCACAGCAGGTTGCCGACACCCTGGGCGCTCAGTTCCTTGTTATAGTTGGTCCGCACGCCATTATGCATCCGGTCCACCGCAGCCGCCGACAACAGCGTTTCCGCGCTCGCGATGAAGGCGATCGCGACGGCAGTGGTGATGATCGTCGGGTTCATCAACTGCTGAAGCAGACCCTCGCCCGGCAAGGTCACCGCCGCCACGATGGATTCGGGCACCACGACGCGTGCCACCGGCAGGCTGAACAGGAATGCCACGAGCGTCGCCAGCACGACGCCGACCAATGCGCCGGGCAGCAGCTTCATGGAAGCGGGGCGAATCTTTTCCCAACCCAACATTCCGCCGATTGTGACAAGACCGATGGCAAAGGCAGTCGCTGCGTCCTGATTGCTGAGGCCGAAGATCTGGCCCGGCATCGCAACCAGGTTGGCAAGGCCGCTCGACAACGGCTTGTCATCGAACAGGACGTGGAACTGACCGACGACGATCAGGACGCCGATCCCCGCCAGCATGCCGTGGACGACCGCAGGCGAAATGGCGCGAAACCATCCGCCGACGCGCAGGAGGCCGGCGACGACCTGGATCGCGCCCGCAAGGATCAGGATCGGGCCGAGGGCGGACAGCCCCTGTTCGCGCACGATTTCGAAGACGATGACGGCAAGGCCTGCCGCAGGGCCGCTGACCTGCAGGGGAGAACCGGCCAGCAGACCAACGACGATGCCGCCGATGATGCCGGTGATCAGGCCCTTTTCCGGTGGCACGCCGGATGCGACCGCAATGCCCATGCAGAGCGGCATCGCCACCAGGAACACGACGATGGAAGCAGTCAAGTCGCGGCTGAAAGTGCCGCCGGAAAGAGCTTTCAACATGGTTTACTCCGCAGCCACGGCGATGCTGGTTTCGCCAGCAAGGCGGCGCGACTGCGCCTGAGCGACGGGAAGCGGCTGGCCTTCACGCATGGCGACGAACCGCCCGGTTTCGCCATCGAGCCCAAGCACCTGACCCGCATGGATATCGACATACCAGCCGTGCAGCGCGATTTCCCCGCGCGCCATGCCCGACGCCACCGACGGATGGGTGCGCAGATGGTTCAGCTGCACCACGACATTTTCAAGCGCCATGTTGCGCAGCTTTTCAGCGTCGCTGAGGTCGGACGGGTAGCTTTCCCGGCACACCTTCTGCGCGGCGTGCGAATGGCGCAGCCAAGCGGCGACATTGGGCATCGACGTCAGGTCGGCGTCAGTCGCCAGCGCCTTCATCGCGCCGCAATCGCTGTGACCGCATACGATGATGTCGCGCACGCCCAGAACCATGACGGCATATTCGACCGTCGCGGTGACGCCGCCCAGCTGACTCGCATGCGGGGGAACGATGTTGCCCGCGTTGCGGCACACGAACAGATCGCCCGGATCGGCCTGCATGATATGTTCCGGCACGATGCGGGAATCGGCGCAGGATATCATCAGCGCCTTGGGGTTCTGCCCATGGCTGGCAAGCTGGTTGTAGAGCGCGCTCTTCTTCGAAAAGACCTGGCTTTCGAAACTGAAGACGCGACCGATTAGCTCGTTCATCGCTTCTATCCTTCTTTACTGGTTGCCGGTCAGGGGGACAGACCGGCGTAGTTTGAAGGATAGGAACGGCCCTTTGCTGCGTCGCAGCGCTTTTGTTAAATATTATGTCTGACTGGATTTTCTGTCGTCACTGCCGTTCAACGGCGGCGCTCAGCATATATCCGGCGCCCCGGACAGTGACGATCGGTGCTGGCCTGCCGCCAACGCTGAGCTTCCGGCGAACGCGACTGACCAGCACATCTATGCTGCGGTCAGACGACGGCGCGTCGCGAACTCCAGCCAATTCCATCAACCTAAGGCGCGGGATCACCGTTTGCGGATGATCCAGCAACACTTGCAGCAATGCGAATTCAGCCGCCGTGAGTGCGATCAGCGCGCCCTCCCCGTCCCGCACCTCACGCCGGGCGAAATCGACCTGCCATCCATCGAACTGCGCAAGCGTGCTGGCTCGCAGGCCGATGAGCCGGTCTTTCTTGCTGCGGCGCAGCACCGCGCGCAGCCGGGCGGCGAGTTCCCGGTTCGAATAGGGCTTGGCCATATAGTCGTCCGCGCCCAGTTCCAGCCCGACGACCCGATCGACCTCGCTGCCACCCGCGCCTACCAATATGATCGGAATGTCGCTCCGTTCCCGGACGTCCCGGCACAGGTCAAGGCCATCGGCACCGCGCAAGGCCGCATCCAGCACCAACGCGCCTACCGGCACGGCTTTGATCGCGTTGAATATGTCCGCCGCCGATCCGGCGGGCAGCGCGCGAAAGCCGCTCTGCTCCAGATATTCGCGTACCTGCTCGCGCAGATCCGGCTTTTCCTCGGCAATCAGGATCAGGGGTGCGCTCATCCACCCTTCACTGACAGGCTGTGGAGGGCTTGGAGTTCTCCTGAAACGGTTGCGCTGTCCTGCTGTGCTACCATCAGCGCCTCGGCCGCGTTCGCCCGTGCATAGCGATCCATCTCTGCATCTATTTGGCTGCGCGCACTTGCGCAGGCGCCGGCATAGCTGCCCGACAGCGGCGTGAAGCGGTGGATGGCTTTGCCCAAGGCGGAAACAGCATGCCCTTCCGAATTGACCGTGCGAGCGACGCCGACATTCGCTTGCCAACGGCAAACGGGCGTCGCGGAACGCGTGGCAAAGCGCGGCTCCACTTGCTGGAAATGAACCGTCGATATCGTCTCGTAGCTGGCGCGATATCGCGTGGCGCCGTGGCTGATGTCCGCGCTGTGGACAGGAGCGGTCAATGTCAAGGCTGCGGCTGACACAATGATGGGAAACATCCGAACCAACTCCTGCCGACGAAAGACAACCGGCTCACGCATAGGACGCGCAAATGTCTCTGAAATTTGCCGAATGTTACAAATTGTTGCTGGAGGGCTTTGAAAGGCATGTGCCGCATTGCTGACGGCGCACCGTTCCACGGTACGCCCCTGAACCGCGACTGGCCGTACAATCCTATGCAACCGAACCAACATTTAAGTTTTTAACCCACGTCAACGGCTCCGTGCTGTGGCGGCTTTCAAGTCCAATGATGGGGTTACCGAATGAAAATCGCGCAAATCGCTCCACTGGCCGAAAGCGTGCCGCCAAAGCTCTATGGCGGAACCGAGCGTATCGTTTCCTACCTGACCGAAGCCCTGATCGACCAGGGCCATGACGTGACCTTGTTCGCCAGCGGAGATTCCATCACGCGCGCGGAACTGGTTCCGGTGACGGACATGGCGTTGCGGCTCAATCCCCATGTCCGCGACCCCATCCCCTATCACATGATGCTGCTCGACGCGGTGCGCCAACGAGCCGACGAATTCGATGCGCTGCATTTTCACATCGATCTGGTTCACATGCCGCTGTTCCAGGACATTATCGGCCGATGCATCACCACCTTGCATGGGCGTCTGGACCTTCCCGATCTGGTCCCCTTCTACCAGACCTTCCCCAACCACAGCCTGGTGTCCATTTCCGATCATCAAAGGCTGCCGATGCCGCCGGTGAACTGGGCCGGGACGGTGTATCACGGTCTTCCCGCCGATCTGCTGCCACCCAAGATCGGCTGTGACGATGGCTATCTCGCTTTCCTCGGGCGCATATCGCCTGAAAAGCGGCCCGATCGCGCGATCCGCATCGCCGCCCGCTCAGGCAAGCCGCTCAAGATCGCCGCAAAGATCGACAATGTGGACAAGGGCTATTGGGAAGCGGAGATTGCGCCGCTCCTCAGCCTCTATCCCAACATCGATTTTATCGGAGAGATCAACGAAACGCAAAAAGCGGAATTCCTTGGCGGCGCCAGCGCGCTTCTTTTCCCGATCGACTGGCCCGAGCCGTTCGGCCTTGTGATGATCGAGGCGATGGCCTGCGCCACGCCCGTCATCGCCTTCCGCTGCGGTTCGGTGCCGGAGATCATCGACCATGGCGTGTCCGGCTTCATCGTCGATACCGAGGATCAGGCAGTGGAAGCCGTGTCCCGGCTCGGCGAACTGGACCGCAGCGCCGTGCGCGCCGCCTTTGACGCACGCTTCACGGCAGACCGGATGGCGGCAGGCTATGTCTCGCTCTACCATGCTCTGCCCGGCGCGCGAACCGATGCCGCAAGGCTCCGCCGCGAGCGCGGGGACGAAGCGGAACTTCATTTGCAGGTAGTCGGATAAGGAGCGTTGCATGACAGTGAGCCAGTTGCAGCCAGAAGCTTTGGCAGCCGAACCGGCAAAGTCCCTGTCCCAGCAGCAGACCCAATTCTTCATTCCGGCCACTGCTTCCCTGCACGAGCGGCGGCCGCGAACGTTGAAGCATGGCGACAGCTTTGCGGTGTTCGATCATAGCGGCGACGCGATTGCCGGGCCCGGTAGTCCGGAGGGACTGTACCATCGGGACACCCGGCACCTGTCGCACCTGTACCTGACGATCAACGGACAGCGGCCGATCCTGCTGAGTTCAGCGCTGCGTGATGACAATGCCATCCTGACATGCGACCTCACCAACCCGGATTTTCCGGGCGATGATGGCAGGGTCGCGGTGGAACATGACCTTATCCACTTCCGCCGCACCCGGTTCCTCTGGGAATCCGCGATTCACGAGCGGATCACGATCCGCAATTTCGATGCCGAAGCGCGAACCGTGCGGGTCGACGTGGGCTTTGCCGCCGACTTTGCCGACCTGTTCGAGATACGTGGCATGACGCGGCTGCGGAAAGGATCGATGAAGTCGCCGGTGCTTGGCCCCGCAGACGTGCTGCTCGCCTATGAGGGGCGCGACGCAAAGACGCGCGAAACCCATATCTGCTTCGATCCGCAGCCCCAGGAACTTACCGACAGCCACGCCGCCTTCGAAGTGGTCGTGCCAGCCGGAGAACGGCGCACCTTGTACATGCGGATCGCTTGCGAACGTGTGGAATTAGCGGCAGAACCCTTCTCGCGCCAGTTCCTGAAAGCCCTTCGCGAGTCCATGCAGTCGCTGAAACAGGCGCGGGCACGTGGCGCGACAGTGCGATCGTCTAACCCGCTGTTCGATGAGGTCACGCGCCGGTCCGTCGCGGACATCACGATGCTGTCCACCGATACCGAATATGGCCCCTACCCTTATGCGGGTATCCCATGGTTCAGCACCGTCTTCGGCCGCGACGCGATCATCACGGCGCTGGAGACGCTCTGGCTGGATCCTGCGATGAGCCGTGGCGTGCTGGGCTATCTGGCCAAGCATCAAGCGACGCAGTTTGATCCCGCTGCGGATGCGGAACCCGGTAAGATCCTGCATGAGGTTCGCCATGGCGAAATGGCGGAACTGGGCGAAGTGCCCTTCCGCCACTATTATGGCAGCATTGATTCCACCCCCTTGTTCATCATGCTCGCGGGCGCGTATCTGGAGCGCACCGGCGACCTCCCCTTCGTCACCGGACTGCTCACCAATATCGAAGCGGCACTGCTGTGGATCGACGATCATGGCGACCGGGACAAGGACGGCTTCGTCGAATATGGCCGCCTGACGGACCAGGGCCTTACCAATCAGGGCTGGAAGGACAGCCATGATTCCGTCTTCCACGAAGACGGGTCGATCGCACGGGGACCCATCGCCCTCGCCGAGGTTCAGGCCTATGTCTACGGGGCCTGGAAAGCCGCCGAAGCCATCTATGCCGCGCTCGGCGATGCTGCGCGCGGGCTGGATTATGGATCGAGGGCGGATCGCCTGCGCGACCATTTTGACGATGCCTTTTTCGACGCGCAACTTGGCACCTATGTGCTTGCGCTCGACGGGGAAAAGCGGCCATGCCGTGTGCGTTCGTCGAACGCTGGCCATGTGCTCTTCACTGGCCTGGCAAAGGAAAACAGGGTGGAGTCCGTGGTTCGGACGCTGATGGCGCCAGCCTCCTTTTCCGGATGGGGCGTGCGCACCATCGCCTCCACCGAAGCGCGGTACAATCCGATGAGCTATCATAACGGGTCGATCTGGCCGCACGACAATGCCCTCATCGCGGCGGGCTTTTCGCGCTACGGCTACAAGCGGGAGGCGGCCCAGATATTCGAGGGGCTGTTCGCGGCGGCCACCTATGTCGATCTCATGCGCCTGCCGGAACTCTTCTGCGGATTCCCGCGCCGCCGTGCGCAAGGACCGACGTTCTACCCGGTCGCCTGCAGCCCGCAGGCATGGTCAGCCGCCGCGCCTCTCTCCCTCATCCAGTCGAGCCTTGGCATCGGCTTCGATGTGGCCGGGCCGGAAATCTCCCTGCGCGAACCTGCCCTTCCCCGTTTTCTTGACGAACTGAGGCTATATGGCCTGCGCGTGGGGGAAGCGTCGGTCGACATCGCCTTTGACCGGATGGACGACAAGGTGGTCGTCAAGCCGCTCGACCGAACCGGACCTGCGCGGGTCGTGACCATATCCTGATACGTCCGCCGGGCTGAGCGGTGAGATTTGCGTTGACGTAACGTCCGGAAAACGCGGTATATGGCCGCTTCGCTTGGGGAGCGAAGATCAGGGGGGAATGATGACCATCGAAACAGCGGCTCCGGCTGTCGAACAGCAACATGCGGGCCGTCTTACCGATACGCAGCGCATGCTTATCGAGCAGCGGATCACCAATGAAAAGCCATCGACGGGAGCGGCTTATCTGCTCTGCTTCTTTCTTGGCGGCTTTGGCATCCACCGATTTTATCTAGGTCAAAAGGGCACCGGTGCCGTGATGCTGATCCTTGGCCTCACAATCATCGGTCTCATCATCTCAGGCCTTTGGGCGTTCATCGACCTGTTCCTCATTCCGGGTATCATCCGGGAGCGCGTCGACACGCTGCGCCATCGCATGACGATCGAAGCCATGGCGTGAATGAAGGGGGCCGCCTGCCATGGCAGCGCGGCTCACCACATCCGGCTGAGTAGCGCCAGCCGCCATTTTCCCCGTTGTTTGAAGAAGTGGTGCGCCCAACAGGATTCGAACCTGTGGCCTTCGGATTAGGAATCCGACGCTCTATCCTGCTGAGCTATGGGCGCCCGATGGTGGCTCTATGCTGCCGATGCGGCGGGGTCAATTCTTCGCTTCGGGCGGCACGACAGGAAACAACAGCGGCGCGACCTCGACGCCTTCCGAAACCAGCGCGCGCGCTTCGTCGGGGGCGACTTCGCCGTGGATACTCGACCGCTCCTTCTCGCCATAATGCATGGCGCGGGCATGTTCGGCAAAGCCCCGGCCGACCCAGGTCGAATCTTCCAGGACCTTTGCCTGCGCCTGTGCCAGCGCCTGCACCATTTCGCGCATCCGCGCCTCGTCTCCTGCCATGGCGACCGGAGCGGTCGGCGCGTTCGCAGGCATCATTTCCGGCTTCCTGCTGTTCCCTTTTGCTGCGACGGCGGGCGCCATCAGCGCTTTCGACACCTCCGGATCGCCGCACATCGGGCACGCCAGCAAGCCGCGGGCCAACTGATCCTCATAGTCCGCGCTGGACCCGAACCAAGCTTCGAACACATGGCCATGGGAATTGCATTTGAGGTCGAAGACAATCACGAAAGGGTCACGTCCACTGGAATATCTCGCCGGTTGGCGATAGCAGGCACCCGCCCGCGCACCTCCTCTACGCGCGACAGGTCGATGTCGGCAAGAGCCAGTCCCGCCTTCTCCTCCATGTCCAGCAGGATGTCGCCCCAAGGGTCGATGACCAGGCTATGACCATATGTCTCGCGTCCATCCTCATGGCGGCCCGTTTGCGCAGGCGCGATCACGAAGCAGCCCGCCTCGATCGCACGGGCGCGGAGCAGGACATGCCAATGCGCCTGGCCGGTCGGCACGGTGAAGGCCGCGGGCACGAGCAGCATCGTCACGCCCGAATTGGTGAGGGCGCGGTACAAGTCCGGGAACCGCAGGTCGTAACAGACCGACAAGCCCATCCGGCCCCATGGCGTATCAACTGCCACAACCTTTTCGCCTGGGCGGTAGACCGCTGACTCGCGCCAGCTTTCCCCTGTCGCCAGATCGACGTCAAACAGGTGGATCTTGTCATAACGGGCGCGGATCTCACCCTTGTTGTCGATCACGAAGCTGCGATTGACCCAGCGCTCGTCGCCATCCTCTTGCCTGAGCGGCAATGAACCAAGATGCACCCAAAGGCCGTGCCGGGCCGCAGCTTCGCGCACCGTTGCTAACACCGGATCGTCGGCTTCGCTGCGCAATGTTTCCGCCGCCCGCGCGCGGTTGCGGTCCAGATAACCCGCCATTTCCGGGGTAAACAGCATATCCGCGCCTTGCTCGGCCGCTTGGCGGACAGCTTCGACGATGGCCGCCGCATTCGCCGCGGGATCGATCCCGCTCGTCATCTGAAGGACGGCCGCGCGCATGTGGCTTACAGGCCCAGCAGCGGGTCGAGCTTGCCCTGACGATCCAGCGCCGCCATGTCGTCGCTGCCGCCGATATGCCTGCCATCGATGAAGATCTGCGGCACCGTCGTCCCGCCATTGGCGCGATCCAGCATTTCGCTGCGCTTGGGCCCACCCATCGTGATGTCATATTCGTCAAAGGCGACGCCCTTGCCTTCCAGCAGCGCCTTGGCCCGCGCGCAATAGCCGCACCATGCCTTCGTGTAGATTTCAACCTTCGCCATTCGATACTCCTTGCGCGCTGAAATTGTGGCTGGGCAAGCCTTTGTCAATCAGTGCCTTCGGCGCCTTCCGGCAAAGCCCGCGCCCAGCACAACAGGTGAACGCTGGACGCGCCGCCGCGTTTCAGCACCCGAGCGCAGGCGGCGGCGGTCGCGCCGCTGGTATGGACATCGTCGATCAGCAGAACCGCCCTGCCCTTGACGCCATGCCCCTTCGCCAGCGCAAAGGCGCCCGCGACCGCCTTGGTCCGCTGCCGCGCATGCATGCCGCGCAGGGGCTGCGTCGCCCGGACGCGGAGCAGCGCATGCTTGTCCACGACGAGCCCCGACGCCTTGCCAAGATGATCCGCAATCAGCGCCGACTGGTTGAAGCCGCGCCACCACAACCGCCAGCGATGCAGCGGCACCGGGACGATTACGGGCGGCGCTTCGAAAGCCGGCAAGCGCCGCGCCATATGCCGCGCGATCAGCCCCGCGAGGCCGATACGCCGCCCATATTTGAGCTTGAGCGCCACATTCCGCGCAATGTCGCCATAGGCCAGCACCGCCCGCGCGCTGTCGAACGGCGGCGGCTCGGCAAGGCAAGCGCCGCATGCCGCGTCGCTGCCCCGGTCATGCTCGAACGGCACGCCACATCGCGCGCAGCATGGCTCGCCCAGAAAGCGCATGCCGCTCCAGCAGGTCAGGCAAAAGGCGTCGTCAGCCTCGACGATAACGCCGCATCCGGGACAACGCGGCGGCAGCGCATAATCGAGCGCCGGGCGGACAGCGCCCTTGAGAAGGGAGGCGAGATGCATGATCTCCCTTGTTCCCGCTCCCGCTCCAATGCACAAGGCCCGCCAATGACCCAGCCCGACATCTTCGATCGCCAATTGCGCGCCAGGCGGCGGGACCGGATGATGCCGCGCTTTTCCGAGCATGACTTCCTTTACCGCGCGATGCTGGACGAATTGCTCGACCGGCTCGCCGATGTGCAGCGCGAACTTCCCGAAACCCTTGTCATCGGCTGCCCGGATGGCAGCGCTCGCGCCGCCCTGGAAGCGAGGGGCAAGAAAGTGGTGTGCGCCGACCCCGGATTTGCCGCAGCCCGCGCGCAAGGCGGGGTGCAGGCGGAAGAGGACGCGCTGCCCTTCGCCGACGACAGTTTCGACCTCATCATCGCCTGCGGCACGCTCGACAGCGTCAACGACCTGCCCGGCGCGCTTATCCTGATGCGGCGCATCCTGAGGCCCGATGGCCTGCTGCTCGCGGCCTTCGCCGGCGCGGGCAGCCTTCCGCGCCTGCGCGCCGCGCTGATGACCGGGGAGGGCGATCGGCCCGCCCAGCATATCCACCCGCAAGTGGACGTGCGCGCGGCAGGCGACCTTTTGAGCCGCGCGGGTTTCGCCATGCCGGTCGCCGATAGCGAGACGCTGACCGTGCGCTATGGCGACATAGTGCGCCTGATGCATGACTTGCGCGGGATGGGTGCGGGCAATGTGCTGGCGTCGCATCCTCCGGCCCTGCGCAGGGACACATTGATAGGGGCAAGCCAGCATTTCGCCTCCGCGGCGGACCCGGATGGCCGCACGGCAGAGGACATGGCGATAGTCTATCTAAGCGGGTGGAAGCCGGATCCGAGCCAGGCCAAGCCTGCCAAGCGGGGCAGCGCGACCGTTTCGCTGGCTGAAGCGCTCAAGCGGAAGGATTAAGGCCCTTTCAGCGCCTCTCAACTCCGTTCGGGCTGAGCGTCGAACAGTGATAAGAACTCTTAAGCAAGTCGCGTAGCTCTACGCCGCCAACCGCAGGAAAGGCACCGGCTCCGTCGACCGCAGCACGATCGGCTTGCCCTCCGACGCTTCGAACAGCTCGCCGTCCAGGATGACGCTGCTATGGTCGCCCTCAATCCGAATGATGTCGCCCTGCTCCAGATGCACGCCCTGCACCTGCGACTTGCCGACCCGGCGCGTGATGCTTGCCCAGGCCAGCCGCATGAGCGCTGCCAGGCTCTGGTCCACCGCCATCAACTTCATGTTGCCGCGACGGCTGTCCCCCGCCTGCACGCCCAGCAGCAGCCGGTCGAGCGTCGTTACGATCAACACGGCAAAGCGCCCCGCCAGCTGCCCTTCCCGGATCAGCGAAATACGCACCGGATGGCTGGACTGCGGCAGGAACCGGGCGCGAATGCCGAAGATCAACGACACCAGCACCGCGATGACAGTCAGGAAATGGCTGATGCCGTTGGATAGCCCCAGAGGATAAATCTGATTGCGGCAGTAAAGCATATAGTCCGCAAGCCCCGCGCCGCCCAGGAACATGCCCAGCACCGGCCGCGATTCTGCCCGGCCGTCCGACAGGGCGATCAACTCGCGCGCCACTACATGATTGTCGACGCCTGCCTTGGCGATCTGGACTATCCGCTCCAGCGCCTTGATCGGATCGCCATGGATGCCAAGGTCGAGCGCAATCAGATTGGTCTTGCCATTGGGCAGCACCGCAATCGGCGGCACGCGCCCTGTGAAATGCTCGCCCTGGTACAGCTCCGTCAGCGCGGCCTGCACCGTGCCGTCACCGCCATTGATGACGATGACGACCGGATCGACCCGCGCGATGGTCTGCAGCGCGCGGCCGATCTGGTCGACATGCTCAACCTCATAGTGAAAGATATCCGGGTTGCTGGCGCAATAGCTCCGCACGCGCGGTAGCGTCTGCCGGTTGCCCGTCGACTTGGGATTGGACAGAAGCGCGACCCGGACCATCGGAACTCACATATATTGAAGTTTAATGGTGATCCGCGTCACACCCGGCCCGACCTTGACGGCGGCCTTTTCAACCGAGGGCTTGCCCAGGTTGAAGATGCTGATGGACGGATTGTTGGAAAAGCCGCCGCCATCGCGCGAAATGCTGGTCTTCCCGTCGCCGTCGCGATCATGACGCACCGCGATGGCATAGCGGCCCGGCTCCGGCACCGGCATGCAGAAGCGCATACCGCCATTGCTGGGACGCACTACGGTATCGATCCGGTTGAGCCATGCGCCCTTCGACAGCCAGGCATTCTTGGTGGCGGGATAGGATTGAACGCGAACCTTGCCGGTCGCCGCCGCGAAACCCCGGACATCGACCAGCAGCGCCGGTCCCTTCGCGGACTCGCCGCAACGAGCAAGGTCGTTTGCAATGACCTCGCTGTGAGCCAGCGCTGGGGCAGCCGCAAATATGGCCGCCACCGGCAGAAGACCCATCGCAACTTTGAACATGACCATCCAACTCCGTGAAGCTATAGCCGCCCGAGGAAACCGGACGGCGAGCCCCTGTTCGCCCCCGCGAACTTCATTTCCGTGATTCTGCTATGAGCGGGGTTTGCGGCCAAATCATGGTGATGGGACGACCACATAGAGAATGCTGACCGCCACGGACCGATATCTCGCCCGCCTGATAGCGCTGCCGATGCTTGGCACGCTGGTCATTTCCGCGATGCTGCTGGTGCTCGACAAGATGCTCAGCCTGTTCGATTTCGTCGCGGCGGAGGGCGGTCCAGTCAGCGTCGTGTGGCGCATGCTCGCCAACATGATGCCGGAATATCTGTCGCTCGGCATTCCGATCGGCCTGATGCTCGGCATATTGCTGGCGTTTCGCAAGCTTGCCCTGTCGTCGGAACTGGACGTGATGCGCGCGGTCGGCCTGTCCTACGGACGCCTGCTGCGCGTACCCTATATGTATGCGATCGCGCTTGCATTGCTCAACTTTGGCATCGTCGGTTTCGTCCAGCCCCTCTCCCGCCACGCCTATGAAGCGTTGCGCTTCGAACTGCGATCAGGCGCGCTGGGCGCCTCGATCAAGGTCGGTGAATTCACCAGCCTCGGCAAGCGCATGACGCTGCGCATCGAACGCAGCCTGGATGAGGGGCGCAACCTTCAGGGCATATTCGTCCGCGCCGCTGGCAAGGACGGGCAGACCGTCGCCGTGACCGCCGCGCAAGGAAGCTTCCTGGCGACGGATGACCCGGACACCATCATCTTCCGCCTGCGCGACGGCGTGCTGGTCAACGATGCCCCCAAATATAAGTCGCCCCGCATCCTGTCCTTCTCCAGCCATGACCTGCCGATCGATCTGCCGCAGATCGAGCGGTTCCGTGGACGCAGCGTGGACCGGGAAAAGACCATTCCAGAACTGGCCGTCATGGGTCACGACCCCGCGACGCCGGAGAAGCTGCGCAACGAAATCCGCGCCAATTTCCACTTCCGCCTGGTCGAGGTCGCGATGATGCTGCTGCTGCCGCTCGCCGCGCTCGCCTTCGCCATCCCGCCCAAGCGATCGACCTCCGCGCTGGGCGTGTTCCTGTCGATCGTCTTCATCGTGACCTATCACAAGATCAACGAATATGGCCAAGGCGTCGGCGCATTGGGCAGGATCGACCCCATCATCGCGCTCTGGACGCCATTCCTGCTGACCGCAGGGCTGATCCTGTGGATGTATCATGTCGTCGCGCACCGCCCCGGCGGCCAGCCGATCGGCGCGCTGGAATATGCCTTTGCCAAGCTTGGCAAGCAGGTCGCCAAACTGCTTCGCTTCGGGCGAAAGCGGACGGCCACCGCGCAGGGAGCAGCCTGACCCATGCAGTTCGACTTCTTCCCCTCCCGCCAGCTCAGCTGGTACATGGCGCGGCTGTTCCTGACGCGCACTTTTGCGGTGCTCGCGCTGCTGGTAGTCGTGCTGCAAACGCTCGACCTGCTCGGCGAATCCGGCGACATCCTGTCCTATGCGGGCAATGGCGATGCGCAGCTATGGCATTATGTCGGCCTGCGCGTACCGCAGATCATTGCCCGGTTCCTGCCCTTCTCGGTGCTGCTCGGCACGCTGATCATGCTCGCCAGCCTCAACCAGAATAGCGAGATCATCTCGATGAAGGCGGCGGGCCTGTCCGCACATCAGATATTGGCGCCGCTGATCGCCGCCGCGCTTGGTGTCGCCGTGATCAGCTATGCCTTCAACGAACGCGTCGTCGCCCGCGCGACGGCTGCGCTCAGCGCATGGCAAGCGGTCGATTATGGCCCGGTTCCCACCGACAGCGGCATCAAGACCAACCCTTGGGTGCGCGATGGCAACAATCTCGTTACCGCCGCGATTGTGGCGGGCCGCGGCACTGCGGTGCAGCTGCGCAAGGTCGAGATTTTCAATCGCGTGAACAATGGCCTCACCACCATCATTCAGGCGCCGCGTGGCCATTATGATGCGGCCAGCAAGAGTTGGGTGCTGGAGGATGCGCGCCAGTTCGACGTGGCGCGCGGCACGGAGCGGCAGATCGGCACCGTCCGGTTCGGCCATGCGATCCGGCCGGACCAGTTCACGCTGGCGAAGGTCGATCCGGACGCCATGACCTTTTCCGAATTGCAGGCCGCCATCGGCGACTTGCGCGACGCCGGCCGCCCGACGGCGGAACTGGAAGGCAGCCTCTGGCACAAGCTGTCGGGACCGCTGTCAGCCCTGCTCATGCCCATCCTGGGATCGGTTGCCGCCTTCGGCCTTGCGCGCTCCGGCCAGTTGTTCGTCCGTGCTGTGATCGGCATGGCGCTCGGCTTTGCCTATTTCGTCGCGGACAATTTCTCGCTCGCCATGGGCAATCTTGGCGCTTACCCGCCCATCCTCGCGGCCTGGGCGCCCTTCTTCCTGTTCCTACTGGTAGGCGAAACAGTGCTGTTCCGAACGGAGGAATAAATCCACTTACATCCGTCATCCCAGCGGAAGCTGGGGTCTCAAGCGTTTAAGAGTGCTCAACGCCGAACCATCGTGCTCCGCGCGATCTTCCCGACGAGCGGCCACATGCCCGCATAATTGCCGCGATGATAAGGCGACTCCTCGCCCAGCGCCGCAATCAGCCGGGCGTGCGCCTTGCCCAGCGCATGATAGGGCACGCTCGGCAGCAGATGGTGCAGCGCATGATAGCGCAGGCCTACCGGAGCCCAGATGGCGGCCAGCGGCGAAGGCGGCGGCACGTTCACGGAATCCAGATATTGCGCCGTCACGGTCATCGCGTCGCCCTCATTCTCCCACAGATGCGCGACCAGCGTGCGCAACTGGTTGATGACGGTCATCGCCGAGTGCACCGCCATATAGACCAGCAGCGGCTTCCATCCGAAGGCAAACACGCTACCGATCAGGGCAAGCGCGAACAGCGATGCGCCCGCCTCCTGCCACAGCCAGCGGCGGCGGAACGCGCCCTCCGGCGGACGGCGGCGATAGGCCGGGTTGATCGACAGCGCGGAAAATTCAGCGACGACCTTCCGCCGCAGCGCGGGCACGAAGATGCTGAGCGGGGCCAGCACGCCATAGCGCAGGATCAGGCCCACGGGCGCAAGCGACGCGATCAGGATGAACAAAGGCAGCGACCACGGCTTCATCAGCGCCAGCGGGAGATATTCCGGATCATTCGCCGTGCCATAGCGGGTGCGCGCATGATGCTGCGTATGCACTTCCTCATACATGAAGGACGGGATCATCAGCGGAATGCCGACCAGCAGGTTCCAGCCCAGCCGGAAGCCGGGAAGCGCGTCCTTGCGGATATGCGTCAGCTCATGGATGAAGCTCGCCGCCCGGTAGAGCGCCAGCATCGCAACCAGCCCGCAAACCAGCGCCAGCGCGACATTGTTCGCAAGGATCGCTCCGGCAAGCGCCGCATAGCCGATCAGCGCCGATGCCAGCAGGTCGGGCCAGTAAATCCGTGGGTTCGCCACCGCAAATTCGCGCGACAGTTCCGCAGCGGCGCGCAGCATCGCGGCGTCATCGGCAATGGCGACGCGCTTGACGGCCGCGTCCGCTCTGATGGGATCATGCACAGTCATGCATGCGCTCCTAAATGGTAAATGCGCTGAAATCGTGGCAGCGGCATGACATATCCGCCTTGGTGGGTCATCAGGCGCGCTCCGGATTGACAATCGCGAAACAAGCGCCGAACTGCTGCGGTCCTTTAGCGAAAGCTCTGCCGTGGCTCATTCCGATCTGGTAATCACCCCCGTCACTTCCAAGGCCGACAAAAAGGCCTTCGTGGACTTGCCATGGCGCCTCTATGCCAATGATCCCAATTGGGTGCCGCCTCTCAAAAGTGAAGTGTACGGCGTCATAGAGCCGACCAAGAACCCGTTTTTCGGCCATGCCGAGGCGCAATATTTCCTCGCCCGCCGCGACAATCGCGTCGTCGGTCGCATCTCTGCCCATATCGATCATCTGGCGCTCGCCCAGCCAGTCGAACAGGGAATGGGCCCCGGCACCGGAAACTTCGGCTTTTTCGAAGCGGAGGACGCGCAAACCGGCAAAGCGCTGATCGAAGCGGCAGAAGCCTGGCTCCGCGCCAAGGGCATGACCCGGGTTTTGGGGCCGATTTCCCTGTCGATCTGGGAAGAACCCGGCCTGCTGATCCAAGGCCACGACCATCCGCCGACGGTGATGATGGGCCACAACAGCCCAGCCTACCAGGCGATGATCGAGGGCGCGGGCTATCAGCCCATCAAGCAGCTCAAAACCTATGAGCTCGACATCACTCACCCCTTCCCGCCCCTCATCCAGCGCATCGTATCGTCGGGCGAAAAGAGCGACCGCATCCACATTCGCCCTGTCGACAAGTCGAAATTCGATGCGGAAGCGGCGATCCTCCTTGGTATCCTCAACGACGCCTGGGGCAAGAACTGGGGCTTCGTTCCCATCACCGACGCCGAAGTCGCCCACACCGGCAAGAAGCTGAAGCCCATCGTGTTCGAGGATCTCATCATGATCGCAGAACTGGATGGCGAACCCGTCGCCTTCATGATGACCCTGCCCGACCTCAACGAAGCCACCGCGCCGCTCAATGGCTCGCTGCTTCCCTTCGGTTGGGCAAAGCTCCTTTGGTGGCTGCGCAAGCCCCAGGTTCGCACCATGCGCGTACCCCTCATGGGCGTGGTTCAGCGGCTGCAATCGTCGCGCCTCGCGAGCCAGCTTGCCTTCATGATGATCGAATATATCCGCCGCAACGCTATCACCCGCTATGGCGCCACGCGGGGTGAGATTGGCTGGGTGCTGGACGACAATCAGGGCATGAACGCCATCGCCGACGCGATCGACAGCAAGGTGAACAAAGTCTACCAAATCTACGAGAAAGACCTCGTCACGCCCTAACGCGGCACCGCCACGTCGATCGCGCCCGGCGCAATCTTCACCGTCGCGGGCGTCCTGGCGACGACTTCCCCGTCAATCGAGATGCGCTGCCGCGGCCGCGTCTCGATGCGGAAGGACTGGCCTCGATACTCTTCGGTTCGGGCATCCCGATCGCGCAACTTGAAGAATTTGGCGTACCAGTCCCACGCCAGCCGCGCATGGCTGCGCCCTACGACCGCCTGTATCACGATCTCGCCACTGTCCACATCAGCACGGTCGGACAGCTCGACCCCGCCATGATAAGGCCCGTTCAAGATCCGCACCTCGGTCGACCACATGCGCCGCTCGGCCTTGCCATCATCGATGGTCAGGCGGAACGCCCGGAACCCGGCCGAACATTTCACCGCCCACAGCAGATAACCGACACGCCCCAGATAACGTTTCAGCTTATGCGGCACCGTCTCCCCGATCATCGGAGACAGCCCCAAGGAAGCCGCGTTCACGAAATAATCGCCGTCGATCATGCCCAGGTCGATCCGCCGCCGCCTGCCATTGGCGATCGTCTCTACCGCGCTATCCAGGTCCAGCCCGATACCGAGCGTCCGCGCAAAGCTGTTCGCGGTGCCGAGCGGCAGCACGCCGAAAACGCAATTCTTGCCCACCAGCTCATCCACCGTCCCTGACAGGGAACCGTCTCCGCCGCCCACGATGACCATCGGCGCTCCGCTGCTCACGGCCTGGCGCACGGTGTCCTGCAATCGCGCCGGATCGCGCACGGCGAGGGCGGCGATCAGGCGCACCCCAGCCGCCTCGAGCTTTTCGCGCGCCTGTTCGAAGAGCGCCTCCCCCTTGCGGCTGTGGACATTGACGATCAGCGCCGCTTCGCGCGGCAGGGAGTTCGTTTCCATGCCCCAACAACTCGCCAGGCGCGGATCGGCTCCTGCCCGCAACAAATCCGCAGGAACAGTCGTTGGAAGGCCATGGCTCGCATCGCTCACCTTTCCGACGTTCATTTCGGCGCCAATGATCCCAAGATCGTATCGGCCACCGAAGCCTGGCTCGAACGCAGCCAGCCCGACCTCGTCATCATCAGCGGCGATTTTACCCAGCGCGCCCGTGTCGAGCAGTTCCGCGCCGCATCCGCCTGGCTCAACCGGCTGCGCGCCGCGGGCATGCGCCTGCTCGTCATCCCCGGCAATCATGACGTGCCGCTCTATGACGTTTTTCGCCGCTTCGCCGCGCCGCTACACCGCTACAAGCGCTATATCAGCAATGAGCTTTGCCCCTGGTATGAGGATGAAAAGGTCGCGATCCTGGGTATCAACACCGCCCGGTCGCTGACGATCAAGGATGGGCGCATCAATCATGATCAAATGAACATGATCAAGAAACGCTTCGCCCCGGTCGCGCCGGAAAAAACGCGCATCCTCGTTACTCACCACCCCTTATTTGCCATGCCAATCGGCAAGGGCGGCGAACTCAGCGAAGCCGTCGGCCGTCATGATGACGCGGTGGAGGCAGCAGCAGAAGCCGGAATCCACATTGCGCTCGCGGGCCATTTCCACCGCACCTATGCCGAATCCGCGCAAAAGATGGTCGCAGACGCAGGCGGCGCGCTCGTCATCCAGGCTGGCACCGCCACATCGACCCGCCTGCGCAATGCCGAACCGCAAAGCTTCAACTGGCTCCACGTCCACCGCAACGACCGGATCGAACTGCAAGTCATCGTCTGGGACGGCGCAAGCTTCCAGCGCGGCCACCATGTCGAATATAGCCGGGACGCGGACGGTTGGCAGGCGCGTGAACTGGCAGACCCCTCCGCTCGCCCCGGCGTCCGCGTGGCGCAGGCCGCACGCGGCTGATTACTCGCGCAGTTCGACCCAGGTCGGCGCGTGGTCGCTTGCTTTTTCCCGCCCGCGAAAATCCTTGTCCACTTGTGCGTCCACCAGGCGATCGGCCGCCGCAGGGCTCAGCAGCAGATGGTCGATGCGGAAACCGGCGTCGCGTGGCCAGGCGTTCATCTGATAATCCCAATAGGTCCACACCCCGCCTGCCGGGTGGCGGCTCGCAATCGCGTCGGTCCACCCGTCGCCCAGCAATCGGCGGTAAGCGGCGCGGCTCTCCGGCTGCATCAGCGCGTCGTCCGCCATGGCCTTGACCGAATAGACGTCCCGGTCGCGTGGGATGACATTATAGTCGCCAGCAAGGATGGCGGGCACTTCCTCCGCCCAGATTTCGGTCGCACGGTCGCGCAGGCGCTTCATCCAGCGCAACTTGTAATCGAACTTCGGCCCCGGCTGCGGATTGCCATTGGGCAGGTAGATGCTGGCGACGCGCACGCCCTTCACATCGGCCTCGATATAGCGGCTATGCTCATCCTCGGGCTCGCCCTCCAGACCCCGGCGTATCTCGGCCGGCGTCTCGCCTCGCGCCAGGATGGCAACGCCGTTGAAGCCCTTCTGCCCGTGCCATATCGCGCCATAGCCGACATCCTCGATGTCCTTCAGCGGGAAGGTCTCGTCCGAAGTCTTGATTTCCTGAAGGCAGGCGACATCAGGCTGCGTTTCGTTCAGCCATTCCAGCAGGCGCGGCAACCGCGCCTTGATGCCGTTGATGTTGAATGTCGCGATGCGCATGGGGCTTTTCTCCTCCCGCGCATCCCTAAAGAGGTGAGCAGCCCTTAGACAAGGGAGCCCCCAAGATTAAATGGAAAAGCTCGATCCGCAGCCGCAGCCAGCGGTAGCATTGGGGTTCGTCACCTTGAACGCCGATCCGCCAAGGTCAGACACAAAGTCCACCGCCGCGCCGCGCACCAGGTCCAGGCTGACATCATCGACGACCAGCGTCACGCCATCCCGCTCCACGGCCAGGTCGTCCGCCTCCACCGCATCGGCCAAACCGAACCGGTACTGAAAGCCCGAACATCCGCCACCCTCGACGGCAAGCCGCAGGATCGCTGGCTTGCCCTGCTTGGCGGCGATCGCGGCCACACGGGCAGCGGCGGAAGGGGTAAGGTCGATGTCAGACATGCGCATTAGATAAGGTCAAGCAAAAGGCCCGGCAACCCATCGGCGCCGAGCCTTTGCACGCAAAAGCGGCTTGGCCGTTAATCGGCTTCCTTTTCCTGCGCCTTGGTCGGGCCGCCCATCGCGATCGGCGGCTTCGTGTTCATCGCCACCAGGACGTCGGGGCCGGTGACGAAAGGCATGGGATTGATCGCCTGACCATCCACGCGGACTTCATAGTGAAGATGGCTGCCGGTCGAGCGGCCCGTCGATCCCATCAGGCCGATCAGCTGGCCACGACGGACAAAGCTGTTGGGGGCTGCGACCAGCTTGGACATGTGGCCGTAACGGGTCTCAAGACCGCCACCATGGGTGATCTGGACCAGATTGCCATAGCCGCTGGCCCAACCGGCGCGGCTCACAATGCCATCTGCGGTAGCGTAGATCGGGGTGCCGACGGGCCCTGGAATATCGATGCCCTTGTGCATCCGCGCGCCGCCATTGAAAGGATCGGAACGAACGCCGAAGTTCGACGTCAGCGACAGCTTCAGCACCGGACGTCCGGTCGGGATATTGTTGTTGGCGGCCTTCACGCCACCATCAAGCCGCTGCATGCTGGAAAAGAGATTGGAAAAACCGATGTCGGCCGGGCCGAGCGCGCTGTTGTTGATTTCCGACGCCTCACCATAAGGATCGTCACCGACCGCCTTCGCCTGGGCTGGGACGGCGGCGCACAACACACCCGCCACACTCATCACACCAACAGACTTGCACGCAGACAGGAACCATCGCGCGCCACGCGCATTCATAGAACGAAGAAACAACATGCCGACCCCGACTTATCCTCCGGAGGCTCTTTAAGCCTCTCGGCGCTCCCCGTGTTGACCAAATGCGACCTAGATCGCCACCCGCATCATCAAAAGGACATTTCCCATCTCATTGTGCAAGCGCGCCGTAAAAATCCAGCGTTAAACCGGCTTGTCGGCGCGCCGAGTCGTTGAACGGAGGTTTGAGCGACCCGCGAAAATGGCGTTTTACAAGGATTTGGTAATGATTTGCGGGGGTCAGCCCCTCTCGCTTCGCCGCATGTTCGAACCACCTTGTCCCCGCCGCCACATGGCGAATCTCGTCTGTCATAATGCGGCGCAACATGCGCGCCGATATAATGTCCCCGATGCTTTCGAACCGCTCGATCGTGGACGGCGTGATATCCAGCGCACGCGCTTCCAGCACCATCGGAACGATCGCCAGCCGTGCCATTGCATCCTGCGCAGTTTCGGACGCCGCCTGCCACAAACCGTCATGCGCGGGCAATTGACCGTAAAAGCTCCCCAACTGCCGCAAGCGCCGGTCCAGCAAGGCGAAATGCATCGCTTCCTCCGCGCCCACCTGCATCCAGTCATCGACAAAGCCTTGCGGAAACGCGCTTCCAAACCGTCCGATCAGGTCAAACGCGAGGTCGATTGCCACGAACTCGATATGGGCAAGCGCATGCAGCATCGCGATCCGCGACCGATCGGAACCGATCTTGCCGCGCTTGGGCATCTGGTTGGCGGGCAACAGCAACGGAGCATCCGGTCGCGCGGGCGTGTCCGGCATCGCACCGTCAAAGCGATGCGCCAACCGGCCCTGCCGCCAGCACCGGGCGGCGGCGCGCGCCGCCATCAGCTTGGCTCGCGGCTCCGGCGTCATCAGTACATGCGCGCAGGCCTGGCCTACGCCTTCAATCTCGCGCGGCAAATTCAAAGCGCTTTCGCGGCCTCCAGCACCTCGGCTGCATGGCCCTTCACCTTCACCTTGGGCCACACGCACAGGATCTTGCCCGATGCGTCCGCCAGGAACGTGGCCCGCTCGATCCCCATATATTTGCGGCCGTAGAGGGATTTTTCGACCCAGGTGCCGAACGCTTCGCACGCGTCACCAGGCTCGTCGGAAGCAAGCGTGACGTTCAGGCCGTATTTGTCAGCGAACTTCTTGAGCTTGGCGGGCTTGTCCTTGGAAATGCCCACCACCGGCACGCCCAGCGCGGCGAACTCGCTCGATAGATCCGTAAAGTCCTTCGCCTCGTTCGTGCAGCCCGGCGTATCCGCCTTGGGATAGAAATAGACCACGACCGGCCTGCCCCTGAACCGCTCCAAGCTGAAGTCGGCGCCGTCCGCATCCTTCAACGTCACGTTCGGCAGGCTATCACCGGCTTCCAGCATCTTCTTCCTCCGAATAGGGCGCCGACAGCGCGGCCCAGGCATCGCCTACCCTTTGCCGGGCCTGCGCATAGCTTTCAAGCAGCGCGTCCCAGCTTTCGACGCCGCATGCCCGCGCGACGAGCGGACGGGTAGCTTCCGGCGGCTCCGTCGATTTGGGCGAAACCAGCCGCGACACAATCAGGAAGCGCGTGATCAGGTCGTGCGCGTCGATCAGTTCGACTGGCAGATGGCCCGCCCCGACCAGTTCATCCAACGCCGCGCGAAGGTCGGGATTGAACGCCATCTCATGCTTGAACTGCGACACATGAATCAGGAATTCCAGGTCGACCAGCCCTCCCGGCACCAGCTTCACGTCCAGTTCGCTGGCAGGCGGCTTGTGTTTGGCAATGTCGCTCCGCATCTTCACCGCCTGCCGCGCCAGTTCCGGAAAATCGCGCGGCCGCTCCAATGTCTCGGCAAGTATGGCGCTCAACGCAGCCCGGCCGCTTGCGGACCCGAACACCGGCCGCGCCCGCGTCAGCGCCAGATGCTCCCAGGTCCAGGCTTCCTCCCGCTGATATTTGGCGAAACTGTCGAGACTGACGGCGAGCAGCCCCTGCGCGCCCGATGGCCTAAGCCGCGTATCGACCTCATAAAGCGGCCCAGCCGCAGTCTGAACCGATAACGCATTGGTTATGCGTTGCCCCAAGCGGTTGAAATATTGCGTCGCCCCCAACGGCTTTTTTCCATCGGATTCCTTCATGAAATCGCCGGAAAAAAGATAGACCAGATCCAGATCAGACGCATGCGTCAACACGCCCCCGCCCAATCGGCCCAGCGCCAGGATCAGCATCTCGCCCCCCGGCACCCGCCCATGCACCGCTTCAAATTCCTGGATGGTCGCCCGCGTCAGCGCCTCGATCGCGGCTTCCGCCACCCGCGAATATCCGCGCCCTGCCTCCAGCGGATCGCTTCCACGAATAATCTGGGCCCCCAGCGCGAACCGCCGGTCATTGACGCGCTGCCGCACCCGATCCAGCAGCGCCTGATAATCCTCCCCCTGCTCCAGCTGCGCGAACTGTTCCGCGAGCTGCTCCACTGAAGGCGGCGGATCGAAGGCCGATGTATCGATAAGACCATCGAGCAGCTCGGCCCGCCGCCCCAACGCATCCGCCAAAGTCGGCGCGTGACTCAGCAGCTCCGCCATCAACTCCGCCAGACCCGGCCGCGCCGCCAGCAGCTTGAAAAAGTTGATCGCGCTCGGCAACCGCCCGATCAGGTCGTCCAAGCGGTTAAGCGCCCGCACTGGGTCCGGAGCGGCGGCGAGCGTCCGCATCAGGTTCGGCAACAAATCTTCCAGCGCTTCCCTGGAGGCCGTGCTGCGCAACGCCCTGACTGTCCCCGTGCGCCAACGCCCGATCCGCGCAACCGGCGCTTCCAGATCAGCAAAGCCCATCTCGGCCAGCTGGTCCGCGAGCCGCTCTTCATCATGCGACAGCGACTCAGCTTTCTGGGATGGTGTCAGCTGGTCATAATTGGTTCCGACCCACTCCACCTTGGGCCGCAGCAGCTCGATCAGATCGCCGCCGGTTTCCAGCCCATGCAGCCGCGCCACATTGTCCATCGCTTCAGCGGTCTTGGGCAGCTCATGCGTTTGCCGATCCTCCACCATCTGCAGCCTGTGCTCGATAGTGCGGAACAGAACATAGGCCTCGTCGAGCTTCCGGGACACTTCGGCATCGAACAGCCCCGCCGCCGCCAGGGCTAGCAGCGCCTCCCGCGTATTTCCCGACCGCAGCGCCGGATC
Source organism: Sphingobium sp. TomMM35A (assembly GCF_054771735.1). NCBI lineage: Bacteria > Pseudomonadati > Pseudomonadota > Alphaproteobacteria > Sphingomonadales > Sphingobiaceae > Sphingobium > Sphingobium sp. TomMM35A. The sequence goes on from NZ_BSRC01000001.1 coordinate 1,492,152, forward strand.
GCGCCCGCCATGGATCAGCTGGTGAGTCTGGGCGAAAAACTCGACCTCACGGATGCCCCCGCGTCCCCGTTTCAGGTCATAGCCAGGCCCGAAAGCCTGACCCTGCGCATAATGGTCGCGTATCCGCCGCGAAATATCCGTGATGGCATCGATCGCGCCGAAATCCAGACTCCGCCGCCATACGAATGGGCGGATCTGCTGCATGAAATAGTCACCCAGCGCCATGTCCCCGGCTGCCGGGCGAGCGCGGATGAAGGCCGACTGCTCCCATCCCATCGCCATCGACTCATAGTAGCCGATCGCCGCCTCCACCGGCAGCGCAATGGGGGTAGCTTCAGGCGATGGCCGCAACCGCAAGTCCACGCGGAACACATAGCCGTCGCCATCGCGCGCGTTCAGGAGTTCGCTGACCCGCCTGCCGATCCGCACCGCCGCGTCCGCCGGGTCCTCCCGCTCGCCATGCGGCAAGGTGGCCGGATCGTAGAGCAGGATCGGATCGATGTCGGATGAGTAGTTGAGTTCGCGGCTGCCATGTTTGCCCAACGCGAGAACGACGAACCCTTTCGGTTCCGCGTCCGGATAGCGTTCGGCAAAGGTCGCGAGCAGCGCTTCTTCCAGGGCTTGGTCGGCAAAGTCGGACAGGGTACGCGTAACGCGGTTCAGGTCCCACGCACCTGACAGGTCAGCAGCAGCCGTCACCAGCGACAATGCGCCCTTGCGCCGTCTCAACGACCTGGCGATGCCGTCATCCGGACCAGACACGTCACGCGCCGCATTCAGTGCCGCCTCGACATCACCCGCAGCCAGCAAGCCCGTCACATCCGGAAACCGGTCCATCTGCCTGGCAAGAAACGGCGAATGCGCACGCATCCGCTCCAATGCAGCCGCCCAATCCGTCACGCAACTTCTCCAATCATGCCGGAGCTATCGCCCGAGGCTGCACTGAAAGCCAGAAACTTTTCCCGCCTATGCCCGTTGTATGAACATGGAAATGCAGCGCAAATCAGCAAGCCGATCGGGCAATGGGCGAGCGAGCGCTGACCGCAGTTTTATGACCGTGGGCGTGCCTCAGCCATATGAAGGCGTTGGCAATGCGCTTCGTTCCACCTTTCGCGCAGGACGCGAGAGCTTGCCTTCGGACATGCTCGATTTGCTGGACAAGCTCGACCGACACTGAGGCTGGCGGCAGGACTTTATTTACCGCAAACCGTTAAGACGAGCGCCTCTTTGATCCAGGATGCGCTTGCATGCTCTACAAGGCTTTTGCTGTCATTACGCTGGTGGCGGCACCCCTGATCGTCCTGATGGTTCAGGGGCTCGCGCCTCACGTGCCTGCGCAGAACATGTCCGCTCCCATGCGGCCCGTCGTTGAGCAAGCCGTCCCGTCACCGCAATCTATCGCAGCGCCTGCCGCGGAGCAGCCCGCATCCCCGCCCATGTCGTTCGGCCAACCGATGCCGGAGGCTGGAAAACCCTTTCTCTCACCCGGAAACGGGCTTCCCGGCACATCATCTGCTCCGGAAAGCGGAGCGGCAGACAATGATGCGGATGCAAGTTCGGACGCTCCTCAATTCTGATCCCTGACAAGAGCACTCATCGCGGCGCCGACGCGAAAGTATCGCATTGAGCAGGATCGCCGCTGTCCAGCCCCTTCCGCAGCCAGGTCATCCGCTGCTCGCTGGACCCATGGGTAAAGCTTTCCGGTACGGGACGACGTCCGGCTGACTTCTGCAATGTGTCATCGCCGATCGATTGCGCGGCAGTCATCCCTTCCTCCAGGTCGCCCGCTTCCATCAGCCCCGTGCGCTTCGCCCAGACGCCCGCATAGCAGTCCGCCTGCAATTCGACGCGCACTTGCAAGGCATTGCCTTCTTCCTCGCCGACGCTCCGCTGGCGCTGCTGCACCTGGCCCAAAGTGCCTTCGAGGTCCTGCACATGATGGCCCACTTCATGCGCGATCACATAGGCCTGGGCAAAGTCCCCGGGGGCGCCAAAGCGTTGGCGAAGCTCTGTGAAGAAATCGGTGTCCAGATAAACCTTCTTGTCGTTCGGGCAGTAGAAAGGTCCCATCGCGCTTTGCGCCGCGCCGCAGCCCGACGCCCCAGCCTGCGAGTAGAAGGACAGGACGGTCGGCTGATATTGCTGGCCGGACTGCTGGAAAATCTGGCCCCAGACCCTTTCCGTCGATCCCAGCACCTTGAGCGACCAATGCTGGATTTCCGATAATTTCTGCGGATCGCGGCTGACCGATACATTCTGCTGAACGCCACCCCCGCCGCCTATAAGGCTGAGCGGATTGACCCCCATGACCGCCAGGATGATGAACACGACCACGATCCCGCCGCAGCCGAACCGGCTGCCAATGAAGGGCAACAGCATGCCAAGGCCGCCACCTAGCCCGCCTCCGAAGCCGCCACGGCCGCTCTGAACCTCGAAATTGGAGCTTTCCCGTTCATCGTCCAGCCGCATGACGCCCTCTCTTTCCTCACCTGCCTAGCTGATTGCTGCGAAGGTTGGAACGGCTGCGATATGGAGTTGGTTGCTTCAGCTTATCGGATTGTTACAGCACATTAAGTTGGAACCTCCGCGCTTGTCGTTATATTGCACTGCGACATGGCCGACATAGATCCCCAAATCCCGCGCCGGGCAGGCACGCCGCTCCCTCTGCCGCAAGAAGTCGCGCTGCTGCTGCAAGGTGGCGGAGCGCTCGGCTCCTTCCAGGCCGGGGTTTACCAACGCCTGGACGAACTGGGCATCGACGTGAGTTGGGTTGCAGGCATCTCGATCGGAGCAGTCAACGCGGCGATCATCGCGGGCAATCCACCGCACCGCCGCATCAGCCGCATGAAGAAATTCTGGCTGACGGTGTCCGGCGGACTTCCCAATATCGTCCTCCCCGAAATAGATCATATTCGCGAGGCGGCTCATCTGATGGCAGCTGGCGCGGTCGCGACCTTTGGCGTGCCCGGCATGTTCCGCCCGCGCCTATGGCCTTCCGTGCTGATGCCGGAAGGCACGTCAGGGGCGATCAGCTTCTATGACAGCGCGCCTCTTAAAGAAACGCTGGATGCCTGCGTCGATTGGGACCTGCTGAACGATGGGCCGGTTCGCCTTTCGGTCGGCGCGGTGGACGTGGAAAGCGGCAACTTCGCCTATTGGGACACGCGCGGACCCCATGGACGTACGCGGATCGACGCGCGGCATATCATGGCTTCCGGCGCCCTTCCTCCGGGCTTGCCGCCGGTCGAAATAGACGGGCGGCATTATTGGGACGGCGGCATCGTGTCCAACACGCCCCTCGCCCATGTGCTGGAACATCAAAATGACGACATGCTCGTCTTTCAGGTCGACCTGTTCCCTGCCGAAGGTCCGATGCCGCGCCAGATGACGGACGTATATTCCCGCGCCAAGGACATTCAATATTCCAGCCGCACCCGTCAGGTGACCGATCAATATCTGCGCCTGCGCCGCGAGCACAAGGCGATCAAGGCATTGCTGGACAAGTTGCCGCCGGACCTGAGGGACGATGCCGACGCCCTGCGCCTCAGGCAATATCTCGACCGTGGATCGGTCAACATCGTCCACCTCATCTATCGCAGCCGCGCCTGGGAAAGCGGCGCGCGCGACTTTGAATTTTCCCGTTCCACCATGCTGGATCATTGGAGCCAGGGCCGCGACGCCGTGGAAGAGGTGATGCACAAGGGCGACCTGATCGCGCGCAACATCATCAACGGCAAAAGCGCCACCTTCGATCTTCAGGCCCCCGACACTCTCAAGGAGAAGAACGCATGACCAAGTCCCTCGCCGGAAAGACAGCGCTTATCACAGGCTCCACCTCCGGCATCGGCCTTGCTTATGCCAAGACCCTCGCGGCCGAGGGTGCAAACATCATCATCAACGGTTTCGGCGACAGCGCCGCAATCGAGCAGGAACGGCAGGCGCTGGAACAGGCCAGCGGAGCAAAGGCGCTCTACAGCGGACACGACCTCACCAAGGCCTCCGAGATCGAAGCCATGATGCAGGAGGCAGCAAGTGCCTTCGGCGGCGTCGACATCCTGATCAACAATGCGGGCATGCAGCATGTCGCTCCGGTCGAAGAATTCCCGGTCGATAAATGGGACCTCATTATTGCGCTCAACCTGACCAGCGCCTTCCACACCTCACGCCTCGCCATCCCCTATATGAAGTCAAGGAAATGGGGGCGCATCATCCAGACGGCCAGCGCCCATTCATTGAGGGCATCGCCCTTCAAAAGCGCCTATGTAACCGCCAAGCACGGCCTTGCGGGGTTCACCAAGACGCTGGCGCTGGAACTCGCCACCTTCGGCGTCACCGCCAATTGCATATCACCGGGTTACGTCTGGACTCCCCTAGTGGAGAACCAGATTCCCGACACGATGAAGGCACGTAACATGACGCGCGAGCAGGTGATGAACGATGTCCTTCTGGCAGGACAACCCACCAAGCAATTCGTGACGTTGGACCAGGTCGCCGCCATGGCCCTGTTCCTGTGCAGCGACGCGGCAGCCAACATCACAGGCGCGAATATGACCATAGATGGCGGCTGGACGGCGCAGTGACAGCCGTGGCATTTTTGCCACGCTGTTGAAGCAATTGTTTTTGGCGGGGAAACCATAAGGGGCTGCTCCCGTTACCCTCGGGCATCTGATGATCAAGGCTCAAGGGAGTAGCCACATATGAAGAAGTATCTTTTCGCAGCCGCCATGCTGGCGGCGCTGCCTTCGCTAGCTCATGCGCAGGAAGAAGCTGCACCTGACGGCACCGAAGCCTTCGGCATCGAACCCTATGTCGGTATTCTGGGCGGCTATCACACCTTCGATCGCCGTTCCGAATTCGGCAGCGTACCTGGTGAAACGATCATGAACGGCGCGATCATCAGCGGCGTTGCAGGCGTCAACGTTCCCCTCGGCCCCGTCTTCGTCGGCGTCGAAGGTAACGCCACCAAGGGCTTTTCGGACATCGACTGGGAATATGGCGTGAAGGGCCGCTTCGGCGCGCGCGCTGGTGAAAGCGGCATGATCTTCGCTTCGGCCGGTTATCAGTGGGTCAACGGCAAGCAGGGCTGGCCGAACCGCAAGGATTGGATGTACGGCGTCGGCGTTGAAGTCGGTCCGAAGGATATCGGCCTTGGCGGCATCACCGGCAACAGCGGCATTCGCCTGCGCTTCCAGACCGAAACCTATGATTTCGACAGCTTCCGTCCGACCGCAGGTGTGATCTTCCACTTCTGATCCCGTCGCGGCAGAATAGGATCAGGCGCTCGTCCTCCCAAGGACGGGCGCCTTTTCATGTCAGCCACTTTCCTTGTGCCGCGAAATCTTCCTATGCTCCCATCGCACAGGGAGAATAGCCGATGCGTCACGCGTTCAATCTCATCATGGCCGCCGCCACCTTTTCGTCTGCCGCGACTGCACAGACCGGTGCCGCGCCTGTTGACACATCTCCCGTTCCGCAACTGAACGAGATAAATGCTGAGATCAGCCGCGACATGAGCGGCCTCATGACGCTTTACCGCGACCTTCATGCCCATCCTGAACTGTCGGAACAAGAAACAGCGACCGCTGCAAAGCTTGCGCGCCGCCTTAAGGCGATGAAGTTCGATGTGACTGAGAAGGTAGGCGGCACCGGCGTCGTCGCGGTGATGAAAAATGGCGAGGGACCGGTTCTCCTCATCCGCGCGGACATGGACGGCTTGCCGGTCACGGAACAGACTGGCCTTCCTTTCGCATCGAAAGTGCGCACCAAGACGCCGGATGGGATCGAAACCGGCGTTATGCATGCCTGCGGCCATGACACGCATATGACCGCCTTCATCGAAACCGCCCATCTGCTCTCGTCAAGGAAGGATCGTTGGCGGGGGACACTGGTCATGATCCTTCAGCCAGCAGAAGAGGTCGGACGCGGCGCACGCGCGATGTTGGACGATGGGCTTTACACCCGCTTTCCCCATCCGACCCATGCCATTGCCTTTCATGACGCGGCCAACCTGCCGGCAGGCGTCATCGGCTACACGCCAGGCTATACGCTCGCCAATGTCGACAGCGTGGACATAGTGGTGCGCGGCACCGGCGGCCACGGCGCTTATCCCCAGACTGCCAAGGACCCCATCGTGCTCGGCGCACGGATCGTGGGAGCGCTGCAAACCCTGGTCAGCCGCGAGCAGGACCCTCTCGACCCCGCTGTCGTCACGGTCGGCAGCTTCGTGGGCGGCGCCAAGCATAATATCATCCCTGACGAGGCGAAGCTGCTCCTCACCGTCCGCAGCTATTCCGACGAAACGCGCGAACGCCTCATCCAGGGCATCAAGCGTATCGCGCGCGGCGAAGCCATTGCGGCAGGCGTTCCCGATGATCGAATGCCGATCGTGTCCGTGAAAGATGAATTCACGCCAGCCGCCTATAATCCGCCCGCCTTCGCCAATGAAATGGCAGGGCTGCTCAAGGCGCACTTCCCCGAAGGCCGGGTGATCGAGACAAAGCCATCAATGGGGGGCGAAGATTTCGGCCGCTATTACCGGGCTGACAAAAACCTCAACAGCTTCATCTTCTGGGTCGGCGGCGTTCCCGCGGACCAGATGGCAAAGGCAGCAGCCGGTCAACTCACCCTACCCTCCCTCCACAGCCCCTTCTGGGCGCCAGAGGCCGACAAGGTCATCGCCACCGCAAGCAAGGCCATGACCGTGCTCGCCCTCAACATCCTCAAGCGATAAGTCGCGGCATCGGGGGGCCTAGAACATGACGGCAAGGATAAGGATCGCGGTAGAGGATGACGCGCCTTGCGTGGCAGCAATCTACGCTCCCTATGTGCTGAACAGCGTGATCTCCTTTGAAAGCGTGCCGCCGGACGCAGCAGAGTTCAGGACCAGGATAGCTGCCTGCCTACCCGACTATCCCTGGTTGATCGCAGAGGTGGAAGGCCAAGTCGCCGGCTATGCTTATGCCGGACCCCATAGCGCGCGAGCCGCTTATGACTGGTCCGCCAACATCTCCGTCTATCTTGCCGCCGATCATCACAGGCAGGGGATAGGAAAGCGCCTTTACGACATGTTGGTCACTCTGCTGCGCCATCAGGGTTATCACAGTCTATTTGCAGGCATTACCCTGCCGAACCCGGCCAGCGTAGCTATCCATACCGCTCTGGGCATGAAAGAGGTCGGCATCTACAAGGAAGTCGGTTTCAAATTCGGTGCGTGGCATGATGTCATGTGGATGGGCATGGCAATCTCGCCCGCCACAGCCCCGCCAGCACGGCCGACACCTTTCGCGGCGCTTCAAGATCTTGCGCAGATCGTCCCGGGTCTTGGCGCGGGGCCCGATCGCTAGACGGGCCGGTGCCCCTTGCGCCACTTGGTCAGCAAATGCCGCGCCAGCATGAGCGGCGGCATGCGCAGCCAGTGGGAACGGACGTAAAATGCGAAGCGGAGCAGCTTGCGCGTTTCGCGACCCCAGCCATCGCGCGCGAGCAAGCGAGCAATGAAAATGCGGTCACTCCATCTGGGGCAATAATCGGCCTGAATGGGCGCGCGAAGCTGGCGGACAGGAGAGCCGAACAAGCCATGCGCCAGCCTGAGCGCACGCAACACCACTGCATATAACTGATGTTCCGCAGCCCTTTTGAGCAGAGCCAGGTCGAAATCCGGTGTCCGTTCCCGAAACTGGCAGCACAGGCAATGAATATCCCACAGGTTGCGGAGCCCACCCGCCAGGTCGCCGTCTGCGAACAGATGCGCGGCCGAATGACAGATCATGTCCTCGGGCGCCAGCACCATCAGACGATCAGTCACCGGCACCGCATCCGCCAGCATCACCTCCACATCGGGTGTCGGACGCGCTGTCAGCGGCAGGATCGTATGATGCACATCGATCATCCTGTCGCGCTCACGGTGGATCATCGGCGGCAATTCATGCATCCATTGCCGGTAATAGGCGTCGTCATAGGCGTCTTCCTTGACCCACTCCCAACCCGCCGCGATCAGCCGGTCTTCGGCTTGGCTCAACTCATTCTGAGGAAGCAGGATGTCGAGATCGCCGATGAACCGCCCTTCCCCGGCTTTCAGCCCAGCGGCAGCATAGGCTGTGCCCTTGAGCAGCAACACTGGCTCCCCAAGCGCCTCCGCCGCCCTGTCCGCCTCCCACAGGGCCTGCCGCGCCTCCCGCGCAGCGTCCAGCCGGGCATCGGCAAGGATCGGCCGGACGCTCTCGGGCACGCATCGCTCATCGAGCGCCAGCGCCAATGTTCCGATCAGCCGCTCCGCCCTCGCGGCCGCGATCAGCGCGTTCCATCCAGCCTCATCCAGAGCGCTGACCACATCCGGATCCCTCAGGACCGAAACCAGCAGCGCCGCGCTCATGCGAGTTCTTCCCACAGACGCTCGACCATGGCGATCGCGTCTTCTCCCGAAGGAAAGTCGATGGCCCGCGCAGGGACATGCTTCACAAATCGGGTCAGGGCGCCAAAGCCCGCTTCTCCCAAGGCGACATAGTTGGTGGAAGCCTGGGTCAGGCGCATGAAAACCTCGCCCTGACCAACCGGCCGGACATCGACGGCATGTCCGAAGCGCGGGAAAAGCAACAGCGCGGGCCGTGCTCCCTCTCGCATCCGTGCAACCGCATCGGCGCGGGGGACGAGGTGCCGGATGTCCCCTTTCGCCGTATTCCCCAACAAAGGCCCCATGCGATCGGCGGAGACTTCGGCGGCGATCACGTCGATGGCGCCGTTCTTGAGCGAAACGAGCCGGGGAAACGGCAGCAACTCCCCTGTAACAAAGTCCAGCAACGCGAATTCATCACCCATGAGACGCCAGCCGCGTTCGCCAAGCTGGGCTGCAAGCGTCGATTTGCCGGACCCGGACTCGCCGGTCATGACAAGGGCTCGCCCGCCCTTCTCCACGCTCGACGCATGGAGCAGCAGATGCCGCCGCCAACCCAGCGCCATCTGTAGGTTCATCCCCATTTCGGCGGCGAGCAGCCCGTGGTTCAGGCTCATCGGCGCCGCATCCGCCAGCCCATGGTCGCCCGTTATGAAGATGGACGGGCGGAACCATTTCCTCAGCAAAGCCGTCGGCTCCAGCCTCACGGTGAAATCGGCTGTCTCTCCGCTCGACTGGGGATAGCCCGCATAGAGCTCCGCCAGCTGATGCAGCGGCTGGCGCCATGCGGAACCGATGCGGAAGGACGCAGGGCCGATCGTCAGGGAAAGCTGGTGCCTCACGACCGGCACACCAGACCGAGCGCAGTCAATGATTCCAGATGCGCTTCGAGCTCAGCGATGGCCTGTTCCGGCTCGCCCAGATCATAATGACGTTCCAGCCGGGCATGCAGTTGCGCTGCCGTAGCGTCAGCTTCCTCGTCCAGGGCGTCCAATATCTCCGGTACAGGGCTGATCATCATATGTGTCTGGCCTGACGCGCGATGATAAAGGAGCGTGATATCCTCCAGCACGCATGCAACAGCGTCCTTGTCTCGATGATAACGACGCTCTGCGGTCACGATCTGCTTTCAACTCCCCCGGCGGCGCTCCTCTGTAGCGTACAGGAGTAAGCAGTTGCCTAACGCGGCATTTGCAATGATGCGTAGCAGGTAAAGCCGCTGGTCCCGGATTGAAGACGGCGGATATAGTTCAGATAGGCCTGATTCTGCTCATAGCTGGTGCCGGGCAGCCGTCCGCCGCGCAGGGCCCGCCGGACCTCCTCACCGCTATAGCTGCGTCCCTGCGTCGGCACGGCTCCCGCCGTCCCAGCCGGAACGACCTGACCATTGGGGGCGATATATTTGCCAGCCCGCGCCTGATCGGGAACCGGGATCGTGCAGTTCAGCACCGATGCAGCCGTGTTGGCCAGCGCCGGACGAATGGACACGATCGCAGACGCCGCCACCGCGCCACCCATCAAGATCTGGCGGCGCGAAGGCACCATGGAATCGACGTTCCGCTCCGTACCTTCTGCAGGTGCGGAATCGGAAAGATGCTGTCCGGACGATGGCTCTGTCATATCATCCTGATCCGCTATCGCGCTTGCCAAAGCGTAAAGAATCCACGCTATTGCGCCAGCCATTGCAGCAAAGCAGCCAATAATCCAGCACGGTAACCATGAATCGACTGAGCATTTCCCAGATCATCGCCTCGCTGGCCATGCTGTTCCTGGCTACCGGATCGACATTGCTGATGGGCGCGCCCCTGTGGGCCATAGCTCTCCCGGTACTTGCGGGTATCGCCGTCCTCCTTATCACGGCGCAAGGAACGCCGCTTGAACCGATCCCGCCATCTCCGGCCGAACAAGCGGCCAATATCGCCGACCACCCGGACTTTGCCGACCTCATGGAGGCCATCACCGACCCGCTGATGCTGATCGAGCGCGGCCGGATCGTCCGCGCCAATCGCGCCGCCCAACGCTTGCTGGGCGCGCATATCGAAGGTGAGGACGCCCGCATAGCCATCCGCCATCCCGCCGCGGCCGAACGGCTTGCGAGCCTCGCTCCCATGTCGGAGGCCATGATGCTCGACCTCGTCGGCCTTGGGACACGCGATCAGCGCTGGCAGATGCGCATCGCGCCGCTCGGCGCTGAAGGTGATATCCGTCGGCTCGTCCATCTTGCAGACCATAGCGGAGCCTATGCAGCGGAAAAGATGCGGGTCGATTTCGTGGCCAATGCCAGCCACGAACTGCGCACCCCGCTCGCGGGCATATTGGGCTTTATCGAGACGCTCGGCGACCCCGACCTTGGCCGCGACAATGATACCCGGCAGCGGTTCCTCAAGATCATGGATGGCGAAGCGCGCCGGATGCAGCGGCTGATCGACGATCTCATTTCCCTCTCTCGGATCGAAGCGGAAAAATATCGGGCGCCTGACAGCCCGATCGATCTGGGGTCATTGGCGGCTGAAGTAGTGGGAGTCTTCCGGACGAGCCATGGCGAGCGGGGCCGTGAGGTGAAACTGGACGTCACCCCCGGCCTGCCGGAAGTCGCCGGAGACCGGCCGCAGTTGTCGCAGCTTCTGCACAACCTGATCGGCAACTCGGTCAAATATGGGAAGGCGGGCACGCCGATCCGCGTGAGCCTGGCCGCAGGCCCAAGCGGCATGACCCGCCTGATGGTCGCGGACGAAGGCGAAGGCATCGGCCCCGATCACCTTCCCCGGCTCACCGAACGCTTCTACCGCGTGGACTCGGGCCGCAGCCGCGCCGTGGGCGGCACGGGCCTTGGCCTCGCCATCGTCAAACATATCGTGGAACGACACCGTGGCAGGCTCGACATCACGAGCACGCCCGGCAAAGGGACGACGATCACCGTGCTGCTGCCTCCAATGCCCCTCGAAGAGAAGATATCCGCGTCCAGGCTTTGAAAGAAAATCTGCGATCCGGTGGGCAGACCGGTGGCTATGTCATAAAAGTGCAATTGGATTGTCACAAAGGCGCGACGTACCGCGGCTAAGGCGCCCGCAGGGGGGCGGCGATTGCGAATCGCGGCCTTGATCAAGGAGACTATCCGTGAAGCATTTCGCTCTGATGGCTGCTACCGCAGCAGCCGCTCTTACCCTCGCCGGTTGCGGCGAATCTGGCGGCGGCGCCAGCGCAACGCGCGACCAGATCCGCGCGGTTGGCTCATCCACCGTCTACCCCTTCGCAACGGCCGTCGCCGAGATGTTCGTGCAGGGCAATTCCGGCATGAAGTCGCCGATCATCGAATCGACCGGCACCGGTGGCGGCGTGAAGCTGTTCTGCGCTGGCGTCGGTGCACAATATCCGGACATCGCCAACGCCTCGCGCCGCATGAAGAAGGCCGAGTTCGAAGATTGCCAGAAGAATGGCGTCAAGGACATCATCGAAATCCAGGTCGGCGTCGACGGCCTCGCCTTCGCTGAATCGAAGGCCGGACCCGGCTTCAAGCTGACGCCCAAGATCGTCTATGAAGCGCTTGCCGCAAACCCCTATGGCAAGGGTCCGAACAAGGCGGAAACCTGGAAGGACGTCGATCCGAGCCTTCCCGCGACCGCCATCAGCGTCTTCGGCCCGCCATCGACCAGCGGCACGCGCGACTCTCTCGCCGAACTGGTGCTGACCAAGGGCTGCGAAACGGATCCTGCCATGAAGACGCTCAAGGAAAAGAGCGAGGACGAGTTCAAGGCGACCTGCACCCGCGTCCGTGAAGACGGCAAATATGTCGATTCGGGCGAAAACGACAATCTGATCGTCCAGAAGCTCGCCGCCAACCCCAATGCGCTTGGCGTGTTCGGCTTCAGCTATCTTGAGGAAAACAAGGACAAGCTGAAGGACGTTTCGCTCAACGGTGTCGAAGCCAGCTATGAGACCGTATCCACCGGCAAATATCCCGGCGCGCGTCCTCTCTACATCTATGTGAAGAAAGCGCACATGACCGCTATCCCAGGTCTTCAGGCATTCCTCAACAGCTTCGCCGCCAACTGGGGTCCAGGTGGCGCGCTGACGAAGCGTGGCATGGTCGCCGCGCCTGATGATGTGCGCAAGGCGAGCGCGGAAACGGTCAAGTCGCTTGCCGTTCTCGACGGTTCGCAGCTCAAGTAAGCGGAAGACATGACAGGTCCTGCAATCCTCCTGCTGCTGGCGGGCCTTGGCGCGATCGCCTGGGTCAGCGCCCGGGCGCGCGCACTGCGGCTGCAAACCGCCGCGCGCGCCTCGGGCCGCCGCGATGCCGTGCATAGCCTGCCGGGCTACCATGGCTGGTATGTCGCGCTGTGGACGCTTGTCCCGGCGGCGATATTCCTCGCCATCTGGGCGAACATCGCGCCTGGGCTCGTTACCCAGGATGTGCTGCACAGCCCGGCCGCGCAGAACCTGCCGGCCGATGATTTCTCGCGCTCGGCGATATTGGGCGAAGCGCGGGCAATCGCGGTGGGATCGCAAGCGGGAGCGTTCAACCCGCTCTCGCAGGGCCTCGTCCAACCCTATAGTGACGCGCTCGCCAAATATGGCATGGCTGGCGCGGCGCTGGCCCTGGTGCTGGCCTTTGCCGGAGGTGCCTACGCCTTCACCCGCGTGCGGCCTGATTTCCGGGCACGCACGCGGGTTGAAAGGCTCGTGATGGCCGTATTGCTCATCGCCTCCCTGCTCGCCATCGTCACCACCCTTGGCATCGTCGTATCGCTGCTGTGGCAGAGCCTCCGCTTCTTCTCGATGGTGAACCCGTTCGATTTCCTCTTCGGCACCAAATGGAGCCCGCAGTCTGCGGCGATGGGCTATGGCAATGACGATGCGTTCGGCGCCGTCCCGCTATTCTGGGGCACCATCTTCATCGGCGCGATCATCGCCATGGTCGTTGCGATCCCGCTCGGTCTGATGGGCGCCGTCTATCTCACCCAATATGCCAGCCCCACCGTCCGCAAATGGATGAAGCCCATCCTTGAAGTGCTCGCGGGCGTTCCGACTGTCGTCTACGGCTATTTCGCCGCTTTGACCGTCGCCCCCGCATTGCGCGACCTCGCCGTGGCGATCGGCATTCAGGGTGCCTCTTCGGAAAGCGCGCTTGCCGCTGGCCTCGTCATGGGCGTGATGATCATCCCGTTCGTGTCCTCCATGGCTGACGACAGCATCGCCGCCGTGCCGCAATCCATGCGCGACGGCAGCCTTGCCATGGGCGCGACCACCAGCGAAACAATCCGCCGCGTGCTGATCCCCGCCGCCCTTCCCGGTGTCGTCGGCGGCGTGCTGCTCGCCGTCAGCCGCGCGATCGGCGAGACGATGATCGTTGTCATGGCTGCGGGCCTGGCGGCAAACCTCACCTTGAACCCCTTCGCGAGTGTCACCACCGTCACGACCCAGATCGTGCAGCTGCTGACCGGGGACCAGGAATTCGACAGCGCAAAGACTCTGGCGGCCTTCGCCCTTGGCCTTGTCCTCTTCGTCGTGACCCTGCTGCTCAACATCGTGGCCCTGCGGGTCGTGAAGAAATATCGCGAGGCTTACGAATGAGCCTTCATATCCGTCATCCGTTCGGGCTGAGCTTGTCGAAGCCCTTCACTTCTCGTCCAGAACTGAAGAGCCCTTCGACAGGCTCAGGGCGAACGGGGTCAATATTGTGAACAGCGAACGCCTCCCCACCGACTGGAAGTCGGACGCAATGCGCAAGCGGATCGCCCGCCGCTATGCGTCGGAACGCCGCTTCAAGGCTGCCGGCCTTCTCGCCGTGGGGCTGTCAGCCGCCTTCCTCGCCTTCCTGCTCTTCAGCATGCTCGGCAATGGATTGCGCGGCTTCAGCCAGACGGAAATCGCCGTGAAGATCGACTTCCCGGCCTCTCCCATCCTGCTTGATCCCTCCGCGATCACGGACGAAGCGCTTGCCAACGCCAATCTGCCGATGGTGACGGGGGAGGCTGTGAAGAAGGCGCTGGGCCCGGATGCCGAAGAATGGGTGTCGCCTGCCGCATGGACGGTCGTTCGCGATGCGATCAAGGCCGACCCCGATATTCTCGGCCGCACGGAGACCCTGCGCCTGCCCGCTTCGACCGGGATCGATCTCGCAGCCAAGAGCGACGGCACGGCGGAAGCGGAAGCCGCAGTGGACCGCCTGGAAAAGGCCGGGCTGCTTTCGACCAGCTTCAACAGCGGCTTCCTGACCGGCAGCGACGGTACGGACCCGACCCGCGTGGGCATCTGGGGCGCGTTCAAGGGATCGCTGCTAACCATGCTGGTGACGCTGGTGCTGAGCTTCCCGATCGGCGTTGCGACCGCCGTCTATCTTGAGGAATATGCGCGCAAGAACTGGCTGACCGACATTATCGAAGTGTCGATCAACAATCTCGCGGCCGTTCCCTCTATCATCTTCGGCCTGCTTGGCCTCTCGATCTTCCTCAATTTCCTGCACTTGCCCCGTTCCGCCGCACTGGTCGGCGGCATGACGCTGGCGCTCATGACCATGCCGGTCATCGTCATAGCGGGCCGCAACGCCATCAAGTCGGTGCCGCCCAGCATCCGCGACGCGGCGCTCGGCATCGGCGCAAGCCCGGTCCAGGTGGTCTTCCACCACGTCCTGCCGCTCGCCCTGCCCGGCATCCTCACCGGCACGATCATCGGCATGGCCCGCGCGCTGGGTGAGACGGCCCCGCTGCTCATGATCGGCATGCGCGCCTTCATCGCGACGCCGCCGGGCGGGATCACTGATCCTGCAACGGTTCTCCCGGTGCAGATTTTCCTCTGGTCGGACGAAGTCTCGAAAGGCTTTGTCGAAAAGACCTCCGCCGCCATCATCGTCCTGCTGGTCTTCCTGCTCGCGATGAACGGCCTCGCCATCTACCTGCGCAACAAGTTCGAAAAACGGTGGTAACAATGATGCACGAACCGCAAACACTGGTGCCCGCCACCGAAACCAAGATGACCGCGCGCGACGTGAAGGTCTTCTACGGCGAAAAGCAGGCGATCAAGGGCGTCTCGATCGACGTCGACATGGACAATGTGACGGCTTTCATCGGCCCATCGGGCTGCGGCAAGTCGACCTTCCTGCGGACACTCAACCGCATGAACGACACCGTCGCTTCGGCGCGGGTCGAAGGCACGATCACGCTCGATGGCGAGGATATCTACGCCCCGTCGATGGACGTGGTGCAGCTGCGCGCCCGGGTCGGCATGGTCTTTCAGAAGCCCAACCCATTCCCCAAGTCGATCTATGAAAACATTGCCTACGGCCCCCGCATCCATGGCCTGGCGCATGGCAAGGCGGACCTCGACGTCATCGTCGAAAAGTCGCTGCGCCGCGCGGGCCTGTGGGACGAGGTGAAGGACCGCCTGCACGACAGCGGCACCGCGCTTTCGGGCGGCCAGCAGCAGCGCCTCTGCATCGGCCGCGCCATCGCGGTCGAACCGGAAGTCATCCTGATGGACGAGCCCTGCTCGGCGCTCGACCCGATCGCCACCGCCAAGATCGAGGAACTGATCCACGAACTGCGCGGCCGCTATGCCATCGTGATCGTCACCCACAATATGCAACAGGCCGCCCGCGTGTCGCAGCGCACCGCCTTCTTCCACCTGGGCGAACTGGTCGAATATGGCGTGACATCGGACATCTTCACCAATCCCCGCCAGGAGCGGACCAAGGACTATATCACCGGACGCTACGGCTGAACCGGGGGAGACGAGACATGGCTGAACATACGATCAAGGCGTTCGACGAGGAAATCGACAAGCTGCGCGGCCTCATCGCCGAAATGGGCGGACGCGCGGAAGCCGCCATCGAGAACGCGATGCTGGCGCTCCAACGTCAGGACAAGTCGCTCGCGGCCCAGGTCGTCGCCGACGACAAGCGCATCGACGCGATCGAGGCCGAAGTCGAAAAGCTGGTGATCCAGGTCATCGCCCTGCGCGCGCCCATGGCAAACGACCTGCGCGACGTGATCGCCGCGCTCAAGATTGTCGGCGTGGTCGAGCGGATTGGCGACTATGCCAAGAATATCGCCAAGCGCGTGCCGCTGATTGCCGCCAACCAGCGTACGCTGGAGCCGGTCTCGCTGCTTCCATCCATGGGTCAAGTCGCGGCTGAAATGGTGCATGACGCCCTCAATGCCTTCGCCGCGCGTGACGCAGATCTCGCGCTCGCTGTCATCGAGCGCGACACGGTTGTGGACGACTTCTACAACAGCGTCTTCCGCACGCTCGTCACCTTCATGGTCGAAAATCCCAAGACGATAAGCGAGTGCGCGCACCTGCTGTTCGTCGCCAAGAATATCGAACGGATCGGTGACCACGCGACCAACGTAGCCGAGATGGTCTACTACGCCGCGACCGGCCAGACCCTGCCGGAGCGCGAGCGCGGCGGCACCCAGCCCCTGGAGGACTGAATATGGCGAGAGCCAAGATGCTTCTGGTTGAAGATGACGCGGCCCTCGCAGAACTTCTGATCTGGCATTTCAAGCGCGAGGATTTCGACGTCGCGCACACCGTCGATGGCGAGGAAGCGCTGCTGCTCGCGCAGGAGAATGTGCCCGACATCGTCCTGCTCGACTGGATGGTCGAAAGCCTGTCAGGCATCGAAGTCTGCCGCCGCCTGCGCCGCATGAACGGGACCGCCAATGTCCCCATCATCATGCTCACCGCGCGCGGCGAAGAAGAAGACCGTGTGCGTGGCCTCGAAACCGGCGCCGACGACTATGTCACCAAGCCTTTCTCTCCCCGCGAACTGGTCGCCCGCGTCGGCGCCGTCCTTCGCCGCGTGCGGCCGGCGCTTGCGGGCGAGACGCTGACCTTCGGGGACGTGGAAATGGACACGGTCGGTCACAAGGTCCGGCGCGGTGGCCAGGTGATCCCGCTCGGCCCGACAGAATTCCGCCTGCTCAAGCATTTCCTGGAGCATCCCGGCTGGGTCTTCTCGCGCGAGCGTCTGCTCGACAGCGTATGGGGTCAGGACAGCGACATCGAACTGCGCACCGTCGACGTCCACATCCGCCGCCTGCGCAAGGCGATCAACGCGGATGGCAAATATCGCGACATCATCCGCACGGTCCGATCGGCGGGCTATGCGCTGGATACGGATGGCGTAGGGTAAAAAAGTCAGTTTACTTGTTGGTTCGCACATGTCCCCCCTCCCGCAAGCGGGAGGGGGTCAGGGGGTAGGCCAGCGCGACGTTCGAGTTCGTCGCCAACGGCCAGCCCGGAAGCTCGCTGCGCTCGCGCCCACCCCTAGCCCCTCCCGCTTGCGGGAGGGGCAAGTGAGCTGAAGGTCATCAATATATCAACAGAAAAAGCGCTCCAGCCGTAGAGCCAGAGCGTTTCCGCAACCTTTTAAGGACGCATCAAGCCGCCTTGCGCGCCTTCGTCAGCTTCTTCAGCAGCATGTCGCGCTTCAGCCGCGACAGATGATCTATGAACAGCACGCCCTGCAAATGATCCATCTCATGTTGCAGGCAGGTTGCCAGCAGACCCTCAAGCTGTTCCTCATGGATGCGCCCGTCCCGGTCCATCCAGCTCGCCCGGATCGTCGCGGGGCGCTCGACCTCGGCATATTGGTCAGGCACCGACAGGCAGCCCTCATTGTAAACCGACAGGTCCGCCGAGCCTTCCAGAATCTCGGGATTGATGAACACCATCGGCTTTTTCACCGAGGGTGCCCCCTCCTCGTCCGATTCGGGCTCCTGCAAATCAATCACCAGCACGCGCTTGGGTACGCCGACCTGGATCGCAGCCAGGCCGATGCCGGGGGCGTCGTACATGGTCTCGAACATGTCGTCGATCAGGCGCTGCAGATCGTCATCGATCGCCTCCACCGGAGACGAAATGGTACGCAGGCGCGGATCGGGCGCCTCAAGGATCGGAAGAATGGCCATGTGGTTAAAATAGCCGCAATGGCGGGCTTTTTCAAGCGACCGCCAAGCTCACGAAACGGGACGCCGTGCCCGCAGCGCCTGTGCCAAAGTCCCCTCGTCCAGATAATCAAGCTCGCCGCCCACCGGCACCCCATGGGCCAGCTGCGTCAGCCGCACCGGAAAGCGCTCCAGCCGCTCTGCCAGATAATGCGCCGTCGTCTGCCCCTCCAGCGTCGCGTTCATGGCCAGTACCACCTCGTCGATGCCGCCCGCCTCCACCCGCGCGATCAGGGCGTCGATGGAAATGTCCTCCGGCCGCACTCCCTCCAGCGCCGATAATCGACCGCCCAGCACATGGAATCGGCCCGGAAACAGCCGCGACTTGTCCAGCGCCCACAGGTCCGCGACATCCTCCACCACGCACATCGCCCGCGCGTCCCGGCGCGGGTCCGCGCAAATGCCGCAAGGGTCTACCGTGTCGACATTGCCGCAAATGCCGCAGGTCACGAGCCGATCGTTCACCGCATCGAGCGCGCGCAGCAGCGGTTCGAGCGCGCTTTCCCGCTTCTTCAGCAAATGCAGCACAGCGCGCCGTGCCGAACGCGGGCCAAGGCCTGGCAGGCGGGACAGCGCCTGCGTCAGCGCATCGATCTCTGGAGAAGCCATGGAACCGAGATAGGGGCTTGCAAGTCCGGGGTCAAAAGAGTTGAGAGGCCACTATGCGCATCATCTACATGGGAACCCCGGATTTCGCCGTCCCCGCCCTCGTCGCGCTGGCCAAGGCTGGGCACGAGGTCGTTGCGGTCTACAGCCAGCCGCCCCGTCCCGCCGGGCGCGGAAAGGCGTTGCGTCCCTCCCCGGTCCAGGCCCGGGCAGAGCAGATGGGCATAGAGGTGCGCACGCCCGTCTCGCTCAAGGACCCGGAGGTGCAATCCGCCTTCGCCGCGTTGAACGCCGATGTCGCTGTGGTGGCCGCCTATGGCCTGATCCTGCCGCGCGCCGTGCTGAATGCGCCCCGCTTTGGTTGCCTCAACATCCACGCGTCGCTCTTGCCCCGCTGGCGCGGCGCAGCTCCCATCCAGCGGGCAATCCTCTCAGGCGACAATGTAACCGGCGTCACGATCATGGACATGGAGGCTGGCCTCGACACGGGCCCGATGCGCGCAAAACATGTGACCCCGATCGAGGACAAGACGGCGGGCACCCTCACTGCCGAACTGGCGCAGGCAGGCGCGGAATTGATGGTGGAGGTACTGGACGACCTCCCCGCACACCCCCCTGTCCCGCAACCGGATGATGGCGTCACCTATGCGGCGAAGATCGACAAGAGCGAGGCGCGCATCGACTTCTCTCGCGACGCCCATCAGGTTGAACGGCAGATCCGCGCCTTCAACCCCATGCCCGGAGCCTTCCTGGAGTATCGCGGAGAACGCTTCCGCATCCTCGCCGCCCATGTCGAGGAGCATGACGGCCAGCCAGGCGAACTCCTCGACAACAGCCTGCTCATCGGCTGCGGTCACGGCGCGATCCGTCCCGCCCTCATCCAGCGCGCAGGCAAGGGCGCCATGTCTCCGGGCGAACTGCTCCGTGGATATGACATGCCCGCTGGGTCGCGCGTCGATGGCTAACGTCGCCTCACCCCCACCCCGTCATCTCAGCGAAAGCTGGGATCTCAGGCCATGTGGCGCTCCCTCTGCCGAGATCCCAGCTTCCGCTGGGATGACGTATGAGAGGATTGAGATCGCGCCACCCCGCTCATGACCCGCTTCGCCTTCACCGTGGAATTTGACGGCCGCCCCTTCATGGGTTGGCAACGGCAATCACATGGCCCCAGCGTCCAGCAGGCGTTGGAGGATGCCATCCACGCAATCACCGGCGAGCGCGCAGTCATTCACGCCGCCGGGCGCACCGATGCAGGCGTCCATGGCCTCGCCATGCGCACCCATGCCGACATCGACAAGCCGATCGCCCCCTTCCGCCTGATGGAAGCGATGAACGCACGCCTGCGGCCGAATCCGGTCGCGATCCTCGCCTGCGAAGTGGTGCCCGATGATTGGCACGCCCGCTTTTCCTGCGTCGGCCGCGCCTATGTCTACCGCATCGCCAACCGCCGCGCGCCGCTGACCTTCGAGGATGGCCTGTGCTGGCGCGTCATCCAGCCGCTCGACGCGAACGCAATGCAGGAAGCCGCCCAGCTCCTCGTCGGCCGCCACGACTTCACCACCTTCCGCTCCGCTCATTGCCAGGCCGAAAGCCCGCTCAAATCGCTCGATCGCCTCGACGTGGAACGGACAGGCGACAGGATCGCCATCCATGCCGAAGCGCGCTCCTTCCTTCACCATCAGGTCCGCTCGATGGTGGGCTGCCTCGCGCTGGTCGGCATGGGCCGCTGGTCGGTCGACGACATGCGCGACGCCCGCGATGCGAAGGACCGCGCGGCTCTGGGCCTCAACGCGCCGCCCGATGGCCTGTATTTCGTGAGAGCGGCCTACTAAAGTCGCGTCATCCCAGCGAAAGCTGGGATCTCAAGCCCCCTAAAGCTTCGTCCGAAACGGCGTGAAATCCGTCCCCTCATCATAGACGTCCAACCCTTCGGCGCGCTTCAGGCTGTTCACCACAACATAGGTCAAAGGCGTCAGCACCGCTTCCCATGTCACCTTCATCAGCCAGTTGGTGACCATCACGGTCAGCACCTGCGCATTGCTCCATTCCCCGAAAAAGGCGAGCGGATAGAAGAGCAGGCTGTCCACCCCCTGCCCGACGATCGTTGATCCAATCGTCCGCATCCACAAATGCCTGCCCTGTGTCAGCAGCTTCATCTTCGCCAGCACGAAGCTGTTGGCCAACTCCCCTGCCCAGAATGCCGCAAGCGACGCAAAAACGATGCGCCAGGTATTGCCGAACACCGCCTCATAAGCTGCTTGGTCCGGCCAGCCTTCCGCAGGCGGCAGCTTCACCACCACCCAGCTCATCAGCGCCATGAACAGCATCGCGCCAAAGCCCGCCCACACGCATCGCCGCGCACGGGCATAGCCATAGACTTCCGTAAGCACGTCGCCCAGCACATAGCCGAGTGGAAAGAAAAGGATGCCAGCACCAAATGTAAAGTCGCCCACGGTGGACAGCTTCGCCGCTCCGATCAGGTTCGACAGCAGCAATATGGCGACGAACGCCGCGATGAAGAAATCGAAATAGCGCATCGGCCGCTCGCGAAGCGCCTGCGCATCGATTTTCCGAACCCCCAAATCGGTCATGGGGCCCCTGCATATCGGCCTGCCGCCCAATTGCAATGGCAGGCATGATTGCGCGCAGGCACAAGCCCCGCTATCGAAGCGCCGGTGCGGCCCCGTAGCTCAGCTGGATAGAGCATTCGCCTTCTAAGCGAATGGTCACAGGTTCGAATCCTGTCGGGGTCGCCATCCGCTTACAAGCGCCAGCCAAACAGCAGCATCAGCAACCCGGCGATCAGGATCGCGGCGGCCAGGAAACCCCAGCCGAAATCAAGGCCGTTCCTATTCACCATCGAGCGGGCTGTCGTCCGGCCGCCCCCACATCAGCAGGTCGTCGGTCACGGTCATGGTGAAGATCGGATCGGCGTCCGCTGGCACTTCAGCGATCGCATCGACAAAGGCGGCGCGAGTTTCCGGCTCGTCATAGACCATCTTCCGGTCGAACGCCGCCCGCCAGGTCTCTTCGTCCGGCCACTCGGCGTAGCCGACAAAGCGCCCGTCCGCGTCTTGATGGAGCCGCGAACCGAAGCTGCCATATTTTTCGCGGATAAGGTCAGTGCCGCGCCGCCATGCCGCGCGGAACTGATCTTCCTTTCCGGGATGCACCCGCCACCAATAAACCGCGACGAACATCGCACCTCTCCTTCATGGAGAGAATGACGCAGCGGGTCAGAGGTTGCGAGGGGATGTTACCCCCCGTTGGACTTAAAGAACCGACTGCCCGGTCTTCTCCCAGTCCGCCAGGAACCCCGCAATGCCCTTGTCGGTCAGCACATGGTTGAACAGCGCCTTGATGACCGAAGGCGGCGCCGTCATTACGTCCGCGCCGATCTTCGCGCTTTCCAGCACATGGATCGGGTGGCGCACGCTTGCCACCAGGATTTCCGTGTCGAACGCATAATTGTCGTAGATGAGGCGGATGTCTTCGATCAGCTTCATGCCGTCGAAGCCATTGTCATCATGCCGCCCGACAAAGGGGGAAATGAAGGTCGCGCCCGCCTTCGCCGCCAGCAGCGCCTGGTTGGCGGAGAAACACAGCGTCACGTTCACTTGTACGCCGTCGCTGGTCAGCGCCTTGCAGGTCTTGAGACCGTCGATCGTCAGCGGAACCTTGATGCAGACATTGTCGGCGATCTTCCGCAGCACGGCGGCTTCCTTCATCATCGTCTCATGGTCAAGAGCGACGACTTCGGCGGAGACGGGGCCGTCGACGATGGCGCAGATTTCCTCGACCACCTCGACGAACTTGCGGCCCGACTTGTGGATCAGCGACGGGTTGGTGGTGACACCGTCCAGCAGGCCAGTGGCGGCCAGGTCGCGGATTTCGTTGGTGTCGGCGGTATCGACGAAGAACTTCATGGGGTCTGCTCCGGGCGGGATGTGCGAATCGGCTCCCCTTTAGCGGCTGATCCCGCCTTTAGCCATTATTGCCAGCGGCAGGCTTTACGGAAACAGCTCCGTAACATTATGACGGCGGCACCTTTCCAAAGGACCGATCGATGCACCGCCATATGCGCCCGCACCACATCAAGGGCGCGCTTCTCCCGTTGGCTGCGGCCTGCGCCACGCCCGCCGCTGCTGCCACCGAAGAATCGCAAGCCTGGATCACCGAATCATTGGTCGTTACAGCCACCCCAGCCGACACGATCATGCTCGACCTCAGCCAGCGGTTCCGCCGCGACAGCTCCAATGGAGAGCAGCAGACGGCCCGCATCCTCATCGATCATCGCATAGCCAGGGGCGTCCAGATCGGCGGCGGCATCGCCTTCTTCCACTCCGAACCGGAACAGGAGCTGCGCCTGTTCCAGCAGGCCACCTTCACGCGCGGCATCTTCCTCGCTCGCACCCGCATGGAGCAACGCTTCTTCGACACGGCCGACCGGCCAAGCTGGCGGCTTCGTCAAAGGGTTCAGGCGTCCATTCCCCTCGGCTCATCAAAGGCCCCTACGCTTATCGCCGCGACGGAATTCTTCTTCCACCTCAACCGCGCGAAGCCCAGCGACAAGACCGGCCTTGCCGTCATGCGCCAGCAGGTCGGCCTGCGCCAGCCGCTCGGCAAATCGCTCGACGCGCAGCTGCTCTACATGCGGCAACAGACCTTCCGCGACAACGCACCCGACGCCGTCGCCCATATCCCCTGGCTCACCCTCAGCTGGAAAATCTGAACGCGCTGCCTTGCCTCCCGCCCTTGAGGCGATAGGGAGAGGCGGATGAGTTCGCGCGCCCGTGTCATCCTGCTGAACGCTGCCCTTGGGCCGCTCGACTATCGCGTGCCGCACGGCATGACCGTGCAGCCCGGTAGCATCATCGTCGCCCCGCTCGGCCCCCGTCAGCTTATCGGCGTGGTGTGGGAAGAGGACAGCTTCCCCGATGTCGAAAGCGTCGGCGACAACCGCCTGCGCAACATCGTGGGGCCAGTCGACGCGCCTCCGATCCCCGAAACCCTCCGCCGCCTGATCGAGTGGACGGCGGACTATTATCTCGCGCCCATCGCATCGGTGCTGCGCATGACGCTGGCGTCCATGTCGGCGCTGGAGAGCGCGCGCACCGTCATCGAATATCGCGCCACCGGCGACCTGCCCGACCGCACGACCGAACAGCGAGCCCAGGCGATGGAGCGCATCGGCGAGCGGCAGGGCCTGATCCGCGAACTGGCGCTGATCGGCGGCGTCAGCGATGCCGTCATCCGTGGCCTCGTGAAGGCAGGCGCATTCGAAGCGGTGGAGGTCAGCATCGACACCCCCTTCCCCCGTCCCGACCCGGATCATGCGCCGCCGCAGCTATCCGACGGTCAGGCCAGCGCCGCAACCGAGTTCGTGGACGCAGTACGCCAACGCGACTTCGCCCCTTTCCTGCTCGACGGCGTCACCGGCTCGGGCAAGACGGAAGTCTATTTCGAAGCCATCGCCGCGGCCATTCGCGAAGGCCGTCAGGTCCTCGTCCTCCTGCCCGAAATCGCGCTGACCGAGCCTTTTCTCGAACGGTTCGAAAAGCGCTTCGGCACAGTGCCCATCAGCTGGCACAGCGGCCTGCGTCAATCCGAGCGCCGCCGGGCATGGCGCGCGATTGCTGCGGGTGAGGCAGCGGTCGTCGTGGGTGCCCGCTCCGCCCTGTTCCTGCCCTATCCCAATCTCGGCCTCATCGTCGTCGATGAAGCGCATGAGGCCAGTTTCAAGCAGGAGGACGGCGTCCATTACCACGCCCGGGACGTCGCCGTGATGCGCGGGCTCATGGAAAAATTCCCCGTCATCCTCGCGTCAGCCACGCCCGCCATCGAAACGCGGCATCAGGTCGAACTTGGCCGCTATCGCGAGATCAAGCTGCCCGCCCGTTTCGGCGGCGCGGAAATGCCTGGCATAGAGGGAATCAACCTCCTCACCGACCCGCCGGAACGCGGCCGCTGGATCGCCCCGCCCCTTATCAAGGCGATCGACGAGACGATGGAGAAGGGCGAACAGAGCCTCCTCTTCCTCAATCGCCGGGGCTATGCGCCGCTGACGCTGTGCCGCCATTGCGGCTATCGTTTCCAATGCCCCAATTGCACCGCCTGGATGGTCGAACATCGCCTGACCAAGCGCCTCGCCTGCCACCATTGCGGTCACGTCATCCCCTCGCCCCGCTTCTGCCCGGAATGCAAGGAAGAGGACAGCCTGGTCGCCTGCGGCCCCGGCGTCGAACGCATCGCGGACGAGGTGAAGGCGCTCTGGCCACAGGCGCGCACCGCCATTGTGACCTCGGACACGCTCTGGTCGCCAGCCAAGGCCGCCGAGTTCGTGAAGTCTGTGGAGGCAGGCGCGGTCGACATCATCATCGGCACGCAACTGGTGACGAAGGGCTATCATTTCCCTAACCTCACCCTCGTAGGCGTTATCGATGCCGACCTTGGCCTTGAAGGCGGCGACCTGCGCGCATCCGAGCGCACTTTTCAACAGATCGTCCAGGTCGCTGGCCGCGCGGGCCGTGGACAAAAACCCGGCCGCGTCTTCATCCAGACCCGCATGCCCGAAGCGGAGGTCATCAAGGCGCTGATCGCGGGCGATTCGGAACGCTTCTACGAAGTGGAGACGGAGAACCGCCGCCGCGCCAACGCCCCGCCCTTCGGCCGCTTCGCCGCCATCATCATCTCCAGCGAGGATGCCGATGAAGCCGCCCAGGTCGCCCGCCTGATCGGCAAGTCCGCCCCGCCGATCGACGGCATGCGCGTCTACGGCCCCGCCCCCGCGCCCCTCTCCGTCCTGCGCGGCCGCCACCGCCACCGCCTGCTGATCCACGCCAGCCGCCAGATCGATGTGCAGGCAGCAATCCGCGAGTGGCTGGACAACATCACCTGGAAGTCAGGAACGCGCGTCGCCGTGGATGTCGATCCCTACAGCTTCATGTGATGGAGACCCCCTGCGTCAATATCTGCAAGCTGGACAAAGCAGGCCGCACCTGCACCGGCTGCGGCCGCACAACCGAAGAAATCGCGCGCTGGCGCGGCATGAGCAAGGCGCAGCGGCAGGCGATCATGGAGCGGCTGAAACGATCGCGTGACGAACGCAATGGGCGATGACTTTTCACGACCATTAAATTGCGATCCAGGAATGCTTCGCAGGTTCCTGATTGCGGACGTTCGTTCCAGAGGGCATTATGCCGCAATGATCATCACACCAGCCGGGATTGCACAACTGCCGCTGGCGAATATCGATGCTGTCGTATTCTACAAGAGGGACCAGATCACGACTGACCTGATTTGCTGCGACGTCGACATGGCTGGTAAGATTTGGACCTTCCATGAGGAGATGAAAGGTTGGGTGGATCTCATTGCACATCTGTCGGCATTGCCGGAGTTCCGGGCCGATTGGTATGAAGCCGTCGTTCATCCACCTTTTTGTACAAGCGAAACTGTCGCGTTTCATCGGCTCTGACCAACCAATTGCGGGCCTTCCGTTGAGCTGTACGGTCCCTCTACAGCTGAAATTCACATGATGATCGCGGGGTTATATGCAGCCGATGAAGCCGAGCTTACGGAAAGCCATGAGGGCACTTCTAGTGTTCGCGACATCTGCCGTGACGTGTCCGGTCCCTCACGCTTTGGCTGGATCAGACCATTGTATGCGTGCGGGCCAACCTACGAAGCCATTGGTCACCAAGTCTGAGACTGCCACGGCTATCTTTTTGGCTGTAGAAGAGGACTTCTTCCCGACAGCAGATCGAACCGCTTTTCCTGACATCGATGTGGACGACGATGGCGCGCATTGGTCCGTCAGTCGGGGGAAATCGCCGGAGGTTACTGTGGAAGGAGATATCATGGTCACGCAAGGCGGCGGCCAGCTATCCCTCCGCATCGCTAAGTGCGATGGTCATATTTCCGATGTTTGGTTGAACAGGTAGCGATCATACTTGGATGCCCGCCACACTTGCAGACGGTCCTCAAAGCCGACACAATGCGTCCCGCAGCGAGCTATTTTAAGGATAAGTAGTTGGGTTGGTTTTCCCAGATGAGAGACCTCTGGCAAACCATGGGCGCTCTTCGCTTCATTCTTTTTTTCGGAGGGCTGACGATCATCATCGTTGGCTTTGGAACAGTTGGCTGGTGGCTCGCAGCAAAGATCGAATGGCCCGATGCCTACGGTTTTCATTGTCGCGGTAAAGGCTGTTTATGGATTGAGTTGGGCCATAGCTATAAGTTGCTCTACACCGCTAAATTTTATGAGTTGCTGCTATTCGCTTGGCTCTGGTTTATTCCGGCGTCGACGGTTTCAACGATCAGCTTCATTTTGACGCGAAGATGGATACGCCGCCGCCGAGACCGAATTAGGCCTCTTCGCTGATTTACAGGACTGAGCCAGCGCTATGTCCGCTATTTGAGTGATGGCCCTGAAACCCGCCAGTCGGCCATCCACCCAAAAGCGCCCCTCACCCGACTCCTCTTTCCCGCTCCAGCAGCACCTTCTTCCGCTCCACACCATAGGCATAGCCACCCAAGCTCCCATCGCCGCGCAACACGCGATGGCAGGGGATCAACACCGCCAGCCCATTATCCCCGCAAGCAGTCCCAGCCGCACGTACTGCACCCGGCCTCCCGATGGCAGCGGCAATCTCCCCATAACTGCGCGTCTCACCCGCCGGGATCGCCCGCAGCGCGCTCCACACCGCCTGCTGAAAGGCGGTGCCGCGCACGTCCATGGGCACATCAACCGGCCGCCCCGGCTCCTCAATCAATTGCACCACCTGCCCCGCCAGCGCGCTCAACGCCCCATCGCCCGGCAGAATCTCCGCCTTGGGAAAGCGTCGCCGCAAATCGTCCTCGCCTTCATCGAAACTGACCCGACAAAGCCCTTTGGCCGTCGCCGCGACCAACACAGGCCCCAAACTGGATCCCATCACCACATAACGGATCGTTACGCCCCGCCCGCCATCCTTCCAGGCGCTTGGGCTCATGCCCAGATGCCGCTCCGCATCGGCGTAGGCGCGGCTGGGCGCATTATATCCCGCCTCATAAATCGCACTGGTGACGCTGCCCTCTTCTTCCAGCGCCGCCTTCAGCCGTTCCGCACGCAGAGATCGAGCGTAGGCGGCCGGTGTCAGCCCCGTCTCCCGCTTGAACAGCCGATGGAAATGATGCGGCGCATAGCCCGCATGCGCGGCGACCTGTTCCAGCGAGGGCGCTATCTCTGAAGCCGCGATGAAGGCTTTCGCCGCCTCCACGGCGACCCTGTCCCGCCCGACCTCATCCGGCAGACAGCGCAGGCATGCCCGAAATCCAGCCTGCCGCGCCGCAGCCGGATCCGGCAGGAAGATCATATTTTCCCGCCGCGGATGCCGCGCAGCGCAGCTCGGCTTGCAATAGATGCCGGTGGTCAGCACCGCGCCCACGAAGCGCCCATCCATGGCCCGGTCCCGCCGCAGGAACGCGTCCCAGCAGGCATCATCATCCAGCGCCAATGGCGTCGAGGCGGAAAGGTCGGTCATCTGGTTCATCCATATGGGATAGCAGGCGCGATCGGGCCAGCCTTCCCGCGCCTTGCGCTCAAAGCAATTCTGCCATTGCCTCCGCCGGGCTTTACCATATGAATGCGCCGCATCATGGTCGCATTTCTTCGCCGTCTCTGCCTCCTGCTGGCCCTTGCCTCGCCTGTCGCCGCGCAGGCGGAACAGCAGGACATCGCCGCCGCCGCGCGCGGCGTCGTCCGCATCGCCATCGTGGCGACCGATGGCAGCGATGCCTATTTCGTCGGCCATGGCAGCGGCTTTGCCGTCGCGCCGGACAAAGTGCTGACCAACGCCCATGTCGTTGAACTGACGCGCGAGGAAAAGAACCTCGTCATCGGCGTCATCCCTTCGGAAGGGCGCAAAAGCTATGGCGGCCGCGTCATAGCCTATTCGCCCGGCAACGACCTCGCGCTCATCCAGCTGGAGGAAGGCCGCCTGCCGGTGAGCACCTTCTACGGCGGCGCCGTCAGCGATGGGCAGCATGTGACGGCGATCGGCTATCCCGGCAATGTCGACCGCGCGCAGGGCCTTGGTCTCAAGCAGATGATCGAACCGCTCGGCACCGTAAAGACCAGCGGCAATGTGTCCTCCGGCCGCTCCAGCCAAAGCTTCGACACGATCCTCCATACCGCACCCCTTGCTGCCGGGAACAGCGGCGGGCCCTTGGTGGACGATTGCGGCCGGGTGCTCGGCGTCAACAGCTTCGGATCGATCTCGGACGGCAATGACGCGGAGTTCGGATTTGCCGTGTCCTGGCGCGAAGTCGCCTCCTTCCTGCGTCAGGCGGGCGTGTCCTCTCTTCATACCGTCGTCCCCTGCCGCTCCATGGCGGAGGCGGACGCTGCCGAAGCCATGCTGACGCAGCGGGAGGCGCAGCGCAGCGAACAATCCGAGCGCGCCAAGGCCGATGCCCGCGAAGCTGAACTGGACAAGGCCCGCGACGCCGCCGAGCGCGACGTCATCTCCGGCCGTGAAAATGCGATGGCGGGCGCGGCTGTCCTGCTGGCGCTGGCAGTGCTTGGCCTTGGCGCAGGCGGGCTTTTCTACAGCCAGGGCCGCGAACGCCGCGCCACATGGTTCCTCGCAGGCGGAGGCGTGCTGCTGTTCGGCGCGCTCGCGCTGTTTTTCCTGAAGCCCAGCTTTTCCAGCATCGATGACCGGGTAAAGCTCGCCGCCAGCGACCAGGTCACGGGCAACAGCGCCTATGCGTGGGAAGGCGAAAATATCTGCGCGATCGATCTCGATCGCAGCCGCGTCACCATATCGCAGGCGAACGACATCCCCTTCAACTGGACCGCGACCGGCTGCGCCAATGGCAACAGCCAATATGTGACCGCCGGCAATGATTGGGAACGCGCCACCATCCCCGAAAGCGGCAACTTCATCGCGCTGAGCCGCTTCGACCCCGCAACCGGCACATTGCGCGTCCAGCGCTGGCTGCCCGATGGCGACACGATGGACAAGGCACGCGCGCTGCTGAAGGATGGGTCGATCAAGGAATGCGGCAACAATCCCGATCTCCTCGCCCGCATAGCCTCGCTGCGCAGCGACCTTGGCGCACTCCTGCCCGCCCAGCCTAACGAGCGCCTGGTCTACCGCTGCCGCAAGGGACGGCTCGCCCCGGCCGACCCGGCGAACTGAAGCGATCCGCGCGGTAAAGCGGGCCGCTTATTCGCTTCGATTCCATCCTTGTGACGGAATCGCGTTCCATGGCTTGCATAGTCATAATCCCGCTGCTAACCGGCCGGGCAACAGGGGATCGGGACGGATAGACCGCGCCCCTCTTTTTTGCATGACCGGCAAATCAATTGGAGGACGGTAAGCGCGTGGAGACTACCGGCGGCATTCAGGCCAGCCTCAGCGGACGCTACGCGGTTGCGCTGTTCGATCTGGCTCGCGACGGCAACGCCCTCGAC
Organism: Sphingobium sp. TomMM35A; assembly: GCF_054771735.1. Taxonomy (NCBI): domain Bacteria; kingdom Pseudomonadati; phylum Pseudomonadota; class Alphaproteobacteria; order Sphingomonadales; family Sphingobiaceae; genus Sphingobium; species Sphingobium sp. TomMM35A. The sequence goes on from NZ_BSRC01000001.1 coordinate 1,522,555, forward strand.
ACCGTGGCGGCCAGCCTCGGCGCGATCAAGGCGGCGATTGCCGAATCGGCTGATTTCAAAAGCCTGATCAACAATCCCGTGCTCAGCCGCGACGCAGCGGGCAAGACGATCGCGGCGGTCGCATCTTCCATGGGGATCGACGCGCTGACGACCAAGTTCCTGGGCGTTCTGGCGGCTAACCGTCGCCTCTCGCAGCTGCCCGCGGTTATCCGCGCCTATGAAACGCTTCTTTCGAATCACAAGGGCGAAGTCCGCGCGGAAGTGACCAGCGCACATCCGCTCGATTCGAACCAAGTCACCGCCCTGCAGCAGAATCTGCGGGCGCGCGTCGGCCGCGAAGTCGCGCTCGATGCAAAGGTCGATCCCGCGATCCTGGGCGGGCTGGTCGTCAAGATCGGCAGCCAGATGATCGATTCCTCCATCCGCACCCGTTTGAATAGTCTCGCCCAGGCGATGAAAGGCTGAACATGGATATCAACGCCGCAGAAATTTCGAAGGTCATCAAGGACCAGATCGCCAATTTCGGCACCGAAGCGCAGGTGAGCGAAGTCGGTTCCGTGCTGACCGTGGGTGACGGCATTGCCCGCGTCCACGGCCTCGACAACGTCCAGGCGGGCGAAATGGTCGAGTTCGCCAATGGCGTGCAGGGCATGGCGCTCAACCTCGAAGCCGACAATGTCGGCGTCGTGATCTTCGGCTCGGACGCCGAGATCAAGGAAGGCGACACCGTCAAGCGCACCGGCACCATCGTCGACGTGCCGGTCGGCAAGGGCCTGCTCGGCCGCGTGGTCGACGGCCTCGGCAACCCGATCGATGGCAAGGGCCCGATCCAGTACACCGAGCGCAAGCGCGTCGAAGTCAAGGCTCCGGGCATCATCCCCCGCAAGTCTGTGCACGAACCCGTGCAGACCGGCCTCAAGGCGATCGACGCCCTCGTCCCCGTCGGCCGTGGCCAGCGCGAGCTGATCATCGGCGACCGCCAGACCGGCAAGACCGCCGTCGCGATCGACACCTTCATCAACCAGAAGGGCGTCAACGCTTCCGGCGATGAAAGCAAGAAGCTCTACTGCATCTACGTCGCCGTCGGCCAGAAGCGCTCGACCGTCGCGCAGATCGTCAAGCAGCTCGAAGAAAATGGCGCGATGGAATATTCGATCGTCGTCGCCGCGACCGCTTCGGAGCCCGCTCCGCTTCAGTATCTGGCGCCCTACACCGGCGTCACCATGGGCGAATTCTTCCGCGACAACGGCATGCATGCCGTGATCGTCTATGACGACCTTTCCAAACAGGCCGTCGCCTATCGTCAGATGTCGCTGCTGCTGCGTCGTCCTCCGGGCCGCGAAGCTTATCCCGGCGACGTTTTCTATCTGCACAGCCGCCTGCTGGAACGCGCTGCCAAGATGAACGACGCCAATGGCGCTGGCTCGCTGACCGCGCTGCCGATCATCGAAACGCAGGCAGGCGACGTGTCGGCCTATATTCCGACCAACGTGATTTCGATCACCGACGGCCAGATCTTCCTCGAAACCAACCTCTTCTACCAGGGCATCCGTCCGGCCATTAACGTCGGTCTGTCGGTGTCGCGCGTCGGTTCCGCCGCGCAGACCAAGGCGATGAAGAAGGTTTCGGGTTCGATCAAGCTGGAGCTGGCCCAGTACCGCGAAATGGCGGCGTTCGCCCAGTTCGGTTCGGACCTCGACGCTTCGACCCAGAAGCTGCTGAACCGTGGCGCGCGCCTCACTGAACTGCTGAAGCAGGCTCAGTTCTCGCCGCTGCCCTTCGAAGAGCAGACCGCGTCGATCTTCGCCGGCACCAACGGCTATCTCGACAACGTCGCTGTCAAGGACGTGACCCGCTACGAAGAGCTGATGCTCGCCTATCTGCGTCACGACCATGCCGACGTTCTCGCCGCGATCCGCGACAGCAAGGATCTGGGCGACGACGCCAAGAGCAAGCTGAAGGCCGCGCTCGACAGCTTCGGCAAGACGTTTGCGTAAAGGATAATCCGTCATCCCAGCGAAGGCTGGGATCTCAGGCCTCGAAGGTTCAACCTGGAGGCACGAGATCCTGACCTTCGTCAGGATGACGAACAGAAGGTTCGTCATGGCCAGCCTCAAGGAACTGAAGATCCGCATCGGGTCGGTGAAATCGACCCAGAAGATCACCAAGGCGAAGCAGATGGTCGCCGCGGCCAAGCTGCGCAAGGCGCAGGCTGCCGCCGAAGCAGCGCGTCCCTATTCCAGCCGTCTGGAAGCCGTGGTCGCCAGCCTCGCGTCGAAGATCGCAGGCGGTTCGGGCGAAGGCGCGTCGCCGCTGCTTGCTGGCACCGGCAAGGATGACGTCCATCTGCTGGTCGTCGCCAACTCCGACCGTGGCCTTGCTGGCGCGTTCAACGCCAACATCGTCAAGGCTGCGCGCGCCAAGGCGGACGAGCTGATCGCGCAGGGCAAGACCGTTCGTTTCTATCTGATCGGCCGCAAGGGTCGTCCGGTGATCAACCGCACCTTCCCCGGCATGATCGTCGCGCAGTTCGACACCACCGGTGTCAAGGAACCCGGCTTCAACCAGGCGTCCGAAATCGCGCATGAACTGACCGACATGTATCTGAACGGCAAGTTCGACGTCGCGCATCTCTTCTATTCGCAGTTCAAGTCGGCGCTCGCGCAGATCCCGACCGAACAGCAGATCATCCCGGTGAAGATCCCTGCCGATGCCGACCGCAACGCCATCGGCGCGACGGTGGAATATGAACCGAGCGAGGAAGCGATCCTCGACGACCTGTTGCCGCGCAACGTCACGGTACAGATCTTCAAGGCGCTGCTGGAAAACAACGCGTCCGAACAGGGCGCATCGATGACCGCCATGGACAATGCGACCCGCAACGCCGGCGACCTCATCAACAAGCTGACCATCCAGTATAACCGCAGCCGTCAGGCGGCGATCACCACCGAACTGGTCGAAATCATCTCGGGCGCGGAAGCCCTCTAAGATCACGCACGCAAGGAAGCAGTCATGGCAACCACCAACAATGTAGGCCGCATTTCGCAGGTCATCGGCGCCGTCGTCGACGTGACCTTCCCCGATGCGCTCCCCGCTATTCTCTCGGCGCTGGAAACCAGCAACAACGGCAACCGCCTTGTTCTGGAAGTCGCCCAGCATCTGGGTGAAAACACCGTCCGCACCATCGCGATGGACTCGACCGACGGTCTGACCCGCGGTCAGGAAGTCACCGACACCGGCGCGCAGATCAGCGTTCCCGTCGGCCCGGCGACGCTCGGCCGCATCCTGAACGTCGTCGGTGAGCCGATCGACGAGCGTGGCCCTGTCGCCACCACCGTCACCGCCCCGATCCACGCCAAGGCGCCGGAGTTCGTCGACCAGTCGACCGACGCGTCGATCCTCGTCACCGGCATCAAGGTCATCGACCTTCTCGCCCCTTACGCAAAGGGCGGCAAGATCGGCCTGTTCGGCGGCGCGGGCGTCGGCAAGACCGTGCTCATCCAGGAACTGATCAACAACATCGCGAAGGGCCATGGCGGCACCTCCGTGTTCGCGGGCGTCGGTGAGCGTACCCGCGAAGGTAACGACCTCTATCACGAATTCCTCGACGCAGGCGTTATCGCCAAGGACGCCGACGGCAACGCGATCAGCGAAGGTTCGAAGGTGGCGCTGGTTTATGGCCAGATGAACGAGCCCCCGGGCGCCCGCGCTCGCGTCGCTCTGTCGGGCCTCACCATCGCGGAATATTTCCGCGACCAGGAAGGCCAGGACGTGCTGTTCTTCGTCGACAACATCTTCCGCTTCACCCAGGCGGGCGCGGAGGTGTCGGCGCTGCTCGGCCGTATTCCTTCGGCCGTGGGCTACCAGCCGACCTTGTCGACCGACATGGGCGCGCTGCAGGAGCGCATCACCTCGACCAACAAGGGTTCGATCACCTCGGTTCAGGCCGTGTATGTCCCCGCAGACGACTTGACCGACCCGGCGCCTGCGACCTCGTTCGCGCACTTGGACGCCACCACCGTTCTCAACCGCGCTATTTCGGAACTCGGCATCTATCCGGCGGTCGACCCGCTGGACTCGACCAGCCGCGTTCTGGAACCCCGCGTCGTTGGCCAGGAGCATTATGAAACCGCCCGTGCGGTTCAGGCGATCCTGCAGAAGTACAAGTCGCTTCAGGACATCATCGCGATCCTGGGCATGGACGAGCTTTCGGAAGAAGATAAGCTCACCGTCGCCCGCGCCCGCAAGATCCAGAAGTTCCTGTCGCAGCCCTTCCACGTCGCCGAAGTCTTCACCGGCATCTCGGGCAAGTTCGTCCAGATCGAAGACACGGTGAAGTCGTTCAAGGCCGTGGTCGAAGGCGAATATGACCATCTGCCCGAAAACGCCTTCTACATGGTCGGCGGCATCGACGAAGCCATCGAAAAGGCAAAGAAGCTGGCCGCCGAAGCGGCGTAAGCTCCACAATGTCCCCCTCCCGCAAGCGGGAGGGGTCGGGGGTGGGCCGCGAGCGGAGCGAGCCTCGACCTATCCCTGAAGTTTGCAGGCGATTGCTAACGCAACCGCACCCACCCCTGCCCCTCCCTTGAAAGGGAGGGGGGAGAGTTACAGATGGCACTGCATTTCGAACTCGTGACTCCCGAAAAGCTCGTCCGCTCGGAAGAGGTCTATCAGGTCGTCGTCCCCGGCACCGATGGCGACTTCGGCGTGCTGGAAGGGCACGCGCCCTTCATGTCCACCGTCCGCGACGGCGCGATCCAGATTTTCGCCTCGGCCGGTTCGGCTCCCGAAGTCATCCCCGTCCAGGGCGGCTTCGCTGAAGTCAACGAAAAGGGCCTGACCGTCCTTGCGGAGCATGCTGGCTAAGCCAAAGCGCACCTCCTGATCCGCTTGCCCAAGAAGGCCGCGTTCGCCAAGGAACGCGGCCTTCTTGCATTGCGGCACGGAGCGCGCTCGCCTCGGCCATTAGCCATTTGTCAAAGTTTCCAGCCTATTCACCATCTCCAGCCATATTTGATCGGTCTCTTTGTGGTTGGCTCGATCGATCGGAACATGCCGGCGGAGAATTATGAGCGCGTTTGGACGGAAAAATGGACCTGCGGGTATCAAGCCGGGTTTCGGCGTCGCCCGGCCCATGCAGGGCGGCGCACCGCGTGAAGAAGCGCGCGGCGGCGACCAGTTTCCTCCGCTCGACATGGCGCCCTTGCCCGCCAGCGAAAGCCCGGTCGATCCGCTGTCCGCTCCCACGACCCAGATGCAACGCAACGCCGACGCCTTGCAACGCCTGTCGGACCGCGCCAACGCTGAGCATGTCGCCGATGCAGGGCCGCAAGGCTTCGAAGCCTCCGTCCACAAGATCAAGGAACAGGTCCTCCCCCGCCTGCTGGAACGCGTTGATCCGGAAGCCGCCGCCACCCTCAGCAAGGATGAACTGGCCGAGGAATTCCGCCCCATCATCATGGAGGTGCTGGCCGAGCTCAAGCTCACCCTCAACCGCCGCGAACAATTCGCGCTGGAAAAGGTGCTGGTCGACGAACTGCTCGGCCTCGGTCCGCTAGAGGAACTGCTCGCCGATCCCGACGTCAGCGACATCATGGTCAACGGCCCGGAGCAGACCTACATCGAAAAGAAGGGCAAGCTCCAGATCGCTCCCATCAAGTTCCGCGATGAAGAGCATCTGTTCCAGATCGCCCAGCGCATCGTGAACAAGGTCGGCCGCCGCGTTGATCAGACCACGCCGCTCGCCGACGCCCGCCTGCCCGACGGCAGCCGCGTCAACGTGATCGTGCCGCCGCTCTCGCTGCGCGGCACCGCCATCTCGATCCGTAAATTTTCCGCCAAGCCGATCACCATCGACATGCTCGCCCAATGGGGCGCGATGAGCCCGAAGATGGCCACCGCGCTCAAGATCGCAGGCGCATCGCGCATGAACATCGTCATCTCGGGCGGCACCGGCTCGGGCAAGACCACCATGCTCAACGCCCTGTCGAAGATGATCGACCCGGGCGAGCGCGTCCTCACCATTGAGGACGCGGCCGAACTGCGCCTGCAACAGCCGCACTGGCTACCCCTCGAAACCCGCCCGCCCAACCTTGAAGGCCAGGGCGCCATCACCATCGGCGATCTCGTCAAGAACGCCCTGCGTATGCGCCCTGACCGCATCATCCTGGGCGAAATTCGTGGCGCGGAGTGCTTCGACCTGCTCGCGGCGATGAACACGGGCCATGACGGCTCCATGTGCACGCTCCACTCCAACTCGCCCCGCGAATGCCTCGGCCGTATGGAGAACATGATCCTGATGGGCGACATCAAGATTCCGAAGGAGGCCATCTCGAAACAGATCGCCGACTCCGTCGACCTCATCGTGCAGGTTAAGCGCCTGCGCGACGGTTCGCGCCGCGTCACCAACATCACCGAAGTCATCGGCATGGAAGGCGACGTCATCGTCACCCAGGAACTGTTCAAGTTCGAATATCATGACGAGGACGACAGCGGTAAGATCGTCGGCGAATATCGGTCGATGGGCCTCCGCCCTTACACGCTGGACAAGGCCCGGCAGTTCGGTTTCGACCAGCCCTTCCTGGAAGCCTGCCTCTGATCCTGCACGCGCGATAGCGGCAACCCAGCCGCTATCCACCGCATAAATCGTAATTTATCCGCCCGGTGGTTGCGTGACCGTGTCCGCCGGTTAAAGCGAACCGCGTGCAACCGCCCGCCCCGATCAGCCCGCCCGAAGAGCTTCCGCCACCGCCGCCGGTCCGCGAAGAGCATCCGCTCAAGGGCATAGGCCTGCGCCTGCTGGCCATGATGTTCATGGCCGTCATGTTCGCGCTGGGCAAAGTCGTCGGCACGCGCGGCGTCAGCCTGATCGAACTCATCTTCTACCGCCAGGCGCTGGCTCTGCCGCTGATCGTCACCTGGGTCGCAATGACAGACGGCCTCGCCTCGGTCCGCACGAACCGCCTCGGCGCGCATGTCAGCCGCACCGTGCTCGGCCTCACCGGCATGGTCCTCAACTTCGGCTCATACCTGCTGCTGCCCCTGACCGAGGCGACGGCCATCGGTTTCACCATGCCAATCTTCGCCACCCTGCTCTCTGCGCTCCTGCTGCGGGAGGCAACGGGCCCGCATCGCTGGGCCGCCATCCTGCTCGGCTTCGTCGGGATCATCATCATGGTCCGCCCGGATGGCATGCACTTCCCGCCGCTGGGCCTCGCCGTCGCGCTTTCCGCCGCCGTCATCACCGCCTGCATCGGCCTGCTGCTCCGCGACCTCGGCCGGACGGAAAGGACGGGCGCCATCGTCTTCTGGTTCACGATCCTCTCGATCCCGCCCCTCGGCATCCTGATGCTTTTCGTCGGGAAAGCACATGATCCCATCACCTGGGCCATGCTGATGGGCGTCGGCATCACCGGGGGCGTGGCGCAACTGTGCATGACCGGGGCGCTGCGCCATGCCCCCGTGTCGGTCGTGCTGCCGATGGATTACAGCACGATCATCTGGTCGACCATGCTCGGCCTGCTGATCTGGGGCGAATGGCCGATGTACACGACCTGGATCGGCGCAGCGCTCATCATCCTGAGCGGCCTCTACATCGCGTGGCGGGAACATATACGCTCCCGCCGACCCGCCTCAGCCTAGCAGTTCCGCGTCCAGGCTAATTTCAGCCTTCAGCAGCTTCGACACGGGGCAATTTTCCTTCGCCTTCGCCGCCAGTTCCTGAAACTGCGCGTCGTCGGCGCCCGGGATCGTGGCCTTCAGCGTCAGCTTGCTGGCCGTGATCGCAAAGCCACCCTCCTGCTGCTCCAGCGTGACGACGGCATTGGTTTCCATCTTCTCCGCCGTCAGCCCGGCTTCGCCAAGGATCATCGACAGCGCCATGGTGAAGCAGGACGCATGCGCCGCCGCGATCAACTCTTCCGGGTTGGAACCCGGCACGCCCTCGAACCGCATTGCAAAGCCATAAGGGTGCGCGTCCAGAGCGCCGCTCTGCGTCGAAATCGCGCCCTTGCCGTCTTTCAGGCCGCCGCTCCATACCGCCGATCCGCTGCGATTGATCTTCATCTCATCCTCCTGTTTCGAAGAGTGGGAACCCCGCTGATCCTCCCCGGTTTCATGGGTCTAGCGCATTATGATGCAGGAGGGTGACGATGACTGATCCCGCAACCCAAAATTCCAGTGACCTGATCGCCTCCGACCGTGTGGAAGGAACCGCCGTCTACAACCGGCAAGGAGAAAGGCTCGGCCATATCTCCAACTTCATGGTGGAAAAGCGCAGCGGGCAGGTCCGCTATGCCCTGCTTTCCTTCGGCGGCTTCCTCGGCCTTGGCAACGATCATTACCCGATCCCCTGGTCGATGCTGAACTATGACACCGATAAGGGCGGCTATGTCTTGGATCTCAGCAAGGATATGCTGGAAAGCGCACCCCGTCACACGCCCGACACTCCGCCGGATTATGACGACACATATGGCCGCACCGTCTTCTCCTATTATGGCCTCATATATCCTTGGTAATGGGCTCCCGGCTCAAGCCCAAGCCGTTCGCCCGACCTGAACGCCAGATGAATCCGGTCGCCCAAATTTGGACACAATTGGTCGCTCAAGCATTGTCTACTTAAAGAATAGAATTATGTTCAACCTGTAATTGGACGAGGATCAGACAATGGACCGATTCGGACATCTGGGCGACACGCGCAATCCGGTCGTGCTGACCATTCCCGGTCTGAACAACAGCGGCCCCGGCCACTGGCAGACGCTTTGGGAAGAGGTCAGAGGAGATTGCCAGCGCGTCGACCTGGGCAGTTGGGCCAGTCCCAATCGCAATGCATGGGTCACGCGCCTGGACGCCGCGATCCGGGAAGCTGAGGGGCCGATCATCCTGGCCGCACACAGCCTTGGCTGCCTTGCGGTCGCTTGGTGGGGTGCCCTGCAGAGCCAGGCCTATGGCTGGCCAGTGACCGGCGCTTTGCTGGTCGCCCCTCCCGATTGCGACAGAATGGAAACGCCGGAGACGATCGGCGGCTTTGGCCCCACTCCCCGCGCTCAATTGCCCTTCCCTTCGCTGGTCGTCGCCAGCCGCAATGATCCTTATATATTCTTCGAACGGGCACACAGCATCGCAAAGAACTGGGGCAGCACCTTCGTCGATGCGGGCTTCAGCGGCCACATCAACGCTGACTCCGACCTTGGCAGTTGGGAATTTGGCCAATCCCTGTTGGAACAGCTGATCGACAATGCGCATGAACAGGCCTCTGTGATGCGCCAGATGCGGCCCGCCATCCCCATGGCTCATAAGGAAAGGAAGCTGGCAGCAATGCGGATGATCGGCTGAAAAAAGGACGGGCGCTACAAGTCAAACTTGGGCGCCCTATATATTTGCTTTTTTGTCTATTGAATTAGTTGAGATAAAAGCGGGGCCAAGAGGTGCTTATGAGTGACAGCCGAACAGTTGAATTTGCCCGCAATGGCCGCGCAGACGGCCAAAGGGCAGACATAGCCGTCAGCATCGACAAGGTTCGTGGCGTGCTGGAAGCATTACGCTTCGGATCGATCACCTTGACCGTGCATGACGCGCGCGTCGTCCAGATCGATGTGACGGAAAAAACTCGCCTTACCGCTTGACTAAGATCGGGGGGCAATAGGGTCGCAAGGCCAAGCCGCCGGACAGGCGGTTAATAACAGGCGGCAGGGGGTGGGCCGCTGACTGTCCAATACCATTCCCAGACCATCGGCGTTGACCGGCCCACCGGAAATGCCGCGATCAACATTCACCGGACCTCCGGAAGGGGAATTACTATGATTGCGCGTTCTCTGTTGCTCGCCGGCGTGGCGAGCGCATCCATCTTTGCGTCCAGCGTCCATGCTGAGGAAGCGCCTGCACCAGCCGCCGATCCGGCTGCACAGGTCGATCAGGCAGCCAATCCGCGCGGCGACGTGATCATCGTCACCGCCCGCCGCCGTGCTGAAACGGCGCAGGAAGTGCCGCTGGCGATCTCCGTCATTCGCGGCGACAGCATCGAAGCGACCGGCAACTTCAACGTCGTGAAGCTTCAGCAGCTTGCGCCGACATTGCAGGTCTACACCACCAATCCCCGCAACACCTCGGTCAATATCCGTGGCCTTGGCGTGCCGTTCGGCCTCACCAGCGACGGGTTCGAACAGGGCGTCGGCATCTATGTCGATGACGTCTACAATTCGCGCGTCGCTGCCGCCACCTTCGACTTCCTGGACGTGAACCAGGTCGAAGTGCTGCGCGGCCCCCAGGGCACGCTCTACGGCAAGAACACGACGGCGGGAGCGATCAACATCACGACCAACCAGCCGACCTTCGACTTCGAAGGCCGCGCGGAACTGAGCGTCGGCAACCTGAACTATCGCCAGGCAAAGGCCGCGATCTCCGGCCCGCTGTCCGACACCGTCGCCGCGCGCCTTGCCGTGGCGGCGACCAGCCGCCGGGGCACGCTGTACAATGTCACGTCGCAGCGTTGGATCAACGAACAGGACAATCTCGGCATTCGCGGCCAGTTGCTGTTCCGGCCCAATGACGATCTCGATATCACGCTGTCGGGTGACTACAGCAGGCAAGACCCGGAATGCTGCGGCACCACCTTCGTCCGCGTAGGCCGCACGCAGCGTCCGCTGAACCGTCAATATGACGCGCTTGCGGCAGCGCAGGGCTATGTCGTGCCAAGTCGCAATCCCTATGACCGGTTGACTGATCTCGACAGCAACCTGAACGCGGGCAACAAGATCGGCGGCGTGTCGGCGCGTATCAAGTGGGACATCGGCCCAGGCACGCTGACGTCCGTCACCGCTTGGCGCTTCTGGGACTGGAAACCGGAAAATGATCGCGATTTCACTGGCCTGTCGATCGTGTCGCGCTCGCAAAATCCTTCGCAGCAGGATCAGTATAGCCAGGAATTCCGCTATAATTACGAAAGCCAGAAGATCGACTTCGTGGTCGGCCTCTTTGGCTTCAAGCAGCGGATCGACACCCAGGGCACCGAACAGCAAGGCGTCAACGCTGCCCAATGGAGCCTTGCGCCCTCGACCAATCCGTTGAACCCGGCCAACAACCCCGCAACCCTTGCGGGCCTGACGGCCAGCAATACCCAGTATCTGAAGGCCGAGAGCGCCGCCCTGTTCGGTCAGCTCAGCTGGAAAGTCACCGATGCGCTGACGCTGCAGCCTGGCCTTCGCCTCAACTATGACAAGAAGTCCGGCTTCTATCAGCGTGTCGTGACCAACGCACAGGGCCAGGCGATCAGCTGCACGCCCACTCCTGCGCCCGGCACGATCGCGGGCACGTCGCAGCAATGCGGCGTCTACCAGCCGCAGGTCAGCGCGCCGTCCGACAGCGCGTGGAACTTCACCTATGACTTCAACGTCAACTATAAGGTTGCGCGCGACATTCTGGCCTATGCGACCTACGCCAAGAGCTTCAAGACGCTCGGCATCAACCAGAACGGCTTGCCGCTCAACATCGACAATACGGTCAATTTCGATGCCGCGACGGTGAAGCCGGAATCGGTCCATCATTTCGAAGTCGGCCTGAAGACTCAGCTTTGGGATCGCCGCGCGACCTTCAATATTTCGGCCTTCCGCACCACCATCAAGGACTTCCAGGCGACGGTGAACGGCGGCCAGTTCGGCACTGTGCGCGGCTATCTTGCCAACGCTGAAAAGGTCCGGTCTCAGGGCATCGAAGCGGACTTCAAGGTGGTCGCAAGCGACCGCTTCACCGCTTATGCGAACGCGGCCTATACCGACGCCAAGTACAAGAAGTTCACCAACGCGCCCTGCCCGCCTGAACTGTCCGGAGGCCCCTCGCAGCCTTCCGGCGTCCCGGCCGACTATTCGCAGCCGGGTGTTCCGGGCGCTCCCAGCCCCCGCCAGTGCGACATCTCCGGCCAGGACCTGCCCGGCGTGTCCAAATGGGCTTTCTCCTACGGCGCGGAATATAACATCCCGGTCACGCTGCTGGCGAAGGAAGGCCAGGTCTATCTGGGCGTCGACGGCAACTACCGTTCGCACTGGAACTCGAACGCGTCGCCTTCACGCTATACGGAAGTGAAGGGCTACGCCCTCACCAACTTCCGCGCTGGCTTCCGTGGCGAAGGTTTCGACATCTTCGGCTGGGTCCGCAACGCCTTCGACGTGAACTATATCGAAAATCTCCAGGTCGCACCCGGCAACACCGGCCTGATCGCAGGCCAGGTCGGCGACCCGCGCACTTGGGGCGGAACACTCAAATTCTCGTTCTGATACCGTAACAAGTCACCCCCTGCGGGAGCGGCACAGGCCTGCCGCTCCCGTTCTTTTTTATTTCGCTATTTCCTTATTGAATTCCAATCCGGGCAAACCGGCCCGCCCCCGATTTGCGCCCCCGGCCCCGCTGGAGTAGAGCGGCCTCATGTCCACCACCTTCACGCTCGACACATCCACCAGCCGCGCCAATCCCACGCCCGCGCCGATGAAGCGCCTGACCGTTCCCGCGATCCAGCGCCGGAAAGTGGAGGGCAAGACGGACGAGCCGCTGGTCATGCTGACCGCCTACACCGCCCGTCAGGCGCAACTGCTCGATCCCCATTGCGACATGCTGCTGGTGGGCGACTCACTCGGCCAGGTGATTTACGGCCTGCCCTCCACCCTTCCCGTCACCCTCGACATGATGATCGCCCATGGCGCCGCCGTGGTCCGGGGCAGCTATCACAGCCTCGTCCTCGTCGACATGCCCTTCGGCAGCTACGAAGCCTCCCCCGCCCAGGCCTTCGCCAGCGCCAGCCGCGTCATGGCCGAAACCGGCTGTGCAGCCGTCAAGCTGGAAGGGGGCCAGGCCATGGCCGACACCATCGCCTTCCTCACCCAGCGCGGCATCCCCGTCATGGCGCATGTCGGCCTCACGCCTCAGGCCGTCAACGCGCTCGGCGGCTATGGCGCGCGCGGCAAGAGCCAGGAAGAACATGCCAAGATCATGGACGATGCCCGCGCCGTCGCGAGCGCCGGAGCATTCGCGGTAGTTCTCGAAGGCGTCCTGGAGGACCTGGCTGTCGCCATCACCGACAGCCTAGACATACCCGTCATCGGCATCGGCGCATCGGCACATTGCGATGGTCAGGTGCTGGTTGCCGAGGATATGCTCGGCATGTTCGAACGCGTGCCCCGCTTCGTGAAACGATACGAAAACATAGCCGAAACCATCAGCAATGCAGCCGAACGCTATGCCGCCGAAGTGCGCGATCGCAGCTTCCCCACGGCAGATCAGGTGTACCGGCCCAAAAAGTGATTTGCGCTAAGCGCCGCCGCCGCTATTGATCGCGCCTTCCGCCAGCTTTTTCTGACGCATATCTGGAGACCCAAGTGGCCCTGACGCCGCAAAACAGCGAAGCCTTCATGCGCGAAGTCGATGAGGCCGTTCGCCAGGACCAGCTGCTGACCTTCTGGCAGCGTTTTGGCCGCTGGATTCTCGCGGCTGTCGTGATCGGCCTCCTGGCCTTTGCGGGCTGGCTCTACTGGCAGCACCACAGCACTACCCAGTCCCAGGCCGTGTCGGAGGAAATGGACAAGGTGCTCGCGGCGGCCGCAGGTGGTGGAACGCCTGATGCCAAGCAGCTTGACGGGCTGACCAATGCCAGCCAGCCTGGCTTCCGCGCATCGGCCCTGCTGGTGAAAGCTGGCGTTGCCGCGCGCAAGGGCGACGACAAGGGTGCCATCGCCGCCTACAAGGCGATAGCAGCGGACAGCTCGCTCGATCAGCCCTATCGTGACCTGGCGCTCATCCGACAGACCGTATTGGAATTCGAAGCGCTTCAGCCGCAACAAATTGTCAATCGGCTCAAGCCGCTGGCCGTGGAGGGCGCTCCCTGGTTCGGCAGCGCCGGTGAACTGGTCGCGATCGCCTATATGAAGATGGGCAAACGTGAACTCGCCGGACCCTTGTTCGCCGCGATGGCAAAGGATGCCACTGTGCCGCAGTCGATCCGTTCACGTGCGCGACAGATGGCGGGCTTATTGGGCATAGACGCGGTCGAAACGCCAGCCGCACCGGGACAGGGATGAAGATAAGCGCATGGGGATGCACAGCATGACGAAATTCGCAGCCACCCGCCGGGCCGTGACCGCTGCCGCGATGGTCGCGCTGTTGGCGGGCTGTGGCATCGTGGGTGGCAAGAAGGGCGGCCCCAAGACCCCCGTGGTCGGCAACCGCGTGTCGATCTTGACCAATGAGCAGGGGGTGGAAGTCGATCCGACGCTGGCCGATGTGCCCGTCACGCTCCCGGACGCCTATGCCAATGATCAATGGTCCCAGCCGGGCGGCGGCCCTTCCAAGGCGATGGGCCATCTTGCTCTGAGCGCCTCCCCGGCTACCGCCTGGACCAGCTCGATAGAAGGAAGCACGCCGCGCGCGCGCCTCGCCTCCTCGCCCGTCATCGCCAACGGCAAGCTTTACGTCATCGACGCGGGTGCGCGTGTCATCGCGTTCGATGCCACAAGTGGCGCCAAACTCTGGCAGACCGCCCTTCCCGCCGAAGGCAGCGGCCGGGCCCTGTTCGGTGGCGGCGTCAGCATCGTCGATGACAAGATTTACGCAAGCACGGGCGTCGGCGACGTGGCCGCACTTAGTGCGGCGAACGGCTCCATCTTGTGGAAGAAGCGTCCTGGCGGCCCGCTGCGGGGGGCGCCTACGCTCGCCAATGGCCATGTCTATGTCATGGGCCAGGACAACCAGATTTTCGCGCTGAACCAGAGCGACGGCGAAGTGCAGTGGACCGACAGCGGCACATTGCAGGTCACGGGCGTGTTCGGCGTTGCGGCTCCCGCCGCCGCGCAGGGGACGGTGATCGCAGGCTATAGCTCGGGCGAACTCACTGCCTATCGCTATGAAAATGGCCGCACCCTCTGGGGCGACGCCCTGTCGCGCACCAGCATTTCGACCGCGGTCGCGTCGCTCACCGACATCGACGCCAATCCTGTGGTCGACCGCGGCCGCGTCTTTGCCATCGGACAGGGTGGCCGCATGGCCTCCTACGAACTGGTGAGCGGCCAGCGCCTGTGGGAAATCAACATCGCCGGCATCTCAACCCCTTGGGTGGCGGGCGAATGGGTGTTTGTCGTGACCAGCGACGCCAAGCTGCTCTGCGTCGCCCGCGCGACCGGCAAGATCCGCTGGATCAGCCAGCTTCGCCGGTGGGAAAAGGAAAAGAAGAAGGCGAACGCTATCCGCTGGACAGGGCCGGTACTCGCTGGAGGACGCCTGATCCTTGTATCCACGCATGGCGATCTCAACTATGTCGATCCGGCGACCGGAGCGATCCAGTCTGAGGTGGACATGGACAGGTCCATGTCGCTTTCCCCCGTTGTCGCGAACAACATGCTCTATATTCTTGCTGACGACGGCAAGCTGACGGCGCTGCGCTAAGGCGGCGCCATAGAAAGGAAACGGGCCCTCATCATGCTGCCCACAGTTGCCATTGTCGGGCGGCCCAATGTGGGCAAGTCCACCCTTTTCAACCGGCTCGTCGGCAAGAAGCTGGCGCTGGTCGATGACCAGCCCGGCGTCACGCGCGACCGGCGTGAAGGGCAGGCAAATCTGCTCGGTGTCGATTTCACCATCATCGACACGGCAGGCTATGAGGATGAAGATCCCCAGACCTTGCCCGGCCGCATGCGCATGCAAACGCAGGCTGCCGTTGAAAGCGCCGACGTCGCGCTGTTCCTCATGGACGCCCGCGCAGGCGTGACCCCGCTCGATGAGGAAATCGCTCGCTGGCTGCGCGAAGGTGACGCGCCTGTCGTGCTGGTCGCCAACAAGGCGGAAGGCAGAACGGGTGCCGACGGCGTCATGGAAGCCTTCAGCCTGGGCCTTGGCGAGCCTGTCCCGCTGTCGGCCGAACATGGCCAGGGCATGGCCGACCTCTTCCAGGCGCTCCTCCCCTATATCGACCGCGAGGAAGAGGAAGATGAAGAGGAGGCCGAACCGAGCGAGGCAGACCTTGAGGCCGCCCCCCTCAAGCTCGCCATCGTGGGCCGCCCCAACGCGGGCAAATCGACCCTCATCAACCGCTTGCTAGGTGAAAATCGTCTGCTGACCGGTCCTGAAGCAGGCATCACCCGAGACAGCATCGCGGTCGACTGGGCCTGGACCGATCCTCGCGATGAGGATGCCGACCCGCGCCCTGTCCGCCTGATTGACACCGCAGGTATGCGCAAGCGCGCCAAGGTGCAGGACAAGCTTGAAAAGCTCGCTGTTTCGGACGGTCTGAACGCTGTGAACTTCGCCGAAGTCGTCGTGCTTCTGCTCGATTCCACGCGGGGGCTTGAGGCGCAGGACCTGCGCATCGCTGACAAAGTGCTCGAGGAAGGCCGCGCCCTCGTCGTCGCGCTCAATAAGTGGGACACGGTGGAAAATGGCTCGGCCCTCTATCAGGGCATCAAGCAGGCGCTTTCTGACGGACTCGCGCAAATTCGCGGCGTTCCTATCATGACAGTCTCCGGCGCGACCGGAAAAGGCCTGGATGATCTCATCCGCGTCGCCTTCGAAACGCGCACGGCCTGGTCGCAACGTGTGTCCACCGGCATTCTCAACCGCTGGTTCGAACGCGCGCTGGAAGCCAATCCTCCTCCTGCCCCTGGCGGCAAGCGGATCAAGCTGCGCTACATCACGCAGAACAAGACCCGTCCTCCTACGTTCGTGCTGTTCGGCACGCGTCTGGACGAACTGCCGGAAAGCTACCGGCGCTATCTCGTCAACGGCATCCGGAAGGAGCTGGGCTTCGGCGCCGTTCCGGTGCGCCTGACGTTGCGTAGCGCGCGCAATCCTTATGCCAACAAATGATCCGGTGCATGTGAATGCCAGGGGAATGAAATGCCCCTGGCCTGCCCTGCGTGCCGCCCGGGCCATGCGGTCGGCCGATCTGGTGACGGTAGAAGCGGACGATCCCAACGCCGCCCGCGAACTGGAGGCGCTGACCCGGCAGCATGGCTGGGGCTTTGCCGAAACCGCTCCGGACCGGTTCCAATTGTCGCGCAATTCCTGAAGCTTGCCCGGTTCTGACGCTACGGCTTAACCTGCTGTTTACGCACCCCTTCTATCGTGAAGGTGAAACAGGGAGTGACACCGTGTCATATCAAGAGGCAGAACTGGTCAACCAGCCCGATCTGGCCAAGTCCAGAGCGGAACTGGGCAGCGCATTTGTCCGTATCCTGAGCTACTTTCGCGAAGACGGCGAAAAAGCCATCAGCACCATCGAGCAGGCCATACGCGAACGCAACGCCATCGCTCTTGTCACTCCGGCTCACACGCTGAAGGGCGAATCAGCCCAGTTCGGCGCCCATCGGCTGAGCGGCATGGCCGAACGGATCGAAATGGTCGCGCGGCGCTGTGTCGAGAGCCACGAAGGACCTGACGAATTGATCGAAGTCGTCGTCGCCCTGCGGCCTTGCTTTACCGAAACCATGTCGATCCTCGATCGCGACTCCAATCCGCTCGTAGCCCGTCGCCCCGCCACCTTCGGCCGTCGCGCCGATAGCCCATCGGCAGGTTTTGGCCGCATGGCCTGATCGGCTGCATATCGCGTATTGAAATAAAACGGATCAGCGCCCCATATGCAGGCGATGATCCGTTTTTCCGTTCTGGACCTTGTCCCCGTCATTGAAGGAAGCAGCGTTGGCGAGGCTCTCTCCAACGCAGCCGCTTTTGCCGCACACGCCGAAAATCTCGGCTTTCATCGCTATTGGGTGGCCGAACATCATGGCATGCCCGGCATCGCCTCTGCTGCAACCTCGGTTGTGCTGGCCCATATCGGACAGGCGACATCCACGATCCGCATAGGCTCCGGCGGTATCATGCTGCCCAACCATGCGCCTTTGCTGATAGCCGAGCAGTTCGGCACGCTTGCGGCCCTTTTCCCCGGCCGCGTCGATCTTGGACTGGGCCGCGCGCCGGGGTCCGACCAGCGGGTGGCTCAAGCCGTGCGGCGCACACTTACCGGCGGTCCGGATGAGTTCCCCCGCGACGTGATGGAATTGCAGGCCTATTTCGCGGGCGACGCACGGCTTGGTTTTCAAGCGACGCCGGGCGCCGGCGAAAATGTGCCGCTCTGGATCCTGGGCTCCAGCCTGTATGGCGCTCAACTCGCTGCCGCGCTGGGCCTGCCCTACGCCTTCGCTTCTCATTTCGCTCCTGGGGCACTTGATGAAGCGATCGCTGTTTACCGGCGGGACTTCAGGCCCTCGGCCCAACTCGACCGTCCCTATGTGATGGCAGGCTATAATGTCTTCGCAGCCGACAGCATGGAAGAGGCGCGGCTGCTCGCCACGTCCATGCAGCAGGCGTTCGTGCGTCTGCGCACGGGCCAGCCTGGCAAGCTGCAACCGCCTGTGCCCGGCTATTTTGAAAGCCTGCCGCCCGGTGCGCAGGCCATGTTGTCGGACGTCCTCAGCGCGACGACGATCGGGACGCAGGACAAGGTGGAGCAGGATCTCGCCGCCTTCATCGATCGTACCGGCGTGGACGAGTTGATCCTTGGCGGCCAAATCTATGATTTTGAAGCACGCAAACGCAGCCTGGAGATCGCCATGGCCGCCGCCAAGGCAATCAACTGAGTGCTGGCGCCCCTTGCAACCGCCCGCCGCTCAACAGCTTGGCAAGACCCGGCCAGGCCCGGCTGAGCAGCGAGCCCAGCAACAGCACGGCCACCAGCACCAAGAGCGGCTGGATCAACAGGTAAGCCGGATAGAATGGCGATCCAAGCTTTCCGAACAATGCGCCCAGCACGGGGCCGCCCAGCCAGATCAGGATGAGATGTGAGCAGAAGATGAGGAAGGCGAACGGCTCAACCCTCAACAATATGCCACGTAGAGGGCTCGCAGCCAGCGCCCAGGACAGCCGCCAGAAGCAGGTAGCGGCCGCGACACGCACCGCCAGGTCGAGCATCGCAACGCCGATGGCGGCTCCCTGGACGGGTTTCAGGGAGAAATGAAGCTGCACCGTCATGAGGAGGAGAAAGGGCGTCGCCGCCGCGATCCAACCTAGTGCAGCCACCCGTTCGGCAAGGCCCGCACGACGCGCGATCATACCGATGACGAAGAAGAACAGGATTGCTGGGCGCATCAGGATCGGCGGCCCCCAGCCCGCAATCTGAGCGACCGCAGCCAACATCGCCACGCCCATCAACAAGCGGCTAGGAAGGCGGATCAGCAGCGGCGCGAAGACCATGCACAGGAACAGGTCCCGCAGGAAAGGCATCTGCACATTGATGTCGGGATTGCGGCTGACGATGAACAGTTCCTGGAACAGCCAGTCGAACGAAACCGGCACGGGAGCCGACAGCCCGAGAGACCAAGCCGCGCCGGACACCAGCAGGATGCCCAGGCCATTCCACAAGATCATCGGTAGCAGGATCGTTCGCGACTTTTGCAGGACATGGCGAAACCAGTTCTGCGTTCGGGATGATCCGCCCACCAACCAGCCCGAAATGACGCCCAGCAACGGCACGGCGCTGCGGCCGAATATCTCCATCAGCAGCCACCGGAGATTTTCCTGTGGCGTACCCCGGGCAATCTCCAGATCATGCCCGTTCAGGCCCGTCCAGGCATGAACATAGACCACACCCAATATGCAAATCACGCGCGCTATGGCAATCGCATCGGATCGACGCCCCGCGTCGGCCGTCATCAACTGGGTCAAAGGCAAATCCTGAACATACGGCAGTTGCGAACCCGATACGCATAGCCAACGATTCGGACCAGAGCGGAAGGCATCCGCTCACGGCAGAAGGTGGCGATAGCGGGGCCGAAGGGTAGCAAAGACCGCTTATCAAGCCTTTCGGATAAGCCATTTCTTTACCTCTCCATGGCTAAAACGACGCACCAAATTCCGGCCGCTTGCGCCGGGCACAGATTTCAGGGGGGCGTATGAGCCACATGCCAGGAGCTGCCGAATTCACGCATGGCCATACGCAGCCTACGTCTGCTGCTGCTATCGGAGCGGTGTTCCAGATCGCCGGTTCCAGTTCCAAGGTGCTGATCGACGCAGCTTCCATGGCAGCGCTGGCGCATGACCATGATCCTTGCACGGCGATGGCGGGGCAGGTCGGCAGTCAGGTCAAGATGCGCGTAGGCAATGCATGGTTGATCGCCAGCGTACGCTCGATGACGCTCGACCGGCAGGACAATGGCCTCATCATCGCCGATATCGACTTCCTTGGAGAAGGGGATGAGGACGATGTCACCGGGCAGATCCACCATTTCCGCCGTGGCGTAACCCGATATCCGGCGCCAGGCACGGAAATATTCGCCGTCTCGAGCGCCGACATGCAGCAGATCTACGCCGCTGATGATCGGCCACATGTGCAGATCGGCACGGTCTATCCCACCACCGACACGCGCGCCGCGCTGTATGTAGACTCCATGCTGGGCAAGCATTTCGCGCTGCTGGGATCGACCGGCACCGGCAAATCGACAAGCGCCGCCCTCATCCTCCACAGGATTTGCGACCTGTCGCCCGAAGGCCATATCGTGATGGTCGACCCGCACGGCGAATATGGCGCAGCCTTTGCCCAGAATGGCGCGGTATTCGACGTTGGCAATCTTGCGCTGCCCTATTGGCTGATGAACTTCGAGGAGCATTGCGAGGTGTTCGTCACCTCGCAGGGGTCTGACCGCACGGTCGATTGCGACATCCTGGCCAAATGCCTGCTCGCCGCGCGGCAGAAGAACCGGTTGGCGGAAAGCCTTGGCCGCTTGACGGTAGACTCGCCCATTCCCTATCTTCTGTCCGATCTCACCAACATTCTGCAGAACGAGATGGGGAAGCTCGACAAGGGCACGGGCGCCCTCCCCTATATGCGGCTCAAAACCAAGGTCGAGGAGATCAAGGCAGACCCGCGATACAGCTTCATGTTCTCCGGAATGCTCGTCGCGGACACGATGCAGGAATTTCTGGCGAAGATCTTTCGTCTGCCATCCGGCGGAAAACCCATCTCGATCATCGACGTATCCGCCATGCCTTCCGACATCACATCCGTGGTCGTGTCGGTGCTGTCGCGGCTGGTGTTCGACTATGCGATCTGGGCGCGTGACGAGGCCCAGAGGCCTATACTCCTAGTTTGTGAAGAGGCGCACCGCTACATTCCCAGCACCACGACGGGTAACGGCCAGGCAGTCCGCCGCATCCTGGAACGCATCGCAAAGGAAGGCCGCAAATATGGCGTGTCGCTAGGCCTTATCACGCAGCGTCCCTCCGACCTTGCCGAAGGCGTGCTGTCGCAATGCGGCACGATCATCTCCATGCGCCTCAACAATGATCGAGATCAGGCATTTGTGAGGGCCGCAATGCCCGAAGGCGCGCGCGGCTTCCTCGATTCCATCCCGGCCTTGCGCAATCGGGAAGCAATCATATGCGGCGAAGGCGTCGCCGTGCCGATCCGCGTTGCGCTCGACAATCTGGAAGAAGAACGGCGCCCTGCGTCGGGCGACCCGAGCTTCACAAGCCTGTGGCGCCAGTCTGGTGGTGAAGCCGACATCCTCGATCGAACAATTACACGCTGGCGCAGCCAGGGCCGCTGATCGTCAACCGGCAGGTGCGAACCGACCTGCAGGCTCACTCTCGGCATTGACGCTTTCCCGGCATTCTTCCTCATGCACCGGGACGAGCAGCTTCGCCTTGCGCCAGCCGCCAAGCAGATAAGTGATTCCGGCGATCAGGAAAGACGATCCCGAACTCACCGGGAAACTCAACCATAATGCATCAGCACCCAAATAGGGGTAGGCGAAGTAATAGAAGCCAAGCCTGACACCAAAAAGCGTGATGACGAGAATGATCAGCGGCCTCACGACCACGCCATTGGCCCGCATGACGCCGAACAGGATCATCGTGGCTCCAAACAGGAGAAAGCTCCAAGTCGCCAGCAGCTGCATGTTCCAGGCGGCATCGATGGCCGCCCTATTGTCGCCGAGGAAGAGCGACAGCAAGGGTGCATGGAACAGCAGGATGATGCCGATCATCGCGCCTGTAATCAGCAGCAGATAGCCAAGGCCATAAGCCGTGATCCGGCCAATCCTGTCCCAGCGGTTAGCACCGATGTTCTGCGCCGCCATTGCGCTGACTGCTGCGCCCATCGCCATCGCTGGCATCTGCAAATAGGTCCATATCTGCTGCGCCGCGCCATAGGCGGCCGTCACGATAAAACCTTCGCGATTGACGAGGCCGATGATCATCAGGCCGACCGCCGACATGACGATCATCTGCAAACCCATGGGCAGTCCCTTGCCCAGCAGGATGCACAACTGGTCCGGAGCGGGCACCAGATAGCCAAGCTCCCGTCCCCGCAGCCGGAGCGGCAAATCCTTGACATAGACATAGACGACCAGGCCCAGAAGGCTGACGATCCCCGCCACCGCGGTCGCCGCAGCCGATCCGCCGATCCCCATCGCCGGAATTGGTCCCAGCCCCAGAATGAACAGCGGATTGAGCACCAGATCGATGACCACGCTCACGAACATGAAGATGAGAGGGGTGCGCGCGTCCCCAGCCCCCCTTAACCCCATCATCATCATGACGCTGATCAGCGTTGCCGGCATGGCGATGAAAATCACGCGGAGATAGACCAGCGCCATGTCGAACGCTTCTACCGGCGTTCCCAACAAGCGCAGCATCGCGGGCGAGAAAGCCCACCCAGCCGCAGCCACGACAATGCCCAATATGGTGCAGAAACCAGTAGCCGAGCCGAACGACCGGCGTGCGGCATCCATGTCACCGCGCCCCGCCGCTTGCGCAATCACCACCGTGGACGCCATGCCGAAGCCAAACACGATGGAAAACATCAGGAACATCGTGATGTTTGCATTGGCCGTGGCGGCAAGAGCCTGCGCACCCAGAAACCGGCCAACCCAGATGGCGTTGATCGATCCGTTCAGCGACTGGAGCACATTGGACGCCAGGGTAGGTATGGCGAACAACAGCAAAGACGACGCGATAGGTCCGTTTACCAGGTCTCTCGCTTCGCGCTTTCCTGCCGCCATTCTCCCCCCCCTCCCATGATGTCGCCACATCAGTAACAGATCAGGCGAGGCGATCCAGCGCAGCCGCCAGCCTTTCCGCTTCTGCGGCTTTTTCCGCATGATCCTCCCGCGCTTTCGCAACGGCTTCGGGCTTCGCCTTTTCCACGAAGCTCGGATTGGCAAGACGCCCCGACAGCGAATCCCGTTCCTTTTCCGCTGCGGCCAATGCCTTGGCGAGGCGTGACTTTTCCGCTTCGATGTCGATCACGCCTTCCAGCGGCAGGATGAATGTCGCTTCGTCAACGACAATCTGCGCCGCGCCGCCGGTGACGGCATCGCCGAACGACAGGCTTTCGACGCGCCCCAGCCGGGCCAGCGCAGCGCCCTGCCTGTCGATGCGGCGGCGCGTCTCATCCGATGCATCGTGAACGACCACAGCCAGCTTGGCGCCCGGTGGTACGTTCAACTCGGTGCGCGCGGTGCGCATCGCGCTGATCAGGCGGATCAGCCAGTCGATCTCCGCCTGCGCCTCGTTGTCGACGGCATAGAGCGCCTGCGGCCAACGAGCGACGATCAGTTCGGTCTCGCGCGTGCCTGTGAGGTTCCACAGCTCTTCCGTGATGAAGGGCATGAAGGGATGCAGCATGACCAGGATCTGGTCGAATGCCCAGCCCGCGACAGCCTTCGTCTCCGCATCCATCGATCCCTTGGTGAGTTCGATATACCAGTCGCAAAACTGGTCCCACACGAAGTGATAGATGGCGTTCGCCGCGGCATCGAAGCGCAGCTCATTCATCGCGGTATCGATCGCTTGGACCGTCGCCACGGTTTCGGCGATGATCCACCGATTGACAGGCGCTTGCGGCTGGGGCGCCTCATGTGAGGCCGATGCCGTGACGCCGTTGGACTGGAGGAAACGCGCTGCGTTCCACAACTTCGTCGCGAAGTTGCGATAGCCCTCGACCCGCTTCTCGTCCATCTTCACGTCGCGGCCCTGGCTTTCCATGGCTGCCATGAAGAAGCGAAGCGCGTCCGCGCCGAACTTGTCGATCAAGCCGAGCGGATCGACGACATTGCCCTTGGACTTGGACATTTTCTGCCCGTCCGCCGCGCGCACCAGTCCGTGAAGGTAGAGCTTGCGCCACGGCACATCGCCCATGAACTCCATTCCCTGCATTGCCATGCGCGCATCCCAGAAGAACAGGATGTCAAACCCGGAAATGAGCAGGTCGTTTGGATAATGGCGGGCCAGCGTCTCGCTCTGCTCAGGCCAGCCCAGCGTGCCGAACGGCCAAAGCGCCGAGGAGAACCATGTATCCAGCACGTCGGGATCGCGGGTCAGCGCCTTGTTGCCGGCGAGGGCCTGCGCCTCCTCTTCGCTCTCGGCGACATAGGGATTGCCATCCTCATCATACCAGGCCGGGATTTGATGCCCCCACCAAAGCTGGCGCGAGACGCACCAGGGCTGGATATTCTCCATCCAGTTGAAGAAGGTTTTTTCCCAGGTTTTGGGCACGATCTCGACCCGCCCGTCGCGCACAGCCTGCATCGGCGCTTGCGCCAGCTTTTCGGCATCGACATACCATTGGTCGGTCAACCAAGGTTCGATCACTACGCCCGACCGGTCGCCGAACGGCGTCTGGATGGTGCGCGGCTCAGCGTCGGAAAGGATTTCCTCGCCTTCCTTGTTCTTGGAAACATGCGGGACCAGCAGGCCCAGCGCCTTCATTTCAGCGACGACCAATTCGCGCGCGCCATCCACCCCATCGCGGCGGAAGCGATGCAGGCCAAGGAACCGCTCCGGGATCAGGCCATCCGCCGTCTGCACGACATTGGCGTCGGCATCGAACATGTTGAGCATCTCGGCCGCACGGAAGCCCGCCCGCTTGCCCACCTCAAAGTCGTTGAAATCATGCCCCGGCGTGATCTTGACCGCGCCCGATCCCAGTTCCGGATCGGCATGCTCATCGCCCACGATCTTGAAGCGGCGCCCGGTAATCGGCTGGAGGATATCCCTGCCGATCACGTCCTTGTAGCGCGGGTCGTCGGGATGCACCGCGACCGCCATATCCGCCAGCATCGTCTCAGGCCGCGTCGTCGCGACGACGATATGATCCGCGCCATCGGCGAGCTTCACGCCGTCAGCCAGCGGATAGCGGAAATGCCAGAAGCCGCCCTTCACTTCCTGCGTCTCGACCTCAAGGTCCGAGATTGCCGAACGAAAGCGCGGGTCCCAGTTTACCAACCGCTTGTCGCGGTACAGCAGCCCGCGCTTGTGCAGTTCCACGAACACCTTGACGACAGCCTTCGAAAAGCCCTCATCCATGGTGAAGCGCTCATTGGCCCAGTCCATCGAGCAGCCCAGGCGTCGAAGCTGGCGGGTGATCGCCCCGCCGCTCTCGGCCTTCCACTCCCAGACCTTGTCGATGAACTGCTCGCGCGTGTAATTGGTGCGCTTGTCCTGCCGCGCCTCCATCTGCCGCTCGACCACCATCTGGGTTGCGATGCCCGCATGATCGGTGCCCACGACCCACAGTGCATCCTTGCCCCGCAACCGCTCGTAGCGGATGACGATGTCCTGCAACGTATTGTCGAGCGCATGGCCGATGTGCAGGCTACCTGTCACGTTCGGCGGCGGGTTGACGATGGTAAAGGGCTCGGCGGTAGGCCGCTCGGGGCGGAACAGCCCCTTCTGCTCCCAATGGGCATACCAGTGGGATTCGATTTCAGCGGGGTCGAAGGTCTTGGGCAGTTCGGTCATGGGATGGCGCCTTAATGCCCCTTCCCCGACCATTCCAGCGCTTTTACCAGATCGCCCCAGCCAGCGCCGGAGCGAACGCGGTGATGAGGAAGCAGCGGTGCTTCCGGTTCAGCGGCCCGTGATCCGCGCGATTTCCTTCGCCACCATTTCCTCAACCAGCGCCGGGAGGCGGGCGTCCAGCCATTCCTTCAGCATCGGCTTCAGCATCGACCGCACCAGGCCATCCAGCGTATTGTCTTCTCCGTCCTTCGGCGTCACCAACATGGACGACAGGGTCGAGAGGGAATGGCGCGCCGCCACCTCGCTTTCAACGGACAGGATGGAATTGTCATCCCCAGCCAGTTCGACTCGCGGGGCGTCAGCAGTCTTGTGGGCAGGCATCGGCTCCTCCGCTCCAAGCTCGTCAGTCAATTCCAGCACTTCTTCGACAGCCGGGTCGGCGGTTTGGGCGGCCTGCTTGGATGACGTGTCGGACTTGCCACGGCGCGACACCGCCTGCGCGGCCTCCTCGCCTTCCTCCGCAATGATGCGCTTGATGGACGAGAGGATGTCCTCCATCGAGGGTTCCTTGCTCATGTCACCCATCAAAAGCCCCTGTTAACCTAAGGTTGCTGCGCCAACCCAGCAGGCACATTGGCATTTTGTGCAGGCGTGTCAACGGTTCTAGTCGCTTGGGAACGGGGCGCGGGGTCGAAATCCCAATCGAACCACTTGCCCTTGACCCGCTCATAATTAACCATGGGGTTGTAGAGCGCGCCGGTTTCCAGGTTCAGGTCATCCGCTTCCGCATGCCCCATCGCTGCGAGCAGGCTGAAGCCTGCCACATAAGCGTTGCGGCGCGCCGACACGAGCTGGACCCGGGCATTGAGCGCTTCCTGTTCGGCATTCAATATGTCCAGGATGGTCCGGCTGCCCACCGAATTTTCCGCCCGCACGCCCTCCAGTGACAGGTTGGCTGCTTCCACCGCCTTCTGGTTGGACTCGATGCTCTGCACTGAAGCCTGCCAGCTTGCATAAGCGGATCGGGTCTGCGCGATGACGTTCCGCTCCACCTCGATCTCTTGCTCGATCGACTGAGATTGCAGCGCCTGGCTTTGCCGCACCTGTGCTCCGGGGCGGCCGCCCTGATAGAGAGGAAGACGCAAGGTCGCGCCCGCTACTGCCTGTTTGTTGACCTGCGATACATCAGGCTGCCCTTGGACACTGCTCAACGATCCCAGATAATGCGTGTAGCTGCCCTGCGCAAAGCCTGAGAGTGTCGGAAGCACAGCCGCCTTCGCCACCCGCACGTCATATCCGGCCGCTTCGCGTGCCTTACGCGCGGCGGCGAGATCAGGATTGTCGGCCAGCGCTACCTGCACCGCTGTCTCGGGTGCATTGGGAAGACCGGGGAGCGGCGGCGGCGGCTCCAGATTGTCCGGAACAGCACCCACCAGCGCTATGTAATTTTCGCGGCTGTTGATCAGGTTAGCTTGCGCCGTCTGCAAATCGGCCCTTGCCAACGCCAGCCGCGATTCCGATTGGGCGACGTCCGTCCGCGTAAGGTCGCCCACCTCGAACCGATCGCTTGTCGCCTGCAGATTGACGCCGAGCGCGCTTACATTGGCAAGGTTGAGCGAAACGATGGCGCTGTCGCGGATGACATTCATATAAGCACCGACGACCTGCGAAAAGATCGATGCTTCCGTTCCGCGCAGATTGGCTTGTCCAGCCTGCACACGAACCTTGGCCGCCTTCACCCCGTTCCGAACCGCCCCACCCTGATAGATCGGCACGTTGATAGTCGCTGTGCCGGCGAGCGATCGGTCAGGCGCAAGAAAAGCCTGGGCAGGCTTGACCAGCAGTTCCTGGAATTCGGCAGTCGTGGCGAGGTCAGGCCGTCCATCCGCTTTTCGGATCGGCACATTCTCATCGGTCGCGCGCTGCTGCGCCCGCGCCCCGGTGAGCGTCGGATTATATTGGTATGCCTTCGCCAACGCGCCCTGCAGCGTCTCGGCCTGTGCACTGCCAGCATTCAGGAGCAGCAGACCCGTGGCAGCGGAGCACCGAAGAATCACCTGCTTTGCGGTCATGACGCCCCCAGGCCGGTTAAAAGACAAATCGCTCCGGCGCAGCAAAACCGGGCAGAACTACCATCTCTAGGTCGGTCAGGCTGACAAGACCCAGGACGCCCGATACCACGCGGCCGCTGCACAAGCGCGTGACACCGCGCTCAACCAGACCTGTCACGACGCGCGCGCCATCGGCTAGTTGCGCGATCAGCGCAGTGGGCACTTCCTGCACCGCCCCGTCGATGAACAGGATGTCGTACGGCGCACCGTCGGGCGCTCCCGCTGCCAGCGGACCACGGATGATGGTAGCGCTCTCCGCCGCCAATTGCGGACCATCTTCAGCCTCTACCGCTGTCACCTTCGCACCCAGCGCAGCAAGCAGCGCTGCGCTATATCCCGTCGCAGCGCCGATCAGAAGGACGCGGTCGCCCTGCTCCACCTGTGCTTCCTTCAGCAAACGGCCGGTGGCGAGCGGCGGATTGAGGGCGCGCCCATTAGCTAGGGGGATCGATCGGTCGACATAAGCCATCGCGCGTCGTTCCGAAGGCACGAAGTCTTCCCGTGGCACACGGGCCATTGCGGCAATCACGCGCTGATCATCGACATCGCTGGTGCGAAGCTGGCTTTCGACCATTGCGGCCCGCATCGATGAAAAATTCTGCTCGGTCACGATACTACCTCGATTGGCACAACTGTATTGGTATGGCAATACAGCGCTGACATTATCGGGACCTCTAGATCACGGGACAAGCCACGCCAAGCGGCTTTCAGCGCGCGGAGATGATAATCTTGGTCTCGGCGTTCACCCGCCCGCTTGACTTTGGATTAAAAGCCGCACATTTGCGGCCACCCACGCCGAGGCCCGATGGCGGAGTGGTTACGCAGAGGACTGCAAATCCTTGCACGCCGGTTCGATTCCGGCTCGGGCCTCCAAAGCGCTCAGCTTTTGCTCAGGCGATGAGTCGCCAGCCCACCAGGACCAGGATGATTGCCAACAGCGGCTGAAGCACGCGATCCGACGCGCGCGTGGCAAGCAATGACCCGATGATGATGCCGGGGATCGATCCGATCAGCAGGTTGAAGAGCAGCGTGCCGTTCACATTGCCGATCCACAAATGGCCCAGCCCCGCTGCCAGGGTAAGCGGCACGGCATGGACGATGTCCGTCGCCACCAATCGCTGCAGCCGCATGCGAAGGGGATAAAGCGCGAGAAGCAACGTCGCGCCGATCGCTCCGGCACCGACCGATGTCAGTGTCACCATTGCACCCAGCAGCGCGCCCGCGGCGACGGTCAGCGCGGGCTGCCAGCGCATGAAGCGGTCCGCCGTACCGACGCGACGGGCCAGCGCCCAGCGGTGAAAACGCCCACGCAGCAGGGTCGCTATCGCCGTCGCGATCAGCACCCCGCCCAAGGCGTTCGTGACGATACCGCTCTTGATCTGCTGAACATGGGTCTGGGAAAGGATGAGCAGCGTTATGAGCGCGGCGGGAAGGCTGCCGAAACAAAGGCGCTTCACCACTTCATAATCGGGCCCGCCATCCGGTCCGCCATGACGGTGATGGATCGCGCCGCCCACCGATTTGGTTATCGCCGCAAACCAGAGGTCGGTGCCCACCGCCGTGGCAGGAGCGACGCCGAACAGCAGGATGAGGATCGGCGCCATCAGCGATCCTCCGCCGACGCCAGTCATGCCGACCATGATTCCCACGAACAGGCCCGCTACACCATGCAGCCAGTCCATAATCCCCCTACTCCCGCACTCAACTCGCCGTCGCGCCATACGACGACGCCCATGATGCAGCCAAGCCCCGCCCGTGGGATTTTCTACCAATAATATAGAAAGTGAGTCAGATGCGCCGCCCGGTAGCTCTCGACTTCCCTTCCTTCGCCCGTCTAAAGAAGGGCGATGATGAAGCTATTCATAGGCAATAAGGCATATTCCAGTTGGTCCCTGCGCGGCTGGCTCGCCTGTAAGCTCAGCGGATTGCCGTTCGAGGAAGTCGTGGTTCCGCTTTATGACGAAGCTTGGGAAAAACGGCGCGAGGGCGACGAATTCGCTCCCTCCTCGGGCAAGGTCCCCATTTTGTGGGACGGCGACGACACGGTCGTCTGGGATAGCATGGCGATCATCGAATATCTGAACGAGAAAACGGGCGGAGACAAATTCTGGCCGACGGATACCGCCGCTCGCGCGATGGCCCGGTCGATGGCGGCGGAGATGCATTCCAGCTTTGCCGCGCTGCGCCGCGAGCACAGCATGAACATACGCCAGATCTATGACGCCGTTCAGCCCTCTGAAGCAGTCGCGCAGGATATTGCGCGCATCATGCAGCTGTGGGCGCAAGCGCGCGCCCGCTATGGCGGCACGGCCGATTTTCTCTTCGGTGAATTCAGCGCCGCGGACGTGATGTTCGCGCCGGTCGTCACGCGCTTCATCACCTATCAACTGCCGGTCGCTCGCTTCGCCGAAGCCTATATGCAGGCGGTTATCGCACATCCCTGGATGCAGGAATGGATCGGTGGCGCGCAGGCGGAAGAATGGGTGATCGACCGATTCGAAGCGCCGCCGCTCTCAAACTGACCGCCCGTCGCCAAGCTCAGTCCAAAGAAAAGGGCCGGTAAGCACTCGCTCCCGGCCCTTTTTCATAAATGATCTGGCAGATCAGCCGACGATTTCTTCCGGCTTGAAGAAATAGGCGATCTCGATCGCAGCATTTTCCTCGCTGTCCGAACCATGGACAGAGTTCGCTTCGATCGACTCGGCATATTCCTTGCGGATCGTGCCTTCGTCGGCGTTAGCCGGATTGGTGGCGCCCATGATGTCGCGGTTGCGCTTCACGGCGTCCTCGCCTTCCAGAACCTGGACAACGACCGGGCCGGAAATCATGAAGGCGACCAGATCGGCGAAGAAAGGGCGTTCCTTGTGAACGGCATAGAAGCCCTCGGCCTGCTCGCGGCTCATGCGGATGCGCTTGGATGCGACGACGCGCAGGCCCGCTTCTTCCAGCTTCTTGGTCACGGCACCGGTCAGGTTGCGGCGCGTGGCGTCAGGCTTGATGATCGAAAAGGTGCGGGTTACGGCCATGAGGCTCAAAAGCTCCGGATGGTTGGAATTGGCGCGCCCTTTAGACCGCGCCGCCCCGCACCGCAAGGGGGCGTCGACGAGCCCTTCCTGCCTAGGGTCCTTGCACCCATTTCCCCTGCTCCTGCCGCCAGAAGCGAGGCGTCACCCCTTCCCGCTTCGACAAAGCACGCCAGCTTTGCCGCGCGCCTTCAACAGTCAGCGAATCGAAGAAGTAGAAGGCGCGCTCGAACTCCAACGCTTCTTCACGCCAGAGCCCATCGGCAATCGCGATATGCCGGGCGCCATTGGCGGCGCTGCAATCCTGACCTAAGAGAATGGGCTGAACGGCCTCCGCCCCCTCTCCTGCCCGGCCGTGGGCCAGAAAGCTTTCAGGCGGACCGTTCCACAGGCCCGCCGAGATTCGGCCCAGCACCGCCTCATCCTGCGCAACTACCAGCAGCCGTTCACCAAGGCCGAGCACGCGTGCCGCTATGGCAGGCAGCACCCGGTCCACCGGATCGCGGCTGAGCTGGTAGAAATCGACCTGCATCAGCCTTCGTACTTGTCCGCCACCAGTTGGTCGATCAGGCGCACGCCATAGCCGGTCGCGCCCTTGTCCCAGGTGGCCCCCGGCTTGTCGGCCCAGACCATGCCAGCAATGTCCAGATGCGCCCACTTCACCCCATCATCGACGAAGCGCTTGATGAATTGAGCCGCCGTGATCGAACCGGCATAGCGCGCGCCCATATTCTTCATGTCGGCGATCGGGCTGTCGATCAGCTTGTTGTAAGCATCGCCAAGCGGGAAGCGCCACAACTGGTCGCCCGCCGCCTTGCCCGCAGCGATCAGGTCTTCCGCCAGTCCTTCATCATTGGCGAACAACCCCGCATATTGATCGCCAAGTGCGACGATCATCGCGCCGGTCAGCGTCGCGAGATCGATGATGACCTCAGGCGCATAGGTCTTCTGTGCCCAGGTGATGACGTCGCACAGCACCAGGCGGCCTTCCGCATCGGTGTTGATGACCTCGACCGTCTGCCCGGACATGGAGGTGACGATGTCGCCGGGCCGCTGGGCATTGCCGTCAGGCATATTTTCCACAAGGCCGCATATGCCGACGACGCGCGCCTTCGCCTTGCGCCCCGCCAGCGCCTTCATTGCGCCCGCGACTGCGCCAGCGCCGCCCATATCCCATTTCATGTCTTCCATGCCCGCGCCGGGCTTCAATGAAATGCCGCCAGTGTCGAACGTAACGCCCTTGCCCACGAACACGACAGGCTTGCCGCCCGCGCCATTCGTGCCATCCCACTCCATCGCGAGCAGACGCGGTTCACGCACCGACCCCTGCGCCACGCCGAGCAGCGCACCCATGCCGAGTTCCGCCATCGCGGCCTTGTCGAGCACGCTGATCTTGACGCCCAATTGCTCCAGATGGCGGCAGCGTTCGACGAAGCTTTCCGGATAGAGGATATTGGCGGGCTCGGACACGAGTTCGCGGGCGAAGGCCACGCCGTCGGCAATCGCCGAAAGCCGCTGCCACTCCGCATCCGCGCCGTCCGCGACGATCGACAATTTCGTCAATGTCGGCTTCGCCTTTTCCGGCTGCCGTGTGCGGTAGGTGTCAATCCGCCAGCCCCGCAGCAGGGCGCCCAATGCGAAATGAGCGGCCTTGTCGCCACTTGCGCCGCCGAAGAACTCCACCGCCGCATGGCTCGCGCCGCTTGTGAGCAGGCGCGCCGTCAACGCGGCTCCCGCGCGTTCGAAGTCGGTCTCGCTTCCGCCGCCAGTGCCCACCAGAACGATACGCAGCACCTTGCTGCCTTCTTCGGCGAAACTTTCAAAGCTGCCGCCTGCCTCACCAGTGAAGCGCGCCGCCGCCGCGCCCGCCGCCAAAGTCGCTGCCGCAGAGATCGGCAACGCATCGAAGCCGCCCTTGGGAACGGCAAAGACCAGGGTGTCGGCGTCCGGACGCACCGGGGCGAATGCGATTTCCATCAAGGGTCCTTCTATGTGCTTTGTGATCGTGGGGCGCTACCAAGCGCTCCATGCCAGATAATGTCGCTTCCTCCATCTGGCAAAGCCGTTCGACCGATTTCCCGTAAAAGAAGCGTGACGAAAGATTGCGGCGCGCGCAAAGCAGTGCGATAGGCGGGCAACGAAGCGCCCCTGAAGAGGCACGATCCCCTTGCAGAATTTCTCCCATACCTTGCGTCTGAAACATATGCTGGCGGCAAGCGCGGCCACGGCCTGCCTGGCTGTGATCCCTCATGCTCTCGCGCAGGACCTGCAAACTCCGCAGGCGACCGTCAGCGCGCCGGATGCCCCCGTGCCAACCAGCGACGAACAGATCGGCTTTTCCGCCGACGCGCTTGAATATGACAGCAATACGGAGATTGTGACAGCCAGCGGCAATGTGCAATTGCTGCGGCAGGGCAACCGGCTGCGCGCGGACACCGTGGTGTGGAACCGCACGACCGGCCAGGTGGAAGCGCGCGGCAATGTCTCGGCGACCGATCCCGAAGGCAACATCGCTTACGGCGATCGCTTTCAGGTCACCGACACGTTGAAGGACGGAACCGTCGAGAATATGCTGCTCGTCCTCCAGTCAGGCGGCAGGCTTGCGGCCGTGCAGGGCGTTCGGGTGAACGGCGTCTACACGCTGCACAAGGCCGCTTATACCGGTTGCAGCGTGGAGGACAGCGATGGCTGTCCCAAGGAACCCACCTGGCAGATCAAGGCGGTGAAGGTCGTATATGACCCGGTCGCCGCGCGGGTGCGATATCGTAATGCCAGCGTGGAAATATTCGGCCTCCCGCTCATTCCCCTGCCAGGCTTTTCGCACCCCGTCGGCGGCACGGGAGGCACGGGGCTGCTGGTGCCGAACCTCCGCTATGACGGGAACAATGGCATCGAAGTCGCCCTGCCCTATTATATAAAACTGGCGCCGAACCGCGATCTGACGATCACGCCGCATATCTATTCCAAGACGCTGCCGATGCTGGAGGCGAATTTCCGCCACCGCTGGGACCGGGGCGCTTATCAGATCACCGGCTACGCGACCCACGCGCGGCGCATCGACGCCAGTAGTTCCCTTCCCACGGCGACGGGCCCTGTCGGATCCGAAAGGGACTTCCGCGGCTATCTGGATGCCAGCGGCGCCATGCAGCTGACGCCGGAATGGAGCGTAAACGGATCGCTTCGCGTGGCAAGCGACCGCACCTTCCTCCGCCGCTATGACATCAGCCGCGACGACCGGCTGCGTTCGACCCTCGGCGCACAACGCATCGGCGAGAACAGCTATTTCTCGATTGCTGGCTGGGCCGTCCAGACCTTGCGCCTTGGCGATTCTCAAGGGCAGACGCCGATCGCCCTGCCCGTCATCGACTACCGCCTGCGCCTTCTCGATCCGCTGCTTGGCGGCCGCATTCAGCTTCAGGCGAACAGCCTTTCCATTACCCGCACGCATGGCGAGGATACCCAGCGCGCCTTTGCCGCCTTCGAATGGAACCTGCGCAAGCTGACGGGCATGGGCCAGGAGGTGAATTTCACCACCTATCTGCGCGGCGACGTGCACCACAGCAGCGACAATGACCTGAACAGCATTGCGCGCTATGCCGGCGATCCAGGCTGGCAGGCACGCGGCATCGCAGCCGCTGCGATCGATGTCCGCTGGCCCTTCATGGGCGAAGCCTTTGGCGGCGTGCAGCGTATCGCTCCCCGCGTGCAGATCGTCGCCGCGCCGAAGCTGGCGAACCTGTCCGTCCCCAACGAAGATGCGCGCGCCATCGACCTGGAAGACAGCAACCTGTTCGCGCTCAACCGCTTCGCCGGATACGACCGGTTCGAAGATTCGACCCGCATCACCTATGGGCTGGAATACAGCCTTTCGCTCCCCGGCTTTTCATTGGAAAGCGTGGTCGGCCAAAGCTATCGACTCAACAATCGCGAAAGCATCCTGCCCGACGGCACCGGCCTTTCCGACCGCATGTCCGATATCGTCGGCCGCACCACCGTCCGCTTCCGCGATTTCGTCAGCCTCATCCATCGCTTTCGCCTGGATAAGGACGGGTTGGCCGTCCGCCGCAACGAAATCGATGCCACCGTGGGGAGCCGCAAGACCTACGCGATGGTCGGCTATCTCCGGCTCAACCGCAACGCCGCGCCGGGCCTTGAGGATCTTCAGGACCGTGAGGAGTTGCGCTTTGGCGGGCGCGTGCAGTTCGCGCGCTTCTGGTCCGTGTTCGGCTCCACGGTCGTCAACCTGACCGACAGAAAGGAAGATCCGCTGAGCGCGTCCGACGGCTACGAACCCGTCCGCCATCGCCTCGGCGTCGCCTATGAGGACGACTGTCTGACGCTCGGGCTGACCTGGCGGCGGGATTATCTGGCCGCTGGCGACGCGCGAAAGGGCAACAGCTTCCAACTACGGCTGGCTTTTCGGAATATCGGCATATAAGGATCAGCCTCCGCCCCTGCCGCTCAGGACCGGTTAAGGCGGACCGTCGCATCAGGCGACGGACCGTAATGGAGAGTTTTCCCGACGATGCAGCCTGTCGTTCCCATGCCTTCCCGCCTTGGACAATCCCTTCGGGCCAGCGCGCGCGCCCTGCTCCTGTCCTCGATCCTCATGGGGTCGTTCGCCAACACCCTCACTGCGCAAACCGTCAATGACGATGATAGCGGCGTCGCAGCACAACAGTTGAACCTGCCCAAGGACGTGACCGTCTTTGGCAAGAATGACCCCAACGTCCGCAAGGCGACGGCCATCGTCAACGGCCGCATCATTACCGGCACGGACGTAGACCAGCGTCTTGCCCTCATCATCGCCGCCAACGGTGGCAAGGTTTCGCCCGAGGAGCGGGAGCGTCTGCGGGTACAGGTGCTGCGCAACCTGATCGACGAAACGCTTCAGATTCAGGAAGCGGCCGCCCACGACATCAGGATCGACAAGGCGGAGGTCGACCAGAGCTATGAAAGGGTCGCGGCCAATTTCCGCCAGTCACCCGCCCAGTTCGACCAATATCTGCGGGCTCAGGGCAGCGCGCCCGCCAGCATCAGGCGCCAGATCGAAGGCGAACTGGCATGGAGCCGCCTGCTCCGCCGCAACATCCAGCCTTTCGTCAATGTCTCGGCCGATGAGGTGAAATCCGTCGTCGATCGCATGAACGCGGCCAAGGGCAGCGACGAATATCGGATCGGTGAGATCTACCTGTCCGCGACACCGGAAAATCAGGCCCAGATCGTCTCCAACGCCCGCAACATCATCGAACAGATCAAGCAGGGCGGCAGCTTCGCCGCCTATGCGCGGCAATTTTCGGAGGCATCGACCGCAGCAGTCGGTGGCGACCTTGGCTGGGTCCGCCCCGCGCAGCTGCCCGACGAACTCGCCAAGGCTGCCAATGAAATGCAGGTGGGGCAGCTTGCCGGGCCGATCCCCGTTCCCGGCGGCGTCTCCGTTATCTATGTCATGGACAAGCGCAAGGTGCTGACCGCAGATCCGCGCGATTCCCTGCTCAGCCTCAAGCAGCTGTCGATCAGTTTCCCCGCAGGCACCACCAAGGAGCAAGCCAGCGCCCGGGCCGCGAGCTTCGCCGCGCAGACCAAGGCGCTCAAAGGATGTGGCCAGGCCAATGAACTGGGCGGCAAGATCGGTGCCGATGTCGTCGACAATGACAATGTGAAGGTCCGTGACCTTCCCCCGCAGTTGCAGGACATCCTTCTTGGCCTGCAGGTCGGTGAAGCCACGCCGCCCTTCGGTTCGGTCAACGATGGCGTGCGCGTGCTGGTCGTCTGCGGCCGCGACGAAGCAAGCGGCGCCGCAGCGCCGAATGCGGAACAGATCATGGCACAGTTGGAGGAAGAACGGGTCAACAAGCGCGCCCGCATCTATCTGCGTGACCTTCGCCGCGATGCCGTCATCGACTATAACTGATCCAGCCCCGGCTCGTCCGGAGCTTGCGCCCTTTGCCGTACCGCTGGGCGACCCGGCGGGCATAGGTCCTGAAATCGTCGCAAAAAGCTGGGTGATGCGCAAAGCACGCGGATTGCCCAGCTTCTTTGCGGTGGGCGATGCCGCTTCCTTGCGCCGGGTCTGGGCTGGCCCTGTCGCCCCCATCGCTACG
The DNA here is from genome assembly GCF_054771735.1 of Sphingobium sp. TomMM35A. Taxonomy (NCBI): domain Bacteria; kingdom Pseudomonadati; phylum Pseudomonadota; class Alphaproteobacteria; order Sphingomonadales; family Sphingobiaceae; genus Sphingobium; species Sphingobium sp. TomMM35A. The sequence continues at coordinate 1,559,557 of NZ_BSRC01000001.1, forward strand.
CCTCAGGAAGCCGTGGCACTGTTTGACTCCGCTCTGCCGTGCCTCCAGGTCGCTGACGCTGGCGACATCGTGCCAGGCTCCCCCAGCGTCGATGGCGCGCGCACCGCATTCCAGGCGCTGGAGGCGGCCGTGGGTCTCGCCCGCACCGGATCCGCCGCCGGGATCGTCACCGCTCCGGTCGGCAAGGAACAGCTTTACGGCGTCGGCTTCACCCATCCCGGCCAGACCGAATTTGTTGCGGAACGCTGTGGCGTGGCGCCCCACAATGCCGTGATGATGCTCGCCGGGCCGTCGCTGAAGGTCGTGCCCGTCACCATCCACATTCCGCTTGCCGACGTGCCTTCCGTCCTCACGATCGACCTGATCCGCGCCCGCGCGACCACCACGGTCAAGGGGCTGCAACGCAACTTCGGCATTCCCCGCCCCCGCATTGTCGTCGCTGGCCTTAACCCCCATGCTGGCGAAGGTGGGGCGCTAGGCCGGGAAGAAATAGAGATCATTAGCCCCGCAATCGACTCCCTTCGTGAGGAAGGCATGGATATAGTCGGCCCCCTCTCCGCCGACGGCCTTTTCCATGCGCGTGCCCGTGAGACCTACGATGCGGTGCTGTGCATGTATCATGACCAGGCGCTGATCCCGCTCAAGACGCTGCATTTCGACGAGGGCGTCAACATCACGCTGGGTCTCCCGATCGTGCGCACCTCCCCCGATCATGGAACGGCCTTCGGCATCGCAGGGAAGGACAACGCAAACCCCGGCGCAATGATGGCTGCGCTGAAGATGGCGGCGGAAGCGGCCCGGTCGCGACTTTCCCATGGCCTCTGACCCACGGCCGGTCCTGCCGCCGCTGCGCGAAGTCATCGCCGCGCACGGCCTGCAAGCGAGCAAGGCGCTCGGGCAGAATTTCCTGCTCGACGAACAGCTGCTCGACCGCATTGCTGCCATTCCAGGCCCGTTAAAGGATCAACCGGCGTTCGAAGTCGGTCCAGGCCCCGGCGGCCTCACCCGCGCGATTCTGCGGGCAGGCGCGCGGCTGGTGGCGGTGGAGCGCGACGATCGATGCCTCCCTGCGCTCGCCGAACTGTCGGACAGCTTTCCTGGGCAATTACGGATCATTTCCGGCGATGCCATGCAGGTGGATGCACAGGCCGAAGCTGGCGCTGGCGCGCACATCATCGCGAACCTCCCCTATAATGTCGGCACGGCACTGCTGGTCGGCTGGCTTTCGGCGACTTGGGAGCCCCTCCCCTGGTGGTCATCACTTACGCTCATGTTCCAGATGGAGGTGGCCGAACGCATCGTCGCGAAGCCGGGTGGCGACCATTATGGCCGCTTGGCCGTTCTGTCGCAGTGGCGTAGCGAGGCCCGCATCGCCATGAAGGTCCACCGCAGCGCCTTCACGCCGCCGCCCAAGGTCATGTCCGCCGTCGTTCACATCACCCCCAAGCCCTCGCCGGAGGGCGTGGAGTTGAAGCAACTCGAGCGCCTCACCGCCGCCGCATTCGGCCAACGCCGCAAGATGCTCCGCCAAAGCCTGAAGAGCGTGCCCGGCGCGCTGGATGCGCTTGGACAGATCGGCATAGACTCACAAAGACGCGCCGAAACTGTGAGCGTCGAGGAGTTCGTGGCTCTAGCCCGTCTGATGAGCGAGCGATCCTAGAGCTTCGTTTTTCTCGAACTCAACGAACATGGAGGCCAAATGAGGTGAGCGGCTTACCTAAAGACGCTCAAACCGGCCTAAAAACCTCAAGGTGTCTCCGTCTCGGGAGCCTTCGGCACTACCGTCACGCCTTCCTTCGCGCTTAGCACGGTCGCGGGCGGCCCCTTCTGGATCGCCGCAGCAAGCTTGCCAACGGCCGCACAATCGCTCTTGCATGCACTTTGCGCCTGGGCGAGATTTTCCCTGGCCTTGGCGATGGCACCCTTTTCGACCATTGCCTCGCCCTGACCGACCAAGGCATTAACATCATTTGGATCGAGCAGCAGCGCTTCGCGATAAAGCCGGATCGCCTTGCCCTGAAGGCCCTGCGCACGCGCCACTTCGGCCATTTCGATATAGGCAGAGCGATTGCGCGGATCGACGGCCAGCGCCGTTTCCAGCGCATCATTCGCCGCCGCGTAATTCCCCGCCTGGCGCGCCGCGACGCCCGCCTGCTGCCATTCGACCGACAAGGGCGATATCTGCGCGTCCGGCCGCTGTGTCAGCCCCGCGCTCGACACGGTGGTCAACAGAACGGCCAAGGCGATCGAAGCAGGGGTAAAACGCATGCACAACTCCAGCCATGTTTCAGGCAATGATTCCACCCGAGTGTCGTCATTTTGGCCAGGCTTGTCCATCGCCTCTTTCATGCAACAGCGCGCAGCCCGGCGAAATAGAAACCATCCGTCGCATCATGTCCGGGCGTCAACAGCCGCCCCTGCCCATGGGCTCGCCCCGCCCCCATCGACACCTCTTCGGCCGCCCACCCGTCGTGACGATCAAGGAACGCCTGAACTTGCCCGGCGCCTTCCCGATCGGTGAGCGCGCATGTAGCATAGACAAGCACCCCTCCCGGAGCGACGAGCGGCGCGGCGAAGTCCAATATTCGCGCCTGCTCTCCAACCAGCCGGTCCAGTCGCGCAGGCGTTAACCGCCAGCGCGCCTCAGGATTGCGCCGCCACGTTCCCGTGCCGGAACATGGCGCGTCGACAAGCACCACGTCGGCGCGCCCGCCCAGGCTCTCCAGCGCACGCTCCTCATGACCCTGATCGAGCAGCAGCGTTTCGATGAAGGTCGCCCCCGCCCGTTCCGCCCGTGGGTTTAGCCGGGCAAGGCGGGAACGGATCGTATCCGCCGCGATCAGCCTTCCTTGCCCCTGCATCGCTGCAGCAAGGGCCAGCGTCTTACCCCCCGCCCCGGCACACAGATCGATGACAGTCATGCCCGGTGCGACCCCGCACACTGCAGAGATCAGCTGGCTTCCAGCATCTTGCACCTCGACAAGACCCTGCTTCCACGCCTCACTCTGCTCGACCGGCCAGCCCTCGGGCAGCCGCAGCGCATCGGGAAGTCCCTCGACCGGCTCCGCGTCAGGAAAAAGCGGCGCAACCTCTGCCGCCGTGGCTTTCAGGCGATTGGCCCGCAAGTCGACAGGCGCGCGGCCGAGCAGTTTTTCCTGCTCAACCGGAGGTGCGAACAATGGCTTGAGCCACCCCGGCACAACGCCAGCCTCGGCCCCCTGCTCATCGCTGCTGATCGGCGCGGGCGCATGTGCCGATCCGTCGAACAGAGCCGCAAGCTCCGGCCGCTCCCGCGCCAGCCCAACCATCGCCGCCCGCCCATTGTCCGGCCGCTCAGCCACCCGCCTTACCGCGTCATAGACATGATCGCGCACCGCCCGCCGATCGCGCGACCCAGCATAACGCCGTTCTTTAAAATAGCGCGCGATCAACGTGTCCGCCGCCGGTCCGCCATCGCGCGCAGACGCAATGATAGTGTCCAGCAATTCGATCGCAGCCTGAACACGCGCAGCAGGTGTCATATCATACTCCCCCCTCCCGCAAGCGGGAGGGCCTCGGGGGTGGGCTTGCCGCACCAGCGGCACTTTCAAAGACTCGACCGAAGCTGGCTACGCTTTCACCACCCGACCTCTCCATTGAGTGGAGGGATATAGGCGATCTTACCGCGTCGGATAATTGGGCGCTTCCCGGGTGATGGTCACGTCATGAACATGGCTTTCGGACAGACCAGCATTGGTGATCTGAACGAAACGAGCGCGCTCCTGAAGGTCCTTGATCGTGCGGCTGCCGGTATAGCCCATCGCCGCCTTAACGCCGCCGACCAGCTGATGAATGACATCCTTGGCCGGTCCCTTGAAGGGCACCTGCCCCTCGATACCTTCGGGCACCAGCTTCATCTGGTCCTTGATATCCGCCTGGAAATAGCGGTCGGCAGATCCCCGCGCCATCGCGCCGACGCTGCCCATGCCGCGATAGCTCTTATAGGCGCGGCCCTGGTAGAGGAAGGTTTCACCCGGCGCTTCGGCCGTGCCAGCCAGCAGCGACCCGACCATGACGCAGCCCGCACCAGCCGCCAACGCCTTGGCGACGTCGCCCGAGGTGCGAAGGCCGCCGTCCGCGATCACCGGAATGCCTTGCTTGGCCGCTTCATTTGCCGAGTCCATGACGGCGGTAAGCTGCGGCACGCCGACGCCCGCAACGACGCGCGTCGTGCAGATCGAGCCAGGCCCGATGCCGACCTTCACGCAATCCGCGCCCGCATCGATCAGCGCCTTTGTCGCTTCTGCCGTCGCCACATTGCCCGCCACGACCTGAACATGGTTGGACAGGCGCTTCACCGCCTCCACCGCAACCGCGACCTGCTTGCTGTGGCCATGCGCCGTGTCGATGACGATCAGGTCGCATTCCGCGTCAATCAACGCTTCGCTGCGCTCCAGCCCCTTGTCCCCGACCGTGGTCGCCGCAGCCACACGCAAGCGGCCAGACCCGTCCTTCGTCGCCTGCGGATAGGTGACTGCCTTTTCGATGTCCTTGACCGTGATCAGACCGACGCAATGATAGTCGTCGTCGACCACCAGCAGCTTTTCGATCCGCCGCTGGTGGAGCAGGCGCTGAGCCTCTTCCTGGCCAACGCCCACCTTCACGGTGGCAAGATTATCCTTGGTCATCAATTCGCTGACCGGCTGCTGCGGATTTTCAGCGAAGCGTACGTCGCGATGGGTCAGGATGCCGGCCAACTTGCCCGAATCCTCGACCACGGGGATGCCGCTGATCTTATGCCGCTCCATCAGCATCTGCGCGTCAGCCAGCGTGGCGCGCGGGGTGATGGTGATAGGGTTCACCACCATGCCGCTTTCGAAGCGCTTCACCGCACGCACCGCGTCTGCCTGCTCTTCGATCGACAAGTTGCGATGGAGGACGCCGATGCCGCCCAATTGCGCCATGACGATGGCCATGTCCGCCTCCGTCACGGTATCCATAGCGGACGAGAGGATCGGAATGTTTAGCTTGATCTGCTTCGTTACATAGGTGCCGGTGTCGGCCTGGCTCGGCAGCACATCAGATTCGCCGGGCTGCAGCAGCACGTCGTCAAAGGTGAGGCCGAGGCGGATATCCATGTAAAAGCCACTTTCTATTGCGCGATCGGCCAAGGGGCATAGCATGATCGCTGGGGATTCGTGGCGGCCCATGTAACCATTAACCAGCGAAACGACCAGACCTTAAGGCGCATTTTGTTGCTGGGCGTCTCACCGTATAGAGAAACTGCACTTTCAGGATTTGTCGGCTGCAGGCACGAGCCGATCGAGCCATGCCTGCGCCTGCTTCGGTTCTCCCACGGCCTGCGAACTAACAGGGCCGCGTGATGCGAGAAAGTCCTGTTGCAACGCGAACGGCGGCATCAACAGCTGCTCCCGCGCCTTGTCTATAGCTTCCCCAATTTCAGCCAGTGCTTCGATCACGGGCGCTATCGCCGCGCGACTGGCCCGATCATCCTTATGGCCGAACAAGCCCCATTTCCCTGAAGCCGTGACACGTAAGGCGTCCACCAGCTTCTCCGTATATTCCGCCTCCAGTTCCAGGCGGCGGGCATCCAGACGTTCCAATCGATCAGCTTTTGCCATGCGCGCCCTATCTCACCATGATTGGGGAGCGGCAAAAGGAAAAGGGCGCCGCCCAATGGCAGCGCCCCTTTAACCCTTGACCGCCGCTCAGATCCCTGCGGGTGAAGGCTCCCCGAAGGGCCCTTTGCGCTTGCGCGTCTTGGGGATGGACGATCCTGCCGCAGGCACCGTCGAGGGCTTGATGGTCGTGCCATCGTCGCGAGTGATCTCACCCTTGTCGAGCAGCGTCTTGATCTCTTCGCCGGTCAGCGTCTCATATTCGAGCAAGGCGTTGGCCAGTAGGTGCAGCTGATCTTCATGTCCCGTCAGCACATCCTTGGCCCGATCATAGCCACCCTCGACGATCGTGCGGATTTCAAGATCGATCGCCTTCGCGGTCTCGTTCGACATATGGACGCGCTGGCTCTGCGAATAGCCGAGGAAGGTCTCTCCCTGCTGCTCTTCATACTGCAGCGGACCCAGCTTGTCCGACATGCCCCACTGGGTGACCATGTCGCGCGCCAGCTTGGTTGCGTACTGAATGTCGCCCGAAGCACCCGAGGACACCTTGTCATGGCCGAAGATAATCTCTTCCGCCACGCGCCCGCCCATGGCTACCGCCAGGTTCGCATGCATCTTGTCGCGATGATAGCTGTAGCTGTCCCGCTCCGGCAGACGCATCACCATGCCCAGCGCACGGCCGCGCGGGATGATTGTCGCCTTGTGGATCGGGTCCGACGCCGGTTCATGGACCGCAACGATAGCATGACCTGCCTCATGATAAGCGGTCATCTTCTTCTCATCGTCGGTCATGACCATGGAGCGGCGCTCGCTACCCATCATGACCTTGTCCTTGGCCGCCTCGAACTCGTCCATCGCGACCAGCCGCTTGCCCCGCCGCGCCGCCATCAGCGCCGCTTCGTTGACAAGGTTGGCGAGATCAGCACCCGAAAAACCCGGCGTGCCGCGCGCGATGGTGCGCGGATTGACGTCGGGCGCCAACGGCACCTTCTTCATGTGCACCGCGAGGATCTTCTCGCGGCCCTCGATATCCGGGCGCGGGACCACCACCTGACGGTCGAAACGACCCGGACGCAGCAACGCGGGGTCCAGCACGTCAGGGCGGTTGGTCGCCGCGACGATGATGATGCCCTCATTCGCCTCGAAACCGTCCATCTCGACCAGCAGCTGGTTCAGCGTCTGCTCGCGCTCATCATTGCCGTTGCCGAGGCCTGCGCCACGATGACGGCCGACCGCGTCGATTTCGTCGATGAAGACGATGCAGGGCGCGTTCTTCTTGGCCTGCTCGAACATGTCGCGCACGCGGCTCGCGCCGACGCCTACGAACATCTCCACGAAGTCGGAACCGGAAATGGTGAAGAAAGGCACGCCCGCCTCGCCCGCGATCGCGCGAGCCAGCAGCGTCTTGCCGGTGCCGGGCGAACCAACGAGCAGAGCGCCCTTGGGGATCTTACCGCCCAGCCGCGCGAACTTGCTCGGGTCCTTCAGGAACTCGACGATTTCCTGCAATTCCTCGCGAGCCTCATCGATGCCCGCGACATCGTCGAACGTGACCTTGCCGTGCTTTTCGGTCAGCAGCTTGGCCTTGGACTTGCCAAAACCCATCGCGCCGCCCGCGCCGCCGCCCTTCTGCATCTGGCGCAGCACGAAGAAGGCAATGCCCAGGATCAGCAGGAACGGCAGCGACTGGTAGAGCATGATCTGCCAGAAGCTCGGCTGCTCTTCGCTTTGGCCAGAATATTTGACGTTATAGTCGTCAAGCAGGCCCGTCAAAGCCGGGTCATTGACGGGAACGGTGTTGAACCGCTGCCCGCTGGTCAGCGTGCCGGTGATCTTGTCGGTGGCGATCGCGACGTCCTTGACCTGCCCTTCCTGAACCTTCGAACGGAATTCGGAATAGGCGATGCCGCTGCCTGCTTGGCTTGCGGAGCGGCTGTCGAACATCGAAACGAAAAGCAGCAGGGCGATAATCACCCCCGCCCAAATCATCGCGCTTTTGATCCAGGGATTGCCCTGCGGGTCCTTCTCGTCGTTCATCATCACTCTCTTTCACCGGGCAAGATAGGGTGCTCCGGCAAAATCGCAAGTTGGGCGATTTGCCCGCCGGACGTTCAGCCCCCCGCGAATTGCGACAGGGCGATATAGGCCAGGATCACCGCCACGCCCGCCGACAGCCCGCACAGCAGATAGCCGACATATAGCAGCATCGGCGGATGCGGGCGCGCCAGTTTCCGGTTACGTTGCGCTGCCGAAAGGATGATGCTGGCGAGCACGCCATAGGTCAGCGCCGCAAATTCGAACATAATCAGCTTTCCATGCTTTGAGGGGCAGGCTCATTAAGCATGGAGGCTATTAAGGAAAGGTCATTGCGCTGCAACATTTCGACGGGCCGAGCCACAGATAAGTTAGATCGTGGAACCTTTCCGTAACGATCAACAAGCGCGATCCTGTTTATCATCTTCGGGCGGGCGCAACGCTGATTTTCCAGACAGCCCCGCCTTTGATCAAGAGCGCCCCCAGGCTCGTCTGCCCACCTTGAGCAGCGATAAGAATCGCGCGATCAATTCCGTCTCCACGCGGCAGCGCACCCGGCTGCGCCTCCGCGACAATGCGCATCACGAGCCGCCGCAGCAGTTCCCGGGGCAGATCGGTCATCGTCAGCAGCCAGGCGCCGTCCTCCCGCCGAACATGTGCCGCAGCAAGATCGTCGATCATCCAATCCAGCGCTTCGGCGCATTCCGCCAGTGCAGCGGCGCTGCGTGCAGCCGCCCGCGCATCGAGCCAGCTGACATTTTCCAGATGCTGCCGGATCGCCGCGCGATCGAAACGCGGATCGGCATTGGAAGGATCATTGACGAACGGCAGGCCTGCCGAGCGGACATGGTCCAGAAGATCCGCGCGTCTCGCATTCAGCAAAGGCCGAAGCACATGTCCTTGCCGAGCACGGATGCCCGAAAGCCCATTCACCCCCGAACCACGGTTGAGCCGCATCAGCACCGTCTCAAGCTGGTCATCGGCATGGTGCGCGGTACACAGCCAGTCGATCCGCCGTTCGACCCTCCATTCCTCAAGCGCGGCATAGCGTTGGGCGCGGGCCCATTGCTGAACGTTACCGGTCAAAGGAGCCGCAGGGTGAAGCACCGCATGGGGGATGCCGCGCCCGCTGCACCACTGCGCCACCATCGCCGCCTCGTCCGCGGATTCGGGTCTTAGACCATGATCAACAGTCGCAGCCTCGACCCGGCCAGCGAAACAGCGGTGGGCAAGGTCAAGCAGCGTCATGCTGTCGGGGCCGCCCGACACTGCCACGCCAAAACGCAGGCCTGCTGCCTCGCCCACCAGATCGCCGACCGTCTGGATCAGCAAGGCTTCCAGGTCAGATTGTGCCGAAGAGGGTTCGGCCATGGCTTTGCCTTAGCTGCACTTCGCCCGGGTGCGGCCCTTCTCCATCATGCCGCGCAGGCTGGCCGACATGCTGGAGCCATAGACCTGCTCCAGTTCTGCATAAACCTTGCACGCATCGGCCGGCTTTTTAAGCTGGATCAATGCCTCGCCAAGATAGGCAAGACTGTCGGCGGCCCGGTCGCCCTTGGGTCGCTTCTGATAATTGTCGTAGAATGTCACCGACGCAAGCGCAGGCTTGCCATCGTCCAGATAGGCCCGGCCCAACAGGTTGGCGGAGCGGCTCGCGACCGGCGACGCACCATATTTTTCGACGGTCGCTTTCAGCTGAGCCTGCGCTTCGGGGTAGAATTTTGCGTCCCACAGCCGAAAGCCATAGCTATAGGCGTCACTCGCGGCATCTCCCGTCGATGGCCGCTCGATGGCAGCCACCGCCAGTTTGCGGGCTTCCGTCGCGCCACCATTGGTCCCTGGCTGAGGCTTCGCCTCGATCGGAGCCGCATCGGCCGACGGTACCGCCGGACGTACCGCCGGCGGCGTGACGACTTCGGCACGGCTCTGTGCTTCAGCCTTATATTTGTTGAACGCCTCTTCCAGTTGACGGATTTTGAAGCTGTTCTCTTCGACCTGCCCCGTCATCGACGCAAGCTGGGACTCCAGCGCAGCCACCCGCGCGGTCAGATCGGCAACGGGCGACGAGGACGGTGTGCCGGGCGGCACTGCGGGCGTAGATGGACGGGTGATCTCCGCCTCCAACGGAGTGCCTGCGGGAAAAACCTTCCGCTGAACCGCCCGCATTTCCTTTTCCAGCCGGTCGATGCGCACATCGATCGCCACATTCTGGGCAGCCGCCGCTGGCACAAGCGCAACCATGGCGGGCGCTCCCAACAACAGGGCGGTTGTCGCAAATAAGGCGTAACGCATGATGATCCCCGACTAAACTATCTAACCGACGACACGGCTAAAAAGCCGCATTCCCCGCTTTTAACCATAAGGCCATATTCGCCGCCGTAAAGCGCGACGTGCGGCTGCTCAAGCGAGGATGCGCGCGATCTTAGTTCGCTGCCGGCGGGGCAGCCGGTGCTGGCGCAGGTGCCGCCGGTATCGCAGGCGCGACACTTCCGGTGACGGGCCGAACCGGCGGCAGCTGCGCTGCCGAGGGGGCGGAGGGTGGAGCCGCACCCGCTGAAGCAGGCGCCGCCCGCGCCAGCAAGGCGGCCGCCGATACAGGCACGTCGGAAATGGTCCGATCCGGCGCGCCCAGCGGCGCAATCGGCTTGCCGCCAACCGTCACCGACAAGGCTTGCGGGCGGCCGGTGAGGATCATGGGATTGCGAGCGTTGGCAGGCAGAGTGAAACTCTCACCCTTCTTCATCAGCCCGTCCTTCAACCGCTCGCCAGCCTCGTCATAGATGCGCAACCACACATCATCATTGGCGGTGAACACCACCGTCTGTACGACCGGCGCTGCGGGACGAGCGCCAGCGGCTGGCTTCGCAGCAGTGACGGGCTTGGCCTGCTCGGCAGCAATCTCTTGCCCTGTAGGGGGCGTTAACATCTGCGTGCGCCAGATCGTGAAACCGGCGACGAGCAGGATCACGATAGCCGCAGCTGTCCATGCAAGGACGCGCGACGGCACCCGCGCCGGGTCGGCCGGTTCGAACGCTTCGTACCGGTTCGTCCCAAGTTCCGAATTATGAACGGCATGGCGTACATCAGCGGCAATCGCCACTTCGTCCAGATCCACCGCGCGGGCATAAGCACGAGCGAAACCCACGGCATAGGGAATGCCTGGCAGTGCGGAATAGTCGTCGCGCTCGATCGCTTCCAACTGGCGCTGGGCGATGCGGGTGCGTGTCGCCACGTCCTGCATCGACAGGCCTTGCGCCTCGCGCGCGGCGCGCAGCTTTGCGCCGGGAGTGCTGGATTGCACGTCCGGCGATGTTGCGCCGTTTTCCAGTTCGGGTTGTTCTGCCATGCTGCTCCGCGATCTTAGAGGCTGGTCTTGTCTCATTCCGGTACAGGGATTGTCAACGCCGGGGCGGGCATGACCGACCCATTTTCCCTGTTCAATTCAGTTCGATGCCGCGCTCGGTCGCCCACTCGGTCAACGCCCCGCGAACGTCCACGACGCCATCATTCAGCAGGTCGCGCATCATAGCCTGCAATTCGGCGGCGTCGATCGCGCGGATCATCGCCTTGACCGGCCCCACCGATGCAGGCGTGATCGACAGACGCCGCACGCCCAGGCCCACCAGCGCCATTGCCTCCAGCGTCCGCCCGCCCATCTCTCCGCAAACGCCGACGGGCACCTGATATTCACCGCAGGTACGCACTACCCGGTCCAGGAAGCGCAGGATAGCGATGCTCAGCCAATCGTAGCGCTCGGCGAGCTTGGGATGCGCCCGGTCGGCCGCGAATAGGAACTGCGTCAGGTCATTGGTGCCGATCGACAGGAAATCGAGCTTGGGCAACAGCAGGTCCAGCACTTCGGCCAGCGCAGGCACCTCCAGCATCGCGCCATAGCGTACCGCCGTCGGCACCTTCTTGCGCTGGGACAGAAGCCATTCGCGCTGGTGCTCGACCAGAGCACGTGCCTTCTCATATTCCCACGGCTCCGACACCATCGGGAACATGATGTTCAGCACCTTGCCCGCGGACGCTTCCAGCAGCGCCCGCGCCTGCGCCTTCATCAGCCCGTCCCGGTCGAGCGCCAGCCGCAGCGCGCGCCAGCCCATCGCCGGATTGTCCTCCAGCTCCTCGTCCTCGTCGCGCTGCATGTACGGCAGCGCCTTGTCACCGCCGATATCGACCGTGCGGAAGATCACCGGACGGTCCCCGGCCGCGTCCAGCACGTCCTTGTAAAGGCGCTGCTGCTTTTCCCGCTGCGGCAGCGTCGCCGACACCAGAAACTGAAATTCTGTGCGAAACAGCCCAATCCCGTCCGCGCCGACCAGATCCAGCGCCTGCGCATCCTCCCGCAGGCCCGCATTCACCATCAGCTCGATCCGCTGCCCGTCCGCCGTGACCGACGGCAGATCACGCATCGCGGCGAACTCCGCCCGCCGCTTCTGCGTGACGTGCAGCCTGTTCTCGAACGCTTCGTCCATGTCCGGCGTCGGACGGACCAGCAGGCTGTTCGACACGACATCCATGAGGATCAGGTCGCCCTCATTCACCTTTTGCCGGATTTCGCGGACGCGCCCCAGCACCGGCACACCCATGGCGCGCGCGACGATGGTGACGTGCGCGGTCAGCGACCCTTCTTCCAGGATCACGCCCTTCAGTCGCCGCCGGTCATATTCCAGCAGTTCCGCCGGACCCAGGTTACGCGCGATCAGGATGGCATCCTGCCTCAGCCCCAGTTGCGCTGCCGTGCCCAATTGCCCCGACACGATCCGCAACAGCCGATTGGCCATGTCCTCCAGATCATGCATCCGGTCCTGCAACAGGGCATCGTCGATCTGCCGCATGCGCATCCGGGTGCGCTGCTGCACGCGCTCGATCGCCGCCTCGGCGGTCAGGCCGCTGTCGATCGCTTCGTTGATGCGCCGGATCCAGCCCTCGTCATAGGCGAACATCTTGTAGGTTTCGAGCACCTCCTGATGCTCGCCCTCCATCCCGAACTCGACCGCCCCGGTCATCCGGTCAATCTGCTCGCGCATCTTGGTGAAGGCGGAAATGACGCGCTGCCGCTCGGCCTCGGTATCCTCGGCCACCGTATGTTCGACATGGACGCGCGGCTGGTGAAACACCGCATGCCCCCGCGCCATGCCCATCACCAGCTGCAATCCCTGCAGCATGATCGTGCCCGTATCCTGCACCCGCAGATCTGCCGGGCCATCATCCGCCAGCTCGGCGTTGGCGATCAACTCCGACAGCACCATCGCCACGGTCTGCAGCGCCTCGATCTCGACCTCTTCATAGCGGCGCGGCTCGACATGCTGGACGCACAGCACCCCGATCGCCCGTTCCCGCCGCACGATCGGCACGCCCGCAAAGCTGTGGAACAACTCTTCGCCCGTTTCCGGCCGATAACTATAGTCCGGATGCGCCGCCGCCTCGTCCAAGTTCAACGTCTCGACATTGGTCGCGATCAGGCCGACCAGACCTTCGCCCATCGCCATCCGCGTGACATGGACGGCCTCCTGCTTGAGGCCCCGCGTCGCGAACAGTTCCAGCAGCCCTTCGCGCACCAGATAGATGGAGCAAACCTCGCTCGACAGCGCCTGCCCGATAATATCCACGACCTTGTTGAGCTTCGCCTGCGCACTCGTCCGCGCGGCCATCACCTCCTGCAAGCTGGTGAGGATCTGGCGGGCGGCGGCGGCGGGCGTCGTGGGCATGTCAATGCGCTAACAGATCGCGGGGCCCCTTTCCAAGGGGAAGTCAATTCAATCGGCAGGGAAACCGATCAAAATCGTCAAAAAACTTGGGCGACATATTGCGGAAACAAGCGACCGCTTCGTCTCCTCGATCGGAACACCATGCGGTTGGTTCGAACAAGGGGACAGATGACATGACCTTGATACTGGAAAAGGATGCCCGCGAAGACCTGCTGGATCGCGGCTATTCCCGTCGCAACATCGGCAAGATTGCCGCCCTGCTCGGTGCAGGCGCTGCGGCAAATTCCCTGCTGATCCAACCCGCCCATGCGCAGCAGCAGGCCGCGCGCGGGATCAAGGGCGCGGTGCGCATCGGGTCGAACGAATGCTGGGCAGGCCCCTTCCCCTCCGGCGTGGAAGCGGCGGCAAGGGCGTCGTCCTTCGGCAACTGGTATGATCCCGACAACTACCGGGGCGACCTTATCTCCACCGTGGCGAAGGTGGAGGGGCTGACGGAGTCGCAAGTCATGCTGTGGCCGGGCTCCGGCGGGCCGCTGGTCAGCATCGTCGCTGCCTATTGTTCACCTACCAAAGGGCTTGTGAGCGCCGATCCAACATTCGAATCCGCCTGGCGCACCGCCGATTATATGAAGGCGCCGATCGCTAAGGCGGCCCAGGCGCCCGGCAAGGGCCACGACGTCAAAGCGATGCTCGCCGCCAATCCCAATGCCGGCCTTTATTATATCTGCACGCCCAACAATCCCACAGGCACCATCACGCCGCTTTCAGACATCAAATGGCTGCTGGACAACAAGCCCGCCGACGCGATGCTGCTGGTAGACGAAGCCTATATCCACTTCTCCGAAGCGCCGAGCGCCGTCAGCCTGATCGCGGGCCGCAAGGACATCATCGTCATGCGGACCTTCTCGAAGCTGTTCGGCATGGCAGGCATGCGCCTCGGCCTCACCTTCGCCGATCCTGAGGTACAGAAGCGCATCATGCTGTTCGGCCCCAGCGCAGGCGGCCTGTCGATCACCGCCATGGCGTGCGGCAACGCCGTCTACACCGAAAGCGGCCTCATCAAGGCCCGGCGCGAGGAATGCGCCGCCACCCGGGCCGAAACCATCGCCTGGCTCACGAAGAAGGGCATCGCCGTGCATCCCGGCAGCCAGGCGAACATGTTCATGATGGACTGGAAGAAACCAGCCAAGGACATGCAGGCTGCCCTGCTTGCAACGCCCGAAAAGGTTCAGATCGGCCGCAACTGGCCCATCTGGCCCACCGTCTCGCGCGTTACGGTCGGTTCGGCCGAGGATATGGCGAAGTTCCGATCCGCTGTGGAGCAAGTGCTGAAAGCCTGACCCCAAATTCCTCCCCATCACCTGATGGGGAGGAAATATCTCATGCGATCGCCGCCGAAGTCTCGCACAAATCCTTGAACTGCTGCGCCATCTGGTCCCATCCGGGATGGAACCCCATCGCCTCATGCCGCTTCAGCGCCTCATCGCTCCAATGCCGGGCCGTCGCGGTAAAGCGCGTTCCCTCGCCTTCTTCGACGAAACTCCAGATCGAGGTCAGGAACGGCTCCTGCGGTATCCACCCTGAGGCGTAGGCGTCGGTCGATACCACCCGCTCGCCGGGGACCACCTCAAGGAAGATGCCCTCCATCGGCCCGGTATCTTCGCCATCGGGGCCGAACATGCGCACGGCGCTACGGCCACCGGGGCGCAAATCTTCCTCGATCACCTCGGCGCGCCACGGCTTGGGGCAGAACCATTGGTCCTTCAGGTCAGTCCAAACCTTCCACACGATCTCGCGTGGAGCCGCGATGTGGCAGCTGACCGACAGCTCATGTTGCCCGCTGCTCATACCGTCGCTCCCTCATAGGCCGCCTTCATGCGGGCAAGGTCCAGTTTCTGCATCGTCATCATCTCGGCCATCATCGGCTGAATGCCGGGGCCGCCCTTGCGGTGCATCTCCATGACCTCTTCCGGCACGATCTGCCAGGACAGGCCGAATTTGTCCTTCACCCAGCCACATGGGCCGGGCGCGCCGCCGTCGGCCGTCAGCGCATCGAAATAGCGGTCGACTTCAGCCTGGTCCTTGCATGAGATCGACAAGGACACCGCTTCGGTAAAGCCGAATTCCGCCCCCCCGTTCAGTCCCTGATAGCTCTGGTCGAACAGCGTGAATTCCACCAGCAGCACGTCGCCTTCCTTGAATGGCGCGGGGCCGGGAACATCATGCGGATAACGGCTGATCGAATCGACCGACCCGCCAAAGACAGAGACATAGAAGCGCGCAGCTTCCTCTGCCTGTCCGTTGAACCACAGACAGGGTGAAATCTTCGACATCCTTTCTCTCCTCTTATGCTGCGGCCGAACGCATGCCGACCAGCGCGAACATCGCGCCTTGCGGGTCCGTCGCCTGGATGATCCACGCGCCGCCCGGCACTTCGGCGGGGCCATTCAGCACGGTGCCGCCGCCTGCCTTCACCTTCTCCACGCCCTCATCGATGTCCGGCACCACGAAGTAGAACAGCCATTGCGGCTCCGCCATCTGCTCGGGCCTGGGCATCATGCCGCCTTCCATGCTGTTGAAGTCGGTCCCGCCGGACATGGAGAAAAGCTGGTAGCTGCCCATTGGCCCCATATCCATCGCCTCGCCCTTCCCCCAGCCGAACTGGGACGTGTAGAAAGCGAGGTCCGCGTCGAAACTGCCGCTGTAAAGCTCGTGCCAGCCGACATGGCCTCTCGCCATCGGCGGCGCGGCGTCCATGCCGTCCGGGCTCGATCCCTTGAGCAGCATGAAGATCGCGCCACCCGGATCGCTCATCACGGCAAAGCGCCCGACGCCCGGAATATCTTCCGGCGGCCGCTTCACGCTCGCTCCCGCGCCGCTCAGTCGCTGGGCATCGGCATCGACATCGGCCGATCCGACATAGCCGCCCCACCAGGGCGACATGCCGCAATCCTTCGCTTCCGCCGGAATGCGCATGATGCCGCCAAGCGGCCCCGCGCTTCCCGACACGACATGATAGGGATCGTCCGTCCGCTCGCCGCCAAAGGGCTGCGCCGTCCATCCCACCACATCGCCATAGAAGGCGATTGCGCCCTCCGGATCGCTGGTCATCAGTTCATACCAGAAGAATTTGCCGGTCAGGTCGCTCATCATCCGCCTCCTTGTCGCATGCTGTTGGTCAGGCCTTCTGATCGATCATTACGTCGAACCCGCCATAAATCATCCGCTTGCCTGAAAAGGGTATCTCGCCATCTTCCTGCATGCGGGGATCGTTCATCACCTTCTCCTGCCCCGCGTCGCGCGTTGCCTTGTCGGGCCATTCGATCCAGGAAAAGACGACGTCCTCGCCTTCTTCGGCGATTACGGACGTGCGGAAGTCATTGACCTTCCCGACAGGAACATCAGTGCCCCAGCATTCCACCATGCGCAGCGCGCCATGCTCCAGGAAGATCGGAGCGGCCCGGGTCGCGAACTCCTTATACCGCTCCTTGTTGCCCTTCGGCACGGGAACCACGAAACCGTCGATATAGCTCATCATCTCTCTCCTTGTTCGGATTGATCAGGCGGCAACTTCCCGCTGATGGGTCGCCAGCGCCGCTTCAACGTCCATCCAGGTGACTTCCCAGATATGACCGTCCAGATCAGCAAAGCTGCGACCATACATGAAACCATGATCCTGTTGCGGATTGGGCTCCGTCCCGCCCGCGGCGAGTGCCTTTTCCGTAGTCACATCCACCGCGGCCCGGCTTTCCTCGCTGATTGCCAGCAACACCTGCGCGGTTTCATGCGCGTTCGGGATGCGGCGCGGCGTGAAGCTCGCGAAGCGTTCGTGCGTCAACAGCATCACATGAATGGCGTCGGACAGGCTCATCATCTGGCTGTCCTCGCCGCAAAAATCCTTGTTCCGCACCGCGCCAACCGCCTCATAAAAGGCGATTGCGGCGGACAGGTCCTTCACCGGCAGGTTGACGAAAATCATCTTGGGAGTGGGGGCATCAGGCATCACGCATCTCCTTGAACATTGCGGCAAGGAACTATGGAACTCGACTCACCGCCTTGAACTTTTTGGACCCAATGATTATGTTATGCAACATCAAAGTTAGAAAAGATAACCAATGACTCGCAGTTCCAAAAAGCGCGCCTATCAGGATGGCTGTGCAACGGCCCATGCGCTCGACCTCATCGGCGACCGCTGGGCCATGCCGATCATGCGGGAATTGATGCTGGGTCCCAAGCGTTTCACCGATCTGCGCGCCAGCCTGCCCGGAATCAGCGCCAATGTGCTGACGCAGCGTCTGGAGGAACTGGAAGCCGCCAGCGTCCTCATCCGCCGCCGCCTCCCCCCGCCCGCCGCCAGCCAGATCTACGAACTGACCGAATGGGGCCGCGAGTCGGAAATCCTGTTCCAGGTGCTCGGCCGCTGGGCTTGCCGCTCGCCCACGATGCAGCCCGGCCAGCCGATGAGCAATGTGTCGGTCGTCCTGTCCATGCGCACGATGATCGACCGCAGCCGCATCGCTGACTTAGACGCGGTGGTAGGCTTCCGTTTCGGCGAGGAAGAATTTCGCGCACAGTTCAAGGACGGCGACTTCACCATGGATCGCGGGCCTGTCGAGGGCGCAGACACGGTGATCAGCGGTGATCAGAATGCGCTCGCCGCCGTGGTCTATGGCGGGGCAAGCTTCGAAGATGTCGGCGGCGCGCTGAAGATTGAGGGGGACCGTGATTTGGCAGAACGCTTCGTCCGCCTCTTCCCCCTGCCCTCAAAGGCTCCGGTCACTTTCATGCCGGCAGGCGACTGAAGTCCTCTTACCGTCTGATCGGGAAAGTCGGCACGTTCACGCGCGGCGCCGATGTCGCGCCAGGCACCAGCGCCTGTCCGCTCTCTTCCCGCAGCGGCGGCAGCGCAGGCGGCGGCACGAAGCCAGGGCTGATCTCGGCCGGTGGCTTGGGCGGCGGCGGCAGGGGCGTGGGCGACACGATCACCGTCACCGTGCCGCCAAAGCGGGACTGCCACTCCGCCAGCCGCCGCAGATAGTCGGCATAGGCTTCGTAAAATTCCTGAAACGGCTTCTCCAGCGCCGTCAGTGCTTCGGGCGCATAGGCCAGCAACTGGCTGGAAGGCATGGCAAGTATCTTCGCGCCCACATCCACCGCCACGGGACAGAAGCTCTTGGTCACAGGCGGAAGCGAAAAGAAATTATAAACGACCGTGTTCAGCAACTCGCGCGACTGAAGCCCCGCGCTGCCATAAGCGGCGGTATAGTTGCGATCGACCGCCGCGTTGGCTTCCCGCAATATGTCCTTATGGACATGCAGCATCTTGTTGTACTGAATCCGCGCAGGCTCGCCCGCACCATGGCAGGAGAGCGCCGCAACGTTCAGCGCCATGCGGACATGCCACAACGCCGTGTTGGCCGTGACCCCGCGATTGGGCGTCAGATATTTCCCTTCGGCATCAACCTCCGGAATGCTCATATCCTCGACCGCACCCATCGGCGGCAGCGGCTTGATCGTGCGGACGACCGGCGGCGGAGGGGTCGGCGCCTGTTTGGGTGTGGAACAGCCTGCAACGAGCGCCAATGCGGCCACCGAAGCGATTGTCCAGACGCGACATGAAGCAGCACGCAACGGCAACCCATTATCCCCTATGATCAATTGTCAGCGCCAAAGCTCATGGCCCAAACTCATGGCAAAGCTGCGCGTTCCTGGCGATGATCGCCCGGATCACTTCGTCCCTTCAGGGATTCGGTTCGTCCCGATAATCAGGACGGCCTCAGGCGCTACGCCGCTCCAGCGCGACAACCGCCTCGTCCATCAACTGCGTGATGATGTCGGTGACCGGCTCTTCCTTCGTCACCATGCCGACCGACTGTCCCGCCATCAGCGATCCGCCCTCGACATCGCCGTCGATCACGGCCCGGCGGAGCGCTCCCGCCCAATAATGTTCGATCTGCAACTGCGCTTCCATCATGTCGACGGAGCCGCCATCGAGCAGATTGGCGACTTCCCGTTGCTTGGCGGTAAAGGCTTCGGTCCCCGCATTTTTGAGGGCCCGCACCGGAATGACCGGCAAACGCGGGTCGATCTGCACGCTGGCGATCGCGTCGCGCGCCGAAGCGCGGAAAAAGGCCTTCTTGAAGTTAGCATGCGCAATGCTTTCGCTCGCGCAGGCAAAGCGCGTGCCCAGCTGCACGCCCGCCGCACCCATTTCCAGATAGCCTGCGATCAGCTCTCCGCGCCCGATCCCGCCAGCGACGAACACCGGCAGCTGCGACGCCATCTCCGGCAGGATTTCCTGCGCCAGCACGCTGGTCGACACGGGGCCGATATGGCCGCCCGCTTCCATCCCCTCGATCACCAGCGCATCGACGCCCGAGCGCGCCAGCTTCTTGGCCAGGCTCAGCGCCGGAGCGAAGCAGATGAGCTTGGCGCCCTTTTCCTTGATCGCCTCGATGCTGCCCTTGGGCGGCAAGCCGCCTGCCAGCACCACATGGCCGACCTCATGACGCGCGCACACTTCGATCAGGTCGAACAGTTGCGGATGCATGGTGATCAGGTTGACGCCGAAGGGCTTGGAGGTCAGCGCCTTCGTCGCCGCGATTTCCTTGTCAAGCAATTCCGGCGTCATCGCGCCGCAGGCGATCACGCCAAAGCCGCCCGCGTTGGAAATGGCCGCGACCAGGTTCCGCTCCGACACCCAACTCATCGCCCCGCACATGATCGCGACGTCGCAGCCCAGGAATTCGGTGCCGCGAGCCATCAGGGAAGTGAGTTTGGCGTTGGTCATCAGTCTAATCCTAGAAGCACAAAGCCCCTCCCCTTCAGGGGAGGGGTTGGGGTGGGGGCCCTCCCCACGCGCTGTTCAGTGGGGCCAGGTCCCACCTCCGGCCCCTCCCTTCAAGGGGAGGGGTGATCATTTGAATTATGCGACCGGCGCGTCCAGCCCATAGGCCGTGTGCAGCACACGCACCGCCAGTTCCGTCTCATCCTCATCGATCAGCACCGAAACCTTGATCTCGCTGGTCGAGATGGCGAGGATGTTGATCCCGCGATCGGCCAGGCTCTTGAACATGGTCGAAGCAACCCCGGCATGGCTCTTCATGCCGACGCCGACGACCGACACCTTGGCGACCTTCGTGTCCGGGATCACGCGGTTGAAGCCGATCTCTTCCTTCTGGCTTTCCAGCACGTCCAGCGCGCGGGCAAGGTCGGCGCCCGGCACGGTGAAGGTCACGTCCGTCTCGCCCTTGTCGCGGCCGACATTCTGGATGATCATGTCGACGTTGATCGCGGCATCGGCCAGCGGGCCAAAGATGTGCGCCACGGCGCCCGGACGATCGGGCACGCGGGTGACGGTGATCTTCGCCTCATTCTTGTCATGGGCGATGCCGGTGATGAGCTGACGTTCCATCTTGTCTTCCTTGAGCTTGGCTTCCAGTTCCTCCTCGCTGACGATCAGCGTGCCGGGGAGGTCGGTCTGGGTGGGATCATCGAAGGAGGAAAGCACCTGCACGACCACGCCTTCCTTCATGGCGAGGCCGACGGAGCGGGTCTGGAGCACCTTGGCCCCGACCGAGGCCAGTTCCAGCATTTCCTCATAGGTGACGAGGTCGAGCTTGCGCGCGCGCGCCACGATACGCGGGTCGGTCGTGTAGACGCCATCGACGTCCGTATAGATGTCGCAGCGGTCTGCCTTCACCGCCGCCGCGACGGCGACCGCCGAAGTGTCCGAGCCGCCACGGCCCAGGGTCGAAATGCGGCCGTCTTCCATCATGCCCTGGAATCCGGGGATCACGGCGACAGTGCCCGACCGCATCGATGCAAGCAGATCGATCGTATCGATGTCGCCGATGCGCGCCTTCGCATGGGCTTCGTTGGTGCGGATCGGCAGCTGCCAGCCCAGCCAGCTGCGCGCGTCCACGCCCATGGCTTTGAGCGTCATGGCGAGCAGGCCGCTCGTCACCTGTTCGCCGCTGGCGACCACTACGTCATACTCCGCCGGATCGTAAAGCGCGGACGCTTCCTTGCAGAAGCCGACCAGCCGGTCCGTCTCCCCTGCCATGGCGGATACGACGACGGCGACCTCATGACCCTGCTCGACGACATGTTTGACGCGCGCGGCCACGTTGCGAATTCGCTCCATCCCCGCCATCGAGGTGCCGCCGAATTTCATCACGATGCGCGCCATTTTCTTGTCGAACCTGTCTGCTGATCTGGAAAGATGATCCCCCTCCGGGGAAAAACGGCGCCGCTATAGCAGCAGCGGCAGATATGGCAAGCAAGGCCATATGGAACCCCATGGCGTCATCGCTCATTCCTTGAGTGGAAAATTTAGAAGGAGGAAGCCATGGACGGAGTCCTTTACGGGCTTTTCACGATCGGAGGGCCGATCCTGCTCGCGGCGGTGCTCATTTATGTGATCATGAGCAACCGGCGGCACAGAAGTCCCGAAGAATTGGCGCGGACGGAAGCGGCTACGCGCGAACTGCATCGGCAGTTGGATGCGGAGGATAAATATCTCGACGGCGATGGGCCGCCCCCGCGCAAGAAATAAATGCCCGTGGCGCACCATTGCGGAGCTTGATAGGCAGGGTGCATGGCCAACTCAGTTCCCAGCACCATAGACCCCCGCGAAGCCGCGCATTTCGGCGCGATGGCAGCTGACTGGTGGGATCCTTCCGGCAGCAGCGCCATGCTGCACAAGCTCAATCCTGTAAGACTGCGCTATATTCGCAGCGCGATCGATGGGCACTGGCTGGGTGAGGAAAGCAGCTTCCGTCCCTTGACGGGCAAGCGCGCCTTGGACGTTGGCTGCGGCGCGGGCCTTCTATCAGAACCCTTGGCACGCCTCGGCGCCACGGTGACAGCCCTCGACGCCGCGCAGGAAAATATCGCCATCGCCCGCGCCCATGCCGAAGGTCAGGGCCTGTTGATCGACTATCGCGCCACACCGGTCGAGCAGCTGGACAGCGAAGGGTTCGACCTCGTCACGTCGATGGAAGTCATCGAGCATGTCACTGATCCCGCAGCGTTCATAGGCGCGCTGGCGGCGAAACTGGCCCCCGGCGGCTTGCTCATCCTGTCCACTCCCAACCGCACGCCCCTGTCACGCCTCGCCATGATCAGCATCGGCGAAAGCATCGGCGGCATTCCCAAAGGCACGCATGATTGGGACAAGTTCCTGACACCGGAGGAACTGACCGACATGCTGGTGAAGGCCGGGCTGGAGGTGACCGATGTTACCGGCCTTTCCTTCGACCCGCGCAGGGGCTTCACGCTCTCTTCGAACAAGGCAATCAACTATCTGCTGACCGCTCGCCATCCTCATCGCTGAATAACTGAGAGGCAAGTCCCTATGCGCCGGTTTGGAACCCGCCGCCAACAAGCTTGATCAGTGCGCGCTTGCTCCTCATCATGCCAGGAATGAGGAGGGACATGAGCAATGGATGATCCAACAGGCGTGAGAATAAGCGGCAGAACCGTGCCCTTCCCTCAATCGGTAAGTTTGCAGGCTCGCGCCTTCCTCGCAACCATGACTGGGCCCGACGGCCTGCCACTGAACGCCATGCCGCAGCCAGCGCCTGACAACCTGGAAGGCTGGACCCGCTCCAAGGAGGCAGTCGGCAAGTTCATGGCCGATTTCTCCTCCGCCCTGTCGCCTAGCCTGAAATCGACCGTCGAAACCATCGAGATGGCAGGCGTCCGCGTGCACCTCGCGACGCCGGCAGATCACGTTCCAGACGGCCGCGCCTATCTCGACTTCCACGGCGGCGGGCTGGTCCATGGTGAAGGCGAATTTTGCCGAACAGGCGCGCGCCGCATCGCCGACCAGCACGGCGCGTCATGCTATTCGGTGGACTATCGCATGCCACCCGAACATCCCTATCCGGCTGCGCTCGATGATTGCGTCGCTGTCTATCGCGCTCTTTTGGACAGCCACGCGCCTGAAAAGATCATCATCGGCGGCGCTTCTGCGGGCGGTAATCTGGCGGCCGCGACGGTGCTGCGCGGCCGTGACGAGGGCTTGCCCTTGCCCGCTGCCTTGATCCTTTTGACGCCAGAGCTAGACCTCACCGAATCCGGCGACAGCTTCGAAACAAACCAGCTGGTGGACGTGATGCTCCCGCGACCGCTGATGAACGCTAATCTGCTTTACGCTGGGGGGCACGACCTCGCGCACCCTTATCTTTCACCTTTGTTCGGTGACTTTTCAGCAGGCTTTCCGCCTGCCTTCATTCAGGCAGGAACGCGAGACTTGTTCCTTTCCAATGCGGTGAGGATGCATCGGGCACTGCGCCGGGCAGCCTTGCCTGTCGAACTCCACATATTTGAAGGCATGCCGCATGGCGGGTTTGGCGGCAACGCGCCTGAAGATATCGAACTGCTGATCGAGCTTCAGCGGTTTGCACGGCAGCATTGGGGGCTCCCGCAACACGGTGGCTAAATCAAGAAGCGGCCGCCACCGGGCCTTGGGGGCGACCGCTTCCCAACCCCCCGCTCGGGGTTGTCTCTTCAGGCTGCTTCGGCTGTTTCCGCGGAAGCGGGCAGACGAATGAGATAGTCGAAGGCAGAAAGCGCCGCTGTCGATCCTGCCCCCATGGCGATCACGATCTGCTTGTAAGGCACGGTCGTGCAGTCGCCCGCAGCGAATATGCCTGGCTGACTCGTTTCGCCCCTGGCGTCAATCTCGATTTCGCCGCGTGGCGACAGCGCGATCGCGTCCTTCAGCCATTCCGTGTTCGGCACCAACCCGATCTGGACGAAGATGCCTTCCAGCTCGACATCATGTTCGGTTCCATGGTTGCGGTCCTTGTAGCTAAGGCCCGTGACCCTGGTCCCGTCACCCTCAACCTTGGTCGTAAGCGCCGAGGTGATGATCCGCACATTGGGCAGGCTGGCGAGCTTGCGCTGCAACACCGCGTCGGCGCGCAGCTGGCTGTCGAACTCGATCAGCGTCACATGAGCAACGATACCGGCCAGATCGATAGCCGCTTCGACGCCGCTATTGCCGCCGCCGATCACCGCCACGCGCTTGCCCTTGAACAGGGGACCATCGCAGTGCGGGCAATAAGCCACGCCCTTGTTGCGATATTCCTCTTCGCCCGGCACGCCCATCTGCCGCCACCTGGCGCCAGTGGACAGGATGACGGTGCGGCCTTTCAGCGAAGCACCATTTTCCAGCACGACTTCATGATATCCGCCCTCGGCGTTCGCCGGGATCAGCTTGGCCGCCTTTTGCAGGTTCATGATCTCGACATCATAATCCTTCACATGCGCTTCCAGCTGCGCGGCGAGCTTAGGGCCCTCCGTCCGGCTGACCGAAATGAAGTTCTCGATGTCCATCGTGTCAAGCACTTGCCCACCGAAGCGTTCCGCCGCGACACCCGTGCGGATGCCCTTGCGCGCTGCATAGATCGCCGCCGCCGCGCCAGCAGGACCGCCGCCGACCACAAGCACTTCGAACGGGTCCTGCTTCTTGATCTTCTCCGCCGCGCGGGTTTCCGCGCCGCTGTCGATCTTCGCGACGATCTGTTCCAGCTCCATGCGGCCCGACGCGAACGGCTCACCGTTCAGGAACACGGTCGGCACAGCCATCACCTGGCGCGCATCCACCTCTTCTTTGAACAGCGCGCCGTCGATGGCAACATGCTTGATCCGAGGATTGAGCACGCTCATCAGGTTCAGCGCCTGCACCACGTCCGGGCAGTTTTGGCATGACAGCGAGAAATAGGTTTCGAAGCTGAAGTCGCCGTCCAACTCCTTGATCTGCTCGATCAACTCCTGCGTCGCCTTGGACGGATGGCCGCCCACCTGCAGCAGGGCAAGCACCAGCGAGGTGAACTCATGCCCCATCGGAATACCCGCGAAGGTCACGCCGATATCGGTGCCCGCGCGCCGGATCATGAAGCTCGGCTTGCGCTTGTCATTGCCAGAGGTGACAGTCACCTTGTCCGACAGCTCGGCGATCTCGCTCAGCAGCCCTTCCAGTTCGCGCGACTTCGCGCCTTCGTCCAGCGACGCCACCAGCTCGATCGGCTGCGTGATGTTCGCCATATAGGCCTTCAGCTGGCCTTTCAGATTTGCGTCCAACATCTTCGTAGCTCCATTGAATTGGCGCACCGCCCGTGGGCGCGCAGGTCCGCTTGCCGGGAGGTGCGACCCAAAGGCCCGGCATGACAGCGTTCAAAATGTCTTGGTAAACCCCCGCCGGGCCGGGGAGTTGCTCGACCCGACCCGGCGAAGGGCAGGTGTTGCTTAGATCTTGCCGACGAGGTCGAGCGAGGGAGCCAGGGTTTCTTCACCCTCTTCCCACTTGGCCGGGCACACTTCGCCGGGGTGAGCGGCGACATATTGCGCAGCCTTGACCTTGCGGAGCAGTTCGGTCGCGTTGCGGCCGACGCCTTCCGAAGTGATTTCCATGAACTGGATCACGCCTTCGGGATCGACCAGGAAGGTCGCGCGGTCAGCCAGGCCCACGCCCGGACGCATCACGTCGAAATTGTTGGTGATCGTGCCCGACTGATCGCCCAGCATATAATAGTTGATCTTGCCGATCGCGGGCGAGGTGTCGTGCCAAGCCTTGTGGCTGAAGTGCGTGTCGGTCGAAACCGAATAGACTTCAACGTTCAGTGACTGCAGCGTCGGGTAGATGCCGGCCAGGTCTTCCAGTTCGGTCGGACACACGAAGGTGAAGTCGGCGGGATAGAAGAAGAAGATCGCCCACTTGCCCTTCACGTCCTCGTCGGTGACGTCGACGAACTTGCCTTCCTTGAACGCGGTGGCCTTGAACGGCTTGATGCTGGTGTTGATGAGAGCCATGGGCTTTCCAGTTCCTTCTTAGGGTTGCTGTTGCCCGGCCTATGTAGGGAGGGAGCAGGGTCGGGGGAAATTGCTTTTATTCACACCTGTCATTGAGAAAAGCGATCAACGGACCGATTATTGATCGACCGGCTCATCCCTTGGTTTCTGGAGCACATAGGTCATGGCTTCCTTGGCCATCTCCAGCGCCTCTTCGATCGTGAAGGTCGAGGAGTCGAGGCACAGCTCCAACCACAAGCCGTCCAGCATGGCGGTCAAGCCAATCGCAGCGATCCGCGCCGCCGGACGCGGGATCTGCGGCGCGGCTTCCCGCAGCAGCACCTCCAACCGTTCGCGCGATCCGCCATAGGTTTCCGCATGCGTCGCGGCGATCTCCGGACTGGTCTTCACCAGGCTCCAAAAGGAAATCCAGGTCGCCAGCAAATTGGGATCCAGCACAGGCGGCTGCAAATTCGCCCTGATATAAGCCCATAGCCGATCAAGCGGATCAGGCCCCGCTTCGGCAACGGCCTGCTCCAGCGCCGCCGCCACCTTCTCCCCAACATCGCGATAGGTGGCGAGGATCAGCGCGTCGACCCCATCGAAATAATGGGTAAGCAATCCCGCAGAGACCCCCGCCCGCGCGCAAATGGCCCGAACGGATGTCGCCGCCACCCCCTTCTCGGCAAGACATTGCGCCGTCGCTTCGATCAGCGCCTGGCGCCTGACATCGGGTGACTCTCTGACAAAGCGCGCCCGCCCCTGTCTCCCGTCAAGGCGGCCTGCAATCTTCTGCTCCACGTCTTTTTTCCCGTCACCATGCCGCACCCCTTCAGGGCGGCCCACCCCGCCCCCTTCCCGCAACATGGATCACCGCGCTTTCGATCATCATTTAGGCCCGCAATGCAAGGGGAAAAGATCGGCGAAAACCGCGTCAGGCCGGTTCGTTCAATTCTTCCAACGCGGTAAAGCGCTGCGACCAGAGCGCGCCGTAAATCGCCATCCACTGCACCACCGGCGCCAGCCCCTTCACGCGGGCTGCATAATAGGTCTCCCGGCCTGCCCGGCGAGCCGTGACGAGTCGAGCGCGCTTCAACTTCCCCAGATGCCGCGACACCATCGGCTGCGACACGTCCGACACCGCCGTCAGGGCGTGCACGCTCTGCTCCCCTTCCTTCACAAGATATTCGAGCAGGGCGCGCCGCGTCCCATCGGACAGCGCCTTGAAAAGTTCGTCACATGCCGCCGAGCGGTCGCCGCCTGAAAGAGGATCATTCATTGCGAAGTCATAACCAAATGATTATAAGAAGATCAAGCGAAGACCCTTTTTGAAGGGTCGAAGCGACGTTAACCAAAAAAAGTTGGCGGGGTCCAGCAGCTGAGTCTTTTGAGTCACACCACCTGATATTGAGTCCCCTGGCGACATCCGGACTCAACATGTCGTGTCTACCTCTTTCGTTCTCCTGCTGTTAACTTTTGTCTGAGGCTCAGCGGCTAACCCGTTGATCTTGACGCCGGACTCCCGACGACTCAACGCTGGTCCTCGAAACGAATGGGGGTCACATAATGGGTGTCATGGAACGCGTCGCGCCGCGGCGTAAAAGGGCGGTTGCGCCGGTTGAAAGAGAGGCCGTCGCCATCCCGGCGAACAGCCTCCTGCGCGGCGACTGCATCGCCGAAATGGCGAAGCTTCCCGACGCCTGCATCGACATGATCTTCGCCGATCCACCCTATAATCTCCAGCTCGGCGGCGACCTCTTCCGTCCCGAAGGCGGCCGGGTCG
This sequence comes from Sphingobium sp. TomMM35A, assembly GCF_054771735.1. Taxonomy (NCBI): domain Bacteria; kingdom Pseudomonadati; phylum Pseudomonadota; class Alphaproteobacteria; order Sphingomonadales; family Sphingobiaceae; genus Sphingobium; species Sphingobium sp. TomMM35A. The sequence goes on from NZ_BSRC01000001.1 coordinate 1,587,510, forward strand.
ATGCCGTCGACAATGACTGGGACAAATTCGATACGCTCAGCAGCTATGACCGCTTTACCAAGGCATGGCTGGCGCAGGCCCGCCGCATCCTGAAGCCCAACGGCACCATCTGGGTCATCGGCAGCTACCACAACATCTTCCGCGTCGGCACGGCCCTTCAGGACGAAGGCTTCTGGATCCTCAACGACATCATCTGGCGCAAGTCCAACCCCATGCCCAATTTCAAGGGCACCCGCTTCACCAACGCCCATGAAACGCTGATCTGGGCCAGCCAGGGCGAAGACGCCAAATATACCTTCAACTACAAGGCGATGAAGACGCTCAATGACGAGCTTCAGATGCGCTCCGACTGGGTGCTGCCGATCTGCGGCGGGCAGGAACGGCTGAAGCGCAACGGGACGAAGGCGCACCCGACGCAAAAGCCCGAATCCCTGCTCTACCGCGTGCTGCTGGCGTGCACGAAGCCCGGCGATGTCGTGCTCGATCCCTTTTTCGGCACCGGCACCACCGGTGCAGTCGCTAAGCGGCTTGGCCGCCAGTGGATCGGCATCGAACGCGAAGACAGCTATATCGAAGTCGCGATGGAGCGCATCGAAGCCGCCCTGCCGCTGGATGAATCCGCCCTCACCATCATGCAAAGCGCGAAGAGCCAGCCCAAGGTCGCCTTCGGCACGCTTGTCGAAACCGGCTACCTCCAGCCCGGCTCGATCCTGACCGACGCCAAACGCCGCTGGCAGGCCACCGTGCGCGCCGATGGCTCGCTTTGCATCGGCACGGATACGGGATCGATCCACAAGATCGGCGCAACCCTGCAAAATGCGCCCAGCTGCAATGGCTGGACTTTCTGGCACCATGAAGTCGACGGCGCCCTCAAGCCCATCGACACGCTGCGCCAGACTTATCTGCTCGCAAACGAGCCCTGACGCCCTCACCTGCATTTCCGTTCGGGCTGAGCCTGTCGAAGCCCCTTCTTTTTCTTTAACAAGGAAAAGCTTTCGACAGGCGCAGCGTGAACGAGACCAGCAATGATCCTATCCACCCTCCCCCACGACGCTCGGCTTTACCTGAAGCCCACATGGTTCGTCCCCTCCCCCATCGGCCTGCCCGATGGGTCAGCGGCACGCATGGCCAACGGCCTGATCTGGTTCCAGGCCTATGAGCTGACCGCACTACAGGGCGCGCACCGCCTGGCGCGGATCACGATCCCGGTGGCGCAGTTCGACGAAACCATCGCCTCGCTTCCCGCCCCGCTCGCGGAACGCGCCCAGCGTTTCGCAGCCAATATCTCGGCGCAGCGCCATCCGCTTTCGCTGGGCGATCGCACCATCCGCTTCGATGCGCCGCAAGTCATGGCCATCCTCAACGTGACCCCCGACAGCTTCTCCGATGGCGGGAAGCATATGGGCGACCCCCAAGCAGCAGCGGACGCTGGTTTTGCCATGGCGGCGGCCGGCGCAGCCCTTATCGACATCGGCGGCGAATCCACGCGCCCAAAAGCTCCCAAAGTGTGGGAGGGCGACGAAATCGCCCGCGTCGTGCCGGTCATCGAAAGGCTCGCCGCCGCGGGCGTCCCGGTATCGATCGACACGCGCAAGGCGGCCGTCATGGAAGCGGCGCTCGCGGCAGGCGCAAAGGTCATCAACGATGTCAGCGCCCTTGCCCATGATTCCCGCGCGCTGGAAGTCGCGGCGCGCGCGTCCTGCCCCGTCATCCTGATGCATGCGCCGTCCTCCGGCGATGACCCGCATGACAATCCGGGCGGCTATGGCGATGTCGTCGCCGATGTGTTCGACATGCTCGAAAGCCGCATCGAAAGCTGCGTCAGTGCAGGCATTGCGCGCGACCGGATCATGGTCGATCCAGGCCTTGGCTTCGGCAAGTCGCTGGCCGACAATCTGGCGCTGGTCAATGGCCTTGCCACTTTCCAGGGTCTCGGCGTGCCATTGCTCTTTGCCGGAAGCCGCAAGCGCTTGATCGGCGCCCTCTCCAACGAAGCCCCCGCCGCCGACCGCCTCGGCGGCTCCATCGCCCTCGCCTTTCGCGCTGCCCAATCGGGCGCGCAAATGGTCCGCGTCCATGATGTGAAGGAAAGCGTCCAGGCCCTGCACCTGTGGCGCGGCCTGGCCGACGCAGGGCTCAGCGCGGTTTAGAGCATGTTCATGTTTGAGTGATCGTCACCCCGGACTTGATCCGGGGTCCCGCTTCTTATCTGACGCTACCGAGGCAGCGGGACCCCGGGTCGAGCCCAGCGTGACGGAAAATCAGCCTTAATGCCGATGCTTCCGTGTAAGACGATCACCTTCTAAGGATCGCAAGCACTCTTAACCCGGTCGCCCTGAGCCTCAGGCCAACAACCCACACCCGTTCGGGCTGAGCTTGTCGAATCCCTCATCTGTTCAAAACGAAGACGTCAGACCTCTGGAAAAACAGGCACCAACCCTACCACCGCCGCAACCTCGGCCGGAACACACTGGGATCAACCGCCAGCACAGGCACATCCCGCGATGCCAACTCAACCTTGGCCTGCTCCACCACCGGCGGCTTGGCACCCGGCGTGAATGTCACCACCGCCGTCCCCGGATCATCCATCACCAGTTGATCCAGCATCAAGGCCGGTCCCAACGCATCCGCATTGACCCGAACCAAAGTGCCAAGCTGCGTCATCCCGAACAATGTCCGTGCAAAGGCGGTAGGTAGCCTGATGCAGCCATGGCTCGCCGGATAGCCGGGATTATGCCCCGCATGCAGCGCCACGCCATCCCAGGTAAGCCTTTGCATGAACGGCATGGGTGCGTTGCTGTAGAGGTTGGACCGATGCCATTCCCGCTTCTGCAGGATCGTGAACTCGCCGGTCGGCGTCCGGTGCCCCGGCGTGCCCGTGGATACGCTCGCCATCCCCACCAGCCGGTCGCCATTATAGACATGCACCATCTGCCGCTGAAGGCTGATGATCAGGTAGAGCGGCCCGTCGAACGGCCCCTCCTCCAGCCAACGATAACCGCCCGGCTGCATGACCTGTCCTTCCGAGGCTGCGACCTCAGCGGCCGCTTGGCTCATCGATGACACAGGCGTTATGGCGGCAAGCGCCAGCAGGAACGGCATCACGCGCATAAAGTCTTTCTTAACTATTGTGCACGGATTCGCCAGCCGGAAGCGGCTTGCGGCTCACTATTCTTAATCCCGCCATGGCACAGAGTAAGAAGCCTTTGTCGCATCCAGAGGCACGCGGCGAACTCCGCTCAGCGTGCTGATCCGCTGAGAAGTGACGGAGGGCTAGAGCTTGCCCCTTTCTCGATACGTAGCCGCCAAGCTGGAACGCGTCCCGAAACTAGCCCGGTGGCTCCATCATCTCTCCCCTCCCGCAGGCGGGAGGGGCCGGGGGTGGGCAGGGAGCAACGTCCGACGAACGTGCAACCGCCGAACAAGCCGCCCCCCCTCATCAAAGCCGCCGCGTGGCGTGCTGCTGCAAAGGCACGCGAACACCCTCAGACCTGTGGACTGTTCAAACCTGAAAACTGATCTCGCAAGGATTGAGCCCATCAGTCCGGAAATCAGTTACCGAAGTCTCTCACCTTGCTCGAATATGATGCGGATCAAGCAAAAGCGGCTCAGCTCAAACTCAATTGGCCCTGGCATGGTCCAATCACACTGGATCGGGTTACGCTCCATTTATGTCGAGTTTTCCGCCTGCCAGCAGATGACGCCATCTGCTGCGAAACCGCTCCAGTTTCTACAACAGCACCAACTGCGCGACCGGAGCAAAGCTGCGTCGGTGCAGCGGCGTGGGGCCATGTTCCCTGAGCGCCGCCAGATGCATCGGGCTGCCATAGCCCTTGTTGCTTTCCCAGCCATAATGGGGGTGCACCGCCGCCGCCTCTATCATCATGCGGTCGCGCGCCTCCTTGGCCAATATCGACGCGGCGGCGATCGACAGGCATTTGGCGTCGCCCTCGACCACGGCGGTCGAGGCCCACCGCCATTTGGGGCAGCGATTGCCGTCCACCAGCACATGTGCGCAATCTTTGCTGAGCGCCTCGACCGCTCGCGTCATCGCCAGCATCGTCGCCCAAAGGATGTTGATCTCGTCAATCTCCTCGACTGACGCCACCCCGATCCCCCAACACAGCGCCCGCGCCTTGATCTCGCCCTCCAGCACTGCGCGGCGGGCGGCGGTCAGTTGCTTGCTGTCATTCAGGCCATCCGGGCAATCCTCCTGCCGCAGGATGACGGCAGCAGCCACCACCGGCCCCGCCAGCGGCCCCCTGCCCGCTTCGTCCACTCCAGCGACCAGCCCGGGATGATGCAATCGCTCATGCGCGAAATCAGGCATGTTGATGAAACCCGAACGGCGCGCCCATCGGCCCGTGCCCCTGCCCCAGACCCGGCGCCAACACCAGCGCTTCCCGAACATATTTCCTAGCAAATTCAATAGCTTCTACTAATCCCTCACCCTGACCCAACCGCGTAGCCACAGCACTGGCCAGGGTACACCCCGTCCCATGCGTGTGAATCGTTTCAATTCGCGCATTCCTCCACGACTTTACCAACCCTCCCGGCCCGATCAGCCGGTCCGTCAGCATCGCCCCTTCACCATGCCCACCCTTCGCCAGCACATGCGTATCGAAGCGGATCGCAATCTGTTCACCGCCGAGCGCCTCCAACTCCGGTATATTCGGGGTCACCAAAGTCGCCAACGCCATCAGCCGCTCGAATGCCGCGACCGTCGCCTGATCCGCCAGCACCGATCCGCTCGTCGCGACCATCACCGGATCGAATATGATCGGCACATCAGTCAACTGCGCGAGCCGATCAGCGACCGCCTCCGCAGTCGTAGCGGACCCAATCATCCCGATCTTGACAGCATCAACACCGATATCGCTGATGACGCTGTCCATCTGCTTGACCACCATATCCGCTGGCACCGCATGCACGGCCTGCACACCGATCGTATTCTGGGCCGTAATGGCAGTGATCGCGGTCATTGCATGACCGCCCAGCAGCGTAGCAGTGCGGATGTCAGCCTGAATGCCAGCCCCTCCGCCGCTGTCCGAACCCGCGACGATCAAAATGCGCGCGGGTTTCATCCCTTGTAGTGACGCCGGGTAGAGGCTGGATGGCGGACGAGCGCATCGCCTGTCCGCGTTGGGCGATCCATCAACTCCCCACCGCAATTGGGGCAATGGTCGTCCAGCGCCTCTGCGCAGCCAGCGCAATAGGTGCATTCGAAAGAACAGATGAACGCCCCAGGGTCTGCCGCTGGCAAGTCCATGCCACATCGTTCGCAATCAGGACGCATGTCGAGCATCAGGCCGCGACCCTGGCGACAGCGTCGCAGATCCGCTCGACGACGTCCTTGACCTGATCCTCCCGATCCCCTTCCGCCATCACGCGGATCACCGGCTCAGTCCCGGACGGGCGAATGACCAATCTGCCACAGCCGTTGAGTTCGCCCTCTGCCTGCGCGATGACCCGCTTGACCTCTTCATGCTCCAGCGGCTTGCCCCCGGAAAAGCGGACATTCTTGAGAAGTTGTGGCACGGGATCAAACCGATGCAAGACCTCGCTGGCAGGCTTGCCCGAGCGAACGAGCGCCGCGAGCACCTGCAGCGCCGCTACGGTGCCATCGCCAGTGGTCGCGTAATCGGACAGGATCATGTGCCCGGACTGCTCTCCGCCAACATTGAAGCCGCCCTCTCGCATGCGCTCCAGAACATAGCGATCGCCGACCTTGGTACGCTCCAGGCTGATCCCGTGTCCGGCAAGATGCCGTTCCAGGCCAAGGTTGGACATCACCGTCGCTACCAAGCCACCCCCGCGCAGCGATCCGTCACGTGCGAAATTGGTAGCGATCAGCGCCATGATCTGGTCACCGTCGACAATCTGGCCTTTCTCATCCACGACGATCAGCCGATCCGCGTCTCCGTCGAGGGCAATGCCGATGTCGGCCCCCGAAGACACGACCGTTTCCTGACACAAAAGTGGAGAGGTCGATCCACAGCCATCGTTGATATTGATGCCGTTCGGCGTCACGCCGATCGCGATCACCTCGGCTCCCAGTTCCCAGAAGGCCGATGGCGCGACCTGGTAAGCTGCACCGTTCGCGCAATCGACGACGATCTTGAGGCCGTCCAAGCGAAGATCAGCAGGAAAGCTGGACTTCACCGCGTGGATATAGCGGCCTCTTGCGTCCTCAACCCGGCGCGCACGGCCGATTTCGGAGGGCGCTGCTAGCGGGATATCCTGCTCCAGCATCGCCTCTATCTTCAGCTCATCTTCGTCGGACAGCTTGTAGCCGTCAGGCCCGAACAGCTTGATGCCGTTATCAGCATAGGGATTGTGACTGGCCGAAATCATGACGCCCAGATCAGCACGCATCGAATGGGCAAGCAGCGCAACTGCAGGCGTAGGGATTGGGCCGAACTGGACAACATCCATGCCCACCGCCGTGAAACCAGCCACCAGAGCATTTTCAACCATATAGCCGGATAGGCGCGTGTCCTTGCCGATCACGACCCGATGCCGGTGGCTGCCGCGCTGGAAATGCTTCCCTGCGGCCATGCCGACTTTCATCGCGAGTTCGGCGGTCATCGGCCATTGGTTCGTCCGCCCCCTGATCCCGTCCGTGCCGAAATAACGCCTGCTCATAATTCCCGTCCTGCCACGAGGCTAACCTATGACCCCCATAGCAATCTTTGTTCGACTTTCCACCGCCGACCCTTCATTCCCTAGCAGGTGGACGGCTTCAATGCAGCAGTAGACGCGCTCTCCAGCGCGGTCTTCTTCAAGGTTCCCTTGCTGGGCACCGAGATCGAATTGATCGTCCTCTACCTTGCCGCGCCGATGTTGTTCTTCACCATCTGGCTCGGGTTTCCCAATGTTCGGGCGGTTGGACGTGCAGTGCGCATCTTGCGGACACAGCCAGACGCGGATCAAGCCAAAGGTGATGTCAGCCAGTGGGGAGCCCTGACCACCGCCCTTGCCGGTACGATCGGCCTTGGCAACATCGCGGGTGTTGCAGTTGCGCTCACAATGGGCGGACCGGGCGCGATTTTCTGGATGTTCGTGATCGGCTGGTTCGCCATGACCGTGAAGTTGGCCGAGGTGACGCTTGGCCTGAAATACCGGACCTTCGATCAGCGTGGTCATGTCCATGGTGGACCCATGTATGTGCTGAGAGCCATCGGCGCTGCGCGTGGCTGGCCGCGGCTGGGGCTGGTACTGGGTGGGCTTTACGCCTTCTTCGCGCTGTTCGGGGCGATCCCGATGGTGCAAGTGAACCAGAGCTTTGCGCAGGTCAAGGTGGTGACCGGTCTGTCGAACGGCTGGGCCTATGGCGTGCTGTTGGCAGCCGCCGTCGCTTTGGTCACCCTAGGGGGTGCCGCATGGCTGGGTGAGGTTGCGAAGCGTCTTACCCCGCTCAAGGTCGCCGTCTACCTGGCAGGCGTCGCCGCCGTCCTTATCATCCATGCTACAGCAATCCCGGCTGCCCTGGCACAAATATGGCATGGCGCCTGGACCGGCAGTGCAGCTACCGGGGGCGCCGTTGGCGCCTTCGTCTCGGGCATGAGGCGTGCCGTTTTCGCCAGCGAGGCAGGCGTCGGCTCGGCTGTGATGGCGCATAGCCTGGCGCGGGTACGCCATCCTGTATCGGAGGGGCTGGTCGCGCTGCTTGAGCCGCTGCTCGGCACGATGATCGTTTGTTCCGTTGGCGGGTTGGCGCTCGTCGTTGCAGGTACGTGGACATCCGGGCTCGAAGGCGTGGCCATCACTTCGGCCGCGTTCGCGCAGGTGTCGCCCTGGTTTCCGTGGCTGCTGGCAGTGGTCGTCGTTCTGTTCGCCTACTCAACGCTCGTCGCCTGGGGATTTTATGGGCTTCAGGCCTGGGGATATCTTTTTGGCCATGGTCCAAAGGCGCAGTGGAGTTATAAAATCCTCTATATCCTGGCGCTGCCGCCTGCCGCGGCGATCGACCTGGGACGAGTGGTGGATATTGTCGACAGCAGCTTCTTCCTAATGGCTATTCCTAACGTCATCGCACTCTATCTGTGCGCTGGAGAACTGCGGCGGGACGTACGCGCCTATCTACGCTCGTCCAATGATGCCTCAGCCACTACAGAGCCGACCTATTAAGAAAAAGGCCCCGCGTCGTGCGAGACCTTTCTCCTGATGCGATGATGGCTATCAGATCTTGTCGCCAAGCGCGCCCTTCACAGAGCCCTTGACGTCCTGAGCAGTGCCCTTTGCCTTCTGCGCTTTTCCTTCTGCGGCGAGATCGGCGTTATTTTGATGTTGGCCTACCGCTTCCTTGACGGCGCCTGCAGCCTTGTTGCCTGCGGCCTTCAGCTTGTCAGTCGTTTCACCCATATTGTCCTCCTGTCGTGATCTACGGCAGGTCAACAACCTGGATTAGCGAAAGGTTGCCACTGATACGCGTCCGCAACGGACTGCCATAGAAAAGGGGCCGGAAAACCGGCCCCTTCCAAAATGCTTGCAGCTGACGCTTAGCGCTTCGAGAACTGGAAGCTCCGGCGGGCCTTGGCCTTACCATACTTCTTACGCTCAACGGTGCGGCTGTCGCGGGTGAGGAAGCCCTCAGCCTTGACCGCGCTGCGCAGTGCCGGTTCGTACTTGGACAACGCCTGGGCAATGCCATGCTTCACGGCGCCAGCCTGACCCGACAGACCGCCGCCCTTGACGGTGGCGATCACGTCATACTGACCTTCACGCTCGGTCACGCCGAAGGGCTGGTTGATGACGAGACGCAGGGTCGGGCGAGCGAAATAGACTTCCTGATCGCGGCCGTTGACCGTGATCTTGCCGGTGCCGGGCTTCACCCAGACGCGGGCGACGGCATCCTTGCGGCGGCCGGTGGCATAGGCGCGGCCGAGGCTGTCGATTTCCTGCGCACGCAGGGGAGCCGAAGGCTGAACCGGCGCGATAGGCGCGTCGGCAGCGGTGGTCTCACCAGCAGCAGCGGGAGCAGCGGCGGGCGCATTGGCGGTCAGCGACGCGAGGTCGGACAGGGACTGGCGGTTATCGGACATTATGCACCCACCTTGTTCTTGCGGTTGCGCGACGCGAAATCGAGCACTTCGGGGTTCTGCGCTTCGTGCGGATGTTCAGCACCGGCGAAGATGCGCAGGTTGCGCATCTGCTGACGGCCAAGCGGACCACGGGGGATCATGCGCTCAACGGCCTTTTCCAGGACGCGCTCGGGGAAGCGGCCTTCCAGGATCTTGGCAGGCGTGGTTTCCTTGATGCCGCCGGCGTAACCGGTGTGCTTGTAGTACACCTTGTCGGTCAGCTTGCGGCCGGTGAACTTCACCTTGCCTGCGTTGATGATGATGACATTGTCACCACAATCGACGTGGGGCGTGAAGCTGGTCTTGTGCTTGCCGCGAAGGATGTTCGCGACGGTCGAGGCGAGGCGGCCGACGACGAGACCTTCTGCGTCGATCAGGATCCACTTCTTTTCGACCGTTGCCGGGGTTGCCGGCTTGGTGGTCTTCATCAGCGCCTTCATGGTGCCAATCTCCAGAATGAAATAGTGAACTGAAAGCGTTCTGGGCTTTCAGAAGATGGGGGCTAATGACGTTGAGGGGTTCAGAAGTCAAGAGATTCGGCGGGTTTCCTGACGGGTAAAATAATACCCGTCACTTCGCGATCTGCTCTGCGACCCATTTTGCGTAGGCCAGATCAGCCGATTCCACCGGCAAAGCGAGGATTGCGGGCACTTCATAGTCGTGAAGTTCGGCAATGCGCGCCATAAGGGCGTCGCGGCGGGAGGGCGTGGTCTTGAAGAGGACCGGCACCTCGGCGCTGCTTTCCATGACCCCGTTCCATTCATAGAGTGAGGTCGCGGCGCCTAGCATATTGGCGCAGGCGGCCAGCCTTTCCGCGATCAGCTGGCGCGCCACGCGATCAGCCGCCTCCGCCGAGCCGAAGAGCGTGTAGACAAGCGCGACGCCGCTCATGCCCGACGTTCCCCAACGGCGTGCGCGCCCCAAGCGGCGGCAGCGACGACGAGGGCGCCGACGGCTTGATGCAGCACGGCCAGCGACAGAGCGATGCCGCTGATAACGGTGGCGATGCCGAGCACGATCTGCGCGCCGACCGCAGCGTTGATCGCGATCGAGGCGCCGCGCCACCCTGCCCCCTTCGCCTTGCGGGCAAGGAGGATCAGCATGGCGGCGGCAACCCAGGCCCACCAGCGGTGGATGAAATGGACGAGATAAGGATCACTGGACAAGGTGGCCCAGAGCGATCCCAGCCAGGAAATCCCCTCCGGCACGAAATGGTCGTTCATGAGCGGCCAGGTGTTGGAGACATAGCCAGCGTCGAGCCCGGCGGTGAAGGCGCCGAACATCAGCTGGACCAGCAGCACCAGCAGGACGACTAGGGCAAAGGGACGCAGCGCGGCTGGACGGGCAGCCGGGTTCCGCGCAAGGGCAAGCAGATCAAGTGCGGTCCAGACGAGGCCGCCGATGATGAAGAGCGCGGTCAGCAGATGGACGGCGAGCCGGTAATGGCTGACATCGGTGCGCACCGACAGGCCGGACGTGACCATCCACCAGCCGATCGCACCCTGAAGCCCGCCAAGCGCCAGCAGCGCGACCAGCCGCCACCCATAGCCGGACGGGATCGCGCGCCGCCAGGCGAACCAGATCAGCGGAAGGGCGAAGGCGACGCCGATCAACCGCCCAAGCAGCCGGTGCACCCATTCCCAGAAGAAGATGAACTGGAAGTCGGAGAGGGTCATGCCCTGCCGCAGCTGCTGATATTCGGGAATTTGCTGATAGAGCCGAAACGCGTCCTCCCACTGCGCATGGGTAAGCGGCGGAATCGCGCCGGTGATCGGCTTCCATTCCGTAATCGACAGGCCCGATTCGGTGAGGCGCGTGATGCCGCCGACCACCACCATGCAGAAAACCAGCGCCGCGACGGCAAGCAGCCAGCGAGCGATCGAGAGCGGACGGGATGCAGCCGTAGCCGGGCCAAGGGCAAGTTCGGTCATGGCGCCGATCCATGCGCCGATGCCCCTATTGTTGCAAGAGGGCGACCATGGGACAAAAGGTCGCAACGATCCGTAACGAGCGGATACAAATCATCGGACAGGCGTATCCCGCCTATGCACTTCTTAACAGAGGATAATCGATGATTGCGCCGGCGGACAGTATCGCCGGAATGATCGCCACGCAGGGTCCCCTGGGGGATTTGACGGCGCACATCGGCGACGGGTCGCCGCTGGGCCCGGTTGAGCGATGGTCGCCCGCGCTGATCTCAACGGTTCGGCTGATGCTGTCATCCAAGGCGGAAATCGTGCTGTTCTGGGGGCCGGAACTCTGCGCGCTCTATAATGAAGCCTATGCACCGACGATCGGCGACAAGCATCCAGCCGCGCTTGGCCGCCCGGCGCGGGAGAATTGGGCTGAACTGTGGGACGATCTGGAGCCGCTGCTGCTGTCCGTGGTCCAGAAGGGCGAGACGGTGCATGCCAAGGACCGCCCCTTTTACATCGAACGGGACGGTGGACGGGGCGAGCAGGTCTATTTCGACATCAGCTATTCCCCCGTGTTCGAAGCGGACGGGTCGATCGGCGGAGCATTGTGCATCGTCAACGAGACGACGCAGCGGGTCAAAGCCAAACGGGAGATGGTGGCTGACCGCAACCGCCTGTGGACGCTGGCCCGCGATCCGTTCCTGATTGCCGACATGGACGGAAAATGGCTGTCGGCGAGTCCTGCATGGACGGACATATTGGGATGGAGCCAGGAGGAACTGATCGGCCGCACATCGGAATGGATGGAACATCCCGATGATGCCGCGCGCACCAGGGAGGAGGTTCAAACCCTGCAACAGGGGGTGTTGACGATCCGGTTCGAGAACAGGTTCCGGACCAAGGATGGCGATTATCGCAGTTTCAGCTGGACGGCGGTGCCCGACAATGGGCTGGTCTATTGCGTGGCGCGGGACGTCACGGAACAGCGCGCCCATGCCCGTGCCCTTGCTGAAACGGAAGCCGCGTTGCGGCAGGCGCAGAAGATGGAGACGCTGGGGCAGCTGACCGGCGGCGTTGCCCATGATTTCAACAATCTGTTGCAGGTCGTCACCGGCAACCTCGAACTGCTCCAGCGCGGCCTCAACGATAATGAGCGGATGCGCCGCGCGGCGGACAATGCGATGGCAGGTGCCGAGCGTGCGGCGATGCTGACGCAGCAGCTGCTCGCCTTTTCGCGCCGCCAGCCTTTGGCGCCCGAACGCGTCGATCCCAACCGGCTGGTGAGCCGCATGTCGGAACTGCTGAACCGCACCCTGGGCGAGAGGATCGAGGTGGAGACGATACAGGCCGCGCGCGCATGGCCGATCGAGGTCGACCTCAACCAGATGGAAAACGCCCTGCTGAACCTGGCGGTTAATGCCCGGGACGCGATGCCGGACGGCGGCAAGCTGACCATCGAAGTCGCCAACACGCATATCGATGACCGCTATGCGGCGGAGGAAGATGATGTGCAGCCCGGGCAATATGTGCTGATCTGCCTGTCCGACACGGGCGAAGGCATGGACGCCGAGACGCTGAGCCACGCGATCGAGCCCTTCTTCACCACCAAGGAGGTGGGACGCGGCACCGGGCTGGGGCTGTCCATGGTCTATGGCTTCATCAAGCAGTCAGGCGGGCATATCCGGGTTTATTCGGAGGTGGGTGAAGGGACGAGCGTCAAGATTTACCTGCCCCGCTATCATGGCCTGGTGCCCGCCAACGACCAGTTGGAGGAGGCCCCCCGCCCTGCCGTTAGCGGCGGCGACGAGACGGTGCTGGTGTGCGAGGATGACGAGAAGGTGCGCGCCTATGCCGTCGAGGTGCTGAACGAGCTGGGCTATCATGTAATCGAGGCGGGGAACGGACCGGCGGCGCTGGAAGCGCTGGAGCAGCCGGGCGAGCATATCGACCTGCTGTTCACCGATGTGGTTTTGCCCGGCGGGATGACGGGAGCGGACGTGGCGCGGGAGGCGGCGGCGCGCAGGCCCGACATCAAGATCCTGTTCGCGACCGGCTATGCGCGGAACGCCATTTTCCACCATGGGCGGTTGGACCCGGGGGTGGAATTGCTGACCAAGCCTTTTACCTATGCCGATCTGGCGGGGAAGGTGCGGGAGGTGTTGGACCGGCGGGTCGAGCAGCGGGTGGGATAGTGTTCGGGGTTTGGGGTTGATGCGCTTAGCTTGGCTTAGCCTGAATGGGATGGGAGGCCTTGCCTGCTCAACCTCTCGCCATTCATCCGGATCACTCTAAATCCGTTCGGGCTGAGCTTGTCGAAGCCCTTCCCTTCTAAAAGGAAGTAGCGCCCTTCGACAGGCTCAGGGCGAACGGATGATGGGTAGCGTGCCGCTCTTTAGCGGAGCGCGCGCCACGCTTCGACCAAGACTTTCGCCCGGTCCGCCACTGTCGCGGCAGTGTCGCCAGCGCGGTATAGGGCTCCACCGACGCCGATGCCTTCGCATCCTGCGCCGAGCCATTGGCCGATCGTGTCGGCGCCGGTGCCGCCCACTGCCCAAAGGCCGACATGGCGCGGCAGAACTTCCTTGACGGCCTTGATATAGGCGGGGCCGAGGCTGGCGGCGGGGAATAGTTTCAGGCGGCGGGCGCCTGCGCGGACGGCGGCGAAGCCTTCGCTGGGGGTCATGAAGCCGGGCAGCATGTCGAAGCCATATTGCGCGCCACGGGCGATGACGGCGGGGTCGGTATTGGGCGTCACCATGATGCGTCCACCGGTGCGGCGCAGATCGTCCACCGCTTCGACCGACAGCACGGTGCCACCGCCGATCAGCGCGGTTGTGCCGAATGCCTGCTGGAGCGCGGTGATGCTTTCGAAGGGTTCGGGCGAGTTCAATGGCACTTCGATGATGCGGATGCCCGCGTCGATGAGGGCCGTGCCGATCTCCACCGCTTCTTCGGGACGAAGGCCACGGAGGATGGCGCAGACGGGTGGAGCGCCTGCCGCAAGAAGGGAATCGAGGGTCATGCGGCATTCTCCGGAAGAGTGAGGCCAGCGAGGACGCAATCGTCGCCGCTCAAGGATCGGGAAGAGAGGCCTTGGGCCTCCAGTGCCTCTGCATAGCGGGCGCACAGGCGCTGATCGCCAATGAGGGTGATGCCGCTCACGTCTCCGAGCAGGGCGCGCACTTCGGCGATTTCGCAACCGATGAGAAGGCCGGAAAGATAGCCAGCGGCCCAATCTGGCGAGCGTCCGGCGCGCAGGCGCTTGGCGCGTGCGGCAAAGAGGTTGGTGAGGAGGCGGCCCTCCCCTGCCCGGCCGAGGCCTTCGGCAAAACCTTCCGCTTCCTGGGCGGCATCTGCGGGGGCGGCTTTGGGGCCGAGCGTGGACTGATCACGCAGCAGGGCGAAGAGCTCGCCAGTGGGTACGGTACGAAAGCTGACGATGCGGCCATCCTCCACCAGCGACCATTTATTGTGCGTGCCGGGCAGGACGATGAGGTGGCGGCCCTGCGCCAGATCGGGATTTCGGTGCATCGCGCCGAAAATCTGGGTTTCCTCGCCGCGCATGACGTCGGGAACGCCATCCTCGTCCGTGCAGGCAAGGCCCGCCAGGATCGACAGCGGCGCGCCCTGCCAGTCGAAACGCACGGCAGCGGTGCGCCAATCCTGCGCGGCGGCGGGGCAGTCGGCATAGGGCGCCTCCACCCAGCCGTCCCGCGCGCCCGCCATGCCGCACAGGCGGATGGTGCCGGGCGTGCCGTCTTCCAGCCAGGGGGCGATGGTTTGCGCGAAGGCCTGGGCGGCGTTCGTGCCCGCTTCGGCTATGCCCGGGCCTTCGCGGCGGGCGGCGACCTGCCCCTGCTCCATGCGGAAGAGGCGCAGGCGGCTGGTGCCCCAGTCGCCCACCACGTCATAGCTGCTCATGCGCACGTCATTTCCGTTCTTGTCTGCTTATTTGTATGAGTATATGGATCAGCCGATAGCGTCAATGCGTGGCGCGCCTCAGTGCTTTTTAGGATCTCTCATGGCCGTTTCGTCTCAGCCCGACCGGAAATTGCGCAGCCGCGCCTGGTTCGACAATCCGGACAATATCGACATGACGGCGCTCTATGTGGAGCGATATCTGAACTTCGGGTTGAGCCTGGAGGAGTTGCGGAGCGGCAAGCCGATCATCGGCATCGCGCAGACCGGCAGCGACCTGTCGCCCTGCAACCGCCACCATCTGGTGCTGGCCGAGCGCATTCGCGAGGGTATCCGCGAAATGGGCGGCATCGCGCTCGAATTTCCCGTCCACCCGATCCAGGAAACGGGCAAGCGGCCGACTGCGGGGCTGGATCGGAACCTTGCCTATCTGGGGCTGGTCGAGGCTTTGTACGGCTATCCGATCGATGGCGTGGTGCTGACGACGGGCTGCGACAAGACGACGCCTGCGCTGCTGATGGCGGCAGCGACGGTGAACATTCCGGCAATCGCCCTGTCGGTCGGGCCGATGCTCAATGGCTGGTACAAGGGGCAGCGGACGGGGTCGGGCACGATCGTCTGGCATGCACGGCAGCTGCTGGCGGCGGGGAAGATCGATGATGAGGGCTTCATCAAGCTGGTGGCCTCTTCAGCGCCCTCGACTGGCTATTGCAACACCATGGGCACGGCGACGACCATGAACAGCCTGGCCGAGGCGCTGGGGATGATGTTGCCGGGATCGGCCGCCATCCCCGCGCCCTATCGCGACCGGCAGGAGGCCGCGTGGCGCACCGGCAAGCGGATCGTGGAGATGGTGGCGGAGGATCTTAAGCCCTCCGACATATTGACGCTGGATGCCTTTCATAATGCGATCATGGTCAATTCGGCGATCGGGGGATCGACCAACGCGCCGATCCATCTGGCGGCGATCGCGCGCCATGTCGGCGTCGAATTGCCGCTGAAGGATTGGGAGACGGTGGGGCATCATGTGCCGCTGCTGGTGAACCTGCAGCCGGCGGGCGAATATCTGGGCGAGGATTATTATCGCGCGGGCGGCGTGCCTGCGGTGGTGGGGCAGCTGATCGCGCAAGGCCTGATCCGCGAGGGCGCGATGACGGTGAACGGTCGGACGATGGGCGAGAATTGCCGGGCGGTGGAGATCGAGGACGAAAATGTCATCCGCCCCTTCACCCAGCCGCTGAAGGAAGAAGCGGGCTTCCTGGTGCTGTCGGGCAATCTGTTCGACGCGGCGATCATGAAGACGAGCGTCATCAGCGAGGAATTCCGCCAGCGCTACCTCTCCAACCCTGCCGATCCGAACGCCTTCGAAGGACCGGCGGTCGTTTTCGACGGGCCGGAGGATTATCATGCGCGGATCGACGATCCGGCGGTCGGCATCACGCCCGACACGCTGATGTTCATGCGCGGCGCCGGGCCGATCGGCTATCCGGGCGCGGCGGAGGTGGTGAACATGCGCCCGCCTGCCTATCTGATCACCGAAGGCGTGTCCGCCCTGCCCTGCATCGGCGACGGGCGGCAGTCGGGCACGTCGGGAAGCCCATCTATCCTCAACGCCTCGCCAGAGGCGGCGGCGATGGGCGGGCTGGCGCTGCTGAAAACCGGGGACCGGGTGCGGATGGACCTGGAGGCGCGGACGGTGAACGTGCTGATCCCCGACGAGGAACTGGAGGCGCGGCGCGCGGCGCTGCGGGCGGAGGGTGGCTATGCCTATCCGGCGTCGCAGACCCCGTGGCAGGAAATCCAGCGCGCGCTAGTGGGACAGCTGGACAAGGGCGCGATCCTGGAGGGCGCTGAGAAGTTCCAGCGGATCGCGCAGACCCAGGGTCTGCCGCGCGACAATCATTAAAGAGCAGAGGAACGGCATGAACGGCATCATCAAGGCGGGGCTGGTCGGGCTGGGCAAGATCGCGCGCGACCAGCATTTGCCCGCGATCGAACAAACCGGCGGCATCGACCTGGTGGCGGTCGCCAGCCGCAATGCGCAGGCGGATGGCGTGAACAACTATCCCACGCTCGACGCGATGCTGGCGGGCGAACCCGACATGGATGCGGTGATCCTGTGCCAACCGCCGCAGGTGCGCTACGAGGCCGCGCGCGAGGCGATCCTGGCGGGCAAGCATGTCTTCCTGGAAAAGCCGCCCGGCGCGACGGTGACGCAAGTCGAGGCGCTCATCACCCTGGCGCGCGCGCAGGGCGTGACGATCTATGCAAGCTGGCACAGCCGCCATGCCGCCGCCGTGGCAGATGCCAAGGCATGGATGGCGAAACGCAAGATCACGCGCGTGTCGATCGAGTGGCGCGAAGATGTGCGGCATTGGCATCCCGGCCAGCCCTGGATTTGGGAAGCAGGTGGTTTTGGCGTGTTCGATCCGGGCATCAATGCGCTGTCGATCCTGACCGAGATCATGCCCGAGCCCGTAACTATGCTGTCCGCGAGCCTGGAAGTGCCCGCCAACAAGCAGGCGCCGATCGCCGCCAACCTGAAGATGGCGAGCGCGTCGGGCGCGCCCATCGAAGCAGCGTTCGACTGGCGGCAGACCGGCAAGCAGACATGGGACATTGCCGTCGAAACGCAGGATGGCAATCTGCTCCTGTCCGAAGGCGGGAACCAGCTGACCGTGGACGGCGAAGTCATGGTGCAGGCGCCAGAAGGCGAATATCCGGAGATGTACCGGCAGTTCGTCCAGCTGGTGAAGGATCGGGCAATCGATGCCGACACTATGCCGCTGCAACTGGTGGCTGACGCCTTCCTTTGCGGCAAGCATTGTCCTACGGCGGCATTCGAGGATTAAAAGGCGGGGGAGCAGAGCTTGGGCAAGGAAGACCGGCATCCGGCGGAACGAAAGTTCGGCAGTGAGGAAGGCGGGCTTCGCATCCACCAGGCGATTGCCCGGCAGCTCGGCACCGCGATCGTGGCTGGAATCCACAAGCCGGGCGATGTTTTCGAAGGCGAGATAGAGGCGGCCGAACGGCTGCGCGTGTCCCGCACCGCCTATCGGGAGGCAGTGCGCATACTGGTGGCCAAGGGCATGCTGGAAAGCCGCCCCAAGGCGGGGACGCGCGTCCTGCCGCGCAGCCGCTGGAATGTGCTGGACCCCGAAATGCTTGCCTGGATGTTCGCTGGGGAGCCGGACGCGGCCTTCATCCGGGACCTGTTCGAACTGCGCGGCGTCATAGAACCGGCAGCGGCGGAATTGGCGGCACGGCGGCGCACCGGTTCGCAGCTTTTGGCGATGGAGCAGGCGCTTGCGCAGATGCGCGGCCATGGACTGTCGACGGAAGAAGGACGCGCCGCCGACCAGCGTTTCCACCACGCCATCCTCGCCGCGACGCAGAATGACGCGCTGGCTGCGCTGGCAAGTTCGGTTGGAGCCGCGGTCAGTTGGACCACGACATTCAAGCAGCGCAGGAAGTCACCCCCGCGTGATCCCTTTGCCGATCATCGGGCGGTGTTCGACGCGATTGCGGCGGGCGATGCGGAGGGTGCGCGAGCGGCGATGAGTGAGCTGTTGCGGCTGGCGCTGGCGGATATGGATATTGCGCTTTTGGAGCCGGTGGCGGGTTCCTGAGCGGTACTGTCGGAGTGGAGGTTGAATGGGCGTGACGCCCTGGTGTCAATATTTGACGTCATCCCAGCGGAAGCTGGAATCTGGGTGGGATGGCGCTTCCCCGACTGAGATCCCAGCTTTCGCTGGGATGACGGCAATGGGGGTGGGCTTTTTTGGGCGTGGTTTTGTCGCAGACCTGATCAGCCCTGATCGATCAGGTTCCGGATGCGGCTTGCCAATTCCTGGAGCGTAAAGGGTTTCGCCAGCAAGGCGATGTCGGGGTCCAGCTTTCCATCGCGCAGGAAACCTTCGCGGGTGTAGCCGCTGGTGTAGAGAATCTTGAGCCCTGGCCTTAGCGCCAGCGCTTTGTCGCTTAGCTCCTGGCCGGACATTCCGGGCATGACGACGTCCGTGAAAAGCAGGTCGATTGGCTGGTCGTCCGCTTCGATCAGGCGTAAGGCGGAGAGGCCGTCGGCGGCCTCCAGAGGTCGATAGCCAAGCTCTCTCAGGATTTCGACCGAATAGGCCCGCACGCCATCGTCATCTTCCACCACCAATATGGTTTCGCCATTGGCGGACGGGTCGTGCGTCACTGCCCTTTCTTCCGTCGGACCTTCCGCTTCCCCGGTGAAGCGCGGCAGGTAGATTTTGACGGTGGTGCCCTTCCCCTGCTCCGACAGCACTTCGACATGGCCGCCCGACTGCTTGACGAAGCCATAGACCTGGCTGAGGCCGAGCCCCGTGCCTCTGCCGATTTCCTTGGTGGTGAAGAAAGGTTCGAAGATGCGCGACAGGACGGTCGGCGCCATTCCGGTGCCCGTGTCGCTGACCGAGACCATGACATAATCGCCGGGAGTGACGTCGCCACAGGCAGCAGCGTATCCGCTGTCGAGATGCGCGTTGGCGGTTTCGATCGTCAAAGTGCCGCCGTCGCCCATCGCGTCGCGCGCGTTGACGGCGAGGTTCAGCAGCGCGCTTTCGATTTGGTTGGGGTCCGCCTCCACCGGCCACAGATGCGGTCCGGTGACCGTTTGAAGCTGGACGAGTTCGCCCAGGGCCCGTTTCATGAGATCGGACAAGCCTTCAACGACCCGATCGAGATGCAAAGGCTTTGGCGACAAGGGTTGCCGCCGGGAAAAGGCGAGCAGCCGCTGCGTGAGCGACGCGGCACGTTCTGCGCCTTGCCGTGCATTGGCGATGGCGCGGCTGATCCTCGCCGAGTCCGATCCTTTTTCCAGACTGCGCTCGGCCAGTTCGATATTGCCGTTGATGACGGTCAGCAGATTGTTGAAGTCGTGCGCGATGCCGCCCGTGAGTTGCCCCACCGCCTCCATTTTCTGCGCCTGACGCAGTTGCTCCTCGACCGCACGCTTTTCGGTGAGATCGCGCGTGACCTTCGCAAAGCCGATCAGGCGGCCCTGATGGTCATGGATCGCATCGACGACGATATTCGCCCAGAATTGAGAGCCATCCTTGCGCACGCGCCAGCCCTCAGCCTCAAACCGCCCAGTGGTGGACGCGACCTCCAGCGTGCGCGCGGGCATGCCCGCTTCCCGATCAGCATCGGTATAGAAGCAGGAGAAATGCCGCCCGACAATTTCATAGGCGAGATAGCCTTTGATCCGCTCCGCCCCGGCATTCCAGTTGGTGATCGTGCCGTCCGCATCAAGCATGCACATGGCATAGTCGGTGACGCCCTGAACCAGCAGGCCGAAACGCCGCTCGCTCTGCTCCAGTTCGCGGAAGGCGGCCTGGATCTGCTCGGTACGTTGTTCGATCCTTTGTTCGAGCGTGGCGTTGAGTTGGCGCAATTCCCCTTCCGCCACGGTGCGGGCGGCGATTTCCCGCTGCGCCTTGTGATGGAGGCGCGAATTATCGATGGCGATCGACGCGTGGCCCGCGACGCCAGCCATGACCTTTTCATGTTCGACGGTGAAGCGGCCCGGCAGATGATGGCCCAAGAAGAGGCCGCCCTGAACCTCGCCACTTTGCGAAATGACAGGCACCGCAAGGTAGCTGGTGACGGGCAAGTGACCGGCAGGCATGCCCTTGTGGGGGGCATTATGCCCGTAGCGCGCATCCTGCTTGATATCATCGGACCGCACGATCCCCTCTCCCATGAAGGTAGGGGCGAAAACGGCGGTATTGCGCGGCATGGGAAAGCCCGCAAAGGCCTCCCGCGGAACACCGGACAGGCTGTAGAGCATGTAGCTCTCACCATTCTGGTCGATCAGATTATAGAAGAAGGCGCCGAATTCCGCGCCGGTCAGCTCTACGGCGGCGTCCGTGATGGTCTGTACGACCAAGTCAAGATTCGGTTCGGCAGCGACGGTCGCGCCTATGCGATTGACGATTTCGAACGATGCCTGAAGCGACACGTTGCGGACGGCCGCCCCGACCAGACGAGCAAGCTGCTCAAGCAAGGCGATCGAAAATTCATCCGGCGCATCCGCGCGCGCCCAATAAGCGCCGATCGCCATCGGCTGCGACCCGGTTTCGACCGGAGTCATCACCATGCTGCGCACGAAAGTGGGTTCGTACAGATGATGAGGGACGCGCGGGTCAGTGAAGATATCAGGGATGACGGCTGTTTCCCCGTGCATCATCACCCAACCTGAGACACAGGCCGATTGCGGGAATCGCTGCCCCGCCCAAAGGGGCTCGATGGCATCTTCCGCGACATAGAGGCAGTCGTCGCCGTCTGCCCTGACGAAGGTGATGCCCTGCGCCCCGGCGATAACGCGCGCCGCCGTGCGCACGACCTCAACGACATCGTCGAGCGATCGGGCGTTCGCCAACCTCTCCGCTGCTGCGAACAACGGCGTCCATCGTTGGGACGCCTCATGGGCGGGCACCAGCATGTCCAATCGGGGCGGCCTCGGCGAAAATCTGAAGCACATCATAACGCCTTGTTATTGAACCGCCAACAACTCCGCCTCGCGGAAGTTGGCTAAACGAGGTTAAGGCGTTGGCGCACAAAGGCGAGCGCTTGGAAGGTCATTAGAGGATATGATCTTCGTCGAACGGCGGGCGTGATTCGGCGGCTCGCAGGAGCGGTCAGGAGGCGGCATGGCGGATTGCGCGCGCCTGCGCCAGATGATGGTCGAGCAACAGATCATCCGCCGGGGCGTGGGTGATCTCCGGCTGTGGGCAGCGATGCGGGCCGTGCCGCGCGAGCGCTTCGTTCCGGAAGATGTCCGAAGCCTGGCCTATGAGGACAGGCCCTTGCCGGTCGAGGCGGGCCAGACCATTTCGCAGCCCTATATCGTCGCGCGGATGATAGAGGCAGGGGCGATCAGTCCGGAGGATCGGGTGCTGGAGGTGGGTGCGGGCTCCGGCTACGCGGCGGCGGTCATGAGCCGCCTTGCCGCGCATGTCTTCGCGGTCGAGCGTATCGCCGAACTGGCTGCGCTGGCGGAGAGGCGGATGAAGGCGCTTGGCTATGACAATGTGTCGATCGGCTTGGGCGACGGCACCGCAGGATGGGCGGAGAAGGCGCCCTTCGACGCCATATTGGTGGCGGCTGGCGGTCCGGGCGTGCCGCCGCCGCTGCGCGAACAGCTGGCGATCGGCGGACGGTTGGTGATGCCGGTCGGGGATGGCGGCGAACAGCAGCTTGTGCGCCTGATCCGCAAGGACGAGGAGGAGTTCGATCTGACGGTGCTGGAGGCCGTGCGGTTCGTGCCGCTGATCGGCGCGCATGGCTGGAAAGATGCGAACGCCGATCCCTGAGCGGGAAAGCGCATCCCGGACAACCACATGCTCGTGCAGTTAGCCTGCAGCTGTCCGGGATGACCTTATTGCCATCAGGTATGACAACGCTGTCTTCCTTAAAGCGTTGGGCGGATCGATCAAGTCCTTTTTCCTCTCGGCCCTTAAAAAGCCGCGGCCTTGTTTTGCGTGGGCTTTCCATGCCAATGCGGTGGCGATGACATGGGGTTTTCATATCAGAGCGGGCGCGGTCCGGGGTTTTCATGGCCAGCATCCATGACGTAGCCGCGCTGGCTGGCGTTTCCATCAAGACCGTGTCTCGGGTCGTCAACAAGGCGCCCAATGTCAGCGAACAGCTGCGCGAGCGGGTGGCGGCGGCGATACAGCAACTCGACTATCGGCCGAACCAGTCCGCGCGGCGGCTGGCAGGCGGGCGGTCATTCATGATCGCCTTTCTCTACAACAATCCCGTCGCAAGCTATATCAGCGGCATCCAGGCGGGCGCGGTCAACCGGTGCCGCGAACTGGGCTATCATCTGGTGGTCGAGCTGATCCCGCTGGCGGGCGAGGAGCGGTTCGACATTCTTGAGGGGCTGGCAGCCGCACTGCGCCCCGATGGCGTGTTCCTCGCGCCGCCGCTGTCCGACGATCCCGCCGTGCTGGAATGGCTGGCGGAGAAGAAGTTGCCCTGCGCGCGGATCGCGGGCCCGAACGGGGCGCAGAGCCTGAATATCGTGACCCCGGAATGGGAGGCGGGACGGATGGTGGCCGATCACCTGCTAGGTCTTGGCCACCGCAGGATCGGCGTCATCACGCCGCCGCCTGCCCATGAGGCTGCGACGCACCGGGTCGACGGGTTTCGCGAAGGGCTGGCCGCGGCGGGGCTGGCGGAGGAGGCGGCGCTGTTCGTGGAGGGCGGGTTCGACTATCCGTCGGGGATCGCTGCGGGCGAGACATTGCTGGGGCTGGCCGAGCCGCCGACCGCGATCTTTGCGACCAATGACGACATGGCGCTAGGCGTTCTGCAACTGGCGCGGCAGCGGGGCTTGCGGGTCCCTCAAGACCTCTCCGTGGTCGGCTTCGACGACACGCCCGCGAGCCTCACCGCCTGGCCGCCGCTCACGACTGTGCGCCAGCCGCTGGCGCAGATGGGGGCAGCGGTCATCGACGCGCTGATCAACCGGCCCGCAAAGGCGCCCCAGTTCGATTTCGAGCTGGTGCGGCGGGAAAGTTCCGCGCCGCCCCGCGCCTAGCCCGCGTAAAGCGGCGTCGGCATGCCCTTCACACCGGCATCGACCTCGAACAAGCCGCCGTCATAGTCACTGTCCGGCAATCCGACAGCCGCCGAACTCACGAACATGCGATCCAGCCCGGCACCTGCAAAGCAGATGTTCGTCACCTGCTGCGCTGGCAAGGCGATGACGCGGTCGAGCTTGCCGTCGGGCGTGAAGCGGCTGATGCGGCTGCCGCCCCAATGCGCGATCCAGATATGCCCGTCGGCGTCCACTGTCATGCCGTCGGGATAACCGTCTCCGTCGCCAAACTGGATGAAGACCTCGCGCGCGGACAGGCCGCCGCCTTCGGTACGGGGGAAGCGGTAGACGGTGCGGCGCGCGCTGTCGGTATGATAAAGCCAATTGCCGCAGGGCGAAAAGGCAGGCCCGTTGGGCACGCGATAGCCGCTGTCCATCTGCGTCCAGCGGCCGTCCGGGTCCAGCCGATAAAAGGCGCCGCTGTCCTCCGCCTCCGTCATGTCCATCGTGCCGCACCAGATGCGCCCTTCCGCATCGGCCTTGCCATCGTTCATGCGGTTGCCAGGCAGATGCTGTTCAGGATCGCCGAACGGCTCAAGCGTGAGCGGATCAAGGGAAAGCCGCGCAAAACCGCTTTGCAGGCCAGCGATGAAGCCGCCGCCCTGCCGCTCGACAACCCAGCCGATCGGCTCCGGCATCGTCCAACGGTCGATGCTGCCATCCGTCAGGGAAAGGCGATTGAGCGCGGGGGCGATGATGTCGGTCCAATAGACCGCATTGTCGCGCGCGGACCAGAGCGTCCCCTCGCCCAGCTTGTCGCGAATGTCGCGCGTGATGAGTTGCCACTGCGCCATGATTCAGCGCTTTACCGAAAGGCGATAGATCATGACGTGACGATAGGGCTTGCCGGGATCGACCCGGGCCGAGGGAAAGTTCGGGTGATTGGGCGCATCCGGGAAATTTTGCGGCTCAAGCGCGAAGCCGTCCCCCATGCGATAGAGATGATCATTTTTGCCAAGGAATGTCCCGTCGAGAAAATTGCCGGAATAGAATTGAAGTCCGGGCTCCGTGCTCAGCACTTCCAGCACGCGGCCTGACGCGGGGTCCTCAAGACGCGCAGCCAGCTCCGGCGTCGCCGTCCGCCCCTTGTCCAGCACCCAATTATGATCATAGCCGCGCCCGAAACTGATCTGCCGATCGGCGCCGGCGCGCACGGCGCCATCCACGCGGCGAGGCGAGCGGAAGTCGAACGGCGTTCCCGCGACCGGCCTGATCTCACCAGTAGGGATAAGTCCCGCATCGACGGGCGTATAAGCCTTGGCGGGTATCGTCAGCAGATGACCGAGGGCGCCGCCCGGTGCGCCTTCGCCCGCCAGATTGAAGACGGCGTGGTTGGTGAGGTTGACGATGGTCGGCTTGCTCGCCTGCGCTTCGAAACTGATGGTCAGGCCGCCGCTTTCGTCCAATGCATAGCTGATCCGGGTGCCGAGCTGGCCGGGATAGCCCGCCTCGCCATCCGGGCTGCTGTAGGACAGCACGACTTCCGGGCGCGGTTCGCTGCGGACCGACACGACCTTCCAGACCTGTTTGTCGAACCCTTTGCCGCCGCCGTGCAGCGTATTGCCTTTGTCATTCAGAGGCAGCTGGTAGCTTTGGCCGTCCAAAGTGAATTGGCCGCGTCCGATCCGGTTGGCATAGCGGCCGACCGTCACGCCGAAAAAGTCGGGTCGCTCCAGATAGCCCGCCAGATCGTCATAGCCGAGCAGCACGTCAGCCTGCTTGCCGTCCCGATCGGGGCCAGACAGCGACTGCAATGTCGCGCCATAAGTGAGGATGCGGGCCGACACGCTGTGCCCGTTGGAAAGGGTGATCGCCTCTATGGCCGTACCGTCAGGAAGCTGGCCTGCGGGAGCGCGGCTGGCTTCAGCCGCAAGTGCTGACGTGCTTGCCATCAGACACGCGAAACAATAGGACGATGATGTTCGAAAAGCATGGCTGATCCAGCCCCTCTGCATACGATCCCCCTGCCGCCGGGGTATATTGACGCCCGACGGGCAGCTATATACTCGGACAAATAGAAGCAGCACAAGCCTGTTGGCCCCTGTTGGAGAAGATGAATGCCTGCACCTCCCTCATCATCAGCCACTCTGACTGCGGGCGACCATCCCGCCACCCGGTACGGGCCTGCACTGACGCTGCTGGCGAGCCTGTTCTTCATGTGGGGCTTCATCACCGTCATCAACAACACGTTGTTGCCGCACCTGCGCAGCGTGTTCGAGCTGAACTATACGCAGACGACGTTGATCGAGTCCGTATGGTTCATCGCCTATTTCGTCGCGTCGATTCCTTCGGCCAAGCTGATCGAACGTGTCGGATACCAGAAGTCGCTGGTGATCGGCCTGCTGATCATGGCGGCGGGGGCGTTGGGCATGATGCTGGCGGCCAGCCTGCCATCCTATGGCGTCACATTGACCATGCTGTTCATCATCGCGAGCGGCATCACGCTGCTTCAGGTGGCGGCCAACCCCTATGTGGCGGTTGTCGGCAAGCCTGAAACCGCATCTTCGCGCCTAAATCTGGTGCAGGCGATGAATTCGGCCGGAACGATGCTGGCGCCGCTGTTCGGTGCTTATCTGATCCTTGGCCGTTCCAAGGGCGGCACGTCGAGCGCCGACGTCGTGCTGACTCCGGCAGAACGGCTGGCGGATGCTCAATCCGTGATTCTGCCCTATGGGTTGGTTGCCGTCGTGTTGGTGGTGCTGGCGATCGTCATTGCCCGCTTCCCCCTTCCCGCGATGGGATCATCGACCGCCCGGTTGGCCAAGGAGGAACGGAAGAAGCACTCACTCTGGTCGCATCGCAATCTGGTCTTCGGCATCCCCGCCATCTTCATCTACCTGATCGCGGAAATCGGCGTCGCCAACCTGTTCGTGAACTTCGTCAGCCAGCCGGACATCGCCAATCTGACTCATGAACAGGCTGGCCGCTACCTGAGCTTCCTGTGGGGCGGCATGATGGTTGGCCGGTTCGTAGGGTCGGCGATCATGCAGAAGGTGGACGCGGGCAAGGTGTTGGCAGCCTTTGCCACAGGGTCGTTCATCGTGATGCTTGTCGCGGTGTTCAGCCACGGACCCGTCGCAATGTGGGCGCTGATCCTGGTGGGCCTTGGCCATTCGATCATGTTCCCGACCATCTTCACCCTTGGCATTCGCGGCCTGGGGCCGTTGACCGAGGAAGGTTCCGGACTGCTGATCATGGCGATCGCTGGCGGCTCGCTGGTGGTCGTGCAGGGATGGCTTGCCGACAATTACGGTCTGCAGAACAGCTTCCTGCTGACGGCTGCCTGCGAACTGTACATCCTCTTCTACGCGCTTTGGGGTTCAAGGCCGACGCACGCGCTGCCTGACCAGCATCTGGAATGACGCGCGTTTAGAGAGCCAAGCAAAGGAGAGGCCGGGGTGCATATAACGCCCCGGCCTTTTGCATGGGCGGCTATTCAGCGGCGAGCGGATAGGCGGCGCGTGGCGCTTCGCAGGCGATCGCATCGACCAACGAACCGATAGCCGTCTGAATCCCTGGCAGGCCGGGGCCGGGATTGTCCAAGGCGGCGTCCAGATAGAGGCTGCGGTCAATCTCCACCTGCATGGCGTAGAAGTCATGGCCCGGCTGCCCATGGCGTTCGATCATATGGTCGCCCGCATAGGGATGGTTCTGCGCCACCGTCAGCCCATGCCCTTCCAGCACATCGGCCGCCAGCGTCATCAGCCGCGCTGATGCCGCCCGGCCGAAGCGATCGCCCAGCACTGCGGTAGGCGCGGGTTGCCCGGCGGCGGCTGCGGGAAGCGGCGGCATGGAATGGAGATCGATCAGCACGGCATGGCCATGCGCCTCTCGCGCGGATCGCATCATGCGGGTCAGGGTGGCATGATATGGGCGGTGGATCGTGTCGATCCGGCGGCGCACCTCCTCCCACCCGACAGGCCGCTGCCACAATTCATATGCCCCCGGCAGCCGGCGGGGAAGCAGGCCCAGGCCGCCGCGCAGCTTCGCGCTGCCTTGAAGAGCAGCGTCACGGGGCAGGCCCGTCACCATCGCGGGATCGATTTCCCGCTCATGCCGATTAAGGTCGATCATCGCCCGAGGCGCACGCGCCACCAGCACATGATAGCCGCGTTCGATCAAGGGGTGGGCGAGCAAGTCCGCCCAGCGATCCTCCAGCCGCCGCAGCACATCGGGCGCGACTCTGGCGCTGTTCAACAAGGCCGGGTCATAGGCTCGCCCGGCATGGGGCACCGAAATAACCACCGGGGCGATCGGCCGGTCCGGTCCGTAGAGATCATGCGAAGTCAAGGATTCGGCCGGAGCGCGCGGTGCGGAATAGCTCAAATCATCTCCTTCCACAAGGCGCGGCAAAAATGGTTACCCGGCTGGATATATATGTTGGTTGTCGCATATAATGACTGGCAGCGCCACCCGCGAGGGGTGCCGCACGAGATCGGCCGAGACCGGCCAGAGACGAGACTGACCCGAGCCATGGTTCGAATTCTGCTGGCCGAAGATGATGACAGCATGCGCACCTACCTCGCCCGCGCGCTTGAGCGATCGGGATATGAGGTGGTTGCCGTCGAGACCGGCGCGCAGGCGGTGCCATATATCGAAACGGATCAGTTCGACCTGCTGCTGACCGATATCGTGATGCCCGAAATGGACGGGATCGAGCTTGCCCAGCATGCGGCCACGGTTGCGCCGGACATGCGGATCATGTTCATCACCGGCTTTGCCGCCGTGACGCTGAAGGCCGGGAAAGCGGTGCCGCAGGCCAAGGTGCTATCGAAGCCGTTCCACCTGCGCGACCTGGTGCTTGAGATCGATCGTATGTTCGGCAGCAGCAGCATGAGCGGGCTGAACTGAAAGCCGTTTAGCCGGGGACGACTTCTTCCATATCGGGGGTCGGCGGCAGCGCTTCTCCTGCCATGGCGGCGGCGAACCGCTCCCTGTCGAGCCCCCTCTCCCATGCGGACAAGACCACGGTGGCGACCGCATTGCCGATGAAATTGGTAAGGCTGCGGCATTCGCTCATGAACCGGTCGATGCCGAGGATAAGTGTCATGCCAGCGACCGGCACGGACGGGACGATGGAGAGCGTGGCGGCGAGCGTGATGAAGCCCGCGCCAGTGACGCCCGCCGCGCCCTTGCTGGACAGCATCGCGACCAGCAGCAGCAGGATCTGGTCACCTATGCTCAAATCGACATTGGTCGCTTGCGCTATGAACAGCGCCGCCAGCGTCATGTAGATGTTCGTGCCGTCAAGGTTGAAGCTGTACCCTGTCGGCACCACCAGTCCGACGACCGACTTGCGGCACCCTGCCCGCTCCATCTTCTCGATGAGGCTGGGCAGCGCGGCTTCCGACGAAGAGGTGCCGAGCACGAGCAGCAGTTCCGCCTTCAGATAGCGGATGAGGTGCAGGATATTGAAACCGACGAGCCTCGCCACCAGTCCGAGCACGACCAGCACGAACAAGAGTGAGGTAAGATAGAAGGTCGCGACCAGTTCCGCGAGGTTCGCAAGAGCGCCTACGCCATATTTGCCGATGGTGAAGGCCATCGCGCCGAGCGCGCCGATGGGGGCGGCCTTCATGAGGATCGACACCAGCTTGAAAATGGCGTGGCTGGCGGAGTCCAGCACCTGCATCAGCGGCTCCGCCTTATCGCCGATCAGGGTCAGGGCGATGCCGAACAATATCGCGACGAACAGCACTTGCAGGATGTTGTGGCCATCCGCGACGGCCGAAATCAGCGTGGAAGGGATGATGTCCATCAGGAAACCGGTCAGCGTCCGGTCATGCGCCTGCTGCTGATATTCGGCGACCTTTCCCGCATCGAGGCTCGCCGGGTCGATATTGAGGCCAGCGCCCGGATGCACGACGTTCGCGACGATCAAGCCCAGGATCAGCGCGAGGGTGGAAAAGGTGAGGAAATAGGCGAAGGCTTTCGCCGCCACCCTCCCAATCGCGCCTAATTCCTTCATGCCCGCGATACCGGTCACGATGGTGAGGAAAATGACCGGTGCGATGATCATCTTCACCAGTTTGATGAAGGCATCCCCGAGCGGCTGGAGCGCGACGCCCGTCTGGGGGAAAAAATGGCCGATCAGGACTCCGGTCGCGATGGCGGCGAGCACCTGCACGTAAAGCTGGCGGTAAAAGGGCAGCGGCGTAGTCGCTCCGCCCGCTACGTTGTGGATGTCCTTCATGCGCGCCCGGCCGCCCCCTGTTTCCCCGCACAATATGGGCTGCACACCCTCTGTCCAGAGAATTAGCTTTTAAGCGAATTTCCCGCTTGCACACCCCACCACCCACCGCTATTGGCGCAACTCCCGTGGGCGTGTAGCTCAGTGGTAGAGCACTGTGTTGACATCGCAGGGGTCGCAAGTTCAATCCTTGCCACGCCCACCATCGAAAACCCCGTCAGATCAAGGATCTGGCGGGGTTTTTGTTTGCCTGAGGGAGGCGGGACTAGGACTCTGACCTCCGGTCCTGCTGCTCAATCTCATCCAGGACGGCCTCCGGCGCTACGTCTCGAGCGATGTCGTCCAGCACCGGATCGCCGGCTTTTCTGATTCCCAGATGCTGTGCCACCTCTAAGTTCAGCTGCACGAGCTTGGTGATCTCATGCTCAGCCAACAGGCTGATCTGAAGATCGAGGTCAGCTCGTTTGTCCGCCGCAGCTGCCGCTCGGTTCTGGCTGATCAATACAAATGTCGACAGGAATATGGCTTCGACCGATGCCCAGGTCGCGAGAATGACGAAGGTCGGGTCGAATGGCTTCACGCCAGGAATCACGCCAAGGTTGATCGCCACCCATGCGCCGAACAGCAGCATGTGGAGGTATACGAAGCGCATGCTGCCGGTAAATCGCGTTATCGCTTCAGCAGCCTTTTCTTGGATGCTTGCTCTTTGCTCTTCGCCGCGGCGGCGCGCTTCCAGGGCGGCGATGTTCCGCTTCAATGCTTCGGAAAGATTAGGTGGCTGAGGCGGGGGAACTGTCACCGCTGCTTCCGGCTCGCGCCCCGGAGGATTGCTCATAGTCACTACTTCCCAGGAGCGAGCCTGTTCACCTCAGGCCCTCCCCTCTCCATCCTTTGGTGAGAGTTTGCGCTGGAGAAACGAGAGAACCAGGGTCTCTTCGGGTGAAAGCTGTGTCAGGTCTCCGCGCAATTCTTTTTCCACCTCCTCCCGCGCCTCCAGGATCAGCGCATCGTTCAGATAGCTGTCGAATATCTCCGGATGGATGTAGCATTTTCGGCAGACCGTCGGCGTGTTGCCGAGCCGAGCCGCCACCGTCTCGATGGCAGCCCGAATGTTTCGTTTTGCCGCCGCCTGACTGTCGACCTTCTCAAGTTCAGCAAGCGCCAGCGCTGCGAGCACCGTGCCGCTCCACGTCCGGAAATCCTTGGCGGTGACGTCGCGCCCGGAGATT
This sequence comes from Sphingobium sp. TomMM35A, assembly GCF_054771735.1. NCBI lineage: Bacteria > Pseudomonadati > Pseudomonadota > Alphaproteobacteria > Sphingomonadales > Sphingobiaceae > Sphingobium > Sphingobium sp. TomMM35A. The sequence continues at coordinate 1,618,478 of NZ_BSRC01000001.1, forward strand.
TCCTTCAAATAGCCATTTATATCGCCGGAGGTTACCTCCCGCTGCTCCCCCTCATCATCGATATATTGGAAAAGGTGCTGGCCCGGCAGGTCCTGGCTGTTCTTGACGATCTTCGCGATACGACGGTCGCGCAAGGTCAGCCGCCATTGCTTCCCACTCTTGCCCTTGAACCGGAAACGCATTTCAGATCCATTCACATCGACATGCCGATCGCGCAGGGTGGTCAGTCCATAGCTCTTGTTCTGCTTGGCATAATCAGCATTTCCGACGCGGATCATTGTTGTCTCAAGCAGGCGGACGACAGCGGCGAGCACCTTCTCGCGTGGCATGCCTCTCAAACTCAGATGCTCTTCCACCTTAGCTCTGATCCTGGGCAGGGCAGCGGCGAATTCCAGCAAATGCTCATATTTGGTGCTGTCACGGATTTCGCGGAATTTTTGATGATAGCGGTATTGTTTACGACCTTTAGCATCCCTGCCCGTCGCCTGAAGGTGACCATTGGCGTCCGCGCATATCCAGACGTCGGTGTAGGCTGGCGGAATAGCAAGCTTGCGAACGCGCGCGAGGGTTTCCGCATCGCGAACCGCACTTCCATCCGCCCGGCGATATTGGAACCCCTTCCCTCGTTTGATCCGCCTGACGCCCTCTTCTTCATCGCTTGTGTAAACGAGCCCAGCCACTTCCGCAGCTTCTCGCGCGTCCACAATCGCGCCATTTTCGTTGTCATCGGGGACGATCGGCGAGGTTTCAAGGTTCATGGACGGAAATCGCCTGGGATGAGGCGCCGGTTCCCGCAATCTGAAATAACCGCGGCACTAACCGAAAACTCAACCGTTCAAGAGCGCTGAAACGCGATCATGTGAAGGGAATCCACCGATGACACTCGAAGGCAAGAAGATCGCCATTCTCATTGCGCCGCGCGGGACGGAAGAGCCGGAATTTACGCAGCCGAAGGCAGCGGTGGAGCAAGCGGGGGGCACACAGTCACGGTGATCAGCCTGGAAGCGGGCGAGGCGCAGGCGGTCAACAATGATCTCGACCCCGGGGCAACCTTCCCCGTCGACAGGGCGATCGGCGAGGTTTCCGCCAAAGATTTTGACGCGTTGGTCATTCCCGGCGGATCGGTAGGCGCTGACAAGCTACGGGGATCGAAGGAGGTCGTCGCCTTCGTCCGCGCATTCTTCGATCAATCCAAGCCTGTCGCCGCAATCTGCCACGCGCCCTGGACACTGGTTGAGGCGGATGTTGTCAAGGGACGGACGCTTACCTCTTTCCCAACGCTCCAGACCGATATCCGCAACGCCGGCGGAACATGGATCGATCAGGAGGTCGTGGTGGACAAGGGATTGGTGACGAGCCGCAATCCGAAAGACCTCCCCGCCTTCTGCGCGAAGCTGATCGAGGAGATCAGCGAGGGCAAGCATGCCGAAGGGGGAGAGAGCACTTAAGGTCTATCTAGTGTCAGCAGATATCTTTTGTCGCAGCATCAACATCGCGACGAGGTGCGAGCTTGATCCGCGAACCCCTTCAACGCTGGACGCGCTAATAATTCACGCGGGTGAACATCGAGCCGTCGATGACGAAGTTCGCGCCGGTGGTGAAGCTCGACCGGGGGCTGGACAGGAAGAGGGCCGTCGCGGCGACTTCGTCGGGTACTCCCATCCGGCCGGTGGGATGTAATGCCAGCATCGCGTTGAAATAGTCAGGCCGTTCCGCGCGCAGGCGGCCGACGCTGCCGTCTTCGTCATAGATCATGCCTGGGGAGATGGTGTTGAAGCGGACCTTCTTGGGCGCATATTGGCGTGCAAATCCCTTTGTCAGGTTGGTCAGTGCGGCCTTCATCGCCGAGTAGGCGTCAGGTCCTCCGACTTGGGTGGACGCCATCGAAGATATGGTCAGGAATGAGGCATCCCCCTTTGCGGCGGCCGCAGCCTCCAGATAGGGGATCACCACTTCGGCAGCGGCAATCGCGCCGATCACATCCGATTCGAACGCCAATCGCCATTCCGCTTCCCCATTGCCGGAAGCGATGCTGCTGGCGTTCGCGATATACATGTCGATACCGTCCAGCGCCTCGGCAGCCTCATGGATAAATGCCCGCAGTGCCGAACCATCGGTAATATCGACCGGCGCTCCGAAGGCTGGAACGCCGTACGCCTCAAGCTTTTTGAGAGCGGCCGCAACATGATCGGCATTGCGCGCACAGATCCCGACCTTCGATCCCTCGGCTGCAAATAGCTCGGCTGTCGCCCGGCCGATGCCACGGGTGCCGCCAGTAATGACGACTGTCTTTCCTTCAAGGTGCAGGTCCATGTCTTCCCCTTCCCGTTCGATTACCTTTGGCTGGGCATCCGTTTGCACCATATGAAAAGCAATCTGCACAAGGCACAACCGACTAAGATCGCGCCGACCTATGCCTCTAGCGCATAGCTGAGAGTGGAAATGCCAAGTGTCCGTTTTGGCAGCCGCCCTGCCCGTGGTGGCGCGGCAGGCGCCTTCATGCGGGCAATATAAATTCGATCGGCGCGCTGAATTCGATACGCTCGCCAGGGAGCTCTGCCGGGGCTCGAGGATAGGGGGACGCGCGCTGCAGCATCGCTCTGGCTTCCTCATCGAGAACCGGATTGCCCGAGCCCCTGATGATCGCGCCTTCCAGCAAGGTCCCGGCGCGATCCAGGATGAATCGAACCTGCACTTGCCCTTCCTCGCGTCGCATACGAGCGCGGCGGGGGTAAATTTTATGAGCGTAGAGCCAGGATCGAACCTTCGCGGCGTAGCTCCGGCTGGTGCCCGACGGGGCCTTGATATCAGCGCCATCTTCCACGCCGCGTGGGGGAAGCGAAGATGTGGCAGGCAAGGCCGCAGCCCCCTCAGCCCCCGATGCATTCGGTGCAGTCATGACCTGGCTTGCGACTGACGCGACAGGTGCGATCGGCACGAGGGTAGACGGCGGTGACTGATCAATCCTCAATGGCTGCACCACAGCGGAGGAAACCGGCGGCCGAACTACAGGCCTCTGCTCAGCGGGTTGAGAGGAGCCTGCGGAAGCCGCCTCCCTTTCCTCCGCCCCTTGTTCAACCCCCTTCAGCTGCGCCAGCGACAGGACCGTCAGCGCAGGCGATTCCTGCCGTCGCGCCGCCTGCCCCATTCCCAGGTTCAGCAGCGCCGCGATTAGCAATCCGTTCACCAGCAGGGAAGCCGCTGCCGGACCGCTAATGCGGAAGGATGGAACCGCCCGCGCCATCATCGTCAGAATGTGTTCGCTACGCTGAACTTGAAGCTCTGTCCTTCGGCCGCCAACGCGGACAAGTGGCGGCGATATTGCTTGTCGAACAGATTATCCACGGCAACGCGGAACTCGAATCCCTTCGCCGCGCCGCTCCGTGGCTTGAACGCGAAGAAGAGGTTGTGGACACTATAGCCTGGGGTCGGCAAGCCCGATCCGGCAGAAGAAAAGACGCCCGTCGTCACCTTGTCCTGCCGTTCGGCGAACTCGCCGGTCCAACCGCCCGAAAGACCCGTTGCCGAATCGGCGTAGCCCAGCGTCAGGCGATAGTCATTGGCGGGAATGGTGTTGAGATAATTGTCCGTCAGGCGATCCTTGCCGTCGATAAAGGAAGCATTGGCCCGCGCGAAAAAGCCGCCGACGCCATATTCTGCCTCGATCTCCAGCCCCTTGAAACGTGAGCGGTTGATGTTCTGGAAGTAGGGCGTTCCCGCCGGGGCGGCGACGTTGACGATCAGATCCTTCACATCGTTCTGGAACAGAGTGGTCTTCGCGCGGAACCGGTCTCCACGTCCCAGCGCATCATCGAAGGACAGGGTGAAGCCGACCTCATAATTGTCGGACTTTTCCGGGCGGAGATCCGGGTTGTTGGGCCGCGTCGCGGATCGCGTGAAGACCTCATCCACATTGGGCATGCGCACCGTGCGTGCCGCAGATCCGAATAGGCCGAACCATGGGGTGATATTGTACAATGCCGCAAGCTTGGGAGAGACACCGCTGTCCTTGACCCGCTGCGTCAAACTGGTGCCCGCAACGACCGTGTCACCGGGCTTAAGGTCGGTCCAGTCGATGCGAACGCCGGGCATGATGGTCAGCTTGTCGGACCAGATTATCTCCAGTTGGCTGAACAGCCCATAACGGCTCATGTCCCCTTCCGGATGGGTGCCCGCGCCCGGGGTCACCGCGCCATTCAGCGCCACACGCGGATTGCGCCGCTCCTGCCTGCTCCACTGGCCACCGACGATGAGGAACGCCGTCCAGTCGCCGCCCATGTCGAAACGGCTGCTGTTCTGCAACTTTCCCTGCCAGCTTTCGTAGGAAAAGTCGGAATAGGCCAGGGGGCCAAGGAAGGTCGTTTCGGTCTGGTGCACCTTTGACAGCGAATAGGCGATCTGCGCCTCGACATTGAACATCCTGCTGCCATCGAAGTCGTTCACATAGCCGAGCACCGCCGTCTTATCGTGAACGCGGCGACGCATCAGGCTGTTTCCGGTGGCGGCCGAAACCTGGTCGTAGACCTGCGACGCGTCGCTGATCCAATCCTGGTAGCTGGCCCAGATGGCGTGGTTCCGATTGCCGCCGATGGAAACACGACCCTTTGCCAGCCAACTGTCCGATAGCGTTGCGGATGCAGCGACGATGCCGCCATTACCGCTCCTGTAGTCATCGCTGCGGCGGTAATTATAGCTGCCTAGCAATTCGACGCCCTCAACCGGCTGCGCGGCTACGATGCCCGACAGCGTATGCGCTTGCGCGTTGGTATCGGTCGCGGCCTTCAGGCGGACGGCCAGCGGATCTCCGCCGGTCAGGAAATCGGACGCATCCTTTGTCGTGAAATTGACGACGCCCGCCAGCGCGCCAGCTCCGTAAAGGGTCGAGGAGGCCGGGCCGCGCAAGACTTCGACCCGCTTGTAAAGCTCCGGCTCGGTGAACAGCGCGCCCATGCGATATTGCTCGTAGAATTTGGTGACGCCATCGACATTGAGCAATATCCGATTATCGGAATCCCCCACGGCCGTGCCGATGCCGCGGATGTTGAAGCCCTGCCCCAGTTGGCCGACGCCGCCCTGCACGTTCACGCCCGGCATGTCTTCCAGCAGATCGCCGATCGTCATCGCCTGGGCTTGATCAATATCGTCCTGATCAAGCGTGCTGACGGCTTGGGGCGTATCGATGGCCACCTTTTCTGCCCCTGCGGATATGACCATGCGATCCAGGGTCATGCGCGTTGTTCCCGGCGCGTCGGCTGCCTGCTGCGCCCAAAGCTCGGCGGGCACGGCGATCAGCACGGCGCACATCAGAAGCTTTGCCTTGGTCTTCATCATCTTACCCCCTTTTGCATCTCCACGGGACATCAAGGGCCCCACACGGCGCTCGGCTTACCAATAATGAATGATATTGCAAGTGAGTCGCATTAGATATATCAGGAAATTGAAAGGGGATTTTGATGAAATTGTCGCGACTTCATTCTGCCGCGTGGCTTGCGATCATCTTGGGTGCGGCCACTGCCCAGGCGCACATGCCTTATGTGCTGCCCACCCAGTTCGATCTGGGCAAGGCTGACCATGTCACCGTTCAGTCGGCGTTTGCTGAGGATGCCTTTTTACCTGAAGTTGCCATGCGTGACGCGCCCTTCCACTTGATAGGGCCGGACGGAAAGCAACTTGCGATCGGCCCCGTCACGCATTTGCGCGACATCAGCATGTTCGAAGCGGCGATCCCTTCGGACGGGACTTACCGGGTGACGAGCGGCCTTCGCGCCGGACGCAAGGGCAAGATGTTCAAGGCCGGGGATGACTGGAAAATGCGCGGCGAGGGTAGCGAGGCGCCTGCTGGCGCTGCGGAGGTCGATGTGCAGAGCATGACGTTGGCCGAAGCCTATGTCACACGCGGCCAACCTACCCAGGGGGCGCTGAAGCCGACTGGCAAGGCCCTCGAAATCCAGGTCATGTCTCATCCCAATGCGTTCGTCGCTGGAACAGATGCGAGCTTCACGCTGCTCTTCGATGGCGAGCCGCTGGCTGGCGCGGACATCACCCTGTTCCGCAGCGCTGGCCTATATGATGGGCGAAAGGTGGCCGCTCAGGTGAAGAGCGGCTCGAATGGCCGCTTCGTCCTGAGACCGCAAGATGCTGGCACCTATCTTATACTTGTACGCCATCGCGCCGCCGCTCCGGCGGGGTCAGAAACGCCCTATCGCAGCTACGCCTACACTTTGGCCTTCGACGCGGCCTGACCCTTTTTCAGCTAGAGGATATGATATGAAAATTCGGCTCTTCCTGACCGCCCCCCTGCTCGCAGCATCGGGCACGGCGTTCGCCGCTCCGCATGAAGGATCAGCCTTCATCCACGATTATGATGCCGATCATGACGGGCAGGTCACCCGCGCCGAGTTCGACGCCGTCCGGACTGCTCGCTTCAAGGCGACGGATGCCAATGGTGACGGGTGGTTGTCCGAAGACGAATATGTTGGCGAATATCGCGCCCGGCTTGAGCAGCAACTGGCAGCATCGGACCGCAGCGAGGAGAAAAAGGCAGAAGAGCGGCAGCGGCAGATGCGTCAGGCCAAAATTCGCTTCGGCGTGCTGGACAAGGACAAGGACACCAGGATGAGCCGGGCGGAATATGACACCTCTGGCACCCGTGCTTTTGCCGAGCAGGATGATGACAAGGATGGTGTCGTGACTGCTGCCGATGCGGCTGCCACTCGCGCGAAGCAACTCGCCGCACAGCAGAAAAACTAGCGTTACCCATGGCGGACTGAGAGAGGAGCAGAGTTGCAAGTGCGGCTCTGCTTCGCCTGGCGTCGCTTCTATTCAGGGCGACAGGTTTCGAGAGTTCAAGTGGGCAACGAGCATATCGACGGCGTGAGATAATTTCTCATCGAGAAGCGCGAGGAGCTTCGTCCAGCCCAGCATGTCGTTCAGTTCGCCAGGCCCATCGGAGATGCCGCGTAGGCCCATGAGCGGGACAGCGAAGCGCTGGCAGGCCCGGGCAATCGCGAAGCTTTCCATGTCGACCATTTCCGCGTCTATCAGCGCATATTCCTCGCCCCCTACGATATTTGCGCCGGTTGAAAGGCGCGCGGTGGGGAGGTCGAGGGGCGTGTGCAACGGTAGATCGACGGGGTGATCTATGAACGGCGTCACGCCCTTGGCAAAGCCGAGGCGGGAAGCGTCCATGTCTCGCCAGGACACGCTGGCGACTTGATAGATCTCTCCCAACTGGCAGGTGCGGGACCCGGCTGATCCGAGGGAGACGGCGAGGTGGGGCAGAGAGTCCTGCTGGTGGAGGTGCTGAAGCGCGAGGCTGGTCGTAACGGCAGCTTCGATCGGGCCGACACCGGTCATCAGCGGTGTGAAGCGGGAGCGCAGATGCGGGCCATATTCGTCCTCGATCGCCATGATGAAGAGGACGCGTTTTCCGGCGATTATTTCGCAATTTGGCAGGCCGGAGGGAAAATGCATGAAGAAAACCGTTAATTGCCGGGAAATTTGAGGAGGGCGGCGGTGGCGACGCCGTCGGCTTCGAGGGCGGCGCGGCCGCCAAGGTCGGGAAGGTCGATCGCGAAAAGGGCGAGGAGCAGGGTGGCGCCTTGTTCGCGGAGGAGCTGGGCAGCGGCGAGAGCGGTGCCGCCGGTGGCGATCAGGTCATCGACCAGGAGGACCCGGGTGCCCTGCCCTATCTGTCCTTCATGCAATTCGAGACGGTCGGTTCCATATTCAAGCACATAGTCGATGCCGACCGTCTTGCCGGGGAGCTTGCCCGGCTTGCGGATGGGCACGAAGCCGAGGCCCAGCGCATGGGCGAGCGCCGCACCCAGCACGAAGCCACGGGCTTCGATGCCAACGACGATGTCGGCGTCAAGCGGACGGGCGATCGCCGCTAGCCCGCCGACGAGCGCGGACAAACCTTCAGCGTCGGCGAGCAGGGTCGTGATGTCGCGAAAGAGGATACCCGGCTTGGGAAAGTCGGGGATGGTGCGAACCAGCGCGGCGAGTTCATCGATGTCCATGGCTACTCCCAATGAAAATGGGGCGCGGTGTCGTCATGACGCCGCGCCCCTTCCTTTTTCATTCCCTTCACCCAAGCGGCGGTCAGGCAGCCTTCTTCTTCTTTTCGGCCCAGATGTTCTGGTAGGACATATAGGCCAGCGCCGTGGCGATCAGGAGAAAGACGATGGTCGCCAGACCCGCGCGGCGGCGGTTCTCAAGCTTCGGTTCCGCCGTCCAGGTAAGGAACGCCGCAACGTCCTTGGACATCTGATCCACGGTCGCCTTGGTGCCGTCACCATAGGTCACCTGGCCATCGGCGGTCAGCGGCGGAGCCATGGCGAGGTTCAGGTTGGCGAAATAGGGATTGTAGTGAAGACCTTCGGGCGTCTTGGCATCCGGGAAATGCTTGAGCAGTTCAGCCGGCTGCTTCTGATAACCCGTCAGCAGCGAATAGACATAAGCCGTCCCATCGTGGCGCGCCTTGGTCATGAGCGAGAGATCCGGCGGGATCGCATTGTTGTTCGCCGCAGCCGCCGCGACATTGTTCGCGAAGGGCTTGGGGAAATAATCCGCCGGAACCGGCTCACGCGTCGACATTTCACCCGTCTTGGGATCGACGTCAGGCGTCTTGATCGCCCACTGCTTGGCAATCGCCTTAATTTCCGGCTCGTTATAGCCGATGCCAGCCAGATCGCGGAACGCCACGAACTTCAGGCTGTGGCAGGCCGAGCAAACTTCCTTGTAGACCTGGAAGCCGCGCTGCAGCTGGGCCTGATCGAACTTGCCGAGCGGGCCGTTGAACGAGAAATCCACATGCTTGGGATGCTTGTGAAATTCATGCTCCACCGTCTTGGCGGGTGGTTCGGTGACATAAGCCACCGCGCCCACCAGGAAGGATATCAGCAGCCAGCCAGCAAAGAAGAGGCCGACGAGAAATGCGCCGATGCGAACCATGTTACTCTTGTCCCCTCTTAGCCGGCGTTCGACGGCTGCGGATCCGCGCCCATGCCGGGAAGCGCATCCTGTTCGCCCTTGATGTTATGGCGGTTAAGCACGGATTCAGTGATCGAGCCCGGCAGCGGCAACGGCCGCTCAAAGCGCGAGATCAACGGCAGGATGATCAGGAAGTGCGCGAAATAATAGGCCGAGGCGATCTGCGAGATCATCACATAGGGCTCTTCCGCCGGCGCGCCGCCGCAATAACCCAGGACCAGAACGTCTGCGATCAGGATCCACCAGAACTTCTTGAAGGTCGGACGATAGTTGCCCGAACGCACCGGCGACGTGTCCAGCCACGGCAGGAAGAAGAGCAGCAGGATCGATGCGAACATCGCCAGCACGCCCAGCAGTTTCGCCGGAATGAAGAAGAAGTCCACCGTGAAGGCGCGCAGGATCGCGTAGAAGGGCCAGAAATACCATTCAGGAACGATATGCGCGGGCGTCGAAAGCGGGTTCGCTTCGATATAGTTGTCCGGATGGCCGAGATAGTTCGGCGCGAAGAACAGCAGGATCGAGAAGAGGATCAGGAATACGCCGACACCGAAGCCGTCCTTTGCCGTGTAATAGGGATGGAAGGGAACAGTGTCCTGCGGACCCTTCACTTCCACGCCGGTCGGGTTCGACGAACCCGGAATGTGCAGCGCCCAGATGTGCAGGATGATGACACCCGCGATCACGAAGGGCAGCAGGAAGTGCAGCGAGAAGAAGCGGTTGAGCGACGCATTGCCAGGAGCAAAGCCGCCAAGCAGCCAGGTCTGGATCGGTTCGCCCACGACTGGGATCGCGCCGAACAGGCCGGTGATCACCTTCGCCCCCCAATAGGACATCTGCCCCCAGGGAAGCACATAGCCCATGAAGGCGGTCGCCATCATCAGGAGGAAGATGACGAGGCCGAGCAGCCAGACCATTTCGCGCGGCGCCTTGTAGGAGCCGTAGAAAAGGCCGCGGAAGATGTGGAGATAGACGACGATGAAGAAGAAGCTGGCGCCGTTGGCGTGCGCATAGCGCATCAGCCAGCCCGCGTTCACGTCGCGCATCGTCTGTTCAACGGTGCCGAATGCAACCAGCGTGTTGGCGCCATAATGCATGGCCATGATCACGCCGGTGACGATCTGGATCACCAGCGCGAGGCCAGCGAGAACACCGAAGTTCCAGAAATAGTTGAGGTTGCGCGGGACCGGATAACCGGCGCCGATCGCGTTGTAGACGAGGCGCGGAAGCGGCAGCTTCTCGTCGATCCACTGCATCGCGGGATGCTTGGGAGTATAATGCTCAGCCCAGGGAAAGCTCATGGTTTCTTACCTCAGCCTACAAGAATGGCAGTGTCGGAAGTGAAGCTGAACTTCGGCACTTCCAGGTTCTTGGGCGCGGGGCCCTTACGGATGCGGGCAGCCGTGTCGTAGTGCGAACCATGGCAGGGGCAGAAATAGCCGCCAAATTCACCCTTGTTCTCACCCTCGCCCGCGCCCAGCGGCACGCAACCCAGATGGGTGCAAACGCCCATGGTGACGAGCCACTGCTTCTTGCCGTCGACGGTGCGTTCTTCCAGCGTCTGCGGGTCACGCAGGCCGCCAGCGTCAACCTTGTCAGCCTCGGCGATTTCCTTTTCCGTCAGGTGACGGACGAAGAGCGGCTGCGAACGGAAGGTCGTCTTGATCGCCTGACCCGGCTGGATCGCGGAAAGATCGACCTCGGTCGATGCCAGCGCCAGCACGTCCGCGCTGGGGTTCATCTGATCGACGAGCGGAATGACGACGGCGACAGCCCCGACCCCCGCGAAGCTTACTGCGGCGATATTGATGAAGTCGCGACGACGCACCCCACCTTCGCCGGATAGACCTTGGCTGTCCGTATGTTCAACGCTCGCCATGCACCTCAACCCTTGCAAAGACGTCCCTGATACCCGCCGCATTGCCGTTTCCGGCCCTGATTATGGAAGAGAGCCACGGCGCCCACGGAATATGGGCCCCGCCTTTCCCCCTGGCGTGGTTCGCGGGCCTGATAGACCCACTGTAGCTTCTTTGCCAACAGCAATTTGGCCATGGCTATGACAATTTGCCCTGCTGCTTTATGCGCGGGGCATGCGTATTGCCCTTTACCAACCCGAGATCGCGGGGAATGTCGGCGCCATCCTGCGCCTTGCCGCCTGTTTTTCCGTGCCCCTGGACATCATCATGCCGATGGGATTCGCCTTTTCCGACGCCAAGCTGAAGCGCGCCGCGATGGATTATGGCGCGGCGGCGGACGTGACTCGCCATGCGAATTTCGAGGCCTTAGACGACTTCCGACGCAGGGAAGGCCGCCGCCTGGTGCTGATGAGCAGCCATGCTTCGCAGCCCCTTCCCGAGGTGCGTTTCCAAAGCAACGACATATTGCTGATGGGTTCGGAAAGCGCTGGCGTTCCGGACGCGGTGCGGGACATGGCCGACCTGCGCGTGCGAATCCCGATGGCGGCGGGATTCCGGTCCTTGAACATCGCCGTTTCCACGGGCATCGCGGTTGCCGAAGCCCTTCGCCAGACCGGCCAGTTTCCACAATGATCGAGATTTCGCGATGACATTGCACCTCAACCCCCAGCAGCAGGCCGCCCGTAACTGGTTCGAATCGCTGCGCGACCGCATCTGCGCCGAGTTCGAAGCGATCGAGCGGGAAGCGGGAAGCGATGCTTCTTTCGTCTACACGCCATGGGATCGCGAAGCGCCGGGGCTGGCCCCGGGCGAAGGCGGCGGCGGCGTTCGCGGCGTGATGAAGGGCAGGATATTCGAGAAGGTCGGGGTGAATGTGTCGACCGTTTCGGGCGAGTTCGCTCCCGATTTCGCGAAGACCATTCATGGCGCGGGGGAAAACCCGGCTTTTTTCGCGACGGGGATCAGCCTGGTCGCGCACATGGCCAATCCGCATGTGCCAGCGGTGCATATGAACACGCGCTATCTGATCACGTCCAAAAGCTGGTTCGGGGGCGGCGCGGACCTCAACCCCCCCCTGCCCCGGGATGAGGACACGGCGAGCTTCCACGCGGCGTTCAAGGACGCGTGCGATACGCATGACGCGGACTATTATCCCCGCTTCAAGGCATGGGCCGATGAGTATTTCTTCATTCCCCATCGCGGCGTCCATCGCGGCGTCGGCGGCATCTTCTACGACCATCTGGAGTGCGAGGATGATGCAGGTTTCGACGCGAATTTCGCTTTCACCCGATCGGTGGGCGAGGCGTTCCTGAAGGCCTTTCCCCCGATCGTGCGGCGGCGGATGGGCGAAAGCTGGAGCGAGGAGGATTATGCCCAGATGCTGGAATGGCGTGGCCGCTACGCGGAGTTCAACCTGGTGCATGACCGGGGCACGCTGTTCGGGCTGAAAACCGGGGGCAATGTCGACGCGATCCTGATGAGCCTGCCGCCGATGGCGAGCTGGAGCTGACTTCCATGCCGCTGACGCCGGTCGCCAATGACCAGATTGCGACAATCGTGACCTATTTGGAGATGGTGGAGCGGCCCCGGCCAGCGCCGATCCCGCCTGCTCCATTGCGGCTGGTGCCGTGGAAGACCCCTGCGCCGGATGCCTATCGCGCGCTGTTCCGGCGTGTGGGGGAGCCGTGGCTCTGGTTTTCGCGCCTCGTCATGAGCGATGCGGAGCTGACGGCGATCATCCATGATCCGGGGGTGCAGGTCTTTGCGATCACGGATCCGCGGGGAGTGGAGGTGGGCTTGTTGGAGCTCGATTTCCGCGCGCTGCCAGACTGCGAGTTGAGCTTCCTTGGCCTTGTACCCGGCCTGACCGGCAAGGGGTTCGGGGCTTGGGTAATGGCGCAGGCCAAGTCGCTGGCGTGGCGCAAGGATGTGCGCCGCTTTTGGGTGCATAGCTGCACGCTGGATAGCCCGGGGGCGCTCGGCTTTTATCAGCGGGCGGGATTTGTCCCCTATAAGCGCGAGATCGAGACCTTTGCCGATCCTCGGCTGACAGGGCTATTGAGCGCCGACGCCGCGCCGCACGTGCCGATGCTGGGTCAGTCCGCCTCGGCCTGACGATAGAGCCGGGCGATCATGACAAGCATATAGACCTGCACCACGGTGGAGACGACCGCCGCCGCGACGCCGCCAACGAGCCGCGCGCCTTCCGCTCCGGCGACCAGGCGGCCGACCAGGCCGAAGATGACCTGCGCGGCCGACCCGACGATGGCGGAGAGCAGCGTCAATACGAGAAGGAAGCCGAACAGACGCCAGAAATGGCCGCGTGTGAGCGCCCAGCTGTGTCGAAGCGAGGCCATGACGCCCTCATTGCCGTCGATCACCACCGGATTGAGCAGCAGAAGCCGGACGCTGGCAAAAAGCATGACAGCGCCGCCGCCAGCCAGCAGCAGCATGACAAGGGCAGCGGCGACGGGCTTTGCCACCATGGAGAAGGCGACGACGACCATCATGCCGACAATGGCTATGGCAAGCAGGACGCCGATCACGACCAAGGCCGTGCCGAGCAGCACGGGCAAGCGGGAGAAGCTGAGCCGCAGCGCTTCGCCGACGCTGATGCCGGGCCTAAGCGCCAGGGCGAAGAGGGCGAGCGAGCCGAACCAGATGATGATGACCCCGATCAGCGTGGACAGCATGAAACTGGCCGGGATGTCGGGCATCGCGCCCTTGTCCATGCGCCATGTCGCGAGTTCGGGCGGGGTCATCTCCTGAAGGATGAGGCCGGGCAGCGCGACGAACAGCAGGGCGACGGGGAAGAGCAGGCTGCGTTCGCGCGCGACGAAGGCGACCGCTTCTTCCCATGCCTTGCCGATCGACATCGCCGTCATATCTTCGCCTTTTCCCGTACTGAAAATCGGGAGGAGACTTGATCGCTCCCCTCGCCCAAGTCAAGGAAGTGCCATGTCATCCTCTCCCCCTTCGCCGGCCGGGGCCGAACAGATCGAATGGCGGGTCGATTCGGCACCGGTCGACTATCCGCATGCGCTGGCCGACATGGAGGCGCGGGCGGCGGCGATCTTCGAAGGGCAGGCGCAAGAGCGGGTATGGCTGCTCGAACATCCGCCGCTCTATACGGCGGGGACGAGCGCCGATCCGGCCGAGCTGATCGACCCGCGCTTTCCGGTGCATGATGCGGGGCGCGGCGGGCGCTACACCTATCATGGGCCGGGGCAGCGGATCGGCTATCTCAACATCGACCTCAGCGCGCGTGGCAAGGATGTGCGCAATTTCGTCCACCATCTGGAGGGATGGATGATCGATGCGTTGGCGGACCTGGGGATAGCGGCGCGGCGGGCGGAGGGGCGGATCGGCATCTGGACCGATGACCTGGAGGGGCGCGAGGCGAAGATCGGCGCGCTCGGCATCCGGGTGCGGCGATGGGTGACGCTGCATGGCTTTTCCATCAACGTCGATCCCGACCTGTCGCATTTTGGCGGCATCGTGCCGTGTGGCTTGGCGGAATATCCCGTCACGAGCATCGCGGCGCTGGGCAAGAAGGCGTCGATGGCCGATCTCGACGCGGCGTTGAAGGCGCACTTTCCCGCTTTCCTCGGCCGGTTGCGGCGCTGCGGCGCGGGGGTTGAGCAATGCGGAGCGGGCCGCTAGGGTCCGCGCCTACGCCGGGTGGGGGCCGCCGGGCATCACATGTTTGGGAGACCCGGATGCGCTGTGAAGCGAGGATGATCTTTACTGCCCTGCTGTTGACGGCAAGCGCCATGCTGGGGGCGTGCGGCAAGGACGACAAGACGAGCAACACGGTCCAGATGAAGGATCTGGAGGTCGTCGACGGCACGACCACGGATGCCATGACGGACCTGGACGGCGTGCAGAGCGAGGCGCCGTCTGCCGCCCTGCCGTCCGTCGGAGGCAATAACAGCGCCGCTGCCGCATCTCAGTCGGAACCCGCCGCTGCCAACGCAACGCGGGGCGAGGCAGAAGTGCTTTCGGATCAATAGAAGAAGCAAGGCGTTCAGGCGCAATACAGGCGCCATCGGCAAGGCATATGACAAGGAAAGCCCTGCCCGACCGTCGTTCACCAAGGCCGCCCTTCACAAAGGGCCATCCAAAAAGGGAAAGTCATGCGATCCAGTTCCACCCTGCGCCGGATCTGTTCCGGGTTGATGCTTGCCGCCGCGCCGCTGCTGGCGCAGCCTGCCGCAGCCCAGTTCTTCTGGTCGCCGCCCGACTTCTCCGCGCCGCCGCTGACCGATGCCGAAGCGGCCACCGCACTGGGCCTGCCGGGCGCGACGGCGGAGGAAATCCGCGCGGGCCTGGTGTGGAACCTGCGCGCCGCGCTCAACGTCGCCGCGCTCCAGTGCCAGTTCGAACCCACGCTGCTGTCGATCAGCAACTATAACGCGATGATCGCGCATCATGACGCCGAGATGGATTCGGCCCAGTCTGTGCTGCTCGGCTATTTCCAGCGCACCGTCGGCAAGGGCAAGCCCGGCCAGGCGGCGTCGGATCAATATGGCACACGCATCTATTCCGGTTATTCGACGGTGCAGGCGCAGCGGGGCTTCTGCCAAGCGGCGGCACAGGTCGGACGTCAGGCGATCTTCGCCAATCGCGGCAGCCTGCATGAGGTGGCGCGCACGGGCCTGGGATCGATCAAGAAGTCGCTGGTGCTGGCAGGCGAGCAATTTTACGGCGATCCGGGCCGGAGCTTTGCGCTGACCCTGCCTTCGTTCGACAAGAAATGCTGGAAGAAGGACAAGCTGCGGCCGAACTGCCAGGCGGATTATGAGCAGAAGGTGGCGGCCAGGTGATGATGTGAGGAGCGGAGTCTTCGGGGCTCCGCTCTTTTTTGGTCTTGTTGGCGAGGACAATTAACCCGTTCGGGCTGAGCCTGTCGAAGCCCCTAACTTCCTTCCAAGAAGTAGAGCCCTTCGACAGGCTCAGGGCGAACGGAGGAGGGGTAAGTTCGACCGGCGGGGGCAGTTCGACCGCGACCGTTTACCGCAGCCCCAGATATTTGTGCGACTGAAGGCTTAGCCGCCATTTCGGGCGGGCCATGACGAGATCGATCGCCGCCTGCATGTTCGCCGCCGCGTCGGCGCTGTCGAGGGGCTGGATCAGCAAGTTATCAAAGGCCCAGCCTTCCATCGCTTCCACATCGCCGATGCTGTGTCCCCTGCCCGGTTGCGGCCAGACCAGTTTCAGTTCGTTGCCGCTGCGCTGGACGACATCGCTGCCTGCCTTTGGGCTGATGCAGACCCAGTCTATGCCGGGATGGACCGGGATCGTGCCGTTGCTTTCGATGGCGATGATGAAGCCATGCGCGTGAAGCGCGTCGATCAGGGCATCATCGACCTGCAACATGGGCTCGCCACCCGTCATGACGATGTAGCGGCCTTCTTCGCCAGTCCCCCAAAAGGCGAGCGCCGCGTCGGCAAGCGCCTGCGCATCGGCGAATTTGCCGCCGCCTTCCCCGTCCGTGCCGACGAAATCGGTGTCGCAGAACTGGCACACGGCCTTGCGCCTGTCTTCTTCACGACCGGTCCAGAGGTTGCATCCGGCAAAGCGCATGAAGACGGCGCGGCGGCCGCTATGCACGCCTTCGCCCTGCAGCGTCAGGAACATTTCCTTGACGGCGTAGGTCATCGACGAACCCCTTATGGCCTGACGGCGTAACGGGTGGGATCGGGCAGGCCCGCTTCCTCAAAGCCCTTGGACCGCAGGCGGCAGCTGTCGCAGAGGCCGCAATGCTGGTCGCCCGGCGCAGGATCATAGCAGGACCAGCTCATCCCAGCATCCAGGCCCAGCCGGTTTGCCTCCCGCGCGATGTCAGCCTTGCTCATATGCTGCAGGGGCGCGTTGATGCGGACGGGATGGCCTTCAACACCCGCCTTGGTCGCGAGCGACGCCAGATGCTGGAAAGCATCGATGAATTCAGGGCGGCAGTCGGGATAGCCGGAATAATCCAGCGCGTTGACGCCGATGAAAATGTCGTTTGCCCCCGAAACTTCGGCAAGGCCAAGCGTCAGCGACAGGAAGATCGTGTTGCGCGCGGGCACATAGGTGTTGGGAATGCCCGGCCCCACCCCGTCCTTGGGCACGGGCATGTCCGCCGTCAGGGCCGAGCCGCCGAACGCGGTGAGGTCGAGGGGGAGGACGATGTGCCGCCGCGCGCCAAGAACGGTGGCGATGCGAGCCGCCGCCTGCAATTCGACACGATGCCGCTGATTATAGTCGATGGTGAGCGCGACCAGTTCATAGCCCGCCTCACGCGCAAGTCCGCCCGCGACCATCGAATCCAGCCCGCCCGACATCAGGACGACCGCAATTTTGGGATCATTGGAAAGCATCGCGTTGCGCTACCCCTGCCGGAGCGCTGGCGCAAGCCGCCCGGTCAACGGCACGCCCCGATCCGCCGTCCTTCCATGCTGAAGGAAAAAGGTGCGCCCCCGGCGATCCCCTGCGATTGGATCTGCACCAGACGCGGCGTTTCGATGCGCAGGTCCGTGCGGCCGCTGCCCGCCCCGCCACATTCGTAGCTTACCACCACCCGCTTCGCGCCTTCATCAACCGTCAGCCGCTTGCAGCTGTCGCGGCCATGGCGGAGCTGGATCAACTGGCGAATGGCGGTGAGGCAGATGCGGCGCACGTCGCCCTTGCCGCCCTCTTCTGGCCGTTCCCGCAATTCCCATTCCCCCGGTTCAAGGCCCCGAAGTGGTTGTTGTGCAAGCGCCTGGGACGCGACTGGCAATGTCGCGATCAACATCGCAGCGGCCGCACTCATGGCGCGCAGACCTGACGTCATTCGATAGCCCCCGTATTTCATCGCGGACTCCGGAAAAATCGGCTTGCCGTGCACGGCGGCGTCACCTTCCATGCACCCAAATGCGGCCTGTTGATAGCGCCAGCCCCCGCTAGAGCATCAACCTCCCCCGAAATCGTAACGGATTCGTGTCAGCCTTGCGCGAAGCTGTCCAGCGAAACCGGAAAGAGGCGGGAGCAAAAGGCGCAGTCGACACCGATAACCCCCTGGTCATCAGCCATGTGCGCCCGTTCTTCCGCCGGGAATCGGCCGATCACGCTGCGGATATGCGCAAGGTCGCAGCGGCACCCCTTGCTCAAGGGCACCGGCTCTGTGACGCGGACGACCTCTTCCTCATGGAAAAGCCGCCAGACGATGTCGGTCAGCGGCAGCCCTTCGTCGGTCAGTTCCTTGTCGCTCAGCGTGACGGCCAGCGCCTTCACATGTTCCCATTCGGGATGATCATGGCGGGTATGCAGGCGTTCGCGGCCAACCTCTCCCTCGGGAAGATGCTGAAGCAGCATGCCCGCGGCGAGGCACCCCTGCCCCGCATCATGGCGCGTGGCGATACGCACGATGCTGGGGATTTGTTCGGACTGGAAGAAATAATGTTCCGCCGCGTCCGCCAGCGAATCGCCATCGAGCGGCACGATGCCCTGATAGCGCTCACCCGTCACCGCCTGGTCGAAGGTGATGGCAAGGAAGCCCTTGCCGAACAAGCCAAAGAGCGTCGGGTCGGGGCCAAGCTCCGCCAGCCTGTCAGCATCGAACTTGGCGTAGCCGCGCACTTCGCCGCCCCTATAATCAGCTACCAGGAGGCTGACGACGCCATGTTCGTTATGCGCCTGCAATGTGAGCTGGCCGCCCGCATCCTTGAGCGTCGAACCAAGCAGTGCGGCAAGGACGAGCGCGGAGGCAAGCAGCCGTTCCACCGGCGGCGGATAGGCGTGGGCGGCCAGCACATCGTCCAGCACAGGGCCAAGGCGCAGGATGCGGCCGCGCGCATGACGTGACGGGATCGTGAAACCCTGGGCCTGGTCGATATCGGCGGGTGCGTTCAAGTCAGGCTCCAAAATGAGGTATAAGGCCGTCTTATGAAAAACCGTCATGCTGAACCTGTTTCAGCATCCATTTCTACCGCGCGGAGAGGCCTGCGGGGCACGATGGATGCTGAAACAAGCCCGGCATGACGACTAGAAATAACGTCGCCTCTGCGTGTTTCGCCCTAGATAGGACGCCTCACCCGAATCTCAACCAAGGCGGCCCGCTGCCCAGAGCAGCACGGACTTCTGCGCGTGAATGCGGTTTTCCGCTTCGTCCCAGATCAGCGACTGTGGACCGTCGATCACTTCAGGCACCACCTCTTCGCCGCGATGGGCGGGAAGGCAGTGCAGGAATTTGGCGTCCGGCTTCGCCTTGGCCATCAGCTCTTGCGTGACCTGATAGGGCATCATGGCCTTGAGCTTTTCGTCGGCATGCGGCTGACCCATGGAAATCCAGGTGTCGGTGACGACTGCATCCACGCCCGCCACGGCCTCGACCGGGTCGCGGGTGAGCGTTATGCCGGCGCCGAGGTCTTGCGCTTGTCTGATGAAGGCGTGGTCGGGCTCATAGCCTTGGGGCACGGCAATGCGCAGGTCGAACTTGAAGAGACCCGCCGCTTCGATGATCGAGTGCAGGACGTTATTGCCATCGCCGAGCCATGCCCATTGGCTGCCCGGCAAGGCGACGCCATGTTCGACGAGCGTCAAGAGGTCCGCCATGATCTGGCAAGGGTGCGACAGGTCGGTCAGGCCATTGATGACAGGAACGGTGGCGTGCCGGGTCATCTCCTCGATCTTGGCATGATCGTCGGTGCGGATCATGATCATGTCGACCATGCGGGAAAGGACCCGGGCGGTGTCCGCGATGCTTTCACCCCGCCCAAGCTGGCTGGTCGCGCCATCTAGGATGAGCGAGGTGCCGCCGAGCTGGCGGATCGCCATGTCGAAGCTGACGCGGGTGCGGGTGCTGTTCTTTTCGAAGATCATCGCCAGCGTGTGCCCGGCGAGCGGCGCGTCGGCATCTGCCTGACCCTTTGGCAGGCCCTTGCGCGCGGCTTTCCGGTCGATGGCGTCGGCGATCATGGCAGCGAGCGCGTCTGCGCCCGCGTCGGAGAGATTCAGGAAATGTCTGGTCATAATCAAACCCCTCAACTCGTTCGGGCCAAGCCTGTCGAAGCGCACTTCTCTATTCAAAGAAGGAGTGCCCTTCGACACGCTCAGGGCGAACGGAAGTTGGCTATGCCGCTTGCGCCTCCGCGAAGCTGCGGGCACCGGCGGACAGCTTTTCGATGCATTCGGCGACATGTTCCTCGCCGATTACAAGCGGCGGCAGGATGCGGACGACATTCTGCCCTGCCGACACCACCAGCAGACCATGATTGTCGCGCAGATGCGCCACGAAGTTGCGGGCGTCGGCACTGTCCTTCAGCTTGACGCCGAGCATCAGGCCAAGGCCGCGCACATCCTCGAACATGTCGTGATTGGGAATGAGCTGCTCCAGCGCGGAACGCAGGCGCGCGCCGATGCTGTTCACATGGTCGAGAAAACCCTCGCCCAGCACTTCGTCCAGCACGGCCATGCCGACCGCCATGGCGAGCGGGTTGCCGCCATAGGTGGAGCCATGCGTGCCGAACACCATGCCCTTGGCCGCTTCCTCCGTCGCAAGGCAGGCGCCGAGTGGAAAGCCCGCGCCGATGCCCTTGGCGACGGCCATGATGTCGGGCTGCACGCCATATTGCTCATGCGCGAAGAAGGTGCCGGTACGGGCATAGCCGCACTGCACTTCGTCGAGGATGAGGAGCATGCCCTTCTCGTCGCAGAGCTGGCGCAGGCCGGAGAGGAAATCCTGGGTCGCGGGCGTCACGCCGCCTTCGCCCTGCACGGTTTCGACGAGGAAACCGGCGGTGTTGTCATCGACGGCAGCCGCGGCCGCTTCCAGATCGTTGAACGGAACGACGGTGAAGCCGGGCAGCAGCGGTTCGAAGCCGTCGCGCATTTTGGGCTGGCTGGTGGCCGAGATAGTCCCCAGCGTCCGGCCGTGGAAGGCGTTGTCGAAGCTGATGATCTTGTGCCGGTGCGCCTCACCATTGGCATAGTGATAGCGGCGCGCGGTCTTGATCGCGCATTCGACCGCTTCCGCGCCCGAATTGGTGAAGAAGACCGTGTCCGCGAAGGTCGAATCGACCAGCCGCTGCGCGAACTTTTCGCCGAGCGGCATGCCATAGAGGTTCGACGTGTGCATCAGCGTCGCGGCCTGATCCGCGATCGCCTTCACAAGCTTGGGATGACCATGGCCGAGCAGATTGACCGCGATGCCGCTGGCGAAGTCGAGATAACGTTCGCCACGCTCGCCGATCAGATAGCAGCCCTCGCCTCGCACCGGGCGGACATCGCACCGGGGGTAAACGGGCATGAGCGGCGTAATCGACATGGTGGCCCTCCCTTCGCTGGGCTGATGAAAAGTCTCAAAACGCAAAAAGGCGGCCCCCGCCGGGCCGCCCTTTGCGAGCGCTGCCTATACTAGCGGCGCTCAGGTGGTGCAAGCACCCTCTCGCCTGAGACCCCAGCGTCCGCCGGGATGACGGTGAATTACCCGATCTGGTTCCAGGCGTCGGCGATTTCGGCGATGATGTCGCGGGCCTGCTCGGCATGGTCGGGCGAGCGTTCCTTGGCGCTCAGCAGCAGCAGGCGGCGGGCTTCGCGATAGATTTGGGCGAGGCCCATGGCGATGTCGCCCCCCTTGTCGAAGTCGAGGCTGGATTCAAGCGCGATCAGGATCGACATGGCGCGGGCCTGCTTGTCGGACACCTTGAGGCGATCATTGTTGCGCTCGGCCAGCGCAGTGGCTTCAAGGGCGATCAGCAGCTCGTCGAACAGCACCTTCACCAGCGCATGGGGCGTCGCGCCTTCGATCCGGCTGCCCGAATGAACCGCTGCATAGCCGCGCGCTGCGCGATTGCCTGCATAGCCCTGAGAATAGAACATCGTATCTGACCCCTGTTATCAATTATCGCTTTTGGTCCACATGGCGACCTGCTGCTCAAGATAGGTCTGTGTCGCCTTGAACGCGGAAAGCCGTTTTTCCATGTTGGTGTAGATTTTGGAGAGTTGCACCTGGTAGTCCGTCATCTGCTCGTTCAGCTTTTCCAGCTGCTCAGTGAGATTTTCGGCCAGCTTTTCATATTTGGTCTTGGCGGTGGCGAGCGGGCCGTCCTTCTGCTGGATCTTGTCGCGCACGCCGTCCATCAGCCCCGCAAGGCCCGGCGTCGTGTCCGACTTTACAGCCGGATTGAGCATCTGCGTGATCCCGGCCGCGTCGGCG
The DNA here is from genome assembly GCF_054771735.1 of Sphingobium sp. TomMM35A. Taxonomy (NCBI): domain Bacteria; kingdom Pseudomonadati; phylum Pseudomonadota; class Alphaproteobacteria; order Sphingomonadales; family Sphingobiaceae; genus Sphingobium; species Sphingobium sp. TomMM35A. The sequence continues at coordinate 1,640,567 of NZ_BSRC01000001.1, forward strand.
GTCAGCGCCTTGTCGAGCGCGGCGGTGTCGAGCTTCAGCGTGCCGTCGCGATTGGTGCTGACGCCGATCGAAGACAGAGTCGTGTAGGCCCCGCTAGGCGCGAGCACCGCCGACGTCATCTGGGACAGCTGCCGCTTCATGTCGCGAACAGACGCTTCGCCGTTCAGCGCGCCAGCGGTGGAGGGGTCCGATCCCTTCGCCGTGGCGGTGTTGAGCGCCTTCATCAGCGTGTTGTAGGCGTCGACGAACTCGACCATCAGGTCGCGCATCGTGGTGGTCGGCTGCGTCGTCGCCAGCGTCACGCTGGTGCCCTGCGCGGCCTTGTTTAGGTCGATGCGCAGATGGGCGATCGCGGTATCGATGGTGTTGCTGCTGTAGCGCTGCTCCACCCCGTCAAGGCGAATGATCGAATCCTGCGCCTGCACCTGGCGCGTCATGCCGCCAGTCGTGCCGTCCCAAGTGAAGGCGTCGAGCGCCGTGTTGCTGGATTTGTTTGTGAGGGTGAAGCTGTTAGCCGCTCCGGTCGCGCCCTTCATGACGAGGCGCGTCCCTTGATTGTCAGTGATGACGCTGGCAGTGACGCCTGCACCAGACGCGTTGATGGCTGCAGCAAGATCGGTGTAGGTGGCGCCAGCGGCCAACGTGATCGGGATCGCATTCCCGCTGCCTACCTTGAGCTCAAAGCTTCCTGCACCGATTGTAGTCGAGGCGGCTGTGTTCGCGACGATAGCGGATGAGATGGTCTGCGCCGCGGCGAGTTGGCGCACTTCAAGCTGGGCGGGCAGCTTGGGCGTACCGCCAGGCAGCAGGCTGACCGCCGCGATGCTGGGATCGTTGGAGGCTGGGTTGCCCGCATAGCCGGTGCCTGCAAGCAGGCTATTGAGCGCGTCGGCAAATGTGTCGAGCGAACTGGAAGCAGAGGCCAGCGCCGAAATCCGCGCATTATTGGCGCTCTGCCGGTCGGTGATCATCTTCTGCTTCGGGTCGCGCGCGGCGCTCACCAGGCTGGTGACCAGCGCCCCGGTATCAATGCCGGACCCGATGCCGAGCGCTGTCGAAATACTGCTGCTTACCGAAGTCATCGTCCGTCCTTTCGAGGATGAGAACGGCTCTAGGACGAAGACCTTTAGGAATGATTTTCATGAGGAAAGGAAAGACCGCGCTTGGCGATCTTTTACCTCAATGGTCAGTCGAAAGCAGTTGATCCACCGTTCCACGCTTGAGATGGGCCTGCGCAGCGTGCGCGTAACTCGCCTGTTCGGCAATGCGCTTGCCAAGCGTCACCGCGCTTTCCACCGCTTCCTTCGAAGCGGGCGGCAGGGGTACAAGGATCATGGGCGCAGGCAGCAGCGTCTGGATTTCCGCTTCCGCCCCTTCAACGGTCGGCGTGACCGAGGCCGATCGCAACTCCGCCAGGATATCGGCCACGCGCGCATGCACCTTGGCATATTCCGCCGCGCTGGCGAGATCATCTTCGGAAAGGCCCATATTCGTACCGCCGTCCTGCGGCTTGCCTGCTGGCGTATCCATGCCCTGCTGGGCAGCTACAGGCTGGACCGCGGGCACGGCCGAAGGCGTTCGGGAAGATACCCGATCAACCTGCGTTAAGTCGCTCCGCGAAACATATTCGTTCATGACGCACCATCCTAATGCGTCCCCATGAATATATTACGGCCAGCAATGCCTAAGATTTAGTTCACCGTGAGGTTTTTTATCAAGGCGTGGCGCCTCTCATCAAAAAATCACCCTGCCCCGTTCGGGCTGAGCTTGTCGAAGCCCTTCACTTTTCATGAAGAAGAAAAACGGCCCTTCGACAGGCTCAGGGCGAACGGGAGCAGGAGGCGGGTCCTAGAGCTTCTGGCCGTCGGCGTCGAAGCGCAGGTCGTCGGGCACACTGATGAAGGGCCGGTCCATCTCGCTGGCCATCCGGTTTTCCACGCGGAAGACGAAGGCGAGGACGGTCGCGACCGCCATGTAGAGCCCTTCATTGACGATCTGCCCGGCGCGCGAAGTGAAGTAGATGGCGCGGGCAAGATCGGGATATTGAAGGACCGTCACGCCATTCTGGTCGGCAAGCTCGCGAATGGCGGCGGCGATCGCGTCGCAGCCCTTCGCCACCACGACTGGCGCGGCATCCTGCCCCGGCTTGTAGCGCAGGGCGACGGCAAAGTGGGTCGGGTTGGTGATGATCACGCTGGCTTCAGCCACCGCCTGGCGCGTCGATCCGCTCAGCACCTCGAACTGGCGGCGGCGGATATGGCCCTTGAGTTCCGGCGAGCCTTCGCTTTCCTTATGCTCGTCCTTGATGTCCTGCTTGCTCATGCCGAGGCGTTTCGAACGCTGCATGATTTGCGCGGGGACGTCGATGCCAGCGATCAGGAACAGGCCGCCCGCCATGACGAGGCAGGTCATGATGAACATGTTGCCCAGTTCCGACATGGCGGGAGCAAGGCCCGACGAACCAAGGCCGATGATCGCGGTCAGCCGGTCCCAGATCAGCCAGACGCCGATGGAGCCGAGCAGCGCGACCTTGGCGATCGACTTCATCAGCTCGATAAGGCCCTGCATGCCGAAGATGCGCTTGAGGCCCGCTGCCGGATTGAGCTTCGACGCCTTGGGCGCGAAGGCGCCGGGGCGAAAGCCGAGCGAGCCGAGGATGGCGGGTCCCGCGATGGCGGCGAGCGTGGTCGCCAGCAATATGCCGCCGACCGGCAGCGCGATGCCGGTGAGCAGGCTCATGCCGCGCGCGGCGGGCGCGAAGTCCATGATATCCTCACGCCGAAAGCGCAGCGCCTCGATCAGCATCTGCGAAAGGGATTCGACGACGGAAGGTCCCGTCACCGCGATCCAGCCGATCCCTGCCATCACGACCAGAGCGGTCGCCAGTTCCTTGGACTGGAGGATGTCGCCCTTCTTGGCGGCATCCTGCAATTTCTTCTGTGTCGGCTTTTCGGTCTTTTCGCCGCCGCCATTGTCGCCAGCCATGTCAGCGGCCCTCTGCGATCGACTGGGCCTGGTCGAGCCCGGACTTGAGGGCGGCGGTCAGCCCCTCGCCCATCACCGGCGCGGCGATGGCAAGCAGGATGAGGCCCGCCATGACGGCGACAGGCATACCTACCGCGAAGAGGTTGAGCGACGGCGCGCTGCGAGCGAGCATGCCCATGATGATCTGCACCAGCACAAGCGCGAAGCCGACAGGCAGCGCAATGGTGAGGCCCGCGCCAAGCAGCGCGCCCCCGAACTGCACCAGATGCCACACCGCATCATTGCTGAGCATCGCGTCTCCGGGTGGCAGCGCCTTGTAGCTTTGCACCACGAAACTGGCGAGCATCAGATGGCCGTCCATGCCGAGCAGCAGGAAGGTGGCGAGGATCGACAGGAACGTGCCCACTGCCTGCGTCGCCTGCCCCGAGGACGGATCGACCATGGCGGCGAAGTTCAGGCCCATGGTGTTGCCGATCGCCTCGCCCGCGACGAAGGCGGCGGCATAGCCGATCTGCACCGCAAAGCCCATGGCGAGCCCGGCCAGCACTTCGCCCATGACGAGCATCACGCCTGCGAAACTGGCGATGCCGTCTTGCGGCAGCTGGATGGTGACGCTGTTGAGCGCGGCGAGGCCAAGCGCAAGCGAGAGGATGAAGCGCAGCGGCAGCGGCACGGAGGGCGCGCCGAATACGGGCGCCGCGATGAAGGCCGCGCCCGGACGGATCATGGCGATCAGCCAGATCCAGAGCTGCGTCTCCACATTCGCGAAGCCCGGCGCGATCATTGGAGCAGGTCCGGGATGCGTTCGAATATCTCGCGCGTGAAGTCCGCGATGAGGACAAGGATCGACCCGCCGAACAGCACCAGCATGCCGCCCACCACGATGATCTTGGGGATGAAGCTCAGCGTCTGTTCGTTGATCGAGGTGGCGGCCTGCACCATGCCGATCAGGACGCCAGCGATCAGGGCCGGGATCAGGATGGGCGCCGCGGCGAGCGCCGTGATCCAGAGCGCCTGTTGAGCAAGGCCCATGAAGAAGTCGGCGTTTTCCATGGCTAGATGCCTCGCGCGGTCATGTCGCGAAGGACCCTGCCAGCGACCCCATGGTCAGGGCCCAGCCATCCACCAGTACGAACAGCAACAGCTTGAACGGCATCGAGATGATCGTCGGCGACAGCATCATCATGCCGAGCGCCATCAGCGTGGAGGCGACAACGAGGTCGATGATGAGGAAGGGCAGGAAGATCATGAAGCCGATCTGAAACGCCGTCTTCAGTTCGCTGGTCACGAAGGCGGGGAGCAGGATCGAGAAGGGAATATCGGCGGCTGAGCGAAAGGCAGGCGCTTCGGCGAGGTTGGCGAAGAGCTTCAGATCCGTCTCGCGCGTCTGCTTGGCCATGAAGCCGTGCAGCACTTTGCCCGATCGGCCGACCGCTTCCTCGATGCTGATCTGCCCCTTGCCATAGGGGTCGAAGGCCTGCGCGTTGATCTGGTCGATCGCGGGGCGCATCACGAAGAGGGAGAGGAAGAGCGAAAGGCCCACCAGCACCTGGTTAGGCGGGGTCTGCTGCAAACCCAGCGCCTGGCGCAGGATCGACAGGACGATGATGATACGGGTGAAGCTGGTCATCATGAGCACGAGCGACGGCAGCACCGACAGCAGGCTCATCAGGACGAGGATCTGGAGCGACAGGGACAGCGGGCGGCCGTCGCCCGAAATCGCCCCCATCGCACGGGTCAGCGCGCCGCCATTGTCGACCGGCGCCGCGGGTGCGGCCTGCGCGGCTGCCTGGGCGAGCGCGGGTTCAGCCAGCAGCAGCCCAGCCGTCAGCGCAAGTCCGCCGATCAGCAGCGCGTTAGCGCGCACGATAGGGATCGCCTTCCGCGATTTTTTCGATCCGGCCGCGCGTGACGGACAGCAGTATCTTCTTGCCCTCGAACTCGATCACGGCGAGCTTACCGAAGGTGCCGAGCGGCAGCGCTTCGAGCATCTTCAAGGATCGGCCGTCCTGCCCCGCGATCATGCCGGGCTGATATTTGCGCCAAAGCCACAGCGCGCCGAAGGCCATGCCGCCGACCAGCGGCAGGAGGATCAGCAGTTTGACGAAATACCAGAACATGAGGGCCGGTCCGCTATCATGGTTAACCGCCCTTCCGAATCAGAAAGATCGGCGCGCAGCAAGGGAAAAAGGATGGCGGCGCGATCAACCGCGCCGTTCGACCCCGGCCAGGCGGCTCTCGGCAGCGGCGATGTCGACGATGCGGATGCCATAGCGGCCATTCACCGTCACCACCTCGCCCTTCGCGATCAGCGCGCCGTTGACCATGATGTCGAGCAGGTCGTCGGCCTGACGGTCGAGTTCCACGATGCTGCCTTCGGCCAGGTCCATGACCTCCGCCAGGCGCAGCGACGTGGAGCCGACCTCCACCGACATGCGGACGGGAATGTCGGCCAGCAGGCGGAACTGGGGATTGCTGACCATGCGGCTCAATCCATTGTCGGCAAAGCCGTCCATCCGCGGCGCTTCGCTCATGTCGCTCATTGTTCAGGTCCCTGTAAAAGCTTTTCAATCTGGAATGCGGCGCGGCCGTCCTGTTCGCCGATCGATCCATGAGCGACGATGCGGTCGCCCACGATCAACGGGAGGCTGCGGCTGATATTGACTGGAATGATGTCGCCGGTCTTCAACTGCATGAGGTCGGCGAGCGAGAGATTGGGGCGCGCCAGCACGGTGCGGGCGGGCAGGCGGATGTCGCGCATGCGATTGGCGATGCGCGCCTGCCACACTGGATCGACGCGCTCCTCGTCCACCGGAGCCTTCGTCCCCATGAGCGGCTCCACCGCGCGCAACGACGACAGCGGGTAGAGGAGGTCGATCGGCCATTCCTGATCGCGCGCGATGCTGAGCATGAAGCGTTGCAGCACCATCTGCTCGCCGGGCTGCGCGGCGGATGCGAAGCCGATCCCGGTTTCGCGGATGACAAGGCCGATTTCCAGCGGCAGGATGTCGGTCCAACCTTCCGAAAGGCGCGCGATCACGCCTTCTGAAATGCGGCTGATCAGCCGGTCTTCGGTAGGGGTGAACTCGCCCCGGGCAGGCAGCGGGCGATTGCCGAGGCCGCCGTAAAAGCAATCGACCAGCGTCGAGATCATGGCCGCGTCCATGCGCAGCAGCATCTGACCCTTTAGCGGCGCGATGCGATAGACGCCGATACTGGAAAAGGTTGGCACTTGCGCCGACCACTGGCCGAAATCCAGCACTTGCGCGTCGAGCATGGCGATATGCGGGCGCACGCCCGAAATCGGCTCGAACAAGGCGCGCAAACGCCGGCCGAGCTTTTCGCCCAGCCGGTCGAGCCCGGACAGCAGCTGTGGTGTCTGCGATTCCCCACGCCCGAAAGCGTAGGTCTGAACGTCGTTCATCATAGTCCCCTGCCCTAGCGGGTCAGGGGACTTCCCGACCTTTCAGGCACCCCTATTGAATAACGAAATTGGTAAAATAAACGTTATCGATGCCGCCATAGCCCGTTTTTTGCTTCAAAACATCGTTGATAACGCCCTTGATCCGGCCCTGGAGCTGCCGCTTGCCTTCCGGCGTCGCCAGCATCGCTTCGGGCTGTTGGGCGAGCAGCATCAGAACCTGACTGCGAATCGCCATCTCGTGCGTCTTGATCGCCTCGATCACGCGCAGGTCGTAATAGGTGGATACCGCCACCGAAATCTGGGCGAAGGCGTCGGTGTCCGACATGTTGGAGGTGAAGGGCGCCTGCAACTGGAAATAGGTCGCCTGATAGGCCGCCGGATTGGCGGGCGTGGGAAGGTCGATGCCCTTGCCCGGATGCGCGGGCGCATGGCCCCCGCCGCCGCCTTCACCATGCCCTTCGCCGCCCATGCCATGAGCCTTCGCGACTTCCTCGGCGCTCTCGCCCGCAAGGACGAGGACTGGCTTGTTGGGATCTTCCTTGGGGCCCTCTTCCTTGGCGCTGAAGAAACCGGCCGCGTAGAGCCCGCCAGCCGTGCCCGCACCACCCAGGACAAGCGCGGCGGCGGCCAGCAGGATCATCTTCATGCCCCCGCCCTTTTTCTTCTTCGCCTTCGCCTCGTCGCTCATCTGCCGGTCCCCCGAAAATCCTGAATCTTAAGCGTAACGCGCGCGCGCCCGGCCATGGGCGGCAGGCTGCGCGTCCGCATGGTTAAGAACGGCAGGATCGCCGGAGCCTTTAGGGCCAAAGCCGTTATTTTCGCGCCCCTGCCAGCGATTTTGCTGGCCTTGGGGCTGGCCCATATTCTGGCCGTTATTCTGCGCCCAGGCGGAGCTCTGAGAGCCTTGCTGCGACTGTTGTTGCTGCTGCTGAGACGATGACTGGCCACCTGTTTCGGCGCGGTGCGCTTCAGCCACCGCAGGCGCGCGTTCGACCTTCAACTCGGCGATGCGAACGGCAGCGAGGCCCGCGTCCAGCTTCAGCCGGTCGCTATCCTGCCGCAACGCCGCCTCCGCCGCCTCACTGGCAACGGTCAGGCTGACTGCGGCGCCGTCCGTGTCGTGGCGAATGTCCACCTGCACCGCGCCCAGATGCTGCGTATCGATCTGGAACCGTCCCTGCGCGCCGTTTGCCGACAGCCCTGCAATGTCGCGAGCAAGCCCGTCAATCCACTGGCCGGAAACACCCATGTCGACGACCTGAGCGCCGAGGCTGGCAGACAAATCGGGCGATGGCGAAGCGGGAACTGCGCTTGGTGGGGACAGGCTGGCGGTTTGCGGAGCCGCGACCGGAGGAGCAGCGGGAGCTGCGTCAGGGGACGGCGGAACGACGGACGAATCCAATGCCGGTTCGGCTGAACGCGCGGGCGTTTCGGCTTTCGCATGCGCAGCGGCGGAAACCTGTTCGCCGACGCGAATGGGCGCGCCGGTCTGGCGCGCGGCCACCTGTTCACGCACGATTGCCAGGAGAGCGATCGCTTCCGCCTTCACCGGCTTGCCATTGAGGACGGGCGCTGCGGGCGATACGCCTTCGGGGGCTGGGCTTTCGCCTGCCATCACCGCCACAGGCGCGTCTGGAACCGCCGAGGATATCTTCCCCTCGCCGCGAGCGTGGCGCTGGTCTGGGGCGATCCTTTCAGGGTCGCTTTGGATTGGCGCAGGACCGCGCGAGGGCGCCGATGGCACAGGAACCGTCATAATCGGTGCCACATTGGGTGCGGCAGCTACAGGTTCGGAGCCGTCTGTTGATGCATCGGCTACAGGTTCAGGATTGACTGGCGGAACGGCTTCAGCTGCCATGACGGGCTGCGGCACTGGAGCCGTAGCCGCAGGGTCCTGCTCCGTACGTTCGACCTTTGCCTTCTGCTTGGGCGAGGATTGGGTTTCGACCGGCGAGGCTTCCGCCATGACGGGAATGGCAGGCCCCGGCTCAGGCTCATCCTTGTGAGCGGCAGGATGAGCCTTGGGCGACTGGGCAGGCTTAGTCCCCTTATCCGGTACTGCGGCTTCCGGCTGGACGGGTGCTTCACCCGACGCATCTGGCTCAGGGATGGGTGCTTCGTCCGGCAAGCTTGTCTCGGACTGCGCCTGGGAAGGCGAAGGCTCAACCTGCGGCTGCTGCTCCACCGGAACATCTGCGGCCTGCTTGACGAACCCGAGCGCTCGGCCGGGCGGCAATTGCGACGGCAAGGATTTGCCGGCGGCAACCGCTATGGCAAGCCCGTGCGGAACGTGGCCCTGCGCAGGCGTGGCCTCGGGCGGAGCCATGTTTATTAGAAGGCCGGAGGGAGCGGTAGCTGTGTCCCGCTGTTCAATGGGCGGGATATCAGCCGCAACGGGCGGCAAAGCTGGTCCCTCGATCTGCGGCAGGGCCGGAGCAACGGCGGTCTCTTCCGCCATCGTGCCGTTGAACAGCGCAGCGAAATCGGCCGTCTCGCCCGGCGAGGCAGGCTGAACCGCCGCTACGCCCGGCGCGGCCGTGGAAAAGAGCAGTGCCTTCAGGCTGGAAAGCATGTTCATCTCATAGGTCTCCCGTCCGCTGCATCCGGCGGTAGCGCGGCAGGGCCGCCAGCTTGTTTTCCCGCCATTCCTCCAGGTCCGCGCGGGCGCGATCCTTGAGCTTTTCGGCGATTTCGCGATCCCGATTGGCCGCAAGGGTCAGGCCCTCCTTGGCCTCTACCTTGCGGCGCGCATCGTAGAGCGCGCCATCCAGCTGACGGCCAGCCTGCTCGAGCCGGCCAGCAAGTTCCTGCATCGCTGCAAAATTCGCGCCAGTTGCCATGCCGGGGTCGGAAAAAAGATCGTTCCGCACCTTGCGCAGCCGGTCGGCATTGCGTTCGATGCCGTCTGCCTCGTCACGGGCACGGGCCGTTTCAGCGACAGCCATGGCATGTTGCACATGGCGGACGCGCAGCACGCGGTGGCGCGTCTTGAGCGCGCCCTTCATGCGCCGAACTCAGCGATGAGAGCACCAGCGCTGGTGTCGAGGTCGATCCGGCTTTTCTGATCCTGCCGGATGAAATCGAGGATTTCCTGGCGGCGTTGCACGGCTTCGTCGATCACCGGGTCATTGCCCGGGCGGTAGGCGCCCATCAGGATCAGGTCGCGATTTTCTTCATAGGCGGCCCACAGGCGGCGGTAGGAGGCAGCGGCCATGCGATGATCGTCCGGCACCACGTCAGCCATGACGCGCGAGAGGGACTTGCCGATGTCGATGGCGGGGAAGATCGCCTGTTCCGACAGATGGCGCGAAAGGACGAAATGGCCATCCACGATCGCCCGGGCGGCGTCCACGATCGGATCGTCGGTGTCATCGCCGTCCGCCAGCACGGTGTAGAGCGCGGTGATCGAGCCGCCGGTGCGGGCATCCACCCCTGCCCGTTCCACCAGACGGGGGATCAGCGCAAGCGCGGAGGGCGGATAGCCCTTCATCGCGGGCGGTTCGCCGAGCGCAAGGCCGATCTCGCGCTGGGCATGGGCGCAGCGGGTCAGGCTGTCGATGAGGAGCAGCACCTTCTTGCCGCGCGCGCGGAAATATTCGGCGATGGCGGTGGCCCGCGCGGCGGCGCGCAGGCGCAGCACCGGGGGATGATCGGCGGGCACGGCGACGACGATGCTCTTGTGCATCGAATTTTTGAGCTTGGTTTCCAGGAAGTCGCTGACCTCGCGGCCGCGTTCGCCGATCAGGCCCGCGACGACGATGTCGGCTTCCGCGCCTGCGATCATCTGGCCCATCAGGACGGACTTGCCCACGCCCGACCCAGCGATGATGGCAATGCGCTGGCCGCGCCCGGCGGTGAGCAGCGCGTTGACCGCGCGCACGCCAAGGTCGAACGGTTCAGTCACGCGGCCCCGGTCGAGGACATTGCCCTTGACGCCATTGAGCGGCCAGCTGCCGCCGGCGATAATCGGTCCCTTGCGGTCGAGCGGCTGGCCCATGGCGTCGATGACGCGGCCGATTAGCCCCTCGCCCACCTGCACCATGTTCGCCTGGCTGTCCGGTTCTACCCGTGCACCATTTTCCAGCGGTGCGTCGGCATCCAGCGGCACGAGCAGCGTCTTGTCGCCGCGAAAGCCGACCACCTCGGCGCGGCAGATGGTGCCGTCCGACGCGATCACCCGCGCGCCTGCGCCGATCGGCTTGCGAAAGCCCGTGACCTCCAGCATGCCCGCATCGTGGCTGACGAGACGGCCGACGTGACGGGGTGAACGGTTCTGGACCTGGAGATGGTCGAACAGGCTTTCCGCCTGGGCAAGCGATGCCTTGATCATGCCCAAACCCCCTTCATGAACGGCCTTCCATGTCGTCCATCAGCGCACGCAGGCGCGACAGGCGCACGTCCGGGCCATCCTCGATCCAGCCGTCTGCGGTTTCGAGCCGCACGCACCCGCGATGCATGGCGGGATCACCGACCAGCTTCACGCCGATCGTTTCGCCTTCCAGCATGGCGACATCGTCGGGATGCAGGTGGAGCGCGCTCTTGTCCTCGTTATCCTCGATGAAGGCGGCGACCGTGTCGCAGCGCTGGACGAGCCGCTCCAGATCGATCTCGACCTCGCCGACAATCTGTTCGACCAGCCGGACTACCGTGGCCGACAACATGGTGGACAGCATGCCGCTGGGCGCGGGCGAAAGATTTTCCAGTGCTTCGGCGAGGCGAGCGCGTGCTTCGGCATCCGCGGCGGCGGCGTCGCCGACCACCCGGCATCCTTCATCGAAGCCGAGCGTGAAGGCCTCCATCCGGGCCTGTTCGATGATGTCCTCGTCGGTCATGGCGGGCGCGGCATCGTGCATCGTCCTGCCGGGTGCCGGGGCCGCGTCGGAATAAAGGCTGCGGAAGCTGCCGTTTTTTACCTGCCCCATGCCGCCCAAGGGGATGCTCGACGCGTCCCGGCTGCTGCTTGCGTCCCAGACCTTAAACAAAGTCGTTCCCCTTGCCGCCGAGCATGATGGTGCCAGCGTCGGCCATGCGGCGCGCGGTGGCGATGATCAGCTTTTGCGCCTCCATCACCTCTGCCAGGCGAATGGGTCCGCGTTCCTCGATCTCGTCGGCGATCGCCTGCGCGGCGCGGGCCGACATCGCGCCGAAGATCTTGCCCTTCAGCATCTCGTTCGCGCCCTTCAGCGCCACCACCAGCACGCTGCTGTCGATGGTGCGCATCAGCGTGCCCATATTCTTGTCATCCATGTCGATCAGGTTATCGAACACGAACATCTCTTCTTCGATGGTCTGCGCGATCATCTTGTCGCGCTTGGCCACCGCCTTCATGATCCGCTGTTCATTTTCCTTGCGGACATTGTTCATGATGGCAGCCGCCTCGATCGTGCCGCCGCGCTGGGACGCCGCACCCTGCTTCTTGGCCGTGGAGCCACGCAGCAGCAGCTGTTCCAGATCGTCGAGCGCCTCGTTCGACACCGGGCCCAGGGTTGCGATGCGATAGACGATCTCTTCCTGATATTCGGCCGGAAGCAGCTGCAGCACATCGGCGGCGACGGGCGCTTCCAGATGGGCGAGCACGATTGCCATGATCTGCGGATGCTCCGCCTCGATGAGGGACGCCACTTCCTTGGCGTCCATCCACTTCAGCATTTCGAGCTGGGTGGAGCGGGTCGGCGGCGTGATGCGCGCCAGGATCGTCTCGGCGCGTTCCTCGCCCAGCGCCTTGGTCATCGCGCCCCGGATGTGACGGGTAGCGCCATAACCGATGGTGGTGCGCTTCTTCGCCTTGGTGACGAAATGGTCGAGCGCCTCGTTGACTTCCTCGACAGCGACGTCGGCGACGTCATACATGGCGTAGCCAAGCTGGCGAACTTCGTCGGGTTCCAGGCGCGAAAGGATCTGCGCGGCTTCATCCTCGTCGAAGAGCATCAGCAGGACGGCAGCGGCGGCGCTGCCCTTGATGGCGGCGGGAGCGGTATCGACCTCAGCCATTGTCCTTCTTCCCTTCCTTCAGGAGGTCGCGGACGACAAGGGCGGCACGATCCGGGTCCTGCTTCACGAAGTTGCGGATAAGGTCGGCGCGCTGTGCATAGTCATAGGTGGACGAGATCATGTCGAGCGTCACTGCCTTGCTGCCGTCAGGAGCGATCGCGGCCTGTTTCGTAATCTCGGAGGAGATTTCACGGCCGATCTTCTGACCCTGCGCAGCGGTCTGCTCGGCAGCAGCCTCCTGAGCAGCGGCGCGGCGCTTCAAGAGCGGGCGGCCGATGCCGAAGATCACCAGCAGCGCGACGGCCAGCGCCGACAGGTTGCGCACCAGCGGAGAGATCCAGTCCGCCTCATACCAAGGCGCTTTCACTTCCTCCGCCTTGACGAAGCTGCGCGACGAAAGCGCCACCACGTCGCCGCGCGCCTGATCGAAGCCGACAGCGCCCTTCACCAACGCTTCCAGAGCGGCGATTTCCTGTGCCGAGCGGGGCTTGCCGTCCGCGCCATTGTCGAGCGCCACGGCGACGGACAGCCGCTTGACGGTGCCGACCGCGTCCTTCGTTACGGAGATTTCGCGGCCCAGTTCGAAGCTGCGGTTGAAGGTTTCCTCGGTCTTCATCGGCGCGTTTCCTGGGGTCGCGGGCTGATTGGCCTGCGTGCCCTGGCTCACGGCCTGACCGTTGGGATTGGTTTGCGTGACGGTCGGGTTGACCGGGGCCTGATTGCTGAGTGCGCCCGGTACGCCGCTGGCTTCGCCGCCAGCGCCTTGACCGCGCGGGTCGGACGCCCAGCTGCCGGTTTCAGTGCGCAGGCGGGCTTCGTCCTGCGGATAGGTTTCGCGGGTCGCCTGACGCTCTGCGAAGTTGAGTTCGGCGCGGACTTCCGTCGAGAATTTGCCTTCGCCCAAAATCGGGGTCAGCAGTGCGATCACCGACTGGCGATAGCGGTCCTCGATCTTGCCCTGCACCGCAAGCTGGCGGTCGTCGGCGGCATTGCCGTCATTATTGCTGAGCAGGCGGCCATTCTGATCGACCAGCGAAATCTGATCGGGGCTGAGTTCCGGCACCGACGAAGCAACGAGGTGGACGATGGCGCTCACCTGCGCATCGGTCAGCGTGCGGCCCGAAGCCAGACGCAGCATCACCGAGGCGGAGGGCTTGGCCCGTTCGCGCAGGAACACGCTTGGCGGTTCGACGGCCAGGTGCACCTTGGCGCTTTCGACGCTGTCGATCGCCTCGATCGTGCGAGCCAGGTCCATTTCGCGGGCCGAACGGAGCTTTTCGCCTTCCACCGCGCGCGACGCGCCCATGGGCAGGCTGTCGATCATGCTGTTGCCGTCGGGCGCGCTCTTGGGCAGGCCTTGAGCGGCGAGCATCATCTTCGCCTTGAAATAATCATCCTCGGCGACTGTCATCGCGCCCGAATTGTCGAAGTCGTAAGTCAGGCCATTCTGGTCCAGCACCTGTGCCACGGCCGACTTGTCGGCATCGGGCAGGCCACGGAAAAGGTCACGCTGGGGCGGTTCGCGCAGCGCCAGCCAGGCAGCGCCAGCCGTGGCGACGACGCCCAGCAGGCCGAGCAGCGGCAGGCTCTTCGCCACCGCAGGCTGTTTGATGAAGCCGGTGAAGCGCGCTTTGAGCGCATCGGCGCCCTTCGCGCCGCCAAAGGCAGGGGCGCTGGTGGCGGGGAGAGCGGTCGCGCCGCCATCGAGGGTGAGTGCGTTCTCGCTCATGGATTATACCGGCATGCTCATGATGTCCTTGTAAGCGGACAGGAGTTTGTTGCGGACCTGGAGGGTCGCTTCGAAGCTGACCGACGCCTGCTGCTTGGCGAGCATGACGGCGGCGATGTCGGTCGTCTCGCCGCGCTCGAAGGCGGAAGCCGCCTCGCCTGCCTGGGCTTGCAGGCCGTTGACCTGCTGGAGGGCGGAGTTGAGCGCCTCGGTAAAGCCCCCGGGCTTGGTGCCCTCGGCCCCGCCAACACTTGACCCGCCGCCGACCGTACCGGTCTGCGCAACATCGCGGAGAGCCGCGTTCTTCTGGAGGATGGCGTTGCGGATCGCCATCACGCTGTCAGTCGGGGAAATGCCGGTCATGCCCTACCTCCCTCAAGCCGCTGCAAGTTCGCGCATTTCGGCGAGCCGGTAGCGCAGGGTGCGTTCGGAAATGCCGAGCTTGCGCGCGGCGGCGGCGCGGTGGCCGTCCGTCTCACGCAGCGCGGCGCGGATGGCGTCGAGCTTCGACTGGCGAGCGACGTCGCGCAGGCTGATCGTTCCGGCAGGCGCGGGCTGCGCATCGACTACGCGCAACTGCGGCGCGCCAGCGATGTGCAGGTCTTCCGCGTCAATCCGGTCGCCTTCGCGCAGCACGATGGCGCGCTGGAGGACATTGCCAAGTTCACGGGCGTTGCCGGGCCACACATGGGCGGCGAGCTTTTCCAGTGCCGCAGCGGTCGGCCAGACGAATTCCTGATGGCGCAGCAGCATGGCAGCGGCGATGGCGGTGACGTCGCCAGCGCGCTCGGCCAACGGGCGCAGTTCCAGCGGCATGACATTGAGGCGCCAGTAAAGGTCTTCGCGGAAACGTCCGGCGGCTACTTCGGCGGCAAGGTCACGGTTGCAGGCAGCGATGATGCGAACATCGACCGGCACGGGATGGGTCGCGCCGACGGGCAGGATTTCCCCTTCCTGCAAGGCACGAAGCAGCTTTGCCTGAAGCGGCAAGGGCAGTTCGGCGATTTCATCCAGGAACAGCGTGCCGCCGTCAGCGGCCAGGAACAGACCATCCGAAGCGTTGGCCGCGCCGGTGAAGCTGCCCTTCTTATGCCCGAACAGCATCGCTTCCATCATCGTTTCGGGAAGCGCGGCGCAGTTGACGGCAATGAAGTCGCGGCTGATACGGCCCGACTGGGCATGGAGGAAGCGCGCCATGCCTTCCTTGCCGGTGCCGGTGTCACCCTGGATCAGGACCGTGGCGTCGCTGCGGGCAACACGGCCAGCCAGCGTCATCAGGCGAGTGCTGGCTGCGTCGCCCACTGCCGGGACGCTTGCGGGGCGGGCGAGCTCGGCGATGAGCGCGAAGGCAAAGCCCATATCTTCGATATTGAATGCCACGCGGGCAGGCAGGCCGTTGGCGGCAGGCACCAGCGAAGGCTTTCCATCGATCAGGTTGATCAGGATATCGCGATGGGTCGCATGGCCGATCTCCGTCGCCAGCAGCACGCGGCGCTCGTCACGCTCGCGCGGGCTCTGCGCATCGACGATGCGTACCATGTAGAAGGCATTTTCCAGCCAATGCTGCAGGCCCGGAACGAGCGCGCAGACACCTCGGCTCACGTCAAGCGACGACATGACAGTCCCATCCATTTTCGGCTGGCTTGTGCCCCCGCACGCCCCAACCCCCTTCGATGCTCTGACAAATGCCCTTCGCATGGTTATCATCTGGTTAATGCGGCAATAACCTTGCTGCGGGGCGGCAATTTTCTTCCGCTTTGCCGGGGCGGTGGACCGGCTTCCATATGGATCGGTTATGCAAGATCCGCTGATTTCGGGGCTTTTTGAACTTTCTCAGAAAAAAATGCGCCGAGCCCTAAAAGCTTTTTCCGCCGCGCCGTTATCCCCTTTCGAGGCCGCAAGCAGCCTGATGGCAGCGACCTGATAGGACATAGAAAGGGAATATCATGACTGTTATCGGAACCAACTCCTCCGCTCTGCGCGCCGCCAACGCTTCGGCTCTCGCAGGCAAGTCGCTGAGCACCGCCATGGAGCGTCTGTCGAGCGGCAAGCGCATCAACAGCGCCAAGGATGACGCAGCAGGCCTCGCGATCAGCTCGCAGATGACCTCGCAGATCAAGGGCATGACCCAGGGCATCCGCAACGCCAATGACGGCATCTCGCTCGCTCAGACGGCGGAAGGCGCGCTCGGCGAAATCGCCAACATGGTGCAGCGCATGCGTGAGTTGACCGTTCAAGCCATCAACGGCACAAACGACGCTGGCGCCAAGACCAATATTAAGGGGGAGATGGACGAACTAGCTAAGCAGATCAATACAACCTTGGCTAACACCAAATTCAATGGCATCGGTCTGTTTACTGGCACTGCGGGTACAGACGACATCAAAATCCAGGCCGGTGCAAGTGGGAATGACACCGTGACCATCGCCGCAAACGGTCTTTCTGCTGATGCTGCCATAACCGCTATTGCGACGGCCTCAGGTGCAGTTCTTGATGTCACGGCGAGCACGACGGATGCTAGCTCGCTTGCCACCTATGACGCGGCGCTTAAGAAGATTGACTCAACTCGCGCCAAGCTGGGTGCCGTTCAAAATCGTCTTGAGTCAACCGTCAATAATCTTACTGCAAACATCACCAACCTCTCTGACGCCCGCAGCCGCATCGAAGACGCCGACTTCTCGGCTGAAACGACCGCCCTCGCCAAGGCGCAGATCCTGAACCAGGCTTCGACGGCGATGCTCGCTCAGGCGAACCAGAGCCAGCAGAACGTCCTGAAGCTGATCCAGTAATCCGGTTCAGCGAACCAGATTGACCGGCTGAGGTATTGGTCACCTGACAGCCAGTCATGGGAACCCGGCGCATCAACAGTCCCCACCGCGCCGGGCAACCACCTTCGATCGAACGGCCAGCATTCGAAG
The DNA here is from genome assembly GCF_054771735.1 of Sphingobium sp. TomMM35A. Classification (NCBI taxonomy): domain Bacteria; kingdom Pseudomonadati; phylum Pseudomonadota; class Alphaproteobacteria; order Sphingomonadales; family Sphingobiaceae; genus Sphingobium; species Sphingobium sp. TomMM35A. Next base: position 1,657,614 of record NZ_BSRC01000001.1, read on the forward strand.
CCTCCGTCCCCCCGGGCGGAGGCTTCACCGCATTTTGGGGCGCCAAGGCTTGCATTATGCGATCATGCGCCCATCATTACGGCCATGATGGATATCGACCGGCGCGCGCTGATCGGCGCATCAGGCGCTGCCCTACTCCTCCCCGGAACCGTGCTCGCCCAGCAGGGAGGCGAGCGTTTTTCCTGGGACATGGTGATTGCTCGCGCCAGGGGTCTTGCGCGGCAGCCCTATCGGGAAACATCGCATCATCCCGGTGCCCGCAAAGTGGATTACGAGGCGCTCTACAAAGCCCGTTTCCGCGAGGACCGGACGATCTGGGGCAATCTGCCGGGAGACACCGGCGTACAGCTTTTCCCGTTAAGCGCCTCTGCTGAACAGCGGGTGGAGATTGCGCTGGTGGAGAATGGCCGGGCCACGCCGCTGCGCTATGATCCGACGATCTTCGATGCGCCTGCCGACAATGCGGTGCGGCAGTTGGGGCCGGACGCAGGCTATGCGGGCTTTCGCGTCATGAACTCCGCGCGCGATGGAGACTGGCTGTCCTTCCTCGGCGCCAGCTATTTCCGCTCCCCCGGCGCGACCAAGCAGTTCGGCTTGTCGGCCCGCGCGATCGCGATCAACACGAGCATACAGGGTAAGGAGGAATTTCCCCGCTTCACCCATTTCTGGCTGGAGCGCATTGGCCCAAGCAGCCTCACCATCTACGCCCTGCTGGACGGCGCTTCGGTCACCGGGGCCTATCGCTTCGTGACTGAAAAGACGGCGCAGGGCGTGCGGCAGGATGTCGATGCCGCGCTGTTCGCGCGCCGCCCGATCGCGGAACTGGGGCTGATGCCGATGACCAGCATGTTCTGGTATGATCAGGCAAGCCGCGCATCCCGCACCGACTGGCGGCCGGAAATCCATGATTCCGATCTGCTGGCGATCGGCAGTGCGGACGGCACGATCCATGCGCGTCCGCTCATCAATCCCGCCGCACCGCGCGTCGATGCCTTTGCCGAACGCAGTCCGAAGGGCTTTGGTCTGATGCAGCGGGACCGGAATTTCGAAAATTATCAGGATGACGGCGTCTTTTATGAACGCCGCCCTTCTCTCTGGGCTTCGCCACGCAAGCCATTCGGTGCGGGGCAGGTCCGGCTGTACGCATTTCCCACGACCAGCGAATATGTCGACAATGTCTGCGCCTATTGGACGCCAGCGGCGGCGGTTCGGGCGGGCAGCCGGATCGATGCGAGCTACCGGCTCGACTGGTCGTCAGCGGGCGGACCTGCAACGGGCATCGCGGTGCTCAATAATGTGTGGACCGGTCAGGCGGGTGAAGCGGGCGTGGACCGTCTGATCCTGGATTTCTCTGGCGTGGCAAAGGACGCGCGGCCCGACATCTGGGTCGATCTGGCTGGCGCTACGCTGGTCAGGAAGGGCGGATATCCCGTCCTTCATCAACCCGGCCTTTTCCGCGTGGCGCTCGATCTGCGACGCGAGAGCGGCAAAGCAGCCGATGTCCGCGTCCAGCTTCGCTCCGGTAATGCGGCCATGAGCGAATATGTGCATTATCCGCTGGGCGCTTGACGGAACCGGCAGGGACCGGGCGCTTTGACGCGTGCGTCATGATTTTTGGAACGGACAGACGTGAAATGGCGATGATCAGCGGGCAAACGGGTAGCGGCAAGGAGCAAGCCTCCGCACGCGCGTTCGAGCATGTGCCCGCCGAAATGCCGCTCCCGATGCCGGAGCAGGATTTCAGCGAGCATCCGCGCGATTTTCCGCACCGTCCGCTGAACATCGATCAATGGGCCCGGCGCATGCTCGTCATCTTGCTGGCCCTGTTGCCTGCGTCCATGGCGGCCCATGAAATGCGGCGCTCCATTGGCCTCGACGGCATTTCTCTGTGGGAAGGCGTCTATCTTGCCCTTTTCATCCCGCTATTCGCCTGGATCGCCTTCGGCTTTGCCACCAGCCTGATCGGGTTCCTGATCCTGACCATGGGAAAGGCTTCGGCGGCCCAGCCCTATCGAACCTCCTTTGCCACGCCCCTTCGGGGGCGGACGGCCATATTGCTGCCGGTCTGCAACGAGGATTTTCTGGGCGTCATGGGCCGCCTCTCGATCATGGAGCGATCCCTGGCACAGGTCATGGGCAATGAACGCTTCGAATTCTTCATCCTGAGCGATTCCAACCCGGACAATGGCGAGATAGAGCGCAACACTTATCTGGAAATGCGCAAGGGCTTCTCGCGGCCGGTGCATTACCGCCGCCGCGCACTCAACATCGGCCGCAAGCCCGGCAATATCGCTGAATGGGTACAGCGGTTCGGCGGCGGCTATGACTATATGATCGTGCTGGACGCGGACAGCGTGATGAGCGGGCAGACGATGGCCCGGCTGGCGCTCGACATGGAACGGCATCCGCATGTCGGCCTGATCCAGACCGTGCCGACGATCGTGGGGGCATCCACCTTCTTTGCGCGCTGGCAGCAGTTCGCCAGCCGCCTGTTCGGCCCGATTTCGGCTGCGGGCATGATCTGGTGGGCGGGATCGGAAGGCATGTTCTGGGGGCATAATGCCATCCTGCGCACCAAGGCTTTTGCGCAGAGTTGCGGCCTCCCCGAAATGCCCGGCCGCGCCCCGTTCGGCGGCCATATCATGAGCCATGACATGATCGAGGCCGCACTGCTTCGCCGCCGCGGCTGGGACGTGCACATGGTCATGGCGGACGACAGTTTCGAGGAGTTTCCCCCTTCCCTTCCCGACCTTGCCACCCGTGACCGCCGCTGGTGCCAGGGCAATATCCAGCATGTGCCGCTCATCCCCAAGATCAGGGGCTTGCATCTGGTCAGCCGGTTCCAGCTGCTGGTCGGCGCGTCGGCCTATTGTACGTCGCCGCTATGGCTGGCGCTCTTGCTCGTCGTGCTGGGCGGTGCGTTGGCTGGCGTCTGGCCGCCGAGCGCGATCCTGCCATCGGGCGGGCTGCTGGCGCTTACCGCAGTGCTGCTCTTCGGGCCGAAGCTGCTGGCGATGGGATGGGCGATGGCCGATCCGGCGCGGCGCATCGGCTTTGGCGGAGCGGCGCGCATGAGCCGGGGCGTCATGGCGGACATCGCACTCTCGATCCTGATGGCGCCCGTCAGCATGCTCACGCAGACGATCAACCTGTTCGGCATATTGATGGGGCGCAAAAGCAGTTGGAGCGGGCAGGTTCGCGACCGGGACGGCATGTCGATCGGGGGCGCCGTCTGGCTGTTCAAATATCATATCATGCTGGGCGGCTTACTGACGGCATTGGCGATCCAGGGCGGCACGTCCGTTGGATGGATCATCCCGGTGGTGGCGGGGCTTGTGCTTGCTCCCGTCCTTGCTGCCGTCACGGCGCGTAAAGGTCTGGGCCAGAAGGCGGAACGCAGCGGGCTTTTTCAGGTGGCAGAGCCCTGGTGGCGGACAAACAGCTATCGCGCGCCGCATTATCCTGAGCAGGCCAGAGGAAGGACCTCGCTAAGCCAAGCGGTGGTGAACGATCACTGAAGTTTCGCCATGCCAGCATGAGCTGGCGTCTCAGGCCTGACGTTCAACCAAGCGTCACAAGAGCCCAGCTTGCGCTGGGATGACGCCTTCTCAATCCCACTCGTGAAGCTTTTCGCGTAGCTTGTCCAGCGCCGCCTTCTTGATCTGGCACACGCGGGCTGCGCCGATGTCGAGCGCCTGCCCGATCTCCTCAAGGTTCAGTTCCTCGACGAAATAGAGCTGCAGCACCATGGCTTCGCGCTGCGGCAGTTCGCCGATGCACTTGGCAAGCGCAGCCTTGAGCGATTCGCGTTCCATGACATCGTCGGCGCGGTCTTCCACATCGGCGAACCACATGGACTGGTCAGAATAGACCTCATCCATGCTGCTGTGCTGCACCATCTCGCAACTGTCGGCGAGTTCGCGATAGGCGGCTGCCTCCATGCCCATCGCGCCAGCCATCTCGGCTTCGAGTGGCGCGCGGCGCAGCTGCTGCTCCAGCCGGTTGCGCACGGCGGCCAGCTGCTTGCGGTTGGCCATGGCCGACCGGGCGATCGTCGCCCCGCGCCGGAGATGATCGATCATCGCGCCGCGCACGCGCATCTGCGCATAGGAGGCGAAACCTAAGCCGCGATCCTCAAAACCGTTCGCTGCCTCGACCAGAGCCACCATGCCGATCTGGAGCAGATCCTCGACCTCAACGGCGCTCGATACGCGGCCATGCACATGCCATGCGATCTTGCGCACCAGCGGCATGTAACGGCGGGCGAGCTGTTCAGGGCTGTTGTTCGACCGGCCGTAGGTATTGGCGTCGGAACCGGCGATGACCTTCTTCATGAACATGGGTCAGTTATCCTCAGGCGACGCGTTCGCGAGTGGGAAGCGGATCGTGACGGGGCGCAGGCCGCTGCTCGCCGCCGACGACGGCGACGACCTCCACGCCCTTGCCATCGGGGATTTCCAGGAAGGACAGCACCGGCGTTTCGGGCAGATGCGGCTTGAACAGCCGGGCGAGCGCACGGCGCGCCACCGGCGACGTCACGATGGCGAAGTTGCGCGCCTGCCCCATGATCGGACGGGCAGCCTGCACCACCGCTTCGATGATGCGGTTGGCGAGCGCCGGTTCGATCGGATGCTTGGCGTCGCCAGCAACGCGCATCGCCTGCGCGAGCAGCGCTTCCAGATCGCCGTCCAGCGTGATGACCGGCAACGGCATCTTCACCGGGACCAGCCCCTGGATGATGAGCGCGCCGATCCGCTGGCGGACGGCCTCGACCAATTGCTCATGGCTCATGTCCGGCCGCGCGGCGTCGACCATCGCTTCGCAGATGCGGCGGAAGTCCTTGAGCGCAATGCCTTCGGAGAGCAGTGCGCGGCACAGCGCGGAAATCTGGGTGAGGCTGAGCGTGCCGGGGGTCAGGCCATCGACGAGTTGCGGCGCTGCGTCCTTCAGATTGTCGAGCAGCTTTCGCGCTTCGTCGAGGCCGAACATCTCGCTCGCATTCATGGCGATCAGCTGGTTGAGATGCGTGGCGACCACCGTCGGCGGATCGACCACGGTATAGCCCGCGACCACCGCTTCGCTGCGCTTGGCTGGCGAAATCCAGACGGCGTCGAGGCCGAATGTCGGGTCCTTCGCTTCACGGCCGGACACCACGCCTTCCAGCGCGCCGCTGTCGAGCGCCAGCAGATCGTCAGGGTAGATTTCGTCCTCGCCGACGACCACGCCAGCGATGGTGATGCGATATTGGTTCGGCTCCAGCGCCAGATTGTCCTTCACGCGCACCATCGGCACGACAAAGCCCAGTTCCTTGGACAGCTGGCGGCGAATGCCGGTGATGCGGGCCATTAGCGGCGCGCCCTTGCGCTCGTCGACCAGACCGATGAGGCCATAGCCGATCTCAAGGCCGAGGATCGCGCCGTCCGACACGTCATTCCATTCGATCAGTGCGGGATTGGCGGGCTCCGGCATCGGCGCGGGCTCGGCGGCCTTCACCTTGGCCTGCTTGCGCAGGTGCCACGCGATATAGCCCGCAACCGCTGCCGCGGGCAGGATGATCATGTGCGGCATGCCAGGCAGGATGCCAAGGAAGGTCAGGATCGCCGCGACGGGCGTCCAGGCCTTGCTCGATCCGAACTGGCCGGTGATCTGGTTGGACAGATCATCCTCGCTGCCAACGCGCGTCACGATCGCAGCAGCGGCGATGGAAAGCAGCAGCGCGGGAACCTGCGCCACCAGCGCGTCGCCGATGGCCAGGATGATATAGGTCTGCGCGGCCTCGCCCATGGACAGGCCATGGCTGACCACGCCCAGGATGATGCCGCCGACGATGTTGATCGCCAGGATCAGGATGCCCGCGACCGCATCCCCCTTCACGAACTTGGACGCACCGTCCATCGAACCGTAGAAATCCGCTTCGGTCGCCACTTCGCGGCGGCGAACCTTCGCTTCTTCCGGGGTGAGCAGGCCAGCGTTGAGGTCGGCGTCGATCGCCATCTGCTTGCCTGGCAAGGCGTCCAGGGTGAAGCGCGCGCTGACTTCCGAGACGCGGCCCGCGCCCTTGGTGATGACCACCAGGTTGATGATCATCAGGATCGCGAAGACGAAGATGCCGACGACATAGTCGCCGCCGATCAGGAAATGGCCAAAGGCTTCGATCACATGGCCCGCAGCGTCCGATCCTTCATGGCCCGACACCAGCACGACACGCGTCGATGCGACGTTGAGCGCCAAGCGAAGCAAGGTCGCGAACAGCAGCACCGTGGGGAAGCTCGAAAAGTCCAGCGGCTTGGCGGCGTTCAGCGCCACCATCAGCACGGCCAGAGAAATCATGATGTTGGTGATGAAACCCAGGTCCAGCATGAACGCAGGCACCGGCACCATCATGAACAGCACGACCATCAGCGTCGCGATGGGCAGCACGGCCCCCTTGGCGGCGCTCATCCAGATCTTCGCTTTGACTTGGGCGGGAGTCATTATGGGCCGTTACCTTCCGAGGGTGGCGAGCATGAGATAGGCGAGACGTGCGGTTTCCGGCTGCGGCTTGATGCTGACATCGGCCGCATTTGCGAGGCGCTGGGTTTCGATCCGCACATAATCTGCGGGCTGCACGGTCTTCGCGCCATCGGGCAGCGGAGCGGCAGCATATTGGATGGGGCCAGTGTTGATCGAATCGACGCCGCGCTGAAGCTTCGACGCGAAGCGATCACGGATTTCGGCGAAGCTGCGAGGACTGCCGGAGCGATCGTAGAAGATGGAGCGGTTGGCCCGCGCGGCGGCGGGGAACATGGACGCAGCGGTTGCGCCCGGCGCGCGATCATGGACCGACAGGAACTTGCTGGCCCCGCCGACGCCCAGGAAGTGGGCGAGGTAGAGATCGACCGGCTCAGCCTCACGGCCAAGCCGCTGTTCGAGATAGGCCTTGTTGTCAGCGGCATGCTGCGCAGCCATGACGGAGGCGGTTTCGGGGTGGTTGCGCAGATCCAGGATCTGCTGGCGCATTTCCGGGTTCGCGACATAATAGCGGCCGTTCTGGCCCCGGCTGATCATGTCGGCGGCCCAGCCAAGGCCATATTCGCTGCCATGCTTGTCGATGACGGCAAGCCAGCTCTGGTCGATAAACTGATACAGGCCCGTTGCCGACGAGGTGCTCGCGCGCGCCGTGGGATTAAGGCTGCTTTCGATCTTCGCCTGGCCCAGCAGATAGGCGAAGTCCACGCCCGTCCTGCGGCTCGCCATGGCGATCGCGTTCGTCACGCGGTTGCCGGTCGAAGCGCCTGTTGCTGCTATGTCTGCAAATGCCGACAATGAAATAATCCCCGTTGGTACCGGGGAGCATTAGAGCAAGGCTTATGCCAAGATTTGGTTAACGCGCGCTCCATAAATGTTGCTGGCGCGTTCAGCATGCAAAGAAAAAGGCGCCTCTAGGGCGCCTCATCTCATCAACATCAGAGTTTAAATCACCGTTCGGGGGAGCGGAGGCCCTGGCCTCTATCGCCCGTAAACCAGCGGAGCCTGGGTCGACCCATGCGCCGCCAGCAGGGACAGGCGCTGTCCCGCATGATCGGTCAGCACATTGATCCGCACACGCGCCGCTTCGATCATCGGCAGCAGGGCCGTCACTCGCTCGCGAATCGCGTCATCCGCGCGCCATGCGCCGATCGCACGCACTGCGGCGGCGCTCCGGCTCACATGGGCGGCGGCAGCGTCGATGGCCGCGACGTCGGTGCCGTCAAGCGCGACGCGGAGCTCATCGAAAGCCGAGAAAAGGTCATCCAACGCTGCAAGGCCGAGCGGCATAATAAGCCTTAACCGTTGATCGGCAGGTCGAGCGCGAGCATCTTGTCGGCGATCGCAGCCGGATCGACCGGATAATTGCCCGAGGCGATGGCTGCCTTGATCGCCGCGACGCGGTCCATGTCGACCGGCGCGCCTTCCGCGGCCATGCGGGCAGCGGGGCTCGCCGATGCCGAAAAGGACGAAACGCTCGGCCCACCCTTGTCGGAAGCGCTTCGCGTCTTGCCGCTGTCCCGCAACCGGGAAGCCTCTATCGCGGCGCTCATATTCTGGCCGACAGATTTGATCATGGCTTACAATCCTTCACTCGTCCCGTTCACCCTATAACGGCAGGGTTCAAAAATCATTAAATCCCGGAATGCGCACGGTGCCCATTTCGACCACCTGCGCCAGGACAGGCGTGGACCGCTTGTCCTCGCGCACGCGGATGGTGTCGCCCACGGCGCCGTCTTCATCCGCGATCATCGCGCGCGAGACGCTGAAACTCGCATTGCCGGCGAGCAGCTGGACCGGGTCCCCCCGCTTCACCACCAAATCGCGCTGCGCAGGACGCGCAGCGACGCCATAGCGCGCAACCGGTGCCGCAGCAGCGCCGCCGCCGCCGCTCAAGGGCACGCGGATGCGCCATCCCACGGAGTCGCACTTCACGATCGCCGCGCCGAAAGTCGGCCCTTCGACGCTCGGCGTCACAGGGCAGGCCGCCAGCCGTAGCCGCCGGTCAACTGGCGCGATGGGCCCGCCAGGCTCACCAATATTGGCGCCCACGGTCATCGCGACCAAGCCGTCCAGGCGATCGAGATTTTCGAATTTCTGTTGCGCCAGCGCAGGCTGACAAACTGCTGTGGCCAGCACCATGGCGGCAATAAGGGGCAGCGTTTTCACAGCATATCTCCGGATGCGGACAGATTCATGCCACGCATTAAGCATCCGATATGGCTAACAAGTCGTTAACGCTGCCCGGCAGCTTCCCCGATGCGGATCAGCTGGCCCTTGCCCGTGCCGCCGTCCATCTGGTCGAGGCCGCGAATGCGCAGCCGGTCACTGGCCAGCCCCTGCGCCTTCAACTCGCGCGCCACCGCGCCAAGCCGCGCCGCCGCTAGATCCCAAGGATCGAACCGCCGCCGCGCGGGATCGGTGCCAAGGCTGCTGATGTCGATCCTGCCGCTGCCCGATTTCAGGCCTGCTGCCACTCTTGCCAGCGCTGCCCTGCCCTGACCCGACAACAGCGCCTCATCCGGCAGGAACAGCTCCGCCGCGCGCAGTTCCATGTCCTTGGCCACCGCGCGCCCGCCAAATTGCTGACGCACCTGCGCCAGCATGGCATCGCGCTTCTGCCCGCTTGCCTGCAACAAAATGAAGAAGCCGAGCAGCAACAACAGGAGGTCGGCGAAACTCACGGCCCAACGGCTGCGCCGGGCTTGCGAGGCAGCAGCGATCATCACGCCACCTCGCGGATGGCTGCCCGCAGCGTCGTCACATTCTCCCGCCGCGCGATGGCGACCAAGCGGCTGGCCGCTTCCTTCTGCCAGGCCAGTTCCCGCTCCGACAGGTCGGCAAGGCGGCTCGCGATGGGAGCGGCGATGACATTGGCGATCACCACGCCGTACAGCGTCGTCAGCAGCGCCAACGCCATGGACGGGCCCAGAGCCGCCGGGTCGTCCATCGCCGCGAACATGCCGATCAGGCCCAATATGGTGCCCGCCATGCCCAGCGCTGGGGCGGCATCGGCAATCGACAGCCAGACGTTGCGCGCACCGGCATGGCGGCGCGCCCGGTCGGCCAGCGCCTGCGCTGCCCAAATCTCGAACTGCTCGGTCCTTTCGCTGTTGGCGAGGCGCCGTGCCGCTTCAGCGAGGAAGGGGTTGGCGGTCTTCACCCGATCGGTGCAGGCAAGCCCGCGCAGTTGCGCGACCTGGTCGATCTTCAGCAAGGCCGCGCGCGCCGTCGCCTGATCCTTGTCCGGATCGGCGCGCAGCAGCGGCACCAGCGCGGCGAAACCACGCCCGATCGCCGGACCGCCATTTTGGAACAGCGCCACCGCGCCCACCCCGCCGATCATGATCAGCAGCGTCAGGGGATCGAAAAGCTGCGCCAATAGTCCGATCATCAACCAGTCCCCCATTCACCCGGATCACCAGCGGCAAAGCCTTGCCCAGGACCGGCAAAATCTTGCCGCCCCTGCCGCCGCCTTCATCCGAACCCAAGAATTTCCGCCGTTTCCGCACATGCCGATGCGTCACCCACGCAAATTGGCACGGCTCTTGCGAAATAGCCTTCGGATCACCTGCGGTTCACGCCATCAGGGCTCAGAACGGCGGAGGAACCGCAAAGTTTAGACCCTCAAGGGCAAAAAGACGGAAAGACGGAAATGTCGCTGGAAGACGGATTGTTTGGAGTACATGGAAAGGCGCTGGCGCTTCGCTCGCAACGCCTGTCCCTGCTCGCGTCCAACATCGCGAACGCCTCGACGCCGGGCTACAAGGCGCGGGACATCGATTTCGACGCTGCGCTGAAGGAAGCGACGACGCGCCAGCAGGGCAGCGGAATAGCGGATGTCAGCAAGGCCGTGGACGACAGCATGGGCTATCGCGTGCCGCTTCAGCCCAGCCTCGACGGCAACACCGTCGAACTCAGCACCGAACAGACGCTGTTTGCTGAAAACGCCGTAAAATACCGCACGACCCTCTCCTTCCTTGAAGGTCGCATCAACACCATCACGCGCGCGCTGAAGGGAGAATGAGCATGAGCGGTTCTGGCCCCATGAATGTCTTCGACATCGCCGGCCGCGCCATGAGCGCGCAGCTGGTGCGATTGAACGCCACGGCTTCCAACATGGCCAATGCGGGCAATGTCACTGGCAGCGAGGCGGACGCCTATCGCGCCATCAAGCCGGTTTTCCAGTCGGTCACCGACAAGCCCGGCGTATCGACGGTGAAGGTCGCCAATGTCCTCACCACAGACGCCAAGCCCACCAAGCGCCACGACCCCAACCACCCGCTCGCCGACGCGAATGGCGATGTGTGGGAAGCGGCTGTCGATAGCAGCGCGGAGTTGGTCGACATGATCGAGACCGCCCGCATGTACCAGAACAATGTGCAGGTGCTGAACACCGCCAAATCCCTCATGCTCGAAACCATAAGGATCGGCAAATGAGCACGACCTCCACCGTCACCGACAGCGCGGGCCTTTCCGTCTATAATCCGTACAAGAATGTCGGCACGGGCAAGGCAGAGATGGGCCAGGCCGATTTCCTGCGCCTTCTCACCGCGCAGATGCAGACGCAGGACCCGTTCGCGCCGATGGATAACGCACAGATGGTCGCCCAGATGGCCACCATCACCAACTCCAGCGGCATTGCGGAAATGAACCAGACGCTGAAAGGCCTTGCCTCGCAGCTCACCGGCTCGCGCCTTGGCGATGCGGCAAGCTGGATCGGCAAGTCGATGCTGGTTCAAAGCAACATCGTCGCCCCCGACGCGTCCGGTCAATATATCGGCCAGGTCAGCTTCAAGGACGCGACCAGCGGCGCGACCGTCGATCTGCTCGACGGGTCCGGCAACGTGCTCAAGACCATCGATCTTGGCAATCAGCCCGCAGGCGACGTCAATTTCTACTGGGACGGCAAGAATGAGGCGGGAGAGCGGGTCGCCACCGACGCGCTCAAGATTCGCGTCAACGGCGCTTCGCCGTCGCGTGTCGCCAGTTGGGCCACCATCGCCGCCGTGCAGTCACCCGCCGACGGCAGCGCCTCCAAGCTCATCACTCCATTGGGCAGCTACAGCCCGTCGGACGCCATTTCACTCGCCTAACCTCGTCACCCAGAAATACTTCAAATCCTTTTCACCCCCAGATCCTTTTCACCCAAGGAGCAACGCCATGTCCTTCTACATCTCGCTTTCCGGCCTCAAGGCCGCCCAGACCGATCTGGCGACCATCGCCAATAACGTCTCCAACGTGAACTCCACCGCCTTCAAGAAGAGCAAGGCCGTGTTCGGCGATATCTTCGCCGCCGCGCCGATGCAGACGACGACGCAGGTCGCTGGCCAGGGCGCGCGCGTCCAGGGGATCACCCAGCAGTTCACGCAGGGCACGATCGAGGGCACCGACAAGACGCTCGACCTCGCCATCACTGGCGAAGGCTTCTTCACCGTCAAGCGCACCGGCGACAGCCAGGTCAGCTTCACCCGCAACGGCGCCCTGTCGCTGACGGAGGACCGCTTCGTCGTTGACACGACCGGCGCCCGCGTGCAGGTGATCCCGGTCGATCCCACGACTGGCCAGCCCAGCGCTGCGATCGCCGCTGGCCTTGCCGCGGGTACGCTGACCTCCGCTGACCTTGCCGATCTTCAGGTTCCCACCAACTGGCCTGCAGGCGGCACCGGTAACCAGCTCAACAGCGTCGGCGTCGGCAAGGATGGCCAGATCACCGGCGTCTATGCCGATGGGTCGACCGTTTATCTCGGCACCACCGCCATGGCGGCCTTCAACAGCCAGGACGGCCTGCGCCAGATGGGCGACGCACACTGGACCTCGACCTCGGCCAGCGGCGAGCCGCGCTTCGGCACCGGCAACAGCGGCCTTTACGGCTCGGTACGCTCGGGCGCTCTCGAACGCGCCAATGTCGATATCACAGAGGAACTGGTCGCCCTGATCTCGGCCCAGCGCAACTTCCAGGCGAACTCGAAGGCGATCGAGGCGGCGAACACGCTGTCGACCACCATCGTCAACATGCGCACCTGATTTAGTTCACCTCTTTTTTCCCCGTTCGCCCTGAGCCTGTCGAAGGGCACTGCTGAGGCGAAGCCGAAGCGCTTCGCTACGCTCAGCAGAAGGCCCTTCGACTGCCTGCTTGCAGCAGGCGCTCAGGACCGGCTTCGACTTCGCTCAGCCCGAACGGGGAAAATCTGGCCAATCTCGATAACAGGACAAACCCATGGACCGGCTCGTCAACACGGCACTCACCGCAATGCGCGGCGCGATGGCGCGGCAAGCGGCGATTTCCAACAATCTCGCGAACGTCAACACGGTTGGCTTCCGGGCGGAAATCGCCAATGCCGAGACGCGCTGGATCAAGGGCGATGGTTTCGACACGCGGGCGCAGGCGTCCGAACAGGTGATCGCGTCCGACATGGCGCAGGGCGCGGTCGTCGAAACCGGCAATCCGCTGGACGTGGCCATGAACGGCGATGCACTGCTCGCCGTTCAGGCCGCGGACGGGAGCGAAGCCTATACGCGCCGCGGCGACCTGAAGCTCTCCGATAGCGGCCTCCTCACCACCGGCGACGGCTTGCCTGTCCTTGGAGAAGGCGGCCCCATCACCCTGCCACAAATGGACAGCGTCTCCATCTCGCAGGACGGCAGCATCTGGGGCGTGCCCCAGGGCGGCGACCCGGCGAACCCGCAGCGCGTCGACGGCCTGAAGCTCGTCCGCGCCGTCGGCTCCAGCATCGCCAAGGGCACGGACGGCCTGTTCCGCGAAACCAATGGCGGTGCGCTGCCGCAGGACCCGCTGGCCACTGTCACCGGCGGATCGGTCGAAGGCTCCAATGTCAACGCCACCTCGGCGCTGGTGCAGATGATCGAAGCCAGCCGCGCCTGGGAAACTCAGGTGAAGCTGATCGACACCGCCAAGCAGCTCGATGACGGCGGCGCGTCGCTCATGCGGCTAGATGGTTAATCTGGCACGAACCTTGCTTTTCATTCTGCAAGCCTGACCGGCACCACGGAGTTTCAAGACGATGAGCAACGCAGCCCTTCACGTCGCCCGCACCGGCCTTGATGCGCAGAACACAAAGATGCGCGTCATCGCCAACAACCTGGCGAACGTCAACACGACCGCCTTCAAGCGCGATCGCGCCGATTTCGAAACGCTCGCCTACCAGCAGATGGTTGCCGCCGGCGCAAATTCGGACAGCGAAAACAAGTTCGCGACCGGCCTCAACCTCGGTTCGGGTGTCGCGATGCAGGGCACCAGCAAGATCAACACGCAGGGCACGCTGCAGCAGACCGGCAATGCGCTCGACATGGCGATCGAAGGCTCCGGCTTCTTCCAGGTCCAGCGCCCGGACGGCACCACCGCCTATACCCGCGCGGGCAATTTCAGCACGACGGCGGAAGGCGTGGTCGTCACCAGCGATGGCCTGCCCCTCGTCCCCCAACTCACCGTGCCCCAAGGCGCGACCGGCATCACCATCGGCAATGACGGCACGGTCACTGCAACCCTTCAGGGCCAGACCGAACCGACCCAGCTCGGCCAGGTGGAACTGGCCAGCTTCATGAACGCGGCGGGCTTGCAGCCGATCGGCGGCAACCTGCTGGTCGAAAGCGCCGCGAGCGGCACGCCGCAGGTCGGCGTCGCCGGGCTCGACGGCCGCGGCGTCATCCGCTCGGGCAATCTCGAAACCTCGAACGTCAATGTCGTTGAGGAACTGGTCGACATGATCGAAACGCAGCGCGCCTATGAGGTGAACAGCAAGATGATCAAGGCGACCGACGAAATGCTCCAGTACGTCAACCAGCAGCTGTGAGGTTGACGATGCCCCTCCCTCATAAGCCGTTCGGGCTGAACCAAATTACGCCCTCCTTCCCAAATTCGTTCGCCCTGAGCTTGTCGAAGGGCGCGCGCAGGGCTTCGACAAGCTCAGCCCGAACGGTCATTTTGGGTGTGGCAATGGCCGCCCTCGCCGCCACCCCGGCAATGGCCGGCAAAAAGCGCGATGCCGAGCGGCAATTTTATGCCCCCACCGTCGTTGCCGCCCCTGCCGCTCCGGTAGCGAACGGCTCGATCTTCCAGGCGTCGATGGGCTACACCCCGCTCACCAGCGGCGCGCGGGCGCAGAGCGTCGGCGACATCATCACCATCGTGCTGGTCGAACGGACGCAAGCGACCAAGACCAACAGCGCCGACACCAGCCGCAGCGGTAGCATCGGCCTGACGCCGCCGACCACCGGCCTCTTCTCAAAGCTCTTCTCGCCCAGCGACATCGCGGCCAGCGGCGACCAGGGCTTTACCGGCAAGGGCAATGCGACCCAATCCAACGCGCTGAATGGCGAAATCACCGTGACGATCGCGGCGGTCTATCCCAACGGCACGATGCTGGTGAAGGGCGAAAAGGCGCTGACGCTCAACCGCGGCGACGAATATATCCAGATTAGCGGCCTTGTCCGCCAGGCCGACATCAGCCCGGATAATCGCATCGCATCGACCCGCGTGGCCGACGCCAAGATCATCTACACCGGCAAGGGCGAAATCGCCCGCGCCAGCCGCCAAGGCTGGCTGCAGCGCTTCTTCTCGATGATCAGCCCCTTCTGATGGAGACCGTCGGAGCCATGACCCGCTTCTTTCAATGCATCATGCTCGCAACGGTGCTGGCGCTCGCCAGTCTTGTGACCACCCCCGCCCACGCCGAGCGGATCAAGGACCTCGGCACCTTCCAGGGCGTGCGCCCCAACCAGCTGACGGGCTACGGCATCGTCGTCGGCCTGGCTGGCACGGGCGATGACAGCCTGGATTATGCGACGCAGGGCGTGAAGGGCATGGTGTCGCGCTTCGGCCTGACGCTGCCGCAGGGGATCAACCCCGCGCTCAAGAACGCGGCGGCGGTTCTCGTGACGGCCGATCTTCCCGCCTTTGCCAAACCCGGCCAGCGCCTGGACGTCACCGTCTCGGCGCTCGGCAAGGCGAAGTCGCTCCGCGGCGGCACGCTGATCATGACGCCCCTGCGCGGCGCGGATAACGAGATTTACGCCATGTCGCAGGGCAACCTCGCCGTCGGCGGCCTGGGCGTATCCGGTGCGGACGGCAGCCAGGTGTCGGTCAACATTCCTTCGGCCGGCCGCATTCCCGGCGGCGCGACGGTCGAGCGTGCGGTCGCGACCGGCTTCGACACTGCCCCCACCCTCACCTTCAACTTGACCGAAGCGGACCTCACAACTGCCCTCAGGGTAGCGGACGGCATCAACCGCACCTTCGGCGACAATCGCGCGCGCGCGACCGACGCCGTGTCGGTGGACATCACCGCTGCCCCCGGCGCGACCGACCGCATCATGATGATGGGCATGATCGAAAATATCGAGATCAAGCCCGCCGACGCGCCCGCCAAGGTCATCGTCAACGCCCGCACCGGCACCGTCGTCATCAACGGCGCGGTGAAGATCCATCCGGCCGCCGTCGCGCATGGCAAATTGACCGTCAGCGTCAATGAAAGTCCGCGCATCGTCCAGCCTGCTCCCTTCTCGCAAGGGCGCACCGCCATGGAGCCTTCCAGCTCGATTTCGATCGATCAGGAAAAGAAACCAATGGTTAATTTTAAAGGTGGAGCATCGCTGGCCGATATAGTGAAGGCGGTGAATGCCATCGGGGCGTCCCCCGCCGACATGGTCGCGATCCTCGAAGCCTTGAAGCAGGCGGGCGCGATGAAGGCTGAACTGGTGGTGTTGTGATGCAGATTTCACGGATTTCCGCAGGGGCTCAAGCTCCCGCATCGCCCGAAAAGGCGCAGCTGGAAAAGGTCGCCAAGCAGTTCGAAGCGATCTTCCTGCGCCAGATGATCGGCACCATGCGCCAGTCGGGCGGCGGCGAAGGCATCTTCGATTCGAGCGCGACGGAGCAGTTTCGCGACATGTCCGACGCGCGCACCGCCGACACGATGGCGGAAAAAGGCAGCCTTGGCATCGCCGAAATGCTGCTGCGCCAATATGAAGCCCGCCAGCCGGTCGCGCCTGCGGCTATCGCGCAGGATAAGGGCGCATGAGCGACCTCTTCATCATCGGCGCTTCGGGCACCAAGGCCTATCGCCAGGCAATGGCCGCGATCTCGGAAAATATCGCAAACGCCAGCACCGAAGGCTATTCGCGCCGCTCGCTGACCACAATCGAATCGGGTTCCTCGACTGCCACGATGGCGACCTATATCGCCCGCGCCAATTTCGGCGGGACAGAGGTGCAGGGCGTCAACCGTGCGTCCGACCCCTATCTGGACGCGGCCGTGCGCTCCAGTGGCATGGCGCTCAGCAATTCCACCGCCCGGCTGCGATGGATGACCGACCTGGAAGGCGCGCTCAACGATACGGAAACCGGCATCGGCAAGCTGATGACCGGCATGTACCAGAATATGGACAAGCTCGCCGCCAGCCCCAGCGACCGCTCGCTGCGCGTCACCACGCTGGACAGCATCAGCCGCGTTGCCGAAGCGTTTCAGCGGACCTCGGCCGATCTTTCGCAGGTATCCAGCGGCATAGCCACCGAAGCCACGGCATCCGTCGAAACCATCAACCGCTCGCTGTCGCAACTGGCCGGTATCAACAACAGCCTGTTGCGCGCGCAGCCCGGCACGTCGGCCTATGCGCAGCTACTGGACAGCCGTGACGCAGCGCTGAACACGCTGTCGGCCAACCTGAATGTCGATATCAGCTTCGGCGCGCATGACGTGGCAACGATCAACTATAACGGCACGACGATCGTGCAGGGCGACGCTGCCACCACGTTGGCGTTGACGGTCAACGCGAATGGCACGCTGGCGCTCGCCACGGCTGGCGGAACCGCGCTGACAGCACCTGCAAATGGTACGCTTGGTGGCCTCTTTTCCTCGGCCGTCACGACATCGCAGCGCCGCACCAGCCTGGACACGCTGGCGCAGCAGTTCGTGACGGACATGAACAATTGGCACGCGCAGGGGCGTACCGATGCCAATGCGGTGGGCGGCGCGCTGCTGTCCGGGACGACCGCGGCGACTGTCACCGCACTTATCACCGATCCCGTTGCGCTCGCGACCAAGTCGGCGGACGGAACGCTGAACGGCAACCTGCTTACCGTTTCGACGGTGCTGCGCGGCAATGGCAGCGTCGAGCAGGGCTGGACCTCGATCATCGCGACGCAGGCGAACCTGCTCGCATCCATCAAGGCCGAGCAGACGACCGCGCAGGGCCGCAGCGACCAGGCTATCGCCGCGCGCGAAGCGGTGAGCGGCGTCGATCTCGATATGGAGGCGGCAGAACTCCTGCGCCTGCAACAGGCCTATTCCGGTTCGGCGAAAATCCTTCAGATCGCGAAGGAAACCGTCGACGCCATCCTGCAGATCATCTGAAAGGGCTGACCCATGGTAGGCATCACCAACAAGACGCTGATCGCCGAAATCCGCCGTCAGCAGCAATTGTCGCAGGGCATCATAGAAGGGCAGACCGCCATTTCGACCGGTATCACGCTGACCAAGCCGTCGGACAATGCGCTGGCCTGGGTCCAGGTGTCGGAAATCGGCAAGGCGCAGGCGCAGCAATCGTCCTGGCAGGCCAATGTCAGCTATGGCATGGGCCGCGCCGCCAATGCCGAAGCCAATCTGGAAGAGATCAACACCCTGCTCATCAGCGCGCAGGAACTGGTGACGTCCGCCCGCAACGGATCGCTGAACGACGCGCAGCGCACCGCGATGTTCGAAGATGTGAAGGGCATTCGCGAGGCAATCGGCGCCCTCCTCAATCAGGCCGATTATCAGGGCGTCCCGGTATTCGACGACGCGCAGAGCGTCCTCGTCCCGGTCAGCCGCGGGCTGAAGCTGGCCGTGGTCGGCACCCGGCAGGAGGTTTCGGAAGGGATCGATGTCGGCGGCACGCCCATGACGCTGGACGGCATATTGGGCCAGGCGCTCACCGCCTTGCAGAGCGGCACCGATGCTGACCTCCAGTCGGCGCTGACCGCGATCAAGGCGGGG
Organism: Sphingobium sp. TomMM35A; assembly: GCF_054771735.1. Classification (NCBI taxonomy): domain Bacteria; kingdom Pseudomonadati; phylum Pseudomonadota; class Alphaproteobacteria; order Sphingomonadales; family Sphingobiaceae; genus Sphingobium; species Sphingobium sp. TomMM35A. Next base: position 1,676,113 of record NZ_BSRC01000001.1, read on the forward strand.
CAGAGCCACGTCACCATCGAACAGGCGAAGCAAGGCGTCCGCAGCGACCGGTTGGACGTGACCGGCAACCGGCTGACCAGCGTCGATCTTGACCTGAAGGAACGCCGCCAGGGGCTGGAGTCGACCGACCTCGCCGAAGTCATCTCTTCGGTGAAGAGCAAGCTGCTTCAACTGGAAGCCGCCCAATCCGCCTTCGCGCGCATCAACCAGCAAACGCTGTTCGATCTGATCCGCTAAGCATCAACACCGCCCGCCGCTGTTCGTCATCCCAGCGAAAGATGGGATCTCGGCGGCGTGGCGCGCACTCTCCTGAGATCCCAGCTTTTGCTGGGATGACAATAAGAAATCAAAACGGCAGAAAAATCCGCCGTCCTAAACCTCCCGCTAACCATTCCGCATTAACCATCTGACGCAAGCGCATCTTGCGTCGCCGGATGAACGCCGGCGGGCAGAATTTTCAGGGGTAATCATGTTCGCAATCATTGGCCTGGTCGTGCTGCTCGCCATGGTGTTCGGCGGCTTCATCTTCACGGGTGGCGACATCGGCCCGGTTCTGCATGCCCTGCCGCACGAAATGCTGATCATCGGCGGCGCCGCTGTCGGCGCGCTCATCATCGGCAACTCCGGCGCGGACCTGAAGGCGCTGGGCGGTGGCCTGGGCAAGGTGTTCAAGGGCCCCAAATACAAGAAGCAGGATTTTCTCGACTGCATCTTCCTCGTCTCGCGCCTGATGAAGACGCTGCGCGTCGAAGGCCCCGTGGCGCTGGAACCGCATATCGAAGATCCGGCGAGTTCCACCATCTTCTCCGAATATCCGCGCCTGATGGCGGACAAGACACTGATCCACCTGATCAGCGACACGCTGCGCCTGGTTGTCGTATCCTCGGGCACGCTTGATCCGCACGCGGTCGAAGAGGTCATGGATAATGCCCTCAAGACCCATCATCATGAGGCGCTGAAGCCCGCCGACAACCTTCAGGGGCTGGCGGACGCCCTGCCCGCACTCGGCATCGTCGCGGCGGTGCTCGGCGTGGTGAAGACGATGGGCTCGATCGACCAGCCGCCTTCGGTGCTGGGCGGCATGATCGGTTCGGCGCTGGTCGGCACGTTCCTCGGCGTTCTGCTCGCTTATGGCATGGTCGGCCCCTTCGCCAACCGCTGCCGCGCGGTGATCGAAGCGGACGGCGCCATGTACCATGTCGTGAAGCAGATCATCATCGCCTCGCTGCACGGACACCCGCAGCCGCTGGTGATCGAAGCCGCCCGCTCCAGCCTGACCCACGCCAACCAGCCGGCGTTCGCCGAAGTCTTCGACGGCATGCGGGGCAAATAAGCCATGGCGGACAAGAAACGCGGCGCGAACGAGCCCGAACCACGGCCGATCATCGTCAAGAAGATCATCGTCGATGGCCATGGCGGCCATCATGGCGGCGCTTGGAAAGTCGCCTATGCCGACTTCGTGACGGCGATGATGGCCTTCTTCCTGCTCATGTGGCTGCTTGGCGCGACCACCGAAAAGCAGCGCAAGGGCCTGGCCGACTATTTCACGCCGACGCTGGTCGAACTCAAAATGGCCTCGGCCGGGTCGAGCGGCCTGTTCGGCGGCGATTCCATGGTCAGCAAGGAAAATTACCCCACCACGGGCGGCCAGGGCAATCTCGCCATCACCATCCCCCGCGACGCAAGCGGCACCAAGGATCAGGGCGGTAAGGCCACCCGTGCCGCCGACCGCATGAAGTTCGAAGCGGTGAAGAAGGAACTGGAAGCGCGCATGGCCCGCAAGAAGGGGCTCGACAAGCTGCGCCGCAACGTCCGCTTCACCGAAACGCGCGAAGGGCTGCGCATCGACCTGATCGACGAAGCCAATTTCGCGATGTTCGCCATGGGCACCGACCGGTTGCTGCCACAGGCACGCGATCTGGTGAGCGAAGTGGCGGGCGTCGTGCGCGGCATGCCCAACCCGCTGATCGTGCGCGGCCATACCGACGGCCTGCCCTACAGCTCAGGGCAGAGCATGAATAACTGGATGCTTTCTTCCGCCCGCGCCGAAGCCACGCGCAAGACGCTGGCGGCGAGCGGAATCGGCAACGACCGCTTCGCCCGCATCGAAGGCGTCGCCGACCGCGAACCCTTCGCCAAGGGCAATATCTACGACCCCCGCAACCGCCGCATGTCGATCATCCTCGGCTGGAGCCAGGGCGGCAGCAGCGGCACCGACGATCAGGGGCAGGACGAGGAAACCAAGGCCGCGATCAAGGAACGCGACGACCCCGCCCGCGTCGCTCGCGAGGAAGCGACGAAGATCGACATGGGCGGCACGGGATTGCCCGCAGGGGTGCAGGTGATGAACCCAACCGCGCCGGGCACGTCGAGCAAGCCGGGGAAACATTGATTAGTTTTGGGGGGTGAGCGCACTGTATCCCTCTCCCCTTCAGGGGGTCGACCAGAGGCACGCGACTCTGGCCGAGGTGCCGAGCGTAGCGCAGGCGGGAGAGGGGAATATAAAGGCGGTCTCGGTGCCTCCCCCCTCTCCCCAGCCCTCTTCCCTGAAGGGGAGAGGGAGCAGGTCACTCAAAATTCCTTGAGCATTCCCACCCTCAAACCGGCAGCACCAAGCTCGCCTCCAGCCCGCCGCCAGCCCGGTTCGCAAGCTTCAGCGCCCCGCCATGCTCCGCCATGATCGCGCGCACCAGCGCAAGGCCTAGCCCAGCACCCCCGGTCTCCCGGTTCCGCGATCCCTCCAGCCGGGTGAAGGGCTCCATCATCTCATCCATCCGGTCCTCGGCAATTCCCGGCCCATCATCCGCCACCACCAGCCGGATCGTTCCGTCCTCCCGCACCACGGACACATGGGCACGCTCGCCATAGACGATCGCATTTTCGATGAGGTTGCGCAGCGCCCGCCTGATCTGCTGCGGCCGCACGGAAGCCACCGCGCGCTCGCTCTCCGCCATCTCCGCCGGCGCGCCCAATTCCACGAAATCCTCCACCACCGCGTCGGCCAGCGCGGCGAGGTCGACCTTCTGCTCCGCCTCGCTGCTCCGGCCCGCCCGCGCGAGTGAGAGAATATCCTCAAGCATCCGGTTCATCTCGTCGATCGTCTGCGACATGCGCGCGCGCTCGCCCTCATCCTCCACCGACTCCGCCCGCACCCGCAGCGACGCGAGCGGCGTGCGCAGGTCATGGCCGATCGCGCCCAGCATCCGGTCCTTCTCGTCCAGCATCGCGAAGATGCGGCTGCGCATCGCGTTGAAAGCCATGGTCAACTCGCGCACGTCACCGGGCCCACGCTCCTCCACGGGATCGGCCGACCCCGTCCGCGCAAATTGCTGCGCCGACCGGGTCAATTGTCCCAAAGGCCGCGCCAGCCTGCGCCCGACCCACAGCAGCGGCGCCAGCACGATCACGTAAAGGATTAGCGTCTGCCAGGCGAGCCAGCCGCCAAAGCGCGGCGCCCGATTGCCAGCCCGCGTCTGCGTCACCACCCATTTCCCCGGCGCATATTCGGCTGCCATCGTCAGCCGGCCGCCACGCGGCTCACCCCGCATGTCGCCCATGACGCGCATCCTGATGCTGTCCGTGCGGCGCATCGGCGGCGGGCGATCTTCTTCAAACACTTGCACCGAACGCATGGGGAAGCCGACCTCGGCGAACATGGCCAGCGCGCGCCGCTCAATCTCTGGCCGCGCCTCGCCCATCGGTATGGGAGGCGCGCGAAAGAAGCGCGCGCGCCCCGGACGAAGACGCGCAGGGGGCTCGCCCCGGCTGTCGAGCGCATCGACGATGCGATAGACGCCGGGCGCCGTCTGCGCCGTCAGCGTCATCCGGTTCCGCTCCCGCAGCAGCAGCCCGAAATTGATCGCCTGCGCGACGAACAAGGCAATCGCGACCAGAATTATGATTTGGCCCACCAGGCTCTGCGGCCACAGGCGAAGGCGCTTCACAGCTTCCTCACATCGGCCGACAGGGTATAGCCCCCGCCCCACACGGTCTTGATCAGCGTCGGGTTTTTGGGATCAGGCTCGATTTTCTTGCGGAGTCGACTGATCTGATTGTCGATCGCCCGGTCGAAGGCATTGGCTTCACGCCCCTGCGTGATGTCGAGCAACTGGTCCCGGCTCAGCACCTGATTGGGCCGGGTGGCAAAGGCCAGCATCAGATTATATTCCGCCGTGGACAGCGGCAACGAAACGCCCTCCTGATCCACCAGCACCCTTTCCTGAGTCTTCAAAAGCCAGCCCGCAAAGGCATAGGTTGCGCCGTCGGGAGCCGTAACCCGCTGGCCGCCCGTCGCCACGCGGCGAAATATCACCTTGATCCGCGCCACCAGTTCGCGCGGGGAAAAGGGCTTCAGCACATAATCGTCCGCGCCCATCTCCAGCCCGACGATCCGGTCCGTCTCCTCCGACTTCGCCGTCAGCAGAATGACCGGGATTTCGCTCGTCTCGCGTATGTGGCGGCAAAGCGACAGCCCGTCCTCGCCCGGCATCATGATGTCCAGGATCACCAGGTCGATCGCGTTCGCGTTCAGCCGCAGCCGCGCCTCCGCCGCGTTTTCGACGGCGGTCACGCGAAATCCGTTGCGGGAAAGATATTGCGCCAGCGGCTCGCGGATCGAACGCTCGTCATCGACGAGCAGCAGATGGGGTTTTTCGTTCATGGAGGATATCTGTCACGACTATCTGCAGCTTGGAAGGGTGAAGGACACGCGCCTTCACCCTTCCCTGAAGATCAGTTGCGGGGAGCGGCGTCCGCCCCGCGCTTCGCCTGCCATGCCTGTCGCATGGCCTGACGCGCTGCCTTCATCTCGTCCGCGGTCACGAAGCCGTCCTTGTTGACGTCGGCCTTGTCGAACATCGCGAGCGGCTTGGCCATGAACTCGGCGCGCGTGATGACCCCGTCCTTCATCGCCTCGCCACGGGCGCCGCCGCCATGGAACATCCTGCCGCCGCCAAAGCCATGATGGCCGCGCTTGCCCCAATGGCCCTCCCGGCCCTTGCCGTCTTCACCGCGTCCGAAGCGGGCCTGATGCCCGGCCGCGAACTCCGCCTTGCTGATCTGGCCGTTGCGGTCGGTGTCCAGAGCGGCAAAACGCTGGTCGAGCCGCGCCTGACGGCGGATTTCGCGATCTTCCTTGGTCAGCTTGCCATCGCGGTTGGCGTCCATCTTCGCAAAGCGCGCGTCGAGCGCTGCGGTCAGTTCAGCCTTGCTGATCTTGCCGTCCTTGTTCGCATCGGCCTTCGCCATCATGCCGCCATGGCGGCCACCGGGCCCGCCATCGCCCGGCTGCGCGAGCGCGATCTGCGTGCCCGCGAGCCCGCCAACGAACAAAGCGCCGACAGCAGCAGTGCCCAGAAATTTGCGGATCATCTCTTCTCTTCCTTCCAAAGGGGTGCCGAACGGCCATCGCCGTCCTTGAAACCCCTTATGAGGAAGACTTGTCCCGCAAACTTGTCACGTCACGGGCTAAATTGTCGCAATATGTATCGCAGCGCCTCTAGCCCGCGATGATCGCTCGCGCGCGCCCGGTCGCTTCCTGCGTATCGATCGCCAGCTTCTTGACCTCTGCCGCGACCACGGAAAATCCCCTGCCCGCCTCCCCCGCGCGCGCCGCTTCGATCGATGCGTTCAGCGCCAGCAAATTGGTCTGGCGCGCGATGCCAGCGATCGATCCGACGATGCTGTTCACTTCGCTGAGTACCCGCTCGACATCGGCGCGGCGTTCGCTTTCCTGCAGGCGCAACCGATGCTCGGCCTCTTCGCGCGCGGCGACGGCGCGATATTGATCGCTGATGTCATGCGCAAACTTGATGACGCCGGTCTGCATGCCGTCAGGCCCGAATGTCGGGTTGTAGCTGCCCCGGATCCACACCTGCTGCCTTTGCTTGTCCAGACGGCGATAGGACCCGGTGTCGAACTGGCCGGACTGGAGCCGGTCCCAGAATTCGGCATAGTCGCGCGACGCGGCATAGTCCACTTCGCAGAACATGCGGTGATGACGCCCCTCTACATCGGCAAAGCGATAGCCGAACAGGTCGAGAAAATTATCGTTCGCCCCTGTGACGCGGCATTCGCGATCGAAGGTGACGATAGCCGTCGACCGCTCGATCGCCCGCCAGATCGACGCAGGCTCGATTTCAATACCTTGCACGGCAAATCTCCATCATGGGGATATGCCGTGCAGATGGTTAATTCGACGCTAAATTATATAGCGAAAGTGATATCATCAGCCGTCGCGGCGACCCAATAGACGAAGCCGCAACGCATTGAGCTTGATGAAGCCCGCCGCATCGCGCTGGTCATAAGCACCCGCATCATCCTCGAACGTCACGACCTTTTCGCTGTAGAGCGAATAGGGCGACTTGCGCCCGACGACATAGACGCCGCCCTTGTACAGCTTCAGGCGAACCGTGCCCGTCACCTTTTCCTGGCTGTAGTCGATCGCCGCCTGCAACATCTCGCGCTCGGGCGAGAACCAGAAGCCGTTGTAGATGAGTTCAGCATATTTGGGCGCCAGCTCATCCTTCAGATGTGCCGCGCCCCGGTCGAGCGTCAGCTGCTCGATACCACGGTGGGCGAGATAATAGATGGCGCCGCCCGGCGTTTCATACATGCCGCGCGACTTCATGCCCACGAAGCGGTTTTCGACCAGGTCGAGGCGGCCGATGCCATGCTTGCGGCCATATTCGTTCAGGGTTTCGAGCAGCGTCGCGGGGCTCATGCCCACGCCGTTGATCGCCACGCCATCGCCGCGTTCGAAATCGATGGTGATATATTCCGGCGCGTCGGGCGCATCTTCCGGGTTCACCGTGCGCGAATAGACATAGTCGGGCACTTCTTCCCACGGATCTTCCAGCACCTTGCCCTCGGACGAGGTGTGCAGCATGTTCGCGTCGGTCGAAAACGGGCTTTCGCCGCGCTTGTCCCGAGGGATCGGGATTTGGTGCTGCTCGGCGAATTCGATCAGGCGCGTGCGGCTGGTCAGGTCCCATTCCCGCCACGGCGCGATCACCTTGATGTCGGGCGACAGCGCATAATAGCCCAGCTCGAAACGCACCTGATCATTGCCCTTGCCGGTCGCGCCATGGCTGACGGCATCGGCTCCCACCTGCCGCGCTATCTCGATCTGCCGCTTGGCGATCAGCGGGCGGGCAATCGACGTGCCCAGCAGATACAATCCCTCATAAAGCGCGTTGCCGCGCATCATCGGGAACACATAGTCCTTCACAAATTCTTCGCGCAGGTCGTCGATAAAGATATGCTCGTCGCGCACGCCCATCAGCTTGGCCTTCTGGCGCGCGGGCTCCAGCTCCTCGCCCTGCCCCAGATCGGCCGTGAAGGTCACGACTTCGCATTGGTAGGTCTGCTGCAACCATTTCAGGATCACGCTTGTGTCGAGCCCTCCTGAGAAGGCAAGGACAATGCGGTTGATCTTATCGGACATGGGTGGAGCGACCTTCCTTAAAAACTTGGCCTGGTGCTGGCGCGAAATTACCGGCGCGCCGGTATCAGGGGTCGGCCCCAAGTGCAACCGAATCGACATGGATCAAGCAAGCAAAGGGGGCGGCACCTTGCGATGCCGCCCCCGTCTGCTGGTCGTTCGGTGGCTTTAGCGCGTTTGCGGCTTGAAGCTCATCCGGCGATTGCGATCCGCGCCCATCCGATAGACGGTCTGCATCTGCGGTTCGGCATGGATCGTCTGCGGCGGCACGGTTGCTCGCGCATCGCCATAAGGCGCCTGCTCCCGCTTCTCCTGCTGTGCGAGCAGGAACCGCGCCCGCGCGAGGCGCTTGCGCTGCGTCCGGAAGGGATTGTCCGCGCTCGGCGGTGCGGCGACCATCGCCTCCAGGCTGGAGCCATAAGCAGCCCCGGCAGCAAGCGGTGCGGGCGCGCGCGCGCCAGCGGGTTCAGCTATCGGCGCGGCAGCAGCAGGCTCCTCGACGATCGGGGTCGCCGACGTGGCGAAGACCTCGTCCTCCGCTTCCACACGACTGCGGCGGCGACGAACGGCTGCCGCCCCGCCAAGCCCAGCCAGCAGCAATGCGCCGCCGCCCAGAGCCCACAGGAGCGATTCGCTTGGACCAGCATCGGCAGCACTAGCTTCCCGCACCTCAGCCGTTGCAGCGGCAGCAGGTGCAGCTTCGCTCAGCGCAGGCACCGGAGCAACGGCAGCCTCACGCTGCGGAGCCGCCGCTACAGGTTGCGCCTCCGTCCGCTCCGCCGATCGCGCAGATTCAGCGCGGGGCGCGGACCTTACCGGCGCAGTCGCCGTGCGCGCACGCGGCCGGTCAGCGACAGGAGCCGCCGCCGTTTCGGCTTCCGAAGCAGCCACCGCAGCATTCAGCCGCTCTTCAACCGAGCTTGTCGGCTGGACCATCGCCTGAGGAGCCGGTGCGGCAGGCGCCACAACCGGCGGCGGCACGACGACAGTTGGCGAAGCCGCGTCCGGAGCAACAGCTTCCTGCGCGAAAGAATAGGTTGAACCAAGGGCCAGAACAGCGGCAATCGCGGCGCCAGCCGGGCGAGCAGAATGAATATATCCTCTCATAGCCCCAACTAAACCAACGAGCTTTTCAATTGACCGCAGACATGGTCACGGATTAACGACGAGTTGATTTTCCCAAAAGACGAGTTGTTTTATCTCACCATAAGATGAATATCCATTCATCTTGCGTGACCTACACCGCTCCCTCTGACTGCTTATCATCCCGACCGCTATTCAACCGGATCGACGTCACCATCCCGTCTGCTGCCATCCAGCAGCCGCTCCACCCGCGCATCTTCAGCCCGCCGCACCTCGCGCTCGGCCTTCGTCTGGCCGAACTTCGCCCGATTGGCAGCAGCCACCCGCTCTTTGTCCCTCCGCGCCTTGACCTTGCGCGCCTGCCGCAGATTGATGATGTCGGCCATTCTTCACCTCCGATCAGCCACAGCGTTCAGGTCAGAGCCCGTCCAGCGCGCGCTTCCCGCTTTCTGAACGGTTTCCCGTTGAACAGGAAGGACATGAGCGGCCATGGATAGGGAATGACGAAACCAGCGGCGACCATAATGCCATATTCCGCGAATATGTTCATGCACGCCCATCTTTGACGCAAGGCTGCTTGCCCGATACTGGCGTCTTCATGCGAGCGTCACCGCCAGAGAATCGGATACCGCCCGGATCCCTGCTGTTCCTGTTCAACCATGACGCGACCCACCAGCTTGCGCATACCGCTGGCATATTGAAGGTGCTGGCGCTGAGGGACGTGGATCGGCCCATCGTCTGCGCCTACGGCACCAGCGCGATCGCGCAACGCCTACGATCGATGCTGGGGGAAGAGGCTGCGGAGCGCATCGGCTGGTTCGACCTCAGCCTGCCCCGCCCAGGCCTGTTGACCCGGTTGATCAACCGGATCGCGCCTGCCGAAAGGCTGAAGCGGCTTACCCATCATGCGGGCGAACTGCGCAACGCCACCCTGATCGTCAGCCCGGAACGTACCTGCCTTCATCTCAAGCGCCAATGGAAAGAGGACGGCCCACAATTCATCTTCGTACCGCACGGCGCGGGCGACCGCTCCGTCACCTATCATCCCGACATGAGCGGCTTCGACGCCATGCTCGTTTCGGGGCGCAAGGTCGCGGATGAAATGATCCGCCACGGCCTGGCTTCACCTGAAACGGTCGCCATCATCGGCTACCCTAAATTCGACCTCATCAATCGCCAGGCCACCCGCAAATTCTTTGAGAACGACCGCCCGACCTTCCTCTACAACCCGCATTTCGATCCCCACCTGTCCAGCTGGTATGATCATGGCCCGGCGTTGATCGACTGGTTCGCCTTTGGTCCCGGGCAGGCCTATAATCTCGTCTTCGCGCCCCACATCATGCTGTTCCGGAAGAAACTGCATATCTCGCCGGAATATCGCATGGCGCGGCGGCGGCCCGACCTCAACCCGCAGTGGCGGCAATGCGCCAACATCCGCATCGACATCGACAGCGAAGCGCTGACCGACATGAGCTACACGCTGTCGGCGGATGCCTATATCGGGGATGTCAGCAGCCAGATTTACGAATTTCTCATTCGCCCCCGCCCTGCCTTCTTCATCGACACGCATAGCCGGGCAGATGACGAAGCGCTGCCTTACCTCTCGTGGAGCGCGGGCGACGTGGTTCGTTCGGCAGCGTCCCTTTTCCCCCTGCTCCCCCATTTTGAAGAGCGGGGCCGTCTTTATGAGGCCCGGCAGGAGGAAATCTTCGACTACACCATGTCGCGCAGCACCCGTCCCTCATCAGTGCGAGGCGCAGACGCGATCCTGTCATGGTTGGCGAACGCGAAGTTCGCATGATGATCTGATTGCGAGCAGCCTCTGCAGACATCAGGCGAAACGAAAATTATAAGGCGTGATTCCAGCGTACGCTGGTTTGCGAGCGAAGGCAGGCCACAGATATCAGCCAATCGGCAGTTCCCTCTATCGCACAGTGCTCAAGCCGCTGACCCCACAACCAACTCCGCTGAGGCAGACCTGGCCTCTCTAATTCTGCGCGTTTATGTGTGTCGATCATAGTCTCCCAGCGTTGGGAAGAATTCCGGTCGAATAAGCCCTTTGGCAGAATTATAAAGGCAATGTCGTTTGCAGCCGCCCACCGCAGGACATTTGACGGCTGCGTGGCAAGCAGCGCGTCAATCGTCAAATTGAGTCGGCGACGCATCATTGATCTATAGCCAGACTTATAGGGTAGAGCCGTTTCCCATGACCAATAGACAGTTCGCGAAACGGCTATCGGCAGCCGGTCAAGATCGGGCGATAGTCCCGCGACGACGCCATGCTGCGAATTGTCCAGCAGCGCTGGAGCAAGCTCAGGTGAATCCAATCCTCTTAAACCCGCATAAGGCCAAGATCCTTTGAACCCATATAGACACAAAGGCGCGAGAGTGAATAGGCCCACCAACCAATAGCGCCTTTGGGCGCAAAGCTGATCCGCCAACGACGAAGCGGAAAGGGCAACTACGATTCCGATAGCATAAGAAGGAAATCGCGATGGCAGGTAGAGAGTAAACAAGGTGAAGTGCGCCGCGATCCATAACAAAAGACCTGAACCTGCAATTACCGAATTCCAGTAGAGCAATTTTCCTCGACTTTTGGCAAGAAACAGTCCGGCAATACCCGCTGCCACCAATGGCCAAGCATGATAGACATTGCTGGGGATTAATCCGCTCCGGCTACCTGTAAGCCAGAAACGTGCCGATCCTTCGAAAAAGAATTGTGCTCGTCCGCCAGGCTGAAAATCAGAGAGTTGCTTCGCTTCCGCTAGCGTCACCGTAGGGCCCCAGGGATCAGCCGGAAGCAAAGTGGCCAGTACCAGCAATGCTGGTACTACGGCCGCTATTCCCCATAGTAGCAAATCCGCCCAGTCACGGGTCCGATAGAACGATATAAGCTGGTCAATCATCACGATGCAAAGAGCTAAAGCGACAATCGGGGGGTAGATCAACGCGCCCACGCACAGGACGATCATCATCCACCAGCGATGCCGCCCCGCCAACATCCATAACGCAGCGGCTAATACCGCCCAACCGATCGCGCGGGCAGAACCGGTTGCGGCATCATCGCGAAAGCTTAGAAAAAGAATCAGCGCCGCTGGCACAAAAGCCGAAGTCAGCGTTTCCGCACCTGCTGCTCGAGCAAACCTCCAGGCACAGAGCGCCGCCAAGACAGCACTGCCGAGCCCGATCGCCCATGCAGCGGCAACGGGATCAATCCCGACTAAGGCTATTCCCGTGTATAGAGCACGAAACAGCAGCCCATTGCTGGTCAAAAAGAAATCGCCGATCGCGCTTTCGCCTATTGGGCTGATCGCCAGATAACGGCGAAACCAGACGATATGCTGACCCATGTCGTCTTGGGTGGGAATGGCCGCAGTGGCTGCTTGCAGGAATAGGCCCGCTATCCACAAGCCTAACGAACAGAACAAGCCTAAGACAGCAACCAGGCTAGGTCTTTCATGCAGGCGATCATACAGGGTGGAAGACTTGATACTTATAGACGAGATATTTGACACAAGTCGACACACCTTGAACTAGAAAAGCAAGAATAGCCGGGGCTAGCCCTGCCTGGCTGACCAATACCGTAAAAACTAGCCATTCTCCGCCACGGAATGCCAGAGAGGTGATCAGATAGACGCCAGCCTGCTTAGGCAAACTGCGCCCCTTCTCCGCGAAGACAAAAAACCGATTACAAAGGAAATTAAAGATCAAGGATATGATGAGCGCGACGGCGTATGCGACGGATGGATTGGAACCCAATCTAATCAACAGGCTCATGACCAATAATATCAGCGCGAATGATACCGCTCCCGCGCCTAAAAACCGCCCGAAACCGAAGAGATGAGTCACAGTCGATTCTCTATCGCTCGGTTCGACGCCGAGTCATGTCCGCCACCAACGCGAGAACAGACAAATTTAGCGCAACGACAAGGAGCGAAACGGTAAGATCCGTCAAATTCCAGCGCGTAATATCGTAAATTGCAGATCCGGTTAACAGCAGCCAGCTAAGGAAAATAAGCGGAGAAAGAATCCGGAGCGGCGCGAAGTACATCCCTGTCCGCACTATCAGGGAAATGAATCTCAGCGTATCACGAATAGGAGCGATCTTCGACGAGCCGATCCGCTTGGAATAACTGATCGGCTTGAACACTACATCCCGATCTTCCATCAGGGCTGCCATGGTTATCGTTGTCGTGAAACTGAAACCGCTGGGCAGGATGTGAATGTGCCTTAATGCAAGATCCCGATCGAACACACGCATCCCGGAATTTATGTCGGGAATTTCCTGCCGGGTTACCCACTGCGCGTAGCGCCTCAGGAAAATCTTGGGAATAGCTCTAATCTTTGAATAATCTACTCCGTCCCCAATACGCGCGCCTACAACCATAGTGCCGGGCGTTAACAGCAAATCGATCATTCGATTATGTGGATAAGTGCCGTCGGCGTCCGTAATCGCAATCCGCTGCCCATGCGCCGCGCGAACACCTGATTTAAGCGACGCTCCATAGCCTCGGTTGATCGAGTGACGGATCGTGCGCAGACGCGGCAGTTCCAGAGCCGTCGCTTCAATTATGTCTCCGCTACCATCGGTCGAGCCATCATCTACGACTATAATCTCAAAGCGATCGACACCAAACTGCTCACTCAACAACGCATCCAGTGTCCGTACAGTCCCTTCGATAGCGTCAACCTCGTTGAAGCAGGGAATTATGAGAGTGAACGCTATCGAATCGCGCGCATCAGCTTTTACGCCAAGGTTATGCGGCCTAGAGGGTATAGCGCCGCTAGCTTGGGCAGGAGAAACGTTCGTCATCGCGCCTGATATTCACATCAGACCAAGTTTGACAAGTCGCATCGATTTAAATCAGTATTGGGATCTTACCTACCGGAGCCTTCCATCAGAACACGATATGGGAGAAGCAAAAAACCCGGTAATTGCTTTCCTCTATCGCGGATGCGATTTTGTCTGACTATCTTCACAGACGTAAGAGCGTGTTCCGGATGGTTTCTACGCAGGCCAGCAACCAGCGCCTAACCCTTACCGGCTAGTCGCTCCCGAACTTGATCGGCAATCCCTCTACCTTCATGAGCCCTGCTCTTTTGCCGATTGAACCGCGGGCGCGGGTCCGATAACGCGCAAGCGGCATTTCGCTTCATTTGTCAATCGCCGGGCGGGACCATGGGCAGCGGCCAACCTCATTCCTTGCACGGCCCCTTGCACGCGGAGGCCATGCTCGATCACACCCATCGCATCGCAATCTATCTCTATGAGCCGAGCGACGGCGGGCTGGACCGGGTCGCGATCCTGCTCGCCAACCATCTGGCGGCACAGGGAACAGGCGCGGAACTGTGGATGGCCCGGACCGATGGCCCCCTCTCCTCGCTGATTGCGCCCGATGTTACCGTGCGCCAGGTCCCTGCGGCCAAGCTTCCGCGCGGCCTCTCGATGCTCACCCAACTGCCCGCGCTCCGCCACATGATCCGCCGCCATCGGCCGCATATCCTCTATTCGGCAGGCAATCAGAGCAATCTCCTCGTCGCCCTCGCCGTCGCGGGCACGCAAGCCCAGGCGGTCGGCCGCATCTCCAACCCCATCGTCCGCCCCGGCAAGCGCGGCATCCTTGCGTGGCTCCGGCGCAAGCGATTCCAACTGACCGCCTGGCTCAGCGGCCGCACCATCGTCATGGGCAGCAGCGATGCCGATCTGCTCGGCCATGGCTGCCCCTCGGTCCATGCAAAGGTCGCCTTCCTGCCGCGTCCCACCGTAACCCCGCTGCTGGAGCAAGTGGGGCGCGAACGCCGCCCGACCTCACCTAGCACAGTGCGGGAACTTCTCGCGGTCGGCCGCCTCGTCCCGCAAAAGGACCATCGCACGATGTTCGCGGCCCTCGCCCAGGTGAAGGGCCATGACTGGCGCCTGCGCATCGCCGGGCAAGGACCGTTGCTCGACGACCTCAAGCAGCAGGCCGCCGACCTCGACATAGCCGACCGCATCGACTTTCTCGGCTTCGTCTCCGACCCTCAGGCCTTGGCCGAGCTTTATGCAAACGCCGAACTGCTGTTGCAGTCCTCCCGCTGGGAAGGCCTCACCGCCACCGCGATCGAAGCGCTCGCATGCGGGTGCCAGCTCGTCATCACCGACTGCACCCCCAATCTGCGCGACATCATCGCCGATGCCGGGCAGCATCCGATGGTGCCGGTGGGCGATGCGGCCGCTTTCGCTCGGGCGATAGACTGGACCCTCTCCCGCACCGCCGACCCCAATCGCGCGCGGGAAGCGGTGCGCAGTTACGGCGTGGAGGCCGCGCTTTCCCAATATCAGGCCTTGTTCGCGGAGATGCTGCGCTAGCGCGTCGTCACCTACCTGTCACCGTTCACCCTGAGCTTGTCGAAGCCTGTCCTGAGCGCCTGCTGCAAGCAGGCAGCCGACGGGGGTTTCACTTCTTTTGAGCAAGAGCGGGAGGGTCTGAACGAACTACCCCTACCTCAAATGCCGCCGCACCGCCGCCGCCCGCATCACAAAACCACCCATGGAAGCCACCAGCACCCCCAGTGCCGCCCCCTGCGCACCCAGCCGGGGCAACAACACCACCAGCAGCGCGCCCAAAATCGCGCATTCCACCAGCCGCACCATCACCGTCAGCCGCTGCCGGTCGATCGTCATCAAAATGGGATCGAAACTGACTCCCGCCATCTCGATCGCCGCCGCGCCCGCCAGCAACAACAGCAACGGATAGGCCGGCAGGTACGCCGCGCCGGACATCTTGACCAGCACCCACTCCCCGACGAGCCAGAGCATCAGGATGATGAATATGGCGCTCAAGGCCGCAGCCGCGCTGATCTGCCGCGACAGCTTGCGCAGCGCGCTCATGTCGCCTTCCTGCCCGCCGCGCATATGATGGCGCGTGGACTCGGCAAAGATCGCGCGCGACATGAGCTGCGAGAAAGTCGTCATCGCATTGCCCAGCTGCGCCGCCAGCCGGTAATATCCAGCCCCCGTGGTGCCCGCGAACATGCCCACCAGGAAAATCGGCACATTGTTGATCAGCGCCAGCAGGCTGAGGTTGATGTTGCTCGCGACCGAAAAGTTGAGGATGCCGGGAAAGTGCCGCCGCGCCTCACCTATCCCGACCGGCTTCACGGCGCCGATGTGACTGCGGCCATAGCGAAAGGCGAGGATCCAGTAGGTCGTGGACACCACCACTTCCGAACAGGCCCAGGCCATCAGGAATCCGAGCGGCGTCGGATTGAACCACCAGGCGATCAGCGCGCCTGCCATGCGCGTGATCGGCATCATGCTTTCCGCCAAAGCCGCCGCTGCAAAGCGATCCAGCAGGCGCAATATGCCGACCGCCGTAGACCGCGTGGCCAGCAGCACGACGGATGCATAGCCCAGCCCCATCCAGGCGACCTGCCGGTTCCATCCCAGCACCGGACCCAGCAGCAGCGCAATGGCCGCAGCGAGCGCAATCCCCGCCACCGCGCTCAGCACATCGATCGTCAATGTCGCGCCGACGAGCCGGGCGAGCGAGGATTTCTGCTCATCCCGCAATGGCGCCTGCCCGAACTTCACCACCGCCTGCCAGCTGTCGAAGGTGACGATGCGCGCGATGAACTGGGCGATCGCGATGACCAGGCTGAACACGCCGAAGCCCGCCGGCCCCATCGTTCTCGTCGCAATGGCGAGGTAGACAAGGCTCAGCACCGCGCCCAGCCCCTTGCCGCCGAGCAGCCAGCCCGTGTTGCGGACTATGTTCGCAAAGCCACGCTTCTCTCCCACGCCGCCTGCTATCGCCCGTCTGAACCGACTTATCATGGCGCCTGATTGCCGAACTCACCGCCGATGCCAAGGGGAATTGTCGAGGCGAAAGCTCAGGATGCAACCCAAATAGATGTCTAGCAAGTCGGCCCGTGCCAAAAATATCCCGCTTACCCCAGCCCCCCAATTGCTCTATCACCCCCGCATGGCCACGCCTTCCCTGCGCCAACTCGATATCTTCGCGCAGATGGTGGCGGCGGGCAGCATGGCGCGCTGCGCCCGCGACCTTGGCGTTCCGGTGGAGGACATCGCCCGCGACATCGCCTCGCTGGAAATGCGCCTGGGCTACCGCCTTTTCGAAGGGCCCCTCGACCGTCAGCGGCTGACCCCCGCCGGGCGCAAGACTGCCGAGGCGATGACCCTCCTGTCGCAGGATCAGGAGGAAAATTGGGCGTCCGGAGACGTCGCTCCGCCTCCACCTCCTGCGCCTGCCCCGGCGGAAGCAGCGCCTCTACAGCCCTCCCGTCAAGCAGACCGGCAGTCCATCGTCCTCGCCGCGCCCGCGCCCGTTTTCGGTCATTTCCAGGAAGCGCTCGCCGCGTTCGAGGAAGCGAACGAGGATATCGCGATAACCCTCGACCTCTCCATTCACTTGGGCGAAGAGGCACGCGCGGCGCTGGAGCAGGGTCGCGTCGACATCGCCTATTTCTATGCGTTGGGCGAGCAGCCGGGGCTACCCTCTCGCTATGGCTGGTCAGAACAGATCAACCTCTATGCCGGAGCGGATCATCCCCTCGCCCGCCGCGACATCGTCACGCCCGACGATCTCATGATCAGCCCGACTCTGGCAATGGAGCCGCAGAACGGCCTCCGCCGCATCATCGACGAAGCCCTTGCCCGCGATGGCATCCGCATGGGCGCTCCGGTGCTCGAAACCGACAATATGTTCGACATCATGACGATATTGCGGGAAGGCGCGGGCTGTTTCGCCGCCTTCGGCCCCCTCGCGCGCGACCTCGGCCGCATGCAAGGCATCCGCCGCCTGCCCCTCGAACGCCCCCTCCCCTCTATAGAGGTCCGGCAAGCCCTGCACCCCCGCGCCGACCCGGATTCCCCTGCTCACGCCCTCGCAGAATTTCTCTTCCTGTAGCGAAGCGGGCCTCAAGCGCGCGCGCTTTCCAAGCCCCCCGGCCAGCGCCCTGAGGCCTCGCCGCGCTCCATCAGCCGCCAGGAGAAGTAGAACGCGCACCTCCGCTGGAAGAACGGCGGCTCGATCCTCCGAACACCGCGCGGCCGATTTCATGGGCGACTTGCCGTCCTACCGACGATGCGGCGGAACGCGTGGCGAACTGAACCGCCCGGTCCAGGGCAGACGGTTTGGCGGCCCCTCGCGCAGCTGCTGCCACGCTTCGCCTGCTCCTTGAGCTCGGCGTCGCGCTGCTCCCGCGATGCTGGACGGCAGACATTACGCGCTTTTCCCATCAGACCCGCGCCATCTCCTTCCATGAAGCCGTCAACTCACCGGCAGGGGTGATCGGTAACACCCCCGCTTACCCTCGCGGACGCCGACGCCCATCGCCTTGCGCTCGACGCCCGGATGTCGCGATGCCCGATGCCCGATGCCCGATGCCCGATGCCCGATGCCCGATGCCCGATGCCCGATGCCCGATGCCCGATGCCCGATGCCCGATGCCCGATGCCCGATGCCCGATGCCCGATGCCCGATGCCCGATGCCCGATGCCCGATGCCCGATGCCCGATGCCCGATGCCCGATGCCCGATGCCCGATGCCCGATGCCCGATGCCCGATGCCCGATGCCCGATGCCCGATGCCCGATGCCCGATGCCCGATGCCCGATGCCCGATGCCCGATGCCCGATGCCCGATGCCCGATGCCCGATGCCCGATGCCCGATGCCCGATGCCCGATGCCCGATGCCCGATGCCCGATGCCCAGGGTCGAACAAGGCGCAAGCCGCGCCGTCAACTGCCTCTGCATCAAGACGAGCTGTTTTCTCCGGTAAACTTCCCCATTGATACGTTATAACATTTAAGCTAGGCGCGACCCGCAAACTGTTTTAATCGAGGCTTTCCTTCATGAATTCCCCCCTGCCGCTCCTCCGAGCCAGCTGCGCCATCGCCCCGATCTGCCTTGCTTTCCCCGCCATCTCCCAAACCACATCCCCCCAGCAGTCCGCCTATCACGACCAGCAGGCTGATATCGTCGTCACCGCCATCATCCCCCGGCGTCAGGGCGACATATTGTCGGGAACGTCGATCCTCTCCGGCGCGGAACTGACCCGCGACCTGCGTCCGACCATCGGCGAGACGTTGGCGCGCCAGCCCGGCGTGTCCGCGACATCCTTCGGCCCCAACGCCTCCCGCCCCGTCCTTCGCGGCTTTCAGGGCGAACGCGTGCGCATCCTGACCGACGGCATCGGCAGTTTCGACGTGTCGAACACCTCGGTCGATCACGCCGTCGCGATCAATCCGCTGACCGCCGACCGAATCGAAATCCTGCGCGGCCCTTCGGCGCTGCTCTACGGCTCGTCCGCGATTGGCGGCGTGGTCAATGTGATCGACAGCCGCATTCCCCGCCGCGTCCCCGACGAACCGGTGCATGTGGACGGCATCGCCACCTATGGCAGCGCAGCCGACGAGCGGACTGTCGCTGGCGAGATCGAAGTGCCCATCGGCGGAGGCCTGGTTGCGCATGCCGATGGCAGCTACACCAAGACGAGCGACTTGCGGACCGGCGGCTATATCCTCTCCGCTCCGCTGCGCGCGATCGCCGCCGCGTCTGACGAGGAGGACATCCGGGAAGATGGGCGGCTGCGCGGCAAGCTGCCGAATACGGCGGCGGAAACCTGGGAAGTGGCAGGCGGCATCGCCTATGTCGGGGACCGGGGCAATCTGGGCTTCTCCGTCTCCCACAGCGAAAATCGCTATGGCGTCCCATCGCGTATCGACGTGACGGAGGCGCACGACCATGACAATGACCATGATCATGATCATGGCGATGAGGATGATCATGATCATGATCATGGTCATTCCCACGAGGATGTGACGCTCGCCATGCGGCAGACGCGCGCCGACCTGCGCGGCGAAGTCGCGGTGAACGGCCCCTTCCTCGACAGCATCCGCCTGCGCGCGGGCTGGGCAACCTATCGGCATGATGAAATCGAGCCGACAGGCGAAATCGGCACGACCTTCCGCAACCAATCGATGGAAAGCCGGCTGGAATTCATCCAGTCCCGCCGTGGCGCCTGGGATGGTGCGACCGGCGTGCAATATTTCACCCGCCGCTTTTCAGCAGATGGCGAGGAAAAGTTCCTGCCCCGGAACCAAACAGAGCAGCTGGGCTTCTTCACGCTCCAGTCGATCGATCTGGGTGATACCCGGCTCGAGGCTGGGGCACGCTACGAAAAGACGCGCCTGCGCTCGGACCCTGACGCCGACTTGTTCATCGCAGGGCAGCGCCGCAGCTTCGACGCGGCGTCCGCATCCATCGGCGCAAGCCAGCAGGTGGTGCCCGGCTGGCGGCTGGGCCTGAACCTCGCCCGCACCGAACGCGCCCCATCCGCCGAAGAACTGTTCGCGCGGGGCAATCACGCGGGCACGCAGGCATTCGAGCTTGGCAATCCCGACTTCGGCCTGGAAAAGAGCTGGGGCGTGGAAGGATCGCTGCGCGGTCAGGGCAACGGTTACACCCTCTCCCTGTCGGCCTATCACAACTGGTTCGACGGTTATATCTATGACGCGATCGTCGACGACAGCGTGTGCCAGGCGGCCAATGGAGGCGCAGAGCTCGGATTCCCCTGCTTCCAATATGCCCAGGCTGACGCGCGCTATTGGGGCATCGAAGTGGAGGGGTCGGTGAAGCTGGCGCAGCTGGGCCGCTATGCCCTCAACCTCGATGGCGTAGCCGATTATGTCCGTGCGACCATCACCGGGTCGGGGCCTGCGCCGCGCATCCCGCCGCTCCGCCTTCTGGGCGGGCTGCAGTTGCAGGACGACCGGCTGACGCTGCGCGGCGAGGTGGAGCATAGTTTCGCGCAGGATCGCATCGCCTCTTCGGAAACGCGTACAGGCGGTTTCACGCTGGTCAACGCATCACTGTCATTCAAGCCGTTCAGCGGCAACGACCGCACCAGCATCACCGTCAGCGCCAACAATATCTTCGATGTGGAAGCGCGGCGCCATGCCAGCGTGCTCAAGGACTTCGCGCCGCTCGCCGGGCGCGACATCCGCGTGACGGCGCGCCTGTCCATCTGACCAACCTGGTTGATTGCGCAATGTGACGATTTCGTTACAAGGCGCGCATGAACCGGGAGCGGCCAGAAGCGCGGCGGGCGTTGGGAGGGGGTGACTGATGCGTCAGATCGCCGCCCTTCCCTACGCCACCGCCGATGACGGCTCCATGCGCATTCTGCTGATCACGTCGCGCGAAACCCGCCGGTGGGTGATCCCCAAGGGCAATCGTATCAAGGGCATGGCCTCGCACCGGGCCGCTGAGCTCGAAGCCTATGAAGAGGCGGGCATCCACGGCATCGCCTGCCCCGCCCCCCTAGGCCGCTACCGCTATGACAAACGCCGCCGCAAAGGTGGCTCGCGCGAAGCCACGGTGGAGGTTTTTCCGCTTGCGGTGACGGGCCAGTTGTCGCAATGGCCCGAACAGGGGCAGAGGGAACTGCGCTGGTTTCCGGTCGCCGAGGCCGCGAAGGCAGTCGACGAACCCGATCTTCAAACCATTATCGCGGCCTTTCGCGAACCGCCGCGTGATCCCGGCTTGTTCGTCCGAATGCTGCTGCGGGTCAAGGAATGGCAAAGCGAAAGGACTGGAATGCTGCGGTGGTTTCACGCGCTGATGCCCAAGCAGGGGCGCTTCTTCGAACAGTTCGAAGATCATGCGGCAACCCTGGTTGCGGGGGCTGACGCGCTCGCCAAACTGCTGAAGGGCGGGCCGGACATGGACGCGCATATTCAGGAGATTTCGGCGCGGGAACATGAAGCGGACGACATCATCCGCGAGGTGTTGCAGGACGTCCGCCGCATCTTCGTCACCCCGTTCGACCGCAGCGCCATAACTGGCCTGATCGGCGTGATGGACGACGCCATCGACCAGATGAACCAGACCGCCAAGGCGATCGCCCTGTTCGAGGTCAAGGATTTCGCTCCGCAGATGCAGGATATGAGCGCGCTCATCGTCGAATGCGCCCGCATCACCGCCGAAGCCATGCCACTCCTGCGCTCGCTCAGCCTCAACTCAGTGCGGCTCCACGACCTAACGGAGCGGCTGGTGAAGCTGGAAGGCCATGCCGACATATTGCATGAGGCAGGTCTGAAGGCGCTCTACAATCAAGCGCGCCAGGGCAATCCCATGGACTTTGTCGTCGGCAATGAAATCTACGCCCATCTGGAAAAGGTGACTGATCGGTTTGAGGATGTCGCCAATGAAATCTCCGGCCTTGTGATCGATCACGCCTGACGCCTCTCGCTTCCTCCGCTTGAGCAGAGCCCGGAAAAGAGGCAGCACGCATATGCCGTTTCTCGATCACGCTCGAAGCGAACCGAAGTAGGACGCCTCCATCCATGCAGGACAAAGCATAACCCGCCATGGAAGCCCATCTCGCCTTTCCGCTGCTTGTCGCCCTTATCGGGGTGGCGCTTGCATTCGACTTCCTGAACGGCCTGCATGACGCGGCGAACTCGATCGCCACGATCGTATCGACGCGCGTGTTGAAGCCTCAATATGCCGTGGCCTGGGCGGCCTTTTTCAATTTCATCGCCTTCCTTTTCTTCGGCCTTCATGTCGCGGAGACGGTTGGCAAGGGCATCGTCGATGCGAGCATCATCGATCCGCAGGTGATCTTCGGGGCTCTGATGGGCGCGATCGCGTGGAACCTCATCACCTGGGGGCTGGGCATCCCCTCCTCCAGCAGCCACGCTCTGATCGGCGGCCTGCTGGGTGCGGGCACGGCCAAGGCGGGTTTGAGCGCAGTGGTCTGGAGCGGCGTGTTCAAGACCAGCGCCGCTATTGTGATGTCTCCCGCCATCGGCCTGCTGCTCGCGCTGCTACTGGTCCTGATCATCAGTTGGATCTTCCGCCGCTTCACTCCGCAGGGCGCGGACCGCGTCTTCCGCAAGCTGCAACTCGTCTCCGCCTCGCTCTACTCGCTCGGCCATGGCGGCAACGACGCGCAAAAGACGATGGGGATCATCGCTGTCCTTCTTTATTCGCAGGGCATGCTTGAAGGCGGCTTCCACGTTCCTTTCTGGGTCGTGATTTCCTGTCAGGCCGCGATGGGCATCGGCACGCTGCTGGGCGGATGGAAAATCGTCCACACCATGGGATCGAAGATCACGCGCCTCACTCCAGCCCAGGGCTTCTGCGCGGAAACCGGCGGCGCGATCACGCTTTTCATGGCGACGCATCTTGGCGTCCCGGTGTCGACGACCCACACCATCACTGGTGCGATCGTCGGCGTCGGCGCTTCGCGCCGCCTGTCCGCAGTCCGCTGGAACGTCGCCTCAAGCATCGTCATTGCCTGGGTGGTGACTCTCCCGGCGGCGGCGCTGATTGGTGCGGGTTTTTACGAATTGACCAGGCTGTTCTGACGTTCGCCCCTTCACAAGCGGCGGCCTTGTCTCTATATGGCGTTTTGAAAATCCGGTTCCTGCAAGCTTTCCAGCAAGCATGGACCGTCCCCTGGATCGCCCGGGGACCGGCTTCGAATAGCGCGCGAAACCGGCGGGATTGGGCGACATTAGTGGGTCACAAGGTGCTGACAGTGCGGATCGGACAGTCCCGGCCCGCACTTTTTTGCGTGGCGGCATAGGCGCGAATCAGCGCTTGGAGCCGTCTCGTCAGGCTGAATTTTCGCTGTGATGCGAATTAATGCGACGAACTACAGGCAGGAAACGCAATGGCGACCAAAGCTCTCCCCCCGATCAGCAATACCGGCGCGAAGAAGCGCATCAGAAAGGTATTCGGCGACATCCACGAAGTGGTGCAGATGCCGAACCTGATCGAGGTCCAGCGGGAGAGCTATGAACAGTTCCTCCGCTCCGATCCGAAGACCGGCTATGTCTCCGGCCTGGAAAAGACTCTGCGCTCGGTCTTTCCGATCCGCGATTTCGCGGGCACCGCCGAAATGGACTTCGTTCATTATGAACTGGAAGATCCGAAGTACGACGTCGAAGAATGCCGTCAGCGCGGCATCACCTACGCCGCCCCGATGCGCGTCACGCTGCGCCTGATCGTGTTCGAGGTCGACCAGGACACCGAAACCCGCTCCGTGCTCGATATCAAGGAGCAGGACGTCTACATGGGCGACATGCCGCTCATGACGCAGAACGGCACCTTCATCGTCAATGGCACAGAGCGCGTCATCGTGTCGCAGATGCACCGGTCGCCGGGCGTCCTGTTCGACCATGACCGTGGCAAGACCCACTCGTCGGGCAAATATCTGTTTGCCGCGCGCGTGATTCCGTATCGCGGTTCGTGGCTGGACTTCGAATTCGACGCCAAGGACATCGTCAACGTCCGTATCGACCGTAAGCGCAAGCTGCCGGTGACGGCGCTGCTCTATGCGCTCGGCCTCAATGCCGAAGACATTCTTGGCTATTTCTATAACAAAGTGACCTTCCTGCGCGGCGAAGGCGGCTGGCAGATCCCCTATACCGCCGAAGCATGGCGCGGTCAGAAGCCGGCGTTCGACATTGTCGATGCAAAGTCGGGCGAAGTCGTGTTCGCCGCCGGTCACAAGATTTCCCCCCGCGCCGCCAACAAGGCGGAAAAGGACGGGCTCGAAACGCTGCTGATCCCGACCGAGGAAGTCTATGGCCGCTACAGCGCCTACGACCTCATTAACGAAAGCACTGGCGAAATCTACATCGAGGCTGGCGACGAAGTATCGCCGGAAAATCTCGAAAAGCTCGACAAGGCGGGCATCGACCGCCTTGAACTGCTCGACATTGATCATGTCACCACCGGTCCCTGGATCCGCAACACGCTGAAAGCCGACAAGGCTGAAGAGCGCGACCAGGCGCTGTCCGATATCTATCGCGTCATGCGCCCCGGCGAACCGCCGACGAAGGAAACTGCCGAAGCCCTCTTCGCTGGCCTCTTCTTCGATCCCGAGCGCTATGACCTGTCGGCCGTGGGCCGCGTGAAGCTGAACATGCGCCTCGACCTCGATGCCGAGGACACCGTCACCACGCTCCGCACCGAGGACATTCTCGCCGTCGTCAAGGAATTGGTGAACCTGAAGGACGGCAAGGGCGAGATCGACGATATCGACAATCTCGGCAATCGCCGCGTCCGTTCGGTGGGCGAGCTGCTAGAAAACCAGTATCGCGTCGGCCTTCTCCGCATGGAGCGCGCCGTCAAGGAACGCATGTCGAGCGTCGACGTGTCGACCGTGATGCCGAACGATCTCATCAACGCAAAGCCCGCCGTGGCTGCGGTGCGTGAATTCTTCGGCTCCTCACAGCTCTCGCAGTTCATGGACCAGACCAACCCGCTGTCGGAAGTCACCCACAAGCGCCGCGTGTCGGCGCTTGGGCCGGGCGGTCTTACCCGTGAGCGCGCAGGCTTCGAAGTCCGCGACGTTCACCCAACCCATTATGGCCGTATCTGCCCGATCGAAACGCCGGAAGGCCCGAACATCGGTCTGATCAACAGCCTTGCGACCTTCAGCCGCGTCAACAAGTACGGCTTCATCGAGACACCCTATCGCAAGGTGATCGACGGCAAGGTTACCAATGAGGTCGTCTATCTGTCGGCGATGGAAGAAGCCAAGCACACGATCGCGCAGGCCAACGCTGAGCTGAACGACGATGGCACGCTGGCCGAAGACCTGATCTCGGCGCGTGAAGCGGGCGAATTCCTGATGGCGCCCAAGGACCACATCACCCTGATGGACGTCAGTCCCAAGCAGCTGGTGTCGGTCGCAGCCTCGCTCATTCCGTTCCTGGAAAACGATGACGCCAACCGCGCGCTCATGGGATCGAACATGCAGCGTCAGGCCGTGCCGCTCGTCAATGCCGAGGCGCCGTTCGTCGGCACCGGCATGGAAGGTACGGTTGCGCGTGACTCCGGCGCAGCCATCGCGGCCAAGCGTCCCGGCATCGTTGACCAGGTCGACGCGACCCGTATCGTCATCCGCGCAACCGGCGATATCGAACCCGGCCAGTCGGGCGTCGACATCTATACGCTCCAGAAGTTCCAGCGTTCGAACCAGGACACCTGCATCAACCAGCGTCCGCTGGTGAAGGTGGGCGACCTGATCGAGGGCGGCGACGTGATCGCCGACGGTCCCTCGACCGAGTTCGGCGAACTGGCGCTGGGCCGGAACACGCTGGTCGCGTTCATGCCCTGGAACGGCTACAACTACGAAGACTCCATCCTGATCTCCGAGCGGATCGTGAAGGATGACGTCTTCACCTCGATCCATATCGAGGAGTTCGAGGTCATGGCCCGCGATACCAAGCTCGGACCGGAAGACATCACCCGCGACATTCCGAACGTCGGTGAAGAAGCGCTGCGCAACCTCGACGAGGCGGGTATCGTCTACATCGGCGCCGAAGTGGAACCGGGCGACATTCTGGTCGGCAAGATCACCCCCAAGGGTGAATCGCCGATGACCCCGGAAGAAAAGCTGCTCCGTGCGATCTTCGGTGAAAAGGCGAGCGACGTGCGCGACACCTCGCTGCGTCTGCCGCCGGGCGTTGCCGGTACGGTCGTGGAAGTCCGCGTCTTCAACCGCCACGGCATCGACAAGGACGAGCGCGCCATGGCGATCGAGCGGGAGGAAATCGACCGCCTCGCCAAGGATCGTGAAGACGAACGCGCCATCCTCAATCGCGCGACCTTCAACCGCTTGCAGGAAATGCTGCTCGGCCAGACGGCCACGGCTGCTCCCAAGGGCGTCAAGAAGGGCGTGGAGATCGACGAGGCCCTGCTCTCTGAAGTCGAGCGTCATGAATGGTGGAAGTTCGCGGTTGCGGACGACGCCCGCCAAGCCGGCATCGAAGCCGTTAAGGCGCAGTATGACGAAGCGGTGAAGCTGATCGTCGAGAAGTTCGAGGATCGCGTCGACAAGCTGCAGCGCGGCGACGAGCTGCCCCCGGGCGTGCTGAAGATGGTGAAGGTCTTCGTCGCGGTGAAGCGCAAGCTGCAGCCGGGCGACAAGATGGCCGGCCGTCACGGCAACAAGGGTGTCATCTCTCGCATCCTGCCCATCGAGGACATGCCGTTCCTTGAGGACGGCACCCATGTCGACATCGTGCTTAACCCGCTCGGCGTGCCATCGCGCATGAACGTCGGGCAGATCTTCGAAACGCACCTCGGCTGGGCCGCGCGCGGCCTTGGCCAGCAACTCAAGCATGCGCTGGAGGAATGGCGTGACGCCAACCCAAATGCCCAGGGCGGCGAGATGCCGGACGCTGTGAAGACCCGTCTGCTCGAAACCTACGGGCCGCAATATGCTGACCAGATCGAAGGCCGCACGGCCGAGCAGATCGTTGACTTGGCTCAGCATCTTACACGCGGCGTGCCGATGGCGACGCCGGTGTTCGACGGTGCGCGCGAAGCCGACGTTTCGGCGATGCTGGAGCTAGCGGGCTTGCACTCGTCGGGTCAGTCGGACCTGTATGACGGCCGGACTGGCGATCGGTTCGACCGCAAGGTGACCGTCGGTATCATCTACATGCTGAAGCTGCACCACCTGGTCGACGACAAGATCCACGCACGTTCCATCGGCCCCTACTCGCTTGTTACCCAGCAGCCGCTGGGCGGTAAGGCGCAGTTTGGTGGCCAGCGCTTCGGTGAAATGGAGGTGTGGGCGCTCCAGGCCTATGGTGCCGCCTACACGCTGCAGGAAATGCTGACGGTGAAGTCCGACGACGTGGTCGGCCGTACCAAGGTCTATGAAGCGATCGTCAAGGGTGACGACACTTTCGAGGCCGGTATTCCCGAAAGCTTCAACGTGCTGGTCAAGGAAATGCGCTCGCTGGGCCTCAACGTCGAACTCGCGTCTATGGACGAGATCGAGGAAGACGGCGACGGCTTCGCGCAGGCGGCGGAATAAGGGAACCTCGGAGCGCTGTCTCCCGAAGGCAGCGCGCTCTCCCCTCTCCTCGCCCCGAAAATTTACCCTCTAGAGGGAATGAGAAATGAACGAACTGACGAACTTCGCGAACCCGGTCCAGAAGCCGGAAACCTTCGACCAGATCCAGATCGGCCTCGCCTCTCCCGAACGCATCCGCAGCTGGTCGTTCGGCGAGATCAAGAAGCCGGAAACCATCAACTATCGTACGTTCAAGCCCGAGCGTGACGGCCTGTTCTGCGCGCGCATCTTTGGTCCGATCAAGGACTATGAGTGCCTGTGCGGCAAGTATAAGCGCATGAAGTACAAGGGCATCGTCTGCGAAAAGTGCGGTGTCGAAGTCACGGTGTCGAAGGTCCGCCGCGAGCGGA
Source organism: Sphingobium sp. TomMM35A (assembly GCF_054771735.1). Taxonomy (NCBI): domain Bacteria; kingdom Pseudomonadati; phylum Pseudomonadota; class Alphaproteobacteria; order Sphingomonadales; family Sphingobiaceae; genus Sphingobium; species Sphingobium sp. TomMM35A. The sequence continues at coordinate 1,703,877 of NZ_BSRC01000001.1, forward strand.
TGGGCCATATCGAACTGGCAGCGCCCGTCGCGCACATCTGGTTCCTGAAGTCGCTGCCCTCGCGCATCGGCCTGCTCCTCGACATGCAGCTCAAGCAGCTTGAGCGCGTGCTGTATTTCGAGAGCTACATCGTCACCGAGCCGGGTCTGACACCGCTCGAAAAGTTCCAGCTTCTGACTGAAGACGAGCTGCTCGACGCGCAGGACGAATATGGCGAGGACGCCTTCTCCGCAGGGATTGGTGCCGAGGCCGTCAAGCAGATGCTGATGGACCTCGACCTTGAAGGTGAAAAGGTCGCGCTGCTGGACGAACTGGCGACCACCAAGTCGGAGCTGAAGCCCAAGAAGATCATCAAGCGCCTGAAGGTGGTTGAGAGCTTCCTGGAATCGGGCAACCGCCCAGAGTGGATGATCCTGGACGTGGTGCCGGTCATCCCGCCGGAACTGCGCCCGCTGGTGCCGCTGGACGGCGGCCGCTTCGCCACGTCGGACCTCAACGACCTCTATCGCCGCGTCATCAACCGTAACAACCGGTTGAAGCGCCTGATGGAACTGCGCGCGCCGGACATCATCGTCCGCAACGAAAAGCGCATGTTGCAGGAGGCCGTCGACGCCCTGTTCGACAATGGCCGCCGCGGCCGTGTCATCACCGGCGCCAACAAGCGTCCGCTCAAGTCGCTGTCTGACATGCTCAAGGGTAAGCAGGGCCGCTTCCGTCAGAACCTGCTCGGCAAGCGCGTCGACTATTCGGGCCGTTCGGTGATCGTGACCGGTCCGGAACTCAAGCTGCACCAGTGCGGCTTGCCCAAGAAGATGGCGCTCGAACTGTTCAAGCCCTTCATCTACGCCCGCCTCGACGCCAAGGGTCTGTCCATGACCCTGAAGCAGGCCAAGAAGTGGGTCGAGAAGGAGCGCAAGGAAGTCTGGGACATTCTCGACGAAGTCATTCGCGAACACCCGGTCATGCTGAACCGCGCGCCGACGCTTCACCGCCTCGGCATCCAGGCGTTCGAACCCGTGCTGATCGAAGGCAAGGCGATCCAGCTGCACCCGCTCGTCTGCTCGGCCTTCAACGCCGACTTCGACGGTGACCAGATGGCCGTCCACGTGCCTCTCTCGCTGGAAGCCCAGCTCGAAGCGCGCGTGCTGATGATGTCGACCAACAACATCCTCTCGCCCGCGAACGGCAAGCCGATCATCGTTCCTTCGCAGGACATGGTTCTGGGTATCTATTACCTGTCCATGGAGCGCGAAGGCGAGCCGGGTGAAGGCATGCTGCTGGCCGACATGCAGGAGGTCCACCAGGCTCTCTATGCCAAGGCCGTGACGCTGCACTCGAAGATCATCAGCCGCGTGCCGCAGACCGACGAAAACGGTCAGCAGTATATGAAGCGCTTTGAGACGACCCCGGGCCGCATGCTGCTTGGCGAATGTCTGCCCAAGTCGCACAAGGTGCCGTTCGACGTGGTCAACCGCCTTCTCACCAAGAAGGAAATCGGCGACGTCATCGACCAGGTGTATCGTCACACCGGCCAGAAGGACACGGTGCTGTTCGCCGACGCCATCATGGCGCTGGGCTTCCGCCACGCGTTCCAGGCCGGTATCTCGTTCGGCAAGGACGACATGGTGATCCCGGATTCGAAGACCGCGATGGTCGACGAAACCAAGGCGCTGGTGGCCGACTATGAGCAGCAATATCAGGACGGCCTGATCACCCAGCAGGAAAAGTACAACAAGGTGATCGACGCCTGGAGCCGTTGCGGCGACCAGGTCGCGAACGCCATGATGGACGAAATCCGCGCCCAGCCCAAGGACCCGCAAACCGGTCGCATGGCCCAGATCAACTCGATCTACATGATGGCGCACTCTGGTGCCCGTGGTTCGCAGGCCCAGATGAAGCAACTTGCCGGTATGCGCGGCCTGATGGCCAAGCCGAGTGGCGAGATCATCGAGACGCCGATCATCTCGAACTTCAAGGAAGGTCTGACCGTCCTTGAGTATTTCAACTCAACCCATGGCGCGCGTAAGGGTCTGGCCGACACCGCGCTCAAGACGGCGAACTCGGGTTACCTGACCCGCCGTCTGGTCGACGTGTCGCAGGATTGCACGGTCGTCGAAGAGGATTGCGGCACCGAAAAGGCGCTGGAGATGAAGGCCATCGTTCAGGGTGGTTCGGTCATCGCCTCGCTTGGCGAGCGTATCCTGGGCCGCACCACGGCGCAGGACATCGTCGACAGCAAGGACGGTTCGGTCATCGTTCCGATCGGCACGCTGCTCGACGAAGCGCTGGTGGCGCAGATCGAGGCGATCGGCACGCAGGCCGTGAAGATCCGCTCACCCCTCATCTGCGAAAGCAAAATGGGTGTCTGCGGCAAGTGCTACGGCCGTGACCTCGCCCGTGGTACGCCGGTGAATATCGGTGAAGCGGTCGGCGTCATCGCGGCACAGTCCATCGGTGAACCGGGTACGCAGCTCACCATGCGTACCTTCCACATCGGCGGCGCGGCGAACTTCAACGAAACGTCGAACCTGGAAGCCCTGTCGGACGGCACGATCGAGCTGCGCGACATGCCAACCATCACCGACAAGAATGGCCGCCGCCTCAGCCTCGCCCGCAACGGCGAAATCGCGATCATCGACTCCGAAGGCCGCGAGCGCGAAACGCACCGCCTGCCTTACGGCGCCACCATCCTGTTCGCAGATGGCGATGCCGTGAAGAAGGGCGATCGCTTCGCTGAGTGGGATCCGTTCACCATGCCGGTGATCACGGAAAAGCCGGGCATCGTGAAGTATCAGGACCTGATCGACGGCAAGACGCTAACCGAGCAGACCGACGAAGCCACGGGCATCGCCCAGCGCGTCGTCACGGAACATCGCGGTTCCGCCCGTACCAAGGAGGATCTGCGTCCCCGCCTCACCTTGCTCGACGATCAGTCGGGCGAAGCTGCCCGCTACATGCTGGCGGTAGGTGCGACCCTGTCGGTCGATGATGGTGCGCAGGTGCAGGCTGGTGACGTGCTGGCGCGTGTCTCTCGCGAAGCCGCGAAGACCCGCGACATCACCGGTGGTCTGCCCCGCGTTGCCGAGCTGTTCGAAGCCCGCAAGCCCAAGGACAATGCGATCATTGCCAAGGTGTCGGGCCGCGTCCAGTTCCTCAAGGATTACAAGGCGAAGCGCAAGATCGCCATCAATCCCGAGGATGGCGGCGAGCCGGTCGAATATCTGATCCCCAAGAGCAAGGTGATCGACGTTCAGGAAGGCGACTTCGTGAAGCGCGGCGATAATCTGATCGGCGGTTCGCCTGATCCGCACGACATTCTGGAGGTGCTCGGCATCGAGCCGCTGGCCGAATATCTGGTCGCGGAAATCCAGGAAGTCTATCGCTTGCAGGGCGTGAAGATCAACGACAAGCACATCGAAACGATCGTTCGTCAGATGCTGCAAAAAGTCGAGATCACCGTGTCCGGCGACACCACTTTGCTGGTGGGCGAGCAGGTCGATCGCGAGGAAATGGACGAGATCAACGCGAAGCTTCCGGCCGGCTACCAGCCTGCCGAAGGCAAGCCGGTGCTGCTCGGCATCACCAAGGCCTCGCTCCAGACGCGTTCCTTCATCTCGGCGGCCTCCTTCCAGGAAACCACCCGTGTCCTCACGGAAGCAGCGGTTCAGGGCAAGAAGGACACGCTGGTTGGCCTTAAGGAAAACGTCATTGTCGGCCGCCTCATCCCGGCGGGCACCGGCGCTGGCATGAACCGCATGCGCGTTGCCGCCTCGTCGCGTGACGCGGCGATGCGGGCTGCTCTGCGGGCGTCGAGCCAGGTTGACCTGATCGCGCCTAAGACGGCCGCTGAAGAGCATGCCGCCGAACTGGCGCAGGGTCCGGAAGCCGCGATCGGAGACGATCCGTTGGCAGCTGTCCAGGGTGAAGACTTCACCACCCAGGACCTCGACTGACCTTTTGAAATGAAAGGAGCCGCTTCCTACATTGGAAGCGGCTCCCAAGCCCATCTACCCCACGAGGGATGATGAAAAGAGCCCGCCGGACGTGACAGCATGTCCGGCGGGCTTTTTCATGGCCGAAGTGCGCGGCATTTTTCCGGCGCAAGCCCCTTGACCAGCCGATCCAACCAGCCTATTTGCGCGCTTCCGATGCGGGCGACACCCGCCTTGGTGCCCGATCCTCTAATGGTAAGAGAGCGGACTCTGACTCCGTCAATCAAGGTTCGAATCCTTGTCGGGCATCCACTAAACAAGATGCTGCCAGTCTCTTGTATTGGCCTACCGGAACGCTAACACTCCGGCAAACTTACGGCACGGCGCGCTTCCCCTGCGCTCAAGGTCGCAGCACTCCTCCAGCGCTGTCAGCCGCGCAAGCTGGCTGCCCTGACCGTATCTTTTGAAGACAGGCGTAGCGGGACGCTAGATGATCATGCTGCGGGACGGAGCCCATTCACCTCTTCAGGGGTGATCGTCTTAGCGAGATGGACCAGGGATTTGACTGTAAAGGCCTTGAGTTGCGGCATCATCGCCTCCCACGGTCTGCCATAGCCTGCCAATATCGTTGATCCTTCGATCGACGTGTTGATAAACAGAGCCACGACGCTCACCTCCGCAGGCGACAGCGCGGGGTTCAGTTCGGCGATATAGGACGCCGTGAGGTCGTGCATATATTGATAGACCATCTCGATCCGTTCGGCGACGAACTGATTATGGTTCGCCATTGCCCACAATTCCGTGAACAGATGGGTCATCTTCTTGGTCTTGGTTTCATCGAGAGTGCCGCCGATGACGAGAGCCAGCGCTTCTTCAGCGGGTATGCCGCGGCGGGTAAGGCTGCTTCTCGCCTCCCCCACCGTCGGGGTGAGCAATTCTTCCAGCAGCACCTGGACCAGCATTTCCTTGCGGGGGAAGTGTCGGCTTACATTTCCAACCTTCATGCCGCATTGAGCCGCTATGCGGCGTAGTGTGAAGGCTGACGCACCTTCTTCAACCAGGACGTGCAGCGCGGCCTTCAATATCGCGTCAACCGTGTCGGAGCCGCGCGAATATACGCCGGGACGCGGAGGAGCAACGAGCTTCGCCTTTTTCACCTTTTGATCAGTCATACCCCTCCCGTAGCGCTGATTTTGAATGTTGAAAAGTTCAGGCAACATATCGTTGGATCATGAAATGTTGACATCCTCCAATTTGCGCTTGCCTAAGGTTGGAGGCAAAGGCTCAGATCACAACTCATCCCCTGACGCCCCAGCCTGGCTCGTACGAGATCAAAGCTTTACGAAGTTGACATACGACAACAATTAGTCAAGCCTTTTGGCGGCGGGACGGGAAGCCCGTCTGTGCACAAACTTTAGCAAAGGAACAAAAAAGACATGACGACCAATCGGCAGACTGACACGGCTTTGGACCCGATGTTCCTGCACCGCTGGTCACCGCGCGCTTTCGATGGCTCTGTCATGTCTGCCAAAGATTTGCGCACGATCCTGGATGCCGGGCGCTGGGCTCCTTCCTCCTTCAACTATCAGCCTTGGCGCTTTCTTTACGCGACGCGCGACGACGCGGCGAATTGGGATCGTTTCCTTGACCTTCTCATCCCTTTCAACGCGGTTTGGGCCAAGGACGCATCCGTGCTGCTGTTCATCCTGAGTGAGACGACGATGGGAGCGCCCGACAAGCCCAGCCACTCGCATAGCTTCGACGCGGGCGCCGCCTGGGCGGCGATAGCACTGCAGGCGCATCTGCTCGGCTATCATGCCCACGGGATGGTCGGGATAGACATGGAAAAGACGCGGACGGAACTCGCCATCCCCGACGGCTTCCGCATTGAAGCAGCGGTGGCGATCGGGCGGATGGGCGATCCTGCAAATCTCCCGGAAAAACTTCAGGCGCGCGAACAGCCAAGCGACCGCAAACCACTGGAGGAGCTGGCCTATTCCGGGAATTTCCGGACCTGATCCAGACTGAGGCGCCTGTCAGTTATTTAAGACGCCGCTATGGGGAGGCGCAATGCACCTCCCCTTTCGCTTGGCCCAGAAGCCGTCAGACACTGGAACTGACTGGACGGCCGTTCCACGCATGACGGCCAGGCGGCTCACATAAGCTGGACCACCTCGATCAGATTGCCTTCGACGTCCTTGACGAAGGCAACATGGACACCATGTTCAGGATCAGCTTGAACGGCCATCACGACAACGCCACCCGCAGCGACAGCATCTTCCACGAAGCGATGGATGTCGTCCGCGATGAACCCGAGGATAAGCGACTCTGTGGGCGATTTATCCACATCAAGGAACTTGGTCAGCGTGAAGTTCCCAGTCCCCGGCGGATTTGACTTGAAGTACAATTCCCGGATGGGACGGCCCGCAATATCTGCATCGGCCTGCGCCTCCTCTACCAACCCGCAGACCGCCCCGTAGAATGCCCCGACCTTGTCAAGGTCCTGCACGATCAGCTTAGTGAAGCCCAAGGGAATCACCTTATTCACATCATCCGACATATTTAACACTTTCCGGTTTCAACTTAGACATTCCCTCGAGCAACTTAACATTACCTCCCGAACGAATAGCGTAGACGAACCCCGTACATTCTGGGTTCTCCATATAGAGTCGCGGTGAACAGCTGACTATTGTAGGTATTGCTATTGCTCACCCGATACAGCTTGTTCGTCAGGTTGGTGGCGTAGAAGCCCACGTCCATACGGCTGCCCGCAACATTCCGCCAGTCGAGCGACAGGTTCAGCGTTCCGAAGGGTTCAAGCCGCTCACCCGGCTGATTTCCAGGAATGCTTGTCCCCGCCGTATGCTGCGCCGAGGTGTGCGAATAGTTGACGAACATCGCCAAGGTGCCGAGATCATTACCAAGGGGCTGCTCCGCCGATACATGGAAGCTGTAGATGTACGGTGACACATATTGGAACGGAATGCAGGCAAGGTTCACAGTCGCCGGAGCGCTGATGACATTGCCGGTGCAGTCCTGGGTCGGGCTGCTCGGCACAAACTCATATTTTTTATACTTCGCATCCGTGTAGCTGAACGTACCGCCGATCTCGACACCGGGGATCGGTCGCAGCGATGCTTCCGCTTCCACGCCCTGAATACGTGCATCGGCCGACAGGACCCTGGCGCCAGATGCGAAGGTGTCGGGGTTGAAGTCGCCTGTAGCGCGCTGAATACCCTTGTAGGTCAGATAATAATAGGTGCCGTTGAGGCGAAGCGGCATACCTGCCAATCGCACATCCGACTTGAACCCGGCTTCGTAGGAGGTGACAAACTCCGGTGGAAATGTCCGGGTACTCGTGAATACGGCGTTCGCGTTGATGCCGCCTGCCTTGTAGCCGCGGCTGATCTTCCCGTAAACCAGCAGCTCGGGTGAGAATCTGTAGTCTACACCGATATTCCAGGTTGGCTCTTTGGTTTTCAGATTTGCTTCAAATTGGCAGCCAGTAGCTTCTGTCGCTATCGAATTGTCGCTGAAACAGAAGAATGCCCCTGGGGCGAGTACCTGATACAGGGCAGCCGAGCCACGGACCCTATCCCAAGTATATCGAACGCCGCCTGTGATCTTGAGGTTCTGCAGTGCAGGCGAAACCAACCCTAAATCCAGTGTCGACTGCGCGTATAGCGCTTTCGAAGTGTTGGTGATCGCGTATCTGATATCATACACGCCGCAAACCAATGGATTGCCGGTGAACAAGGCCGGACAGAAGCCCGTCGCCCCCGCTCCCTGAGCCCCGGCTGGACGCTGATCATAATAGAACGCGCCTGCGGTAAAGGTGAGTTGCTTGTCGAACAAGTCGCCCTGGAGCTGCAGTTCCTCGGTGAACACCTTGATATCGTCGCGCGGCAGCCGCGTGGGAGAGGCGTTCTCGTAAACCACCGGGGTGCCGTCACCAGGAAGCGTCACAACGCCAGGAGCCGGATAACTCCTCGGGTCACCATCATCGAACTGGAAGATGGTGCCGTCACTATCGACGGCATATGTCGTCTTGAAACGTTGATAGCTGATGATGTTACGCAGCGTCAGTTCTTCACTCAGATTGAGCGTCGAAGTGTTGGTGACACCCCAGGTTTTTGTCCTCTGGAACGAATTGGTGCCGTGCGCCGTCTCCCTTGGACCACGCGCGGCTGCTTCGGCGCTAGCCGCTCTGTATACGTCGCACGATGCACTGAAGCGAGGGATTGTAGGCCCTTCGACGCAGAAAGGAAGGCCGACCAGACTGGTGGCCGCGAGTCCCGGAACGTTGAGATAGGTGTTGACCGTACCAGTGCCATGCGTCCGGGAATTCGCCCCGTAGGCCATGGTGTAGTTTTCGAAATTCTCGGTCGGCCGCAGCGTCAATCCAACGCGGCCGGAATACCAATGCAAGTTGTCACGATCGGTGTTCCAGACCACATCCCGCGTGTAGCCATCTCGATCCTGATAGGCTCCGGCGGCCCGTAGCAGGACTTTGTCATCCACGATCGGGATGTTGATCGCGCCTTCCAGTTCCTTGTTGTCATAGTTACCGAACTTGCCTTGAACGTAGCCTTCAAAGTCGTTCGTCGGCTTCTTCGGTACAAGCAGAACCGCGCCGCCAGTCGTATTACGTCCGAATAATGTCCCTTGCGGCCCGTTCAGGACCTGGACATTTTCCAGATCTACGAAATTACCGGCGCCGCCCTGTTGAGGGATGGAAATCGGCGCAGGCAGCGGCACTTCGTTCAAATAGACAACAACGCCCGGAGACGCCTGGAAAGTCGCACCCTGCCCCCGGATCGTAAAGCTTTGCGCTTCACGTGACGGATTGCCATTGTTGCCGACGACAAGCGAGGGAACGGTCGCCTGCAAATTCTGCGGCTGCGTGATGCCCTGCTGCTGAAGGCGCTCTGGCGAAAATGCCGTAATCGCGATGGGCACGTCCTGTGCACGCTCGTCGCGGCGTTGCGCGGTGACCACGATGTCGGGCGAAGACTCCAGGTTCTCGTTCGAACCTGCGGACGATTGGGCCTGCGCATGCGCGGCTCCGGCGACCCACAACGCCGTCACCCCGGCTCCGCACAGAAGCTTCAAGCTGTTTTTCACTGTTCGCATCATTGCTACTCCCCATATGTAGCAATGCCCCCTCCATATGGGACATCGCGGCCCCCGGCAAAGTTGCCGGTTCCGATCGGCGATTGGGCATTTATATTCGTTCAGTCAGAAACTTAACCGACTGCGCACCGCTACATTCGCCACCTTCAATAGTTGACGTATTTCAACCGTTGTCAAGCTGAATTTATTTGCACAGCTCGTTGTTCTACAAGTCTCCGCCGGTCCGGAAATGCTGTAATATTATTATCGTCGCCGACTCCCATTTTTGGACAGACCAAAACGAAAATGGCGGGCCGCAAGGGCCCGCCATTCACTCGATCTTGCAATGTACCGTTTGCCGTAATCAGGCGGCGAGCGGCGCTTCGTCCATGTCGGCCGGAATGTTCGTCGGGCCATTCACAGCGAAAACTTGGGAAAGCATGCCGATGAAGGCGCGATCGGTCAGCGGATCGGTCGGCGTTTCGAACTGAGCGCCGCGCTTGCGGGCTTCGTCCATCAGCATGTTCAAAGCCTTGTCATGCGTGATGTCGTCGGTGTGATCGAACGTCCGCTTCAGGTCGGCCATATCCATGAACACTCGTGCACCCCAGTGGACGAGCAGGCGCACTTCGTCTGCCGGCAACTGCTGATTGATCACGCCGTTGGTCTCGATCCGCCAGCCGCCTTCGACCGTCGGATCAGGCGCCATCACGCTGCTGATATCCAGCCCTTCGGAACGACGCATGGCAAGCGGACCGGTCGCCTGAGCATGATGGAACATCATCTCGTTTTCGGCAACGACAGCGCGACCCCACATAGGCGCGGTGATCTGCTTGGGTTCGCCGCGCGGACCGTCCGGCCAATAGTTGAAGCCGCCGCCGATATTGCCCTTATAATACCAGCCGGTAACCTGCATCTTCTTGCTGCGCCAATGTTCGAACAGGCGAGACTTCGCCATCGTCAGGAGAAGCCAGATCGGCGTGTTTTCCATGGTCATGCCGCGGAACACCGTGCCGTCGAGATGCGGCGGTCCACCGATGATGGTCGGCCCCTGAATGTTGATCAGGAACGTCTCCGGCTCCGCATATTGGGCGCCCCAATAGTTGCGCGCCATTTCGAGGAACTTGGAATTATAATAGCAGTCGTTCAGTTCAGGATAGAAGCAGACACCCTGCCGGGCGATATACCCGCGAAACGTCCCGCTACCCTGCAGGATCATGTCCCAGGTAAGGGTCATACCTTCAGGAATGGTGCCGCCGACCGCAGCAATGACTTCTTCCGGCGACTTGAAGTTCTCGGCGAGAATAAGCGGCCAGGGGCCATTCTCCCGCACGACCTTGAATATCCGCTGACGCTGATCTTCCGTATACGCGTTTTCGATCACATAAGGCGGCGCAAACGGGCGAAACTGGTCGGCAATGTCGGTGGTCATCAGGCACTCCATTGATTAAGCACGTTTCGCTCAAATCGTCCGCGCAAAGCGGCTCGGCCCGTCGCGATTCGAGCGGATGCGGACGGAATTTTGGACCATAAGTTGACGGTCGTCAACTGTAGCCAAAATGGGAGAATTTTCATGGTTTCGGCCTTTTGAACGGAACTCTCGCAGAATCGTTGACGATGGTCAACTTTAATCCCACCGTGGTCGGATGAGGATGGCCGAGCGCCACTAGCAATCGGAGCGAAGACAAGAGCTATGGGGCTGCAGATATTGGATCCTGACTGCACCGTGGAGGAGATCGTCGCCGCCATGGACCGTGACGGCGCGTGCATCATAAGGGACATATTGTCGCCTGACCGGCTGAAGACTCTTCAGGAGGATGTCGCGCCGTGGATCGCCCAGACTCCGGACGGGCTGGATGATTGGTCCGGTCGTAAGACCAAGCGCACGGGTGGATTGATCGCCCGATGCGCGAGCGTGCGCGAGATCGCGGTCGAACCGCTGATCCTGGGCACGGCAAATGCGACGCTTGGGCGTTTCTGCTCGAAGATTCAACTCAACATCACGCAACTGATCACCATCATGCCCGGGCAAGGCGTGCAGCCGCTGCATCGCGACAGGTTCGTATGGGGCGGCGACGATAGCGGCGGCGTCATTCCCGAAGGCATTGAGCCTCAGTGCAACGGCATCTGGGCCGTGGAAGATTTCACGGAGGATAATGGTGCGACGCATATCGTGCCGGGCAGCCATAAATGGCCGTTCAGCCGCCAGGCGCGCAGGGACGAAAGCATTCAGGCCGTCATGAAAGCTGGCTCCGTCCTGCTCTACAATGGCAGCGTCATTCATGGCGGCGGGGAAAATCGGAGCGACAAGCCCCGCAAGGCCCTCAACGTCACATATACTCTGGGCTGGTTGCGGCAGGAGGAAAATCAGTATCTGTCCTGCCCGCCCGAGATCGCGCGGAATTTCGACCAGGAGTTGACCGACCTGATCGGCTACAGTTTCGGCAACTATTCGCTGGGTTTCTACACCGATCCGCTGAAAGCACCCGAGCGTAGCGACATCGTACCGCCTGAGGCGGCGCTTGGCCGCTTCCCTCGAGAAATTCCCAAGATGGCGACAACGGACGCCGTGGCGGAGCCAAGCTGATCAACTCCTGAAGCCGTTTTCAACGGCTCCGGGGTCCGGTGGAACGCGGGCTGAGGGCGTCGCGCATCGCGACGCTCGAGTTGATCCGAGCGACGCCAGGCATACGCGACAAAACCTCGCTGTGAATGATCTCATAAGCGGCGACACTTTCCGTTTCGACACGCAACCAATAATCTGTGCCGCCCGCCATCAGGAAACATTCGCGGATTTCCGGACATTGCCGCACAGCATGTTCGAAGCGCGCGAGATAATCCTCCGTCTGCCTGTCCAAGGTCACTTGAACCAATATGTTCACGCTGGTCTCACCGACCCGCAAAGGGCTGGTCAGCACGGTATAGCCGCGGATCACACCTGCATCTTCCAGCAATTTGATCCTGCGGTGGCAACTTGATGGCGACAGGCCCACCTCTTCGGCGATCTCCGAATTCGGCCGCCTCGCGTTCAGCCTCAGCAAACGCAGAATCGCACGGTCAATCTGATCCAAGCCAATGGCCATTCTATTCAAAAACCTCGAACATCCTTCCTCAATCGGCATCATCTTAGAACAAATCACGACATTTTGGTGAAAAAAGCTGCGTCGCCCCGGTTAGAAAAACAGATGAAGGGGTATCGGCATGACACCGGTGGATTGCGCAGGCGCACTGTTAAGCATCGATTTGAACACGCTGGTGGAAAATTACCGGCTGATCGCCCGTCAGGTTGCGCCTGCCGAGGTCGCCGGAGTGGTCAAGGCCGATGCCTATGGCACCGGCGCTTCCGCCGTGGCAGCCGCCCTGCTGGAAGCTGGCTGCCGCCGCTTCTTCGTGGCGCAGCTGGAAGAAGCCATCGCGCTCAAGCCGGAACTGCCCGACTCCGTCCAGCTCTTCGTCCTGAACGGTCTTCAACCGGGGGCGGAGCGGCACTGCCGGGATGCGGCCGCCATCCCGGTTCTCAATTCGCTCGACCAGATCAGGCGCTGGTCCCAGCAGGCGCAGGCTTCGGGCCGCACCCTGCCCGCCGCGCTTCAGGTGGACAGCGGCATGGCGCGGCTCGGCCTATCGCCGGACGAGGTCCGGGCACTCCTTGCCGACCGGTCGCTTTTGGACGGTATCAAACTGGTGCTTATCCTAAGCCACCTCGCCTGCGCCGATGATCCTTCGTCCGCGTTCAATGACAAGCAGGTTGCTGCCTTCAACGATTTTACGCGCCATTTCCCTGGCGTCGCGCGCTCTCTCGACAACAGCGGCGGCAGTTTCCTTGACCACCAGCATTATGAGGTCGTGCGCGCGGGGATCGCCCTTTATGGCGGCGCGCCGCAGAACGGCGCCAATCCGATGCACCCGGTCATCTCGCTTGAGGCGCGCATTGCACAACTCCGCACGGTCCGTCCGGGCACGGGCGTGGGATATGGCCTCAGTCACAGGGCTGAGCAGACGTCCCACATCGCGACGATCCCGGTCGGTTATGCGGACGGATGGCCGCGGCACCTCAGCAATCGCGGCTCGGCGTTCATCGGCGGCATCCGGGTGCCCATCGTCGGCCGGGTGTCGATGGACAGTATCACCCTCGACGTGACGCATGTCCCCGACATGCTGCTCTATCCCGGCGCGCCTGTCGAACTGCTCGGCCCGCATCAGTCGATCGACGATGTCGCGGCTGATGCGGGGACCATTTCCTACGAAATCCTCACCCAGCTCGGCCACCGGTATCGTCGTGAGTACCGCCTCGCCGAGCCTGCCGAGCAAAAGCGGAGTATGACAGCATGAAGGTCGCGATTCTCGGCAGCGGGGTCATTGGCGTGACGTCGGCCTGGTATCTGGCAAAGGCTGGGCATGAGGTGGTTGTGATCGATCGCCAGTCGGGCCCGGCCCTGGAAACCAGCTTCGCGAACGCGGGAGAGATTTCCCCCGGCTATGCCTCGCCCTGGGCAGCTCCAGGCATTCCGATGAAGGCGATGCGCTGGCTGTTCATGCAGCATGCGCCGCTCATCGTCCGCCCCACCTTCGACGCTGCCATGTTGCGCTGGATCGTGGCCATGCTCGGCAATTGCACGGAAAAGGCCTATGCGGTGAACAAGAGCCGCATGGTTCGCCTGGCCGAGTTCAGCCGCGATCAGCTTATCGCCCTGCGCCAGGAAACCGGCATCTCCTATGACGAGCGCAGCCAGGGCACGCTCCAGCTGTTCCGCGAGCAGAAACAGCTCGACGGCATCGGCAAGGACGTCGCCGTGCTGCAGGCCGACGGCGTGCCGTTCGAGATACTCGACAAAGCAGGCTGCATCGCCGCCGAGCCGGGCCTCGCCAACAGCCAATCGCCGATCGTCGGCGGCCTGCGCCTGCCCAATGACGAGACTGGGGATTGCTTCAAATTCACCAACGCGCTCGCCGATATGGCGAAGGCCGCCGGTGTCACCTTCCTCCACGATCACAAGATCAAGCGCCTCGTCCAGGGCAAGCGCGGCATCAATCATGTCGAGACGGACAAGGGGCCGATCGACGCGGACGCCTTCATCGTTGCTCTCGGCAGCTATTCGCCCCTGCTGGTGGCGCCGCTGGGGATCAAGCTGCCCGTCTACCCGGTAAAAGGCTATTCGATCACCGTTCCCATCACCGCCGCAGAGCGCGCCCCTGTGTCCACGCTGCTTGATGAAAGCTTCAAGGTTGCGATCACCCGCCTGGGCGATCGCATCCGCGTCGGGGGCATGGCGGAGCTGTCGGGCTTCTCGACCAACTTGCCCGGCAAGCGGCGCGACACGCTGGAATATTCGGTAGGCTCGCTGTTCCCCGCGGCCGGAGACCTTGGCAAGGCGAGCTTCTGGTCCGGCCTGCGCCCCATGACGCCAGACAGCACGCCTGTCATCGGCTCTACGCACATCCCGAACCTCTACCTCAACACAGGTCATGGCACGCTTGGCTGGACCATGGCCTGCGGCTCGGGCCATGTGATCGCCGACATCGTCTCCAACCGGAAACCGGCGATTGAAACGGGCGATCTATCGATTGCGCGCTATCGTTAAACAGGACTGCCGCTAGCCCACATTGATCCGGCGGGCGGTCCGTCAGCCCCTACGGCACCATTTGCCATGTCGGTCGTTCGACTGCGATGGCGACCATTTCCCAACATGCTGCGGCCCCTCACCTCCCCGCTCTGGAAAGTGCCGGACCGGCAGAAAGGCGGAGAACCGCTAATAGATTGCTGGAAACAGGCTGGTCGAAAGGATGGCTCGATCGCCCCACGCTCGATCCTGACGAACTGATCGGGGCAGCCTGCAAAGCAAGCAAGACGGGAAATCTGCACGATGGCTGCTGGCGCGACCGGCTGAACATCCTGGCGTCGGCTTTGGAGAGAGAGGCATCGCTCAACAATCTGGGCCGCGTGATCGCGCATGGCCAGATCACCGCCGCGCTGCTTAACAGGGCACGGATGCAAGCCTTATGGGCGCGCCATCCGGAAATCGGCGACATCAAATTGCAGCCGCCGATCCTGATTGTCGGCCAGATGAGATCCGGCAGCACGCGCATCCAGCGCCTCCTCGCCTGCGACCCCCGGCTCACCTTCACACGATTTTACGAAAGCTGGAATCCGCTTCCCCGCTTTTGGGGACTAGCGCATGCCGATCGTGTGATCCGCGCGGCAGTGGCGCTCTCCTGCGCCCACTTCTTCAATCCCGCGTTCCGCCATATCCATCCGACCGGCGTCCATCATGCGGAGGAGGAGATGGGCCTTCAGAACATCTCCATGTTCGGCTCTGCCTTTGAAGCGCAATGGCGCGTCCCAAGCTTCACCGCCGCCGTCGAAGATGCCGATCCGGCGGCTGCCTATGCGGAGTTCAAGCGGCTTCTGCAGACCATCGCCTGGTTCCGGCGGCGCGCCCCTTCACGGCCGTGGCTGCTCAAACTGCCGCAATTCGCGCAGGATATGGACGCAGTGCTGGCCACCTTTCCCGGAGCGCGCGTCATCCGCTTGCATCGCGACCCCGAACCCCTCATCGCCTCATCCGCGTCCCTGGTGCACAACCAGATGAGTCTGCAATCGGATGATGCTGACGCTCGATGGATTGGCCAGGAATGGCTCCGCAAGACCGCCCTGCGGGAACGCCGCCTCAACGCAGCTCTTCGCCGCTCAGCCGTGCCGAGTGTGGACGTACATTATGATGCCGTGAACCAGGATTGGCGCGGGCAGATTGCACGGATCTACAAGTTTCTCGACATGCCTCTTCGGCCGAGCATAGAGCAAGGCATGAGCCGCTTCATAAAAGGGAAGCGTCACAAAGAGCTTCGCCGCCACAATTATGATCTCGGCCAGTTCGGTCTCAGCCGCATGGACATCCACCAAGCCATGACGGAAGGAGGTTAGGCCGGTCGGCGGCTCCATAGCGATCAGATCAGCCATACCCGCTAATCGAACGTCCCACTAAAATATGAAGGGGTCGCCGCACAGATTGAACATGCGAAGGAATCCGATCATCAGACTGGCGGAAACAACCGACACTACCACCTCAACATCTATATCGAGGAGGAAGGCGACGCTGTGATCGCTCATTATTCCTTCTTGAACATCAATGCAGGCGGAACGCCGATGGCGCCCAAACTGGTGGTTACTGGGCGCATGCGCGATACCGTGGTGAAGAGACCGGATGGTTGGAAATTCGCACACCGCCACGTTTTGTACGACCAGTCCTTCGACCTGGATTTTTGAGTCATCATCGGCAGGGGAAGCTGACGCCTCCCACCGGCGATCGCGAGGCGTCGATGGATGTAGGTCCTGCCGATGCTGTCGTCGAAGCCGGTCCGGCTGTCGGTCAGCGCATCCAGCTTCACCGAAAGGTCGTCGGGAAGATAGAATTGATGGCGGGTCTTGAAGGTTTTCAAGGCTGAACTCATGCGCCTTCTCGATCACGGCATAGCGCTGGTCCCCGACATGACGGCGCGACGGTAGACGCCCTCGACCATCTCGCCGCGTTGCGGCGTGACATGCCTCAGCCCGGTTTCCTGTTTGATCTGCTGGCAAGTCCGGCTGAGTTCGCGCTGCTGGAGAACTACAAGCAAGTCGCGGCGGAGGCGGACAGCCTGTCCCTCCTGTTCTACCAGCCCTTGTTCGACGCGCCATGCCTGGCGTTGGACAGACCCTTCCTGACGTCCGCCCCGAACCCACCGGACATTCGCATCATCCGATCCAGAGAACATTGGATGACGGCAATGCGCCAGCATCGACTTTACCGTATCTCACTCCGGAGTTCCGTCGAGGTTTCAATCGCAACGCAGCGCCCGAAATTATTCGAGCGCTGCGGCGTCATCGATTAAAAGCGGTAGTTCATCGTTATGCCGAATTCGCGCGGCGGATTGACGGACAAGTTCGTATAGCCCGACCGGAACGGTGTGGGATTGCCCGCTGGCCCCGGAACCAGGAAGCGCGTTGCAATCTGCAATTCCGCGGTGGTGGCATTGGTAATCTGTGTCGAATTGAACAGATTTTTGACGAACGCCGTCAATTCCCATCCGGCGTCGGCTGACCGAATGCCAGCGAACAGGTTGACGTTGGTGATGGCATTGTACCTATAGTTTGCGGTCTGTGCATAGAAGCCTGGCCGATAGGTCAGTAACCCACGAATGAAGGGTTCCACTGATCCAGCCGAAAAGCGCAGTTCACTGTTGGCGCTCAACGCGAAGCGGGGGATGTTGGCCAAACGGTCGTTGGTGGTGCAGAACGCCACCTGCTGGCCCACAGGGACCGCAGGCTGTCCTGCAGTATCCGGCACGCCGTCGCCGTTGGAATCCCGGCAGGGAACCGTCGCATTGTCATAATGTGAGTTGGCGTAGGACGCGTTAACCGAAATATCCCATTCATCGATCGGACGTGCATCCAGCTGCATTTCCACACCTTTGGAAATAGCGTCGCCATTAAAGCTGATTGAGGCGTTCGATCCGTCGATGACGCCGTTTTTAGCTGATGCAGTCGGCGCGGTCACCAGCCCGATGAAGCCATCGAACTTCTGGTAGAAGGCCGCGAGATTTAACGACACGCGCCTGTCGAACATCTCCGCTTTCAAGCCAATCTCGATCGCATCCGACCGTTCGGGGTCGAGCACCAGCAGGTCGGAATCCAGCGGAGAATTGACGCCGAGCTGTGCCGATCCACGGCGGTAAGAACGGCCATAGGTGGCGTAGGTGGTGATGTCGGGCGTCCAATCATAGCTGATACTGGCCGTGCCCGTCAGCGGATGATTGACCTGCCGCACGAAATCGGGATCGACCGTTGCGACGCGGGGCACGACAATGCCTGCGGGTACGGGAATCCCGACGCCGCCCGTGGTCGTCACCTCAAGGAAGCTCTGCGCCGTAGCCACGGTGCGCGTGTAACGCGCGCCTAGTTCTACCCTTAGCTTGTCGGTCAGCTTCAAGCGCGTCTGGCCGAAGAAGGCGAGGTCGCTGGTCTTGTTGGTGATGTCGACTTCCGCCAGCAGCGGCAGGGCAAACATGCTCGCCGGGAAGGGCGTGTTTGGCACCCGGTTGGCAAAGAAGCTGTCGACGCGAATGGAAGACAGGCCGCCCGCCTTGGTCTCATTGTAGAACACGCCAAGCGTATAGTTGAAAATTCCCTCGAACGCGGAGGCTATGCGGGCTTCGGCCGTGTATACTCGAGTTGGATCCGCCACAGTCAGCACCTGATCGTACCCCTGCACCGCATTGCCCACATCCTGGTCGGTGCGTGAATGGAGCGACGTGTCCTGGAAGCCGCCCAGCACTGAGATCAGATGACTGCCCAGGTCATAGGAGGCGTCCGCCGTCACCAGATGTGTGCGATTGGTGTAAAATGACAATCCTTCATGTACCGCCAGCCGGTCGGACGCGCTGATTGCAGGCCCGCTGACGAAGGGTGAGAACAGACTGGGGCGGTTGCCCGGGCCTTGAACCGCCCTATTCTGTAGCAGGTCGCTTTCCAAATATTGGTACACGATGTTTCCCCGCAGCTGCTCCGTCGGCGCGAAGGAGAGAGTGGCGCGAACGCTTTCGGTTTCCTGGTTGGACCATTCATCACGATTGATGTTGTAGACATGGTTGGCTCGGTTCCGATCGAGAACCGCTGCGACGCGGATCGCCAACTTGTCTTGGATCAGCGGTGTAGACGCCGCGATCTGAAAGTTTCGCGCATGTTTGTTGGTGACGGTTGCCTGCAAATAGCCCTCCGGCTCGCTCAAGTCGGCGCGCCGCGTCGTCACCGTGATCGCTCCCGCAGGCGCGGTGCGTCCGCGCAGCGTGCCCTGCGGTCCACGCAGCACTTCCACTTGGCGAATATCGTAAATCGCGGTGGTTACGGTCTGTATATCGACCGGCACTTCGTTATAATAGACCGCGACGGCAGCTGGTCCGCCGATGTCGGGGTTGAACGAAATGCCACGCAGCGTGGCGACGCTGACCCGCCCTGACGTGTTGGCGATCTGAAGCCCCGGCGCAAGTGCGGGAACGTCCTTGAAATCGAACAAGTTGAACTTTTCGATCTGTTCGCCCGTGGCGACGTCGACCGCCATCGGAACGTCCTTCAACCGTTCCTCTCGCTTGCCTGCCGTGACGATGATGTCGGCTGGCCTCGCTTCACTTTCGCCGGACGGCGCCGTTTGGGCCCATGCACCGCTCCCTGAGCAAAGGGCCGTACCCGCCATCAACATGCCGATCATTTTACCGGAACAAAGTCCCCGCATCCCTACCCCCTAATTTCAGACATTCTCATCTTTGCGGATTGTCGGACGAGGAGAACGTTGGTCAACGCCGGAACGATCTACGCGCTTTCAATCCCGCACCATTGTGGATGTTCATTTCAAGGAGGCAAAGACGCGGCCGATTATTTTCACGATGCGGAACAATTGGAGTCAATCGCGTCAACCGTCGACCAGATCCTTACATGCTCTCGAAGATCAAGAACCGAATATCCTCCGCGACAATCGAGCATCACACTTGAACGGGCGCTCACTTCTCAACGGGATCGACGAGCCGCTCGTGGTTAGCTAGGTATCGTTTTTAGAATTCCTTGTACGTTGCTTCGACCAGACTATTCGCAATCTTCCGTCAAAACCTTTCCCCATGGGAGCAAAGAGATTGGCGGCGAGGAGAGAACGGGCTTTCGAAGGGCACATCTTGCTGCGAGCTTGACTCTCGGATTAGTCAGCCTGGCTTAGTCGGGAAATTCCGCCGCCGCCAGTGCGCCAAAACGCCCGGTCAGCACTCAAAATTCTCTGAGCCGAGCATTCCATATGGCGAACCGCTGCAGCGCGAGCCTGATCGGGATCGCCGGCAGAG
The DNA here is from genome assembly GCF_054771735.1 of Sphingobium sp. TomMM35A. NCBI lineage: Bacteria > Pseudomonadati > Pseudomonadota > Alphaproteobacteria > Sphingomonadales > Sphingobiaceae > Sphingobium > Sphingobium sp. TomMM35A. The sequence continues at coordinate 1,723,781 of NZ_BSRC01000001.1, forward strand.
ATCGCATCCCGAATAGCGCCATGCTCTTCGTCCACGGCGCGAACGAGATCGTCGCTGAGCGCCTCGTTCGACCGTGTTACTCCGATCGCTACCTCGATGGGCCGTGCGAGGGCCTGGACGACCTTCCGCCAATAATCATTGCCGCACGCGTCGGCGATGCTGGCATGGAACGCGCGGTCTTCGATGACGCCGAGTGCCCCGGCCTGCTGGACTCGCCGCAGTCGATCCAATGCCCGGTCAATTGCCGCCATGGCCTCGCGCGTTCTTTCCGCTGCCGCGATCGCTGCAATCTCGCTCTCGACCACACGGCGCACGCCGATCAGATCGATCAGCGACTTCACAGAAGACTGCGTCAGCGTGTCCAGTTCGGGGCCTCCGGCATCCGGAAAACGGACGAAGGCACCGCTGCCCTGAACCGTCTCCACGCGCCCTTCAGCGCGGAGCATGGCGATCGCCTCCCGAATGACCGAACGGCTCACGCTGAAACGCTGCGCGAGGGCATTTTCCGACGGCAACTTGGCACCGGGAACGAGATCGTGGCTCTCGATATGCTCAATTATAAGGCGCGCTATCCACTGCGAACGGCGTCCGCCGTGATGATCAGAACCTGCAAGGGGGAGAGCGGGACCGCGATCCAATTCACGCATCATGGGTCGACCAAAGGCGATTTTCCATCACGCCAACTGCAAGAAACGAACAATCGGGCTTTCCTATCATCGCGAAGCGAGCGCAGCTTTGGCCGGTGATCGCGATCCGCGCGATACGGCGATGGCGGCGACGATCAATATAAGTGCGAGTACCGCCGTCGCGGTTGCCCGGCTGCCCGTCGTTCCGCTGATCCATCCGATCAGCAGCGGACTGGCAAAGCCTGCTAGGTTGCCAACCGAATTGATCGCGGCGATCCCCACAGCAGCAGCGCTGCCGCGCAGGAACGCCGTTGGGAGGTTCCAGAAAAGTGGACTGGCGGTGAGCGTCGATGCCGCAGCAAGGCACAGGAGGGCGATCGCTGGTACGGGGTTTTGCGCCATTGGCGTCACGATAAGCGCGGCCGCGCCCACCAGCAAGGGCAGAATAAGGTGCCAACGGCGTTCGCCGGTGCGATCCGAACTGCGTCCAACCAGCAGCATCACGACGGCTGCACAAGCATATGGGAGCACCGAAAACAGCCCGACAACCAACGGCGAACCGCCCGAAATGTCATCGATCATCGTCGGTAGCCAGAAGGTGAAGCCATATTGGCCCATGATGCAGCCGAAGTAGATCAGGGCCAATCGCATGATCTGCGGGTCGCCGAAAACATCGCGGATGCGCGCGTGATGGCGCACGCCTTCGGGTTCATCGGCGGCAAGGTCCCGTTCGATCCATGCGCGTTCGCTGTCATCGAGCCAATCCGCCTCGGCAGGCCGCGAAGGCAGCATCCGCGGTACGAGACAGCCCAGAACGACAGCCGGCAGAGCCTCGATCACGAACATCCAGCGCCAGCCGCCCCAGCCGCCAATTCCGTCCATCCCCTCCATGATCAAACCGGATAACGGCCCGCCTACGATGCCGGCTAGCGGAATAGAGACCATGAAGAGCGCAATGACTTCACCCCGGCGGGATGACGGAAACCAATAGCTCAGATAGAGGATGATGCCGGGGAAGAAACCGGCTTCGGCCACGCCCAGCAGGAAGCGCAGGATATAGAAGGACATTTCGCCTTCTATAAAGGCGCAGCCAGCCGATACGACGGCCCAGCTGATCATGATCCTGGCGATCCAGCGCCGCGCGCCGAACCGGTGGAGCGCCATGTTGCTCGGAATCTCGAACAGGAAGTAGCCGATGAAGAAGATGCCCGCGCCGAGTCCGTATGCAGCTTCGCTGATGCCGAGCTCACCCGACATTCCCAGCTTTGCAAATCCGACATTCACCCGGTCGAGATAAGCGACGACGTAGCAGGCCATGAGGAACGGAACGAGCCGCCACTTGACCTTGCGATAGACAGCATCTGCCTGCGCCGGAGCAGCGCCCTCCCCTATGATACCGTTCGTATTTTCCATGCCTGTCTGGTTGTCAGACAAGTTTGTATGTGTCAATGCGGCCGCTGAAGGAGCCGCCATGCGACTGGGATGTATCGCCGACGACTTTACCGGGGCAACCGACTTGGCCAACGAACTGGCGAGCCGGGGATTGAGGACGTCGCTGCTGTTCGGAATACCCGCTGATCTTGACCTTGCAGAGGTTGACGCCGTCGTGATTGCGCTCAAGTCGCGCTCGATTGCGCCGGATGCGGCGGCCGAACAATCGCTTGCAGCCCTGCGCTGGCTGAAGCAGGCTGGGTGTGAGCGCTTCTACTTCAAATATTGTTCGACCTTCGATTCGACCGATGCTGGCAATATTGGGCCCGTGCTGGAAGCCATGGCGGCGGACCTGGGTGTTGAAGCAGTGATCGCCTGCCCGGCCTTCCCAGCGACAGGCCGGACCGTTTATCAGGGACATCTGTTTGTCGGCGATCGGCTGCTGAATGAATCGACCATGCGCGATCATCCGCTCAATCCGATGCTGGATGCCGATCTGGTTCGGGTTTTGCAACGCCAGACGCGCGGTACAGTCGGCCTTCTGCCGCGTGAAATCCTTGCCGCACGAGCGGCCGCCCCGGCGATGGCGGAACACCGTGGCGCGGGCATGATTGCCGTCATCGCGGATGCCATCTGCGACGAGGACCTCGCGCTGCTTGGACAATATTGCGCAGGCGTGCCGCTGGCCTCGGGCGCTTCCGGCCTTGCTTCGGGCATCGCCCGCGCGCTGGCGCCGCCTGACGCTTGCCGCGCATCGGCGCCGTTGCCCGAAGCTGGCGCGTCCCGGTGCGCAATCCTTGCCGGCAGTTGCTCCGCTGCCACGCGACGCCAGGTCGAACTGGCTGCCGAGCGATATCCATCCCTTCGGCTGTCGCTGCGTGCAGGAGAGACACCGCAACAAGTCGTCGCCCGTGCGAAGGACTGGATCGACAAGCAGGCGCTCGATCGGCCGCTGCTGATCTATTCGACCGCAACGCCCGACATGGTGGAAGCGCAGCGCCGCGCGTGGCCCGATGGAGCCAGCGCCGCATTCGAAGCTATCCTCGCGGAGATGGCCGCCTATCTGTTTGAGGATGGCGGTGGCGCGCTGATCGTCGCGGGCGGCGAAACATCGGGGGCTGTGGTCAGTCGGCTGGGGCTCGGCCGGATTGACATCGGACCAGAAATCGATCCCGGCGTGCCGTGGACCATTGCAGCGCGGGACGAGGGTCCGCCACTGCTGCTGACGCTGAAATCAGGAAATTTCGGCAGCGACGACTTCTTCCTGAAGGCCTGGGAGCACTTAGATGACTGATGATCCTGCGCTTGCCATCCGTACGGATATCGTGCGCCTGGGACACCGCCTGTGCGACCTCGGCCTGGCGCCGGGCAGCAGCGGCAACATCAGCGCCAGGCTGGCGGACGGACGCATTATCATGACGCCTACCAATTCGCGTCTGGGTGACCTGGACGTCGAGCGTCTTTCAGTGCTCGCACCAGATGGCGGCAGGATAGCGGGCGATCCGCCGTCAAAGGAGGAATTTCTGCATCGGGCGGTCTACGACGCTCGACCGGGCGCTCATGCGATAGTCCATCTTCACGCCACACATTCGGCAGCCGTGTCGTGTATGGACGGCCTCGATCCGTCCGATTGCCTGCCACCGCTGACCGCCTATCACGTGATGAAGGTCGGTCGATTGCCGCTGATCCCCTATCATCGCCCCGGGGACCCAGCGCTTGCGGACCAGATCGGCAGCATGGCATCGGCCAACGCTGCCATATTGCTGGCCAATCATGGTCCCATCGTCGCGGGCAAATCGCTGGCCGAAGCGGCTAACGCGATCGAGGAGCTGGAGGAGACGGCCAAGCTGTTCCTGTTGCTGCGCGGTACGCCAACCCGGCCGTTGAATGCCACGCAGATCGAAGAACTTCATCGCGTGTTCGGCGCGCCAGGCGGTGCGCAATGAACATCGTCATCACCGGCGGCTCCGGTTTCCTGGGTCAGAAGCTGGCCCACGCGCTGCTGGCGCAGGACGGCTTCACAAAGGACCGCTCACATCTTCTACTGGCTGACCGCGTGGCGGGCCCGGATTTTGGTGACGCGAGGGTCCATTATGCTGTCGGAGACGCGTGCGACCGTACCTTCGTCGCGCGCCTCGTAGCTGAGGCTGACGTCATCTACCATCTCGCCGCCGTGGTCAGCAGCGAAGCCGAGGCCAATTTCGACCTTGGCATGCGTGTCAACATCGACGCTGCGCGGCTGTTGCTGGATGAATGCCGCGCAGTCGGCCGGTGTCCGCGGGTGATCTTCACCAGCTCGGTCGCGGTCTTCGGGCCATCCGATCCCAGCGCGCCCATCGATGACGAGAGCGCGGTCGATCCGCGCTCATCCTACGGGATGGAGAAAGCGGTCGTGGAACTGCTGGTAGCCGAATACAGCCGGCGCGGCTTTATCGAAGGGCTGACCCTGCGCCTGCCCACGATCAGCGTTCGTCCCGGCCTGCCCAACAGGGCTGCATCTTCTTTCGCCAGCAGCATCATTCGCGAACCGATGTCCGGACAGGCGGCGATCTGCCCAGTGCCGCACGATACCGCTCTATGGCTGCTGTCGCCGCGGAGAGCGATCGCCGCGCTGGTGCACGCCGGTGCCTTGGACACCTCCAGTTTGGGCGCGCGGCGGATTGTAAACTTGCCCGGATTGTCCGTCACCGTGGGTGAGATACTAGACGCGTTGGAGATTATCGGAGGCCAGACGGCACGGCAGATGGTGAGCGACGTACCGGATGCCGCGATCGAGAAGATTGTCGCGAGTTGGCCAGCGGCCTGGGATGACGCGACGGCCCGGGCGCTGGGGTTCGAGGGTGACACAACGATCGCGCAGATCATCGACGCATTTGTGTCAGACGATCTCCCATCGCAACGAATATTGCGGCGGGAGCTTGCGGGATCGGACTGAAAGACGGCGGCCATGGCTCCAGCATTTGGCAGCAGGCCTCGACCGCGTAGATCGCAGCCACATCGATACCAATCATTGGAGAGATACGCATGATCCGCCATCTTGCTCTCTTGCTGACCCTTGCCACAGCCACGTGCGCGTCTCTTCCGATGAGAGGCGAAACGGCTCAGTTGCCCATGCCATCATTCCGGTTCGATACGCAGTGGCTCAAAATGCCCGTGAACCTCGCAACCGGAGAGATGGTGGCGGTCGCTGTGGACAAGAAGGATCACCTGTGGGTCCTGCACCGTCCCCAAACAGTTACCGGCCGCACTCCAGCGAACGTCGCGCCGCCGATCATGGAATTCGACAGGGACGGCAGATATGTTCGTGGCTTTGGAGGGCCGGGCCCAGGCTATGAGTGGCCGGGCAAAGAGCATAGTCTGGCGATAGCGGCCAATGGCGATATCTGGATCAGCGGCAGTCGGGTGGAGGCGGAGGGCGACGACATGCTTCTCGTCTTTGACGCGCAGGGGCGTTTCGTCCGGCAGATCGGGCAGCGCGGAAAAAGCACCGGCAATGAGGACCGGCGGAATGTGCACGCAGCGGCTGACATCTTCATCGATGACCGCGAACAGGCCGCCTATGTTGCGGACGGATACGGCAATCAACGGCTGGTCGTGTTCGGCAGGGACGACGGCGCGTTCCGGCGCATGTGGGGCGCTTATGGGAAAGCCCCGCCCGATCCGCGCCCTGCGCCACCCCCGGCAGATTTCCATGCGGCTGGGCTCGAGCCGGAATATTTTTACGGTGTGCACGGGGTAGAAAAAGCGCGCGACGGAACCATTTATGTATCGGACCGCATGCACCAGCGCATCCAGGCCTTCTCGGCCCACGGACGCTACCTGCGGCAAGTCTTCATAAATCGGGATGCGCCTTCGCCCATGACAGCCTCGGGCATCACCTTTTCACGCGATCCCCAGCAGAAGTACATGTTCGTCGCCGATTGGGGCAATCACATGATTGTTGTGGTGGACCGCAGGAACATGTCCGTGATCGGCACTACCGGGCATCGCGGAGAGGCAGCGGGCGAGTTTCGCGGCCCCCACCTGATTGACACCGACAGCAAGGGCGTCATTTATGTGGCCGAAGTGCAGGGGCGCCGCGTGCAGCGCCTTATCCCGTCAGATAGGCCATATCGGGAGAAAAGCAACGAGCGCAGTCAGCCATTGTCGAGGCCTTAATCTTACTGAGCGGGGCTCAGCAACGCAGAATGGCAGATATTGTCGTCTACCTTATCGCCTAAGTTTTACTCAAGCCAGGGGTGATGAGCGATAATGAATAGCTGCCCTTCCGGATCTGGGTTTCGATATTTTGTCACTGTAAGGCAAAGAAGGGTCGGTTTCGAGCTTCGAGCGATCCATCCTCCCATTTAGCCAAGCGGCACATGTTCCCATGCCCCGCACGGACCAACGCCGCGCGCAGTATGTTCCGCTCGTCCTTCAGCCGATCGAGATAATCACTCCCCGATTGGGCCATTTCGACACGTTCATTCCAAAAGGCCCTTCGAGCATAAGCAGCCCGAACGGAATCACGATCCTTGTGCGCCAGTGCCCGCTCGATCGCGTCTGGATGCCACTTCTCGCACTCTTTCAGGAGAGTGGACGTCATGGAACAGAATCCGTGCGCTGTCATCTCGTCGCCCGAGTGACCCAGGCGCCGTGGGCCAGCATTCACGGTATTCTCTGACATTGGATTTGCCGCGCTTCTGATTGAAGGGAAAAGGAACATTCCCCTCCCAGCCAGATTTTTGATCTCCGTCAGGATCGCCATAGCCTGCCGCGACAGGGGCACCTGGTGCTCAGCCCGCCCCTTCATCTTTGCGGGCGGATGCGCCATACGGACTTCACCGCTTCGATCTCTGCCCATTCCGCTTTTCGGAGCTCACCCGGGCGAAAGAAAAGATGCGCCGACAACTGCAGGGCCCAGCGCGTCAGCGGCTGCCTCTCATATCCATCTATGGCGCGCAGCATCTCGCTCGCTCGTTCGGGATAGAGAATGGCCGCGTGATGCTTGACCTAGGACATGGTCAGCGCGCCACGAAGATCGCGATACTCCCAATAGGGAGCTGACAGGCGTGGACGGCGACAAACGCACCTGACCAGAAAGAGTGAATTTTTAGCCGATTTCCGCCGTTTTTTTCAACCTGAAGTGGATACTGGCGGAGGGAGTAATGGTGCGATTACTGTCCGTCGTCAGCACATTCGGCACAACTCGCGGCGTAGATTAGCGGAGTGCGGGCCTCGTCTGGGGGTTGATGTTAAGCGGCGAGCTTGCGGTGTTGCAAGCGGCGATATTCGATGGTCTGTCGCTTGATCCTTTCGCGCTGTTTGATGATGGCTGGCGCCCTGCCGAAGTAGGCGTCGGCGGGCGTCACGTTGTTCAAGCTCTCGTGGTAACGCTGGTGGTTGTAGTGATCGACGAAGGCCTCGATCTGGGCCTCGAGGTCGCCGGGCAGGAAGTAGTTCTCCAGCAGGATGCGGTTTTTCAGGGTCTGGTGCCAGCGTTCGATCTTGCCCTGGGTCTGCGGGTGGCACGGGGCGCCGCGGACATGGCTCATCTTTCGGGCCTCGATGTATTCCGCCAGTTCGCCCGCGATGTAGCTGGGGCCATTGTCGCTGAGCAGCCTGGGCTTGTGCAGCACCGTGGCGCTGTCGCAGCCCGAGGCCTTGAGGGCGAGGTCCAGCGTGTCGGTCACGTCCTCGGCCCGCATGTTGGTGCACAGCTTCCAGGCGATGATGTAGCGCGAGAAGTCGTCGAGCACGGTCGACAGGTACATCCAGCCCCATCCGATGATCTTGAAGTAGGTAAAATCGGTCTGCCACATCTCGTTCACCCGCGTGGTTTTGGTGTGGAACTGATCGGCGGCCTTGATTACGACATAGGCCGGGCTGGTGATCAGATCATGGGCCTTCAACAGTCGATAAACCGTGGCTTCCGAGACGAAGTAGCGCTTCTCGTCGGTGAAGCGTACCGCCAGCTCGCGCGGTGACAGCTCGCTGTAATCCAGCGCCATCTCGACGATCTGATCCTGGATATCGTCGCCGATGCGGTTCCACACCCGGCTCGGCGCCGATGGTCGATCCTCCAGCGCCTCAGGCCCGCCCTCGAAATAGCGGTCATACCAGCGGTAGAACGTCCGGCGGGGGATGCCGAGCTGGTCCAGCGTGCGTTTGGCGGGCAGATGTGACTGCTCGACGATCCGGATGATCTCGAGCTTTTCGGATGCGGGATACCTCATTCGTCGTCGCCCCCATCCGCAAGCATGCTTTTTTTCAGCAGACGGTTTTCGAGCGTCAGGTCGGCAACGCATTCCTTCAAGGCACGGGCCTCACGCCGCAGATCCTGCACTTCGCCGGTGGTCGCGGCACGCGCGGTATCACCGGCCAAGCGGCGCTTGCCGGCTTCCATGAACTCCTTCGACCAGGTGTAATACAGGCTCTGGGCGATGCCTTCCTTGCGGCACAGCTCGGCAATGCTGTCTTCGCCGCGCAGGCCATCCAGCACGATGCGGATCTTGTCCTCGGCCGAAAAATGCCGACGCGTCTGCCGCCGGATGTCCTTCACCACCTGCTCAGCAGGGGCCTTCGCCGGCAATTTTTTCAAGGAGGGTTGGGTCTTCATCTTCGTTCCTTCGTCACTACGACGAAGCCCCAACCCTCCTTAATTCACAACCTCAAATCTGTGCCATTGGTGCTGACGGCGGACAGACTCAAAATTATAGATTCCTAGACTCGACGAGTTACGTTCGTAGCGGATGCGAACAAGCGAAGCGCACGTTCCGCGCAACTCTGCGACGGGGATCTTATTGAGCGACTGTGTCGGATAGCCCATATATGATTATCACTCCCAGTACGATGAACAGGATGCCGATCATCGCAGGCGCGTCGAGTTTTTGCCCCTGAAAGAGCCACGCAACAATCGCGATCCCTCCCACTCCAATACCCGACCAAATGGCGTAGGCGATTGCCGTTGGCATCGTGCGTAGCGCGAGTGAGAGAAAGTAGAACGCGACAACATAGCCGGATATGCTGACTAGCGACGGTATCAGCTTCGTGAAGACTGCGGAAGATTTGAGTGATGATGTTGCAATCACCTCTGCCGCGATAGCTGTGAACAGATAGACATATTGATTCATGTCGCGTCACATCATCTATCTTAATTCGGCTGGGGGCGAGAAAGATTTGCCTGCCCGCCTGCGGTGATCCCTAAAAGGCAATCTTTGCATCTATACCGACGCTACGGGGCGGCAGGTATGTCACGCCTGCAAAGCCGAGCGATCCGAAGTCGACGCCGAAGCCGCGGTTATTCGCATTGGTCAAATTAGCGCCCCATAAGGAGACGTCCAAACGCTTCGGCCCACTGCCTAGCGGAATGTCCGATAATGTCGCGCGTGCGCTAAGATCCTTAGCATGAGGTGAGCTTATCTCCCGGTTGAACGGCGCCTGCCGGTCTAAAGCGAAGAAATAAATGCGACCGCGCCAGGAATAGTCAGCACGCAGGGAGAGCTTGCCCAGCGAGAGTTCGTCAAACGTATATTCCGCGCCAATATTCCAGTTCAGCTTCGCCGCCTGCGGCATCCGCGCTTCGTCGGCCACATCGATCAGCGCATCGGTAACCGGATCGCGATAGATGAATTGTTTATACTTGGGATCCGTGTAGCCGAAGCTGCCTGTCAGCGTCAGACCACGGACCGGCACTGCGGTGACTTCTCCCTCTAATCCCTGGAACGTCACTTTTCCGGCATTGACGATCAGGCTGCTAGCACCACCGGACCCGGCACTGAACTGCTGAATCTGAAGGTCGTTATAATCGGTGCGAAAGGCTGCAAGGTTGAGCCGGACCCGCCGGTTCAGCAATTCGGACTTCAACCCGACCTCATAGGCGATCGCTTTTTCGGGATTGAAAGGGGCTATGACGCTCGCGCGCGGTGAAAAGCCGCCCGACTTATATCCGCTAGACACTCTTGCATAGGCCATCACGTCCGGGGTGAACTGGTAATTGGCAGTCGCGGACCACGACAGATTTCGGAAATCCCGTTCCCCGCTACCCGTCGCGGTGGGTGCACCGAATAAAGTGCTGTTCAGCGTAATGGTCTTCTTGTCCCAAGTATGTCGCAGCCCTCCCGTAAGCTCTAGCTTCCCATCCCGGCCGTCCGGACGGAAACTTAGTTGCCCGAAGAGAGCATAGGAGGTCGAACTCCCATTGAACCCTTGGAAAGGCGGCAGGTTGAGGCCGACGCCGCCTGGTAGGATAAGCGTAAGTTCTTGCTGGAGGGCCTCCGACCCCTTCTCCTTGAAGTAGAAGGCGCCGGCCAGATAGTTGAAGCTCCCCGACGATCCGAGCAGCTGTAACTCCTGCGACCATTGCCGCTGTCGAATACGATTGTAGCCGTTGAAAGGCGTAACGCTGCCTAGGGAAATGCCGGTGGGCGACGAGGAATCTACAACCTGACCCAGCAGGTAGCCACTTCCGCTCAACGTCTGCGCCGACTCCTGGCGAAACCGTCGGTAGGCCGAGATGGACTTGATCGTCAAAGCCGGTGACGCTCCCCATTCGATGGTAAGCGCGTGGCCGGAAGACCTGGCTACGGCTCCGAACTCTCCATTGCTGGCTGGCGCCTGTTCCCCGGACGACCGCCTGTCTGCAGAGATCACGAAGGCACTGCCGCCGAAGCTGGGAGAAGCGCCAAAATAGGCCGCAGTCGCTGGAGTTGCGGCGACGATTTGAAAATAGTCCGAGACGCCGAAGCGGTGATTAAAGTCGAAGGTATAGCGAAGCGACAGCTTTTCCGACGGTTCTGCAATCACCGACGCCCAGACAGCCTCGCTGTTCAGTGCGCCGGGGTCTTGCGACGAAGGCGCGAGGGTGTTGTCGACATAGCCGTGCCGTTGACGATGGAGATAGGCGACGCTCGCTCGGACTGTGCTGGCGCCAATCTCGCCTGTGTCGAACCTGGCGCGCGAATACCATTCGCTGAAGCTGCCGATGCCCGCCTTCACCTCTGCTCCCAATTTCTGATCCGGTTTGCGGCTGATGAGCTGGATGGCGCCACCCGTGGTATTGCGTCCGAACAGGGTCCCTTGTGGACCGCGAAGGACCTCAATTCGTTCGAGGTCCACCAGGTCAAAAACGGAACCCGCTGTCCGAGCGATATAGACTCCATCCAAATAGATGCCGACGCCCGCTTCCGCGGTGACGGCCGGCTCCTGTTGACCTATGCCGCGGATGGACACGGTAGCAGCCGTTGCCCCCGTCGATTGTGGCAGGATCTGGAGGTTGGGTGTGAGCTTTGCGACTGTCGTGACCTGTTGCACGTTCAGCTGCTCGAGCAGCCGCGACGACAGTGCGGTCACCGCCACTGGGGTATTTTGTAAGGCCTCACTTTGGCGCCGCGCAGTTACTACAATCTCCTCTAGCGGACCCGCGTTTCGAGACTCTGGAGACGCTGCGGTCTGTGCCGCCGCCGGTCCCGCCATGCCAAGCCCCAATGCGAGGAAAGCGGGAAAACTGCCTCTGTCCATAATTCCTCTCCTGTCGTTTGCGCTTTTGCGGCGCCACCTTTTCGTTGATCAGCGTAGGCGGCGCACTGGTCGTGCGCCGCGATATTGTCACGCCTCGAGTGTCAACAGCTGCTCGGTTTGGGGGCGCTGAAGCGCGCGGCGACGGGATTCCAGCCAGCGAACGATCATTTCTCGCATGCGGTTGGGGTCATAAATGTCCTCTTCCATCGAGAACTGACCCTTCCCGCCGTACTTCAGTCTGGTGTAGCTGCGTTCCTCGAAATGCTCGCCATTTCCTGGATCCTCCATCTGGTTGCGCCATTCCAGCACGACCCAGCCGAGGTCCTCGTCAATCACGTACCAGCCGATCGGGAATTGAGTTTGGCTGTCGATCGGAAAGCGGTTAAAGACGGTGTTGATCCATTGCCGCGCGGCTTCCTTCCCCCGCATGGTCGGCAGCCACGTGCCGTCCATCTGCATCGCCAGTTCCTTGTAGATGACATCATCCGTGAAGCAGTCCACCCACTCCTCATGATCATGTCCTAAAAAGGCCCTTGCACAGACGGCATCGAAATGTTCAACCGCCGCCACAATCTCCTCTCGGGGCCAAGCCTGGTCGGCGGGCTCGTCGGGATCGGCAATGGCCTTGCCGAAGGTCAACGACGGAGGGGGCTGGTCTATTCCCGCCGCCTCGGCGCGGCGGCGCGCAGCCTGCCATGCTGCCATCGCCATGCGCTGGGCGGTGCTGTTGTAGATCTCCTCCACAAAGCGCCATTTGCTGTCGTCTGCGTAGAAAAGGCGAGCATAGCAGCGCCATTCATGCACGCTGCCGTCGCCTGGGTCGCTCATGCGATTGCGCCATTCGCAGACAACCCATCCCCGGTCTACGTCAATGATGTGCCACGGCACGGGTCGATAAATGACCTGGTCATGAAGGTGCTGGCGGCGAACATCATTGATCCAGTTGCGCACTTCTGCCAAGCCGGATGCCTCCCGGTTCCATCCGGATATACCGTTGCCGCGCTCACTGTAGACCACATCCTCGGTGAAGCAGCCAAGCCATGGCTCGAAATCGCCAGAAAGGAATGCGGCGTCCGCCACGGCCTCCAGTCGGTTAAAAGCCTCCGTCAATTCCTGCCTATCCCATCTACCGGTCACACGAATCTCCTTACCGTTATGCTTGGCATGTTAGCTGGGCACTGGGTTGGGCGGAGGGACCGAACTGATCACCTGACCGGACCTATCCAATCAAAAATATTGCAATTTACGCGGGTCGATCCATCATCTGCCTAACAATAGAGGGGAGTGGCATGGCGAACGCGATCATTTCGCACGACCGTGTGTGGACATTGCTTGACGTCCTTGGTCAGTGGCCCGATTGCCAGCGGAGTGTTCTCTCGGATGCCGAGTTGCCCACCAATTTCACTCGTACGGACGCTATTCTGCCGGATGAGGTGATGCGGCTGTACCGCTCCGCTATTCGGGCTCTGGAGGAACGCACCCGGATCGGATCAAGCGAATTTCGTCACACACAAGACATGTCCGATCTGCTCGGGTTCGCCGTGATCGGTAGTGAGACCTTGGAGGAGGCCATTGCCCGAATTGGCGTGTTCAATAGATCGATTGTTACCGGTACTTCCGTGGACCTCCAAGTGCGTGGACACCGCGCCCGGCTCCAGTTCGATACTCACAGAGGAATGGAGGGGCGGGCAAGCAGGCTGGTGGATGGTTCTGTTCTAATGATCTACCATCGCTTGCTGTCTTGGCTGGCTGGCCGCCATATCCCTTTGTGGCACTCAGACATCCCTGTGGACGGCGGGTGGGACGCCCAACCGGGAGGTGACGATTACGCGCCCCATATCGTCGGCATTGAGTTCGAGCGGGACTGGCTACGCGCGCCTGTAATCTGCGGCAAGGGCGATCTGGCCCAGTTCAACGGCATGTTTCCGTTCCTTCTATGCTTCGGCCTAGATCCCAAGCGAGGTGTAAGCGCTTCGCTTACTATCCTTTTCGAACAGCGGCTCGGCCGGGGCAAACCTCTGCCTAGTGTCGGCGAGGCCGCAAGCATTCTTCGCTTGAGCGAGCAGGCGCTGAGGCGTCGGCTGAGCAAAGAAGGGACGTTCTTTCAGAATGTTCGAGAAGAATGCTTGCGCAAGCGTGCTGAGGCTCTGCTCACGTCATCCGATTTAAATGTGGCCGACATATCTGAGCAGTTAGGATTTAGTGATGAGCGGTCCTTTAGACGGGCTTTTCGCCGCTGGACTCACCACTCACCGTCCCATTACAAGGAACGACAAGGATTTCGGACAACATGAGCTGCTAAATCGCGGCCGCTGCTCACTGTGCCCATGCTTCTAGGCGCCGCGTTTTAGCGGACGGTGTTCTACGGCATTCAAACTATTATTCCGGTCTGTCCCACAGCGCGGCCATTCAGAGCCTAACAAAGCGGGGAGGACTTTAGCCAGCTCTGCCGTTAAAACGATCAGCGGGATGGCAGAAAAGTCCCAGTTCCTTGCGGTCGATCACCCCCCCCACAAATGCCGGCTTTCGGGTGTGGCGTCCAAACTGGTAAGTGACCGGGATTGGCGCGTAGTAGCCCAGCTGCTGCGCACTTTTTGTGAAAAATGGCCCGGCCGAGAGGGCCGGGCCAAGAAAGGAAGCTTTAGAGTTTCCTTCGGGTCGCCACATGTCCGTAGCTGAGGAGACACGGCATCCCTATCCGGAATTTTCCCGGTATCGATCACAACATGCTCGCCGCCCGTCATCCGTCAGCGACCGCCTTCCTCGGTCACCCCACGCCTTGGCAGCAGCGGGCGACAGGCTTTCTGACCCAGCGGCGTTTTTCCAGATATGCGCTGTCTCGTCTACTTACGGATGACTGTGGGCTGCGTACTCCGACGCTCTGTGCAGCCGCTTACGGGCAGGGTGCGATCCATTCAAACCGCGTCGGCATTTCGCCCATCCACACCAGCCATGCATAGCCGCCAGCGGTGGGGTCGTCCTTGTAGAGCATCTCCTTTGGTGTATCGACGGCCTCGGTCATCTTGAGGATGTGCGATGGCGGGCTGACACTGAACAATCTCTCATGCCGCCCCTTTCCTCCGAGGAATGCGGTCTCGACGATCATCGCCACGCCATGCCTGCTTGTGGCCAGCGCGCGTGCTATGAACTGCTCCGCCAGCGCGGACGGCGGGTTCGTGATCGTCCAGTCAACCAGGTCGGGTAGCGGGCCGAGCAGATAGTCTCGCACCGGGAAGCCAACACCATAGTCATGAACGTCGAACGGTTCGACAGCCGCAAAATATTTTGCGAGCGAGCGCACCATAGTTCCTCGATTGGCGGCAGGCTCCCGGCAAACGAACAAATCGATCCGCTCATGCTGCTTGTGAACTAACCAATCGCAGAGGGATCGCGTCGCCCAACCGGGCGTCTGCCAATCGTTAAGACTGTCATGCAGGTCGACGAGATGGTCCAGCGCAGCGTTAACATCGTTAGAGATCATTTCTCCCCTAGATAAGGTAGAGATTATGTTCGCTACCCGGGTTTTTCCCGGTGTCGTTGGCGAACCTGCCGACATGTGGCGTATAAAATTAATCTCGATAAAGATCCGATGGTAACTGTTGCGATTTTGCCACCTTTTACAACTGTAATATTATAGGCATATTTGCATCATTAGAACCGTCAGCTACTCGGCTCCAGCATTTCAACTGTAGGGGCGGCGAAATGATCAGAACCTGAAGCGGCATTATCGCTGTAGAAGATTAGTGCGGTAATTTATTTCAGCCAGATCGTGAATATGCGAGCGCCGCTTTCAGAGCAAAGCTCCTTCTCCGCCCGCCGCGCCCTGTTCGAAGGCCTTCGTTCCAACCGCAACTTCGCCCTCTCGGCAGAGAAGGCGTATTCTGCCTCGAGTGTGTATCGCGACGTGAATCACAAGAAATCTGATGCCCACGCCTGCCCGCTTGCTGTCATGACAGCGACTATCGGTCTTGTGGCGCTAACGGTCCAACCGGCGGCGGCCATCACTCCGAATGACGGAGACGCTGCTAACACTCTCGTTGTCACCGGAATCAGAGCTTCCCTGGACAGCGCTGCCAAAGCCAAACGAAACGCCAGCCTTATCCTTGATTCTGTGTTGGCGGAGGACATTGGCAAGCTGCCCGATGTTTCCATTGCGGATTCGTTGGCCCGACTGCCTGGCCTAACTGCCCAGCGGATCGAGGGACGTGACCAGCGGCTTTCCATTCGCGGCTTTGGTCCCGACTTCTCCACCACGTTGCTCAACGGCCGTGAGCAGGTCACCGTGGGTGACAATCGCGGCGTCGAATATGACCAATATCCCTCTGAGTTCTTCCAGCGTGTCGATATTTACAAGAGCGCAGACGCCGGCCTGATTGCCGCAGGCGTGGCGGGAACTGTCGATCTTCGCATGCTCCGTCCGCTGGAGCTAGATAGGCCCTTGGTGGCCTTGTCGGTACGCGGCCAGATGAACGGCAAGAGGAAATTGAACCCGGATGGAGAGCGCACCGGATATCGCGCGTCCCTGGTCTATGTCGATCAATTCTCCGACGACCGCATCGGGCTCTCCGTGGGTTTCGCGGCCTCTAAAACGCCGTCGCAGGACGAGCGCTTCGAAAGTTGGGGCTATCCAACTGACCCCGGCGGCAACCTCATCATGGGCGGTGTGAAGCCTTACGCGCAATCGAATCTGCTCAAGCGCTATGGCGCCGTCGCGACCGTGGAGTGGCGGCCGAGCGAAGACTTCCATTCGACGTTCGACCTTCTCGCCTCCCGCTTCGAAGAGACGCAGCGACTGCGCGGTTTGGAATTCCCTTTATTCTGGGGCGTCGATGTCTCTGTCGCCGATACGCAGGTGAAGGACGGGTTCGTTACAGCTGCGACGTTCAACAATGTCTACGGGGTACAGCGCAACGATTATAACAAGCGAGACGCCGATATGCTCTCGCTGGGGTGGAATAATGAAGCCCAGTTGACCGACCGGCTCATGCTGAGCCTGGATGCGAGCTGGTCGCGGGCCAAGCGCACCGACTTCCTGCTCGAGACCTATTCAGGCACGGGCTATATGCGTTCGGGCGTGGCGGATGCACTCCGCGTCGAGCGCCAAGGTGGCGGCTTCTTCCGTCTTACGCCGACCCTCGACTATAGCGACACGCGCGTGGTTAGCCTGACGGACCCGAATGGATGGGGCTATAATGGCACCTCAGCGGTGGTGCAGGCGGGTTTCCTCAACCGGCCCAAATTCATCGACGATATGAGATCGCTCCGTGCTGACCTGACCGGCGAAGTTGGAACGGGCCTATTGCGGCGATGGGAAGTCGGCGCAAATTATAGCAGGCGGCGCAAGAGGAGCGCCTTCACCTCCTATTTTTTGTGTCCCGCGGGCAGCGGAGACGGCTGCAGGGTGGAAAATGGCGCCATGCTGTCAGCGCCCGTGCCGCAGAGCGCGAGCCTGCCCTCCAATGTTTCGCTGCGTTATCTCGGCGGGCGTGAACTTCTGACCCTCAATCCACTCTTTCTCTACGATGAAGCCTTGTCTCCCGTCTTCGATAACCGACCGTCGTCGCTGGCGCGCGACTATGTCGTGAAAGAGGATATCCTCACAGGCTATGCCATGCTGACCATGGCTGGAGAGATAAGCAGCGCTCCCTTCACCAGCGCGATCGGGTTGCAGCTTGTTCATAGCCGGCAGGCGTCGGCGGGCACCCTATCCAGCTTCGCCGCGAACGACAGCGTCCGCGAACTGACCGTCATTCCAGTCACAGGCAGCGCGCGCTACACGGACATCCTGCCCAGCTGGCGCATGACCATCGAGGTCGCCCCAGACCTGTTTGTGAAAATGAGCGCCTCAGCGACGATGTCCCGTCCCCGGCTGGATCAGGAAAGGATCAATCAGGAATTCAGCGTGGATCTCTCTAAAGTGGGTTCGGGATCCGATCCTCAATTTAGTCCGTTCAGCTCAAGGGGCGGTAATATCGTGCTTAGGCCCTACCGAGCAATGAATCTTGATGTGTCTATCGAGAGATACTTTCCGGGTGGCGGCTACCTTTCTGTCGCGCCTCATTTCAAAAAGCTCACAGACTTTGTCGATCCCAACAACAACATAGCCTTTGATTTTATGGCGGCGATGTCGGCGCTTCCAGCAGCGGCTCAGGCCATTGTGCGCCAGCAAGGAAGCAGCGTCGGACTGGTCACAGCCCCCGCCAATAGCGGCAAGGGCAGGATCATGGGCGTGGAAGCTACGGCGGCACTGCCGTTCATGCTTTTCACGCCAGCGCTCGACGGCTTCGGCATCATCTTCAGCAGCACCTATGCCGACAGCAGAATTGAATATCGCAGCAACCCTGGCGTCAACATAAGCCTCCCTGGACTTTCAAAATGGGTGATGAGCGGAACAGCTTACTACGAGAAGAACGGCTTTCAAGCGCGCGCGAGCTATCGGTACCGCTCCCCTTTCCTGGGAGAGATGGCGGGTTTGTCAGCGGCCCCCACCTTCCGCACCATCAGGCAGGAAAGCATCCTGGATGCACAACTGGGCTATGAGTTCCGATCGGGGCCGCTCATGGGTTTGTCGATCCTGTTGCAGGGCAAGAACCTCACCAACCGGCCATTCGTCACCTACCAGAATGATGACGAGCGGCAGGTCACCGACTATCAAAGCTACGGCCCGGACTTCTACTTCGGATTGGCGTATAAATTCTGAAAGCGATAGCCGCCAAAGCGAACCACTTCGTTGAGCGCCGTCAGGCCTGTCCTGCCTCGATACTCTGGCCGTCCTGCAATCGCCGCTCGGGCAAAATGTCGGATGCATCCTTCAGCAACGCAACCATCTGGCTCATGCCCGCCAAACCCGTCTTGCCGATGATATTTGCGCGGTGATCTTCAACCGTTTTCGGACTGAGGTTCAAATGGGCAGCGATCTGCTTGTTGCTGAACCCCAGGCCGAGCAGCTCGATCACTTCCCGCTCGCGCTTGGTGAGCTTGGCGAGCTTGAGCAAGGCCGCGCGACGGCGGCCGCTCCACAGAACGCCCTCGGAGACAGCCTTGAGCAGTCGTGGCTCATCTATGGGCTTTTCAAGATAATCCAGGCCGCCATAGGTGCGGACGGCATCGACGGCATTGGCCGTGGTCGGCCATGCCGTCATGAAGATGATCGCGGCAGCGGGGTCCGCCGATCGCAAGGCTTCAGCAAAGGCGAAGCCGTCCATATCGCACATCATGATATCGGTGACGATGCAATCCGCCTGTTCCTGGGGCAGCATGGCGAGAAACTCGGCAGGATCCTGATAGGCGCGGGTGCGATATCCGTGGCGACTGAGCAGCCTGGCGACGGCCGCTCCGAGGTCGGAGTCATCGTCCACCACGCACACGAAATGAGGAAGCTCACCCTCAGCCATGCAGCACCTCGACAAGCGGCAAAGTGACCTCATGCGTGATAAGGTCGGCCACAGAAGCGGTTCGCTCCAACCGGCCGCCATGCGCCTCGATGATCGCGCGCGCCACAAGCGAACCGATCCCCATACCGCCATATCCCTCGCTATCGCGGTTAACGCTATTTGAAATATGAATGGCCGCCTCGGAGTTCGAAAGTTTAAGCGAGATATCGATGGCGCTTCCCGGCGACGCCGCGATGGCGTTGCGGACGAGGTTCAGGAGCGCCTGCGTCAGTTCGACCTCCTGTCCCATGATGAGTAGGTCTTCCTCAGGCAGGTTGACCCTCAAGCTGGATCGGCCCGCCCGCGCTTCTCCAGCAGCCAGATGCACAGTCTCATCAAGCACCCGGCTCAATGATAGCAATGAGGGTTCATCGACAGCTCGTCCGCCGAAACGGCGCAGCCGGCGAACCATGTTGGAGAGCGTTTCTGCTTTCCTCTCGATCAGTCGTGCGCTCTCGCGAATGTCCGTCGCATGAGCTGCCGGATCTTCGCTGATGGCAGCCAGATGGCGGCTTTCGATCGCCAGCGTGGACAGCGGCTGACTGATTTCGTGGATGACAGCAACCGACATCGCCCGCAGTGTCTTTAGCCGTTCCGCCTGGAAAAGGACCCGATCGCGCCTTGCGATATCTGCACGCGCGCGACGCTGCCCCTCTGAAAAGCTTCCCGCGAGATAGGCCGAAATCGCGACCGCCGCGAGGCCCGAATGCAAGGCGATGCGCATCTCGGCGGAGGATATGGCGAGGGACCAGGGCAACATGACGGCAGCCGCGATGACAATAGCTATCCAGGCGCCGCTTCGCCCGCCTCTCAGGCCCATCCAGGTCGCACTCACCAGGATTGGCATCAAGCTCAGGAACGCGCTAACTGCGCCCAAAATTGCAGCCAGCACTCCGGCCGCTATGATCACCGCGAGGGGCTCCAGCACTCTCGACGGGAAACGCAGCTGCAGGTGAAAGGAAGGGGAAGGTCTTTCCAGCCGGGCAGCGATCCAGAGCATGGCCGGGGACACGAGGAGCACGCCGAGCAGATCGCCCACGAGAAAGGCGGCGAAGATCGTGGCGAAGCGCGCCGTTGGCAATTGGATCGGCACGCTCGCGTCGAAACATTCCCACCCTGCAGCGACAAATGCGCTCAATGTCGGCGCGAGAACGGCTGCCAGGCCGAAGGGCATTGGGTCTGTCGTAAGATCGGAAGGTTTCTGCCTGCGGAGCCATTGCGCCGCCCCTATGATCAGCCCATAGGACAAGGGCGCTCGCGCCACCCCCCCGATCTGACTCCAGAAATGCGGCGATCCGAAAAGGATGGCGCCGCCCAGCCATTGTGCGACAAGTTCCACTGCTATGACTGCCGGTGTCCAGCGAGCGCCGCAATACCATAGCAGCGCCAGGCGCACGCCCGCCGCCGGGTACCAGAGACTGAAATATTGAATGCCGCCCCATGGGCTGGCAACCTTGTGCGCTGCAAGGAACGCGAAGAAATAGCCGATGAAGATGGCGACGAGCATCTTCCCCGGGCGCGGGTGGAAAATCGGCGCCGAGTCAGCAAAGCTGGATGGGGATGGCAGGGTGGCCATCAAACGCCTGTGCAGCATCAATTTTCGGATGCCAAGCCGGGTTTTTTCCGGGTCTGACATCTTCGCATACAGTCTCTGGCGCGGAAGATGCGAGCAGATGGGCAGAGTCCGGGAATGTACCGGATATCCATCATGGCCGATGTCGAACATCTCCGCCGCAGCCGAAAAGGAGGCCCCACGCGGAGGTCCTGTTACGGGGCGAATCGGAGAGGTTTCGCTAATCTGGATCATGTCCGTGCGGCAGCGGAGGCCCGATTGCACAGCCGGACTATGTCGTCCGCTGCTTGAGGCGGAATCTCATGGCCTATCTCAGATTGCAGATGGGGGGCGGGCTCTATGACCGCTCGGTGCCCGTCCTTACCTCACTTCTCTCCTGCACGTCTCTTGGCCCATGCACATTCAAGCTGTGAAACTGTTAACTCAGCCCACCGGGAAATAACCGGATTTCGGCCGTCGAGGTTCCGCATCACTATGCGCCCGGAACTTATAACGGGGGGTTAGCAGGTGGCAGACGAAGAATGGACTGAGGACGAGCAGCCCAAACAGAACAATCTGATGAATGGATTGAAGCTCTTAGCATTGATGCCGATCTTAGGCCTTGGTGGTGCACACATGCTCGACAAGGTCTTTGGGATCGATCTGTTTGGCGGTCCAAGCACACTTACAGCGGCAGCAGGCGAGGCAGTACCTCCCGGCACCGGAACCGCCACCCGGGTAGCGGCGGCTGATACCGCAGCCACAGAATTTAAGACGGAAAGAACCTGTGTGTCGGAGATTGCACGTGCAGCAGCCCTTGCATGCGAATTTACAGTCGTCTCTACCCTTTACCCCAACTATACCGATGCGGCGTTGATGCGCATCAGAGCTCGCGCGACTTCCGACAGCGTGCAGCAGGAGTGTCCGCGCTCCGGGCAGATGATTGCAAACCTCCATAGCATCGGCTCGGAGCGGATGCTGCATGAGATGGCACCGGGCTGGAACTCAATTGATGCACAGGGTCAACCTAGCGACTTCATCCTCACTCGCTGCATGGGAGAAATAGCAAGCGGCATGTCTGAAGTGCCCGGCATGTCTGAGGAACTGAGCAGCTTCAACCCATGATGGTCGTTTTGGCTCGGGCAGCCTCCCACCTGAAATCGGATCGAAGGCCGATTATTGAGCGGGGCGACGCACAGCCGGGGAATGACCGCTTCCGGGATCGCCTTGTTGCCTCCAGTACGACAAAAAATGGCGCTGAGCCGCCAATCTGCTTCCATTCACATACTAATACCAAGCCCCCGGCCGCGCCCCAGATCGATCCCATGATTGAACGCCAGCTCTGCTCCCAACTTGCGTCCGCTGTCGATGGCGATCCCCAGTTCGCGCTTGCGACCTGCAAGAAATGGACTCCATCTGCGGATCACGCTCCAGCGACTTGGCCATGTTGCGCATCGTATCCTGATAAGCACGGCGGCTGTCATAGTCGCCTGATGCATAGGCCCGTTCTGCGGCATTGGCGTAGCGGTTCCATCGCTCGACAAAGCGGTCGGCGCGAAGCTCGGGGTTGGTGCGAACCTCCTTCTCGTGGAGGATAGCGGCGCGCGCCGGCTCGGTGTCGCCCCGTGCTGCTGAGGCTGCGAGCGAGGGATTACGCGCATAGGCCGTCTCGGCGTCGAGCGCGGCATGCGGCCGCAGGTCGTTCAGCCCCTTGCGTGCGTCGTTCAATGCGCGGAGTTGATCGGGCGTGCTGTCGAGCCCTTGATCCTGCATGGTGAAGATCGCCTGCACGGCGCGGGCGTGACGGACAATGGCGCGGTCCCGCACCTGTATCATATCCTGCTGCGGCTCAGGCCTCTCTGGAGGATCGGCGCCGAGCCTTTTTCCTCCCGGAGCAGCGA
This sequence comes from Sphingobium sp. TomMM35A, assembly GCF_054771735.1. Taxonomy (NCBI): domain Bacteria; kingdom Pseudomonadati; phylum Pseudomonadota; class Alphaproteobacteria; order Sphingomonadales; family Sphingobiaceae; genus Sphingobium; species Sphingobium sp. TomMM35A. The sequence goes on from NZ_BSRC01000001.1 coordinate 1,746,222, forward strand.
TCGACCTGCCAGCCACTGCCTGCGGCTCCGGATCGCGCGCCTGTGTGTAGTCGGACGCCATGTCCTTGCCCCGCTCCCGGCTGAGTGTGCGCACCAGCCTGCCCTGATCGGCAAAGTCATCCTGGCCATAGTGGAGATCGACCGTGCCGCGATGCCGGGACAGCGCGACATAGGCGGCATGACGATCCAGCCCCGGAGTTGCGAGCACATGCACCCTGTCCACCGTCATGCCCTGCACCTTATGGATGGTGGCGGCATAGCCATGATCGATCGCGCCATAGTCCTTGAGGTCGAACGCCACCCTTCGACCATCGTCCAGCATCACCGCCATGCGTGCCTGGCTGGCGCATTGCACGGTGGCAAGGGTTCCGTTCTTGACCCCAAGGCTGCGCTCATTTTGCAAGAACATGACCCGGTCTCCGGTCGCAAAGCTTCGTGTCCCACGCTCGACAATGAGCTCGATCTCCTCACCCAACGCGCCAGCACCCTGCAGCCGCTCGCGCGCCGCTTCGTTGAGCGCCCGCACCTCGTCATTGGTGTGGGTGAGGATGATGCGGCTGGCTTGCGGGTCGATGCCGCGGTCCCTCTCCCAGCGATCGATCAGTTCCCGCCGTGCGCCTTCCCGCGTCTCAGCCACATGGATATGGCCTGCTTCTGCGTAAGCGTCGATCGCCTCTGCCGTGCGCCCGGTGGCGAGCGCCCGTGTCGCCTTCCGCTGCCATTCCTCGCCCTGGCGGCGGATGGAGGTGATCTCGACGCTGCCATGCCGCTCGGCCACCGAGCGGAACGCGGCCCCCGCCTCGATCGCCTGCAGCTGTTCGGGGTCGCCGACCAGCACCAGCTTTGCGCCGCGTTTTTCCGCTTCCCTTATTACCCGCTCCATCTGCCGCGTGCCGATCATACCAGCCTCGTCGATCACGAGGATGGACCTGTCGGTCAGCAGTTCGCGATCCTGTGCCCACTGATGCTCGAGGCTGGCGATGGTGCGCGACGCAATGCCAGAGCCACCCTCGAGATTTTCAGCAGCAATGCCCGAGAGCGCTGCGCCACACACCTCATATCCCGCATGCTCCCAGGCTTCGCGAGCCACCCCCAGCATCGCGCTCTTGCCGGTGCCGGCATAGCCGATGACGCTGCTAAGCCCGTTCGCACTGGTCACATGCTCGAGCGCGCCACGCTGCTCGGCCGAGAGATCCAGCCCGCCTCTGCTTGCCCGTGCGAGCGCATGATCGACATGGCGCGCCGCGACGCCATGGTGGCGGCGGGCGTCGAGCGCGGCGGCGCCACGCTCAAGCCGCTGCTCGGTCTCGAGCATGGACCGCGAGGTGAAGCGTTCATCGCCACGCCCAAGCTCACGCTCGACAATCCCGACATCGTGCGCCGCCACGTCCGCGCCTATCTGCTCCAGCGCTATCATCAGGATCGGATTCCGGGTTTTGATCCCGACGCCGATCCGAACCTGTTTTCGGTGCTGGGCACCGTCCGCGGATTCCAGTCGGGCGCAGAAATCCTCAACCGCGCCGATTTCGAAGCCTGGCTGAAGAAGAATGCCAAGTCGCTCCGGGACTCCGTCGCCGACTGGATTCCGAGCCAGTTATCGCCGGAGGATCGGCAGGAATTGCTCGATGACATGGCGGCCGACTGCCTGAAGTCGATCGACGACGCCCTCAAGGGCAAAGTGCTGGGCGGTGAGAAGTTCTTCGAGGAGCCTGACGGCGAAGGCGTCGAGGTTCAGGAAGAGGAAGGCGAGGAGGTTCCGTCCGAGAAGGCGCAGACCGGCAAATTGCTGGACCGGTTGCTCTATAGTGGCGTGTTGCCGCGCTACGCGTTTCCGACAGATGTGGCGCCGTTCAATGTGTTCGACATCGACCGATCGACGGATTTCCGCCCGGTAATGAAATTTGCGCCGTCGCAGTCTCTGCCGGTCGCGCTGTCGCAATATGCGCCGGGCAAGACGGTCTGGATCTCGGGCAAGTGTTACACGTCGGGAGCGATCTATTCGCCGATGTGGGAGGACCGTGTCGAGGCATGGCAGAACCGACGCCTCTATCGCGAATGCTCCGACTGCCACTTCGCGCAGACGGTGCCGCTCGACGAGGGCCTTAAGCGAGGCGATCGCCAAGGCCGCCTCGTCGATGCTTGAGATCGAGCCCGGCGAACTCATGGCGGAATATCGCCCAGCGGTGACCCCGGCGGGGATTAGCGGGCTCGAGGCGGAGATTTTCCTCTACGATACTCTCCCCGGCGGCGCGGGCTTCTCCGGCCAGTTGGCCCACCGCGGCGAAGAAGTGTTCCAGCGTGCTCTCACGCTGATGAAGACGTGCCCGGAGAATTGCGACGCCTCGTGCTATCGCTGCCTGCGCAGCTTCAAGAACAAGTTCGAGCATGGGTTGCTCGATCGGCATGTCGGCGCGGAACTGCTCGCATATCTGATCAGTGGCGAGATGCAGCCCTTCGACCCTCTCCGTATCAAGGCCTCAACGCTCCTGCTCCACCAGGATCTCGAGCGCCAGACTGACGGCGTTCAGTTCGGTCTCGATGTCGACGTGGATGTCCCGGGGATGGGGTCGGTAACGATCCCGATCCTCGCCACGCGATCAGACGGCCAGCGGTTCGCGGTCGCGCTCGCCGGCGGATTGACCGGGGACCATCCGGCCGACCCTAGGATTGTCGAGATGCGCGAGAACTGGCCGGATCTCCTCGTGATCCCGGTGAACGAACTGCTGGTCAGGGGTAACCTGCCGGCGGCATCCCTCTCCGTTCTTTCCGAGATCGCTTGAAACGACAGGATGTAGCCCGTGATTGAGATTTTGGGTGTGAACAGCGGCCAGGAGTATGAGGCTGCGGTTCACCTGCGCAAACAGATGCTGAAGCTGTGGCCTGATCTTGCGCAGAGCAAGGACGACATCGTCAAGATATTCGTCGGCTTCAAAATGTATGGGTACAAATTCCAGGATCTCGACATCATCGTCGTCGGCAGTTTCGCGACGCCGAGATCGTTCGATGCGGAGATGAAATTCTGTCCCTCCGAGGGAGAGCCGTTCATTCCGAAGGGTGCCTCCATCCGGAACTTCGCGCTTCTGATTGAGGAGAAGTCCCACGATGCCCCCGGTGTTCGGTTCGAGGGCAGGACCGCCACGGTCAAATACAGCAATAAGAAGGACGGGGAATGTGTCACCGAGAAGGCGTTTAAGCAGATGTTCGAGTTCAAGAAATATCTGCGCGATCGAGGTGGCGGGAGCATCTACGTCCAGGAACTGGTGATGTTCTCGGGGCTGAAGGAAGCGCAGCTTCCGCCTCGGCCCCATAATTTCATCGCGAGCGATACGAGCTTCGAGAGGCTTCTGAACACGTTGGGTCAGATATCCAACCCCGTCCGTTCTGGCAATTTCGCGAATCTGAACTTCGGATCGACGGACGTCTTCCGAACGATCCTCGACCCGAGCTTCGAATTGTTCGACGTTCTCGAACCGACGCCCCTCGATCGCAAGCGCATGGACCTGATCGCGAAGCAGGCGCTCCCCGACAACTGGGTCGAGGACATGGGCGAGAAGCAGATCCTGCTGAAGGGCCGCGGTGGCGTCGGCAAAACCGTCATACTCCTGCAGATGGCGTATCGGGCCTACCAGTTCGACGAGAAGCCCTCGCTGGTCCTCACCTTTAACAAGGCGCTCGTTGCGGACCTTCGACGATCGATGGCCCTTCTCGGAGTGCCCCGCGCTGTGGAGACCGGGGGTATCGGGATCGAGACGGCGCACGGCTTCTTTGGCCGACTCATGATGGCGCTGGGCATCATCGACTGCTACGACGACTTTCTGGAACGCTACGCCGAGCACAAAGAGGCGCTACTCGCCTATGTAGAGTCGGGTGCGGTCAGCCGCGACGATATCGACAAGCTCATCCGCGATCACGCCGATCAATTCGGCTGGGATAGCGTGCTCGTCGACGAGGGGCAGGATTGGCCGTCGGACGAGATTGCGATCCTGCGGAAAATCTATGGCTCGGAAAGCCTTGTCGTCTCCGACGGCGTCGACCAGTTCGTCCGCGGGACCGTGGCGGACTGGAGCGCGGGCGTCGGCAAGGCCTCGCTGCGCAAGCGGCGGCTAACGCGCTGCATGCGGATGAAAGCCAATCTGGCGGCGTTTGTGTCCGACATGGCCACGAATCTCGGGATTGATGAATGGGATCTGGAGCCGAACACGGATGCCGCCGGCGGCCGCATCATCATCGTTGAGGGCGACCTGAGTTCCCATCCGGATCGTCTGAAGGAATGGTGCGACGAGGCGGAGGTGTTGAAGAACGCGCCGGTAGACCTCCTGGCCTGCGTGCCTCCCTCACTGGCCGGTGCGAACCACGGTGGCGGGCATTGCAAGCCTGCCGCGGAGTTCGTTGCCTTGGGCCACAGGGTCTGGGACGGCACGAGCCGGGACGTCCGGGAGCATTTCGCGACGAGCCGCGACCAGTTACGGTTCGTTCAGTACGATTCATGCCGCGGCCTCGAGGGCTGGACCGTCATCAACTACGGCTTGGACGAACTCTGGGACTATAAGCATGCCCAGTGGCTCAACGAGGGCCATCCCGTTGACGACCTTTATACGTCGGCCGACGATCTTGCCAAACTGCATGCGTCCCGGTGGGTGATGATCCCGCTGACTCGCGCGATCGATACGCTCGTCATCAACATCGGATCACAGCAGAGCTTCGTGCGCGATGCCGTGCTAAAGGCGGCGAAGGCCCGGCCCGATATAGTCGAATTGATCGGCTTCGAGGACGTCGCCGCGATTTGACGCGCTTTCGGTCGGTATCAGGTCGGGAGCAGTGACGGATCCGACGCCAGCGAGATCAACGCCGCGTGCACGCTTTGCGGGCCGAGTTTCTCGATGGCGGCGAGGGTTTCCGGCCGCCTGGATCGCGCCAGCAACCAGCGTCGGCGCCACGCCGCGCCGATCGACGCGGCGCTGGACAGCGATGGCGGTTCGGTGTGCATCCCGAGAAGCGCGTCGCGCGATGCCGAACCGAGTTCGCAGGCGTAGAACAGCCGTGGGTTAGCGTGATGCAGGATGGCGTCGCTGTCGATGCCGAGCGCATCGAGGCCTTCTCTGATTTGCCGAAGCCGGGGGCTGGTTCCCTCACCGAAGCGGTTGTTCACACGCCGGGAGTCGTGGCGGGCCTGCGCCATTTGTCGCAGCGCATGCGCCGTCTCTTTGCCGAGGTGAAGCGTGCCGTAACCGCCGGTCAGGCTCTTGCCGATGGCGTCCCAGTGGACATCATGGCCTAGATCGGCGTGATCGCTCGCGCGCAGTACAAGCCGGTTATATTGGCTTGAGCCCACACCGTAGAGGCTAGTCGTCGTAAGGATCCGGAGGTCGGCGGGCTTGGAGATTGCCCGCCCCGCCATCTGTGAAGCGATGACGCTGATCTGCGAACCGTATCGTTCGGCGTAGTAATCGTGGATCTCGCGCGAGGCGAGGAGCAGGGCGACGAGCTTCCCGCCGAGCAGTTCGTTGTAGGGATGGATCGCGCCGCAGATGCTGACGTCGGCGACCTGGCTCGACAGACCGGCCTTGCGGAATTCGGTGAGGGTGATGTCGATCGCGCGCTGGCCGGTCTTCGCGGCGAGAAGCTGCTCGATCGCGGCGCGCGGTTTCTTCGCGAGACCGGCCGCGCGGAACGTTTGCTTGGCGAACAGGAGTTGCGCCAGAAGCTCGGCTCGCTTGCGCACGAAGAGTAGATCCTCGGACGCCGCGCGCCAGTCGGCATCTCCTTGCGCGTCCTTCACGTTGCCGCGCATCGGCCGGACGCTACCATCGGCGGCCCGGTTGTCCTCATAATGTGCGCGTAGCTGGAGATCGCGCGAGTAGGCTGCGCCCGAGGCCTTCTGCTCCAACCGCAGGATCGTCGTTTCAACTGGCGAGCGGATCTCGCTTTTGGACGCGAGGTCGTCCCACCGGAGATTGGCGATCGACGCATCGATCCGGCCCAGGAATGCCTTGGCGATATCCTCGGGGGCCCATTCGCCGGCGAGGAAGCGCGCCTCCATCGATTCCCGGAGCCAACCGATCCAGCGGTCGCGGGCCGTGACCCGCATGACAGGGCTCGCGAGCATGGCGATGCCCATGACGGGGCGGTTCGGGCGAGCAGCGTTCCGGATCAACACCAGCAGCTGGCGGCCGGGGATCGGGCGATATTCGTGCGCCCAGGTGTGGCGGAAGTAGCGCCATATGTCGTTGAGCGGCAAGCCGGTCGCCGAGCAGCGGTCACGTGCCCTGCAGATCTCGACGACGGGATCGACGACGTCGGCCAACGCCGACTCCTGCTGACCGGTGGGAAGGGACGCGATCCGTCGGAATTCGGCGGCGAGGTCGGACCCGTTGTCGACCAGATCGAGGATGCAACTCCGCGCCCCGGGCGCGCGGAGCGTGCGGCGCTCCATGCGTCGGAGGAAGGCTTCGACGGACGGTTCCCGTAGTTGCCGTTGGCGGGCGGCCTGCAGTGCGTCGCGAACGCGGCGCTTCACGTCGTCGACCGACTGCTCCGATTGCCGTGTGATGCCTGGCGCCTCGAAGAGAATATGATCGTCCTCGACGGCAACGCGCCAGCCTTGCTCGAAGAGATCGGCGACGAGAAGGCAGACGGTGCGGAGCTTCCGGCTCTCGCCATCATCAACATAGCGACGCGCCAGCGTGCGCAGTTCCTCGGCGAAAGAAGGTTGGGGTGCGCCCTCGAACGTTAGGAGGCTGCGAAACTCCCGCTTCTGATCGATGCGCAGGAAAGGGGAGACGGTTCGCACTTGCCCTGGACTCAACCGCAACTTCCCTTCCGACATTAATCGCGCCCCCTGCACAACCCATTCTCCTAGCCCGATTATGCCAAAGATCGGGGTGGAACTCCAGCGCGCTTGAGCGCGGAACCTGACGGATTCAAGGAGATAAAATGTTCGCGATAGATGAGCGGTCCGGGTCGAGCGCCTGGCTCCAGTCGCTGAGTATTTCGGAGATGATCCGTCGCCGCGCAGCCGAGCGCTCGCGACCTCTAACGTCGAGGACATGAAGCAGGGCTTCGAGCGCGTCTTGGAGTGAGACCGGGTCTGGTCGGTCGCCGTCGCCGAATGCCGGGTGGGCCAGGTTGATGCCGAGCGCGCCACTGCTTGTACGTAGTAGGAGAGAGGGGAGGTCGCCCTTCTGCTGAATCTCCTGTCCGCCGTCAGCACCAATGGCACAGATTTGAGGTTGTGAATTAAGGAGGGTTGGGGCTTCGTCGTAGTGACGAAGGAACGAAGATGAAGACCCAACCCTCCTTGAAAAAATTGCCGGCGAAGGCCCCTGCTGAGCAGGTGGTGAAGGACATCCGGCGGCAGACGCGTCGGCATTTTTCGGCCGAGGACAAGATCCGCATCGTGCTGGATGGCCTGCGCGGCGAAGACAGCATTGCCGAGCTGTGCCGCAAGGAAGGCATCGCCCAGAGCCTGTATTACACCTGGTCGAAGGAGTTCATGGAAGCCGGCAAGCGCCGCTTGGCCGGTGATACCGCGCGTGCCGCGACCACCGGCGAAGTGCAGGATCTGCGGCGTGAGGCCCGTGCCTTGAAGGAATGCGTTGCCGACCTGACGCTCGAAAACCGTCTGCTGAAAAAAAGCATGCTTGCGGATGGGGGCGACGACGAATGAGGTATCCCGCATCCGAAAAGCTCGAGATCATCCGGATCGTCGAGCAGTCACATCTGCCCGCCAAACGCACGCTGGACCAGCTCGGCATCCCCCGCCGGACGTTCTACCGCTGGTATGACCGCTATTTCGAGGGCGGGCCTGAGGCGCTGGAGGATCGACCATCGGCGCCGAGCCGGGTGTGGAACCGCATCGGCGACGATATCCAGGATCAGATCGTCGAGATGGCGCTGGATTACAGCGAGCTGTCACCGCGCGAGCTGGCGGTACGCTTCACCGACGAGAAGCGCTACTTCGTCTCGGAAGCCACGGTTTATCGACTGTTGAAGGCCCATGATCTGATCACCAGCCCGGCCTATGTCGTAATCAAGGCCGCCGATCAGTTCCACACCAAAACCACGCGGGTGAACGAGATGTGGCAGACCGATTTTACCTACTTCAAGATCATCGGATGGGGCTGGATGTACCTGTCGACCGTGCTCGACGACTTCTCGCGCTACATCATCGCCTGGAAGCTGTGCACCAACATGCGGGCCGAGGACGTGACCGACACGCTGGACCTCGCCCTCAAGGCCTCGGGCTGCGACAGCGCCACGGTGCTGCACAAGCCCAGGCTGCTCAGCGACAATGGCCCCAGCTACATCGCGGGCGAACTGGCGGAATACATCGAGGCCCGAAAGATGAGCCATGTCCGCGGCGCCCCGTGCCACCCGCAGACCCAGGGCAAGATCGAACGCTGGCACCAGACCCTGAAAAACCGCATCCTGCTGGAGAACTACTTCCTGCCCGGCGACCTCGAGGCCCAGATCGAGGCCTTCGTCGATCACTACAACCACCAGCGTTACCACGAGAGCTTGAACAACGTGACGCCCGCCGACGCCTACTTCGGCAGGGCGCCAGCCATCATCAAACAGCGCGAAAGGATCAAGCGACAGACCATCGAATATCGCCGCTTGCAACACCGCAAGCTCGCCGCTTAACATCAACCCCCAGACGAGGCCCGCACTCCGCTAATCTACGCCGCGAGTTGTGCCGAATGTGCTGACGACGGACAACGAACTGGCCTGACCGCTGAATATGTTCACGGCGTCGCCCACCTGTTGGAGACCGGTGAAAAGCGCCTGCTGCAATCGGTGGAAAGCGGAACGATCCCCCTCAGTGTGGCCATCGAAATCGCGGACGCACCCGACCAAGATGCACAGACAGCACTAAGCAGCGCATATGAACAAGGTCTCCTCAAGGGTCGCAAACTTGTCGCCGCAAAGAGGCTGCTCGAAATACGACGACGGCGAGGAAAAGGCCTGGACTGGTCCAACAGCAAGCCGCGCATCCAGGTTTCTGCCGAAGCTTTGGTCAAAGCCTATCAGGAGGAAACCGACCGGAAACGTGTCATGATCAGACGCACTGAAATCACCCGCAGCCGCCTGATCTTCATTAGTGAGGCGCTTCGCAGATTGATCAAGGACCAGCAATTCGTCGGGCTTGCCGAGGACGAAAACCTCGCCACGCTGCCTGAAAATATAGCAGTCCGCTTGGGTATGCAGGGAGACGACCTATGACGCGGCCGCGCAGGTCAATCGCTCAAGCGTTTGAAGATGCCACTCTTCGCATCAATCTTGCGGCAATACTGCCCCTAAGAGAGGTATCCGATCAGGTAAAGAAATCCGTGAAGTATGCTCAGATAGCGGCATCCGTCAGCGAGGTGGGCATCATCGAACCCCCTGTCGTAATCAGGGATCCCCTCAATCCAAATCAGTATCACCTTCTTGATGGTCACCTCCGAGTACAAATCCTGCTCGAGCGTGGCGATTCAGAGGTGGTATGCCTTGTCGCTACTGAAGATGAAGCATTCACCTACAATAAGCGCATCAACAGAATTGCTATAATTCAAGAACACAGAATGATCCTCAATGCGATTCAAAAGGGCGTTTCGGAGGAGAGGCTTGCTCGCGCCTTAAATGTGAATATCGCAAATATCCGCTCAAAGAGAAATCTTCTTAGAGGCATTTGCCCTGAGGCTGTTGCGCTGCTCAACGATAAGCACCTCCCGCTCGCAGCCTTTGTGGAACTTCGAAAGTTGAAGCCACTACGACAGATTGAAGCGGCCGAGCTAATGATCGCGATGAACCGATTTTCGACCGGATATGCCAAATCTCTGGTTGCAGCCACTCCAGAGGATCAGCTTGTGACGGGGCGGCGGAAAATCTTAAAGGGTCTAACATCCGAACAAATAGCGCTCATGGAACGGGAGTCAGCCAGCCTGGATCGCGAATTCAAGATGGTTGAACAAACCTACGGCGCAGATCACCTCGATCTCGTTTTAGCGATTGGATACGTGAACCGCCTTCTCAGCAACGCGCGCATTGTGCGATATCTGGCGCATCATCATGCCGACATATTGGGCGAATTTCAAAAAATCGTCGATGTCCCACAAGCTGCGTGACGCCTCGGGCGATGGCACCTGTCGCCATTCAGAAGCCAAAAATAAGCATGTCTAGCGCAGCGCCGATGGTGTCCTGCTCTGACCTGAGCGACTGCAGAATTTCCCCCAACTCCCGCGTGGCCACGCTCGCTGCAAACTGCGTCACCATGGTGTAGCGTTCACCATCCAGATCAAATACGGGGTTCAAGCGCGCTGCAGGCTTGGGAGCTTGTTCAACCGGGAGAAGGGGGACGACCAAACGGGTGTTGAGATCAGAGAGAAGGTCCGCCTGGCAATCGAGCACAAGAGGACCGCCATTCTTTTGACGATACACATCAAACTTTGCCATTAGAATTGGCGGTGTCTGCTCAAGGGTAAGCCATGTTGCTCAACATAGTCGTTTGAACTTTTCAGGGCGGGAGCATTTTCCTCCCTCCATAGCCGTCCCCGCTCCTTGGCTATCTGCTCGAGCAGCCCTACCTCGCATGCACGCGAAATGTTTATGCCGAGCCCCTTAGCTTCCGCCACCAGGGCCATGTCGAGGGACACATTGGTAGGCTTCCGGCCCTGCCCCGTGAATTCATGCTCAAACCTACCCATTGCAGCTTCCTTTCATGCGCACAAATATGCGCATTTCGCTCTGCCTCGTCAACCAGCCAGAAGGCATGAACATAACCGCAGTTATCGGACTTTTATTCGAGGTCAGCCGGTAGCGACCAGTTGGCCTATGTCTGCATAGCCGCCCGAGGCCTTACACCCGGATCAGCGGACGACATGCGCACTGAAAGCGCCAGTCCTCTCATCAAATTCATCCAGCTGCCAAAGGACACCCTTATGGGGGAAGCATCGCTCAATTTGCCTGGGATCCGCCTCGATGTCCGCAGCCACAGCGATGACGGCCCGAAACTGACCGCCGAGATTGTCGCGACAATGTTTCAGCAGCTGGGTGCGCTCGATTGATCCCGGACGGCTACGCCACTCGGCGTCCGGATTTTCGGTATCGTCATAAGTGAGATTGCCATTCTTGCCCTTCACCCCATCCTGCCAGAGGACAAGCGCTACGGTCATTCCATCTACAGATTGACCGGACCAACTCCAGCGAGTGTTGGCCAGTTTAACATCAAAATGCTCGAACGACGTTGTCTTGTTCCAAGATTCACGCATCTCCGTCCTTTTCCTGTATTTCCTAAATGCAAAATCCTTAAGAAGGTAATTGTGGCAAGAGTACACTGACGCGTCGCCGCTATACAACATTTCCCTTTGATCAGACGATCACAGAAACCGATTAATATTTTCTTTAGTTTAGTTCATCAACCTTTCAGATCGCCCAATTATTATAGATAGTCTCGAGCAAGTCTTTCTGGCGGACCGCTACTACTTCTGGTGTCCACTCCTTCTGCGTCAATACTTGGCTGGTTAATGCATATGACGATACATTCTTGGTGCCTGAAAAGTAGATATCGCACTTCGGGCCAAATTCGTAATTCTGCGCCGATGAATTCTTCTTCTTGTTAAGCGGAACCAGGTTGGCGAGCCGATGCACCCACACCTTGCGCTCGGCGGCGTCGGGCCACCATTCTTTCCATTCGCTGTTTGCAGGCACGGTCTGCGGCAGAACGTGTTCGATCGTCAGAATGGACGGGTCGTAAGTGGCGGCACCATCCGAAATGAAGGAATCGAGCCGTAGAAGCAAATAATTGCGTCGGCGAGGAGTAAGTTCGTAGATGTTTCCGTCGAGCGCCTCGCGAAAGTCTTCGACGTTTTCATCGGTGAACTGGAATGTTTCCATCTCATCGGGTTCCACGCCAGACTGGATATCACCGATAAGGTCTGCATAGACCTCAATCCGATCATTCACATTCCACCTGCAAATGTGCATGAAAGCGGCTAATCGCTCTAGGAGTTCAAAGAAGCGCGCAACCCGCTTAGGCTTGTTACGCTGCTCCTTAAGATAAAGCATCGCCGGCGGTATCCAGTCAGAGTTGTCAATCCGCTGAAGCCACCTGATATAGTAATTTACGGTTTCGGCGTGTGATGTCGCCGAAAAGGAGGCATTACGAATTGCATCCAGCGCATCCGAGAATGGCTCTAGAACTTCATCAATGAAGATTTTAGGATCGGGATTTTTTGGCAAGACGTGCGTTCTAAACTCCTCTAGCAAAATCCGCTTAGCTTTCTCCTTGGCGTAGATCATGCGGAGATAGGTGAAAAGGTCGCGAAAGCCTTCTCGCGTGAGTTCAACCTCCATTTCTTCCCACTTGTCGTTGTAGAGCTGACGGTCGCTCTCGCTCTTCAACTTACCGATCGTGTCTGCCTTGATAATGTCAGTTGGCTGGAGATCGAGGCCGCGGCTGTTCATGACCGAAAATACTCTAAAGGCCGACTCCTGGCTCGCCGTTGAGACGGCGACGAGGTAACAGCGCGTCAGAAGGAACGTCACAAACGCGCGCAGCTTCTCCTGCGTCGGAAGGGCTTCGGCAACGGCCTGAACAAAATGCCTTGCGTTGTCACGGATATTAACTTGCGACTCGTTCTCTAGCGAAGAGGAGTCAAGATCGATCAGGGCATTTAACTGTAGATTTTGGATGTATTTTGAAAAGAACGCTTTGTCGCGCTCTCGCAGCGACAAACGAGGTTTCGGCAAGATGCCTTCCATCTTCTTGCCCGGCTCCAAGATGTAAGGGCGAATCTCCTCACTGTCCTCGCCGTCGTTCGCCGAAGCCATTGCGGCGAGCAGGATGGTAAGTGTCGTCAGGCGCTGTTGCCCGTCAATCACCTGCGAATAGGCGCTCTCTTCGGATTTGATTAGCACGATGCTGCCGAGAAAATAGCCCTCCTCTTGCTCGGCTTGGAAGAAAGCGATTAGGTCATCGAAAAGCTCACCGGCCTGATCGGGGGTCCAAGCGTAGGGGCGCTGGTACGAGGGGATGACATACTCGAAATCAGACGAGAAAATCTTGGAAAGAGGATATTCAGCACCACTGATCTTCTTCGACACGATCGGCCCCCGTTGCCCATTGAAGAGGTTAGCTCGGTCGGCTGTACAGGCACTGCGATCAGGCGCAACCAACTTTTAGCGATGCTCGCGGGGATCGACGCTTCTGAGTCCATACCTTGCCTGAGCGGCTGCCTTCTAAATAATCGACGGCGCCTTTCGCGTGCTGGTCGAGGCCATCAACATAAGGGTAGTTATCAAACTTCTCGGCCATAAGCAGCTAGCTATGAGCCGAATAAGGACAGTGAAATAGCTCGGACACCTTGAGTCATCTTCGCGCGCTGCGTGGGGGTTCTGCCCGGTATCCGCATGTGAGAATTCATAGTGACGGCGCATTCATCCTTCGGCTAGGAACAAGCCAAAGGGGATTGTCCAAGTGTCTGAAACCGTTGACCGTTTGAAGCAGTTTGTCGAATACGCACAACCGCTCGGTGACGAGAAGGGTGAAGCCCAAGTTTTCTGCGACCGCTTGTTTCAAGCCTTTGGACACAAAGGCTACAAAGAAGCTGGGGCAAGCCTTGAATTCCGAGTAACCAAAACAGGCGGAAAAGGTAAGAAATTTGCCGACCTGATGTGGAAGCCGCACGTTTTGATCGAGATGAAAAGTGCGGGGGAAAAGCTCCATCTGCATTATCAGCAAGCATTCGATTACTGGATCGAGGCGGTCCCGAACCGCCCCAGATACGTTGTACTGTGCAATTTCAAGGAATTTTGGATTTATGATTTCGACAAGCAGCTAGGCGAGCCCGTCGACAAGGTATTTCTTGATGAACTACCACAACGATATCCAGCCCTTAACTTTCTGTTTCCGAATAATCCTAAGCCGATCTTTGGAAACGACCGTGAAAAAGTCTCCCGCGATGCGGCTGACAAAATGGCCGAATTGTTCCGTGGGTTGGTTAAGCATCCAGCCAAGCCAGTCCCACGCGAACAGGCGCAAAGGTTCGTTCTTCAACTTCTAATCGCTATGTTCGCCGAAGACATCGATTTGATGCCCGCAGCAACGATCCAGGGCATTTATGACGATTGCGTCGAACGGGAGCAATCGCCCTATGATCTGTTTGGCGGCCTCTTCCGTCAGATGAACGATCCTAACGCTGCCGCGGCCGGCCGCTTTAAGGGCGTACGGTATTTCAACGGCGGGCTATTCGCTAAAGTTGAGCCGATAGAGCTGGATCGATTCCAGCTTGATCTCATAGGCAAAGATAAGGAAGGGGCTGCAACAAAGGACTGGTCGAAGGTTAATCCGGCAATCTTTGGAACCTTGTTTCAAGATAGCATGGACAAGGCGCAGCGCCACGCTTTCGGCGCGCATTACACGGCTGAGGCAGATATACAACGTATCGTAGGCCCCGTGATCGTTCGGCCGTGGCTTGAACGAATAGAGGCGGCTAAAACAATGAAGCAGTTGCTGGAACTCAGGGGAGCGCTATCCCAATTTCGGGTTCTCGATCCGGCATGCGGTAGTGGAAACTTTCTTTATATTGCCTACCGAGAGATGACACGCTTAGATCTTCGAATTTTGCAACGTTTGAAGGACGAATTTTCAGCTGCAGAGTTCTCGAAGCAAGCAAAGACAGTCAGTATCATCAGTCCAAAGCAGTTTTTCGGTATAGAACTTGATGCATTTGGGGTTGAACTCGCGAAAGTCACTCTCATGCTTGCAAAAAAGCTTGCACTTGACGAAGCGCGGGAGACCATTGGTGCTATGCAGGGTGAGCTAGGTCTTGAGGATCAAGCTCTACCGTTAGATAACTTAGACGATAATATTCAACAGAACGATGCGCTATTTGTTGATTGGCCGGAGGTTGACGCCATAATCGGCAATCCTCCATATCAGAGCAAAAACAAGCTACAAGCAGAGGCTGAGGCCGGCTACACGCACGCTCTACGTGAGCGTTATCCGAATATCGACGGCCGCGCTGATTACTGCTGTTACTGGTTCCGAAGGGCACACGACCATCTGAAAGATGGCCAGCGTGCTGGTTTGGTCGGAACCAATACAGTGCGCCAAAACTACAGTCGGGAAGCCAGTTTAGATTACATTGTAGGACACGGCGGCACGATCACCGAAGCAATGTCCAGCATGCCCTGGCCGGGAGATGCCGACCTTCACGTTTCCATCGTCAACTGGGTAAAGGGTCGCGAGGTGGGTCCCAAGCGCCTTTTCATTCAAGTGGGTGAGAAAGGCAAAGCGGAAGAGCGCGCCGAGGCCGTCGAGCGAATCGGGTCTGCACTATCGTTCAATCATGACGTGACAAAGGCCAAGCCTCTAAGAGCTAACCAGCTTGCGGGCTGCTATCAGGGGCAAACACATGGACATAAGGGCTTCTTGCTCAAGGCAGATACGGCTCGGAGTGCCCTTGCTGGAGATAACACAGGCAAGCTTAGCAAGGTATTGCGACCGTATTTGATTGCAAATGAGCTGCTGAGCCAGAAAGTCATTTCACCAAAGCGGTATGTCATTGATTTTCAAGGCATGGATGTACTTGAAGCGGAAGAATTCGCTGTGCCATTCAAGCGACTGCGGGACACCGTGCTCCCTGATCGCCAGAAGTCCGCGGCGAAAGAGCAAGAGCGAAATGATTCTGCACTTGCGATCAATCCTAAAGCTAGGCTCAGGACCCATTGATTGGCTGAGGGCGATGTGATTCAGGCTCCGCGAGGAGACTGAGCATGAGCGACCTGTATTGGCTGACGGACGAGCAGATGGCGCGTCTTTCGCCCTATTTTCCCAAGAGCCACGGCAAGCCCCGGGTCGATGACCGGCGCGTGCTGAGCGGGATCATCTTCGTCAACCGCAACGGGCTGCGCTGGCGTGATGCGCCCAGGGAATACGGTCCGCA
The DNA here is from genome assembly GCF_054771735.1 of Sphingobium sp. TomMM35A. Classification (NCBI taxonomy): domain Bacteria; kingdom Pseudomonadati; phylum Pseudomonadota; class Alphaproteobacteria; order Sphingomonadales; family Sphingobiaceae; genus Sphingobium; species Sphingobium sp. TomMM35A. The sequence continues at coordinate 1,762,148 of NZ_BSRC01000001.1, forward strand.
CAAGACGCTCTACAACCGCTGGAAACGGTGGGGCGAGATGGGCGTGTTTGGCCGGATGATGGAGGGGCTGTCTGCCCAGAGAGCCGATCCCCAGACCGTCATGATCGATGCTACCTATCTCAAGGCCCACCGCACGGCTTCCAGCCTTGGGGTAAAAAAGGGGGCCTCGGCCGCCTGATCGGGCGGACCAAGGGCGGCATGAATACCAAGCTTCACGCCGTCACCGATGCCAACGGCCGCCCTTTGAGCTTCTTCATCACGGCAGGACAAATCAGCGATTACACCGGCGCGGCAGCCCTGCTCGATGATCTACCCAAGGCGCAGTGGATGCTGGCTGACCGGGGCTATGACGCCGAATGGTTCAGGGATGCGCTCGAACAAAAGGGCATCACGCCTTGCATTCCGGGCCGGAAATCCCGTTCTTTTCCCGTCAAATACGACAAGCGCCGATACAAACGCCGAAACCGCATCGAGATCATGTTTGGTCGCCTGAAAGACTGGCGCCGTGTGGCAACCCGCTACGACCGCTGCCCAACCGTCTTCTTCTCCGCCCTCGCTCTCGCAGCCACCGTGCTCTTCTGGCTGTGATCAACGAGTCCTGAGCCTAGGGTCATCCCCGTAGCGATTAGGTCCGTCCGTCCCTTCCAAGCACATCAAGATCAGGACGATGATCGCACCGAGATATGGGACAAGATTAAGCAACACCCACCAGCCGGGCTTATCCTGATCGTGAAGGCGTCGGACCTGGACCGCCAACGCCGGAAGGAATAGACCGATGGCAATCAGGCCAGCCATCCCCAGGGAAACCATGCCGGTGAAGGCGTTGTCTTCCCGTAGAGCGGATTCAAACATGATGTACAGAATGGCGTAGATTACTGCCACTCCAAGGGTGAACATCCAGTATTCCCGGCGTCCAGATCGCCCTGTGAAGTTGGCATAGTTTTGCAGCGGCAGGATCATCCATCGCAGGTGAGTTTCGAATTCCCCCAGATCAACGTCACCCACCAGCCGCTTTTTGATGGCCGTCGAATCGAAGGTATTTGCCGCTCTGGGCGGCGGGGGAGCAAGAATGGCCTGCTTATGTTGCTCAAACTCCTCCAAGGTCAGGGCACCCTTATCCCGAAGCTCGGTCAGCTTCTCCAGCCGAGCGATTTGTGAAGATGTGATCATGGACGACCTCAGCTGTTCCAGACCGCTTCCACGAACGCCCGGCAAGCTGTCCGGCCACTCAGTATATTTCGGCCAACCGAGACACGAACGGCTTGCTCATCGATCGGCTTGATTGCGCGGCCCCTCACCTTCGCCTCTTCTTCCACCCGTGCGATGACGATAGACCGGCAGGCTGTCAGAAGGGCACCAGCCTCTGGGATAAACTGATAGCGAGAGTAACGCAGATCGACGGTGAAGCCACTGGCAGTATTCTTGATGTCGAACTTCGCGTTCTTGTCACCGCCAGCTGTCAAAGGCTTCGAGACATCGGCGGGCGTGGTGCAGGCAGAAAGGATCGCCAGGCACAGTGCGGGCATGATTTTCTTCATGAGTTTTCCATTTGCATGAGGTGATGGAGCCGAACCCACCGGGCACGGCTGAACAGGCAGCATCGCTATTGCTGTTGATGTTTCACTGCTCGCCCCCTCACACTTGGAAGAGCGACCTTCGGCTTCAACCTCGTGTCACCCCTATGTACCTCTTGGAGCGACGGCCTAAGCCGGATGTTAGGAACCTGATCAGAGAGCAGGCGCATGCGCCTTTACCGTTACCGGCTGGACATGCGCGCATGCCACCCGGCCTCCGTATTCTGGCGACCGAGTTCTCTGAAAAGGGGTTCCTACGCCCCACCCTCCGGCTTTCACGGAAGGCAGAGCTTTTCTGGCGGGATTAGAGCAGCTTCGCAATAGGCGTTTGATTTCGCCTGTTCATATAAGATGCTGATTTTTCCGCGTTGTGAAATGTGCGGGATTGCCCCCCGATTGCTGCTATTGCCTTGATATGGAGTGTCTTCTACAAAGCTTCTGCTTCCGAGCTACTCGTTCTGGCTTGGCCCCATTGGGGTGCGGGGGATGAACCGGGTGGCGAGCGCGTTGCCACTGGCATCGCGTGGCATGTCGAGGCTTCGGCAAACGTGTTTGTCGGGGTACGCTGTGACGGACGCCCGCACGCCCCGGCGACGATGTGTGAGGCTGGTATTCCGTCTAGTACGGCTCGCCTAACAGCCTCCGAACTTAAGTCTCCGCCGGAGCGCAGCGCCGCGCAACGGGTTGACATCCCCAAAAAGCTGCTAAGCTGGTGGGGGGTAATTCTTTGCAGGGACGCGGAAGCCGGATGGCGGAAATGAGCTGGTATCTGAACATGCTCGGTTCTGTCATTGTGCTGATTGCTCTGGTTCTGGCTTGGCCCCATTGGGGTGCGGGGGATGAACCGGGTGGCGAGCGCGTTGCCACTGGCATCGCGTGGCATGTCGAGGCTTCGGCAAACGTGTTTGTCGGGGTACGCCCGTTGGCCGGGGGAGATTTTTGTTGGCGAGACCCCAAGCTAGCGCGCACCATGAATTGACGCCTTACGTCCGATCCGGTGCTGTATTGCTCCGCGCGTGGCATGCAATCCGACGGAACGCGGAAACATCTAAGACAAAATCCACGAGGGACGAGGCCCAGGCTTTCGGCCGAGATTTACCGGCCAACCTGCGCAAGCTGCAAAAGCGGCTGCATGAGGGATATGCATTCGACAAAGCTTATGCCGCAACTCCGCCGAAAGGTAACGGCAAGGCGGGTATACGACCTATTTTGGTGGCACCCCTTCCAGATCGCATCGTTCAACGGGCAATCCTAGATGTCTTGCAAACGGCTAAGTCAATGGTTGGGATACAAGACATACTAAGCACACCAACATCGATCGGCGGAATTCCAGGCCGTGGCGTAGACTCAGCGATTGCCATGTTCGATGAGCACGTAGCCAACGGAAAATGCCACCTTGCTGGATCGGACATCGCCAGCTTCTTCACTAAAATACCCAAGCCGCAGGTTGTCGAGTTTGTACGCCGAGAGGGCGCAGACAGCGAGTTCGTCGATCTGTTCGAACGGGCATTGACTGTCGAATTATCGAATGCCGCCGATCTGCCTCCAGAGGATCTTTCTCTATTTCCCACTGATGAACTAGGGGTAGCACAGGGATGCCCGCTTTCCGCGTTGGCCGGAAACATCGTCCTTCGTGACTTCGACAAAGAACTGAACGCCGCCGATCGCGGTCTGGTTTGTATCCGCTACATTGACGATTTTCTCGTGCTTGGGCGGCGTCGGCTGAATGTCGAAAAAGGTATGGAGAAAGCGCGGAGGATGCTGGAACAGCTGGGGATGGGAATCTATGATCCGGCGCTGCACCCTCGCAAGGCGTTTGCGGGCCACGTCTCAGAAGGCCACGACTTTTTGGGTTACAAACTGATCCCTGGCAAATATCGACCAAGCGACGCAGCGCAGGAGCGGCTCCGCGACTCCATCGATCGACTGATACATTCAGGACAGGCAACTATCGAGAAGGTTAAGAAGGGTAGGCGTTTAACGGCTTACGACAAGACATTTTCAGAAACTTTGGTTGCCATTGATCGAACAACAATGGGGTGGAAAAGTTCGTTTCAAAGCGCAACCTGCCCCACTACGTTCGAAAGCCTGGACCAATGGATCGCTAGAAGAGTGCGCGATTTTGAGCAGTTCTTAAATTGCTCCACGCCTCTGGGAAGCAGCTTGCGCGTTCAAGCGCTCGGTATCGCGCGAATGGGTAGTTCTGCATGACCGGGCTGAAGGTGCGCTGGCGTCATTTCGCCGAATCATAAGCCCAAAGCGCTTCCCAGTGAGAACCCACGGCGGACCCATCTCAAAGCGCTTTCAGTAGGGAAAGACCGGCCGATAAGGCCAATGCGATGGTGCCGCTTACGTGACTCGAACACGTGACCCCATCATTACGAATGATGTGCTCTACCAACTGAGCTAAAGCGGCGTTGGGTGGGCCAGATAACAGCGGTTGGTGCGCAGGACAAGCGGGCATTGCATCTTCGCGCATCATCTTTGCAGACATGCTCCTTCGCCGCTCCCTCATCGGCCGCCGCCTTCTTCACGGCATGTTTACCATCCCATGGCAATGTCGAGTCTCAGGAAAGCTTTTCTTCTGGGTTAGGACCAGCCGGATGGACACTCTGCGGGGGCAGGAAATCTCCAGCGATCAGGATGATTTCGACTATGCCGACAATGGCGCGATCGAACCGCCGAGCGAGGTCGGCTCCGATGAGCGGCGCATGCAGGTGCGTGCCTATAATTATTGGGCGTCCCTGCTTGGGGACCGCGCGCTTCCTTCGATCGAGGATTTGTCACCCGATCAGCTGGAGGATTTTGGCCCGAACAGCGTGCTTCTCGATTTCAGCACCGGGCTAGACAATCCCGCCGTCGTCTATCTCGGCACCGCGCTCCGCCGGGAGTGCGAGGTCACCGGGTCGATCCAGTTCATCAACGACGTCCCGTCGCGCTCGCTGCTGTCACGCCTGACGGATCATTATCTGCAGATCATCGCCAACGCCGCGCCGATCGGGTTCGAGGCAGGGTTCGTCAATCAGCGGGGCGCCGAGATACTCTATCGCGGCATCCTCATGCCCTTCTCCTCGGATGGCGAGACGATTGATTTCGTCTTCGGCGTCATCAGCTGGAAGGAACTGGCGAGCCAGGCCTTCGCTGACGAGTTAGGCCGCGAGGTCGATGCCGCCCTGCGCAGCAGCGCCGCGCCGCATGCGGTCGCGCCGATCTGGGCCGACGGTCCTGCGGCGGGCGAGGATGAAGACACGCTCGACCTGTCCGGCATGGAAAGCCCGGGCCAGGACGCGCCGCTTGCCGACTGGCTCGCCCTCGCCCGCGATGGGGCGGAGCAGGCCCGCACCAGCGAAGCCCGCACCCACAGCGCCCTCTACCGCGCCATCGGCCTTGCCTATGACTTCGCGCTGATGAGCGAGGCGTCGCCGGCAGATTATGCGGAGATGCTGGCCGACGCCGGTATCAAAGCCCAGGCCCGCAGCCCGCTTACCGCCGTGGTGAAGCTGGTCTTCGGCTCCACCTATGACAAGACCCGCATCACCGAATATGCGACCGCGCTTGAGCATGCGAAGAGCGCGGGGCTCGGCCTCGGCGCGCTTGGCGACTATCTCGGCGCATATCCCGGCGGCCTCAAGGCCCTGATCCGCGACGAACGCGCCCAGCGCCGCGCCGTCCTGCCCGCCGCAAAGGATCCGCGCCAAACCGCCCGCGCCGCGATGAAGGCGGCTGCGCCCCTCGATCCCATCGCGATCCCAACTGATGAAGACGGCCTCGCCGTCGTCGTCGCCCGGCGGGAAGCGGACGGCAGCCTCGCCATCGTTGGCGCGCTGCCCGACGGATTGGACCTTGGCCAGCGAGTCATCGTCGCCGCGGCAGCATAAGGCCGGATCATTTTATTTCGGCCAAATGTAATTTTCTTACCATTCCGGTTGAGCCGCTCCAAACCCTGGCGCATAACCTAAGGCCAGCCGGAGAGTCGCGCGGCAACGTTCCAGCGCCTTCTCCGTTCAGGCAAAGCGGCAACAGCCGCAGCGGGAAGAGGGTTACGCATGACGGCATTGTCCGAGCCGAAGTCCGGCCAGGTAGACGCATCGATCCGCAAGGCACTTGAGGCCGCGCTGGAACGGGGCGCGCTCCCGGGCGAGAGCGACGATTTCGGTCATGACGCGGCGACCGCCGCCGCCACCTTCCTCGCCCGCGCCGCTGACGTCCGCAGGTCCGGCCAGCTCGCCATCGCCATCGAAACGCTGGGCGAAGGCGCAACCGGGCGCTACATGCGCATCGCGATCGTCAATGACGACATGCCGTTCCTGGTGGATTCGATCGCCAACGCGCTCGCCGCCCATGACATCACCATCTACCGCCTGCTGCACCCGGTCCTGTCGGTCGATCGCGCGGACGGCGGCAGGCTCGGCGCCATCCTGGACGACGAAGCCCCCGGCGCCCGCCGCGAATCCATGATCTATATCGAAGCGGACCGCGTCGATGCGAAGGGCCGCCGCGCACTGGAAAAGGCGCTGCGCGATACGCTGGCCGATGTCCGCATCGCCGTCGCCGACTGGCCGCGGATGCGCGAAGCCATGAGCCGGGATGCAGACGCGATCCCCGATGGCGAAGGCGCGGCGCTGCTCCGCTGGTTCCTTGCCCGCCATTTCACCCAGACCGGGCATGAAGTCCGCCATCGTGACGGCCGGGCAGACGATCGGCTCGGTATATGTTCGCTCGGCGACGCGCCGCTGCTGTCGCCCGCCTCGCTTGAAGCAGCCTTCACCTGGTTCGAGGAAGGCCGCCGCAACCCGCTCATCATCAAATCGAACATCTTGTCGCGCGTCCACCGCGCCGTTCTGCTCGACCTCATCATCGTGCCGGCGCGCGAAGGGAAACAGGTCGTCGCCCTGTCCATCCATGCCGGCATGTGGACCAGCGCGGCGCTGTCCGCCAGCCCCGACAAGGTGCCGCTGCTCCGCTCCGCCCTGTCGGCGCTGATGGACAAGTTCGGCTTCGATCCGGGTGGCCATGCGGGCAAGGTGCTGGTCCACGCGCTCACTGCCCTGCCGCATGACATATTGATCGGCTTCGATCATGAAACGCTGGAACGGCTGGCGCTCACCTTCATGTCGCTGACCGATCGTCCGCGTCCAAAACTGGCGCTCGGCACCAGCGCGCTTGCCCGGCATCTCTATGCCTTCGCCTGGCTGCCGCGTGACGAACTCAGCACAGCCCGCCGCCTGGCGGTGCAGGACATGCTTTCGCAGGCCGCCAACGCGCCGGTGCTCAGCTGGTCGATCGCGCTTGAAGAAAGCGGACTCGCGCTCTTACGCATCACCCTCGACCTGCGCGATGGCGGCGTCGTGCCCGACGAAGCCCCGCTCGACCGGCAATTGAAGCAGATGGTGCGCGGCTGGGTCCCCGCCGTCGAGGAAGCTCTCGCCGATACCGAAGAGCCGGGCCGCGCTGCTGCGCTCGCCCAACGCTATGCGCCCGGCTTTCCCATGGCGTACCGCAATGGTGCTGGCCCTTCCGAAGCGGCGATCGACATTCGCCTGCTCCACGGCCTGGGCGGTCCCGGCGACAAGTCGATCCGCATCTACCGCAATGGCGAGGATAGACCCGAACAACTGCGCCTGAAGCTTTACAGCCACGATGTCATCGCGCTGTCCGAAGTCGTCCCGGCTTTCGAGAATTTCGGCTTCCGCGTGATCGACGAAATGACGACGGCGGTCGATGGTGGCGCGCAGGGCCATGTGCAGCGCTTCGTTCTGGAACTCCCGCCGGGCGGCAGCGGCGACGCGGTCGTCGCCCGCGCCTCGGTCGTCACGGAAGCCATCGCCCAGGTGCTGGAGGGCCGGGCTGAAAATGACCGCTTCAATGAGTTGATCGTAACGGCGGGCCTCGCGCCGCACGCCGTCGTGCTCTTCCGCGCGCTGTTCCGCTACCTCCGCCAGACCGGCATGGCCTATGGCATGGCGACCTTTGCCGAAACGCTGCGGCGGGAACAGGACATCGCCCGCCAACTCGTCACCCTGTTCGAGGCCCTGCATGATCCGGCCGTGAAGGATGGTCCCGCCCGCGCCGAACAGGCGCAGGCGGCGATCACCGCTGGCCTTGAAAAGGTCAGCGCCATCGACGAGGACCGGGTACTGCGCCTGCTGCGCGCCGTCATCACCGCGACGCTGCGCACCAATTTCTTCAGCGAAGCCGCCGCCGAAGCGCTCGCCTTCAAGCTCGACTGTGCGCAAGTGCCTGGCCTTCCCGCTCCCCTTCCCTGGCGCGAAATCTGGGTCTACTCCCCCCGCGTCGAGGGCATTCACCTGCGCGCGGGGCCGATCGCCCGTGGCGGCCTGCGCTGGTCGGACCGGCGCGACGACTTCCGTACGGAAATCCTTGGTCTCATGAAGGCGCAGCGGGTGAAGAATGCCGTCATCGTGCCCACCGGCGCAAAGGGCGGCTTCTATCCCAAGCAGCTTCCCAATCCGCAAGTCGATCGCGACGCCTGGATGGCGGAAGGCACCGAAAGCTACCGCATCTTCATCCGCGCGCTGCTGTCCGTCACCGACAATATCGTGAAGGGCAAGGTCCGCCATCCTGCTCGGGTCGTCATCCATGACGGCGACGATCCTTATTTCGTCGTCGCGGCGGACAAGGGCACGGCGACCTTCAGCGACGTCGCCAACGCCATCGCGCTCGACCATGATTTCTGGCTGGGGGATGCTTTCGCCAGCGGCGGATCGCACGGCTATGATCACAAGGCGATGGGCATCACCGCGCGCGGCGCCTGGATCAGCGTTCGGCGGCATTTTGCCGAAATGGGCATCGATGTGCAAAGCGAGCCCGTCACCGTCGTCGGCTGTGGCGACATGTCGGGCGACGTGTTCGGCAACGGCATGCTGCTGTCGAAGTCGATCCGGCTGCTCGCCGCTTTCGACCATCGCCACATCTTCCTCGATCCCGATCCCGACCCGGCGAAAAGCTGGGAGGAGCGTAACCGCCTGTTCCAGCTGCCCCGGTCGAGTTGGGACGATTATGACAAGTCGCTGATCTCAAAGGGCGGCGGAGTCTTCCCGCGCACCCTGAAAAGCATCACTCTGACGCCTCAGGTTCAGGCGATCCTCGGCGTCACGGATACGGAGATGGAGCCAACCGCCCTCATTGGCGCGATCCTCAAAAGCCCTGCGGACCTTCTATGGTTTGGCGGCATCGGCACCTATGTGAAGGCGGCGGCGCAGAGCCATGGCGAAGTCGGCGATCCCGCCAATGATCGCCTGCGCGTCAATGCAGAGGAATTGCGCGTCAAGGTCGTCGGTGAAGGGGCCAATCTCGGCGTCACCCAGGCGGCCCGCATCGCCTTCTCGCTGCGTGCCGGGCGCATCAACACAGACTTCATCGACAATTCGGCGGGCGTCGATTGCTCGGACAATGAAGTGAACATCAAGATCGCGCTGAACAAGGAGATGGCCGAAGGCCGCCTGACGTTCGACGCGCGCAACAAGCTGCTAGAAAGCATGACCGACGCCGTGGCCGACATCGTGCTGGAAGATAACCGGCTCCAGGTGCTTGGCCTTTCCATCGCCGAAAGCGGGGGCGCGGCCGACCTTGCCAGCTATGTCCGGCTGATCGAAACATTCGAGGAAAGCGGCCGCCTCGACCGGCAGGTCGAAGGGCTCGCCGCGAACGATGTGCTGCTCCGGCGTGGGCAGGACGGCCTAGGCCTTACCCGCCCCGAACTCGCCGTGCTCCTGTCCACCGCCAAGCTCGCGCTTCAGGATTCGATCGAACAGGGGCAACTCGCCCTTGATCCCAGCATGGGGCCTGAACTTGCCGCCGCCTTCCCCCCTGCCATGCAGAAGAAGGAAGGGGATGCGATCGCGGCGCATACGCTCGCCAGGGAGATTGTCGCGACAAAGGTCGCCAACCGCATCGTCAACCGGCTCGGCCTCATCCACCCTTTTGAACTGGCCGAAGAGGAAGGCTGCTCGCTGGCCGACCTCGCCAGCGCCTTCCTGATCGCAGAGCGGCTCTATGACATCGGCACCCTCTGGGCCGATATCGACGCCACCGCCATGTCGGAGAGCGCCCGCCTCGCGCTGTTCGCCGATGTCGCCATCGGCGTACGCACACAGATCGCCGACATATTGCGCAGTCTGCCCGCAGGAACACTGCCCGGCGCAGGTCACGCGCTGCTTGCCAAGGGCGTCGAAAAGCTCGCGCGGGAGGTTGACGGCCTCCTCACCAGCGAAGCCTTGCGCCGCACCAATGCCGTTGTCGATCGCCTGGCCACCCTCGGCGCGCCGGAGGATCTCGTGCGCCGCACCGCCGGTCTCTTCAAGCTCGATGGCGCGGTCGGCATCGCCGCCCTTGCCGGGCAGTTGAAGGTCGACGAAGTCGCGCTCACCCGCGCCTTCACCCATTTGGGCGAAGCGGTCGGCATCGACTGGGTCCAATCGACCGCCGCCCGCATGTCGCCCAGCGACCCGTGGGAAAGGCTGCTCATTTCCGGCGTCGCCCGCGACATGCAGCAGGTCCGGCTCGACTTCCTCGAACAGGGCGGCAAGAAGAACGGCAAGGACATCATAGCCCATGTCGATGCATGGCTCGCCGAAAAACAGCCCCGCATCACCCAGTTCCGCGCCCTTGTCCAACGCGCCAAGGCCGCAGCTGCCCCCAACGTCGCCATGCTCGCCGAAATAGCGGGCCAGGCACGGGGGCTGCTGGGCCGCTAAACCTCGTTCACCCATCTTCGCCCTCTCTCCCGCCTTACCTCGTCATCCCAGCGAAAGCTGGGATCTCGTGCCTCTTGGTGCCCCATCACCGTCACCGTCATCCAGCGACCCGAACGGCGGCGTAAGCCAACGCCGGGATATCATGCCCAAAGCTCGTCACCCCGGACCTGATCCGGGGTCCCGCTTCCTCTCCAACTCTAAACCCCAATAACCAACCCAAAAACTCGCACCAACCCATACACTTTAATACAATTTACCCTCTCTCCCCGTTTGCAATTGCGAGTCGTTCGCGTTATCCGGTCCACCTCATCATCAGGACCGATCCATCCCATGCATGCCCCCGTTCACCTTCAGCAGCAGAAGAAAAAGAAGAAGACCTTCTGGCTGAAGCAGCTGCACAGCTGGCATTGGATCAGTTCCGCGATCAGCCTCATCGGCCTCCTGCTCTTCGCCTTCACCGGCATCACGCTCAACCATGCCGCCGACGTCGAAGGATCGCCGCAGACCGTGGAAAAGTCCGCGACCCTGCCCGCCCCGCTCCTGAAGCAGGTGGCTCCGGACAACCAGGCCGACAGCAAAAAGCCCCTCCCCGCGCCTGTCGCCGCCTGGGTCGAAAAGGAAATCGGCGCTCGCGCTGCGGGGGATGCGGAATGGTCCGCCGACGAGATCTACCTTGCCCTCCCCCGCCCCGGCGGCGACGGCTGGGTCTCGATCGACCGGCAAAGCGGCGCTGTGACCAGCGAAAGCACCAGCCGCGGCTGGATCAGCTATCTCAATGACCTCCACAAGGGCCGCAACACCGGCACTGCCTGGAAATGGTTCATCGACATCTTCGCCGTCGCTTGTTTCGTCTTCGCAATGACCGGCCTTCTCCTCCTCCAGCTCCACGCTGCCAAGCGCCCGAGCACCTGGCCCCTGGTAGGAGCAGGCCTCATTATCCCAACGCTTTTAATTCTTCTCTTCCTTCATTAATTCAGGGGACCAGCAGCCAATGCAAAGCCGCTACAAACTCATTCTTGGCAGCAGCGCCGCCTTCGGCGCGGCCGCCATCCCCGCCACCGCCCAGACGCTGAATGTCAACGTCGCTATCCCGCGCCTCTCCGTCGCCGAATATCACCGCCCCTACGTCGCCATCTGGCTGGAAAAGGAAGGCGCCACCCCGCGCACCCTGTCGGTCTGGTATGATGTCGACAAGGCAAAGGGCGAAGGCACCAAATGGCTCCGCGACATCCGCCAATGGTGGCGCGTCTCCGGACGGTCGCTCAAAGTTCCCGCCGACGGCATCACCGGCGCCACACGCGCTCCGGGTGACCAAAAGGTCGCCTTCACCGCGGGCAAAGGCCCGCTCGGCCAACTCACACCCGGCAACTACACGCTCGTCGTAGAGGCCGCCCGCGAAGTCGGCGGCCGCGAACTGCTCCGCTTGCCATTCACCTGGCCGGCAAAGCCCGGCACTGTGGTCCGCGCAAAGGGCAATAACGAATTGGGGCAGGTCAGCCTCAGCGTCAGCAAATAAGGGGATTCCGATGAAAGCCAAATATCTGATCGCAGCGACCCTCACTGCGTTGATGGCCACAAGCGCCCACGCGCACCGCCAGTGGATGTTGCCGTCCTCGACCACCTTGTCCGGCACGGACAGCTGGGTCACTGTCGACGCTGCGGTATCGAACGACCTCTTTTACTTCGAACATATGCCGATGCGCACCGATGCCGTCGCAGTGACGCAGCCCGATGGATCGGCTGGCAAGATCGAAAACGCCGCGACTGGCAAATATCGCTCCACCTTCGATGTTCACCTGACGCAGCCCGGCACGTATCGCGTCGCCAGCGTCTCGACGGGCATCATGGGCAGCTACACCTTGAACGGTGAGGTGAAGCGCCTGCCCCGCGGCACAACCAAGGACAAGCTGTCGGCGGCCATCCCGGCGGGAGCCACCAATGTCCAGACAGTCGAGGCTTCCAACCGCAACGAGATTTTCCTCACGCTGGGAGCGCCTACCACTACGATATTCAAGCCGACCGGCGTTGGCATAGAATTGGTGCCCGTCACCCATCCGAACGATTTGGTCGCAGGCGAGGCGGCGACCTTCCAGTTCCTCGTCGATGGGAAGCCCGCTGCAGACCTTAAGGTAACAGTGATCCCCGGCGGCATCCGTTACCGTGACACGTTGGGCCAGCAGGATCTGGTCACCGGCAAGGACGGAAAAGTTTCGATCAACTGGCCACAGCCTGGCATGTACTGGTTGAATGCCTCAGTAGGCGGAAATCGCGAAGGTGGCGAAGGCGCACAGGCGGCATCGCCCGCCACTCCGGCACCGCGCCGCGCCTCCTATGTCACCACCTTGGAAGTGCTGGCCCCCTGACCGGCATTCGCGTCGCCATCCCTGACATTCCGCCTCCACAGCCTCCTTCGGCTCAGCGGGATGGAACGGGGTACATTACAGAGCTTTCCGGGCCGACCATGGGCACAAGCTGGTCGGCCCGGATTGTCGATGCTCCGCCGGGCTGCCTAAGCGCGATCGAAGACGTTCTCGCGCGCATCATAGCGCAGATGAGCAACTGGGAAGCAGATTCCGACATCAGCCGCTTCAACGCATTGCCGATCGGGGCTTGGACGACGCTGCCGTCAGACATGATGACGGTTCTCACGGCCGGATTGGCTATGGCGCGATTGTCCGGCGGTGCGTTCGACCCGGCCCTCGGACAGATGGTTGAACGGTGGGGTTTCGGCCCCTCAGGCATCACAGGCCCTGAGATAGTGCCTGCTCATCTCGCACCATGGACCATGATCGAGATCGCCGATCAGAGCGCTCGCCGCCTGGCTGACGTGAAGCTGGACTTCTCTGGAATAGCCAAGGGTTTTGCAGTCGACGCGGTGGCAGAAGCCCTCCGCGATCTAGGCGCCCGGCATTTTCTGGTCGAGATCGGGGGGGAACTGCGCGGCGAAGGATTTAAGCCCCATCACCAGCCCTGGTGGGTCGATGTCGAGGCGCCGCCGCGTCTCTCAGTGCCCATTCTCCGCATCGCCTTGTGCGGCCTTTCTGTAGCTACGTCAGGCGACTATGTTCGTTTCCGCGCAGAGAACGAGACGCATTTGTCTCACAGCATCGACCCGTCAACTGGCAGGCCGATCGGCAATAATGTCGCGTCTGTCACGGCCTTGCACGAAAGCGCTATGCTGGCTGACGCTTGGGCAACTGCGATCACGATTTTGGGGCATGAGCGTGGCATGGCATTGGCGACGCGTCATGATGTCGCCGCCCGCCTCATTCTCCGCGCGTGCGATGGCGCCACGGAGTATATGACGCCTGCCCTGGCTTCGATGCTTGATTAGCCAAGCCACTTCATGCGTCTGCCCATCGCCGCAGCAGATTGTGATAGACGCCCGTCAACCGGATCACTTGGGCATTGTCATGGCCAAGATCGACGGCGAGAGCCTGTATGCTGCTGTCCAAGTCAAACATCATCTGACGCGCCGAATCGTCCCGGACCATCGACTGTATCCAGAAGAAGCTAGCGGTTCGCCGCCCGCGCGTAACCGCCTCCACGCGATGAAGCGACGACGAAGGGTACAAAACCGCATGCCCTGCCGGGAGCTTCACCTGCTGCACGCCGAAATTCGTCTCGATAGTCAATTCGCCGCCATCATAGCTGTGCGGGTCTTCCAGGAAGACCGTGATCGATAGGTCCGACCTGACCGTGAAGCCGGTCCCCGCCTGCACCCGCACGGCGTTATCCACATGAACGCCAAACGCCTGCCCGCCTTCATAGCTGTTGAACAGCGGGGGGAATATCTTGAGTGGCAATGCAGCAGCGATAAAAAGCGGCGAGCGCCCCAACGCCTCCAAGATGATCTGCCCCGCCTGCTGAGCTTCATGCGCATCTTCGGGCAATTGCATGTTGCGCTTGGCGAGCGCCGATTGATGGCCCGACGTCACATTGCCGTCGATCCACTGCGCTTGCCCAATCAGCGCGCGTGTGCGCTCCACGTGTGCAGCATCGAGCAGGTCGGGAATGACGGTGAGCATATCGAAAACTCTGTTGAACAGTTCTGGGGTCAGGCGCCTTCGGTGCGCAGGACGAAGGGAATTTCCACCAAGCCCTTTACTTTGACGGGCTGCCCATCGCGGATTGTCGGTTTCCAGCGCCATGTCCGAACTGCGTCACGCGCAGCCGCATCCAGGCGTGAAAAGCCGCTGCTCTGGGCAATGGTCAGGCTCTCGACCGCGCCATCGATCCCCAAGGTCAAGGCCAACAACACCGTCCCCTGCTCGCGCTTGCGGCGGCTCTCGATCGGATAGCGAGGTGGCTTGCCAGACACCATCTGCGTCGCGAGATCCCCACCTTGCACGGTGCTGGGCGCAGCCGGAGCAGATGAGACGACGGTAGCCGGAGCGGGGCCGATGACAGGGACCACGGGAGCCCGGACGGGTGTCGGCTCAGGTGTCGTGGCGATCGGCACCGGCGGCATCGGGACGTGCACCAGAGGCGGCGGAGCTACCACTTGCGGTGCTGAAGGTGGTGGTGGTGGAGTGTCATCGGCGGGCGGGGGCGGAGGCGGCATCAGGTTAACGACGGAAAGGCGGGTCTCCCGCACGCGCTGAGCATGTTGCCGCGCCTGCATCAGGACGAAAATGAGAATGCCATGTACGAGAATGATGAGCAAAACAGCAGGAAGATTGATCGACCGCCGCTCGCCGTAGCGGGGTCCCGGAACCGCCGTAACCTCATCTAGCCTAGTACGTGGGAGAAGATGGGGAGCATCCGACGGGAAAGTAGCGGGTGCGATATCATCTGCAATGAACCGTTCGGCCGCACCAAGCATGCCCATTCCCCTTTTATGGCTACTGCCTGCGGACGAAGCACATAGCGCGGGTTCTAATGCGAATCAATCGCACACCTCTCTTTTCTTAAGGTCAGGCGGGTGGCGACCCGAGGAGAGGAGTGCATCGCCACCCGCCCTTTCCCCCGGCAAGGGACAAGGGGCCGGGGGATTTTCGCAGGGTTAGAAAGTATAGTTTAGGCTGAGCACCGCCGAACGGGTCGGAGCAGGCTGCGCCCAGCTACCGTTCACATTGTTGCGCACCGTCGTCACATATTTTTCATTGGTGAAGTTCTGGACGTTGAGCTGCGCCTTAAGATTTTCGGTGATGGGGTAATTCGCCATGAACCGGTGAATGGTGTAGCTTGGCACATAGTAGCCGACATAGGTGCCAGCAGTAAGTTGCGCGAGAGTAGGTTGGTTCAGCAGGAACTTACCCTGGTAAGTGATGCCGTAGCCCAGTTCCAAGCCGAAGTCGAAGCGATAGGTTGTGAACAGGCTGCCAGAGTGCTTGGGGGTGTTGGTGAGCGCATACCCGCGGGTAGGATCAGGAAAAGCCAAGCTGTTTGCGCAATTGCCAGCAGTCGTGCTGGTCGATCCGGGATTATCGAGACAGTAGTCCGATACACCCTGCCGGATCTTGCTCTTCAGGTACATGTAGTTCGCAGAGATCGTCCAGTTACTGGTGATATTGCCCGATGCGCCGAGAGAAATACCTTCGACTCGCTGATTACCATCGGTCGCCTGATCCGGCAGCAGTGGGTCACCCGAAAGCACCTTGATCTGATTGCGATCATTACGGAATGCCGCCGCAGTCAGCAGGAGCTTGGCATCGAACAGATCAGCCTTAACACCAATTTCGTAATTTTTGGTAGTTTCAGGCTTCACATTGCAATTTCCGCCGCCCGTGCCTGTGTCAATGGCACACGAACCGTCCACTGAAGCCTTCGAGGGCAGTTTAGAATTGCCATAGGCGACATAGAGGCTGGTGTTCGGTGTCGGTTTGACGACCAAACCGGCGCGGTAGGAGAAGAGGTTATCATCAACCCTGGCCGGCGTAGTGACGCCAGTTGGATCACCCAGAGTAGCTGAGCCAGCCGTCGTATTGAAGCTGACCGTCCTGCTGGTGCCTTTCACCTTCTCATAGCGAATACCGCCGTTGAACTCGAGCCAATCGGTCAACTTCATAGCATCGAACAGGTAGGCAGCGTAGCTTGTTTGCTCTCCCAACGTCCGCGTAGCGCGGATAAAATTGAACGGGCCGACATAGTTGTTGCTGCCATAGACAAAGCCTGCGGGGCCCTGCACCACTTCGCCCGGATTGGATATGCTTACGAGCGGATAGGCAATTGCGAATGGGTTTGTACCGTCGGCCGCACGAAGGCTGTTGCCCGCGAGTTGGTTATATTTTTCCCAAAGCGCCGAGGCGCCGAGAACCAGCGTGTGCTCTATCCCGCCCGTCGCAAAATCAGCGCTAAGATCGATCTGATTGTAGGCCGTCTCGTTATTGATAAAGCGCGTGTTGCCACGACCATTGCCGCGATTGGGCATGAAGAAGCCTGGCGGCACAGTGACTGTGCCCGTCGAAGGAGTGAAGATGCATGGAGCCGGGCTCGAGGAGAAGCAAAAATCCCCCGTAGGCTGGCTCGTAATCGTGTCTTGATGGATCTTCTCGTAACGAGTCAGATTGCGGATCTTCAAGCTATCATTGAACGCGTGGCTAAAAATCGCTTGCAGCGACTTAGTCGTGCTGTCCTGCTTATCGACATTGGCAAAGCCATAATAGCCAGACCGATCGAATTCATCCAGAATGCCGCCCTGCGCAGGATAGTAGCGAAGGCCATATTGAGGCATCGCATCATCGTCGAGATATTCGCCCTGCAACGTAAGGCTGGTAGGACCATCGATGCCGATGGTAATTGCTGGAGCAATACCCCAACGCTTGTAATATTCAACATCACGGCCAGGCACGTCATTTTCGTGATAGACGGCATTGATGCGAACAGCGATGAGGTCGTTAAGACGCTTATTGGCATCAACAGTCGCCCGGTAATAATTATCCGTGCCTATTCCGGCATTCAAGATGATCTGGTCATCAGCTAGGGGGCGCTTTGTAACCAAGTTGATGGTTCCGGCCACAGACCCGCCACCGTTCATAACGGAGTTCGCGCCGTTGGTGACTTCAACCTGCTCGATATTATAGACTTCATTGCGGTTGAGGAATGCTCCTGAGCGCACTCCATCAACCGTGACATCATTTTTGGCGTCTTGACCACGCAGGATGATGCGATCGCCGTAACCGAAGCCACCTTCCCCCGCGCCGAAGGTGATGCCCGGCACTGTGGAAAGTACGTCGCGCAGGGTCAGAAGGTTTTGTTGTTGGATCGTTTCCTTGTTGATCACCGTGATCGTCTGCGGCGTGTCCAGCAACGGGCGAACATATTTGGGGGACTCCGCTCGTTCTACCTTGACCTCCGACGCGTCGATGGCTGTGTCCGTTACCGTCATCCCACCTAGCTTCGAGCCCGGGGCACCATCCTGCGCATGCGCGGTAGACGCAAAGGCGATCGCGCTTACGCAACCAAGTGCCAAAAATGACGGGATCGACTTGGAACTGCTGGACATCGAACAGAAACCCCCTTCTTCGTTAATTGCTGAGGAGGCAGCTATTGCGAACTGTTCGCAGAGTCAACGCTATTGCGAATAATTATTATTTTTTGGTGCCGCGAAAAGCCAGCATCTGATCGCACTCGCCAAATTGGGAGGGTCGGAAACCGCCAGCCTTGCTATGTCGATCTGCGCAATCAGCGCGTTAAGCGGCAGCCCCTTGCGCGCGGCGCTCGCACGAAGGGCTTGCCAGAATATGGGCTCCAGGCTGATCGCGGTCTGATGTCCGGCGATGGTCACACTGCGCTTGACAGGAGGGGCGAACGGCGTTTCCGCTGAGCCCGCCTCCCCCTCAATTCCGTCGTCTTGGACCATCAGTACATATGCTGGCCGCCGTTGATAGACATGGTGCTGCCCGTGACAAAACCTGCCTCTTCGCTGCACAGAAATGCCACACCGCGTGCGATCTCTTCAGCCTGACCGAGGCGACCGACAGGGATCTTCGCGACAATCTTCTCCAGGACCTGGGCAGGCACTGCGGCCACCATGTCGGTGTCGATATAGCCGGGCGCGATGGCATTTACGGTGACCCCGAACTTGGCGCCCTCCTGCGCAAGAGCCTTTGTGAAACCATGAATGCCGGACTTGGCTGCGGCATAGTTCACCTGCCCATATTGTCCGGCTTGGCCATTGATCGATCCGATATTGACGATCCGGCCCCAGTTCCTCTCTCGCATGCCTCCAAAGGTAGCCTTGGCCATATTGAAGCAACCGCCAAGGTTGATGCGCATGACCTCGTTCCAATCGTCGAAGTTCATTTTCGCAAGTACACCGTCGCGCGTGATGCCCGCATTGTTCACCACGATATCGACCGGTCCCAGTTTTTCGGCAACCGCAGCACAACCGTCCAGACAAGCCTGATGATCGCCGACGTCCCAGCGGAAAGCGTCGATGCCCGTCCTGTCTGTAAATGCGCGCGCCTTCTCGTCATTTCCAGCGTAGTTGGCGGCAACTTTGCAGCCCAATTCCTTGAGCGCCAGGCTGATCGCCTCTCCAATACCCCGCGTTCCGCCCGTTACGATAGCTACCCTGTCCATGTCAGTTCCCCTCTCGAATTGGACGAAACTCATCTTGAACCCACCCCGCCAGTTCACGGCCGATCAGATTCCGGTAAAGGATCATAGCTTCCGGCGAGGCGTTCAGACAGGGCAAATGAGCGAATGCCTCGCCACCGGCCGCCAGAAAATCTTCCCGGCCACGCATCGCGATTTCTTCAAGCGTTTCCAGGCAATCCGCCGAAAATCCGGGGGTGAGAACGGCGACGGATCGAACAGCCTGAGCCGGTAGCTCTCGCAGGGTTTCATCCGTTGCTGGTCCCAGCCATTTCGCGCGCCCGAACCGCGACTGGAACGACAGCCTCACTTCTCTTCCGAGCGCATCCTGAAGAAGCTCAACGCTGGCGCGGCACTGGTCATAATAGGGGTCGCCCAGGGTTCGCGTACGCTCAGGCATACCGTGGAAGCTGGCAAGCAGCAGGTCCGGTTTGAAATCCAGCGCAGCCAACTGCCGCTCGGTGGAGGTGCGCAACGCTTCAATGTAGGAAGGGTCAGCATAATAGGGCGGCAAGGTGCGGATTGCAGGCTGGACACGCAGGCGCGCGAGGGCGGCATAACAGGCATCGAGCGCTGTTGCAGTCGTCGCCGCGCAATATTGCGGATAGAGCGGCGCCAGCAATATCCTGCTGCATCCCTCTGCAATCATCGCGTTCAGCCGGTCGGCGATGGACGGCTTCCCATAGCGCATGGCCCAATCGACCCTGATCTCAGGCCCCGTAAGTTCCTGCAGCCTTGCGGCGGTCTCACATGTGTAGACCGCAAGCGGAGAGCCTTCATCGAGCCAGACTTCCCGATAAGCCTTCGCGGATTTGGCTGGACGGGTGAGAAGGATTGGTCCGCGCAATATGGGTTGCCACAATAGCTTTGGGATCTCCACGACCCTTTGGTCAGACAGAAACTCACCCAAATAGCGCCTCACAGATGCAGTATCCGGTGCATCGGGCGTGCCCAGATTGATCAGAAGAACGCCGATATTTGCCATGTTTGATGTCATGTCCGTGACAAGATGGGGAGTTGACGGAAACGCTGACCCGTGACTGTGAAGAGGGCATTGGCGATAGCTGGAGCAACCGGGGGAGCCCCAATATCGGTAAGACCGGCAGGAGGTGCCGTGCTACGGATCATCTCCACGGTAATCTCGCCAATATCCTGCAAGCGGGGCAACCCCATGCGGGAGAGGATCGAACGCGTCGGCATTCCCTTTGCATAAGGCACCGATGCACCCATGGCCGTTGCCAGGCCGAACAGGAGGCCGCTTTCGACCTGTTGACGTGCGATGTCGGGATTGACCTGTTCACCGCTATCGACCGCAGCGATGATCCGGCCGACGTTCAGCTTGTTTCCATCGATGGCGGCTTCGACCATGACAGCGATATAGGCGCCATTGATCGCATGCACTGCTAGGCCCTGACCGCTTCCTTCGATGCCCCCCTGCCATCCGCCCATTGCTCCGACCGTGGTCAAGCAATGCGCCAGTCTCGGATTGCCGCCCAGCATCTGGATACGAAAGGAGAGCGCTTCCATCCCCGCTAAGTGAGCAAGTTCGTCAATGAAGCTTTCGGTGAAGAAGGCGCCGTAAAGATGCGCATTGCCCCGGGTGAAGCCTAGCGGCAGGCCGACATCGGCGGGAAAATGATCTACCGCCCAATTCGGCATGGCATATGGCAGCTCCATGCCTGCCACAGCGAGCCGCGTTGAAGCATCAACTGCGGCGCGGCTTGCTTCATGAGGGGATTTGCCGTCCGCGATCCGCTTCCATGTCTGTGTCATCGCGCAAGGCGCCGCCACTTTCGCCAGCCATCCTTCGATCGCGCCATTTCGGCCGAGCTTTGCCGCCATCCTAGCATGTGCAGGAGCGCCGGGACGGTCCTGGATTACATCTTCCAGCCTGGACCAGAGCAGTTGGACAGGGCGTCCAACTTCCCTGGCAATCAAGGCGGCCTGAACGCCCACCTCGAAATCCATCTTGCGGCCGAACGACCCGCCAGCGTGGAGGGGGTAAAGCACCACCTGCTCCTCCGGCATGTCGAGGGCATCCGCTATCGCCGTACGCGCCAGCGCGGGAGCTTGGGCGGGCATCCATATCTCAGCGACGCCCTCGCCGACCCGAGCAGTTGCGCAGGGGGGTTCCAGCGTCAGATGCAGGCCCGGCGCAACGCTGAACTCGCTGGCAAGGATCGTCGCATTGTCGAACAGCGGCTTGAGATCACCGCGCGAATAAAGCCGTTGACCAGAGGAGCCTGAAAAAGCCTGTTCAAGAGCCGCATCGATGCCCGCGCTGCTTACAGGAGACCCCGATAGCTCGAAGACTGGATCACTCAGGTCGAGCGCCTTGTTCGCTGCCCACCAGTTTGTCGCGACGGCTGCGACCCAACGATCAGTACGCACCAGCTTGCTAAAGCCGGTGACAGATTTTGCCGCCTGCTCGTTCACGCGCGCAAGCAGGGCGTTGCCTATCGGTCCCTGGCGAATGGAAGCGAAAAGCATGTCGGGCAATCGGACGTCGGCGGCAAAATTGTGGCTGCCGTCAATCTTCGACGGCGTGTCGAGGCGCGGCAGATCCTGTCCGAACAGCCGGTCAGCCTGACCTTGCCGGAAGGGCAAAATCTCCGGCAAGTCCAATTCTGCCGCCTCGGCTGCGACCTCACCGATCTTGAAGGTGCGTCGCCCTCCATCAGTGATGATGCCATTTTGAATATCACAGCTTTCCCAAGGCACATCCCAGCGTGCCGCGGCGGCTTTACACAAAAGCACGCGGGCGGCGGCGCCTGCCTCTTGGTAGGCTGTATGGAACATCGGGACAGATGTGCCAGCACCGGTCAACATCAAGGCACGCCGCGTCGCATATTGTCCGATCGCCCACTCGCCCGCGCCACCGGCCAGCCTCGACCAATCATCAGCCAGCCACTCTCTGGCCAGCAACGTATTGGCGTAGAGCGGACTGACAGGCGCGCTTTGGACGCCAACGGTTCGCCAGTCGGCACCCAGTTCGTCCGCTAAAATCTGTGGCAGCAGGGTCGTCACGCCCTGCCCGGTCTCTGCTTGCGGCACGATCACAAGGATCCTGCCCGCCTTGTCGATCTTGAGGAAGGCGTTGAAGACCGTTTCGCCCGCAGCTGCGTTCAGATTGGGGCGATAGGTGCGTGGCCATGCGCCCCAAGCCAGCAACAGGCTTCCTGCCGCGCCGGCGCCGACGAGCAGCGTCCGCCGATCAAGCCTCCTTCCCGTGCCGTTACGATTTGCCTGCCTCCGCAGTGCGCGCGTCATGATGATTGTGATAAAGAGGCTTGGTGCTGCTGGAAAGCGCTAATCCGCGCTAATCCGTGGGATATTGAACCGCGGAATGTCGATGGCCGGGCAGCGGTCCATCACGACCTTCAATCCAGCAGCTTCCGCGCGCTCCGCCGCCTCTTGGTTGATCACGCCCAGTTGCATCCAGACCGCCTTGGCACCCGCCGCGATCGCATCATCAACGGCCTCGCCAGCGGCTTCACTGCGCCGGAAAATATCGACCAGATCAATCGGAACGCCAATGTCGGCCAGGCGCGCCCAGACAAACTCCCCATGCACATGCTCCCCGACGATCTGGGGATTGACCGGCAATACGCGATAGCCATGGTCCTGCAGGAATTTCATCACGCCGTAGCTCGGTCTGCCGGGCCGGTCGGAGATGCCGACCAAGGCAATCGTACGCGTCTTATCAAGCAGATCGGCGATATCCTGCGGCTGCGTCAGCGGCATGACTCTGTTTCCCTTCCTTGCCATAGGGTGAAAGACGCCGGACCCCGCAGAACCGTTCCCACGGCTCTTGCTCACCTTCGTAGCCAGTCGGCGACTTGCTTTGCCACGGCGTGGAATGCCTCGCCGGAAGCGTCATCGCCCGCGGCAGGAGGATCACCCGCATCCGACCGGCGTCGAATGTCTATCGCCAGCGGGATGCGCCCCAAAAAGGCCATGCCCATGGCTGCGCCCGCAGCTTCCGCTCCACCTGCGCCGAACGGATCGGAGATTTCCCCGCAATGGGGACAGCTATAGCCCGCCATATTCTCGACAAGCCCGATCAGCGGCACGTTCGTTTGCTCAAAAAGACTGACCGCACGGGTGGCGTCGATAAGCGCCAAATCCTGCGGCGTAGACACGATAACAGCCCCGGCGGGCTTATGCTTTTGCACCATGGAGAGTTGAACGTCCCCGGTCCCGGGGGGCATGTCCACGATCAGCAACTCAACGTCGCCCCAATCGGCATCGATGAGTTGCGAAAGGGCGTTGCCCGCCATCGGCCCGCGCCAAGCCAGTGCCTTGCCGGGTTCGACCAGATGTGCCATCGACAGCATCGGAATGCCGAACGGGCTCTCCACTGGGATAAGATGCTTGTCCCGCGCTTGCGGCTTCTGATCTTCGCTCGCCATCAACCTGGCTTGCGACGGGCCATAAATGTCGGCATCGACCAATCCCACCGCGAAGCCCAGTCGCTTGAGCGCCACGGCGAGATTTGCCGAAAGGGTGGACTTGCCCACCCCCCCCTTGCCGGAAGCAACGGCAATGATCCGGAGCGCTCTTCTTTCGGCCGTCATGGCGATGCGCACATCCTGCACGCCCGGCACCAGCAAGCCGCCTTCCTTGATCGCGGCAGCAACGGCATCCCGCCGCTCGGGAGAAAGGCCGCCCACATCCAAGGCCAGGCTCATGACACCATCCTTGATCCGGGGCGCGCTGGCGCGGCCATCGGTCAGTGTCTTCAGGCGGGCGGCAAAACTCTCAAGATCGGTCATGACAGCGCCTCCTAGGCAATAATCGTTGCGAAGGGCACTGTTTTTCGTGGCCCTCCCTTCCTATAGAGACGGGATGAAGAGATTTTTCGGGTGGATGCCGGGCATCGCCAGCGCCATGGTCCAAGGCCCCTGGGGCGGCAAGAGCGATGGCCCTGACGGCAGTGACGGTTCGGGCAAGGGCGGCGACGGCGGCCCACGCAATCCATGGACGCAACCGGGCCGCGCTCCCGGCGGCAAAGGACCTTCCGCAATCGAGGAACTGCTGCGCCGCAGCCGCGAAAGCTTCGGCCAAGGTGGCGGCGGTGGTGGATTCGGCAACCTACCGCCGCGCCCCGCCGGAAAAACGCTTTGGCCCGCTGCGGTCGGCATTCTCATCCTGCTGTGGCTGGTGCTCACCTGCTTCCACCGCGTGGGGCCACAGGAACGCGGCGTCGTGACGTTGCTGGGCAAATATAGCCGCACGCTCTCGCCTGGGATCAGCCTGACTCTGCCTGCGCCGCTGGAAAATGTGACGACCGTCGACGTGGAGGAAATCCGCGCAATCGACATCGGCTCACCCAGTGCGCAAAGCGAAAATCTGGTGCTGACCGGCGACCAGAATATCATCGACCTTGCCTATTCGGTCCGTTGGAACATTCGCAGCCCTGAGCTTTACCTGTTCCAACTGTCCGATCCCGACGCAACTGTCAGGGAAGTCGCGGAAAGCGCCATGAGGTCAGTCGTCGCCAGCGTCAGCCTGGACGATGCGCTGGGCGCGGGGCGTACGGAAATCGAACAGCAGGTCGAGCAGCGGATGCAGGAGATATTGGACGGGTACAGGTCCGGCATCCGGGTGCAGGGCGTTGCCATCAAGCAAGCCGACCCGCCGACTGCGGTCAACGATGCGTTCAAGGCTGTTTCGGCCGCTCAGCAGACCGCCCAAACCTATCTGAACGAGGCAAGGGCGGCCGCGCAGCAGGTGACGGCCAAGGCTCAGGGTGAAGCCGCTGCGTTCGACAAGGTCTATGAACAATATAAGCTGTCGCCGGACGTGACGCGCCGCCGCATGTATTATGAAACCATGGAGGGCGTCCTGTCCAACGTCGATAAGACGCTAATCGAAAGTGGCAATGTCACCCCCTTCCTGCCGCTGCCGGAATTGAAGCGGCGCGCGCAGGGAGCGGCTGCATCGTCCGGTGCGGCTGCTGCGGAAGGAGGTCAATAATGCCGACGCTCGTCCGCCATCCGGTTGCGCTTGCACTTTCCGTCATTGCCCTCCTGCTGCTTCTCGGCAGCACGATCGCGATCGTTCCGGAAACCAAGCAAGGCGTGATCGTGCGCTTCGGCGACCCGAAGAAGATCGTCAATCGCTACCGTCCCAATGAGGATTTCGGCAAAACCGGCGCAGGCGTGATCCTGCGCTGGCCGTTCATCGATCAGATCGTCTGGATCGACAAGCGCGTCTTGTCCGTAGAGATGGAGAGGCAGCAGGTGCTGTCGACCGATCAGCTTCGGTTGCAGGTTGATGCGTTTGCGCGCTACCGCATCGTCGATCCGCTGCGCATGTACATCGCAGCAGGCAATGAGGAACGTGTGTCCGATGCCCTGCGGCCCATCCTGGGTTCGGCCCTTCGCAACGAGCTTGGCAAGCGCCCATTCGCCGCCCTGCTCTCGCCTGAGCGCGGCCAAGTGATGGACAATATCGAAGCCGGGCTTAACCGGGTGGCGCGGCAATATGGCGCCGAGATCGTAGACGTCAGGATCAAGCGCGCCGACTTGCCGGATGGCGCGCCGCTGGAAAGCGCCTTCACCCGGATGCGCACTGCGCGCGAACAGGAAGCGCTGACTATCAGGGCGCAAGGCGCGAAGCAGGCGCAGATCATCCGGGCGGAAGCCGATGCGAATGCGGCGCGGATTTATGCGGAAAGCTTCGGCAAGGACGCGCAATTCTACGACTTCTATCGGGCCATGCAGGCTTACCGCTTCACCTTCGCGCCCGACCGGACAGGTTCCACCACCATGGTGCTGTCGCGTGACAATGAATTCCTGAAGCAATTCCAGGGAAGGGATCGATAAGCCGTAAGATGCAGAAGAGGTTTAGGGATCATTTCGGAACCAGCTTCATTCAATGAGGGTTAAGGCTAGGCGGCGCATCCGACTCTCTTCCGAGTCCCGCCCTTCCTTCGCCAAGATCACGAGAGGACCGTCACGAGTGCGTTACGCTTATGCCCTTACCGGTGCCCTGCTTCTCGGTGGCACCGCCATCGCGGTAACATCCAGCCCGAACGTCGGCGCGCAGGTCGCGCAAAATGAAGGCATGCAGGCCGCGGCACCTGCCGGCGCGCCTGCCAGCTTGGCCGACATGGTGGAAAAGCTTCAGCCTGCGGTGGTCAATATTTCCACCAAGCAGCGCGTGCAGGTTCAAAATCCTTTCGCGGGCACGCCTTTCGGCGACCTGTTCGGCCAGGGTCCTGGTGCCAAGCCGCAGACGCGGCAGGCGCAGTCTCTTGGCTCAGGGTTCATCATCTCGGCTGACGGCTATATCGTCACCAACAACCATGTCGTGTCCGCCGGCGCCGAAGGGGCTTCGGTCGATGCCATCACGGTGACCCTCACCAACCGAGAGGAATATTCGGCAAAGCTGATCGGGCGTGATCCCGCCACCGATATCGCGGTGTTGAAGATCGAGCCGAAGAAGGCGCTGCCGTTCGTCAAGTTCGGCGACAGCACGAAGGCGCGCGTCGGCGATTGGGTAATCGCCATCGGCAACCCCTTCGCCCTGTCGGGCACCGTCACCGCAGGCATCATCTCGGCCGTCCATCGCGGCACGGGCGGAACCTATGACAAGTTCATCCAGACCGATGCGTCGATCAATCAGGGCAACAGCGGTGGCCCGATGTTCGACATGCGCGGCAATGTGATCGGCATCAACAGCCAGATCCTTTCGCCATCGGGCGGCAATGTGGGCATTGGATTTGCAATCCCGTCCGAACAGGCGGCGCCGATCGTCGCCACGCTCCGCAAGGGACAGAGCGTGAAGCGCGGCTATCTGGGTATCCAGATCAGCCCGCTTGGCGAAGACCTCGCAGATTCCCTTGGTCTTGCAAAGAACCGCGGCGAATTCGTCCAGGGCGTCGAACCTGGCAAGGGCGCGGACCGCGCAGGCATCAAGGCGGGCGACGTGATCGTCAGCGTGGCGGGTCAGGAAGTGACGCCCGACCAGAACCTGTCGTCGATCGTTGCATCGCAGCCGATCGGATCGCGGGTGCCGATCGTCCTCTTGCGCAATGGACAGCGCCAGACGGTAACCGCCATTGTCGGCCAGCGTCCATCAGAGGATGAGCTCAACAGCTTCGCCCAGCAACAGGACGATGATTTCAACCAGCAGCAGCCGGACGACCAATCCGGTGGTGCGCAAGCGACGCAGCAGTCGCTTGGCATTTCGGCCATCCCGCTGACGCCTAACATCGTCCGCCAGCTGGGCATCGCCGCCGACACGCGCGGCGTCGTCATCACCGCTGTCGATACTTCCACCGACGCAGGAGCGAAGGGCCTGCGTCGCGGCGATGTGATCATCACTGCCAACAACCGTCCGGTCGCCAGCCAGGCAGATTTGGACGCCGCCGTGCGGCAGGTGTCGTCACAAGGACGAAGTGCCATTCTCTTGCAGGTACTGCGTCGCGGGCAACCCGCGGTATTTTTGCCGGTGCGTCTGCGGGACAAGTAAGTTTCCGGGAATAACGCGTTTAAGATCGCATCGGGCCGCGCTTGCCGGACTGCCTGTCTCACCACTAAGATGGTGAGCAGGGTCCGGCAGGCGCGGCCCGATGCTTATGGGGAGCATGACGCATGAGCGACGGCATTTTCATCGGCCTTGGCGCAGCTGGCACGGGCGGCGGCATTCCTCAAACGCTTAACTTGCGCCGGGCCAACCGTCATGGGCTGATCGCAGGCGCTACGGGAACCGGCAAGACGGTGACGCTGCAAGGGATCGCGGAGAGCTTCTCCGCCCGTGGTGTTCCGGTTTTCCTCGCCGACGTGAAAGGCGATTTATCAGGCATTGCAATGGCGGGATCGCCCACGGCAAAAAATGCCGACAAGCTTGTCGCCCGCGCCAAGGAGATCGGCGTAGAAGATTACAGCTACGCCGATAATCCGGCGATCTTCTGGGACCTTTACGGGGAGCAGGGTCATCCGATCCGCACTACGGTCAGCGAAATGGGGCCGCTGCTCCTCGCCCGCTTGATGGGCCTCAATGAGACGCAGGAAGGCGTGCTCTCCATCGCGTTCCGATATGCCGATGAGGAAGGGCTGCTGCTGCTCGACCTTGGTGACCTGCAATCGATGCTCGCCTACTGCGCCGAGAATGCGGAAGAACTTTCCAGCCGCTATGGCAACGTCACCAAAGCAAGCGTGGGAGCGATCCAGCGCCAGTTGCTGCAACTTGATAGCCAGGGCGGCGGGCATTTCTTCGGTGAGCCCGCGCTTGATATCCACGACTTCCTGAAGGTTGACGATCAGGGACGCGGCTATGTCAACATCCTGGCCGCAGACAAGCTGATGCAGAGCCCGAAGCTGTACGCGACCTTCCTCCTTTGGCTACTCAGCGAACTGTTCGAAACGCTTCCTGAGGTCGGCGACCCGGACAAGCCGGTTTTGGTGTTCTTCTTCGACGAGGCGCATCTGCTATTTGATGACGCCCCCAAGGCGCTGACGGACAAGATCGAGCAGGTCGTCCGGCTGATCCGTTCCAAGGGCGTGGGCATCTATTTCGTCACACAGAACCCGATAGACATTCCCGAAGAGGTGGCGGGCCAGCTTGGCAACCGCGTTCAGCACGCCTTGCGCGCCTTCACGCCGCGCGACCAGAAGGCCATCAAGGCGGCCGCCGAGACATTCCGCGTGAATCCCGATCTGGACGTGGAAACCGCGATCACCGAACTGAAGGTAGGCGAAGCCCTGGTCTCGCTGCTCCAGGAAGATGGCTCTCCCGGGATCGTTCAACGTACCCTGATCGCCCCGCCCCGTTCCCGCCTGGGTCCGGTCGACGCAAAGGAACGGGCGATCATCCAATCCATCTCTCCGTGTGAAGGGAAATATGACGCGCTTGTCGATCGCGAGTCTGCGGAAGAGATATTGGCGGCTCGGGGCCAAGCCGCTGCTGCGGCGTCTCAGGCTGCAAAAGCGAAGGTTGAGGCCGACAAGGCGGCCGCCGTTCAGGCCAAGTTGGAAGCAAAGCAGCGCGAGGCCGAGCTCAAGGAGCAGGCGAAGCGGGACGCAGCCGCTGCGCGAGAGGCCGCCAAACCGTCTGCCCTCGACCGGGCGGTCCAGTCCGCTACCCGCTCTGCCGCATCATCGGTAGGACGGCAAGTCGCCAATGAAATCGGCCGCGCGGTGTTCGGAGGATCGAGCCGCCGTTCTTCCCGC
The DNA here is from genome assembly GCF_054771735.1 of Sphingobium sp. TomMM35A. Lineage (NCBI taxonomy): Bacteria > Pseudomonadati > Pseudomonadota > Alphaproteobacteria > Sphingomonadales > Sphingobiaceae > Sphingobium > Sphingobium sp. TomMM35A. The sequence goes on from NZ_BSRC01000001.1 coordinate 1,791,161, forward strand.
GGAGGGTTGGCGGGCCAACTTGTGCGCGGCATATTGGGCAGCCTGTTCAAATAGGACATCGCCTCAAAGGGAGAAGCAGGATGCGTATCGGAAGCACTGCCATTTGCGCTCTGGCCTCAATTGTTGCCCTGCCTGTGGAGGCGCAGGATTATCGCGATCTGCACCGCGCAGCCGACGCTGCGATCGTCAGCGACGTCGTTCGCGACCGCCAAGCCGAACGTGACGCGAAGCGGCAGCCCTATGTCTCTCCCGTCTACGGCTCCATCCGCAGCGCCACCGCTGCACGCAACGCCTGCGCTGCAAAGGCACGTGACGAGGCAGGTGCGGGCGCGCGCATAGTGGGGCGCGTGAACGCAAGGTCGATGGCGACCGGATGGGAAGTCGAAGGCGAGGTGGGCCCAGCCGGTGGCCAGCGGTCACTCCCCTTCATATGCTCCGTCCGCAACGGGTCGGTCAGCGGCATTCTGCTTGACCCCGACCGCTAGGTTCAGGGAGTGGCCAAGCAGGAGTTTTGCCGTTGCAAAAACTGCTGTTGCCATTCTCTACCCACGCAATTGCGTATCACGGCGCAGGCAGTAAGAAAATCTCATGAAGGCGCCAACCGACTCCCGCCATCCGCTGCACTTCGGCGACTTCCGTGGCTATCTGCTGGGGCGGCTTGCGGGCGTGCTCGCTCAATATGGCATGATGACTGTCCTGGGCTGGCAAGCTTACAATGTCGCCCGGGAGAGCATGAGCACGTCGGGCGCCGCGGCTCAGCTGGGCCTCATCGGTTTGGCGCAGTTCGTGCCCCTGTTCTTTCTCACTCCCTTGACGGGTTGGGTCGCCGATCATTTCGACCGGCGCGTTATCGCTCGGCTGACATTGGCGATGCTGATGGTGGCATCCGCGCTGCTGGCGTTTGCGACCTATGAAGGGTGGGTAAGCCTGCCGCTGATCTTCGGGATCGCCGCCATCGTGGGTATCGCGCGGGCGTTCAATGGGCCGGCCTACAGCGCACTGGCGCCCAATCTGGTGCCGCGCGACGTGCTGCCAAACGCGATCGCCTTGTCCAGCGTGGCCTGGCAGGCAGGCATGATCATTGGCCCAGCATTGGGGGGCTATGTCTATGCGATAACGGCGTGGGGCGCTTATGCTCTGGCGTCCGGCCTGTTCGCGGTCGCACTAGGCGGCATGTTGCTGATCGGTCCGGTAAAGCAGCCGCCGCGCGACACAAGCCGGCATCCTGTCCGGCAGATGCTGGACGGACTGACCTATGTGCGTTCGAACCGGCTCGTCCTTGCTACCATCACGCTCGATCTTTTCGCGGTCCTTCTGGCAGGAGCAACGGCTCTGCTGCCAATCTACGCCCGCGATATCCTGAAAGTCGGATCGGCGGGGCTCGGGCACCTGGCCGCATCGCCAGCCATTGGCGCGGGTATCGTGGCGCTCTTCTTCTCCTTTCGACCGATGCGATCGGAGGTCGGCGTGAAGATGCTGGCGGCCGTCATCATATTCGGGCTCTCAACCATCCTGTTCGGTGCTACCGCCTTCATCCCACGTAACATCGCGATGGAGATCGGCATCGGCGCATTGGTGCTGCTGGGCGCTGCGGACATGGTGTCCGTCTATGTCCGCCAGTCGCTGATCCAGCTGCACACCCCCGATGCCATGCGCGGCCGGGTGTCCAGCCTTTCCCAACTTACCATTTCAGCATCCAATGAATTGGGTGAAGCAGAGTCCGGTTTCCTCGCCGCGCTGGTGGGGCCTGTCGTCGCGGTGATCGGCGGCGGCATCGGCGCGATCGTGATCACCCTTGTCTGGGCGCGGCTTTTTCCCGAGTTGCGCCTTGCACGTACCTTTGACCCACCCGACTTACGGGAGGCCGACATCAGCCAGGAGAAGGCCAAATGAAAGCTGCCAATATTCTCGAAACCATCGGCAACACGCCGCATATCCGGGTAAGCCGCCTGTTCGCCGACGCGCCTGAAGGGGCCGAGGTCTGGATCAAGTCGGAACGTGCGAATCCGGGCGGGTCGATCAAGGACCGTATCGCGCTCGCCATGATCGAGGCTGCCGAAGCGTCAGGCGACCTGAAGCCCGGCGGCACCATTATCGAGCCGACGTCCGGCAACACCGGCGTGGGCCTGGCCATGGTCGCGGCCGTGAAGGGCTACAAACTGATCCTCGTCATGCCGGAAAGCATGTCGATGGAGCGGCGCCGGTTGATGCTGGCGTACGGCGCGTCCTTCGATCTCACCCCGCGCGAAAAGGGCATGAAGGGCGCGATCGAGCGCGCCCTCGAGTTGATCGAGCAGACACCCGGATCGTGGATGCCGCAGCAATTTGAGAACAGCGCCAATATCGACGTGCATGTTCGTACGACGGCCCAGGAAATTGCGGCCGACTTTGCGGACAGCCCGATTGACATATTGATCACCGGCGTCGGCACAGGGGGTCATATCACCGGCGTCGCCCAGGTGCTGAAGAAGCTTTGGCCCAGTCTGAAGGTGTATGCGGTCGAACCGACCCTATCCCCCGTCATCAGCGGTGGACAGCCCGGCCCCCATCCGATCCAGGGCATCGGGGCTGGCTTCATCCCCGCGAACCTGCACACGCAATTGCTGGACGGCGTGATTCAGGTCGATCCGGCCGATGCCAAGGAATATGCCCGCCGTGCCGCGCGTGAGGAAGGCATGCTTGTGGGCATTTCGTCCGGCGCGACCCTCGCCGGCATCGCGCAGAAGCTGAAGGAACTTGGCTCCGGCAGCCGCGTTCTGGGCTTCAATTATGACACCGGCGAGCGCTATCTGTCGGTGCCTGACTTCCTGCCCGAATAGGTCAGCGCTGGACACAGGATGATTGACGCTACCACCGGCAGCCAGCCGCATCGGGCGATGTGGCTGATATGGCTTCTGCTGTTCGCTGGCCTCCCCGCGCTGGTGGCGCGGTGGGAGGCGCGCGCGCCTGCGGCCGAAGCCGCGCGGGTGGCGCTGGTGCAGCGAGCGAGGCTGAAGCAACCAGCGACGGCCGCTCCGGTGGTGCAGCCTGTGGAACTGTACCAACTGGATCGTGATCAGGCGCAGGCATTCAACGCGGCCGTGCCATTTTCCCATTTGCCAAATCCGGCTGCGCGGCCTTTCCTGTTCAATGGATCGGAGAGCGATTTGGCGCGGGCGATCGACTGTCTGGCGGCTGCGCAGCTTTACGAGGCTGGAGATGATGCCGTAGGCGAGCGCGCGGTGGCGCAGGTGGTGCTGAACCGCGTGCGCCACCCCGCTTTCCCGAAAACCGTCTGCGGCGTTGTTTTTCAGGGGCAAGAGCGATCCACCGGCTGTCAGTTCACCTTCACTTGCGACGGCGCTCTGGCGCGCACGCCGAGCCCCGCCGCCTGGGAGCGGGCGCGGGAAATTGCCAGGGCGGCGCTCGCTGGCAAGGTGTTCAAGCCGGTCGGCTATGCAACCCATTATCATACCGATTGGGTTGTGCCCTATTGGAGCAGCAGCCTGGACAAGATCACGGCGGTGGGAACGCACCTCTTCTTCCGCTGGAGGGGCTGGTGGGGGACGCCGCCCGCTTTCCGGTTGGCGCGGGAGAGCGTGGAGCCGGTGATCGGGCGGATCGCGCGCCTGTCGATTGCGCATCGGGAGGGAGGCAGCGAACTGCCCGGCATTCTGGTGCCGGGCGGATCCGAGCTGGCGGCTTTGACGGCCAAACCGCAGGAGGCGATTGGCGCGGGTTCGGTCGGTCAGATCATGGGCGGAGTGAGGCTGATCGCCGTCGCTCCGGGAGCGAGAGCCTTTCTGGTGGAATTGGGCAAGGCGACGGCGGCCGACAGCTGGCCGGTGATGGCGCAGACTTTTTGCGCGGGGCGGCTGGAGTGCCGTATCATGGCGTGGCGGGCGGGGATTGCGCCGCCGGGCTTTCCGCTGTCGGGCGATCAGCTGGAGAATATGAGCTTTGCCTATATTCACAACGCCGCGACTGGATTGCAGCGGGCGTTGTGGAATTGCGGGCAAACGCCGCGGGAGAACCGGGGAGAATGCATGCGGCAGCGGGTGCCGGTGGAGCAGGTGAAAGTCCCGCCGTCGCCGCTGGAGGGCGTGCGGAAGAAGGAGCGGTTTGAGACGGTGACGATTACGCCGCCGAATAGAGTCATGAATGAAATGGCGAATTAAAAGAGTTTCCGGCCGCGATTTTCTATTTTTCCTATTTTTGCTGCCCGGGTGGCCCTCCCCTTTCGGATGGCCCTTGGTGCGCTTTTACCGGGGGGCGCAGTAGCGGCAGCGCGGAGGCGGCGACGGGCCGATCTGGCAGGGATGCCCGCCCCTTCCCGAATTCGTGCGACAGAATGACGGGGCTGTGCTAGAAGGCGGCATCGAGCGAAAACAGCCCGCAAGCCTTCGCCTCGACCGAGAGTCCCTTGTGCTCCCGCTTGCCAGCCGGAGCATGCTCTATGGAAGACCTCAATTATCTGCTGAAATGCGAACAGATGGAGCTCCTCAAGGAGCAACATTCGATATGCGCCACATCACGGGCCGCGCACCGCGCGCGGGCGCGGGGCTATGGCCGCCGCATCCGCGAGCATCACCATCCCTACAGGTCGGGCGCGGTCAGGAGCGGGGCCGCCTTCGCCCCCTATCCCTTCGGCGGCGAAGGGCGGCATTCATGAGCCGGGTCGTCAACCTGACGGCATCTGTGGCCGAGGTCGAACGGCTGTGCCGCACCCATGATTTCCGCATATCGACGATAGAGCCGCTGCTGTCGGGCGGCTCCAGAGTGGTGCTGCTCGACGGTCGGGAAGCGGATCAGGTCCGCGTCCTGATGAAGAAGCAGATGATCTCCGGCGACGTCAAGCGCTCCCCCGCCCATGTATCCCGCCAGCCGCCGCCTTCCTACCGGACGCGATGAGGAAGCGGGTCGCTCATCTGCGGAGCCAGCAACTGCTGGCTCAGCAAAGCGCAGCCGTTGCGACGTGCAGGGAAGCGCGACTGAAGCATGATGATCTGGCCCGCGCTTATGGGAAAATCATCGGCGTGCTTGAGCGGGAGCGATTGGCTTAGGGTGGTGGCGAGTGGGGACATGGACTGGGGGCTCGCTTGTTCTGACTGCACTCTGCTGATCGGCTAATTCGGGGTGCGAGATTCGCCCGCTAGGGTTTCGATGACATCTTTACGGTGGGGCACAACGGGGATCCCATAACATCCGGTCGGACCGCCCATCCTATGATGGTCGGCCTTCGAGACCAGCCGGAATTACCAGCCTATTCGGCTGCAAGTTTTTCCCTCAATTGGGCGATAAGCTTCCCACCCCGTGATGCGAATTCATCGCTAAGCGAAGCGACGTTTTGACTCGCAAGACGCTCTTGAAAAAATCGCCTAATTTGCCCTTTAGTTGGTGACTTCGTCAGCGCCAATTCGACTTGAATAATGGAGCGCGCCTCATCATCGAGAAGATCTTCAATCACCTTTACGTCGTCAACCAACTCGTCGATTGTCACAAGACGTCCGACCGGTATGCCAAATTCCTCTGCATAGCGGCTCCGCTCAGCCTTCCCGGCCGCGTCTCCGTCAAGAACGAACAAGAAACTCAAGTTCCATCCCACATGCAGCGCAGCAAGTGCGCCAAATGTCCCTGCTCCCAAGCCTGGTAATAACGGCATATCACTCAAGTTCAGAAGTTTGGCCAAATACCTAAGAATATAGTAATCTGACTTTCCTTCCAAAACGATAGAAGCTTTCTGCGCATCAAACTTTGAAGGAACCACCGCCAATCTGTCAAGGATCGGCTGGAAATAGCTTGTCTGACCGGGATGAAAATTGACAAAATTCCGGTAGGTTTCAACTTTAATATCAAGTGACTCATCATCCAGCGATATATCATCTAAAACAGATGAAACTGGCGCATCCGCGCGGTTGGTCACAATAAATGTTTGCTCAAGCCATTTCGGCTCGATCAAATAGTGGCTGTGTGTTGAGTACGCCAAGGTATGCTCGCCCTTAGCAATTTCAGGAAACGATTCTATAAGCTTTTGTTGCGCCGCCGCGTGTAAATTGGAGGCTGGCTCGTCAAACAGGAACAATAGCGGCCTCGATGTAGAACTTGCTCGCGCAACACGAAATTGCGTGAATAACATAAACGAAAAGAACCACCTAAATCCCAAAGATCTGTCATTCACGTTAAAGCGGCGAGTTCCATCCCGAATTTGAAATTTTATAAACAAGTCGTGCTCTTGGGTTTTTGTTCTTGTCCCCTGAGCATCTTGAATCTCACCCTCAGTGATTTCAAACGTGATAATTATTTCTTTTCCTTTAGTATCCTCCCCAAATATCTGATTCCACCTTCCGAAAATCATTTTACTTATAGCTGCACTCGCTCGATCCATAACATGCTGGATCTTTTCGCGATCGTCGTGCCCCGACCATGCAGAAAGGAACGATGTCCAAGGAATAATCATCGTTTTCCCGCGAACGCGTCGAACAATATCTTTTTCAATAGTTAACCCTCTACCGTCATAATCAAGTATATCTTGGAATGTTCGACGATAGAACTGATCTATTAAACCTCCGCGATTCGTTAAAAAAATCGTTTCAGGAAAGTCAAATACAGATGTTGGGAAATACGCGATATCTGGAGTCAACGCATAATAAACATTGCGGACCATCGTCATTTCATCAAGGCCAGACACCGCCCTCCACTTCTTTTGTCCAAGAGATTTTACCTTGGGCCTCGTCATCAAATTAAAGTAATTTCCTACTAAGTCGCCGCCTTTGAACTCTTGCCATTTTTCAAAAGTTATCTCATTTCCGATCGAATCTCTGTCAACTTTCAAGCCTTTTTTCTCGAGATCTGCAATTACCTTGTCTTTGTCGATCTCGTTTAATTCGAGCGACGCTTCTACCGAAACCTTGCCATTGAAATCTGAAATTAGGTGCCTGGGAACGCGATCTTTGATCGGAACTCCGAGGCCCTCCTCGCCACCTAAAAGTTCGCTAGTCGCCGTATCTGGTGAGAAACTGTGGATTGCTTCTAGAACCGTGGTTTTTCCGCTTTCATTCAACCCAACAAACGCGAACACACTGGCACCCGCGACCGATTGAAGATTCACTGTCGTATCTTTGATACCCTTGAAGTTCCTGATTCTAAACGACTTGTACCGCATCCTGCGCCCCCGGCATTTGACGTAAGCAACTCCGCCATTATTAGAGCGGGTGTCAACAGTCTGTTATCGGTTTTCCATCCGAACATTCCGGCGCGTGAACGCCAATTTGGATCACGAAAAGTGTCAGGGTTCAGACCCCAATTCTCCACCGCCCCCAACAAAAAAGGGGCCGCCGGGCAGGCGACCCCTTTCTATCCTCTCCGCTGATGCGGGCAGGGCTTTTTATCAGTCGCCCTTGGGCTGAAGATTGACGGCTGCGTGCTTGCCGCGGCGGTCTACTTCGAGTTCGAAGTCCAGGCGGTCGCCTTCGTTGAGGGCGGACATGCCTGCGCGTTCGACGGCGCTGATGTGCACGAATGCGTCGGGCTGGCCGTCGTCGCGCTGGATGAAGCCGAAGCCCTTCATGGCGTTGAAGAACTTGACCGTGCCGCTGGCGCGTTCGCCGGTCAGCTGACGCTGCGGGCCACGATCGCCGCCGCCGAAGCCGCCACGGTCACCGCCGAAGCCGCCTGCGCGGGGTTCGCGGGGTGCGCGTTCCTGAACGGGGAGCGGTTCGCCTTCGATCTTGAGATCGGTCGCCGACACCTTGCCACCGCGATCGACCAGGGTGAAGCCCAGCTGCTGACCTTCGGCGAGGCCCGTGAGGCCTGCCTGCTCAACGGCGCTGATGTGGACGAACACGTCTTCGCCGCCGTCATCACGGACGATGAAGCCGAAGCCCTTTTGACCGTTGAAGAATTTGACTACGCCGGTGCCTTCGCCAACGACCTGCGCGGGCATGCCGCCGCCACGGCCGCCGCCGAAGCCGCCACCACCGCCGCCGCCGCCAAAGCCGCCGCCGCTGCGGAAACCACCGCCGCCACCGCCGCCGCCGAAGCGGTCACCGCCGCCGAAACCACCGCGATCGCCACCGAAACCACCGCGATCAAAACCACCGCCGAAACCGCCACGATCATTACCGCCGCCGTAAAAATTGTCGTCGCCGAAACCGTCGCGCTTATCCTTGCCGCGCCCGCCGCGGCGACCTCTATCAAAACTCATGCCCTGTTGGTCACTTTCGCTTCGCCCAGACTATACCGGATAAACATGCCGGGCGAATGACATGAAGAATCCACCGCAGATATGCGGGTTTGAGAATCACTATATCAACTTTTCAGCCATGCGCGAATGATTTTAGCCCGATTGCCGCCACAATTCGGGATTGCCCCGTAATGAGGCTTTTCGTTCACGGCCAAAAGGGTCGATTGAGTTGCCGCCGCTTTCGCCATAGAGGGGTCGAATGACCGTTCACTTTCATGAAGAGGACCTGCCCGCAGACGTCCTCGCCCCCGGCCCCGTCGCCGTCGATACCGAAACCATGGGCCTCATCACGCCGCGCGACCGCTTATGCGTCGTGCAGATCAGCGACGGCCGGGGCGACGAGCATCTGGTGCGCTTCATGCCCGGCAGCGATTATGCCGCGCCCAACCTGCGCGCGGTGCTGGCGGACCCGGCGCGTTTGAAGCTCTATCATTTCGGGCGTTTCGACATCGCGGCGATCCGCCACTATCTGGGCGTGGTGGCAGCGCCCGTCTATTGCACCAAGATCGCGTCGCGGCTGATCCGCACCTATACGGACCGGCACGGATTGAAGGAGCTGGTGCGCGAAATGCTGGGGCAGGAAATCAGCAAGCAGCAGCAGTCGAGCGACTGGGGCGCGCCCACCCTGTCCGACGCGCAAAAGGATTATGCAGCGTCGGACGTGCGCTACCTCCATGCGCTGAAGGCCGAACTCGACAAGCGGCTGATCCGCGAAGGGCGGATGGAACTGGCGCAGGCCTGTTTCGATTTCCTTCCTCACCGGGCGGAGCTCGACCTGGCGGGATGGCCGGAGATCGACATCTTCGCGCATATGTGAGGACGTAACGCTTTTCCATGTCCATACAGGCCGATCAGCAACGTCATGCCAGGCGCGATTGGGCGCGGCCAGGCGGCAGCCATGACAGGCTGGTCGCGCGGCTGAAGAACTGGTTGCCGGTGTTCGTCGGCGTGCTGGCGGCCTTGCTGGTGATGGCGCCCTTTACCGGCGGGGACAAGGTGAGCTTCGTGCTCGACAAGAACAAGGTCGAGGTGGCGAAGGAGCGCATGCGGGTGAGCGAGGCGCTGTATCGTGGCGAGGACAGCAAGGGGCAGCCCTTTTCCCTGCGGGCGGGCAGCGCGGTGCAGAAAAGCTCGCGCGAGCCGATCGTGGACCTCAATGACATGTCGGCGCGCGTGCTGCTGTCCGAAGGGCCCGCCGTACTGAACGCGCGCAAGGGGCGCTATGACATGGAAAAGGAGCGCGTCGCGGTGGACGGGCCGGTGCAGTTCGAAGCGGCGGGCGGATACAGGCTGACGACGCGAGACGTGGGCATCGACCTCAAGACTCGGCGCATGCGCAGCGCGGGCCGCGTGGACGGGCGGATACCGATCGGCACGTTCAGCGGCGACCATCTGGAAGCGGACCTGGCCGCTCGCACGGTGACGCTGAATGGCAGGGCGAGCTTGCGCATCGAACAAAATGGCATCAAAGGGCGGAAGTGATGAAGAGATCGCTGATCCTGCTGTCGAGCGCTGGCGCCCTTTGCGCGGCGATGGTCTTTGCTGGCGCCGGGGCGCAGGTGCTGAAGAATCATGACAGCAACGCGCCGGTCAACTTCACCGCAGACCGGATCGAAGTGCAGGACCGTGCCGACCGGGTGGTCGTGTCCGGCAATGTCGAAGTGACGCAGGCGGGCATGAAGCTGAATGCCGCGCGGATGACGGTGGCCTATCGCAACGGCGCGGGCAGCGGCGTGGAGGTCGACCGGATCGATGCTTCGGGCAATGTCGTCGTGACCAAGGGCAATGAGACGGCGCGCGGCAATGTGGCGATCTATGACCTCAACAGCCGCCTGATCACGATGCTGGGCAATGTGACGCTGACGCAGGGCAGCAACCGCTTGTCGGGCGGGCGGCTGGTGATCGACCTGACGAGCGGGCGGTCGACCGTGGACGGGCGGTCCTCTGGCGGCGCTCCGGGTGTATCGGGCGGATCGGGAGGCCGTGTGTCGGGCACCTTTACCGTGCCGCAGCGGAACAACTGAGCCTTTTTTTCCAAAAGCTTGTGAAGGGTTGGAGGCGTGGGTTTTCCCGCGGGAAGCTGCACGGTGGCATTAATAAATATGGCATTTTGAAGGCAAAATGTTACAATGGATGCAGCGGGGTCGTTTCTCGATTCTGCGAGGTCCATCATGTCACGCTTGCTGATGGCGGCGACAGCTGCCTGTTGTTTTGTTGCGCTTTCTTCCGGTCAGCTAGCCGCCTCCGGTCCAAATCAGTGCTGGCAACCCTATGAAATAGAAGCGGCGAAAGTCCGGGATCTGCACGTGATGCTGATGCTGGGAACATTGCGATGCAAGGCGGTGAACAAGGAGATTGAGGCGAAATATTCCGCCTTCGTCGACAAGAAAATCGGGCTGCTGAGCAGTTACAATAATGTGCTCAAGACACGGTTCATGCGGGTCAATGGCATCGCCGAAGGGCAGCGGGTGTATGAACAGTTCAACACGAAGCTGGGTAACGGCCATTCTGGAATGGCGCAGGCGGGGAGCTATTGCCAGACGATCGAGACGCTGCTGACGCTGGCGACCGAGGCGCAGGATAAGGAACTGCCGCAACTGGCGACGACCTTTTCCGAAAGCGCGATGGGCATCGATGCGGTGTGCGAGGCGCAACCGGTGGTGACGGCGGCTGCTCCGGCGGCGGCGACGGCGGCACCGGTGGTGACGACGGCTCCAGCAACGGGGACCAGCGGGGTGACGCAGGTCAATGCGCCGCATGAGGCAGTCACGGCTGCGGGGATGGCCGTCACGACAGAGGCTACGGTCGGCCAGTCAGGTTCCGCAGCGGCGGCGCTGGAGGCGGCGGCAGTGGCGTTGCAGAATGCCGCGGCGAGCCTGAAGTCACAGGCTGCGGCTCCGGAGGCGGTGCCGGACAAGCCTGTCGCGTCGCCCGAGGCGAAGCCGGCCGTGCTGCAACCCATAACAGCGAGCGCGGCACCGGTGGGATGAGGAGCAATCGGGGGTCGCCTCCCCTGAAGCCAAGACGCTTTCAGCTAGAGCGCGCTGCGTTTAATCGGACGCAGGTCGCGCGCTCTAGTTTTTTGTTATCGCCTCGCTTTAGGCGCAAAACCGGTTCCCACTTCTGCGCACGATGCTCTAGCCCTCAGGGCCGTTGATCCCAATGTCGCAGCATGACCTTGCCGTCCGCAGCGATGGTGAGTTCGCCAAAGGCGCCCGTGCGCAGCTTGAGCGACGCGGGTGAGAGGCCGAGCGCGATCAGGGCGAAGCGGGCCGCGCCGTTGCTGGTGACGAGAAGGTCCGTGCCCTCCCCACCTTGCGCGAAATAGCTTTGCCAGGCGGCGATGCGGGAAGGCGCGTTGACGATCCAGCCGGGGGGCGGAAGGGCCTGCTCGTCCCATGCGCCAAGCGCCTGTGCGCCGATGCGGGCAAGGACTTCGGCCTCCGGGCGGCCTTCGTCCGGGCCATGGTCGATCTCGTCGAGCCAGGAGAGCGTGCCTGTCACCGACTGGTCGAGAGCGGCGGCGATGCGGCTTGCGGTCTCGCGGGCGCGGCTGAGCGGGCCGCTCTGGATGCGGGACGAGGCGAGGCCTTGCGCGGCGAACCATTGGCCGAGGCGGTCAGCCTGGGCGCGGCCGCTTTCGACGAGCGGCAGGTCGGTGCGCGCGCCGATGCGGCAAGCGGCGGCGCTGCTTTCGAAGGTGTTGCCATGGCGAATGATGAAGATGCGGCGCATGGGGTCAGAGTGGCGTAGGGTCGCCATAAGTGGCGATGAGGGCCTCTACGCGCTGGATGTCGGCTTCGGTGTCGATGCCGGAACTGTCGAAGATCGGCGGATCGGCAGCGACGGTGGTGACCGGGATGCCGAGTTCGAGGAGGCGAAGCTGCTCCAGCCCCTCCAGCTGCTCAAGCGCGGTGGGGGACGCAGCCTCGAAACGGGTGAGCGCGTCCAATGTGTAGCCATAGAGCCCGACATGGCGCCAGATAGGGGAGAGCGGCTGGGTGGCGCGCAGCGCCTGCTCGTCGCGGATGGCGGGGATGATGGTCTTCGAGAACCAGAGCGCGCGGCCATCGGGAGCGCGGGCGCAGGTAGTGCCGCTGAAAGGCGAGCGCAGCTTGTGATCGCGGAGCGCGTCGAGCGCGCTCCAGTCGAGGGCGATGACGGGGGTCGCGACTTCAGCGCCCGAATGAAGCGCGGCGATGACGGCGCGCAGCGCCCCTTGTGGCTGGAAGGGGGAATCGCCCTGCAGATTGACGACAAAATGCGGGGATTCCGGACGCTGGAGCGCGGCGGCGAGCGCGCGGCCGGAGCCGGTGGCGATGGCGCTCTCCGTCATGGCTGCGGCACAGCCAACAGCATTGGCGTGATCGGCGATTTCGCTGTCGTCGGTCGCCACGACCAGCTCAGCGTCGACTATGCCCGCGATGGCGGCGCGGGCCATGGCGATGGTCCGGTGCAGCAGCGTGCGACCGGCGATCAGGCGCAGGGGCTTGCGCGGCAAACGGGACGATCCCGCCCGCGCCGGAATGACGATGAGGCTGTTCAGGCGACCCCGGCGTGCAACAGGTCGTGCATATGGACCGCACCCATCAACCGCCCGCCTTCGCAGACGAAGAGCAGGGTGATGTTGTGCATGTGCATGAGCCGCAGCGCTTCGGATGCCAGTTCGTCGGGACCGACCGACAGCGGCGGCACGGTCATGAACTGGCCGACCGCTTCGGTCAGTTGCCGCGTACCGGTGAGCGTGCGCCGCAGGTCACCATCGGTGAAAGCGCCGATCAGTTCGCCGCTGCTGTTGACGATCGCCGTGCCGCCAAGACGCGCGCGGGTCATTTCGATGGTGGCGTCGAGCAGCGAGGCGTCTTCGGGCACACGGGGCACATTGTCGCCGGAGGCCATAAGGTCCCGCACCTTCAGCAGTTGCGCGCCAAGACGGCCATTGGGATGGAATTTATGGAAGTCGTCGGCGGAGAAGCCGCGCATTTCCATGAGCGCGATGGCCAGCGCATCACCGAACGCCATCTGGACCGTGGTGGAGGTCGTGGGCGCCAGTTCGTTGGGGCAAGCTTCGCGCACGGCAGGCAGGAGCACGCACACGTCCGAGGCCGTCGCGACGGTGCTTTGCGCACGTGCGGTGAGGCCGAGCAGAGGTATGCCGAAGCGCTTGCAATATTGGATGATGGGGCCGAGTTCGCTGGATTCGCCCGAGTGCGACAGCATGAGCACGATGTCGTCAGGCGTCACCATGCCAAGGTCGCCATGGCCCGCGTCGGCCGGGTGCATGAACAGCGCGGGCGTGCCGGTCGAGGTCAAAGTCGCGGTCATCTTGCGCGCGACGATCCCGCTCTTGCCCATGCCGGTGACGATCAAGCGGCCCCGCACACTCATGATCATGCTGACGACGCGGAGGAATATCGCGGAAAAATCCCGGTCGGCGAACTTCGCTTCCAGCGCGTTCAAGCCATGGGACGCGACAGACAAGGTCCTGCAGGCTGTTTCCACAATCCGGCTGCCAGAACCAAAAGGCACAATTTTCGTTACTGTCGACACAAGTTCGCCCTTTTTTCCATGACGTCCAGCCAGGTTTTCCTGATCCGTGCAGCATGGCAGCAGCCGCCCTATCAGCGTACTGCCCTCCAATTCATTAGCGACCCATCCGGCTGCAAGCCGACCCGGCGAAGCAGATAGGATAGTTGACGGCTGAATGGCAATTTAATTTGCCGACAGGCGCGAAAATTTGCGCGCCTTTATTGCCACATGCGGCACAAATCGATGCTTCTTTGTAGGTAGCTGGAACTTTCCGCACGGTTAGGCGTATTGCGGCGAATTTTCGCCCGCTTCAGCTTGCGTGATAGTCGCGATACCAGGACACGAAGCGCGGCACGCCCACCTCTATGCCGGTCGTCGGCGCGAAGCCGATATCCTCCGCGATCGCGCTGATATCGGCAAAGGTAGCGGGAACATCGCCGGGTTGCATGGGCTGGAAATCGATCTCCGCCTTGCGCCCGATCGCCTGTTCCAACACCGAGATGAGGTGCATCAATTCTTCGGGCCGGTTGTTGCCGATATTGTAGAGCCGATGGGGCGAACGGCTGCCCCCCGCCTTGGGCGCGCCATCGTCGGCCGGGGCATGGTCGAGGCAGCCGATCACGCCGCTGACGATATCGTCGATATAGGTGAAGTCGCGCTGCATGCGGCCGTGGTTGAAGACCGGGATGGGATCGCCCGCGAGGATCTTCTTCGTGAAGATCCACATCGCCATGTCAGGCCGTCCCCAGGGGCCATAGACGGTGAAGAAGCGCAGGCCGGTCATCGGTATGCGGAAGAGATGGGCGTAGGTCTCGCTCATCAATTCGTCGGCGCGCTTGGTGGCGGCATAGAGCGATACGGGATGATCGGCGCGGTCCTCGACGCGGAAGGGCAGGCTGTCATTGCCGCCATAGACGGACGAGGAGGACGCATAGACGAGGTGCCGCACCCGCCTTTCGCGCGCCAGTTCCAGCATGTTCACATGACCGGCAAGGTTCGAGCGCACATAGGCATGCGGGTTGATGAGCGAATAGCGAACCCCCGCCTGCGCGCCCAGATGGATGATCGCCTCCACCGTCTGATCGGCAAGCGCGCGGTTCAGCGCATCCAGATCGGCAAAGTCAAGTTCGGCGAAGGTGAACAGCTTGCCATGCCGCTGTTGCAGCGCGGCGACCCGGTCGCGCTTCAACGAGACCTGATAATAGTCGTTCATATTGTCGATGCCGATCACCGCCCGTCCGGCGGCGAGAAGCTGATCAGCGACGGCCATGCCGATGAAGCCCGCGGCCCCCGTGACGAGGATGGTCATGCGGCCACCATGGAGCGTGACTGGATGGAGGAGGTCGCCATGGGATTGTCTTTCAGTCGTCGAAGGTTAGCCGCCTGTAAACAGACAATCCAGCGGGCGATGTAAAGGGCTTTCCCCCAAAGAGGCGGCCTGCTGCCCCAAATGAGGCAGTTTAGTCTTTCCCTAATCATTGAAGCTTATGCGCTTGTGTCATGGACATGGCATCGCATCCCTTGCCCAGCGGCACCCGTGCCTATGGCCCAGCCCAGCGCGCGCGCTGGACCGCATTGGCGGCGGAGGCGGCGGAGGCCAACGCCTTTTACGCGCCGGACATGCTGTGCGCCGCGCTGGACCATCTGGCGGGGACACCTGGCGTGCGCATCATCGAGGCGCAGGCGGGAGGCGAACTGATCGGATTGTTGCCGGTGACGGTGGCTGCCCGCCACAGCCGCCTGCCGCTGTCCTGCGTAACCAACTGGATGCATGAGCATTGTTTCTTTGGCGCGCCGCTGATCCGGCGGGGTGCGGAGATGGCGGCCTGGCGCGGATTGCTCGCGCAGTTGGATGACGCGCATTGGGCGGCGGGATTCCTGTACCTGCGGGGGCTGGACGCAGCGGGGGCCAATGCTGCGGCGCTGGAGGCGCTGTGCGTCGAGCAGCGGCGTGGGCGGCGCGAGGTGCATCGCTATGACCGCGCCATGCTCCGGTCCGATCTGGATGCAGACGCCTATTGGGAAAGTCACGTGCGCGCGAAGAAGCGCAAGGAGATCAGGCGCCTGCAGAAACGGCTGGCAGACCTTGGCGCGGTGGAGCAGCGTCTGTTGGTGGACAGGGCCGAACTGCCGCACTGGTGCGCCGATTTCCTGGCGCTGGAGGCTTCGGGGTGGAAGGGGCGCGAAGGGTCGGCGCTTGCCTGCTCGCCACGGGACGCAGCCTTTTTCCGGGCGGCCTGCGCGGCAGCGTTCGACGCGGGGCTGCTGCATTTCCTGCGCATCGACCTTGATGGACGGCCGATCGCGATGCTGGCGAATTTCCGTCACGGCGATGGCGCCTTTTCCTTCAAGATCGCCTTTGACGAGGAAATGGGCCGCTTTTCGCCCGGCGTGCTGATCGAGCTGGCGAACCTGCATGCGGTGCAAGGCGATCCGGCGATCGGCTGGATGGACAGCTGCGCCGCGCCCGACCATCCGATGATCGACAGCCTGTGGGCCGAGCGGCGGACGATCGTGCAATATCGCGTGGCGCTGCATGGCCGGGGGTTAAGCCGGGTGGGGCGCGCGGCAGCCTTCGCGGTCGCCAATGGCATAGAGGCGATCGCGAGCCATATGAAAGGACAGGGATGACCGCTCGCTCAGCCATCAGCGCGCAGATTTTCGATGAGGACGCGCAGCGGATATTCGCGGGAGCCTATCCGGATGCGCCGGTGAAGTTGCATCATGGGCTGGTTGGGCATCCGCTGCTGACGATCGGGGCGCTGGCGGGTCTTGCCGAGCGGATGCCGGCGGCGTCGGTCGAATATAATCTGGGCAAGCTGCCGCTCGGCGTCCGGCCGGAGGATACGCCGTCCAATGGGCTCAGCCTGGGCGAGACGATCCGGACGATCGAAAGCAATGGCAGCTGGGCGGTCTTGAAGAATGTCGAGCGGGATGCGGCCTATGGCGCTCTGCTGGATGCGGCGCTGGCGGAGCTCGCGCCGATCGTGGATGCGCGGACGGGGGCGATGCTGAATCGGGAAGCCTTCATATTCCTGTCATCGCCGGGCAGCGTCACACCGTTCCACATGGACCCGGAGCATAATATCCTTCTCCAGATCATGGGCGAGAAGGTCATGACCGTCTTTCCGGCGGGGGACGAGGAGTTGGTGCCTGCGATGCAGAGCGAGGCTTTTCATGCGGGCGGGCATCGCAACCTCCATTGGCGGGAGCATTTTCGCGAGCGGGGGACGGCAGTGAGGCTGCTACCCGGCGACGCGATCCATGTGCCGGTGAAGGCACCGCATTTCGTGGAAAATGGCGCAGGCGTGTCGATCAGCCTGTCGGTGACCTGGCGATCGGAACGCAGCGTTGCCGAGAGCGAGTTGCATGGGCTGAACGCACTGCTGCGGCGGCGGGGACTGCCGATCGGGCGGATTGGAGCGCAGCCCGAGCGGCAGGGCGCGCGGCGGATCGCCTATCGGATCATGCGAAAGCTGGGCGTCTAAGCAACCGGCGGAGCAGCGCTTCGGCTTCAAGGGCAGGCGAGAAGCGTTCCAATATCCACCATTCCAGCGCCTCTTCGCGGGTGGCGAGGCTTTGCTTGTAACGGTCCTTGCCTGCGAGGAGCGAATAGAGGCTGAGGCCCTTGCCCGCATAATGGGCGACGGCGGCGGTGTGGCAGAGCAGGCCAGGCTTGTCCTTGGCCGTGCGCGGGGCGGCGAAGGCGGATTGATAATTCATCGCTTGGCCGCGATGGATAAAATTGACCAGCAAGCCGACGGCGCCGCCTTCGTCGCTGAAGCGGAGCAGTTCGACCTCGCCGGTCAAAATGCCCTTTTGCGTGAGGGTCAGGAGGAAGCGACGGAAGGCTGGGTCTGCCCAGGCATTGTCCGCGTGGCGGCCTTCGTTCAAGGCGCGCATGTCATCCAGCCATGTGGCGGCTTCGTCCGGGGTGGCGGCGGCGGTGACGGTGGGCAGGCCGCCATGATCCTTGCTCGCGCGGCGAATCTGGCTGCGGGTGTTGGGGCTGAGGAGCGAGAGATAGTCGCTATTCGCGGCGCGGACGGCGGCGAGATCAATCTGGTAGACGGGCGAACTGTCGACGCGGGTGGCGCGGCGAATGGGCAGGCTGAGCAAGGGTGAGCCGGGGGCAATGCCGCTGAGGCGAAGGGCGCGCCAGTCGGTGTGGCGCTGGAGAGCGGCGTGGAAGGCTTGGGCGGACTGCGTCTCCGCACCGCGCCGAGCGAGCAGGCCATTATATTCGACATAGGGTCGATCGGCGGCGGGATCGCCCGACTGGTTGAGGGAGAGGGTGGCGCAGCGGCCGAGCAGGCGCGGCTGCATTGCATGGCCGGTGAGTGCCAGGGCCACGTCCCTGCCCTCACCATCCGTGACGCACAGCAGGTCGGGGCGGACGCCATAGCTTTCGAGCCAGCTGCTGGTCCAGGTCCAGCCGAGGAAGAAGGAGGCGTCCGATGCCGCCTCAAGCGCCTGCCAGCGGGGAGCGAGCGCGGCGAGATCGGGCAAGGGGGAGAAGTGGGCGGAAAGAGCCATCGCCGCACTTGTGACAGAGCTGCAAGGGCGGTCAAGTCAATGGCGCGGAGAGACGCCTAGAAGGGTGAGGCGCTTGGCCGGGTCGATCGATCCATCCGGGCGCACGCCTGCATGGGCGAGATCACGGCGCATGCGTCCTGTGAGAAAGCGGAACCACATGCGGAAATCGGCGCGCAGGGACCAGAGCGGATGGCGGAAGGTCGCGGGCCTGTTGCGCTCGATCAGGGCATGCGCCGCCCAGGCGAAGCCGTAGCCCGCAACGGGCAGTGCTGGAAGCAGCCACCAGCGGCCCGTCAGGGGCATGGCGGTCAGCAGCAGGATGACGGCGCTCGTCCCCGCATAATGCAAGGCTCGCGTCCCAGGACGCGCATGTTCCTGAAGATAATATGGCCAGAACTCGCTGAACAGTGCGATATTGCTCATGCCAGGCCCCTTTCAGGGTTGCACAGCTAAAGACAGGCTTGCTCCAAGTTAAGCCAGATGCGTCAGACCGTGTGCGATTCAGGGGCAAAGAGGAAATAGTCGTAAGCGGCGCGGGCTACTTCAGCCATGATGCGGTCGCGCGCGGCATGGCCGCGATGATCCTTCATGACGAAGACAGAGATGGCGATCGGGCGGCCATCGGGCAGGGTGATGATGCCCGTGTCATTGCCCAGGCCATTCAATGTACCCGTCTTGTGAGCGACCGGCGTGCCGGGCGGAAGCATGCCGACGAGGCGCGCCTTGCCCGTCTTGCAACGCGCCATGATGCCGAGCAGCATGGCCGTGCTGTCCCTCTTCAACGCCTTCCCATGCTGGATGGTCGAGAGGAGGTCGTTCATCGCGCGGGGCGTCGACGTATCGCGCGGATCGGCGGCGAAGGCGATGTTGGGCATGTCCATCGCGTCGCGCGCCCGCGCCGAAATGGGGTTTCGGCCTCATCCCCTGCCCCGCCTGCTCCCGCCTTCGCGCGGGCGAGAAGTTGGGCGGTGTTGCTGTCCACCCGTTGGCCTCGGATGCCGAGCGACTGGAGCCAGCCATTCACCGCCTGCGGCCCGCCCGCGCGGGCGACGAGCGCATCGGTCGCTTCATTGTCGCTGCGGGTGAGCATCAGGTCGAGCAAGGCCGTGACCGGCATCGCCGTGCCGAACCGTGGTAGCTTCTCATCGAAGCGCAGCATGCCCGCATCGGCGAGCGACAAGATCTTCCCCGCCACCGCGACCTTGTAGGTGCTGGCCATCGGGAAAAGCGTGTCGCCGTTCAGTTCCAGCGTCTCTCCGCTGCGCAGATCGCGCACGGCTATGCCGACGGTGCCGTCGCTGAGGCTTGCGAAACGGGAGAACTCGCCGAGCAGGCGCGATTGCGCCGTTTGATGCACCACATTGGGCTGAGGACCGAAGGCGTCAGCGGTTGGCAGGGGCGCGAGAAACAGGCCAAGGCCCGCCATGATGGCGGTGGTAAAGGAAAGGCGCGGCATGATTGCCCTTTCCCTCATTTGCGGACGCGGAGCAAGACTGCCGTGCGGTTGACAGGCTGTTGCCGGGCAGGTCATCAGGCGGGCATGACCGCAACGATCAAGCTCGACGAAAGCTGGCGCGCGCCGCTGCGCGAGGAGTTCGACCGCCCCTATATGCAGGCGCTCAAGATATTCCTGGAAGAGGAGAAGCGGCAGGGGAAGCGCATCTTTCCCAAAGGCAGCGAATATTTCCGCGCGCTCGACCTGACGCCGCTTGGCAATGTGAAGGCGGTCATATTGGGGCAGGACCCCTATCATGGCGAAGGACAGGCGCATGGGCTGTGCTTCAGCGTGCGGCCGGGAGTGCGGACGCCGCCGTCGCTGGTCAATATCTACAAGGAGCTTAAGAGCGACCTTGGCATCGATCCGCCGCGCCATGGGTTCCTGGAACATTGGGCGCGGCAGGGCGTGCTGCTGCTGAACAGCGTGTTGTCGGTCGAAATGGGCCGCGCCGCGTCACATCAGAAGCGCGGTTGGGAGGAATTTACCGATGCCATCATCCGGCTGGTCAATGGCCAGGAGGAACCGGTCGTGTTCCTGCTGTGGGGCGCCTATGCGCAGCGCAAGGCGGCCTTTGTGGATCAGACGCGGCATCTGGTTTTGAAGGCGGCGCATCCTTCGCCGCTGTCAGCGCATAATGGGTTTTTGGGGTGCCGCCATTTCTCGCAGGCTAATGCGTTTCTGGAAGAGAAGGGGCGTGGGGGGATTGATTGGGCTTTGCCGGAATGTGGGGTTTGATCGGGCGCGATTTGTCGTCATGCCAGCGGAGGCTCGCATCTGTGGCGATGGCGTTCAGCCCGGCGGCATGAGATTCCAGCTTTCGCTGGGATGACGGGATGAGATGGGCACTTTTAGCCCTCGCCCGTTTACGGGAGAGGGAGAGGCCCGCCGCGTCAGCGGTGGGAGGGTGAGGGTTGGGTGGCCGCCCTCATCCAACTTCGCCTAGCCAGCAAGCTGGCAAGGCTGCGTATCCTTCTCCCGCCTGCGGGAGAAGGATTAGGGCTTCGACCATTTACCGCTTCTGGGCGAACCAGATGACGTGGCGGGGGCCTTTGCCGTTGTCGCGGGCCTTGACCGCCACCTCATCGACCTGAAAGCCAGCGTCGCGCAGGCGGCGGGTGAAGGCCGCGTCGGGGGCGGCGGACCAGATGGCAAGGATGCCGCCCGGCTTCAGCGCTGCCTTGGCGGTGGCAAGGCCAGCCGACGAATAGAGCCGGTCGTTGGCGGGAGCGGTAAGGCCGTCGGGGCCGTTGTCCACGTCAAGGAGGATCGCGTCGTAGGCTTGTCGGCTCACTGCGATCTCCGCCGCGACATCGCCCTCGATCAGGGTGACGCGCGGGTCATCGAGGCAACCGGCCGCCAGTTCCGCCATGGGACCCCGCGCCCAGGCGATGATCTTGGGCACCAGTTCGACGACCGTGGCGCGGCCGTCCTGCCCCATGCCCGCCAGCGCCGCGCGCAGGGTGAAGCCCATGCCGTAGCCGCCGATCAGCAGATGCGGCGCCTTTCGCCCCCTCAGCTGCTCAAGCGACATGACCGCAAGCGCCTTTTCCGAACCGCTCATGCGGCTGCTCATCAACTCGTTCCGGTCAAGCACGATCATGTGATCGCTGCCCCGCCGATAGAGTTTCAATTCCTGTCCGCCCGGCACGGCGGCGGTGTCGATGAGTATGCGAGGGGTCACTGGCAGGTCCTTATATGGGCGCCCCGCATGGCAGCTTGCTCCACGCGACGCAAATCTTCAAGGCTGGCGCAAGTGACGCCCTGCCCCTATGTCGCGGGCAGCCCCCTCCCCTCCTCTTCCAGCAGGCAGTCCGTTCGTCCATGCGCTATTTCCTCGATACTGAGTTCAACGGATTTGCAGGCGCGCTGATCAGCGTGGCGCTGGTGCCGGAATTTGGCGACGATGAATTTTACGTCTCGCTGCCCTTGGATGAGGAGCCGCATGGCTGGGTCCAGCGCAACGTCATCCCCTATCTGCGCCACGTTCCTCCGGGTATCGACATGGAATTGAGCCGCGTCGAGGCGGCGCATCATCTGGCGGATTATCTGGCGGGCGATTCCGACCCGGTGATCGTCGCCGACTGGCCGGAGGACCTGGCCCATTTCTGCGCACTGCTGGTGATTGGGCCGGGGCAGATGGTCGACATGAATGGGTTGCAATTGCAGTTGGTCAATGCAGCGGGATTCAGCGCGGCGGCGAATAGCAGGATTCCGCATAATGCGCTGCATGATGCGCGGGCTTTGCGGGATTTCTGTTTGGGGAATTGAGGGAGTGAGATGTTCCCTCTCGCCTTCAGAGGAGAGGGAATTCATGCGTTCATCCATCTCTCGTCATCCCAGCGCAAGCTGGGATCTTGTGAGGCTATGCCGCGCGCTGCCCCATGAGATGCCAGCTTCCGCTGGCATGACGAAATCTACCCCCCCAAACGGATCGAGGCCCGGTCCTGCTTGCGCAGGCCGAGCCTCATTCCCTCTCCAAACCGATGGACGGATCAGCCGTCGTAGTCGCCGCCGACATTCTGGTTGCGCGGCGGGGCTGCGGCGGTGAGGCGCAGGGCCTCTGCCGACTGGGCGATCGATCCGATTTCGTCCGGCGTATCGTCGTCGTCAATCTGCACCTTCTGCAGCGAACCGACGAGCGAATCATGCAGATCCGCCGGGAGAACGGTTTCTTCAGCGATCTCGCGCAGGGCGACGACCGGGTTTTTATCGCGGTCGCGGTCAAGCGTCAGTTCGGCGCCACCGGAAATTTCACGGGCGCGCTGCGCCGCAAGCAGGACAAGGTCAAAACGGTTGGTAACCTTGTCGACGCAATCTTCGACGGTAACGCGGGCCAAACGGGCGCTCCTGGCAAAAGGATGGAAGTTATGAGGTCCGCGCCTATCAGTGGGCGGCGGAGGAGTCAATGAAAAGCCCATAAATCCATGGCGCGTCACGGCAATTGGGGGCATGAACGGGATATGGCGACGAACCGGCAGCCCCCAGAAAAGAGCGGCGAAGCCGGAATCAACCTTTCGATCCGGGGCCATCGGCTGGGCGTGATAGAGAATGGGCCCGCCTTGCGCGAGGCCCTGATCACCCTGATCGATGGCGCGCGGGAAAGCCTGAAGCTCTATTATTATATCTTCGCCGACGACCAGAGCGGGCGGATGGTGCTGGACCGGCTGATCGCTGCCCGAGGACGGGGCGTTGCGGTGACGCTGATGATCGACGCGTTCGGATCGGCCGACACGCCTGTCGCCTTCTTTGATCCCCTGATCAGCGCCGGAGGCCGGTTTGGCCGATTCGGGGCGCGCCGTTCGACCCGCTATCTGATCCGCAACCATCAGAAGATGACTATTGCGGACGACCGGCGGCTGCTGCTGGGTGGCTTCAACGTGGAGGACGCCTATTTCGGATTGCCGGAGGACGATGCCTGGGTGGACCTCGGCCTTCTGATCGACGGACCTCAGGTCGCGGCGATGACCAACTGGTATGGGCAATTGTGGCGCTGGGTATCGACCAGGCATCAGCGTTTCCGGACATTGCGGCGCATGGTGCGGCATTGGCACCCGCCGCTTAACCATGGCGCCGATGAGCCGATGCGATGGCTGATCGGCGGGCCGACCCGGCGGCTGAGCCCTTGGGCGCAGGTGGTGAAGCATGACCTGGAACATGCCCGACGGGTGGACATGGTGGCCGCCTATTTTTCGCCCGGACGGGGCATGCTGAAGCGCATCGCGCGCGCGGCGCGGCGAGAGGGTGCGCGGCTGATCCTGCCGTCCCGGTCCGACAATGGCGCGACGGTGGCGGCCGCGCGGCTGCTGTACGGACCGCTGCTGCGACGCGGCGTTGAGATATGGGAATATCAGAAGTGCAAGCTGCACATGAAGCTGATCGTCATCGATGACGCCGTCTTCATCGGTTCAGCCAATTTCGACATGCGCAGCCTTTTCCTGAACCTGGAGATCATGCTGCGGATAGAGGACAAGGCGCTGGCTGATGAAGCAAGGGCGTTCATCAGCCGCCGGGCCGGGGAAAGTCGGCAGATCACGCTGGAGCGATACAAGGCCCAGCGCGGCGTGCTGACCCTGGTGAAGCAATGGATCAGCTATTTCCTCGTCGGGGTGCTGGATTACACCGTGACCCGGCGGCTGAACTTCCGCAATCCCGATGCGGACTGACCGGCGATCCATCCGTCCGCCCGGCCCCGATCACATGTGGATGGCATTGCGGAACATGATCAAGGCGATGATGACCAGATAGACGCCGAAGACGCGCTTCAATAGATGCGCGGGCAGGCTGTGCGCGGCCGCCACGCCTAATGGCGCGGTGAGGATCGACATCGAAGCGATCGCCAGCGTCGCGGGCATGTTGACGAAGCCCAGCGATCCCCAGGGCAGGCCTGTTTCCTTAAGGCCGATCAGGGCGAAACCGAGGGCGCTGGGAATGGCGATCAGCGTGCCGACGCCCGACGCCGTGGCGATCGCCCGGTGGATCGATCGGCCGCACAAGGTCATTACCATGATCGCGATCGTACCGCCGCCAATGCCGAGCAAAGCCGAAAAAGTGCCAAGCCCGCCCGCTATGCCGACACGCGCGATGCCGGACGGCATGTCCTCGCTGATCACCTTGCCCCCGACCTTGGGCAGCAGGAAATTGAGCGACATGAGGAACACGCCCGACGCGAAGATCATCGTCAGCACCCGGCCGTCCACATGGCCTGCGAGCAACACCCCTACCCCGTCGCCCAGGATGATCCACGGCGCCCAGGCGCGCAGCACTTCAAATTCCACCGCGCCGCGCTTGGCATGGGCCAGGAGAGAGCGGATCGAGGTCACGATGATCGTGGCGGCCGAGGTGCCGATGGCGACATGGGCGATCGCCTCATGCGTGCCGCCCAGCAGCGGCAGCACAACGAACAGCGCTGGCACGACGACGAAGCCCCCGCCGATGCCGAAAATGCCCGCTGCGAAACCGGCGAACAGCCCCGCTCCCAGCATGGCGATCAAGGGCACGAGCCAAGTCATGAGATCGCCATGCATCACAGCGCCTCCCTGCTGCTGGAATGAAGCGCACGCGGCAGCAAGGCGGCAAAGCGGATAGGATGGACCATGACGTGAACCTGGGCCTCTCTTCGACGGATGTGTTTGTCTGGGGGCAGGCAACCAACTGCCCCCGACAAACAAGACGAACGAGACCGGGGAACCCGCAGGGGGTCCGGACAAGATTACAGGATGCGAGCCGACGTCAGCCCAGCGCTTCTTCCGCTGGGCTGAAGGGCAGGCCCAGCGCCTGGGCGACGGCCTGATAGGTCACCTTGCCGTCCCAGACATTGAGCCCCGCCAGAAGATGCGGATCGGACTGCAGCGCCTTCTTCCACCCAAGATCGGCGATCCGCAGGGCGTGCGGCAGGGTGACGTTATTGAGCGCATAGGTGCTGGTGCGCGCGACGGCGCCCGGCATGTTTGCGACGCAATAATGGACGACGCCATCGACCACATAGGTGGGCTCCGCATGCGTGGTGGGGTGGCTGGTTTCGAAACAGCCGCCCTGATCGATCGCAACGTCCACCAGTACGGAGCCCTTCTTCATGCTCTTGAGCATGTCGGCGCTGACCAGCTTGGGCGCGGCGGCTCCGGGGATCAGCACGGCGCCGATGACAAGGTCAGCCTCCGCCACGCATTCGGCGAGATTGGCGCGGTTGGAAAAGCGCGTCTTCGCTCGCGCTTCGAAGTAGATGCCCAGCCGTTCGAGCACTTCGGGGCTGCGGTCCAGGATGGTGACGTCCGCGCCAAGGCCAGCCGCCATCTGCGCTGCGTTGAAGCCGACGACGCCGCCACCGATGACACAGACCTTGGCCGGAAGCACGCCTGGGACGCCGCCCAGCAGCACGCCCCGGCCGCCATTCGCCTTTTCCAGCGCAGTCGCGCCTGCCTGGATGGACATGCGTCCGGCAACCTGGCTCATGGGCTTGAGCAACGGGAGGCCGCCGCTTGCGTCGGTGACGGTTTCGTAGGCGATGCAGACCGCGCCCGACGCCATGAGGTCGCGCGTCTGGTCCGGGTCAGGCGCGAGGTGGAGGTAGGTATAGAGTATCTGGCCGGGGCGCAGCATGGCGCGCTCCTCCGGCTGTGGCTCCTTCACTTTCACGATCATTTCGGCGGCTTCGAACACCTCGGCTGCGCTTGCCACGATTTCGCCGCCTGCGCCGGCGTACAGCGCGTCATGCGCGCCAATCCCCTCCCCCGCGCCGCTTTCCACCAGCACGCGATGACCATGGGCTGCCAGTTCATGCACGCTTTCAGGCGTCAGGCCGACGCGATATTCGTGATTCTTGATTTCCTTTACCGTGCCTACGATCATGTTCAGCCTTTCCGTCCCAAGCAATCGCGCCGAGGACATGGCATCGCCCGACATGCGGCGATTGTTCCGAAAATGCGCTGCCGACCCTGACAATCTATCCGCGAAAGCCCATTCGAAGGCAACCATGGCGGGGCGTCTTGGGAGGGCGGACGATATTGCAAAGGAAAGTCCCGCCACCCCTTGCCACCCGCCGCGCGCCGCGATAGGGAGCCGCCTTCCAGTGCATGCGGAGCGGTGGCCGAGTGGTCGAAGGCGCTCGCCTGGAAAGTGAGTATACGTCAAAAGCGTATCGAGGGTTCGAATCCCTCCCGCTCCGCCAGGCCCCTTTCCGGAGGGGTCCACAAAGGTCCAATGGGATCGACTTTTTCTCCATGTTTACCGACGCTTAGCTGACCCGTTCGGCCTCGGCCGTCCGTACTCGTCCGTGCTAATCCGACGAATCGGTTGGTACTTTGCGTGGTACGCGCGGTCGAAAAACGTGGTACTTTTGGAGACCGGACGATGCTCACCGACATCAAGATCAGGACGGCCAAGCCGCGCCTGAAATCCTACAAGCTGACAGACGCCAATCGCCTCTACCTTCTCGTCACCCCAGCCGGCGGCAAGCTATGGCGATGGAGCTACAGCTTCGACGGCAAGCAGAAGGGCATGGCCTTCGGCGCCTGGCCCAAGGTCTCGCTGTCCGAGGCCCGGCTAAAGCGAGACGAAGCTGCCGCGCTGCTCGACGAGATGCGGGATCCGGCCCACGTCAAAAAGCTCAGGATCGATGCCGCGCTGGAGGCGAGCCGCCAGACATTCGAGCGCGTGGCGCGAGACTGGTTCGAGACCAACAAGGTAAAATGGGCGCCCGTCCACCAGAACGATGTCATCCGCAGCCTCGAGCGGGATGTGCTCAATGGCATCGGTGACCTGCCGATTGCGCAACTGACCCCGCCGCTGGTCCTTGCCGTCCTGCGCGACATCGAAGCAAGAGGAGCGATCGAGACGGCGAAGCGTGTCCGCCAGCGGATATCGGGCGTCTTCGTCTACCCCAGTGAAACTCTCGATCACGATCACCCCGGATCTTCTGGCTGCATTGCAATTATACGCCACCATTTACGCATCGACATACGGGGTTGAAGAGCCCGTTGCAGAACTGATCCCAGCAATGTTGTCTGCGTTTCTTGAAGCCGATCGGACCTTCTTGCGTGAACGCGATGCACGGGCGCGAGCAACGAAATGAGCCAGGAGAGTCAGCTTGTCGACCGGCTCATTAGGCTGGAGGAAGTGAAGCGGCGGGTCGGTCTTGGTAAATCGATGATCTATCGCCTGATTCAGGAGGGCCGGTTCCCACCCCCCTACAAAGTGTCACCCTTCGCATCGCGGTGGAGTGATCAGGAGGTCGCTGCCTGGATCGACGACGTCAAGGACGGCTTTGAGGGCAAGCGCAGGAAAGTCTGATCAGTTTATCGCAAATTCCTAGCCGTTCGCTTCAAGAGTCGCGCTCAGCACACCCAGCTATGAGGCTGCTGACAGGTCAAAAGCCGCTAGGTGCATGCCGCAACCGATGCAGCGATATGCGTGGTGAAGACTATGCCTCTCTTGTGAAAGTCATCACCCAGTTTGTTTCCCAGGTCTGGCCGCTGTCGGCGGAAAAGGCCTGCTCCCATCGCGCGCCAACGGCAGTGATTTGTGACCAAATGAAGCGTACTCGGATGGGCCGATTGTCAAGGATGTCGTCGGCATAGAAGTGACCCACGCCATCCACGAATCGACCGATTACTGGAGGATCGAGGGCGGTGGCGCGACTGTCAAACCACCAGATCGACCAATCGCCAGTCTGGGGATCGCGACGCCGAAACGCAGCAGCGCGATAAAAGCCATCAGGATCTTCAAGAAATTGATCTTCGACCGAACCGTCGCCATCCATGACAGTCCAAGCCTTGCAGCTACCATCAAATTCGGCCCAGTCCGTGGATCCTACGAGACGCCGCCGAAGCTTTTGGTGCCGAACGCGCCATTCCCCGATCTGAAAATCAAACTCGTGCATGCAATACGTCCTGATCGGCTGAGCGGCCCTCGGGGCCATTTTCCCGGCATTGATGGCGATGAGAAACTTCGATCAGCCCTCTGCGTAATCGGTCCGGCGCCGCATCCAGGGGCCAGTTTCATTGCGGCCGAGGGGCGCTCGGTCGAGCCATGAATAAATAGCCCAGATCGGATCCACTCCTCGCGCGTAGGTTGAATAGGCATGGTAAACCTCGCCTTCTTGAAGAGCGAAGGTGCTGAGCCCTGGGCGATCCCTCAAATAGCTGGCGACATCCGTGCCGGAGGCCTCAGCAAAGAAGCGTTCGGCTTCATGGCCGCCGCCTTCCTTACCTTCACGCCACGGACCGGCAGGGTCAGGGGAATAATTATAGACGATCTGGCCATTCCGTTGCTCGTCCTCGCTGAACCAGACACCGAAGTCTCGGTTGAAGTCGTTACCATGCGATGAGGCCCATGGAAAAGACCAGTTCATCCGGCCCCGGTAGGTGAGCAGCCTGCCCAGCGGCGCTTTGGACACCGCCCAGAGCATCACGTCATGGCCCGCCAAATGCGGCGCAATGCCGTTGAAACCGTCGGCGATCGACGAGCAAGAGACGCAGCCGGAATCGAAACTCTCTCCGAACATGAAGTGATAAACCATCAGTTGGGTGCGCCCCTGAAATAAGTCCTTTAGCGCCATGTCTCCCTGTTCGGTCGCGAACCGATAGTCTTTCTCGACCCGGACCCAAGGCAGTTCCTGACGTTGGCGTGCAACGGCGTCCGCTTGCCTTATCAAGGCCTTTTCTACGGCGAGAAGCCGAAGCCGGGCCTCCGTCCATTGTTCCCGCCCGCTAGTTTCGTGCATCCGTCGCCTCCTGTCGCCTCTGTTGGGACTAGTCGGGGCGAGCGGCATCGTGTGAGTGACATATCCGGCGCGATGTGCCGATCAGTTGAAGCCAGGCGGGAAGGTGAATGACACTCATCAGGCCGTACATCCACGCCATACCGCTGATCGTGAGGAGCAGCGGGTCGTTGCCTCCACAAATCGCGGCGGTCATGGTAGGGGCGAAGCCAGCCAGATATGCCATCGTGGCGAAAGTCGGCGAAGCCATGAGCGAAATTATGGTTGCGGCGCGTGCGAAACATGGTCGAACAGGCATTTTGGTATCTGGCCTGCTGGCAGGCTCCTCTCGGTACAATCGCAGCATCCTGTCCCCGAATTGCCAAATCCAGGGAGTGACAATTTTGGCGAGGCTGGATTGAACGTTCACAGGGAAGCGGCGCTCGCACTGGATGCAGGAGACGTCATCGGCGCCCTGCAAAAGGTCGCTTTGCGCGACGACGCTTGGAGCCTTGCCATTCGGGGTACGGCTATGGCCCGTATCGGCGATCTCGACCGAGCCCGCAGCCTACTGAGGCAGGCCGGACGGGGCCTGGGATTCTGTGACAGGCTGGCCCATGCAAGATGCGTTCTGGCACAGGCGGAGGTCCAGCTCGCTCTGCGGGATGGAGGATGGCCGGCAGCGCAGCTGAGCGAAGCCTACGCGACTTTTCTGGGACATCGGGACTTATGGAACGCCGCTTACTTAAAACTGGTTGAGGCGCGGCGAGCCATCCTTTTGAATCGTCTCGACGAGGCAGAAAGATTCCTCGCGATGCATCAGGGTCAGCGCCATCCTGTCCTAGATGCTGTGGCAGGATTGCTGACCGCGCACATTTGTCTTCGCAAGCTCTGTGTCGCTGAGGCGAGGACAGCCCTTGCGAGCGCCTTCATCGATCTAGGGCCTCATGCGTCTGGTCCGTTGCGGTCCGAACTCCTTCGCGCCGAAGCATTGCTCGAAGCCCCAGTGGCGGGCCGTCGCCGCGGAGGGTGTCTGGTTCCAGTCACCCCGGATGCGCTGAAGGCTCTAAACCTCGACGATAACCTGATCGTCGACGCCACACGCCTCGAGGTTCGCCTTCATTCCAGCATCGTTCCGCTTGTTTCTCGGCCGGTGCTCTTTTCCCTGATGAAAAGCCTTGCCACAGTGTGGCCGCGTGCAGGTTCACGGGCCGATCTTATCCGAACAGCCTTTGGAGGTAGGCACGCCGATGAAACCTATCGCGTGCGCCTGCGCATGGAGATGATGCGGCTACGTCGCTTGCTGAGAGGCCTGTGCAATGTAACCGCAACGGCCGAAGGCTATCGGCTGGATCCGCTTCGCGCAGCCGCAATCGTTCTGCTGGAGCCGCTCGTCGCTACGCGACACCCACAGATCATTGCACTTCTCAGTGACGGCGAGGCATGGACCAGCCATGCGCTCGCTGAAGCGACAGGCTCCAGCCGTCGCTCCGTCCAGA
Organism: Sphingobium sp. TomMM35A; assembly: GCF_054771735.1. Classification (NCBI taxonomy): domain Bacteria; kingdom Pseudomonadati; phylum Pseudomonadota; class Alphaproteobacteria; order Sphingomonadales; family Sphingobiaceae; genus Sphingobium; species Sphingobium sp. TomMM35A. The sequence continues at coordinate 1,821,637 of NZ_BSRC01000001.1, forward strand.
GAGCATTGGAGGCCCTGCGCGGTGATGGGCTTGTCCTGTCGCAGGGGGCCGGCCCCTCGCATCGCTGGCGCACTGAGCCAGTCGATCCCATCACGACGCCAATGTTACTCTCCCAATCGTATCTTCCAACGGTACAAGATCGAGATGGAGAATAGTGCCAAGATTCTGAGAGTTCTGGCGCCCCGCGAAGGCGTCGCCCACATTCATGGCGTAAGCTATGATGGCAGCAATGTCTGGGCAGCCGTTGGTGATCGAATGCTGGCGCTCGATCCAGACCAGGGCGAAGTCAGGCGAACCATCAGCGTTCCGGCCACGGCCGGGACAGCGTTCGATGGCCGGCACCTCTACCAGATTTCAGGGGGACGCATCCGCGTCATCGATCACAAAACCGGCAAATATGTTAGGGATTTTCCTGCCCCGCCCGGCGATGATAGTTCCGGAATGGCCTGGTCCGAAGGGTCGCTGTGGATTGGCCAGTATCAAGGTCGCCGGATATTGGAAGTCGCCCCGGAAGACGGGAGAATTCTGCGCGAGATCGAAGTAGGCCGGCTCGTGACCGGGGTTACGTGGGCGGGTGATCAGCTATGGCATGGCAGCTGGGACGGGGAGCGCGGAGCCTTGCACCAGTTTGATCCGGTGGTGCGGGAGACTCGATGCACGATCAGAATGCCGGATGGCGTGCCCATCACAGGCGTAGAGGCCAACGGCGATGGACAGGCGTTCTGCGGCGCGGGTGCCCAGGGGCTCATTCATGTCGTCCAGCTCGACGAGAGCTAGGCAGTAATTCCCACGATCGGCAAGGCGTTCGAGAACTTTGGCCCCATTCATCGACGTGGCGCTCTTACGGCCGCAGTGGTCCGATGCACGTTCGCAGAAGTGGAACCACACCAGCAACATCTCATTGAATTTGCAGAAAAGGAGAGTTTGCGATGTACATCGTCATGGGCGGTACCGGACATGTCGGATCGGAGACCGCCAAGGCGCTCGTCCAGGCTGGGGAAAAGGTTGGCATCGTTACCCGCCATCCCAATCGCTCCAGCGCGCTGCGTAACGCCGGTGCCGAAATCATCGAAGCCGATGTCGAGGACATCGCGTCCCTCCGCGCCGCGTTCCGGCGCGGACAGCGCGCCTTTCTGCTCAACCCACCCGGCGATACGAAGAAGGATAGTGACGCGATCGAGCGGCGGACAGTCGCAAACATCCTGGCGGCTCTGGATGGCTCGGGTCTGGAAAAGGTCGTTGCGGAGTCCGTTTCAGGAGCCCGGCAAGGCGAGAGGATCGGGGATCTCAGCGTGCTTTGGGAGCTTGAGCAAGGTCTTGCCGCGCAGCCGATCCCGGCGGCGATCAACGGCGCCGGCTACTATTTGAGCAACTGGGATTCTCAGTTGGACAGCGCGCGCCAGACCGGCGTGCTCGCGACCATGTTTCCCGCCGACCTCAAGTTACCGATGGTGGCACCGGCCGACCTCGGAAAGGCGGCGGCGGCAAGGCTGGTGTCATCGAGCGAGGACATAGGCGTTCGTCCGATCGAGGGGCCGGAACGCTATTCTTCACAGGATGTGGCCGATGCCTTTGCCCGCGCGCTTGGCCGCGACGTGCAGATCGAGGTCACGCCACCCGACCAGTTGAAGCACGCTTTCCTCGAGCTTGGCTTCTCGGACCTGGCAGCGGATTCCTACGCCCGGATGACGCGCGTCACCATTGATGGTAAATCGGACACCGGGAGCGAAACTTGGCGGGGTGAAACCACGCTTGACGCCTACATCCAGGCACTGGCGACCTCATAGAAAGTCAAACTTGGCGGGGTCGCTTGCGATTGGAGGCGGTCGTTTGGTGAGCGACTGCGAATTTGCCGATGTAGCGTTCCTAAGCGGACGATTAAGAAGGCATCATGTGGCGGTCGCTAAGCCGATTGCACGCAAAGCCTGAAAGCGGCCATCGGTTGGAAACGTGCGCATGCAGATGAGATGGCAAGAAGCGAAGCCGATGCTGATGGGGAAGTGATGCACCCAGGGTTGGGTCATCTCCGTTCCCGCTGGTAGAGATCGGTATCGGGTTCGCCGCCATAGGCCTGTTCGGCTATGCGAAAGCCGTGTTTTGACAGCAAGTGAATGGATACGCTGTTCGACGGATCGACCGTGGCGAATAGCGGGTTGATGCCACGACCATCAGCGAAATTGACCAGAGCCTCTACAATCTCAGATCCGAAGCCCTGCCGCCAGTACGCAGCGGACAGGCCATAAATGAGTTGCTCTGGGCCGTCATGCGGCCGCGCAAACCCAGCCCAGCCAATCAATTGACCGCTTGAGCGCTCAATCACCGCGCCCGTTCCGTATCCATGGCGTTCTAGGTTCGCGGTGGAGTTAACTACCCACAAGTGGGCGTCGCCTGATGAAAGAGCACTGCCGTCGCCGACGAATCGGGATACATGCGGATCCGCGAATATCGCGACGAGGATCGCCGCGTCGGCAGGTTCAAACGCGCGGATCAATAATCGCGCCGTTTCGAGGACACTCGCTAGAATCATGCCTTGTCGATATCACGCAAGCCCAAGTCTGCAACCGACCCGATGGCGGCATCTAACAATGCCACGCGAATGGTGGCGCGTTCCAAGACCCGGGCATTCACGTGGCGACCGTGCATGCAGCTTCGACCGACATCGGACAGCTATAAGCCAGAACACGACGTTCCCTTTCGACACGCGAGCGTCTGTTCTTCTCAACCACTGCCCTTGGCCGTCGCCGCTATCTTCTGACCGTGATCAATGTACTTGATGCTAGGCAATAGGTGACCGAGAGTGATCAAATACGTAGTGCATCCGCACGCTTCCATCCGGCATGGGACCGGCACCTAATAATTTCAGGGTGATTTCGACGCCAGTGGCAGGAAAAAGTGGCCGCCCACCGCCAATGATCTCGGGGAATACGAACACTTGAATTTCATCCAGAGCGCCTCTCTCGATAAAGGCCATCTGGAGCTTCCCGCCACCGAGCATCCATACATCGCCGTCGTCCAGGGTACGCAATTCGGAGATAAGAGTATCGATATCGCTTCGTGTCTCTATCGTACCCTTTGGATTGGCGATGGGATGTGAAGTCACAACGATAACGCGTTGCTCGCCATAGGCCCATGGCGAAGGATCGCGCGCCAGAAAATCGTAAGTGCCTCGTCCCATGACGATGGTACGAATTCGGCGGAGGAAGCGTTCATAGTCCTTCTCCCCGGGGCCGGGGGCGTCATGTCGAAAGAGCCAGTCCAATCGATCGTCCGCAGTGGCGATAAAGCCATCTAGGCTAGTGGCGATGTATCCGAGGATCGACGCCATCGAGGTCTCCTTGATTATAAATGAACATTCGTTTATAAAAAATCCATGAGCCGCCGCAAGTCCCTTTCCGACGACGCGCTCTTGGACGCGCTCCTTGTCGCTGTTCGTGAGCACGGTCCTGCTGAGTTATCCTTTGCTCGAGCCGCTAGTTATGCGGGTCTCGCCGCGCCAACCCTCGTCCAGAGGTTCGGAAGCCGCACGGGGATGATCGAGGCGGTCCTTTTAAGGGCCTGGAACCTTCTCGAGGCCCGAACCGCAGAGGCTGACGCCAATTCGGGGCCAGGGGCGTCAGGGGCTATCGAGTTTTTGATGCGGCTCACGCTTGCTGGCGATGCAGACTACGATTGCTGTGACGGCCTGCTATTGCTGCGCGAGGACATCAAGAAGCCTGTCCTGCGTGATCGCGGCGCCAAATGGGCTGACACCCTTGCTGAAGCTATCGCACGCCGTCTTCCAGAAACCGTTGATAGGGTATGCTTGGCGTGGGAAGCGATTAGGCTCTGGCAGGGTGCCATGTTTTGGTGGGCATTTCAGCGCGACCACCCTATCGACGAAGTCGTGAAGTCTGCGATGGACGGCTGGCTTGTCAGAAATGGCGACCAACGGCCGTTTCCCAAACATTGACCAGTGATCAAGACCCAAACCTGGCATCGGCATAATCCGCCCGTCGCCGCATACAACGGACTGTCCCATTGCGCCCGAGGCGCGTGCGATCGGGCCCTGAATACATGGACCAGATCTGACCCGCTTCGCTCGCGCACACAGGTGGACTAGGTATGATAGACCGCCTACCCATCTAGCGAAACTACTGAGGCCTGACCGGCAGCTTTCGTGTAAAACCGCCGTTCGGTGATTCTCTCTGAAACGGCGGCCTTGTCCCATGACCTTCCGGCAATTACCGACCAAAGCACGAACCCGCTCCGCGGGAGAGTCGCTTGGGGTGACGTAGCGTAGTATTGTTCAGGCTTTGCGAGCGGCAATGTCGCCTTGCGAGCGTGGAGTTCCTTCAACGCAAAGGAACTCACCATGGATGCTGTCACTACCGCCGCCCCGAACAACTCGCTCCGCCAGCGTATGTTACAGGACATGAAGATGCGTGGCTTTGGAGAGCACACGCAGAAGGACTACATCCGCCATGTTCGGCGCTTCGCTACCTTTCTGGGCAAGCCCCCTGATTTAGCCACCGTCGAAGATCTCCGGCGTTTCCAGATCGATCAGCATGAGCGCGCCGTTGGGCCTGCAACGATCAATGGGGCCGTATCGGCACTGCGTTTCCTGTTCGGTATCACTCTCAAGCGGCCGGAGATGGCGCTGGGGCTTGTCGTCCTTCATTACGCGCCCAAATTGCGGGTGGTTTTGAGCGTCGAGGAGACCGCGCGGCTGCTCGAGGCTGCGCCAGGCATCAAATACAAAGCAGCACTCAGCGTGGCCTATGGCGCGGGCTTGCGTGTCTCGGAGGTTGCCCACCTCAAGGTCGATGACATCGACAGCACCCGGATGCTGATCCGCATCGAGCAGGGCAAGGGACGCAAGGATCGCAACGCCATGCTCTCACCGCATCTGCTCGATTTTCTTCGTCAGTGGTGGCGCGAAGGCAAGCGGCGCGGGGTGATGTTGCCACATGGCTGGCTGTTCCCCGGTCGTAACGGCACGGACCCGATCTCGGCGCGCCAGTTGCACCGCGTCGTGCAGGAAGCGGCCGAGCGCGCCGAGATTCACAAGCGGGTGAGCCCCCATACGCTGCGACATTCTTTCGCCACTCACCTACTCGAGCAGGGTGTCGATATCCGCGTCATCCAGGCCTTGCTGGGGCACGTGAACATCAACACGACCGGCCTCTACACTCAGGTTTCGAGCAAGACCATGCGGGCGGTGAGCAGTCCGCTCGACCAGATCGTTGCCGTGATGGAAGGCAGGGCACCTCCCGGCTGAACCCGTGCGCGCCTCGCTCGAGGTCGCTGATATCTTCCGCAGCGCTGGGCCCGCGTATCGTGCAGCCCACGCCGGGCATCTCAGCCTCGGCCAGCTCAAGGTCATGGCGGCCATCGAGAACTGCCGCACCGCCGCGCTAGGCGGTCACGTCGAGGCTTGCGACGACTGCGGGCATTGGCGGATCGCCTACAACTCGTGTCGCAATCGGCACTGTCCCAAGTGCCAGGGCGCCGCCGCGCGCACTTGGCTGGCCGCGCGTGAAGCCGACCTGCTGCCGGTCGGCTACTTCCACGTCGTGTTCACGCTGCCTGCGGAGATCGCGGATATCGCCTGGCAGAACAAGGCGGTGGTCTATGACGTCCTCTTCCGCGCGGCTGCGGACACGATGCTGACCATCGCCGCCGATCCCAGGCACCTCGGCGTGCGGGTCGGCATCACTGCTGTCTTGCACACCTGGGGATCGGCACTGACCCACCACCCGCATGTGCACATGATCGTGCCCGGTGGCGGCATCGCGCTCGACGGCACACGCTGGATCTCGTCGCGCCCCGCCTTCCTGCTGCCGGTGCGGGTGCTCGGGGCGTTGTTCCGCCGGCTGTTCCTAACCCGGCTGCTCGCGTTGTTCGATGCTGGCAAGCTGGCCTTCTTTAGCACCTTGGCGGCCCTTGCGACACGCAAGGCCTTCCTGCGGTATCTGTCGCCGATCCGGAAGAAGCGCTGGGTGGTCTATGCCAAGCCACCTTTTGCCGGGCCGCAGGCGGTACTGGCCTATCTCTCGCGCTATACTCACCGCGTTGCCATCTCGAACCGGCGGCTTATCGCCTTCGACGAGGACGGCGTGACGTTCCGCTATAAGGATTACCGTCGCGACGTGGCCGAACGCCAGCAGGTCATGACGCTGGCAACCGACGAGTTCATCCGCCGCTTCCTGATCCACGTCCTGCCACGCGGCTTCCACCGCATCCGTCACTATGGCCTGCTCGCCAGTTCGACGCACAAGGATGCCATGGCGCTGGCCCGCAGGCTGCTGGGCGTCGCTGCGCCGATCGTGGAACCCGAACCTGACGAACCTCCCAGCCATCGCCCGCCATGCCCATGTTGCGGCGGGCACATGACCATCATCGAAACCTTCGCCCGCTGGTGCCAACCGCGCGCACCACCAGCGCCAGCATTCCCGACCCGGAGACATGCGCCATGATCCGGCATGGCTCACCCTGCACGACGGTCACACCCATGGTGTCTTGGCCGACGATGCAGCGCATGCCCATCCCAGAACTGAGCCAGGTGCAGGGCACACCGGCCAGCAAGACCGACCTCGCTTGCAATCTGATACCACACCAAATTACGTCGATCGGGCCAACAGGGGCACTTCCGGATCGGCAGCGCTCACCCGCCAGAACCATCCCAAAGCTCATTTACCCATAGACCAGGGCGTGGGGCCCGCGGGTTCCTGCACTGGAGGCTTTCGTACGCAAGCGCCCGAAACCCTTCACAAGATGGGTCGTTCGCCGGTCGCGCTTTTAATGGCGGCTTCTGCCAAAAGCTTCCGGTCGGTCGTCGTGAGACTGTTTCGCAGCAATGCGCCTCAATTCCGGACATTTCGGCACAAGCTATCCGAGGCCTGCAAACGGACAGACCAAGGCAAAGACGGGCGTCGTACGGGCCGAAGGCGTTACCACGAACGAAGTTATGATCGCTTCTTGTCGCCCCCCACGCTATGATATTGGTTTGACCCAACCTTCGGCGGCCGAGCCTGCGCGTGGGCGGCTGCAAAGGAGGAGCGAGAGTGGCGCCCAACAATAGAGAGACCGGATTAGCTTCGACCGGCACAAGCGGCCTGGATCATATTCTTAACGGCGGCCTCACGCCCGATCGCATGTACCTAGTGGAAGGCACACCAGGCACGGGCAAGACGACGCTGGCAATGCGCTTCCTGCTCGCCGGCGCCGCTCTGGGAGAGACCGTCCTCTACATCACGTTAGCGGAAACCGAAGTCGAACTGCGCGCCGTCGGCGAAGCGCATGGCTGGTCACTGGATGGTGTTGACCTCTTCGAGATGGTTCCGCCGGACGGTTTCGGCGAGGATCATGAGCAGACGCTGCTGCACCCCAGCGAGGTCGAGCTCGGAGAAACGGTCCGCGATATCATGGCGAAGGTAGACAAAATCCGTCCTGCACGCCTTGTCCTTGACAGCCTTTCCGAACTGCGGTTGCTGGCGCAGAGCCCTATCCGCTATCGCCGTCAAATCCTCGCGCTCAAGCACTTCTTCTCGACGCGTGCCTGCACGGTGCTCGTCCTCGATGACAAAGGCGCGAGCGGGAATGACCTCCAACTGCATAGTATCGCCCATGGCGTGATCTCGCTCGACCAGACGTTGGCGAGTTTCGGCGCTCAGCGACGTCGCCTGCATGTCGTGAAGATGCGCCAGCGCGAGTTCAGGGGTGGCTATCACGATTTCGAAATCGAGCGGGGTGGATTGTGTGTGTACCCGCGGCTAGTCGCTGCGGATCACACCACCCGGAAAAGCAGTGAACCTGTCTCGACCGGCTCGCCTGAGCTGGATGCGCTGCTCGGCGGCGGTCTTGTGCCCGGAACCGCCACGCTGTTTTCGGGACCCGCAGGAGTCGGCAAGACGACGGCGTCGATCCAGTGCGTTGAGGCGGCGCTCAAGCGCGGCGAGAAAGCGTCCTACTTTCTGTTCGATGAGCGCGCGTCGACGCTGCTCACGCGGAGCACTGCGCTTGGTCTAGACCTTCAGCCGCACATCGACAGCGGCCTGCTCGAACTGCGGGCCATCGATCCGGCCGAGATGTCGCCGGGCGAGTTCGCTGGTCGCATTCAGGAAGCGGTTGAGAGCGGGGCGACCATGGTCGCGGTCGACAGTCTCAACGCTTACCTCCAGGCGATGCCCAACGAGCAGTTTCTCATTATCCAGATGCACGAGATGCTGAGCTATCTCGGTCAAAAGGGCGTCGTCAGCCTTCTTATCCTCGGCCTCCACGGCATCGCTGGCGATATTCGGACGGACCTGGATCTCAGCTACCTCTCCGACACGGTTGTCCAGTTGCGCTACTTCGAGGCGTTGGGCGAGGTCCGCCAAGCCATCTCGGTGATTAAAACGCGGACGGCGCGGCACGAAAGGACGATCCGGGAGTTTCAGATCGGCAGCGACGGGCTGCGATTGGGTGAGCCACTAGACAGGTTCCAAGGCGTTCTGACGGGCGTGCCCATTTTCTCTGGCACGCGGGATACGTTGATGGCTAGTCAGATCGATCCGGAAAGCCCGCGCGATTGACATGCTCAAGCGGGTTCTGATCCTTGCTCCCCGCGGTAGGGACGCCGCCATCGCCGCCGAGCTCCTGGCACGACACGACATCGACGCGCAGGTTTGCTCTGATCAGTCCCACCTCGTTGAATTGCTCGAACAAGGCGCGGGCACGGTTCTGATCACCGAAGAGGCGTTGGCGACGTCGCCGCTTTCCGAGCTCGCCTCGTGGGTTGCATCTCAGCCTGCCTGGTCGGACGTCCCCTTCGTGGTGCTGGCCAACGGATCACGCTCGCCCCGGTCGATATCCGCTACCGATCGCCTTGCAGAGCTCGGCAATGTCGTACTGCTGGAGCGTCCTCTTCACGCGGAGGCGATGCTCGGCGCGATACGCTCGTCCCTCAAGGCCAGAGACCGCCAATACCAATTGCGCGACACAACCGCGCAGCTTCGCGAAAGCGAGGAACGGCTCCGACTAGCGGTCGAGAATGCCGAGATCGGCTTTTGGGATGTGGATGTTGTCAACGACCGCTTGATCTGGCCGGCACGTACCAAGGCGATGTTTGGTATCTCACCGGACGTTCCGGTCACGATGGCCGACTTCTACAGTGGACTACACCCCGACGATCGCGAAGCGACGAGCTTGGCTTACGCTGCCGCCGCCGACCCGGCCACACGTGCCTTGTATGACGTCGAATATCGCACGATCGGGAAGGAAGATGGCGTCGAGCGTTGGGTCGCTGCCAAAGGCCGTGGTGTGTTCGACGCAGCAGGCCGTTGTCTTCGCGTCGCAGGTAGCCTGCTGGAGATCACCGAGCGAAAGGCGGCCGAGATCCGGCGCGTGGCTCTGGTCGACTTCGCTGAGGCACTGAAGGATGTACAGGAGCCGGCCGGCATCGCCAGTGCCGCCGCGCGCATCCTGGGTGAAACGCTGTGCGTTACGCGCGTCGGGTACGGCGCAATAGATCACGATGCGGAAACGCTCCACGTCGATCGAGACTGGACGTCGCCTGGGGTCGAGAGCCTCGCCGGGGTTACTCCGCTGAGGGATTATGGCTCCTTTATCGACAGCCTCAAACGCGGCGAGTTCACGGTAATAGCCGATGCTCGGTCTGATCTGCGCACTTGCGGCGCCGCCGCCGACGCGCTGGAAGCCAAGTCTACGCGTTCGTTCGTGAACGCGCCTGTCTTGGAGCGCGGACGGCTCGCGGCGGTGTTCTTTGTCAACGACGGGAAAGTACGGAACTGGAGCGATGCCGACCTTGTGCTTATTCGCGAGTTCGCGGAGCGTACGCGCAGCGCCGTCGAGCGAGCCCGGGGCGAGCATGCCCTCCGTGAAAGCGAGGCGCGCCTGCGCGAGCTGAACGAGACACTTGAGCTACAGGTCGAGGCGCGTGTGGCGGAGCGCGACCGACTGTGGAACCTGTCGCAGGATATGCTTGCCCGGGCCGACTATGGTGGCATGATGTCAGCCGTAAGTCCCGCTTGGACGCAGGTCCTGGGCTGGTCTGAGCGCGAATTGCTCTCAAACGGCTACGCCACCTTCATGCATCCGGACGATGCTCCGCCCACATTGGCGGCAATCGAAAATATGCGGGGCACGGGGCAGCCTGCACGTTTTGAAAACCGCATCAGCACACGTGATGGCGGGTGGAAGCCAATCGAGTGGACGGTGGCGCCCGAACCCGATGGTGTGAACTTTATCGCGATCGGCCGTGATCTCAGCCACGCAAAGGCGCGCGAGGCAGAGCTTGCCCGCGCCCAGGACGCGTTGCGCCAAAGCCAGAAGATGGAAGCGATGGGGCAACTCACCGGTGGCGTTGCTCACGACTTTAACAATCTTCTGACCCCCATCGTCGGTTCTCTCGACATGCTTCAGCGCAGGGGCATCGGTAGCGAGCGTGAGCAGCGGCTTATCGCCGGCGCGGCCCAATCAGCGGAACGCGCCCGGATACTTGTTCAGCGATTATTAGCGTTTGCGCGGCGTCAGCCGCTCCAAGCCGTGTCTGTCGATGTGGCGGCGCTAGTCGCCGGAATGGGTGACCTGGTCGAGAGTACCACGGGGCCACAGATCAGGGTTGTTGTGGATGTTGCCGAAGACCTGCCACCGGGCCGAGCTGACCCGAATCAATTGGAAATGGCGCTTCTGAACCTTTCGGTGAACGCACGCGATGCGATGCCGGACGGTGGTACGCTGCGAATAACGGCGAGCACGGAGACTGTAGACGGCGACCATCGATCGCAGCTCGCTAGCGGAACCTATATTCGCCTTTCGGTCGCCGATACCGGTACGGGGATGGATGAGGCGACGCTTGCCCGCGCAATCGAGCCATTCTTCTCAACCAAGGGCATAGGCCAAGGGACTGGCCTCGGCCTGTCATCGGTGCACGGTTTGGCTTCCCAGCTCGGTGGAGCGCTGACAATTGAAAGCCAACCGGGAATGGGTACCACTGTCGATCTATGGCTCCCCGTCAGCACCGAAGAAGCGGATTTGCCGTCGAACGTAAACCGGTTTGAAGAAGAAGTCTCCGACCGCGGAGTAGCCCTCCTTGTCGATGACGAGGAGCTGGTGCGTATAAGCACTGCCGACATGCTCGCCGATCTCGGATTCGCCGTGGTCGAAGCGAGTTCTGCTGATGAGGCGGTGCGAATGCTGGAGCGTGATCAGGCATTCGATGTCATCGTTACCGATCACCTTATGCCGGGCATGACCGGCACTGAGCTTGCCCGGCATGCGCAGCGCATCCGCCCTGGACTTCCTGTTCTCTTGGTGTCCGGCTATGCCGAAACCGCAGGCGTCGATGCGGATCGCCCAAGGTTGACTAAGCCGTTTCGTAAAGATGAATTGGCCACGACGCTCCTAGCGTTGTTGCACTGAGCAGTCAGCTCCTCATAATACCTGGGCGCGGCGCTCAGGCTGACTCTCATTCATTTGCCCGGCTGATTGTCCGTTCTTGCCGCTCTGCTCGGCAGCTTGTGATAAGAAGACCGTAATCGGATCGGAGCCGAACGACCGCGCCTTGTCGATAATTGCCGCTTGAAGGCCAGTCGCTTACGGCAGCTATGTAAGCGTGGGCTGGAGGCCGCAGATCAGGCGGCTTCGGCGATCGGTTGCTGATCTGGTCGCCAATTCCACGGCATGAGTTCATCCCAGCGAGCGGCAGGCCAGTTGCCGGCGATCTTGGCGATAACGTCGGCAATATAGGCCTGTGGTTCGAGGCCGTTGAGCTTTGCGGTCTCGATAACGGAGTAGATGGCCGCCGCCCGATCGCCGCCTGCCTTTGATCCGGCGAACAGCCAGTTTTTACGGCCCAAGGCCACGCATCGCATGGCACGCTCCGCAATGTTGTTATCGATCTCCAGACGCCCATCATCGAGGAAGCGCGTGAGCGCCACCCAGCGCTTGCGGCCATAGGCGATCGCTTTCGCCATCTCGGACTTGGGCGAGAGGCGGCGCAGGGCATCGTCAAGTGCTTGCCGCAGATCATCGATCAACGGCTGAGTGCGGTCGTGCCGGCTTCGTCGGCGGATCTCGGGTTGCTGGCCTTGAACCTCTGCCTCGATCTCATAGAGTTGGCCGATGCGTTCTAGCAGGTCGGTGGTGAGCGGCGTCGGCTTGGTGGCGTGGATGTCGAATATCTTCCGCCGGAAATGCGCCCAGCAAGCAACCTCGGTGACGCGGTTCGTGTCGTAGAGCTTGTCATAACCGGCGTAACCATCAGCCTGCAGGTAGCCGGCGAAGTTGGCCAGCTGACGCTGGGGATGCGCACCGGTGCGATCGGTGGTGAACTCATACCAGACGAGCGAGGGGGTCGTAGCGCCCGAGCCACGATCATCGACGGCGTAAGCCCAAAGCCTGCCGGTGGCCGTCTTGCCCCGGCCCGGATCAAGCATGGGAACAGGCGTATCGTCGGTATGGATCTTTGAGGCGGTGAGGCCCACCTCGCGAATGCGACTGACGATCGGGTCGAGCAGCACGGATGCCTGTCCTACCCAGCCCGCCAGTGTCGATCGGTCGATCTCGACCCCCTGCGCAGCCATGATCTCGGCCTGGCGGTAAAGCGGCAGATGATGGTCGAACTTGGAGACGACAACGTGGGCCAGCGTGCCGAAGGTCGCCTTGCCGCGCGCTATCGCCTTTACCGGCACGGGCGCCTGGACGATCTTCTCGCAGGACCGGCAGCTATACTTGGGCCGGATGGTCCGAACGACACGCCATTGCACTGGCACGGCATCGAGCATCTCGTCGCTATCCTGCCCCAGAGGCCGCAGCGCTCCGCCGCAATCTGGACAGGTGCAACTGCCCTGTTCGGGCTCGATCCGCTGTTCCTCCCGCGGCAGATGAGCAGGCAGCGCACGAACAGGCGACGGCCGATCAACCTCTGCCGGATCGGCCCGGCGGGCGGCGGCGACGATGGCCTCGCCTTCGAGCTCTTCGAGCGCAAGCTCAAGCTGTGCGATCTGAGTGTCGAGCTTCTCGGACGACTTGCCGAACTGCATCCGCTTGAGGCGCGCGATCTGCACGCGCAGCGTGTCGATCAGGATGTCTCGGGCAGAAATATCGGCATGGGCGGCCGCCAAAGCAGCTTCGAGCTCGGCGATCCGAGCGTCTTTATCAGCGGTGGAAAGGCCTGCGTCCGACACCGCGACCCTATAGCGGAACAGACGCCGCAATGCCAGAAAAAGCGCCGGAAAATGGGCGTTTTTAGCCCGCGAGTGATGGGGTGAAAGTGCGTTCCGGCCGCCGCCAGTCGATGCCTTCCAGAAGCATGGAAAGCTGGGCCGCCGTCATCACCACCGAACCGGTCTTGGTCGATGGCCAAATGAACCGGCCTCGGTCCATCCGCTTGGAGAAAAGGCACATGCCCTGACCGTCATACCAGAGCAGCTTTACCAGATCACCGCGCTTCCCTCGAAAGGCGAACAGCGCACCGGAATGCGGGCTCTGCTCCAGAACTTGCTGCGTCATCACAGCCAAGCCGTCAAAACCCTTACGCATATCTGTTGCGCCGCAGGCCAGGAATATCCGCGTTGAGGGCGGCAGCGGGATCATTGCGTCAGGACGCCGATCACCCGCGACAGGGCATCGGCATCGACGGTGGCGTCCACGTTCACCCTGATGCCAGACGGCAGCTCGATGCCGATCACTCCCTCGCTGCGTGCTGCGACCGTTGGCCCAGGCAAGGCCAGCTGATCGCTGATCTGCACCTCCGCAAAGGCAGGCTTGATCGACTTGCGCACCCCGGCGAGCTCACCGGACATCGCCTGTCGCCGCCATGTGTAGATCGAGCCGCTGCCGACGTCATGGCGTTCACAGGCCGCGCGCACGCAGCCCTCCGGGCCGAATGCATCCTGCAGCACGGCCAGCTTCTGCTCTACCGTCCACCGCCGCCGGCCTGACACCCGGCTAACGATCTCTATCCGACTACTCATACGACCGCTCGTATGAGTAGTCGCTGCGCTGCTCGCTGAATCTTCAATCTCGTCCGACACCGGCCACCCCGCTTAAAGAGCGGCAATCATCCCGGCTAATGGGCGCTGCGCAAGGCGGTCGCCAGACCCCGCTTACGCAGCTATGCCGACCTTCGCCGGAAATCGGCCTGGCAGCAAGCGGCCAAGCTTTGTTGCGACGCGTATCGGCTGGGCAGCCACAGTATGTCCGCCCCGGAGCAAACTTGCCATCCAGTGTTTCGATCGCGAATGTCAGAAAAGTCCCAGCGCCCGTGTCCGGCTCTACCCGGACGCGGGCGCCAGCAGGTTCAGATTTCGGTGTTTTCGGCAAGTGCGAGTGCGTCTTCCACGTCGATCCCAAGATAACGCACCGTATTCTCGATCTTGCTGTGGCCAAGAAGAATTTGGACAGCCCGCAGATTGCCGGTCGCCCTGTAGATGATCGATGCCTTTGTTTGGCGAAGCGAGTGCGTGCCATATTCGCTCCGCATCAGGCCGACACCTGTCACCCATTCGTCGACAAGCCGAGCATACTGCCGTGTGCTCAGGTGCCCATTGTGATCAACCCGGCTTGGGAACACATAATCGTCCACCGTGCCGCCCCGGCGTTCGAGCCAGGCCAGCAGGCTGGCCCGGGCGTCCGGCAGCAGCTCGAACTGAACGGGGCGCCCCGTTTTCTGCTGCATCACGATCGCCCGCGTTCGGATCTGCCCGCCGCTGACAAGGTCGCCGATCTTCATCTGCACCAAGTCACAACCCCGAAGTTTGCTGTCGATCGCCAGATCGAACAGCGCCCGATCTCGCAGGCGGCGGCGCTGGTTGAGGTAGAAGCGGATTTCCCATATCTGCTTCGGTTTCAGCGCCCGCTTTGCACCCACTGTCCTTCCGGCATTCCAGACCGGGCGCTTAGTGGCGGTGAGATCTGTTTCAGGCATCTCCATGATCGTTCTCCTATGGCCATAATGGCCATCTGAAAAACGCTTGCCGAGGAAGATGCGCAGGAGTGGCAATGCGGCTCGTGCCGACCAGACTCAGCCGTTCGCGCCTGATCCGATAAACGTCCGGTTCCGCCGGAAGCAATCGATCGCATCGACGAAGCGGACCATCGGCATCGCGCCACTTCTCGCGGTCCAACTGCTCGTTTCGGCTCTCAGCACAAGCTACTTGTTCAAGTCAGGCAGTCGGTTTGGCGATCGAAAAGCCGCCATGTCCGACAAGCCGCTTGCAAGTACAAGATCACGCGGTTCTGTCCTCCGCCGCGTCTGCGCTCGCGAGGACCTCCTCCTTGTCCTCGTGGAGGTAAAGGCGGCGCACGATTACGAGCACCACGATGGTCAGCGGCGTAGCCAGCAGAACCCCGGCGACTCCAAAGAGAATGCCGGCCGCAATGATCCCGAAAATCGTGATCGCTGGTGGCAGGTCCACCATCTTGTTCTGGACGAGCGGCATGATCAGGCTGCCTTGTACCTGCTGGACAGCCAGCAGCAGGCCCAGCGTCCACAGCCCGGTCGCGGTTCCCTGTCCGAACCCCAGCACCACGGCGGGAACCCCTGCGATTAGAACGCCAAGGTAGGGCACAAACTCGGCCAGACCCGCCACTAGGCCTATCGCCCAAGCGGCCGGCACGCCAACCAGCCACAGCGCCAAGCCCGTCGCAACGCCGACGAACAGCATGCCTAGGGCCTGTCCCTTCAACCAGTTTTTCAGCGAGATCGAGATCGCGTCGAGCGTTTCGGCCGACTGACTTCTTGCACTGAGCGGGATGAGCCGAAGCAGGCCGGTGGAGTAAAGCGTCGGCTGAGCCGCAAGGTACACGCCGCCCACGAGAACGATCAGCAGCAACGACAGGGCTCCGCCAACCGCCGCTAGAGCTGTCCTCGCCGCGCTGACTATGGCCTCGCTGCTGGGCGCCAATCCTTGCGCTCGCTCTAAGATGGCCGCGCCGATGGGCAAGGCTGCAATACGGCCTTGCAGGCCTACCCATGCGGTCGGCAGCCGCTGGGCAAGCTCGCCGAACTCCGCCTGCATCGTGGCGCCGAAGAACGCGAAGGCCCCACCGATCACTGCGATGAACAGGATGACTGTGACTGCCAAGGCCATGCTGAGTGGCATCCGGACCCTCCCGCGCAGGGCATTGGTTCCGGTCAGCAGGATCAGCGAGACCAGGGTGCAAGCGAATAGGAGCAACAGCAGGTCCACGAGCATCCACAGCACGTAGGCCGCAGCGAGCGTTAGGATCACGACGGCTGTCGCCCGAAAGACCCGCCGTTCAA
Source organism: Sphingobium sp. TomMM35A (assembly GCF_054771735.1). NCBI lineage: Bacteria > Pseudomonadati > Pseudomonadota > Alphaproteobacteria > Sphingomonadales > Sphingobiaceae > Sphingobium > Sphingobium sp. TomMM35A. The sequence continues at coordinate 1,837,883 of NZ_BSRC01000001.1, forward strand.
GACTGTCACGCGCCGGAGGTTGGGGTACTTCGGACTGGGTTACGAGCTCGGATTGTTCGACGAAGTTTGTCATCAAGCACGACCTTAGACTATCTTAGCGCGTTATCCAGTCTGGCAGGCGCTTTATCCCAGTAGCGACCATTCCGTTCCGGCCAAACTGCGGCCTTTCCTGCGACATCTCTTCGTGGCTACGTCACAGCGTCTCGGAGAAGCTGAACTTGGGAGCGATCTTAGCGGCTTAGGAATTGCCTAATGAGGGGCAAGAAGGCTACTAGGCCAGGCTCGCTTGCATGCACCTAAGCTGGCGTCAAAAGGCAGAAGGGCGGCCGACCATCAAGCCGCCATACGACTCAGTTTGGCACTCACGATCAATCCGCGACTCGCCTCGTAGTATTAGACGTATCGCCAAGCCATTGTTCCATACTCCTCCGCACCAGCCTGATTCCAAACCCCGCAGATCGGCTTGCCTCGGGACGCCACGAATTCGGGATGCCATTCATTCACGAAAACGGGTTTAGGATCGCCACGTGGGACGTGGTATACTGGCGCATCCCGGCTTCGACTCCGTCCATGGCGGCCGTGACTGAGAGACTACTCAAACCGAAGTACGCAGGCTCAACAAGGCTTTCGACGACCTGGCGGCGCCGTAAAGACGCGGGGCAAGCCCCCTGGCTTGTTCAGTCCACAGAAGGAAACTGCGATTCCTGGAACTCGCTTTTAAATCGAAGCGCTCCTCAACCGGAGGTGAAAATATGTCTGATGCGCAAGGAGGGCGCAGGCGCTTTAGCGCCTTTCGATCGGCAGCTGAAGAAGTTGGGATGGCTGTCAAACGAAACGCGGCAGCAGAAGGCCGTTTAAAATACGTGCTTCAGCAGAAAGCCGCATCACCAACCGCTTCCCAGAAGCGTGAACAAAGGAATGTCTCAGCAATGAATATTGAAAACACTGATCTGGAACGCCGGGTACTGGCCCATGAACGCATTTTACGGGCCTTGATCCGTCATATCGCAGAAGAGCAGCCCGACATTCTGATGCGCCTCAAACAAACGTTCAGCAGAGGTCATGTCTTGGGGGAGGATGAACAGGATTATGTGTCCACGCAGCAATATGGTGATCAATTCATCAGGGAGATTGAACTGGCGATAGCGCGACAGGCCGACACAGTATAAAGCCGCGAGAGCCTGCACTAAAAGCTCGCGCTTTACCGAACATACGGCGGTGCGGGCTCTTCGTTCCCCTACCTCGAAATGCCACCGCCCTCGTTCTCCCATTCGTCGAGAGCAGTGGCGAGTTCATCTCTCCTTCCCCTGCTCCACCAAGGCTGACCGCGCAACTCATTGTCAGCAGCCTTTGCCCGCGAACGCCCGTGGCGTTCGACCAGCCAAATCCCGGCAGCGACGATTTTCTCATAGCCGAAGATCGATGCGGCACTGGCTATTCCAGCAGCAGCGCGGATGACATAATCTGCCCATTCGGCATGTCCCGCCTTGTTTTTAGTATCAATAATCATGATGCACTCCGGGTCAGCAAGCGGGAGCGCTCGAGTCTCTCAGTCACGGGATGCTTGCGACTAGAACCGGGTGATGCTTCACCTTATCACAATTGAGCGAACCCGAAGAGTCTTGTTTTACCCGCATTACGTAGAGAGCGGATGGACGTTCCCACGTGGTCGGAAATAGCCGGTTCAGGGCAAACGAGTAACTCGATATGGCCATCGTAAGACAGATCGCCTCTTCTGCACTAAGAAAGCCAAAGAATTTTTCGGTAGCATGATATCAAAGTTAACAGCAAAAAAGTCGTTTCAGCTCCAAAGGTTAACGATATTTAAGGTCTAGGATAGATTTAAAGCTATCTATTTCAGAAAAATGAGTTCACAACATTGGTGCGACCCGGAAGGATTTCAAAAGAATTCTTCTACTGACCCGGCCGTTTTAGGATGGCCGGGTCATTTTTAGCGGGCATGGCTCTATCCGCCTGCGGGACCCATCGCCCGGATCTTCCACATGCGGATCCCCTTGCTCATCGTAGCAGCGTAGACTCACGGAAGATCCCATGGGTTGGGCCTTTACGATCCCGCCGCTCTGAGGCTCTATCGTGGGCCAAGCCCATTCCCTCCGTACCAGGCGTGCCAATTCGCCAGCATGGGATGAGAGGCGATGGCTGTCACTCGAAATGGAACAACATTGATCAAGCGTCCTATACGCAAGTTCAATGATTATCGAAAAGCTTATTGGTCCAGCGCGGCGCTGGTGTCAGCCATTGTCGCGCCACGTTCACCCATCGGCTCTTCCGGCCCAGTAGTCGTGTCGCGCGAGGTCTGCCGCTCAACCTCGGCATTGACTAAAGCCCCAATCAGCACGGCGTATGCGGAAACATAGAGCCACATGAGAAGGACTACGACAGCGGCAAGCGAACCATAGGTTGCGTCGTAATCCCCCAGCCAGCTTGCATAGAGGCCAAAGCCGAGCGTCGTCAGAAGCCACAGCAGCGTTGCCAAGCCGGAGCCCAGACTAAGCCATTGCCAGCGTGCATCCGCTCGGTCTGGAGCAAAGCGATACATCGCTCCGAGCGCTAAGCTGCACAGCGCGGCGGCTATGGTCCAGGTGATTGCCTGCAGGGCCACGGCACCAACGGTTCCGAGGCCTTCAACAAGCCCTTGGGCGAAATTGAGCATCGATGCAGCGACGATGCCGATCAAGCCCACGATAACGGCGCCAGCGGCAAGCGCAGCAGCAATCAGAGCTGTCCGGATCAAGGATCGACGGTCCTCCTGCTCATAGATGATGTTCAATGATCCGATCATTGCCCCTGAGGCACGGGACGCGCCGTAGATCGAGACCGCCAGTGCCAGAAGAAGGCCTATTCCTTTCTTTTCAGCTGCGCTTTGGGTGAGCTGCGTTAGCTGTTCGTATATCAGTCGTGCTGCATCGGCTGGCACAAGGTCGACGATAGCACGCATATGCTTGGCGACCGTAGCTGGATCAGCGACGAGACCGTAGGTCATGACGAGTGAACCGAGAAGAGGAACAAAGGAGAGGAAAGCGTAAAAGGCTACGCCGGCGGAGAGCAGGCTGAGATTATGCCGCCCGCTGTTCACCCACGCCCGCTGCAAAATGGGCTTCCAACCGGCCCAAGGGATCTGGCGCGGCGTTTCTGCAAGCGCGCCCTTTTCGGCAGCACCTACCTGTTCCCTGGGCCCTGACATCTGCCGATCCTTTCATTGCAGATAGCAGGACTGGCCGGAGCCAGATCAGTTCCTCGACTGGGCGAAAAGACGGAAGGTATGTCGGCCATCTCATTTTCTTTGGCGGCCAATCGCCTGCCGGCGACCCAGCGGGCGGCGACGCGCCATCTACGGTCATTCAGCCTGCGAGGTGCGCGACCTGAAAGCTGTCGCGGTATTCGCGTCTCGAGCATGTGAGGTGCTGCTCGGCTGGCAAGCTTGTCAGCGTCCCTGGTAGGGCGCATACGAGGCTAATTGGCGCTCTCGCTTGGGGAGTCCCAACTCGCAGATGGTAGCGCTGGCTCCGGCTTGTGAAAGCGACAATATGATCGCGGACCAGCGACAGGAAAGTCGGGCTTAAGCCATGACAGCTAAAGACGTACAATTCTCCCAACAGGCCCGCGAGGGCATGGCACGGGGCGTCAACATCCTTGCCGACGCAGTGCGCGTTACACTTGGCCCCAAGGGCCGCAACGTTCTGATCAATAAAAGCTACGGAGCGCCCCGGATTACCAAGGATGGCGTGACCGTCGCCAAGGAAATCGAGCTTGCCAATAAGTTTGAAAACATGGGCGCGCAAATGATGCGCGCCGTAGCATCCCGAGCGCATGATCACGCTGGAGACGGGACCACCACCGCCACCGTACTCGCGCAGGCGATCGTTCGAGAGGGTATGAAGGCGGTATCCGCCGGCATCGACCCCATGGATCTCAAGCGCGGCATCGATCTCGCTGTCACCGCCGTGGTGACCGAACTCAAGGCGCGATCCAAGCCCGTTGCGAACAGCCAGGAGATTGCTCAGGTGGGCATCGTCTCGGCCAATGGCGATGAGGTCGTCGGAAACAGGATCGCCGAGGCCATGGAAAAGGTTGGCAAGGAGGGCGTGATCACGATCGAGGAGGCCCCCGGGATTGAGTTCGCATTGGATGTGGTCGAAGGCATGCAGTTCGACCGGGGCTATCTGTCGCCCTATTTTGTCACTGACAGCGAGAAGATGTCGGTCGAGTTAGAGGATCCCTATATCCTGATCCATGAGAAGAAAATGGGGAACGTGCAGGCGATGCTTCCCGTCCTGGAGGCGGTAGCAAAGGCGCACCGATCGCTTCTTATCGTCGCCGAGGATGTTGAAGGCGATGCGCTCTCGACGTTGGTGGTCAACAAGTTGCGCGGCGGGCTCAAGGTCGCGGCGGTAAGGGCGCCGGGTTTCGGTGATCGTGGCAAGGCGATGCTCGAAGATCTTGCGATCTTGACGGCGAGTAACGTTGTGACCGAGGAACTTGGCGTCAAGCTGGAGAATGTCACGCTCGAGATGCTGGGCACCGCAAAGCGTGTGTCGATCTCGAAGGACACGACCATGATCGTCTACGGGGCCGGCAGGCCCGACGCCATTCAGGGCCGTGTTGAAACGATCCGACGGCAGATCGAGACTGCGACAAGCGACTATGACCGGGAAAAGCTGCAGGAGCGGCTCGCTAAGCTAGCCGGGGGCGTTGCCGTCATAAAAGTCGGCGGGGCATCCGAACTCGAAGTCAAGGAGCGGAAGGATCGGGTCGAGGACGCGCTGCACGCGACGCGGGCAGCGGTCGAAGAGGGTATATTGCCGGGCGGCGGCACCGCCCTGCTTTATGCGTCGAAGGCGCTGGACGCTATCTGTCCCGTCAATGATAATCAGCGGCGTGGCATCGAAATCGTCCGCCGGGCGCTGCAGGCGCCAGTTCGCCAGATCGCCGAGAATGCAGGTTTTGATGGCGGCGTGGTCGCCGGTAGACTCCTGGATGGGAAAGACGAGAATCTTGGCTTCAACGCGCAAAGCGACCAATATGAAAATCTTTTCCAATCCGGCATCATCGATCCTACCAAGGTTGTGCGAACCGCGTTGCAGGATGCCGCGTCAGTCGCCGGGCTGCTGATCACCACAGAAGCGGCAATTGCTGATCGCATGGAGGGCGGCAGCAGTGCCGATGGTGCGCATTCAGGCATGGGATCCTAGGGCAGCGGCATTTTCCCTCCGTGCTCCGACGAATAGATGCGAGTGATGGAGCGGCCTGTGATATAACAGACCATCACCCTGATCGTGCCGCAGGCATATCGTGACAGAGAGACCATCGTGCTCCCGCCTGCAACCGGGAGATATTCAGTGTCTGCTGCCCTAGACAGCGCTCTTCTCGATGAGGGAAAGCGATCATGACCATCCGCACGACGCGCAAAACGGCAACATTCACAGCGCCATTTCAACTGCCGGGGTTCGCAGAACCGTTGCCAGCAGGTTCGTACGAAGTAGAAACTGACGAAGAGATGCTGGAGGGCAACGGCCATACAGCCTATCATCGGGTCGCTACTACGCTGCGGGTCGAAAGAGGATCAGTCGTCGAGCATCATCCGATCGATCCGGCGCATCTCGCCGCGGCACTGGAACGCGATCAACGGGCGCGATCCACCGCACTGCCGTCCGCGGCCGTGACAGAGCAGGCCCCGACATCTGACGCTGCACGACCTGGTCGCGCCCGTTGGGTTTCTCTGTGGGTCCGGAATGCTCCGCCGGGCGGAAGCCGGTAGGCCCGCCATGTCCAACAGCTCAGCCATGTGCAGACGAGAGGCGGCGCACCATCGACAGGTCGCTACCGCATCGCCTCTTGATAAGGTGCGTCAGAGAGCGCTGAAGGCCGCAAGCGCTTGGGAGACTGAGGCTGTCCAGGCTGAGGCCCGCGAGGCGGGAGCGCCTGTCGCCCTCAGCCCCGAAGACGCAGCGATTGCCCTGGAATTCCGGTTGGAAGAGGAGGATGAGGCTCGGAGCTGCGCTGGCGATGAGGGAGATAGCCTCCTCACCCCCGGCCGTGGCGAGGAGAAGTTCTGATGAACGGAGAGGTGGAGCAATTTGGCTGGTGGGTGGCCGCACAGCATGGGCGGCCTGCCTGATCGGCCCTGATCGACGAGTTGGCAGGCGCTTTTGAAGCACCCGCCCCCCCCAAATCAGCTTTTCAAGGTAACGATGCCGAGCGCACCGGGTTTCTGCGACGGGTTGGAAGCATTCTGCTTTTTGGTTTTCTCCGCCTTTGGTTTGCGAACTTCACGGTTGGATCTTTTCTGGCTTTTGGCCATGATGTGTTCCTCTGCATTGGACGTCAGATGTAGGGGTTGTACTGCTTCGCTTATTCAGGTGCGTTTCGGGGAGGCACCCGGTGTCACATTGTTGCTCTTTCTCAAGGCCATGAGGTTGTCGAGCGCACCGTTCAATCGCTGCCTCTCGACCGTAGACAGCGCTTCTCCACGTGCTAGTGCGTCGCGGGCAGCATAGAGGAGATTGTGAAGTTCCTGTAGCTTGTCGAGGCCTCCGCCTGGTCCGGGCATCGATCGAAACTCGGTACTCGCCAATCCTTTTTGTGTAGCATCCATTTTTCTGCCAATCGCTGTAAAGTTGGGTCAGCTCAATTATTTAGCAATATGATGGCTACTGTTGCTGCTATCACCATGAGCAGGCCGTTGATTATGGCCGCACGCATCGTGGTATCGTCACGAAATAGATCAGCGCACCATTGCAGCTTAGTGAGCCGGAGAGGCTTGGGTCTCGATGACGTGGCAACGCCAATTGCCGTTCCACCCTCATTCTCCCAGCTGTCGATCGCCGACGTTAGCTGGCGCTTGCGGTCACGCGAAATGGCAGCCGCGCTCCGCGAACGTTCTCGCGCGGCTCCAAGGGCGAGCCACCGTCGTTCGGCATTAGCCTGACTGCGGGCCTCGCGCAGTGATAATGATGGATTAGAGCTTTCATTTGCGGACATTGTGCACTCCTCGCCAAACGGGAGCGCCTGTGTCTCTCAGCCCCGGCCTGTCTGGATGAGTCGAACCGGGATACGTCACAATAGCACATCGCCGTTGGGGACAAGAGTGCTTTCTGTTCGGCATCGGAGTGCAAACGGAACAGCTTGTCCGTTCCAGCCATCATCGCGAGGATTGACGTCGCGCCTGCCATTGATCGAGCAGCTGCAGGGACGGAGTCACGGTGATGCCATGTAGAACGATGGAAACGAGAATGACGAGGGCAGCGACGCTCCAGAGCCTCTCCGCCTCGGGGAAGTTGGCTTGATTGAGGGCGAAGGCGAGATAGTAGATCGTGCCCACACCCCGTATTCCGAAGAAGGAAATTACGAGCTTCTCCCGCCACGTAAGTTCCAATGCGGCAAGGCTGATGAGACCAGCGAATGGGCGAACGACGAGGATTGTCAGGGCGGTGAATAAAATCGTCCAAATATCCAGATGCGCGAATAGCTCTGCATGGGTAATCATGCCGCCGAACAGCACCAACACCAGCATCATCAACAGGCGTTCGGCTTCTTCGGCGAATGCATGCAGACGATGATGGTAGCTGTGGTCGCGGCTGGCATGGCGAAGGCAAAGCGCCGCGACGAAGACGGCGAGAAAACCATACCCATGTGCCAGCTGCGTGAGACCATATGCAAGGAGCGCGGCGCCCAAGGCGACGAAACCGTCACCTGTTCGGGACAGCTTGGCGGCGTTGGGCAGGTGGAAAGTAACGAAGCCCAGGCCCATTCCAATGACATAGCCCATGCCGAGACCAGCAAGAACCTTCCAGATCACGTCAACGATGAGCCAGTGTCCAAACGCTTGGGTTCCAAAGGACAGGCCCGCCAGCGCAATCGCGAGGTTGACAAAGGGAAACGCAAGCCCATCGTTCAGTCCCGCTTCGGACGTGAGCGCGAAACGGGCCTCATCTTCTTCCCCCTCTCCTGGTGCGCCGACCTGGACGTCGCTCGCGAGCACCGGATCTGTGGGGGCAAGACTCGATGCCAGGAGCAGGGCGGCCGCGAGGCCGAGCCCCAGAAGGGAGGAGGCGAGTGCAGCAACGAGCAGGATGGTGATCGGCATTGCAATCGCGAGGAGACGCCAGGTAAGGACCCAGCGGCGAAGACCGACGAGCCGGTCGATCTTGAGACCCGCGCCCATGAGCGCGACCACAACCACAAACTCGCTCAGGCGCTCCACCAGGACGGGGTACTGCAGTGGATGAACCGCGAATGGTCTTAACCGCGGCATCGTAAACAGGGCTGCGCCGATGGCCACGCAGAAGATCGGCAGCGACAAAGGCATCTTCCGCAGGGCCATCGGAATCCAGGCGGTCATCAAAATGATGGCGCCCATACCGGTCAGGATCTGGACGTAGAATCCAGAATCGAGCATTGATAGTCTCTCCCGAAACGAGCGAGTTTTTTGGACCCGACCCAAGCCGCGCAGCTACACCATTAAGTCAGCGTGACGTTCACGTGGACGTCCATGCCGATAAAGTCGTCCGCTGCGCCAATGTACCCACCAGTGACCGGCATGATCTGCTTGTTGCACCTGCCAACTGCTACGGGAATGAGGTTCGCTGAGCCGGTGCGCCGGTGCGTAGGGTCAAATGCGATCCACCCGGCCGCTGGAAGGTAGACTTCCGCCCAGGCGTGCGTTGATCCTGCATCATGCAGGAGTTGGTCTGGATCATGCAAATAGCCGGAGACGGCACGGCCGCCAAAGCCAAGGTGGCGAATCGCCTCGATGAATAGAGCCGCCATGTCTCGGCAGGATCCACTCCCCATCGTTAAAGTTTCCAGCGGACCTTGTGTTCCATCCTCGTCTCGGGTTCGGTACGCGATCGCATCGGCGATGCCATTGTTGATGTCTTTCAGCAGCGACAACGTGTCTGTCGGACATGCGTGAACGAAGGCGCGTACCCAATTATCAAACCTTCCGCCATTATCCGGATGTTGCGCCTTTAGGAGAGCGCCCAGATCGGCCCTTTCTTCTTCTGAATAAGTGAAAGGGTAGGAGTGAGCGCCTGGCGCGATCCGGAAGATGGGCCATGCCGAAGCAAACTGCTCCACCGTGACGTCCGTTGATATGACGAGTTGGTCCGCAGAGCCCGAAAAGCAGGCGGTCGCAACCAGGTTCCCAAACACGTCTTGCGTCCATTCGACCTCTGCTTCCGGCGTCAGACGGATAGAACTCGCCAACACCCTCAGATCGTGCGAACTGCGCGGCACAAGCATCAGGCGATGCGGTTGCAGGCCCACAGCATCCCGATAACGATAGGTGGTTTCATGGCGTATTTGGAACTTCATGACTCCACAACGCCTCAATCCGACCGTAGGGTGCGTCTTTATCGATCTGGACTTCCCAGTTGCTGCTTCAGACGCTTTGTTTATCCGCGCCCGAGGAGCGGGAGCCGACATTCTCCTGGCGGCCCGTTTCTGGCGTTCTGCGATGCAGGGCGAGCAAACAGTGCAAGTCGGCTTCTGACAGGAGCTGCCGTCCCACATGTCGCTTGTGGGGGCAGAAATGTCCCAAGCGCTCCAAAGATAGCTCCTCGCCAGCAGCGAAGAGCTATCTGTTTAAATTTCGGTGTTCTCCGCGAGCGCAAGCGCGTCTTCCACGTCAATCCCGAGATAGCGCACCGTATTCTCGATCTTGCTATGACCGAGCAGGATCTGGACGGCGCGCAGGTTGCCGGTCGCCCTATAGATGATCGACGCCTTCGTTCGCCGCAGTGAGTGGGTGCCATACTCGCTTCGCATCAGACCGACCCCCGTCACCCATTCATCGACAAGCCGGGCATACTGGCGGGTGCTGAGATGCCCATTATGATCAACCCGACTGGGAAAGACATAGTTGTCCACGGTGCCGCCCCGCCGCTCGAGCCAAGCCAGCAGGCTTGACCGCGCGTCTGGGAGCAGTTCGAACTGAACAGGCCGACCTGTTTTCTGCTGCATGACGATCGCACGCGTTCGGATCTGCCCGCCGCTGACGATGTCGCCGATCTTCATCTGCACCAGGTCGCAGCCCCGAAGTTTGCTGTCGATCGCCAAGTCAAATAGCGCCCGATCTCGCAAGCGGCAAAGCTGATTGAGGTAGAATCGGATCTCCCAAATTTGCTTCGGTTTCAGGGCGCGTTTCGCGCCGACGGCTCTTCCCGCATTCCAGACGGGGCGTTTGGTGGCGGTGGGTTCAGTTTCAGACATCTCCATGATCATTCTCCGAAGGCCAGAGTGGCCGTCCGGAGAACGCTTTGCCCTCGGATAAGCAGAATGGCTCCGAAGCGCTTGTCGACCAGAGTCAGTCGTTCAGCGCCGCGCCAGTGGACGGCAGCTTGCGGCGAAAGCAGCCTTTAGACGGACGGTCGGTAAATCGCCCCAAGTGGGGTTGTTCGAGACGTAACTAGCTATTCCAAAAGCCGCCTTTCGTCGGCCGGAAATTCAACAGAACCGGCAATTTTGTTGCAGCAATAATCGTTTAAGTTCAGTTGCATGGTCCTGACAGCTGTTTCGGACTCCCTAGGCTCAGGACTCGTTGATCACAGCCAGAAGAGCACGGTGGCTGCGAGAGCGAGGGCGGAGAAGAAGACGGTTGGGCAGCGGTCGTAGCGGGTTGCCACACGGCGCCAGTCTTTCAGGCGACCAAACATGATCTCGATGCGGTTTCGGCGTTTGTATCGGCGCTTGTCGTATTTGACGGGAAAAGAACGGGATTTCCGGCCCGGAATGCAAGGCGTGATGCCCTTTTGTTCGAGCGCATCCCTGAACCATTCGGCGTCATAGCCCCGGTCAGCCAGCATCCACTGCGCCTTGGGTAGATCATCGAGCAGGGCTGCCGCGCCGGTGTAATCGCTGATTTGTCCTGCCGTGATGAAGAAGCTCAAAGGGCGGCCGTTGGCATCGGTGACGGCGTGAAGCTTGGTATTCATGCCGCCCTTGGTCCGCCCGATCAGGCGGCCGAGGCCCCCTTTTTTACCCCAAGGCTGGAAGCCGTGCGGTGGGCCTTGAGATAGGTAGCATCGATCATGACGGTCTGGGGATCGGCTCTCTGGGCAGACAGCCCCTCCATCATCCGGCCAAACACGCCCATCTCGCCCCACCGTTTCCAGCGGTTGTAGAGCGTCTTGTGCGGACCGTATTCCCTGGGCGCATCACGCCAGCGCAGCCCGTTGCGGTTGACGAAGATGATCCCGCTCAGCACGCGCCGGTCATCGACCCGGGGCTTGCCGTGGCTCTTGGGAAAATAGGGCGAAAGACGCGCCATCTGCTCGTCCGTCAGCCAATACAGGTCGCTCATGCTCAGTCTCCTCGCGGAGCCTGAATCACATCGCCCTCAGCCAATCAATGGGTCCTGAGCCTAGCGACGTTGTTGGTGTCTGGCGAGAAAGTCGTTTTGGTACTTTGCGTGGTATGCGACGCGCGTGGGCGAACACAGGCAATGGAAAATCAATGGTTTGCCGCCTGAGTTCGAATCCCTCCCGCTCCGCCAGCCCCCGGAAGATTTCGCTAAAGCAGATAGGCCTGGGCCGCACGTGCGGCCTGATCCATATTTTGTCACGCTTCACCTCAGCGGCATTGTGCTGAGCCTGGGATGGCCTGCATATCGGTCATTTAAGGGGCGGTTCTTGCGCGCTTTCCGCGCGGCATATCTGCGTAAATGTAGTAAGCAGCCGTAAGGCATTTGGTACTAGGGTAAGGCTGAGCTCGCGGGGGCGAGTGCGGCGGCGGTGAGCTGGGCATGGCGGGGAGGTACGGCGGGATCTGCCCGATCATGTCTAACTGGCCTAGTTCTTCTATTCGGAAACACGCTGAAAGGGTGTGAAAGTGTTCATGTCGGGCGGGGGGCGTGACGGTGAGTTGTGGGACGCCGTCCGTAACTATAAAAAAGTGTTCATCATTGTCCTGTGCGTCAGTGCCATACTGAACGTGCTGCTGCTTGGCGGCTCCTTGTACATGATGATGGTGTATGATTCGGTTCTGCCGAGCCGATCCGTCCCGACATTGGCCGGTCTCGCGATCCTGGTGATGATCGTCTACGCCTTCCAGGGCTTCTTCGAGAATATGCGCGCCGGGATGCTGGCCGATGTCGCCAATGCCGTTGAGCAGCAGCTGTCCGGCAGGGTGCAGAGCGCGATTTCGCAAATGGCGCTTGCCGGTCAGAAGTTGCCGGGCGACGGGTTGGGGCCGATGCGCGATCTTGAAAATGTGCGCGCATTTTTGTCGAGCGGCGCTGTCGCGATGATCGATTTGCCTTGGATACTCTTCTTCCTGGGCGTGTTGTTCGCGCTCCATACGTGGCTGGGCGTAACGACGCTGATCGGAGCGGCCGTGCTGTTTTCGCTGACGCTGATCACCAACCGCGTCATGAAGCAGCCCGCCGAGCAGCTTTCGCAGCTGTCGGCTTACCGCAATGGGGCAGCCGAAACGAATCTGCGTCATGTCGAGCTTTTAACCGCACTTGGCATGCGGAATCGCATGCAGCAGCGCTGGGCCCAGTTGAACAGCGCCTATGGAGCCGCACAGAACAAGCTGACACGTTCTGGCGCGGCATTGGGCGGGTTAGCCAAAATGCTGCGGCTTGCGCTCCAGTCGCTCATCCTGACGGTAGGCGCATTACTGGTGCTGGATGACAAGGCAAGCGGCGGGGTGATCTTCGCCTCCTCGATCCTGTCCGCGCGCGCATTGGCGCCGGTCGATCAGGCGATCGCAAATTGGAAGGGGTTCATCAGCGCCCGCGTCGGGTGGCTTACGCTGACAGCGATGCTGAAGCGTGTACCTGCGCCGCAGCCAGCGTCGCTGCGTCTGCCCAGGCCCGACCGGAAGCTGGAGGTGGAAAAGCTGGTCGTTTTCCCGCCGGGCAGTCGCCAGTTGACCGTCAGTGGTGTCTCATTCCAGCTGAACGCGGGCAATGCCTGCGCGGTAGTCGGCCCGAGCGGCGCGGGCAAGTCTTCGCTCGGCCGCGCGCTGATCGGCGCCTGGCGCCCCGCCAAGGGGACCATCCGCTTCGATGGCGCGTCGATCGGCCAATGGGATGCCGAGCATTTCGGCGAATGGGTGGGCTACCTGCCGCAATCGGTCGAGCTTCTGGATGGCACCATCGCGGAAAATATCGCGCGCTTCGATCCGGCCGCAACGTCGGAGGCGATCTTGGCGGCGGCCAAAGCGGCGGCTGTCCACGACCTGATCACGCGTCTTCCGCAGGGATATGAGACCCGCGTTGGGGTGGATGGCGAAGCGCTCTCGGGCGGACAGCGCCAGCGCATCGGCCTTGCGCGTGCGCTCTATGGCGATCCGTTCTTCGTGCTGTTGGACGAACCCAATTCCAACCTCGACAGCGAAGGCGAAGCCGCGCTGGCCGCCGCCATTGCATCGGTACGCGAGCGCGGGGGCATCCTGGTCGTGGTCTCCCACAGAGCCGATATATTGGGCCGGGTCAGCCACATCCTGTTGATGCGTAACGGCCGAATGGAAACATTCGGTCCGGCCGCCGAAATCATGGCGCGCTTGCGGCAGAAGCCTAAGCTGCGCCAGGAAAATGTCGTGGCGATGCAGGGCGCCAGTGCGGGAAAGCCATAGGATGACGACCAATCTCCCCGCCGGGCTCATGGTCCTGGATCAACCCGCGATCCCATATGATCCGGCTGAACATGTTCAGAAGAAGGTGAAGGCCGTCCTGATCGCCATTGCAGTGCTCGTCCTGGGCTTCGGCATGGCGGCCATGCTGATCCCAATCGGCGGCGCGGTCATAGCGTCGGGGCATATCGGGCTCGCGTCGCACATCAAAAAGATCGCGCATCCGGCGGGGGGCGTGATCGAGGACATCCTGGTCGACAACGGCACCCATGTCCAAAAGGGACAGGTGCTGATGCGGTTCGATGATCGCGTGACGGGAGCGGATGCGCAATATTCGAGCCTCAGCGTCGATCAAATGCTGGCGCAGCGCGCCCGGCTGGAAGCGGAACGGCTTGGCGCAAGCACCATCACCTTCCCCAAGGAACTGGCGCCCGCTGACGCTGCTGCGCGGCAAGCCATGGCTGACGAGACCAAGCTGTTCCAGATCAGACAGGCTGAGCAAGCTGGCACAGCGGCCCAGCTACAGGCGCGCATCCGCCAGCATCGGCAGCAGATAAGCGGTTATCAGGCGCAGATCCGCGCGCTGGAGCAGCAGGCCGTGCTGATCGAACCGGAACGCAAGGGCGTAAGGCAGCTGTGGGACAAGGGCCTCGTCACGATCAGCAGATTGAACCAGCTGGAACGCACCGCCGTCGACCTGCAGGGTAGCGTGGGCGCCTTGCGCGCCAGCATCGCCCAGACCGAGGCGCGCATCACCGAAGCGCAGGAGCAGATGATCCAGCTTGGCGCAACCCGGCGCTCGCAGGCAGGCACGGACCTGGCGCAATTGAACGCCGCGCTGAACCAGCAGCAAATGCGCAGCGTGTCGGCCTTGGACGCGCAGGACCGCAGCGTGGTGCGCGCGCCCTATGGCGGCGTGGTCGACAAGCTCGCCTTCAACACGATCGGCGGGGTTGTGAAACCAGCCGAAGTCATCATGGAAATCGTGCCGGACAGCGATCAGCCTCTGGTCGAAGGAGCGGTCTCCCCTGCCGACATCGATCATGTCCATGTCGGCCAAAGCGCGCGCATCCGCTTCACCGCCTTCAACAATGCAGCGTCGCCGGAAATTCGGGGCAAGGTGACCTTCGTGGCTGCCGACCGGGCCACCGACCCGCAAGGACAGGTGAGCTTCTACCCCGTGCGGGTCGAGATAGACGAGGCGCAATTGAAGAAATATCCCGAGCTGAAGCTGAAGCCCGGCATGCCTGCGGAGCTGTTCATCGAAACCGGAAACCGGACGATGATCTCTTACCTCACGAAACCGCTACGGGATCAGTTCGCAAGGGCATTCCGGGACGAGTGAGCAGCAGCCCAGGTCCCGGCGGCGCATCATAGATGGCAGAGGCTGACGGTTTGAGGCAACTACCAGATCAGATGCCGGTGGCCGGGAAGCGCGGAACGATGCCATTATCTTCAAAGAAGGTAGAGGCTTGGTACAGCGTGGGTCCGGCATAGGCTGGCGCGTCGGGCGAAGCGATCATCCAGGCGACCGTGCGCCCGGTGTCGGCGGGGGTGTAAGACGGCAGTCCGCCGCCAAAACCCTTGGCGGCTTCGCCATATTGCGCAGTCATGGCTTCGGTGATGGTGAGGCCGGGCTGTATGTGGAAGCTCGCAATCCCCTGGTCCCGATATTCCAGATCGACAAACTCCGCGAGTTTGCTGAATGCCGCTTTTCCCGCGGCGTACAACATGCCCCAACCGCCCTCGCTGAGTTTTCGTTCGCACAGCATGCTGCCCGCGCCGCTGGTGATGAAGACGATCCGGCCGCTGCCTTGTTTCAGCATGGGGTCCAGCACTCGCTGCGTGATGTGCATTTGATTGACCATCAGCCCGCGCATGGCCGTCTCCGCGATGTCCGCATCGATCGCGGAAATGGGCGACATGATGGCGGGAGATTGAAAGATCGCGTTATTGAAAAGCCCGTCGATCCTGCCCCATTTGCCGAGGACGGCATCTACCGCAGCATCGATGGATACTCGGTCCAATATATCCATCTGTATGCCCAGCGCCTCGCCGCCCGCGGCCTCTACCTCGCGCACGGTTGCTTCGATGCTGCCGGGCACTTTAATAGCCTCCGAACCGCCGGGGCTCGCCAGCCGCCCCTCCCCCTCGCGCAGGGTGCGGCCGGTCACCGCGACGGCAAAGCCGCTCCTTGCTAGTTCCAGTGCGGCCGCCTTGCCAATGCCGCGAGTGGCACCGGTCACCATTGCAACCTTACGCATGGCCAAAGCTCCTGATGATCGTAGGGGGGCAGATTTTGCCCGTCGTTGTTCCTGCAAATCGGTGCCCTGGCAAGCCAAAGCAAAGCCAGCCGACGCACGAGCAATTCACCCGAACCTTTTTTGTAACGCTGTCGAACCGAAACGCTTCTGCCACTTGACAAAGGTTGATCATTGTCAACTATTAGGGGCAGGTGGGCCGGCAGTCGCGCGCTTCCCGGACGCGGCTTTGAAGGAGAAGCTGCCGGAGTCGCGGCTACATCGCACCGTTGAGACGCAATGAGAGAAACCTTTAGAGAGAGTATCAGGCTATGGCCCACACGAAATTCCACCTTGGCTATTTCACCAAGTTCGGCGCCACCTCATGGCCGGGTGACGGCAAGGAATTCGGCTCGCAATGGGCGGATGGGTCCTACCATAAAGAGCTGGCCAAGATGCTGGAGGCAGCGAAGTTCGACTTCGTCTTCTTCGAGGACAGCCTGATCGTCGGCGATCGTTACGCCAACTCCATGGAACTCGACCTCAAGAACGCGACGCTTTCACCCAAGCTCGATCCGCTGCCGCTGCTGCCCCTGATGGCGCAGGATACGTCGCATATCGGTCTGATCGCGACGGCTTCAACCACTTTCTACCCGCCCTACCTGCTCGCCCGGCTGCTTTCTACGATCGACTCCCTGACCAAAGGACGTGCCGGGTGGAACATGGTCACGTCCAGCGAGCGGAATGCCGCCATGAACTTCGGCATGGACAAGCTGCTGCCGCCGAACGAGCGCTATGACATTGCCGATGAATTTGTCGAACTGTGCAAGAAACTTTGGGATAGCTGGGAAGAAGGCGCGCTGGTCGCGGATACTGAGACAGGCGTCTATGTCGACCACAACAAGGTTCACACCGTCAATTTCGAGGGCAAGCATTTCCGTTCGCGCGGTCCGCTGAACACGCTGCGATCGCCGCAGGGCTATCCCGTCCTCGCGCAAGCGGGCGCTTCCGAACGCGGAAAGCAGTTTTCATCGAAGAACGCCGAAGTCGTGCTGGGAATGATGACAGGCGGCGTTCCGGGCATGAAGGCCTATCGTCAGGAAATCCGTGACCGCGCTGAAAAGCAGGGGCGCAATCCTGACGACATCAAGGTCTTTTTCCTGACGCCGGTGGAAATTTTCCCCGAAGGTGGAGAGCGACCTGAAATGACCGAGGCCGAAAAGCAGTCGGCGTTCGAGCATAATATCGTGATGGCGTCCTCTTCGCTGGACGTCGACTTCTCCCAATATGACGTGGATGCGCCGGTGCCGCAGGACATTACTGCTGGCGGCCACACCAGCGCCCTTGAATATATGAAGAAGGCGGGCCGCGAAGAGGGCAAGTCCCTGCGCGACCTGTTCTCCGCGGGCAAGGGTGCGAGCGGCATGGACTTCAGCGGCACCGTCGAGCAAGTTGCCGAAAAGATGATGGCGGTGATGGACGAAGTGGGCGGCGACGGCTTCCTGATCGAGGGTTCAGGCTACAACCGCCAGCTGCCAGACCTCGTCAACGGCGTCATCCCTGCCCTGCAAAAGGCAGGTGCGGTGCGCACCGAATATGAGGGCACGACGCTGCGCGAGATCCTGCGCGAATTCTGAAGCGACTGGCGTGGAGCGGTACGGTTGCTCCGCGCCGCTCCTTATATCTCAAAGTTGGAGCGCGCCCGCACATAGCGGCGCGCTCCAGTCGTTTTTGGCATGTGCCGGTCCCAGCGGAAATTTCAGCGGCTGTCCGATGTCACGAAGCGGCAGGACGATTTTCACGACCTCATCTTTCGAGGAAAAGCCTTGCTTGGAACGCGGCACCCGCTGCTTTAGGGTTCTCGCAACCGGCCTGAAAGTCGTGGGCCGATGAGGGAGGAATGCGTGACTGAAACCGACAAGATCGTAGCGACCTTGGCGATATATGCCCTGAAAGCACGCTACTTCCGCTCGATGGACAACAAGGATTGGCCCGGCTTGGAGGCGGTCTTCGCACCCGACCTGATCGCCGATTTCCGCGACGCCGCAGGGGAACGCGACGAGAGCATGCTGATCCACGGCGCTGCGCCTTATGTTGCGCGTCTCGCGCCGATGCTGGAGAAGGTCACGACCGTTCACCACGGCCATATGCCCGAAATCCATGTCGAAACGGACAGCCAAGCCAGCGGCATCTGGGCGATGGAGGACAAGCTGTGGGTTCAGGAAGGTTCGCCCCTGCCCTTCCGCTGGATGCATGGCTATGGCCATTATCATGAACGTTATGTGCGGCTGGCCGACGGCTGGCGCATCAGCGAAATCCGCCTGAGCCGCCTGCGCATCGACGCGGGCTGACGGCCCTTACAGCTCCTCCAGCGCCGCGCTGGCTTCAATCCAGCTTTCCTCGATCGCCTCCAGCTTCTTTTCGACCGAGGCGCGGCGCACCATGAGGTCGGTCGTCGTCATCTTCGCCTCGGCACCCGTCGCCGCCTTGGGATCGAACAGCGCCTGATCGATCCGGCTGCGTTCGGCGGAGAGCGTGGCCATCTCCTTTTCCGCCTTGCTGACCACTGCCTTGAGGCTCTTCTGCTTTTCGCGCCATTCGGCTGCGTTGCGCTTTTCCGCCTTGCGATCCGCCTTGGGCGCGTCCCCGCCGCTGCCGCCGCCATCTGTCTTGCGCAATATGATGTCGGTATAATCGTCCAGACTGCCGTCGAACGGCTGCGCCGTGCCGCCGTCCACCAGGACCAGGCGATCAGCCACCAGTTCGATCATGTGGCGATCGTGGCTGACGATGACGACGGCGCCCGAATATTCATTGAGCGCCTGCACCAGCGCCTCGCGGCTGTCGACGTCGAGGTGGTTGGTCGGTTCGTCGAGGATCAGGAGGTGCGGCGCATCGCGCGTGATCAGCGCCAGCGCCAGCCGGGCGCGTTCGCCGCCGGACATGGAGCCGACCTGCTGCGTCGCCCGCTCGCCGGAAAAGCCGAAACGGCCAAGCTGCGCGCGCACCGCGCCCGGCGTCGCGCCTTTCATCACGCGCGTCATGTGCTGGAGCGGCGTGTCGGCAATGTCGAGTTCCTCCACCTGATATTGGGTGAAATAGCCGACGTTCATCTTGGCCGAGCTGTTCATCGACCCTTCCATCGGCGCGAGCTGCGCCGCGATCAGGCGCGCAAGCGTCGTCTTGCCGTTGCCGTTGCGGCCGAGCAGCGCCAGGCGGTCGTCAGGATCGATGCGCAGGTTCACCCGGCGCAGCACGGGCGTGTCGCCATAGCCCACCGCCGCCATGTCCATGGTGATGAGCGGCGGGCGCAGTTCGGGCGGGCTGGGAAAGGCGAAGGACAAGGTTGGGTCCTCGATCGCGGCGGCGATGGGCTGCATCCTTGCCAACGCCTTGGCCCGCGACTGGGCCTGCTTGGCGGTGGAGGCGCGGGCGGAGTTGCGGGCGATATAGTCCTGCAACTTCTCGCGCTCGGCCTGCTGCCGGGCGCGGGCCGCTTCCTGCTGCGCCAGCCGTTCGGCACGCTGCCGCTCGAACGCGTCATAACCGCCGGGATAGAGCGTCACCTTCCCGCCTTCCAGATGCAGGATATGGTCGACGACATTGTTGAGCAGATCGCGCTCGTGGCTAATCACGACCACTGTGCCGCGATAATTTTTGAGGAAGCTTTCCAGCCACATCGTCGCTTCAAGGTCGAGGTGGTTGCTCGGTTCGTCGAGCAGCAGCAGGTCGGGTTCGGAAAAGAGCAGCGCGGCCAGCGCGACACGCATTTTCCAGCCGCCCGAATAGCTGTCGAGCGGGCGCCCCTGCATTTCTTCGTCGAAGCCAAGGCCCACCAGAATGCGCGCGGCGCGGGCAGGCGCGGTATAGGCGTCGATCGTCGTCAGCCGCTCATAGATATGGCCGAGCCGGTCCGGGTCCTGCGTGGTTTCGCTTTCCGCCATCAGGGCAGCGCGTTCCTTGTCGGCTTCGAGCACGGTTTCGAAGGGGGTCGCCGTCCCGGCGGGCGCTTCCTGCGCGATATAGCCAAGGCGCGTGTCGCGCGGCATGTCGCAACCGCCATCGTCGGGATCGAGTTGCCCGATCATCACCTTCATCAGCGTGGACTTGCCCGCGCCGTTGCGGCCGATCAGGCCGACGCGGCTGCGCGGCGGCAGCGCGGCACTGGCGCGGTCGATGATGGTACGGCCACCCAGCCGCACGGTGATATCCCTGAGATTCAGCATGGGACGCCCTCTAGCAGAGCCGCGCGGAGTGGTGAAGGTGCAGGCGGGGAGTTTTGCAGTCACGCAAGACGTTGCGAAGCTCACACTGTTGTGGCCGACGCATTTGCGTGAGTACGGACGGGTGGCGTCGATTTCGCAATAGGAAAATTTTTGCGAAATGACGCCCCGGACCCATGGGGCGGGGAAGGTTCACGGTGGGAAAGAGCCAGTCGCACCATGCCATGAACCAGCCCTTGTAGGAAAGCGAGTTGGAGCGGCGCGCCTGTTCGGCCTTTGGGCAGAAACGGTCTTATCGGGCGGTGGCGGGCGCGGCTGCCTCCGCATAGAGGGTGAACTGGGCGTGGAGCCCACCCTCCGACGATTGCCCGAGCCACAGGTCGAACAGGCCGGGCTCTGCTATGATGCGGTTGCCTGAACCCACAAATTGCAGATCGGCGCGGGACAGGGAGAAGCGCACCGTCCTGCTCTCTCCGGGATCAAGCGTGACGCGTTCGATGCGCTTGAGTTCGCGCACCGGGCGGGTGCGGCTTGCCACGCGATCGCGGATGTAGAGTTGCACGACTTCGCTGCCCCGCCGGTCCCCCTTGTTCGTCAGCCGGGCCGTCACCTCTATCGCCCGATCCCAGCGCAGGGCTGTGTCGGACAGCTTGAGATTCTCCAGCGCGAATCTGGTGTAGCTGAGGCCATGGCCAAAGGGATAGCGGGCGCTGTTGTCCGTGGTCATGTAGCGCGCCCGATATTCGGTGCGGTTGTCAACCACGGGGCGGCCGGTGGACTTGCGGTCGTAGAAGAAGGGCTCCTGTCCCGATTCCCACGGGAAGCTGACCGGCAGCTTGGCGGACGGATCGACCCGGCCGAACAGGATGTCGGCGATGGCATGGCCCGCTTCCGATCCCAGGAACCAGGTGGCGAGGACAGCCTGCGCACTCGCCACCGACCCGTGCAGCGCCAAAGCGCGGCCGTGGCGCAGCAGAATGACGACAGGCTTGCCGGTGGCAGCCACCGCGTCGGCCAGCATCTGTTGCGGCGGAGGCAATTCGATGACGGTGCGCGACTGCGCCTCGCCGGACATGTCCTGCGATTCGCCGAGCGCGAGCAGCACGATGTCCGCTGCCTTGGCCGCCTCCACCGCCTGCGCGATCCCGCCGTCGATCGGCGTCATGATGTCGCATCCCTTTGCGATGCTGAGCAGGGCAGGATCGGGCATGGCGGCGCGCAGCCCGGCGGCGATGTCGACGCCCTTGCCCTTCTCCCCGTAAAATGCCCAGGGGCCGTAGAGATTGTCCCGGTCTTCGCCAAAGGGGCCGATCAGCGCGATCTTCTGGCGCTTGGCGGGATCGAGCGGGAGGACGCCGCTATTCTGGAGAAGAACGATTGACCGCCCGGCGGCTTCCCGCGCCAGGGCATGACGTGCGGGCGTGGCGATGCGGGTCCGCTCCGCCTCTTCGCTGATGGAGCGGTAAGGATTGTCGAACAAACCTATCGCCATCTTCACATAGAGGATGCGGCGCACGGCAACGTCGATCGTACCCATTGGCACAGCGCCGCTCTTCACCAGATCGGGCAAATGGCGGATATACAGGCCGCTTTGCATCGACATGTCGACGCCAGCCAGCACCGCCAGGCGCGCGGCATCGCGCTCATCCTCGGCAAAGCCATGCGCGATCAGTTCTTCGTCGGCGGTATAGTCGGAAAAGACAAAGCCGCGAAACTTCATCTCGCCACGCAGCAAGTCGGTCAGCAATTCCCGGTCGGCGGTGGCGGGGACGCCATTGATCTCGCTGAAGGCCGCCATGGTGGTAAGCGCGCCAGCCGCAAAGGCAGAGCCGAAGGGCGGCAGATGGGTTTCGCGCAGCGTCTCTTCGGAAATATCGACGCTGCCATATTCAAGGCCAGCCGCGACCGCGCCATAGGCGGCGAAATGCTTGGGACACGCCAGAAGCGAATCGTCCCGGCGCAGGTCGCGCCCCTGAAATCCGCGCACGCGGGCAGCGGCGAACAGGCTACCGAGATAGACATCCTCCCCGGAACCTTCGACAACACGGCCCCAGCGCTGGTCCCGCGCCACATCGACCATGGGCGCGAAGGTGAGGTGCAGCCCGGCCGCGCTTGCCTCCTGCGCCATGGCGCGCGCGGTGCGTTCGGCCAGCGCCGGGTCGAAGCTCGCGGCCTCGGCCAAGGGCACGGGAAAAATGGTCTTGAGCCCGTGGATGACATCACCCGCCAGCAGCAAGGGAATGCCAAGGCGGCTTTCCTTGACGGCGATCTCTTGCGCACGGCGCGCGCCTGCCACGCCGATGCCGTTGAACAGACAGCCTACCCGGCCCTTGCGCACCTCTTCGGCAAGCCGCTTCTCATCCTGGATGCCGACCTGCGGATTGGGCGGATTATAGGGCCGGAAGCTGTCGGTAAGGCAGGTCATCTGCCCCGCCTTTTCCTCGACGGTCATCCGGGCGATCAGCGCGTCGACGCGCTCGACCTCCGTCGCGGCGAGCGCCCGGCCAGCGAAAGGGAAAGCGAAGGAGCCGGAGAGAGCGGCAGCCAGGAAGGCGCGACGATCGATGGTCATTGCACGGCAGCGTAACGGATGATTGGTGCGGGGCCAACGCCCGGCTCCGCCATATGGTGCCGCCGCGCGATCAGCCGGGGGCGAACAGCTTCGTCCCCATGACGCCAATGACGATCAGCGCCATGAAACCGGCCTGCACTGGCGCGATGCGGTCGCCGAACAGGATCATGCCGCCAATGATGACGCCGACAGCGCCAAGGCCGGTCCAGATCGCATAGGCGGTCCCGGCGGGCAGTCCCTTCATCGCAAGGGCAAGCAGGCCCATGTTCAGGAAGCTCAAGGCGATCGGCACGGACGACGCCTGCCAGCTGCCGATGGTTGCCGCCCATTTGAGGCTGAGCGCCCAGCAGATTTCGGTGAATACAGCAATGCCAAGCACAAGCCACGCCATGACGAGCGGTCCTTCTTTTCAGACGGGCTCGAATGGGAAGCGCGCAGGCCGGAAACCCGAAAGAGGCGGCGCGCCGGAAGGGGGCAGATACCCGAAGGCCAAAGCCAAAGGGTGGTGGACAGGGCTTCTATTGAACTGGAGCCAAAAATCAACGGTTTTCTGCGCCTCTCAGAAGCCCTTGATTTTGCGATACCCCCAAGGATACCCCCTAAGCTGCTTTGCTTGCCTGCGGCTGGCAGTTGGCGATCCACGATTCGATTTCCGATTCGCGCCACGCGACGATACCACCGCCGAGTTCGACCGGCTTGGGGAATGTATTTGCCTTCATCCGCTTGTAGATGGTCGCCCGGCCAAGCGGGACGCGGTCCTGCACCTGGCGGATGCGGAGCAGCCTTTCCGGCCGCGCCTCTTGAGGTTCGATGTCAGCCATGTTCAGCCTGCCTTCCCAGATAATTGTCCATGTCCCGCTGCGCTTGGCGCGTGGCATTCTCGACGATCTTTTCGATCACCTTCGCCAGTTCGGCGTTGATGTAACCGAGCGCATCCTTGTTGCCGTTGTTGCTGCTGCCCCACTCAGAAACTATGCGCAGTCGGGCGAAATTCATGAGCTCCGGCTGGGACAGCCATTCCATCGCCTTGATCGCGGATTCGCCGTTCCATAATCGGTGCCGCAATTCGGCAGCCTTCTTTTCGGCTTCGTCGATGCGTAGCGTCATGACGGCTGCCCCCCAGTGCCGATCGCAGCGGGCCGCGCATCGTTCTCCAAGCTCCTGCGGGCGTTAATGACGAGCCGGACGCCGTTCATATACTGCTTCGCCAGCAGCGCTCGCGCCTGAGCGTCCTTGATGCTGATCTGCCCAGCACGGAGCGCAACAAGGTCGTCGGCGATGCCTTTGACGATCATGTCCAGGCTGTAGCGGTCGCCAAGTTCAGTGGGGGCGTCTTGCACGCTCGATCTCCTTATCCATGGCGCGCAGCAATGCGTAAGCCGCGCGGAATCCGTTCCACATCGAGACCGGCAATTGGTGCGTCTGGAGCCTGTTCTGCCCGGTCCAAGAGCACCCCCAGCAGACCGGCGGTGCCTGAAAATCGGGAGAGTATGGGTCGCGGTCGATCTGCTCCTGACAGATGGCGCACTCGAAAGGTTCGAGCGCAGGCGGCGGCGGCTTTCTCCTGATCGCGATCTTGATCCTGTCCGTCACGCCGGCACCCCGTCATGATGGACGCCATCGAGCAACCGGCCAGCCTGCTTCTTGCCGATACGCGAGGCGGAGCCCTCACCATCGCCCCAGACGTGCCATTTCCCAGGCCGCTCGCCGAGGTCCCGGCTATTCTGGTGACCGTCGGCATCAATACCGCCATACGGGAACCACTCGCCCCACTGCTTGAACAAGAACGGGACGCCTGCGGCGGCGCACTGATCGCGAATGTCGCGCGCCCAATCCGGGTGCATCGGGCGAGCGTTTGGACCGCTCTCGCCGCCAACGATGATCCAGTCCAGGGCGGGTAGGCGTGTAGGGCAGTAATCGCCGAACATGCCGGAAAGCTGACCGGAAAGGGCATCAAGCACCTCCGCATTTCTGAACTGCAGCGTCGAAAGCGTCCGCAGATCCACCGGACCCAGCAGCGGCTCCATAGACAGGAACCGAAAGTGCGGTCCCTTAACGGCAAGCAGCTTGGGAATATCCCGGTCTGCCTCCAGCTGGCTCACGATCGTAGCGCCCAGCCAGACATTCTCCGGCAGGCCGCCCGCCGACTCCGCCATCTTCGCGACGTTTCCAATGCGCTTCGTCACCAGCAGCCAGTCAAGGTGCGGCGTCTCACGGATCAGCTGGAACAGCTCCGCGCGCCATTCGGCTGGCACCTCATTGTCGAACACATCAGCCAGCGAGGCGCAGAAGACGCGATAGCGGATGCCGAGCCTGGCGGCGCGGTTGTTCCATGCGCGCGGCTGCTTCCATGTCGACGCTGCGGTATGGCGGCGCGGCTCGCCCGGTCCCCAAGGCACGCCCAGACGCGCTTTGGACAGGTCGGCGGCATAGCAGTTATCGCAGCCGGGACCGACCTTGGTGCAGCCGATCCACGGATTGAACGTGTGGTGCGCCCATTCGATTTTCGTATTCTCAGCCATTACAGCGCCACCCCGAGATGCTTGGCGATCTCGATCAGGTGCAGCGCCTGGCTGCGCGCGTCATCGAGCGCGTCATGGTGGACGCCATCGCGGACCATCTGGGGCGCGCCCGGCAGCGACTTCATCGTGCAGTAGCAGCGGTCAAAGCGGAAGTCCCAGGGCATGAGGTGCCCGGCGGCGCGGAAGGCGCTGCGCATCAGCACATTGTCGAAGCTCGCACCGTTGCCCCATGTCGGCAGGCTCTCGTCACCGTACCATTCACGATAGCGCTGCAGCGCGACGGCCAGCGGGTGCCGCTCCAGCGCGAGAAGGGCCCGGCGAGCGGCCGCACGCTCCTCGTCGAACCACCAGAACACGGTCCGCGCGTCCAGCTTCAGGCCGATTGACTGCGCGTCGGCTGGGTCGATGCCTATGTGGAAGCCGTCGATGATGCCGTTCGCGTTGAACTTCACGGCGCCAATCGAGGTGATCAGCGCATCGTCACCGGTGCCGAGCGTCTCGATGTCGTTCATGACATGAACCGTCAGCACCGGCGCCACGGCTGGCTCCAGCACCTCCCATTGTTCGGGATTGATGCGCGGCATTCGATAGCCTGCGATTCCTCCGCCGATCTCGACGTTCATGATGATGTAGTCGCCGAAGCCTTCGGAGCCGTGGCAGAGGAAATCATCAGGCACATAATGGCCCCGCCACTTGGCCAAGCGATTGCCGCGCTCGTCTGTCAGCCAATACAGGCCCTGATCGCAGACCTTGTAATGGATTTGGGCCGTGTCGCCGGCTGGCCAGTCCTGCACGATGCCGTCGGTCAGTTCGATCCGCACCTTCCACAGGTCGCCTTGGCGTCCGAAGATGCGCGAACCGTCTTCATCGATCAGCCCGTTGACGCTGGCGTCCTCCCAATAGCGAACCTCCGCCTCGACCTCGATGTGCGAGGCCCTATCAAGGATGCTCATCCTTCAAATCCTTTCGACTTGGCGAATTCAATCACCTCCGCCTTGCTGGCGAAGACATGGCGGCCGACCTTGAACCGGCGCTCGATGGCGCAGACAGGCACAAAGCCCTTGCGGCGCAGAAAGGTCTGCGCGCGCTCGAACGGATCCGTGCGAAGGCGCTCAGCCTCGGCAAGACCAGCCATGATGCGCTTGGCCGCCAGCCCCGCGAAGCTGTGGCGCTTCGACTTGGCGTTGCCCGCGAGCAGCCCGCGCTTCTTCATCTGGATCTCGGCCAGCGCCAGGTCTGCCTCGGCTGGGACAGGCATTACGTCGCCGATCTGATAGTCGGGGAGCGGGCGCTTCATGCCAGCTCCTCGCCGCTCTGGCACATCAACGAGCATTCGATATCCGGCTCGTTCAGGATATTCCCGCGGTTTGGGTCGAGGGTATCGAGAAATACCCGCCCCTCATGCTTCGTCTTTATGCAGGTGGCACCGATCTCCCGCTCAATTCGGGCCATTCGATCGAACTGCTCCGGGAAATGCCTCCGGATCATATTCCAGTAGCCCATGCCGCCCTTTGGACAGCCGATGCAATTATTGTTCTGGAATCCGAGCCGGTACATCATCGGGATCTCGATGCCCGCCTCCCGGATCATGGTCTTGCAATCCTCTTTGGTCAGCCCCTGGTCGATCAGCGGCGTCTCAAGATAGACCTCGAAATTTTCCTGCCGGAACCGGTCAGCCCGCGCTTGCTCCTCGGCGGTGTAGCCAAAGACCTGGATGTCATCGGGACGCTGAAAGGTGAAGCGCAGGGCACGTTTCATTTCCCCGGTGCACTTCGCTCCGTCGGGCCCGACGATATAGCGCTCGCGCAGCATCACGTCCCAAGGATCGGCATAGTAGCGGCTGGACAGCTGGACGATCTCGCGGTCAAACCAGCGCTCGCAGTCGGCGAGGAATCGCTTGTTGTCTGGATGCTCCCCCTTGGGGTCGGTGTAGACCACGACCACGCGGTCACCATACTTGGCGATGCTCAGCTTGGTTGCGGCCGCCGACGCCGCGCCACAGCTGAACCACGATACCACCCGCGAAGCCTCACTCGGCTGGGGAACAGAGAATAATGGAAATTGCTCGGCCCTCATCAGCCGCGCTCCCACACAGGGCCGTAATCGACCACCACCGAGCGCACCCGGGCCTCGCTGCCGACAAAGACCGGAAAGAAGGTCAAGCCGGACATCACCGACAGGAAGATGCGGCCGGTGCGGTTCACCTCGGCGATCTCGTCCGGCGTCAACTGCCAGCAGGAGACATTGCAGGGACCGCCGCGCTGGCGGAAGGTGTGCAGGTCGGACACGTCGTCGCGGCCTTCCGGCGCTTTGAACGTGAAGTTCGATCCTGCGAAATCAACGGCGTACGCCATCAGTCAGGCTTTCCGATCATCTGATTGTGGACATGCACCAGCGCGCCGACGGCGGCGGTGATGGTGTGGTCGTTGCCGAAGCTGACGAGCACAGTGCGGTCGGCTGGGTTGTCGTCAGCCAGGGCGACGATGTGCAGCCCTTCGGCTGGCCAAACCTCACCCTCCCCTGCTGGCTCGTGACGGTTGCTTTCCGCCCAGCGCTTGCCCCAGTTGGCGCGCAGGGCATCCATCATCGCGTCAATTGGATCTGGCGGGTCGAGCGGAACGCCATGCTCCGCGCAAAACTTGCACAGCGCCGGATTGCCCGCGCAGTACGTGTAGATGCCCGTCGGTCCCTTGGTGGCGTGACGAGCGCCCCAGCGCGGGGTGCGGATGATCTCGAATTCGTTGAGGCCAGCGCCGAACTTCATCAGCCCATTTCCCCGCAGCCGCGCCCGACCAGCTCGCCGTTTTCGCCAGCGGTGAACTCCTGCCAGGGCACCCAGCCCTTGGGGCACTGGAAGCCCCAGTCGCGAACCTTCGGCCCCGTAAAGAACAGCGACACGGCGGCCTCGCCGTCCACCAGTTCGAGGCGATGCAGATCCGTCGCCTGGCGCGTGATGAGGCTGCCGGGCTCACGGATGAAGGTGCCTTCCGGCGTGATCTCCCGATAGCGGCCGGCGATCAGATAGCTGGTGTTTGCCCAGGGGTGATCGTGCAGCGCGCGGTCGTCATCGTCCCGCAATATCCAATGCAGATAGACGTTCTGGTGCTCATTCCGGGGTACGATCCACCAGCGGAGCAGATAGGGAGCGGCACGCTCGCCGATCACGAAGTCGGGATCGCGCGTGACAACACGCTCCGCCCACGCCTGCATATCGTTCAGAGAGGCGTAACCGATGTTCACAGGTCATTCTCCCGCTCGCACGGCGCAATGTCGGCGAGATCGCTGGTGCAGACGGGGCATGTGCAGCCCGCGCCCGGCGTGGATGGGGTGGCGGGCCGACCGGCCTCGACGGCCGACCCGCTAGGATCGAATGGCGACTTGGAGAGGGGGGATTTGTCGCCCGAGGCTCCCGTCCGGTGCGCGCTCAGGGGGCAAGTGCGCAGTTCGGACAGTCTGGGTTGCTTGAGGATGGCGATGGCGCGTTCCACCACGCGGTGGGATGCCTCGAAGGAGCGCTGAGCCTGGGTGCGGATGGCAGCGTGGTCTATCACTGCGCGCCTCCGCTCATCGCGGCCAGAGCCGTTGCAGTCAGCTTGAAGATGCTGAGCAGCAGGGAGGCTGCCGAAAGATAGGCTATGCCGAGCAGGATGGGGCGCACGGCGCTCCGGATCTCATCAGGGCCATTCGGCATCAGCGTGGGCCCTCGTACATGAGCGCTGCCATGATCTGGTCGCCATAGGCACGAAGGTGGACGTAGATGAACCAGCCCGCGCCAAGGATCATACCGGCGCTGCACAGGGCAGCTGCGGCGTGCGGCAAGATGCTCACGATACCACCCGCAGGTTCGGGCGTCCGCGGCGCACGGGCAGCGGAACAATGACGGGCTGGTGATCGCCCTGCCCTATCCGCTCGGCTGCCGCCAGCATGCGGCTGGCGCCGTAGATCAGATGCTCGCGCGCCTGGGCAGGATCATTCTGCAGCAGCGCGTGCGCCATGTCGGCGGCGTGACGACCGATGTTGACGAAGTCGACCGTGCGATAGAGCTCATAGTCGGCGTGGTGGATCAGCGCGCTCGACTGCGACAGCGCAGCGGCGAAGGCCGACCCATCGGAATTGCGGTTGAGGGACATGATGATCTCCCCACCTTCTCTCTTGCCGGCTGGATGCGCGGCAGGTCAGGTGATGGAAGACCTATGTGCGATTATCGGAAGTTCTGCAAGAGGGAAGTTGCGATTATCGGATTATTCCGGCCACTCCTCGTCGGGCCACCAGTCTTGATCATCAGCTAACGCGGAATGCTCTTCCTCCTCGTAGGAGCTACCTTTCGCGGGAAGCGTCGGCGTCGTCCCGTCCAAATGAACCCGGATTGTTGCCCCCCACTGCTCAGAATCTTGGAAAATAGCCTCAACAACGCCGCGCCGCATCGCCGTGCCAATCAGCGGCGCGCGTTCGGCGCGGACATACCCGATCTGGATTCCGCGAGCCGAATAGACCGCGATCGCGTTCCGATCGGCCGGGTTCTTTGGCTCCGGGCGAAGCTCTACCGGCTCCCCTGGTTCGCACATCTCGATTTCGAAACGTCGTGCCGGGCCGGTCTTGTTATCGAAGCCCACGCCGACGACGGCTAGGGAGAGGTGTTTCACTGAAAAGTGGGTCTATATCTTTTGTGGGTCGCAGCCTCAGCAAACTCGATAATCCTGTGGTTTATTTTGCCGTGTTGCTCACCGATAACTCTCTCAAAAGGAAGATCGCTTAATTCACGCATGGCCTCGTTGTAAGCCATTTGAACATCTTCAGCCGCATCCCTTTCCGGCTCTTCGACAGCGAGAAGAACCGCATCTTCGCCAATCTTCCCGCGATTAAGAAGATAGCCAAGGCGCTTTCTCCAGAGTGCTCCATGGTCAAATACCGCCATCGGCGTCTTCTGAGTGAAAGACAGCGGATGGATAGCGCTAAAATCTCCGTTCATGTGAGCCAGAGGAAACATGACTGGGAGGACCTCATCATCAATCCTAATAGCCTTGAAACCCTTGATGCCTTCTAGGCGAAGAACATGTTTGATCTCTCCTATCAAGGTGAGGTCGTTTCCTTCTTGCAGCTGCCTCATAACCAAGCGCGCAAATAGATTTTCCACCACATTGTCGATGCCGGTTGCGGACATCACGGCGCGTACTTCGCTGAACGTGATAGTGGATTCGTGGCGCCTAGTCAGGTGATCAAACATCATTAAAGCTTCTTTTTCCTGACCAAGCCGACCAAGAATTTCTAGACGCCCAA
This sequence comes from Sphingobium sp. TomMM35A, assembly GCF_054771735.1. Taxonomy (NCBI): domain Bacteria; kingdom Pseudomonadati; phylum Pseudomonadota; class Alphaproteobacteria; order Sphingomonadales; family Sphingobiaceae; genus Sphingobium; species Sphingobium sp. TomMM35A. The sequence goes on from NZ_BSRC01000001.1 coordinate 1,868,316, forward strand.
ATTCAGCTCGCAGATACTCGATCGCCGGCGCGTACGCGCGGTATGCATCATCTCCAAAGAAGTCATGCAGTCGCGCAAAGCGCTTTCTCGCAAGCTTGAACGCGGCCTGTCCGTTCTGGGGGTTGATGGCTAGAACGCCAATGTTCGCGAATTCGCCCAGGTCAGCGAAGGGCTGGAAGCGAACTATGGAATATCGGAATACGGTGGTCATCCGAGATCGTCCCAAAATTCAGCCGTGTTCATACGGTCCAGCGTTCTATGCATATGATGCGGTATATCCGGATTCTCGTCTAGCCATTCTTCTGGTAAACAATCCATAATCTGGTCAAACTGATGGAAAGCCCGGGCAAAATCTATAACCAGCTGATTTCTAAAGTTAGTGTCCGATTTGAAGGCAGCCCAGGCACGCACACCTGCGTGAAACACGAGGTCTCCCGCGCTATAGGTGGTGTCGAAAAAGGCCAGATTGTGATCAAACACGATCAACGATTGATCAGCCAAATTATACATCAAATTTGGGTTTCCAGCAGTGTCGCCTAGGGTCCGGTCTCCGTTGCATATCCAATGATCGAAGGCGTAGATCGTTGCTAACGTGCGGGCGTCGGCCCTATCTCGGATGGTCGGGGATACAAGCTCAGCCCCGTCCTGCCATTTCGACCCAAATGCTGGTCCAGATCCTAAGCCGTGCCAAACTCCCGCGATCATTGAAAAGTCCAGTAGCGGGCGCGGCACGTCTGCGATGACGAAATCCGGCACCGGCAAGCCGATTTCTCTGGCCAAGTAGGCAGCCACAAGTTCGGCTGCCAGTCCGTGAGCGAACGCGGCCTTGCCTTTCACCGCGTACATTTGCTCGTCTTCCAATCGGCATTGGAACGGCCTCGTTTCGCCGCTGTCGGCGGGGCGCATAATCTCGACAACGGGGATCCAGTCGACTGCCATGCATTCACATCTTCCGCACGACGGCGACGACGCGGCCTACCACCGACAGTTCGCCGTCATAGGCGGTCTCCGGCGGCACGTTAGGGTTGTCTGACAATATCTTGACGCTGCCATCTGGCATTGGCCGGAGCCGCTTTATGATCCCGGTTTGGCCATATGCTGCTGCCCAGATCTTGTCTGCGAGACGCACTTCGCGCTGAGACGTGTCGACGATCACGATGTCGGCGTCGAGGATGGTCGGCATCATGGAGTCGCCCGTGCCGGTGGCCAGGAAAATCTGGTTCGGCGGTGCGTGAGTGAACTGCCGAAGCCAGCTTCGCGAGAACTTATGGGTCTCTCCGGTCACTGGGAGGTCCAAGTAGGTGCCGCCCCCCATCCCGTAAGCAACATCCCACTGCTGAATTTCAACCTCGTCAACGTCAGATTCAAGCTGACCTTCTTCAGCAGGGGTGCGCTGACCGGTCCTCTTGGCTTCGACAACGATGCCGTTGCCATCTCCGGCTTGATAGAGGAGATCGGCGTTTTGAGACTGAAGCCACTCCCTGGCGCGCAACAGTTCAGGATATTTGAACTGTCGTTCTCCGGTCTTGATTTTAGAGACCTTGTTCTCCTCGAGCCCCAAGGCGCGCGCAAGATCGCGCTGTCTCAGGTTCAGGATGTCCAACTGGCGAAAGATATCCGCCGTTTCTGGACGAAGGTTCTCGTAAGAATTCATATGGCTATTGAGCCGGAACTTGCGACTATCGCAATCGCGATTTTCGGAAGTTTCTTGTTGCGGTAAACTTCCGATTATCGCATATACATCTGCATGCTCACCGACGCCGATATAATCATCGACGGCTTGGGTGGAACTAGCGCCGTCGCAAAGATGGTGAAGTCCCCCACATCCACCGTCCACAGCTGGCGCAAAAACGGGATCCCCGATGCGCGCCTGGATCACATGAAGCTCGCCGCGAAGAAGGCGCGCAAGCCTTGGCCCGTGATTGCTCGAAAGCGCACTCCTGACCGCCGGTCGGAAGATGCGAAGCCAACTGCTCTAGTGCCCCAGGCGGAAGCACTCTGATTTTTCTTGCCCCTGTTCATAACGGCTTGAATGCCGCTCTTCGGAAAGTTTCACCATGGAAATGATGCCAGCTTTTGACGACGGCAATGTCAAACAGCAGATCGCTACCACACTGCGGATGTTCGTAGGCGGATACAATAAGCCGATGAGCTGGGCGGATCTGGCGCTTGCGACCGGTGAGAAAGAGCGGACGCTCCGCAGCTACGTCGAGAGCGACCCCTCGATGATGCCGCTGCCGACGTTTATGAAGGTCTTCTGCGCACTGCCGCCGGAGGCCTGGGGTCGGATCAACGCCTTCATGGGCTACACCGCACCTGCCCTTGCTGAGCAGGACAACGGCGCGACACTGCGCCGCGCGATGGCAGAGGCCTCGCGGCTGGTCGCCGATGGCAACGAATATCTGGAAGACGGGATCGTCACGCCCCGCGAGCGGGCCTTGCTGGCCCAGCGCGCTGAAGCACTGATGCCTGTGCTAACGGCGATCGTCATCAACAAGGACTGAACTGAGCGGGCGCTGATCGCCCTGGAGTGAACCATGACCTGCGCAACTAGCGCGGCGCTGGCAGAGGCCGGTTCCGCGAACGCCCTTACTTTGCCTGCTGCACCGACCGCTGTGATCGTCGGCGCGGCAACCCTCTACCTTGGCGACTGCTACGAGATCCTTCCGCGTCTCGGCTGGTTGCCGAACCTAGTCACTGATCCGCCGTACGAATTTCGGGCAGAAGGTGGCGGCCATTACCGGGAGGCTCGGCAGGGCATGGACCAGATACTTGCCGAAGACTTGGCCGATGGGTTCGACCACAGTATCATCAACCCTCTACTGTGCGGGTCCGTCGTGGTGTTCTGCCACAACGACCAGCTGCCCAAACTGCTGCCTTATCTCGATGGCAGCTTCGACCGGCAAGCCGTCTGCATCTGGCGGAAGAAGAACCCCCAGCCGGTGGCGAACAAGCATTATCGGCCGGTGATGGAGTTCTACATCCATGCGTGGAACCGCGATTTTCATCCGCGCGGCACGCTGCTTGAGCTCGATCGCGAGATCATCGCGATGTCCCCGCGGGGAGACGCCAAGTTCGGCCATCCGACTGTGAAGCCGGACGCGGTGATGGACAAGATCATCACCAACTGCGCGCCCGGCCTGATCTGCGATCCCTTCATGGGCACCGGTTCGACTGGCGTCGCGGCGGTGAAAGCTGGCCGTCAGTTCATCGGCATTGAGAAGAACCCGAAGCATTTCGCGACCGCCTGCGCGCGGCTGGCTGCAGCACAAGGTCTGGAGGTGTCGAAGTGAGCCGCCGCTACCGCCGCCGCACCTTCGCCGAAGTGAGCGCCCAGGCCCGTAGCGCCGAGCGCGCCCAGGTTGCCCAGTTCGGCCGATGGCAGATCGCTGCCGTTGCCAACCTAGTCGCTGCCGGGAAGGTGGACGCTGAAAGCGCATCCCTGCTCAGCGTTCGGCTGGAAGCCTTTGTCGAGCAGGTCGAGCAGGGCCTGCACATCGTCGCTTTGGAGGCTCCGGTACATGGCCATTGAACCGCCGGAGCCCTGCCCCGAACGCGACCGCCTAGAGGCCATCATTGCCTGCTGCGAAAAGCGGACCCGCCGCGCGGCGCACAAGAAGGCCATAGCCGGGCAGGAGCTCGCCGACGCGAAAGCTGCGGAGGCCCGTGCGCGCGATCGCTTAGCGCAATGGCACATCGACAATCCGAACCCACAGGGTTCGCTACTGGAGAAAATCGATCATGTCTGAGGGAAACGTCGCTGCCGACCAGCTGAGATTATTCGTCGAACGTATCGAGAGGCTGGAAGAGGAAAAGAAGGGCATCGGTGACGATGTCAAAGACGTCTATCTTGAGGCCAAAGCCAACGGGTATGACCCGAAGATCATGCGCCAGATCATCCGCTTGCGGAAGATGCCCCAGCATGATCGGCAGGAAATGGAAGCGATCCTCCAGACCTACCTCAGCGCTTTGGGGATGGAATGAGCGAGATGCTTCCCTGCGCCAATGCTTGTGGCGCCGTCTACAAGCATTCCCCCCGGCGCAAGACGCGGCTTTGCCTCGCGTGCTGCCGCAGCGCCAATGGTCGGCACCCGGATAAGATCGCGAAGAGCCGCGCCAACATGCGGCGGCGCATGGCTGATCCGAAGATCAAGGCGGAGACGCTGCGCCGCTGCCATGATGGTCTCCGCAAGAAGATGGCGGAAGATCCTCAGGCGCGCGCCGAGATGGTCGAGCGTGGCCGTGCGCTGGGCAAGTCGCTGATCGGGCACAAGCATATGCCCGCGGCTGGCGCTGCGCGCAGGAAGGCTGTCGAGAGCCGCCTGCGTACCATGCTCGGCTGGTGCCCGGCTGAATATCTCGAGCAGTATCGCCACCTCGTTTACTCGAAGCGGGTGCGGGCTGCTGACGCCAGAGCGATCGTCGAGCAGCAGATCAAGTCTGATGAGGCAAACATGTCTGCATTCGATAAGCAGCTGCATCGCCTCCGCCGCGGCGAGGCAACGATCGTGCAGAAGTTCACGCCAAAGGCCGACACCGGCCCCTTCACGCTTGGCGGCGTCGCCTCAGGGATGATCTGATGGCGGCCGCCTGGTTTATGAAAGAGCCGCGCAAGCGCGCGTCCGCCCAAAAACAGGCTGGCGGTCCGCGTGTGAGCGGCATGGCGGAGCGACCGGTGCAGCGAGGCGCGATTCGCCTTCTCGCCATGCAGGGCATCGAAGCCGTGCACGTCCCCAACGGCACGCATCTGGCGGGTGATAAGCTGGCGCGCATCAAGCAGATGGCTGCTCTTCGCAAGGATGGGCTGCGGCCCGGCTTTCCCGACCTGATCCTGTTCAACCGCAAGGTGCAGCTTCAGGTCGGCTTTCTCGAGGTCAAGCGTGAGATCGGGAACGATCTGTCCGGCGATCAGGAAAACTGGCGCGACGATCTGATCGCGTGGGGCTTTCCTTGGGCGATGATCCGGCAGCCGGAAGAGGCGCTGGATGCTGTTCGTGAATGGGGGTGGATTAAGTGAACGCCGACCTGCTTGCACGCTTGATTGCCGCTGGCACGCCCGCCGAGCTGGTCGCTGAAGTAGCGATGCTGGCCGCCCAGGCTCAGGCAGACCGAGCCGCCATCGAAAGCCGCCGCTCCAACGATCGGCAGCGATCCTCCCGTCGTCACGCGAAGTCACGTGACGACACGTGTGATCACGTGACAGCACGTGATGTCACGGACAGTGCCCCCTTTCCCGCCCCCGCCCCTTCCTTTCCCCCAGACCCCCAAACTAACCCCACCCCCACCCATACCCCCGAGGGTGATATTCCGCGCACGCGTAAGGCCGACCCTTTCCCCATGCCGGAAGGGGCTGCTCCGGAGCACTGGAGGGACCTGCTGGCGAACCGGAAGCGAAAGAACCTCCCCAACACGCCGACGGCCCACAAGCGGCTGATGGCAGACATTGCCCGTTTCTCGGACGAGGAATGGCCGCCCGGCCGCCTCATCGAGCACGCTGCGGCCATGGGATGGGCCGCGATCTACGACCCCCGCCAGGACAGCCGACATGACCGTACAAACCGCAATCGCCAACCGCACCGAGACGAACCAGCCAATCCGCTGGTCAGAGCCGGAATTGCCTTCGAAGCTGGACACACTCCTGGATCAGCATCTGACCTTCAATGACCTTCCTGTCGTCGGGCCCAAGAGTGCCGAGCATCTGCGCCAGTATGTGGCCGCCTGTCAGCCGCCTCGCGCTTCCGAGCAGCAGGTCAACCGCATGCTGACCCGCATTGCCACGATGATGCCAAGCCCGAAGCTGAGCAACGACGAAGCGGAGGAGCGGATGGCGTTGTACCGCCGCGCCCTCAGCGTTCACGCGTTGCCGGATCTGCATGCCGCCTTTGACGCGATCCTGCGCAAGTGTCGCTTCTTCCCTACCATTGCCGAGATCGAAGAGATCATCGCCCCGATCAGGGGCCGTCGCACGCGCAGGGAAAGCGCCGCTCGGATGGTTCTGCTGAAGCATGAGCGCGAATGGGCTGAGCCGCAGGAGATGCTGACTGCGGGCGAGGCGAAACTGCTGCCTAGCATCCTGTCGGATGCGGTGGCGAACTGCTCGCAGCAGTAATATAGAACAAGTAGAGAACGGAGCATTTCGGGGCATGGCACGGAAGAACAAGATCAGAGCGAAGAAAATGCGGGCTGCGATCGCCTATGTGCCGCATGTGGATGCGACGCCCGAGCGCTTGGCGAAGGGAGACGATAGTGAGTTTGTAAACGCTGCTGAAATTGACCCAGCCGAGCAGGCGATCAATCGCGTGCGGCGCTTCCGATCATCCACACTGGATCGCCTGCACATGGCAGGCAAGCTGACTTGGCCGCAATTCTACGCTGGAGATCAGTACCGTAACGCGCATGCCCGCGCCGCCATGTCGCCTAACGTCGTTGCGGCGTATGGTGAACGGACGACTGTCGGCGAATGCAGCTACGGCCTTGCCCGTACTGAAGCGCAGGTTCGCGCGCGGCAGTTTGTGCGTCAGTGCCGTGAGCAGATCCCGTTCGAAATGCGCGGCTTCATGGACCGGCTGCTGATCCATGATGACCTGCCACGCTATGGTGGACGGAAGCATTATCGCACGCTTGCGCAGATCCGGGACACGCTAGATCAACTGGCATCCTACATGCGCATTTGCTCTTGAGGATTGCGGAAAACTCAGATAGTTAAAACATCAACGTCGCGCATTGCGACTTGCGAGGGCTGCCATTCGGCGGCCCTTTCTCGTTGGAGGCTGCCATGTGATGCCCAGCCGACCACCAGCACTGAAGGTTAAGCCACGCGCAAAGGCGTGGAGCAGCACAAGGAAGAGCAGGCAGGAGCGAGGTTATGGCCGTGCGCATGATCTTATGCGCAGGCAGGTGCTCAACGAGGAGCCGCTATGCAGGCCTTGCCAGGAAGCAGGGCGCGTGACACCGTCGGTCATCGCCGACCACATCACCCCCCTGTCCGAAGGCGGCACGGGCGACCGGGACAACTATCAGGGCATCTGCCATCCCTGCCATCAGGCCAAGACCGCCGCCGAGGCGCAGCGCGCACGGGCACGGCGTCGCTGACCGGTGGGGGTGGGTCAAAACTCCCGGGCCGACGGCTACGGGACCGATGGCGGAAGTCTTTTTTTGCGCGTGCGGATTAAACTTTTGGGTGCGTAATAAATTTTGGAGACGGCCATGAAGCGAGGCCCCAAGGCTGAGCCGCCGTCGTCGAAGCTGGCACGCGGAACATTCCAGCCGGTCCGCGACGGCCTGAAAACAGAGATCATAGTGGCGGGCGATCCGCCGCTGATGCCCGATTACCTCACGCCCGAGGCGCAGATCGTTTGGCAGGAGGAAATCGGGCGCGTCATGTCCGCCGGCGTAACGGAGGTGGATAGCTCCATGTTCGCCCGGTACTGCTCAATGGAGGCGCTGGTCCGCCAAGCCTTCAAAGCAGGCGGGGAACCTCCCCCGGCCGCGGTGCTCACGATGCTCCGCCAACATGCTGAGTTGCTCGGCATCGCTGGCCGGAAGAGCCGCGTCGGCAAGGTGAACGATGGCCCCACGAAGAGTGCAAACCCGTTCGCGCGGAACGGACACGGGGCACGCTAGAGACTATACGGCAATCGCGCTGGCTTATGCGAAGGCAGCGGTCGCCGACAAGAAGCAGAAACGACATTGCAAGATGGTGCGGCAGGCAGCCCAGCGCCATCTGAATGACTTAAAGCGGTCGAAAACCAAGGATTTCCCCTACGTTTATTCGCCCTGGCACGGCAATGACGTGTGTGATTTTATCGAGAAGGCAACACGACAGGTTGCCAAAAACCTCACAAATTCCGTGACTTAGGGGTTAATTGCCCCTCTGTCTTGCCGTTTTCAGCACTACCAACCAGCAACAGAAAAACCCAAGCATTTCCGGGCCTTGAGAAGCAATAACGGCAGCCCGGTTGCGCATATTTTTCGCATGGATTGCGCAGAAAGGAGCATCGTGTGACACATGACACCCCCGACCTTTTGACCGGGATAGCGGCCATAGCCGCGCATCTCGGATGGACCGAAAGGCAGGTCATCCACCAGCATGAAACGAAGACGATCCCTACCTTCAAGATCGGGGGAAAAGTCTGCGCCCGGCGCTCGACGCTGGCGAAGCATTTTGAGGCACAGGAGCGGGCGGCGCGGGATCAAGCCAATGGGTAAGCGCGCCGCGCCGATCGCGCTCCCCACGGCTTGGGTGAGGCCGAGCAACAACGGCTTCACGGTTTTCACCAGCCCACCCCACATGGTGCCTGGATGCTCCGAATGGACATTTGCAGAGATGGGGGATGCCATGGCTTACGCCCAGCGCCTCGCCGATCGCTTTGGCCTCGTTGTCAAGCGCCACACTGCAACCGAACAGGCGCCCAGGACGCGCCGTGGGTGAGCCGCCGCCGTAAATCGCCGCCCTTCGTCATGCTCTACCACAGCATGACGGGGACGCCCGCCTGGCTCGACCTTAGCGGCAACGCGGTCAAGCTGCTGGTCCACATGGTGAAGCTGAGCAACGGCATCAACAATGGCGAGATCGTCATGAGCGGCCGGATGGCTGCTGATGCTGTCGGCCTCGCCCGAAACACGGTGATGACCGCGCTGAAGGAGTTACAGGAGCACGGCTTCGTCGCCATGACGGCTGGCGCTGGCTTCAGCTGCAAGGTGCGAGTTGCACCCACCTGGAGGCTGACATTCCAGCCTGCCGGACATGACGCGCCCACCCATGATTATCGATACTGGAAGCCGCCTGTTTCTGCGTAGCCCTATGGTATATCTATATAGTGGCTCAAAATCGGGCCACCCCCAGCCGTGAAAAACGGCGGTTTTCCGTCAGTTGTGGCTCAAAAATTGAGCCAGCCAACCCCCTCGAAACGGCCCATCTGGCTCAAAAATTGAGCCACCCTGGCTCAAAAATTGAGCCCGTCGAAAATTTCTGCATCTGCGCCCGCACGGCCCGTCACGCGTGACATGTCACGTGACATCTCGTGATCTCCCGTGACGCGCGCTCATCCCGGAGAAGACGATGAATGACATCATCCCCTTCAGCTTTGAGAACCAGCCGGTTCGGATCGACGATCGCAACGGAGAGCCATGGTTCGTTCTGGCTGACCTATGCCGCATCCTCGAGCTTTCCAATCCTTCGAAGGCAGCGGCCGGACTGGATGATGACGAGCGCGATACCCTAACTAATACGGAGGGTATGGCCGCGCCCCAGGTGCAGCAGATGACCGTCATCAATGAAAGCGGCCTGTACAAACTGATTTTGCGCAGCCGCAAGCCAGCCGCCAAGCGCTTCACCAAGTGGCTGACATCGATTGTCCTACCAACCATCCGCCGCACGGGTAGCTATGGCGCGCCCGCACCAGCGCTTGACCTGTCCGATCCGGCCACGCTGCAGAATTTGCTGATCGACCTGACTGGCAAGACTCTGGATGCCAGCGAACGCATCGCCAAGCTGGAGCCCAAGGCGGAGGCGTTGGACCGGCTCACAGACGCCCGTGGCGCGATGTGCATGACGGACGCGGCCAAGGTGCTTGGCGTCCCTCCCCGTCGGCTGGTCGCATGGATGGAAGCGAACAAGTGGGTCTATCGCCGGGCCGACGCGGGCAGCCTCGTGGCGTTCGGCAACAGGCTCGACGCCAAGGTGCTGGAGCATAAGGGCACGACGATCCAGCGGCGCGGCCATCCTGACAAGTGGGTGCAGCAGGTAATGGTCACGCCCAAAGGCCTCGCCCGGCTGGCTGAACTGAAGGCGGGCGCTTAATGCCGAGTAAGCCACCATCACTGAAGCCCGCGACCAAGCGCAAGGCATGGGCTACGACACGCAAGAGCAAGCAGGCGCGCGGCTATGGGCGCGAGCATGAGAGGATGCGCTCCATCGTGCTGAACGAGGAGCCGTTGTGCAGGCCATGCCAAGAAGCCGGACGCGTCACGGCAGCGACGATACTGGACCATATCACGCCCCTCGCTGAGGGCGGCAGCAAGGAGCGTGAGAACATGCAGCCGATCTGCCGCGACTGCCACGCGGCGAAGACGGCAAAAGAGGCCCAGCGGGCACGCAGGCGCAATTCCGGGCGCATCTGAGCCCCCGGGGGCGGGTCGAAAGTGCAGAGCCGGCGCGCCTGAGAACCGGCCTCTGGGTCTTTTTTCGCGCGCTCAAATTAAACTTTCGGCCCCCCGCGAATTTCGCAGCCCCCCACCCCTGACCCCCACCCCTGCAGGAGGCCCGCCGATGCGAAAGCGCGTCTGCCAGCGCTGCTGCCATTGGTTCACCGTGCCCATTTTCAGCCGGGCTCGCGGGCAGCGCTACTGTTCCGAAACCTGCCGCAAGCGGGCCGAGAGGGCGCGTGCGCGTGCCAGATCGCACCCCCACGAAGGAGAATGATATGCCCATCAATCCCAATCCGACAGAGAGCCAGATCCAGCAATCGGCTATCGCGCATGAGGAATTTTGCGCCGTGCTGGACCGTCTGGTGAAAGAGGGCTTCGATTACCGCTCTATCCTGTCCGGCGCGTCCGCCGCGCTCGCGCAATCGATCATGGTGAGCGCAGGCCCGGCCAAGGTGTCCGAGTGGTTCGCAATGCAATCGGCGCTGACGATGTCGCTGGCGCAGTCGAAGCCGGATTGACCAGCCACCGCAGTTCACCTAATGTTCCCGAAGTCGACCGTCTGCGATGGACGCGAGACACCAATCATCCCGCCTGCGATGGGCGCCGATTGGCTGAACCGGGACAATTCCCATGACAGCTAAGGTGCGCCTGAATGAAATACGCGGCATCCCCCTTCGAAATTAAATCTCTCAACGACACGGGCCGCATCGAAGGCCTGCTGTCCGGCTTCAACAATATCGATAGCTATGGCGATGTTGTGCGCCCCGGCGCGTTTACGAAGTCACTTGCGGCTCGCAGCGGACGACCGCTGCCGATGCTCCTGCATCACGACATGACCAAGCCGGTGGGCGTCTGGAGCGAGGCGAAGGAGACCTCCGAGGGCCTCTTCGTAAAAGGCCGCTTCACCCTGGAGGTGCGCGATGCCCAAGAAGCTCACGCGCTGGCTACGGCTGGAGCGATCACCGGGTTATCCATCGGCTATCGTGAGAAGAAGGGAAACCCGATCACGACGACAGGCGGGCGCGAGTTGATCGAAGTTGACCTGCTTGAAGGAAGCCTGGTTACCATACCAGCCAACCCAATCACTCATGTGACCGACGTGAAGGGCATATCCGGAGCGCGGGACATCGAGGACATGCTGCGTGAAGGCGGTTTGTCTCACCGGCAGGCCAAAGCTGCGGCGTCCGCCGCATGGAAGGCCATCAACACCAGCAATGACGACGATGAGGCAGAGGCGCAGGCCCAAGCCATTTTCAACGCCTCCGCCGCGCGCATCCGCGCCATCGGTGGGAAGCGCCCCTGAACAATGAACAGCAGAAAGGTTGAACCGATGCATCGTAATTTTGTGATGATGAGCCTGATGGCCGTCGCTTTGTGCGCGAGCCTGTTCCTCCCCGATGTGGCGCAAGCTGCCACCGTTCTATCGCCTCACGCTTTCGGCAGTGCGGGCGACATCGCCTGCGCGGCCGCCGTGGGGATGGTCGGACTAGGACCGATGACCGCAGCTGAGCGGCGCAAGGGTCGCTATCTGCGCGCGCCTGATGGTCACCCCGCCCTCACGAAGGAATTCACGGAGGCGATCGAGGCGCAATTTGCCAAGCTGGATGACAAGGTTGAGGACGCGTTGCGCCAAGCGAAGGCAGCGGATGCGATCGCACTGGAGCTTGCGCAGAAGGTTGACGGCGATAACCGCCCAGGCACCTCGCGCCACGAGGAAAGCTGGGGCGATCAGTTCGTCAAGAGCCTGGATCAGCTTGAGGAAGTGGGTCGGGCGTCGGCGCAGGGTCGCCGCGCTAGCTGGGGCATGGAAATCAAGGCTACAGTGACGACAGGCGCTGAATCAGGCGGCCCGATCGGCGCGGCGCCCTACCGTGACGGTGCTGTGATGATGCCCCGCCGGCAGTTGCGGGTGCGCAATCTGATCCCGGTCATCGGGATCACCAGCGGCGCTGTGGAATATCCGAAGCAGACCACGCGTACCAACAATGCGGCGATGGTGCCGGAAACGACTATCAAGCCGGAGAGCGCCTACGGCTTCACGATGGAAACAGCCGTGCCGAAGGTCATCGCGCATTGGGTGCCTGCCTCCAAACAGGCCTTGGAAGACGGCCCGCAGCTGCGCGGTATCATCGATACCGAACTGGTGCATGGGCTCGATCTCAAAGAGGATGAGCAGCTGGTCAATGGTTCGGGCACCGGCGAGAACCTGGATGGCCTCGTTACGAACGCAACCGCCTTCAATGATCCGATCGACCTGTCCTCGCCGACGATGATCGACACGATTGGCGTTGCGATTCTGCAGGGCACCCTTGCTGACTTCGTGCCGTCTGGCATCATCATGCATCCGAGCGACTGGATGCGCATTCGGTTGCTGAAGGATGGCGATGGCAAATACCTACTTGGCGAGCCAGGGGCACAGATCGAGCCGCGCCTATTCGGCCTGCCAGTGGTGCCGACCGCAAGCATGGCGACAGACAAGTTCCTGATCGGCGACTTCCAGGCTGCTGCCACGATCTACGACCGCTGGAGCACGCGCATCGAGGTCTCGACCGAACACGCCGACTTCTTCGTTCGCAATATGGTCGCAATCTTGGCGGAGCGGCGGCTGGCGCAAGCAATCAAGCAGCCAGGCGCGCTGATCTACGGCGACTTTGGAAACGTCACCTAAGCAGCTTCCCGCCCGGTGAGCGAGGTCGATGCCGTGCGACCAACAACGGAAAGCGCGATGCTGGGGCGGCATCCATGGCAGCTCAATCGCGCATCACGGCCCTTTTTAGGACAGGCGGTCAGCCCTTTCTCCGCCTGTCCACCGGCCCCGGCTTTGCTCCCCATCGCCGGGGCCACCCCCTCTCGTTTCTGGAGAAGATCATGGCAAAGAAGCCGACAACGAAGACCAAGCGCGCCGTCACTGTCGCGGCGCTGGGTGAAACATACACGCTGCTGATGGGAACGGCGGCGCTGCTGCACATGGAAAAGGCGCTAGGCGTCCCGCTGGCAGAGATGAAAGACAAACTCGCCACGCCGGGCCTTGAGACGGTGCGGGACATGCTGGCGGCCTGCCTGGTAGAGCATCATCCGCAAACCACCAGCGACACCAGCGTTGCGGCTGGCTTGTCCAAGGCGCTGGGCCTTTCGCCGGTTGTTCAGGTCATCTGGCCGCTTCAGCAGCAGTTAGCCAATCGCATCATGGATGCCGTGGGGCTCGGCCGAACCTCGGACCTGATTGGGGATGCGTTCGAGACAAGTCCGTACTTCAGCGAGGCGGTCCCCCCGAGCGAAGAAAGCGCGGCAGCGGAATGAAGATCAAGGTCCAGGGCCTTAGGGAACTGGATCAAGCCCTTGGCCAGTTGCGCACCAAAGCAATTGCCAAGGGCACGGTCGAGCGCGCGCTATTGAGCGCCGCCGCTCCCATGCATCAAATGGCGCAGGACATGGCCCCCGGCCGCACCGATCCCGGCGAGGTCATCACCTATGGCAAGGGCGAAAGTCGAAGGGTCCGGCTACCGGGCACGATGAAAGCACTGGTGCAGATCGGCAAGCGGCTCACGCCGCGCCAAGCTGCGCAGGCCCGAAAGCAGGGGAAGCACTTTGCCGAGGTTTATGTCGGCACTCGCGACCCGATGGCGCATCTCGAGGAATTTGGCTCTGTGAACCAGATCGCCCACCCCTTCATGCGCCCCGCTTTCGACAGCCAGGCCGAGCCCACGATCCGCCGGTTCGTCGAAACATTGAAATCTGAACTGGACAAGACTGCGGCGCGGGAGGCGCGCAGGACTGCCCGGCTGGCTGCGAAAGGCAAATAGGACATGGCATCTACCAAGATCGGCGCGATGCGCATCGACATTGGGGCGGACAGCGCTCAATTCGACAAGGCGATGTCGAATGTGCAGCGCAAGCTCAACGGCGCCGGCAAGAATTTCGAAACATTCGGAAGCAAGATGTCCGCAATGGGCGCGAGGCTGTCGCAGGGCCTCGCCGCTGCCTTCGCTACCACATCGATCGTAGCGGCTGGCGGCGCATATCTGAAGCTGGCCGACCAGGCAAAGCAGCTATCCGCGCAGCTGCAACTAGCAACGGCACAATTCGGCAGCTTCGGCCAGGCGCAAAAGGACGTTAACCGGATCGCGGCTGAAACCCGTAATGGGCTCACCGAAACGGGCTCCCTCTATGCCAACTTCATGAGGGCGACCCGCGAGATCGGCGGAACTCAGCAACAGGCTGCCCGCGCCACCGAGACATTCTCCAAAACGCTCAAGATCAGCGGCGCCGATGCGAGCGAGGCGGCGTCGGCGACACTTCAGTTTGGCCAGGCGCTTGCTTCGGGCGTCCTGCGCGGCGACGAGTTTAACAGCATCATGGAGGCATCCCCGCGCCTCGCCCGCCTGCTTGCCGACAGCTTGGGCGTTCCTATTGGCAGCCTGCGCAAGATGGCCGAAGAGGGGCAGCTGACAGCCGACCGGCTCTTCCGCGCCCTCACCGACCGCAAGTTCACGGATGGCATCGACGCTGAATTCAAGCAGATGCCGGTGACATTCGGCGAGGCCATGGATCAAGTCCACAATGCCGCGGTGACAGCCTTCGGCGCGTTCGATCAGGGGGGGCAGTTCTCGACCGCCCTGTCGTCCTTTGTGCTGCAAGGGTCCACCGGCTTCGGTAATATGGCCAGCGCTGCTGAGCAGATGGGTATCACCATCCGATCGGAGTTGGCTGGCATCACTGCCGTAGCGCAACAATTGATCGATACCGTTTCGTCGATCGGCTCCATGTTCCAGACGGTGGATAGCAAGCTGGGCGGCGTCATCACCAAGCTCAACTATATCGCCGGCTGGTTTAACCCCCTCAACTCAGTCAGCCGGTTCGTCCTTGGGGGCGGCACATACGAGAACGCGCGCGTAACCACCGAGCAAAAGTTGCAGGGAGAATCGGCGCAGCGTCGCTTCGATCAGATGACGTCGGGCTATGACGTGATGGGGAACCGCAAAGGTGCAGGCTACCGGCCCGCTCCAGTGGTCGCATCTGGAGGCGGAAGCAAAAAGGGTGGCGCAAGTAAGCCGCGCGCTGGCGAGACCGAGCAGGAGAAGGCGCTTAAAAGGCAGAAGGAGATGGCCGAGAAGATCTCCAGGATCATGGACGCCATGTACCCGGAGACTGCGGGCTTGCGGAAGGAGCTGGAGGCGCTTGCGGCGCTCGAAGCGGATCCAAACACGGCATTCCCTGCGCTTATGCGCCAGCGGCAGCTTGTCGCAGACGCGGCAGAGAAATCACGGCTGGAGCAGTTGGGCGGCGAACTGGAAAACGTGCCCGGCGCGCTGGATGAGGCGTGGGCGAGCGTGCAGGCGACGACGGCCAGCATGGCAGAGAAGATCGCAGTCAGCACCAGCACCGCAGGCGAAGCGTTCGTGAATATGGCGAACCAGGCGCTCAACGCCCTGTCGAACCTTGCCAATGCGATAAAGGGCGGCGGCATCCTCGACATACTCTCCAGCGCCTTCAACGCCTTCGGCTCAGTGGCGGGCACTGGCGCCTTTGGCAAAGGCCTCCAGAACAGCTTCAAGAGCTTCACGCCTATCGCGGGCTTCCGCGCGGCTGGTGGTCCGGTGTCGGCTGGCAAGACCTATGTGGTGGGGGAGAACGGCCCCGAGCTGTTCACAGCCAGGCAGTCTGGCACCATCATCCCCAACATCGACTTCAACCCGCCGCGTCTGCCCGATCGATCCGATTGGCTTCGTGAAATGCCGGGGCTCAATCATCAGAATATGGCTCCCGCGCGGGTGGTGGTCGATGTTGTGCCGAGCCCCTACTTCGATGCGCATGTGAGGAACCAGGCATTAGCAGTGGCCCGGCCGATGGCGGTAGCGGCCGGGAACTTCGGATCGCAGGCCGCGCAGATCGCAATGCAGCGGAAGGCATCGCGCCGCATCCCCGGTCAATAAGACACGACGATGCACCCGGCGCTTGCGCGTCGGGGGATCATCGTTCTAATGTGGTGATTGGGTGTGACAGCCCGGACCAGTGAACAGACGGAGCCCTTTGGCGAGGGTGCCGTCTGGTTGAGCAGATTGGCGTCTGCTCGAAGAGCGTGGATTGGCGTCCACCGCTCACCGACCCCTTATGTCGGGAGTGGGACGCACATACAAGACCCTTTTCGGAGGGGAAAACGTTCCACCTGTCTCACTGGCAGGCTGTCACCCTCCCGGCGCCAAGGCGGTCCCTTGGCAAGCGGCTGTGACAGGCCAAAACCAGTGAGAACGAAACATGCTTCAGATGAAGATCGACACAGGCGGGCGCGTCGTGACGCCCGGCGACCTCCCCTCCATCCTTGGCGCGCGCCGCGCTTACCGCGAGCTGGGCGACATGATCGAGGCGCTGATCTCACAACTCGACGTGCTGGCAGGCGACTGCGACCTCGAGTCCGAGGAGGAAATCGGCATCGACGATTTGCCGGAGGGCGAGAATGCGCCCCTCCTGCCCCAATATGGCCCTGACCAATCGGCTGGCCCGATCAACTACCGACACGCTGAGGATTTTCATAAGGCGGCCGAAGCCGTGGCGATGTCCGAAGAGGCGGGCGATGCTTGGTGCGCGGCGCGCTGGAGGAGGCATCTCGATAGCTTGGGAGCGTTCGACGCCAGCCGGCACGGCATGCTTTGCGAAGGTTACGCGGCATGACCGGCCCGGAAGCGTTTGCGCTCGGCAAGATCGAGTTCGAGCTTGATCAGATTGCCGAGATAGCGCGGGCAATGTCGGCTGGCCTCAGCACTGGAGACCCCTGCGAAGGAGGGCTGCGCGGTATCGCTGATTACCTCAGCCGGATCTCGTCCGACATCGAGCGAATGACCGACAACGTCACCAAAGATTGACCACACTTCCCCGCCCGGCGCGGCTGGGCGGGGTTCACTTGCGCATGGACACCGCCAAAATTCGACGGTTTTCTGCGCCTTTCCAGAGATTTTCTAAACGCGCATTGCGCAAGGAGTGCCCGAGATGGCGAGTGTATCGAAAAGGGAATGGAACCATAAAGGAGAGGCAAAATCAGCGTGGGTTGTCCGCTACAAGGAAGGTGGAAAGCATCGTCAGCGCACCTTCGAGCGCAAAAAGGAAGCGGACGCCTATTGCCGGAAAGTGGAAACGGAGATCGAGAGCGGGCGGCATATCGCTTGGTCCGAAACCCTGACGGTCGCCGAACTTTCCAACGAGTTTATGAAATATCAGGAGGATCGCATCAGGGACGGCCGGATAGGCCGGGGAGCCCGGGTCTTCCTCGACAATGCCATCCGGGTGCATATCGTCCCCCGAGTGGGCCACTACCGAGTGACAGAACTCACGCCTCACCATATCGCTGAAATGTACCGAGATATGACGCGCAAGGGAAAGCTGTCGCCGCAAACCGCCCGGTCTCGCATCGCGGTGATGAAGCGCGCCTTTGATTTCGGGATGCGGCGGCGGCTGGTGCGGGAAAATCCCGTGATCGAGGCGCTCCAGGAGCTTCGGGGCATCCAGCCTGCCAAAATACGGACGTTCTCGATCGAGGACGTTAAGGCGCTGCTTGAGGCGGCTGAGACAAAGAAATGGAGGGGGCAGGAGCGCGCGCATTTGTTCTTGCGATGCTCGGTTCACCTCGCTGCCTTCTGTGGCCTGCGCTTCGGCGAGATTGGCGGGCTCACTGTCGAGAACGTGGACCTAGAGCAGTGCATGATCCGCGTCCGGCACAACCTCACCCGCTATGACGAGTTGAAAGGGCCGAAAACTAAGGCGGGAAACCGCGACGTGCCAATGCCTTCACACGTCGCCGCGCTGATCGCTCAATGGATGAAACGCTACTATATTCCGAACAACCGGTCGCTGATCTTCCGCAGTCGCAATGGGGCGATCATCAACACGAACAGCTTTCATTATGCATACTGGGGGCCGTTGCTGGTGTCGGCTGGCCTCGACACAAAAGGAGAGCGCCTGCACTTCCACGCCCTGCGCCACTTCGCCGGTAGCTGGATGGTCGAAAACGGCTGGTCGCTGCCCGAGGTGGCTGGCGCGCTTGGCCATGCCAAATTCGACACCACGCTGCAGGTGTATGTCCATTCGATCCGGCCGGCTGGTGCCGCCGTCGATAGGATGCAGCAGATGGCCGACCGCCTCATATCCAGCCCTTCCCCCCTCGCGCTTCCCTCTTCCGTTGCGCAAGGCTTGCGCATGGCGTCGTAAGCTGCTGAATTTACAAGGTTTCAATTTTATCGAGAAGCTGCCTCATATTGAGGGCAACTGGTGCAAGTGCCTTGGGGCGGAGGACGGATTTCACGACGATCGCTGCGGCCTGATCGACCTTGAACCGGCCCAGATCTTCATTCTCTCGACGGTTTTCGGCTGGCGGCGCAAGGGTAACGGCCTCCGTCGGTTCACGATGGTCTATGAGGAGGTGGCGAGAAAGAATGCCAAGTCGACCAAGACGGCTGGCGTTTCGCTCTACTGCCTCTGCTGCGAGAATGAGGTCGGCCCGCAGGTACTGACAGCGGCGACGACGTTCGATCAGGCAAAGAAGGTTTTCCATCCGGCCAAGCGCATGGTCGAAAAGCAGCCTGCGCTTCAGGAGGCGTTCGGCGTCACGCCTTGGGCGAAGTCAATCACCTGCGCGGACAACGGCGGTTACATGCAACCGCTTCACGCGAAGTCGAAGAGCCAGGACGGGCACAACCCGCACCTTGTCACGCTCGACGAGTTCCACGCGCACAAGGATCGCGACCTTTTCAACGTGCTGCGCTCCGCTTTCGGCGCTCGCAAGCAGCCGCTGATGTGGGCGATCACCACGGCCGGGTCAGACATCAACGGCCCCTGCTATGAGGAGCGGACATTCGCGGCGAAGGTGCTGAACGGCAGCGTTATCGCCGAGCACTATTTCGCCATCATCTTCACGCTCGACCGGGCTGAGGACTATGGCGACGATCGCAAGGAGGGAGACGACCCCTTCGACGAGCGAAACTGGTGCAAGGCAAACCCCCTGCTCGGGGCTGCCGTGCAACTGGAAGAGCTTCGGGCCTATGCGATCGAGGCGAAGAACAACCCGGCAGCGGAAGGGGAATTCAAGACAAAGCGTCTGAACGTATGGACCGGCGCGCTCTCCGCCTGGCTGAATGTAACACAATGGCAGAAGTGCGGCGATTCGAACCTGTCTCTGGACGACTTCGAGGGGCTGGATTGCTGGATCGGTGCCGACCTTTCCAACGTCGATGACCTTTCGGCGGTAGTGCTTGCCGCTGTCGATGGCGAGGATCGGCTGCTCGTGAAGACATGGTTCTTCGTGCCGGAAGCGCGGCTGAAGAGCGAAGACACGAACGTCAAGCAAATCACCGAGTTGTATCGGCGCTGGGCGAAGGAAGGCCACCTCACGACGACCGAGGGTGACTTCATCGACCATCGCCGGATTGAGGATCTGATCCGCGAACTTAAGGAACGGCTGGCCGCCAAGAAGGCGACCTTCGACCAGTGGAACAGCGGTCTCGCGATGGCGAGCCGCCTCAACGAAGATTTCGGCGAACCCGATCAGCCTTTCGCCGTCCAGCTTGCGAAGAACGCGCGCAACGCGACGGATCCGGCGAAGGCGATCGAGGCACGCGTGAAGGCAGGGCCGCACCGCCTGCAGCATGACGATAATCCGGTGATGACCTGGATGATCGGCAACGCCGTTGTCGATCGCCGAACCGATGGGAGCCTCCTTCCGAAGAAGGAGACGGCCAACAGTCCTAACAAGATCGACGGGGTGGACGGCATGATCAACGCAACTGCCCCGATGCTACTGCCAGATTCTTCGGTGAACTTGGATGGCTGGATTGAGGGGCTCGCCGCGTGAACGTCGTCCAGCGCGTGCTTGCCACGCTGCGGAAAACGTGGACGCCTGACACTGGGCGCTCGGGCTTTCACGACCGCGATAATTTCGTGACGAACCGCGTCACAGTGGCGGACTGGAATGATGCCAGGTGCGGCAATGCGGCGCTGGGCATCTCCGCCACTTGGGCGTGCGTAAACTTGCTCGCAGGGACCATCGGCTCTCTGCCGCTCATGGTCTACCGTGAACGGAACGGCCGGCGCGAAGTTGACAAGGGGCATCGGCTCTACCCGATCCTTCACGACACACCGAACCGGTGGCAAACTGCCGTCGACTTCTGGGGCTTCATTCAGGGCTCGCTCGAGCTTTACGGAAACGCATATGCGGAGAAGCGGACGCTGGGCACCGGGATCAGCTCCCTAATTCCTATCCCGCCAGAGGCCATGACCGTCCGGCGCATCTCTCGCGAGGGTCTCGAATATGAGTGGATGGATAATGGTATCCGCTCCATCGCTGACGAAAGTCGCGTTTTGCACATCAGGGGTTTTGGTGGCGGTCCACTAGGTGGCGCGTCGACACTTGCTGTTTGCGGCCGCGCATTCAGCGCCGGTTTGAATGTCGAGGGTTCTGCCAGTTCGATGTTCCGCAACGGCGCACGCCCATCTGGCGTTCTCTCAATCGACAAGCCGCTCACGAAGGATCAGCGCCTGCTCGCGGAAACCTTGCTGCAGGAAAAATTCGTTGGCGCCATGAACGACGGCCGCCCGATGCTGCTGGATAACGGCATGAAGTGGGAGCAGTTGGCGATCAACCCGCACGATGCGCAGATGCTGGAGAGCCGCCGATTCTCAGTTGAGGAGATTTGCCGCATCTTTGGCGTGCCTCCCCACATGGTAGGACACACCGAGAGCAGCACCAGCTGGGGAACTGGCCTCGAGCAGCAAACGCTGGGTTTTCAGAAGTTTGCTCTGCGACCGCGGCTAGAGCGCATCGAACAGGCCCTCGCCAAGCAACTGTTAACACCCCAAGACCGCGCGGCGGGGGTGACGATTGAGTTCAACCTGGAAGGGCTGCTGCGCGGTGACAGCGCGGCGCGGGCCCAGTTCTACCGCGAAATGACCGGCATTGGCGCGATGACAATCAACGAGGTTCGCGCCTTGGAGAACCTGCCGCCGGTTACGGGCGGCGATGTGCCCCGCATGCAGATGCAAAATGTCCCGATCACGCAGGAAGTGACGCCATGAACAAGAGCGAATTCGCGCTGGACGTGAAGGATGTGTCCGACGCCGGATCCTTCGAAGGATATGGCAGCACCTTTGGCGGACAGCCTGACAGCTACGGTGACATCATGGTCGCCGGATGCTTCGCAGACACGCTCGTGAAGCACAAGCGTGAGGGCACGATGCCGCTCATGCTTTGGGGCCACCAGTCCAACGAATTGCCGATCGGCAACTGGGAAGACATGGCCGAGGATGGCAAGGGTCTTTGGATGAAGGGGCAACTGGATCTGGATGATCCTGTCGGCCAACGGGTCCATCGTGCGCTTAAGCGCCGCGCGGTCCGTGGTCTCTCCATCGGGTATCAGACGCTTTCCAGCGAACCGGATCCGAAGCGCTCCGGTGTGCAATTCCTCAAAGCTGTGGACCTTTGGGAGGTAAGCGTCGTGAATTTTCCGGCGAACCGTCGCTCGCTGGTTACCTCAGTGAAATCATGGGCCGATGGCGAAGTGCCTTCGGTTAGAGAATTTGAGAAGTTCCTGCGGGATGTAGGCGGCTTCTCGAACAGCAAGGCGACTGCTCTGGCATCGTCCTGCGCGCCGCATCTTCGGGGGGAGCCCGAGGGCAAGGCGAATGAAGAGCTCGTGGAGTTCCTTCAAGCTCTCCGGGGCTGATCTTTCCTCTCTGCCTAGAAAGGGCAAACAATGCAGCGATCCTATCTCATGATGGGGCTCATGGCGCTTGCGCTGTGCGTCACCATGGTGCTTCCCGACGCCGCGCACGCGGCCACCCTCCTCTCCTTCCACGCACCCGCGAACCTGGGCGATATCAGCAGTGCGGCTGCCCTCGGCATGGTCGGGCTTGGTGCCATGACCCCAACCGAAAGGCGCAAGGGTCGCTACCTCCGCGCGCCGGACGGGCACCCGCAGGGCAAGAGCGTTTCCGAAATGGCGACCGAACTGAAGAGTGCCTTCGAGCAGAAGCATGACGCAGTGAAGGAGATCGCCGAAAAGGCGCTAGCCGAAGCCCAGAAGGGCGTCGAAATGACCGGAACCGTCAAGGAACTGGCGGACGAAGCCATCACGGCGATGAACGAAGCCAAGCAGCGGCTGACCGACATCGAACAGAAGATGGACGGCATGCAGCAGGGCGATGACGCCCCGATGACAGCCGGTGAACGCTTTGTCTCTGACGAGCGGTTCAAGTCCTTCGCCGGCGAAACCCGCCCCCGCGGCCGCGTGATTATCGACGTGAAGGACATCACATCGCTGACCACCGACGCCGCTGGCTCTGTCGGTACACTGATCCAGCCGGACCGTGCATCGCCCGTCATGCTGCCCCAGCGGCGCATGACGATCCGCGCCCTGATCGCGCCCGGGCAGACGACTTCGAACTCGATCGAATACGACAAGGAGAAGGGCTTCACCAATAATGCCGCCCCGGTGGCCGAAGGTGCCCTGAAGCCGCAGTCGGAAATCCAGTTTGAAGAAGCCACTGCTGTCGTACGCACAATCGCGCACTGGATGCGTGCGAGCGTGCAGGTGCTGGCGGATGCCGCCGGGCTGCGTTCGATGATCGACCAGCGGCTGCGTTATGGCCTGTCCTATGCCGAAGAGCTTCAGTTGCTCAACGGCTCCGGCACCGGTCAGAACCTGCCAGGCATGGTGACGGAGGCAACGCCGTACGCCGCTCCGGGCGGCCTGACGGCCACCAGCCCGATCGACATCATTCGCCTGATGATCCTTCAGGTTGCCCTCGCTGAATACCCAGCGAACGGCATCGTCCTGAACCCGATCGACATGGCGGCGATCGAGATGGAGAAGGACGGCGACGGCCGTTACCTGATCGGCAATCCGCAGGGCACCATCGACAAGCGCCTGTGGGGCCTGCCCGTTGTCGAAACCCAGGCGATGGGCGTCGATAAGTCGCTGGTCGGCGCGTTCAACTTGGCCGCGCAGATCTTCGACCGGCAGGACGCCACCGTTGAAGTGTCGACCGAAGATCAGGACAATTTCGTCAAGAACAAGGTCACCATCCGTGCGGAAGAGCGCCTTGCACTCGCCATCTACCGCCCGGAAGCCCTGGTCTATGGCGATCTTGGCCGCGTAGCCTGATGAATGGTCTCGGGGCGGCTTCGGCTGCCCCGTTTTCATGAGCGCCGCCCGCGGCTCTCTTGAAAGCGAAGGAGAAGCACGATGGTGAAAGCAATCCTCACGAAGCCGCTCGACGGAGAGCCGGAAGGCACGGAGCGCGAATTCAACCAAGCAGATTTTGACCGGCTGGAGCGGCTAGGCGCTGTCACGGCGGCACCTGCCGAGAAAGCGCCTGAAGAGAAGAAGGAACCCGCTCCGTCGAACAAGCGGGCACCCGCGCCGAAGAACAAGGCTGCCGAGTAAACCATGCTCGATCTCGCCCGCGCCAAGCAGCACCTGCGCGTGTTGCACAGCGATGACGATGATCTGATCCAGACCTACCTGGATGCTGCAAAGCGTTGGGCGGAGAACTATACTGGGCAGCTGATCGACCGGCGCGAAGTCGTCCGGCACTTTGCCGCGTTCGGGCGCGGGATTGCCATCCTTGATGGTCCTGATCCCGACGTCTCGTCGATCTCTTACCTCGATGCGGCTGGGCTCTCGCAGACGTGGAGCGACTATCGCTTGGTGGCGATGCAGAATCCTGTCGTGCTGCCGGCGGTGGGCGCGAGCTGGCCCGCTGTCGGCAGCCCAGCCGGCATCACTGTCACGCTCACCGCAGGCTATGAGGATGACGATCTGCCAGAGGACCTGCAGGCAGCGATCCTCCTGCTGGTGGGGCATCTATACGCCAACCGCGAAACGGTGGCACCCGGTTCCCCGCTATCCGAAATCCCGTTCGGATCGACCGTCCTCGCTGATCCTTATCGGGCTCATCTGGTATGAAGGCCGGCCCACGCAACGAGCGCATCGTGATCGAGGCGCGCACCACCGTTGAAGATGGGTACGGCGGTGAACAGGAAACATGGGCACCGTTCGCGCCCGAATATGCCGCAGTCTATTATGGCAGCGGTTCGGAGCAGCGGGAGGCCGCGCAGCAAGGTGGATCGCAGGCGGCATCGTTCGAGGTGCTGAGCAACAGCAAGACCCGCGCCATCAGCGTGACCGATCACCGGATCGCGTTCGACGGCGGCATCTGGAACATCACGGGCGTGCACGACCTGGACAACGGCGGCCGGCGGATCACTGCGATTAGGGCTGCAGCGTGATGGCTCGCGGCGGATCTCGGCTGGAAGGCTTCAGGGAAACGTCGCGTCAGCTTAACGAGATGAGCAAGGCCATGGCCCGCGGCGTTGGGCGCAAGTCTTTGATGGTGCCGGCCGAACTGCTGGCGCGCGGTGTGCGCCGCCGGGTGCCCGTACTCAGCGGCGACACCTATGAGAGCGTCGACGTGTTGCCTGCCAAGCAACGCAAGGGCGTCGCAGTCCAGGTGGTCGTTGAAGATATTGCTTCCGTGCAGCTGGAGTTCGGCAACAGCGATCAGGCGGCCACACCCTTCTTCCGGCCGGAAGTGGATGCTGGGCGAGCCGGGCGCGACCAGGCGTTCGCTGATGCGCTCATGATTGAGACGAATGACGCTGTGATCCGCAAGGCGGCGCGCGACGCGCGGAAGCTCGGCAGGGGTTAGATATGGATTTCCAGACTGCCCTTCGGGCGCGGCTGATCGCAGACGAGGCGGTCGCCGCAATCGCCGCTGCGCGCGTCTACTGGGTCGAACGGACAAAAGGATCCGCTTATCCTGCAATCACGTTGCAGGTCATCAGCGACCCTCGGTCTTCGCACCTCAAAGGGTTTGACGGAGCGCGCAGCACTCGCGTGCAGATGGATTGCTGGGCCACGTCTTACGGCGCCGCACTTCAGCTCGCTCGCGCGGCCATAGCAGCGCTTGCCGGCCCGGCTGCGATCTTAGGCAAGAAATTTGGCAACGCACTGGTGGAAGGCCAGCGTGACCTCTCGGAACCCGTCGCTGACGGCTCAACCATTCACCGTCAGTCGGTGGATCTCATCATCTGGCACGTAGGAGACTAAGATGGCGGAAACGCAGGAAGCCACCGTTGGCTACATGGGGGAGGTCTGGCTCTACAACGGCACCGCCCTCTATGAATTGAACCAGGTCAAGTCGTTCCAGATCCCCGGCGGTGGCGAGCGCGACCAGGTCGAAACGACACACCTGAAGTCTCCCGGCTGGCGCCGCGAATATGTAAGCACCTTCTACGCTGACAGCGACTTCGAAGTGACCCTCAACAGTCGACCGCTGTCGACGACGGACACGCTACTGGAAGCTGCTCGCGCCGCGAATGACACGCGCGAGATGCTGGTGGTGCTGCCGGAGAACGGCGAACCGGTGGCTCAGATCAGCCTGACTGCGAAGTGCATCAATTATGACCGCGGCGAAGTCACGCCTGACGGCCTGATGGAGGCGACCGCCACTTTTCGCGTCGTCACGATCGAGGCGATCGAAGCCTATGTGGAGCCGACGCCCTGATGGCAAACATCCAAAAAGGTGAGGCATCCTTCACCGCCGGCGGCAAAGTCTACCGGCTGGTGATGGACTTCAACGCCTTCGCTGAGGCGGAAGATGCAGCCGATATGGGCGTTGATGACCTGCTGAAGGCCATCACTCCCGAGGTGGACGGCGAAGGCAACGTCACGAAGAAGCCGCGCATCAAGCACATGGGCGCCATTCTTTACGGAGCGCTGAAAGCTCATCAGCCCAACATCAGCCTTCCCGACGCTATCAACCTCATGAACGACGGCGGCGAGGCAGTAGGTGAGGCGATCGCCAAGGCTCTGAACGGTGCGATGCCGAAGGCGGATGCGAGTGCGGAGGGAAAGGCGGAAGTGCTAGGCCCTGGGACTGGGACGAAGCCCAGCAGGACTGGTCGGCAGAAAGGCTAGAGCCATGCGCTTTCTGGCGCCAAACCTTTCGAAGCTACAGCAACGTCATGCGCGGCCGCGCGAAAGGAAACCAGGAGCGCATCATCGTTCTGGCGCACCAGATCGAAATCATGGCGCGCCAGAAGAGCCTGCGGCCCGTGAAGCACTATCTGCCCAAGTCGCAGGAAGCGACGAAGCGAAACGGGGCATCGGCCGTGCTGGCGATGATGAAAAGGATGCAGGAACAGCAGAGCGGTGCTAAGCCGTAGGAATGATTTCCTTTCTTGCCGCCGTCGTGGCCTCTGGCGTCTCCTTCACCTGCACGCCCACCGCTATTTATGACGGCGATGGACCGATCTGGTGCGCGGAGGGACCGAAGATACGGCTGGCGGGCATCGCCGCGCGGGAGATGGACGGCACCTGTCGATCTAACCAGCCCTGCCCGAAGGCAGGCGCGGTAGAAGCAAGGAATCACCTTGCGTCTCTGATTGGTAAGCCGATCGGCAGACGGCCGGAAGGCCATGTCCTGGTAAAGGCTGCACCGCTTAGTTGCCTCTCTGAAGGTAATGGGCGCGGTTCGCGGACGGCCGCATGGTGCAAGACGGTGCGGGGTGTTGACCTCTCCTGCGCTATGGTGCGATCTGGTATGGCGCTAAGATGGGCGCGATATCAGGGGGATAGTGTCTGTCATGAAGTCCGACGAGCGAAAGTGCTCGAAGTGCGCTGAGATCGTAAAGAAGGAAGCGCAGGTTTGTAAGCACTGCGGGCATGAATTTTCGTCCGCCGAAATCAATGGCTATAAAAAAGCGGATGCCGACGCGAAACGCAACGGCACCATCGGTTGCATCGTGCTGGTCGTGGCGCTTTTCGCCCTTGGAAAATGCGCGCTCGCTCCAAGCGAGGAAGACAAAGCCAAGCAGGCGGCGGAAGCTAAGGCGGAAGAGACGAAGAAGGCGGACGAACGGCGCAAAGGCTTCCATTGCCTCAGCTCCTGGGATGGTTCAAACCGCAGCACTGTCGAGCAGATCACCCGCAATCTTCGGAACCCCGATTCTTTTGAGCATGTGGAGACGAGAATCGCTCCCGCCAACAAGGATGGAAAGCACCCTCTCACCATGGAGTACCGCGCTCAGAACGGCTTTGGTGGAATGAACGTGGGGCGCACTGTGGCAATGGTGAACCCGGAAACTTGCGACGCCACAATACTGGCGAACGAGGGCAATAGCTGAAAAGCGGCACATCTAAAGTTACAGGGCGGTCTTCGGGCCGCCTTTTTTATTGGGAGGCTTCATGGCTTCAGGTCAAGGCCAAGGCGTCGTTCTCGGCTATCTTCGCTATGTGCTGGGCTTCGACAGCCTCGCCTTTCAGGAAGGTGTTGGCGATGCTGAAAAGCGGCTGAAGGCAGCGCAGAAGTCGATCAGCAAGACGGCGGACGGCTTCAAGAACATTGGCGCTAAGCTGTCGCTAGCGGTGACTGCTCCCCTGGCAGCCTTCGCCGCCAAGTCGTTCAGCGCTGCAACCGATGCGGTGGAGCTCCAATCCGCTTTCGACCAGACGTTCGGCAAGATGGCAGAGTCCATGAACAAGTGGGCCGAACAAACTGGCGACGCGATGGGTCGGTCCACGCAGGAGATGCAGAAGGCAGCGAACACCTTCGGCATATTCTTCAACACGGCTGACCCATCGAAGGCGGCCGCCATGTCGCAGGAGTTCGCCAAGCTCGCACAGGACCTCGGCAGCTTCTACAATACGGACACGGAAACGGCGATTGAGAAGCTGCGTTCGGGCCTGTCAGGCGAAAGCGAGCCGCTGCGCGATTTTGGCGTCTTCCTGACCGAGGCAACTGTCCAGGCCAAGGCTATGGAGATGGGTCTGACCGGCGTCGGCAATGAACTGACGGAACAAGAGAAGATCCTTGCCCGCTACCAGTTGATCTTGGAGGCCACGAAGAACGCGCAGGGCGACGTGGCCCGAACCAGCGACGGCACGGCAAACCAGATGCGGGCGGCTCAAGCGGCGTTTGAGGAACTTCAGGTCACGGTTGGCACGAAACTTCTGCCAGTCCTAACGCCGCTAATCACGAAGCTGGCCGAAGCGCTTAATTGGTTCACCACCCTGCCCCAGCCAGTTCAGAACACAGCGCTTGCAGTGGGCGCCATAGCCGCAGTGGTTGGCCCTATCGCTCTCGGCATCGGCGGAATCATGTCTGGCTTTGCTGCCCTACTGCCCATTCTCACAACCATTGCTGGCTTCGTCGTGGCGTCCCTTATACCTGCTCTCGCCAGTATTGCCGTAGCGCTCTCGCCCATCCTTATCCCGCTTGCGGCGGTCGCGGCTGCGGTAGGAGCCGTCTACTATGTCTGGAAAAATTGGGACACCATCGGTCCGATCCTCGCGCGCCTCTACAATGGAGTAAAGACATGGCTCGTCGATAAGCTCGGCCGAGTTTGGGATTGGCTCCAAGGCAAGATCAAGGCTGTCGGTCAGTGGTTCTTCGAACTCTACGATGCTGTAGTCGGCCATTCATATGTTCCCGACATGGTGGACGAGATCGGGGAGAATATGGCTCGGCTGCAAAAGCTGATGGTTGATCCGGCACGGTCCACGACGCAATCGACCGGCGACCAGTTCAGCGCCATGGCGCAGCGGATCGGCGGCATTCTTGACGAACTATTCCCCAAAGCTGCAGCGCTGCGTGAGGAATTGGCCAAGCTCGCCGCGCTTGAAGCAGACACCACCCTGTCGCCTGAACTCCGCACCATCGCCATTTCTCGCCAATCTGCGCGGGTCAATGATGCTCGTCAGGCGGCGACCGACGAGATGTTCCCGCAACTGCAGCAAGTGCCGGGCGCGCTTGATGAGGCATGGGAAGCCGTGAAGGCGACAACAGCAGATGCTGCCTCCCGCATAGCCGTAAGTACGGCAGCGGCCGGCGAGGCATTCGTGGACATGGCGAACAAGTCGCTCAACGCCCTGTCTAATCTCGCCAGCGCCATCAAGGGCGGCGGGGTACTGGATATCCTCTCCAGTGCCTTCAACGCGTTCGGAGCCATCGCTGGTACAGGGGTGCTGGGCAAGGGCTTGGGCAACAGCTTCAAGAACTTCACGCCGATCTCTGGCTTCCGGGCAAATGGCGGTCCGGTGAGCGGCGGTAAATCCTACATTGTGGGCGAGCGAGGGCCTGAACTCTTCACGGCGTCTCGTTCTGGCTACATCCACCCGAATGGCACGAACGACAACGGTGGGCGCAGTCGCTTTGAAATTGTGCCTTCGCCTTATTTCGACGTGATCGTCGAGCAACGCGCAGCTGGCATCGCCGCTCCCATGGCCGTCGCCTCGGGAGTGCAGGCCCGTAGCGCAGCCGGTGCGGATGCGGCACGATCCGCTCGCCGTCGCATTCCGGGGAGATGATATGAACACCAAGGCCGAAGCTGAGTATATCGAGCGCATCCGGGTGCAGGCTCTCATTGCCGAAAAGCTACTCGCTGCGCTTATGCTGGTGAATGGCGGCGCCATTGTCGGCCTGTTCACCTTCATCGGCAACGCAGGCGACACACTCACCATCGACACGGCCCGCGTTTGGTGGAGTTTTGCAGCCTTCATCATCGGACTAGTCGCGGCGCTGTCAGCCTTCGCCTGCGCGTTCCTCTCGCAGCACCATTATACGCTCGCCTGCCACTATGAGATGGAGGGTGCGGCCGAACGGGAACGAGCTGAGATCATCGCGGGCGGAAAGGTTTATGCTACCGGCATCGTCGCAGCGATCGGATCTGTAATTGCGTTCGGCAGCGGGGCCTTTCTGGCGCTCATGGGCGTGCTGCCGTAATGGCCGTCATCGCCCTGCCCGATTGGGTCGTGCCGAATGGTGCGGAGCCTTTTCTGCGTGACTTCGGCGCGGTCCTGACGCCCTTCCTCGGAGGGCCGGAACAGCGTATCAACCGATTGGGTACAAGGTTCGGCCTTCGCATCACGCTGCCCGCCATGCCCACCCGTGACAAAGCGTTGCTGATTCAATCCCGCCTTTTGCGTGCGCGCGAGGATCGCCTGCGCATGGAATGGCCGCAGCCGGATTTCGACCCAGGGTCACCGGGGGCTCCGCTGGTTTCGGCGGCAGTGGCATCGGGAACAGCGCTGCCACTGAAGGGGATGACCGCAGGCTATGCTCTGAAAGAGGGGCAGATGCTCGCGATCGTCCATGGCGGGCGACGCTACATGCATATGATCGCTGCGGACGTTACCGTTGCGGGCGGCGGCACCGCCTCTGCATCGATCTGGCCCATGCTCCGGACGCCGCTTTCCAACAATGATGTGGTTGAGATCGCCTCGCCCAATATCGAAGGGCTCGTATCGCCCGGTGACGAACTGTCGTGGCAGATCTCTGTCGATCGGCTGGCGTCCTTTTCCTTTACCCTCTCCGAGGGCGCTTAATCCTTTCTGACATCGGGGGTTTCCCTTGGATCCAGCACTCAAAAGTGCGCTGGCGCAGCCCAGCGTGCTGCTCTTCGGCGCGCTCAAGATCGAACTGCCCAGCTACACGCTACGGCTGGTCGACGGCTCGGCCACCATCGTGATCGGCGGGGAAACCTATGTCGGTCAGGACGCGACCTTCGGCACCATCGCGGAAATGTCGCAGATGACCGAAGAGATCGGCGACAATGCTCCGGAAATCACCGTCGCGCTCTACCCGCCAGATGTGTCGGCAACCGCCACGCTCTCGCACCCGAACATGCAGGGCAGCCGCGCCACGCTGATGGTGGGGGCTGCCGATCCCATCTCAGGCCTCGCCATCGGCACGCCCGAAGTCCTGTTCCTGGGCGAGATCGACGTGCCGACCATCAGCATCGAGCCGAGCGGTGCGCGCAAGGTGGAATATACCATCGTCAGCGTGTTCGAGCGCCTGTTTGAGGTCGAGGAAGGGCAGCGCGCCAGTAATGGGTGGCTGCAATCAATCTGGCCCGGCGATCTCGGGCTCGAGCATATGACCGGCACCGACGTCAATTTGTACTGGGGCGCAAAGCCGCCCCAGGGCAGCAATCAGAAGAGCGGCATCGCTGGATGGTTTGGCGCTGCGCAGAAGGCGCAAACGAGGCTTCAGCGATGACCCCGCTTGAGCGCCGCCACGCCGCGATCGAGGCGACCATGGCGCGGTACCGCGACAAGCCGTTCCAGTGGGGCAAGGTGGACTGCGCCAAGGTCGCCGCGTTCCACCTGAAGAAGCTCGGGCACAAGATCAGCATCAGCAAGGCAGGCGCATACCAGTCGCCTTTGGGTGCCGCCCGCGCCCTGAAACGTCTGGGCTATTCCAACTTGGCAGAGATGGCGGATGGCATCGGTCTCACCCGTATTCCCTATTCCCGCATGCTGCTGGGCGACATCGCGGAAGTCGAGGGCGACACCGCGATCGGCGCCATCGGCCTCTATGCGGGCAACGGCAACCTCTTCTGCTTCCATGAGGATCATCCAGGCCTGGTGACGATGACGCCGAACAAGATCCTGCGCGCCTGGAGCGTTCTATGAGCAAGGCGCTTCGGACCGTCGGCATGGTGGTCGGCGCGGTTGCCCTTGTGGCGGCCACCGCTGGACTCGCTGCTCCAGCTGTCGCGGCGACTGCGACTACAGCAGCTAGCGCAGGCGGCGTCCTGGGCGTCTCTGCTGCTACCTTGGCAGCCATCGGCACATATGGCAGCCTCGCCGCCGGCGTTCTGTCCATGGCGGCCCAGGCTACAGCGCCCGGCTTTTCCGCGGAAGGCAGCGCCACCACATTCCAAACCAATCCGCAATCCGGCCTTCCCTATGCCATGGGTCGCACCCGCATGTCGGGCCTGCGCGTCTATGCCCGCACCTATGACGGGTTCAAGCAGCAGTCGAAGGATGACATCCTCGCCTTCGTCGCGCTGCTGTCGATCGCTGGGCCGATCCATTCGATAGAGAAGTTCACGGCCGACAATGAGCTGGTGACGTTCGCGCCCAACGGTGATGCCAACGGGCGGTTCTACCGCTACATGGCGCAGAGTCTGTCCCTCGGCAATTCGCCAGGCTCCGCCTTAGCGCTGCAATTTGGCGGCAAACCTTTCCCTGAATGGGGCGCAAACCACAGGCTGAACGGAATCACGCATGCGCAATGGGCACTGCGCTTCGACACCGATGGCAACCTATACGGCGCCGGAGCACCTGAACCAGCCTGGGTGGGGAAGTGGGTCAAAGTCTACGACCCGCGCAAAGACAGCACCTATCCGGGCGGCTCCGGCCCTCACCGTGCGCTGAACGAAGCAACCTATGAGTGGTCCGACAATCCCGGACTGCACGCCCTCACCTGGGCGCTCGGCCGTTGGCAGAATGGAAAGCGGGTTTGCGGTATCGGCGCGCCGGTCGCCAACATCCGGGTGGCTGAGTTCGTCGAATGCGCCAACGTCTGTGATGCCAATGGCTGGAAAGTCGGCGGTGCCGAGTGGACGACGGACAGCAAGTGGGACACGCTGAAGCGCATCCTGCAGGCTGGCGGCGCAATCCCCACCCAGACCGGCGCGATGATCGGCTGCCTCACGTCTACGCCGCGCACCGCCATCGCGACGATCGAAAGCCGCCATCTGCTCGACGGCCTATCGCTCGCTGCGACGAAGAGCCGCCGCGACCGCTTCAACACCGTCATTCCCCGCTATGTCGATGAGGATAGCGACTGGGCTGTCATCAGCGGCACCGCCGTCACCGAGCCCGTCTATGTCACGGATGACGGTGGCCAGCGGACCAAAGAAATCGACTTCCCGCTGGTGCAGGTGTTCAGCGGCGAGGAAGCTACGCAGCCTGGCCAGCTCGCCGCCTATGCAATCGTCAACAGCCGCGAAGCAGGCCCCTTCACCTGGACGACCGGGCCCGAATGGATTGGGCTGAAGACGGGCGACGTCGTCTATCTCAATGTGCCCGAGGAAGGACTGGTGAATCAGCCGGTTCTCATCACCCGGCGCGCGCCAGATCCGGCGACCGGCAAGGTGTCGTTCGCTGGCGAGACGGAAACCTATTCCAAGCATGCCTATGCGCTGGGGCAGTCCACCACACCGCCAGCACCGTTCAGCCTGACCGCGCCGGACCTGAAGCCTGCCGCTCCCGAGGTGGCAAACTGGAGCGTGTCTGGGGCGACGTCAGGTGAAGGTTTTCCGGCCCTGCTGGTTGCAGGGCAAAGCGAGATGCCGTCGGCGGATAGCGTCATCATCGGCTATCGCAAGACTGGCGATGAGGCATGGATCAGCTCTGCTATCCTCTCAGCTGTAGGGCCGGTCAGTCACACTATCGCGCCTTTGGCCAGCGAGACCGCCTATGATGTCCGGATCGCTTACCGTGTCGGCACAATCCACGGCAACACGACGATTTTCACCAATGTCATAACCGGCCTAGGCAAGCTGACGATCATCGAGCAGCAGCAGACGGATATCGACGCGGAACTGGCGCAACTAGAAGTCGACACCGCCGCCGCCGCTCTCGCCATTGCCGCTGCTGAAACCACCATCACGAACATGCAGGCGGACGCCGCTGCGGTGCAGGCGGCGCTTACCCAGGCTCATGCTGATATCCTCTCAGCGCAGGAAGACATCCTCGCGAACGGGGAAGATATAGAGACGATCGAAACGACGCTTGGCCAGCACGGCGCCGCAATTACCAGCCTGCAAACCACCGCCAGCAATCAGGCGGGGCAACTTGCAGCGCTCGCCAGCACCGTCAGTACGCAGAGCGCGTCGATCACCTTTAACAGCACCGCGATTACGACACTGCAGGGGAGCGTCGCCAGCCTGGCTACGCTGGTTTCAGCTGGGAGCCCCAACCTCCTGCCGAACGGCGGATTTGAAAACGGCCTGGCTGGATGGACTGGCTCGAATGGGGTGTATTCCAAGCATCTTTCCAACAGCTGGGGGAGCACAGCCTATTCGACCACTAACATCGGCAATGGCTCTTACACCATGCTCCAGAGCAACAACATCCCGGTATGGTTGATGGAGCATACACTTACTGCAGACAGCGCCTTTTCCGTCGCTGGCGGCGCTGGCGTCGCGTACGTCGAGATCAATTGGATTGGGTCGGATGGCGTTACCCTTGTGGGGCAAAGCTCTGGCCCGGCGCGCCCGCAAGGATATGATTTTACACTTCATGGCGAAGGTCGTTCGCTTCATAAGCTGACCGCTTCTCCACCATCAGGCGCAAGCTTCGCCAAGGTCAATCTCGTCGCCCGCAAAGACAGCGGAACCCTATCGTTGATTGCATGGCGTCAGGTGAAGTTCGAGGCGGGCGGCGCCGCAACCGCATACACGCCAGAAGCCCAGGTAGCGCAGACGGCCCAAGCGGTTACAACAGTTGCGGGGCAGTACGCCACGCTGTCCACCACTGTATCGACGCAAGGATCGAGCATTACGACCCTGCAATCGTCCATGACGACTGCGCAAGCCAATATCGCGGCCCTTCAAAGCACCGTCGCAACGCAGGGCGCATCGATCACCTCGAATGCGACCGCCATCACCGACCTTCAGGGGAACCTGGGAACGTTGACGACGAAAGTTTCGGCGGGAATTCAGCCTAATCTTCTGAAAAACCCAACCTTTGAGAACGGCTTGGCGGATTGGGGTGCTGTTGGCGCGGGCTGGTTTAGTACTGTTAATGGCGGATGGGGCAGCATGGCGGGGACCGTCACTTCTCCGGCCAATGGCGCATACATCTACCTCCAGTCTTCGCGCGTGCCTGCCTTCGCTGGTGTACAGTTTACGCTTGCTTCTGACTGTGCACTGATCTTCTCTGGAGGTTCGGCAATCGCCTACACCGAGCTCAACTTCTATGACTCCGGCGACAATCTCATTTCGCAAGCGCAGGGAGCTATTCGATCCTTCAGCAAGGATTTTGACGTGACCGGCGAAGGCCGAGCGGCAATGAAGGTCACGGCAACCAGCCCGGCTAACACTGCTTATATTCGTGCATCTCTTGTTTGCCGGAAGGATAGTGGGACGCTTTCACTCATCTTCTGGCGTCAGGTAAAGCTGGAATATGGCGGGTCTCCGACGTTCTATTCGTCGGAAGCCAGTATTGCGCAGACGTTCAGTGCTCTCTCCACCCTAACCACCCAATATGCCTCGCTCAGCAGCACCGTCAGCACGCAGGGCGTCACGATCACCAGCCAGCAGACGGCGATCACCACGATCAACGGGAATATCACGACGCTGTTCGGCCGGGCCGCGCTGACCGTGGACGTGAACGGGCGCATCACGGGGTACGAGATCAACAATAACGGGACGGTGGGCAGCTTCACCATCCGCTCCGATCGTTTCCGTGTCCTGCCGCCGAGCGGCACTACTGACGGCTTCTATATCGACATCGACGGAAGCAATCGAACGACGCAGTACATCCGCAGCGGGTCAGTGCGTGTCGTAGAGCTGGGCTGGCTAAGCTAATGCCCTATGGCATCCGCGTTCGGGACTCGAGCGGTAACCTGATGGTGGACACGACAGACAATCTTGGTCGCGCGCTTGGCCAGGTGTCTACCGGAACAAGCGACGGCAGCATCACAGTTACTGATTGGTCGGCTCAGGGGGTGAAATTTGCGCTGCCCATACCCGTAGGATTCATGTTTAGCAGTCTCGTGTCGCCTAAGCACGCGATCTCAGGCAACACGCTCTCGTGGAGCTGGGAAGCGGGCATACCCGCCGGGAACCGGCTTTCGACCATCATCCTCTATGGAGTGCGGTAATGCCGTGGGGCGCACGTGTCAGCAATGCTTCGACCGGGTCTGTCCAGATCGACAATAGCTATCGAAACCTCGGCCTGCTTTCCAAATTCACAATTACGACCAATGCTGCTGGCTATTCCGGCATAGGGCGCGTCGCCACGTTCTTGGTTTCAATGCCCGACGACGAAGCGCCAGTCGTCGGATTCAGTTGCTCGGATGATTTCGCCTTTTTCGATGGTGTGACCAGGTCAGGGAATGACTGGACATTTCGGATCGGCGTGGGCGGCACATCCGGATATCCAGATCGCACCTTCACCATTTATGTGTTCGGTCGCCCCCAAGGCTCCGTAGCTCCGGGTTGGGGGATGAGGGTGCGCGACGCGTCGGGCCGCGTCACTTTCGATAGCCGCTTTAAGTATATGAAGGTTCAC
Organism: Sphingobium sp. TomMM35A; assembly: GCF_054771735.1. Taxonomy (NCBI): domain Bacteria; kingdom Pseudomonadati; phylum Pseudomonadota; class Alphaproteobacteria; order Sphingomonadales; family Sphingobiaceae; genus Sphingobium; species Sphingobium sp. TomMM35A. The sequence continues at coordinate 1,904,537 of NZ_BSRC01000001.1, forward strand.
AGCGTTCTCACCGGAAGCTATGGGACGGCGAACCCTCCGGGGGCCTTTAATGGTGCGCCTTACGGTGACGGCAATTTACCGAGCCTCACCATGACAGCGGGACGCTCATATTGCGTCCTTTGCTCTCGCACCGCGCATTACGTCTGGAACGAAGGTACGGGACAGGGGTGGGAAGCTTACTGCCTCGGCGTGAAGATCGCTGGCAGCGCGCTGTCCACAGCCAATCTTTATAAGGATGGCGGCTTCGGGGCGAACTACATCACCACCGCATTCATCGATCGACGCGACTACAATCTGGTGGTCTTGGACGTCACGAATCTCTGACGACGGTAATCCGCGCCCCTTCGCGCGGCGATAATCACTCAAAACTGGAGAAGCACATGCTGCATCTGAAAACAGCCGCAGGCGAGCGGTTGGAAGTCCCTGCCTATGCCATCATCGCCGTGATGAAGCCCTGCGATGGCGTGAATCCGTCCGCGATCATCTTCGACATGGGCGAAGGCCCACAGATCGATCAGCTGGGCGATCAATATGGCTTCGTGAAGAAGCTGGTGAACGATGCGCAGGCGATGGTGAACCCGGTCGAGGTGCGCATCTTGGAGCTGGTGGCGATCGATGGCGAGCAGGTCGGCTATCGCGAAGGCCGCATGTTCTTCTCGCGCGATCGGATCGTCGGACGGCGCGAGGTGAAGGATAGCGCCAACGGCATCTGCGCCAAGCTGTTCGTGGATCTGCTCGGCAAGCCGACGGCGATCAGCATCGCTGACACGCTCGATGAATTGGACGGGGTGGAGGCTGAACCCGCCACGCCGGTTGCAATGCCCGTCCTCACTCAGGGAGAATGACCATGACGACTGCAAGCCCTACACCCTCCGAACTGCTCGTCCAGCGGCAGGAACTCGATCGTCAGATCGCCCAGGCCAACCTCGCAGGCATGAAGGCCATCCGCGATGCGCTGAAGTCTGGTAAGGCGGGGACGCTTGCCGCCGATCTGGAGGCGTTGTTACCCCAGCTCGCGCCTGCGAATGAAATCGGTTCGCGCTTCAGTCAGGCCAACAACGTCATCAGCATCATGCGGGGCGTGACTGATTATTTCGATCGCGAGATTGCTAGTATCGAGGCGGCGAGCCCCCCGGCCGAGGCATAGCCTATGATCAGCACCATCATCATGTCGGCCGCGACCAGCGCCGCCGCCGAGGCAGTCCGCTCTGGACCGGGTACGACCGCCCCGCCCAGCTTCAACGAAGACCCGTCGCTGTTCCTCTTCAACCTGTTCATCATGACGGCAGCGACGTTCCTTGGCGCGATGATGGTGGGCAAGCAGGCGGGGCGCATCTGGGGGCAACGCTTCCACGATCACCCGCTGGATCCCGTGACGCTCTTCCGCACGATTACCCTTCTGGCGGCGTTCGGGCTCACCATTCGCTGCGGTGCCGCTGCGATGGAGCTTTGGGGCTGGAACCCGGATGATCCTTCGACCACCGCCCGCGTGCTGATGGCGAAGCGCTGGCTTGATCCGATCGGCGTTGGATGCGGCTTCTTGTGGATGGGTCTCGCTATCCTTGGTGAGCCGGGAATTGAGCATCAGCTGCGCAAGGCTCCGCTGCCGGTGGACATGTGGTCCCGCTGGCCAGCGCTTGCGCGGGCCACGGCAATCATAGGGCTGAGCTTCATCGCCGCTCTGGCAGCAGTATGTCTCCGGTGAGACTGATATGGGGGGGCTTCGGCAGCCGTGACCGGCACACTTTTCTCGCAGCAGCCCGTCGTCTGGTGGATCGCGGGCTATCCATTTCCGGCTGGACCCATGGTGGTCTGCATCTGTGCCGTCATCATCACGCGCGTGGTCATCGGCCTGCAGGCGAAGGGCAAAGCGCAATGGGCGCTGGATCTCTCCATTACCGCGCTCTGCCTGCTGATCACCGTCCTTTGGGTGCAGGCGCATCAACTGGACATGCTGGCGGCCGGGATCACTGGCATCGGCATCGCGGCGATCGGGGCGAGTATCATCGGCATGGCCAAGGGCTTTGTAGCCGGGCGCATCAAGGCAGCGATGCAGGCCTTTGGTGAAACGCTGATCGGCGGCGGGGATAAGGGCCCACCGGCTCAGCGCTGACCATCCCCATTTCTGGGAATTGACGATCGACAGGGCGCTTGCGGGCGCCCTTTTTCATGGGAGAATGATATGGGTTCGACCGAACCTGCGTGGCTGCTTGCCGCGCGGCGGCTGCTTGGCACGCGTGAAGCGACTGGGGTAGCCAACAACGGCACAATCCTTGGATGGGCAAAGCTGCTCGGCCTAAAGGTGCTGGGCATCGCCTACAACGCCGACAGCGTGCCCTGGTGCGGCCTGTTCGTTGCGCACTGCTTGAAGGCCGCGGGCATCGACCTGTCGAATATGAAGGTTGCGGTGCGGGCGAAGGCTTGGGCGACCTGGGGAGCGAACCTCGGCGCCAGCGTGCTCGCTCCTGGGGCAATCCTCGTCTTCGATCGCGAGGGCGGCGGGCACGTTGCCTTCTACGTCGGAGAGGATGCCACTCACTACCATGTGCTTGGCGGCAATCAGGGTGACAAGGTGAGTGTCATGCGGCTGGCGAAGGGGCGCTGCATTGCCCGCCGCTGGCCCCGTGGCGTGCCGGTTCTTGGTCGCCCGGTCTATCTCAACGCCTCTGGCGTGCCAGTGTCGGGGAACGAGGCATGACCGAGACGTCACTCCTCGGCCGCTACTGGTGGGCTATCCCCATCATCGTGCTGCTTGCGGCCAACTCCATCCTGTTCCTGGTGTTGAACTCCCGCACCGCCGATCGCGATCAATGGCGAGATCGGGCTACGGCTGAAGAACGTGCCCATAAGCAGACCGTCGCCAACTATCGGGCCGCCTCCGCTGAAGCCCAGCGCCAGGCACAGGCCAATGTCGCCCGCGTGAAGGCCGACCAGGCCGCAATTACCGAAAGGACCGTCAATGACTATCAGGCTCGCCTTGCCGCTGTTGATGCTCGCTATGAGCGCGTGCGCGCGCAACTCGCCGCCCGCACCGATCTCCGCAGTTCCGACGCAGCTCCAGTGTCCATCGCCAGCGACGCCACCTGCCGAGCTTATGCAGGGACAGATTGTGACGGACTTCTTGCCAAGCTCCGAGTAGCGGAGCGGCAGGCTTGGAACCTGGTCGCGCTGCGCAAATGGGTCCAAGAGCAGGCGGCGGTGAAGGTGGAGCCGGTGCCAATCACCCCCGGAAGCGATTGACGATCCGCTTCCATTCGCGTTCGTCGGGCATCGGCAGATCGATCAGCCTGCCCGTGTACGGCCTGATCGCATCCAACCTTCGCGGCCTCACCTTTTTCCCAGTGTATTGTCGGCAGACGCAGCACCACATCCTCGATCGAGCACTTCTGAAATCGTCAGGCCAGCCCTTGCGGTGAAAATGCCACCAGATACCGTGCGGCTGGAACGCAGCGAAATGACCGCAGCCGCACCCCACCTTGACGGCATAGCGCCAGGCTGCCGCTTCAAACAGACAGGTGGGAACCTTCAGGCCATCGAAATAGCGGGACACTCATCCCTCCACTCTGCATGCTGGCACCCAACTTCGGCGCTCACTGATCCCAATTCACGTTCGCCCGAGCGAGCGCGGCAGCTTGGGTGTTGTACCCCTCTGAGACCAGGTCATTGATCATGTCCTGAACTTCTCGAGGGTGCATCGGATCTCCGCGTTCGATCTGCTTCATCATGGCATTATATTCGCGCAGGACAGGGTCTCGGCCGCGCCGCGCGATCTCAATCTGGTCCATCGGCTTGCGCCCTCACATGACAAAGGCGCGGTCTTCGCCATCAACGAAGCTGCGAAACTCTTCCGCTGCCTCAATCATCTCGGCCTCGGTAGGAACGGTCAGCCCGCGCGATATCGCGAGGTCGACCGCCGCGCGGGCAGCGTCGACGTGCGAGAAAAACCCCTCACCTTGCCGCTCATGGGTCGAGTGGGATTGAGGCTCAGCCCGCCGCACGGCCACGAACCATTTACCGTCGCCAAACTCCAGATCCACGTCCGGATGCGATGAGCCGATGAATTGGGGTTGCCGTTCCTGCTGCATTTTCCGTCCTCCGATTCGATGCCCGATTGTAGAACAAAATGAGAACAAACGGGAGTCCGGTTGACTCTCGGCTCGCCGCTTCTCACCTTCTGGTCATGTGCAATCGAGCGGAACGCGGCGACACGCAGAAGGTGCTGAACCTTTTCAAGGCCAAGCGTGGCGCGCGGTTCAATGAAGGCCCTCTCCAGATGCATCCTGCCCAGCCCGGTACCGTGATCCGCGTCGAGAATGGAGAGCGGGTGCTGGAGCAGATGACCTGGGGCTTTCCGCTCATCCAGAAGAGCAAGAAGACGGGTAAGCCGCTGAAGCCCAAGCCTGTGAACAACGCCCGCTTCGACAAGCTGCATACCTATTTCTGGAGGTGGGCTGCCGAAAAGCCCGAGAACCGCTGCCTCATTCCGACGGCGCGCTATTGCGAAGCCTGTGGCGAGCCCGGCTGCATGACCGAGACCTGGCTATCTGTGAAGGATCAGCCCATCTTCGCCTGGGCCGGGCTTTGGGCAAACAGCGACGAGTGGGGCAGCGTCTTCACCGGCGTGATGACGGACAACGCCCCCGACCTGATCGACATCCACGATCGCTCGCCCGTGATCATCGATCCAGAGGATTGGGATTTTTGGCTCACCGCGCCGCTTGAGGAGCTATACCGGTTTGACCGGCCCTGTCCTGCCGATCGGCTGCGCGTCGAGCATACCGCCACGCCCTGGTTCCAGAGGAAGGCGGCTCCGATCGAGGGGCCAACGCTGCTCTAGCAGCCCGCCTGCCGCTCCGGGTTCATCACCTCGGCCACGGCATCGTAGCTTTCCTGAAGCTCGAGCTGGCGTCCGTCGGCGAACACTACCAACGTCCCATCGTCACTCGGCTGGAAATAGTCGATGTGCTCCAGGTTGATGCTGACGGGGTTCCCGTCGTTGAGGGTGAACTCAGCTATCATCGGTGCGCTTTCCATAGCCATCAAGCGCGCCAGCGTAACCTCAGTTCCCGGCGCCCACCAGCCACTTCCCCGCATTCCACAGCATCATACCAAAGCTGATCAGCAGCATGGCGCCGATTAAGATTGTTTCGATGAGGAAGACGGCGCGCCTCAACACCAAGGCTCCCGCCGACCCGTCCACGTTCTGGCAAGCCCTTCGCTCACCAGCACATCACCAAGAGATTGACCCTCTCGCGTGAGAACCCGCAGCTTCCGCCCGTACCGATCGGCGTCCTTGTTGCCGATCGGGCTGACAGAAAACGGTCCAGCGTTGACCAGCTGATGCAGGCGGCGGGTTGCCTCTTCCCCGAGCTCACCTTCGGCCGCGCATTTCGGGCCATGCGTCTCGGGCGTATCGATATCCGCAACTCGGATCTTCTCGCCATCGAGCCAGATGGTATCGCCATCGACGACGCAATTCGTGCCGCCGCCGGTGTGGCAAAGGCTGAAGCTGCGGGAGATATCGTCTTTCGCTGTGGCGACATTGCACGCGGACAGAAGGGCTACCAGCGGGAGCAAACGAAACAGCATCGGCATCCTGAATGACAATATCGATCGAAGGGTCCGAAGCTATGCCCGCGCCCTTGCCGGATTTCAACAGATAGGAACAGCTGGCCGAGCGTCACTCTGGGGCCTGTTGCGTCAGGGCGAGACCAATCCTATGTTCTCCAAATGTTCGCGTCCGTAGCATCCATTCCCGTCGTTGGCGCTGCCCTGCCTACCGCAAGGGGCGCGGCGCGACTGGCAGAGATTGCGGCGTGTCGGCCGGGAGAAACTCTTGAACTGCGGCGGGAGCGCGGGACTCGAGGTGGCAAGCGGGCAGTCGGCGTGTATTCGCCACGGGGAGTTCAGATCGGGTACGTGTCGCCGAGCCAGGCTGATCGTGTCGCGGGCATGGTTGCGATCGCTCGCGCTATATTTCAACGGCCCGATACCTTCGGGGCCGTGGCGCGGATCACCTTTGACGGCAGTACCCCTGTCCTGCCCGAGCCGAAGCCCAAGCCGCGCCGCGATCCGCCTCCCCGGCCGCCAGCCGATGAGTTCTGCGGCATTTTTCCGTCACGAGCGGCTGGCTAAGCACGACCCCGCAATTCGAACGGTGCGCCATCCTTGGGGGTCCCTACGACAACAGGGATGCCGAACATCTCGTCGGCACTGTCGTCCACTCCTACGTCTTCAGCGAGGTGTTGGCGGAGCGCTGCGATGTGCTCTTCGGTCATGACCCATTCGAGCCGCGGCGCGTCGGCTGGGTCGCGAGACGCAACAACTTCCACCATCTCTCTGTAGTAGTCGAATTTCACGTCGCGCTCCCCGCTTTGTCAGTTGCTCATGGGCAGGATACTGACATTGGTCCTATTTCGACAATCTCCGCAACGCCGCAGTATTGCGTCAGGGAACAAACCGTGTAACATGTCGAAACAGGCATTGAAAAATAAGGGTTTTCTACTGACTTTTAATCAGTAGGCAGCCGTCAACTTACCAGTAGGCACGCCAGTTAATTCCTCTGGCCGAAAGAGTGCCCGTGATCTCGGTGAGGAAGGTAAGATAGTACATGAACGCCTTAGCAGGATCATCTATCTGCACGTAGCGCCCCGAGGTGCCCGCATTTAGCAGTAGCCCCTCATTGCGAACCAACATTCCCTTTGTAAGCGTCAGGACGATGTCAGGGAGATGGTCTTCCTGCATGGTATCTAGAACAGCAGCGATATTCGCAAGGCTCGATCCATCAAAGGCCACTACTGTGTTCAGGATCCTAGTTACCGGCCACTTATGTGTAACGCCCATCGCGGCATAGGACGCCGTGGGGATGTGAAGCTTGCGAATGGAAGAAATGCCTTCGCCAACGCTCCTTATTGTCGTTGCTGCTAAGTGGCTTTTGACCTCAGCCGTAGCGACGACCCCCTCAGCATAGATGAGATCGATACCGCTTGCGAAGGGAAGTCGGGGCATCGATTTTAGAACAAGCACAGCGTCTTGCTGGGTTGATCGAGCATCGTTGGTGTCGAAAATTTGACCCGAAACTAAGGTGACCAGCTCAGGTAGATGGTTCGTGAGAAGTTCACGGACCAACTGCTCGCGTACCATACCGAGCGAGACAGCGTGAGTGACGGAGGATGCGACTGCTGACTGAGATGTAAGCGCGTTTAGCGCGCTCCGGCAGTAATTCAGAAGTATATCGGGCACACGTACTCCTCACCTGGTATAAGTACTCCGGACCGGCTGGTCCCCATATGGTGCGGCAGCTTAGCCCAGCCGACCGCGCCCGCCAATTGATGAACTAGTCGGCCACCCTGAACAGTAGATCTTTGGCCCGCATCGTGTCCTCCAGCAGCATGTCCGCCCAGATCTGCCCCAGCTCGCGCCGGCGCTCCATATGCGAGGCGCGGTTGTAGGCCCCTTCCACCTTGTCGACGGCGACGTGGCCCAGCATGAGATCGATTACCTCCCGATCATCCGGCCGCCCGTGCTCGCGCCGCCATTCGTTCATGATGGTGGAGAAGGACGAGCGATAGCCGTGCGGGCAATGCCGCCGATGATATTTCCCGCCGTTGGCCCGGATGATCAGCGCGCGGACGGCGTTCTCTGACATCGGCAGCGTGCCGCGCCACGCGTTCGGAAAAATGTGCTCCCGGGCGCCCGTAAGCGGCCTGATGGCCTCCAGCACATCCACGGCCTGCTTGGAGAGGGGCACAAGATGCTCATAGGCTTCTTCGTCCTTCAGGCGCAGCGCCAGCTTCATGGCCGATGGCGGAATGCGCCAAAGCGGCTGATCTCCATCGAGATCCTCCATTTGCGACCATTTCGCGCCGCGCTGCACGGCCGAGCGGACCGCTGTCAGGGCAAGGAAACGATTCGCCAGCTTCGTGATCGGCTGGGCTTCCTCGTTATCGATGTCCCCCATCATCTCCTTCACTTCCGCGAGCGTGGTCAGCGCCGGCTGCTTTGACGCTTTCGGCTTCGGCTTCAGCAGCGTTTTGATCACCGCGGCTGGGTCTCCCGTCCGCATCCCGTTCGCCGCGGCATATGCGAAAACCTCTCCTGCGCGCTGTCGGATGCGGTGCGCAGTCTCGATCGCGCCACGTCGCTCCACCTTGCGCAGAGCATCGAGCAGCAGCGCCTCGGTGACGTCGCGAATAGCCATTTTCCCGATCTCGGGAAAAAGGTCATCCTCCAGGCTGTCGATCACATTCTTGGCGTGGTGCTTGCTCCAGCGCGGAACATGCAGCGCGTGCCATGCGCGAGCGACAGCCTCGAAGCTGTTCTCTGCGTCGGTGCGCGCTGTCACGGCTGCCTGCTTCTTCTCGAGCGCAGGGTCTCGGCCGGACCGGATCGCCTTTCGTGCCTCGTCGCGCGCATCTCGAGCCTCGACGAGCGACACCTCGGGATAGCTCCCGAGCGTCAGCAGCTTCTCCTTCCCGGCCATGGTGCGATATTTCAGCCGCCAGGAGCGATAGCCGTTCGTGGTGACGTAAAGGAACAGGCCCTGAGAATCACTCAGCTTGTAGGGCTTCTCTGCGCCCTTGGCTTTGCGGCATTGAACGTCGGTCAGCATACCCCCGAAAACTCCGGTTTGGGGGTATCGTGGCGGGGGTATTGGGGGGATACCCCCACGGATACCCCAAAATCGCGCCTACTGACCGTAAACAAAGAGAGAACGTCCGAGACAGCCCACATATGAAAAACCCCGCTAAGTGCGGGGTTCTTATAGACGTTCTTGGGCTGTTCTGGAAGAACATATGGTGGACAGGGCTGGATTCGAACCAGCGTACGGGAAACCCGGGCAGATTTACAGTCTGCTGCCTTTAACCACTCGGCCACCTGTCCAGTGCCCTGACGCGGCAGGCAAAACTGCCTTTTACCGCGCTGGAGGCGCGCTCAATGGCGAATGGAGGCTTGCCTGTCAATGGCCGGATGTGAAAAGAGCGCTTCCATGAAAAAAGGACATCGCGGCGCTAAGCCCAAAGGCAACTTTCCCCGCTTCTACGGACGGCACGCCGTCATCGCGGCCCTGGCCAATCCCAACCGGGTGGTCCGGAAAATCTGGGGCACGCGCGACGCGCTGAACGCGCTTGAACTGCCGCCGGTGCTGCCCATCGTCTATGCCGATGTGGCGGACCTTGGCCGCATGGTGCCCTCCGATGCACCCCACCAGGGCATCGTCGCGGAAGTCGAGCCGCTGGACGATGTGTGGCTGGGCGATGTCTTGGAGGCTGGACAGGACGACAAGCGGCCGGTGCTGGTTCTCGATCAGGTCACCGACCCCCATAATGTCGGCGCGATCTTGCGGTCGGCGGCGGCGTTCGATGCGCTTTGCATCGTAACGCAGGACAGGCATGCGCCGCCGGAATCGGGTGTGTTGGCCCGGTCTGCATCGGGCGCGCTGGAAATCGTGCCGTGGGTGCGCGTGGTGAACCTCGCCCGCGCGCTCGATGAGATTGCCGAGGCGGGATATTGGCGCATCGGCCTGGATGGCGAAGCGGATACCATATTGGGCGAGGCGATCGGCGAATCGCGCGTCGCGCTGGTGCTCGGTGCGGAGGGCGAAGGGCTGCGTCATAACAGCATGGCCCATTGCGATATTTTGGCTAAACTGCCGATCAGCCCGCGCATGGAGAGCCTCAATGTCTCCAACGCGGCTGCCATCGCCCTGTACGCCGCCGCAAGTCGGTAGCAGGGCAAGGCTGCGCTGATGAGGCAGCGCCGGAAATGGGGGGACGACATGGCTGTTTTTCTTCGCGCCGCCAGCGCACTTGCCTGCTGCCTGATGCTGGGCGCCTGCCTGGTCACGCCGGGCAAGTTCGAATCCACCCTTGACATCCGCGCGGACCGGCAGTTCAGCTTCACCTATAAGGGCGAGATCATATCGTCCGACATGAAGGGGTTCGGCTCCTCGAGTGGGGATTCCATTGACGATGGCGCGCCGGAAAAGAAGGATAGCGCCCTTCACAAGACTGCCATGCAGAAGGGCCGTGAAGAAGGATTTGGCGCAGGCGGCGCATCCGGCGACGAGGCGCAGATGCAGGCGATCGCCGCCGCCCTGTCCAAGGAGAAGGGATTTCGTTTCGCTCGCTATATGGGCAATCATCGCTTCGAGATCGACTATACGATCAGCGGGCGGCTGACCCACAGCTTCCTCTTCCCCTTCAACAGCGACGCGGAAATCGTCCTGCCATTCGTGGCGGTCGAGCTGCGCGGCGGCGACAGGGTGCGGGTGAAGGCTCCGGGCTATTCCAACGGCTTCGACAAGAGCCGTGAGCCGATGGGGCAGAGCGGGCCTGGAGAGGATGCGGCAAAGGCGCTCGACGGCCACTTCACGCTGACCACCGACGCCGAAATCGTCAGCCAGAATCAGGAAGACGGCGCGCAGACCATCGCAGGCGGCAGGCGGATCGTCTGGCGGATCACGCCGCTCACCAGCGAGGCACCCATGGCGACGCTGCGCGTCAACCAGTGATGGGCGCCCGGATGAGAAGGATCAGTCTTCCGGCGCGATGGTGACGCGCAGACCGTCCAGATCCTCGTTCATCACCAGCTGGCACGACAGGCGGCTGCTTTCGTTGCGATGATCCGAACTGTCGAGCAGGTCGTTTTCGTCTTCGCTCAGCGCCGGCAGCTTGTCCGCGAAGGCGGGATCGACATAGACATGGCAGGTCGCGCAGGAGCAGCAACCGCCGCACAGCGCCAGCAGCTCGTCAAAGCCATTGTCGCGGATGACTTCCATCACGGACAGGCCGCTGTCGCCCTCGACAGCCTGCTCTTCACCCGCACGGTTGACCACTATCAGTTTAGGCATGTACCTCGATCCTAAAATTTCCACCGCCGCTCATAGGCGGGGGAGCCGATAAATCAAGAGCCGGAAACAAGCAGAGCATGGTCACCACCCCTGAGCAGCTGCGCGACAGCCTGGACGCGATCGCCGTCCTCGAACCCGGCTTTGCCGCTGCCCTGGCGCGCGTCGGCTATCCCCTGCCCCGCGTGCGGGAGCCCGGCTATGAGACGCTGCTGCGCACCATCGTCGGCCAGCAGGTGAGCGTCGCGGCGGCGGCAGCCGTCTGGCGCAAGCTGGAGGCGGAGCTTGGCGAGGGGTGCGCGCCGGACCAGCTGCTCTCCCGCGATTTCGACGCACTGCGCGCCTGCGGCCTGTCGCGCCAGAAACAGGGCTATGCCCGGAGCCTCGCTGAACTGGTCACGAGCGGGCAGATCGACCTGCATGCCCTGCCGGAGGATGACGAGGAGGCGATCGCGCTCCTTACTCAGGTCAAGGGCATCGGGCGCTGGTCAGCCGAAATCTACCTGCTGTTCGCCGAAGGGCGACCCGATGTCTGGCCCGCTGGCGATCTTGCCGTGCAGATCGAGGTGGGCCGCATCCTCGGCCTGCCCGAGCGGCCGAGCGAGCGACAGACCCGCGCTCTTGCCGAAGCGTGGCGGCCCCACAGGGGCGCTGCCGCGATCATGGCCTGGCATCATTATAATACGGAGGTTCTCTAAGCTCATGTCCCTGCCCCATGCCCGCTACATCGTCCTGGAACATCAGGGCGTCTGGAAGATCAATCTCGACAACCGCTATTATGGCCCATTCGCCACCCGTGAAGCCGCAGTCGAAAACGCCACCGATACGGCGCGAAAGGCTGGCGACGGTGGCTATACCGCCAGCGTGCTGCTGATGCAGGGGACCAAGTTCGAGACGCTCTGGACCAATCAGCCTGACGAGACGGCCTGAAAATTTTCGGATTTTGGGAACCAGATGTCGGTTTGGACATTGTCGGCTCCAGTTCCGCGGGCTGAGGCATGAGTAAGAAGGTCTTAATCGTCGAAGACGAAATTTTCGTCGCACTCGAGATCGAGCAGATCGTCGAAGACGCAGGTTTTGCGGTCAGCGCGATTGCCGCTGATCGCGAAAGCGCGCTCATTGCCGCCAATGATTGCGACATCGCGCTCGTCGATCTCAACCTGCGCGACGGGCCGACCGGCCCCGGCATCGGGTTGGAACTTGCCGCTCAATATGGCGTCCAGGTGATCTACGTCACCGCCAATCCGGCTCAGATCGGCGCCGCTGCCGAAGCGGCCCTTGGCGTGATAACCAAGCCTTTCCGCGCGCATAGCATTGCCGAGACGTTACGCCTTGCCGCGTCGGGACAAAGGGATCTCGAAACAGCCGAGATTTTCGGCTTTACGCCATTTCGACTTTCGCCCGGCTCATGGAGCGGAATGGAATCCGCAGGCTGATACGAAGGCCCTCGGGCCGCCAGTCGCGCTCCATGCGTCCGCCCAGTTGCCGCTCAGCGCTTAGCTGCATGAGGCGGCTGCCAAAGCCCTCGCGGTCTGACGGCTTTACCGGGGGACCGCCTTCTTCCCGCCATTCGATGCAGATGTCTGCGCCCTCGCGCTGGACATCGATGCGCACCTGCCCCTGCGACACCGACAGCGCGCCATATTTGGCCGCATTGGTCGCGAGTTCGTGGAACAGGAGCGCAAGCGGCGTAGCGGATCGATCATCGATCGCCGGATTCTCACCGGACAGGATGATGCGGTTTCCGCCAGCGTCATTATAAGGGGCGAAGATCTGCTCCAATATGCCGTGCAGCCGCCCATGCTGCATGTCTTCGCCGGTTTCGATGCTGTGCGGCCTGATGAAATCATGCGCCCGGCCAAGAGCCATGATCCGGTCCCGCAGATCATCCGCCGCCACCCGGATTGCGGGGTTCTGACGCGCCGACAAACCGATCAGGCCCGCGATCACGGAAAAGATATTCTTGATCCGATGGGAAAGTTCGTGCGCGATGATCTCGCGCTCTTCCATCATCAGCTTTTGTTCGTGAATTTCGGTGCAGGTGCCGATCCAGCGCGTGATCCTGCCTTCACCATCGCGGATGGGCAGCGCCCGGCCCAAGGTCCACCGATATTCGCCGCTATGATGGAGCAGCCGATATTCTATCTCATAGGGCTCGCCGGTTTTCAGCGAATGCCGCCACCGCTGCCATGCCCGCTCCTGATCGTCCGGGTGGAAGGTGCCGTTCCAGCCATCGCCATCCGTCGCGCCATCGGACACGCCGGTATATTCATACCAACGGGCGTTATAATAATCATGATAGCCGTCCGGCAGCGTCGACCAGACCATTTGCGGCATGGTATCGGCCAGGGTGCGGAAGAGCCGGTCGCTTTCCGCCACAGCCTCCGCATCCTTGACCTGGCGGGCGATGATGTCCTGATCGCGCCGCCGCCCCTCCAGCTCCACCATCACCTGGCGTGCCAGCAGGAACAGGCCCTGCCGCTGAACCGGCGTCAGGTCCTCCCTTGGCTTGTCATCGATGACGCAGAGCGAGCCCAGCGGCACTCCCTCTCCATTCAACAACGGCGCTCCAGCATAGAAACGGATGTGCGGCGCGCTCGTGACGAGCGGATTTTCCGCAAAGCGCGGATCGGCGCTGGCATCCTGCACCACGAAAATATCGCTGCCGTGCATGGCATGGGCGCAGAAGGACACGTCGCGCGACGTCTCTTCGGCATCAAGGCCCGTGCGCGCAAGGAAACGCTGACGCTCCTCCTCAACGATGCTGACGAGCGCGATCGGCGCCTCGCAAAGCGCAGCGGCGAAGTCGGTGATCTGGTCCAGCGTGCGAAAGCCGCCGGCATCCAGATCATAGCGCGCCAGCAAGGCCGCCCGATCCGTCTCCAGCCCCGTGCCGTCAGCCATCGCTTACCCGTTCGATGTCCGCGCCGACGGCCGACAATTTTTCCTCCAGCCGCTCATAGCCGCGATCGAGATGATAGACGCGGTTGACCTGCGTCTCCCCTTCCGCCGCGAGCCCGGCGAGAATCAGGCTCATGGAGGCACGCAAATCCGTCGCCATCACCGGCGCGCCGACCAGACGATCCACGCCGCGCACCACGGCCGTGCGGCCGTTCACGCCGATGTCCGCCCCCATGCGAGCGAGTTCAGGCACATGCATGTAGCGGTTTTCGAAGATCGTCTCGGTCAGGACGGATGCGCCGTCCGCCTTCGTCAGCATCGCCATGAACTGGGCCTGCATGTCGGTCGGGAAGGCGGGGAAAGGTGCGGTGGACAAGGTCAGCGGCTTGAGCTTGCTGTCTGCCGAAACCCTGATGCCGTTCTTCAGCTCATCGACCTGAACACCCGCGTCGCGCAGGGCGGCCAGGATGGCATGCATGTCGTCGGCACAGGCCCCGGCCAGTTCAAGCGAGCCCCCGGTGATCGCCGCCGCGCAGGCGTAGCTGCCTGCCTCGATGCGGTCCGGCATGACGCTGTAGGTCGCGCCATGCAGCCGGTCCCGGCCATGGATGATCAGCTTGTCGGTCCCGACCCCTTCAATATCCGCGCCCATGGCGATCAGCAATTTGCAAAGATCGACGATTTCCGGCTCGCGCGCGGCATTTTCAAGGACGCAGGTTCCCTTTGCGAGCACCGCCGCCATGACGGCATTTTCGGTCGCGCCAACGGACACCACAGGGAAAGTATAGATGCCACCGGGCAGGCCGCCATCAGGTGCGGAGGCGCGCACATAACCCGCGTTGATCTCGATCACCGCACCGAAAGCCTCCAGTGCCTTCAGGTGCAGGTCGATCGGGCGGTTGCCGATGGCGCAGCCGCCGGGCAGCGAAACCCGCGCTTCGCCCGCACGCGCGAGCAGGGGGCCGAGCACCAGAATGGACGCCCGCATCTTGCGCACGATGTCGTAGGGCGCCTCGGTCGATGTGACCCGGCCCGCGCGCATGGTCATGACCCGCCCGAAATCCTCCGGCCGCGCGCCTTCGATCATCGTCGATACGCCAAGCTGGTTCAGCAGATGACCGAAACTGTCGACATCCGCCAGACGAGGCAGGTTGCGCAGCGTCACCGGTTCATCGGTCAGCAATGCGCAAGGCAGCAATGTCAGCGCGGCGTTCTTCGCACCGGAGATGGGAAGGCGGCCGCTCAGCACTTTGCCGCCGCGAATATGAATGCGGTCCATCGGCTGGGTTCTTAACGTTAATTGCGTTCGGCGCAAGGCGGGAGCGACCAGCGCGCCCAAGCAGCCGCATGTGATCGTTGGGATACGCTGGGGAAACATTTGCACTTTCGGGCCAGCGAAATTAATCGAGTTTAGTGCGCGGCCCCAAAATGCAGCCAAAAGACGTAAGGGGCGTTTTGCCACCGTAACGACAAATTTGATAAAAGGTGCTTTGGGTGGCGACAGGTTGTTTCGCGGACAGGCTCGCAAAGCATGTGCCATTGTCCGACGAGGAAAAGAACGCACTTACCAGACTTGAGGAAAATCCGCGCAAGGTGAAGCGCGGGGCGATGATTCAGCGCGTCAATGAAACGGTGACCGAATTGTTCGTGTTGCGCGAGGGACGGGTGATGAGTTTCGTCATCCTGCCCGATGGCAGCCGGCAGATCCTGAGGGTCTATTTCCCCGGCGATTTCATCGGCTCCGCCAGCACCATCTACAGCAAGGCGCCCGAATCACTGGTGGCGCTTTCCGACGCGATCGTCTGCCCTTTCGACAAGCATGCCTTGCGCCGGTTGCTGGAGGAATATCCGCGGGTCGCAGCCCTGTTGTTCCTGCTGTCCAACACGGAAAGGGTGGCGCTGACCGACCGGCTCGCGTCCTTGGGCCGCACGTCGGCCAAGGCGCGGGTCGCGTCCTTCCTGCTCGACATTTTCGACCGGCTGCGCGTTACCGATGACGGTGTCACCGACAGCTTCGACCTCAAACTGACGCAAGAGGAGATTGGCGACGCGATCGGCCTGACCTCCGTCCATGTGAACCGGATGGTGCGGCAGATGGAACAGGAAGGTCTGATCAGCCGCGCGAATGGTCGCATCACCCTGCTCGATATGCAGCGGCTGGAAGAGATCGGCCACTACACGAACAGGCGCAAGGATGTGGATCTCGACTGGCTGCCTGGTTACATCTGACCGGCTCTTGGCGACCCGGCGGGCCAAGCATCAGGCGAGCAGTTCGACGTCCCAATAGAGCCAGTCGTGCCAGCTTTCGTGCAGATAGTTGGGCGGAAAGGCCCGGCCATGTTCCTGCAACTGCCAGCTGGTCGGCCGGATCGGCTCGACATGCAGCCGCATGCCCGCTTCCCTTGGCGTGCGGCCGCCTTTCTTGAGATTGCAGGGTGAACAGGCCGTGGCGACATTTTCCCAAGTCGTACGGCCACCTGCCCGGCGCGGAATGACATGGTCAAAGGTCAGATCGTGCGGCGATCCGCAATATTGGCAGGCGAAGCGATCCCGCAAGAACAGGTTGAACCGGGTGAAGGCGGGGTGTTCGGACGGCTTCACATATTGCTTGAGCGCGATCACCGACGGGATCTTCATCTGCAGGCTGGGGCTGTGCACCTCCCGCTCATAATTGGCGACGATGTCCACCCGCTCCAAAAAAACCGCCTTGATAGCGGTTTGCCATGGCCAGAGGCTCAGCGGATAATAGCTTAACGGCGTATAATCAGCGTTCAGGACCAGCGCCGGACAGTTTTCCGGATGTCGTATCAGGTCGGGATGGTACATAAGAACCCTCGAACCCCCAATTGCCAGATCCTGATCGATCAGGAACGTGACGGCAACATGACAGCATTAACCACCCCGACCCGTCAAGGGCCTGTATGATCCAATCCTCCCCGCCACAGCATGTGGTAACGCGCTTCGCCCCCAGCCCCACCGGCAAGCTGCATGTCGGCCATGGCTGGTCGGCATTGCTGGCGATGGATTTTGCCCGCGCAAATGGCGGCTTATTTCGGCTTCGGATCGAAGATATCGATGGCACGCGCAGCCGGCCGGAGCATGTCGCGGGCATAAGGGAGGACCTCAACTGGTTGGGGGTGACGTGGGACGGCGAGTTGGTCTTTCAATCGGAGCGGCTCGACCTTTATGACGCGGCGCTGGAGAGATTGCGGCACATGGACCTTCTCTATCCCTGTTTCTGCACGCGCGCCGACATAGCCGCCAGCGCCAGTGCGCCGCATGGGCCGGAGGGGCCTGTGTACCCGGGCACCTGTCGCGCATTGCCTTCGCCCGAACGGGAACGGCGGGTTGCGGCAGGCGAACCCCATGCGTGGCGGCTGGATATGGCCAAGGCGATTGCGACTACAGGTGAATTGCATTGGAAGGCCGCTCCCTTCCCCCCGCTCGGGCTGAGTGCCGGGGATGGATGGATGATCGAGGCGGAGCCCCAGACCGCAGGCGACGTGGTCCTCGCGCGCAAGGATGCGCCCGCCAGCTATCATCTGTCCTGCACCCTCGACGATGCGGCCATGGGCGTCACCCATGTGCTGCGCGGGGATGACCTGTTTGCCGCGACGCATGTCCACCGGCTGCTTCAGGCGCTGCTCGACCTGCCGACACCTGTCTACTGCCACCATCCTCTGCTCGTCGGCGCCGACGGCAAGCGCCTTGCCAAGCGCGACGGATCGATCGCCCTGGCGGATCTGCGCGCGCAGGGCACCGATCCCGCAGTCCTTGCCGCCGATCTGCGCGGCGGTCGCTTTCCGGTTGGCATTTCACTGGCCAGGGCCTAGATTCAGGCCATGAACATCATTCTCGTCATCGCGCTTGTCCTTGCCATGGCAGCGACGCTTTTTGCACTCGTCCGGGGCATCATCGCCTTTTTGCAGACGACCAAGGAGCAGCTGAACGCGCCGGACGGCACGCCCAGCCCTTCCAGCCTGAAGCAGAACAAGATGATGATGAACCGCATCCTGTTTCAGGCGGCGGCCGTCATCATCGTGGCCATCCTGCTGCTGATGAAGGGCAACGGCTGATCCGCCGATGGTGAAGCTGAACAAGATCTACACCCGCACCGGCGATGCGGGGACCACCGGGCTTGTGGATGGATCGCGGCTGCCGAAGCATGCGCCGCGCATGCAGGCGGTCGGCGATGTCGATGAAGCCAACAGCGCGATCGGTCTCGCCATCCTCGCTATCGGCACAGCACCCGAAGCGGACTGGCTGACGAAGATCCAGAATGATCTTTTCGACCTCGGCGCAGATCTCGCCACGCCAGTGCCGGAGGGGGAGGACGAACCTTGGGCGCTGCGCATCGTCGCCACCCAGGTGAAGCGGCTGGAAGACCAGATCGATGCGATGAACGCCGATTTGCAGCCGCTCGACAGCTTCATCCTGCCCGGCGGGTCGCCTGCCGCGGCCGCCGTCCATCTTGCCCGCGCCATCACGCGCCGGGCCGAACGCAGCGCTACGGCGGCTGCGGCGGAGGTCGCGCTCAATCCTCAGGCCCTCGCCTATCTCAATCGGTTGTCGGACCTGCTGTTCGTCATGGCGCGCCGCCTCAACGGCAATGGCGCGGCCGATGTCAAATGGGTGCCCGGCGCCTCGCGCTAGCTTCAAAGAAGCTCCGCTGCCCAGCGGAACCGAAATCGCCTCCCATGCGCTTGTTTTTGCGATTGCAGCACAAGCCTATGGGAAGGGGCCAGCATGGCGAAAAGCCGGGTCGCACCGGGTCAGCATGATCTGACGCAACACTATCGCGACGTGCGCGCGCTAAGTGAAGCGCTGTGTGCCCCGCTGTCGGATGCCGATGCGACCGTCCAGTCCATGCCCGATGCCTCGCCAGCCAAATGGCATCTGGCGCATACGAGCTGGTTTTTCGAAACCTTCGTCTTGCGCGACCATGTGCCGGGCTATCGTCCGTTCGATCCCCGATACGCGTTTCTGTTCAACAGCTATTATGAAGCGGAAGGCCCCCGCCAGGCCCGCCCGCTGCGCGGCATGCTGACCCGCCCGCCGCTTGAGGATATTCTCGCTTACCGGGCCCATGTGGATGAAGCGCTGCTGGCGGCCCTCCCTACCCTACCTGCGCCCGCGCAGTCGCTCGCCCTCCTTGGTCTTCATCATGAACAGCAGCATCAGGAATTGATGCTGACGGACATGCAGCACCTCTTTTCGCTGAACCCGCTGGAACCTGTCTTGTTTGAAACACCAAGGTCCAAGCCAGCGGCGCTTCCGGGGTCCATCCACTGGATCGAGGGACGCCAGGGCCTTGTGGAAATAGGCGACGATGGCAAAGGCGATTTTGCGTTCGATTGCGAGGGGCCACGGCACAGGGCGCTTCTCCACCCGCATGCGCTGGCCCACCGGCTGGTCACGAACAGCGAGTGGATCGCCTTCATCGAGGATGGCGGCTATCGCGATCCCGCGCACTGGCTGTCGGACGGTTGGACATGGGTTCAGGCGGAGCGCGTGGAAGCGCCCCTTTACTGGCGCCACGATGCTCAAGGCTGGACCCGCTTCGGTTTGGACGGCCGTAAACCGGTCAACCCCGCCGCGCCGGTCTGTCACATCAGCTTCTACGAGGCCGATGCCTATGCCCGCTGGGCCGGAGCGCGGCTGCCGACCGAAGAGGAGTGGGAAAGCGGCGCGCTGAATGTTGCACTGACCAGCGGCAATCAACTCGACGGCGCTGAATGTCCCCGCCCCCAAGCCACGGACGGCCGCGCCTCGCTTACCCAGATGTTCGGCGATGTGTGGGAATGGACCGGCAGTGGCTATCGTCCTTACCCCGGCTTCCGCCCCAATGAGGGCGCGGCAGGCGAATATAATGGCAAGTTCATGGCCGGGCAGTTCGTCCTGAAGGGCGGCAGTTGCGCCACCCCGCGCGGGCATGTGCGGCCGAGTTACCGGAATTTCTTTTACCCCCATCAACGCTGGCAGTTCACTGGCCTGCGCCTGGCCAAGGATCTCTAGCCTGTGCTTCTGACACTCGACGCCCCCGCCGCGAACCCCGTCGCGGACAGCAGCTTTCGCCGTGACATAGTGGAGGGACTTTCCCGCCATCCCAAGGCGACACCACCGATCTGGTTCTACGACCGGCGCGGATCGGAACTGTTCGAGGAAATTGCCGACCTGCCCGAATATTATCCCACCCGCACCGAAACGGCATTGCTGGAACGCCATGGCGAGGACTTCGCCGATGCCGTCGGCCCCGGCCGGGCCGTCATCGAATTCGGCGCAGGCAGCGCGCGCAAGACGCCGCATCTGCTTCGGGCGATCGATCCATCCGCCTATGTGCCGATCGATATCAGCGGCGATTTTCTCCATGCGAGCAGCGCGGCGTTGGCATCCGCATTCCCCGGCCTGCCCGTGCTGCCGCTGGTCGGCGACTTTCATGCCGACCTGACGCTGCCCAATATGGTCAATGATCTGCCAAGGCTCGGCTTTTTCCCCGGATCGACCATCGGCAACATGGAACCGTCATCGGCCGTCGACCTGCTTCGATCGATGCGCAGGCTGCTTGGCGAGGGCGCGATGCTGTTGATCGGCATGGACCAGATCAAGGACCCTGCCCGGCTGATCGCGGCCTATGACGACGCAGCGGGCGTCACAGCCGCCTTCAATCTCAACCTTCTGGCGCGCATCAACCGCGAGTTGGAAGGCGACCTGCCGATCGAAGACTTTGCCCATCGCGCGATATGGAATGACGGGAAGGCCCGGATCGAAATGCATCTGGAGGCACTGCGGCCTCTGCGTTTTCACGTTGCGGGCCATGCGTTCGCGATGGAGCAGGGCGAGACCATCCATAGCGAGAGCAGCCACAAATATGGGCCGCGCGACGAACAGCTGCTGCTGCGTGCAGGAGGATGGGAACCGGCGCGGCAATGGACCGATCCCGACGGGCTCTTCTCCCTCGTCCTCGCCGCTGCGGCGTGACCTGCTATGGGACGACCTTGGCCGACCAGGTGGTGATCCAATGCCAGGCCCCCCGGCATTCGCCCATCGCGCTCGCGGATGCCAGGCGGAAGCGGATGCCATCCCAGACATAGCTTTCGCTGCTGCCGCAGTCGCCAATGCCCCTACCCTTCGCATAGCTTTCAAGCGACGAGCTTTCTGGCGTCCATGAAGCGTTGACCAAGGTCGGATGCGCGGCATCCTCGCTCCAGCCGGGTTGATAGTCGAAGGCCGCATGGCGGAAGCTGCGCCGTCCCGGAATGCCCGTGGCGATCACCGGAACAGCCGAATGATTGTAAGCGCCCGCGCCGCAGGGGACCAGCACCAGCGTTTCCGTCTTTGAGAGGCGATGCAGTTCCGGCGGCGACGCATCACGCATCTCGTCCGCGCAACCCGTGAATTTCCCCACAGCCGCCAGTTCTTCGCGCCACAGGGTAACGGGCGCCGCGCCTGCCGGTATGACCGCCCGGCGGATCAAAGGAAGCGGAGGCGCCGGGCGAACCGCATTCGCCGCCAGCGCTCCTGTCGCGACCAGCGCCGCCTGCGTGCCTGCACGCCCCTGCCGCGCGTCCATATAGCGCATTGCCGCCGCCGCTCCGGCAAGGGACGGCCGGGCAATGACTGCACCGGCCGATCGCAGTTCAAGCTTCGTGCCCCGCGCCATGGCGATGGCGAGAGCGGCCGCCTGGGGCCCTTGCAGCCGGGCTTCGCCATCCCTGCCCGCAGCCGTGGCGATCTTGCGACCATCGACCAGAAAGCTGACGTCCTCCTGCCCCCGCGCATCGCGGCTGATCCATATTTCCGGGTCGGCCGCTCCCCCCGCCTCGCGCACCAGGCCGAGCGCGACAGGCTTGTCCGGCCACTCACCGCCATCGGGAAGCAGTGACACGGCCTCGCATCGGCTGCGATTGTCGCAACCGATCGTCCAATCCTTGTAGGTTTCCATGGCGCCGGGCCGTGGTGCCTGAGCTGCCAGCGGCGCGGATGCGATGAACGCCGACAGCATCGCCGCCAACGTGATTAAGCGTTTGTCCCCCATGGGTTAACTATAACTTAGTTTATAGTTGAGCGGTAGTGGCTTGTCGGCATGCCGCATCGCCGGACATGCACTGCTGATAGGGCCCCATGACAAAAAGGCCGGTGTCCTTCGACACCGGCCTCCTGGATCAAGCCGCCTTGGCGCGCGACATGCGCTTGCGCTCGTTCGGATCGAGATAGCGCTTGCGCAGGCGGATGGTCTTGGGCGTCACCTCGACCATTTCATCATCATCGATATAGGCGATCGCCTGCTCCAGCGTCATCTTCTTCGGCGGGGTCAGGCGGACGGCGTCGTCCTTGCCGCTGGCGCGGAAGTTGGTCAGCGCCTTCGACTTCATCGGGTTGACTTCAAGGTCTTCGGGCTTGGCGTTTTCGCCGATCACCATGCCTTCGTAGAGCGCTTCGCCCACGCCGACGAACAGGATGCCGCGATCTTCCAGCGGACCCAGCGCATAGGCATTGGCTTCGCCCGCGCCGTTCGAGATCAGGACGCCGTTCTTGCGGCCTTCGATCTTGCCCTTGTGGGGGCCGTACTTCTCGAACAGGCGGTTCATGATGCCGGTGCCGCGCGTGTCGGACAGGAATTCGCCATGATAGCCGATGAGGCCGCGCGAGGGCGCGGAGAAGGTGATGCGGGTCTTGCCGCCGCCCGAGGGACGCATGTCGGTCATCTCGGCCTTGCGGATGTTCATCTTGTCGACGACCGTGCCCGAAAATTCATCGTCGACGTCGATGACGACGGTTTCATAAGGCTCGGTCTTGTTGCCATTTTCGTCCTCGCCGAACAGCACGCGCGGACGCGAGATGCCGAGCTCGAAACCTTCGCGGCGCATCGTCTCGATGAGAACGCCGAGCTGAAGTTCGCCGCGGCCTGCGACTTCGAAGCTGTCCTTGTCTTCCGATTCCGTCACCTTGATGGCGACATTGGATTCGGCTTCGCGGGCCAGGCGATCGCGGATCATGCGGCTCGTCACCTTGCTGCCCTCGCGGCCAGCCATCGGCGAATCGTTGACCGCAAAGCGCATCGACAGGGTCGGCGGATCAATCGGCTGGGCCTTGATCGGAACGCTGACCTGCGGGTCGGCGATGGTGTTGGCGACGGTGGCGACGGTCAGGCCCGCGAGGCTGATGATGTCGCCCGCCTTGGCTTCGTCCACCGGTACGCGGTCCAGGCCCTGGAAGGACATGATCTTCGACGCACGGCCGGTTTCGATCACATTGCCGTCAGCGTCGAGCGCGTGGATCGGCTGGTTGACCTTGACCGTGCCGGACTGGACCCGGCCGGTCAGGATGCGGCCAAGGAAGTTGTCGCGATCGAGCAGCGTCACGAGGAAGCTGAAAGGCGCGTCCACGTCCAGCGACGGCGGTGGCACATGATCGACGATCTTCTGGAACAGCGGCTCCAGCGTGCCTTCGCGGCGCTGGGCATCTTCGCTGGCGTAACCGTTGCGGCCCGAGGCGTAGAGCACCGGGAAGTCGAGCTGCTCGTCGGTGGCGTCCAGCGTCACGAACAGGTCGAACACTTCGTCCAGCACTTCCTGGATGCGCTCGTCGGGACGGTCGACCTTGTTGACGACGACGATGGGCTTGAGGCCCAGAGCCAGCGCCTTGCCGGTCACGAACTTCGTCTGCGGCATCGCGCCTTCAGACGAATCGACCAGCAGGATGACGCCATCGACCATCGAGAGGATACGCTCCACCTCTCCGCCGAAGTCGGCGTGGCCTGGCGTGTCGACGATGTTGATGCGAGTGCCGTTCCATTCGACCGAGGTGGGCTTCGCCAGGATGGTGATGCCGCGTTCCTTTTCGAGGTCGTTCGAATCCATCGCGCGTTCCTCGACGCGCTGATTGTCGCGGAAGGTGCCGGACTGGCGGAAAAGCTGATCCACCAATGTGGTCTTGCCATGATCGACGTGTGCGATGATGGCGATATTACGCAGGGACATGCATGTGCCTTTGGGATTTTCTGTTTTCCCGGCCGGCACCACGCCTGACCAGAGTATCGCGCGCGCCCCTACAGGAAATGATGCGTTGCGGCAAGGGCAGGGCAAGGATTTGCATCGGCCCGGACGCAGGACCATATTCCGGATTGAAGCGCCACTGTTATAGCTACATATAACAGCATGAAGGAGACGTTATGGCCAGCACCGCGCCCACCACGGCGACCGCCGACACGCTCAACCTGACGCCGCCCGATCCCGTGCCGCCGGTCGCGCCGGAAAAGGCGGCGGGCCTAGTCCCGATCGATGACGAACAGCGCTCGAAGCTGGACGAGAAGGTCGATGCCTTCATCGACGACCTTGTCGCCCAGGACGCCAACTCGCCCGAATTCGGCCAGCGGGTGGACCAGCTGACCAATATGGGCCGCAAGGAAATCGCAGAGGCGGCGGGCCATTCGAACCGCTTCCTCGATCGCCCCGTGCGCGCGATGGACAGCGACAACAAGGTCGGCGCGGACTTGGCTGAGCTACGCCGCACGGTCGAGGATCTCGATCCGGGCAAGCGCGGCAGCCTGCTTGCGCCCAAGAAGCTGTTCGGGATCATTCCCTTCGGTAACCGGCTGCGCGACTATTTCGACGGCTATAAAAGTGCGCAGGGTCACATCAATTCGATCCTCGGCAGCCTCGCCAGCGGCAAGGACGTGCTGATCAAGGACAATGCCGCCATCGATGTCGAGCGGCAGAATATGTGGGCGGCGATGGGCCGCCTGGAACAGATGATCCACATCTCCAAGACGCTCGACGCCCGGCTGGAGGCGAAGGCGCTTGAACTGGACGCGACCGATCCGGCGAAGGCCAAGGCGATCCGGGAGAGCGCGCTCTTCTATATCCGCCAGCGCACGCAGGACCTGCTGACGCAGATGGCCGTGACCGTTCAGGGCTATCTGGCGCTCGACCTCGTCAAGAAGAACAATGTCGAACTGGTGAAGGGCGTCGACCGCGCGAGCACCACCACCGTTGCCGCGCTGCGCACCGCCGTCACCGTGGCGCAGGCACTGGCGGGGCAGAAGCTGGTGCTCGAACAGATCAGCGCGCTCAACACGACCACGGCGAACATGATCGATTCGACCGGCGAGATGCTGAAGAACCAGACGGCGCAAATCCATGAGCAGGCCGCGTCCAGCACCATCCCCATCGCGACGCTGCAACGCGCATTCCAGAATATCTACGACACCATGGATAATATCGACACGTTCAAGGCCAAGGCGCTGGAGAATATGAAGACGACGGTGAACACGCTGTCGACGGAGGTAGAAAAGTCGAAGGGCTACATCGCCCGCGCAGAGGGCCAGGCCCAGGCCGCGCAACAGGCGCGCGCCGACAACCCGCTATTGAGCGCGATCGAGGCCTAAGGCAGTGAGCCGATCCGACCGTGTCCTGGCCGATGCCGAAGCAGTGCTGCGCCGCCACGGCGAGCGTGGGCGCAGCCTGTCGGCCCGGGCGCGGCAGAGGCGCGGCACCGCGCTGATGCGCAAGGTGAAATGGGCCTTCTGGTCGATACTCGCCATCCTTATCGGCAGCATGGTTGCAGGCTTCTTCATCCCACTCGGCACGACTGGCGTCATGGTCGCGCTGGGTCTTGCCATCGCGGCGCTGCTGTTGATCGCCCTCCTCCCCTCCGAACCACGCGTCGGGACGCAGGCGCTTGCCACCGCCCCCATCACCGCCCTCCCGCTCCAGACCGAAATCTGGCTCGACAATCAGCGCAAAGCCTTGCCCGCCCCCGCCGTCACCCTGGCCGACAGCATCGGCGTCAAGCTGGAGACGCTCGCGCCGCAGCTCGAACGCCTCAATGATCAGGAGCCTGCCGCCCAGGAAATCCGCAAGCTGCTGTCCGATCACCTGCCCGAACTGGTCACCGGCTATGAATCCATTCCCGCCCCGCTTCGCCGCGAGGAACGCAACGGCCGCGTGCCCGAGCAGCAGCTGATCGAAGGGCTGAAGGTCATCGACGGAGAGCTCGCCCGGATCAGCGAGGCGCTGGCCAGCGGCGATATCGACAAGCTGGCGGTGCAGAACCGCTTCCTTGAACTCAAATATCAGGAAGCCAAGGAACTTGGCCGCTAGGCCAGCCGTCCTCTTGCCATGATCCATCTGACGCTGATCATCGTCGATTTCCTGACCGGCCTGCTCGCCGCCGGTGCCTGGGCGCTCGCCTCCGCCGGTGGCGCCATCGCCGCGCTGCTGGGCGGCGGTCTGGTCAGTGCTTCACTCTTCCGGAAATGGCGCAAGCGCGGCTGACGCTCAACTTCCCCGGATGACTGTGTCGATCGCTTCATCCGTCATCGGTTGGCTGAACTGAATGCCGAAACGCTTGCCTCGCGCCCATACGACGCGGCCGCTGGTTTCCACGCCAAAGGCCTTCACCTCGACATAGCTGCCAGCAGCGGGCGGTGTTTCGCAATGAGCAAGCGCCCCGGAGGTGGACAGGTCCAGGAAATGGCCGCGCATTTCGGCATTGGCCACGCATAGGGTGACGGGGCCGAACATCTTGTGCCGTGCACTGTGCCGCCGCTGTTCGGCGTTGCCCGCCAGGAATGGGCTTTGGTTGTTCATACCGAGCTTCTCCCACGGGCCATCCAACCATGAAAAGGTCAAGACGGCGCACAGAATCATGGTTAACCCGCCATTAGCTACCTTTTACCCTAGGGAAACTGCTAATTTACGTTAGTCGCACTTTTCATGGCGCAGGGTACTATGCTTTGCGGCGATGGCCGCGCCGTGACCCGGCGGAAGCGGGCGAAATAGCCGCCTGCGGTGGGCTTGGGCACCAGTTCCTCCAGACGGAAACCGACGGCTGCCAGTTCACAGACCAGCAGGCGCGGCGGCGTCCCGTGCTGCGCCGTCGGCCGATTGGCATCGACCACGATCAGTTCGCCATCACTTTTGAGCGCGGGACTGAGGTTCCACAGGAACGCATAGGGCTCGGCGATCTCATGATACATATGGACCATGAATATGCGGTCGAAGCTGTTTTCCGGCAGCTTCGGGTCTTCTGGCGCGCCCAGCCTGACACTGACATTGCGCCAATCCTCGCGCGTGATGCGGCGGGACAGCGCCTCGATCACCTCGGGCATGATGTCTTCGGCCAGCACCCTGCCCTTGGCGCCGACGCGGTTGGCGAGCCGAACGGTATAATAGCCTTCGCCAGCGCCGATGTCGGCAACGGTCATGCCGGGCCGGATGCCCGCACGATCCATGATGTCTTCGGCCTCGTTGACGCGGTCGCGCGCTTCCTCGTTGGACCAGCGGGTCGAGACGATGGGCGCAACCGGCCTGTCGGCACGGGGAAAGTCCCGCGCGGCGGCGGGCCGGTCATCCTGCTTGGCGGACGACAACAGGCCGCAGCCTGCCAGCAGGAACAAGGATCCCGCCAGCGCGCCCCGCATCATCAGTCGACATCCTCCACATCGACCTTCTCGCCCGTCACCTTCTGCGACAGGGCAGCCGCCATGAAGGGGTCAAGCGCGCCGTCGAGCACGTCGTCGGGCGAGGTTGAGGTAACGCCGGTGCGCAGGTCCTTCACCAGCTGATAGGGCTGGAGCACATAGGACCGGATCTGGTGGCCCCAGCCGATCTCTGTCTTCGCCTGATATTCACCCGAAGCCGCCGCCTCGCGCTTCTGCAACTCGGCCTCGTAGAGCCGGGCCTTGAGCATGTTCATCGCTGTCGCGCGGTTCTTGTGCTGCGACCTGTCATTTTGCGACGCGACGATGATGCCCGAAGGGATGTGGGTAATGCGGACGGCGGAGTCGGTCGTGTTGACGTGCTGCCCGCCCGCGCCCGACGCGCGATAGGTATCGATCTTGAGGTCGCCTTCATTCACCTCGATCTCGATATTGTCGTCGATCACCGGATAGACCCAGACCGACGAGAAGCTGGTGTGCCGTCGCGCCGAGCTGTCATAGGGGCTGATGCGCACCAGCCGGTGGACGCCGCTTTCCGTCTTGGCATAGCCATAGGCATTCTCGCCCTTGAACAGGAAGGTCGCGGACTTGATGCCCGCCTGGTCGCCTGCCTGATAGTCGACCAGTTCGACCTTGTAGCCGCGCCGTTCGGCCCAGCGGCGGTACATGCGCGACAGCATCTCCGCCCAGTCCTGGCTTTCCGTGCCGCCCGCGCCCGCATGAATTTCCAGATAGGTGTCGCTGGCGTCCGCCTCACCGGCCAGCAGCGCCTTGATCTTGTCCTCGTCCGCGCGGTCGGCCAGCGCCTTCAGCGAAGCGACGCCTTCGTTCACCATCTCCTCGTCGCCTTCGGCCTCGGCCATTTCGATGAGTTCGGCGGTGTCGGTCTTTTCACTGTCGATCGCCCGGGTCGCGCCGATCGCGGCTTCCAGGCGCGTGCGTTCGCGCATGACTTCCTGCGCCATCTTCTGATTGTCCCAGAGCGTCGGGTCCTCGACGCGGGCATTCAATTCGTCCAGGCGACGCAAGGCGCGGTCCCAGTCAAGGAAGCGGCGCAGCAAGTCCAGCGCGGCGTCGATACGATCGATATATTGCTGCGCTTCGGCGCGCATGGGGAGTCTCCAGAAACTTCGGGGCGCATCCTAAACGCGCTAAACGCCAGCCCCTATCCGAGGGATGCGATTTTGGGAAGGTTCAATCCTTCAGCGCGCTTATACCACCCCCGTTCGTCCTGAGCCTGTCGAAGGACGCTGAGCTGCCTTGGCGGTTACGCGCTAACATTCTCATCCTATCCCAGTCCCCATCAATCAACGCGAGCTTCTTGGCGCGGCTCCAGCCCTTGATACGACGTTCAGCGGCCAGAGCTTCTTCCCTCGTACCAAAGCTTTCCGACCAGACCAATGCAAGGGGCCGCCGCGCTGCAGTATATCCAGGGATGACGCCCGCCTGATGGCCCGCGATCCGGCTTTCCAGATCATCCGTATGACCGGTGTAAAAGGAGCCGTCGCTGCAACGGAGAAGATATGCATGGAAGGCCATGATTTGCGTCCAGCTGGCGCGCGCGTCCTTCGACAGGCTCAGGACGAACGGGGGTTTGGAAAGACCGTCAACTTGGACCAGTAAGACAAATTCCGTTCGTCCTGAGCCTGTCGAAGGACGCGCGAAACCCAGCCCGGCGTCCCCCTCCACCTCTCAATAAATCCCGCCCTGTTCCTGCAGGAAGTCGCTGTCCGTCCGCTGCCGCGTCTGGGCTCTTGCCTCACGCCGCTGGGCGGCCTGTTCCTGCGCGGCGACCTCTTCCTTGCGGATGGAGCGGCGGGGTTCGCTTTCAGGCTTGAACGCTTCCCAGATGACGGCGGGCTTGGGATCGTCGGTCGGCCACACGCCATAGACGCGCTTGCCTGACCGGCGATCTATCGTGACCATGCGGATGCCCGCGGGCGCGACGAAGGGCGTCTTGGGCATGGTTTCGAGCACCGGGGCCATGGCCGCTTTCCAGATCGGCGCGGCGACCCGGCCGCCCTGCGCCCAGCCACCCAGGCTGCGTGGCTGGTCATAGCCGATATAGACGCCAGCGACGATGTCGGGCGATCCGCCCACGAACCAGACATTGGTCGGGCCGTTGGTCGTGCCCGTCTTGCCGAACAGCGGCCGCTTGAGATCCGCAAGAACAGTTGCGGTGCCGCGCTGGATCACGCCTTCGGTGATATGCACGACCTGATAGGCGGTCATCGGGTTCATCACCTGCCGCCCTTCGAAGCCGAAGCGGGGCATGGGCTTGCCATCCCAGTTCGCCATGTTGCACCCGTCGCAGGCGCGCCAGCGGAGCGGCCATATCACCTTGCCGCGCCGGTCCTGCACATAGTCCATGACCTTGGACGATAGCTGGCGTCCATGGTTGGCGAGCATCGCATAGGCATTCACCATCCGCTCGACCGTGGTTTCGCCAGCGCCGAGAGCAAAGGAGAGGTAGGGCTGATAATCGCCGATCCCCATCGCCTTTATGGTGCGCACGACGCGATCCATGCCGGTTTGGCTGGCGGCGCGCACCGTCATCAGGTTGCGTGATTGCTCGACGCCCCAGCGCATCGTCTGCGGCCCGGCGCTGCCGCCGGAGAAGTTGCGGAAGCATTTCTGCCCCAGCCCCGCGCCCTGATAGACGCACAAGGGCCCATCGACGATGATCGAGGCAGGCGTCATGCCATTGTCCAGCGCGGCGGCATAGACGAACGGCTTGATGGTCGATCCGGGCTGGCGCATCGCCTGCGTCGCGCGATTATAGGACGACAGGCGGTTGTCGAACCCGCCCTGCATGGCAAGCACCCGTCCGGAATGGACCTGCTCGGCCAACATGCCACCGGACACTTCGGGCACGTTGCGCAGCGCCCAGCTGGACCCGTTGCGCGCGACCACGATCAGGTCGCCAGGCTTCATGCTGTTGAACGCAGGCCCGCCAGCGCGGCGATAGGGCATTTGCGCCGCGCTCGCAGGCAGGGTTGCGGTGGTCCCATCGGAAAAGCCGATTTCGGCCCCTGAAGAGCTGCGGTCGATCACCGCCGCCACGCGCCAACCGGCATAATCGATGCCGATATAGCTGGCGGCCAGTTCGCGCTTCCACCCCCGCGCCAGGTCGATCTTGCCTACGGGACCAGACCAACCCTTCCCTGCGTCGAAACGCAAAAGGCCGTTGCGCAGGGCAGTGGCGACGCCTTCCTGCAGCTTGGGATCATAGGGGCTGCGGACCCAAAGGCCGCCCGCATAGACGCTGTTGGGGCCATCTTCCGCCTTTTCGCCGAACAGGTCGATCAGGCGGCGGCGCACCTCTTCCATATAATAGCCACCGGCGCGCGCGTCGAAGCTGGAGCCATGCTGTGCGACCGTGCCGAGCGGCTGAGCCTGCGCCTCGGTCAATTGCGCCTGGCTGATCCAGCCATTCTTGTACATCTCGCCAAGCGCCCAGTTGCGCCGGTCGAGCGCGCGCTCATGGCCCGTCGGGCTTTCCGGACGGTAATTGGCCGGTCCCTTGGGCAGGATCGCGAGATAGGCCATCTCCTGCAGCTTGAGGTCCGCGACGTCCTTGCCGAAATAGGCCCGCGCCGCGGCCTGCACGCCATAGGCGTTCCGGCCCAGGAATATCTGGTTCAGGTAGAGTTCCAGGATCTGCTGCTTGGTCAGAACATTTTCCATGCGGTAGGCGAGGATCATCTCCTTCACCTTGCGCGTGGGGGAATATTCGTCGCCGATCAGCAGGTTCTTGGCGACCTGCTGGGTGATGGTCGACCCGCCCTTGGCGCGCTGCCCCGATCCGATCTTGCTGGCATAGTCGAAGACTGCGCCAAAAAAGCCGGGAATATCGACGCCATGATGATCAAAGAAGGTCTTGTCCTCCGCCGCCAGATAGGCGCGGATCAGCAGCGGCGGGTAATCGCTATATTGCAGTTGGACGCGGCGTTCGCGGGCATAGCTGTGCACCGGCTGGCCATTGATGTCGCGCACGATCGTGGGGAGCGGCGGCTCATATTCCAGCAGCGTGGCGGCGTCGGGCAAGCCGCGCGCGAAGATCAGCCAGAACAGCAGTATCGCAGTGAACATCCCGCCCAGCGCAATGGCTGCCCAGCGGAACCGGCGTCGTTGCCAAAGGGGCGCCAGCCTGCCCCTCAGGCGGTCGGCGAAGGACAAACGGGCGGTATGGGGACGGGCCTCTTCCATGACGACAGGAGGCTCTAAG
The DNA here is from genome assembly GCF_054771735.1 of Sphingobium sp. TomMM35A. Lineage (NCBI taxonomy): Bacteria > Pseudomonadati > Pseudomonadota > Alphaproteobacteria > Sphingomonadales > Sphingobiaceae > Sphingobium > Sphingobium sp. TomMM35A. The sequence continues at coordinate 1,935,956 of NZ_BSRC01000001.1, forward strand.
GTCAAAATGCGGCCAGCGCCAGTGCGGATCGACGGAGTGCAGATCGACGGGATCTTGGCGCTCAGCCGCCGCCGGGCGCGAGCCTGCGGGCGAAATAGATCTCGACCGCTTTTGCCACGCCCTTCGCGATGCCGCTCCGCCCTTCAGGCGAGGCGAGGAAAGCGGCGTCGTCCTTATTACTGAGATACCCGGTTTCGAACAGCACGGACGGCGTGTCGGGCGCCTTCAAAACCATGAGTGAGGCATAGCGATGAAACGCAGGCCGGAACAGCATGAACGGCCTCCCCTCCCGCTGGAGAAGGCGAGCGAAATTCGCTGATTCCTTCATTGTTTCACGCTGCGTCAGATCAATGAGGATGGATGACACAGCATCGGTCTGGCCGCTGAGATTGACGCCGTTCAGAACGTCCGCCCTGTTCTCCCGCGCCGCCAGCCGCGCTGCTTCCCGGTCCGAGGCGACTTCCGACAATGTATAGATGGTCGCGCCCCGCGCTTCGTGATTGTCGGCCGAATCGGCATGCACCGAAATGAAGAGATCGGCGTTCATCTTCCGTGCGATGCCATAGCGTTCCTGCAGCACCAGGAAGCGATCGTCATCCCGCGTCAGCGCCACCCGCAGCCGGCCCGACCTTACCAGCTGATCGCGGATCGCCTGCGCGATGGACAGCGTCAGGTCCTTTTCCTTCTCGCCCGTTTCGGCGCTGATCGCGCCCGGATCATGCCCGCCATGGCCCGCGTCGATGACGATCAGCGGGCGCGAGGGATCGGTCGACCCTTCCACCTTCGGCAGAGACAGGCCTCGCGCGACCGGCGGGATCGGCACGGTGATACTGTGCCACCGCTTGGCAGGGCGCGGCGCCATGGCCGCTGGAGGAGCGAAGAGGATGCGTCCGGACCCTTGAGGGCCGGTCAGGAAAGCAGCTGCCAGAGCTAGCGCGTGAAGCATGGCGCGCTTTTGCAACGCGCCGCGCCATGACGTCCAGCCCCTTCTCCATGCGCGTGCATCCGCGCGGCGTTTACCTTTGCTTCACCATGTTCGGCGATTGAACGGCAGAATGGCGGCATTCATCCTGGACGAAACAATTTCGCCCGGGACATTGCTAGGCTGGCCTTAGGCTGCTACCCATTCACATTCCTGAAAGAAACGCCCATGTCAGATGGGCTTCTTCATCGGGAACATTTACGGCAGCATCGGCGAGCGCCCAACGCTCTGGCCCGATGCGACGAACAGGTTGACGCTGCATGAGGCATGATTTCCGTTCCACGCTGAGCCCGATGACGGGCGATGCGGCTTGGACGGAGCGGACCGGCGATTTGCCCGGCCCTGCCAATGCAGCAGAAGCGCAGTTTTTCCTGTCAAACCGGACGATAGCAACACCCGCGCCGCTGGCGGCGCGACTGCGTTCGTCCCCCCACTATCGCGTGGCAGCCCGGCCCAGTGCCGCTGGCCGCCTTCGCCGGAGAATAATGAATGACAATGCGTATGCTGATCGATGCGCGCCACCGGGAAGAAACCCGGGTCGCGGTCGTCAAGGGTAACCGGATCGAGGAGTTTGATTTCGAATCGGCCGAGCACAAGCAGCTCAAAGGCAATATCTACCTCGCCAAGGTCACCCGCGTAGAACCTTCGCTTCAGGCGGCGTTCGTCGATTATGGCGGCAACCGCCACGGCTTCCTCGCCTTCAGCGAAATCCATCCCGACTATTACCAGATCCCGCGCGAAGACCGCGAGGCGCTGCTGCGCGAAGAGCGCGAGCATGCCGAGGAAGAGGCCGCGCTGCGCGCCGAGGTCGAGGATGACGAGGATCATCACGACGATGGGCTGGAAGTCGTCGAAGCCACGCATCATGAGGATGATGAAGGCGAGGCCGCTGAAAGCAGCGAGGGCTCCGAGGGCAACGGCAACAGGGGCGGCCGCCGCAAGCGCGGTGGTGACGAAGCCGCCGACGAACTGCGCCGCAAGCGCATGGCGCTGCGCCGCCGCTACAAGATCCAGGACGTCATCAAGCGCCGTCAGGTGCTGCTGGTGCAGGTCGTCAAGGAGGAGCGCGGCAACAAGGGCGCGGCGCTGACCACCTATCTCTCGCTTGCCGGGCGCTATTGCGTGCTGATGCCCAACACCAGCCATGGCGGCGGCATTTCGCGCAAGATTTCGAACGCCGCAGACCGCAAGCGATTGAAGTCGATCATCGCGGAAATGAACCTGCCCTCCACCATGGGCTGCATCGTCCGCACAGCCGGGCTCCAGCGCACCAAGCCGGAGATCAAGCGCGACTTCGACTATCTCGCGCGCCTGTGGGACGAGATTCGCGAAAAGACGCTGAAGTCCGAAGCCCCCGCGTTGATCCACAATGACAGCGACCTCATCAAGCGCGCGATCCGCGATATCTACAACAAGGATATCGAAGAGGTCATCGTCGAGGGCGAATATGGCTACAAGGCCGCCAAGGATTTCATGAGGCTGCTGATGCCCAGCCATGCGCGCCGGGTGCAGCAATATGCCGACGCCGTGTCGCTGTTCCAGCGCGCGGGCGTCGAGGATCAGCTGGCGGCGATGTACAATCCCGTCGTTCAGCTGAAGTCCGGCGGCTATCTGGTCATCAACCCGACCGAAGCGCTGGTGTCGATCGACATCAACTCCGGCCGTTCGACGCGCGAACATGGCATCGAACAGACCGCTGTCGCCACCAACCTGGAAGCGGCTCGGGAAATCGCCCGCCAGCTGCGCCTGCGCGACATGGCGGGCCTGGTCGTCATCGACTTCATCGACATGGAGATGAACTCCAACATCCGTAAGGTCGAGAAGGCGATGAAGGAGGCGCTGAAGGACGATCGCGCCCGTATTCAGGTCGGCCGCATCTCCGGCTTTGGCCTGATGGAAATGAGCCGTCAGCGGCTGCGCACCGGCGTGCTGGAAGCATCGACCCGCCAGTGCCCGCATTGCGAAGGCACCGGCCTTGTCCGCACCGCTTCGTCCGCAGGCCTCAGCGCGCTGCGCATGCTGGAAGAGGAAGCGGCGCGCGGGCGCGGCAATCTCGTCACCCTGCGCGCGAGCCAGGAAGCGGCTTTCTACGTCCTCAACAACAAGCGCCGCGAGCTGGACGAGATCGAGCAGCGCTATGGCGTCACCATCGCGATCCTGCCGGATGGCGAGGTCGAAGGCGCACGCATGTCGGTCGAGGCCAGCGGTCCACGTCCGGAACGGGTGGTGACCTATGCGCCGCTCGTCGAGGATGAGGATGATCTCGACATCGTCGAGGAACTGGACGACGAAGAGATCGAGGAAGTCGAGGCTGCAGAGCGCGACGAGCGCGGTGACCGGGGCGAGGACCGCGAGGGTGGACGTCGCCGCCGCCGTCGTCGCCGTCGTCGGGGCGGTCAGCGCGACGACCATCATGGAGAGGGTCAGGCAGAAGCTGCCGCCGCTCCCGCCGAAGAGGCTGACGAAGACGCTGAAGCGGTGGCCGAAGGGGCCGAAGAACAGCCCGTCGAAGCCGATCGCGAGGGTGAAGAGGCGGGCCGACGCCGTGGCCGGCGCGGCCGCCGGGGTGGACGCCGCCGCCGCGAGGGCGAAGTGGTTTCGGACGAGGCGATCAGCGAAGCCGCCGAGGCTGCCGAGCTCACCGAGGAACCCGCTGAGGCTGAACCCGTCGCTGACATGGTAGCAGAAGCCGCTCCGGAAGCACCGGCTGAGGAAGAGGCGCCGAAGACGCGCCGCCGGCCCCGCGCGCGCAAGCCGAAGGAAGCGGAAGCTGCCCCTGTCGAGGCTGTCGAGGCTCCTGCCGAAGTGGCCGCAGAGGAAGCGCCCGCCAAGCCCAAGCGCACGCGCCGCAAGAAGGCTGAAGCTGCTCCGGAGGCACCTGCCGAACCGGCGGTTGCGGCGGAGCCCGAGGCCGAAGCACCCGCCAAGCCCAAGCGCACACGGCGCAAGAAGGTCGAGGCCGTTGCTCAGGAAGCAGCGGAAGCCCCATCGATCGCGGAAACCGTGGCGCATGAAGGTGATGCGGCACCGGCCAGCGCGAACGAGAATGCCGTCGCTGCCGCTGATGGCGGCGAGACTGCCGATGCGCAGCAGGCCGAAACGGAAAGCGCACCGCGCCGTGGATGGTGGCAGCGCACCTTCGGCCAGTAAGCAGGGACGCCCGTCTGATGAGCAACGCCGCCGCCCTGCCGGTTTTCCGGAAAGGCGGCGGCGTTCTCGCTTCAGGCGGAGTTCATCGCGGCGCTGGCAGCGGCGCGGGCATGCTGCCTTCATCCCTGCTCCATGGTGATCGGCCATGATGCGCCGCTGGCTGCGCGCCGCTGCGATCGCCCTTGCATCGCTGGCACTCGTCGCCAAACCGGTGATGGCGCAGCAGATATTGCGCGACGCCGAAACCGAAGCCTTCATGGCGGACATGTCGGGACCGCTGGTGAGCGCGGCGGGGATGGAGCCCCGCAATGTCCAGGTGCTGGTTCTCAACGATCCGGAAATCAACGCGTTCGTCGCGGGCGGTCAATATGTCTGGGTTCATAGTGGCCTGATCGCCGCGGCAGACAATGTGAACCAGCTGCAAGGCGTCGTCGCGCACGAACTTGGCCATATCGAGGGCGGCCACATCATCCGCTCGTCGGAGGGCATGAAGGCGGCGACGGGTATTACCTTGCTCAGCCTCGTCCTTGGCGCCGCTGCGATCGCGGCGGGCGGCGCGGAAGCGGGCATGGGCATTTTGGGCATGGGCCAGCAGGCGGCGATGGGCAAATTCCTCGCCTTCTCCCGCGCGCAGGAAAGCTCCGCCGACCTTGCGGGCGCGCGCTATCTGAGCAAGGCGGGCCTGTCCGGCAAAGGCAGCCTGGAATTCTTCAAGAAGCTGCAGAACCAGGAATATCGGCTCGCGATACCGCAGGAGGACAGCTACGGCCGCACGCATCCTTTGTCGGGCGAGCGCATCAATGTCCTGAGGGAGGTGTACACCGTCGATCCCGCTTGGGACAGGCCGGTCGACCCGAAGCTTGAAGCCCGGTTCGAGAGGATCAAGGCCAAGCTGGTCGGCTTCGTTTCCGAACCCACCCAGACGCTGATAAAATATCCCGAGAGCGACCAGTCTCTTCCGGCGCATTATGCGCGCGCCTATGCCTGGCACAAGAGCGCCTACCCCGACAAGGCGATCGCCGAGGTGAACGCCTTGCTTGCAGCGCAGCCGCATGACCCTTATTTTCTGGAGTTGAAAGGCCAGGTGCTGTTGGAAAGCGGCAGGCCCGCCGACGCCATCCCTCCTTTACGCGAAGCCGTGCAGCTGACGCAGCAGCCCTTGATCGCAACCATGCTGGGCCATGCGCTGATCGCGACGGAGGATGACAAGAATTTCGCCGAGGCCGAACAGGTGCTGCGCAACGCCGTCGCGCGGGATCGGGAAAATCCCTTCGCCTGGTATCAGCTGGGGGTCGTTTATGAGCGGCGGGGCGATACGCCCCGTGCGGCGCTCGCCACGGCGGAACGCTACGCGCTCATGGGCCAGGACCAGATGGCGCTGCGCAGCGCGGACGCGGCCATGCAGGCGTTGAAGCCTGGCACGGTTGACTATCTGCGGGCGCAGGATATCGCCATGGTTTCACGTGCGGCCATCGAGCAGAAGCGGAAGAAGAAATGACCGAAACCTCTCGGCCCGGTTTTCGCGCCGCACTTTCAAACAGGACCATCCAGATGACGATTGGCGCCCTCGCCTTCATCGCCGCCACTGCCGCGGGCGCGGCCCTTGGCATGCAGAGCACAGGCAGCGTGGCGGCGGGAGACAAGGCGGCGATCGAGAAAATCGTGCGCGACTATATCCTCGAGCATCCCGAGATCATTCCCGAAGCGGTCGAACGGCTCCAGGCGAAGCGTGTCGCCGACAGCATCGGCGAAAGCCGCAAGGCGATCGAGACGCCCTATGCCGGTGCCTGGGAAGGCGCGGCCAATGGCGACGTCACGCTGGTCGAGTTTTTCGACTATGCCTGCGGATATTGCCGCGCATCTCTGGCGGACCTTGCCAAGCTGGTCGGCGAGGACAAGGGGTTGAAGGTCGTCTATCGCGAGTTGCCGATCCTGTCGGACGCGAGCGCGGATGCGGCCAAGGTGTCGCTGCTGGCGGCGGAGAAGGGCCAATATATGCCTTTCCACCGGGCGCTGTATGATAGTGGCAAGGTTACTCGGGAAGCGATCCTCGGCGCTGCCGCCAAGGTCGGCATCGATGCCAAGGCTGCGGAGGCGGCCATGGCCAGCAGCAAATATGACGCGGAGATCCAGTCCAACATCGCCCTGGCGCAAAAGCTGCGCGCGACCGGCACGCCGACCTTCGTCGTGGGCGATCAGGTGCTGAACGGCGCGGTGGGATATGATGCGCTCAAGCAGGCGGTGGCGACGGTCCGGGCGAAGTAGAGGCGCTGAACTCCCCCTCCCCTGAAGGGAAGAGGGAACATGTTGCGCATCCTCTTCGATCACCCTCCTCCGCCATTGACTCGTCCACCGCTTTTGCCTATCGGACGCCCCCTGACATGCGGCCGCCCAACGGCGGCCCTTTTTTGTCACGCCCGATTTTGACGTTTTGCTTTGAGGAATGAACGATGAAGCGCACCTATCAGCCGAGCAATCTGGTTCGGAAGCGCCGTCACGGTTTCCGCGCTCGCATGGCGACGCCCGGCGGCCGCAACGTGCTGCGTGCCCGTCGCGCTCGCGGCCGCAAGAGCCTGAGCGCCTGAACGACGCGCCGCCGGAACGCGCGCCAGCCATTATGCGGCGGCGCGCTGATTTCCTGGCGGCGAATCGTGGGCGGCGCGCACCAATGCCGGGCTTTGTCCTGCTGGTGCGCGAACGGGCCGATGGTGATCCGGCGATGCGTATCGGCATCACGGTGACGAAAAAGATTGGCGGCGCTGTCATCCGCAACAGGATGAAGCGCCGTTTTCGCGTTCTGGCACGCGAACTGCTGCCGGTTCATGGCGTGGCGGGGGCCGATCATGTGCTGATCGGCCGGTCCGAAGGGATTGAGCGGGACTTCGCCCTGCTGCGCGCGGAGCTGGAAAAGGCGCTGGGTAAGGTGATGAGCCGACCGGTCGGCGACGCACCGCGCAAGGCGAAGAAGCGGCCCGCCCGTGCAAAGGATCAGAATAGTCCTGACGCAGCGATGCCGGGCAACGGCAGCAGTGGTTTCCCCGCTTCGCAGAAACAGGGTGAGTCGAGCTCATGATCGCCCGCCTCCTCATACTCATCGCGCGTTTCTGGCAGATCGGCCCATCGCGCATATTGCCGCCAAGCTGCCGCTACGCGCCATCCTGCTCGCAATATGCGATCGAGGCTGTCCGTAAATATGGTGCGGTGAAGGGTAGCTGGCTCGCCACGAAGCGGCTAATGCGATGCCACCCTTGGGGCGGATCGGGCTACGACCCGGTGCCCTGACACGAATTTTCATTAAAAGACGGCGGAGCCGACAAGCGTGGACGACAAGAAGAATATTGTTCTGGCGGTGCTGCTGACCGCAGCGATCCTGTTCGGCTGGCCCTATATCGCCAATCATTTCTTCCCCGCCGCCAATCCGCCCGCGACCAAGATCGAAGGCGGCAAGACGACGCCGGTGGCGCAGGGATCGAGTCCCGTGGCGAGCAGCCCCGCCGCGATTCGCGACCGCGCTCTCGTCCTGAAGGAAAGCCCGCGCGTTGCGATCCGGACTCCCAAGCTGGTCGGCTCGATCAACCTGAAGGGCGCGCGCATCGACGACATCGTGCTGCCCACCTACAGCGAGACGATCGCGAAGAATTCCCCAGCGATCCGCCTTTACAGCCCCTCTGGCACGAAAGACGCCTTTTTCGCGGGCTTCGGCTGGCAAGGTGAAGGATTGAAGGCGCCCGATGCGAACACCGTCTGGACTGCCGACGGCAAGGAGCTGACGCCTACCAGCCCCGTGACGCTGCGCTGGGACAATGGCGCAGGCCAGACCTTCGAAATCCGCCTGACGGTCGATGGAAACTACATGATCACCGCGCAGCAGAAGGTCGCGAACAGCGGCACTGGCGTGGTGGGCGTGAAGCCATTCGGCTATATCAGCCGGACCGGCATTCCCCAGGATCCCGACACCTGGACAATCCATATAGGGCCCATGGGCGTGTTCAACGGCGCGGCCAATTATGACGTGAACTACAAGGATCTGGACAAGGGTCCTTCCAGCCAGAGCTTCCAGTCCACGGGCGGTTGGCTCGGCTTCACGGACAAATATTGGCTGTCCGCGCTGGTGCCCGACCAGAAGGCCGCCTTTGAAGGCCAGTTCCGTAAAGGGGCAGGCACGCAGTATCAGGCCGACTACAGCCTTGCGCCCACCATGCTGGCGCCGGGCAAGGCCGTGACGCAGACCGTGCGCCTGTTCGTCGGCGCGAAGGAAGTGAAGACGCTCGAAGCCTATCAGGACGCGGGCATTCCGCTGTTCGACCGGGCGATCGATTGGGGCTGGTTCTACTGGTTCGAAAAGCCGATCTTCGCGCTGCTGCACTGGTTGTTCGAACATATCGGCAATTTCGGCGTCGCTATCATCTGCCTGACCTTCGTGGTCCGCGCATTGATGTTCCCCGTCGCCCAGCGCCAGTTCGCCAGCATGGCGGCGATGCGCGCGGTTCAGCCGAAGATGAAGGCGCTGCAGGAGAAATATAAGGACGACAAGCCCAAGCTCCAGCAGGAGATGATGGAGCTCTACAAGCGCGAGAAGGTAAACCCGCTCGCCGGCTGTCTGCCGATCTTCATCCAGATCCCGATCTTCTTCGCACTCTACAAGGTGCTGCAGCTGACGATCGAAATGCGTCACCAGCCCTTCGTCCTGTGGATCAAGGATTTGTCCGCACCCGACCCGCTGCACATCCTCAACCTGTTCGGCCTGTTGCCCTTCACCCCGCCGTCCTTCCTGGCGATCGGCGTGCTGGCGCTGCTGCTGGGCATTTCCATGTGGCTGCAGTTCAAGCTGAACCCGGCGCAGATGGACCCGATGCAGCAGCAGATCTTCTCGATCATGCCGTGGATGATGATGTTCATCATGGCGCCGTTCGCGGCAGGCCTGCTGGTTTACTGGATCACCAACAACTGCCTGTCGATGTTGCAGCAGTGGTGGCTCTACAAGCGCCATCCTGCATTGAGCGCGGCCCCGGCGAAATAGCGCATAGTCCACGAGACGAACGGAAATCACGTGACCGACATTGTCGACCCCGAACTGATCGAGGAAGCGCGCAAGGTGTTCGCCGGGCCGATCGCCTTCCTTAAATCGGCGCCGGATCTGAAATTCCTGCCCGACATGTCGGTCAATGAAGTGGCCTTTGCGGGCCGTTCGAATGTGGGCAAATCGTCGCTGCTCAACGCTCTTACCGGGCGGAACAGCCTGGCGCGCACGTCCAACACGCCGGGGCGGACGCAGGAGCTCAACTTTTTCGATGTGGGCGATCCGCTGCGCTTTCGCCTCGTCGACATGCCCGGCTATGGCTATGCCCGCGCGCCCAAGGACATGGTGCGTAAATGGCGCTTCCTGGTGAATGATTATCTGCGCGGCAGAGCCAAGCTGAAGCGGACGCTCGTGCTGATCGACAGTCGCCACGGCATCAAGGATGTCGACAACGACATTCTGGACATGTTGGACGCAGCAGCGGTCAGTTATCGCATCGTGCTCACCAAGGCGGACAAGGTGAAGGCAAGCCATCTGGCCGAAATCATGCAGGCCGCGAGCGATGCCATCCGCAAGCGGCCGGCCGCCCATCCGGAGATCATCCCAACATCGAGCGACAAGGGGATGGGCATAGCCGAACTTCGAGCCGCCGTGCTGGCCAGCGTGACCGAGGGCTGAGAAACTCTCCACCTGCGGCTATCTGGCAGCGCTCCTGCTAACCGCACATCTGCACGCTGCTCCACGGCATAACCATCGATACCCGGCTACGGCCTTAACGTTTTGTGCTTCATACCGGCACCACGCCGTTCGCCCTGAGCCTGCGGAGGGGCTCTACTTTTCAAGAAGAGGGCTTTTTTCGGCAAGCTCAGCTCGAACGGCTTGAGCGATCCTGTTAGACGCACTTTCGCTTGAGTATCAGAACAACTCATACTGCCCGTCGCCTTTAAGCGTCCAGGTGCCCAGAATATCGTGCCGCGTGCGGCCCACATGGCTGCACACCAGGACAAACCGGTCGAGTGACCATGAAAAGCCATCGATGCTCTGCTGCGATGGCGGCCCGTCCCTGTAAAATAATGTCTGATGGGGGCTGAAGCTCCAGCCCGGACGCAAGGCCACCCCTGCCCTCCACATCGCATCGGCAATCGAGCGCTGTAGCTGATTGAGCAGCGGCACGGATCGAGACGGACGCAGTGCAACCGACCGGTTGCTGAAGCTCACCTGGTCGAGCCGCATGTCGAAGGGTTCAGCCTCCACGCTCGTGCCCGCGCGCAGCAATGCCTTGATCACTGCATAGGGATATTCGACATAATCGGCCGTGACGGCGAGCGTCATATGTTGATGTTCCAGGCGGATACGCCGCTCGCCGCCGCCTAATTTTTCCGCCAGATGATCGGTCTGCCGCGCCACCGTTACAGGCGGCTTCAGCGCGAAGAAGAGACGATACAAAGTTGCGGCGCGCTTGTCGTGGCGCATGGCTGATCCTTTCCGATTCGTTTGTTCACTATATGTTCTTATTCATTCGGTGACGAGTCCGGAGCTTATTTTGCGGCGGGACGTTGGCATGATCTCGTCAAAGGAGTGTACTGGATGGTTCAACTGACGCTGCCGCAGCTGGCAAAGAAGATGAAGGACATCGACTTCGCCATGCTTTCTACCCGCGCTGAGGGCGGCCAGATCGCCGCTCGCCCGATGAGCAACAATGGTGACGTCGATTATGACGGCGACAGCTATTATTTCACGACGGACGATACCGTCATGGTTCGTGATATCGAGCGCGATCCAAAGGTGGGATTGTCATTCCAGGGGTCGGCCGGATTGCTGAAGCAGCGCCCCTTGTTCGTGGCGGTCGAAGGGCGCGCTGACCTGATCCGTGACAAGGCGCAGTTTGCGGCGCATTGGAACAGCGATCTTGACCGCTGGTTCGACGAAGGCGTCGACACGCCGGGCCTGGTGATGATCAAGGTACGCGCGGAAAGGGCGCATTATTGGGATGGCGAAGATGAGGGGGAGATCACGCTCTGACGGTGGCGATGCGCGAGGCGATGGCAATAATGTAAGAACGGCCTCGCGCTGGCTGCTTTCTGCATTCTACCTGATCGCCGGCGTCGCCCATATAGCCAGACCGGGCGGCTTCATCGCCATTACCCCGCATTGGGTGCCATATCCGGCTGACATCATTACCCTCACGGGGATCGCTGAGATTGCGGGCGCCATAGGGCTGCACATCCCTCGATTCCGGAGAGCGGCCGGAATTGGCCTCGCGCTTTACGCCCTATGCGTTTGGCCCGCCAATATCAATCACGCGCTGAACGACATTCCGCTGGGCGGCGTGCACCTTGGCTGGTGGTATCATGGCCCGCGCCTGCTGTTGCAGCCGCTGATCATATGGTGGGCGCTCTGGGCCAGCACCGCGGTCGAATGGCCGTTCAATCGCAAAGCAGCGGGCCGCCCACATCGGTGCCCACATCGGTGATTGTCTTTGGAGGGCGCGGCCCTACTGTGGCGGCCCACACTGCGACAATGATAGAGAGAGCGATGACCCGGCACATCCCCTGGATCCTGATGGCGATAGTCGGGGCGGTGGCGCTGTCGGTGGTTGCCGTATCGCGCGGGGAGGCGGTCAACGCGCTCTGGATCGTCGTGGCTGCTGTCAGCAGTTTCCTCGTCGCCTACCGCTATTATGCGCTGTACATCGCCCGAGCCGTGATGCGGCTCGACCCCGCACGGCCGACGCCCGCAATCAGGCGGGCGGACGGGCTGGACTATGTCGCGACGGATCGGGTGGTGCTGTTCGGGCATCATTTTGCGGCGATCGCCGGTGCCGGTCCCCTCGTCGGGCCGGTTCTTGCCGCGCAGATGGGCTATCTGCCCGGCACGCTCTGGATCATCGTGGGCGTGGTGCTGGCGGGCGCCGTGCAGGACTTCATGGTCCTGTTCATTTCCATGCGCCGCGACGGGCGATCCCTGGGCGAACTCATCCGCATGGAAATGGGCCAGGCCGCCGGGACCATCGCGCTGTTCGGCGCCTTCATGATCATGGTGATCATCCTAGCCGTGCTGGCGTTGATCGTGGTGAAGGCGCTGGCAGAGAGCCCCTGGGGCATGTTCACCGTGGCGGCGACGGTCCCGCTTGCCCTGCTGATGGGTGCCTACACGCGCTGGATCAGGCCGGGGCGCATTGGCGAGGTGTCGCTTATCGGGCTCGTCGGGCTTCTGGCTGCGATCATCTATGGGCAGGCGATTGCGGAATCACCCTTGTGGGGACCGATCTTCACCTTCACGCCGGTGCAGCTGTGCTGGATACTGATCGGCTATGGCGCGGTGGCGTCGGTACTGCCGGTCTGGCTGCTGCTGGCGCCGCGTGACTATCTGTCCACCTTTCTCAAGATCGGGGCGATCGCCGCGCTTGCCATCGGCATCGTCATCATGGCGCCGCCGCTCAAGATGCATGCCGTCACGCAGTTCGTGGACGGCAACGGCCCGGTCTGGTCGGGCGGGCTCTTCCCCTTCCTCTTCATCACCATCGCCTGCGGCGCAGTGTCGGGCTTCCATGCCCTCATCGCCAGCGGCACCACGCCCAAGCTGATCGCGAGCGAGAGCGACGCGCCGCTGATCGGCTATGGTGCGATGCTGATGGAAGCGTTCGTCGCGATCATGGCGCTGGTGGGAGCGTCGATCCTAGATCCCGGCATCTATTTCACGATGAACAGCCCGGCGGCGGTGATCGGCACCGACGCCGGAAGCGCGTCGGCGGCGGTCACGGCGATGGGCTTCCCCATCACGCCCGAGCTTATCACCCAGACCGCGAAGGATGTTGGCGAGCATAGCATCATATCGCGCGCAGGCGGCGCGCCGACGCTGGCCGTCGCGATGGCGGAAATCTTTTCCCATGTGATCGGCGGGCCTGCGATGAAGGCCTTCTGGTATCATTTCGCGATATTGTTCGAGGCGCTGTTCATCCTGACGGCGGTGGACGCAGGGACGAGAGCGGGACGCTTCATGTTGCAGGACCTGATCGGGCTTGTCGTGCCTCGTTTCAAGGATACGTCCGGCATTGGCCCCGGCCTTGTGGCGACCGGTCTCACCGTGGCGGCATGGGGCTTCTTCCTTTATCAGGGCGTCACCGATCCCTTGGGCGGCGTGAACACCTTGTGGCCGGTGTTCGGCATTTCCAACCAGATGCTGGCGGCGATCGCGCTGATGCTGGCAACGGCGGTGCTGTTCCGCATGAAGCGCGACCGCTATGCCTGGGTGACGATGATCCCGGCGGCGTGGCTGCTGGTCTGCACCTTGTCGGCCGGGCTGCTGAAGCTGTTTTCGGCGGACGCGAAGGTCGGCTTCCTTGCGCATGCAGCCAAATTCTCCACGGCGGCGAATGAAGGCAAATTGCTGAGCCCCGCCAAGTCCATGGCGGAGATGCAGCAGATCATCTTCAACGATCGGGTGGATGCGGCCCTGGTAGGCATCTTCCTTCTGGTGGTGCTGTCCCTGCTGTTCTTCACTATCCGCACCTGCATCGCCGCGCGGCGCGTTGATGCACCCACCGCACGCGAAATCCCCGCATCTCTGGTGCCAGCGGAATGACCCGGCTGTTCGCCAAGCTTCGCCAGACAGCGCTGATGATGGTCGGCATGCCCGACTATGACGGCTATGTCGGCCACATGCAGGCGCACCATCCCGGCGCCCCTGTCATGACCCGCACCCAGTTTTTCCGGGAACGGCAGGAAGCCCGCTATGGCGGCAAGAATGGCGGCAAATGCTGCTGACCGTTGGGGTCAGCCGCGCGCGTTGAAGCCTGCGATCATGCCCGCCGCGATCGACAGGGCGATTTCAGCCGCACCCGCCGCGCCGATGTCGATGCCCGCCGGGCCATCGATCCGCCGCAGTTGATCTTCGGAAAACCCCATGGCGGAGAGCCGCTCAAGCCGCGCGGCATGGCTCTTGCGCGATCCCAGCGCCGCCACATAGCCAGTCGGCGCGCGCAAAGCCTCCGCCAGCGCGGGGTCGTCGATCTTGATATCATGGCTGAGCGTCACGACCGCCGTCGCTTCACCCGGCCTTCGCGCTGCAATGGCTTCATCGGGCCAGCGATCGTCCAACTCGACGCCCGGGAAACGCTCCTGCGTCAGGAAGCGGCCTCGGGGATCGATCACCACAGGCCTCACCCCCATGGCTTGCGCGAGCGCGCATAAGGATTGGGCAATCTGCACCGCGCCTACGATCAGCAACTGGCGCGGCGGATCGTACCGGTTCTGGAACTGACCCTCGACCACGCCCTCACGGGTGATGCCTGTGCCAAGGTCGGTGGAAAGGGTGAGCGCCCGCCCCTCATGCCGCGCCTGCGCAATCCGGTCGAAGAGCAGCGGCGCGAAAATCCCCTCGGCTACTGGCTGCACCAGCACGCTGATCTCGCCCCCGCATGGAAGCCCCACGGCCCACGCATCGCCATCGGCAACGCCATAGCGTTCGACATGCGCAGCACGCCCGGCGATGACGTCCGCGGCGCGTTGCAGCACGTCCGCTTCGACACAGCCGCCCGAAATGCTGCCTTCGAAGCGGCCATCGCCATGGACGATCATATGGCTGCCGCGCGGCCGGGGCGCAGATCCCCATGTCGATACGACCGTGGCCAGCGCCATCGGCTGGCCATGCCATTCGATCGCCTTGCGGATCACCGCGTCATTGTCGTTCAATCGGAGCCTCCTTGCGCCGTCCGCACATAGGAAGCCTTCGCCATCGCGCCAAGCTAGAGCATCGTGCGCAAAAGTGGGGACCGGGTTCGCGCTTCAAACGATGCGATAACAAAAACCAGAGCGCGCGACCTGCGTCCGATTAAACGCGGCGCGCTCTAGACCAGCCGCCGCCCGGTCCAGACGACCCTGCCAACGATGGCCACCAGCGCCGGATCGATATCCACCCAATCGGGATAATGGACATTGTCGCTGAGCACGCTGAACAATCCCCGGCGCGGCCCCATGGCGATCCGCTTCACCATCAGCACGCCATCCAGCCGCAGCACATAGACGCCGTCGCGCAGCCGCATCGCGTCATCATCATGATCGACCATGATCTCATCGCCATCATTGAGCGTGGGCGCCATCGATTCGCCGTCCACCCTGATGATCGAAACGCGCTGTGGCCGCACGCCCAGATGGCGCAACCATTTCGCGTCGAAAGCCATCACGCCGGCCGCGCGCTCGTCCTCGTCAAGCGACCCGGGGCCAGCCGAAGCGCCCAAGGAGAGGCGCGGCACCGGCACCACGGCAGGCAACGGCCGCGATTTCCGTTCCACCATGAACTCCTGCCGCGCCGGTCCGCCCAGCACGTCCTCGGAAACGCCAAAATAGCGGGCGAGAATCCGCCGGTCTTCCTCATCCAGCTTGCGCGGTGTCCCGCGCTTGATGAATTGCTGAATATAGGAGGGGTTGCGCTTCAGCCGCCGGGAGAGGTCAGAATAATTCTCCCCTCGTTCGGCGATCAGCCGTTCCAGCACTATGCGCGGATCTTCCAAATCAACGGCCATGACAGAATCCTATCGATAGGATTTTTCCTAGACAAGTAGGAAATGCAGGAACAGATAGGAAACATCCTAGAGATTCGCGGCGGGCGAATCCTGTTGCAGAGGGAGATTGAAACGCATGTTGATTCGCGCCGTAGAGAAGTTCCTGCGGGACAACGGCATTCCAGCAACCCGCTTTGGCCGGGAGAGCGTCCGCGATCCGCGGTTGGTATTCGACCTGCGCCAAGGGCGGGAGCCGGGGGAACGGATCAAGAGACGTATAGAACATTTCATGAACACATATCGCAGGAGCGCGGGCCAATGACAAGTATGGATCATCTCCGCCAGAGCCGAGGTCCGGTCGCAAACGAAGGAATGCGCCGCAGCACTGACCCGCTGCCACGGCTGCTCGCGCAACTCATCGAACGCGCAGGCGAGCCCGCCAGCATTGAGCGGGCGACCAGCCGCCCATGGGCCAGCGCCTTGTTTCAGGGACGTCGGCACGTCATCGCCCTGCGGATGACTGGGCCGGACGCGAAGGAAAGGCGGGCACGCTTCGCCTTAGGGCTGGAGGATGCCGAGTGGTCCCTGACCCGGCATTTCGTTGCCGACATCAAGATTGACGGCGGCCGCTCGGCTGCCGATCAGGAACGGATCGAGCTTTCCGCGCTCACCATCGAAGACTGGTGAGCGGCGGGGATCAGCGCGTGCGGTCTGCCATGGCCCTTAATGTGCCGAGCGCGGCCCGCAGCGCCTGATCGACGTCATCCTCGACATGATCCCGCACCGGGACGCGCTGTTCGACGGGCATGTCCGCAATGACGTCGGCCTCGAGAGCCGTCCTGCTTCCCCGCACGCGTTCGGCTAGCCCCCTTTCGAACCGGGCCGTCAACTCGGCAAGGGACGGCATCGCCGATACGGGAGCCTCCGTCCGAGTCGCTTCTACGGGAGCAGGAGGAGCAATATCCTCGAACTCGGCATAGGTGGGCTCATCGTGGCCAGCTTCTTCAAAAGAGGATAGGCCCGGCTGGATGATCGCCTGCTCTTCGACCTCAGGCACTTCCGGTTGCTCCCCGCGCGCGGGCGCGATCCGGGGGAAGATCTCCAGCCCGCCAAAGTCCCGGCTGGCGAAGATCGGCGTACGTGCAGGCGCATCGGGATGCGCGTCAGCACGGCGCGCCAGCGGGCGCGATATTCTGGACGCTCCGGTCGCCCGGCCGCGAGACAGCCAGTTCAGCTTCGGCAATGCAAAACCCATATCACTCACTCCCGTGACGCTGTGACGGCGTCGATCCTTTTTCATCGGCACTGGCGCAGCGCCCAAACATGCAACGCCTGTCGCCATCAGCGCGCCGAACCCGGCGAGCAGCAAGCGTGCCTTCAACCCCAATGGCGGCGCGGCAGCGGGCATGGCCTCGCTCAGGCCGCTGGACGCCACGATCGTCTCGACCAGCCCGGCGGGCATTGTCAGCAGGATCATGCCCACCGCGATCCCCGCCAATATGGCCGGGGTCATCGCTTGATGAGATCGTCCTACAATCAAGCTCCCACTCATGCGGCGGCACGGACATGGGCGGGCCGCTGCGCCAGCAACCGCTCATAAACCGGCTGATAGCGCAGAATATTTGACGACCAGTTACGTTCCCGCTCGACAAAGGCGCGCGCCGTTGCACGGCGATCATCCCAGAAGCCCCGATCGGCGAACATTTCCGCCAATGCAGACGCGATCGCGGCCGGATCACCAGGCGTGAACAACGTGCCGGTCACCCCATGCTCGATCAGTTCGCGATGGCCGCCAACATTGGAAGCCGCCACCAGCCGCCCCTGCGCCATCGCCTCCAGCGGCTTGAGGGGAGTCACAAGATCGGTGAGCCGCATCGCCTTGCGCGGATAGGCGAGCACATCGACCTGCGCATAATAATCCTCGACCTCGTCATGCGGCACGCGTCCGACGAAGACGATATGGTCGGCAAAGGGCGAAGCTGTCGCCTGATCCCTCAGCGCCCGTTCACAGGGTCCGCCACCGACGAGCAGCAGCTTCACCCTGGGGCGGGCGCGGACAAGCCGGGGCATGGCGGCGATCAGGTCGTCCAGCCCTTCATAATCATAGAAGCTGCCGATGAAGCCGACGACGTCCGCGCCATCCAGCCCCAGCCGGGTCGTCAGCGCCGGGTCCCGAGGCACCGGCGTCCCGAATTGCTCCATGTCCACGCCATTGGGCGAGACGATGATCTTTGCGGGATCAATCCCCCTTGCCACCAGATCGCCGCGCAGCCCCTCGCAGATGACGGCTACGGCATCGGCTGCGCGCACCGCGTGGGTTTCGAGTTGCCGAGTCAGCCAATAGCGCGGGCTTCCCTCGGTGCCGGTGCCGTTGCCGACCGCTGCATCCTCCCAGAAGGCCCGAATCTCGTAGATCATCGGAATGTCGTGCCGCTTGGCCGCGCGCTGGGCAGCCATGGCGTTCAGGACGGGGGAATGGGCGTGGATGACGTCCGGCCGCCACTGGCCGATCAGCGAATCGATCGCGTCCGCATGCGCGGCGATGTCTCGCCATTCGCGCAGCAGAGGGTTGCCCGTTGCCGGGTGGCCCGGCGTGCGATGGAAATGGAGGCCATCGACGACCTCCTCCGCTGGTCCCTTGGCGCCGTGGCGCAATCCGGTGATGCCCCGCACGTCCCAGCCCTGCGCCATTTGCGCCCGCAGGATCGCACGCGTCCGGAAGGTGTAGCCGCTATGCATCGGCAGGCTGTGATCGAGCACATGGAGTATCCGAGTCATGACGCTTCTTGTGCCGGAAAAGGTTTAACGGCCCGTCAACTCTGCCGCGCTAGGGAAAGGCCGTGGCCATGGAAGAACCCTTCGCGCGATGATTGACGCCCTTTCCCTGCTGGTCAGCCATGGCGTGATCATGCTGGCGGCCTGGCGGCTGCTGTCGCGCCCGGACCTGGATGACGAATCGCGGGCGGAGCAATCGCCCGATGCGTGATCTCTTCTTCCTCGCGTTTCTTGGCGCCTTCTTCCTGCTGGGGTTGCGGCGTCCATTCCTGCTGGTCGCCGTCTATGCCTATATCGACATCGTTTCGCCGCAGCGGCTGTCCTATTTCCTCCTGAACCGCATCCCGATCTCCGCAATCGCCTTTGCGTTGGCGGTCGGCGCTTGGCTGCTGGTTGACAAGAAAACGGACTGCCGCTTCTCCATGCGCCAGCTTCTGTTGCTGATCCTGCTGGCCTGGTGCGGCTATACGACCGCGACGGCCGACTTCCCGCTCAACGCTCACACGAAATGGGAATGGGTGTGGAAGGCGATGATCTTCGCCATCTTCCTGCCGCTCACCCTCCGCACGAGGTTGCGGCTAGAGGCACTGGCGCTGTTCATGGTGCTGTGCGCAAGCACGATCATCATCAATGGCGGCATGAAGACGGCATTGTCGGGCGGCGGCTATGGCGTGCTCAACCTGATGGTCGACAATAATAGCGGCCTTTATGAAGGCAGCATCATCAGCTGCGTTGCCATCTCGCTCATTCCGCTCATCCTGTGGCTGGCAAAGCATGGCACTATCTTTCCCCCCGACTGGCGGGTGCGCGGCTTTGCCTATGCGCTATGCTTCGCCTGCCTGCTGATGCCGATCGGGACGGAGGCTCGCACGGGCCTCGTCTGCATCGTCATCCTCGCTGGCATGATGCTGATGCGGTCGAAGCGGCGCTTTGTCTACGGCCCACTCATGGCCGTGGCAGCGCTGGCCGCCATCCCCTTCCTGCCCGCCAGCTTCACCCAGCGCATGTCCACCATCGAAAATCATCAGGGCGATGAGAGCGCCTCCACACGCCTGGCCGTGTGGAAGTGGACGTTGGACTATGTGAAGGAGCATCCGGGCGGCGGCGGCTTCGACAATTATCTCCAGAACAGCTTCACCTATTTCACGCAGGAACGGGTGATCGACAGTGGGGGATCGCGAGTCGAGCGGCGGCTCGTCACCGACAAGGGCCGAGCCTATCACAGCGCTTATTTCGAAATGCTCGGCGAGCAAGGCTATTTCGGCTTCGCGGTCTGGCTACTCATACATCTGATCTGCTTCATCCGGACCGAAGCGATCCGGCGGCGCTATCGCGGCCGAGATGGTCCAGGCGAGGCATGGATAGCGCCTTTCGCGCTGGCGCTTCAGCAGGGGCATGTCATCTACATGATCGGATCGCTGTTCGTCGGCATCGCTTACCAACCCTTCATCTTCATGATGCTATCGCTGCAAATCGGCCTCGACACCTATCTCGCGCGCAAGCAGCGGGAGACGGTGCGGAGCCCGGCCATGGCGTTGCGGCCGCTCAAGCCGGTCACAGGGGGAGTATGATGAGCGGAGAACTCCGCATTCTGGGCATGGCGCACGGCTTGCTGCTGGGCCTTGTCTTGGCCTCGCCCATGATAGGCGAGGCATTCCTGCCCTGGGGCGTTGAGGCATTGTTCATCATCGCGGCGTTCCAGCTGCGCCTGGCCGACCGGCGATGGGATACGCGCGCTGGACTGCGGGGCTGGGTCAGCCACATACGCATGGCGCCCGGACGCCTCGTCCCATGGGCGGCGACGGCGGTCGTGGCGGTTATCGCGGGTCCCGAGCAGGCGATCCTGGCCGGATCGATCCTGGCGGCGGTGCTAATGGCAGAGCTGATGCTCTATCCTGCCGGTGCCTATCTGCTTGGCCGACTGCCGCGCCCGGGAATCGCGCTGCTCATAATTCTGCTGATCATCGGCTGCGGGCTAGCCGGACAGGGCCAGCCCGCCCGGCTCGCCATGGCGTTCGCGCTGGGCGTGAGCGGCTGCGTATTCTGGATGCGCGGACCGGATGGCGAAGCGCGGGCTACTCTGCTCACGTCAGCGGCAGCTGTCGGATGCTTCGGCGCCGCCCTCTTCATTCCCGGCGCCACGATGATCGCCATGCCTGCCGCCCTGTTGGCCACGACCCTGACGCTCGCCCATCTGTCCGTCATTCGCCGTCATCCGGACCATTGGCGGCTGCGCAGCAGCGGCACGTTTCGGTGGCCGTTCCTGACCCACATGGGTTAGAGCCGGGAACGTAAAAGCGGCAAGGCGGGTTAGAGGCTCTTGAGAAGGAGCCCATGCCGCAAAGCCTCGTCCACGGGCGGGGCTTCGCTTGCCGCGCAGTACGCGCTATCTGACCCGTTACGAACGCGGTTTGATCGCCTTTCTGGAAGAGCGCGGGGCCAGCCCCTCTCTTCCTTTGGCGGCCTGACCGCTCTTCAATTTTCAGGGATCCCCATGGCCGCGAAGAAAGAGCCTGCATTCACCGAAATCACCGTTCGCCCTCCCAACCTTTCGGAAATGTGGCATGCCACGGCGAACTGGTTCGCGGTTCACTCGTTGCAGATAGTGATTGCCGTCGGGATCGGCATAGCCATCTATCTCGGCCTCGCCGCACTGCGCGGATTCGGCAAGCGCTTCCGTGGCAAGCCGGGCAGCACCCTGGCCGTATCCAACGTGGTTGGCCGCGCGATCGCCCGGACCACCCATTTCTTCATGGCTCTCGTCGCTGCCCGCTTGGTGGTCAGCTATGCCAATCCTCCGCTGATGGTGATGAAGACGGTAGGCTTCCTCTTCACCATCGCTGCGGTTTTCCAGGCGGCGATCTGGGCGCGCGAGATCATCCTGGGCCTTGTCGAACGCAAGACAGTCGGTGAAGACGCCCACGGCGAAACCCTTGCCAACGCGATGGGGCTCATCCGCGTCCTGGTAACTTTTGGCCTGTTCGCCATCGCCGCCGTGGTCGTGCTCGACAATCTAGGGGTCAACGTCACCGGGCTGGTGGCTGGCCTCGGCATCGGCGGCATCGCGATCGGCCTTGCGGCGCAGGGCATATTTTCCGACCTGTTCGCCGCGCTGTCGATCATCTTCGACAAACCCTTCCGCCGGGGCGAGGTGATTACCTATGACCAGACGACCGCGCGCGTCGAACGCATCGGCCTCAAGAGCACGCGGCTGCGCGCGATGACGGGCGAGAAGAAGGTCATTTCCAACGCCAACCTCCTGCAAAAGGAGATCACCAGCCTTCAAACGCTGGAGCAGCGCCGGGTGACCTTTTCCCTGGGCATCATCTATCAGACGCCCGATGAAAAGGCCGATGCCATCCCGGCCCTGCTTGAGGAAATCGTGACGGCCGAAGGGATGAACTTCGTCAACGCGGGCCTGGTGCGTTTCGGCGCGAGTTCGCTCGATTATGAGCTGAATTTCGACGTGCCCTACCCTGACCAGCATGATTATTTCCAGTCGCGCCATCGCATCGGCCTGGCGATCTGGAAGCGGTTCAAGGCGGAAGGCATCGAATTTGCCTATCCCACGCAGACAAGCTTCACAGCCGCGCCGGACGGACGCACGATCATGCCCTATCCCGATCCCCTGCATATCGACCATGAAGGGACCGCGCGGCTCACCTGAACCGGTTTTCGATTCGCTTCATCTTCCCCTCGCTTGCCTCGCCCCTGCCAGCGGGTCAGGCAGCGGCAAATCCGATCGGGGACATGAAGATGATTTCACGCGCTACACTCGCCGCCGCCGCTTTGGCGGCATCCTTTGCCACCGCTCCCGCCGTCCATGCCGAAGGGCTTGGAGCCGAAGCCAATTACGGCCGGGCAAACGGACATTGGGGCACTGAAATCGGCGCAGGCTATGCACTGGACGTGGCCGGGTTCAGCCTGACCCCCGGCGTGGGCGTCTATCTGCGCGATGGCGCGGCGAAGCTTTACGGCCGGGTAGAGGCGACATACACCCTGCCAGCCTTTGCGACGGTGGGCGCTGGCGTCCGCTTCAGCAGTGACAAGGCCAGGCCCTATGCTACCATCGCAATGCCGATCCTTCCCAAGCTGCGCGTGAAAGGCAATGTCGGTCCCAAATATTATACCGCGGGCCTGACGCTCGGCTACTGACCCATGCCCCAAAGGCTTCCGGGTTGCAGCAGGCCGTTCTGCAAGGACAGGCCGCCCTCCCGGTCCTTGGCCAGCAGCAGCGCTCCGTCCAGATCTGTCCAGTCCGCGCCCTGCGCCACCAGCGCGGCGGGAGCGATGCCGAGCGACGTGCCAAGCATGCAGCCCACCATGATGCGGAAACCCCGCTCCCTTGCGGCGCGGGCGAGGGCCAGCGCTTCCGTCAGGCCCCCCGCCTTGTCCAGCTTGATATTGACCGCATCGAAGTCCCCCAGGCGATCCAGGTCGGCACGCGTATGGCAGCTTTCATCGGCGCAAAGGGGCAATGGGGACTTGACGCTCGCCAGCCTGTCCTCACGCCCGTGAAAAACCGGCTGCTCCACCATTTCGACGCCAAGCGCCGCAAGCGCTTCCGCTTCAGCCGCGATGTCGAGGTCGTGCCAGCTTTCATTCGCGTCGACGATCAGGCGCGCACCCGGCGCACCGGCACGAACCGCTCCGATCCGCTCCCGGTCGCCCTCTCCGGTCAGCTTGCACTTCAGCAGGGCAAAGCCTCTGCCCGCGGCAGCACGTGCATCCTGTTCCATTTGGGCCGGGTCGTTCAGGCTGATGGTGAAAGCCGTCGGCAGCGGCGTGGGCGACTGCACGCCCGCCAACTGCCACACCGGCACGCCCGCTTGCTTGGCTTCCAGATCCCAAAGAGCGCAATCCAGCGCGTTGCGGGCAGCACCTCGGGGCATCGTCCCCAGCAGTGCCTCACGGTCGAGAGGCCCCTGATAGGCGTCGATGGCAGCGGCGCAGGCCTCGGCTGTCTCCCCTTCATAATAGATGGGCGTGCCCTCACCCCTGCCCACCTGCTCTCCATCGCCGACGGTACAGACCACGACATCGACCGAAGTCTTCGCGCCCCGACTGATGATGAAGGCGCCAGCGACTGGCCAGCGTTCGACGGTAGCGGAAATTATGCGGTTCATCGGCGTTTCCTGAGCGGCGGAACAAGGGCGGACACAAGGCTCTATGCGAAAATCGCGCAGCGCCGCATAGTCCCGCCGAATTCTAATATGAGGATGGGTGCATCGTGACCTCCCGTGAGTTGACTGGTTTTCTTTCTTTGGCCGAGCAGGAAGCCGGGACAGCGCAAAGCCGCATGTCGGACCTTGCCTGGCGCATCGGCTTCGGCGCCATCAGCTGGCCCTGGCTGCTCGCCAGCCTGTCCGGCGGCCGGAAGGCTGACAAACGCGCTCTGCTGGATGAGCTCAAGCTGCCGCATGACGCGCTCCCGCATCTCGGCAGCTGGAAAGCGGATGTCGGTTTCCTGCGGCATATCGTCCGGGAAATAGCGCGTCTGCGGCCCGCCCAGGTGGTGGAGCTGGGCGCAGGGGCGTCCACCTTGATCGCGGCAAAGGCTTTGGCGATGCATGGCGGCGGCCGCCTGACCAGCTTTGACCAGCATGGCGGCTTTGTTGACGCAACCCGGACCTGGCTTTCCGACCATGGCCTCCACGCCGATCTGCGCCACGCGCCGCTGGCATCGGAAAGCAGCGATTGGCCGGGGCGCTGGTATGCGCTGGACGATCTGCCCGAGCGCATCGACCTTCTGATCATCGACGGGCCGCCATGGTCCGTTCACCCGCTGGTGCGGGGCGCAGCGGACAGCCTGTTTGCACGGCTGTCGCCCAACGCCGTTGTCCTGCTGGATGATGCGGCCCGGCCCGGCGAACGGATCGTGGCGCAACGCTGGCGCCAGCGCTGGCCGCACATCGATTTCCGCCTGATGCATGACGGCACCAAAGGGACGCTGGTTGGCCGCAGGCGAGACATGTCGATCCCTGTCGCCAACGACAATGAAAGCGGACGCGGCTGGCAACATCTACGCCGGACCGCCGCGATCGCCGCCCTACTGGCGACTGGCTGGATCGCGAGGGGCGCGCTGGGCGAATTTCCGCAGGCGGCTCAGGCCAGTCCCTTCCTTGACGAAGCCGCCGCCTCGCACCGTGCCGGCCTGTTGCGCCAGAACATGGCGTCCCAGGTGGAGAGCGCGACCCTCAACAGCGAGGAGATACGCCGTTCGACCGGCATCATCCTACCCTCTTTCCCGCGCAGCTGGCGCGTCACTGACGTTCAGCTTTTTCCGACGCCGGACAGTCCGGCCATTGCGATATCTCTCGTGACACCGGCGGGCGAACAGCTCTCTTTCTTCGCGGACAAGGCGGAAACCCCCGCCGAAGCGCGGCCGCTGATCGCCCGGCGCGCGACCGACATCATCGCTTATTGGGAAGCGGGCGACATGGCCTACGCCCTTACCGGCCGCACCGCTGCCCGCCGCATCATGACGCTGGCGGCGGAGATCACGCCCGCCAGCTGAGCCCCCGCTCCACTGATCCTCGTTGAGGCTTGCGCCCCGGGCTGCTAAGCGCGCGCGCATGCAAGATGCGGAACAATCCATGCCGCGCGGCGGCGCGCGTTCGTCCCTTGGCAGCCTCGCCATGCTGTGGCGCTTTGCCTCGCATTATCCCGGACGGATCGCGGCCGCGCTCGCCGCGCTCATCGTTTCTTCCGCCGCCACGCTCGCCATCCCCAGCGGCTTCCGCCTGGTCATCGACCGCGGCTTCATGGGCGGTGGCGATATCAGCCGGTGGTTTCAATATCTGCTGCTGATCGTGCTCATCCTGGCGCTTGCCACGGCGGCGCGCTTCTACTTCGTATCCTGGCTTGGCGAGCGTGTGGTCGCCGACATCCGGTCGGCCACCCAGGCCAATCTCCTGCGCCTGGAACCGCGCTTTTTCGAAGAGAACCGCCCGTCGGAGATCGCGTCACGCATGACGGCCGACACCGCCATCATCGACCAGATCGTCGGCTCCACCGTGTCCGTCGCCTTGCGCAATCTGGTCACGGGGATCGGCGGCCTCATCTACCTGTTCGCGCTTGCGCCCAAGCTGGCAGGGCTACTGGTGCTCGGCATACCCATCATCCTCGTCGTGATGATCAGCCTCGGCCGCCGCGTCCGCCTGCTCTCCCGCGCAAGCCAGGACAGGCTTGCCGCCGTCGGCAGCGTCACCGCCGAAGTGCTGGGAGCCATGAAGATCGTTCAGGCATTCGGGCAGGAATCGCGCGAATCCGCGCGCTTCGACGCAACCGTCGAAGCCGGGTTTGCGACGGCCCGTCGCCGCATCCTTCTTCGCGCCGCCATGACCGCCGTGGTCATCGCGCTGGTCTTTGGGTCGATCACTGCGGTGATGTGGCAGGGCGCGCTGGACGTCGCTGCGGGCCGTCTGTCAGGAGGCAGCATCGCAGCCTTCGTTCTGACTGGCGGCCTTGTGGCAGGCGCATTCGGGGCGCTTTCCGAAACTTGGGGCGACCTGCTGCGAGGCGCGGGCGCTGCAAGCCGCCTGCATGAGTTGATGACGGCGAAGCCCGACATCGTCGCGCCCGCCTCACCCGGGCAAATCCCGCAGCTTCCAACGGGCGCCAACCTCCAATTCGATGATGTGCATTTCAGCTACCCGACCCGGCCTGACGAGGCGGCCCTGCACGGCATATCGATCGACATCGCGGCGGGTGAGACGGTTGCGATCGTCGGACCGTCAGGGGCCGGCAAATCGACGCTGATCCAACTCGCCCTCCGCTTCTATGATCCTGATGCGGGCGAAATCCGGTTGAACGGCATTCGTCTGCCCGAAGCAGATCCGGCAGCCGTTCGCGACATGATGGCGATGGTGCCACAGGACAGCGTGATCTTCGCTGCCTCCGCCAGGGACAATATCCGCTTTGGCCGATGGGATGCGTCGGACGACGAGATCTGGAACGCCGCGCGCGCCGCGAATGCGGAGACTTTTCTGCGCGCGCTGCCGCAAGGGCTTGATACATTTTTGGGCGAAGGGGGTGCTCGTCTGTCCGGAGGTCAAAGGCAGCGGCTTTCGATCGCTCGCGCCCTGCTGAGGGATGCGCCTATCCTGTTGCTGGACGAGGCGACATCAGCTCTGGACGCGGAGTCGGAGCGGCTGGTGCAGGACGCCTTGACGCGTTTGATGTCGGGCCGGACGACGATCGTCATCGCCCATCGTTTGGCGACGGTGCGTGCTGCGGATCGTATCATCGTGCTTGATGGAGGCCGGGTCGTCGAGCAGGGCAATCATGCCGCACTCATGTCGGAAAAGGGCTTGTACGCGCGGCTGGCGAGCCTTCAGTTTCAAGATGGAGCGCCGGCCTGAAGGCTTCCACCACTCGCCGCTCGACTAGTCGCTGATCCGCACGATGTGATCGAGGATGGCGGGGTGGAGCGGCCGTTCGAACTGGCAACCTGCTTCGTGGCCACGCGTCCAGAGGACATGGGCACGGCGCCCTTCGAAACCCGGTAGCATCACCCAGAGGCAATCGCCCGCAGCAAGCTTCATGAAGCTCTGCAACCGGAAACCGCTGACGGAGAGATCGGCGACGCGGCTTTTGAACCAGGTTTCACCCGGCCGCCTCACCTTCACCGGCACGTGGACATAGCGCCGCTCCGATAGGCGGCTGCCGTTTGCGTTCGGCTCAATGTGAATTTCTGCGCCCATGGTCAGATGCGTCCCTTGCGGCGCATTGTCGCTGATTGCAGTTAAGAAGTCTTGAAGATGAGCGGGCAAAAAAAGAAGGGCCGCCGAAGCGACCCTTGATCAATTGCCAAAAGCTGATTGCGTCACCCCAGCCCGCGCCCGGAAACGGGAAGTCGAACATTCCCGGCCAGACGGCGGCGGCGTAGCCAGCCTTTAGAAATTTCCATATTGTTCGTTGCCGACGAAGCCCAGCTTCGTGACGCCAGCGCGCTTGATCTCCGCAAGCACCTCATCAACGACCACATAACGGGTGGCCGCGTTGGGCTGGAACTGCAATTCGGGTTCGACCGGCAAGCGCAGCGACTGCTGCAGATACTGACGCAGGGTCAGCAGGTCGATGGCCGAACCGTTCCAGGTGATGATGCCACCGGCATCGATCGCGACCTTGTTCTTGACAGGGTCGATAACGCTGTCGGTCGGCGGCGCGTTTTGCGGCAGGTCGATCTTGACCGCGTGGGTCTGGATCGGGATCGTGATGATGAACATGATGAGGAGAACGAGCATGACGTCGATCAACGGCGTCGTGTTCATCTCCATCATCGGCTCGCCATCATCTTTTCCGGCACTCATTGCCATGGGGCGATACTCCTAAAACTTAGAGCCGCTGCGTCTGCGAACCCGGTTCGGGTTCGGAGATGAAGCCGACCTTCGGGAAACCGGCGCGCTGCATCGTATAGATGGTGCCGCCGATGCACCGGTAGGGCGTATTGATGTCGCCGCGGATATGCACTTCAGGCAGATCCTCCGGCGTCAGGTTTTCAACGCCGCCCGCCTTCTTGATGTCCGCTTCGAGCTTCGCGACCGCACGGTCGAGCAACTCGTCCGAAGACACCTTGGTCAGGTTCCAGTAAACCGCGCAGCTGCCGTCTCCGGCTTGCGTGATCGACAGCGAGACATTCTCCGGCTTCGTCGTCGTCGGCTCGAACGCGACCTTGGGGAGCTGCAGCTGAACCGTCTGGACGACGACCGGGACCGCGATGAGGAAGATGATGAGCAACACCAGCATGACGTCGACGAGCGGCGTCGTGTTGATGTCGGACATCGGCTTTTCATCACCGCCGTCGGAGCCAACACTCATTGCCATTGATTAATTTCCTAACATGCGTGTCGATGGTGCCCCTTCTCGTGGGGCCCATAGCCGGTGAGGAAACAGTAGCCGCAGCCGCCTACGGATCCGCACCGGCTCCTTGACCCTATCAGGCCTTGGTCGGAGCAGCAGCCGGCTTGGCGGCAGGCGCAGCCGGAGCAGTCGCGAACGAAGGCTTGACGGCGCCGTTCGACACCAGGTGAGCCAGCAGATCGACGGTGAAGCCATTCAGCTGTTCGGCGATCGACTTGTTGCGGCGCTGCAGGAAGTTGTAGGCAAGCACCGCAGGAACGGCCACGGCCAGACCCAGCGCGGTCATGATCAGAGCTTCACCGACCGGGCCGGCGACGGCGTCGATCGATGCCTGACCGGCAGCACCGATCTTGATGAGCGCGCGGTAGATGCCGATAACCGTACCGAACAGACCGATGAACGGCGAGGTCGCACCGACGGTCGCGAGGAACGCCAGGCCACCGCCGAGCTTCGAGTTGATCGACGCTTCCGAACGGGCGAGCGAACCGTGCAGCCAGTCATGAGCTTCGACCGGGTCGGTCAGCTTGGTGTGTTCTTCCTGAGCCTTGATGCCGTCGTCGACGATCTGCTTGTAGGCCGAGTTCTTTTCGAGCTTGGCCGAACCTTCCTTCAGGGTCGCGGCGCGCCAGAAGGTTGCGCGAACCTTCTTGCCCTGATTGAGAACCTTCTGCTGTTCGATCAGCTTGGTGAACAGGATGTAGAAGGTGCCGACAGACATGGCGACCAGGATGATGAACACGGTCCATGCGATGGTGCCGCCCTGCTCCAGGGCTTCCATGAGGCCGTAGGGATTTTCCGGCTTGGGCGCCGCAGCTGCTGCGAGATACATCAACATTTTCAAGACTTCCCTCTCAAAAGGATCAATAAAAGGGGAAGGCGGCAGCAGCGCCAGCCTTCCCGTTACAATTATTCAGGCAGTCGCCAGGTGATGCGACCATTGTAGGTGTCGGACATGGGTCCGCCTCCGGCTGCCGTAGCGGGCTTGAACTTCGCACGGCGCGGCAGGAGACGGCACGTCGCCTCGTCAAGGTCGGGATGACCCGTAGAAGAGGTGATGGTGCAGCTCGTGACACGACCGTCAGGTCCAATCTCAAGCCGGAAACCAGCCGTACCCGAACGTTCTTCGCGCTGTGCGCGGCTCGGATAGTCGGCATCGCTGAGCCAGCTGCCCGGCGAGCTGCGCGGCGTAGCGCGCGAAGCCGGAACGGCTGGCGGCGGCGGCGGAGCAGGCGGCGGCGGAGCGGCAACCGGCACCGGGTTGAATACCGGCGGCGGCGTACGCACCGTCTGGATGGGCGGCGCAGGAGCCGGCGTCTGAACAATCGGCGGGGGCGCGACGACCGGCGGCGGTTCGACCGGCTGGTCTGGCGGCGGCGGCGGCGGTTCCTCGTCTGGTGGCGGCGGTTCCTCCTTCACGTCGATCACGTTCAGCTGTTCCGCCGCCTTTTTGACATATTTCATGCCAAGGCCGGTAACAAAGGCATAACCCAGAACAGCGTGAATCAGGGCGACGATGATAATCGAGATCGTGCGACTCGATCCTTGCGAGTGGTCAGCATAGGCCATTCGGCAACGACACTCCTTAACTCAACTTACCATTGTTATAAGCAAACAAGCCAAAAGCGGCCCCAGTTGACCAGGTCGTCCCTGGCCACCTTTGGCCCCCATCCGCGCATTTGCTACCGTCGAAACTCCTATCGCGGCGCATCGTGGCACGCAAACGCTTTATCGATAGGTTGATTTCCGATGAGCATTTTAAAACAGAATGACTTGCCTGTGACAACATTGTCACGGATGACTTTAGGCAGGACGAACATGAAAAGAAAATCCTCCATGACCTTCAAGACCGCTGCTGCAGCATGCCTCATTTTGGCCGCATCTCCGTTGGTTTCGGCGGCTCAAACGAGCCAGCCGACCGAATCCGCCACTCTGTCCTATGCTGATCTTGCGGACTTGGCCGACGCTGCGCCGCTGGTGGCGGTGGCACGCATCCGAAGCATAATTGCACTACCCGAAAAAGCCGCTCAAAATGTCCCTACCGGTCAAAAACGAGTCTATGTCGAAGCCGAAATTCAGTCACTGATTCGCGGTGAAGGGGGAATCAGCCCGCGCGTTCGTTACCTTTATGATGCCACCCTCACCGCGCGCGGAAAGCTCCCCAAGCTCAAGAAAGCGCAGGTCATCCTCTTTGCCCGACCTGCGACCCGGCCGGGCGAAATTCAGCTTGTGGCCCGCGACGCCCAGATATTTGCAACGCCTTCGGACATTCAGCAGGTGAAGGCTATCCTGTCTGAACTTGTCGCCACGAAGGCTCCGCCCAGGATTCTCGGCATCGGCGACGCATTCCATGTCGCTGGGACAGTCGCTGGTGAAGGCGAGACACAGATTTTCCTGCGGACAGCCACTGGAGACCCCGTGTCGCTCTCGATTCTCCGGCGCCCGGGACAGGAACCCAGATGGGCCGTCGCGCTCGGCGAAATCGTCGATGAAGCAGCGCGTCCCCCTGCTTCCGGTAGCCTGCTCTGGTATCGACTTGCATGCAGCTTGCCAGCGACATTGCCAATGTCATCGGTCAAGGCTCTCGCGCCGATCGACGCAGAGCAGGCGCGCGCGGACTATGCTTTCGTCATCCAGTCGCTAGGCAATTGCGGGCGCACCAGAACAGCCAATTGATGGCCGTCCCACGCGCGCTACATGTCCTTTTGCTTGGACAGCAGCGCGTTGGCGGCTATCAGCGCGGCTTCATATCAGCCTGAGGACAGCCATCATCATGACCAATCTGCACCGCCATGCCCCGCTGCGCGTCGCGCTTGTCGGCCTCGGCACGGTGGGCGGTGGCGTGATCCGGCTGTTGCAGACGAACGCGGACCTGATTGCCCGCCGCGCAGGTTGCCCGATCCAGATCGTCGCCATTTCCGCCCGTGACCGCAACAAGGATCGGGGGGTGGACCTCTCGCCCTATGAGTGGGTGGACGACATGACCACCCTGCCCGGCCGGGAAGATGTCGACGTCGTGGTCGAACTGATCGGCGGCGCCGACGGCCCCGCCCTTACCCTCGCCCGCCAGTGCCTGGCTGCCGGCAAGCCCTTCGTCACCGCGAACAAGGCCATGCTGGCCCATCATGGGCTGGATCTGGCGGCTCTAGCGGAAAAGGCCGGGATCGCGCTCAAATATGAAGCAGCGGTTGCCGGCGGCATCCCGGTCATCAAGGGCTTGCGCGAAGGGGCAGCCGCCAACGAGATCAGCCGCGTCTATGGCATTCTCAACGGCACCTGCAACTACATCCTGACCACGATGGAAAAGGAAGGCCGCAGCTTCGACGACGTACTGAAGGAAGCGCAGGAACTGGGTTATGCCGAAGCGGACCCGAGCTTCGATATCGATGGCGTCGACGCCGCGCACAAGCTGACCATCCTTGCCAGCCTCGCCTTTGGTACTGAATTGGACTTTGGCAATGTAGCGGTGACGGGCATCCGCCACGTCATTGCCGCCGATATCGCCGAAGCAGCGGCGTTGGGCTATCGAATCCGCCTGGTCGGCATGGCTGAAAATGGTCCCGGGGGTTTGTTCCAGCGGGTTCATCCCATGCTGGTGCCGCTCGACCATCCCCTCGCCCATGTCGACGGATCACTCAACGCCGTTGTCGCGGAAGGCAATTTCGTCGGCCGCCTGTTCTTCCAGGGACGGGGCGCAGGGGACGGCCCGACGGCTTCGGCAGTGGTGGCGGACCTCATCGACGTGGCACGCGATGAATATGGCGATGCGCTCGCCATGCCGGTCGCTGCACTGGCGCAACAGCCCGCGGCAGACGCAGGCGCCCGCATCGGCCGCAGCTATCTGCGGTTCAAGGTACAGGACCGGCCGGGTGTACTCGCCGAAATCGCGGCGGCAACGCGCGATGCAGGCGTATCGATCGAGAGCATGATCCAGCGCGGCGCCAGCCACGACGACAGCGTGCTCATGGCGATCGTCACCCATGCGGGCGAAGAACGGTGCGTCCGCAGCACGCTGGAACGGCTCAAAGGATCGGATAGCGTGCTTCAAACGCCGATGGTCATGCACATACTCGACTGAAGAGCCTGCGCGTCAACGCGGCCCGAAGCTGCGCATGAGCGTATCGCGCAAAGGTTCACCCAAGCGGAACAGCCGCAACCGCGCTTGTTTGGGGCAGCCCATGTTGCCGATTATCCGGCAGGGGCGCGCGTCAAAGCGGTAGGCGCTCATCTTGTTATCGGGCCCTGGAGCCATGGCGTCGCCCTTGAGCCGCGCCGATGGGGATGATCCCGAAGCGCACAGTTGCGGAGACGCCAGGCACGGTGCTGAACCATGTACCTTATGCTGCGCCGTGATGATTGTAGGTTGAACGAAGCTGGCGGCAAGCAGCGCGGCGATCATCATCACGACCCTTTATCCTGATTAGCCCGCCCAACGCCGCAGACGACCTTCCGTTGCATTGGCGCCGCGAAAAGCGGGATCATGTCCGCTGGATGGGTCGACAAGCCAAGGAGGACCTCCTATCGCGCTGATCACAAAGAGACAGCAGAGGGATTATCATGGTGCAGGCTAGCTCAGTTCTCGATCGTGTCCTGGTGCTTGAGATGGTGCGTGTCACCGAAGCGGCCGCCATCGCCGCCTCGAAGCTGATTGGACGCGGCGACGAAAAGGCGGCTGATGCTGCCGCTGTCGAAGCGATGCGCATGGCGTTCAACGACCTCTACATGGATGGCACGGTGGTCATCGGCGAAGGCGAGCGCGACGAAGCGCCGATGCTCTACATCGGCGAGAAGGTCGGAAACGCGATCGGATCCGGCCCAAAGATCGACATTGCGCTCGACCCGCTGGAAGGGACCACGATCACGGCGAAGGCCGGGCCCAATGCCCTTGCGGTGCTTGCCATCTCGGAAGAAGGTGGCCTGCTGAACGCGCCCGATGTTTACATGGAAAAGCTGGCGGTAGGTCCCGGCTACCCCGACGGGATCATCGACCTCAACAAGTCGGTGAAGGAAAATGTCGAGGCCGTGGCGAAGGCCAAGGGTGTCGATCCCCACGAGATCATCGTCTGCGTTCTCGACCGGCCCCGCCACGAGAAGCTGATCGGGGAACTGCGCGCGATCGGGTGCGGCATCATGTTGATCCCGGACGGCGACGTGGCCGGTGTGATCGCGACCACCAACCCTGAAACCAACATCGACATCTACATGGGATCGGGCGGCGCGCCCGAGGGCGTGCTCGCCTGCGCCGCGCTTCGCTGCGTCGGCGGGCAGTTCAAAGGCAAGCTCCTGTTCCGGAACGATGACGAGCGCGCGCGGGCGTTCAAATGGGGCATCACCGATCTCGACAAAGTCTATGACCTGAAGGAATTGGCTAAGGGCGACTGCATTTTCGCAGCGACCGGGGTGACCGATGGATCACTGCTGGCCGGTGTGAAGCGGTTGCCGGGCGGCAAGCTGACCACGGACAGCGTCGTCATGCGCGCGAGCACGGGCACCGTCCGCTGGGTGAAGGGCGAGCATCATGTGGATCGCAAGCATTTCTGAGCGGGAATGCATGAGTGAATGGAAAAAAGGGGGCGGATCGTCCCCTTTTTTTTGCCGGTCGATCAGGCCTGTTGTTTGAAGTCTTTAACGTCCGGCGCGGTGATTAAGATCGTGGCCGAGGGCGAGCGTCACAACGCCCAGCAATGTATAGGCGCTTTCCTGCCAGCCATGGTCGAGCGTCATCGCGCCGGCCATGATGCCAAGGCCCAGCGATCCGATCGCGGCGGGCATCATGAAACCATGCTTCATAGCGCCATGACCGAGCGCGATCGCGCCCAGCATGATCGCGAGCACGAGGCCGACCTCGTGGAACAGCGGATTTTCGAAGATGCCGCCCGCAGAAGCGAGAAGACCGAGCAGCACGGCGGTGCCGATGCAATGCGCAACGCACAGGCCCGATAGCGCGATCGCGGCGCGGTCTAGGCGGCCATTCAAAAGGCTGGAGCGGATGCTGATCGGCATGGTGGCCACTACATAGGCCAGACCAGATGAAGTTACAACATATCATCTGTATAAATATGAGCTTGTTTCAAGGCATGGCGGACGCGGGAATGGGAAAAGTCAGGCGGCAAGCCGCAGGCAATTGCGTCCGCTGTTCTTGGCGCGGTAGAGCGCCTTGTCCGCAGCGTCGAGCAGCCCCGCCCGGTCCGCCCTGCCCTTCAGTTCCACAAGCCCGGCGCTGAAGGTGACGATGACGGATTCGCAGCCGACGGTACTGATCCGCCGCTCCGAAACCATGTCCCGTAGCCGTTCGCACACCATGCTCGCCCGCTGGATGTCGGCGCCGGTCAGAAGGATGGCGAACTCTTCGCCGCCCAGCCTGCCGATACTGTCGCCGCCGCGCAGGCCCGGCCGCAGCCGTTCCACGAAGCTGGAAAGCACCTGATCCCCAACACCATGGCCATATCGATCGTTGATCGACTTGAAATGATCGATGTCGATCAGCAGCAGGCAAGCCTGGGCGCCGCGCGAGACCCGCTGGATTTCCTGGTCCAGCTTTTCCAGAAAGGCCCAGCGGCTGTCCGCCCCGGTGAGCGTATCCACCGCCGCAACCCGTTGCAGCGCCCGCTGACGCGCCTTGTGCCGCGACATGTCCCGAATCGTGCTGACGACGCCCGTGGGCAGCCCCTGTTCGTCCAGCATGGCGCGCGTCACCATTTCGCACCAGTCGGCCCCGTCGGTGAAAGCAGCAGGGCGGAATTCGACCGTCTGCACATCCCCCGGCCGCGCCAGCGCGCGCTGATGCGCCCCCTTCACCTCAGCCCGGTCCTGAGGATCCACGACGATTTCCGCCGCGCGGCCGACCAGCAAGGCGGGCGCACAGCCGATCTGCTCGGCAGCCGAGGGTGACGCATATTGGATGATGCCATCGACGCTGATGTTCAACACCACGTCGCCGCTATGTTCGGCAATGGCGCGGTAGCGCGCCTCGCTCGCCTGCAATGTCTGGAACAAGCGGCGGCGGCCGTTCAGTTCGGCGGCGAGCGGCATGGCAAGCAGGAAGCTCAGGGCTAGGAACAGCTGGAACAATTGCGTGCGGTCACCAATGTCGCTGCTGATCAGGGCGATCGGTCCATGGCCCGTCATGGTCGCCCCTCCGCCAATCAGCGCGAGCAGCACGATGGAGGCCGCGGCACCCAAAGAACCGATGCGAAAGGCGATCGTGACCAGCGGCAGCACCAGCAGGAACAGAAGCGGGTAATGGGCGAAGAAGAAGACATGAACGGCGACGAGCGAGAAGAGCAGCAGAAGGCATAGCACCTCCAACTTCTTCCGGCCGGACGTTTCGCCAAGCCATTCGCTCACCTGCCCCTGCAGGAGCATCGTCAGGATCGGCGTGCAGACAAGGCCGCCCAGAATATGCCCGCTATACCATTGCAGCCAGGACGCG
The DNA here is from genome assembly GCF_054771735.1 of Sphingobium sp. TomMM35A. Classification (NCBI taxonomy): domain Bacteria; kingdom Pseudomonadati; phylum Pseudomonadota; class Alphaproteobacteria; order Sphingomonadales; family Sphingobiaceae; genus Sphingobium; species Sphingobium sp. TomMM35A. Next base: position 1,971,678 of record NZ_BSRC01000001.1, read on the forward strand.
CCGAACGAGACCGGGGTAAACACCGACGCAACCAGAGCCGCCCCTGTACCGGCGACGATGTTGGCGGGAATACAAAGCGCGAAGATGAAGACCAGAAGGGAGCGCCTGGACCCATCACTCAGATGAACGGGAATGAAGCGGCGGCACAGGATGGCGACGATCAGCGATTCGGCTATGTTGATGATCGCCATCGGAGCGGCCGCCCACGGCCCCATGCCGAACAACGCCGTCGACAGGATGCTGGCGATGCCGCATGCCGTGATCGCGCGCGGCCAGTAGCTGGTCTCCGACGTCTGCAGTTCGGCCATCAACAAGGCGTTCGCAGCCCAAATGAACGCGATGCCGCCTTCGAAGCGGGAGCAAAGCAGGGCCACCGACGCGATCGTGAAATAAGCAACACCGGCAATCAGCGGCGCCAGTCTGGGAGATGGGGAACGAAGAGCGGCAGACATGACGATGCCTGCCTAGCGATCCATCCTTAAAATATGATAACCATGCCAGGCGCTGCGGGCCTCCGTAGCATCACAGGATATAAGGCCGATCAGCCCCTGCCGAAGCGGAAGCTCAGGCCTTTTCCAGCGTGCATTGCAGCGGATGCTGGTTCTGCCGGGCGAAATCCATCACCTGGTTCACCTTCGTTTCCGCCACTTCATAGCTGAAGATGCCGCACACGCCGACGCCGCGCTGGTGCACGTGAAGCATGACGCGGGTCGCTTCCTCCATATCCATGCGGAAGAATTGCTGGAGGACGTGCACGACGAATTCCATCGGCGTGTAATCGTCGTTCAGCATCAACACCTTGTAGAGAGACGGCTTTTTGGTGCGCGCGCGGGTGCGCGTGGCGATGCCGACATTGGGACCGCCGGGGCCTTCGCCCTGGTCGTCCTGGTCCCGGCCGGCCATCTTCTCCCGATATGTGCTGATGCTGCTCATGACGGGTGAGAATATGGCGATTCCAGACGTCAAGGCAAGGGGCGCAGATGGCGAGTCATCGCGCTACCGGACGCGGTAACCACGAAAAAAGGCTCCCACCACAGCGGCGGGAGCCTGTTCTTCCTTTTGAGGTTCGATCGCAGATCAGACCGCGAGCGACTTCACCTTGTCGGTGACAACCGTGACGCGCGCGGTAAGCGGCTGGGCCACTTCGCCTGCCAGCTTGATCAGCGCTTCGCTGTTCTTGGCGGCTTCCTTGGTCAGCTCGTCGAAGCTGCTCGACAGAAGCTGGCTTTGCAGCTGGAAGAATTCGGTCGGCGTCTTGACGGTGGAGAAGCTCTTGAGCGAGGCAGTCGCCTTTTCGAAGCTCTTGCGGCTGTAGTCGACCGCGTCCTGACCCATGGTCTCGATGCCCTTGGCCGCGATCTTGCCCGATTCGACGAGCGCTTCGACATTGCCCTTGGCGATATCGCTCAGTTCCTCGATCGCCTTGGTCGACTTTTCGACGCCAGCCTTGGCCTTCACGTTGAAGTCGGCATAGGCCGTTTCGAACTTGGCCTTGGTCTCTTCAGCGAACTTCTTACCGGTTTCGATCACGTCGTTCATCATCTTGGTTCCTTCTGTGGCAGGCAGCGTCTTGGGCTCTACCGGCCCGGCCTCGGACGAAAGGCTCTTGATTGGTTCAACTTGGGCAGCGGTTTCTTCGACCAGCGGCGCAGGCGCATCAGGCACGGGTTCGATCTGCGGCGGCGCAGCCGGTTCGGGCGCTGCATCGGCCGCCGTGGTGGCAGCGATGATCGCGACCGGATCAGCCGAGGCGCCGCTCTTGACCGCAGCTTTCCTGGGCGCCGTCGGCTTGCTTGCCGGAGCCGCCTTAGGCCCGGAGCCGACCGCGCTTTCCGCGGCCTTCAATGCTTCGGCCGCCGAAAGCGTCGAAGCGGATTTCTTAACCGCGGCCTTTTGCCGAGAGGGCTTTGGAGTCACTGCCATTCGAACATTCTCCGTTGCTGCACTGCACAATACACAGGGCGCGGCTTCAATGCAAGAATATTTTGTGCAGTGCAGCAAAAGCCCGGCGGAGCTAGGGAGGCACTGTCTCCACTACCAGCAAAGGCAGGGGCTTAACGCTCTCTGACGTAGCGTCCAGGCGCATCCTCTATGGCTTTGAGCGCGCCTTCGCCAGGGATGCGGGCACCCGTGGCGGGCACCGTCGAATCGCCAAGCGACCGAATCCATTCGATCCAGTCAGGCCACCAGCTGCCCTTCGTTTCCTTCGCGCCCGCCACAAAGTCAGCGAGGCTTCCCGGCAACTCGTCGCAGGTCCAATATTGATATTTCTGCGCAGCCGGAGGATTCACCACGCCTGCGATATGGCCTGATCCTGCGAGCAGGAAGCGTATCGGCCCGGAAAAGTGCGATGTGATCTTCCACACGCTTTCAGGTGGCGCGATATGGTCTTCCCGCCCCGCCTGCACATAAACTGGCGTCTGCACCTTGCTGAGATCGACGGGCGTCCCATCGACGGTCAGCGCGCCGGGCTTGATCAACTGATTGTCGCGGTAAAGCTGGGTCAGGTAATTTTTGTGCCAGCGCGCCGGAAGATTGGTGGTGTCGCCATTCCAGTAAAGCAGGTCGAACGGCGGATAATCCTGCCCCAGCAGGTAATTGTTGACCACATAATTCCAGATGAGGTCACGGCCCCGCAACAGATTGAAGGTGGCGGCCATGTAGCGCCCGTCCAGAAAGCCCCCGGCCGAAAGCTGGTCGATCAGCTGCATCTGCTCATCATCGACGAACAGGCCGAGGTCGCCCGCTTCGGTAAAGTCGACCTGCGCGGTGAAGAAGGTCGCGCTCGCCACCTTCTCCGCTTCACCGCGCGCGGCGAGCAGGGCAAGCGTTGCGGCGAGCGTGGTGCCCGCCACGCAATAGCCGATCGCATGGACGCTCGGCACGCCCAGCAGTTCCCGCACCGTGTCGATCGCGTCGATCTGTCCATGGACGATATAATCATCCCACAGCAGATCCTTCATCGACGCATCCGCCGACTTCCAGGACAGCAGGAAAACGCTGATCCCCTGATCCGTCGCCCATTTGACGAAGCTTTTTTCCGGCGAAAGATCGAGGATGTAAAAGCGGTTGATCCAGGCCGGGAAGATGACGAGCGGCGTTTCAAGCACCTGTTCGGTGGTCGGCGCATAATGGATCAGCTGATAAAGCGGCGTTTCCTTGATGACCTTGCCAGGGGTGGCCGCGATGTTCCGGCCAAGCTCGAAGACGGTGCCGTCGGTCTGCGTCAACTGCCCCTTTTCCAGGTCGGCCAGCATATGTTGCAGGCCCTTCACCAGATTTTCGCCACCGCTCTGCAGGGTCTTTTCCATCACGGTCGGATTGGTCAGCAGGAAATTGCTGGGCGCGACCGCATCCAGCATGCCGCTGGCGGCAAAGCGCAGCTTTGCCTTCTGCTTGGGATCGACCCCGTCCACCGCATCGGTCAGCTTCAGCAGATAGTCCGACAGCAGCAGATAGCTCTGCCGGATGAGGTCGTAGAAAGGGTGCTTGGTCCAGGCCGGATCGGCGAAGCGGCGATCCTTGCGCGCGGCGGGGCTGTCGGGTGGAGGCGCGTCGGGCTCATCGCGCAGCACGCCGCCTGAATCGAGGAACCGCTGCCAGAGTGCCAGCCCTTCATTGGCAAAGCCGGTCTGGATGCGAGCGACGGCGTCAGGGTCGAACGGGAGCGCTCGGCCCGTCGCCCCGGCGGCCTGCTCCAGCAAGAGCTGCTGTGCCCGGCCCACCACTTGCGTCCATTGCTGCATCTGCTCCAGCGTCGGAAGATGCGGCTCGTTGAGGTCCTGCGCTTTCATGGCCACTCTCCTCCTCCTGGCATCCTTGACATCCGCCGCTTTCGCTGGCGCGAGGCCGCCTTGCGGGCTATAGCCAAGGCGCGCCGCACCGAAAGTGCAGGCCGCACTATCCCTCATGGAGACCTTTCAGGAAAGCCCTATAATGTCCGAAGAATTCTACCGCATGAAGCGCCTGCCGCCCTATGTCATCGCTGAAGTCAATGCGATGCGGGCCGCCGCGCGAGCCGCGGGAGAGGACATTATCGACCTTGGCATGGGCAATCCCGACCTGCCGCCGCCCGACCATGTCATCGCCAAGCTGGTCGAAGTCGCGCAGAAGCCGAGTGCGCACGGCTATTCCCAGTCGATGGGCATCCCGGGGCTCCGCAGGGCGCAGGCCAATTATTACGGCCGCCGCTTCGGCGTCGAACTCGATCCCGAGACCGAGGTCGTGGTCACGATGGGATCGAAGGAAGGGCTCGCCAGCCTCGCGACCGCGATCACCGCGCCCGGCGATGTCGTGCTGGCGCCCAATCCCAGCTACCCGATCCACATGTTCGGCTTCATCATCGCGGGCGCGACCATCCGGTCGGTGCCGACGACGCCGGACGAACATTATTGGAAGTCGCTGGAACGGGCGATGGCCTTCACTGTGCCGCGTCCTTCGATCCTGGTCGTCGGCTATCCGAGCAATCCGACCGCTGAGACGGTCGACCTCGCCTTTTACGAGCGGCTGGTCGCCTGGGCGAAGGAGAACAAGGTCTGGATCCTGTCCGACCTTGCCTATTCCGAACTTTATTATGACGGCAATCCGACGCCCTCCATTCTGCAGGTGCCGGGCGCGAAGGATGTCGCGGTGGAGTTCACTTCGCTCAGCAAGACCTATTCCATGGCAGGCTGGCGGATCGGCTTCGCGGTAGGAAACCGGCAGTTGATCACTGCGCTCAAACGGGTGAAATCCTATCTCGACTATGGCGCGTTCACGCCGATCCAGGCGGCGGCCTGCGCCGCGCTCAACGGACCGCAAGACATCGTCCAGAAGAACCGCGAACTCTACCACAAGCGCCGCGACGTGATGGTGGAAGCCTTTGGCCGCGCAGGATGGGAAATCCCCGCGCCCAGGGCGTCGATGTTCGCCTGGGCCCCGCTGCCGCCTGCGCTGAAAGAGATGGGCAGCCTGGAATTTTCCAAGCAGCTCCTGACCCATGCCAAGGTCGCTGTCGCGCCGGGTGTCGGCTATGGCGAAGATGGCGAAGGCTTCGTCCGCATCGCCATGGTGGAAAATGAGCAGCGGCTGCGGCAGGCAGCCCGCAACATCAAACAATATCTGAAGTCTATGGGCATCAACACGCCCGCCAAGGGCGCCGCCTGAATCAGTACGGAGGCTATCGGCCGCGCATTCTTGGCGGAGTGTGCGGCTGCATGGCGGGGATCGCATTTCTTGGCTTTTCCGCCATCGTATTCGTCGGTTCGGTGATCGGTGACTGCGGCGATGCGCAATCTTGTGGGCGCAAGGACGATGCGGCTCACATTTTGTGGATCGCGCCTTTTTCAGCCCTTGTCATTTTCCTGCTGGTGCGCTGGTTTGTCGACAGGATGACAGACAGACGATGAACTCCCTTCCGCAGGTTTCCCAGGTTGCGCAGACGATCCAACTGGCGCTCGCGCCGGTGTTCCTGCTGGCAGGCATCGGCGCCTTCCTCAACGTTTGTGTGGGGCGGCTCGCGCGCATCATTGACCGCGCGCGTTTACTGGAAGGCAAAATCCTGGTCAGCCGGGGCCGGGAACATGACCGGATGGTGGCGGAAATCCGGGTGCTCGACCGCCGGATGAGCGTCGTCAACAGCGCCATTTTCCTGACGGTAATGTCCGCTGGCGCGGTCTGCCTGGTGGTCATCCTGCTGTTCGCGGGCAATCTGTTCGGCGCGCATCTCGGCACGCTGATCGCGATCCTCTTCAGCTTGTCGATGCTCCTGCAGGCGGCTGCCTTTGGCACTTTCATCCAGGAAATCCGCCTGGCATCGCGGATCATACACATCCGCAACGAAGTGCTGTACCATGAAGCGGAGGCGGAAGAGGCGTCATGACCAAGTTCACGGTGAACGACCGCCCGGTTCAATATCGCATGGACCCCGACACGCCCCTGCTATGGGCGCTGCGTGACGCGTCCAACCTGACCGGCACCAAATATGGGTGCGGAACGGGCGACTGCGGTGCCTGCACCGTCGATATAGACGGCCAGGCCGTGCGGTCATGCCAGGTCACGATCAGGGAAACCGAAGGCCGTTTCGTCACCACGATAGAGGCGCTTTCCCCCGACCGGGGGCACCCCCTGCAACAGGTCTTCGCCGCCGACAATGTTTCACAGTGCGGCTATTGCATCCCGGGCGTGCTCATGACGGCGGCCGTCCTGCTGAAGCGCAACAGCAACCCGAGCGACGAGGAGATCGACGCCGCCATCACCAACATCTGCCGGTGCGGCATCTATCCCCGCCTGCGCGGCGCCATAAAGCGCGCCGGAAAGGTCATGCGAGGCGAGGAGCAGGTCGAGGCCGCCCCGCCGCCCGGCGTGTCGCCCGAGGAGGCCGCCCGCGCGGTTCCCGCGCTCCGCCGTCCCTGAACGCTTATCCGAAGCGATAGGCCGACACCGGCCATCCGCGCACCGCATCGTCATAGTCCAGCCGGGCAGGGTCGCTGCCGCCCGCCCCGACCGCCACCATCAGGGGCAGCAGATGCTCCTCGCGCGGATGCGCGAAGCGCGCCTCGGGCAACTGGTCCCACGCTGCCACCCGAGCCGATCGCCGCTGCGGATCATCATCCATGACGGCATCGTTGAGCGCTGCGTGCCACAGGAGCGAGGGCGTTCTCGCCTGCGAATCCTGAACCCGCATATTGTGGAAGCTCATGCCCGAACCGATGATCACGACCCCTTCATCCCGCAATGGCTCAAGGGCGCGGCCCGCCGCGATATGGGCCGTCGGGTCCAGATCGTGCCGCAGCGAGAGTTGAACGACGGGAATGTCCGCCTGTGGCCGCGCGACCTTCATCGGAATGAAGACGCCATGATCCCACCCCCGTTCGCGCTCATCTGCGACTGGAAAACCGCCCTCGCTCAGCAGATGAGCAACGCGATCGGCAAGCTCTGGCGCGCCGGGCGCGTTCCAGCTCAGCGAGTAGTTGTGCGGCGGAAAGTTATAATAGTCGAACAGCAAGTCTGGACGGTCGCCCTTATGCACGGTGAAGATCGGCTCCTCCCAATGGGCGGAGATGATCAGCATCGCGCGCGGCCGCTCCGGCAGGCGTTCGATCAGCTGTGCGAGATAGTCCTGCATCGACTGCCACATCGGGTCGCTCGCAGGCCGGTTCGGATCGGCTGGGTCCATGAAGAAGCAGGGACCGCCACCATGCGGTATGTAAAGGCTTGGCTGTTTCATGGCATGAAGATCGCGTGGCGCGCCCCGCCATGCAAGCATGCGCAGCGAAACAGTGCGTTTCGCACCGCTTCAGGCTTTTTCCGCACCAATCATGGGAGCGATCGCCTGCGCCAGCGTGGCGCCGGAATAAGGCTTCTTGAGCAAGGTGAGCTGGCCAAAGCGATCGGGCAGGTCCAGGCCGTCGCCATAGCCGGTGGCGAACAGAAAACTGATGCCATTTTCCGCAAGCAGATCGGCGACCGGCAAGCTCGTTTCGTTGCCGAGGTTGAAATCGAGCACCGCGAAATCGACACGATGCGAAGCTAACGCCTCGCGGGCGCGCCCGACGCTGGCGGCGGTGATCACCTCAGCACCCAAATCCCGCAGCGCGTCTTCGCCGTCCATGGCGATGATCATATTATCTTCGACCAGCAGGACGTTGCGGCCCTTCAGCAAGCCGGGCGTCGGAGCATGCAGCGGCTTTGCCTTTTCGCTGCCGGTCACATCAGGCAATATCGACACGACATGGGTCGAAGGGATGCAGAAATGCGCCTCCAGCCCAGCCAAGCGGTAGGAGATCTCGGCCTTCCCATCCAGGTCGTAGGGGATGGACCGTTCGATGACGGTCGAACCAAAACCACGGCGGGTCGGCGCAACGACCGCCGGGCCGCCGCTCTCATTCCAGTCGATCAGCAAGCTGCCATCGGGATCGACGTGCCAGTCGATGCTGACCGTGCCGCCATCCGACAATGCGCCATATTTCGCGGCGTTGGTCAGCATTTCGTGGATGACCAGCGCCAGAACGGTAAAGGCCGAAGGCGTCAGCAGGACATTGGGGCCCGTCTGCCTGACCCGGTCACGCTTCTCACCGAGATAAGCCCCGGCCTCGACATCGATCAGGTCCTGCAACCGCGCCGGTGCCCAGCGGTCGGCCGTGATCTGGTCATGCGCACGAGCCAGCGCGTGGACCCGGCTTTCCAACTTGTCGATGAACTCGTCCACCGACCGGGCATTGTCACGCGTCTGCGACAGCAGCCCCCGGATGAGCGACAGGATATTGCGCACCCGGTGGTTCAGTTCGGCGATCAGCAGTTCCTGCTTCTCATGCGCCTTTTGCCGTTCTTCATTGGCGGAGTCGGACAGGCGCAGCACCACTTCCAGCAATGCCGTCCGCAGCGCCTCGGCAACGCGCAGTTCGGCCGGGGTGAAAGGCACGGAGGTGCCCTTCACAAGTTGCGACCATTCCTCGAAACTCTTGCGCGGTGAGAGACGCGGCCCGTTGGGGCCATATTCGATATGCTTTTCCTGATTGCCCGCCCAGCGCACGGAACGCATCTGTTCGGCACGGAACAACACGACATAATCGCGCGGCCGCCGTGACAGCGGGATCGCCAGCAGGCCTGCGGCGCGATCGGCATAGGCGACCGCTTCGGGCATGATTCCGCTGAGGCAATCGGTGGCGAAGACCTGGCTTGCCGCTGCGCGATTGAGCATCGACACGATGGCCGTGAAAGCGGACCGGTCGGGCGTCAGCCCGGCAAGCGTCATCTCCCCATCTATATACACGCCCACGCCGTCTGCGGGCACGGTGTCGAAGATGACGTCGCCGAGCCAACGGGCGTTGGACAGCAGATCATGATCCTGCGCCACGGCGGACATCAGGCGATCGGCCACTTGCCGCGCCTTGCCCTCATATTCCGCGGTTTCGGCCCGCTCCCGGCTTTCCAGCATCATGGAGAAGATCTGCCCGAACAACTCCGCCGCGCTGCGTTGGGCAAAGGTGGGGAGGCGCGGCCCATAATGGTGGCAGGCGAACAAGCCCCACAGGCGTCCCTCGACGATGATCGAGATGGAGAGCGAGGCGCCAACGCCCATATTGCCGAGATATTCGATATGGATCGGCGACACCGCGCGCAGCAGGCTGAGCGACATGTCGAGCGCGGCACCGGACGGATCAAGCGTCGGGATGATAGGAACGGGCGCCGCTTTCACGTCCGCGATAACCCGGAAGATATTGCGCAGATAAAGCGCCCGGGCCTGGGTCGGGATGTCAGAGGCGGGATAGTGCAGCCCGAAAAAGCTGTCGATGCCTGATCGCAACGCTTCGGCCACGACCTCACCATCTCCACCGTCGGCGAAGCGATAGACCATGACCCGGTCAAAGCCCGTCAGCGCCCTCACCTGTCGCGCGCCATCACGCAGGAAGGCCGCCATGCTGTCCGTCTGGGCCAGCCGCGAAACCATGGAGCGCACCATGCTGGTGGCCTCCATCTCATCCGCAAAGGCGGGCTCCGCCTCTATGACGACCAGCGAGCCGGAAAAATGCACCGCAATGTCGAACGGCTTGATGCCATCGATCAGGACCAGCGAAAATATCCGCTCGACCGCGTCGGGACCACGCAGCAACGTGATGCGGTTGCGTAACGAATGTATGGCGTCGGCGCTGAAAATATCGTTGATCGGCTTACCGAGCATCTGCTCAGGCGCGAGGCCGATGAACTTTTCACAATTTGCCGAAACGCGTGAGACAAGCCAGTCGGCCGTTACCGCGATCAGAAAGCCGAAAGGCTGTATGGTGCCGGGCACATGAATGGGTTCGCGATCGCAATTGTTGATGTCGACCGCGAAGCTCGCGTCATCCGCGTCCGTGCGCTCAGCCATTATTCAGGCGCTCCGCCGCGGCGCCTGCGGCAAAGAGCGCGAAGGCAGCCTCTGCGCCCTGCACCGCACTGTCGATCCATTCCTGCCCGCCGCCATCGGCGGCCGCGTCCAGCGCCTGCTGAAATGCGATCCAACTGCCGTTGTGGTGCCCGGCCTTCAGATAAGCGCGCGGCAGTCCCGGAGCCACCCGCCGCTCCAGCATGGCACCACCCAGGCGCGAACCTTCGAGGGCATAGAGAGCGCCCCAGCGAAAGGCTTCACTTACACCTGCTTCAGCAGCGAGCGGTTCGGGCAGCGCTTCGCCCAGGACCGCAAGATCCTCGACAAGCTGGGGCAAACGTGGCGAATCCGGTTGAGCCAGCTTTTCGAGCGGCATGAGGGCACGAGCATGCGCCTTCAGGAAAGCGGCATATTCAGCCGGTGAACCAAGCGAGAAGTCTGAATAAATTTCGTCCACGCGCTGGTGATTCGCCATGGTGGCATCACGGAGGGCCTGTCGGACACGGCCGGCACTGGACGTTCTCTTCACTCGTCGTTCCTAAAAGCTGTTAACAAGCCGCGCACTGATCTAGATCAGCTTTTAAGGCCAACGACAGCAGTTGATCTATTTTCTAGCTGCATAACGGGTTTTTGCCCGCCTGGCTCCATTATCCATCTTCATGATAGAAGATTCTTTCTGATCGCTGACGAACAAGTTCAGCCTCGCGACATGGCGGGGGACATAAAAAGGCAACATGCGGGGCATGGCGCCCCTTTTGGAAAGTCAAAGATCATGTTGAGGAAGATGATGCTGGCGGGCCTGATGACCGCCACGGTGCTGGGCGGCGTTGCTCCGGCATATGCCCAACGCTGGCAGGATGGCGGCCGCGATCGCGGCAGCGAACAATCGGGCCGCGCCGATGGCCGGGCATCCCGGGATGGCGGGCAATATGGCCAGCGCGGGGACGGCGGCATGCGCGGTGACCGGGCGGCAACGCAGCGCTGGCAGGACCGTGGCGGCGATCGGGCCAATGATCGTGTTCGCGCTCAAGCCGTTCCGCAGCAGACCGATCGCCAATGGCGGGGCAGCGGCGACGTCCGCACCGATGCGGCCCGCGATGCATGGCGCAACGATGCCCGCATCAGGGAAAGATCTGTCGGCGAGCGTCCGCAATGGCGGGATGATCGGCGCGGGGACCGGCCCGACTGGCGCGACAATCGCGCCGAGCGGCGCCCCGACTGGAACGGCTACCGGCCGAGCGGGAGGCTCGACAGCGGCAACAACTGGCGCGGCACCCTGGCCGGGCCGCGCCGCTTCGACGATCGCACCCGCTGGAGCAGCCAGCGGCGCTGGGACAATGGCTGGCGGCAGGACCGCCGCTATGACTGGCGCGGCTACCGGGCGCGTTATGGGGACCGCTACCGCATCGGCCGCTATTATGCCCCGCGCGGTTGGGATTATGGCTACAGCCGCGTGTCGGTTGGCATATTCCTGAACAGCCTGCTGTTCGCGAACAATTATTGGATCGATGATCCATGGTCGTATCGCCTGCCCCCAGCTTATGGGACGCTGCGCTGGATCCGCTATTATGACGATGCCCTGCTCGTCGATATCCGGGACGGCTATGTCGTGGACGTGATTCCGGAATTCTTCTGGTAAGCTGGAGATCGTCCGGCGGACATCATCTGGGCCCGGCGCCAGGCGCGCCGGGCCCTTTTCATTTGCACCCTCTCATCAGCGGCGGCAGGAAGCAGGCATGACGGACATGATCGATGATGGCGGCACCGCCTCCACCATAAGGGCGAAGATCGGCGACACCGTGCGGGCGAAGCTGGACCGCAATCCCATGGTCAGCCGGATCGATGCGCCCGATCTGGAGATTTACGGGCGGCACGGCTTTCTGAGCGCCGAGGAGTGCGAGGCCCTGCGCACGCTGATCGATGCGGATGCGCAGCCTTCGACCCTCTTCTCCGGCAGCGCGAACGCGGATTACCGCACTAGCCACAGCTGCAATCTCAGCCCGTATGATCCGCTCGTCAAAAGCATCAGCGACCGGATCTGCGCACTGACCGGACTGCCGCCCGAAAATGGCGAAACCCTGCAGGGTCAGCGCTATGCAACGGGCCAGGAATATAAGGCGCATTGCGACTATTTCCCGGTCACCGCCAGCTACTGGCCCGCAATGATGAAGACAGGGGGACAGCGCAGTTGGACGGCGATGATCTATCTTTCCCCCGTCGCTGCGGGCGGGGAGACGCATTTTCCCCATTGCGAATTCATGGTGCCGCCGGTGGAAGGCATGATCCTCATCTGGAACAACATGAAGGCTGACGGCGCTCCCAACCCCATGAGCCTGCACGCCGCGCGGCCCGTCGAAAGCGGCATCAAATATGTCGTCACCAAATGGTTTCGCGAGCGCCGCTGGACGGCCTGAAGCCGAAGCCGCGGTTCATAACGGTGATACAAGTTGCGACATAAATGTCTGATTCCTGACTACCTCATTCCCTGAAGGTTCAGCGGACGGGGCGCATAAGCAGCCTGTTGGTGGCGGAACCGGTCATCGGGGAAAGAAGTTTGATCCCTCACCGGTTCAGGGCCGCCAAGCTGATGGGAGAAGATATATGCGTAAGTTGATCATCCTCGGCCTTATCGCAGCGACCGCAATGCCAGGCGCCGTCATGGCCCAGTCGCGCGGCGAGGTACGCGACAGTGCGCGGGAACTGCGTCAGGAACAGCGCGAGCTGCGTGATGCACGCCGCTACGGCTCACGCCACGACGTGCGCGAGCAGCGCCGCGATGTCCGCGACGCGCGACAGGAATTGCGCGAAGATTGGCGCGACTATCGCCGTTCGCACCGCGACGTCTATCGCGGCGGCAACTGGCGTGCGCCGTTCCGCTACAATCGCTGGGAAGTCGGATCGCAGCTGCGCCCGAGCTACTATAATTCCCGCTACTATATCAGCGACCCCTATCGTTATCGCCTGTCCCGGCCAGGTAACCCCAATCTTCGCTGGGTAAGGCACTATAATGACGTGCTGCTGGTCAATGTCCGCAGCGGCCGCGTGATGGAGGTCCATCGGGGCTTCTTCTGGTAATCGGCAGTATCACGCATGACGAGCGGCTCCGGGCGAAAGTCCGGAGCCGTTTTCATGTGAGCGACCAGCGTCCAGAGACGAAGATACGCAACGGCGCGCAGCACCTACACAGGTCAGCCAAATTGTGGAAAAGCCCCTTGGCCGCGCCGCCCGTCTCCGAGCGGGCGCGGCCGATGACGCGCGCAGGGCACGCCATCAGTCCGAAAGGGGGTGGACCAGAATAGGAACGCTCACCTGCTGTGAATGTTCCCGTAGGTCAGCTCAGCGCTTCGGCGATCAGGCGACGGCTATTGCCGATGCCGTAGAGCGCAATGAAGCTTCCCATCCGTGGCCCCTGATCAGCACCCAGCAATGTCTGGTACAGCGCCTTGAACCAGTCCCGCAGTTCGGCAAAGCCGAAGGCTTCGTCCTTGCCGATGGCATAGACGATATTCTGGATGTCCTCAGCCGTCGCGCCGTCATCCAAAGCCGCCAGTTCGTCGTCCAGCCTGCGCAAGGCGGCTGCTTCATTGGCTTCGGGAGCGCGGCGCTTCAGCGTCGGCGCGACGAAATCGCGATGATAGGCAAGCGCATGCCCGATCAGCGCATCCAGTTCAGGGTAGGTCTCCGCACTGGCGCCCGGAACATAATTTTGCAGATATCCCCACACCTGCTCGCGGCTGGCATCCCCCATCACGCCGACCAGATTGAGCAGCAGCCCGAAGGTCACCGGCAGCTTTCCTTGCGGCAGCTTGCCGTCATGGATGTGGTGCACCGGATTGCCGAGTTGCTGCTCTACCGGCTGGTTGGGATAATTGCCGCGGAACTGCCAATATTCGTCCACCGCGCGCGGGATCACGCCCATGTGCAGCTGCTTGGCCTTCTTCGGTTCGCGATAGGCGTAAAAGGCCAGGCTTTCCTGCGGCCCGTAGGTCAGCCATTGCTCGAGGCTGAGGCCGTTGCCCTTGGACTTAGAGATTTTCTCTCCCTTTTCATCCAGGAACATTTCGTAGTTGAAGCCCTCGGGCGGACGAGCGCCGAGCGCGCGGCAGATCCGCGAGGACTGTGTGACGGAATCGATCAGATCCTTGCCCGCCATTTCATAGTCGACGCCCAGCGCGACCCAGCGCATCGCCCAATCGACCTTCCACTGCAGCTTCGCGCCGCCCGAGAGGATCGACTGTTCGACGATCTCGCCCTCATCCTCGAAGCGCACCAGCCCTGCGTCGGCGTCCAGCACCTCGACCGGCACCTGAAGGACGATGCCGCTCTTCGCGGAAATCGGCAGCACGGGCGAATAGGTCACCTGCCGTTCCTTGCGCAGGGTCGGCAACATGATGTCCATGATGTCCTGATAATGACGCAGGACATTCCTGAGCGCATCGTCGAACGCACCGGACGTGTAGCGATCCGTGGCCGAGACGAACTCATAGTCGAAGCCGAAGCGGTCGAGAAAGTCGCGCAACATCGCATTATTATGGTGCGCAAAGCTTTCGAACTTTTCGAACGGGTCGGGCACCTGCGTCAGCGGCTTGCCGAGATGTTCGGCCAGCATCGCCTGGTTCGGCACATTGTCCGGCACCTTGCGCAGCCCGTCCATATCGTCGCTGAACGCGATCAGGCGCGTGGGTATGTCCGACAGCGCATGATAGGCGTTGCGGACCATCGTCGTGCGCAACACTTCGTTGAAGGTCCCGATATGCGGCAAGCCCGACGGGCCATAGCCGGTTTCGAACAGGATATGGCCTTTTTCAGGCGCGCCATTCTGGTAGCGCTTCAGCAGCTTGCGCGCTTCTTCATAGGGCCAGGCCTTGGACGCCTGAGCGGCGGTGCGGACGATATCGGACACAGTCATGATGCAGATGCCCCTAGCCTTGGCAGCCGCGAAATGGAACGGCTTTCCGCGATCCCTGTTTGCCGCCCGCGCTTCGACCGCGACAGTCATGTTTAACCTTGATTAACTATGATGCGGCATATTCCCCCGATCGAAGGGGGATTACAGGCACCATGCATATCGCGCGCACTCGCCAACGCATAATTGTCGACATCGACATCGTCGTGACAACCGTGCTCGACAGCCTGGAGGGCAGCATCGTCGACCTGAGCGAAGGCGGCGCCTTGATCCGTGGATGCAGCTTGGCGGCTCGCAGCCAATGCCAGATCGGCTTTGAAGGGCAGATCGTCTTCGCCACGGTGCAGTGGTCCGAACCCGATCGCATGGGCGTCCGCTTCCCCTATGAGCTGGTGGACGGCCCGCTGTTCGACATGCTGGAGATGGCGCGGACCCGCCTGCGATCGCCGCTCGCACATAAGCGTGGCGAAGGCGCATTCATGGCCCGTCCCTTCCTCTCGCAACCAAATGGATTTGGCCGCCGCGCAAGCTGAATCGCGCCTTTTTCCGGTTTCCCTTTTGTTCCCGCTCGCCTAAGCGACGGGAGTGATCGACGCGACTGCCCTGCCCGCCCTTCATGCCAGCCATGGTGGGATCTGGCTGCGCGAGGGCGGAAACACGCAGGCGGTCGCCAAGGGAGCGGCCATCGCCTGCGCTGCCGAAACCCCGACCTTGCTGCTCAACGCACCGCTCACCGGCCAAAGGCTCGGCTATCCCGAACTCAATGGCCTCGACCTGCTGGAGCTGTGGGCTTTCGTTCATCCGGCCCGCTTCCTCGTGCCAACGCCCAAGGGTTTGGCCGAATCGCTTGGCCTGGAGCGGCCGGGCAGCGAAGCGGACATTCCGCAACTGCTGCAAGCCGCGACCGCAGCGCTGCTCGACATTCTCGGCTCGCCGGCATGGGCCGAGCGCGAGGGCGGCTGGACCTCCGCCCAGACGCTTCTCCGCCTCCGCTGGCCGTGGGCGCCACTGGTCACGCCCCGGATAAACCGACCGCCCGAAGCGGAACGCTGGCTGTTCTCCCGCTTGCCTGAATGGGAGGAAACGCCCCCGCGTCCAGCGCCGCGCACCATCTCGCTCGATGAAGACGCGGTACTGGCGCGGCTGGCCCATCTGACCGGCAGTGCGGCGGAAGCCCGGCCCGGACAGCGTGCCTATGCCGCAGCCGCCGTGGAAAGCTTCCGCCCGCGCCAGCATCGGGATCAACCCAACATGCTGCTGGCGGAGGCGGGCACCGGTATCGGCAAGACATTGGGTTATCTCGCCCCGGCGTCGCTCTGGGCATCGGAGGCGCAGGGCACAGTATGGATATCGACCTATACCAAGGCGCTCCAACGGCAGCTTGACCGGGAAAGCCTGCGCCTTTTCCCCGATCCGGCGACGGCGGCGCGCCGCGTGGTGGTGCGCAAGGGGCGGGAAAATTATCTCTGCCTGCTGAACCTGGAAGATGCGCTCCAAGGCGGTTTTTCCGGCCGGGCGGCGATCCTAGCCCAACTCGTCGCGCGCTGGGCGGCGTTCAGCAAGGATGGCGACATGGTCGGCGGCGACCTGCCTGGCTGGCTGCCGACGCTGTTCCGCCGCAACGGATCGACGGCGCTGACCGACCGCCGGGGCGAATGCATCTACGCAGGCTGCCCGCATTACCGCAAATGCTTCATCGAACGGTCGGCGCGCGCTTCGGCAGATGCGGACATCGTCATCGCCAATCATGCGCTCGTCATGATCAACGCGGCGCGTGGGCGGGAAACCGGTCAACGGCCCCAGCGCATCATCTTCGACGAAGGCCATCATCTTTTCGACGCGGCCGATTCTACCTTTTCCGTCGCCCTGTCAGGGCAGGAAGCGATCGAACTGCGCCGATGGGTCATGGGTCCGGAAGGCAATTCGCGGGGCCGCAGGCGCGGCCTTGCCGCCCGCCTATCGGACCTCGCCAGCTATGATGCGGAAGGCGGCGACGCGATTCGCGCCGCAGCGGATGCGGCCCGCGCCCTGCCCGCCGACGAGTGGCTGAAGCGGATCGTCGCGGGCGAGCTTTTCGGGCCGCTGGAACAGTTGCTCGCCGCAGTGCGCGGCACCGTCTATGCCCGCGCAGCCGACGTGGGTGAGGCGGATGCGGGCTATGGCCTGGAAACCGAAGTTGCAGAGCCCGATGGCCCGCTCGTGGAAGCGGCTCAGGAAGCCGCGCTTGCGCTGGATGCTTTGCTCCGGCCGCTGAACCGGCTGGGCAAGCGGATGGAAGCGGTCATCGAGGATGCGCCCGATTGGCTGGACGGCGCGGCCCGGGCACGGATCGAAGGCGCGATCGCCTCGCTTGGCTGGCGGCGCGACCTGATCGCTGCATGGCTGGCGCTGCTTGCCCGGATCGGCGGCCCGGCTGACGCGGATTTCGTCGACTGGATGACGGTCGACCGGATCGAAGGGCGGGAATATGACATCGGCATCCACCGCCGCTGGCTGGACCCGACCCGCCCCCTTGCCGAAGCCGTGCTGAAACCGGCGCAGGGCGTGCTGGTCACATCGGCAACGCTGAAGGGCGGCGGCGATTGGGACAATGCGGAAAGCCGCAGCGGGGCCAGCCATCTTCCACGCGGCGCGGAACGGTTCGAGGCGGCAAGCCCGTTCGACTATCCCGGCCGGGCCGAAGTGCTGATCGTCACCGATATCAAGCGCGGGGACATTGCCGCGCTGTCGGGCGCCTATGGGCGGCTGATCGAGGCGGCGGGCGGCGGCACGCTGGGCCTGTTCACCGCGATACGGCGTCTGCGCGCGGTCCATGCGCGCATCGCCGACCGTCTGGCGCGGGCGGGCCTGCCGCTCTACGCCCAGCATGTCGATCCGATGGACACCGGCACGCTGATCGACATCTTCCGCGATGATCCCCGCGCGTCGCTGCTCGGCACCGACGCCTTGCGCGACGGGGTCGATGTGCCCGGCCATTCGCTGCGGCTCGTCGTGATGGAGGGGGTTCCCTGGTCGAAGCCGACGGTGCTCCACGCCGCGCGCCGATTGGCGGGCGGTGGCGCAGCCTATGATGACCGGCTGATCCGCGCGCGTCTGGCCCAGGCCTTTGGCCGCCTCATCCGCCGCGCCGAGGATCGCGGCAGCTTCGTCATATTGTCCGCCGCCATGCCCAGCCGGTTGCTGAGCGCCTTTCCGCCAGGCACCCCCATTCGCCGCGTTACCCTGGACGAAGCGATCATTGCGGTGAGCGCCCATTCCCGCGCTGGCCATGGCCACGGCATGTCGCTAGGGCAGCAGGAAGACGAATCCGGCACCCACGACCTGGAGCAAAGATGAAGCGGTTGACCCTGTTGCGCCACGCCAAGTCCGACTGGGACGATCCGGTAGAGCGGGATTTCGACCGGCCGCTCAATCGGCGCGGGGAAAGGGCGGCGCTGCTGATCGGTCAGTTTGCGCGCAGCCGGAAGATGCAGTTCGACCATCTCGTCGCGTCCCCCGCGGTCCGGGTGGTGCAGACGCTTGACACGTTTCTGGAAGGCTATGGCCAGCCGCTCGATCCCCATTGGGATCGGCGCATCTACCTGGCGTCGGTCGCGACATTGCTCGACGTGTTGCGCGATCTGCCCGACACAGCCAGCAGCGTCATCCTTGCGGGCCACAATCCGGGCTTGGAGGAACTGATCCTCGAACTGGTGCCGGACGATGGCGCCAGCCCGCTCCGCGACGATGTCGAAGTCAAGTTCCCCACGGCCAGCCTTGCGGTGCTGGACCTGGAGATCGATGCCTGGGCAGATGTCGCACCGAACGCGGGCACGCTGGTAAGCTTCACCCGGCCCCGTGACCTGGACCCCGCGCTCGGCCCCGAATCGCGTTAAGATTTACTGCTCTGAGGCGACCCAAGGCCTCTGCTAGGGCGGAATGTGCCCCTCTGGACACTCAAGCCGTTCGGGCTGAGCCCTTCGACAGGCTCAGGACATGCTTGTCGAAGCCCTGTTCTTCTTCAGTAAGGAGTAAGGCCCTTCGACAGGCTCAGGGCGAACGGTTCGGGAGATAGCGCCTTTTTAAAGCACAAAGCTCCTCTTAGTCTCCAATGGCCTTTGCCAAAGCTGCGCGGATTGCCAGTAGCCGATCCAGCACATCCGCCCCCTGCTCCGCCTTGGTGGGGACAGCAGCAACCGGAGCAGCGACGGGACTTGGCGAAGCCAGCCCATCGGCCAGCGCCTTCTGCGCGCCCCGCACGGTAAAGCCTTCCACATTCAACAGTTGGTTGATGCGCCGGACAAGTGCGACATCGGCGGGCCGGTAATAGCGGCGATTACCCGAGCGCTGGAGCGGACGCAGTTGGGGGAAGCGCGTTTCCCAATAGCGCAAGATATGCTGCGGCAGCCCCAGTTCCCCGGACAGCTCACTGATTGTCAGGAATGCACCTTCTGCCTTTTCCATCGCATGATGTTGCACCTATCGCGGCGCAAAGGTCAACCGTGGGAAAAGCGTGTCGGCCCCGCCGCCTGCGTCAGGATGCAGCGACGCGGTCGCGCATGGTCTGGCTGGCGCGGAAAGTCAGCACGCGGCGTGGCTCGATCGGCACCTCGACCCCGGTTTTCGGGTTACGCCCCATCCGCTCGGTCTTGTCGCGCAGGACGAAGGTGCCAAAGCTCGATATCTTCACATTTTCGCCGCGTTCGAGCGCGGACGTCATATGCTCCAATATGGACTCGATAAGCGCCGCCGCTTCGGATCGGGAGAGGCCGATGTGCCGGTTGACGCTTTCCGCCAGATCCGCGCGTGTCAGGGTGCCATTGCCAGTCATCGAAAGTCCCCACCTTCATCCGCCGGTCAAATGCCGACGCCAATGGTAAATCCTGCGATAACATAAGCGATTCGGCAAGATGGTCAGCCGAAGAAATCTAAAGAATTCCGGGGTATATACCTTGGGTTAGACCCGCAGGACGCACGCGCCCCAGGTGAAGCCGCCACCCATCGCTTCCAGCACCAGCAAGTCGCCCGGCTTGATCCGCCCGTCCCTCATCGCCAGGTCAAGCGCCAATGGCACCGAAGCGGCAGAAGTATTGGCGTGACGATCGACCGTCATCACCACCCGGTCCGGCGACAATTTCAGCTTGCGCGCAGTGGCGTCCAGGATGCGGGCGTTCGCCTGATGCGGAATCAGCCAGTCGATCTGGTCCGTGCCGAGGCCAGCGACTTCCATCACTTCGGTCAACACGGACGCCAGGTTGACTACGGCATGGCGGAACACTTCCTGCCCCTTCATGCGGAGCTTGCCGACCGTCTTCGTCGTCGAGGGGCCGCCATCGACGTAGAGCAGTTGGTTGTGCCGCCCATCGGCATGCAGCTTGGCCGCCAATATGCCGCGCGCACCATCCGCGCTTTCTTCAGCGCCAAGCACGATCGCGCCCGCGCCGTCGCCGAACAGGACACAGGTCGTCCGGTCTTCCCAGTCGAGGATGCGGCTGAACGTCTCGGAACCGATGACGAGCGCGCGTTGCGCCGCGCCAGAGCGGATCATGCTGTCCGCAACCGTGACGGCATAGAGAAAGCCGGAGCACACAGCCGCCACGTCGAATGCCACGCAATCATCGATACCGAGCGCGGCCTGAACGATGGTCGCGCTCGCGGGGAAGGTCTGGTCCGGGGTGGCCGTCGCAAGGATGATGAGGTCGATGTCCTGGGCGGCGAGGCCTGCTGCCTCCAGCGCCGCCTTGGCGGCATCGGTCGCGAGGGTCGAGGTCGTCTCGCCATCGCCCGCTATATGGCGGTTCCGAATGCCTGTGCGTTCGACGATCCATTCGTCGCTCGTATCCACGGTTTCCGCCAGTTCAGCATTGCTGACGGCGCGAACCGGGAGAGCTGACCCCGTACCCAGAAGAACGGACCTGCGAATCACTTTGCGGCGAGCTCCTGCTTGGACGCCACGCCCGAAAGCGCGCTGACACCCGCCATGTCGGCGGCGATGCGTCGCGTGATATCTTCTTCCAACAGCCGGGCGGCGACATGGACCGCGTTGGCGACGCCCTTGTCATTGGCGCTGCCATGACTCTTCACCACCACGCCATTCAGCCCCAGGAAGACCGCGCCATTATGATTGTTGGGGTCCAGATGGTGCTTCAGCAGATGCATGGCGGGCTTGGAAATCAGGAAGCCGATCTTGGACCGGATCGAGCTGGTAAAGGCCGTGCGCAGCAGGTCCGTGACGAAGCGTGCCGTCCCCTCCGCCGTCTTCAATGCCACATTGCCGGAAAAACCGTCGCTGACGATCACGTCAGCCTCGCCACGGCCGATCTTGTCGCCTTCGGTAAAGCCGTCGAATGACAGGGGAAGGCTGGTGGCGGCGCGCAAGATGGCGGCGGCGTCACGGATTTCCTCCGTGCCCTTCATGTCTTCCGTGCCGATGTTCATGATGCGGACGCGGGGGCGTTCCAGATCGAACGCGATGCGCGCATAGGCCGCGCCCATCACGGCGAATTGCACGAGGTTGCGGGCGTCGCACTCGGTATTGGCGCCCAGGTCCAGCATGACCACGTCATTGTCGCCCAGCGTCGGCAGCAAGGCCGCCAGGGCAGGCCGGTCAATGCCGGGCATGGTGCGCAGAGCGAGCTTGGCCATCGCCATCAATGCGCCCGTGTTGCCGGACGACACGGCAGCGCCCGCCTCGCCTGCCTTCACGGCGGCGATGGCCATGCTCATGGAGCTGGCCTTCTTGCGGATCGCGACGCTGGGCTTGTCCCCGGCCGACACGACATCGCTGGCGTGCACGACTTCGGACGCGGCCCGTAGATTGGGATGATTGTCGAGGGCGGCCTTGATCCGCGCCTCGTCTCCGAAAAGGGTGAAGCGCAGCCCTTCGTGGCGGTGACGGGCGAGCGCAACACCCGCCATCATCACGCGCACTCCTTCATCCCCGCCCATCGCGTCGATTGCGATTCGCGGTTGGCTGGACACTTCAGGACACCTTTGCAGGAGAGAGGGTGTCGTCAGGCCCCGACGGCAACGACTTCGCGGCCGTTATAGTGGCCACAGCCCTCGCACAGATTGTGCGGGCGCTTCAGTTCACCGCAGTTCGAGCATTCCTGATAGGCTTCGACGCGCAGCGCATCGTGGCTGCGGCGCATGCCACGGCGGGACGGGGAAGTTTTCCTCTTTGGGACAGCCATGTCGGCACCTTATTCCATAATTAAATCTGGTTGAGCGACTGGCCGATATCCGAGGAATGCCGACGCCACAGGCGCCGCAGACCATGCGGCCCGGGTGATCGCGAAGCCCTGCGCCTATAGCGCTTTTTGATCCCGGCGCAAGTCCTTCCTTGCCCTTGGCGGCATCCCGGTTACCCTGCTCATCAGAGAGAGAAGGGGAGAAGACCATCATGCTGTTGCCGATCACGCTGACACTGGCCGCCGCCTGCGCTTTTGTGGACCTGTGGCTGGCGACGCGATGCGTACGGATTCGCATGTCAGCCAAGACGCTGCACGGCGATGGCGGAAACCCTCTGCTCGCCCGCCGGATGCGTGCCCACGCCAATTTCACCGAATATGCGCCGCTAGTCCTCATCCTGTTCGCGCTTGTCGAACTGGCGCTTGGCTCGCCGCTATGGCTTTGGATCGCGGCATGCGCCTTCATCATCGCACGCGTCGCTCATCCGATCGGCATGGACGGTGACAGCCCGTCCCCTGCCCGCGCAGTCGGCGCGCTTTTGACTTGGGTCGTCATGGCGGGACTGGCGATCGCAGCGCTCTATGCCGCATACAGTGCGACCCGCGCCGTTCCGGCTCCTCCGGCCCTTGCCGCCCAGGTCTAAGCGGTCAGGCCAGCACGGCGTCCCCGACAAAGGGGTTGGTGCGGCGTTCATGGGCGAAATTGCTCATGGGGCCATGGCCGGGCACAAAGGCCGTGTCGCCACCTAGCGGCCACAGCTTGCCCGTGATCGCGTCGATCAAATCCTGATGATTGCCCATCGGGAAGTCGGTGCGGCCGATCGATCCTTGGAACAGCACGTCGCCCACAATGGCGAGCTTGCTGGGCGCATGGTGGAAGACCACATGGCCGGGCGTGTGGCCGGGGCAGTGATAGACATCCAGCACCAGCTCACCCACCTTCACCTGGTCGCCGTCGGCCAGCCAGCGGTCGGGCTCGAAGATCTTGCCGTTCACACCATAGTTGCGGCCATCTTCCTCCAGGCGGCTGATCCAGAAGCGGTCCGCCTCATGCGGTCCTTCGATCGGCACGCCGAGTTCCTTGGCCAGGGTCCCCGCCTCGCCGCAATGGTCGATATGGCCGTGCGTCACCAATATCTTTTCGATCGTCACGCCCTGCTGCTCGGCGGCGGCTTTCAGCCGTGGCAGGTCGCCGCCCGGATCGACGAACGCGCCGCGATTGGTGGCCGTGCACCAAAAGAGCGTGCAATTCTGCTGCAAGGGCGTGACAGGGATAAGCGCGGCTTTGAGCGGAGGCGTAGTCATGCCGGAGATGTGGCGAAGCCGCGCGCCAGGCGCAAGGGCTACTCGGCCTCTTCCATCGCCAGCGGCTCGGCCAGGCTGATGCTGTCGAGCACCCGCGCCGTCTCGTCGCGCACGCGCAGCATCACGCGGTGCAGCCTGCATTCCGATTCGGGCAGGCAGTTGGTGCAGGTTTCATGCGCGAATCGGCTCGCGCAAGGGGTGAGCGCCAGCGATCCCCGCGTCAGCCGCACGATGTCGCCATAGCTGATGTCGACGGGCGCCAGCGCGAGCCAATAGCCGCCGTCGCGCCCCCGCTGCGTCGCGACCAGCCCCTCGCGCGACAGTTCCGACAGGATCACCGTCAGGAATTTGGCCGGAATATTCTGCCGCGTCGCGATCTCGTTCAGCGGCACGGGCCCCTGGCGGTAGCGGTCGGCAAGATGCTGGAGAGCGCGGATGGCGTAACGGGTCTTCTGCGAAAGCATGATCCCGTTATTCGCCCCCGCGCCTCATTTGACAAGCCGCCGCGCAGCCGGTCAGGCCTTTACGCCGCTCAGCGCCTCTTCATAGGTCGTCGCCTTGAAGCCCACGATGGTCCGGCCGCCCACGTCCAGGATCGGCCGCTTGATCATGGAGGGGTTGGCGCTCATCAGCAGGATAGCCTTGTCCGCATCGATATGCGCCTTGTCGCCCGCGTCCAGCGCCTTGAAGGTGGTGCCGGATCGATTGAGGATGGTTTCCCACCCATGTTCCATCACCCATTCCTCCAGCTTGCCCTTGTCCACGCCCGACACCTTGTAGTCGTGGAAGCTGTAGGAAACGCGCTCATTGTCCAGGAAATTGCGCGCCTTCTTGATCGTGTCGCAATTCTTGATGCCATACATGGTGATCATGGCCATCACCCCTTGAACGCGGTGACTTCGACTTCGACCTTCATCTCCGGCTTGATAAGGCCGGTGACGATGCAACTGGCCGCCGGGCGGATCTCGCCGAACACCGGCGCCGTCGCCTTGCCCAGCTCGTCCCAATAAGCCGGGTCGGTGATGTAATAGGTCACGCGCACCACGTCGGCGAAGGAAAAGCCCGCCTCCTCCAGCGCCTTGCCGATCACCTTCAGCGCGTTGCTCGTCTGGTCGACGACGCTTTCGGGCATCGCCTTGGTTTCGGGATCAGTGCCGGTGGTGCCGGCGACGAAGCACCAGTCGCCCTGGACGACAGCGCGGGAATAGCCGACCTGCGCCTCGAAAGGCGAGCCCGAGGAAATGAGCGTGCGGGACATGGGGGGAGTTCCTTCGAACGGAAACGGATGGGGATTGGCGCGGCTCTTGCCCCATGCCGCCGCTCGCGTCCAGCGGCTTTTGGGCGGGGAGGAACGGCGGCGGGACTGATCCGTTGAGGGGGCAAGGAGACATGCCATGGACGCAAATGAGAAAGACCGCTTCCCCGATATCATTGAGGAAAATGACGAGCAGCGCGACGAAGGATCACAGGCGCAGACCGTCACCGACGACGCCCGCGTCCGCAGCACCGACCTGTCCGAAGACAGCGAGCGCGGCGGCAGCACCAACCCGGCCCAGATCATCCCCGACGACACCCCCGACCTTGTCGAGCGGATGGAGGAAATGAACCGGTCCGGACATATGGATTTCGACGCTTTCTCCGGCGAACCCCAGATGGATGACGAGGAAAGCGCCCTCGGCCAAGTCGATACCGAGAATATGGACGATGAAGACGACATGATGGGGGACGGCACCGAAGAGGAAGGCTAAGGCCCTCCCCCATTCGCGCCGGAACGGAGGGAAAGCGGATCAGCTTCACGGCGCGGCAATGATGTGCGGCGGGCTAGGTGGACATCATGTCCTACCCGCCCCGCAGGCCCCGCCGCCACAGGCATCTCCGCCTCGTCCACGCAAGCGCTCGGCCTCGGTACAGCGCGCAAGCACCGCGCACCTGCTTCAACGGCTTTTTGGCCGCGTTCCTGATCATCGCATCAGGACTTTGGGCCGGAGGCGACCTTCTTCCGTCGCTGCCTGACGCCAGATTCAGCCCGTCACCGAGTTCCATCCCGCAAGAACGGTCGCAAGCTGCATCCTTGGCCATGTGCGATGACGGCTACGCCAGCGACTGCGTGATCGACGGCGATACCTTTCGCCTGGGGGGCGAAACCATTCGGATCGCTGACATCGATACGCCGGAAACCCATCCGGCCCGCTGCCCGGAAGAAGCGTCACTCGGCGCCCAAGCGACCGAGCGGCTGCGGCAGCTGCTCAACGCGGGCCCCTTCATGCTCCAATCCATCGATCGCGACCAGGATCGCTACGGGCGATCATTGCGGATGGTCATGCGGGGGGATCAGTCGATTGGAGCGATGCTGGTCGCAGAAGGGCTGGCGCGGCCCTGGATGGGGTCACGCCAGCCCTGGTGCCCCAATGACAGCAGGGGTTAACGGCAAGCGTTAGCGGCAGCTCACGCCACCGCGATCGATTTCCCGCCCGAGCAGAGCGCCCGCGCCACCGCCAAGCAGCGTCGTCAGCAGGTTGGAGCCGCCGCGATCCAGCTGGTTGCCGAGCAGGCCGCCCAGCGCCGCGCCGACGATCAGGCCGGTGGTGCCGTCCGAGCGGCGGCAATAATAGCGGTCGTCATAGCCGCGATAGATGCGCGTGTTGCGCGTCACCCGGATCGGCTCATAGCCGCTGCGATAATAGCGATCGGGACGATAGCGGGTGCCATAGCGGCGATCCGGGCGGTTCCAATCATAATTGTAGACGGTCTTGCCGGGGCGCTTCCACCGATTGTCGCGGCGATCCTCCCGATAGTCGCGGCGTGCTTCGCGGACATCCCGGCGATAGTCGCGGCGGGCGTCGCGCCGGTCCTCGCGGAAGTCGCGCCGCGCGTCGCGGATGTCCCTGCGCCGATCATTGCGCGCGTCCCGCTGTTCCCGCGCAAAATCCTTCGCATCGATCCGCACATCGCGGCCTTGCGCCAAAGCAGGGGTCGCAGCAACGCTAGTCAACGTCATCGCACCCAGCGAAAAAGCGGCGATGGCGCGCTTGATCGAGAAACTCATGTGATGCTCCTTGCCATATTTATCAGGCTATGGAGCTAAACTCATGGATTGGGCGGACGTTGCATGAACGGAATAGAACGGGCGCTCTAAACTAAGGGGATCGGTGAACTTCGACAACGCTTCAGCAATTCCACACTCTTCAAATTCTCGGCCCGACGATCATACGCAATGTTGATGTAGAGACGTGACCTCTCCGGCATCGAAAATATGACCGCATTCATCGCATGAGGCCTCACCTTGCTCACGGATCATAAGATGAGTGCATTTTGGGCAGACGTGCGCATGACCTTCAATTATGTCTTGAAAGTCATGCCCCGACATACACACTACAGCCAAGCGTACATCAGATAACGAATATTGATGTAAAGGACGATTTCCGGGATTTTCTAATTCTCCTGATTTGACAACCGCCCCAACATTGAGAAAATTTTGTATCTTATTTCTTGCAGCCTGATGACTTATTCTAAAGATATCGTTCGCCAATTCGCCTATTGTAAACGATGGCAAGCCAATTTTTAATAGATCGTCGATCCTATTTCCATACAATTCTCGTGACCTTTCCCGACTGAACTTAGAAATGCCACGCTCGACACTAACTTTGTTAATCGGGCCTACAGAGTCTTCAACACGGGTATGTTCGTCTACGATCCTTCCAACAAGGCGAATAACGTCTCGTGGAGATCCTTTGCCGAGAGCGCACGCCATCTTGTGAAGATCCCAATCAACGGTTGAGTCTTTCAAATTATTCAGACTTGCTACTCTGCCATTAGAGTACGCCTTCAGGCGTTTACTTAACATGTCCTCTAATTCGGCCTGCGACCAGTTCAGCGTATAAACCGGAATTCTATCTCCTCGGAAACTCGAAGCACCAAGGTAGGCGTCAATCTGATCCCACAAAAACAACTTAAAAGCACAATCTTTTGTTTCGAGTAGATAAAGATCACTGATGAGAGGTTCAATAAACTTAAAGGCACTTTCCGCATCATTTAAAAGTTGCGGAATTTCATCAACTCTATCGACAAGAATGTAGACGGCAGAAAATCCGAACCCTCTTACGATCGAAATGAGCCTCTCGAATATATATGAGAGCGGTTCCTCTCTCAATTCCGATTCAATTTGCCTAAATTCTGGTTTACCCACCCCCCAGCGTGCTGCCACTGCCATCACAAAGGCCATCATATTATGACCGTGCTTTTTCAGAAAATCAGCCGCCTTCTCTGGCATAGATTTCACTGAGGCAAAGGCCTGCTGGGCATCGGCAGCCGTCAAGCTGCCCAGAAATTGGCTGAAGCAATAAGAGAGGACGCGCTTGTCTGAGGAGGACAGATTCTCACCATGCCCTTCGTCGATTAAGGACGCGATACCAGTCAACATTCTCTGAATTATTTGAGTTAGATGCCAGTCCAAACTCACAGACCTCACGCCAGCCTTAGGCAAGCGACGGAAATTATCGTAAGTTATACAATATACCGGGTTGCTTTGGGTCGTTTCTGCATGTTCTTCCAACATGACTTTTTGGGCAGTTTTGCCACCGCCTCTCGGAGCAAGTATAACGTTGCTCTTTGGATCGCTGGGATCACCTTTAACCGACGAGAAATAGGGCGGCGACACGAAATACTGGGCCAAATTTGGCTCAGTATCTGCGTTTGTGCTCGAAAATGGACTTTCCTGAAAGCCAAATGACTGAAGAAACTTAGCAGACATAGGTTACTCCGCCGCGATCCCCGCAGCCTTGAACATGTCCGGATCGCTCGGCTCATCCACATTGGCGGCACTGCCAGCCTTGAGCGTCTTGCGGCGGTCGAACGCGTCCCACACCTCGTTCCACTGGCCGCGCGTCGCGCCCTTTGAATACTCCGTCGCGCGGGTTTCGAAGAAGTTGGCGTGCTCCACCCCGTTCAGCAGCGGGGTCAGCCACGGCAGGGGATGCTCGTCGATCATGTAGATGGGCTTGAGGCCCAGCTGCCCCAGGCGCCAATCGGCGATGTAGCGGACATATTTCTTGATGTCCTTGGGCGTCATGCCGGGGACGGGCCCCATTTCGAACACGAGGTCGATGAACGCGTCCTCGATCCGCACCGTCTTCTGGCACATGTCCATGATGTCGTCCTTGACGGACGGGGTCAGGCAGTCGCGCTCCTTCACGAAGGCGTGGAACAGCTTGATGATGCCTTCGCAGTGCAGCGTTTCGTCGCGCACCGACCAGGTGACGATCTGGCCCATGCCCTTCATCTTGTTGAAGCGCGGGAAGTTCATCAGCATCGCGAAGGACGCGAACAGCTGAAGCCCTTCGGTAAAGCCGCCGAACATCGCCAGCGTCTTGGCGATATCCTCATCCGTATCGACGCCGAACTGGCTCAGATAGTCATGCTTATCCTTCATCTCCTTATACTGCATGAAGGCCGAATATTCGGTTTCGGGCATGCCGATCGTGTCGAGCAGATGGCTGTAGGCGGCGATGTGGACCGTTTCCATGTTGCTGAACGCGGTCAGCATCATCTTCACTTCGGTCGGCTTGAACACACGGCCATATTTTTCGTGGTAGCAATCCTGCACTTCCACGTCCGCCTGGGTGAAGAAGCGGAAGATCTGGGTCAGCAGATTGCGCTCATGGTCCGACAGCTTCTGTGCCCAGTCGCGGCAATCCTCGCCCAGGGGCACTTCTTCGGGAAGCCAGTGCAGCTGCTGCTGGCGCTTCCAGAACTCATAGGCCCAGGGATATTCGAAAGGCTTGTAGACCTTGCTGGCTTGAAGAAGGGACATCGGGTCGGCTCCGCGAATTAATGGATGTGCGCAACCTGTGCGGGCGCGGGACGTTTGGTCCCCGTCATTCCCGGCACAGGAGCAATATGATGGTTGATCTTACCAGCATCAAGGAACATGCTGAGGTTATCGGCGCTGATGGCGTCCATGTCGGCACTGTCGATCACGTCGAGGGCGATCGTATCAAGCTGATCAAGGCGGATAGCGGCCAGGGAAGTCACTCCGGGCATCATCATTATATCAGTCAGGGACTGATCGCCGGGGTTGATGAGGATGGCACTGTGCGGCTCTCTGCGACCGGTGCCAACGCCGTTCTCTTTGAAGAAGAACAAGACGAGGGGTGACGGCTCCGGGGGCGATTGTGTGGGCGCGGCCGGTGTCGCCACCGCCGCGCCCATCCCCCCCATTAGCTCATTGGCACGCCAGGCATTCGTCATAGTCTGTGCTTCCCCCAGCCAGCTCGAATTTCGGTGCGTCGATCGTGTTGTCGGCTTCCACCCCGCCCGCGAAGCCCGCGCGCTGCACCGACTTTGACCGCAGATAGTAAAGCGACTTGATGCCCAGTTCCCACGCGCGGAAGTGGAGCATCATCAGGTCCCACTTTTCCACGTCCGCCGGGATAAACAGGTTCAGCGACTGCGCCTGATCGATGAAGGGCGTACGATCCGCCGCGAGTTCGAGCAGCCAGCGCTGGTCGATTTCGAAGCTGGTCTTGAACGTGTCCTTTTCTTCCTGGCTCAGGAAATCGAGATGCTGGACGGACCCGCCGCGTTCGAGGATCGAATTCCAGACATTGGTCGAATCCTTCGCCTTGTCGCGCAGGATCTTTTCCAGATAGGGGTTCTTCACCACGAAGCTGCCGGACAGCGTCTTGTGCGTGTAGATGTTCGCCGGGATCGGCTCGATGCAGGCCGACGTGCCGCCGCAGATGATGCTGATCGACGCGGTGGGCGCGATCGCCATCTTGCAACTGAAGCGCTCCATCACGCCCATGTCGGCGGCGTCTGGGCACGGGCCACGTTCGACCGCCAGCTGCATCGAGGCGTCGTTCACCTTTTCGCTGATATGCTTGAAGATGCGCAGGTTCCAGCTCTTGGCCATGGCCCCTTCGAAAGGGAGGCCCCGGGCCTGGAGGAAGGAGTGATACCCCATCACCCCCAGGCCCACTGACCGTTCACGCGCCGCCGAATATTTCGCCCGCGCCATTTCGTCCGGCGCACGGTCGATATAGTCCTGCAGCACATTGTCGAGGAAGCGCATGACGTCCTCGACAAAGACGGGGTCCTTGTTCCATTCGTCCCAGGTTTCCAGGTTCACGGACGAAAGGCAGCAGACCGCCGTCCGGTCATTGCCGAGATGGTCGCGACCCGTCGGCAGTGTGATTTCTGAACAGAGGTTCGACGTCGAAACTTTAAGGCCCAGATCGCGATGATGCTTGGGCATCATGTTGTTCACGGTGTCGGAGAAGACGATATAGGGCTCACCCGTCGCAAGCCTGGTTTCCACCAGCTTCTGGAACAGGCTGCGCGCATCGACCGAACCACGGACGGAGCCGTCCTTGGGCGATTTCAGCTGGAACTCAGCTCCGTTGCGCACCGCCTCCATGAACTCGTCGGTCAACAGCACGCCATGGTGCAGGTTGAGCGCCTTGCGGTTGAAGTCACCGCTCGGCTTGCGGATTTCGAGGAACTCCTCGATCTCCGGATGGGAGATGTCGAGATAGCAGGCGGCCGAACCGCGGCGCAGGCTGCCCTGGCTGATCGCGAGGGTGAGGCTGTCCATCACCCGGACGAACGGGATGATGCCGCTGGTCTTGCCGTTGAGGCCCACCGGCTCGCCGATGCCGCGCACGCTGCCCCAATAGGTGCCGATGCCGCCGCCGCGCGAGGCGAGCCACACATTCTCGTTCCAGGTGTTGACGATGCCTTCCAGGCTGTCGTCGACGCTGTTGAGATAGCAGCTGATCGGCAGGCCGCGGCCTGTGCCGCCATTGGACAGCACGGGCGTCGCGGGCATGAACCACAGGCGCGAGATATAGTCATAGACGCGCTGGGCATGCGCCTGGTCGTCGGCATAGGCCGCCGCGACGCGGGCGAACAGATCCTGATAGGATTCGCCGGGCAGCAGATAGCGGTCCTTCAGCGTGTCCTTCCCGAACTCCGTCAGCAACGCATCGCGGCTGTCGTCGGTCACGACATCGAACCGGCGCGCCTGGATGGACGAAGAGGAAGGCGCAGCCACCTTGGCCGGCGCAGCCTTCTTCTTTTCCGCCACCGTTTCCATAACTTCGTCGATTACCGTCGCCACGTCGCTTGCACCTGTTTGTTCGCAGTCACGAAAATCCATTCGAGCCCCCGAATGTTCCTGTTTCGTTCGATTCGGTCAAGCTTCTTGTCGAGAGCTTGCCCTGCCAGCAGGGAGCCAACCAACTATGGACCGCATGAGGCAAAACGCCTCTCGCCTGGAAAATGGTCCAGCCGGAGCAATCACAATCTGTTGGGTAACCCCCGTTAACCCGATACAAGGGATAGTGCCACAGCTTGCTATGCTTGCAAGAGGATAAATGACGGTTGGAGCACTGCGCGCGGCGGTTCACATGGCAAACATATGACAATGGAACGATCCTGCATCGCAGCGACGCGCGGACTTCCGGCCATCTCGCAAAAGGCAAGGGAAACAATTTGAGAACGAAAATAATTTTGCCTCATCATAGAATTTGCCAGGATCAGGTCAGCACCCTTGTCCCGTTTCGCTAAGGATGGTGGTTCATCCACAACTTATCCACAAGCTGATGTGGATTAACCGTGAATGGGCCAACGCCGAAAAAGCGTGATAAAAGCCGCAATTCCGCACGGACGATGCAGCGCAGAGGCAAAGCCGATGATTCTCTACTATCACCCCCTCTCCTCCTATTGCTGGAAGGTGCTGATCGCCCTTTACGAGCACGGCATTCCGTTCGATCGCCGGATGATGGAGCAGCCGGGCGTTGTGGAGGCATGGCTTGCGCTATGGCCGCTCGGCAAGTTCCCGATACTGCGAGACGAGGCCCGCGACCAGACGGTGGCGGAGGCGAGCATCATCATCGAATATCTGGGGCAGCACTGCTCCGGCTCCTTCCGTCCGATCCCAGCCGATGCGGAAGAAGCGTTGGAGGTCCGGATGATGGACCGGCTGTTCGACAATTATGTGATGACCCCGATGCAAAGAATCGTTGCCGACCGGCTGCGGCCGGAGGAAGCGCGCGACCCGCATGGCGTTGGCGAGGCGCGCATTCTGCTGGGCAAGGCCTATGCGCTGCTGGAAGAGCGGATCGGCGCGCGATATTGGGCCGCGGGTGACGCCTTCACGCTGGCCGACTGCGCCGCTGCCCCTGCTCTTTTCTATGCCGACAAGGTCGAGCCGATGCGCGGCGGTTTCCCGGTGCTGGCCGCCTATCTCGATCGGCTGGAGGCGCGGTCGAGCTTTGCCCGGGTGCTGGAGGAGAAAGAGCCCTGGTGGCACATGTTCCCCTACGCGCAAGAGGCCGCTGACCGGGAGCGATAGGCGGGCCGCCCCATCTCTGCGACCAAGCCGGGGAGCCTTCGCGCTCGCCGGGCGCTTCTTTCACCCGACCCGGCAGAAAGGCGCGACAGATGGACGACCAGCGTGTGTGGCACTTTGAGGAACGGCTCTGGACTGGCGACGCCAGCGATTATGAGCAGTGCATCGATGATGAAAGCCTGATGGTCGTGCCCGCGCCGCCCTTCATCTACAAGGGCCGCGACGCCGCGCACGCGATGGCGCAGACGCCCCGCTGGGACAGCGTCGAACTGACCGAACGGCAGGTGATGCGCCCGCAGGAGGGGCTGATCGTGATCGCCTACATGGCCAAGGCGCATCGGGGCGAGGGTGAGGATTATGAAGCCCATTGCACATCGACCTATCGGCGGCTGGCGCATGAGGAGTGGCGCGTCATCCAGCACCAGCAGACCCCACCGCTGATCGCCAGCTAGGCGCCCAATTCGGCCTACCCTTCCTCTGGACAGCGTCCGCCAAAACCCTATAGCCGGGCGCAAATCGCTATAATGGCCAGAGGACCAGGGTAGATGACCGTCATCAAGACCGCCGATCTGATCGAGAGCGTCGCCGACGCGCTCCAGTTCATCAGTTACTATCACCCGATGGATTACATCCGCGCGCTCGGCAAAGCCTATGAGGCCGAAGCCAACCCCGCGGCGAAGGACGCCATTGCCCAGATCCTGACCAACAGCCGCATGTGCGCCGAAGGGCATCGCCCGATCTGCCAGGATACCGGCATCGTCAACGTCTTCATCAAATGGGGCATGGATTGCCGCCTGGACGACAATAGCCGCTCGATGCAGGATGTCGTCGATGAAGGCGTGCGCCGCGCTTACCTCAACCCCGAAAATCGCCTGCGCGCCTCGATCCTGCGCGACCCGGCCTTCTCGCGCCAGAATACGAAGGACAACACGCCCTGCGTGCTGAACGTCGAAATGGTGCCGGGCAACAAGGTGATCGTGGATGTCGCAGCCAAGGGTGGCGGCAGCGAGAACAAGACCAAGTTCAAGATGATGAACCCGAGCGATTCGATCGTCGATTGGG
The DNA here is from genome assembly GCF_054771735.1 of Sphingobium sp. TomMM35A. Taxonomy (NCBI): domain Bacteria; kingdom Pseudomonadati; phylum Pseudomonadota; class Alphaproteobacteria; order Sphingomonadales; family Sphingobiaceae; genus Sphingobium; species Sphingobium sp. TomMM35A. The sequence continues at coordinate 2,005,316 of NZ_BSRC01000001.1, forward strand.
TGCTGGAGATGATCCCGCAGATGGGCGCTGGCTGGTGCCCGCCGGGCATGCTCGGCATCGGCATCGGCGGCACGGCGGAAAAGGCTGTGGCGCTTGCCAAGGAATCGCTGATGGAGCCCATCGACATGGGCGAGCTCAAGGCGCGCGGGCCGCAGAACGATATCGAGCGCTTGCGCATCGAGATTTTCGACAAGGTCAATGCACTCGGCATCGGCGCGCAGGGCCTGGGCGGGCTTTCGACCATCCTCGACGTCAAGATCTACGACTATCCCTGCCATGCGGCGGGCAAGCCGGTCGCGATGATCCCCAATTGCGCAGCGACCCGCCACGCGCACTTCACACTCGACGGCTCCGGCCCCGCCTATCTGGAAGCGCCCAAGCTTTCCGAATGGCCGCAGGTGGACTGGAAACCAAGCAAGGAAGCGATCCGCGTCGATCTCGACACCCTGACGCCGGAAGTCGTGCAGAGCTGGAAGCATGGCGACCGCCTGCTGCTGAACGGCAAGATGCTCACCGGCCGCGACGCCGCGCATAAGCGTATCCAGGACATGTTGGCCAAGGGCGAGCAGCTGCCGGTCGATTTCAAGGGCCGCGTCATCTATTATGTCGGCCCGGTCGATCCGGTGCGCGACGAGGTGGTCGGCCCCGCCGGTCCCACGACCGCGACCCGCATGGACAAGTTCATGGACATGATGCTTGAAGAGGGTCTCGCCGCCTGCGTCGGCAAGGCCGAGCGCGGCCCGGCCGCAACGGACAGCATCGCCAGGCATAAGAGCGCCTATCTGATGGCGGTCGGCGGCGCGGCTTATCTCGTCGCCCGCGCGATCAAGGGCGCGAAGGTGGTCGGCTTCGAAGACCTCGGCATGGAAGCCATCTACGAATTCGAGGTGCAGGACATGCCGGTAACGGTGGCCGTCGATAGCGAAGGCCAGAATGTCCATCGCCTCGCGCCGCTCGTCTGGCAGGAAAAGATCCGGAAGGAAGGCCTGCTGGAACAGGCCTGATCCCGGTCCCGCGATAAGGAAGAACAGCGACCGCGCCAGACCCGGCGTTGTTCTTCCTCCCGCCGCTTCCACCCACATTGGACAGCGCGAAGCACCTTACCCCCGTCCGCCCTGAGCCTGTCGAAGGGCCTCAGCGTCCTGCCGCCATGCCTTCTCCCAAGCCCCCGCCGTTGACGCAGCGCTGCTGCCCTCATAACGTCGCGGCGCCAGGCTGACGCCGCGCTCGGAGACGCATTCCCGTGGAAGACAACGCCAACCTCTATCCGCCCGGCTATCGCTATGCCCGGCGCGACATGCTGGCGACCGTGCGCAAGCTGTCCGTCATCGACGACCGCCGCAACGCGGTGCTGCTGTGCCTGCAATGGGCTGTCGCGATCGCCGCCGGCGCCGTCGCGATCCGTCTCGACAGCATACCCGTCTATATAGTGGCGGGCTTCATCATTGGATCGCGCATCCAATGCCTGGCGGTGATGATGCATGATGCCTGCCACTCGATGCTGTTCAGCAACCGCCGCATCAACGACTTTGTAGGGGACATTTTCGTCGCCTATCCGCTTGGCTTCAGCATTCACCTGTACCGCGCCAACCACATGCATCACCATCGCTACACGAACACGATGCGCGACCGCGACTATCGGGTGCAGCAACGCGATCCCGATCAGCATTTCCCGAAACGGCCCCTCGCCATGCTGTGGCTGCTGGTGCGCAGCGTGACCGGCCTCAATTTCTATCGCATGGCCCGCGACAGCCGCATCTGGGCCCCCTTCGCCAATTTCCATAATCCGGGGCGCTTCGACTACAACTTTCCCCTCGCTTTGCGCATCCGCTACGTCGTCTGGGCCGTGCTTTTCTATGGCCTGATCCTGATGTCGCCCTGGCGCTGGCAGATATTGGGCCTTCTCCTGATCCCGCAATTCATCTGGGCCAATGTCTTCAACCGGATCAGGGCGATCGCGGAGCATAATGGCGTTGCGAACGAACGAGAACTGAACGGCACGCGGACGATCATCCCGACACTGCTCGACCGGTTCCTGATCGCGCCGCTCAATGTCAGCTACCATCTGGAACATCATCTGTTTCCATCCGTCCCCTGGCAGAATCTGCGCCGGTTGCACGCGCATCTGATGACCGACCCCAATTTCGCCGCCCACGCCCATATCACGCGCAGCTATTGGGGCGTGATGCGGGAGTTGATGCCGCCTTCTACCAAGGATGCGGGCGAACCGCAGGCCACGGCCAGCGCCAATCCGCAGGGCTGAACGGCGCGGCGCGGTACAAGGGAATCTGTGGCCCGGCCACTACAGCATGCGCAAAATCCATCCTATTTCCGCTGCACCGATCAATAATCGCCTGTCCTATTTCGGCAGGGATGCGTATCCCGTCGCTCTACGCGACGTGCCTCGCATCCGCACACGCGCGCTGGGGCACGCGCGCGCATACAGTGTGAACTTCGGGGCAAGAATGGCTGTTTTCCGCCGATCCTCCTCATGACAGCGCCGGGCAAGCCGCTATAGGACCAGCATGATATCTTCGCCCATCTGGCTCCCCGCCACCTTGCTCGCAGGCGCCACCCAGGCCTGGCGCACGGCAGTGCAGCGGCGCGTCAGCAAGAGCCTGTCGGTCAACGCCGCCGGGCTGGTCCGCTACCTTTACGGCTTGCCCTTCGCCCTGCTGCTGCTTGGTGGATATCATTGGGCCTTCTCGACGGCCCTGCCCTCGCCCGAGCCCAAATTCCTGCTCTTCTGCGCTGCGGGCGGCCTCGCGCAGATCATCGCCACCAACCTGCTCATCATGGCCTTTGCCCACCGCAACTTCGTCGTCGGCACCGCTTATTCCAAGACGGAGGCGGTGCAGGGCGCGATCCTATCCTTCCTGCTGATGGGGGAGCGGCTTCATCCCCTTGCCTGGGCGGGGATAAGCTGCGGCGTCGCTGGCGTGATGCTGCTGTCCGCGGGCGGCAAACGCATGGGGCCAGCCGATTTCCTCAGGGCACTCGGCCAACCTGCGGCGCTCACCGGCATCGCTTCGGGCTTCTTCTTCGCACTAACTGCCATTGGCATCCGCCGCGCCACGCAGGAAGTGGGCGGCAGCGACCCGATCCTCGCCGCGCTCATCGTTCTGGTGGTGACGGTAGCGCTCCAGACTTTGATGCAGGGCGGCTATCTGCTGCTGCGCGAACCGGACGAGATGCGCAAGCTCTGGGGAAGCTGGCGCATTTCCGGCCAGGTCGGCCTGCTGTCGGCACTCGGATCAGCCTGCTGGTTTACAGGCTTTGCCACAGCGCCCGTCGCGCTCGTCCGCATCGTAGGACAAGTGGAAATTGCGTTCACGCTTGGCTTTGGCCATTTCTACCTTGGCGAGCGAATGACGCGCAGCGAGGTTCTGGGGCTGCTGTTGGTTGTCAGTGGCGTCGTGCTTGCGCTGGCCGGTTCGCTCTCGTGACGTTGCGAGGCGCGCGAAACTGAATCATGCACGCAAACAAAAAGGGCGGCCCCAATGGGACCGCCCTCCTATGTTTCAGATCCGAAAAGGATTAGAAACGGAAACCGATGCCGACGACAGCGGCGTCACGGCCGCCGAAATCGTCTTCATATTCGGTGCGCTGATATTCGGCCGAGATGTAGGCGTTGTTGGTCAGAGCGAACTCCAGACCACCGCCGAAACGGACGCCTTCATAGTTGATGTTCGTGCCGAGCAGTTCGATGCGGGTGTCGGCGTAGCCAACCTTCGCGAATGCCAGGAACTGGGGGTTCACGACGTAACCCAGGCGAACCGAAGCGGCCAGATCGCGGCTGACGTCAACGCCGGTGGCGTCAACAGTCGAATCGCCAAGCGACACTTCCGGGCCGAAGGTGAAGTTCTGGCCAACCGGCAGATCGTAACCAGCGGTAACGCCGTAGCTCACGCCTTCTTCGTCACCCAGGCTGTCATAGCCAACAGTCACGCCAGCGCGGGGGCCGGTGAAGGGAGCAGCGTCCTGCGCGAAAGCGGGAGCCGAGAAAGCGGCAGCAGCAGCGGCTGCGAAAATCACAGTCTTCATAAAGTCCTCATGCAATAAGATGCGCGTTACTCAGGAAGTGAGCCGCGCTCTTGATATATAACAGGCATGGTATTGAAGCATTTCAGCCCCAAGCGCCGCTATGAAGTGACCCCTTTTACGCCATCCCTGCTTGCCCCGATCTTGCGTCGTGAGCTGAAGCGCATATGGTGACCTTTGATCAATGTTGCAATATCGATATGAAGATTGTTGATTGATGATGCTATTTCGCAACAGTCATCCATCGTCATCTTCCACATTCGACACGCATGCCGTCCGTGCCTGCCAGCCCCGGAAGATGATCGTCCCTATCCACGGCGAATATGGCCAGAAGATGAACCGGCCAATCATTTCGGATACGTTCTGACCAAAGGCCGACTTTTTGACGCGACTGATGCAAAAGGGTAACAGCATCCCATGGACAGCAGCCCCGCCTCCCCCAGCATGACGGCGCCGCTGGTGCTGCGCCACCGCTGGCAGGTTCGGCTGTGGCACTGGCTGAATGCCGGACTGCTCTACATTCTCTTCACCAGTGGCCTTGGCATCTTCAACGCCCATCCACGCCTCTATTGGGGCCATTATGGCGCCAATTTCGACAAGCCATGGCTGGAGCTGGAGCGCTTTGGCGGGTGGATCACCCTGCCTGCCCATTATGATCTCGCCATGTCCCGCCACTGGCACTTGGCGGCGGCTCCCCTCTTCGCCTTCGCCCTGCTCGCCTATATGCTCTGGGCGTGGCTCAGCCGTCATATCGGCCGCGACCTCGCCTTCCGCAGGGGTGAGCTGGCGCCGCGCCATGTGTGGCAGGACATCGCCGATCACGCCCGGCTGCGCTTTCCCACGGGCCAAGCCGCGATGCGCTACAATGTCCTGCAAAAGGCGAGCTATGTCCTGGTCATCTTCATCGCGCTGCCACTGCTGATCTTCACCGGCCTCACCATGTCGCCTGGCATGAATGCCGCCTGGCCGTGGCTGGTCGATCTGTTCGGCGGCAGGCAGTCGGCGCGCTCGATCCATTTCATCGCCGCTTTCCTGCTGGCGGCTTTCTTTCTGGTGCACCTCAGCATGGTGCTGCTTGCCGGTCCTGCGAACGAGTTGCGCTCCATCATCACCGGCCGCTACCGCTTGCCAGAGGCGCGGCCGTGACCCTGATCCTGAACCGCCGCACATTTTTGCTCGGCGCCGCCGCCACGCTCTCGGGATGCGATCGCTTGGCCCGCAACGAGCAAGCGCGGGAGCTGCTGTTCTCGGCGGAGAATTTTCACAAATGGGCGCAGCGCAGCCTGATGGCGCGCGGTGCACTGGCGCGGGAGTTCAGGCCCGACCAGATCTCGCCCTTCTTCCGGCCCAACGGCACTGCCAATCCGAACACGCCGGGATATCGCGCGCTGTGGCGGTCGGGCTTTGCCGACTGGCGGCTCAACATTTCGGGTTTGGTTGGCCGTCCGCTCTCGCTCTCGCTCGCCCAATTGCACAGCCTGCCCCACCGCGAACAGATCACCCGCCACGATTGCGTCGAGGGATGGAGCGCCATCGGCAAATGGCGAGGCGTGCCGCTCAGCCTCGTCCTCGACGCCGCGCGGATGAGCGACAAGGCGCGCTATCTCGTCTTCAAATGCGCGGATTTCATGGGCGACGGGCGGCCCTATTATGAAAGCATCGACATGATCGACGCCTTTCACCCCCAGACCATCCTGGCCTTCGCGCTCAATGATGAGCCGCTGCGCGTAGCCAATGGCGCGCCCTTGCGCCTGCGTGTCGAGCGGCAATTGGGCTACAAACATGCCAAATATCTGATGGAGATAGAGGCGGTCGACACGTTGTCCAGCATCGGCGGCGGCAAGGGCGGCTATTGGGAGGACCGCGCCAATTATGATTGGTATGCAGGCATTTGACGGCGACGTAATGACCTGACAGGTTGCCGCCCCATGAAACTGTTCGATCGCGTCATCAAGCGGCTGGTCACACGGGGACAGCTGACCATCATCTATCATGACGGCACGAAAGTGACCGCAGGCACCCCCGATCCGGCTTTCCCTTCGCTGGCCCTCAAATTCCGGGACGCACGTGTCCCCTTCGACATCATCAAGGACCCGCGCCTCGGCATGGCGGAAGCCTATATCGACGGCCGCGTCGCTATCGAGGGCGGCGGCATCATGGAGCTGGTCTCGCTGATCCGCGCCAACAACAGCTGGGAAAGCGGCAAGTCGATCAGCGCCAAGGGGCGGCTGAAACGCGGCATCAAGTCGATCCGCCAAACGCTCTGGCGCGCCAACCATCGCGCGCGGTCAAAGGCCAATGTCGCCCATCATTATGACCTGTCAGGCGCGCTATATGCGTTGTTCCTCGATCGCGACCGCCAGTATAGCTGCGCCTATTTCCCCGATGCGGACAATGAGGCCGGGATCAGCCTGGAGCAGGCGCAGGAGGACAAGAAGGCGCATATCGCCGCGAAGCTGCACCTGAAACGAGGCATGAAGGTGCTGGACATAGGCTGCGGCTGGGGCGGCATGGCGCTTTATCTGCACCGCACCTGCGGCGTGGACGTTACCGGCATCACCCTCTCGGAGGAACAGCTGAAGGTCGCGCGGCAACGGGCCGAGGAAGCAGGCGTCGCCGATCATGTCCGCTTCGAACTGATCGACTATCGCGATGTGGAGGGTCCGTTCGATCGCATTGTGTCGGTCGGCATGTTCGAACATGTCGGCACCGCCCATTACCGCACCTTCTTCGACAAGTGCCGGCAGTTGCTGAAGCCCGAGGGCGTGATGCTGGTGCACACGATCGGGCGCGTGGACGGGCCGGGCATCACCGACGCCTTCACCCAGAAATATATCTTTCCCGGCGGCTATATCCCGGCGTTGTCCGAAATGATCCAGGGCAGCGAGGGCACGCGGCTGATGGTGACGGACGTCGAAGTGCTGCGGCTCCATTACGGCCTCACCATCCGCCAATGGTATGCTCGGGCGATGGCACGGCGGGCGGACATCATCGCTCTCTATGACGAGCGTTTCTTCCGCCTGTGGACCTTTTATCTCGCGGGCGCGGCGACGGTGTTCGAACATGGCGGCATGGTGAATTACCAGGTCCAATATGCGCGTGATCGCCGTGCGCTGCCGATCACACGCGATTACATGACCGCGGCAGAAGACGAACTGCGCGGCAAATAGCCTCCCTTAATAATGGCTGACAGTGCCGTTCCCGGGCGGTTCAGTGAAGCTTGTGCATCCTCCCTCCCCTAGGCCCCGTCCAACGCTCTGCGTCCGGGGATGCATGTTGAGGAGAGAGGATATGAATATCTTCGTGAAGGGCGCGGCCGCGCTCGGGCTGGCGGTCACGGCCCTCGGCGCGACGGCGATGCCAGCCCAGGCGCAATATCGCGGCGGCTATTATGGCTATGGCGACCGCGAGTGGCGGGGCGACCGTGACTGGGACCGGCGCTGGGATAATCGCCGCTGGCGCGATGGCGACCGGCGCTACTGGCGGGACGGCAGGCGGCATCATTATCGCTACCGCCAACGCTGCTGGACCGAATGGCGCTATGACTATTATCGCGATCGCGACGTGCGGGTGCGCATCTGCCGCTGACGCATAACTGTCTGGCTTAGGGACAGAAACACTTCCGCAACCCGATCCCTGATTGAAGCGGGGATCAGGTTGCGGCATCCTTGGCGGCATGAGCGATCCCATGCCCGTCATTCAGAGCCTGCTGTCGGGGCTCCCCATCTTCCTGCTGCACCTTGCCTGCGCGACGCTGGCGTGGCTCGCGGCACTGGCGCTTTATATGTGGATCACGCCGCACGATGAATTCGCCCTGATTCGCGCCGGGAACGAGGCTGCGGCAATCTCGCTCGGCGGCGCGGCGATCGGCCTTGCGGTTCCGCTGGCCCTGTGCCTCGCCGGATCGGTCAACGTCTGGGACATCATCATCTGGGGCAGCGTCACGCTTGTGCTGCAACTGATCGCCTTCCGCTTCGTCGATTTCCTGCTCGGCTCCCTTTCCGCCCGGATCGAGGCGAATGAGCGATCCGCCGCCATCTTCCTGGCGATGATGAAGGTTGCGATCGCCTGCCTGACGGCCGCGGCCGTGGCGGGCTGAATATGGCGCGGCGGAGCATAGGATGCCTGCCGCTGATGCTGGGCGGCATATTGGCGCTCGCCTGGATCGGCGAGGTGACGCAGCCCACGCCCTTGCAAGTCGAAACCTTCGACCCGCGTTCCCCGCGCCGCCCAATGCCGCAATGGAGCGATGAGGCTTTCGTGATCGAAGACCGCCCGGGCGCGCCATCGGACAGCATGGGCACAGCCTTCGCTGTGGACCGCGACGGTGCCTGGCTGACGGCGGAGCATGTCACCCACGACTGCGCCCGCATCGGGCTGGAGGAAGGCGGCGTCGCGCGCGCCGTGTCCCGCGTGGTGGAAAGCCGGGAGGCGGACGCCGCCCTCGTGCGTGACGGCCTGCCCAGCGATCATGCCTTGCCCTTGTCGGGCCGGGTTCCCGCGCCTGGCTCCGTCGGCTTCCATATGGGCTTTCCCGCAGGACGCGCCGCGCTCGTCGTCTCCGAACTGATCGGCGCGGCAAGCGCCCGGCGCGGGCGGACGGAGGAAACCCAGCCAGTTCTCGCCTGGGCGGAAGTCGCTCGCCTGCCCGAAAGCGACGACACTTTGTCCGGCATCAGCGGCGGCCCCGTCTTTGCCGAAGATGGCCATGTGGTCGGCGTCAACAGCGCGGCGACCGACCGGCGGGGGCGCATCCTGACCACTGCGCCGGATGCGATGATCCGGCTGGTTCAGGCCAGCCGCGCCGTCAACGATCAACCCGTGGCCTATCCCTTCGCCGGGCTTGCCGATGCGGAAGTTCGCTTCGCCTCCTGGCTGGAGCAGGGCGTGATCCGCCGCATCTTCTGCGATGTGGACGATGCGCCCCGGTTGACGGCGGCGCAGCCGAAAGGCTAGGCGGCGCGAAACGAAGGATCTGAAACAGCCATGAGCGACACGCCTCCCGACCGCCTCTCGACCAATCCGCGCAGCCCTCATTTCGACATGGACGTGCTGCAACGGGGGATCGGCATCCGCTTCAAGGACCGCGTCCGCAACGATGTCGAGGAATATTGCATTTCCGAAGGGTGGATCCGTGTCGCCGCCGGCAAGACCAAGGACCGCCACGGCCAGCCGCTGACCATCAAGCTGTCAGGCCCGGTGGAAGCCTGGTTCGAGCGTCCAGCCGAAGGCGACGAAGAGTCGTCGCAGCCCGAGTGAACATATTGTTCGGGCTGAACCTGTCGAATGGCTAGGCCCGAACGGCATTTGTCCTTAGCGCAGCCGCGCATCCCGTTTCACATCGGCGATGATGTCCCGCAGCGATCGTCCCGACGGCATGGCGTCAGCAAACTGCACCGCCCGCATGTCGACCTCCAGCTTCGGCTCACGCGCTACCTTGCGCAAGGACCGGCCCAGGCTCGCAAGACGCGCCGGCGCCTCTTCCCCATCCACCTTGACCGCTGCCTTCGACAGCTTCCCCATATCAGCGTCCACCTTGGCGAAGCGCACGCTGGTGCCGAGCGCCGGATCGGCCTCGAATGCGCGCAGCTGCGCCTTGTCGGGATAGATGAAGCCGAAAGTCGGGTTGGTCCGCGCACCCATCTGCCCGGTCGGACTGTGCCAGACACGGACCTGGCTCCAATCGCCCGCCTCGGACACGTCGAGCGCCAGCACATCTTCCTCGATCGCGCCGGGCACCGACCAGTTGGCGTGCCGGATCAGCACGCGCCGGTCGTCCAGCACCTTGCTCACCACTGCGACATGACCAAGCACCATCGGGCCATAGGGGCGGAAGGCCATGACGGCGCCGCGCCGAGGCACATGGCCACGCGCATAGCGGCTCTCCGCCTGATCCCACCAGGTCAGCGCGTCGCCCCGGATATTCACGCCGGACACGATCCGCGCATAGGGTACGCACTGCAAAGCCGTCGCGCCCCATAGCGGGGTCGCGGCAAGCGAAGCCAGCACCAATGCTGCTCCGCGAAGATATCGAAACATTTTTGCGACCTCAAAATATTGAGAATCGCCCCACCGCCGGTCAAACTAGCCAGCGGCGCTTAGAAAATAGTTAATGTCTTAGAAAGCAGCGCCAGCGGCGGCTGCGGCCGGGCTCACGCGGTCGGCCATGGCGATCTGGACCGGCGCGGCTTCACGGGCATGGCTGGGATAGATGAAGCCCTTGGCGGCGTTCGAGCGGAGGCCCAGGCCGCCGATCGGGCCGTACCATACGCGCACATCGGTCCAGTCATTGTTGGGCGACACGTCGATCGCGCGCACGTTGCGCTCGATGCCACCGCGATAGGACCAGTTGGCGTGGGTCAGCAGCACTTCGCGATCGCTGACCACCTTGCTCACCATGGCAACATGGCCCACGGGCATGGAGCGGCTGGCGGAAAAGGCCAGCACGGCGCCTTCGCGCGGCTCATGGCCACGGTCATAGCGGCCCTCGGCCTGTCCCCACCATGTGTTCGCGTTGCCGTAGATTTCGATGCCGGAAACCTGCCGCGCGTAGGGCGCGCACTGGAGAACGCCGGCAGCGGCAGGGGTCACGATCAAGGCGCCGAGCGCAAGCATGGCAGTCGCGATAAATGCGCGAAAAGCACCGATCATGTGTGAAACGACCCCCGACTTGTTGTGCGTTATCAACCCCGTGGCGCCCTTAGGGCAGAGCAAGGATGAATTGAGAAGCGCCGAGCGGTGAGTTGTTGTGGGGGCGCGTTATTCTGCGGAACGAAAAACACGGCCCGAAGTTACGGTTAACCGTGTCGCGGAACTCAAGTCATTGAAAAGGCTATCTTCCGTCCCCGTCATCCAGACCTGACCGCCGGTTTCCGTTAACCTGTCGAACAACGCGGCCCGCCGCGACGGGTCGAGATGAGCCGCCACCTCATCAAGCAGCAGCACGGGCGGTTGCCCCCGATGTGCCGCGACCAGGGCGGCATGCGCAAGCAGGATGGACAGCAACAGCGCCTTCTGCTCCCCCGTCGAACAGAGCGCCGCCGCCTGCCTCTTGGCCGCGTGGTTTACCGCGAGATCCTGCCGGTGCGGCCCGGACAGGGTGCGCCCAGCCGCCGCATCCCGCCGCCGCTCGCGCGCGAGCCGCTGGGCAAGCGGTGCGCCGCCCCCGTCCTCACCCTCGATCGCCAGCAATGGACGGGCGAAGGGCTCGTCAGCCTGCCCCTCCAGCTCAGCCCCGAGCCGCGCGACCAGGTCGGCGCGGGCCGCCGAAAGCTGCTCGCCATGTTCCTCCATCTGCGTTTCCAGCGCCGCCAGCCAGGATGGATCGGCACGCGGCAGGTCGGACAGCAGCCGGTTGCGCGCCCGCATCGCCGCCTCGTAGCGCGCGCTATGAATGGCATGCTCGGGATGCAGCGCGAGCGTCAGTCGGTCGAGAAAGCGCCGCCGCCCGCCGGGGCTGTCCATGAACAGCCGATCCATCGCGGGCGTCAGCCAGACGATCGCCAGATGATCGGCAAGGGCATTCGCCGAAGAGGAAACGCCGCCGATCCGTACTTGCCGCCGGTCCGGCGCTTGCGGGGAAGTGCCGGTGCCCAGCACCACCCCGTCCACCTCCGCCGCGATGCCGAAGCTGCCTGTCCCGCCCTGCCGCGCCATGTCGCGCAGCGCCGCGCCGCGCAGGCCGCGTCCAGGCGCCAGCATCGACACCGCCTCCAATATGTTGGTCTTGCCCGCGCCATTCTCCCCCGTCAGCACGATGAAGGCATGATCAGGAAGGATCAGCGCATCCGCATGGTTGCGGAAATCGCTCAAGGTCAGGCGGCCGATCATCGCCCCGCTCTAGAGCATCGCGCGTGAAAGAGGGAACCGGTTTTGCGCAAAAAGCAACGCCGCGACAAAGGCGGAGCATCAGCAGCGCTTGCGGGTCACCGCCGCCCCGTCATTGATGATGGTCAGTTCGCGGCCACTGGCTGACGGACGTAGTTCCAGCCTCTTGGTCCAACTGTCGCCCTCGCCGGTAAAAGCGGCATCGACCCGCAGCTTGCCGCCGGTGCCGGTGACGACCCCCTTCACCGTGCCGACGCTTTCGTGAAAGATCAGGCTGTCGGGCGTGACCTTCAATTCCAGCTCGGCCGACCGGTCGCCGCAGCGATCGTTGAGGCCCGTCCAATTGCCCTGCAAGGCGGCAGGGATTCCACCTGCAGGCGTCGAAGAAGCCGACTTTCCCGCTCTGTCCGGCGATGCGGCGTTGACGGGCGGCGAAGCCTCCGCCTCATTGCTCGCGGTCAGCGCTTCATCCTGTGCGGGCGTTTCGTTGCTGACATCATAGCTTGCCTGCTCGTCGACGATGTCGGTCGACATGCGGGGCGTGTCCCCGCCCTTGTCGTCACAGGCGGAAAGCAGCAGCAAAGGCATGGCGAAAAGCAGGCGCATCCGTAATGAACCGGCTGGGCGCAGATGGGTTCCGCTACGGGCTTGCCAGCCGCCCGGAGAGGGGCCATCACGTTTGGCACAGCCGCCAAAGGATGGAGTGAAGGTGATGATGAAGCGCATGATGATCGCCATGGGTCTGGCCACCAGCGTGCTTGGATCGACCGGTGCCATGGCGGCGCTGTCCGCCGGTGCCAAGGCGCCCGATTTCACCACGCGCGGCGCGCTTGCGGGAAAGACCTTCACCCTCACCTTGTCGCACCAGCTGAAGCGCGGGCCAGTCGTCCTCTATTTCTTCCCCAAGGCTTTTACTCCCGGCTGCTCGGCCGAAGCGCGCGAGTTCGCGACGCATATCGATGATTTCAAGAAGGCGGGCGCGACCGTGATCGGCATGTCGGCCGATCCGGTGGACGATCTTGTCGCCTTTTCGACCAAGGAGTGCGCCGGCAAGTTCGCCGTCGCCTCGGCCGGGCCCGACATCATCTCCGGCTATGACGTAGCGCTCAAGATGCGGCCCGGGATCACCGACCGCACCTCCTATGTCATCGCGCCCAACGGCCGGGTCGTATTCGTCCATAGCGAGATGAACTATAGCGGCCATGTGAAAAGCACGCTGGCCGCGGTGCAATCGATGAAGGCGAAATAAGGCGTCCGCCGCAGCCATCACCGTTCGGCCTGAGCTTTGTCGAAGCCTGTCTTGAGCGCCTTTCTGCTCTTCAAGAGAAAAAGAAGAGGCTTCGACAAGCTCAACCCGAACGGAAAGACTGGTCAGTGATGGTGCTTTATTCCCCGCCCTTCACATAACGCCCGAACCACTCCAGCGTAGCAGCCCAGGCTTCCTTCGCCGCCGCCTCGTTATAGCTTGGCCGATAATCGGCCATGAAGCCATGATCCGCCTGCGGATAGACCATGATCTCATCCGGCGGCGACTTGCCCGCCGCCTTTAACGCGGTTCGCATCGCTTCGACATCGGTGACGGGAATGCCCTTGTCCAACGCGCCATATTGTCCCAGCACCGGGGCTCTCAACGCCGCCGCCTGCTCGACCACGCTCAGCGGCTGCAATGCCGTCTTGTCGCTCACCAGCCTGCCATAGAAGGCGACACCCGCGTCCAGCTGCGCGCTATGTGCGGCGTAGAGCCACACGACACGACCGCCCCAGCAAAAGCCCGTAATGCCGCGCCGCGTCGCGTCGCCGCCATGCTTGCCCGCCCAGGCATAGGCCGCGTCGATATCGGACATCACCTGCGCATCGGGCGCCTTCGACACGATGCTGCCGATCAGCTGCTTGATATCGGCGATCTTGGTGGCATCGCCATGGCGCGCGAACAGATCGGGCGCGATCGCATAATAGCCTTGGCCCGCGAAGCGGCGGCACATGTCGCGAATCCATTCATGGACACCGAAAATCTCGTGCACGACGACGATGACCGGAGCGTTCTTCGCCTTTTCCGGCCGCGCCACATAGGCTGGCATGGAAAAGCCGTCACTCGCCGGGATGGACACTGTTTCCTGGGTCAATCCTTCGCCCGATGTCTGAACGGCGCTGCTCGACACCGGGCGGCAGGCGGCGGCGAAACCCGCCGCAAAAGCTCCGGTCATCAGCAGCTTGCGCCGGTCCAGCCCCGTGCTGTCGATCCAGCTGCGGTCTTCGGGCAGGCGATCCGTCACCCGCTGTGGTTCATCTTCATGGCTCATGGCGCGTCCTCTCCGCTTCCCCCGCGCCGCAGACTATCGGCTCAGCGGCCGGGCGCAAGCGGGTCAGGCAAGGAAGTCACCGCTCGCGATCCGCTCCAGCCCCGTCACATCGCGGGCAAAGACATAGGTCCATGCATCGGTCAGCCCGGCGGCGCTGCGCACCTTTATCCGTTCACGCCGGAATTCATGGGGCTGAGGAAAATGCGCCGTGCACTCCTCATGCTCATCAAGTACCGAAAGCATGGCCTCCGCATCCGGCAACCGGAACAGCTCACCTGTGACAATTCCGTCAGGTCCGGGGACAAAACCGGGATAATAATCCATCCGGTACAGCGCGCCGCTCGCAAGGGCAGCGCACTCGAAACGCGCCACGGATGCAAGCCATCGGGCCATTTCTCCGTCAAATCCGGGACGGAGAGATCCGTACACAAAGAGCAGAGCCTGGCTCATCGCCAAGAACCGCTAGCAATAAAAAAGCCGCCCTGGCAATAGCCGGGCGGCCTTTTTGAAATTCCTCAAGACGAGGAATGAATAAGAGCGATCAATCGCTCAAGCGTAAAGTACCGAGTAGAAGGTCAGCATCTGCGCACCGACCGCAACCATCAGCGCAACGCCCTGCAAAGTGTGCCGCATGTTTCGTTTCCTGCAATTTTTGTTTTGCGCCCTGTTTGGACAAGCGCGCATATGATGGAAGACGCCCTCCGCCTCAATCGCAAAGGGCGCGTTCGCAGTTGCAGCAAACGCAACGGTCGCTGTTACTTCAATGCAACAAGCATCGCCTGAGCGGCGGCGGGCGCACGAACTTTGGCCCCGCTGATGAAGAAGACGAAGACGTCTCCCTTATCCGCCATGCCTTTCGCACTTTTTTTCCAGCCCTCGATATCCGAAGGCGGATAGCCGGTGGCCTCCTCTTCTCGCGATCGCATCAGGCGAAGGTAGGAAAACCCCACATCACGGCCCTTGATCGCGGGATATTCATCATGGTCGGCAAGCACGACCGCCGCCCCCGCATCATGGGCCAGTTGCAGAAAAGCGGGATCATCGAAGCTTTCGTGCCGCACCTCCAGGGCGTGGCGCAGCGGCACGCCGCCTATGCTGTCGGGCAGCAGTTTCAGGAACCCGCCAAAATCTTCAGCGTCGAACGTCTTGGTCGGCATGAACTGCCAGAGGATCGGGCCGAGCCTGTCGCCCAGTTCGGCGATGCCCTGCCCCACGAACTTGGCGATGGATTCCCCGGCTTCCGCCAGCACGCGGCGGTTGGTGCAGAAGCGGGAAGCCTTCACCGCGAATTGGAACCCATCGGGCACCACCTTCGCCCAGTTCGCGAAGGTCGCGGGTTTTTGCGTACCATAATAGGTGGCGTTGATCTCGGTCGCGGTCAGATGCTGGCCGACATAGGCCAGTTCGTCCTTCTGGCGCAGGCCCTCGGGATAAAAGGTGCCGCGCCATGGCTCGAACGTCCATCCGCCTATGCCTACCCTGATCCGTCCCGCCGCCATGGCCGTCTCCTTCCACGCCCATCCTGACGGCTGAAGCGCATGAGGAACAGAGGAAATGTCAGGATGCGCCCTTGCGCCGCAATCCGATCAGCCACGGCTTCACACCGCGCGTCGGCCGCGCCGTTCCATCCAGCCGCTTGGCGCGAATGATCCTTACAGGCTTCACGATCATCTGCCCGCGCATTGGCCCGGACCCGCAGCAGGTCGGCATGGCAAGGATGCGGCGCACGACATCCATGCCCGCGACCACATGCCCGAACGCGGCATAGCCGATATACGTCCCGCGCGCGTCCATATTGGGGGTGGCTCCGGCCGTGATGAAGAAGTTGCCCATCGCCGAATCCGGCCGGTTCGGCCGCGCCATCGACAGGGTCGCGTCCAGATGGCGGATGCCGGTCTTGCTGGTGGGCTCATGCGGGATGGGCGGCAGCGATCTGCGCGCATCCGTATCGATTCCGCCCTGGATCAATCCCAGCTTCGCATCACTCTTGCGCCGCGCCGCGCGATAGAAGGTGACGCCATCGAACCGCCCATCATCGACATAGGCCAGGAAATTGGCCGAAGTGCGCGGCGCGCGCTTGGTATCGACGGCGACCACGATCGTGCCCACCGATGTGTCGATCGCCACGCGCGTGTAGCCGGGCGTCGGACGATTGCCAGGCAGGCCCCACGCAGCCGCCGGGGCCAGCAAGAGCAGCAGGGCAAGCGCGCGCAGTAAGGCGGGACGGGTCAACGGTTCAGCCACCGATTGGTGAGTTGGAGTGGCGGAGAGGGAGTCCGCCTCTTCATATTCCGGGAAAAAGCGGTACTTTCCTGAAAGTACCAGTTTTATAAGACTTTCTGCTATCATTGTGCCTAGTCGTTCTCGCAAATTCCTGGATGTTGCTGGAGAAAATGTTGGGCGCTATGTGGGGTCAATGTCCGGCAGCAAACCCCTTGGGAAACATTCTGAAAAGCGCCTAACCGCAGCGCACGTCCGGTCCCTGTCCCTGCCCGGTCTATATGGAGATGGCCAAGGTCTTTACCTAAAGGTTGATCCATCGGGAGCAAAGCGCTGGATGCAGCGAATCGTGGTCCAAGGTAAGCGACGCGATATAGGGTTAGGATCAGCATCCCTAATCAGCCTCGCAGAAGCCCGTGAGAGGGCTCTAGAGAACAGAAAGGCGGCGAGGGCAGGTGAAGACCCCCTAGCGGCTAAAAAGGCTCTACAGGCGGTTCCTACATTCGAGGAAGCCGCAAAGCAGGTGCACAAAGCACATCTGCCGACATGGCGGAATGCCAAACATGGCGACCAGTGGTTGAATTCCCTAGAAACCTACATCTTCCCATTTATTGGCAAGAAGCGGATCAGCGCTATCACCAGCGCGGACGTACTGAATGCGGTCTCTGAGGTCTGGAACGCCAAGCCCGAGACCGCGCGACGTATAAAACAGCGCATCGGCACGGTGTTGAAGTGGGCGATCGCTAACGGCTGGCGAACGGACAACCCTGCTGATGCAATCGGCAAGGCCCTGCCCAAGCACGACCGCTCGAAGGTAGAGCACCGTAAGGCGCTTCCTTATGAAGCTGTGGCTGACGCCATCGGCAAGGTCCATTCGAGCGAAGCCAGCCAGGCAACAAAGCTTGCTTTCGAATTCCTTGTGCTGACAGCAACCCGCTCCGGCGAGACAAGAGAAGCTACATGGGCAGAAATTGACCTGGACAAAAGGGATTGGACGATCCCTGCCTCCCGGATGAAGACGAAAAAAATTCATCGTGTACCGCTTCCAGACCGCTGCATAGCCCTCCTTGAAAAAGCGAAGTCTCTTAAATCCAGCCACAGCGACCTGATTTTCCCCGGCTCAGTCCCGAAGAAGCCGCTCTCGGACATGACACTCTCTAAGCTGATGAAGGAATTGAAGATCGATGCAGTGCCCCATGGGTTCCGATCTTCATTCCGGGACTGGGCGAGCGAACAAACAAGCCACCCGCGCGAGGTCATCGAGTTCGCGCTGGCGCATGTGATCAAGGACAAGGCAGAAGCCGCCTACATGCGATCTGACCTTTATATGAAACGTCGTGTATTAATGGAAGATTGGAGCCAGTTTCTTAAACCAAAGATAGTAGATGGCATGTAATAACCAAGATAACAGATAGGCTGTTATTGTAACTTTCTTGCGTAACACCGTTGACACGCGATCGATCAATGCATAGATGCGCCTCCTCAGCGAGGTAAACTATGGAAAATCATTATCGAATCATGCGTCGTCCTGAGGTCGAGGCAAAAATTGGCTTGTCGCGGTCCACGATCTACTCTGCCATGGCGAAGGGAGAGTTCCCCAGACCTTTACGGATAGGACGCCGTGCTGTCGGCTGGCGACAATCTGATATTGATGAATGGCTGTCTAGGCGCGACCTTAGTTCAGGGTGGGGCCTGTCATGAAACAGTGTAATATCAATGCTGAGGAAGCCGAACTTCTTGCCGGATTCTGTGCCAGAGCGATAGATGCTTTGCGCTACAATGGTAGAGGTGACGAAGATCTGGATAAGAAACTGAGGGATGCGCGGGATCGGCTAGAAGTATCCGAAGATGTTTTATCCAGTATTATAAAGGAGTGCGGGAGTTTTTCTGGAAAGATGGACATCATCGAAGATGATGCAGCCGTCGCAGACATTATTTCGCGCATCATTGATGGAACGATAGAAGAGAATGAACTTCAACAGATGCGCGATGATACAGCGCAACCTATTGACGGCAACGACATCGAAGGATTTGGCGAGTTCTAAGTGTGCCGAACTGTCGATTGCAGCCCCATAGAGCGTTCTCCGGGACCTGGCGCTACCTGCCCAGGGAAAAGATGATTTCGATGCCTGGTGGGCCTCCTAGGCTCAGGACTCGTTGATCACAGCCAGAAGAGCACGGTGGCTGCGAGAGCGAGGGCGGAGAAGAAGACGGTTGGGCAGCGGTCGTAGCGGGTTGCCACACGGCGCCAGTCTTTCAGGCGACCAAACATGATCTCGATGCGGTTTCGGCGTTTGTATCGGCGCTTGTCGTATTTGACGGGAAAAGAACGGGATTTCCGGCCCGGAATGCAAGGCGTGATGCCCTTTTGTTCGAGCGCATCCCTGAACCATTCGGCGTCATAGCCCCGGTCAGCCAGCATCCACTGCGCCTTGGGTAGATCATCGAGCAGGGCTGCCGCGCCGGTGTAATCGCTGATTTGTCCTGCCGTGATGAAGAAGCTCAAAGGGCGGCCGTTGGCATCGGTGACGGCGTGAAGCTTGGTATTCATGCCGCCCTTGGTCCGCCCGATCAGGCGGCCGAGGCCCCCTTTTTTACCCCAAGGCTGGAAGCCGTGCGGTGGGCCTTGAGATAGGTAGCATCGATCATGACGGTCTGGGGATCGGCTCTCTGGGCAGACAGCCCCTCCATCATCCGGCCAAACACGCCCATCTCGCCCCACCGTTTCCAGCGGTTGTAGAGCGTCTTGTGCGGACCGTATTCCCTGGGCGCATCACGCCAGCGCAGCCCGTTGCGGTTGACGAAGATGATCCCGCTCAGCACGCGCCGGTCATCGACCCGGGGCTTGCCGTGGCTCTTGGGAAAATAGGGCGAAAGACGCGCCATCTGCTCGTCCGTCAGCCAATACAGGTCGCTCATGCTCAGTCTCCTCGCGGAGCCTGAATCACATCGCCCTCAGCCAATCAATGGGTCCTGAGCCTAGACTTCCTCAGTTGCAGATCGCCCGTTGGTCATTAAACTTGGGCCACACCAACGCTGTCCTGCTTTGCACCGTGGCGCAGTTGATTTCGTTATCCTCTTCATTCCGGCAGATAGCAGCTACCCTATTATGGGTGGTTCCTGCCTGCTCGCATTGCAGCGTGCGCGAGGAACGTGCGACGAGCGCCGCCGACTAAGCTAAGGTCAACCGCGCCAATAAGGATGCCATTATGGAATATAAAAATATAGCCTGATCACCATAAGTTAGCTAACCGCGCACAAATCACAGGGCAAATCAGTTCGCGTACATATAGGGGAGCAGATGAAACGCAATTTGAAACGGCTAAAGTGGGCCCTTGGGCTTGGCTTAGTTGGGCTTGGCTGCATTGCTGCCGTTACCAAATACGTTTCCGCCCATGAGGATTACGAGCAATTTTTGGCGAATCTAAACGACTTAGAAGGCGTCAAAATAGGGGATAGCCAGGACGAGCTTCTCTATTCTCTCGGCAAGCCATATTTGGTTCGAAATGCAGACTATGACCCCAAAAAACCAGATGCTGAGGATTCCAAAATTCACCTGCCCGGCGTTGACATACCGGTAGGGAAGTCGGTCAATGACTATTCCATTTGGGAGTGGAACGGGAACGGCGCCACCGTCACTGCACGATTTGATCCTAAAACAAAAAAGGTCAACCGACTGAACTGCACTGCTGGTGTCGATGCCGAGGCTACGCAATTGGTTTGCACAACCGTCAGCTTGGTAAGCCTTGGCCGCGATAACAATTTAATGGGGCCGTTCTATCGCAGGTCTGAAAACTATATCGTAGATCATCTCGGGAAGCCAGACAGGGAACAGTTCAGCACTGTCGGGGAGATAAACCGTAAAATATTGACGTATGACGAACTTGGCCTTGATTTCGTTTTAATTGGTCGTCAGGCCGTCAACATCTACAAATACGAATCCAATCCCACCTTTATGTGGTGGATGCTGCACGGACCGAAGCTGCCTGTGCTATAGCGTAGCACACCTCAACCGCAGCAAAGATTTCTCTACATAAGCGGTTGCGTGCTCAGGCGCAGTTGCGGCGGATGGGTTCTCTTTTTCCATGCCGATCCGAACATCATCGAACCAGCATGGAAACGAAATGTTGAATGATTGTACTACCCGCTTTTCACCCTCTGGATTGCAGCCCGACTAAGAGCACATTCCTTTGCCAAGGCACCGAGGGAAATTCCCTGCCAAGCTATTGTATAAAGCTCGACCTGTTGAGCAGCAGTCTGTGATTGCACCAACGTCGTAACTTGTTACATTAGTAGCAACGAACGTAGCGACTCATGGAACAACCGATGGCCCAGGGCAGATTTGTATCGTACCTTCGTGTCAGCAGTGCCAAGCAGGGGCGCAGCGGCCTTGGGTTAGAAGCCCAGCGCAGGGCTGTGGCTGACTACCTGAATGGCGGAGCGTGGGATTTGATCAGCGAATTCGTTGAGATCGAATCTGGAAAGCTAGATGGCAGGCCGCAATTAGAGGCAGCTTTAGCAATGTGCGAACTGACCGGAGCAACACTCGTCGTCGCGAAGCTGGATAGGCTAAGTCGAAACGTCGCCTTTCTAGCTGCTCTTCAAGATAGTGGAGCAAGGTTTGTCGCTGCTGATATGCCCGAAGCGAATGAGCTTACGATCCATATTATGGCTGCTGTCGCGCAAGCGGAACGGAAAGCGATCTCTAAGCGGACCAAAGAGGCTTTGGCGGCAGCGAAGGCCCGAGGAACAATGTTGGGCGGTAACAGGGGGAATCTAGCAGATCTTCGCAGAGGGCCTGCCGCGAGCGCTATCGTTAGGTCAAAAGCATCTGTTGCACGTGCTGCCAAGGTGCTTCGTCAGATCGAATGCTTCCAAGCGGGAGGAGAAACCACTCTTCGTGCATTGGCAGACAAGCTAAATGAAGCTGGCATTACAGCCCCTCGCGGGGGTTCTTGGAGCGCCGCGCAGGTGAAGCGGATACTGGATATCAGGCAGAGGGAAAGCTAAACTTCGATCCCATAGGGTCGAGACAGCTTCTTAAGCTTCAACATGCGCACTATATGGCAACGACGCCATAAATTTGTGGATCCATGGCCAGTCAGGTCCACCATTCGACTCCACTGGTAGCCGAACCGTCGATTTGTTCATACGTTCCAGTCCCCATTTCCTTCCATATCCGAAACGATAACGCTCGCGTCGAATCAAGGTGGTCATGAATAAAGCCACCAAAGGCGTCATATGAAACTTCGGCACAAAGATATGGACGTCTTCGGTCGTAGAGAATGGCCTCTCTTGATAGAAAGCCTCACCTACGCTGCCATTTCGGTTCACCGTGATGACCCGTCCGGCGTGCTCAGGGGAGCCGTTTACGTATCCAGTAAGCCCATTATTACTGTCGATTGAGGTTATGAAGGGTATGTTTCCTTCAAGACATATTTCGGTTTTGCGCGGCCCTCGACCTCGTTCGATTGTGAATAGTGACTCCAGCGAAAAAGGCTTCCACGTGGATAGGTCACGCAAACATTCTGCGGCGCCACTTGCGCACGGTGCCGGTGCACTGACCTGCACTTCTTCTATCCAAGCTGGAATAGATCCAAGTCGGGGAACAAGTAGCTTGTCGAAGGTTTTATTGGCCTCTCGACCATGGGAAGTGTAGCGTCTGCGATTATGAGCGATAGCTAAGCAGTAGAAGGCTTTTTGCTCAAAGGTCATCTCGAACCTAGGCGTGAGAACCTTGATATTTTGGCCCGTATAGAATGGTTCAGGCTGAATGAACGATGACAGTAGATATGTTCCACCCATCGTCGCTGTGATAGTTCCGGCAGCATGTGGCGCGACCCCTGCGATGCGCTCCACCTTGCCATCGATCCCAAGATTCGCGGATGACCGTGATACAAAATTTACCCCGTCAGGATCGTTCTTGAGCTTGTTTCTATCAAGCTGATTTCCATACTTGATATCGAAAAGCTCTTGTAGGGGGACAAGATCAACCATTTGCCACCTGAAATGCGATATAATCTCTTAGCGTTTTTTCAAAATCAGCGGCAGTTAGGGTGCTGTAGTCTGTCTCCATATAAGCTTCAGCACACCACTCATCAGAAGCGGTTACCTTATTCAAGATGCTAAACCCCGGCGCTGATGTACGATTAGTATAGCTATCTATCCAATTGTCTCTAATCGAATTCCAATTACCCGCATCGATTCTGCCCAGCTTTTTAGTTTTTACGAAACCATCATCCTTGTAAAACCCAAAGTACGGTTTGAACGATACTGGGTGCGGGGCGTGAGCACGCATTAGCACGACGCAAGTTATGACACCGACAGGGTGAAACAAGTCGTCTGGCATGGACAAGACGCCGAGCAACGTGTGTTTCTTAAGCAGGCGCTCGCGAACAATCTTCGCGCTGCTCCCTGACGAAGTCACGCAACTCATTTGTACAATTGCGGCACACCGCCCACCAGGCTCTAAGCAACTAAGCGCATTTTCAATGAATTCTAATTGGCCGTCTTCGCCCACGTCATAAGGGGGATTTAGGAACGAAACTGTAGGTTTCAATCGACGGATCATGTTCAAAGAGGCTGGCGAAAAAGAGTCGCCCTGGTAGATGTGCGATTTTCCGTCGCCGCTCATCATCATGTTCGAGCATGCGAAGGTGAACATATCCGTCCTCTTCTCCACACCCACCAGCTGGCATTCCTTTATATGGGCTCGCTTCTTTTGGTCGCCTCCAGCCAGTCCAAGCATTCGCTTCATAGAAGCGATCAGAAATCCTCCGGTTCCACAGCACGAGTCGAGCACGACGTCATCAACATTCAAATCAACGAGATCACAGAAAAGCTCAGTGATGTGTTGGGGTGTGAGAACCAAACCTGATTTCTTATCCGTTCCAGCGTAACGGATGAATTCTCTGTAGAAGCGGCCTAGTACGTCATATCCTTTATCTCCCATCGTAATGAGGGGAAGAATAGATTTCTCTAGCTTTTCAGCTATGTCGCGAAGTACGTAGTTAGCTTCTTCTGATGACGCCTTTTTTTTCTTGATCAATGCGGCCTTCGCGATAGGCTGCGCCTCAATACGCTTATATTCCCCCATCATCGCATCAATGCGCTGCGAATCAATTTTGTTATCGATTAGAACGTCTTTGATGCTCGTCAGGATCAAATTCGTGATCCGCTCGGGAGTCGGCTCTAGCTTTGCAGAACGAGCGCTGGCCTTATAGGCTTTTTTGAAACTCTCATTCTGAAGTGCGAGCAAAATCGCGCTGACAATAGTACAACGCTCATACTCGACGATCGAGTAATCGTTTAGTTCATAATTTAGGCTTATTGCCGTTTTAGTTATTTCTCCACTCTCGATATTGCTCGCAGTAATATCATCCCTAAACTTCACCAAATATGAATATATATCGAGGAGCTTGCTATCAATTTCCGATACATGTTCTTCCCCCTTGCGCTGGAAGAAAGAAGAAACCTTCAACGAGGAGATGTCTGTACCGGATACTGCAATTGATATTACATTAAATTCTGTGGAAAGGCAGCCAGAGTAGTGCAGGGCCCCGTCGACTGCATACTCAACAGGCTTGTCTTTTAGCTCGCTCTGGTGCTTAGAAATATCGGCTTTACATTCCACTACCAAGATATCGTCCGGTAGAGCGGGAAATGAAATTACAAATTCGGGGAATCCTATCTTTCCACTTTTGTTTTTAGACGCTGTCTTTAGGCATGCTTTAGCCTTCGCGGTACTCGCCCGTTGTTCATCAAATTTAATTGCTGGAAAAAGAGGATCTTTCTTGAAATGATCTCTTACAATGTCTTCTGTCGTTCTCTCGTTGGACATATCTAACTTTCCAGCTCGTAACAGACGCATTGGGGCGCACATCGCAGCGTCGAATAGCTTGCCAACCCCGTGATGGGAATCCCTCACGTGGACAAAGCGTCGATCTGCACCCCAACGAACAAATGTGGGACGTCATGTGGGTCGAGACGCGGCGGTTCGCAAAAAGCTTTACAGAATCAGTGGCTTGTGAAGGTTAATGGCGGAGAGGGAGGGATTCGAACCCTCGGTACCGTTGCCGGCACGCCGCATTTCGAGTGCGGTGCATTCGACCACTCTGCCACCTCTCCGCAGAAGGTGCGGCCTGCGCCGACCCGGTCGAGCGGCGGCCATTAGCGAATGATGACCGGCTTGCCAAGCGGAGAGGTCCGTATTTTTCTTGTAAGACCGCGCGGGCGTCCTAAATTGCTGTTCATGACCGACACCACTGCAATTTTCGGGGCTGATGTCAGCGCGCCCCCCGTTGTCCATGCGCATTTCAGCATCGGCGATGTCGTGAAGCATCGCCACTTCGGTTTCCGTGGCGTCGTGTTCGACATCGATCCCGTCTTCGCCAACAGCGAGGAATGGTATCAGGCGATCCCGGAACAGTCCCGGCCCGACAAGCACCAGCCCTTCTACCACCTGCTCGCTGAAAATGGGGAAACCAGCTATGTCGCCTATGTGAGCCAGCAGAACCTGCTCGCGGACGACAGCGGGGAGCCGGTGGATCATCCGGCGATCGCGGGGATGTTCGGGACCTATGCCAACGGCAAATATCAGCTGCGCCCGCTCCATCGCCACTAAGGCGTGGCCTTTTACGGGCGCATGGTGGCGGATTGCCGCCGCCATTGCTCTGCTGCCCGGCCTGACCGGCATCGCGGCTGCGCAGGCACCGGCCGAGAGCGCCCCTGACGAACTCCGGGTCAACGCCGATCCCACCTTCCCCTTCGCCAATGAAGTCGCCGCTTTCGCGAAGGCGAACGAAGCCAATAGCGGCGCGCCGGGCGCGGTCCTCTTCCTCGGCAGTTCCAGCATCAGGCTCTGGAATACGCAGGCAAGCTTTCCCGACAGAAGCACCGTCAATCGCGGCTTCGGCGGGGCGACGACGCCCGATGTGCTGCGCCACTATCCTCGGCTCTTCCCCAAGGCAGAACCCCGCTCCGTCCTCGTCTATATCGGCGAGAACGACCTTGCGGCCGGAGCCACGCCTGACATCGTCGCCCGCAACATACTCGCGCTGCTCAAGAAGCTGCGCGCCGATTACCCCAAGGCGCGCATCGCCTATCTCTCGCTCAAACCCTCGCCGATCCGGTGGACGCTCTGGCCGAAGATGGCCGCGGTCAACATGACCGTTGCGGCGCGCAGCCGGGTGGGCGGTTTCGACTATCTCGATGTCGGCAGCAGCCTGCTTGCCCATGACGGCCTGCCCGACGCATCGCTGTTCGGACCCGATGGCCTGCACATGAACGGGCGAGGCTACAGCCGGTGGAACAGGCTGGTCGATGGCTGGCTGGACCGGATGGAGATGGCGGCAGCACCTTCACCGCGCCCGCTGTCACTTTCCAATTGATCCACGGCTAAGCAACATTATTACCGTACACCGGTAAAAGACACCCAGAGGGGGATGATGCTGGTGACCACTGATTCGGCCAAGGCCACACCCACGCCTACTCCCATGGCGGAGCTCACCCTTCGCGGCGTCATTCTGGGCGCGCTCATCACGCTCCTTTTCACCGCGGCGAACGTCTATCTGGGGCTGAAGATCGGCCTCACCTTCGCGACCTCCATCCCCGCC
Organism: Sphingobium sp. TomMM35A; assembly: GCF_054771735.1. Lineage (NCBI taxonomy): Bacteria > Pseudomonadati > Pseudomonadota > Alphaproteobacteria > Sphingomonadales > Sphingobiaceae > Sphingobium > Sphingobium sp. TomMM35A. The sequence continues at coordinate 2,031,318 of NZ_BSRC01000001.1, forward strand.
GCCGTCATCTCCATGGCGGTGCTGCGCCTGTTCGCGACCGGCACGATCCTTGAAAACAACATCGTCCAGACGATCGCGTCAGCGGCGGGCACGCTGTCCGCGATCATCTTCGTGCTGCCGGGCCTCGTCATCATCGGCTGGTGGCAGGGCTTCCCCTATTGGCTGTCCGCCTTCACCATTGCCTTGGGCGGCATATTGGGCGTCATGTATTCCGTGCCGCTGCGCCGCGCCCTCGTCACCGGCTCCGACCTCCCCTACCCCGAAGGCGTCGCCGCCGCCGAAGTGCTTAAAGTGGGCGCGGGCTCGCGCGAGGGCCTCGAAGAAAATAAGCGCGGCCTTTCCGCCATCATCATGAGCGCCCTCGCCGCCGCCTCCTTCTCCATCATCGCCAAGACGAAACTGATCGCGGAAGAAGCCGCCACCTTCTTCAAATTCGGCGTAGGCGCGACGTCACTCTCTACCAGCTTCTCCATGGCGCTGATCGGCGTCGGCCATCTGGTCGGCCTGTCGGTCGGCGTCGCGATGTTCGTCGGACTGCTGATCAGCTGGGTCGGCCTCGTCCCCTGGCTCACCGCGCCGCTGCCCGCCGGAGCCGACATCGCCGAAGTCGTCGGCACCACCTTCCGCATGAAGGCGCGCTTCATCGGCGCCGGCACGATCGGCGTCGCCGCGATCTGGACCCTGCTCAAGATATTGGGTCCGATCATCAGCGGCATCCGATCCGCCATGGCGGCAGCGCGCAAGCGCAAAGCTGGCGACGGCAGCCTGCTTGAACTGACCGAGCGGGACCTGCCCATCGGCATTGTCGGCGGCACCATCCTCGCCTCGCTCGCACCCATAGCCGTTCTGCTCTGGTATTTCGCGCAGGGCGGGCCGATCGCGCTCAATCCCGCGCCGATCCTCATCCTGACCCTCGCCTATATCCTGGTCGCGGGCGTCGTCATCGCATCGGTCTGCGGCTATATGGCGGGCCTGATCGGCGCATCGAACAGCCCGATTTCGGGCGTCGTCATCCTCGCCGTCCTCGGCGCTTCACTGATCCTCGCCGCCATCTACGGCTCGGGCGGCGATCCGAAACAGAGCCAAGCCCTCATCGCCTACGCCCTGTTCGTCACCGCGATCGTCTTCGGCATCGCCACCATTTCGAACGACAACCTCCAGGATCTGAAGACCGGCCAGCTGGTTGGCGCGACCCCCTGGAAGCAGCAGGTGGCGCTGGTGCTGGGCGTCATCTTCGGCGCGCTCGTCATTCCCCCGGTGCTCGACCTCCTCAACAGCGCCTTCGGCTTTGCAGGCGCGCCGGGGGCGAAGGCGACCGCACTCCCCGCGCCTCAAGCCGCGCTGATCTCCGCACTGGCGAAGGGGGTGCTAGGGGGCGATCTGGACTGGGGCCTGATCGGCACCGGCGCGCTGATCGGCGCCGTGGTCGTCGGCATCGACGAACTGCTGGGCAAGGCTGGCAAGCTGCGCCTGCCGCCGCTCGCGGTCGGCATGGGCATCTACCTGCCGATGGCGCTCACCCTGCTCATTCCGGTCGGCGCGGTCATCGGCCACTTCTACAATCGCTGGGCGCGCCGTCAGCCGAGCCCGGACTTCGCCGAGCGCATGGGCGTGTTGATGGCCACCGGCTTCATCGTCGGCGAAAGCCTGTTCGGCGTCGCCTTCGCCGGGATCGTCGCGGCCACCAACAGCGACGCGCCGCTCGCGCTGGTGACGGAAAACCCGCTCGCCGTGCCGCTCGCGCTCATCCTCTTCGCGGCCGTCATCGGCGGCCTGTACGCCCGGCTGCGGCGGCAGGCATCGATGTAACATATTGCCACACTAACATCATCAAACTGTCACCGAACCGGCATGCCAGTGTAAGGAAAATATCTCACTGACCCCCTCGACCAGAAGGGGGACGGCGGGGGCCGATCTCCCTTGGCAACAGGGAGATTTCCACCATGAACCGCTTTTTCCGTGGCGCCAGCCGCGCAGCCATCGCTCTTGCCCTGACGGCGCCTGCCGCCGCTCTGGCAGGCACCATCAGCGGCACCGTACTCGACGGCACCGGCACCCGCGCCCTCCAATCCACGCAGTTGCGCATTGTCGAGCTGGGCCGCGTCGCCGAAGCCGGTCGCGACGGCAGCTACCGCTTCCCCGACGTCGCACCCGGCACCTACACGATCGAGGCACGCTATGTCGGCGCGGACCCAGTGCGCACCACCGTCACCGTGCCCTCGACCGGCGATGCCGATGCCGACATCCGCATCGGTTCGGACATCGACAGTTCCATCATCGTCGTCGGCCAGGTCGCCAACCAGGCATCGGCCCTGTCCCGCCAGCGCGCCGCCGACGGCGTGGAAAGCGTCCTCACCCGCGACGCCATCGGCCAGTTCCCGGACCAGAATGTTGCCGAATCGATCCGCCGCCTTCCGGGCGTCAACATCCTGAACGATCAGGGCGAAGGCCGCTTCGTGTCGGTCCGTGGCCTTGATCCCGCGCTCAACGCCGCCTCCATCAACGGCACCCGCCTTCCCGCCCCGGAAAGCGACACGCGCCAGGTCGCGCTGGACGTCATCCCGTCCGAACTCATCGAATCCATTGAAATCAAGAAGTCGCTGACGCCGGACATGGATGCCGACACGATCGGCGCATCGATTGAAATCAACACCACCAGCGCCTTCGATCGCAAGAAGGACCTCTACTCGGTCAAGCTGGAAGGCAGCTATAACGACTTCGCCGACGCGCTGACGCCCAAGGGCAGCTTCGATTTTTCGACGCGCCTGTCCGATCGCTTCGGCATCGCGGGCGGCTTCAGCTACTACAAGCGCAAGTTCGAAAGCGACAATATCGAAGCCACTGATTGGGATGTGACGGACGAAGGCAATGCCTATGCCGCCGAAGTCCAGTATCGCGACTATGACGTGCAGCGAAAGCGCATCGGCGGATCGCTCAGCCTCGACTGGCTCGCGACCGACACGACGAAGCTCTATGCGCGCGGCCTCTACAGCCAGTTCGACGATCAGGAATATCGTGGCGACGTGATCCTGATCATGGACGAAGCACCCCGTTCCTCGACCGCCACCAGCGCGGAATTTTCGGACGAGGACGGCCGCATCGAAGTCCGCCGCCGCATGAAAGACCGCTTCGAACGGCAGAAGATCAAGTCGCTCACCCTTGGTGGCGAGACCAACACTGGCCCATGGAAGATCACCTATTCCGGCAGCTGGTCGGAAGCGAGCGAGCGGGAAAATGGTTCGATCGATCCCACCCGCTTCCGCGCCCGTTTCAATGACGATGGCGTCAATGTCGGCTTCGACTATTCTAATCCCCAAAAGCCGCGCTTAACGGTCACGGGCAATAGCGATGCCTTCTTCGACCCGGAAAGCTACGGCTTCAACGAGCTGGAGCGCACGACCCTATCGGACGCGCGCGATCGCGAATATGCGTTGCGCGGCGACATCTCCCGTGCCTTCACCTCTGACAATGGCACCTTCACCGTTCAGACCGGCATGAAGGCGCGCTGGCGCAAGAAGAGCTATAACCTCCAGTCTGACGTCTATGACGACTATGATGGCGATTACACGCTGGCGGACGTGCTGGGCGGCCAGACCTACCGCATCCAGGACATCCTGCCGCTGCCGAGCCACACCGGCCCAACCAACTTCTTCAACGCCAACCGCGACAATTTCGTCCTCAACGAAGTCGATACGGCGCTGGCGTCTGCATCGTCCGACTATGGCGTAAAGGAAGATATCCTCGCCACCTACCTGCTCGGCCGCTGGGACAGCGACAAGCTGCGCGTCATCGGCGGCGTGCGCATGGAGCAGACGCGCAACGACATCAACGCCTTCACCACCCAGTCGGATGGCGACACCGTGACCGTCACGCCCAACCGTTTCGTGCGCAGCTATACCGACTGGCTGCCGAGCCTGACGCTACGCTACGAACCGGTGCGCAACCTCGTCCTGCGCCTTGGCGGCTACAAGAGCCTGGTGCGGCCCAAGCTGTCCGACCTAGCGCCCCGCTTCGACATCAACGAAGATGACGAAGCGACCACCGGCAATCCGCACCTCAAACCCTACCGCGCCTGGAATATCGACGCGTCGGCGGAATGGTATTTCGGCACCAATGCGGCGCTGACAGGCGGCTTCTTCTGGAAATCGGTGAAGAATTTCGTCGTGTCGCAGCGGCTCACCACGCCCGGCACCTTCAACGGCATCGACTATGAAGAACTGACGATCCCGATCAACGGCGACAAGGGCAAGATCAAGGGGTTCGAACTGTCCTACGCCCAGGTCTTCAGCTTCCTGCCCGCCCCCCTCGACGGCCTGCTGCTGAACGTCAACTACACCTACACCGATGCCAAGGGCACCGTCCTCAACGATGGCGACATCAGCGATCCGCGATCGATCCCGTTGCTGAACTCGTCCAAGAACACGCTGAACGTCGTCATCGGCTATGAAAAGGGTCCGATCTCGCTACGCGCGGCGGGCGCCTATCGTGACAAATATCTGGATGAAATCACCGATGCGGCGGAAACCGACCGCTATGTCGACGATCATTTCCAGATCGACCTCAGCGCCAAATATCGCATCGTTCCCGGCGTCCGCGTCTTTGCCGAGTGGATCAACGTCACCAACGAACCTTATTTCGCCTATCAGAATTTCGCAGGAGGCAAGCGCCTGCTCCAGTTCGAGGAATATAACTGGACGGCGAAATTCGGCATCTCGGCGAGCTTCTGATCCATGAAAAAGACCATTCTCTCCACCCTGCCTCTCCTCGCCCTTGCCGCCTGCGCGACCGGCGAGGCGGAAGCCCCCATCGCCGTGCGTATCGCCAATGCCTCCCCCGCCGTCTCCGCGACGGCGCGGGGGGAAACCACCCCCGTGGGCACGGCCAATGCGGACGCCGCCGACGATCCCGCGATCTGGCGCAATGCCGCGAACCCGGCGCAGAGCCTCATCGTCGGCACCGACAAGAAGGCGGGGCTTTATGTCTATGGCCTCGACGGCAAGACCCGCAGCTTCCTTGACGGGGGACGGGTCAACAATGTCGACCTGCGCGATGGCGTGACGATCGGGGGCAAACCCGGCATCCTCGTCGTCGCCAGCGACCGCAATGACATGGCGAACGCCAAGCTCGCGCTCTTCAGCCTCGATCCCGCAACGGCAAAGCTGACCGCGCTGGGCAAGGTCGATGGCGGCAAGGGCGAGGCCTATGGCGTCTGTCTCTACCGCGCGTCAGACGCCGTCTACGCCTTCATCGTACTGAAGGACGGGACTATCCATCAGGTCGCGGTCGATGCCTCGGCCGCTACTGCCACAGGCCGGACCGTACGGACGATGAAGCTCGGCACCCAGGCGGAAGGCTGCGCCGTCGATGACCGCACCGGCATCCTTTATGTCGCGGAAGAAGATGTCGGCCTCTGGCGCTTTGACGCTCGAGCCACCGGCTCCACCACGCCTGTGAAGATCGCTGCGGCGGACGGCAAGAACATCGTCATGGATGCAGAAGGCGTCGCCATCGCTCCGGTCGGGGATCGGGACGGCTATGTCATCGTGTCCAGCCAGGGCGACAATGCCTATGCGGTCTACCGTCTGACCGACGACAGCTATGTCGGCCGCTTCCGCATCATCGACGGCGCCATTGGCGGGGCCGAGGAAACCGACGGCATCGACCTGATGCTCGGCGATTTCGGCCCGGCCTATCCCGGCGGCATCTTCGTCGCGCAGGACGGCCACAACGCCGCCGCCGCGCAAAACTTCAAGCTCCTCGCCTGGGACGACATCGCCAAGGCGCTCGACCTTCGCTGACATACAAAATCCCCCTCCCGCATGCGGGAGGGGTTAGGCTCAGGACTCGTTGATCACAGCCAGAAGAGCACGGTGGCTGCGAGAGCGAGGGCGGAGAAGAAGACGGTTGGGCAGCGGTCGTAGCGGGTTGCCACACGGCGCCAGTCTTTCAGGCGACCAAACATGATCTCGATGCGGTTTCGGCGTTTGTATCGGCGCTTGTCGTATTTGACGGGAAAAGAACGGGATTTCCGGCCCGGAATGCAAGGCGTGATGCCCTTTTGTTCGAGCGCATCCCTGAACCATTCGGCGTCATAGCCCCGGTCAGCCAGCATCCACTGCGCCTTGGGTAGATCATCGAGCAGGGCTGCCGCGCCGGTGTAATCGCTGATTTGTCCTGCCGTGATGAAGAAGCTCAAAGGGCGGCCGTTGGCATCGGTGACGGCGTGAAGCTTGGTATTCATGCCGCCCTTGGTCCGCCCGATCAGGCGGCCGAGGCCCCCTTTTTTACCCCAAGGCTGGAAGCCGTGCGGTGGGCCTTGAGATAGGTAGCATCGATCATGACGGTCTGGGGATCGGCTCTCTGGGCAGACAGCCCCTCCATCATCCGGCCAAACACGCCCATCTCGCCCCACCGTTTCCAGCGGTTGTAGAGCGTCTTGTGCGGACCGTATTCCCTGGGCGCATCACGCCAGCGCAGCCCGTTGCGGTTGACGAAGATGATCCCGCTCAGCACGCGCCGGTCATCGACCCGGGGCTTGCCGTGGCTCTTGGGAAAATAGGGCGAAAGACGCGCCATCTGCTCGTCCGTCAGCCAATACAGGTCGCTCATGCTCAGTCTCCTCGCGGAGCCTGAATCACATCGCCCTCAGCCAATCAATGGGTCCTGAGCCTAGGGGTGGGGCGAGCGTCAGCGAGCAGCTAAGCTCTCCCCACTCACTTCCTCACAAACCAGGCAAGCAACGCAGGCTTCAACCGCGCCCGCGTCTCGATCCGCGTCCTGATGGCGGAGATCGACCGGTCCACCACCTTGCGCGATTCCGGCGTCAGATATTGGGTCGCATAGGCGTCCAGCTTCGCCGCCATTGCCGGGTCAGCCGACCCGCTGCCCAGCCGAGCGATCGCCTGGCTGCGCGCCGACACGTCGATCAGCGCCTCATATTGCTGCCGGTGCGCCAGCACATAATCGACCGCCAGCATCGGATGCTCCGCACCCACCGCCGAGATGATCGCCGCGCTCGTCGTCTTCCCCGGCTCATCGGTCATGGCGAGGTCGAGCGCCTTGCGCCCCAGCCCCTCATCCTTCGCCGCGCCCAGCAAAGCGAACAGCGTGCTCCGATCGAGCGCACTCGTCGCGCCATTGGCCATCGCCCGCAGCTTGTCCCAGGTCGCAGCATCAGCATTCTGCGCGATGATACGCAGCCACACATTGCGCAGCGGCCCTTCCATCAGCGCTGGCTCGGCAAAGCGCCGCCGCGCTTCGGCCAGCGCCGCCTTGTCACCCATGCTGCCCAAAGTCGAAACAAGCGCCGACCGCAGCACCGGCACCTGCGCCCCTTCGCCGGGCTTCGCATCAAATCCGACGCTCTTCAGCACCGGCCCCAGCTTGCGCGAGGCATAGGCGGCGACCCGCGCCTGGCCCACCCGATCGCCATCCAGCATCGTATAGGCGCTGCTCAGATAATCCGGCACCTCGGCCAGCACCGCCGGGCTCGCATTGGCGGGCACCGCGTCCACCATGTCCAGCGCCAGCCCGATCGGCTGATAACCGCCCAGCCCCAGCTGGAAATTGTCGGCCAACAGCCCGATCTGGTCCATCGACGACAGCCGGGTAAAGCCCGCCGCCAGCGCCTTCACATTCGCCTCCGGATAGAGCGAGCGATAATAGCCCGTCTGCCCGGCATTGATCACATAGGCCCCGCACCCCGGCAGCGTCACCGAAGCCGTGCCGTTCAGGATCAGCCGCTGCGCCGCGCCGCCAATCGTCTGCGCCATCAGCGGCACGTTCCAGCGGAGAGGCGCCTTGTCCTTCCGGTCGCGGCTGAACTCGCCCTGGCTGAGCGCCAGCACGGTCGATCCGCCCCGGCACTGCGCGCTCTCCACCTTCACCAGCGGAATGCCCGGCTGGCTGGTAAAGTCATGCGCGATGCCGACCAGCCCCTTGGCCCCCGCGCCCTCGACCGCCTTCCACAGGTCGTCCGTCACGGTATTCCCATAGGCGTGCGCCTTCATGTAGCCGCGAATGCCCGCGCGCCACACATCCTCACCGGCAAAGCCTTCCAGCATCGTGATGACGGCCTCACCCTTTTCATAGGTGATGTCGTCGAACGCCTGGTTGACCTCTTCCACCGTATGGATTTTCTGCACCACCGGATGGGTCGTCGCCAGCGCATCCAGCGCCATCGCCCGCTCGCGCCCGCCGACGCGGGTCAGCAGCATTTCCCATTCCGGTTGCAGCTTGTCGGTGACCTTGGTCGCCATCCAGCTCGCAAAACCCTCGTTCAGCCACAGATCGTCCCACCAGGCCATGGTGACGAGATCGCCGAACCATTGATGCGCCATCTCATGCGCGACGATCGAATAAATGGTCCGCCGCGTCCCTTCCGACGTGAATTTGGGATCGACCAGCAGCGCGCGCTCGAAGGTGAAGATCGCGCCCCAATTCTCCATGGCGGAAAAGAACTGGCTCTGTCCCGGCCCGGCAACATTGTCGAGCTTGGGCAGCGGGAATGGCACGCCGAAATAGTCATTATACCAGGGCAGGATCGCCGCCGACGCATCCAGCGCCAACTGCGCCTTGCCGGTATTCCCCTTGCCGGTGATGACGCCCACTTCCGTCGCGCCCGCCATCTTCGTAGCGCGTTCCAGTTCGCCCAGCCCGAAGAACAGCAGATAGGACGACATTTTCGGCGAAGTGCCGAACGTCACCCGCGTCCTTCCCCCGCCCAGATCCTGCGACGCCTTGACCGGCATGTTGCTGACCGCCAGCTGCCCCGTCGGCACGATCGCGGACAGATCGAACGTCGCCTTGTAGCTCGGCTCGTCAAAGCTCGGCACGAACCGCCGCGCATCGGGCGCCTCGAACTGGGTGAACAGCGCCCGCTTCTGCGCCCCGGCATTATCCTTGTAGTCCAGCGCGAACATCCCGTTCGCCTGCGTGTTGATGACGCCGCCATAGGCGATGTCGAGCTTGTACGCGCCCGGCTGCACCGGCTTGCCGAAATCCAGCGTCACCGTCTGCGCATTGGCGTCGACCTTGGCCGAACCGGTCATCGCCTTGCCCTTCGCCGGGGTCAGCGTGACGCTGCCGATGGAAAGGTCAGCGGCATTCAGCACCAGCACCGGCATCGCCTGCGCGACATTGATGTCGATCGTCACCTTGCCCGTGAACTTCAGGTTCGCCGCATCGGGCACTACCTCGATCGCATAATGGCGGGGCGCAGCGCCACGCGGCAACTGCGTCGTGATGCCCGGCGCCGGTCCCGCAGGCATCTGCGCCACAGCGGGCTGAACAAGGGCGAGCGGCGCAGCCGCCAGCAACAGGGAGGATAGCTTCGAAAAGGACATCAGGTTCGCAACTCCGACACGTTGAGAACGGCATGGCCCGGGCGGCCATTGCCATGATAGTTGCGGGATCGAACCTTTCCGCGCGCGGGTCAAGCGGTTGATCGAACTTTGTTGTGCGGTTGTTTAATAGGGGAGCGCTTGCCGGATGCTGGCAAGCACGCTATCCAGATTTTCGAAGACCTCTGGTTCCAGAAGGGGGTCATTGCATAACCCTGCCCCTCCAGAAAGCGCGTACGCGGCAAGTCAGCCTCTTCACCATGCTGGCCACCATCGACTTCGACGATCAGGCGATGTTCGGCACAAAGCAGGTCAACGACGTAGGGGCCTACCGTTGCTTGCCGCCGAAACTTGAAACCATCCAGTTGCCGATTGCGCAACGCAGCCCAGAGTCGCTTCTCACAGTCCGTTGCATTCCGCCGCAATGCTGCCGCGTGAGGATTGGTACGCCCTATCGCCATAGCTCACCCCACCCTCACCCAACCCTCTCCCGCCAGCGGGAGAGGGCTTTATCATGACGTCCTTCTCCCGCTGGCGGGAGAAGGATACGCAGCCTTGCCGGCGCCGCCGGCTAGGCGAAGTTGGATGAGGGTGCCTACCCCCGCCCCCGATACCCCGGCACATCCTGCGCAGGCAGCCACAGCCCGGCGGGCGGCTCGCCCGACTGCCAGAACACATCGATCGGAATCCCCCCACGCGGATACCAATATCCACCGATCCGCAACCACAAAGGCTGCATTTCGGCAAACAGCCGCTCCCCAATCCCGACAGTGCAATCCTCATGGAAAGCGGCGTGGTTGCGGAACGCCCCCAGGAACAGTTTCAGCGACTTCGATTCGACGATCGTCGCGCCGGGCGCATAGTCGATCACCAGATGAGCGAAGTCCGGCTGTCCCGTCACCGGGCAGAGCGAGGTGAATTCAGGTGCGGTGAACCGCACCAGATAGGGCTTGCCGGGCCGAGGATTGGCCACATAATCGAGGACCGCCTCCTCTGGGCTCGCAGGCAGTGCGCTGCTCTGCCCCAGATGGATCGGTGTCATGCTTTGGGGTATGTCGGTCATGACCGGCCATCTACGCCATTGCACGCCTAATGTCACCGCAACCTGATACCGCCATGCCATTCACCTCCCGTTCAGCGTCATCATTGCCTTGGCTGCTTGCCATGGGGATGCGTCCTGCCATTTTGACTGCCTTGCCGCTGCTGCTGGCCACGCCTTCGTTCGCGCAGGAGCAGGGGGGCACCGATCCTGTCTTCAACCTGCCGCGAACGTCCCCGCCGCCTGCTGATCCTAGTCGCCAAGGTCCGGAACTCGACGTGTTCCGTGGCGCGCCTGTGACGCCACCAGCCAGCACGCCTGTCATCACGCCACCCCCGCCGGTCGTCGCACAGCCCCAGCCTCAACCAGTGTCCCCGGCCCAACCGCAGCGCCCCGCCACCACAGCGCCGCGCCCAACGCCTGCGGAACCCGCCGCCCCGGCGCGCGAGCCCGAAAGCAGCAGCGCCGCGCCCCAGGCATCGACGCCGCAGGCCCCAGCGCCGCAGCCCGCTCCAGCACAACCCGCCGAGCCGCAAGCCGCGCCCTCCCCGGTTCCCGCCGCTCCGGCCAGCGAACCGCCGCTGGGTGCGCCCGCCGAATCTGCCTCCTGGGGTTGGATCGCTGGCGCCATCGCGCTCCTCGCCGCAGCGCTCGCGGCCGCCTGGCTGTTCCTGCGCCGTCGTTCCGAAGAAGAGCAGCAAACCTATGAAGAGCCGGAGGCCGCGCCAGCTCCTCCCCCGCCCACGCCCGCAGCCGCAAAGCCCGTCCCGGCCCCGCCTGCGCCCCGTCCGGCAGCGGCAAAACCGGTTGCGCCGCCCGCCGCGCCCCGGCCTGACGCCCCCTCCCCAACGCCCGCCGCTGCGGCAGCCGATCGGCCGTGGATAGACCTTAGCCTTGAGGTGCGCAGCGCCCGCCTGTCCCTGATGGGCGCCACCATCAGCTACCATCTGACGCTCCACAATCGCGGTGAGCGCGTCGCGGACGACATTCTCATCCGCACCTTCATCGCCAATGCCGATGCCCATCAACAGGCGCAGCTACAGCAGTTCTTCGCCGGAGCTCTTGGCCTGCCCGCTCACTCGGCTGTCTCGCTTGCACCAGGGCACAGCCACAGCCTGACCGGCGAGTTGCGCCTCCTGCCCGACCAGATCGCGCCCGTGCAGATGGGTGACCGCGCGCTGCTGATCCCGCTCGTCGCATTCGACGCGCAATATCGCTGGTCGGACGAGCCGGGCACCAGCCCCACGGGCTCTGGCCGCACCGGCCGCGCCTTCATCGTCGGCCAGGAAAAAACCCCGCCCGCCGACCGGCTCACTCCCTTCCGCGTCGATCAAGGCCCCCGCCAGTTCCGCACCCCCGGCAGCCGCGCCACCGCGCTCGAACTGGCAAGCTGAGCCTGCCTCGAAGCCGTCATCCCAACGCAGGCTGGAATCTCAGACCCGGCCACGCCCTCCGCACTCCACATAGCTCGTCATCCCAGCGAAGGCTGGGATCTCAGGCTCCATCACTCCACCCCTCCCGAGATCCCAGCTGCCGCTGGAATGACGCCCGAACAATAGCCGAGGCTAAAAGCCCCAACACCCTTCCCACACCCCGATCCCCCTCCTAAAAAGGCAGTCACGCACCACTGAAAGAGGCCGCATTGGACATTCTCATCTCCACCGATTGGCTCGCTGCAGAACTGGGCAAGGACGACCTCAGGATACTCGACGCCAGCCTGTTCCTGCCCGGCACGCCGCGCGACCCGCGCGCCGAATTCGAGGCCGCCCACATCCCCGGCGCGGCCTATCTCGATCTTCCCAGCCTCGCCGATGCCGATGATCCGCGCCCCGGCATGCTACCCAGCGACGCCTTCATGACCGAACGCTGCCGCGCGCTCGGTATCGATGCGGACAGCCGTGTCATCCTCTACGACAACAGCCCGACGCACAGCGCCGCCCGCGCATGGTGGATGATGCGCCTCTATGGCGTGGGGCGCGAGGCCGCGATCCTGGACGGCGGCCTGCCCAAGTGGATCGCCGAAGGCCGCCCCACCGAAAGCGGCTGGCCGGTCATCCCGCGCGGCGACGCCACCGCCCGCCGCGGGGAAAGGCAGGTCCGCACCAAGGAGGATCTGCTGGCCAATCTCGACAGTCATGCCGCGCAGGTCATCGATGCGCGCGGCGCGGCCCGCTTCACCGGCGAGGAAAGGGAACCCCGCCCCGGCATGGCCTCGGGCCATATTCCGGGCTCACGCAACATCCCTTCCGCTTCGCTATTCAACGCCGACAACAGCATGAAGACGGGGGCGCAACTGCGGCAATTGTTTCTCGACGCGGGCACCGACTTTTCGCGCCCGATCATCACGACCTGCGGCAGCGGCGTGACGGCGGCCATCCTGCTCGCAGGGCTGGAGCTGCTCGGCAAGACGGACGTCACCCTTTATGACGGCAGCTGGTCGGAATGGGGGCTTGACCCTTCCACGCCCAAAGCGACGGGTCCAGCCGCATGAGCAAGGACCGCAAGCCGCTCACCCAGCTGGCGCAGGCCGGGCGGAAGCCCGAATGGACCGGCATGCCCGGCCAGCCCGGCGCGATCGTCAATCCGCCGGTCTGGCGCGCCTCGACCATCCTTTATGACGATGTCGCCCATCTGCGCAGCGCCGCGCGCAGCAGCACGCATGAACGGCTCTTCTATGGACGCAAGGGGACGCCAACCGCCTGGAGCCTCGCCGATGCGCTGACGGAAATGGAACCCGGCGCGGAAGGAACGATGCTCTTCCCTTCCGGGGTCGCGGCCATCGCCTGCGCGCTGCTCTCGGTCCTGAAGCCAGGCGACCAGCTGCTGATGGTCGACAGCGCCTATGATCCCACCCGCAACTTCTGCGAACAGATGCTGAAAAGTTACGGTATCGAAACGATCTACTATGATCCCCTCGCCGATTCCGTTTCAATTGACCATTTCATTAACGAAAACACCCGCGCCATTTTCCTGGAAAGCCCCGGCAGCCTGACTTTCGAGGTTCAGGACATCCCCGCCATCACCGCCCTCGCGAAGGCAAAAGGCATCGTTACCCTCCTCGACAACACCTGGGCGACGCCCTTCTTCTTCCCCGCCCTTTCCCACGGCGTCGACATCACCATCCTCGCCTGCACCAAATATATCGTCGGCCACAGCGACGTCATGCTCGGCTCCGTCACTGCCACGCCCGATCATTTCCCGAAGCTCCGCCAGACCGCCTATCTGCTCGGCCAGATGGTCAGCCCCGACGACGCCTGGCTCGCCAGCCGCGGTCTCCGCACCTTGGGCGTCCGGCTGAACCAGCACCAGGAAAGCGCGCTCCAGATCGCCCGCTGGCTCTCCGGCCAACCCGAAGTCGCCCGCGTCCTCCACCCTGCGCTGCCGAGCTGCCCCGGTCATGAGAAGTGGGCCCGCGACTTTAGCGGTTCCAGCGGCCTGTTCAGCTTCGTCCTCAACGGCGGGGACGAAGCCGCCCGCGCAGCCCTGATCGACGGCCTCGCGCATTTCGGCATCGGCTATAGCTGGGGCGGTTTCGAAAGCCTTGCCTTGCCGGTTGATCCAGCGCGCTATCGCACCGCCACCACATGGCAGGCCGAAGGCCCGCTCGTCCGGCTCCAGATCGGCCTTGAAGACCCCGCCGACCTCATCGCCGATCTCGATGCCGGCCTCGCTCGCTTCCGCAAGGCAAGGGGATGACCCAAGGCTTTCCCGGCCTGCTTGCCTTGCTGCCGGGCAATCCGGCGATCGTCCATCCTGTGGTCGCGCTGACGCTCACCGCCATCCTGTTCCTGATCGCGGACGGCATCGCGCACATAGCGGCCCCACGTCTGCGCCGCCGCGTCCGGCCATTGGGCGATGCGCTCGCGGGCCATCTTCGGCCCATCCTCCGCCACGCGCTGTCGAGCAGTTTGTTCGCCCTCGCCGCCGCGCTGTGGCCAATCAGTGCCCTTGCCCATCTTATCCTGGGGGCCGCGCTCGCCCTTTCCGTCGCCCTGCTAGCCACGCATATTCTGCGCAGCCTTGCTATTCCCCGCTGGGCGGTCGTCCCGCTTGCCCTGCTGTTGTTCGTCACGGTTCTTTCGGGCAGCAGCGGCGGCTTTGCTCCGGTGGCGGACATGCTTGACGGCATCGGCATCGACCTCGGCAAGCGGCGTGTAACGCTGCTCGGCCTGTTCAGCACCGCAGCGATCTGTGTCCTCCTCTTTGCACTGGTACGGCTCGCCAACAGGCTGTTCGCGCAGAGCATCGGGCGCGCAAAGGGGCTGGACGCCACGCAAAAGCTTCTCGCGCAAAAGCTCGCCGCCATCGGCGCCGTAGTCGCCGCCTTCTTCATCGGCATCGACCTGCTCGGCATCGACCTTACCGCCTTTGCGGTATTTTCCGGCGCGCTCGGCCTCGCCGTGGGCTTCGGCTTGCAGAAGACCTTCGGCAATCTCTTTGCGGGAATCATCCTGCTCATGGACCGCTCGATCAAGCCGGGCGACGTCATCGTGGTTGGCGACAGTTTCGGCTGGGTCAACAAGATCGGCGTCCGCGCCGTCTCCGTCCTCACCCGCGACGGCAAGGAGCATCTGATCCCGAACGAAAATCTGATGACGCAGGAGGTGGAGAACTGGTCCTATTCCGACCGCAACGTCCGTGTGCGCATTCCGGTGGGCGTGGGCTATGACAGCGACCTTAAGCTCGCCCAGGACCTCATGCTCCGCGCCGCACAGGAAAGCCCCCGCGTCCTGCGCAATCCCAAGCCTAATGTATGGCTGACCAACTTTGGCGAGAACCGTGTCGAGCATGACATCCTCGTCTGGATCAGCGACCCCGAAAGCGGCGTTGGAAATGTGAAATCAGACGTGTTGAACCGCGCATGGCAGCTGTTCCGCGAATACGACATCACCATCCCCTACCCCCAGCGCGTCCTGCATGACCCGCACCGATCTTTGTTGCAGAGTAGCAACATTTCGGAATTAAAAGATAAGAAGCAGCAATAATCCCTTGTGCGGCGCGGTATGCGGCGGCATGCCCTCACCTGTTCAGGTCATCCGGTCCGGCCCATCGCGGGAATAGAGAATCCGGGATCCTGACGCAGGCGGGACCATCGCAGAACACCATCAAGGGGAATCTCATGCGTAAGTCCATTCTCGGCCTCTCGGCCGTCGCTCTCGCTGCTCTGTCCGTTCCGGCGCTTGCCCAGGACGAGCCCACGCCCGAACTCACCGTCACCGGCAATGCCGCCGTGGTCAGCGACTATCGCTTCCGTGGCATTTCGCAGACGGACAAGCGCTTTGCCCTGCAAGGCGGCATCACCGTTACCCATGAATCGGGCTTTTATGTCTCGACCTGGGGTTCTTCGATCGATGACTATGTTGCCGCGGGCAGTGACCAGGAACTCGACCTGATCGCAGGCTATTCCAGGACCTTCGAGGCCGCGACCGTCGATGTCGGTGTGCTCTATTACTACTATCCCGGCTCGGGCGGCGCCAACACCGACTTCGTTGAGCCCTATGCCTCGATCAAGGGCACTTTCGGCCCGGCGACGGCGAAGCTCAGCGCCGCCTACGCGCCCAAATCCCGCGCACTGTCCGTCGATGGCGGCCTGACTCGCGAAGACAATCTTTATGTCGCGGGCGATCTGGCAGCGAGCGTTCCCAATACGCCGCTGGGCGTTTCGGCGCATCTCGGCCACAGCTTTGGCCCAAGTTACCTGACCATCGGCGACGAATATACCGACTGGAGCATCGGCGCGACCTACACCTGGAGCCACCTGACCTTTGGCGTCAGCTATGTGGACACGGACAAGTCGCTCTACAGCCCCAGCGGCCGCAACGTCAGCAAGGCTGGCGTGGTGGGTTCGATCACCGCCTCGTTCTAATACCCGATCATCAGTGGGAAGGCCACGGTCCCGGCGACCGTGGCCTTTTCCATCTTTGCAGTTTTACAGGCTCGCGCAGCTTTATCCGCGCGCTTATATAGGGCGCCATGTCCGCGTTCCTGCTGTTCCTGATCTTCTTCGCCACTGTCGCTGCGATGGAAGGCTTTGCCTATGTCATGCATCGCTGGGTGATGCACGGTCCGGGCTGGTTCCTCCATGCCAGCCATCATCGTGCCCGCACCGGGATGTGGGAGGCGAACGACCTTTATTTCGTGATCTTTGCGCTGCCTTCGATCCTGCTGCTGCTGGGCGGCGTGCAATGGGGCTGGGGCGATTGGGCCACCGCATGCGGCGCGGGGATCGCCGCCTATGGGCTTATCTATCTCGGCTTTCACGATATCCTCGTCCATCAGCGGATCGCCCATCGCCATGTCTCCCGCTCTCCCTATATGAAGCGGATCGTTCAGGCGCACCGGCTGCACCATGCAGTCGAAACCCGCGAGGGCTGCGTCAGCTTCGGTTTCCTCATTGCCCCCCGCCCGGAAGAGTTGAAACGGCAGTTGGCGCAAGAGGGCCGAAAGGGCGTTCGGAAGGCGCGGGCGCTCGTGGAAGCAGAGTGAGTAGTCTGCGCTTTTCCGCCTTGCCTATAATTTGCGTGGCCAGCTGAATGGCGCGCATCGGCATTCTGGGTGGCTCCTTCAATCCGGCGCATGGCGGCCATCGCGCGATTTCGCTGTTCGCGGCGAAGGCATTGCGGCTGGATGAGGTCTGGTGGCTGGTCTCACCGGGCAATCCCCTGAAGCCGCGCGCGGGCATGGCGTCTCTCCCCGCGCGGCTCGCCCATGCCCGCGTTGCCGCTCGGAGAGCACCCATCCGCCCTACCGCGATCGAGCAAGCGCTTGGCACCCGCTATACCATCGATTCGCTTAAAGTGGTCAGGCAGCGCTTCCCCCGCAACCAGTTCATCTGGTTGATGGGCGCGGATAATCTTGCCCAGTTCGGCCAGTGGAAGGACTGGCGCGGTATCGCGCGACAGATGCCCATTGCCGTCATCGCCCGTCCCGGCTATGATAGCGTTGCCCGTGGCTCTGGGGCCATGGCCTGGCTGCGGCGTTTCGTCCGGCCCGCGCGCCAGAGTGCAGACTGGACGGATTGGAGACCGCCGGCGCTTGTGCTTCTGCGCTTTCGTCCTGATCCAAGATCGGCGACCCTGCTGCGGCAGGCGAAACCCCTCTGGCATCGCGAATATGAACATGCACGCGTGCGCGATCCGCTCACGCGCCGGTTGATTGTCTAGAATGGAGCATTTTTGACCAGACCTAATCCTGCCAACGACCCGGCCCATGATGCCGACAGCGTTGCCGCCCTGCACGACCTTGTCCTCAAATCGCTCGACGATGACCAGGCGCAGGAAACCATCTCCATCCCCCTGGAAGGCAAGAGCAGCATTGCCGACCATATGGTGATCGCCAGCGGGCGTTCATCCCGCCAGGTCGCATCGATGGCGCAGAAGCTCGCCGAGCGCATCAAGCAGGCCACTGGCCGCTCCGCGCGGGTCGAGGGACTGCCGGTCGCCGACTGGGTGCTGATCGATGCGGGCGACGTGATCGTCCACCTGTTCCGGCCGGAAGTGCGCAGCTTCTACAATCTGGAACGGATGTGGGGCTTTGTCGACGCGCCGGTGGCTGGCACGGCCTGAAGGCGCGCGCCATCGGCTTCGTTTCGCCGATGCATGCAGACCTTCGACAAGCGCGCGCTGACCCGTTAGGAGCCTGATCCATGCTCCTCCACATCATCGCGCGCGGAAAGATCGGGCGTTCGACCGAAGCGGAATTGGTCGAACGCTATGTGAAGCGGCTGACCATGCCGCACAGAATCACCGAACTGCCTGACCGCGGCGGCAAGCTGCCCCTTGCCCCGGCGGGTACAATCACCGTGCTGCTCGATGAAAAGGGCCACCAGCTCACTTCCATGGACTTCGCCAAACGGCTGGAGGGCTGGCGTGATCAGGGGGCCCGCGAATGCCGGTTCCTGATTGGCGCAGCAGATGGCTTTGATGATGAGGCCCGGGCAAGCGCCGACCTGCTGATCGCCTTTGGCGCCATGACCTGGCCCCACATGATGGCCCGCGCCATGCTGGCCGAACAATTGTGGCGCGCCTGCTCCATCCTTTCGGGCCACCCCTATCATCGCGAAGGCTGATGCCGCCACTGCTCGACAGGGATGGCCCTTTGCGCCTATTCATATGTAGCCGGTCGCCAACCGACCCGGCAGGGGGCAAGGGGTGAAAAGGTCAGCGGTCTTGGCAGCGGTCATCGGTAGCGCAGTGGTCTTCACCGCAGCGCGCCTGGCTGCCACGCCCGGAGCGGGCATCATCCTGAGCGGCACGGGCGAGACCAGCCTGCGCCAGGAACAGGCGGCGCTGAAAGCCGCGCGCATCCAATCCGAACAAGCCCGGGACCGTTCCCGGCGCCTTGAGCAACAGGCAACCGCCGCACGCGACGAGGCCGAACAGGCACGCCGCCGCGCCGCTGCCATGGCCGCGCGCATTCAGCAGGCTGAGGCCGATATTCAGGCAGCGCAGGCGCGCATCGCCATCATCTCCCGGATGCAACGCGCCCAGGCGGCGCGCCTCGCCGCCCGGCAGGAGCCGGTCGTCCGGCTGACGGCAGCCCTGCAGATGATGGCGCGCCGGCCGATCGCCCTTGCGCTTGTCCAGCCTGGGTCGCTGAATGACGCTGTCCACATGCGCGCTGTTCTCGGCCAGATCCTGCCTGTCATCCAGGAACGAACCGCTGGCTTGCGCGCCGAGCTGGAGCGCAGCCGTGCCCTGCGCGCCACCGCCGAACAAGCGGCCGCATCACTGGCGCAGAGCCAGGCAGACCTGCGCACGGGCCAAGCCGCCTTGCGGACGCTCGAAGCGCAAAAGCGGCTGGCGGAGAAGGACTACCGCTCCAACGCCAATCTGGAGAGCGACCGCGCCTTGGCGCTGGGCGAACGCGCGCGCGACATCGTCGACCTGATGGACCGGCTCCAGGCTGCGGGCGACCTGCGCGAGGAATTGGCGGCGCTCCCCGGCCCGCTGCTGCGGCCAGCACGGCCGGACCTCGCCATGGCATCGTCACCCGCCCGGCAGCGCGATCCCGGAGGGCCGCCGCCCTATCGCCTACCGGTCATGGGTCAACTCGTCACGGGCATGGGAGAATTGTCGGAAAGCGGCGTACGGTCGCGCGGTCTTACCATCGCCACGCAATCCGGCGCGCTTGCCGTCGCCCCAACGGCGGGACGCGTGGTCTTTGCAGGGCCTTATCGAGGCTATGGCCAGATCATCATCCTTGATCATGGTGGCGGCTGGACGACGCTGATCACTGGCTTGCAGCGCCTCTCCGCCGCAGTGGGCGACAGCGTGCGGCAGGGTGATCCATTGGGCAACGCTGCCAGTCGCCGCCCGAGCATCACCGTCGAACTGCGCCGCAATGGCCGCCCTGTCGATATCGTGCCGCTGGTCGGGCTTGGCTGAAGGCGCCTTCATCCGCCTCAATTTGAAGCGGAGCGCGACCCATCCCAATAACTTAACCCGTTCGGGCTGAGCTTGTCGAAGCCCCTTTCTTTTAAAGAGTCGAGCCTCCCACGGTGCACGCCATTAAGCGAATCGCCGATCCAAAGCACGCACCCTAACGCCGCCAGCGCGCCCAAATAGCCGTGGGCAGCTCCAACCCTCGCGCTTCTTCGCGCACCGCCAATTCGCCCGCTTCCACCGCACCCGGAAGGTCGGCAAAGGCCTGCTTCAGTAACTCCCCGATCGCCAAAGCAGACATGCGCACGGCATAGACGGTCAGGAACAGGAACCGGCTGTCGGCATCCAGCAGGCGGCGACAATCCGCGATCAGCCGGGGCAGATCCTCTTCCAGGCGCCAGACTTCGCCATCCGGCCCACGCCCATATTTGGGGGGGTCGAGCAATATGCCGTCATAGCGCCGCCCCCGCCGGACCTCGCGGGCCACGAACTTGGCGGCATCGTCGACGATCCAGCGAACCGGGCGGTCTTCCATCCCCGATGCGGCGGCGTTGGACCGCGCCTGCGCGACCGATTTCTTGGATGCATCGACATGCACCATCTGCGCCCCGCTGGCCGACATCGCCAAGGTGCCGACGCCGGTATAGCCGAACAGGTTCATGATCTGCGGCTGATCCAGCCCGGCTGTCTGCTCGCGCATCCAGTTCCACACGGGCGCCATGTCGGGAAAGAAGCCAAGGTGCCGGAAGGGCGTGCAACTCGCCTGGAACGTCACGTCGTTCCAGCTGAGCGGCCAACCTTCGGCAGGCACCGGCCGATCATAGAACCAACGGCCGCCGCCTTCTTCGTCCGATCCCGGCACGAATTCGCCATCGGCTTGCCAGTCGGCACTCGCGGGGGCCCACATCGCCTGCGGCTCGGGCCGGATGAAGCGATAGCGGCCATAGCGCTCAAGCTTGCGGCCATGACCCGAATCGATCAGGCCATAGTCCGCCCACGGCTCACCGATGAGCGTGTCGAGCTTCATGCTCGCGGCGTAGCACGCTCCGCGACATAGGCGGTGATCGCCTCAAAGGTCGCGGGCAGCTTGGCATAGGCCTCCTCACGGGCGAACAGGTCACCCATGCGCGTAGGCAGAGGCGGACGAAGCCCGGTGGCACGCTCCACGGCCTCCCGGAACTTGGCGGGATGCGCGGTCGCAAGCGTGACGATCGGCACGCCTGCCTCGACCTCCATCTCGCGCGCAGCGGCTAGGCCGACGGCGGTATGAGGGTCGATGACTTGGCCAGCGCCATCGAAGGCCCAGCGAATGGCCATGTTCATCGCGTCGCCATCGACGCGCGCCGAAGAGAACAGCTTCGCCGCTCCGGCTCTCTGCGCATTCGTAAGGCGCATCGCCCGGCTCGTTTCGAACCCTTTCATCTGTTCGGCCAAGGCTGGGCCGCCGCGCCCACCGGCATCGAACAGCAGGCGTTCGAAGTTCGAACTGATCTGGATGTCCATGCTGGGCGTGGACGTCTGAACGACCTGGCCCTGGCTATAGTCACCGTCGGCCAGCGCGCGGTGCAGAATGTCGTTCACATTGGTCGCGACCATCAGCTTGGCAACCGGAAGACCCATCTGCGCCGCGACATAGCCCGCGAACACATCGCCGAAATTGCCGGTGGGCACGGAAAAGGCGACCTGCCGCTCCGGCGCCCCCAGCCTTACGGCGGCGTAGAAATAATAGACCACCTGGGCCATCAACCGCGCCCAGTTGATGCTGTTCACCGCCGACAGGTTGAACTTCGTCGAGAAGGCCGGGTCGTTGAACATCGCCTTTACGAGCGCCTGCGCATCGTCGAAGCTGCCTTCGATCGCGATGTTATGAACGTTCGGTGCGCGCACTGTGGTCATCTGGCGGCGCTGCACGTCAGATACGCGGCCTTCCGGATGCAGCATGAAGATGTCGATCTTCTCACGCCCGGCAACGGCGTCGATCGCGGCAGAGCCGGTGTCGCCCGAGGTTGCGCCGACAATCGTCAGATGATCGTCGCGGCGGGACAGGAACCGCTCGAACAACTGCCCCAGCAGTTGGAGCGCGACATCCTTGAAAGCCAGGGTCGGCCCGTGGAACAGTTCCAGCAGCCAATGCTGATGATCCAACTGCACCAACGGCGTAACCGCCTTATGGCTGAAACGGCCATAGGCGGCGGTGCACAGCTCGCGCAGTTCGTCTTCGCTGAGCGAGCCGGCGACATAGGGCGCCATGACGCGCACAGCCGTCTCGACATAGGAAAGGCCAGCGAGCGCCCTTATGTCCGCTTCCGAAAAGCGCGGCCAACTTTCCGGAACATAGAGGCCGCCATCGGACGCCAGCCCTGCCAGCGTCACATCCTCGAAACCCAGCGCAGGCGCGCTTCCCCTGGTGCTCACATATTGCATGATGGGGAAGCGCGGTAACGGGCCCGGGGCCCGGGAGCAAGCCTTTACGAAGGATCGGGCGGCGGAGTGGGCCGCCTGCGGAGGGCAAGCACATAGATAATCACCGCGACGGCGGCGAAGAAGAACCATTGGATCGCGTAGGCCAGATGATTGTTCGGGACATCCTTGACACTTGGCGGAGCGATCGGCTTCAGGCCTTGCGGCGCGCTCCCGGCAATCAGCATCGGGCGCAGCGGCAAGGCGTTGGCGGCGAAACGTGACAGCAATGTGCGGTGGTCCGGCTCCTCCGATATCCAGCCTTTGACTTGCCCGCCGCTCCAATCGGGCTTCAGGTCCGGCTGCTTGGCGACGCCCAGCGCGACGAGCGCTCCTGGGCCCTCTGCTCCTGTCGAACATTGCGCGATATAGCGATAGCCAACCGATCCATCGGCCGCCCGGCCCGCTTCGGTCTGCCAGCCCACAACATTCAGGCAGTGTAGGGATGACCGCCGAAAGAGCAGTTCGACGGGAACAGGCGCCATTTGCGGAAAGCTGACGGTCGGCTTGGTTGGATTGGCCGAGGCAAGGGCCAGCATCGCTTCTTTCTCGCCGCGGCGCTGCAACTGCCAGATGCCAAGACCGATCATGACCAACACGGCGCCCGCAACGATGATGCTGGCGAAAAGGGGAATGCGGCGCGAGGTCATAGTGTTGGACACTCCCAAAACCCCCATAGGAAGAGCGAAGCGAGAGACGAAGGTGTTCGACCGGCTACCCGCCAGCAGCTCGCCTGCGGCATGGTTTGTTCGACCAGCGCCAATGGGCGAGCTTTTCGTACAGCAACTCCGCACACAGAAGACATCTGGTCCCAAAGCCGAGGCAGGCAAGATGGAGCGGGCGGAGCGGAGCCGGAGGGAAGCATGAGGGTAGGCATAATTATCTTCCGCCCAAAAGAAAACGGCCGGGTGATACCGGCCGTTCGCTTGATGAATAAGGTGCAGTCCTTAGCCGCCGTGCATCGGAGCGCCCCAGCCGCCCCATACATAGATGGCGACGAACAGGAACAGCCACACCACGTCGACGAAGTGCCAGTACCAGGCCGCAGCCTCGAAGCCGAAATGCTGGCGCGGGGTGAAGTGGCCCTTATAGGCGCGCACGAGATTGACGATCAGGAAGATCGTCCCGACCAGAACGTGGAAGCCGTGGAAGCCGGTCGCCATGTAGAAGGCCGAGCTATAGGGGCTGCCGCCGAACGGGAACGGGGCATGCGCATATTCATAGGCCTGGATCGAAGAGAACAGCAGGCCAAGAATGACGGTCAACCACAGCCCCTTCTTGAGGCCTTCACGGTCGCCGTGGATCAGCGCGTGGTGCGCCCAGGTCACAGTCGTGCCCGAGCAGAGCAGGATCAGCGTGTTGAGCAAGGGCAACTCGAAAGCGTTCATCACCTCGATGCCCTTGGACGGGAACATCCCTTCGATCGGCGCGAGCTGGCTCGGGAACAGCGAGAAGTCGAAGAAGGCCCAGAACCAGCCGACGAAAAACATGACTTCCGAAGCGATGAACAGGATCATGCCATAGCGCAGGTGCAGCTGCACGACCGGCGTATGGTCACCGGCATGCGCTTCCGCGATAACATTGGCCCACCAGCTGTACATGGTGAACAGCACGCCCGCGACGCCGATCAGGAATACCCATCCGCCACCAGCAGGCATGGCGTCGGGGTGCATCCACATGATCGCGCCCATCGCCATGACCAGCGCCGACATGGAACCGAATAGCGGCCAGATGCTGGGCGGTAGAATATGATAATCGTGCTGCTTGGCGCCTGCCATGACGTACTCTTCCCTGTTCGCGTTCGCGTTATCGTGGATTGCCTTAGCTCGGCTTCTTGTCCTGCTCAACAGGATAGAAGGTGTAGCTCAGCGTAATTTCCTGCGTGTCTCTATTGTCGGGATCATTCAGGATTTTCGGATCGACATAATAAATAACCGGCATGCGCACCTGCTCACCCGGCTGCAAAGTTTGCTGGGTAAAGCAGAAGCACTGGATTTTCGTGAAGTAAGCGCCAGCCTGCGTAGGCGTCACGTTGAAGCTGGCCGTGCCGGTGACGGGCTTGTCCGACATGTTCTTCGCGATGAAGATCGCCATGTCGCGCGCGCCCACGGTGACGGTATCGGTGCGATGCTCAGGATAGAATTTCCAAGGCATGCCCGGTTGAACATTGGAGTCGAAGCGGATTGAAAATGTGTGACCAGCAACCGGCTGCAACTTGACATCAGCGGCTGCTCGCTGGGTCGTCCCTCCGAAGCCGGTCTGCTGGCAGAATATCCGGTACAGCGGAACCGAAGCGAACCCGAGTCCCAGCATAGCCAATCCCACGCCGGCCATCACGACCAGTGTACGCCGGTTACGCCGGTCGCGATCGAATGGCGAGGGCGGCAGACTGGCCATCAATGCCCTCCGCCGATTTTCACAATCGTGATCGCGTAAAAGAGAATCACAAGCGCGGCCAGCAGTAGCCCCGTCACAAGGGCACGCGACTTCTGTCGGCTGCGGACCTGCTTTTCCTCTTCAGGCGTCATGCAAACACCCAACGATCAACGACGACCGCGCCGAACAGCGCAAACAGGTAAAGGATTGAATATTTGAACAGCCGCCGTTCAGGCCCCATCCGGCTGGGATCAGTCTCACGGCGCCGGAACACGTCAAACGCAAATATCACGAACAAACCCGTCCCCAGCAGCGCCGTGAGGCCGTAGATCAAACCGGTAAGGCGCAGCAGAACTGGCGCCATAGCCGCAGCCGCCATGATAGCTGTGTAGAACCAGATTTGCCGACGCGTGGCGAGCTCGCCGGATACCACCGGCAGCATCGGAATATTGGCAGCGGAGTAATCGGTCTTCACAAACAGCGCGAGAGCCCAGAAGTGCGGCGGCGTCCAGAAGAAGGTGAGCATGAAGAGCGCGACCGGCAGAGCCCCGATATCGCCCGTCACCGCCGCCCAGCCGATCACTGGAGGAAAGGCGCCAGCAGCGCCGCCGATTACGATGTTCTGGGCGGTCCGAGGCTTCAGCCAAATGGTATAGATAAAAACATAGTAGAGGATCGATACGGCCAGAATGGCAGCCGCGAGCCAGTTGGTCGCCACACCCATCAGCAGAACCGAAAAGAATGAGAGGCCGACGCCGAAGTGCAGCGCCGATTGGCGATCCATCCGTCCGGCAGGTAACGGCCTGTTCGCAGTCCGCTTCATCTTGGCGTCAATGTCCGCCTCATACCATTGGTTGAGGCTGGCAGCCGCTCCCGCTCCGAGCGCAATGCAAAGAATAGCCGTGAAGGCCAGCACGGGGTGAATATGGCCCGGCGCAGCAAGAAGCCCACACAGGCCCGTGAAGACCACCAAGGTCATTACACGCGGCTTGGTCAACGCGACGAAATCCCGCCAATGTGCAGGCATCGTGGAAGCGGCGCTCCCGGTCATGAACGGCGAACTTGCCATATGCTCCTCATGCGGCAGCCCGGCGCCATCAGGGGCGCCGGGACTGCTAACTTTGGGCCTGCGATCTTTATCGCTACCCGGCATCCTGCTGGATGCTTTCCTTCTGACCAGCCGTCAGTCGATGACCGGCAGCGTTTCGAACTGGTGGAACGGCGGCGGGCTGGGCAACGTCCATTCCAGCGTCGTTGCACCTTCACCCCATGGATTGCCTTCCGCTTTCTTACCGAATGCAAGCGACCAGAAGACATTCACGAAGAATATCAGCACGCCCACCGCCATGATCTCATATCCATGGCTCGCCACGCTGTTCCAGTAGGCAAATGCCTCCGGATAGTCAGGATAGCGGCGGGGCATGCCCGACAGGCCAAGGAAGTGCATCGGGAAGAACAGCAGGTTCACGCCGACGAAGAACACCCAGAAGTGCAGGTGTCCCAGGAATTCGCTGTACATGCGGCCCGACATCTTCGGGAACCAGTAGTAGAAGCCAGCGAAGAGACCGAAGACGGCACCCAGCGACAGCACATAGTGGAAATGAGCCACAACGTAGTAGGTGTCATGCAGCACGTCATCGACACCACCATTCGCGAGGACCACGCCCGTGACGCCGCCCACGGTGAACAGGAAGATGAAGCCCAAAGCCCAGACCATCGGAGTCTTGTAGCTGATCGAACCGCCCCAGATCGTCGCGATCCAGGAGAAGATCTTGATGCCCGTAGGCACCGCGATCACCATGGTTGCGGCAGTGAAGTACATCTTCACGTTCACCGACATGCCGGTGGTGAACATGTGGTGCGCCCACACAACGAATCCGACCACGCCGATCGCGACCATGGCATATGCCATGCCCAGATAACCGAATACCGGCTTGCGGCTGAAGGTCGAAACGATCTGACTGATGATGCCGAAGCCCGGCAAGATCATGATGTACACTTCGGGGTGGCCGAAGAACCAGAACAGATGCTGGTACAGTTCCGGATCGCCACCGCCGGCAGCATCATAGAAAGTCGTGCCGAAGTTGCGATCGGTCAGCAGCATGGTGATCGCAGCAGCCAGAACCGGCAGCGCGAGCAGCAAAAGGAAAGCGGTGACCAGCACCGACCATACGAATAGCGGCATCTTGTGCAGGGTCATGCCCGGCGCGCGCATGTTGAGGATGGTGGTGATGAAGTTGACCGCGCCCAGGATGGAGCTGGCGCCCGCGATGTGGAGCGACAGAATAGCCATGTCCACGGCGGGGCCTGCGGAGCCGCTGGTGGAAAGCGGAGCATAGACCGTCCAGCCCGTGCCCGCACCGTTGCCCGTACCGCCAGGCACGAAGGTCGAACCAAGCAGCAGCGCAAAGGCCGGGATCAGTAGCCAGAAGCTGATGTTGTTCATGCGCGGGAAGGCCATGTCTGGCGCGCCGATCATGATCGGCACGAACCAGTTGCCGAAGCCGCCGATGATCGCGGGCATAACCATGAAGAAAACCATGATTAGACCGTGCGCGGTGATCAGCACGTTCCAGAGGTGATAGGCCTGGTCGAGCGTGGCCGAAGGGCCGTCGGTCATCTGGGCCCAAGTATGAAGATACTGGATGCCCGGCTGAGCCAGTTCCGCGCGCATCAGGCCTGAAATCGCGCCGCCGATCACGCCGGCGAGGATCGCGAAGATCAGGTAGAGGGTGCCGATGTCCTTGTGGTTCGTCGACATGAACCAGCGCTGGAAAAAGGCTGGCTTGTGATCGGCGTCATGATGATCATGAGCATGATCGCCGTGATGATCTGCAGTAATCGTGGTCATGGCGTTATGCCCTTACATCAAAGCTTTTCGGCGGGGGCGGCGGCAGGTGCTGCCGGAGCAGCAGCGGCGGAAGCCGCCGGGGCAGCACCTTGCAGCTTGCCACCCTGCGAGAGGACCCACTGGTCGAACTGGGCGGGAGGCAGCGCCTCGATCGCGATCGGCATGAAGGCGTGACGCGCGCCGCACAGTTCGGAACATTGGCCGTAATAGACACCCGGCTTCTCAATGGTGAAGGTCTTCTCATTGAGACGGCCCGGCACAGCGTCCATCTTCACCCAGAGCGAAGGCACGGCGAAGGCATGGATCACGTCGGCGCCGGTGATGATCAGCTTGATCGGGCGGCCAGCGGGAAGAACCAAGCGGGTATCGGACGCCAGCAGATAGGGCTCGCCATTCGCCTCGGCCTTTTCCTTGGGCAGCATGTTCGAGACGAATTCGGGGATGCCGTTGTCGGGATATTCATAGCCCCAGTACCACTGGTAGCCAGTTACCTTCACCGTAACCGCATCCTTGGGAGCAGGCTTGTACTGATCGGCCAGCAAGCCGATCGAGGGCACCGCGATCACCAGGAGGATGATGACGGGGACCACGGTCCAGAGCACCTCGATCAAGGCGTTATGCGACGTCTTGGACGGCACCGGATTGGCGCTGCGGCGGAATCGCACCATGACATAGAGCATCAGGAGCAGGACGAAGACCGAGATGATCGTGATCAGCGGCAGGAGCAGCACGTCATGCAACCAACGGGCGGTGTGGCCAGTCGGGCTGAACTGTTCCTGCAAGGTGATTTCACCCGGACGCGGCATGCCGATGCCTTCGGTCGGCTTCATCCGGGCAGGCGCGGCTACCTTCGCAGTTTCGGCAGCGGGGGCCGCAGCGTTGCCAGCCGATTCGGCCGGGGCGGCAGCATTGTCCGCAGCGGCAGCGACGGCAGAATTATCCTGCGCCAGCGCCTGACTGTTCAACGCCGATGCAGGCGCAAAGGCCAGCAACCCGGCGAGAACGAGCGATTTCACCATTTTCATAAGCGTCTTCTTACCCCGTAACCCCTTGGCGCCGCTGCAACGAAGGCGCGCGCATACACGTCCCCCTCCGCCCGGTCGGTCTGCCGCGGCTTATAGGCATGCTTTTTTCCTGCCTCAAGCGGGCAGGAGCAGATTTTCTTCGCTGTTGCAACGCCCCGGCCGTCCGCCTATCTCGCACCTCGCGCACAGGGGCGCGATCATGGTTACCCATGTTAAAAGATATGTGCCGGACGGCCCAAAGCGGCCGGGGCAAGTGCTGATGGATCGATAAACCGGATGACCGACGAGGAAGTACTGGCAGAATTCAGGGCGGCAGGAGCCTTGCTGGAAGGGCATTTCATCCTGTCCTCGGGCCGCCGCAGCGCCAATTACCTGCAATGCGCGCGCGTATTGATGAACGCCGAGCGCGCAGGCCGCCTCGCCCGGGCCGTCGTGCAGCAGCTGCCGCGTGAAATGCGGCAGGAGATCGACCTTGTCGTTTCCCCAGCAATGGGCGGCCTTATCATCGGCCATGAAGTAGGCCGCGCGCTTGATAAGGATGCCGTCTTTCTCGAAAGGCCGGAAGGCACGTTTGAACTGCGGCGAGGCTTTAGCATCACGCCGGGCCAGAAGGTGCTGATGGTAGAGGATGTCGTGACCACCGGCCTGTCGTCGCGCCAGGCGATTGAAGCCGTGGAAGCCGAAGGCGGCATCGTCGTCGCGGAAGTCGCGCTGGTCGATCGATCCGCAGGTGAAGTGGACCTGGGCGTTCCATTCTACCCGCTCGTCAGCATCAACTTCCCGGTCTATGAAGCCGAGGATGTGCCGCCCGAACTGGCGGCCATTCCCGCAATCAAGCCCGGAAGCCGGAAACAATAGGCATCATGCAGCAAGCCCCCGCCCACCTGCGCCTGGGTGTCAACATCGACCATGTTGCCACCATCCGGAATGCGCGGGGGGGAGAGCATCCCGACCCCGTCAAGGCTGCGCTGCTGGCCGTGAAGGCGGGTGCAGACGGCATCACGGCCCATCTTCGCGAGGACCGTCGGCACATAAGGGACGAGGACATCGCCACTTTGACGGCGGCGCTTACCGTGCCGCTCAACCTGGAGATGGCGGCGACGCAGGAGATGCTGGGCATTGCGCTCAAGCATCGCCCGCATGCCGCATGTATCGTGCCGGAAAAGCGCGAAGAGCGGACGACCGAAGGCGGTCTGGACGCGGCGGGCCAGATCGAGATGCTGAGGCCGATCGTCGGCGCGCTGGGCGACGCCGGGATACGCGTCAGCCTTTTCATCGAACCTGATCCGGCCCAGATCGAAGCGGCGATGCGCCTTGGCGCGCCAGTCGTTGAGTTTCACACGGGTCGCTATGCCCATCTGTCGGGATCAGAGCGCGCCGACGAGTTGCGGCGCCTGTCGGACGCTGCGGCATTGGCGGCCAAGAACGGGATCGAACCCCATGCCGGCCACGGGCTGACTTTCGACAATGTCGGCCCCGTGGCGGCGATTCCGCAAGTCGCCGAACTCAACATCGGCCACTTCCTCATCGGCGAGGCGATATTCAGAGGGCTGGAGAGCAGCATCCGAGAAATGCGGCGGCAGATGGACTTGGTACGTTGATCATCGGCCTTGGATCAGATCTCTGCAATATAGAGCGTATCCAGAATTCGCTGGATCGGTTCGGAGCGCGGTTCGAACAGCGGGTCTTCACCGAGATTGAACGGGCCAAGGCGGACCGGCGGCCCTTCACCAAGGCGGGGACGCTGGCAAAGCGGTTCGCTGCGAAAGAGGCCTTCTCCAAAGCCGTTGGCACTGGTTTCAACCGTGGCGTGTTCATGAAGGATATCGGCGTCGTCAATCGCGCAGGCGGCGCGCCCACGTTGGAGCTTACCGGGGGCGCGCTTCTACGATTGCAGGCGATGATGCCCGATGGTCACAAGCCGGTCATTCACCTGACGCTAACCGATGATCATCCATGGGCGCAGGCATTCGTCATCATTGAGGCCCTACCCCAGTGACGGCTATCCCGCCACTATCCGAAACGCCCACCACAACGGCAGCCCCCATGAGCGATAACGACCCGCTTGCCACAGAAGAACCAGCGGCGGCATCGCCGGTACGGACGGACAGGAGTTCCGTCGATTGGTGGCATGAGGTGAAGAGCATCGGGCTTTTGATCCTGGCGGTGCTGGCCTTTCACAGCTTCGTCGCCAAGCCTTTTTACATTCCCAGCGAATCGATGATGCCGGTGCTGCTGAAGGGCGACAGGCTGGTGGTCAGCAAATTCCCTTATGGCTGGTCCTATGTTTCCCCGAGCTTCCACCCCCTGCCCTTCCTGAAGGGCCGGATTTTCGGCCGATTGCCCGACCGTGGCGACATCGTCATCGTGTCGCCGCACAATCGGCGCGAGGATTACATCAAGCGCGTGATCGGCCTGCCGGGCGACATTATCGAGGTGCGGGGCGGACAGGTGATATTGAACGGCGTCGCGGTGCCGCAGAAGGCGATCAAGCCGATCCTGATCCCGATCGATGGCAACGCCCCTTGCTCCCCCACCCAGTTTCCCGGAGCGCGCACGACAGGTGCGGACGGGCGGGACTATTGCCAGTTGCCCGTACGGCAAGAGACGTTGCCCAACGGCAAAAGCTATCTGACGATCGACATGGGACCCAGCGCGCTGGATTGGTACGGTCCGGTGCGCGTGCCACGAACTCATGTGTTCCTGATGGGCGATAACCGGGACAACAGCGCCGACAGCCGCGCCCCGCTTGAGGAAAATGGGCTCGGCGGTCCTGTGCCCTGGGAAGCGATCGGCGGACGCGCGGAGTTCATCACCTTCTCGTTGGAAGGTGATTCCAGCTGGAATCCCATGACTTGGGTCCACGGTTTCCGCAGCGGCCGCGCAGGGAACAGCTTGCGCCCGGAGAGCGTTGCACCCCCGAAATAATGTATTCGCAAAGGGGCTGGTGATTGAGCGGGAAAAACGTCCACATCGAGGAGCCAGGCCCAAGCGAGTTGCGCAGCCCGCTTGTCCAGCATGAGATAAAGCGGGCTGGCGTATGGATCGCCATGGCCGTGGCGGTCGCACTCGTCGTTCTGCTGGCACAACCAATCATGCTGATACTGGGCGCGCTGGTGCTGACGACGATGATGGACGGAGGCACGCGCCTGCTCGGCCGGGTATTGCCGATTGGCCGCGGCTGGCGGCTGGCGATCGTCCTCCTCTCCGCACTGCTTTTCATGGGCTATACCTTCTACCTGACCGGAGCGAGCCTGGCGGCACAGGCCCAAGCCATGCGCACGATCGTGGAAGCACAGGTGACGCGCATCGGCGGCTGGATGCAGCAATTGGGCGTCACCACCACGCCTGATGACTTCAAGAGCCTGGCGACGCAGGCATTCAGTTCGATCGGCCGGGTGACCGCCGCTGTCAGCACGCTGATGGGTGCGGTGACGAGTGGGGTCATGATGCTGGTCCTCGCCATCTTCATCGCCGTTGATCCGCGATTGTACGAACGAGGCGTCGCCTGGATGCTCCCCATGAACAGCAGGGTCAGCTTCTACAATGTCGCGGACAAGATGGGCTGGACGTTGCGCCGCCTGATGTTCGGGCGGCTGATCGGCATGGCTGTCGAGGGCGTGGGAACATGGCTGCTTCTGCTTGCCGGGGGCGTGCCGATGGCGGGGCTTCTCGGCATTCTGACGGGGCTCTTTGCCTTTCTACCGAATATTGGGTCGATCATTTCGGGCGTATTGATCGTGCTCGTCGGCTTTTCGGCGGGTGTGGATGCGGGCCTTTATGCATTCGGCGTTTATCTGGTGGTGCAGATCGTGGACGGCTATCTGATCGTCCCGATGGTGGCCAAGCGCGCCACCGATCTGGCGCCCGCACTGGTTCTTGCCGCGCAGATCATATTCGGCGCCTTGTTCGGCATATTGGGCCTGTTCCTGGCCGACCCGATCATCGCGATGATCAAGGTTTACCTGGAGGAGCGGTCCAAAGCGATCAATGACAGCGATGACGCCAAGGCTATCGTCGTCGCTAAATGAAAAAGGGCCCGACTAGCTGGCCCTCCTTTTTGACTTCCAATCCAATCGATCAGTTGCCCGGCAGCGGCGGCGGCACCGCGCCTTGCTGCATCATCTGCTGCATGCGCATGATGTCGGCCTTCGACTTAAAATCATGCAGCTGTACATCGAAGACCAGCACGGAATTCGCCGGGATCGGACCGGCCGCCTGCTCGCCATAGCCGAGCTGCGGCGGGATCCACAGGCGATACTTGCCGCCCTTCTTCATCTTCTGCAGGCCTTCGGAAAAGCCCGGCACGACGCCGTCGACGGGCATCGCGGTCTGGGCATTTTCATCGAAGACGGTGCCGTCGAGCAGCGTGCCCTTGTAGCCGACCAGCGCCACGTCCGCAGCGGTCGGGCTGGGACCGGTGCCCTCTTCCAGAACCTTGTACTGGAGACCCGAGTCGGTCGTGATCACGCCGTCTTCACCCGCATTGCTGGCAAGATAGCTGGCAGGTGACGGCTCAACGCCGCGCTGTCCGGCCCAGGCGAGGCCAGCGGCGGCGATCGCCACTGCGGCAACGCCGATCCAGAGACGCGTCAGCGACCCCTTGGCGATGGGACGAAGGGGAACAGCGGTCGTGGACATGGACCTTAGCCTCGCAGGTGCGGATGATCAGAAGGATGGAGCGGCAGTCCGCCGCCCCATGGAAACGAACGTCTTAACGGACGCCGTCGCGCTCGGCGCGCTTCCGCTCCAGCTTGCGCGCACGGCGAACCGCAGCCGCCTTTTCGCGGGCGCGCTTTTCCGAGGGCTTTTCGTAGTGACGGCGCAGCTTCATCTCGCGATACACGCCCTCACGCTGCAGCTTCTTCTTGAGCGCGCGCAGGGCCTGGTCGACATTGTTGTCGCGAACGATGATTTGCATAAGCCAGTCAAACTCCAGTCGAAAACGGGCGGTTCGCCGGAAACAAAACCCTTCCCGACGGGCCTACCGAAACTAATAGCGATGAGTCGTCGCAGGGCAGCCTGCGCCGTGTGGGGCGCGCCCTACCAGCAGATTCGGCCAAATTCAACCCCGAAGCCGTTTCACTCGACAGGAGCGCCAGTGGGGTGGATAGTCAGGGCAGAAGATAAAGGAGGATCGCCATGGCTACCGCCGTTCCTGTTGCCGGGATGTCAGCTGCCGAATGGGAGGCACGCCAGCAGCTCGCTGCCTGCTACCGCATATTCGACCATATGGGCTGGTCGGAGTTGATCTACAACCACATCACCTTGCGCGTGCCTGATGAGGATGGCGCTTTCCTGATCAATCCATTCGGGCTGCTCTATTCGGAAGTGACCGCGTCCAACCTCGTCAAGATCGATATCAACGGCCACATATTGGACGGCAGCGCCTATCCGGTAAATCGGGCCGGGTTCACGCAGCACAGCGTCTTTCACCGGCACCTGCCCGACGCGCATTGCGTCATCCATACGCATACCA
The DNA here is from genome assembly GCF_054771735.1 of Sphingobium sp. TomMM35A. Lineage (NCBI taxonomy): Bacteria > Pseudomonadati > Pseudomonadota > Alphaproteobacteria > Sphingomonadales > Sphingobiaceae > Sphingobium > Sphingobium sp. TomMM35A. The sequence goes on from NZ_BSRC01000001.1 coordinate 2,065,272, forward strand.
CTGCCGCGATGGCGGTCAGCGCCACCAGGGAAGGGCTGCGGCCGACCAATTTCTATGCGGCAGCGTTCGCGGCCCGGATCGCCTATCATGATTTCGAAGGCATCACGCTGCGGCCGGAAGAGGGCGAGCGGCTGATAGCAAATCTGGGCGAACGGCGGCTGATGATGCTGCGCAACCATGGCTCGCTGGTCATGGCCGATACCCTGCCCAAGGCTTTCCTCCTGCACTGGATGCTCCAGCGCGCTTGCGAGATCCAGGTCGCCACGGGCGCGGCAGGGACGCCGGTCGATATTCCGGAAGAGGTGATTGCGGTCCATCAGCGCGATATCGGGGGGGTGCAATTGCCGGTAGGGCCGGGCGTGCCCGACTTTCAAGCCATGGTCCGGCTGATCGACAAGATCGATCCGAGTTGGAAGACCTGAAGAAACAGGTGCGCCAGATCAATCTAGATCAAGGACATGCGCAAACAAAGAACATAATGTGAACGCATGGCTGTTCTTTCGATCCGGCAGAAACTGGAAATCCTCGCCGACGCGGCAAAATATGATGCGTCATGTGCATCGTCGGGGACGAAGAAGCGCGATAGCATGTCCGGGCGCAAAGGTGGCATCGGGTCGACCGAAGGAATGGGTATATGCCATGCTTATGCGCCTGACGGACGATGCATATCGCTGCTGAAAATCCTGCTGACGAATAGCTGCATCTTCGACTGCCATTATTGCATCAACCGCCGGTCGAGCGATGTTCGCCGGGCGCGCTTCACCGTGCGAGAGGTGGTCGACCTGACGCTCAGCTTTTACCGGCGTAATTATATCGAAGGGCTTTTCCTGTCCTCCGGGATCATACGGTCGTCCGATTATACGATGGAGCAGTTGGTCGGCGTTGCCCGCGCCTTGCGGGAGGAGCATGATTTTCGCGGCTATATTCACCTCAAGACTATTCCCGATGCCGACCCGGAACTGACCCATCAGGCGGGGCTCTATGCCGACCGGCTCTCGATCAACGTCGAATTGCCGACAGAGCAAGGCTTGCGGCGACTGGCGCCCGAAAAGAATGGCGAGCGCATCGAAGGGGCGATGAAGGGGCTGCGCACGGCGATCGAAGATACCACCGATGCGAAAAAACGGTATCGCCATGCACCGCGCTTCGCGCCTGCAGGGCAATCGACGCAGATGATCGTAGGAGCCGACGAAGCGGATGACCGGGCCATCATCCGGCGTGCGCGCTCGCTTTATGACCGGCATGCGTTGCGCCGCGTCTATTATAGCGCGTTCTCGCCGATCCCTTCCGCCAGTAGCGTGCTGCCGCTCAAACGCCCGCCCCTGCTGCGCGAGCATCGGCTGTATCAGTCGGATTGGATGATGCGCTTCTATGGTTTTTCAGTGCAGGATTTGGAGCAGGCAACCGATCCACAGACAGGACATCTGCCACTCGACATCGATCCCAAGCTCGCCTGGGCCTTGGCGCATCGGGACATGTTCCCCGTGGACGTGAACTGCGCACCCCGCGAATTGTTGCTTCGGGTGCCGGGACTTGGCGTCAAGGCGGTCGATCGCATCTTGGCCAGCCGCAGGGTGCGCCGTCTCCGGCTGGACGACGTTGCGCGGCTGACCAGCTCGATCGTGAAATTGCGGCCCTTTCTGATCGCGAGTGATTGGAGGCCGGTGCACCTGATCGACAAGGTCGATCTGCGGCGGCAGCTCACTCCTCCCGCGGCACAGTTGGAGCTTTTCGGTTGAACAGCCGTTTTCCCTGTTGATAAGTGCCGCGCTTCGTGATTTCTTGAGAACAATAAAAGTCGAGGGGACAGCGCTGGTGGCAACGGCATTCAATGGTGATTCAGTACGGCCTCATGGCGGGCGTTATGCCAAGCGCATGAGCAGCCATCTGGCCGCTGCACTCGTTGTTTTCTGCCTCATTCAGATCGCTATCGTCGCCCGGATGGGCGGCTCGCTGGTACTGCACCTCGCTCTTATTGCCGCAATCGGCGGATATGCCATGATCGCCCGTGGCATCGAGCGCCGCTGGGAGATGCTGGATCAAAGCGGACTGTCGATGTCGGGTCTGGGCTTGCGCTTCCGCCGGGATGTTGCGCAGGTGTGGCTGAGCAGCATTGCCTGCAGCCTTTTATGGCTTCCTGTCGCCATCATCTTCCGTTTCCTGTTCGGCTGACCCGCGGACCCAAAGCGTCCTGCCTGTCGTTGTGCCCTCTAGACCAAGAGGAGCACGCCCATGGCCAAGGCCACGATTTTTGACAAATTGAAGCAGGATCATGATGCCCATCGTCAGCTGTTCGAGAAGATGGCTGATGCTCAGGATGATCATGACCGGCTGGAAAAACTGTTCGAGCAGTTTCGCGTCGAGGTGACCGCGCATGCGGCTGCCGAAGAAGAGACGCTTTACGCAACGATGCTCGCCCGTCCCGACCTGCGCGAAGATGCGCAGCACAGCGTCGCGGAACATAAGGAAATCGACGATTATCTGGAAGAATTGGAGGAGCAGACCTTCAATAGTCCGGAATGGCGTGAAACCTTTGCCAAGCTCAAGAAGCGCTATCTGCACCATATCGAGGAAGAAGAAGAGGAGATGTTCCCCGACGCGGCGGCTGAACTGACGGACGAGGAAGAAGTGAAGCTTGCCGCCACCTTTGCGCGGCGCAAGCCCGCCGAGTTGGAGCGGGCGGAATCGTCCGACTGATTTCGCCATGTTTCAGGCGCTGCTGAGCGGGCCGGACGATTTCGACGGGTGGCGCGATGCTGCCCGTAGTTTCGCTCTGGCTGGCGTGCCGCCTCAGGACATAGATTGGCGGGTCGAAGGAGATGCGGGATCGCTGCTGGCGTTCGACAAGCCGCCGCCCGCCAATCAAGGCGGTGGCGCATTTTCCGTTCCGCGCGCTTTTCTGGAGTTGGCGGAAAGCGCCATATTGCATGGCGATCCGGAGCGCTTTGCCCTCCTCTATGCACTGCTGCTGGATGTCCGCGAGCAGCGCACGCGCATGGATGACCAGGCCGATCCTCTGGTCCGCAGGGTGGAGGTGCTGGCGAAAGCGGTTCGCCGCGACATTCACAAGATGCGCGCCTTCGTCCGCTTCCGGGAGGTGCAGGATGACGACGGCGCGCGCTTTGTCGCCTGGTTTGAACCCGACCATCATATCGTCCGCGCGAACGCGGGCTTTTTCGTGCGCCGCTTTGCATCGATGCGCTGGTCCATCCTGACGCCCGAAATCAGCATTTTCTGGGACGGCGAAAGACTGAGCGAAGGGCCAGGCGCATCGAAGGCAGATGCTCCTGACGGGGACCCGGTCGAGGACATGTGGAAAAGCTATTATGCCTCAATATTCAATCCAGTCAGGCTCAAACAGCGCGCCATGCTGTCGGAGATGCCTAAGAAATATTGGCGCAATCTGCCCGAGGCGGCACTCATCCCCGGCCTGGTCGCCGGAGCGCAGGCAAGGGAGGCGGCCATGATCGCCACCCCGCCCAAAGCACCCGCCCGCCCCAGCAACGTGACAGCCGCCTGGGCGGCCCTGCGCGAGGAAGCGGCAGGCTGCACGCGCTGTCATCTATATCGCGATGCCACCCAAACTGTGTTCGGCGAAGGGCCGCTAGACGCTGCGCTCGTCATCGTTGGGGAGCAGCCGGGCGATCAGGAAGATCTTGCGGGACGGCCCTTCGTCGGCCCGGCGGGACAGTTGCTTGACCATGCGCTGGAAGAGGCAAGGATCGACCGGGCAAGCATCTACGTCACCAATGCCGTCAAGCATTTCAAACATGAGAGGCGCGGCAAACGGCGCATCCACCAGACGCCGGATACGCCGGAGATCAACGCCTGCCGCTGGTGGCTGGATCAGGAGTTGGACCTGATCCGTCCGCGCGTGCTGCTTGCGATGGGCGCGACAGCGGCACGGGCCATCTTGGGAAAGGCGGTGACGATCAGCCGAACCCGGGGCGCCCCCATCCCGCTAGAGAGTGGCGTTGAAGCCTGGGTAACAGTGCATCCCAGTTTCCTGCTGCGGGTGCCGGATGAAGCGCGCAAAGCGCAAGAGAGGGCGCGCTTTGTCGAGGATTTGCGCGACATCGGCGAGAGAGTGAAGGCCCTTGCCCGATGATCATTGCTTGACCAACGGCCCTGCCACGGCAACATCGCGACCCGCCGATGTTGGCCGAGGGATTTTGCCGCTTCATGTCGATCGCCTATCATAATGGTCAGTTTCTGCCCCTTGCCGAAACGCGGGTTTCGGTACTCGATCGCGGATTTCTTTTTGCCGAGGCAGTCTATGAAGTGACGGCCGTCATCGACGGACGGCTGATCGACAGCGCGTCGCATCTGGCAAGGCTTGAGCGCTCGGCAGCGGCCATCGGTCTTTCGCTGCCCCTTTCAACCGGACAGATCGAAGCCGCGCAGAAAGAACTGGCTGCCCGCAACGGACTTCAGGAAGGGCTGATCTATCTGCAATTGACGCGGGGTGCGGACTCCGGCCGGGACTTCCTGCCCTCGCCCGGTCTGGAGCCCACTCTGGTGATGTTCACGCAGGCGAAGCGCTTCCTCGACTCTCCGGCTGTACAGAGCGGGATCGCAGTGGTCACGACGCCCGACCTCCGCTGGGCAAGGCGCGACATCAAGAGCGTGGGCCTTCTGGCCCAAGCCATGGCGAAACAGATTGCGGCCGAAGCGGGCGCGCAAGAAGCCTGGATGGTGGAAGATGGCTTCGTCACCGAAGGCGCGTCGTCCACGGCCTTCCTGGTGACGGATGAAGGCATCATCACGCGCGCATATTCGCAAGCCGTGCTGGCGGGGTGCACCGGCTCTGCCATCACCGCGCTGGCGGAGGAAAGTGGACTGACCGTCGTTCATCGCCCCTTTACAGTTGCCGAAGCGGTGGGAGCACGCGAAGCTTTCATCACCAGCGCGTCTACGCTCTGCCAATCCGTCGTGCGTATAGACGGGCGCATTATCGGCAATGGCAGCCCTGGGCCGATCGCGACCCGCTTGCGCGAACTCTACATCGACTTTGCCCGGCGGACGGCAGTCTGAAATCAAAAAAGCGGAAAGATCATCCGTTCCGGATGCAGTTTCCTTAGGTCTGTCATCCCGCCATTTCGGGGAAAAGCCGGACCATTTTGGCGGTAGCCGTACTCAACTCTGTGAAAAGCAACGGCAAAACGCACGATCAACATCAGGAACAAGCTTGCATGCTCCGATTTGGAGGAGAGAGAAGCGGCGCAACCGAGATATTGCGGTAGGTTAGGAACAAAGCAGGGACAGGAGTTTATCAGGTGGAAATGGATCGATCCCGGACTGACTTTGTTGCCGCTGGCGAAGATATATATCGCGTGAGGGATATGCGGGCGGGCCTGCTCATTCTTGCGGACGATATCTTCCTCGACGATGTCGCCGGGATCGCGCAGGCCGCACAGTTCAGGCTGCTGGATATCGTCGCGCTCGATCAGGCGATGCTGCGGCTCGACATGCAGGTGGGCTGCGATGTCATTCTGCTCTTCTGCACCCATCCATCTGTCATGCTCGAGCGGCTGCTGGTGCAAGTGGAGACGCTGGCGGTGCAGAATGACATGGCCGTCATTCTGGTCGCAGGTCTCGACACCGTGGACTTAGCCTTCGCCTGCATGCGAAGTGAGCGGACGCAGCTGCTCTGTACACCCGATCATGCCGATCTTGCCGCCGCGCTGCTGACGGCGGGCGGCACTACGCCGCAGCGGACACTTCATGAGGTGAACCAGGAAAGCGAGGGCGTTCGCCTGCAGCAACTGAGCGAAGAAGTCAGCCGCCTCGCCCGGACGTTGGAGGCGCTGACGGCGCGCCCGCGCCATGCCATGCCTTCCTTTGCCTTGGGCCCCCGCATATCGGATCGTGCGAGCGACTATATCGGCATGCCCGCTGTCGAACCGATGGGCGAGCAGCAAGCGCCCGCCAAGGAAGCAACGCCCGGCGCGGCGCAGGTGCGGGACATGCTGCGCGCGCGGCGGCTGCGGGAGGATTTCCTGCCTGCTGACCTTTTCGCCGATCCTGCATGGGACATGCTGCTCGACCTGTTGGCAGCGCGTCTGGAGCAGGAGCGCGTGTCGGTGTCGAGCCTCTGCATCGCTTCGGCCGTGCCGCCGACGACCGCGTTGCGCTGGATCCGCACGCTGACCGACAAGGGCATCGTCCACCGGCAGGCAGACCCGCATGACGGGCGCCGCGTGTTCATCGCGCTGACTGACGATACCGCCGAAGCGCTGACAAGATGGTTCACCGCGAGCCGCCGTTTCCTGTGCGGGTAAACGGGCCGCTATCATCAAGGCTTGACCGGCGCGCGGATTGGCCTAGATAGCGCGCTCCGGCTGCATCGCCATGATGCGGCATCGGGCGATTAGCTCAGTTGGTAGAGCGTCTCGTTTACACCGAGAATGTCGGCGGTTCGAGCCCGTCATCGCCCACCATATTCCCATCGCTGCCAGAAAGCCGTGCCGGATATTGCGGTGCGATGGAGCCGCTGCTAATCGAACGCGTCATGATACAGCCGCCTGAAATTCTTCGAGTCACCAAGCCCCGCGTCGCGTGCGATGGTTCGGGCGACATCCCCGCTGCTCTGGGCCACCCCCGCGTGTTCCTGGAGATTGACGAGCATGGCTATGTCGATTGCGGCTATTGCGACCGGCGCTTCGTCCTGATCGGCGGTCCGGCTGACACGCCCGAAGTCGCGGGCCTGCCTGACATCCCATCCGGCGCCAGCATGTGAAACGGGTTTCGCCATCGCGAATTTGATTGGGCTTGGGAAGCTGCGCCCCTATATCGGGCGGCATGACGGACATCGCTTCCCAGTTCACCGATGCGCGCGGCCTTCTTTACCGGCCGGGCCTGCTTGATCCCGATGGCGCGCGGCAGCTGACCGCGCAGGCACTCGCCAATTGCGATGATGGCGAGCTTTATCTCCAATATCGGGCGAGCGAGAGCTTCGGGTTCGACGATGGTCGGCTGAAGACGGCCGACTATTCAACCGATGCTGGCTTTGGCCTGCGGGGCGTGTCGGGCGAGATGACCGGCTTTGCCCATGCCAACGACATCAGCGAGGCGGCGATCCGCCGGGCTGCCGAGACGCTGACCTTGCTGGATCCGGCCAAGGGTCAGCCTGCCCCGCCGCCGCAGCGGACGAACCGGCATCTCTATACGGACGCCAATCCTCTCGAGATCGTGCCTTTCGCGGAAAAGGTTACGCTGTGCGCGGCGATTGACGCGGCGGCGCGCGCGCGTGATCCGCGCGTTGCGCAGGTTTCGGTCAGCCTTGCCGGTAGCTGGTCGGTGGTCGAGATCGTGCGGGCCGACGGATTCACCGCATCCGATATCCGCCCGCTCGTGCGCCTCAACGTCTCGCTGATCCTCGAAGAAAATGGCCGTCGTGAAACGGGTAGTTTCGGCATAGGCGGGCGCTATCTCTATGATCAGGTCATGGACCCGGCCATCTGGAACCGGGCGATTGACGAAGCGCTCGCGCAGGCGCGGGTCAATATGCGGTCGGTGGCTGCGCCTGCAGGCGAGATGACGGTGCTGCTGGGGCCTGGCTGGCCGGGCGTGCTGGTGCATGAGGCGATCGGCCACGGCCTTGAAGGCGATTTCAACCGCAAGGGCACCAGCGCCTTTTCCGGCAGGGTTGGCGAACGCGTCGCGGCGCCGAGCGTCACGGTGGTGGATGATGGATCGATCCTCAATCGCCGGGGGTCGCTGTCGATCGATGACGAGGGCACGCCGACGCGCGAGAACATCCTGATCGAAGACGGCATCCTCAAAGGCTATATGCAGGATCGGCTCAATGCCCGTCTGATGGACGTTGAACCCACGGGCAACGGCCGGCGAGAAAGCTACGCCCATGCCCCTATGCCGCGCATGACGAACACGTTCATCAAGGGTGGCGAGGACGATCCCGCGGAACTGCTGTCTCGTGTGAAGTCGGGCATCTTCGCCAAGAGCTTTGGCGGCGGACAGGTGGACATCGTGTCGGGCAAGTTCGTCTTTTCCTGCACTGAAGCCTATAAGGTCGAGAACGGGAAGCTGGGTGATCCGATCAAGGGCGCGACGTTGATCGGCGATGGACCTTCGGCGCTGACCAAGGTGGTCGGTGTCGGCAATGATTGGGCGCTGGACGAAGGTATCGGCATGTGCGGCAAAGGGGGACAGAGCGTCCCTGCCGGCGTCGGACAACCTACCCTGCTGATGGAAGGCTTGACGGTCGGCGGCACGGCGACCTGATCTCAACGCGCCACGGGCTGCGGAACCGGCAGCCTGCATGATCTTTTCTTCCTGTATGAACATGCTCACCGACAGCCATGACGCGGTGACCGCCGACTGGGCGGCTGCTCTGCTCGACTTCTGGTTCAATCAGGTTGGGGAGGAGGGATGGTGGAAGCATGATCCGGAGCTGGACCGGCAATGCACCAGCCGCTTTCGCTCCTTGTGGGAGGAGAAGCGGACCTTAGCCTCTGAAACGTTCCTGGAGCGAGCCGACGATGCGCTGGCAGCCGTGCTCCTGTTCGATCAGTTGCCGCGAAATATGTTCAGGGGCACGGCCAAGGAATACCAGACCGATGAGCTTGCCCGGGCTGTTGCGCGCGGCGCGATTGCCCATGGCTATGACATCCAGATTGGCGGGGCCGGACGCAGATTTTTCTACATGCCGTTCCAGCACAGCGAAGAGCTTGAGGATCAGGCGCTATCGCTTAGCCTGTTCGAGGCGGCGGGCGACGAACGGTCGATGGAGTTTGCGCGTCAACATCATGCAGTCATCGCTCGTTTTGGCCGATTTCCTCATCGCAATGCCGTGCTTGGCCGGGCCACCTTGCCCGAAGAAGAAGATGCGATCCGCGCCGCTGCCGACTGGTAACAGGGGATGCTCAATTTTTAGGCAGCGCCCCTCACCTGCCCATTTTTTTAGCGACTGAACGATCGCGCTTGTCGAAAAAGCCCAGATCACGGCTGCTTTTTTAATTTGGCACGGCTCTTGCTGACATGTCGTCGCACACCATTAACAGGGGGCGACATGAAACTTGTCATGGCTATCATCAAGCCGTTCAAGCTTGACGATGTCCGCGAGGCACTCTCCTCGCTGGGCATCGCCGGTATGACGGTGTCCGAGGTGAAGGGCTTCGGCCGCCAGAAGGGGCAAACCGAAATCTATCGGGGCGCCGAATATTCCACGAACATGGTTCCGAAGATCAAGATCGAGGTCGTTTGCGACGACGATCTTGCACCGCGCGTAGTCGAGGCGGTTCAGACAGCCGCGAATTCCGGCGCGATCGGCGACGGCAAGATCTTTGTCCTCGATGTTGGTCAGGCCGTGCGCATTCGCACTGGCGAGACCGGCGAAACCGCGCTGTAAGAAGGGGGGAATAATGACCTTTGCCAAGAAATTCTCCGGCGTGATGGGAGCGGCTGGCCTTTCCCTCTTCGCCGCGCTGCCCGCCTGGGCACAAACGGCGGCGGCCGCTGCGCCGACGCCAGACAAGGGCGATACTGCCTGGATGATGACCTCCACCGTGCTGGTGCTGGCCATGATCCTCCCCGGCCTGGCCCTCTTCTATGGCGGCCTGGTTCGTACCAAGAATATGCTGTCGGTCATGACGCAGATCGGCGCGGTCGCGTGCCTCGCGATGCTGATCTGGGTGATGTACGGCTATAGCCTCGCCTTCGCTGGTCCCAGCAACGGCTTCATTTCCGACCTGTCCAAAGCCTTCCTGAAGGGCATCACGCCGGATTCGACGGCTGCCACCTTCACCGATGGCGTCGTCATCCCCGAATATGTGTTCGTCAGCTTCCAGATGACCTTCGCCGCGATCACCGTCGCGCTGGTGCTGGGTTCAGTTGTCGAGCGCATCAAATTTTCGGCGGTCATGGTGTTCGCAGCGGTCTGGCTGACGATCGTCTATTTCCCGATCGCCCATATGGTTTGGGCTACGGGCGGCCTGTTCTTCGAAATGGGGGCACTGGACTTCGCTGGCGGCACTGTCGTGCACATCAACGCCGGTGTTTCGGCGCTGGTCGCCTGCCTCATCCTCGGCAAGCGCATGGGCTTTCCCAAGGAACCGACGCCGCCTCACTCCCTGACGCTGACCGGCGTCGGCACCGGCCTGCTGTGGGTTGGCTGGTTCGGCTTCAATGCAGGCTCGGCTCTGGAAGCCAATGGCTCTGCGGCCCTGGCGATGATCAACACCTTCGTTGCAACGGCTGCTGGCGGCCTGTTCTGGATGATCGCCGAGCGCATCAACGGTCACAAGGGTTCGGCCCTCGGCTTCTGCTCGGGCATCATCGCCGGTCTGGTTGCCGTGACGCCTGCCGCGGGGAATTCTGGCCCGTTCGGTGCCATCGTGCTGGGTGCGGTCGCGTCGATCATCTGCTTCTACATGGTTACGGTCATCAAGCCCAAGCTTGGCTATGACGACTCGCTGGACGCCTTCGGCATCCACGGCATCGGCGGCATGATCGGCGCGATCGGCACCGGCATCGTCTACTCACCGTCGCTGGGCGGTCCGGGCGGCGCTGACTTCTCGATGAGCAGCCAGCTCGTCACGCAGCTGTTGGCCACCGTCACGACCATCGTCTGGGCATCGATCGGCACCGCGATCGCCATCTTCGTCGCCAAAGCCGTCACCGGCCTGCGGGTCAGCCGCGACGTCGAACTGGAAGGCCTCGACCTCGGGGAGCATGGCGAGCGCGCCTACAACCCCTGATCCTATTCGGAAGAGCGGGCCGCAAAGGATGGCCCGCCCGCCACACGATGTTCCTCCTGCGAACACACCTTGGGTCCGGTACGAAAGTGCCGGCCTTTTTTTTTGTGGATCAGCCTCTAGGCCGGGTCCAGAGATGCGGTGGGCGAGGCGCGGATGCGGGCCAGCGGGACGAACGGCCGAACATCTGAAATCCCCCCCGGCACACCCATCCCAGCTTCTCGCTCTTGGGCGTCATCACCCGGGCGTCCCAAGCGCGTTCTCCACGCCTTGCGACTTCCCGCGCTATGTCGCCATAAATGCCTGCCGCAGCCAGAACTGCCCAGGCGGCGCGCGGCGGCAAGGATCCGGTGCCATGGCGCGCGCTTGCTTCATAGTCAGCGGCAAGGTTCGTGAGGCGGCCCGCCAAAAGGGTGAGTTGCGGGCGGTATGCTAGCTCCATCTGGCTTCCCGGCGGGATCGCCATTTCCGCCAGCCATTGCTGGGGCAGGTAGCAGCGGCCGGCCTGCTGATCCTCACCGATGTCGCGGGCGATATTGGCCAGCTGGAATGCCAGACCAAGGTCGCAGGCCCGGTCCAGCGTGGCTTCATCCTCAGGGCTGACGCCCATGAGCACAGCCATCATGCAACCCACCGCGCCAGCGACATGATAGCAGTAGCGCAGCATGTCGGCTTGGGTGACGGGCCGCCAATCCTGCGCATCCAGGGCAAAGCCTTCTAGCAGGTCATGGGCGTAGCGCGCAGGAATGGCGCATTCGCGCATGACGAGGCCAAAGCCGTCGAAGGCAGGGTCTCCGGTAGCTTCGCCGCGTAAAGCTGCATCGGTCTGCGCTCGCATGGCGGCCAAACGGACCTGCCCATCGGCCACGCCCGTCATCACACCCCCATGATCCTGCCCATCGGCGATGTCGTCGCATTTGCGGCACCAGGCGTAGAGGAGCCAGGCCCGCTCGCGGATTTGCCGGTCGAACAGCCTGGACGCCATGGCAAAGGATTTGGAGCCACGGGCGATACTGTCGCGCGCATGGGCGACGAGGGCGGGACGATCGAGATGGGTCACGCCGCCGACATGCCTCGCGACGGTGATTGCCGCAAGGGCGACGAAAATTACAACCGGTCGGCTTTCATGGCGAAGATCGGCTCATGCGCCTCATAGGCTGTCATTTTTTCGAGCAGTCCATCGATCGTGTCGGCATGGGAGAGGATGCAGGCATGTTGAGGCCGGATGAATCCGGTGGCGATCATATGCTGGTTGAAGGCGATAAGCTGGTCATAGAAGCCCGCAACGTTGAGCAGACCGACAGGCTTGGCATGGTAGCCAAGCTGCGCCCAGCTGATCGCCTCCCATAGCTCATCCATCGTGCCGACGCCGCCAGGCAGCGTGACGAAGCCATCCGACAGGTCGGTGAAGAGTGCCTTGCGCTGATGCATTGTCTGGACGACATGGAGCTCGGTGCAGCCCTGATGCGCGACTTCGGCCCTGACGAGGGCTTCCGGGATGACGCCGATCACCTCCCCGCCTGCTTCGAGGGCAGCGTCGGCCACCGCACCCATCAGGCCGAGCCTTCCGCCACCATAAACGACGCCGATGCCTCGCCCGGCAAGGGTACGGCCGACCTGGCGGGCCGCCTCCACATAAACCGGGTCCGCAGGCAAAGCCGAGCCGCAATAAACGGCGAGGCGCTTCACAGCAGGTCTTGCAGCATCAGCGCGGCGGTCGCCTTTGCGCTCCCCACAACGCCGGGGATGCCTGCGCCCGGATGGGTGCCCGCGCCGGTGAGGTAGAGGTTGGGGATCACGTCATCCCGGTTATGAGCGCGGAACCAGGCGCTCTGGGTCAACAGCGGCTCAAGGCTGAAAGCGCTGCCGAGATGGGCGGACAAGTCGCTCTGGAAATCGGGCGGCGCGTAATGGAATTGCGTGACGATGCGAGAGCGGATGTCGGGGATGAGGCGATGCTCGATCTCGTCCAGGATACGCTCGGCATAGACGGGGCCGAATTGCTTCCAGTCGATCGGCAGCTTGCCCATGTGGGGCACCGGCGCAAGGGCGTAGAAGGTCGAGTGACCATCGGGCGCCATCGACGGATCGGTGACGGTCGGATGATGGAGGTAGAGCGAGAAATCCCTCGGCAGCACGCCATGATCATAGATGTCGGTCAGAAGCCCATCATAGCGCGGACCGAACAGGATCATGTGGTGCGGGATGCCGGGCCAGCTGCCCTTGATCCCGAAATGCAGGACGAAGAGGCTGGGCGACCAGCGCTTTCGGCCAAGCTTTTCCGCCTGCCTCTGGCCGCGGGGATGGTGGCCGAGAAGATCGCGATAGCTGTGCATGAGGTCGCCGTTGGTAGCGACCGCATCGGCCTCTCCGCGCCAGCCTGAAGCAGTAGACACGGCGACGGCGCGGTCACCATGGGTCTCGATCCGCACGACCGGGTCAGCCAGCCGCAGCGTGCCGCCGAGCCGTTCGAAATGCGTCGCCATGCCTTGCACGAGGCGGTTGGTGCCGCCCTTGGCGAACCAGACGCCGCCATCCTTTTCCAGCTTGTGGATGAGCGCATAGATCGCGCTGGTCTGCATCGGGTTGCCGCCGACCAGCAGCGTGTGGAAGGACAAGGCCTGGCGCAGCCGCTCGTCCTTCACATAGGATGAGACGATCGAATAGACCGACCGCCATGCCTGATGCTTGGCCAGCGCCGGAGCGGCGCGGATCATCGACGCGAAATCGAGGAACGCGACGGAGCCTAGCTTGCGATAGCCCTCCTCATAGACGCCGTCGGAATAGTCGAGGAAGCGCTGATAGCCTGCGACGTCCTGCGGGTTCAGCTTGGCGATCTGGGCGCGGAGGGCATTTTCGTCGTTCGAATAGTCGAAGTTGGTGCCGTCGCGCCAGTTCAGCCGGTAGAAGGGCGTGACGGGCACTAGGGTGACATCCTCCGCCATGTCATGACCGGACAGACGCCAGAGTTCCGCAAGGCAATCGGGATCGGTGACGACGGTGGGACCGGCATCGAAGACGAAGCCGTCCCGCTCCCACATATAGGCACGGCCGCCCGGGCGGTCCCGCGCTTCGACGAGCGTCGTGTCGACACCCGCGGACTGAAGGCGGATCGCCAGAGCCAGGCCGCCAAAGCCCGCTCCTATGACTATCGCTTTGCGGTTCATCAGGCGGAGGGGGTCAACAAGGCGCGCATGGCGCTCCTTATGGGCACGGGCGGGCGTCCACACAAGATGCGGATGCGATCGGCCCAACTGGACTGCCCGGCATAGAAGCGGCCGATCAGATGCGGGTTGAGCCGGTAGAAGCGCTCGAAGATGCGCCAGCGCTGATGCGGCTGGGCGGCGCGGAAAAGCATCTTGCCCAGCAGACGGTAATAGCCCCCTGCCTGCCAGTGCGCCTTGGCGCGTTTGCGGGTCGCGGGGCCAAGCGTTTCAAGCGGCTGACCGCTGAGCCAGAGCGCGGTGGAGATCGCGTCGGGAAGTGAATAGCCGGTCATCGGGTGGAACATCGCGGCGCGGACGCCGGCGCGAGCGACGGCATCCTGCGCTGGCCAGAAGCGATCGAAGTCGCCGCCATGCACCACTGGCAGGATGCCACTTTCCTGATGGACGATTTCTTCGACCTGCCAGTTCTGATCCTGGGCATAGCTGGCAATCCGGCTGGCGAGCGCTGGGACGTCGAGTGAGGCGTCGTTGCTGTAATAGGTATCTTCGACGAATATCGTCTGTTGGTCGAAGGGAAGCAGATAGACGAAGCGATAGCCGTCGATCTGGGGAACGGTCGCGTCCATGATGACGGGGCGTTCCAGGCCGTGGGGTTGAGCCAGGCGGAGGACCTGGCCGACGAACTTCTGCCAGCCGCAATCAAGCGCCGACAGATCGCCGCCGCCGCGCGTATCGAGGACGGCGTCGGCTTTGATCTGGCTGCCGTCGCTCAAGGTGACGCAGGTGGATGTGACGCTGGCCGCATCGGCGTTGAGGAGGGCGCGCTCCCCGAGCAACGGGCGAGCATGGGCGTCCAGTTGAGTGGAGGAGATGCTGTTATAGGCGGTGTCCAGCTGGCGCTGATAGGCGGGGAAGCGGACCTGGTGTCCCTGGGGCCAGCGGTGGGTAACGAAGGAATCGATCAGCCATCGATCGGCGGGCCGAACATCGCTGTCGAAGAAGGACCAGAGATGGTTTCCGCCGAGCGTTTGGCCGCTTTCGATTAGGAGGACATTCACGTCGGGGCGCAGGCGGGTGAAGGCTAGAGCGGTGAGAGTACCGGAAAGGCCGCCGCCCAGAATCGCGAGGTCGCAGTCGAAGCTTTTGGCCATGCTGTTCTGTTAGGAAGGGCGAATTCATGAAGCAAATGGTGAATTGGCGGCGTTTGACGAAAAAGAAGAGATAGTATAGGGGGGTATCCTATGCATATTATCGAGAACAGGGACAAGCTGCTGGCGCGGGTGCGGCGCATTGCAGGACAGGTGGGCGCGATCGAGCGGCAGTTGGGCGGCGAGGCGGACTGTTCCGAGACATTGCAGCTAGTCGCGTCGGTGCGCGGCGCGGTGGGGAGCCTGATGGAGGAGTTGATCGAGCAGCATATGCGCGATCATGTCGCCCGCCCCGGCCTGACCGACGCGGAGCGGCAGGCTGCGTCGGAGGAGATGCTGGCACTGATCCGGCGGTATGGGAAATGACGATGCACGACCATGGCCACCATCACGGGAACCATCACCACGGAGACCATGGGCCATCGAGCGCCCTCCCCCCCTCTCCCGTCAATGGGGACGAGGAGGAAAGCCATTATTTCGACCATATCTACCTCAGCGCCGGGCATGACAAGAACGCGCGGCGGACGTTGTGGGTCGTATGGCTGACCGCCGCGACCATGGTGGTCGAGATCGCTTTCGGCTGGATCACCGGGTCGATGGCCCTGCTGGCCGATGGGTTCCACATGGCGACCCATGCCGGCGCGCTGGCGGTGGCGGCGGCGGCCTACAGCTATGCCAAGCGCCATGCCCGCAATCCCCGCTTCACCTTCGGCACGGGCAAGGTCGGCGACCTGTCGGGCTTTGCGTCCGCCCTTCTGCTGGGCGTGACCGCGCTGTTCATCCTGGTTGAATCCGTGCTGCGCTTCTTCGAGCCGGTGCCGGTAAAGTTCGGGGAAGCAACGCTAGTCGCGGTGGTCGGCCTGGCCATCAACCTGATCAGCGCGCTGCTGCTGGGTCATGACCATAGCCATGATCATGGTCACGGCCATGATGGGCACCGCCATGATCATCAGGACGGACATGTCCATAAGCATGGCCATGAAGATAATAACCTCCGCGCGGCCTATGTGCATGTGCTGACCGACGCATTGACGTCGGTGCTGGCGATCGCGGCACTGCTTGCCGGGCGTTATATGGGCTGGTTGTGGCTCGATCCGGCGGTCGGCATCCTGGGCGCGGTGGTGATCGCCCGCTGGGCCTGGGGACTGATGAAGGACACTGCCGCCATCCTGCTGGACAGCGCGGAGCCCGCGCTGATGAAGCGGATCAAGACGCTGGTGGAGGCGGAGGGCGGCACCATTCATGACCTGCATGTCTGGCGGGTCGGGCCGCATGCCCATGCGGCGATCATCAGCCTGGCGCCCGGCGGTGATGCGGCGGCGGTTCGTGCGCGGGTGCGCAGCCTGCCCCGGATGGAGCACGTCACGGTGGAGTGCGGTTGACGGGATCTGAGATCCGGGCGTTCGCTGGGATGACGTTGATTGGGGCGGGTGATACATTGTGTCACCCAATCGAAATATAGCTGTCACTTGTTTGTCATCGAAATTTCATAGGCCGCACCTCGATTGAGACAGGGGATTCGTGGTGACAGGTTCAAACAGGAAGCGCATGGCTCTGGCAGTGAGCATGCTGGCGTTGATGCCGGAGGTGGCGCAGGCGCAGAGCAATGAGGAGTTGCAGCGCCAGATCAACGAGCTGAAGGCGCAGATACAGGCGCTGACCAGCGCACTGGCAAACAATGGCGGGCGCGGGAGCGCGAGTGCGAGCAATGCCGCGTCCCCTGCCCCATCAGCGAGCGCTCCAGCGCCGGCACCGGTGGCTGTCGCCGCTGCGCCCGGACAGCCGGTGGTGACGCAGACTGCGGCTCCCGAGAAGAAGTCGAAGCCCTGGTATGAGCGGCTGTCGCTGCGCGGTTACACGCAGATGCGTTACAACGCCTTCCTGTCGGGGGATGACACGGCTCCGGCAGGCCAATCGCGCCTGCGGTCGGTGCATGACAGCTCCATTTCCGACAAGAGCAGCTTCTCGCTGCGCCGGGCGCGCCTGGTCGTCCAGGGCGATGTTTCCGATCGGGTCTCGCTCTACCTTCAGTCCGATTTCGCTGCCGCGGTCAACAACCAGGCGGGTAGTGAACGGCGGGAAGGCTTTGTGCAACTGCGCGACGCCTATGCCGACATCTTCCTGGACAAGGCCAAGACATTCCGCCTGCGCCTGGGCCAGTCGAAGGTGCCCTATGGCTGGGAGAATATGCAGTCTTCGTCCAATCGCCTGACGCTGGATCGCAGCGATGCGATCAACAGCGCCGTGCCGGGCGAACGCGACCTGGGCATCGTCGGCTACTATACGCCGGCGTCGGTCCAGAAGATCTGGGACCGGCTGGGGCATGACGGACAGAAGCTGTTCGGCAATTATGGCGCATTTGGCTTCGGTGTGTTCAACGGTCAGGGGATCAACAGGACCGAGCAGAATCGAGGCCTGATGAAGGTCGCTTTCGCAACATGGCCGTTCGAGCTGGACGGTCTGGGCGGCATGTTCGAGGATCAGGTATTCGAAATCGGCGGATCGGCGATGATGAACGATGTGCAGCCGGAGGTGCGCAGCGGATCGACGACTGTGATCAGCTCGCAGGCTTATGACGATGATCGGGTCGGCATCCATGCGATGCTCTATCCGCAGCCCTTCGGCATTCAGGCGGAATGGAATTGGGGCAAGGGGCCTGAGTTCGATCGGGTGAGCCGGTCGATCGAGACGAAGAAGCTGAACGGCGGCTATGTCCAGATGATGTATCGCCTGCCTACCGATTCAATCGGCGTGCTGATGCCCTATGGTCGGTGGCAACATTATCGCGGGGGTTGGAAGGCATCGACCAATGCGCCGCGTCTGGAAACGGATGAGTTCGAACTGGGGCTGGAATGGCAGCCGTGGAAGGCGCTGGAGATCACGCTGGCCTATGCGCGGATGAAGCGGGCCGAAGCGGACGAGCGGCGCACGGGCCGTGCAACCGGCGATTTGATCCGCACGCAGGTGCAGTGGAATTATTGAGCTGGAAGTTGCGGGCGGTCAGCCTTCGCCGATCGCCTGCCCCGCCGCCCAGCCGCTGGCCCAGGCCCATTGGAAATTATAGCCGCCCAGCCAGCCGGTGACATCGACCGCTTCGCCGATCGCGTAGAGGCCGGGGACGCGGCGTGCCTCCATCGTGCGGGAGGAGAGTTCGGCGGTGGAGATGCCGCCAACCGTGACCTCCGCCTTGGCGAAGCCTTCGGTGCCATTGGGCGTGAAGGACCAGGACGCGAGGCGGCGCTGCGCCTCTTCCAGCTTACGGTCGGCGATATTGCCAAGATCGCCGGGAAGCGCGAGGCGTTCGGCAAGGGCGTCAGCGAGGCGCGCGGGCAGAGAGGCGCGTAGCAGGCTGACCAGCGAGGCGCGGGGCTTGCCGCGTTTGGCTTGCGTCAGCCAGTTGGCAGGCATGTCGGGCAGGAAGTCCAATGCGACTTCGCCGCCATGACGCCAATAGGAGGATATTTGCAGGATCGCCGGGCCGGACAGGCCGCGATGGGTGAGGAGCGCGGCTTCGCGAAAGGCGGTCTTGCCGTGACGGGCGATCACCGGGGTCGAGACGCCGGATAGTTCGCGGAACAGCATGTCCTCGCCGCCAAGGGTGAGCGGGACGAGTGCGGGGCGCGGCTCCACCACCTTGAGGCCGAACTGGCGGGCAAGGTCATAGGCGAAACCGGTTGCGCCCAATTTGGGGATGGAGGGGCCGCCGGTGGCGATGACCAGCGCGGGGGCCTCTACGGTCCTGTCTCCATGATTGACGCTGAACCGGCCATCGGCGTGGGTGATGGGGCCGAGCGCGTGGCCGAGGAGGATGGTGACGCCGCCCGCCTCGCATTCGGCGAGCAGCATGGCGACGATCTGCCGCGCGGAATGATCACAGAAAAGCTGGCCAAGCGTCTTTTCATGCCAAGCGATGGCATGGCGTTCGACCAGCGCAAGGAAATCGGACGGCGTGTAGCGGCCAAGCGCGGACTTGGCGAAATGGGGATTGGCGGAGAGGTAGCGGTCCGGCGCGGTGTGGATATTGGTGAAGTTGCAGCGGCCCCCGCCCGAGATCAGGATCTTCTTTCCCGGCTGGTCGGCATGGTCGAGGACGAGGACGCGCTTGCCGCGCTGCCCGGCCGCTGCCGCGCACATGAGGCCTGCTCCGCCAGCGCCGAGGACGATGGCGTCGAATGGATCAGCAGGGCCGGACAAGATCAACCTGCGGCGAGCGCATCCATGATCTGGCGAATGGGAGCGAGATCATAGCCCGCCGCTTCCGCCTTTTCGCTCAAGACCGTGGGGTGATCACCGGCGCGGGCGCGCGTCAGAGCCCAAAGGAGCGTGCTGCGGGTGCCGGAGCGGCAATAGGCGAGCACCTTCCCCTCGCCTGCTTCGTTGAACGCCGCCGCCATCGCATCGAGCTGCCATGGGGCGAAACCGCCATGGGCTACGGGAACGGCAGCGTAGGCGAGGCCAGCCGCTTTTGCCGCTGCTTCGATTTCCGCGCCGTTGGTCTGGCCCGCTTCCTCGTCATCGGGGCGGTTGTTGATGATGACGGTCACACCCAATGCCCTGGCTTCTTCTACCTGATCCACGCTGATCTGGGGGGAGACGTAGAGGCTGGGGGTGATCTGACGGAACATGGGACGGGGACTCCTTCTGCCGCGAGCCATGCGCTTGTGGGGGGAGGGTTTCAAGGGGTTTTGGCAGGCGGAGGCGCACGGGCCGCTGGGGGGATGAATTATGGTTCACGCGGAGGCGCGGAGACGCGGAGGTGGATTGAGGTGAGGGTATTCGTGTCTTGGTGGATTTGCGGGAGACGGGCTGGTTTTACTGCGCTCCGCGCGCGAACGGCAGACGCGTCTCTGGGCAGTCTTCTCTCCGCGGCTCCGCGGCTCCGCGTGAACCAAGCTCTGCTTCCAAATAGGCCTAGCTGCTGAAGCAACAAGGCTCCCTGGCCTCTCCGCTGAAGGAGAGGATTAGAGGTGCGGGCGGATGGCGGCGAGGAAGGCGTCGCCATATGCGTCGAGCTTGCGCTGGCCGATGCCGCTGATGTGGCCGAGTTCGGCGAGGCTCGACGGGCGCTGTTCGGCCATTTCGCGCAGGGTGGAATCGTGGAAGATCACATAGGGAGGCACCCCCTGTTCCTGCGCGAGTTCGCGGCGGCAGGCGCGCAGGGCATCGAACAGCGGATCGCCTACGGGGTTTTCCGCCTTTCCGTTGCGTGCGTTGCGGCGGCGCTCCCGGCGGGGCGGGAGGACGAGGCTGACCGCCTCTTCTCCACGCAGGATGGGGCGAGCGCTCGGGCCGAGTTCGAGGCCGCCATGTTCATTAGTTTGCAAAGCATCTTTTACCAGAAGCGCGCGGGAAACCGGGCGGAGGAGCGGCGTTTCTTCTCCCGACACGATGCCGTAGACCGAGATTTTGTCATGGCCGCGTTCGCGGATGCGGTCGGTTACGGCACCGGTCAGCACCTGTTCGATATGGCCGACGCCGAAGCTCTGGCCGGTGCGATAGACGGCGGAGAGGAATTTGCGGGCCGTCTCCGTCGCGTCGATGCTGGCGGGGGGATTGAGGCAGTTGTCGCAGTTGCCGCATGTGGCAGGCGGATGCTCGCCAAAGTGGCGGAGCAGGATGGCGCGGCGGCAGGTGCCTGTTTCGACAAGGCCGCCAAGTGCGGTGATGCGGGTACGCTCGCCCTGCTGGCGGGCGGGATCGAGTTCGGCGATGCGCTGGCGGGCCCGGGCGAAGTCGTCGGCGCCCCAGAAGAGGTGCGCTTGCGCGGGCTCGCCGTCGCGGCCTGCGCGGCCGGACTCCTGATAATAGCCCTCGATCGATTTTGGCAGCGCGGCGTGGGCGACGAAGCGGACGTCGGGCTTGTCGATGCCCATGCCGAACGCGATGGTCGCGACCATGACCATGTCTTCGCTGGCGATGAAGGCGGCCTGACTGGCGGCGCGGACGGCGGGGTCGAGCCCGGCATGATAAGCGCGGGTCGGGCGACCGGTGCGGGTCAGTGTCTCGGCCAGCTTTTCCGTCGCGGCGCGGGTGGGGGCATAGACGATGCCGGGGCCTTCGCTGGCGGCGATGAGCGCGGACAGCTGGCGCGGCAGGCCGTCGCGGGGATGGACGGCATAGCGGATGTTGGGCCGGTCGAAGCCCGCGATGATCAGGCCTTCGCGCGGGATGCCGAGCTGGACGAGGATGTCGTCGCGGGTGTGATGGTCCGCTGTGGCGGTTAGCGCCAGGCGGGGGACTTGCGGGAATTCGTCGAGCAGCGGGCGCAGCAGGCGGTAGTCGGGGCGGAAATCATGGCCCCATTCGGAGACGCAATGCGCTTCGTCTATGGCGAAGAGGGCAACTTTCGTGGCGCGAAGGAGATTGCGGAACCCCTCCCCGCTGGCGCGTTCGGGCGCGACGTAGAGGAGGTCGAGGTCACCATTGCGCAGGCGGTCCTGCGTCTCGCGCCAGTCGGCATCGACGCTGGTGAGGCTGGCGGCGCGAATGCCGACCGCCTGGGCCGCGCGGAGCTGGTCATGCATCAGCGCGATGAGCGGGGAGATGACGACGCAGCAGCCATCGAGCGCGACGGCGGGCAGTTGATAGCAGAGCGACTTGCCCGCGCCGGTCGGCATGATGGCGAGCGTGGGCTGGCCCGCCATGATGCGGCCGACGACCTGTTCCTGCACGCCCCGGAACGCCGGGAAGCCGAAGATGTCGTGGAGGAGAGTGGGGATGTCGGGGCGCATCCGAGGGCTGTAGCGGTTGTGGCTGGAGAGGCAAATAATGGGTTCACGCAGAGGCGCGGAGATTTTAAGATGCGCTGCGCGCGGGCTTTTTGTCTCTGCGCGCTCTGTGCCTCGGCGCGATCAGTCCAGCGGGTCGAGCAGGCAGCCCCAGCCCTTGCGGTAGCGTGCCGTGCGGGAGGCGAGAAGCGGGACGCTGGCTTCGACGCTGCGCGATTCGGGGTCGTCGGAGAGGGTGACGAAGGTCATGCCGGGTTCCTTGTCATGCCTGCAGCTGTCCATGCCGCGCCCCTCCACATAACGGCAGGAGCAGGTGATCCGTGCGCCATAACCCGCGCCCACGGCGGCGCGGGCGCGCATGCCGCTCCAGTTCCACGCCAGCAGCAGGACGAGCAGCACTGCAATGGCGGCGAGCGCATAAATCCATTTCGGGCGTGCGGGCATGCTCCCCTTTCCGATGAGCCGTGCTAAGGGCGCGGCTTATGAAGCTCGAGCGGAAAAGCGTAAAGCCTGTTGGCATCGGCATCGCCATTTTGTCGCTGCTGGCGCTTGCTGGCGGACTGGCGGTGCGCGCGGCGGACCCGGCGCCCGGCTATCAGGTGACGGCGCCTTCGGGGGTGAGCGAAGCGGATCTGCGCGCGGTGATCGATCCGCTGTTCGAGGGCGAGGAGGATGTCGGCGAGACGCGGGCACTGATCGTCATGCACCGGGGCGAGATTATCGCGGAACGCTATGCGGTCGGGTTCGGGCCGGAGACGAAACTGCTCGGCTGGTCGATGGGCAAGAGCGTAACGGCGGTGCTGGTCGGGTTGATGGTCGCGGATGGGCGGCTGGCACTCGATTCGCCTGTGCCGGTCGCGACGTGGGGCCAACCGGGCGATCCGCGCGGGCGGATCACGCTGCGGCAACTGCTCGCCATGACGTCAGGGCTGGACCATGTAGAGGACGATGAGCCGCTGGCGCAGGCCGACACGGTGCGCATGCTGTTCACCGACGGCGCACAGGACATGAGCGGCTTTGCCGAGGCCAAGCCGCTCGCCCATGCGCCGGGGTCGCGCTTTTCCTATTCGACCGGCAACACGCTGATCCTCGGGGACCTGATGGCGCGTATGCTGACGAGCAATCCCGATCCCGATGCGCGGCGGCAGGCGATGCAGACCTTTATCGACGGGCGGCTTAAGATCCCGGCAGGGATCAGGAGCCTGACGGTGGAATATGACGCGGCGGGCACGATGATCGGCGGCAGCTTCCTGCACATGACCGCGCGCGATTATGCGCGATTTGGCGAACTGCTGCGCAACCATGGGCGTGGCCCCAATGGACATCAGATCGTGCCGGAGAAGTGGGTCGATTTCATGCGGACCCCCTCTCCCCGCAATCCGGCTTATGGCGCGCATCTCTGGTTGAACCGGGAGAGCGACGAGAGCGCACTGATGCCGGGAGACGCGCCGCGCAGCCTGTTCGGCTGTGTGGGGCACGGCGGGCAATATATATTGGTGTCGCCGGGGCAGTCATTGACGGTGGTGCGGATTGGAGCGTCACCGGATAAGGAACAACGCGCAGCGCTCAAGCAGGGGCTGGCGAGATTGATGCGGCTGTTTCCGGCCTGAGGTTTAGACGGGTACGGGTGCCGCTATATTCTGACGGCCGGAGCGGCACTGCGGCCTGAAAGGCAAGTGAGGGGCCTCGACAAGCTCAGCCCGAACGGGGTGGCCGAAAGTCGGCTAATTTAGGTCGATGCGCCAGTGGCCAAAGGTCGACCCAGGCCAAAGCGGCCGAGCAGTTGCCGCCATCGGCGAAGCGGTTGCTTTATAGGCGGGTCGATCGGCGATATGCGATGCACGTCCAGCAGGTCGAAGCCCGACCGCCTTCCTTCGACCTTCACTCGCATTCCCAGATAGCGCCGTGCAGATCGAGGCGCGTCCAGCTGCCAGATGCCACCGCCATCCGTTTCCAACGCACAGCCCCATCGGCCCGGGCGCAATATTCCGGTTTCCACATGACATAGGCCTCTAGGCATCCGGGTTCATCCCGGAAGCCGATGGCGGCGCAGTTCGGCAGCGCCATCTAAGGCTGACAGGCGATCGAAGATGGCGCGCTTGAGCAGCGGCGATGCGTGGATGAGATGTTGAAGTTCGCGGATCGCGCCATCAATCACGCCCTTGTCATAGTCACTGACTGCGGTGCGACGCGTGGATGGCGGCGTCGGATCGACGAAGAAGCATATGCTGTCCTGTTCGCCCGCCAAAAGCTCTACATGATGCTGCCTGAGCCGATCGATCAGCATGTCGGCGACATATTGTTCCCATTTCATATCCGTGCCCATCTTTCCAACGCTGGAGGTCTGTCCCGCACTCAACAGGTGAGCCCAAAAAAAGGGCGCGCCGAAATCGACGCGCCCAGTGCATGAGGAGAGTTGGATCAGAAACCGAAGCTGATACCGCCGCGGATCTGAGCCAGGCTGTTGTGCCCGCCGAAGCCGTAACCACCGGACAGGAACAGGTTGACGCGCTTGTTCACAGAAGCGTCGATACCCAGTTCGATCAAGCCATGACCATCGGGGTCGACGCCCTTCAGGTTGAAGGCATTGCCGCCACCCACATATTGAACGGTGCGGTCGCTGCCGATGTTGCCCTGGAAGCTGTACTGCACCTTGGCATAGGGGCGGTATGCGACGCCTTCGACGTCGCCCAGCAGGGCACCCGCCTTCACACCGATGATCGGCGAGAAGACCGTCTTCGACGCATCATCCACACGCAGACCGATGCCTGCGCCACCTTCTTCGGTGAAGCCGTTCATCGACCAGCGGCGCAGAGCCAGCTTACCATAGGGCGTCACGACGAGACCGTTGCCGGCCGCGAAGTCATAGCCCAGTTCAAGGCTGGCATCCCATTGCGAGCCCTTGAAGTCGCCTTCGATGGTGCGGGCAAGCAGGGTCAGGTCGCGTTCGACTTCGAACTTCGAGAAGCCGTAGGCGAACTGGAAGCTGCCGTAGAAGGGACCAAAGCCCTGGGTCGCATAGGCACCGATGGTGTAGGTGCGGACCTGCGCTTCTTCCGGCGAACCCTTGGCCGACACGTCATGCTGACCATAGCCGAAGCCGATGCCGAAGGCGCCGTCTTCCTGATAAGCGACGTCGATACCGAAGGCGCCACCATAGCTGTTGGTCTTGATCTTCGACGCGCCCGAGCGGGTGCCGCCCGTCTTCGCGAAATTAGCCGAGGGGTTGAACCAGATCTGGGTGCCCAGAGCCTCTCCATAACCGCGACGCGCCGCCAGACGGCTGACCGTGGTGTTGAAGACGGCGTTCTGATCCACCGCAGCAAGCGAACCGTAGATCTCCGCCGAGGAAAGCTCGTTGAAGACCTGCGCCGCCTGTGCGCTGTTGAGGCGCCAGTCGAGGCCAGCCGCGATATTCGCGATGTCCTGCGCATTGGCGATCTCGGTCGCGGTGGCAAAGCCGTTGCCGCCGGCAGCGTCCGTTTTAACGCGGGCGATGACGTCAGCAAGCGCGCTGTCCAGACCCACAGCCGCAGCAGCCGCGTTGCGGTTGGTCGCGCCAACAGCATAGCTGTTGCGGGTCGCTTCGATCGACACGGTCTTGGCAGCCGTGTCATGCGTCAGGCCGAAGGTCACGAACTGCGAGTTCAGCGACGAGGTAGCCGTTGCCGTGACATCACCCGTACCCGTGTAGGTGAACAGCGTGTAGCCGTCGCCCGTGGAATAGAGGCTGTCCTTCGACACGGTCACCGCGACCTTGCCAGCGAGGTTCAGGTTCCCGTCCACCGTGACGAATGACGGGGTCGAGAAGACACCGGCATTTTCCGGAGTGGTGAAGTAGGGAATGCCCACGCCGCCAGTGATCGGGCCCAGAACTTCCGGAGCCGTGCCGCCATTGGCAATGGTGAGGCCGTTGCGGATCAGCGAAGGATTGACGCCCACAACCGTCGTGCCGGTGGCACTCTGGGTATAGTTGCCCTGCTGATAGACTTCGATGCCCTTGATCGCTTCTGGACCCGGCGTGACGATGCTGTTGCCGACCGTGCGGATGACGGTGGGCGCGCGGCGGCCGATGACCAGGGTCGCATCATTGTTGATGTTGCCCTTGATCCCGAAGACCGCATCGTCCGAACCGGCCACGTCGAGCTGAAGCTCGCCAGCCTGCACGTTGAGGTTGCCGACATCCATCGTCCAGGCGGCAGGCGTGGAGCCTTCGGCCGGGACATATTCGGCACCCGTCACGACGAAGGTGCCAGCACCGGTCTTGTTGACGGTGTTGACGCCAAGCACGCGAACCGCAGTCGGGCCGAACAGGCCTTCTGCGTCCTCTGGCAATTCGGCCAGAGGATTGAACGCCACTTCGTCGGAAGCGACTGGCTTGAACTGGCTGGCACCCAGGAAGCCAGCACCGTTCAGGTTGACCGTGGTGTTGGTCAGGAACGCGCCGTTGTCATCGCGCTGGGCGTCAATGTCGCCGAGCGTGATCGAGCCGTTGTTGAGGTTGATCGTGGCGTTGATGTCAGCCGTCTTGACGGCAGCTTCGCCACCGACGGTCAGGTTGAATGCAGCCGGATCGACCTGCGACGGATCAAGCGGAACGCCCGCGCCCGAGACCAGCGATGACAGTGCAGAAGCAACATCGTCCTGCGTCGAAACCGCGCCGGTGACGTTGAAACCGCCAGAAACGCCGTTCTGATCGACGGTGTAGGTCTGTGCAGCCGGAGCGGCGGTGACGGTGACGGCCGTCGTATTGACGGTCGCATCGACAGTGGCCGTGCCGCTGAACGCCGACCCGCCGAGCGTCGTGGTGCCCGTCAGGATGCCGTTGTTCGTGACAGTACCGGTGACGCCTTCCAGCTCTACGTCGCCAAAGGCGATGCCGCTGTTGGTGAAGCTGGCGTTGCCGCCGACCGGAGCCGCCGTGATGCTTGCCGCGATGGTGCGGGTGCCAGCATCAGCCGGGTTCGTGTCGGTGATCGTCGCGCTGCCGCCCTGTTCCAGCGCCGAAACGTTGAAGACATTGCCTGCGCCGAGTGTACCGGCCGAGCCATTGTTGACGAACGAGGCAGAGGTGAGGCCTTCAACATCGACATCGCCAAGGACGGTTCCGTCGTTCGTGACCGAAGCCGCCGCGCCAACTGGCTGACCAGTGAACGTCGTCACGACGCTGACAGGAGTGAAGCCGTCCGCCGCATAGGTGGTGACAACTTCCTGGTTGCCATCGATACCGACGCTGCTCGCGGACAGGTTGCCGCTTGCGAAGCTTCCATCGCCAATCACGCTGCCTTCGCCGATGGTGATCGACGCGCCGCCCAGGCCCGAAGCGAAGACATCGCCCGCAACGCTGGGCACGCCCTGCTGCGAGGGAGCATCCACGACAACCGAAGCCTGACCGCCTGCAGAGGTGAAGCTGGTGGTTTGCGTGCTTGTCGTTAACGAGGGAACGCTGCCTGCGAGGGTATACTCGTCGACCAGTTCAAAATTCGTCAGGCTGGTATTTGCAGAAGCAATTACTGATTCGCCTACCGAACCGGTGATGTTGACGCTTGCGTCACCAAAGCTTGCGAAAGCTTCAGCGGAACCTTCGATCCGACCGGCATTGTTAAGCGTGGCATTGCCTGCCGCAGCGGGTGCATCCGTCGTGAAGGATGAAGTTTCCACAAGCGAGCCGTCGCCTGCTGCGTTTTCCGTGCGGACGGAGGAGGACGCAAGCGTGAAGGCGGGCGAGAGCGCGCTGCTGACGGACACACTGCCTTCGACTGACGAGTTTGCGCCAATGTCAGCCAGAGCCGATCCGCCAGAGACATTTACCGACCCGCCGACATTGCTGTCGCCAGCAAGCGATACGGAGGCGGCGCCGCCGGTCTGTTCGCTGCTGGACTGGCTGTCCAGGGTGCTGGTGAAGCCTTGGAACACGCCCGCGTCATAGTTGTCGGTCTGTACCGTCGCGAAGGAGCTTTCGCTGGCGAAACCCTGGCTGGTGGAGCTGATGTTGCCCGCGACTTGCCCGCCATTGAGGTTGACGCTGCTGCCAGCAAAGCCGTTCGAGTTTACCGAACCGGTAAGACCGGAATCGCCAGGAGCGACCGTGCCGCTGATATTAACTGTGCTCGTGCCGCCCGTCGTCGCCGATTGCGACGAGAAGGTGCTGCTGTTGACGACCGCGCCAGTGCCTGCGCCATCGCGCGAGTCGGTGACGACGTCGGTGCTGCTGCTGGCAGATGAAAAGCCCTGCGCCGTGGACGACACATCGCCGTAAACGCTGCCGCTGATGGTGGCCGTGCTGTTGCCCGCGGTGAACTGGCTGACGCTGCCATCATTGCCGGTGCCGAAGTTCAGCGAGCCATTGATGCCTGCATAGGTGCCGTCGATGTCGCCGCCAGCGCTTTCGCTCGAGCTGCTCGCCACCGTGGTCGTAGTCGTTCCGGAGACGGTCGTTGTCGGACCAGTGCTGGTCGAGACAGTGCTGCTGCTAACCGCAGTCGTCTCGCCGAGGACCTGGCCATTGTTCGCGATGGTGATCGCGCCCGTGTCCGAATCTGCATCGACGTCGCCGCTGATGCGCCCTGCGGCCGCGTTGGTGATCGAGATCGCGCCATCCGTGGTCGAGGCAAAGGCGCTGCCACCCACTGAGCCGCTGTTGGCCAAAGTGACAGAACCGGTCGTCGCCGCGCCAACAAGGTCGCCATCGACGGCACCGCCGTTGTTGACTGAGACGTTTGCGGTATCGAGGGCCAACCCGACCAGGCTGCCGCTCACTTCGCCCGCGGGGCCATTCACCAGCGTCACATCGCCATAGGCCGAACCGATGACGTCGCCGTCCACGACAGCATTGTTGGTGATCGAAGCCGTGCCGCCGAAGCCGCTCGCGCTGATGCTGCCTGCTACTTCGCCATTGTTGGTGGCGGTGAAGCTGTTCGCCGCAGCCGTGGTTCCGACGCCGCCAAAGGCGATGCCGGTCACCCGGCCGTCATTGGTCAGCGAAATCGCACCGTCGCCTTCGCCGGACGCATAGCCGCCCGCGACGAAATCATAACGGACGGTGCCGCCGGTGATGTCAGCCCCAGCGGCGATCGTGACGTTCAGATCGGGATTGGCAGGCGTCGTGATCGCAGCGTCGATGGCAGCGTTCACTGCAGCGGCGGTGCCTGCGCCGGTGGGCACGTTCACAGCGGCAGGAGCGGCAGAGGCTCCGCTGGCGTTGGCAAGCAGCGCCATCGCCGGCATCGAGGCTGACAAAAGCAGCATCCGATGCAGTTTCGAGTTAGTTCTCATTCGTCTTTCCCCTAGTCATCGTGCAAAGCCGCGAAGCCAAGCGGCGCAGGGGAGAAGGCCCGGGGCGACACCAGCCCGGCCTTTCCGCATCTAAATGCGCGGTGAAAAATCCCCTTCACCCCCTGCACAACGCCAGACGCACTTCGCGTGCGTGTGCGCAACTTGCGCAAACGTCCTATGCGCAATCCCTTTTCTTCGCAACGGCTTTTTGCGGTAGCGCAAACAGAAGCGCAAATGACTCCGAATTTATGAGCTTTTGTCTCCGCATCGGAGGGATTTGGATGAATTTTCTAGATATTCATGTGCGCAAATTGTATAGATGTTCAATATGCAATTGGCAGGTTTGCAGCGGAAATGTGAAGCCCTCTAGAAACCATTGATAGGAGGCCGGGCGTTTGCGCGGCTGCCGTTTCTATCGAAGTGGTCACACCGGTGTGCCCAGAGCAGGCGCGGAACAACATGCCTTTTGACTATGAATGGGATCAGCAGAAAGCGCGCGGGCTGATCAGTTGCCTGATCGAGGAAACCGGCCTTTCCGCGACCGAAGTCGCGCGGCGATCAGGCTTGTCACCATCGACGCTCACTCGGATCTACCCCACGCCATCGGTCGGCTATTCCCTCTCCGCCCGAAGCATCGCCAAACTCAGGGAAGCCTTTCCCGAGCCGTTCGCCATGTGCGAGGCGCGGGGCAGCGTGGCTTCGATCCCGAGCCACAGCCATATGGTGAAGGAACGGCCGCTGCCCTTTGCGATGCCTGGTGATCGATCGATACCCGTCTACGCCGCTTCGCTTCTATTCCCCGACGACGACAGCATATCGGTCGCAAATGACCTGGAAATCTGGGAAGGCGACTTTACGCAGCCGGCTGCCTACATGCCTGCTCCGTTCGGCCGTGGCGACGCCAACCGCTATTTCGCCATCTACATCCCCAGCGAGGCCATGGAGCCACGCTTCCGGGCTGGTGAGCGCGTCATATTGGACAGGATCAAGCCTGCGTCCATCGACACAGATGTGATCGTGCAGCTGCGCGACGACGACGAGCGGTCCTTATGGACGATCGGCAAGCTGAGCGCCCGGGATCGCAACCTGATCGGCCTGACGCAATATAAGGATCGGGTGACCGCCTCCATTCACCGCAGCAAGGTGCGGCATATCTTTCCCATCATAGCGATGCTCGACGACGAAGCCTGAGGCAGCGCGGCTCTACAGCAAGAATTGCCCCTCTATTACCGTGCGGCAGGCTCCGGTCAGGGTGACGCGGTCGTCTTTCAGTTGGCAACTCATACTGCCGCCGCGTAGTGAGGCTTGAACGGCGCTGAGCTTCGTCTTCCCGAGCCGGGCTGCCCAGAAGGGAGTGAGCAGGCAGTGCGCTGAACCGGTCACGGGGTCCTCGTCCACGCCGCCGCCGGGCACGAAGACGCGGCTGATGATGTCGCTGTCTTCGCCTGGAGCCGTCGCGATGAGCATGATGTCGCCCAGCGCTTTCAGGGCCGCATAGTTGGGCTGAAGCGCGCGGATGGCGGCAGCATCGGGGAAAAGGAAGAGGCTATAGCCGCCGTCGCGCCAGTGGGCCTCGATTGGGGCGCCGCCTAGCCCGGCGGCAAGGTCAGGCAGCGCTCGCGGCTCCATGTGCCAGGCGGGCAGCGAGAGGGCATAGCCGTCGCGATCCCTTGCCACCGTGAGGACGCCTGCATGCCGGGTGCGGAAGCGAAGCGCGGTGCGGCCGCCCATGAGAACATGGCCGCTTGCGAGGGTAGCGTGGCCACACAGCTTTACCTCGACCGTGGGCGTGAACCAGCGCAGCGCATAATCGGCGTCCGGATCATCAGGCAAGGGAACGGTGAAGGCGGTTTCCGACAGGTTGTTTTCCGCCGCGATCGCCTGAAGCGTCGCATCGTCGAGCCAGCGGCCGAGCGGCATCACAGCGGCCGGATTGCCAGTGAAAGGCGCGTCGGCGAAGGCGTCGACCTGGTTGAAAGGAAGGCTGGTCATGGAGATTGTCCTGGCTGGTGACGCCATGATGGCGGGATGCGGGGCGGGAAGACAGGGCCAGCGGAGACATATTGGTCTGGGTTCGAATATTGGGTGGGGAGCGACGTGGCGTTCGGTGTAGAGGCCCGAGATGCCAGCCTTCGCTGGCATGACGATGAGCAGGGGTGGAGACGATTGCCCGTCAGGCATGTCAAATCGCTGGCGTGGCCGCCGCATTCGGCGATGGAGCCAGCTTTACTGACGTGAGGTACAAACGAAATGGGCCAGCCACATTCATGGCTGGCCCGTGTTCGCGGCTTGAGGGGACGCTTTGACCGTCAGGCCATGCTTAGCATGGTGACGCTCCCCAGGCTTACGCACTGCCGCTCGCCCTCCCGCGGGCGATCGATGCCTGCGATATTAACGCAGATTTGCTGAGTCGTCTCGCGCTAAGATAGCTTTCAACGGGAAATCCGCTCGGGTCAGCCGGTTAGGAGCCGCCACATTGCGCGCGGTGGAGCAGCTTCTGATCGGCCAGCACAAGCGCCATCATCGCTTCCACCACGGGAACGCCGCGAATGCCGACGCATGGATCATGGCGGCCCTTCGTGATGATGTCCGACGCCTCGCCCTCACGCGTGATGGTTTCCACTGGAATGAGGATCGAGCTGGTCGGCTTGAAGGCGACGCGTATCTTGACGGGCTGGCCAGTCGAGATGCCTCCGGCAATCCCGCCTGCGTGGTTGGCGAGGAAGACTGGGCCATCTTCGCCCGGCCGCATGGGATCGGCATTTTGCTCGCCCCGCAGTCGGGCCGCAGCGAAGCCGTCGCCGATTTCGACGCCCTTCACCGCATTGATGCTCATCATCGCGGCGGCCAATTCGCTGTCGAGCTTTGCATAAAGCGGCGCGCCCCAACCTGCAGGCAGGCCAGAAGCGACGCATTCGACAACCGCGCCCAGGGATGAACCGTCCTGGCGCGCGTCATCCACCATCTGCTCCCACCGCTGGGCCGCTTGCGGATCAGGGCAGAAGAAGGGGTTGTTGCCGATTTCCGCAGCATCGAACCGGGCAAAGTCGATCGCGTCTCCGCCGATTTCGCTGACATAGGCGAAGATGTCGACCTCCGGCAGGACCAGGCGGGCGACAGCGCCGGCCGCGACGCGGGACGCGGTTTCCCGTGCCGACGAACGGCCACCGCCGCGATAGTCGCGAAAGCCGTATTTGGCGTCATAGGCATAGTCGGCGTGGCCGGGGCGATAAGCCTTGGCGACATCCGAATAATCCTTGGACCGCTGATCGGTATTTCCGATCATCAGGCTGATCGGCGTACCGGTAGTGCGGCCTTCGAACACGCCCGACAGGATACGCACCTCGTCAGGCTCCCGCCGCTGGGTGGTGAACTTGGACGTGCCGGGCTTGCGCTTGTCGAGGAAGGGCTGAATGTCGGCTTCGCTCAACGGCAAGCCGGGAGGACAACCGTCCACCAAGGCGCCGATGGCTGGGCCGTGGCTTTCACCCCAGGTGGAAAAGCGGAAGACCCGGCCGAATGTGTTAAAGCTCATGCCCTGCCCTTTGACGCGCGGATCAGCCCTTGTCGAGCGCGATGTCGGGGGCGTCTTCTGCCTTCATGCCGACGACGTTATAGCCCGCGTCCACATGGTGGATTTCACCCGTAACGCCCGATGCGAGATCGGACAAAAGGTAGAGGGCCGCGCCCCCCACATCTTCGATCGTCACATTACGGCGAAGCGGGCTGTTCAATTCATTCCACTTCATGATGTAGCGGAAGTCGCCGATGCCGCTGGCGGCCAGCGTCTTGATGGGCCCCGCCGAGATGGCATTGACCCGGATATTTTCTGGACCCAGGTCCATCGCCAGATATTTGACGCTGGTTTCCAGCGCCGCCTTGGCAACGCCCATGACGTTATAGTGAGGGATGACCTTTTCCGCGCCATAGTAGGACAGGGTCAGCAGACTGCCGCCTTCCGCCATCAGTTCGCGCGCGCGCCGGGCGACGGCGACGAAGCTGTAGGCCGAGATGTTCATGGTCATCAGGAAGTTTTCGAGGCTGGTATCGACATATTTGCCGCGCAGTTCGTTCTTGTCGGAAAAGCCGATCGCATGCACGACGAAATCGAGCTTGCCCCAGCGCGCCTTCACTTCGTCGAAGGCGGTGTCGAGCTTTGCCATGTCCGAGACGTCGCAATCGAGCAGGAAGTCCGATCCCAGCTCCTGCGCAAGCGGGCGCACGCGCTTTGCCAGCGCATCGCCCTGGTAGGAAAAGGCAAGCTCTGCCCCCTGTGCGCGCAA
Organism: Sphingobium sp. TomMM35A; assembly: GCF_054771735.1. Classification (NCBI taxonomy): domain Bacteria; kingdom Pseudomonadati; phylum Pseudomonadota; class Alphaproteobacteria; order Sphingomonadales; family Sphingobiaceae; genus Sphingobium; species Sphingobium sp. TomMM35A. Next base: position 2,098,588 of record NZ_BSRC01000001.1, read on the forward strand.
CGCCTTGGAAATGCCCCATGCAAGCGACTTGTCATTAGCGAGGCCCATGATCAGACCCCGCTTCCCCGCCATCAAGCCAGTCATTCTGATGTCCCGTTCCCTTTGCTGTCTGCGGTGGCTTGCTCCAGTTCCTCTTCGGGAAATTCAGCAAGCGCCGCATTGAGTTCCGCGCCAATTACCACGCCAAGGCCGACGAGGAAGAAAAAAATCAGCGTAATCATCACGCCGGCCAGGCTGCCATAGGTGCGATCATAGCCGCCAAGCAGCGAGAGCGTGGGTGGCAGCAGCATGGTGACGCCATACCACCACAATGCCGTGGCTACCGCACCAGGCCATTTCGGGAAGCGCTTGTCCTTGTAGGCGCTCGGCGTCAGCGAGAAATAGAGGTAGTAGAGGGCAATGCAGAGGATCAGCATCGGAAGCAGGCGGGTCAGGCTGACGATCTGGATCGCCTCGTCGGCAAAGGGCAGGATCTGGCGCAGGAACTGGTCGATGGCGGTGATGATGATCTGAAGCGAGAAGGCGAACATCACCGCGAAGACACTGATCAGCGTTATCCCGATCGCGGTCAGGCGATAGTGCCAGAAGGGTCGCGTGCTCCTGGTGCCATAGGCGCGGCGAAGAATGTCCCGGATCGTTTCAATGAGGCTGCCGACCGTCCAGAGGCCGACAAGACCGCCAAGCCAGAGCAACGGGCCGGTGCGGGCGTTGATGACATCGATGATCGGCTGCCTCACGACGTTTGCAACGCCAGGCGGCACGGTTTCGAGAAATGCGCCGACCGCCGCCAGCCCGTCCTGCGACCGGCCAAAGATGCTGGCCACCGCCGCCGCCACGATGAAGAAGGGAAACAGCGTCATCAGCGACAGATAGGCAAGGTTGCCCGCATGGATGAAGCCATCACTATAGGTGCCTACGGCCACGCGCTTCATGATTTCGAAGGCGTGGCTGCCGGCGCGAAACATTGCCATGCCGCGGTCGAAGCGAGCGCGGGCGCCGTGAGCAAGCTTTTGACGGCGGGATTCAGGCGAATAGGGTGAAGGCTGCGGCATCCCTCCCCTAACGCCCTAGACGCCCAGATGGGCGCGAACGGCCCGCCCGTCCTGCCAACCCTCGACGAAGGATTTGAGGGCCGCATCGTCGCCAGGCAAGTCGATGAGCAGACGGACGAGCTGGTCGCCCCGCTCACCACCCTTGTGCGTGAAGCCCTTGCCGCGCAGGCGCAGAGTCTTGCCCGACGTCGTGCCCGCAGGGATGCCGAGCATCACCGGGCCATCGACGGTCGGCACCTTCACCTTGCCGCCCTTCACCGCTTCGTCGAGCGATATGGGGAGATCGAGAAGAACATTGTCGCCATCGCGCGTGAAGAACGGGTGCGGTTTGATTTCGATCGTAACGATCGCGTCCCCTGCCCCGGCCGGCCCTGCCTGCCCCTTGCCCGACAAGCGCATCTGCGTCCCGCTTTCGACGCCCGCGGGGAGCTTCAAGTCGATGGTCTTGCCATCCTGCAGGGTGATGCGCTGCGGGGCGAGCGTGGCGGCATCGACGAAGGCGACGGCCAGCCGGTAAGAGACGTTCGCGCCTTTTTGCGGAGGAGCGCCCCTGCCGAAGCCGCCAAAGCCGCCGCCGCGCTGGCGAGCGCCACCACCGCCGAACAATCCTTCGAAGATATCGCCGAAGTCACCGCCCTCGTTAAACTCGAAGCCTCCGCCTGCTCCGGGACGGCCGCGAAAGCCGCCGCCATTGCCGCCAAAGCCGAAGGGCGCAGTCGGATTGCCGTCGCCGTCGATTTCGCCGCGGTCGAAACGGGCGCGCTTGTCCTTGTCGGACAACAGGTCATAGGCGCCGGTGACGGCCGAGAACTTCTCCGCCGCCTTGGGATTGTCCTGGTTCCGGTCAGGGTGAAGCTCCTTGGCGAGCTTGCGGTAGGCCGACTTGATCTCTGCCTCGCTCGCGCCGCGCGCGACGCCAAGTGTGGAGTAGGGATCCGCCATTGCCGAGTGTCTATCCTTGTTCATGAAAACCGATTTGCTGCATATGTGGCGAAACTGTCACGATCGTTCAAGCGGCGCGACCATCGACATCGGCCGAATCGAGGCTTAGACCACCGGCATGACCGACCCATTCACCCTGTTCGACCAATGGTATGGCGAAGCGCGCCAGAGCGAGATCAACGACAGCAACGCGATGTCGCTGGCCACAGCCGACGCGCGCGGGCGACCTTCGGTGCGGATGGTGCTGCTGAAAGGGCATGGGCCGGACGGCTTTGTCTTCTACACCAATTTCGAAGGGCGCAAGGCTGACGATTTGCTGGCCAATCCGCATGCGGCGCTGCTGTTCCACTGGAAAAGCCTGCGGCGGCAAATCCGCATCGAAGGACCGGTGGAAACCGTGGACGACGCCACCGCCGATGCCTATTTCGCAACGCGCAGCCGCGATAGCCAACTAGGCGCCTGGGCTTCGGACCAATCACGCCCCCTGCCTTCCCGCGATGTCTTCATGAGCCGCTATGCCGATGCGCTTGCCCGGTTCGAGGGCAGACCCGTGCCCCGCCCGCCGCACTGGTCGGGTTTCCGCGTGGTGCCGGAGCGTATCGAATTCTGGCAGGACCGCGAACATCGCCTGCATGAGCGACGTCTGTTCATCCGCGATGGACAGGGGTGGAGCGAAGGACTGCTTTATCCCTGAAGCCGCCACCCTTCCTTCCCCGCCGGATCGTGGAGTGGATGGGTCCTGCATTGGGCGAGGAAAGCGGGTCGCCGTTCGTTCAAAAGGTTAGGCGTCCGGGCGGGTGCTTGCTAGATGTGCGGCCAGCACGGCGAAGAGGGAATGCATGCGGAATAAACTGACGGCCTTCATCCTTGCCGGCATGTTCCTGGGAGTAGTGACTGGCTTTGTCGCCAATCTGTGGGTCGGTGGCGACAAGGCATTGGCGAAGGACGTCGCGGGTTATTTCCACCTGCTGGCCGACATATTCCTGCACCTGATCAAAATGATCATCGCGCCGCTGGTGTTTTCCACGCTGGTCGCTGGCATCGCCCATATGGGAGACAGCGCGGCGCTGGGGCGGATCGGCGGACGCGCCCTCGCCTGGTTCATCATCGCGAGCCTGATTTCGCTGACGCTGGGCCTGGTCTTCGTCAATTTCTTCGCGCCGGGCGAGGGGCTGAACCTTGTGCGCTCGGGCGCTGAGTCCGGCGTCAACACCGAAGCGCTCAATTTCAGGGATTTCGTCCTGCACGTCTTCCCAACCTCCATGGTCGGGGCAATGGCGGAAAATTCGATCCTGCAGATCGTCGTCTTTTCGCTGTTCGTCGGCGTTGCGCTGACGGCGATCGGGGAGAAGGGCAAGCCCATCGTGACGGTGATCGAGGCGATGGTCGAGCTGATGCTGCAGGTCACCGGCTATGTCATGCGGGTGGCGCCCTTCGCCGTGTTCGGGGCGCTGGCGTCGGCGATCACGACCGAAGGGCTGGGCGTGCTCAAGACCTTCGGCGAGTTGGTGGGTGAGTTCTACCTGTCGCTCCTTGCCCTGTGGATATTGCTGTGCTGCGCCGGCGCGCTGTTCCTCGGGCGGCGGATGGGCAAGCTGCTGAAATATGTACGCGAGCCGCTGCTGATCGCCTTTTCCACGGCATCGTCCGAAGCGGCCTATCCCAAGATGCTGGAGCAGCTGGACCGCTTTGGCGTGCCGCGCCGCATCTACAGCTTCGTCCTCCCGCTCGGCTATTCGTTCAACCTCGACGGGTCGATGATGTATTCGACCTTCGCTACGATCTTCATCGCGCAAGCCTATGGCATCGACCTGCCGATCGCGACGCAGATCACCATCCTGCTGGTGTTGATGGTGACCAGCAAGGGCATCGCGGCGGTCCCGCGCGCCTCGCTGGTCGTCGTCGCAGCCACGCTGGGGCAGTTCGACCTTCCGGTCGAGGGGATCGCCTTCATCCTGGCGGTGGATCATTTCATGGACATGGGCCGGACAGCGACGAACGTGCTGGGCAACGCCATCGCGACGTCCGTCATCACCAAATGGGAAGGCATGCTGGAAGTCGAGGAGCCGGACTATGTTCCGCATCCCAAGGCGCCAGCCCATACACCGGCGCACGGTCGTGCCGGGCTAGAGCTGGCGCCGGACATGGTAGAAGAGGACCATCGGCGATGAGCCTTGGAAGGCCGCGCAACTGACGGATTGAGCCACGGGGAGCCTCATCCCCGACCTATGGCAACAGGACGACTTCTCGCGCGACACATTGCCGCAGGGCTGCGCAGCCTGCAACATTACGCTGCGTCAACGGTTCTTAGTGCATGCGCATCCTGGCAAGCATGAGATGACGATAGCGGGCAGACGAGCCCTGTCACTTCAGTGGCAGATGCTGGCCGGATTCCTGATCGGACTGATCCTAGGACTGATCGTCCATGCCAGCGCGCCTGAAGCGGCCTGGGTCGATCAGGTCACCACCTATGTCACCGGGCCCATTGGCCAACTGTTCCTGCGACTGCTGTTCATGCTGGTGATCCCGCTGCTGGTGTCCGCTCTGATCGTAGGCATCGCCGAGATGGGCGAGATGCGCACGCTGCGCCGGGTGGGGATCAAGACCCTGCTCTACACGCTGCTGGTATCGAGCATCGCCGTCCTCATCAGCCTGGCCGCCGTCAACATCCTGCGCCCCGGCGACGGGGTCGATCCTGTTCAGGCGCGAGCGATGCTGGACGATGCCGGCGCGGGCGCCCGCGCCATCCTGGCCCGGGGCGGAGAAGCACCTCACGGGATGGACGCCCTGATCGCGATGGTGCCGGACAACATCGTCAAGGCGATGGCGAACAACGATATATTGGCAGTGATGGTCTTTGCCCTTTTCTTCGGCATAGGCCTGGTGCTGGTTCGAACGGAACAGAGCCGCCTGCTGCTATCGGCGATGGAGGGGTTGTTCGAAGTCACCATGCGGCTGATGGGATTGGTCATTCGGCTGGCGCCTATCGCCATCACATGCTTCATGTTCAACCTGGCAGCGCAGTTCGGATGGGAATTGCTGGAGCGGTTGTCCGCCTATGTCGGTGTTGTCGTGCTGGCACTGCTGTTTCAAATGGTGGTCGTCTATTCGCTGCTGCTCGCCATTTTCGCACGACGATCGCCGATCGCCTTTTTCGCAGGGGCGCAGGAGGCGATGGTGATGGCCTTTGCCACCGCATCGTCCAACGCGACGCTGCCCACTGCAATTCGCGTGGCCGAGGAACAACTGGGCCTGCCCCGCCGGATCGCGCGCTTCGTTCTGACGATCGGTGCGACGGCAAACCAGAACGGCACGGCCATGTTCGAGGGGATCACCGTCTTGTTCCTCGCCCAGTTCTTTGGCATCGAACTGGATTGGGCACAGCAGTTGATGGTCATGCTGGTGTGCATATTGGGCGGGGTAGGAACGGCGGGTGTGCCAGCCGGATCACTGCCCGTGATCGCGTTGATCCTGGGCATGGTGGGCGTGCCGCCAGAGGGGATCGCATTGGTGTTGGGCGTCGATCGGTTGCTCGATATGTGCCGCACCACTCTGAACGTCACCGGCGATCTGGTCGCCGCAGCCGTCATCTCGGCAGGCGAACCGGCAGAAGCGGTCAGCGAGCCGCCTTTGCCGCCTCTGCCCACCAAATGAGACTGTCGGCAAAGCCGTTGAATCCGCGCGCGAGCGCCGCGCCACCATCACCTTGCGGCTGGCCCTGCTCGTCAAGCGTTTGGCCGATCTGGCCGACGCTCAGGCGTTCGGGAATGACCGCCATGCCCATGGCGGAGAGCGTCACCGTCCATGCAGCGTGGCTGTTCACCCCGGCATAGCGGCCAGCCGAATAGCTGGCGATGCCTGCCGGGCGCTTGTCGAACTCCTTGAGATAATGATCGACGAGGTTCTTGAGGCCCGGTTGGACGCCGCGATTATATTCGCCCGCGACGAAGACGAATGCGTCGGCGGCAGTGAGGCGGTCGGCGAGCGCCGCCATGGCAGTGGGCGCTTCGCCGGGCGGATAGTCGCTGTAGCGCTGGTCGAGCATGGGGAGACCGGCGTGCATGGCGTCGATCAGTTCCGCTTCGTGGCCGAGTTGCTGGAATCCGTTGATGAGATAGTCGGCAAGGCGGATGCCCATGCGGCCGCGGCGGTAGGACCCGTAGAGGACGAGGATGTTGAGGGACATGCGGCCATTGTCGCAGACGGTGGAGGCTGCGTCCAGGGTTTGCAGATGGCCTTCGGCAGCGGCCTCCCTCTCCCGTTTACGGGAGTGGGAGGGGCCCGCCGCAAAGCGGTGGGAGGGTGAGGGTTAGCGGGCCACCCTCATCCAACTTCGCCCAGCCCGCACGCTGCAAGGCTGCGTATCCTTCTCCCGCCAGCGGGAGAAGGAGCAGGCGCGTCTTGTTCCGTTGGCGGCCTTAACGCAGCTTGGCGATGGAGAGGCCGTCCTGTTTGGCGCGAGCTTTTACCGACTCCTCGCTGCGCGTCAGGGCCTTGGCGATCGCCTTCAGCGCCATGCCCTTCTTCGCCAGCGAATGGAGCTTTTGCAGCTCGTCGGCGGTCCAGGGCTGCTTGTGCCGTTCGAAGCGATCGCCTGCCATGCTACTTAGTCCGCGAAAGGATCACGCACGAGGATGGTGTCCTCACGCTCGGGACTGGTGGAGACGAGCGTGACCGGGCAGCCGATCAGTTCCTCGATTCGGCGGATATATTTGATCGCCTGGGCCGGGAGGTCGGCCCAGCTGCGCGCGCCCGCCGTTGTGTCCTGCCAACCTTCGATATCCTCGTAGATCGGCTCCGCCTTCGCCTGGTCCTGCGCATGGGCGGGGAGATAGTCGAAGGTCCGGTCGCCGATCTTATAGCCGACGCAGATCTTGAGCGTGTCGAAGCCGTCGAGCACGTCGAGCTTGGTGAGCGCGATGCCGGTGACGCCCGACACGGCAACCGACTGGCGCACCAGCACGGCGTCGAACCAGCCGCAGCGGCGCTTGCGCCCCGTCACGGTGCCGAATTCATGGCCGCGTTCGCCAAGGCGCTGGCCGACGTCATTTTCCTGCTCGGTCGGGAAGGGACCGGAGCCGACGCGGGTGGTGTAGGCCTTGACGATGCCGAGCACGAAGCCCGCGCCGTTCGGGCCAAGGCCGGTGCCGCTCGCCGCCGTGCCCGCGACCGTGTTGGATGAGGTGACGAAGGGATAGGTGCCGTGGTCGATGTCGAGCAAGGTGCCCTGCGCGCCTTCGAACAGGATGCGCTGGCCCGCTGCCTTTGCCTTGTTGAGGGTCAGCCAGACGGGCTTGACGAAGGGCAGGATGAACTGGGCGATGTCGCGGAGGTCCGCCATCAGCGCGTCGCGGTCGATCGGGGCTTCATTGAAACCGGCGCGCAGGGCGTCATGGTGGGCGGTCAGGCGGTCAAGCTGAGGACCAAGGTCGTCGAGATGGGCGAGGTCGCAGACGCGGATGGCGCGGCGGCCGACCTTGTCCTCATAGGCCGGGCCGATGCCGCGGCGGGTGGTGCCGATCTTGCCCGCGCCCGAAGCGTCTTCGCGCAGGCCGTCGAGATCGCGGTGGAAGGGGAGGATCAGCGGGCAGGTTTCGGCGATCTGCAGGTTTTCGGGGGTGATCTCGACGCCCTGCCCCTTCAGCTTCGCGACTTCATCGCGGAAGTGCCAGGGATCGAGGACGACACCGTTTCCGATAACGCTCAGCGTGCCGCGCACGATGCCCGAAGGGAGCAGCGAGAGCTTATAGACCTTCTCGCCCACGACGAGCGTGTGGCCGGCATTATGGCCGCCCTGGAAGCGGGCGACGACATCGGCGCGCTCCGACAGCCAGTCGACGATCTTGCCCTTGCCTTCGTCGCCCCATTGAGCGCCGATCACGGTCACATTTGCCACAGATACAGTCCTCCGCCCGCCGCGCGGACCGGCCATGCCCTTCGACGGGACTCGGCATGCCGGTGGGATAGGATGGGCGCTTCACGCCCTATGCGGGGCGCGCGTTAGCCGTGCGCCATCCCTGGGTCAAGTCAGTAGGCGTGCGGTTCGTCGCCATTCAGCCAGTGAGTGCAGCGCAGCGCTTCGCCATTTTCTCGCGCCGTGAGGGCGGCAACGGTCTGCCAGCCATCTGCACGAAGTTGCGCGGCGCGACTTTGGTCGTGATGAAGGGGGAGGAACAGGCGCTTCGGACTACCCGCGCCGAAACCGGCATCGATCAGGGGATCAGGGTAGAGCGAGAAGCCCATGGCCGGTTCTTCCGATCCGTCCGCACGGGTGATGGCGTAGCTGCCGCCCCGGCCGATCTCTCCAATGAAGCCTTCCGCGAAGATGGAGAAGCCGAACCAATTCTGATATTCGAAACCATGGCGCTCGGTGGGGTCCAGCGTCAGTGTAATGTCCCAGCCGATCGGCTTGGCGATGGCGCGCAGCCCCGCAATGCGGCTGTCGATCGCGCTGCCCAGCTTGGCATTGAGCGCTTCGAGCTTTTCCATTGCTGGGTGGAAGGGCCCGGTCGCTTCCATCAGGGGGAGATAGGCGGCGGCGGCGGGGCTGATCGCAGCGAGCGCGCCAGCGTCCTTGGCATCGAGTTCCGCGCGGACCGCTTCTATCTCGTCGCGCGCGAGCGGGAGCGGCCCGGCGGCGAGGCTATCGATCAGGTCCGGCAGGGTAAAATCGATGGTGATGCCGGTCACGCCTGCCGCCTGGAGTGCTTCGATCGCGACATTCACGATCTCGACCGCTGCGGCGACGCTGTCGCTGCCGATGAGTTCGGCGCCGACTTGCAGTCGCTCGCGTTCGGGGCGGAGCTGGTTCGCCTTGAGGCGGATCACGGGACCGCCATAGGAAAGGCGGAGTGGGCGCGGCGCGCTGGCGAGGCGAGTGGCGGCGATGCGGCCGACCTGTGCGGTCATGTCGGGGCGAAGCGCCAGGCTGCGCTGCGAGACCGGATCGATCGCACGGACGAGGTCCTGCGCGCGCATGGATTTCAAGCGGCTGACCAGCGTTTCTTCAAATTCGGCGAGAGGAGGCATGACGCGCTCATAGCCGTGCGATGCGACCGTATCGAGCACGCGGCGCGCGAGGCGCGCGGAGGCTTCGGCCTGCGGCGGCAGGCGGTCGGACAGTCCTTCGGGGAGGAGGCCGGGAGGGATGCTCATTTAAGCCCTCCCCCCTTGGGGGGAGGGTTTGGGAGAGGGGAATCCGCGCAACGCTTGAGCGATCACGCGAAGCACGCCCTCAATATTCCCCATCACATCCGGGTTGCCAAAACGAAGCACGTGATATCCTAGCGATTCCAGAAATTCCGTTCGCCGTGCGTCATAGCGATCTTTGGCGGAATGTGTATCCCCGTCGATCTCGAAGATGAGTTTCGACGCCTTGGACGCAAAATCTACAATGTAGGGCGCGATGATCGTTTGCCGGGTGAATTGCTGATTTTCTAAGCGGTTCGCGCGAAGGGCAAGCCACAGTCTCTGTTCGGCGGGAGTTGGATTAGCGCGCATTTGTCTCGCGCGTTCCTTGAGCTTTGGGTCGAGACGCACCGCTCCTCCCCCTCTCCCAACCCTCCCCCCGAGGGGGGAGGGCTTTTAAGCATCACGCGAAGCGCAGCAGCTTCACCGTCTTGACGCCTGCAAGCTTGCAGATGTCGTTCAGCACTTCTTCGCTGACCGCGCCGTCGACCGACAGCAGCAGCACGGCTTCGCCACCCTGGCTGCGGCGGCCGAGGTGGAAGGTGCCGATGTTGACGCCTGCCTCACCCAGCGTCGAGCCGAGACGGCCGATGAAGCCCGGAGCGTCCTGGTTGACGATGTAGAGCATATGGCCTTCGAGGTCGGCTTCGACCTTGATGCCGAACAATTCGACCAGACGCGGGCTGCCGTGACCGAACAGGGTGCCTGCAACCGACTTGTCGCCGCCCTCGGTCTTCACCGTGACGCGGACGAGGGTCTGGTAGTCACCCTCGCGGTCATGACGCACTTCGCGGACATCGAGGCCGCGTTCCTTCGCGAGGAAGGGCGCGTTGACCATGTTCACCGTGTCCGAATAGACGCGCATCAGGCCAGCGAGCACCGCAGCCGTGATCGGCTTCTGGTTGAGTTCGGCGGCATGACCTTCGACCTCGACCGAAACGCCCTGAATGCGATCGCCTTCCAACTGGCCGACGAGGCTGCCCAGTTCTTCGGCCAGAGCCATATAGGGCTTGAGCTTGGGCGCTTCTTCAGCGGACAGGCTCGGCACGTTCAGCGCGTTGGTGATGCCGCCGTCGAGCAGATAGTCGCTGAGTTGCTCAGCAACCTGAAGCGCGACATTGACCTGCGCTTCGTCGGTCGATGCGCCGAGGTGCGGGGTGCAGATGAAGTTGGGCGTGCCGAACAGCGGCGATTCCTTGGCCGGTTCCTGAACGAACACGTCGAGCGCGGCGCCAGCGACATGGCCCGAATCCATCGCTTCCTTGAGTGCGGCCTCATCGACCAGACCGCCACGCGCGCAGTTGATGATGCGTACGCCCTTCTTGGTCTTGGCGAGATTTTCCTTGCTCAGGATGTTGCGGGTCTGGTCGGTTAGCGGCGTATGCAGCGTGATGAAGTCCGCCTTCGCCAGCAGCGTGTCGAGATCCGCCTTTTCCACGCCCATTTCCACGGCGCGTTCGGGGGTGAGGAAGGGATCGAAGGCGACGACCTTCATCTTGAGGCCGAGTGCGCGGCTGGCGACGATCGAACCGATATTGCCCGCGCCGATCAGGCCCAGCGTCTTGCCGGTGACTTCCACGCCCATGAAGCCGTTCTTGGGCCACAGGCCCTGCTGGGTCTGGGCATTGGCTTCGGGCAGTTGGCGGGCCAGCGCGAACATCAGCGCGATGGCATGTTCGGCGGTGGTGATGGAGTTGCCGAACGGCGTGTTCATCACGATCACGCCCTTGGCCGAGGCAGCCGGGATGTCGACATTGTCGACGCCGATACCTGCGCGGCCGATCACCTTGAGGTTGGTCGCGTGGTCGAGAATGTCCTTGGTGACCTTGGTCGAGCTACGGATGGCGAGGCCGTCATATTGGCCGATGATCGCCTTCAGTTCGTCGGGGGTCTTGCCGGTGATTTCGTCGACCTCGACGCCACGTTCGCGGAAGATCGCGGCGGCGCGGGGGTCCATCTTGTCGGAAATAAGTACCTTGGGCATGTAGAATTCCTATGTTTCCTCGTCACCCCGGACTTGATCCGGGGTCCCGCTTATCTGCGGGCGGACATGAAGAAGAAGCGGGGCCCCGGCTCAAGGCCGGGGTGACGCGGTTAAGCTAAATCAGCCAGCCTTGGCCGTTGCGTAGGCCCAGTCGAGCCAGGGACCCAACGCTTCGATATCGGCGGTTTCGACCGTCGCGCCGCACCAGATGCGCAGGCCAGCCGGGGCATCGCGATAACCTGCGACGTCGTAAGCGGCGCCTTCCTTCTCCAGCAGGCCAGCCATGCTCTTGATGAAGGCTTCGTCAGCGCCCTCCACCGTCAGGCAGACGCTGGTGGTCGAGCGGGTGGCGGGATCGGCGGCGAGATGGCCAAGCCAATCGCGTTCCTCGACGATCTTGTTGAGCGCCGCGGCATTGGCGTTGCTGCGCGCGATCAGGCCCTGAAGGCCGCCCAGCGACTTGCCCCATTCCAGCGCGAAGATCGCGTCTTCGACCGCCAGCATGGAGGGGGTGTTGATCGTCTCGCCCTTGAAGATGCCTTCGGCAAGCTTGCCCTTCGCCATCAGGCGGAAGACCTTGGGCAGCGGCCATGCGGGGGTGTGGGTTTCAAGGCGCTCGACCGCGCGGGGGCCGAGGATCAGCACGCCATGACCGCCCTCACCCCCCAGCACCTTCTGCCAGGAGAAGGTGGCGACGTCGATCTTGCTCCAGTCGATCTCGTAGGCGAACACGCCGCTGGTGGCGTCGGCGAAGGTCAGGCCTTCGCGATCGGTGGGGATCCAGTCGGCGTTGGGCACGCGCACGCCCGACGTCGTGCCGTTCCAGGTGAACAGCACGTCATGGGCGAAGTTCACAGTGTTCAGGTCGGGCAGCTGGCCATAGTCGGCGCGGATAACCGTCGGGTCGAGCTTCAGCTGCTTGGCGGCGTCCGTTACCCAACCTTCGCCGAAGCTTTCCCAGGCAAGCGTCGTCACCGGACGGGCGCCCAGCATGGTCCACATCGCCATTTCGAAGGCGCCGGTGTCGGAGCCGGGCACGATGCCGATGCGGTGCGTGTCGGGCAGGTTCAGCAGTTCCCGCATCAGGTCGATGCAGTAAGCAAGGCGGGTCTTGCCGATCTTGGCACGGTGCGAGCGGCCGAGGGATTCAGCGCTCAGCTTTTCGGCGCTCCAGCCCGGAGGCTTGGCGCAGGGACCGGAAGAAAAATAGGGGCGAGCCGGCTTGGTAGCGGGCTTGGCCGCGGGCGCAATGGTGGCGTCGGCGGCAGTCACTTCAGTCATGTACGCTTCTCCTTGCAGAGAGCTCGCGCGGCGTTGGGACCGCGTGGCCCGCTGGCCGCCCTAAAGATCGCGGACAAAGAGTCAAGCGGCCAATGAGTCCAGACGAAGGGCTGGATGCGATGAACCGATGCACTCGTTAACCCACAAAGCCGCAGATCGTGGTAAATGGATGGGCATGAACGAGCGGGTTTGGGGGACAGCGGCCAGAGAAGCGGTGAGGCGTCGCGCGGGTCAGGCGGCCTTGCTGGCGCTTTGCGTGGCATTGGCATCCTGCGGCGGCGACATCGTGCCGCGCGGGCGGGTGGAGCGTCCGTCCAAACCAGTGAAGAGCGCCCGTCCGGCCGCGCCGCCGCCGATGGAGTTGCGCCAGTGCCTGGTGAAGCTGCAATCGCAATCCGTGCTGTTCCAGCCCCTGCCCGACCAGAATTTTGGCGGCGGATGTTCGGCGATGGGTAGCGTCAAACTGCTCGACATCGGCGTGCCTGCCACCAATCTAGGCGCGATGACATGTGGGCTGGCAGCCAATTTCGCGGCTTGGGCCCGCTATGGGGTGCAGCCTGCCGCGCGGCTGATCCTGGGCGCGGAGATCGAGAAGATCGAGACGTTCGGCACCTATAACTGCCGCCCGATCGCGGGGAGCGGCAAACTGTCCGAACATGCGCACAGCAATGCGGTCGATGTGTCGGCCTTTGTCCTGTCGGACGGGCGGCGGATCACCATCGAGCAGGGCTGGAATGGCGACCGGCAGACGCGGCAGTTTCTGGAAGTGGTGCGGGCCAGCGCCTGCAAGCGGTTTCGCACGGTGCTGAGCCCCGATTATAATGTCGCCCATCGCGATCATTTTCATTTCGATATGGGGGGACGGGGTGGCTTTTGCCGCTGACCTTCCTAAGTTGGGTTGAATGACAAGAAAAGAAATCGAAGAACGTAAATTCCGCCCCGCCCGTCAGGAAGCCGTCGATGCCCAGAAGGCGGTGGGCACCCCCCAGACCAGCAGCGCCGCCTATCGCCTGGCGTTCCAGGACACCGAATTCCTGCTGCGTGAGGATTTGCGGCCGGTGCGGTTCCAGCTGGAGCTACTGAAGCCGCAATTATTGATGGACGAGGCGAAGATTGAATCGACGTTCGTCTTCTACGGGTCGGCGCGTATCCCGGAGCCAAGCCAAGTGCAGGCGCGGATCGACGCTGCCACGACGCCGGATCAACGGCGGATCGCCGAGAATCTGGGGAAGAAGGCGCGCTATTATGAGGAAGCGCGCAAGCTGGCGCGGATCGCGGCGCAATATCCGGTGAACGAAGCGGGGTGCCGCCATTTCGTGGTGTGTTCGGGCGGTGGCCCTTCGATCATGGAGGCAGCCAATCGCGGCGCAGACGATGTCGGCGCGCAGACGATCGGCATGAACATCGTGCTGCCGCATGAGCAGGCGCCCAATCGCTTCGTGACGCCGGAGCTTTCTTTCCAGTTTCATTATTTCGCGCTGAGGAAGATGCACTTTCTGCTGCGCGCGCGGGCTTTGGCGGTGTTTCCGGGCGGATTCGGCACGTTCGACGAGATGTTCGAATTGCTGACCCTGATCCAGACGGGGAAGATGAAGCCCATTCCGGTGCTGCTGTTCGGGAAGGAGTTCTGGACGCGGGTCGTGGATTTCGAGGCGCTGGCCGATGAGGGCGTGATTTCGCCTTCGGACTTGAACCTGCTGACCTGGGTCGAGACGGCCGAGGATGCGTGGAAAGCGGTGCAGACTTTTTATCAGGATAGCGAAGCGCCGGGTTGTTGATGCCTATCCTCTCTCCTTCAGGGGAGAGGATGTGGAGACTTGGCGGCTGTGCCGCCTAGTCGGAGCTGGAGAGGGGCGAGGCACGCGTCTGGCCCCTTCCCCTCATCCAACTTCGCCTAGGCCCATTTGGGCCAAGGCTGCGTATCCTTCTCCCCCGAGGGGAGAAGGGTTAGGCGCTTGCTTCGTGGGGCTGTGAAGACTAGGGCGCGGCCATGCTTGCGGCGCTTGATCATGTCGATTGCTGGATCTTCGATCTGGACAATACGCTGTACCCGGCGAAGGCGGACCTGTTCGCGCTGATCGACGTGAAGATGGGCGAGTTCATCCAGGGGCTGCTCGGCTGCGACGCAGACGTCGCGAAGGCGACGCAGAAGCGCTACTTCATGGAGCATGGCACGACGTTGTCGGGGCTGATGCACCATCATGGCATCGAGCCGCGCGCATTTCTGGACTATGTGCACGACATTTCCATGGATCGGCTGGAAGTGGATGAGGCGCTCAACGCCCATATCGCCGCGCTGCCGGGGCGGCGGCTGATCTTCACCAATGGCGACGCGGCCTATGCCGGGCGGGTGCTGGACAAGCTGGGGCTTTCCGGCGCGTTCGAGCTGATCCACGACATCCATGCCTGCCAATATGTGCCCAAGCCCGATCCATCGGGCTATGCGGAGCTGTGCCGCGTGCATGGCGTCGATCCGGCGCGCGCCGCCTTTTTCGAGGATATGGCCCGCAATTTGAAGCCCGCCAAGGCGATCGGCATGAGCACCATCTGGGTGAACAATGGCTCTGAAGCGGGCAATCACGAGCATCATCCCGACTTTATCGATTTCGAGACCGACCATCTGACGCCATTTCTGGCCGACATCATTGGGGAAAGACCATGAGCCAAGACCTGATCGCCACCATCGACGCCGCCTGGGAAGACCGGGCCAATGTGAGCCTGACGACGCAGGGCGAGGTCCGCCAGGCGGTCGACAAGGCGCTGGCGATGCTGGACAAGGGTGAGTTGCGCGTTGCTGAGCCCACTGCGGATGGCTGGCAGGTCAATCAGTGGGCGAAGAAGGCGGTGTTGCTATCGTTCCGCCTCAACGACAATGCCATGATCGACAACGGCCCCGGAGCTGGCCATTGGTGGGACAAGGTGCCGAGCAAGTTCGCAGGCTGGGACGAAGCGGCTTTCCGCGCCGCCGGTTTCCGCGCGGTGCCGGGCAGCTTTGCCCGCGCCGGATCGCACATCGCCAGGAACGTCATCCTGATGCCGAGCTTCGTCAATATCGGCGCTTTCGTCGATGAAGGCACGATGGTCGACACCTGGGTGACGGTAGGCAGCTGCGCGCAGATCGGCAAAAATGTCCACCTGTCGGGCGGCGTCGGCATCGGCGGCGTGTTGGAGCCGTTGCAGGCCGATCCCGTGATCATCGAGGATGACTGCTTCATCGGCGCACGGTCGGAAGTCGTGGAAGGCGTCCGCATCGGCAAGGGATCGGTGCTGTCGATGGGCGTGTTCATCGGCCAGTCGACCAAGATCGTGGATCGTACCACGGGCGAAGTCTTCATGGGCGAAGTGCCGCCCTATTCGGTGGTCGTGCCTGGATCGCTGCCGGGCAAGCCGCTGCCTGACGGCACGCCGGGGCCGAGCCTCTATTGCGCGGTGATCGTGAAGCGCGTGGATGCGCAGACGCGGTCGAAGACCGGGATCAACGAGTTGCTGCGGGACTAAAAAATCCTCCCCTAGAAGGGGAGGTGGCAGCCCATGGGGCTGACGGAGGGGTAGCGGCGCCAGAGTTTCGCTAATACCCCTCCACCGCTCCGCGGTCCCCGTCCCCTTTTAGGGGAGGACCGGATGGCCTACATAGCGCCTATGCCGCCATCGACACCTGACAACACGCCTCTTCCGCCTGTCTGGGCGACGCTGCGGCGGTTTCTTCCCTATCTCTGGCCATCGGATGCGCCTGCGCTGCGGCGGCGGGTGGCCATTGCCATGCTGCTGGTGGTGCTGGCCAAGGTCATCAGCCTGGTGATGCCCTTTGCCTACAAGGCCGCGATCGATCGCATGGCGCCGGGGCTGGAGCCGGGCGTGGCGCTCGCCATCGCGCTGGTCGTAGCCTATGCAGGCGCGCGGTTCGGCAGCGTGCTGTTCGACAATTTGCGTAATGCGGTGTTCGAACGGGTGGGACAGGAGGCCGGACGGCGGCTGTCCGACGATGTGTTCGTCCATCTGCACCGCCTGTCACTGCGCTTTCACCTTGATCGCCGCACGGGCGCAGTCACCAAAATCGTCGAGCGCGGCACCAAGAGCATCGACACGATGCTCTATTTCCTCCTGTTCAACATCGCGCCGACGGTACTGGAACTGGCGGCAGTCTGCGTCATATTCTTCGTTAAGTTCGGGCCGGGGCTGGTCGCCGCGACATTGGTGATGGTCGGGCTCTACATCTGGTTCACCCGCATGATCACGGAGTGGCGCAACCAGCTTCGCCGCGACATGGTTGACATGGACACCAACGCTGTTGCCCATGCCGTCGACAGCCTGCTCAATTTCGAGACCGTCAAATATTTTGGCGCCGAAGAGCGTGAGGCTGCGCGTTACGGCACGGCGATGCGCCGCTATGCCGAGGCGGCGGTGAAGTCCGAGAACAGCCTCGCCTGGCTCAACATCGGGCAGTCGCTCATCACCAACCTGATGATGGCAGGTGCGATGGGCTACACGGTGTGGGGCTGGAGCAAGGGCAGCTTCACCACCGGCGACGTGGTTCTCGTCAATACATTGCTTAGCCAACTATTCAGGCCGCTGGACCTGCTCGGCATGGTTTATCGCACCATACGTCAGGGCCTGATCGACATGGAGGCGATGTACAAGCTGATCGATACGGAGGCGGAGATTGCCGACGCACCGGGGGCTCCAGCCCTCAAGGTAAAGGCTGGCGAAGTGCGGTTTGACCATGTCCGCTTTGGCTATGATCCAGACCGCGAAATCCTGCATGATGTCAGTTTCGCCGTGCCGGCGGGCAAAACGCTGGCGATCGTGGGGCCTTCGGGCGCGGGCAAATCCACGATCGCGCGGACGCTGTTCCGCTTCTATGACATTCAAAGCGGCCGCATCCTGATCGACGGGCAGGATATTGCCGAGGTGACGCAATCGTCGCTGCGCGCGGCGATCGGCATCGTGCCGCAGGACATGGTGCTGTTCAACGACACGGTCGGCTATAATATCGGCTATGGCCGGGCAGGCGCGAGCCAGCAGGAGATTGAGGCGGCGGCCAAGGCGGCGTCGATACATGACTTCATCATGCGGATGCCGCAGGGCTATGACACACGGGTCGGCGAGCGAGGCCTCAAGCTTTCGGGCGGCGAAAAGCAGCGGGTGGCGATCGCCCGCACCTTGTTGAAAGACCCGCCGGTGCTGGTGCTGGACGAAGCGACGAGCGCGCTCGACAGCAGGACTGAAACGGAAATCCAGGATGTGTTGCGCAGCATTTCGCGCAAGCGCACCACGCTGGTGGTCGCGCATCGGCTTTCAACGGTGGTGGACGCGGACGAGATCATTGTGCTTGACCAGGGAAGGATCGTGGAGCGCGGCCGCCATGCGGATCTGGTGCGGTCCAATGGTCTCTATGCTACCATGTGGGCGCGGCAGGCCACGGAGCGGGAGGACATGCCCGTCGAGCCTGTGATCGAAGATGATTTTGCAGGGTCGCAGCCTGCATTGTCGGTCCGGTAAGGAGCTTGGGGATGACGCAGACGATCCGGAACAACTGGCGGATTGCGCCCTGGGTGGTGATCGCCTTAGTGTTGGCTGTGCCACTGGTGGCGATGCAATTCACCGACGAGGTGCGCTGGACCGGTTGGGACTTCCTTGCGGCAGGCGCGCTGCTGGGCGGCGCTGCGCTCGTCTATGAACGGGGCGTGCGGCGGATTACTGGGCGCTGGCAGCGGATCGCGGCAGCGGGCGCGCTTGTCTTGGCGGTCGCACTGCTGTGGGCGGCGGGGGCGGTCGGCATCTTTTCCTGACGGTGAGGGAAGCGGCCCCGGCGCGAGGCCGGAGGCCGCTTTCCTGAAATGATCAGCGGTTGGTGACGGTGGTCGTGGTTTTTTCGACGACCGTTGCCCGAGCCGGAGCAGCAGTGGTCTTGCGTACGACCTTGCGCTTCACCGGCGCTGCCTTGCGCACCGTGGCCGCAGGCGCGGTTTTCACGGTTTCGGTCGTGATGGTGGTGGCGGCGGGAACCGTCGCGGCAGCGGCGCGAGCGGCTTGCGCGTCGGCAGCAGCGGATGCGGCAGCGCGCTCGGCGGCATCGGCACGCGCGTTCGCGGCGGCGGCATCCTGCTGCGCGGCCGCTGCGGTCGAAGCCTGGACCTGAGCATCCGTCTTCACGCTCGCCTGGCTCTGGCCAATGGCGGTGTCAGCGAAGCCTTGCGCCTCCACGGCGGCCTTGATGGCGTCCTGTTCCTTGCCGCTCTTCAGCCGTTCCTGAGCGAGGCGCAGCGACGCCTGGGCGCGGGCGAGTACCGCCGGGTCGAACTGGCCAGCCTGCAATTTGGAGGCAGCGTCGATCTTGCCCTGGGCCTGCGCGATTGCCTTGAGCGCCTGTTCCTCGTCACCAGCGAGCGCGGGGCCGCTCGCGAGGAAAAGCGCCGAAGCCGCGGCAAGAGCGCGCAGGGAATAGCCGAATTTACGCATATTCTCTCCTGTCAATGTTGAGAGCCGGGTAACGTACCGAAACGAACCGGGTTCCAGATGCGCCGTTGCTGGAGAGGGGTGAGCCGCCGTCAGTCGGGCAGAAAGCGCGCGGCGACTTCGGCGGGGACGCGCAGGATGCGGCCGCTTGTCCGGTCGATGATAGCCCAGGTCGATCTCGCGCTGACCTTGACCTTGCCGTCAGGGCCGATGAACTCCATGTGGCGGTCGAACCGTGCACCCCTTGGCCCTTCCGGAATCCAGGTGCGGGCAGTTACGGTCTCTCCCTCCCGCACGTTGCCGCGATAGTCGATCTCGTGCCGGGTCACGACCCACACATAGGCGTCGAGATGCTCCGGCGCGGCGTCGCGGGTCCAATGTTCGGTCGCGACCTGCTCCATCCACCGCACCCAGACCGCGTTGTTCACATGGCCGAGCATGTCGATATGCTCGGAGCCTGCCATGATCTGGGTGGTGTAGGTGGAGGACATCAGTCCTCCACGCCCAGCTGCCAGAGGATGAAGGCGAATTCCTCGGCGGTTTCCTGCAGGCTTTCGAAGCGACCCGATTTTCCGCCGTGGCCCGCGCCCATATTGGTCTTGAGCAGCAGGATATTCTGGTCGGTCTTGGTTGCGCGCAGCTTCGCCACCCATTTCGCCGGTTCCCAATAGGTGACGCGCGGGTCGTTGAGACCGGCGCTGACGAGCAGCGGCGGATAGGATTGCGGCTTCACATTGTTGTAGGGATCATAGGCGAGGATGGTTTCGAACGCCGCCTTGTCCTCGATCGGGTTGCCCCATTCGGGCCATTCGCCGGGCGTCAGCGGCAGGCTTTCGTCCAGCATGGTGTTGAGCACATCGACGAAGGGGACATGCGCGACGACCGCGCCCCAGAGTTCAGGATCGGAATTGATCACCGCCCCCATCAGTTCGCCACCAGCCGAGCCGCCGGAAATGCTGATCCGGCCCTTTGACGTATAGCCGCGCTCGATCAGGCCTTTCGCTACATCGACGAAATCGTTGAACGTGTTGGTGCGCTTGTCGAGCTTGCCGTCGAGATACCATTGCTGGCCAAGGTCATCGCCGCCCCGGATGTGCGCGAGGGCAAAGGCGAAACCTCGGTCGAGCAGCGACAGGCGGCTCGTTGAAAAGCCAGGTTCCATGGCGATACCATAGGCGCCATAGCCGTAGAGGTGGAGTGGCGCGCTGCCGTCGCGGGGCAGGTCCTTGGGATAGACGATCGACACCGGGATCGGCGTGCCGTCCCGCGCCGGGATCGTCAGCCGCTCGGTCGCGTAGCGGGTCGCGTCGTATCCTGAAGGAATTTCCTGGACCTTCAGAACCTCCAACTCACCAGTGGCGAGATGATAGTCGTAGATGGTGTCCGGCGTGACCATGGATTCATAGCCGATGCGCAGCTTCGTCACGTCATATTCGGGATTGTCGTCAAGGCTGGCCGAATAGCTGGCCTCCGGGAACGGAAGCCGCTTGGCCGCGTGGGTCGCGTAATCGCGCAGTTCGATCTGGTCGAGGCCGTCCTGCCGTCCTTCGGTGACGTAGAAGGTTTTGAACAGGGTGAAGTCGGTGAGGTAGAAATGCGGATCGGCAGGGATCACCTCCGACCATTCGCCCGGAGCCTCCAGCGACGCCATCGCCAGCCGAAAATTGGGGTGCGTGTCGTTGGTGCGGAGGTAGAGCGTGCCTTCATGCTCATCGACATCATATTCGCGCCCCGGCTTGCGTGGCGAGACGAGCAGCGGCTGCGCCAAGGGATTGTCAGCGGGAAGCAGCCAGCTTTCGGTGGTGACATGGTCGCCCGTCGCGATAACGATCCATTTTTCCGATGAGGTGAGGCCAACGGACACGCGAAAGCCGTCGTCATCCTCATGGAAAAGCTCGACATCGCTTTCGACCGGTTGGCCCAGCCAGTGCAGCCGCGCATTGTCGGTGCGCCATTGATCGTTGGCGATGCCGTAGAGCAGCCCCTTGCTGTCACTGGTCCAGACGAGCGAGGACAGCGTATCGGGAATGACTTCGGGCAGGATTTCTCCGGTAAACAGGTCCTTGATCCGCGCCTCGAACCGTTCGGACCCATTATTGTCGATCGCATAGGCGAGATAGCGGCCGTCCGGGCTGACCGACAGCGCGCCGAGGCGAAAATATTCATGCCCCTCCGCCAGCGACGGCTCGTCGAGGATCAATTGATCTTCGCCGCCCGCCACGGGACGGCGATACCATTTGCGATATTGCGCGCCGGTTTCGAACGCCCGCCAATAGACATAATCCCCATCCTTTTGCGGCACGGAGCTGTCATCTTCCTTGATGCGGCCCTTCATCTCCGCAAAAAGCGCGTCGGTCAGCGGCTTGCGGGGCTGCATGGCGCTTTCGAAGAAGGCATTTTCCGCTTCCAGATAGGTGAGGACATCCTTGTCCTTCACGTCCGGATAACCCGGATCGCGCAGCCACGCCCACGGGTCTTCCACCGTGATCCCATGGCGCGTGAAGCTGTGCGGGCGGCGGGCGGCGGAAGGAGGCATGCTGTTTACGGTCATTCAGGGTCCTGATTCTTGTGCCGGAGGCACGCTGGCATAAGCGGCTTTGCCTGCTTATGTTGGCGGCGGCATGCCCTGCGCAAGGGTTCTCGATCAAGGAAATGCGATGTCCGCTTATGAAGACCGTCTGAAAGCCCTGCGTGAACAACTGGTGCGCGAGCGGCTGGACGGCTTTGTCGTGCCGCTGACCGATGAGCATATGAGCGAATATGTCGGCGAATATGCGCAGCGCCTCGCTTGGCTGACCGGCTTTCAGGGATCGGCGGGAAGCGCGGTGGTACTGCCGGAGGAAGCCGCGATCTTCGTCGACGGGCGCTATACGCTGCAAGTGCGCGAGCAGGTGGATGCCGCCCACTGGCAGTTCGAAAGCGTGCCGCAGACCTCCGTCGCGGCCTGGCTTGGCGTTCACGCGCCGCAGGGCGGGCGGATCGGCTATGATCCCTGGCTGCACACCCGCGCATGGGTGAAGGCGGCCAGCGAGGCGCTGGCGGAACGCGGGGCGGAACTGGTGGCGGTGGAAACCAATCCGGTGGACGCCGTGTGGCCCGACCGCCCCGCCCCCAGCGACGCCCGGCTGGTGGTGCATGAGGACCGCTATGCCGGCCAGAGCGCTGCGGAAAAGCGGCAGGCGATGGCCGATTGGCTGACGGAGAAGAAGGTGGATGCCGTCGTGCTGTCGGCGCTTGATTCCATCGCCTGGACCTTCAACATCCGGGGCAAGGACGTCTCGCGCACGCCGGTCGCGCTTGCCTATGCGATCGTGCATGATGACGCGACGGCGGATCTCTTTGTCGCGCCCGAGAAGATCGATGAAGCGATCGTGCAGCATCTGGGCAATGCGGTGCGGGTGCATTCGCGCGCGGACTTCGCCGAGGCGCTAAGGGATATGGCCGGCAAGACGGTGGCAGCCGATCCCGAACGCGCGGTGGCGGCGATCTTCGAGGCTCTGGACGAGGGCGGCGCGACGATTTTGCCGGTTCGCGATCCGGCCGTGCTGCCCAAGGCGATCAAGAACCCGGTCGAAATAGCCGGGCACAAGGCAGCGCAGGCGCGTGACGGGGCTGCCTTGTCACGCTTTCTCCACTGGATCGCGGTCGAAACGCCCAAGGGCGGTGTCGATGAGCTTTCCGCCGCCGCTCGGCTGGAGGCGTTCCGCAAGGAGACAGGGCTGCTGGAGGACCTGTCCTTCGACACGATCAGCGGGGCCGGGCCCAATGGCGCGGTGGTGCATTACCGGGTCGAGAAAAAGACCAACCGGCCGATCGAACAGGGTTCCTTCTATCTGGTCGATTCAGGCGGCCAGTATCGCGACGGCACGACCGATGTGACCCGGACGATCGCCATTGGTACGCCAAGCGAGGAGATGAAACGCCGTTTTACGTTGGTGCTGAAGGGCCATATCGCGCTTGCCCGGGCGCAGTTTCCCATAAGCACGCGGGGTAGCCAGCTTGATGTGCTCGCGCGCCAGTTCCTGTGGGCCGAGGGATTGGATTATGCGCATGGCACAGGCCATGGCGTCGGCAGCTTCCTGTCGGTGCATGAAGGACCGCAGCGCATTGCGACGGCGGGAGGCAATGACGAGCCGCTGCAACCGGGCATGATCCTTTCGAACGAGCCCGGCTATTACAAGACCGGCGAATATGGCATCCGCATCGAAAATCTGGTGCTGGTCGAACGGCGCGATGTGCCCGGAGCCGAGCGGGAGATGCTGGGTTTCGAGACGCTCACCTTCGCGCCGATCGACCGCAATGCCATCGCTATCGACATATTGACCGTAGAGGAACGGGCGTGGGTCGACGCCTATCATGCCAACGTCATCGAGATTGTCGGGCCGCAACTGGATAGTGACGCGCTCTTATGGTTGGAGCAGGCTTGCGCGCCTTTGTGATCGCCGCTTTAGTCGTCGCGCCGACCCACCTCGCCTGAAGAGGGCGGCGCTTCACGGCTGCCCGCCTCTTCTCTCGCCTGCGCCTTGCGACGGCGCAGATTGTCCCGCAGCGCCTGGGCCAGCCTTGCCTTGCGATCATCCTGTCCACTGCTCATCACCGGGCCATAAGCAAATTGCCGCATCCACCGCAACCCGCCTTGACAAGCGGGACGCGCGCGGCCATAGGCCCGGCTCCGCAAGCCGAAAGGCATTGCGCGATGGTGAAAGTGCTGCCGTAGCTCAGTGGTAGAGCGCATCCTTGGTAAGGCTGAGGTCGCGAGTTCAATCCTCGCCGGCAGCACCATTTCCCAGCAGGCTAAAGTAGATCAGCCAAGCTATATTTTCCCTTTATTGATCGTTGTTGCGGCAACTAATCTATATTATTTGATTTACCTTGGAATCGGGGGATTCGGGGGATGAAGGTGCGTGAGCAACAGTCCGTTGCGCATGAGGTTTTGACTTTTCTTCAGCGTCAAAGTCTTGCGCCCACACCGCAAAATTATGCGATGGGCTATGTGCTGAAAAGTGGCTCCAATGAAGCGCTGTCCAAAGCCGTCAATGACGCGACTGACGGCGGCATTCGGATGAGCCAGCAGCAGGCGGACGATATCTTCATGCGCTGTGTCGGCAGCCTGGGCGGCGCGGGGGGCGCGCATGCGACCGACGCATTGAGGAACCAGACGCGTCATCAACTGCTTCGCCTGGCAGAGGTGGCAAGCAGCGCCGCCGAGCGGACCGGGGATTTCAACCGCGACCTCAGCACAGGCTATGAGAAGCTGGCCGACAAGGATGCGGCCGGCATCGGATTGATAATCTCCGACATGATCGAACGTTCATTGCGGGCCGAACAGGACCTTGCAGCCGCCGCGAGGGAGGTTGAGGTTCTTCGGCAGGAACTGGACACCGCGCGCCATGACGCCAACCTCGATGCCTTGACCGGGCTGCCCAACCGCCGGGCGTTGGAAGCAGCGATGGACCGGTTGCAGAAGGGAAAGCTGCCCCATGCCGTGGCGATTTGCGACGTCGATCATTTCAAGCGTGTGAACGACCGATATGGCCATGCGGTCGGCGACCGGGTGCTCAAGATGGTCGCCACTTCCCTGGTGGAAAGCTGCGGCGGGCAACTGGTGGGCCGCTGGGGTGGCGAGGAATTTCTGGTGGTCGTGCAGGGACATGCGATCGACGACACGGTCGAACTGTTGGATGACGCCCGCCGCGCGCTCGGGCAACGCGCCTTCAAGCTGCGCGAGACCGACGAGCCGATGGGGGCGATCACCTTCTCGGCCGGGGTTGCGCTCGTCAATGAAGGCGCAGAGTGGAGCAACGCGCTCAATTCAGCCGATGCGGCACTGTACCGGGCCAAGGCTCAAGGACGGAACATGGTTCTGAGGGGATAAGCGCTGCTGCTGTCCGGCCTATCTCCTTTCCAGCAAAGCTCCGCCCCTCAGGGGAGCGGCTTTGGCAACCAGCTTAAATCCTGCGCCAGCGTACGGGACGGCACGCCGCTGAGCTTACGCAAGGCCGGCATATCGAGCAGTTCGATCATGTGACCGTCCCGCAGGATCAGTTTCTTGTCCTCAAGCGTCCGGAAGACCCGGTTCACGTGAACGGCGGTCAGGCCGATGACGTCGCCGATCTGCTCCTGCGTCAAAGGATGTTCGAAACGTGGGCCGACGCCCGGCTGTATCACGTTCAAACGGCTGTGCAGGTGAACCAGAAAATCGGCAAGACGGCATTCGGCAGAGGTCCGGCCGATGGAGCAGAGCCGGTCCATCAGCATCACGCGCTCCTGCTGCACGCTGAGGAACATGAGAGCCGCCATATGTGGCGCGCGCGTGAAAAGGCTGCCGAATGCCGACAAGCTGACCGAGCGCAGCTTGACGGGCGTGAGCGCCGTCAAGGTTTCCGCGGCCTTGTCTAGCGCCATGCTGGGCGTGCCCAGGATATCGCCGGGCAAATGCACCTTCAATATCTGCCTGCCGCCATCGGCCAGCGTCATGCTGCTGAGCGCCCAGCCATCCAGCAGCAGATAGACCGACTGTGGAGCGTCTCCTTCGCGCCGGATCGTCCGATTGCGCGCGATCTGCTGAACCGGACCAGCCAGGCTGGAAAAGATTTCGAGCTCTGCCGGGCTTGGCGAGCGGAATTCAGCCAGTCGGGCCTGCGAGAAAACTAGCGGAGAAGAGTCGTCTGGAACTGCGCGCACGGAACCTCGGAACGGATCAATCCGGCCGCTCTAGCAAAGCGCAGCCCCCCTCTCTTTAAAATGGAGCAAGAAGCGCGAGATTCAGCGCGAAACGGTGAGGCCGATCCACAAGGTTCGGGGCGTGCCGAGATCCTCCGAGACGCCCGTGCTGCCGGTGACACGGCGGGTCAGCACCTCCTGGTCGAAGAGGTTCTCACCCCGCGCGATCAACTCCAGGCCGCGCCCGACCGGCAGGCGGGCGACCGCATCGACGGTGAGCGCGCCCGCCAAGCGATCGGCATGCAGATCATCTTCATATTGGGCCGAGACATAATGCAGGGTTGCGGACAGGCGTGGCCCCTGCCGCGGCTGCCAGGCCATGGTGGCGCTGGCGGCATGGCGCGGAGTTTGCGCCGGGGACAAGCCGTCGAACAGATTGCCCGGCGCGCGAACCGTGCTGTGGCTATAAGCATAGGATGCGGACAGGGACATCGCGCCCAAACGGCCGCTGGCGGTCAGTTCGACCCCCTTTGCAACGATCGCGTCCACATTGTCTCGCCTGCGGAGGTTGGTGCCAATGGTGACATTGGCGATGGCGTTGTCCAGCCTGTTGTAGAAGGCGGTGGCCGAGAGCGAGAGCCCTTTCAAGGGATTGAGATCGGCACCGGCCTCCACCCCTTTCAGTTTTTCCGGCGCCAGCGTGGGGTTCGCCTGCGTCGTGACGGGGAAAATGACGAAAGGCCGGTACAGCTCGTTCAGGGTCGGCAGGCGGAAGCCGGTATAAGCCGCCGCGCGCAAGGCGATATGCTTGTCGACATGGAGCAAAGCACCCGCACGTGCTGAAGTCTCCCAGCCGGAACGGTTTTTGAAATCGGCACTGTTTGCAGGAGAGCCCGCCACGCGGAAAAAGCCGTCGCTGATCGTCCAGCGGTCCGCCCGCACACCGCCGGTCAGAACAAGACTGCCAAGGGTCCAATCATCTTCGGCGAACATGCCGATCGTCCGCTGCCGTCCCCCGGCGTGGCGGCGTGCGGTCACCAATCCGGTCGCGGCGCTATAGGCATCCTCGAACATGTCGCCCATGGCAAAGCGGCCATCGACGCCAACACGCACCAGATGATCCTGCCCCACCGGCGGCCGCAGTTCGATCTTGCCGCCGATGCCGGTCGAGGGGGTGCTGCGCTGATCGAGCGTCTTGCGGAAGGGCGGGTTGGACGAGATAACGATGTTCGAGAAGTTGCGGGCCTGAACATAGGCCAGGGCATCCACCTGCCACCGGCCGCGCGACACATAGCGGATGCTGGCATCCTGCCCTTCGCTCAGGCTGTCAGCGCCGCGAAAGCGCAGCGTTCGCTCATCATGGAACAGGGTCGTGCGGAATTGCAGCTCTTCGCTCGTGGAAATCGGAACAACCGCGCGCAGATTGGCCGACCAGTCATGATAGGCAGCAGGAACCGTCGCTGACACGCGCTGGTCGCGAGGTGTCGTTTGAAAGCCGTCGCCCCTGTCCCAGCGGCCAGAGAGGGACAGGAAGCCTCCGCCAAGGTTCGGGGTGAGGCTGGCGGACAATTCGGTCGCGTCCCGGCTGCCGTAAAGCGCCGTGGCGGAAAGCATCGGCAACTGATCACGCGTGGCGCTTGCCAGTTCGATGGTCCCGGCCACCGCCCCCGCGCCGAATGCGCCGACACCACCGCCACGTGTCACGCGGGCAGCGGAAAGCCGCTCCGGAACCAGCGCACTGAAGGGAATGTAACCGAAAAAGGGGTCAGCCATCGGCACGCCGTCCAGGAGCACCAGCGTACGGCTGGACGCGTTGCCGCCCAAGGCTCGCAAGCTCGCCCCTTGCGCGGACGGGTTCGCCGAACGGCTGTCCGATCGCCGGAACTGCTGGAACCCTGCCACATCGGTCAGGACGGTCTCGATACGCCCGGAGGCACTATCGAGGAGGCGATCCCGTTCGATCTGCACCGACCCATAGGCGGGAGTGCCCAGCGGCAAGGGCAAACCGGCGCCGGTGATGACGATGCGCGCCTGGGCGCTGCCATAGTCGTCGGGCTGAGCCAATGCGGCGGATGGCAGCAGGACGGGCAACAGCCAAAGAGAGCCAGCTTTCATGACCACGCCCATAGCCATGCCCCCTCACGCTGACAATCTAAGGGACAATTTGTGGCCTCAAGCCAAGGCCGATCCTTCGCGTTGCGCCAAAAGCTTGTCGATGGTGAGCGGATAGTCGCGCAGGCGGATCCCGGTGGCGTTGTAGATCGCGTTCGCAACCGCCGCGCCTGCGCCGCAAATGCCGAGTTCCCCTACGCCCTTGGCCTTCATCGGCGAACTTTTGTCATCCAGTTCGTCAAGGAAGAGCACATCCTGTTCGGGAATGTCGGCATGCACGGGGACGAGATATTCCGCCATGTCGTGATTGACGAAGAAACCGAAGCGCTTGTCGACATGCAGTTCCTCCATCAGCGCCGCGCCGACACCCATGGTCATCGCCCCGATGACCTGGCTGCGCGCTGATTTCGGGTTGAGGATGCGTCCCGCAGCGAAGGCGCCGCCCATGCGCCGCACCCGGACTTCGGCCGTATCGATATCCACCCCGACCTCGCAAAAATGAGCGCCGAAGGTCGCTTGCGCATAATCCTGCGTCAACTTGCCGAATTCGATCCGATCCTCGGCCCACATGCCCTCTTCGCCCGCCAGCGCGCCGATCGGTTGCGACCGATTGCCAAGCCGCACAAGCCCGTCTTCGAACACGGCTTCGTTCGCGGGGAAGCCTGCTTTGGCGGCAAGCTTCTCCCGCAGGGCGACGCATGCGGCATAAAGGCCCGCCGTCGCGCTGTTGGCGCCGAACTGTCCGCCCGATCCCGCCGATTTGGGGAAGAGGCTGTCGCCCAGGCGCACCGTGACTGCCTCAATCGGCACTCCCAGCATTTCCGCAGCGGTCTGCGCCAGGATGGTGTAGCTGCCCGTGCCGATATCGGTCATGTCGGTTTCGACCACGACATGGCCACGCCCGTCGATGCCGACGCGCGCGCCCGACTTCGCGACGAGATTGTTGCGGAACGCCGCGGCCATGCCCATGCCGACCAGCCAGCGCCCGTCCCTCACCCGCCCCGGCTGCGGCACGCGTCGTTCCCAGCCGAAGCGTTCGGCACCCTGACGCAGGCATTCCACGAACTTGCGGCTGGAAAAGGGACGCTGCAGCCCAACTTCGGGATCATATTGCACATCGTTGCGGATGCGCAGTTCGACCGGATCGACGCCAGTCGCCTCCGCCAGTTCATCCATCGCGATTTCCAGCGCCAGCAGGCCCACCGCTTCCCCCGGCGCGCGCATGGCATTGGCTTCCGGCAAGTCGAGTTCTGCCAGACGATGGGCGGTGAGCCGATCGGTCCCGCGATAGAGCAACCGCGTCTGCTGTGCCGCCACCTCCGGCCCGCCGCCGGGCAGATCACCCGACCAGACTTCGTGGCCAATCGCGCCGATGATGCCATCGCGGTCGGCGCCGATCCGGATACGCTGGATGGTCGCGGCGCGATGGGTCGTGTTGTTCGGGATTTGCGGGCGGGCAAGCGCCACCTTGACGGGTCGTCCCGCCGCGCGCGCGCCCAGGGCGGCGAGCAGGGCATCTGCCCGCAGGAACAGCTTTCCACCAAAGCCGCCGCCGATATAGGGGGTGACGACGCGGATCTTGTCCTTGGGGATCTTTAGCGTGGCCGCCATATCTTCTACTGCCCAGGCCACCATCTGATTGGATGTCCACAAGGTCAGGCTGTCACCATCCCAGGCCGCCGTTGTGGCATGCGGCTCCATCATCGCATGGCTCTGGTCTGGCGTCGTGTAGCTTTGGTCCACCTTCACCGCGGCCTTTGCGAAACCCGCTTCGAAGTTTCCGGCGGCTGTGTCGGCAGGGCCGCCAAAGCCTTCCTTTGGAACGGTGGCATGGCCGCGTTCGGCGGCAAGGTCATAGCGGCCTTTCTCCGGACTGTAATCGATCCGCAAAAGGCGCGCCGCGTCCCGCGCATTTTCGAAACTGTCCGCGATCACCAGCGCGACAGCCTGATCATAATGTTCGATGATCGGGCCGCCCAGCAGATGGGCGGTGTTCCTGGCGCCCTTGCCCAGAGGTCCCGCATTCTGGTGCGTGACGATTGCAAGCACGCCCTGCGCGGATTGCGCCGCTCGCAGGTCCATGGCGTCGATCTTACCCTTGGCGATCGCTGATCCGACGATCCAGCCATAGGCGGCCTGAGGCGCGGCGTCATGGCGCTCATAGGCGTAGGGCGCAGTTCCGGTGACCTTGGCAGGCCCGTCGATCCGGTCGTGTGCCACGCCGACAACCCGGCCGCGATCGATCGGGTTGGTGGTCGCAGGCGTGTCGAACTTCATAGCCGCGCCTCCTTTTGCCGGAAGAGAGATGTAAGGGTGCCGGCAACAAGCTGTTGCTTGAAGGCGTTTTGCGCCGTCGGCCGGGCATCGGCCAGCGCCGCCTGCGCGACCTCTCCCGGCCCTGCCGCGGCAGCTGCATCAGCCGCCGCAACCCGCCATGGCTTGGGCGCGATGCCGCCGAAGGCGAAGCGAGAGCCGCCCTGCCCGTCGAACACTGCCGCAACCGAGACGAGGGCGAACGCATAGGAGCTGCGATCCCGGACCTTGCGATAGACATGGGTGCCGCCAAGGGGGTTGGGCAGCGTCACCGACGTGATGAACTCGCCCGGCTTTAGCTGGTTTTCAATGTGCGGCGTATCACCCGGCAGCAGGTGGAAGTCGGCAATGGGTATGGAACGGCGTGTACCGTCCGCTGCCACCGTATCCACCGCTGCATCCAGCACCCGCATCGCCACGGCCATGTCCGACGGATGCTGCGCGATACAGGCGTCGCTCGTGCCGACGATCGCCAGGCTTCGACTGACCCCTTTCAGCGCTCCGCACCCGCTGCCGGGCTTCCTCTTGTTGCAGGGCATGCGCGTGTCGTAGAAATAGGGGCAACGGGTGCGCTGAAGCAGATTTCCGGCCGTCGTCGCCTTGTTGCGCAGCTGGCCCGATGCTCCGGCAAGCAGCGCCCGGCTGAGCACCGCATAGTCGCGCCGGACATCCGGGTGCGCGGCCAGCGCGGTGTTGCGGACCATGGCGCCGATCCGCAAGCCGCCTTCGGGTGTGCGCTCTATCCGGTTCAGCCCCAGATGGTTGACATCGATAAGGTGCGAAGGCGTTTCGATCTGGAGCTTCATAAGGTCCAGCAAATTGGTCCCGCCCGCGATGAAGCGCCCGCCGGAAGAAGCGGCAGCCACGGCATCCTCGACGCTGGCGGCGCGGCTGTAGGTGAAGGGCTTCATGCCTTGTCCCCCGTTGCGACGTCGCGGATCGCCGCGATGATGTTGGGATAGGCGGCGCAGCGGCAGATATTCCCGCTCATCCTTTCGCGCAATTCCGCGTCGGACAGGACGACTTGCTCCAGATCCTCCGTCGCGTGGCTGGGAATGCCTGCCTCGATCTCCCCCAGGACAGCGACAGCCGAGCAGATCTGGCCGGGCGTGCAATAACCGCATTGATAGCCATCATGCGTGACGAAGGCTCGCTGCACCGGATGCAGCTTTTCCGGCGTTCCCAGCCCCTCTATCGTGGTAACGGAGTCCCCTTCATGCATGACGGCCAGCGTCAGGCAGCTGTTGATCCGCTGGCCCTCGACAAGGACCGTGCAAGCGCCGCATTGGCCGTGATCGCACCCCTTCTTCGTACCTGTGAGTTGCAGATGCTCACGCAGGGCGTCCAGCAATGTGGTGCGCGGATCAAGCTGGAGCTGAACGCGATCGCCGTTCACGGTGAACTCGACGGTGGACATGTCTTTTTCCCTGTTCGATTCCGGGGACAGCATTGCCCCCGTTTCAGCGCCCGCTACGCCCGGCAACGCCATGGCCGCTCCCCCGCCCTGCAAAACCGCACGGCGAGTCACATGATCTGGCGCCATAAGGTTGTTCCTCCTGCCATGCCCAATACGAAGCAGGATCATGGACGATCCCGCTGCGGACCAGAAAAGGTGCGGCAGCAGAGATAGGGCGAGAGCTTGCCCCAGCCAAGCCGCATTCCGGCAGCAAGGGCCGCGCGCGGCCGCTGGCGGGATAAATTTCAGCCAAGGTCAAATTCTCCCTTGCCGACCTCCCCAACCGCTGCTAGTTGCCCGCCTCACCCGCCGAGAGGGACTTCCTCCGGCCGCCAGAGCGGGCGTAGCTCAGGGGTAGAGCACAACCTTGCCAAGGTTGGGGTCGAGGGTTCGAATCCCTTCGCCCGCTCCAATGATATTCAACATACTGAAAACCGTAGAAAAACCGCCTCGCGCGGCAGCATCGGCGACTTTACCCCACAAAACTACTACACAATGCGCGCTCCACAGTCGGACTGAGTGTCCGTGATGGTGAGGGAAATTGTCGCGCTGATTACTACACAAGATCACTCCACAAATTGCCAAAAGGCGTCTGCCTACAGGGCCGGATTTATCATCGTCGTCGCCGTGTCCCCAATGCTCTGAGGACGGCAATCGGACGGTCTGAGCTATGGCGCTCGCTACGAACGGATAGTGTCCAAATCGCTTTGCGACGGATCCACTTCGCTGCCGCCGAGATCGAGGCCGAACTGGAAGCCGCACGCGCCGCAATTGGCATCCTTGCCAATCCCTGCCCTCCGCGGTCGTCCAACAGACTATCCGGCGAATCTGCTCTTTCGATGTTGGTGGAAAGGTCGCCGAGCGACTGACCGTGGATGTGCCGGTCGCCGAGCAAGCACCTGCGGCGGCTCCCAAGGCAAAGACGCTCGGTGAAGTTTACGATCTCTATACTACCGATCCACGGCACACTTGGCGCGAGCGGACGCGAATTGCCTATCGGACGACTCGCAACTGGGTGATGGAATTTTTCGGCGAGGAAATCGCGATCAACGACATCGCCCACGAACAAACTCGCGCATTCGTCCAGTCGCTGACGCAGGTGCCGCGCCATGCTGATCGGAAGTTCCCCGGCCTGACCATCGTTCAGGCCGTTGAGGCGGCGAAGCAGCGTCCCGATACAGGCGTGATCAGCATTGCCAATGTGAATGCATATTTGAACAAGTTCTCAGGCGTCCTGAACTGGGCGGTGGAGGAGGGATACCTCGACAAGAGTCCTGCGAAGGGACTACGGCTATCATATGAGTTCCGCGTCCGAACAGACCAGCCTCCTGTCGGATCGTTGATATAACGGTCGTAGACCTCACCGAAGGTCAGGAGCGGCGGTTGGGGTGATATGGCAGGCTGCTCCGCCGGGACGCTTGACGCTATCGTAAACTGGGGCATGCGCTGCCCCATTGGAGCAGACCCTCCTACCGCCGCGAGCAGCATCGGATCGACGGCCAATCCCGCCTGCGACCTCGCACCTTCAATTTCGGCTTCGACTTAGGAGACGATCAAGGGGAAGCGTCGAACAGCACATTTCAGGCTGTCGGTGCGCAACGACCGCCAAATCTCGGCGCGCCCCATATGCGCGCGGACATCGTGAGGAACACGGCGTCGGAAGTAGAACTGACCGCCCCGCAAACACATGCCTGAAGGCAATTTGTGTAGCAGCTTTGTGTAGCAGTTCTTGGAACCCAAGGCCCTTGTTTTCCAAGGGTTTTCAGCACTTTTCGCTACTCGACTGTGTAGCAGAGCTGCGGGGGAGCAAGGGTTCGAACACCGTCTTTTCGACGATTTTCCAATGTTTTCAGGTCGATGAGAACAAATGGTGCCCGGGGACGGAGTCGAACCGCCGACACTGCGATTTTCAGTCGCATGCTCTACCAACTGAGCTACCCGGGCACGGGCGCCGGGGAGAACCACCGGCGGCGTTGAGAGGCGTGCCTATAGGCATCAATCCAGGGGGTTGTCCACCCCATCATCGTCGCTTTTTTTCATCTCGTCAGCGGCGGGGGTTCCGGGGACCCGATAGCCTTCGCCCAGCCATTGCAAAAGGTCACGATCGCGACATGGCTTTCCGCAGAAAGGCCGCGTGTCTGGATGTGAAGCTTGGCCGCAGATCGGGCAGGAGGATGATTTAGGCGACATGGCCGGCCGATATGGCAAGCGCGGGGTCCGCCTTCAAGCTGACGGCCCCGCCACGGCGGCGAGCGAGTTGCTCCAGCCAGTCGGTGGCTTTGTAAAGGCGGTCGATGATGGCGGGCGCGGCGGTGATCGTCACCGGCCCGCCATTGCCCTCTCGCTCGGCACGGCGGAGCAATGCGAGGGAGGCGGTTTCGATCGGATCAGCCCGCAGCAGCTCCATGAGGTTCATCCGCTCACGGCGGCGAATGATCTGGACGAAGCCGAAGCCGTTCACCGCGGTGCGTTCGAAAGGAAGGGGCAGATATTTGTCGATCTGCGCGGAGGCGACAGCGCGCTCATCCTTGTTGTTCATGGTGGGCAAGTCGATGCCGATCGATCCGGTCAGGCCCATGCGGCGGATCGCTTGCGCGGCGAGCTTCGCACCTTTTGGACCGAGCTTGGCGGGCGGCAGAGATCCGTCCACGTCGATCAGGATCATGGCAGGCGTCGGGAAGATGCGGAGCGCCGCTTCCTCGGTGCCGATCTCGCCGGACATCGCCTCTTCCATGAGCTCGCTCCAGCCATGGGCTTCCAAGCGATCCTCCTCATGCGCGGGGCACGGGATGACCGGAATGCCGGTTGCACGCAGACGCTGGAGCAGGCTGGGGGCGGGATGCACCTTGGAGCCCGGCTGCGCGATGCGCGCCTTGGCGAGCTTGGGGCGGCCTTCCTCAGGAATGGCTTCGCGCAAGATTTGAAGGAGGACAGTCGCTCCCTCCGAGGTTTTTGGCGGGATGGGCTCGACCAGCACTTCCTCGCCCGAGATCAGGCGGGCGATGCCGCGCTTCTTGGGGATGATCGTCCGGACGAGCTTGCCCTGCATCACCGCGCCGGCGCGGGCGCCATCGCCCTCACGCTCGATCTCCGCTTCGACCAGACGGCCCTTTTCGATCAGCGCGGCGCGGGCCTCGCCAATCCCTTCTTCATAGAGCCATTCGGCCATCACTATATTCCTGCTGGTCGGGATCGCGGAGCCGGAAATGTACAATTCCCCTGGCCATCCCTCTAGTCCAATGGATAGCCCACTGCCTTCAGCAGCGCGCGGGTTTCGTAAAGGGGCAGACCCATGATCGCGCTATGGCTGCCATGTATCGCGCGGATCAGCCCGGCGGCACGACCCTGGATCGCATAGCCCCCTGCCTTGCCATGCCATTCTTCGCTGACGATATAGGCGTCGATTTCGGCCTGCTCCAGACGCTTGAACGTCACGATGTTGGTCGAGAGGCGATGCCTTGCCCTCCCCTCGCCATCGATGAGCGTGATGGCGCTCAGCACACGGTGGCGGCGGCCGGAGAGCAACGAAAGACAGGCGCGCGCCTCATCCTCCGCCTCTGCCTTGGGCAAAATGCGGCGGCCCGCTGCGACCACAGTATCGCCCGAAAGCACGAGCGCGCCGGGATGGCGGGCAGCGACAAGCGCCGCCTTTTCAGCCGCCACGCGCGTAGCGTATGGGCCGGGAAGTTCGCCTTTCAATGGGGTTTCATCGACGTCGGCGGGGTCCACCATATCAGGACGCACGCCGATCTGACCCAGAAGTTCACACCGTCTAGGCGAAGCCGAAGCAAGGATGAGCCGCATCGAAAAAGCGGCTTATTTGAAGCGGTAAGTGATCCGACCCTTGGTCAGGTCGTAGGGGGTCAGTTCGACCAGCACTTCGTCGCCCACCAGCACGCGGATGCGGTTTTTCCGCATCTTGCCAGCCGTGTGGCCAAGGATCTCGTGATCATTTTCAAGCCGGACGCGAAACATGGCGTTGGGGAGAAGCTCCACAACCTGTCCGCGCATTTCAAGCAGTTCTTCTTTTGCCATAATATCCTGGGGAAACCGAAAATCGCGCCGCCATAACGACAAAATGCGGAAAATGGAAGTCAGGCTGACGCGCCGAACGCATCACCCGCTGCGGAGAGGGCTGCAAAGATGTGATCCAGCTGATCCACATCAGTGCAATAGGGCGGCATCAGATAGATGCTGTTGCCCAACGGACGCAGCAAAATGCCCCGATCAAGGAAGAAGGCGCGCAGGCGTGGGGCAAGGTCGGACAGATAGCCTGCATCCTGCGCGATCAGGTCGATCGCGACGATCGTGCCAAGCTGCCGGGCGTTCGTGAAGGCAGGATGAAGCGCCAGCCTTCCGAGTCGCTGCGCCATATTCTGTTCGAGCGCGGCGATGCGGCCGAGCACATCCTCCTCCCGCCAGATGGCGAGGTTGGCGGCCGCGGCGGCGCAGGAGATGGCGTTGGCCGTATAGCTGGACGAATGGTAGAAGAGCCGCGCCCGATCCTGCGACTTGTGCGCGTCAAAAATGCGCGCCGTGGCGAGCGTCGCCGCGAGCGGAACGGAGCCTCCAGTGATTCCCTTTGCGATGGCCATGATGTCGGGCACGACGCCCGCCTGTTCGCAAGCAAAGATTGTTCCGGTGCGGCCCCATCCGGTCATCACTTCGTCGGCGATGAAAAGGACATCGTGCCGTGCGCAGATTTCCGCCATCTGCCGCAATATCTCCGGCGAGTAGATCAGCATCCCGCCCGCGCCCAACACCAGCGGTTCGACGATGAACGCCGCCGGATGCTCCTTGCAGGCAGCTTCCAGCGCGTCGAGCGTCTGCTGCTCGGCCCCTGGTGCCGGAAACGCTATGGTGCCGACATCGAACAGCAAAGGCGTCCATGCCGCATTATACACGCCGCGCTCGCCGACCGACATCGTGCCGATCGTGTCGCCATGATAGCCATGTTCGAGGACGAGGATGCGATGCCGTGGCGCGGACAGTCCGTCCAGCGCCCGATTGTGCCAGTAGCCGAGCGCCATCTTCAGCGCGACCTCGACGGAGGTCGACCCGCTGTCGGAAAAGAAGACATAGGCGAGCGGATCGCGCCCTTCCGCGCGCGGCGCCAGTTCGATCAGGCCGCGCGCTACCTCTTCAGCGGGTTCATGCGTGTAACTGGCAAAGATGAGCTGGTCGAGCTGCTCGGCCTGCTGCGCAATCGCCCGAGCGATGCGGGGATGACAGTGGCCGTGCGTCGTCACCCACCAGCTGGAAATGGCGTCAATCAACGTGCCTCCCTCTGCCAGATGCAATGACGCGCCGTCGGCGCGCACGACATGCGGGATGGTTTCGTTGAGGCCGTGCTGGGTGAAGGGGTGCCATATAGGGGAGGTCATGGCGAGACGCTTAGAATAGCCCAAGCGTCAGGCCAAGCTCCCTCCCCTGAAACATGCCGTTACCGCTTACTTGGCTGGATTAGCCGGAGTAGCGGGCGAAGCCGGCGTAGCGGGGCTGGCCGGAGCAGCCGGTGCTGCTGGAGCGGCCGCCTGGATACGCTGCTGCAATGCCGGGTCGGCAGCTGCGGCCTGGCCGATTTCATTGAACTTTTCAGGCGCAATGCCCGATGCCTGCAGCGCGGCGAGCATCTTGGGCTGCTTTTCCGCATCAGCAATGCTGGTGTCGGACTGAATCTTGGTCACTTCGACCGCTGCTGCAGCAAACAGCTTGATGTCGGCATCGCTATATTTGCCTGCTGCAGCCGAAGGTGCTGCCGGAGTGGCTGGGGTCGCGGGCGTCGCCGGAGCGGCCGCGCCCCGAGCCAGAACGGGTGCCGCTGCCAACAGGGCCACCGATGCCATAGCCGTCTTCAAAACCAGTGATGAACGAAAACCCGTCAACATGCTTCTCCTTGCGATTTGATGGCTTAAAGCTGTGGAAGAGCGCACAAGGTTTAAAGAGTGTTCCGGCGAAACGTGAGATTTGAGGGGTGACGGCCGGGCGCCGTTCAACTCATCCCCCGCATCGTCACGGCTCGCCGCAGCCGGAACGTTAGACGTCCTCATTTTTTACCAGATTCTCACGCGCTCCTGCGGAGCAAGATAGAGCTTGCTGCCGGGCGCAGGCTTGAAGGCGGCGTACCATTGATCGAAGTTCCGCACCGTGTCCGCCCGATATTGCGAGGGCGAATGCGGGTCGGTGACGAGCCGCTGGCGCAAGTTCGGTTCGCGATAATTGCGCCGCCATACCTGTGCCCAACCCAGGAAGAAGCGTTGATCCCCGGTGGTGCCATCGATCACCGGCGCAGGCTTGTCGCCGAGCGAGGCATGATAGGCGTCGAGCGCCACAGCGACGCCTGCGAGATCACCGATATTCTCACCCAGCGTGAAATCGCCCTTCACATGCGCTCCGGGAAAGGGTTCATAGGCGTCATATTGCTTCACCAGCTTGCCGGTCAGCTGTTTGAAAGCCGCGACATCGGCATCGCTCCACCACTGGTTGAGCTTGCCGCTTTCATCATATTTGGCGCCTTGGTCGTCGAAATGATGGCTGAGTTCATGGCCGATCACCGCGCCGATGCCGCCATAATTCACTGCCGGATCGGCGTAGGGATCGAAGAAGGGCGGCTGGAGGATCGCGGCCGGGAAGACGATCTCAACCATGGAGAAGTCCGCATAAGCGTTGATCTCCATCGGCGTCATCTGCCATTCCCACCGGTAAATGGGCTTCCCCAGCTTGCCCATCTGATAATCGAATTCATATTGGTTCGACCGCAGCGCATTGCCGAACAGATCGCCCGCCGCCATGTCGAGCCCGCCATAATCCCGCCATTTGTCGGGGTAGCCGATCTTTGGCGTGAAGGCCGCCAGCTTCTTGTGCGCCCTCTCCTTCGCGCCATCGCTCATCCAGCTGAGGCCATCGATGCGGCGACCCATGGCGGCGATCACATTCTTGACGAGTTGATCCATCGCCGCCTTGGTTTCCGGCGGAAAATAGCGGGCGACATAGATTTTGCCGACTTCCTCGCCCATCGCATCCTTGACGAAGCCGACCGCGCGCTTCCACCGTTCTTCGCGCTGAGGCGTGCCCGACAAGGTGGTGCCGTAGAAAGCGAAGTCCGCGTCGGCAATGCGATCGGGCAGATAAGTGGCATAGCTATGGAGGCTACGCAGCAGAAGGGCGTCCTTGAGCACTTCGACCGGGGTTCGCGCGATCAGTGCTGCTTCGCCGGTGATCGCCGTGGGCTGCGCGACAATCAGCGCCTCTGGTTTCAGTCCGTTGGCGGCGAAATAGGCGGCGAAGTCGAAACCGGGCGCGGCCTCCTGCAATTCGGCAAGGGTCATCCGGTTATAGGTCTTGTTCGCGTCCCTGCTGTCGACCTGGGTCCAGTGCAGCTTGGCGACTTCCGTTTCGAACGCCATCAGGTTGGCAGCGCGGGCCTTTGCGTTGCTCGCGCCCGCCAGCGTCAGCATCTGTTCCAGATGCGCGGCATAGGCGGTCCGGATGGCCGCCATCTTATCGTCGGGCTGGAGATAAAAGTCACGGTCGGGTAGACCCAGACCCGACTGGCGCAGGTTCAGGATGTAAGTGTCAGGCGCCTTGTCATCCTGTCCGACATAAAAGGTGAAGGGTCCTGCTATGCCGGCCCGGGCAGCCTCCGCCGCCAAGCGGGCGTAACCAGCCTTGTCCTTCACCGCCTCGATCTTCGCGAGCCAGGGCTTGATGGGCGTCAGCCCCTTCGCTTCCACGGTGGGCGCGTCGAGATAACTGGCATAGGCGATGCCGATCCGGCTGGCGGGGTCTTTCCTCGCCTCCTCCAATATGCCCCGGGTGCGCTCTCGCGACAGGTCATCAAGCACGTTGAACGCGCCATAATTGGATTTGTCTGCGGGGATCGGCGTGGCCTTGGCCCAGCCGCCATTGGCGTGAAGGTAGAAATCATCGCCCGGCTTGACGGACGGGTCCATGCCCTTGCTGTCGAAGCCGTAGCTGCCATAGGTCGGCTTGGCCGGTGGCGCCTGATCCGCCTGCGCGGCGTTGGCGGCGAGCAGGAGAACGCCAACAGCGGCGCTCATCAGAAGATTTTTCATCGAAGCATCCCTTGCTTGATCCGATCATGGCAGTTGACCCGGCGCAGCCGGACAAGTCCATGTCAATTATCGAAAATCATGCAAAAGCGGCTGCCGCCCGGTTCAGGGCAGGCGGATATTCTCGGCAAAAGCAGCCTTCAGGCTGGCGGCATTGAGCGGGTCCAGGCGGGGGAGACGGCCGAGGCTGGGCACCTTGGCAAGCTGCGGGATGATCCGCTCATTCTCCTCATGTGGATCGCCGATGAAAGCAATGCCTGCCAGCGGCACGCCCCGGCTGCGCAGCGCCTCGATGCTGAGCAGGCTGTGATTGATGGTGCCAAGCGCGGTGCGCGCGCAAAGAATCACCGGCAGCTGCCAATATGCAAAGAGATCGGCCATCAGCAGCGTTTCGCTGACCGGCACCAGCACGCCGCCTGCACCTTCCACAACCAGCGGCCCGTCCACTTGCGGCAGGGCGAGCTTGTCGAGATGCACTTCCACCCCGTCGATACGCGCCGCCAGATGAGGTGAAGCAGGCGTCCTGAGGCGGTAGGCCTCGGGAAGGATATGGGTCTTGGGAATGCCGCCAAGCCGGGCGACCGTTTCCTTGTCGCCTTCTGGATCGACCCCGGCCTGAACCGGCTTCCAATAATATGCGCCAAGTGCGCCTGCCAGGCCTGCGGCGAAGACCGTCTTGCCGATATCCGTGTCCGTTCCGGTGACCAGGAAGCGCGTCATCCCAAGACCCTCTGCAATTCTTCCCCAAGCGCCGCCACATCGGCTCGGCCGACATTCAATGTCAGGGAAATGCGCAGGCGGCTGGTGCCCGGCGGGACGGTAGGCGGGCGGATGCCGCGCACGTCGAAGCCTGCCTCCTGAAGTGCGGCGGCGGCAGCCATGGCGCGCCGGTCCTCACCGAGCAGGATCGGCACGATCTGGCTACGCGGCGCAGGCAGGCCCAACGGCGCGCAGATCACTTCGGCGGCATCGATGCACAGCGTCTTCAGCCGCGCGCGCAGGTCGTCCGCCTGCTCGATCCGATCGAGTGCGGCCGAAGCCGCCACCGCCATCAGAGGCGAGGGCGCGGTGGAGAAAATGAAGGCTCGTGCGCGGTTGATCAAATAGTCGATGATGATCTGCGGCCCGCAAATCAGTGCGCCTTCCACGCCCATCGCTTTGCCGCAGGTATGGAGCGTCACGACATTGTGCAGCCCGTCGAACCCGGCGGACAAGCCCCGGCCGCTCGGGCCGGACACGCCCGTGCCATGGGCTTCGTCGAGGATCAGCATCGCGTCATGCTGCGCCGCCAGTTTGGCAAGATCAGCGAGCGGAGCCGTATCGCCGTCCATCGAATAAAGCGTTTCGACCGCGATCCAGATGCGGCCCTTGCCGCCTTCCCCCCGCCAGGCGGTGATCAGGTCGGCGAAGCTCTGCACATCATTATGCCGGGCGAAGACAGTGGCGGCCTTGGACAGGCGGATGCCGTCATGCACGCTGGCGTGGATCAGCTCGTCCGCAACGATCAGGTCGCCCCGCTGCGGCAATGTCGAAAACAGCGCGCTATTGGCTGCGAAGCCATTGGCGAGGAACAAGGCCGCCTGCGTGCGGAAGAAGGCCGCAGCCTTCGCCTCCAGCCCCTCATGCTCGGGTGCGTTGCCGCGCAGCAGGCGGGAGCCACCCGATCCCACGGGCACGCCCCGCGCCACCGCATCCGCCACCGCTTGGCCGATCATCGGATCGGACGCGAGGCCCAGATAGTCGTTGGAGGCGAAATCGCGCCCGGCGCGCGGCACCAGGCGGCGCAGGCGGCCGCGACTTTCAAGAGCCGCCAGTTGCGAGCGGAAGGGTTCGCTTGTCATGGCGGGCCCTATAGGCCCGCGACAGGCACAGGGGCAAGCTGGAGGGCCTGGCGTTCATCCGTCGAGCAAGGAAAGGCACCCTCCTCCCCCGCCTAAGTTCGAATAATCAGAAGGAGAAGCTCAACGCGAAGGACGCCACATTGTCATTGGCATCTTCCGCATTGGGCCGGAAGCCATGCTGATGCAGATAGCCGATTTCCGCATTCACATTCTTCGTGATTGGGGTGGTGATGGCGATCAGGTTGCGCATCCGCTCCTCCCCCTCGACCCGCTGGAAATTGGTGGTGTTGAGGTCGATGAAGCTTTCATGGCTCAGCACCAAGGCGGTCTTGCCGCCTTCCTTGAAAGGCAGCACATATTTGACATAGGGGCGGAAGCGCCACGCGGTGCCGTCGACACCTTCGCGCCAGCGCTCTTCCAGGCGAAGGCGCGCGCTCAACTGGCCCGGCCCGATCTTCACGATATTGTCGAACGTTACCTGCTGGCGGCCGCGATGCTCCATCACCGCGAACTCTCCGGCATTGTAGTTGGGATCGTGGGTGTAGCCCGCCCAGACCGTCACATTCTTCGTCACCTTGTAACCGAGGAGCGAATTCATCTCGACCTCGTAAAGGCCGTCGCGGTCTTCGCTGAACCGGGCAATGACTTCCTGAGATAAGCGCCATTTGTCGCTCAGCTTCACCGTGGCGCTGACACCGGTCCAAAGCTGATCATCCTCAGTCGCATGTGCCAGAGATGGCACAGCCAAGGCCAGCGAGGCCGTCAACAGCTTCAGAGTCGGTCGCATCATGATCTCCCATCGCCTTGTGGCGCGGGGGCCGACTATGACCTTTATGTGACCATGTCATTTCCAT
This sequence comes from Sphingobium sp. TomMM35A, assembly GCF_054771735.1. NCBI lineage: Bacteria > Pseudomonadati > Pseudomonadota > Alphaproteobacteria > Sphingomonadales > Sphingobiaceae > Sphingobium > Sphingobium sp. TomMM35A. The sequence goes on from NZ_BSRC01000001.1 coordinate 2,140,802, forward strand.
TTTATGTATTTTTTGTGACAATTGTTTCTGAAGTTATCCTGCGCCATGGCCGATCCAGATCGCACTAAAAATGGCCCCGTCCATCGCCGGACAGGGCCATCTTCGTCCTCGAAAATTTTTGCCGTCAGACGCCGTGTGCGAGAGCGGCGAGCAGCAGCAAGGCAACGATGTTCGTGATCTTTATCATCGGATTGACGGCCGGTCCGGCGGTGTCCTTATAAGGATCACCCACCGTATCGCCGGTCACCGCCGCCTTGTGCGCGTCAGATCCCTTGCCGCCATGGTTGCCGTCCTCGATATATTTCTTGGCATTGTCCCAGGCGCCCCCGCCTGAGGTCATCGAGAGCGCGACGAACAGGCCCGACACGATGACGCCAAGCAGCAAAGCGCCAAGCGCCGCAAAGCCGTTCGGCGTCCCGGCTACGGCGGAAATGGCGAAATAGACGATGATCGGCGCCAGCACCGGCAGCAGGCTGGGTATGATCATCTCCTTGATCGCCGCGCGGGTGACGAGATCGACCGTGCGGGCATAATCAGGGCGCGACGTGCCTTTCATGATGCCGCTGTTGGTGGCGAACTGATCGCGAACGTCCTTCACAACGTCGCCCGCCGCGCGGCCGACAGCCGTCATGCCCATCGCGCCGAACAGATAGGGCAGCAATGCGCCCAGCAGCAGACCGACGATGACGTAAGGATTGGACAGGCTGAAATCGACCGGCTCAGTCAGGCCGAGGGCCGAGTTGTAGAATTTGAGGTCCTCCGTGTAGGCGCCGAACAGCACAAGCGCTGCGAGCCCAGCCGAGCCGATGGCATAGCCCTTCGTCACTGCCTTGGTGGTGTTGCCCACGGCATCGAGCGCGTCGGTCTTGACCCGCACGCTGTCGTCGAGATGCGACATCTCCGCGATGCCGCCCGCATTGTCCGTCACAGGGCCATAGGCGTCCAGTGCCACGACCATGCCCGCGAGCGCCAGCATCGCGGTCGCTGCAAAGGCTATGCCGATCAGCCCCGCCAACTGATGCGCGACGATGATCCCCGCGACGATCACAAGCGTCGGAAGCGCGGTCGCTTCCAGGCTGACGGCTAGGCCCTGGATCACGTTGGTGCCGTGGCCGGTTTCAGACGCACGGGCTATGCTGCGCACCGGGCGATAATTGGTGCCGGTATAATATTCGGTGATCCAGACGATGAGGCCAGTGACAGCAAGCCCGACCATCATCGCCCAGAACAAGGCCCTGCCGGTATAACCGCCTGCGCCGTCCAGATCAGTGCCGAAGCGTGCATTCAAGTCTCCCAGCGTGAAGCTGGTTGCAAAATAGAGCGCCGGAATCGAAAGGATCGCGGTGGTCCAGAAGCCCTTGTAGAGCGCGCCCATGATCGACTGGCTGGAACCGAGACGCACCATATAGGTGCCGATGATCGAGGTGATGATGCACACGCCGCCAACGATCAGCGGCAGGGACATCAGCCGTTGCAGAAAGGCGTTGTCGACACCGCTCACCAGCAGGGCGGTCAGGACCATGGTCGCGCCGACCGTCACGACATAGGTTTCGAACAAATCGGCTGCCATGCCCGCGCAGTCACCGACATTGTCGCCGACATTGTCCGCAATCACGGCGGGGTTGCGTGGGTCGTCCTCCGGAATGCCCGCTTCCACCTTGCCCACAAGATCCGCGCCGACGTCCGCCGCCTTAGTGAAGATGCCGCCGCCCAGCCGCGCGAAGATCGAGATGAGGCTGGCGCCGAATGCAAGCGCTACCAGAGAGTCGATCACCAGCCGGTCATCGGGAGCGTGGCCCGCTGGCCCCGTCAGATACCAGAAGAAGACGCTGATCGCGAGCAGCGCCAGCCCTGCCACGAGCATGCCCGTGATCGCACCCGCGCGGAAAGCCACCGTAAGCCCGCTCTGCAATGTCGTGCGTGCCGCTTCGGCGGTACGGACATTGGCGCGCACGGAAATATTCATGCCGATGAAGCCGGCCGCCCCCGACAGGATCGCGCCGATCAGAAATCCGATTGCGGAGGTCCCGCCCAGGAAGAAGAAGACCAGGGCGGCCACCACGACCCCGACCATGCCGATCGTCATATATTGGCGGCTGAGATAGGCCTTCGCCCCCTCCTGAATCGCGCCCGCTATGGATTGCATGGTTTCATTGCCGGCAGACGCTGCCAGCACCTGACGACTGGTGAACAAGCCGTAGAGCACGGCCAGCAGGCCGCACCCTATGGCGATATAGACAATCTGCATGGATGTTCCTCTCCCCCTTGTTTTCCTGTCATCGGCCGCTCCGCAGGGAAAGACGGGCGGACGAAAGGCATGAAAGCGGGCGGCCGGAATTCGCGCTTCCGGCATCAGGCACCGCATCAATCAGCGTCAAGGTCACGGACATGATGGCGTCCAACCGGGCTGAGAAAAGGATGGCGCGAAGCTACAGGCAGGATGAGCGGCGTCAAGTCGTTACGAAACGCACCTGAATCAAGCTGTTGCGCGCTTGGCTTTCAACCATGTTCCCAGCCGAGCCGGTCCGGCAGCGGCACTGACGCCCCGTCGATCATCAGCGTGAGGCCTGACCCGGGAGAGAAGCTGCCTACTGGAATGGCCCTTACCGGCGGCTTGACGGAGGATGGCATGGCGAACAGGAGTTCATAATCATCGCCTGCGCGCGCGGCGGCGATCTGAGCGGCCGTGCCGCCGCCGCTCACCAGTTCCAGGGCCGAAGAGAGCGGCACATGGTCGATGGTGACGGATAGCCCGCTGGCCTGCGCCATGCGCATAGCGTCGATCAGGAGCCCGTCCGACACGTCCATCATCGCATGCACCTGGCCCGCGAGTAGCGCGCCTTCCGCAAGACGGGGCCTGGGACGCCGATAGGCCTCGACCAGCGGCCCTGACGCGGCAGGGTTCGATCGGAGCAAGTCCAGACCCGCCCCTGCGTCGCCTACTGGCCCGGTGAGGTAAAGGCGATCACCCGCCTGCGCGCCGCTCCTGGCAGGGACCGAACCGCTTGCCTCGCCAATCGCGGTCAGGCTGTAGCTGCGCGCGCTACCCTGCGGCATCTTTACCGTGTCTCCACCCAGAAGTGGCATGGCATGACGGCCGAGTGCCTCCCCCAATCCTTCGAGAAAGGCGACGTCCCAAGGGTCATCCCCTGACAGCGCATAGTTTAACAAACAGCCGACCGGCCGTGCGCCTTTGGCGGCGAGGTCGGACAGGTTGACCGCCGCCAGCTTCCAGCCGATGTCGGCGGGAGGATCGTTGGCAAGATGATGCACCCCCTCCACCATCGTGTCGCTGGTGAGGATCAGCCGCGAACCGCCCACGTCCAGAACGGCGGCATCGTCCTGCAGTCCGCGCGCGGCGGGATCATTGGCCAGCAGGCGGAGGAGGGTCAGGAAGCGGGATTCAGCGGACATGAAAATGACCTCGTTCGCCCTTGGCCCTAACAGAAGTGGTTCGTTACTTCCGCACATCCTTTGCGACGCCATCCAGCAGGCCGTTCACGAAACCCGCCTCGCGCTTGTCGTAAAAGGCGTGAGCCACGTCGACATATTCGCTGATCACGGTTCCGGTCGGCACATCGCGGCGCGCGATGAGCTCATAGGCGCCCGCACGCAGGATCTGCCGCATGGGCCTGTCCAGACGCTCGAGGCTCCAGCCCTTCGAAAGGCGGGCGGTGATCAGTCCGTCAATTTCGCCGCGCCGCTTGTCAACGCCAGTCACGATATCGTCGAAGAAGATTTCCTCCGCTTCGGCATAGGTCACATCCTCGATCGTCGCGCCGAGCCGGTGCTGATGGAATTCATGCAGCAGGACGCTAAGCGGCGTGCTTTCCATTTCCAGCTGGTACAGCGCCTGCACCGCGGCAAGGCGGGCGGCGGAGCGGGATTTGGAGCGTTCGTTCATAAAGGTCTTCTATTCCGATCAATTGGAGCCTGTCGAGAACCCTGCGCATCCGGTTCTCGACAGGCTCGAACCGAACGAAAATGATCAGCTCAGCCGCACCGCCACGGAGGCGGCGTGCGCGGGCAGTCCTTCCGCCTCCGCCAGCGCAACCGCCGCCGGGCCGATCGCATCGATCGCGGCCTGATCAAGGCTGAGGAAGCTGGTGCGCTTCATGAAGTCGAGTACCGATAGCCCCGAGGAGAAACGCGCGCGCCGCCCGGTGGGCAGGACGTGGTTCGGTCCCGCGACATAATCGCCCACCGCTTCGGGGGTCAGGCGGCCCAGGAACACCGATCCGGCATGACGAACCTGCGCAAACAGGATTTCGGGATCATCCACAGCCAGTTCCAGATGCTCGGCCGCCAGACGGTTGACGAGCGGCATGGCCTCTTCAAGATCGCGCACGAGGATGACCGCGCCATTTGCAGCCCAACTGGTCGTGGCGACCGCCTGCGTCGACAAGAGCGGCAAGCGCCTTTCCACCGCCGCTGCAACCGCGTCGGCGAAAACCGCATCGTCCGTGAACAGGATCGACTGGCTGGTCGGATCATGCTCCGATTGGCTCAGCAGATCGGCGGCGATCCAGTCCGGATCGTTTTTCCCGTCGGCGACGACAACGATCTCGGATGGGCCAGCGACCATGTCGATGCCGACCACGCCATATAATTGCCGCTTGGCTTCAGCGACCCAGGCATTGCCGGGCCCGGTGACGACATCCACAGGCTTGATCCGATCCGTGCCGTAGGCAAGCGCCGCCACCGCCTGAGCACCGCCGACGCGCCAGATTTCCTCGATACCGACGATGCTGGCAGCGGCGAGGACGAGCGGATTGATCACGCCATTGGGCGTCGGGGTCACCATGGCGATGCGCGACACGCCAGCCACCTTGGCGGGGATGACGTTCATCAGCAGCGAGCTGGGATACGCCGCCCGGCCGCCCGGTACATAAAGCCCCGCCGCATCGACCGGCCGCCAGCGTGCGCCCAGCCGCACGCCAGCGCTGTCGGTGCCATCGCTGTCCTGCGGCTTCTGCTTTTCATGATAGGCGGTGATACGTGCCGCCGCGAGTTCGAGGGCTTCGCGTAATTCGGACGAGATGCCGTCCAGCGCCGCGCGGCACTCGGCGGGGGTGACCGCCCAGCCGCTTGCTGCCAGATCGTGCCGGTCGAACCGGCTGGTATAATCGGCAAGTGCTGCATCGCCCTCCGCACGGACGCGCTTCAGAATCGCCGCGACATCGCGGGACACATCTTCATCCGCCTCGCGCCGGGCATCGACCAGCGCCGTGAAGGCGGCGGCGAAGTCGGCGTCACGGCTGTCGAGCCTAAGCGGCATCCCTGCCTCCTACGGCCTTGCGGAAGCCTTCCACCAACGGCGCCAGTTCGGCCGAACGCATCTTGTAGGCGGCGCGATTGACGACCAGCCGCGCCGAGACCTGCATGATGACATGGGTTTCGACCAACCCGTTCGCCTTGAGTGTCGCTCCCGACGACACGAGATCGACGATCCGCCGCGACAGGCCGAGCGAGGGCGCGAGTTCCATCGCTCCGTTCAGCTTCACGCACTCCGCCTGAATCCCACGCGCCTCATAGTAGCGGCGGGTCAGATAGGGATATTTGGTGGCGACTCGCACATGGCTCATCGCCGCCTCATCCTCCCCAGCAAGATCGACCGGTTCGGCGACCGACAAGCGGCAATGACCGATGTCGAGGTCGACCGGCGCATAAAGCTCGGAATAGTCGAACTCATCCACCACGTCGGAACCTACTATCCCGATCTGCGCCGCGCCATGGGCGACGAAGGTCGCCACGTCGAAGGCGCGCACGCGGATGATCGAAATGTCAGGGCGATTGGTGGCGAAGCGCAGCGCCCGGCTCTTCTTGTCATGAAACTCCGCCTCCGGCTCTATGCCGACGCGCGCGAGCATCGGCAGCGCCTCATCGAGGATGCGGCCTTTCGGGATGGCAAGGGTGAGCGGACGAGTCATGACCGGCGGGCCTTAGCGGCGCGCGCCATAAAGGACAATATTCATGCAGCGTGCGCCAGCGCCGCTTCGGTGGCCTCGATCCAGCCGCCCCCCAGCACCCGGTCGCCCGCATAGAGCACCGCCGCCTGCCCCGGCGCGACGCCATATTCGGGCGCGTCGAAAGCCAGGCGATCACCCTCCAGCCGGGCCGGGACGGGCTTGGCCATGGAGCGCACCTTGGCCGTCAGGGGGCCTGTGAAGGCGCCGCCAAGCCAGTTGATGTCACTCAGCCGCGCCGCAGACACCGCCAGCGCGGCCTTGGGTCCGACAATTACCCGCCGCCCGTCAGCATCGAGGCGGACGACATAAAGCGGCTCGGCCTGTCCGCCAATCTCCAGCCCCTTGCGCTGGCCAACGGTGTAGTGGATCAGCCCCTTATGCGTGCCGAGGACGCGACCATCGACATGGACGATGTCGCCGCCCTCGTCGGCATCCGGGCGCAGCTTGCGCACCACCCCTGCATAATCGCCATCGGGCACGAAGCAGATGTCCTGGCTGTCGGGCTTCAGCGCCACGGAGAGGCCGAGTTCCGCCGCGATTTCGCGCACCTGCGGCTTGGGTAGGCCACCCAGCGGAAAGCGCAGATAATCGAGCTGGGCCTGCGTCGTGGCGAAAAGGAAATAGCTCTGGTCGCGCGCCGGGTCCGCAGCCCGGTGCAGTTCAGCACCTTGCGCGCCTTCGACGCGGCGAACATAATGGCCGGTCGCCAGACAGTCGGCGCCCAGGTCTCGCGCTATCTGAAACAGATCGGTAAACTTCACCCCCATATTGCATTTGACGCAGGGGATAGGCGTCCGTCCCGACATATATTCATCGGCGAAGTCCGCGATCACTGAATCGCGAAAGCGGCTCTCATAGTCAAAGACATAATGGGCAATACCGATCCGATCGGCGACAGCGCGCGCGTCGCGTATGTCCTGCCCCGCGCAGCAGCTGCCGGTGCGGCCGACCGCCGCGCCATGATCATAAAGCTGGAGCGTCACGCCAATGGTTTCAGCCCCCGTGCGTGCAGCAAGAGCGGCAACGACGCTGGAATCCACGCCGCCTGACATGGCAACGACGATTCGCCGCTTCGCAAGCGGTTCGGGCAACTGAAATTCGGGCTGCATAGGCGGCCATATAATCGCCCGCTGCGATGCATTCCAGCCGGATTCGGCCCTTTCGCCTCCAAAGCATCGTTTCGGTTGCGCGAGTTTACCGGACTTTATCCTTTCTCCCCTACTTATCCTTCCCATGGATTTCGGTTTCCTTCGGGCAGGCGGGCTTAAACCCGCCAATGCCAGACCTGTCAGCCGGCCGCACGCGCCGGTCTGGCCGCTGCTGCGCGCCGCTTCCGCGGCGGAGCAGGCGGCCAGCCCGACCGCTCAGGCGGTTGCCGGGGTCCTGCGGGGGCAGGATGAACCAGGAGACTGGATCCAGGATTTGGCCGAAGTGTTCGCGCCACGTCCAAGCGGCATGATCGAAGCCGCGCGTCCGACGGGAAGCTTCAACCCGTTGATCGCACAGCATTTAAGAGTGGGACAAGGATGATGAAGGGGGCGTTTACCGTGGCGCTTTAGCTGATCTTCAGGGCTGACGCGCATAACGGTTGCCGCTGCTGAATTCGGCAACGCCAGTGCCGCTTTTTGAGGGTGAGAATGATAGAAAATCAAAAAATCCGACCTGCTCAGGTCGTCGGGCCGCTCGGGGAACCCTTGACTCTGGAGAGCCTGCCGCCTGCCAACACGACGCGCTGGGTCGTCCGCCGCAAGGCTGAGGTCGTCGCAGCCGTCAATGGAGGCCTGCTTACGGTCGATGAAGCCTGCGCGCGTTACTCGCTGACGCTGGAGGAATTTGCAGGATGGCAGCGCGCCGTGGACCGTTCAGGCATGCATGGCCTGCGCGTGACGCGGATTCAATATTATAAGTCGCTCTACGAACGGCAGCAGAAATACTGAGGATCCGCCAGTCCGGCACATGCTGGACGCGCTTCGGGCAAGTGCCGCCGAATGCAGATTCGGCGGCACTTTCTGTTGGTGGGCCATCCGATTCACCAGCCATTGTCAACCCAGAAACATTTCTCAGGGAACGCGAAGCCGAGTTCGCCGTTGAATAGATCAGCCAACCCGCTGGGGGCGCTGGTCCAAGGAGAGTGTGAAATGGGTATCATTTTGTGGCTTGTTGTCGGTGGCATCATTGGCTGGCTTGCCAGCATGGTCATGCGCACCGATGCGCAGCAGGGCATTTTGCTGAACATCGTCGTCGGCATCGTCGGCGCGTTCATTGGTGGCCTGATCTTTAGCGGCGGTTCGATCAATGATGGCCTGACGCTCTATAGCTTCCTCGTTTCCCTGGTAGGCGCCATCGTGCTGCTTGCCATCGTTAACCTGGTCCGTCGCGGATCGGTGCGTTAAAAAAACCACCCAAAGCATCGCTGGCGGGTATGAAGGGCTGCGTTTCGGCGCAGCCCTTTTCGTCATGCGGTCAACCGCGCCGCGCGAACCACCGGTAGATTGCCAGAACCGCGATCGACCCGAGAACCGCAGCAAGGAAGCTCGCCTGCTGCCCGGGTTCATAGATGCCGAGCAGACGCCCGACATAAGCGGCGAACAGCGCACCCGCTATCCCCAGCAATATAGTCACGACGCATCCACTTGGATCGCGGCCAGGCATCACCAGACGAGCGATCGCTCCAGCGAGCAGGCCTACGATGATCCACCCCAGTAATTCCATCCTAGCCTCCGCCCACATCCCCCATAGCGCCACAGGTGCGCCGATTTGGCAAGCGCGCGGGCCAGTGCCGCCGTTGCCCCGCTGGTGCGCACAGTGTATTTAGGGTTGAGCAGGGTGATGTATTTATATAACACAGCACCTGCCGGCTCGGCCGCCCGTTGATGGAACCAGGATGAACTACGAAACTCAGGTTGCCGGCGACGCTCCGGCGCGCATCTTTGGCGAAGAACCGCGCTCTTCCAAGCGGCGGGCGCTGACGATTGGCGCTGTGATCGCCATCATCCTGATTGCTGCGGCCGCCTGGATCAGCATGCATGGCAAGGGCGAGGATGCGGCCGCCACGGTGGAAGAGGCGCCGGTCGTCACCGTGCTGGTTCCCGGGCAATCCATCGTGCCCCGCATCGTGAGCGGCACCGGATCGCTCGCCGCTCGGGTCGACATGCCGGTCGGCGTGGTGGGCGAAGGCGGACAGGTCACGCGCGTGCTGGTGCAACCGGGCGACTGGGTGCGCGCCGGACAGGTGCTGGCAGTGATCGAACGATCGGTGCAGACCGAGCAGATACGTTCGCTCGCCGCACAGCTGGAGGTCAATCGGGCCGATGCGAAGCTGGCGCAGGCGCAGCTCGACCGGGCCCAAGCTCTTGTGAAGCGCGGTTTCATCAGCCGAGCCGACATCGATCAGCGTACCGCCACGCGCGACGCCGCCAACGCTCGGGTCAATGTCGCCGTAGCGCAGCTTGCCGAACAACGCGCCCGCACCGGGCGGCTCGATATTCGCGCGCCTGCCGCGGGCCTCGTCCTGACGCGAGAGGTGGAGCCGGGACAGATTGTGGGTTCGGGCAGCGGCGTGCTGTTCCGCATGGCCAAGGGTGGCGAGATGGAGCTTTTGACCCAGCTGAGCGAAGGCGATCTTGCGACGCTGCGGCCGGGTAACAGCGCAACAGTCACGCCTGTCGGTAGTCAAACCGAATTTTCAGGCCGCGTCTGGCAGGTATCGCCGGTCGTCGATCCGCAGACGCGGCAGGGCATTGTCCGCATCGCCATTCCCTATAACAAGGAAATCAGGCCAGGCGGCTTTGCTGCCGCCAAGATCGTGAGCGGCACCGCTACGGCACCGCTGCTGCCGGAGTCCGCCATTCAGACGGATGCCAAGGGGCATTTCGTCTATGTCATCAACGGAAGGAATGAGGCTGAACGGCGCGGCGTCGAGGTCGGGCAGGTCTCTCCGAAGGGTGTTCCGGTGACGCGCGGCCTCAATGGCGGCGAACGCATTGTCGCATCCGCAGGCGCATTCCTGCGGCCGGGGCAGAAGGTGCGGCCACAAGTTCAAAAGGCCGGGTAAGCCCGCGCAGGCGAGGAAGCCGTCATGAGTTTTCGCAATATCTCTGCCTGGGCCATCCGCAACCCAGTGTCCCCGCTCGTGCTGTTCGTAGCCCTGCTGCTGGCCGGCATGGTCAGCTTCGGCCGCATGGACGTCAACCAGCAGCCGGACGTCACCTTTCCCGTTGCTCAAGTGGTCGTTTTACAGCCGGGCGCCGCACCGCCTGAACTGGAAACCCAGGTAACCCAGCGCGTCGAAGCGGCGGTGCGTGGCATCAGCGGCGTGGACGAGATCACCTCAACAGTGTCTGAGGGTCAGTCGACGACGATCGTCCAGTTCCAGATCGGAACTCCGATCGACCGGGGCGTCAATGACGTCAAGAATGCGGTCGACCAAATCCGCAGCGACCTGCCCGAAGGCATATTGGAACCGCAGGTGACGCGCCTGGATGCCGATCGCCCGATCGCCTATTTCAGCGCCGAAGCCACCGACATGACCCTCGAACAATTGTCATGGTATGTCGACAATACCGTCGCCAAGCGGCTGCTCGCGGTGCCGGGCATGGCAGCAGTCCGGCGCGGTGGCGGCGTCACTCGCGAAATACGCGTCATTCTCGACCCGGCAAAGTTGCAGTCCCATGGGGTCACCGCCGCGCAGGTCAATCAACAGTTGCAGCAGGTCAACCTGAACGCTGCGGGCGGACGCACCGAAATCGCCGGAGCCGAACAGGCGATCCGCGTGCTCGGCAACGCACAGGATGCCTATGCGCTTGGCCAGACTCAGATAGCCATCCCAGGGGGCCGCACCGTAAAGCTGTCCGATCTAGCCGATGTTCGCGACATGTTTGCCGAACAGCGATCGCTTTCGCTGATGAACGGCATGCAGGTGACGAGCTTCAGCCTGGAAAAGGCGAAGGGATCATCCGACGTCACCGTATTCGACGATGCGATGAAGGTGATGGAGCAGCTGAAGAAGGAAAATCCGAAGGTCCGTTACAGGGAGCTGTTCAACAGCGTCGATTACACCAAGAGCCAGTACCACGCGGCGATGCAGTCGATGATCGAAGGCGCGGTGCTGGCGGTCGTCGTGGTGTTCCTGTTCCTGCGCGACTGGCGCGCGACGATCATCGCCGCGCTGGCCATTCCGCTGTCGGCCATTCCGACCTTCTGGTTCATGGATATGATGGGCTTCACGCTCAACGTCACCTCGCTCCTGGCCTTGAGTCTGGTTGCGGGCGTGCTGGTCGACGATGCCATCGTGGAAATCGAGAATATCGTCCGCCATATGCGCATGGGAAAGACGGCCTACCAGGCCTCGATCGACGCGGCGGACGAAATCGGACTGGCCGTGCTGGCTACGACCATGGCGATCGTTGCCGTGTTCCTGCCGGTCGGATTGATGCCGGGCATTTCAGGCCAGTTCTTCATCCAGTTCGGCATGACCGTCGTAGTGGCGGTGCTGCTCAGCCTGGCCGTCGCGCGCCTGATCACGCCGATGATCGCCGCCTATTTCCTGAAGGCGCATGGGCAGGAAAGCCATGGCGAAGGCTGGCTGATGGACGTCTATATGCGGGTGCTCCACTGGTCGCTGGATGAAAGCCGGGCCAATGCGCATCGCGCGCGGGGAGCAAGGCCGCGCTTTGCCGCATGGCTGCGCGATCACCGGATCTGGACGGTGGGCATAGGGGGGCTCGCATTTCTGGCGACGCTGCTTGCCTTCGGCACCCTGCCAATGGCGTTCCAGCCGTCGATGAACACCGATTACAGTCAGGTGAAGATCGAAACCGTGCCAGGCAGCACGCTTGCGCAGACCACTCAGGTTGCGCGCCGCGTGGCGGACATGCTGACGGCGGACAAGCAATTTGTCGACGCGGCTTTCGCGGACATCCAACCGACCAGCGCAAACATCTATCTAACGCTCAAGAAGGACCGGCCTGCGTCCTCCGTGGAATGGGAACGCAGCATGGCGCCCAAATTCCAGCAAATCGCAGATGCGCGCGTGAACTTCCAGTCGCAGGCAGGTGGCGGCATGGGCCGCGACGTTACCATCATGCTGGGCAGCGACAATGCCGAACTGCTTGACCAAACTGCAAACAAGCTGGTCGGCGAGATGCTGAGCGTGAAGGAAATACGGGCGCCTCGGGTACAGGGCGATATGAACAGACCCGAGATCATCATCAAGCCGCGCTTCGACCTGGCCGCCAGCCTTGGCGTCACGACGGCCGCGCTCAGCCAGACGATCCGAGTGGCGACGATCGGCGACATCGATCAGAATACCGCGAAATTCTCGCTCTCGGACCGGCAGATCCCGATCCGCGTCGCGGTGGAGGAGAATAGCCGAAGCGATATCACGACCATCGAGAACATGCCCGTACCGACGGTCAACGGCGGTTCGGTTCCGCTGAAAGTCGTTGCTGACGTGGAATTTGGCGCCGGGCCGACGCAGATACGCCGATATAATCAGATACGCCGGATCGTCGTCGATGCCGACTTTGCCCCAGGCATCGTCAGCAGTCAGGCGATGAAGAAGATCAACGCCCTGCCCACGATGAAGGAGATCAACGAAGGCCGCATCACCGGCATTCAGAAGATCAATACCGGTGAGTCGAAATGGCAGGCGGAGATGCTCAAGAACTTCGCCGTCGCGGTGATTTCCGGCATCCTGCTGGTGCTCGCGGTGCTGACGCTTCTGTACAAGCGGTTGATGCCGCCCTTCGTCAATCTCGGATCGCTGCTGCTGGCGCCGCTCGGCGGAGCCTTGGCATTGCATCTTACAGGCAATCCCATTTCGATGCCGGTCATGATTGGCGTCTTGATGCTGTTGGGTATCGTGGCGAAAAATTCGATCCTGGTGATCGACTTCGCGCTGGAGGAAATCCAGAAGGGGGTTCCTCGTTTCGACGCGATCATCGATGCCGGGCACAAGCGCGCGCAGCCGATCGTCATGACCACGGTCGCAATGGTGGCGGGCATGGTGCCGACCGCGGTTTCGCTTGGCGGGGATAGCGCGTGGCGCGCGCCGATGGGTATTACGGTGATCGGCGGGCTGCTTCTGTCCACGCTCCTCACGCTCGTCATCGTGCCTGCAACATTCAGTTTGGCGTTGCAGCTGGAAGGATGGGCGGGACCGCGCCTTGGCCGACGCCTGCTTACTTATAAGGCGGGAGACGACGCAAAGCATGAAGGAACTGCACAACCGGCGGAGTGAAGCCAATTGGCTGATCAGCGTGAAAGACGCGTGCGGCTGAACGAAACGGCGGCGTAACCGTTGGACGGACGATGAAGCAGCTTCCTGTGTCCCTGCCCGCCGCGCATGCCCCTGCCCGGACCCCGCGCGACATGCGGCTGGTGGCGACGGGCATGTTGATCGCGATGGCGCTGCTGTTCCTCGCCGCGCGATCCACGGTCCACCTGCACCCCGCGATCGGCTTCGTTCAGGCTTTTGCGGAAGCTGCCATGGTGGGCGGTCTGGCGGACTGGTTCGCGGTGACGGCGCTGTTCCGGCATCCGCTGGGACTGCCGATCCCGCATACGGCGATCATCCCGCGCAACAAGGACCGGATTGGCGACACGCTTGCGCTGTTCCTGAGGGACAATTTCCTGACCCCCGCCGTTGTCGCGCGCCGGATGCAGCGGCTGGATGTCGCAGCGGCCGCCGGGCGCTTCCTCGCCAGCCCCGCAGGCGGGGACGGCCGCTTGCGCGAAGGCGCATCGCGGCTGGCGGCGGACATGCTGGAGGCGCTAGATCAGGAGAGGCTTGGCGGCATGGTGAAGGGCGCCATTGCCCAACGGCTGCGCGGCATGAACGTCGCCCCGCTGATCGGGCAGGCCATCGAGGCGGCGATGCGCGACGGCCGCCATGCGCCGGTGATGGACGGCATCATCCATTGGGCCGACCGCACATTGGAGGCCAATGACCATCTTATCCGCCAGATGGTGCATGACCGGGCGGGCAAGATATTGCGATGGACAGGATTGGACGAAAACCTGTCCAACGCGATCATCGACGGGCTGCGGCGGCTGCTGGCGGAAATGGCCGCTGACCCGCAACATAGCCTGCGCCTCAAGGCCGAAGAAGGCATGGCAAAGCTGGCAAGCGACCTGCAATTCGATCCCGCGATGCAGGAGCGCGTCGCGCGCATCCGTGGCGAGATCGTGGACAATCCGGCGATGCAGCGTTGGATAGATGGCCTGTGGGAGCAAGCCCGTTCCGGATTGTTGCGCGCGGTGCGTGACCCCGGCAAGGCGATGGCCGGGCGGCTCGGCGAAGCATTGCAGCAACTGGGAACGACATTGCAGGAGGATTCGCGCCTGCGCCTGCTGATCAACCGCTTTGTGCGCCGGGCTGCGGTCGGCGCGACCGCCGCCTATGGCGATTCCATCGTGACGCTGGTCAGCGAGACGGTGCGCGGCTGGGATGCGGGCACGGTGACGAGCCGATTGGAGAGCGCCGTCGGGCGCGACCTGCAATATATCCGCATCAATGGGACGTTGGTCGGTGGACTCGTCGGCCTGGCCATTCACACGGTCGACACGCTGTTTTGACATTTTGCGGCGCGCGGCCTTGAAAGCCTGAATTTGGCTCCCTAATTGGCGTCAACAAGCATTTCAGTTGCAAATAGCAACTTTGATAAGGGGATTTTCATGATCAGCCTCTTCGATCCCGTTCAACTAGGCGCCGTCAAGGCGCGCAATCGGATATTGATGGCGCCGCTGACCCGCGCCCGCGCGACCCGCGACCATGTGCCGACGCCGATCATGGCCGATTATTATCGCCAGCGCGCCACGGCGGGCCTGATCATCAGCGAAGGCATCGGCGTGTCTCAGCAGGGCCTAGGTTGGCCATTCGCGGCGGGCATCTGGTCGGCCGAGCAGGTGGAGGCCTGGAAGCCGATCACCCAGGCCGTGCATGATGCGGGCGGCCGCATCTTTGCGCAGCTCTGGCACATGGGCCGCCTGGTCCATTCCAGCGTCAGCGGGCAGCAGCCCGTATCGTCCAGCCCGATCACCGCGCCCGGCCACGCCCATAGCTATGACGGCAACAAGCCCTATGAGCAGCCGCGCGCGCTGGAAGCGGACGAAATCCCGGGCCTGATCGCTAGCTATGTCACCGCTGCGCGCAACGCGCGTGAAGCCGGGTTCGATGGCGTCCAGATCCACGCCGCGAACGGCTATCTGATAGACGAATTCCTGCGCGACGGCGTCAACCAGCGGCAGGACGAGTATGGCGGCAGCCCGGAGAAGCGCGTCCGGCTGCTGCGCGAAATCACCCAGGCCGTCGCTGACGCTATCGGTGCTGACAGGACGGCGGTGCGCATCTCCATCAACGGCGCGTCGCAAGGCACGGACGATAGCGATCCCGCCAGCCTTGCCATCGCCATCGCCAAGGCGCTGGACCCAATCGGGATCGCCTTCCTCGAGATGCGCGAACTGCGTCCGGAGGGCACACGGGGAGCGAGCGACGTTCCGCGCCAGTCCCCCCTGATCCGCCGTCATTTCAACGGGCCGCTGGTCCTGAACAGCGATTATGACGCGGCCCGGGCGCAGGAGGATCTGGACAGCGGCCTTGCCCAGGCGATCAGCTTCGGACGCCCATTCATCGCCAATCCGGACCTGCCGGATCGCCTGTCGCTAGGCGCTCCGCTCAATCCCTTGAGCACCGACACGCTCTACACGCAGGGCCGCGAGGGCTATGTCGATTATCCGGTTCTCGCCAAGGCAGGCTGAACCCTTGATGGAAAGAGGGCCGCTCCGATCAAGGGCGCCCTTTTTCTTGTGAGCAGCGGCGCAGGGATCAGGCGCCGAATTTCTCGCGCAACGCCAGCATGGCAATGGCGGCCTTCGCAGCTTCGCCGCCCTTGTCCTTTTCATCCGGCTTGGCGCGGGTGAGCGCTTGCGCCTCGTTCTCGACGGTCAGGATGCCGTTGCCAATGGCGATGCCATCCATGCTGAGCGCCATGAGGCCCCGCGCGCTTTCGTTCGACACCACTTCGAAATGATAGGTTTCGCCGCGGATCACCACGCCGATCGCCACGAAGCCGTCATAACGGCCGGACTCCGCCGCCAGCGCGACCGCGCCGGGGATTTCCAGCGCGCCCGGCACCGTCACGACGTCATATTTATGCCCTTCCGCCTCCAACGCGGCCACCGCGCCTTCGATCAGCAGATCATTGAGATGGTCGTAGAAGCGTGCTTCAACGATCAGGAATTTCGCCACGGCCGTTATCCTTCCTATAGCTCGATGGGCCGGTGCCCAACCACGGCAAGGTCATAGCCGTCAAGCGCGATGAGGCTATGGCTGCTATTGGTGAGCAGCACCATGTCGTGCACGCCAAGTTCCGCAAGGATTTGCGCGCCCACGCCATAATCGCGCAGTTCGTCCATGCCGCTGCCCGGCTGGCCCGCATGGTGGCGCAGGATACGCGTCAGGAAATCGGTCGGCGAATTGCTGGTCAGCACGACGATCAGGCCAGCGCCTTCCTTCGCGATGATCTCCATCGACTTGCCCAATATCTCGCAACGGGGACCGCTGGCGCCGTATACATCGTCCAGCAGCGAGAGTTGATGCACGCGCACCAGCGTCGGCTCATCAGGCGAGACATGACCTTTTTGCAGCACCAGCTGCTCGCTCTGCGTTGCCTTGTTGTAGAAGCTGATCGCCTTCCAGTCGCCGCCCCACTTGCTGTTGAAGACGGTTTCGGCCCGCCGCTCGACCATATGGTCATGACGGCGGCGATAGGCGATAAGGTCGCGGATCGTGCCGATCTTCATCTTGTGCTTCTGGGCGAAGGGGATGAGATCATCGAGGCGCGCCATGGTGCCGTCGTCCTTCATCACTTCGCAGATCACACCCGACGGGTTGAGTCCGGCGAGACGCGCCACGTCGACGGCCGCCTCGGTATGGCCGGTGCGCACCAGCACGCCGCCATCCTTTGCGACGAGAGGGAAGACATGGCCGGGCGTCACGATGTCGTCGCGCCCCTTTGACCCGTCGATCGCGACGGAGATGGTGCGCGCGCGGTCGGCGGCGCTGATCCCGGTGGTGACGCCTTCCCGCGCTTCAATTGACACGGTGAAGGCGGTTTCATGCCGCGTGCCGTTGTTGCGGCTCATGAGGTCGATGCCGAGATGATCGACCCGATCCTTGGTCAAGGCCAGGCAGATGAGGCCACGGCCATGGGTCGCCATGAAGTTGATTGCGTCCGGCGTCGCCATTTGCGCTGGGATCACCAGATCGCCTTCATTTTCCCGGTCTTCATCATCGACCAGGATGAACATGCGGCCGTTGCGGGCTTCGTTGATGATCTCTTCCGGCGAGGCGAGGGCGGTGCCACCTTCGCGCCGCGCCAGATAGGTTTCCAGCTTGCCCAAGGTTTCGGCAGTGGGATTCCAGTCGGTTTCGCCCAATCTACGGAGAGAATTGGCATGAAGGCCCGCAGCGCGCGCCAGCCCCGAACGGGACATGCCCCCTTCATTCACCAGGGTGCGGACAGTATCGATAAGAGCGGAAGACATGAGCGACTCCTTGACCAACAGGGTCTTGGAGTGGGTTATCACATCATGATGTGATTTTATCAAGCAGCAATCACATTGCTTGGCGCAGGCTCTGCATCCGATCGAGGTAGCGGGCGAGCACGTCGATCTCCAGATTGAACGAACGGCCGGGGGCCAGAGCGTCCAACGTCGTGGCGGCGGCGGTGTGCGGAATGATGTTGAGGCCGAACTGGACGGAGCCGTCGGGCTGATCTTCGACGCTGTTGACGGTCAGCGAAATGCCATCGACGGTGATCGACCCCTTGGCCGCGAGAGCGGAGGCGAGCGCGGGAGGCGCGGCGATCACCAGCCGGGTCGAATCCCCCTCAGGGGTGGCCGATACCAATGTGCCGACGCCATCGACATGGCCAGTCACGATATGGCCGCCGAGCTCGTCACCCACCTTGAGCGCGCGTTCCAGATTCAGCCTGCCGCCCTGCTGCCAGAGACCGGGCGCGGTGCGATCCACCGTTTCGGCGGACAGATCGACGGCGAACCAGTCAGGCCCCTTCTCCACCACTGTAAGGCAAGCGCCCGAGCAGGCGATCGAGGCGCCGATCGCAACGCTGTCCATGTCATAAGCGGTGCCGATAACGAGGCGAAGGTCTCCCCGCTGTTCGGCGGAGCGGATGGTGCCGATGTCGGTGATGATGCCGGTGAACATGGGTGCGTGATCCTGCTGGTTCGGTGACGCTCCTAAGCGCCGCGCCGCCTTTCGTAAACCTCCAGCCGGTCGTCGCCTAGTTGCCGTGCGTCGGTTAGGGCCCAGCGATGATGCGCCTGAGCGAGGTCCGACAGGCCGATGTCGCCGATGCCGGGCATACCGCCACCGATGATAACAGGCGCGCGGTAGAAGAGCAGACGGTCGACCAAGTCGGCTCGCAGAAACGCCGCTGCGGTTGAAGCGCCACCCTCCACCATCAGATGATCGACATGATTGAGCGCGGCGATCTCTTCGGGCTGCGCGACGGCTTCCCAACCTTCGGGCGCATCGCCGCGCGTCAGCAGCAGGCGGCGGGGAGAGCGATCCTCCAACCCCGGCAGGCGCACATCAAGCCGCGGCGCATCGGCGCGCAGTGTGCCGCCGCCGACAAGGATGGCGTCATGGCGCGCCCGCTCCAGATGCGCATGCGCGCGCGCGGCCTCTCCTGTAATCCAGCGGCTGGACCCTTCCTTCAGCGCGATGCAGCCGTCGAGCGACAGGCCAAGCTTCAGGGTGACGGCGGGGCGGCCCAGCGTCTGGCGCAGGACGAAACCGCGCATGGCCGCAGCAGCCTCCTTCGCCATCACGCCCATTTCGACCTGGATGCCGCGCGCGCGCAGATGCCCTGCGCCCTGCCCATCGGTACGCGGGTCGGGGTCGCGAAGCGCGATCACCACGCGGGCAACGCCTGCTCGTGCCATCAGGTCGGCACAGCGCGGCCCACGGGCGGACAGGTGAAAACAGGGTTCCAGCGTCACATAGGCCGTGGCACCGCGCGCCTGACCCTGCGCCTCTTCCAGAGCCTGCGCTTCGGCATGGGGGCGACCGCCCTTCTGGGTCCAGCCGCGGCCGACGACGACTCCATCGCGAACGATCAGGCAGCCGACATTGGGATTGGGCGTGGACAGGCCCCGGCCACGTTCCGACAGGGCAATGGCCGCTGCCATGAAACGGTGGTCGTCGGCGAGGTCGGCCATCGGGAAACTCAATTCTGGCTGGTCTTGCGCGCGGCCTTTTCCGCCGCTTCCGCCTTGGCCAGCCGCGAATCGAGCTGCGCGTTGATCTGCTTCAAAGCTTCCTTGCGCCTGGCGCTGTTGCGGGCTTCCTCGGTGCGCCAGTCGATGCCGAATGCGTCGGCCCAACCCTGCATCTGCTTTTGCCGCTTTTGCAGCGCCGCTTCGCTTTTCGCGAGGTCGATCTTCTGCTGCAGGATGATGGCGGCGTCCGACCGGCTCGCGTCCCAGCTCTGCACATAGATGATCTTGTTGCGGGTCGGCATGGTGTTGGTGTTGGCGTCGACCATGAACACCCAGATGATGACCCACGTGATCGCCATCGACAGCCCGAGCAGCGGCCATTTATGCGGCCGATTCTCGCGGAAATAGCTCCACAGGTCGCCAAGCGCGCTTTTGGGAGAGACCGGACGGGGGAAAATCGCCATCGCCGCTATATAGGATAGGGCAGCGCCGGATGCAAAGCCGCGCCTTGCATCCGGCGCCGTCAGGCTCACCTGTCGGTCAGCTTGAAATGGACGGTGAGAACCTTTGTTCCTGGCACCGGCACGCCATCGCGAGTCGCGGGGCGAAAACGCCATTTGCGCATCGCATGCCGCTGGGTGGCGATCCAGAAGGCCTCATCGGTCGCAGACAGCCGCTCGATGCCCGTCACCCTGCCGTCCGCGCCTATGCTGACGCGGACGGTGACCGATCCTTCCACGCTTTGCCGGATCATCGAGCCGGGATAATCGGGCTGGAAGGCCGCCATGGCGCGCGGGTCGATGCCGACTTCTGTGACAACGGGTTCACGCCCCGGCTCGATGGGCGGATCAATGAGGGTACTTCCCGCGCCGGTGCCAGCGGTTGTTCCGCCTGTGGGCACTACCGGCCCCTCACCGCTATTGGGCAGCTTCACCAGATCATCGGGATTGGAGGGGATCGGGTCTATGGTCGGTTGGGCCGGAAGCTTGGTCTCGGCGGGCTGCGGCTGGGCTTCGGGCGGCGGCGGCGGATCGAGGGGGATCTGATTGCCGATCAGGATCTGCGGCACATAAGGCGCGATCACCTCCTTGGGCATCAGGATGAAAGCGCCGACCACCAGCGCATGCACCGCGATGGTCGCCCCGATTGCGGCGGGTGATCCCCCGCCACCGCTGTAGCCACGCTGGTGGCCATTTGCCGCATGCATTGCCGATACTGCCATTTCATCCTCCATCCTCAACTTGCGCGGCTTGAGCCGCTGCTGGAAGATGATGTTACATCATATCTAGTGATATGTTGCAACATTATGTTCATGCCGTGGAGGGAACTTGTGCGCTGGCATGCGGCACCTTACCATAGGAGCCATGAAGACATTGCCCGAAGACCCGACCCTGGACGAAGTGCGGGCGTATCTCGCGCCAATCGTGCCGCGCCACGCCGCCTTCGATGGCTGGCGGCCGGAAGCCGTCACCATGGCCGCTTCGGAAGGACGTGTGGATGCCGAGATCGCGCAGCTCGCCTTTCCCGGCGGAGCGATGGACATGATCGACGCCTGGTTTGCGAGCATCGACGCAGGCATGCTGGAGGCGCTCCCGCCGGAAAAGCTGGTCACCATGTCGGTCCGCCAACGCATCGTCGCGTTGATTACGGCGCGGCTGACACTGCTCGCCCGCGACAGGGAGGCGTTACGACGCGCGCTCGCCATCATGGCGCTGCCGCAGAACAGCGTTCGGGCGGCGCGGCTGGGCTGGCGGGCGGCCGATGTCATGTGGCGCGCCGCTGGCGATCACGCCACCGACCTCAATCATTATAGCAAGCGCCTGACGCTGGCGGGCGTCTATGCCGCGACGCTGCTGGTGTTCGTCGATGACGAGAGCGACGATTGGTCGGACAGCCGCGCCTTCCTCGATCGCCGCATCGAAGGCGTAATGCGCTTCGAACGAGCAAAGGCCAAGTGGAAGGGCATCGGCGGCGGGGAAAGGCTGAGCCTTGCCCGCTTCATCGGCAGGCTCCGTTACCCCGCCATCTGACCCCAACGAGGAGGCCGCGATTCCGGCTGGCCTTTTCCTATCTATATTGATAGTCACTCGCAGGTGACTTCAGCGAGCTCTTCTACCTTGCGCCTGACCGAACTGCCGTTGCGCCAGCCAGCCTATGTGGACCTGATCGACTGGGACGCGCTGACCGCGTCGGACGGCCAGCGCTTGCGTGAATTCGGCCTGTGCGAAGGCGCGAGCGTCGAAGCGCTTCACCATGGCGGCCTGCTTGGCCGAGGTCCGATCGCCTGCAAGGTGGGGCGCATGACCATTGCCATGCGGCGCAATCACGCCGCTGCGATCACAGTCCGCACGGGCCCGGCGGACGCCGCATGAGCAGCCTGCCGCTGGTTGCGCTGGTCGGCAACCCCAATGCCGGCAAGAGCGCCCTGTTCAACGCCTTGACCGGCGCGCGGCAGAAACTCGGCAATTATCCGGGCGTGACCGTAGAGCGCAAGGCAGGCAGGCTGTCGCTGTCCGATGGCCGCCCGCTCGAACTGGTCGACCTGCCCGGCACCTACAGCCTCAACCCCACCAGCCCCGATGAGCAGGTGACCCGCGACGTCGTGCTTGGCAAACAGCATGGCGAACGCCTGCCGGATGCGCTGGTTGTGGTCGTGGATGCGTCAAATCTCGACAATCACCTGCGTTTCGCCCTTGAACTGATCGCGCTTGGCCTGCCGACCGTGGTGGCGCTCAATATGGTCGACCTCGCCACCCGCGATGGGCTGGAGTTGGACGCGAATATCCTCTCGCGCGAACTGGGCGTGCCGGTGATCTCGACCGTCGCGGTGCGCAAGCGGGGCCTCGACCATCTGCGGACCGAATTGGACACTCTTTTTGACGGAAGCTCAAAGGCGCGGCCGTCCGCGGCCCCGCTTGGCTTCGACGCATTGCGCAGCGAGGCCCGCAGGATTGCCCGCGCGGCGGTGGTGCGCGAAACGCCGTCCCGCCGGTTGACGGCTGCGGTCGATCGGGTCGCTCTGCATCCCGTCGCCGGGCTGCTGCTGCTGCTGGCGCTGCTGTTCATCATGTTCCAGGCGGTCTATGCCTGGTCGGAAGCGCCCATCGCCATGATCGAAGGGCTGGCGGAAGCGGCCAGCTCGGCAGCAAGCGACGCGCTGCCGGACGGGCTGCTACGGTCCTTCCTGGTGGATGGCGTCATCAATGGCGTGGGATCGGTCGTCGTCTTCCTGCCGCAGATCCTGATCCTCTTCTTCTTCATCCTGATGCTGGAAGCGACCGGCTATATGGTTCGCGCCGCATTCCTGATGGATGGCCTGATGGCGCGCGTCGGCCTGTCGGGCCGCGCCTTCATTCCACTGCTTTCATCCTTCGCCTGCGCCGTGCCCGGGATCATGGCGACGCGCACCATTTCCGATCCCAAGGATCGTCTGACGACCATATTGATTGCGCCGCTCATGACCTGCTCGGCCCGGCTGCCGGTCTATGCGGTCATCATCGGCGCTTTCATTCCGGCGCGGAATGTAGGTCTGGGCATCGGCCTTCAGGGCCTCGTCCTCTTCTGCCTGTATATTGCCGGAATTATCGGTGCGATGCTGGTGGCGCTGGTGCTGCGCCTTACGGTAACAAAGGGCGCAAGCGGCGGATTCCTGATGGAAATGCCGAAATATCAATGGCCGCGCCCCCAGGACATCGTGCTGGGACTGTGGCAGCGCGCGATCATCTTCCTCAAGCGCGCGGGCACGATCATCTTCGCGTCCACGGTGATCCTCTGGTTGCTGCTGAGCTTTCCCAAGGCGCCGGAAGACAGCGCCGTCAGCCAGGTGAATTATTCGGTCGCCGGGCGGATCGCCAACGGGCTCAACGTCGTGCTGGAGCCGATCGGCTTCAACCGCGACATTTCCCTGGCGCTGATCCCGGCGATGGCGGCGCGCGAAGTGGCGGTATCGGCGCTGGCGACCGTCTACTCGCTTGATGCCGACGAGGATGAGGCAAAGCTGGAGCGGAGCCTAGGCGACAGGCTGAAGGACAATTGGCCGCTGCCCACTGCGCTGGCGTTCCTCGCCTGGTTCGTCTTCGCGCCGCAGTGCATTTCGACGATCGCGGTGACCAAACGCGAAACCAATGGATGGAAGTGGCCGCTGTTCATGATCGGCTATCTTTTCGCGCTTGCCTACGCCGCTGCTGGGGTAACTTTCTGGACGGCAACCGCCATCGGTTTAGGGTAGCGTCCGCAGGCCAGCCGACTATAAGAACCTCCAAAGTATCGGAGGAAATATGGCGGGTTCGGTCAACAAGGTCATTCTGGTCGGCAATCTGGGCGCCGACCCGGAGGTGAAGAGCTTCCAGAATGGCGGCAAGGTGTGCAACCTTCGCATCGCTACGTCCGAAAGCTGGAAGGACCGCATGTCGGGCGAGCGCAAGGAGCGCACCGAATGGCACAGCGTCTCGATCTTTTCCGAAGGACTGGCGGGCGTCGCCGAGCGGTTCCTGCGCAAGGGTTCGAAGGTCTATGTCGAGGGCCAGCTGCGCACGCGCAAGTGGCAGGACCAGTCGGGCAATGACCGCTACACCACCGAAGTCGTGCTTCAGGGTCCGGGCGCGGTGCTGACCATGCTGGACGGCGCGCCGGGTGGTGGCCAGGGCGGCGGGCGCTCGCAAGGCGGCGGCAGTGACTGGGGCGCCAGCGCTGGCGGCTTTGGCGGCGATTATGATGATTTCGGCGGTGGTGGCAGCGGCGGCGGCTTTGGCGGCGGCAGCGGCGGCCGCTCATCAGGCGGCGGGCGCGGCGGCGCGGGCGGGCCGAATTTCGACAATGATCTGGATGATGAAGTGCCGTTCTGAGGGTTTTGTTTTGGCACGAGGTAGAGGGCGGCTCTGAGAGGGCCGCCTTTTTTATGTCGCTAAATCAGCTGGTGGGGCGACCAAAACATGTTCCCCTCCCGCACGCGTTCAAACGAGGCGCGTGACTCGTTTGGAGGGTTAGGGGTGGGCGCGAGCGGAGCGAGCTTTTGCGTTACCTCAGCCAAGACGGACGTTGCGCTGGCCCACCCCCGGCCCCTCCCGCTTGCGGGAGGGGAGATGAGGAATGGGGCCAGCTTTTTCCGCCAAGGCCGTTAGGCAGCAGCGGCGATCGTCGTTGCGCCCAGTTCGGCTAGGGCGAATTCACGGATATGTTCGCCAAGGTCCTCGCGTTCCAGCGCGAGTGCCAGGTTGGCTTCGATATAGCCCGCCTTTGACCCGCAGTCGAAGCGACGGCCATCGAAGGTCACGCCGTGGAAGGGCTGTTGCCCGATCATCGAAGCCATGGCGTCGGTCAGCTGGATCTCGCCGCCCGCGCCCTTTTCCTGTGTGGCGAGGATCTTCATGACCTCTGGCTGCAGGATATAACGGCCCGGCAGGATGAGGTTGGACGGCGCGGTGCCGGGCGCGGGCTTTTCAACGAGACCCTTAACTTCGGTGAGCGGGCCATTGCGTTCGCCCGGATCGATCACGCCATAGCTTGGGGTGTCGGCCATCGGCACTTCCAGCGCGCAGACGAGATTGCCGCCCACCTGATCATAGGCTTCGACCATCTGCTTGAGGCAGCCACGGCCGGGAGCACCCTTCATGAACTCGTCGGGCAACAGGATAGCGAAGGGTTCATCGCCGACGATGTCGCGCGCGCACCAGATGGCGTGGCCGAGGCCGAGCGGTTCCTGCTGGCGCAGGAAGACCGCGTTGCCCGGTGCCAGGCGCGTGCCGTCAAGGGCGGACAGGTCCTTGCCGCGCTCCCGCTGGGTCGCTTCGGCTTCGAAGGCCATGTCGAAATAATCCTCGATCGCGCCCTTGCCGCGCCCGGTGATGAAGATCATCTGCTCGATCCCCGCCTCGCGCGCTTCGTCGACGGCATATTGGATCAGCGGGCGATCGACGACCGGCAGCAATTCCTTGGGCACCGACTTGGTGGCAGGCAGGAAGCGCGTGCCGAGGCCTGCGACAGGAAACACGGCTTTGCGTATCGGCTTGTAGGGCATGGTACTCCATTCTCGCTAGACGCGCGGACAGGCTTCGCCCTCCACGCGTCAAAGGTCAAGCATAGCGGGAGGATTACCTCGCCCGGTCAGACGGCCAGCAGGCGCTGCGCCACCGTTTCGAGCGAAGAGATCTCCGCATCGAGGTGATCAAGCGAGACATGCGTGTGATTGTTCCGCGCGTCGCGGCAGGTAAAGCCGCCGGGCGCTGGCTGCTGAAAGCCGCCAATGATGAGCGACCGGAAGCGATCGATCCTTTGCATGTGCCGCTCGATATCCGAAATCTCCGTCAAGGCGCTGGCGTTGCGCTTGTCACGCATCGCCACCATCGTGCGGAGTTCCGTCATCAGTTTCGCCATTCCAGGGCGCGTCCGGGTGCCGACGGTTCGCACGTCACCCATGGCTTCCCGCATCATGGCGATTTTCGCCTCCAGACTCTGCTCCAGCATCGTCCAGGCACAGACCAGACGACCCACGGCACAGAGCAGCGCCGCGTCCTCCGGCGCATATTCAGACACCGCCCTCACTTTTATCTCAGCTATATGATTCACGACCCGCCCCCGGCTTGTTTTCTTCCTTATGCCCGCATGAATCCTGCACAAAAACAGGCGGTAAAGGCTAGAGGCGGAGGTGCACATCGCCCGCAAGGAGGGCACAGGCCAGCGGAAGACGTGCAGAATCAGCGATGAACCGATCAAATGTGATCAGCCGGGTTCAAAAATCGATCGCGATCCCCTTGCGCTCCCAGTCGCCGTATCGGACCGGGCTCAGTTCCTCGTCATGGCGCGAGGGTCGATCCAGGGGATCGGACTGAGGCACCGGTGGACTCTTCGACAGGTGCTCAGGCGGCTTCACATGCGCGGGGCGCTTGCCGTTATAGGTTCCCATGTCCAAAAGCCTTTCGATTGTGGCGCCGTGTCGGCAACCCCATATTCATGCATGGCCTGCTATCTGGGCCGCAAAGGAGTGGAAGACAAGTGAGCGGTTTCAAGACGGTGATGCTGTTGTCGGCGCTGACGGCGCTGTTCATGGCTCTGGGCTATACGCTGGGCGGCAGCGGCGGGGCGATGATCGCGCTGCTGGTGGCGGCGGGCATGAACCTGTTCACCTTCTGGAATGCCGACAAGATCGTCCTGTCGATGCACAATGCGCGGGAGGTGGATGCTGAGAGCGCTCCGGAATTTTACGGGCTGGTGCGCGATCTGGCGCAGCGGGCGAAGCTGCCCATGCCGCGCGTCTACCTGATCGACGAACCGCACCCGAACGCTTTCGCTACGGGCCGCAATCCCGAGCATGCCGCCGTGGCAGCGACGACTGGCCTGCTGTCGATGCTGAGCCGCGATGAGGTTGCGGGCGTGATGGCGCATGAGCTTGCCCATGTGAAGAATCGCGACACGCTGATCATGACCATGGTCGCGACGATCGCGGGCGCGGTGTCGATGCTCGCCAATTTCGGCCTGTTCTTCCGCGGCGGTAATGAGGAGAATGGGCATGGCAACATGCTGGCGACACTGATGGCGGTGATCGTCGCGCCCTTTGCCGCAATGATCGTTCAGATGGCGATCAGCCGCACGCGTGAATATGGCGCTGACGCCGCCGGAGCGGAAATCAGCGGCAACCCGCGCGCGTTGGCGTCGGCGCTTGCAAAGATTTCCGGCAAGGCGGAGATGATCCCCAACCATGTGGCTGAACGCAATCCGGCCGCAGCCCAGCTCTATATCGTTCCCGTACATGTCAGCGAGCTGTTCTCCACCCATCCGGCTACGGAGAAGCGCATCGCCGCCCTGGAGGAGATGGCGGGAGGCATGGCTATTCCCGCTCCTTCAGCCCCGCGCGCGTCGGCATTGAGCCCCGTGGCGACGCCCAAGCGTCGACGGTCGAGCGCGCTTGATCCACTGGGGCGGAATTGAGGTCTTGATTTTGCCGTCATGCCAGCGAAGGCTGGCATCTCATGCAGCTGCGCATAGAGGCCTGAGATCCCAGCTTTCGCTGGGATGACGAATGTGGCGGGGGCGAGCATTGAAGGGCCATGACTTTCCCATGGCAATTAGCGTAAGGCGCTCGCCATGGCTCGCCCTCCCCGCCCCGCAGATATTCCCGGCCTTCCTGCACGCCGCGCCGCTTTGCGGCTGCTCGACGCCGTCCTGCGCCGGGGCGACCCGCTGGAGCTGGCGTTGCATGGCGCGGCGCAGGGGCTCCCCGCAGCCGATCGCGCACTTGTCCATGCCATCGCCGCAGAAACGCTGCGCCGTCTGCCCGACCTAGACGCGCTGATCGACGGCGCGACTCGTCAGCCGCTGCCGAATGATGCGAAAGCGCGCATGGTGCTACGGATCGCCCTTATTCAGGTGCTCGCGCTTGGCACGGCGCCGCATGCCGCCATCGCGACTGCCCTGCCGCTGGTGGATGGCGGGCCGCGCAAGCTGGTGCATGGCGTATTCGGCACAGTGACTCGCGCCGCGTCCGCTCTGCCGGACCCGCCTACCCTGCCTGAAGAGGTCGCCGCGCGGTGGGAAGCGCAGTGGGGAGGCGACATGCCCGCCGCTGCGGCAAGCGCCTATGGCGTGCGTCCGCCCGTGGACGTCAGCCTGCGCCACCCGGCAGAGACGGCGGACTGGGCCGAAAAGCTGGGCGGCGAAAGCTTCGCTCTTGGTCATGTCCGCCTGCCCGATCATGCATCGGTGACGGAGTTGCCCGGCTTTGCAGAAGGCGCATGGTGGGTTCAGGATCTCGCGGCGTCCTGCCCCGCCCGCCTGCTCGGAACAGGCGAAGGCCGCATCGTGCTGGACCTTTGCGCCGCGCCCGGTGGCAAGACGATGCAGCTGGCCGCCGCGGGGTGGCAAGTGACGGCGCTGGATCAATCGAAGAAGCGCCTGGAACGGCTGAGCGAGAATCTGGCACGCACGGCGCTGGCCGCTACGATCGTGCAAGCCGACCTGCGCCAATGGGAACCTAAACGCCAAGTCGACGCCATCCTGCTCGACGCCCCCTGCACCGCCACCGGCATCTATCGCCGCCATCCCGACGTGCTGCACCGCATCGGTCCGCGCCAGATCGCCGAGTTGGCAGAGCTGCAGGCCGAACTGCTGAGCCGCGCTGCCCAATGGCTGAAGCCTGGCGGGACCCTGATCTACGCCACCTGCTCGCTCGAAAAGGCGGAGGGCGAGGAGCAGCTGGAGGCATTTCTGCGTCAAAACCCCGGCTTCAGCCTTCAGCCAGCACAACAAGGCGAATTGCCGCAGGGCATTTGTCCCGATCCGGAGGGTTGGCTGCGCACTTTGCCCGACACATTGGCCGACAAGGGTGGCACGGATGGCTTTTTCGTTGCCCGCCTTGCTCGCGCGGCACAATGAACTAAGATCAGGGAACGTCAGAAAGGCCACGCTTGCGCCCGACCGAGCCCCTCCCCCTGCACCATAGTTGGCCGCTCTACGATCTGCGCCAGCATCTTGCGTCAGTGTCCCTGGATGATCGCACCGCACGCGACGATCAGGCGCTGGCAGAGCGCGGGATCGGGCTGTGGCATTGCGATCTCAGCGACAACAGCCTGTCGTGGACCAGCGGCGTCTATGACCTGTTCGGCATAGAAAGGGGCGTCGCCGTTCCGCGCCCGCTTGCCACTTCGCTTTACCAGCCGGATTCGCGCGAGGCGATGGAGCAGCTGCGCGCCTACGCCATCCGTCATCGGCGCGGCTTCACCCTGGACGTGGATATTCGCCCGTTGGATGGCAGCGAATGCACGGTGCGCCTTATCGCCGCGCCAATCCTGGAAGGCACGCGCGTCATCGGCCTGCACGGCGTCAAACAGTTTCTCCCGCGCGGCTCGGCGGGTTCCTGCGGCCTTGACCCCACCATTTTCATCCTGCCCTGAAATCCTTGGCCATACCCGCCGCAAAAGCCTGTGGATAAGGTCGAACTGCAGCGTTGCCCTTGATCCGTGGCGCGGCTAGAGCCGACTGTTGATGACCAGCCCGATCCTTATCTCGCCCTCCATCCTGTCCGCCGACTTCGCCCGCCTGGGCGAGGAGGTCCGCGCGATCGACGAAGCGGGTTGCGACTGGATTCATATCGATGTGATGGACGGCCATTTCGTGCCCAACATCACCATCGGCCCGGCCGTGGTGAAGGCGCTGCGCCCCCACAGCAAGAAGCCGTTCGACGTGCATCTGATGATCTCTCCGGTGGATCAGTATCTGGATGCCTTCGCGCAGGCAGGTGCCGACATCCTGACCGTCCATCCGGAAGCTGGGCCGCATATCCACCGCTCCATCCAGCACATCAAGTCATTGGGCGTACAGGCTGGCGTGGTGCTCAATCCCGGCACCCCGGCCAAGATGCTCGACTATCTGATCGATGATGTCGATCTGATCCTGGTGATGAGCGTCAATCCCGGCTTCGGCGGGCAGAGCTTCATCGAGAATCAGCTGCGCAAGATCGAGGCGATCCGCAAGATGATCGACAAGAGCGGGCGCGACATCCGCCTGCAGGTCGACGGCGGCATCGACTTCACCACGGCGCCGCGCGCGATTGAGGCGGGCGCGGATGTGCTGGTCGCGGGCACCGCCACATTCCGTGGCGGGCCTTCCGCCTATGCCGACAATATCCGGAAGCTCAAGGGCGGGTGAGCGACAGGCGGCGCATCCCCAGCCCTTCGCTTGCGGATACGGCGGAATCAGAACCAGCCGAAAACGGGATCGAACAGGGCAAGCGGCTCATCCGCGTGGCGGATGACAAAGGCCTGTCGCTGGCCCAGCGGATCGCCAACCGCTTTTACCTAATGAGCTGGAAGACGCCGATCCACGGTCGGCGGCTGAAGGGAAAATATCCGCTCAAGCTGCTCGCTGTGCCCGATGATGAAATTCCGGGCGATGCGAAGGCGGGGCAGGCCATCCGCGCCGGTTATTTCCTGTTCCGTGGACTGAAGCAGCCGCTCAACACGCTGGATTTCGACCGGCTGAGCGTCGTGCCAGCATTTGCCGATTATCTGCACAGCTTCGCCTGGCTGCGCGACCTGTCGTCGGCCGCCACGCGCGAACAGGGTGCGCCCGTCGCGGAAGGCGTGCTGCGCAAATGGCTGGAGGCGCATGCCGAAACGCCGAGCGAACCGGCCTGGCGCGCGGACAATGCGGGCTGGCGGCTGCTCTTCTGGTCGGCCCATGCGCCGCTCATCCTGTCATCCAGCGACCTGGTCTATCGATCGCTGGTGCTGAACTGTATCGCGCGGACGGCGCGGCATCTGGATCGCGGCGCGGACAAGGCACCGCTCGGTCTGCCTCGCCTGGTCGCCTGGGGCGGCATCGTCGCCGCCTCCATGCTGCTGCCCGGTGGCGCGGCACGGAAGATTTTCGGGGAAGCAGGCCTCAAGCGCGCGATCGACAATGCGGTGCATGGCGATGGCGGTATCGTGTCGCGATCGCCGCTGGATCAGCAGGGCGCCATCATGCTGCTTTCCATGGTGCGCGCCGTCTATGACGTGCGCCGGGAACAGGTGCCGCCTTTCTTGACCGAAGCGCTGGGGCGGATGGTGCCCGCCCTGCTTGGCCTCGCCCATGGCGATGGCGGGCTGGGCAGCTGGCAGGGTGCGGGTGCTATCGATCCCTCCACGGTCGAAGCGGTGATCCGCGCGAGTCGGGTGCGCGCGCGACCGCTGCGGCAGGCGAATGATTGGGGGTATCAGCGGCTGGTCGCGGGCCCTACCATCGTTCAGATCGACGCCGCGCCGCCGCCCGTGGCGCGTTTGGCAGCGGCGGGATGCGCCTCCACCACCGCGATCGAGATCAGCGATGGGCCGCAGCGGCTGATCGTCAATTGCGGCGGCGCGGCGCTGGAGGGCGCGTGGATGCCCGATGGGCTGGCGCAAGGGCTTAGAACTACAGCTGCGCACAGCACGCTGGTGCTGAACGATACCAATTCCACCGCTCTGATGCCGGATGGCACATTGGGCCGCGGCGTTACTGAGGTCGAACTTCACCGGCAGGAGCAGGAAAGCGGCAGTCGCATAGAGATCAGCCATGATGGCTATGTCCGCCGCATGGGCTATGTCCATCGCCGCCTGCTGCTCGTCAGCATCGATGGCCGGGAAATCCGGGGCGAGGATTTGCTGACCCCCGCCGCCCGCCGCCGCAGGCCAGTGAAGCTGCCCGCGCAGTTGCGCTTCCATCTTGCGCCGCTGGTCGAGCCCACCGCGACCGCCGACGGCATGGGTGCGCTGTTGCGGATCGAAATGGGGCCGATCTGGCAGTTCCGCGCCAATGCGGGGAAGCTCGCGATCGAGGAAAGCCTGTGGGTCGATGGAGAGGGCCGCCCGCACGAAACCCGCCAGCTGGTCATCACTGCCGAAGCGCTGCCGGGCGGATCGACCATCGGCTGGCTCTTCAAGCGGATGAGCTAAGGCTCTTAACATCCAATCCTTTCCTTGCCGCATTGGCCCGGCAGGACTAGAGGGCTGCGGCAAGCCTGAGCGGCACCCGAACAGCAGGAAGCATCATGTCAGACGTCACCATCAAACGCGCCCTCCTTTCCGTGTCGGACAAGTCCGGCCTGGTCGAATTGGGCCAGGCGCTGGGCAAACATGGCGTCGAACTGGTGTCCACCGGCGGCACGGCCAAGGCTCTGCGCGATGCCGGGTTGGAGGTGAAGGATATTTCGGACCTCACCGACTTTCCCGAAATGATGGATGGGCGCGTCAAGACGCTGCACCCGAAGGTTCATGGCGGCCTGCTCGCCGTGCGCAACAATCCCGACCATGTCGCCTCGATGCAGGAGCATGAGATTGGCGCGATCGACCTCGTCATCGTCAACCTCTATCCGTTCGCCGCCACGGTCGCCAAGGGGGCAGAGCGCGAAGAGATTATCGAGAATATCGATATCGGCGGCCCCTCCATGGTTCGCTCCGCCGCGAAGAATCATGAAAGCGTCGCCATCGTCACCGATCCGGCCGACTATGCCCGCCTGATCGCGGAGATGGCGGAAAAGGGCGGCGCGACCAGCTATGATTTCCGCCGTATGCTGGCGGCCAAGGCCTATGCCTCCACCGCCGCCTATGATTCTATGATCGCCAGCTGGTTTGCCTTTGCGGATCAGGGCGTCGATTTCCCCGAGACCTTGGCGGTGTCGAGCAAGCTCGGATCGAGCCTGCGCTATGGCGAGAATCCGCACCAGTCCGCCGCGCTCTATCTGCCTGTCGGCCCGTCAGCCAACGGCATTGCTCAGGCCAAGCAGATCCAGGGCAAGGAGCTGAGCTACAATAATTATAATGACGCCGACGCGGCGCTTGAGCTGGTCAGCGAGTTCCGTGATGGCCCGCCGACAGTGGTGATCGTGAAGCACGCCAATCCCTGTGGCGTGGCTACCGGCAACACGTTGATCGAAGCCTATGAAGCGGCGCTTGCCTGCGACAGCGTATCGGCCTTTGGCGGCATCATCGCCGTAAACCGTCCGCTCGACGGGCCTACGGCCGAGGCGATCAGCGGCATCTTCACCGAAGTGGTCGCGGCACCCGACGCCGATGACGATGCGAAGGCGATCTTTGCGAAGAAGAAGAACCTTCGCCTGCTGCTGACCGGCGAGTTGCCCGACCCCGCCCGCACTGGCCTGATGATGAAGAGCATCGCTGGCGGGCTGCTCGTGCAGAGCCGCGACAATGGCCGCATCACGCGCGACCAGTTGAAGGTCGTTACCAAGCGCGCGCCCACTGATCAGGAATTGAATGACTGCCTGTTCGCCTGGACCGTCGCAAAGCATGTGAAATCCAACGCCATCGTCTATGCCAAGGGCAACAGCACCGCAGGCATCGGTGCGGGGCAGATGAATCGCCTGGAGTCCGCTCGCATCGCGGCGTGGAAGGCCAAGGATGCCGCTGAAAAGGCAGGGTGGAGCGAAGCCCGCACCATCGGCTCGGCAGTCGCGTCCGACGCCTTCTTCCCCTTCGCTGACGGCCTCCTCGCCGCAGTCGAGGCTGGCGCTACAGCCGTGATCCAGCCGGGCGGATCCATCCGGGACGAGGAAGTCATCGCGGCGGCGGATGAGGCGGGGCTGGCCATGCTATTCACCGGCATGCGGCACTTCCGCCACTGACTCTGTCATGCGGATGCGAGAGGGCGCACATTCCTTTCGCATCCGCAAAAATAGCTGATTTCTGCCACTTTCAACCAAGTGGCCTCTTCCCAATGCCTTGCGCACATCCTATTTTCCAGCCGACCCCAAGCCCATGCAGGCTGCGGGCAACCATTGTTCGCAGGAGATATAGGATGACCATGAAGACGCTGGCGGCGTTGGCTGCCACGATGACCCTCGCCTTACCTGTTTCGGCACTCGCCTCAAGCACGCTGGTCGTGGATGCCCGCGCTGGCACAGAGACGCGCAGCATCATGGTTTCCGTGGCCGACCTGAATTTGGCGAGCGCGCACGGCGCCCGCTTGGCAAATTCCCGCATCGATCGCGCAGCCAAGCAGGCCTGCGGCTGGCTCAGCGGCTCGATCCAGCAGCCTACGCGTGAATTCCGCGACTGCTACAGCAGCGCCCTGGAAAGCGCGCGGGGCAGTCTGGACGGTTCGGTACAGGGACAGCATCAGGGCTGATCCGTCACGAATAGCGACAGGGCCGTACATGCGGCCCTGTCATGCTTACCCGCCCGTTAACCATTCCTTAGATGATTTCCGCCACTCCCGATGATAGAAGTTAGCCTATCGGGGGGCATTGCATGCCGGAAATCGACCAGAATGTGGATGTCGCCATCATCGGCGCGGGTCCGGCAGGCCTGACCGCGGCCTATCTGCTGACGAAGAAGGGCTACACAGTCACCGTCATCGAGAAGGACCCCCGCTATGTCGGCGGGATCAGCCGCACTGTCGAACTGAACGGTTTCCGCTTCGATATTGGCGGCCACCGCTTCTTTTCGAAGTCGAGAGAGGTTGTCGATCTCTGGAACGAGATCCTGCCCAATGATTTCATCCAGCGCCCCCGGATGAGCCGCATCTATTATGAGGGCAAATTCTACAGCTATCCGCTGCGCGCTTTCGAAGCGTTGTGGAACCTTGGCCTGTGGCGATCGACGCTATGCATGGCGAGTTTCGCGAAGGCCAGGCTGCTGCCGAACCGCAACGTCCGCTCCTTCCAGGATTGGACGGTGAATGCCTTCGGGCACAAGCTCTTCTCGATTTTCTTCAAGACCTATACCGAAAAGGTCTGGGGCATGCCCTGCAACGAAATGTCGGCCGATTGGGCGGCGCAGCGGATCAAGGGCTTGTCGCTCTGGGGCGCGGTAAAAGACGGGCTGAAGCGGTCGCTGGGGCTCAACAAACGGCCCAATGACGGCATGGCGGCCAAGACCTTGCTTGAAAGCTTTCGCTATCCGCGCCTTGGGCCCGGCATGATGTGGGAAGCGGCACGGGATTTCGTGATCGCTCGCGGAAACCGGGTGTTGATGGCGCATGGTCTGAAGCAACTGTCACATGACCAGGGCTCCGGCCAATGGCAGATGGTTGCCCAGGGCCCGGGCGGCGATGTGCTGCTAAAGGCCCGTCATGTGATCAGTTCCGCGCCGATGCGTGAGCTTGCAGGCCGCATCCACCCCCTGCCCGCAACGCTCGGCAATGCGATGGAGCTGAAATATCGCGACTTCCTGACCGTCGCCCTGATGATCAAGTCGGAAGACCTGTTTCCCGACAATTGGATCTACATTCATGATTCAAAGGTCCAGGTCGGCCGCATCCAGAATTTCCGCAGTTGGTCTCCGGAGATGGTGCCCGATCCGTCGCTCGCTTGCGTGGGCCTGGAATATTTCTGCTTCGAGGGCGACGGCCTCTGGTCATCGAGCGACGACGCCTTGATCGAACTGGCCAAGCGCGAAATGGCGATCCTGGGGCTCTGCGACCCCGCCGACGTGGTGGGCGGAGCGGTCGTTCGCCAGGAGAAGGCCTATCCGGTCTATGACGACGACTATGCCGCCAATGTGCTGAAGATGCGGACCGAGCTGGAGCAACTCTACCCGACGCTGCATCTGGTCGGCCGCAACGGCATGCATCGTTATAATAATCAGGATCATGCGATGATGACCGCCATGCTGACCGTGCGGAACATCGAAGCGGGTGAACGCCAGTTCGACACCTGGGCCGTCAATGAGGATGCCGAATATCATGAGGCTGGCGCGGAAGGCGAAGAGACGGTCGGGCAGAAGGCAGCGCTGACCAGCCTGCGGCGGGTCCCCGGTCGCTTGAGGGCCGCTTGAACCGGCAGTCATGGCATTGACGAACCTAAGCTATCTGACCAGCGCTGTTGCCGTTCGTTTCACGCTCGTCCGCTATGTGCTGGCGAGCCTGTGCGCGCTCTGCGCCGACATGCTGTTGTTCCTCGCGCTGCTGCGGATTGATGTTCCGCCGACCTTGGCGGGCGCGATTGGCTATACCGGCGGGCTGCTGCTGCACTGGCTGATCAGCGTTCGCTTTGTCTTCCCGTCGGCTGTTGGTCCTACAACCAAGCAACGGCTGGGCTTTGTCGTCAGCGCAGTGGTTGGCATCGGCGTGACCTCGGGCCTTATCAGCGCATTGGGAGCGGCAGGCATGGCTCCGGCAATGGCGAAGCTCTTTGCCATCCCGGTAAGTTTCCTGGCGGTATATGCGATCCGGAAATATGGCGTCTTCGCCGCTCGCTAAGGCCCGTACAGGGTTCACCCGCGACTTGGGGGTGCACGGCGTTCCGCGCGCCCGCTGGCTCATCCTGGCCTGGCTATGCTGTGCCGCTGTCCTGCTGTGGCTCTTCCGCAACGAGCTTGGCGCCTTGGGGTTTCGTGATCCGGATGACGCGATGCGCCTTCAGCAGGTGCGAGACTGGCTTTCCGGCCAGCCCTTTCTGGACGTCAGCCAGCACCGCGTGAACCCGCCTGTCGGCGGCCCGATGCATTGGTCGCGGATCGTGGATGCGCCAATCGCGGCCATGATCCTGATCCTGCGGCCGATGGTGGGCAGCAACCTGGCCGAGATTGTAGCCTGTTCGGCGGTTCCGTTGATCCTGCTGGGGGCTTTGGTGTGGGCCGTCCATTGCGCGTCCGCGCGTGTCGCCGGGAAGTCGGCGGCCATGCTGGCGTCCGTCCTGGTGCTCATCACACCGACAATCCTCGTTCAGTTCGGGCCACTGCGGATCGACCATCATGGATGGCAGATCCTCATGGCGGCGATCGCGCTCGCAGGTGCGATGGATCCGCAAGCCAAGCGCGGCGGTGTGGTCGCTGGCACGGCAATGGCGGTCTGGCTGCAGATTTCGAGCGAGGGGTTGCCCTATGCCGCCTTGTTCGCGGCCATATTGGCGTTGCGCCAGTGGCGCGATCGCGATGAAGTGGCCCGCTTTGTGGCCTATGCCCTGACCTTGGGCGGCGCCGCGCTGTTCTTGTTGGCAATCCTGCGCGGCCTGCCTCCACTGGTGCAGGCGCAGTGCGACGCGCTGTCAGCGGCCTATGTCTGGCCACTGCTTGCCTTTGCGGTCATCACACCCCTCGCCTTTCACCTCGCTCCTGCCTCGGCACTGGGGCGCTTCCTTGCCGCCGGGTCGGGTGCCATGGCAGCGGCCGCGCTGTTCGTCATTACCGGTCGCCCCTGCCTGACGGGCGATCCGTTCCAGGCACTTGGGCCGATCGCCTATAAGCTCTGGTATCTGCACGTCATGGAAGGCCGTCCGATTTGGGAACAGGGCCGCTCGATGACGGGCCTTATCCTTCTGCCGCCTCTGGCAGGGCTGACTGGTTCGCTTCTGGCCGTGCGTGCCAGCGAATCGGCGAAGGCCCGCGACCGTTGGCTGGCCGTGGTGCTGCTTCTGACCGGATCGACGCTGATCGCCATGCTGGTGATGCGGGCTATGTCCGTGGCTCATGTTCTGGCCTTGCCGGGCCTTGCCTGGCTCATGTTGCGGCTCTTCCGCCGCGCGCAACAGCAATCCGCAACCCTGCCGAGGGTGTTTGCCTCTTCCGCCGTCGCCCTGCTCACGCCAGCGGCCTTGTGCGCGCTCTGGATCGCGGTGACGGCGAGCGCGGACGACAAGGCAGAAAAAGCGGCTACGCCCGCCGGAGAATGCCGCAGCGCCGACGCCTTGGCACCGTTGCGGCGACTGCCCCGATCAACGCTGTTCGCCCCGCTGGATATGGGCCCGGACATTCTGATCAGGACCCCTCATAATGTCATCGGCACGGCCCATCACCGCAACGCGGCCGGGATCACTGCAGTCGTCGAAGCCTTCACCGCGCCGCCATCAAGAGCCAGGGACATTCTGAGCGCGTTGAATAGTGGCAAGGGACCGGACTATCTGGTGACATGCGGAGGCCTCAATGAATTCAGGCATTATGCCGACGAACATCCCGGCAGTCTGGCGTCTGTGCTGGACAAGGGCGCGACTCCCGCATGGCTGAAGCCGGTAAAGGTTCAAAGCACCGCAGCCCTGCGGGTCGACAGGATCATGCCGCCGAAAAGCTGAGGGCAACGCCGTTCATGCAATAGCGCTTGCCGGTAGGTCGCGGCCCATCATCGAACACATGGCCGAGATGGCCGCCGCACCGCGCGCAATGGACTTCGATACGGGGATAGACCAGCGAGAAATCCCGCGACGTGCCCACGGCGCGTGGCAGCGGCGCCCAGAAGCTTGGCCAGCCGGTGCCGCTGTCAAACTTCGTCTTCGCATCGAACAACCCCTGTCCGCAGCCCGCGCATTTGAAGATGCCAGGACGATGTTCCTTGTTGAGCGGGCTGGTGAAGGGATGCTCGGTCGCATGTTTGCGCAGCACATTGTACGCTAGGGGGCTCAAGCGTTTGCGCCACTGCGCATCCGTCAGCGAGAAGGGATAAGCGGCAGCCTCGCCTCCTCCAAGAGCCCAGAAGGTAAGTGCGGCGGCTCCGCCCAAGCTGCTCTTGAGGAGGTGACGGCGATCCATCATTCTGTCTAACTTGCCGGGGCTGAGCGGCGCCTGAACAACTTCCTGCTGCTACCCTGCCCCGATTTCAGGACATGCCGCCGGAACAGCCAGACGCCGAGCCGAATGATAGCAGCCACCCAGATCGCCTGCCAGATGATCGCAACGACATGGGGCCAAAGGGCTGCATCCTGCGCCGCCCGCGCGATCATCGCGAAGGGTGAGGAAAAGGGAAAGAGGATCGCGGCGATTTCAGGCGCTGATCCCATATGATCGACGGCATAGGTGGCGAAGAAGAACACGCCCATCTGCGCCATGGTGACCGGCATGTTGAGAGTCTGCACCTCGCGCACTGTGGCGGCCTGCGCGCCAATCCCCAGGAACAGGGAGCCAAGAAGCGCATAGGCCATGGTGAAGTAGATACCGCCAAGCAACAGGAAAATAGGCCATCCAACTGCGGGAGTGGGCGGCGCGATATCCGGGCCTGCAAAGATCCTGACGCCGAACACGACACCTGCTCCCCAGAAAGCGATGCCGACAAAGCTCATCCCAAGCATCGCGATGAGCTTCCCCAGAAAGACGGAGTCGATCGGGACGGCGGCGGCGAGGATCTCGATCACCTTGTTGGTCTTTTCCTCCACCAGGTTCGACAGGACCATGCCCGCCAGCAACATCGTCAGCAGGAAAATGAGCACCTGGGCGGCCCGGCCGGTCAGCAGGCGGGACTGCGCTTCCGCGCCAGCGCTCGCAGTCACCAGCTGCTTTGCGACCCGCACATGAGGCAATTGCTCGCCGGCGACGGCGGCGCTGGCGATCAGGTTTATATCACCCTCCAGCATGGCCAGGTCACCGGCCTTGCCTGTCAGCACGGGTTTGTCGATCGTACCCGAAACGATGGCGATGAAGCGCGTGTCCGGCCGCGTGAGCAAAGAGCGAGGGTCACTTGGGGGAGCGCGTTGCAGGCGGGGGAGGTTGGCCGCCCCAACGCGCACGGCCAGCATGTCGTGCGCATGTTCCATCCGCGCGGCGTCATCGGCCGCCATGGCCAGGCCGACGGTCGGACGCAGGCTTTCCGTCGTGATCTTTTCACCCAGCCCCCCGAACGCCATGCCGATCACCACCGGGAACAGGGGACCGAGCAGGAAAAGGATGAAGGTCTTGGAAAAGATCACGGCGGAAAAATCGCGGCGGGCAATCACCAGGGCGGCGCGCAGGATCTGGCTCATCCGGCCAGTTCCTCTTCCGCACCCTGCATCTGCCGGGCCGCAGCTGCGCCCGCAATGGAAACGAACGCGTCATGCAGGCCCGGTCGTTCGATCGAGAGGCTCTCAATACCTGCCTGTCCGTCGAGCAGGGCGCGCAGCAGCGGTTCGATCCCCTCGTCCGGAAGATCGAAATGCCAAGCGCCATCGGCCGCCAATGTCTCGGCCGGGAGTGCGCGGCGCCAACTACCATCGCTCGCGCGCGTCCTCAGTCGCACTTGCGGCCGGAGCTTGTCCCGCGCCTCGCTCACCGATCCCTCGAACCGGATCTGCCCACCAGCCACGATCGCGATGCGTTCGCAAAGACGTTCGGCGTGCGCGATGACATGGGTGGAGAAGAGGATGGTGACGCCGCGCCGTGCCTGATCACGGATCAGCGTTTCCAGCTTGCCCTGGTTGATCGCGTCCAGGCCGGAAAATGGCTCGTCCAGAACGATCAGCTTCGGCTCATGAACGATCGTCCCGAAAAGCTGAACGGTTTGGGCCATGCCTTTCGACAATTGGCGGATCGGCTTGTCAACAGAGGCGCCCATGCCATGTTCGGTGAGCATCGCCCGGGCGCGTTCCCGCCCGACCTTGATCGGCAGCCCGCGCAGGGCACCCATGAAGGCGATCGCCTCCGCGGCCTTCATGGACGGGTAAAGGCCGCGCTCCTCAGGCAAATAGCCGATAGCGCGCGCCTGGCGCAGCGGAACGTCGTCGCCCAGCAATCTACGATGGCCTTCATCAGGATCGATGATGCCGAGCAGGGTGCGCAGCAAGGTCGTCTTGCCCGCCCCGTTCGGCCCCAGGATGCCATAGATCGACCCGGCTGGAACGGCGATGTCGATGCCATCGACTGCCCGGAATTTGCCGAAAGTCTTGACAAGAGCATGGCCTTCGACGGCATAGGCCGAAGACGGAGCCGGATTGTTACGGATCATCCCCTCCTGATAGTCGCACAGCATGCCAACGCAAACCGAATCCTTGGAACAGCGCCTGAAGGCGCAGGCGCGGCGGCTGGGCTTTGCCGCATGCGCCATCGCGCGCGCGGACGCTGCACCTGAGGCGGGACGGCGGCTGCGGCAATGGCTGGACGATGGGTGCCATGGCGAGATGCTGTGGATGGAGGAGCGCGCCGAGCAGCGAGGCTCGCCGCAAGCGCTGTGGCCCGACGTGCGCAGCGTCATCATGCTTGGGATGAGCTATGCCCCCGCGCGCGATCCGCTGGCGCTGGCCGATGAGGGCGACCGTGGACGGATTTCGGTCTATGCGCAGGGGCGCGACTATCATGATGTGGTGAAGAAGGGGCTGAAGAGCCTTGCCCGCTGGCTGGTCGAAGAGCAGGCAAGCGCGCTGAAGGTCTTCGTCGATACCGCGCCGGTGATGGAAAAGCCGCTCGCGGCGGCGGCGGGGCTGGGTTGGCAGGGAAAGCACAGCAATCTTGTCAGCCGCGACCATGGCAGCTGGCTCTTCCTGGGCGCGATCTACAGCGAGATTGCCTTGGAGCCCGACCTGCCGGAAACGGACCATTGCGGCAGTTGTACCGCTTGCCAATCGGCCTGCCCTACCGCTGCGTTTCCTGCGCCCTATGTCGTCGACGCGCGCCGCTGCATTTCTTACCTCACCATCGAGCATAAGGGGCCTATCCCGGCGGAGTTTCGCGACAAGATCGGCAACCGCATCTATGGCTGCGACGATTGCCTGGCAGTATGCCCGTGGAACAAGTTCGCCGATACGGCCGCGGCCAACCGGGCATTCATCGGCCGGGCGGAACTGGCCGCGCCTGAACTTGGCGACCTGCTGGCGTTGGACGATGCGGGGTTCAGAGAGGTCTTCTCGGGATCGCCCATCAAGCGGATCGGACGCAACCGGATGGTGCGCAACGCCGCGATAGCAGCAGGAAATAGCGGTGATCCGAAGCTGCTGACACCTCTGCGTCCTTTGCTGACCGACGACGATCCCGTCGTGGCGGAAGCGGCCGCCTGGGCCGTGGAGCGGCTATCCGCGCTGTCACCTAACGGTGGAGAGCTGAAGCACAGGCGCCAGCATCCATATCGGCGCCAGCGGGCGTTCGTGCATCGACATGGGTGACGACCGGCTCCTTGCCCCGAGCAGGGATGTAGAGATAGGCGTCAAGCACGCAGCGGCCATTCGCGAACTGAAGCTTGCGCATGCTGCTTTCCCTGATGTCCAGACGGGGCGTGCCGAATTGCTGGACGAGGTGGCGCGCGTCCATGCCCATGAGCGGACCCGATTTCATGAAGGCGCTGGCGGGCGGACCCGAAGGTGACCGTCCAGCCGGTGAAGGCGGCACGATCGAGCCACCACAGGCCGACAGAGACAGGGCCAGCAAGGCGCAGAAGACAGGATGAGGGGCTTTCATGAAGACTTGCTCCGGACACCGTGCAGCATGTGTACCGCCATAGCCGCGCTCCAAACCGGTGCAAGCAGGTTGATGAAGGGGATGAGGAACAGAAGCGCCGAAACGAGGCCTAGAAGCCATCGGCTGCCGCCAGACATGGTGACAAGCCCGGCATGCCGCTGCTCCACCATCTCGCTGAGGTCGCGGCCGAGGAGATAGGCATTGAGTATGAGGAAAAGCAGGATCGTCCCGATACCGGTTATCAGAAGAACCAGATAAAGAGGGAGCGCGAGCAGGTTCCAGCCCGCCGACCGCCCGGCCGAGCGAAGAGCCAGCCGGACGCTGCGCGCAAAGCCCAAGGGACGAGCCGAAGCTGCGGCGGCGGGATAGCTGTCCTGCTCCACCGCAATGACGATATCATCGGCGAACAGGTTCATGATCGCCATGGCGATCGTCCGGAAGAGCAACCAGGCAAAGGCAAAGACGACCAATGCGATTGCCGCAGCTTCGGCAAAGCCGCCCCCGCCCCATCCGAGATATTGCCGCGCGGCATGTATCAGCGCCCAGAGCGCCAGAGCGGCCACGGCGAAAATGATCAGCGTCAAGGCCAGCGTCTTTGCAAGAAGGCACAAGGCCGCTGGATGAAAGATCGCGGGGAAGGCGCGATAGGCAGCGGCGATCACCATGATGACGCTATTCCCCGCCGCGTCTGTCCGGTCAATCTGCAACATTGCGCGCGGCAGCCGGGCCGGATAGACACGGCGCGATTTTACAGCCTTCTGATAAGGATTTCGCGTGACCGCTGCTGCTGCTCCCTCGCTAGATGTTGTCGCGATCGGCAATGCCATCGTCGACGTGCTTGCTCCTAGCGACGACGCATTCCTGGCCGAACATGCGCTGGCGAAGGGCGGCATGCAGTTGATCGATGCGGCGACTGCCGAAACGCTTTACGCCAACATGGGGGCGGCTAAGGAAATCAGCGGGGGATCGGCCGCGAACACGCTTGCCGGGCTTGCAGCCCT
Organism: Sphingobium sp. TomMM35A; assembly: GCF_054771735.1. Lineage (NCBI taxonomy): Bacteria > Pseudomonadati > Pseudomonadota > Alphaproteobacteria > Sphingomonadales > Sphingobiaceae > Sphingobium > Sphingobium sp. TomMM35A. The sequence goes on from NZ_BSRC01000001.1 coordinate 2,183,549, forward strand.
TGGCAAGCGCTGCGCCTTTATCGGGCAGGTCTGCGACGACCAGCTGGGCGCGGTTTTTACCCATGATGTGCGAGCGCTCGGCATTCGCTACGATACGCCAGCGGTGAAGGGGGACGTGCCCACCGCTCGCTGCCTGATCTTGGTCACGCCGGACGCGCAGCGGACGATGAACACTTTCCTCGGCGCGTCACAGTTCCTGCCGGAATCCGCCCTTGACCTTGATCTGATCCGATCCGCATCGATCCTCTATCTGGAAGGCTATCTGTGGGACCCCGAGCAGCCGCGGGCCGCCATGCGTGCCGCCATCGATGCCGCTAAGGGCGCCGGACGGAAAGTCGCCTTCACGCTGTCGGACGGCTTCGTCATCGAACGGCATCGGGATGATTTCGTGCAGCTTATCGATCAGGGCTTGGTCGATATCCTGTTTTCCAACGAAAGCGAAATCCAGTCGCTGGCGCAGATTGACGATTTCGACAAGGCGGTCGCCGCTTTCTCTGGCCGGGTTCCAGTGCTGGTTTCCACCCGGAGCGAAAATGGCGCAGTCGCTGTCGTGGACGGTGTCCGTTATGAAGTTCCGGCAGCGCCGGTTGCACAGATCATCGATACGACGGGCGCGGGCGACCTGTTCGCTGCGGGCTTCCTGGCCGGGCATGTCGAGGGGTTGGACGTGCATCATTGCCTGGAATTGGGCGCTGCTGCTGCGGCCGAGGTGATTTCCCATTGGGGCGCGCGGCCGGAGCAGGACCTGAAACTGATCCGGGCGGCACTTGCAAGGTAAGAAGGCCGGAACGACACTGAGCGCATGCGGCCGTTCCTGATTGCAGAGACAATGGCGGCACAGCCTTGGCTAGGCTTGAACGGCTTTCTGCCGCCGGAACAGGGCGCGGTCGTCGGGACCGAAGCCCCACCGCCATATGACCAGGCTGTAGACGACCAGAATCGTCGCCACGCCAAAGACAAGCTCCACCCATTCCAGCGCCGGTGGCAGGGCGACGAAAGCGGCGCCGACGATGCAGGCGACGCCGCACGCGCTGAGCAGCGGCCAGCGCCATGCATTCACCCGCGCCTTCAAAAGGTGCGATAGCAAGCGCGCTTTTACGAGCGCCCCCACCCCGAGCGCGATGGTCAGCGCCAAGGCGGGTGCAGCTGCTATCGCCATGACCGGGAGTTCAAAGCGCCGCGCCAAGGCTATCAGGCCGAAACTGAGCGCAGCCTGCAATCCGATCATGACCAACGAAATCATCAGATTGCGATGGCGAGCGATGTAGACGAGCGCGGACTCGCTGACCACCGCAGTCGCCGCGACGACTTCGGCGAGCAGGAGAAAGGCGAGCGCCCCGGTGCCGCCGACGAAATGCGGGCCGACCAGGCCCATCACGGCCTCGCCCGGAATACCAAGCGCCAGGGCAATGCCCGCCTGCGCAGCAATGATCCAGAAGCCTACCTGGCTTACCTGCCGCGCAATGGCGGTCAGATTGCCTTCGGCAAGATTGCGCGTGATGACGGGGCCCAGGATGGGATCGAAGCTGGTCTTCAGCTTTTGCGGCAAGGATGCGACCTGCTGCGCGACATAATAGACGCCGACGATGGCGGGGCTGACGAACAGGCCCAGGATCGCGAGGTCAAGGCGACGCGACCCCCACTCCACGCCATCGGCAGCAGCGAGCGGCAGGTTGCGCCGCGCCAGCCTCCACAACCTGCCGAAGTCCGGACGCCAGCCGAAGGGAATGCCATAGTGGCGGGTCATGGGGATGATGGACGCGACCAGCGCGGCGACCATGGAGACGACGTAGGACAGGATCAGGCCGTCGCGCGTTGAGTAGAAGGCGAAAGCGAAGGCACCGATGCTGATCGCCCAGGGTTCTATGATGGACCTGGCCCGAACCGTCGCCCCTATATCGAACCGATAGGCACAAGCGGCCAGCGCGACATCCGATCCGGCGACCGCGATAACGATGAGTGCCAGCAAACGGTCCAGGCCATTGATGCCGCTATTGGGGAACATAGCTTGGGGGAATGCGACCAATATGCCGCTGCCGATCGCGGCGGCGATCAGCGTCACGAGCATCGCGTCTGTCACCACATGGCTATGCGGGCGCTCGGTCTGCGCCAATGCGCCAGCCAGGCCGCGCTTCAGCCCAAGCGTTGCAAGCTGGGCGACGAATTCGACGACCAGCACGGCATAGGCGAAGCGGCCAAGCGCATCCGCACCGTACCAGCGGCCTGCGATAAACAGAAAGGGAAGGCGCGCAGCCAGCCGCAGGAGAAAGCCGAACACATTTGTCCGGCCGCCTTTGGCAAGCGCCGCGATATCATCCTGTTGCGCGGAGGGATTTTGCTCAGCCGGCAAAGAAAGAGGGTCCCCCTGTCGCGTCATATTTTCTGGTGCCGGATGGTAAACAATAAATGATCGGAGAGCGACGGATTTATTCCGGCCGCAACGGACGGGCGAGCAGCGCGTCGATGACTTCACCCAAGGGGGCCGCATCTTCGAGCAGGGCACAGACAGCTTCCACCACCGGCATTTCGACGGATGCCGCACGGGCCGCTTCGCGCAGCACCGGCGCGGTGAACGCGCCTTCGGCGACTGTGCGGCGATTGGCAAGAAGCTCCGCTGCCGGCTTCCCTTCGCCCAGTCCCTTCCCCAGGGAGAAGTTGCGCGAATTGGTCGACGAGCAGGTGAGGACCAGGTCGCCCAGGCCCGACAAGCCCGAAAGAGTTTCAACCCGCGCCCCCCGAGCAAGCCCGAAGCGGGTCATTTCGGCAAACCCACGGCTGATCAGCGAGGCGCGGGCGTTGAGGCCGAGGCCAGCACCTTCCGCAACGCCGCACGCGATGGCGAGCACGTTCTTCACAGCTCCGCCGATTTCCGCGCCTACGACGTCGTCCGACACATAGGGGCGGAAGGCGGGGCGCGCGACACGCGCCGCTATGCGATCGGCCAGTTCTGCGTCTTCGCATGCAAGAGTGATGGCGGTAGGCAGTCCCCGCGCGACTTCATGCGCGAAGGTCGGGCCGGACAAGACGCCAATCGGCGAGCGAGGCTGGGCCTGCCTGGCGACTTCAGACATCAGCAGGCCGCTGCCTGCTTCAATACCCTTGGAGCAGAGGACGAGCGGAAGACCGGCAGGCAGTCCGGTTACGATGGTGCGCAGATGCTGAGCTGGGCAGACGATGAGCAGCAGGTCGCGATCCGCCATATCCGCCATATCACCGGTGGCATCCACGGCCGGACTGAGAGGAATGTTCGGCAGATAAAGCGGATTGAGATGGTCTTCATTGACCGCGCTGACCACGTCCGGCTCAAGCGCCCACAAGCGGACATGCTCCCCCTGGGAAGCAAGGGTCTGCGCCAGCGCCGTGCCCCAAGCGCCCGCTCCGATAACGCCCGCCTTCATGCCTTCACTCCTGCCCCGCGCGCTTTCTCCGCATCCGGATCCAGCGGCCAGCGCGGCCGGGCTGGAACGGTAAGATCATCGACCATCCCCGCTGCATGGCGCTCCGCCCCCGCCCAGGCGATCATCGCCGCATTGTCCGTGCAAAGCCAGAGCGGCGGCGCGACAAAGGGAAGATCATGCCGCGCGGCGAGCGCTTGGAGCGCTGCACGGATCGACTGGTTGGCAGCGACCCCTCCCGCGACGACGAGAGCGGTTATCCCTTCAAGCGTGGCGAGCTGTTTTTCCGTCCGATCGACAAGGCAATCTATTACCGCCTGCTGAAAGCTCGCTGCGATGTCCTCGGTTGCATATTGGCCCGATTGAGCCGCGCGCATCACGGCGCTCTTCAGGCCAGCGAAGGAGAAATGCGGCTCGGCCGTTCCGACCAGGGGGCGCGGAAGCGGGACGGCTTGCGGGTTGCCGCTGGATGCGGCGCGTTCGACCGCCGGTCCACCCGGATAGCCGAGGCCAAGCAGCTTGGCCGTCTTGTCGAAAGCCTCTCCGCTGGCGTCGTCGATCGTCGTCGCCAGCCTGGAATAATCTCCTGGCCCGCGAACATGGAGCAGTTGGCAATGCCCGCCAGATACCAGCAGCAGCAGATAGGGGAATTGCAGCGCCGGATCAGCGAGGCGGGGCGACAGGGCGTGGCCCTCCAGATGATTGACGGCGACCAGCGGCTTGTTCACCGCATGGGCGAGCGCCTTGCCTGTCACCAGTCCGACCATCACCCCCCCGATCAAACCCGGTCCCGCCGTGGCGGCGATCACGTCCACCTGCTCCAGCGTCAGTCCGGCGTCGGCGAGCGCGGCTTCGATCAAGGGAGCAAGCGCCTCGACATGCGCGCGGGCGGCGATTTCCGGCACCACGCCGCCATAGGGGCGATGCGCCTCTTCCTGCGTCGCCAGCCGGTGCGCGAGGATTTTGCCCTCAGCCGTCACCAGCGCTGCCGCAGTTTCGTCGCAGCTTGATTCCAGGCCAAGGATGATCGTCATTGCCGCTTCCATCTAATGCCCACGGATATTAGAGCAAGCGGCATATGACATCGCCATCCTACACGCTTGATCGTCCGCTGCGCCTTGGTACGCGAGGTTCGCCATTGGCGCTGGCGCAGGCGCGCATGACGGCGGAGGCGCTGTGTGCGCGGCATGGGTGGGATACGGACGTGATCGCGACTGTCGTCGTGCAGACAAGCGGCGACCGGATTCAGGACAGAGCGCTAGCCGAAATCGGCGGAAAGGCGCTGTGGACCAAGGAACTGGACCGCGCGCTGATCGAAGGGCAAATCGATTTCGCCGTTCATTCCATGAAGGATGTGGAGACTATACGGCCTGCGGAAATCACGATCGCGGCGATGCTGCCGCGGGCGGATGTGCGGGATCGGCTGGTCGGGGCGGAGAGTTTCGACGCCTTGCCGGACAATCCGGTGGTGGGGTCGAGTTCGCCACGGCGGGCGGCGCAGGTGAAGCGGTTGCGCCCGGATGCGCGGGTCGTGCTGTTCAGGGGCAATGTCGCGACGCGGCTGGCGAAGCTTGCTGCCGGAGAGGTGCATGCCACCCTGCTGGCTGCCGCTGGTCTCGACCGGCTGGGGCAGCCGGACGTGGGAACATGCATTCCGCTTGACGTCATGTTGCCAGCGCCATCGCAGGGGGCAGTGGGGATCGAGACGCTGAGCGGCAATGCGGAGATGCTGGCCTTGCTCGCCGAGATCAACGACGTCGATACGTTCGATTGCGTGACGGCGGAGCGCGCGGTTCTCAAGGGTCTTGGCGGCACATGCCATTCGCCGATCGCAGCGCTGGGCCGTTTGGAGGATGGCGGCATCCGTCTTGCAGCGGAGATATTGAGTGCCGATGGCCGCGAGCGGGTCGAGGATGTGAGGATCATCAGCCGAGGGGACAGCGCCGCCGCCGAAGCGCTGGGACGATCGCTGCTGGAGCGAGCAAGCGCAGAACTGCGCGCGCTGTTCGAAGCGTGAAGCCCGTCATCATCCTGCGGCCGGAGCCGGGGGCGAGGGAGACGGCTGCGCGGGCGATGAAGCTCGGCCTTATCCCCCGCCTTTGCCCCCTCTTCGAAGCGCGGCCGATCAGCTGGGACGCGCCGCCAGCCGAGCGGTTTGACGCGCTGCTCATGACCAGCGCACAGGCAGCGCGGCTCGGCGGGCCGCTGCTTTCCCGATACAGACGGCTGCCCGCCTATGCGGTCGGGCACGCCACGGCCCGCGCCATGGAAGAACAGGGATTCGAGCATGTTACGGAGGGCGACCGGGATGGCAGCGCGATTGCCGCGCGCATCGCGGCTGACGGGCACGCCCACGTCCTGCACCTTGGCGGAACGACCCTTGCCCGGATCGATTCCGGGCCGCTGACGATCGATCGGGTGGCGGTTTACACGATCGGAGGGCGGCCGGACGCAGAGATCGATCCCCATTTGGAGCCCGGCGCCATACTGCTGGTTCATTCGCCTCGCGCCGGGAGTAGGCTCGCGGAACTGATCGGGCCGGAGCGGCGCGGCAGCCTGCATGTGATCGCCATCAGTCCAGCCGCGCTTACCGCTTGCGGGCCGGGCTGGTCGAGCGGCCAAGCGCCTGAATTGCCCGATGATGAGAGGATGCTGGCCCTCGCGGCGCGATTGTGCGAATGATCCCGCCAAGATGGAAGAGAGGTCCTCGATGAGCGAAGAAGGCGGCGCAGCGAGCGCGACAGCGATCCCGCCGGTTCCTGCACGCACGCGGGGTTCCTGGACGACTTTCCTTGCCGTGGTCCTCGCTTTCGTGATCGGCGTGGCGATTGCGATAGCGGCGATGTTCTATTTCCAGGGGCGCTGGGCTGGATCGCCCTCCCGCCCTGCCGTAGCCGCTGATCCTTATCCAAGATCCGGCGTCGCGCTGCGCCCGCTGTCGACCGATGCCGGGCAAATGCTGGACGGGCGGGTCGTACAATTGGAAGAGCGGCTCAACCGCATCACGGTCGAGGCTCAGGCAGCCTCAGGCAACGCAGCCCGCGCCGAGGGGCTGCTGGTCGCTTTTGCCGCGCGGCGCGCGCTCGATAGCGGGACGCCGCTCGGCTATGTCGAGGGGCAGTTGAGGCTGCGCTTCGGCCAGGCCCAGCCCCGCGCGGTGGCGACCATCATCAATGCTGCGCGCGAGCCGGTGACGCTCGCCGACCTGCGGGCTGGCCTTGCCACCGTGTCGGATCAGCTGACGACTCCGGGGCCGCAGAGCAGCTGGTGGGATTCGGTCGAGCATGAAGCGCGCGCTTTGTTGACCATCAGACGGTCATCCACGCCCTCTCCCCGCCCCGAGGCCGCGATGGAGCGTGCGCTGCGCTATATCGACGCGGGGCGGGTGGGTGCGGCGTTGACGGAAGTCGAAGCCATGCCGGGTAGAGCCGCCGCCGACCGGTGGATGCAGTTCGCCCGCCGCTATATAGAGGCCCGGCGCGCGCTCGACCTGATCGAGACGGCAGCGATCCTGGAACCCCGGCAGTTGCGCGGCGTCGACGGCGGACCAGTCGCGCAAACCTCTCCCCTCGCTCCCTGAACCCGCTGTCATAATCGGCAAGCCGTTGCCCCGGCTTCACGAAACCATTGGACGCGCTGGGCATTTGTCATGAGAATGTCATCTTTCGCCCTCCGGGCCATGGAGACTATTTTCTCGTGCCGCCTTATGTTCGATCGATCAGTAGTTTCTGGAAGGGACGCGAGGCGCAGCCTGCGCGCCAGGTTGGTCGGCCCTCTTGGCAGCATCTGATCGCCAACGCATCCATGCCTGTCGATCTCGCCCGCACGCGGGCGCAGCGGGCCGCCTTGTCGCGCGCGATAAAGGGTGACGGGCGGCATGTCCTGCTGATCCCCGGCCTGCTAGCGTCCGAACAGAGGATGGAGCCGATGCGCACCATATTGGAGGCGGCAGGATTCCATGCCCATGGCTGGGGCATGGGGCGCAACCTTGGCCCGCGCCCTGACACGCTGGATCAGATCGGCCGGAGGGTGGACGCCATCCGCAGCCGGAGCGGCGCGCCTGTAACCTTGGTGGGCTGGAGCCTCGGCGGCCTGTTTGCGCGGGAATATGCGAAATGTGCACAGGAGAAGGTTGCCGGGGTGATTACCCTCGGCTCGCCCTTTTCCGGCGATCCACGCGCCAATCATGCATGGCGGCTCTATCAGATGGTGGCAGGCCATCCGGTCGATTGCCCGCCCTTTGCCTGCAGCCGGGACGTGAAGCCACCGGTTCCGACCATCGCGCTATGGTCGCGGCGGGATGGCGTCATCCTGCCGGAATGCGCGAAGGGCCATGTCCATGAGCGCGACAGGGCCATCGAGGTGGACTGCACCCATATGGGCTTTGCCGTTGCGCCGGAAGGAATACTGGCCGTGGGCAAAGCGCTGGAGGCGTTGGGCAACTGATCTGGCCAGCTGTGTTTTGGAAACATGTTCAATCTGAACCACTTGATCCGTTCAGATTGAACATGTCGCAGCCCTCTCCTCCTTGAGAAAATTAGAGCCCTTCGACAGGCTCAGGGCGAACTGTGTGAGAGGTGGTGCCGATCTAAGCACAACTTTCCAGGGTCAGCCTAAGCGCCGAAGCGCTTCCTCCTTAGCGATCAGCGGCAGGAGCTGCGCCATGTCGGGGCCATGATCGAGGCCTGTGAGCGCACGGCGGAGCGGCAGGAACAGCATCTTGCCCTTTCGACCGGTCCGTTCCTTGAGCGCGCCAGTGAGCGCGGGCCAGATGTCAGGCCCGAAATCCAGGCCGAGCAGGATTTCGCGCGCGGTGGCGAGGAAGGCGCGATCATCCTCATCAGGCGCAGGCGCTTCGACAGGGCCAGTCACGATGCGCCACCAATCGGCGGCCTGCGACATATTCTCCAGATTGGGCCGGATGGCGCTCCATCCGGCTTCATCCATCCCGGCAGGGAGGCGGTTCGCCACAGCCTCATAGGGTAGAAGATGGACGATCTTCTGGTTGAGCGTGGCCAGTTCCGCTTCATCGAAACGCGCGGGCGCGCGGCCGAAATGCGCGAAGTCGAAGCTTTCGACCAAGGGATCGACATTGGCGAAGGGCTCGATCGGCATGGAGGTGCCAAGGCGGGCGAGCAGGGACAGGACAGCCATTGGTTCCAGTCCGATTTCGCGGAAATGCGCAACGCCGAGGGAGCCCAGCCGCTTGGAAAGCTTGCCTTCGCTGCCGGTCAGCAGAGCCTCATGCGCGAAGGATGGCAGCTGCGCACCCAGAGCGGTGAACATCTGGATCTGCGCCGCCGTGTTGGACACATGGTCTTCACCGCGCAGCACATGGGTTATGCCCATGTCGACATCGTCGATCACGGACGGGAGCATGTAGAGCCAGCTGCCATCGGCGCGGCGGATCACCGGGTCGGACAGCAGCCTGGGGTCGAAACGCTGCTCGCCACGGATGAGGTCGGTCCAGAGGATCGGCTGATCATGATCAAGCCTGAAGCGCCAATGGGGCTTGCGGCCTTCGGCTTCATGGGCGGCGATCTGGTCGCTGGTCAGCGACAGGGCGGCGCGGTCATAGACCGGGGGAAGGCCCCGGCCGAGCAACACCTTGCGCCGCAGTTCCAGTTCCTGGCTCGTTTCATAGGCCGGATAGACATGGCCCGACGCCTTCAACTGCTCGAAGCGGCTTTCGTAGAGGGCGAAGCGATCCGATTGCTTTTCTTCCGCGTCCCAATGGAGGCCGAGCCAAGACAGATCCGCCTTGATCGCGTCGGCATATTTGGGGCGCGACCGCTCAAGGTCGGTATCGTCGAGGCGCAGGAGGAACTTGCCGCCGCTTTTGCGTGCCCAAAGCCAGTTGTGGAGCGCGGCGCGGATATTGCCGACATGAAGGTTGCCGGTAGGCGAGGGAGCGAAGCGGGTGATGACGGTCATGAGCTTAAAGCGTCCGGAAAGCGTTGGTGATCGGATAGCGGCGATCACGCCCGAAATTGCGAATGCCGAGCTTTACGCCCGGGGGCGACTGGCGGCGCTTATATTCCGCGACATAGAGGAGGCGTTCGATCCGGGCGACGACATCCTTGTCGAAGCCGCGTGCGACAAGCTGTTCGACGGACAGTTCCTCTTCGACCAGGCCATAGAGGATCGGGTCCAGCACTTCATAGGGCGGCAGGCTGTCCTCATCCTTCTGGTCCTCGCGCAGTTCCGCGCTTGGCGGCTTGGTGATCACGCGCTCCGGCATGACCGGACCAGAGGGCCCGAGGCCGAGCGAGGAGACATTCTCGTTCCGCCAGCGGCTGAGGTCGAAGACGGTGGTTTTGTAGGCATCCTTCAACACCGAATAGCCGCCCGCCATGTCGCCATAGATGGTGGCGTAACCGACCGACATCTCGCTCTTGTTGCCTGTGGTCAGCAGCATGTGGCCGAACTTGTTGGACAGGCCCATGAGCGTGACGCCACGGATGCGGGACTGGAGATTTTCTTCAGTAAGGTCGCGCTGCCGCCCTTCGAACGAATCTGCCAACATCGAATCGAAGGCTGCGACGGCCGGTTGGATCGGGATCGTATCGTAGCGGATGCCGAGCAGGCGGGCGCATTCGACGGCATCGTCCAGGCTGTCCTGGCTGGTGAAGCGCGACGGCAGCATGACGCTCCAGACGCGATCGGGTCCCAAGGCGTCCACCGCCACGGCAGCCGACAACGCCGAATCGATGCCGCCTGACAGGCCGAGGACGACGCCGGGAAAGCCGTTGCGGTTCACATAGTCGCGCAGGCCGAGCACCATCGCATTATAGATGTCGGCCGGGCGGCTATCGAGTTCATGCCGATCGCCGGGGATGCAGACCCACTGGCCTTCCCACTTTTCCCAATGGGTGAGGACGAGCGCTTCTTCCCAATCGGGCAGTTGGTGGGCGATGCTGCGGTCGGCGCCCATGACGAAGGACGCACCGTCGAACACCAGTTCGTCCTGGCCGCCCACGCGATTGAGATAGACGAGCGGCAGACCGGTTTCGCGCACCCGCGTGCCAGCGACGGCGTTGATGCGGCGATCGTCCTTGTCGACTTCGAACGGGCTGCCATTGGGGCTGATGAGGATTTCCGCTCCTTCCGCCCGCAGATGGGCTGTGACGAAGGGAAACCAGATATCCTCGCAGATCGGCACGCCGATCTTCACGCCGCGGAAATCGATGGGCGCGGGCAGCGGGCCGGGCGCGAAGAGGCGCTTTTCATCGAAGGTGCCATAATTGGGCAGCTCGCGCTTTTGCCGGATGGCGGTGACCGCGCCGTCTTCCAGCAGGGCGACGACGTTGAACAACACGCCTTGGGACGCGACCACCGTGCCGACCAGCATCGCCGGGCCGCCGTCCGCCGTCACCTGCGCCAGGCGATCCAGCTCATGGTTCGCGCGATCGACCAGCGCGGGCTTCAGCACCAGGTCTTCGGGCGGGTAGCCGATCAGCTGAAGTTCGGGAAAGACGATGAGGTCGGCGCCGGTCGCACGGGCCCGCCATTCGAGCATCGCGTCCGCATTGGCCTTCAGGTCGCCCACGCTCTGTGTCATCTGGGCAAGGGCGATCACGAGTTTGTCGGTCATGGCCGCGCCCTAGTCCATTTTGCCCGCCTGCGCAAAAGCGCCTTTCCACTGAGGGCAAGCGCCGCTAAAGAGGCCGCGTTTCGCGCATCGTCATCCAATCGTCACAGGGGTTTGGCCATGAAACTCATGACCGGCAATTCCAACAAGCCGCTTGCGGCCGCCATTGCGGATTATATCGAGATCCCCCTGACCGACGCGAGCGTCCGCCGCTTCGCCGATGAGGAAGTTTTCGTGGAAATTCACGAGAATGTCCGGGGCGAGGATGTGTTCGTCATTCAGTCGACGGCCTATCCGACCAACGACAATCTGATGGAATTGCTGATCATGATCGATGCGCTGAAGCGCGCGTCGGCCAAGCGAATCACGGCGGTCGTCCCTTATTTCGGCTATGCCCGGCAGGACCGGAAGCCCGGGCCGCGCACCCCGATCTCGGCCAAGCTGGTGGCGAACCTCATCACCACGGCGGGCGCGAACCGCGTGCTTTCGGTCGATCTGCATGCGGGACAGATCCAGGGCTTTTTCGACATTCCGACCGACAACCTGTTCGGCGCGCCGGTCATGTCGGCTGACATCCAGGCGCGTTTTGGCGACCGCAACCTGATGGTCGTGTCGCCGGACGTGGGCGGCGTGGTACGTGCCCGTGCGCTTGCCAAGCGGCTGGACAACGCCCCGCTCGCCATCGTCGACAAGCGGCGTGAGCGCGCGGGCGAATCGGAAGTGATGAACATCATCGGCGACGTGAAGGGCCGCTTCTGCGTCCTGATCGACGATATCGTCGATTCGGCTGGGACGCTGTGCAACGCAGCCGGCGCGCTGAAAGCTGCGGGCGCGGAAGATGTGGTTGCCTATGTCAGCCATGGCGTGCTGTCGGGCGGCGCGGTTGCCCGCGTCGAGGCTTCCGAGCTCAAGGAGCTGGTGATCACCGATTCGATCCAGGGCACGGACGCCGTGTGCAATGCCAAGAGCATCCGCCACCTGCCGATCGCGCCGCTGTTGGGCGAAGCAATCAAGCGGATCGCGGACGAAAGCTCGGTCTCCAGTCTGTTCGACTGACCGGCGAAGTTGCGCCGCGCGACTTCTATGAAGCGCCCGGCAGCAATAGCATCGGCAGGCAGAATAGCAGGATCAGGCCGCCAACCACTCTCTGCGCACGGGAAATGCCCAGTGGCGCGCCCTGCCAAAGCATCGGGCAGGCAAGCAGCGCCAGCAGCAGGAGCATGTTGGACAGGGCGGCCGATCCCCCCATGGGCGCATCCTGCCGCAGGGCGAGCGCCCCCAGCAAGGCAGCGAAACTCAACATCCAGCCGATCAGCGCCACAGCCATTCCCTTCCGATACGAACGCATAAACGGCGCGGGTTGCCGAAGCTTAAACGGCGGACCTCCAAGGATCATAGGTGCCGAAGCTCCACAGATTGCCTTCCGGATCGAGCGCTTCATAGCCGCGACCGGGATAGCCCTGATTGTCATGCGGCTCGTTCACCACCACCGCGCCCTGATTGCGGGCATGAAGACAGTGCGCGTCGACGTCCGCGACCACGACATAGATGCAGGTCGTGACGCCGCCCAGATCGCGCGGCGTGGTCCAGCTGTAGAGCGACTCCGCCTCACCATCGCGTGCGCTGCCGAGCATCACCATGCCATCGCCCAGGACTAGCTGCGCATGATGGATGATGTGCGGATCGGCCTCATCCTCATGACAGGCATGCAGTTCAAAGCCGAAGGCGTCTTGCAGGAAACTTATGGCCGCCGGGGCATCGGCATAGCGCAGGCCGGGGATCACTGGGGAACCGGGCATCATTTCCCTCCTTCATCGATCGTCAAGCGGGCTGGCAAAGCCTAGCGCAACGGGCGCTTTCCGGCTAGGCGGGAGCGATGACGACCCGCGACGACCTGACCCTTGCCCACCGCCTGGCCGACGCTGCCGCAGCGGCGATCCGGCCCTTTTTCCGCGCGCGATACGACATGGAATTCAAGTCGGACAAGTCGCCGGTGACGGAGGCCGACCGGGCGGCCGAAGCGGCGATTCGGGAGATTTTGGAGAAAGAACGTCCCGCAGATGGTATTATCGGCGAGGAATATGGCGCAACCCGGGAAGGTGCCGAGCGCGTCTGGATCCTCGACCCGATCGACGGCACGCGCAGCTTCATCGCGGGACGGCCGATATTCGGCACGCTGATCGCGCTGACCCAGGCAGGCTGGCCGACCATCGGCATCATCGACCAGCCGATCGCGAAGGAACGTTGGGCAGGCATGATGGGCCAGCCGACGACCTTCAACGGCGCGGCCGTCACCACCCGCCGCTGCCGCTCATTGGAAGAGGCCATCCTTGCCAGCACCGGTCCGCAATATTTCCCCGGCTGCACCGGCGAGCATTTCTCACGGCTGGCCGGGCAGTGCCGCGATACGGTGTGGGGTGGCGACTGTTATAATTACGGCCTGATCGCGTCGGGGCATGTCGATATCGTCGTGGAGGCCGGGTTGAAGCTGCACGACATCGCCGCGCTTGTGCCTGTCGTGGAGGGTGCAGGCGGGCGCATGTGTGATTGGGCGGGCGACCCCATCACGGCTGAAAGCGACGGGCGCGTGATCGCCTTGGGTGATGCGGCGAGGCTGGATGATGTGCTGGAAGCGCTGGCGGAGGGGCATCACGCTCATTGACGCTCAGGCTGTGAGCCCGGCTACCGCTTCAGCATAGATGCGCCTGCTTTCATCATCGAAGCAGATGAAGAGGATGAGGTCGAAGGCCAAGGGAAAGGCAGCCAGTTCTTCCCGCACCGTCCGGGCCGCAACCTTCGACGCCTCATCTTTCGGATAGCCATAAATGCCTGTGGAAATGGCGGGGAAAGCGATGCTGCGGAGGCTGTTTTCGCGCGCCAGTCCGAGCGATGATTTGTAGCAGTTCGCGAGCAACTCCCCTTCGCTTGCACCCCCACCCCGCCACACTGGGCCGACAGTATGGATGACATGCGCAGCGGGCAGATTGTAGCCGCGGGTGATCCGTGCCTCCCCTACCGGACAGCCGCCGAGCATGCGGCATTCTGCGAGCAGTTCGGGTCCTGCCGCCCGATGGATCGCGCCATCCACCCCGCCTCCACCAAGTAGAGAGCTGTTAGCGGCGTTGACGATCGCATCCGTCGCACAACGGGTGATGTCGCCAGTCTGGATATCCCAGCGGCACGTGCCGGAGATCATGACGCAGCCCTCGCTGTAGGTCGCATTCGCCGCATTGCCCTAGAATATCCCGAGAAACTTCTTCTTCTGCTTCTTTTCCTGCCTGGCATTGGCCTTGCCGGACTCTTCCTTGGACGTGGTGCCTCGGCCCACATCATCTCGTGGCTTGCCGTCCTTAGTGCGCTGGGCAGCGGCCGTCGCGCCCGCAAGGACGGGACCGCAAGCCGCGCTCTTGGCGTCGCCTACATCGACAAAGGCCAACACGGCGGCGAGCGGGCTCGCCGCGATCCCGAGCGCTGCCGCCGCGCCGCCGCGCGCCACCAGTTCAGGACTGATGACGTCGATGCCGGGCTTTGCGAAATAGCCGTTGATGCCGACCGGCGACTGGCCCGAAAACAGGCTGAACTTCTTGCCATCGGCGCGGAAAACAAGATCAAGGCTCTCGTTACGGAAGGAGAAGCCGCCCCGCCCCAGCATGACATTCTTCTTGGTATCGATAATGATCGGATCAGCCGCAGCGATGCCGTTGCGGACGGTGAAGGCGATGAGCCCGCAGTTGATCTGGACAGGCTCCTTCAGCTTCTTTTCGAACATCTTCGTGATGAAGGTGCCCACATCGAGTTCGGCAAGCTGCACGTTGCGTGCCCACATGGTGCCCGCAGGCAGGATGACGGCAATCCTGCCATTCGCGGTGCTGAGCGAGTCATGCACCGTATCGCCAAGGCCGGTCATCTGCGCTCGCGCCTTGATGATCCCGGTGGTGCCCGATTCCTCGACCCCCCAGCGGCCAAGCAGCTTGCCCATGGGCGTGGGCGAGAGGCGGACATCATAGCGGGTGCGCACCGGCTTCCCCCGCGCATTTATCTCTATGTCCGAACTGACATGCCCGCCGGACATGTCGAAGGTGAGCGGCGACAGCGTCAGCAGGCTGCGCTCCAGCGCGAGCGTAAGGCCGATATTGGAGATCGGAACGTTGGGCGCCCGGACCTGACGCACGTCATAGCGAACATTCGCGTCGAAATTGCGCAGCGCCTCTACCCGGAGCGGCGCATCCGGGAGGATGCGGGGTCTGCCGCCGACATTCTCGATCGCGCCACTTGCGCCCTGCGCTTCCAGCTTCTGGGGATTGTAGCCGATGAAGGGGCCTACATCGACTATGTCGAGCGTGCGGGTAGCCAGGTCCGCATTCAGGCGCAGGCGATCGTTGGGCAGCGAAACGGTCATGCGGCCGGAAAGGTCGCTGTCTCCGAACCGGCCCTTAAGATGAGTGAAGCGCCATTCTCCGTCCTGCTTCGTAAGGGCGGAGGTGAAGCGGTAGGTGCGGGTTTCGGGAATGGCGACGCCGAGGAAATCGAACAGCAGAGCAAGATTGGGACCGCGCGTCACCAGCCGCAGGTCCGCCCCTTCGATCTCGGTCGCACCGGGCAAGGTGCCGCTGACCTCCAATATCGTCGGCCCCGACTGCGCGTAGAGCGCGAGGCTGTTCTTGCCGCCCGTTATCGTCTGGTTGGGTGAAAGCAGCCCACCACGCAAGGTGAAGGGGCGGCTTCGCATCGTGCCGTCGCCGGAGAAGCGAATGTCGCTTGCAAAGCGCGTATCCTGCGCCTTCACGGTTTCGAAGCGTATGTCGGTCGACAGCTGCATCCGGGGGTCGCGATACCGCAAGGTCGTCCCCGCGAGCAGCGCTCGGCGGATAAGCGGCAGATCGAGTGGCTCTCCCTTCTTGTTCGGATCACCGAAGGTCCATGTATTGCTCTTGCCATCCCGCGACCATTCAAGGTCAGCGGCGGCGTTGCGAAGCTCAAGCCAACGGACGCGATATTTGTCGCCGAAGATCAGGCTGAGCGGTGCGATCCGCGTATCGATAAGATCGGAATAGAAGAAATGCGGGCGGCTCGCCCAAGGCGTGTTGGCGATCGACATCCCCTCGGCGCGGAACTTGATGGTGATGGGCGCGAAATAAAGTTGGAAGTCACCAGCAACGTTGACCGGACGTTCCAGGCGGCTGGTGAGGAAGCGTTCGAACGGATGTTTGAGGAACCGACCCTTCGTGATGAACAGGATCAGCCACAGCAGGAAAATCAGGCCGATGATGTAGGCGATGATGCGAAGGGGCAGCGGAACCTTGCGCCATTTCTGGCGTGCGGAGGACCAATAATGGCCGATGCCTCCTGCCGCGCCGCCGGGCGCAGGAGCCTCTTTTGCCGGAGTGTCCGGCCGCAAGGGATCGGCATCGGCCATGGCGCAAGAACGCCCGTCCTCGTCTTTGGGTCCGAATCACCTTGCCTTTGAAGGTGCTTCCGACTATGCGCGCCCCTTCGCGATATTTGGAAGGACCGCCCGGCTAACTAGGGCTGCCGTGGCTGTCCGTAATCGTCGCGCTGAAGAAGGAGACGAAAATGCCCAAGCTCAAGACCAAGAGCGGTGTGAAGAAGCGCTTCAAGTTCACCGCTTCCGGCAAGGTCAAGCACGGCGTCGCTGGCAAGCGTCACCGCCTGATCAGCCACAACGCAAAATATATCCGCCAGAACCGCGGCACGTCGGTCATGTCCGACGCCGACGTGGCTCACGTGCGCCTCTGGGCGCCCTACGGCCTGAAGTAAGGAGTAGAGGCACATGGCACGCGTAAAACGTGGTACGACCACCAAGGCGAAGCATAAGAGGATTCTGGATCAGGCGAAGGGCTATTATGGCCGTCGCAAGAATACGATCCGCATCGCCCGCCAGGCTGTCGAAAAGGCCGGCCAGTACGCTTATCGCGACCGCAAGGTCAAGAAGCGGACCTTCCGTGGCTTGTGGATCCAGCGCATCAACGCTGGCGTCCGCGCTGAAGGGCTGACCTATTCGCAGTTCATGCACGGCCTGAAGCTGGCCGGCGTCGATCTGGACCGCAAGGTCCTGGCCGACATCGCAATG
This sequence comes from Sphingobium sp. TomMM35A, assembly GCF_054771735.1. NCBI lineage: Bacteria > Pseudomonadati > Pseudomonadota > Alphaproteobacteria > Sphingomonadales > Sphingobiaceae > Sphingobium > Sphingobium sp. TomMM35A. Next base: position 2,200,626 of record NZ_BSRC01000001.1, read on the forward strand.
CACGAAGGCGAGGCGTTCAGCGCCATCATCGCCCAGGCGAAGGCTGCGCTGCCCGCGGCCTGAGTATAGAACGGTCGAAAGATCGTCCAAGGGGCGCCGGGGCAGAAGCTTCCGGCGCCCTTTTTGTTTGGTCTCGCTCACACTCCTGCCGTTCGGGCTGAGCTTGTCGAAGCCCAACTCTTTCGTCGGAGAGAAAATCAGCCCTTCGACAAGCTCAGAGCGAACGGGACGGTGTAACGCGAAGCCTTGGCGCAGAGATAACACCTATGTGACTCCATCTCCGGCGGCTCTACGTCACAGCCGTAGCTGGTGCGCAGGCGTGACCCTTTCCTTGGCGCTCGCGCCCGGCTAAGGCCCGCTCATATTTCGCCTTCGCGGGACTGCTGAAAATCATGAGTGAGATTTCCAATCTGAAAGCCGGCCTGATCGCCGACATCAATGCCGCCGATACGCTCGATGCGCTGGAAGCGCTGCGCGTCGGCGCCATGGGCAAGAATGGGGTGGTGACGGGACTGCTCAAGACATTGGGGCCGATGAGCCCCGAGGAGCGGCTGGAGAAAGGGCCGCCGATTCAGGACCTGCGCGAAAGCGTGACGGCGGCGCTTGCCGACAGGAAGGCCGCGCTGGAGCAGGCGGCGCTCGACGCGAAGCTTGCGGCCGAGAAGATCGACATGACCCTGCCCGCCGACATCGGCCCGCAGGGATCGGTGCATCCGGTGAGCCAGGTGATGGACGAACTGGCGGAGATTTTCGCGGACCTGGGCTTCTCGGTGGCGACAGGGCCGGAGATCGAGGACGACTGGCATAATTTCACCGCGCTCAACATTCCCGAGACGCATCCGGCGCGGGCGATGCATGACACCTTCTATTTCCCCGACGCCGAGGGCAAGAAGATGCTGCTGCGCACCCATACGTCGCCGGTGCAGATCCGCACGATGATGAGTGGCGAGCCGCCGATCCGCATCATCGCGCCGGGCCGGGTCTACCGGTCGGACAGCGACGCGACGCATACGCCGATGTTCCACCAGATCGAGGGGCTGGTGATCGACAAGGGCATCACCCTTGGGCACCTCAAGTGGACGCTGGAGACCTTCCTCAAGGCCTTTTTCGAGCGGGACGACATCGTTCTGCGGCTGCGGCCGAGCTACTTCCCCTTCACCGAGCCTTCGGTGGAAGTGGATGTGGGTTACACGCTCACGAACGGTCAGCGCGTAATCGGTGGTGACGGCGACGCGCCCGGCGGCGGCTGGCTGGAAGTGCTGGGCAGCGGCATGGTCAACCGCCGGGTGATCGAGGCGTGTGGGCTGGACCCCGATGAGTGGCAGGGCTTTGCGTTCGGCACGGGCGTCGATCGGCTTGCCATGCTGAAATATGGGATGAACGACTTGCGCGCTTTCTTCGACGGCGATCTGCGCTGGCTGAAACATTATGGCTTTTCGGCGCTGGATGTGCCGACGCTGAGCGGAGGAGTGGGCGCATGAAGTTCACGCTGAGCTGGCTGAAGACGCATCTCAACACTGATGCCGATCTGCCGACGATCCTAAAGGGCCTGACGAACATCGGCCTGGAGGTCGAGGGGGTGGAGAATCCGGCCGCGAAGCTGGGCGCATTTCGCATCGCCAGGGTGCTGACGGCGGAGCCGCATCCGCAGGCGGACAAGTTGCAGGTGCTGACCGTGGATGCGGGCGATGGCCCCTTGCAGGTCGTGTGCGGCGCGCCCAATGCGCGCGCGGGCCTTGTTGGCGTGTTCGGAACCGAGGGCGCGGTGGTGCCGGTGAATGGCATGGTTTTGAAGAAGACCGCCATTCGCGGGGTCGAGTCCAACGGGATGATGTGCTCGTTCCGGGAGCTGGAACTGGGCGAAGACCATGAAGGAATCATCGAATTAAACGCGGATTCTCCGGTTGGAGAGGTCTATGCCCGGTGGGCGGGGCTCGATGACCCGGTGATTGATGTGAGTATAACACCTAATCGCCAGGACTGCATGGGCGTGCGGGGGATTGCGCGCGATCTGGCGGCAGCGGGCTTGGGCACGCTCAACCCGATCATCGTGCCGACGGTGGAGGGCGTGCGTCCGGGACCGGACGTCCGGGTCGAGGATGAAGATGGCTGCCCGGCCTTCTTCGCGCGCACGGTGCAGGGCGTCACCAACGGCCAGTCGCCCGAATGGATGGCGCGACGGCTGAAAGCCATTGGGCAGAAGCCGATCAGCACGCTGGTCGATATCACCAATTATCTGATGATCGACCTTGGCCGTCCGCTGCATGTCTATGACATGGCGACGCTGAAGGGTCCGCTGACGGCGCGCAAAGGCAAGTCGGGCGAAGAGGTGCTGGCGCTCAACGGCAAGACCTACACGGTTGACGAGACGATGACCGTCATCGCCGACGATGAAGCGGTGCACGACATTGGCGGCATCATGGGCGGCGAGCATTCGGGTGCGACCGACGCCACGACCGACGTACTGATCGAATGCGCCTATTTCACGCCGGAGCGGATTGCGGTCACCGGGCAGAAGCTGGGCCTGACCAGCGACGCACGCGGACGGTTCGAGCGCGGGGTGGACCCGGCTTTCCTGGATGACGGCCTGTCGATCGCGACCGACCTGGTGGTGAAGCTGTGCGGTGGTACGCCGAGCCAAGCGACGCGCGCCGGTGAGCCGCCGGTCGCCAACAAGATCGTCCGTTACGAGCCGTCGCAATGCCTGGCGCTGGCAGGCGTCTATGTGAGCGATGACGAGCAGAAGCGCATCCTTGAAAGCCTGGGCTTTGGCGTGGAGGGGCATGACGCCACCTTCGGATATGAAGACGGCATGCCGGTGACGACACCCGCCCATTGGAGCGTTTCCGTGCCGAGCTGGCGGCGGGACGTCGACGGGTGGCCCGATCTGGTCGAGGAAGTGGTGCGGATCGTCGGGCTGGATCAGGTGCCCTCCACCCCCCTGCCCCGCGCACCCGGCGTGGCGCGGCCGACGGCAACGGCGGAGCAACTGGTCGAACGGCGGGTACGGCGCACGGCGGCGGCCCGCGGCCTAGCCGAGGCGATCAACTGGTCCTTCATCTCGGAGAAGGAAGCCGCATCAGTCGGCGGCGGCGACTGGACGCTCGCCAATCCGATTTCCGAAGATCTGAAGGTGATGCGGCCTTCGCTGCTGCCCGGCCTGCTGTCGGCGACGCGGCGCAACATGGACCGCGGCGCGGCTTCGGTGCGGCTGTTCGAGGTGGGACGGCGCTATTTCGCCGAAAAGGAGCGGGCGACCATCGGCTTCGTGCTGGCGGGCGAGAAGACGCCGCGCGGCTGGCAGACGGACAAGGCGCAGGCTTTCTCGGCCTTCGATGCCAAGGCGGAAGTATTGGCGCTGCTGGCGGCCGCTGGCGCGCCGGTGGCGAATCTGCAGAGCTTTGGCGACGCGTCGGGCGCTTACCATCCGGGGCAATCGGGCACATTGCGATTGGGGCCGAAAGTGGTGCTCGCCGAGTTCGGGGTACTGCATCCTTCGCTGGCTAAGCAATTTGGCCTGACCGGCACTGTGGTCGCGGGCGAGATCTTCCTGGATGCGATCCCGGTCAAGCGGAAGAGCGGCTTCATGCGCGCGCCCTATGCGCCGCCCGCGTTGCAGGCGGTGAAGCGCGACTTCGCCTTTGTCGTGGATGAGGCGGTCGAGGCGGACGCGCTGGTGCGCGCGGTCAAGGGCGCGGACAAGAAGGCGATCGTCGATGCGCGGTTGTTCGATGTGTTTGTCGGCCCGGGCGTCGATGAGGGGCGCAAGAGCCTGGCCATCGAGGTGACGCTGCAGCCCGGGGAGAAGAGCTTCTCGCAAGAGGAGCTGGACGCCATCAGTGCTGCGGTGGTGAAGGCTGCGGAGAAGTTGGGCGGGACGCTGCGGGGGTAATCCAGGCGGTTTTGCTTCGATCTCGACTTCGCTCGAAACGAACGGGGGTAGGGAGGGGCTGAACCTGCGGTAGTTTCCTTGCCGTCGTCCCGGGCTTGACCCGGGACCCCGCTTTTCTTCAGCCATGCGAACGAGGAAGCGGGACCCCGGATCAAGTCCGGGGTGACGATCTCGATTGACCCAGTGAACATCATACAGGGGGTGTGCGATGGACGAGTTGATTACGATCGCTTCGGACGGCCTCACCGCCTCCATCAACCCGCTGGGCGCGGAGCTTTGGTCGCTCACCGACGCGCAGGGCCGCGAACTGATGACCGATGCCGATCCGCGTTGGTGGACGGGGCATGCGCCTTTGCTCTTTCCCTTCGTCGGGCGGTCGCGCGGGGATGTCTATCGGCTGGACGGGCATGAATTTCCGATGCCGCAGCATGGCTTTGCACGACGCATGGCCTTTGCGCAGGTGGAGCACCTGCCCGAATCGGTGACCTTTCGGCTGGAGGCTGATGCGGAAACGCGGGCGGTCTATCCGTTCGATTTCCGGCTCGACATGCAGTTCGCGGTTGTAGGCGGCACGTTGATGATGACGGCCACCGTCATGAACCGGGGCGAGGCGGACATGCCCTTTTCCTTTGGCTATCATCCGGCCTTTGCCTGGCCCCTGCCTTATGGCGGGGCGGCCGAAGCGCATGTCGTGGAGTTCGAAAAGGCGGAGCCTGCGCCGATCCGGAAGGTGGGGGATGAGCCCGGACTGATCTCCAGGGAGAAGGTGCCCTCGCCTGTCGAGGGCAATGTTCTGACGCCCAGCCATGCGATGTTCGAAGGCGATGCGCTGATCTGGGACGAACTGGAAAGCCATAGCCTCCTCTGGGGCGTGCCGGGGCAAACCCGGTTGAAGATCGACTTTCCCGATACGCCTTGGCTGGGGCTGTGGCAGAAGCCGGGCGCGCATTATCTGTGCGTGGAGCCTTGGGCGGGCATGGCGGACCTGGTCGGCTTTGTGGGCGACGTTTGGGAAAAGCAGGGCATCATGCGGCTGCTGCCCGGGGATGAGCGGCGGTTCCGCATGGACGTGACGCTGGTGGACGTGTAACGGCCGCGTCAATGATTCCGTTCGGGCAGTCTGGACGAGTCACGCCCTTCGACAAGCTCAGGGCGAACGGTTGTTTTTGATAGAGCCCCTGACAGGATCATGACCATTCCATCCCGCCGTACCTTCGCGATCATTTCCCACCCTGACGCCGGCAAGACGACGCTGACCGAAAAGCTGCTGCTGGAAGGTGGCGCGATTCACCTGGCGGGTGAGGTCAAGGCGCGCGGGGCGAACCGGCGGGCGCGGTCGGATTGGATGAAGATCGAGCAGCAACGCGGCATTTCCGTGACGTCCTCGGTCATGACGTTTGAGCGGGACGGCATCACGTTCAACCTGCTCGACACGCCAGGGCACGAGGATTTCTCGGAAGACACCTATCGCACGCTGACCGCCGTCGATTCCGCCGTCATGGTGATCGACGCGGCGAAGGGCATCGAGCCGCAGACGCGCAAGCTGTTCGAGGTCTGCCGTCTCCGCAACGTGCCGATCATCACCTTCGTCAACAAGGTGGACCGCGAGGGACGTGATACGTTCGCGCTGCTGGACGAGGTGGCCGACGCGCTGGCGCTCGACGTGTGCCCGATGAGCTGGCCAGTCGGCATGGGCGGCGAGTTCGAGGGGATTTACGATTTCGCCAAGAACCGGCTTCGTCAGCCGAGCGGGGCTTCCAAGGAGTTCGAGGGCAAGGAAGTGTTTGTCGAGGGCATCGATGACGATGCGCTGGCCGAGCATGTATCCGCGCGGGGGCTGGAGAAGCTGCGCGAGGAAGCGGAGCTGGCCGTGGGCGGCTACGCCGATTTCGATCTGGCCGCCTATCGCCATGGCGATTTGACGCCGGTCTATTTTGGGTCGGCGCTCAAGCTGTTCGGCGTGACCGAGCTGATCGATGCGCTTGCCGCCCATGCGCCGCCGCCGCGCGCTCAGCCGGCCGAGCCCGCGCCGGTGGAGCCGGAAGATAGCGAAGTGACCGGCTTCATCTTCAAGGTGCAGGCGAACATGGACCCGCAGCACCGCGACCGGATCGCGTTCATGCGGTTATGTTCGGGCAAGTTCCGGCGGGGGATGAAGCTGACGCCGAGCGGGTCGGGCAAGCCGATCGCGGTGCATTCGCCGATCCTCTTTTTCGCGCAGGACCGCGAGATTGCGGACGAGGCGTTTCCCGGCGACATCATCGGCATTCCCAACCATGGGACCCTTCGAGTGGGTGATACGCTGTCGGAAAAGGCGGGGGTGCGCTTTACCGGCCTGCCGAACTTTGCGCCGGAAATCCTGCGGCGCGTGGCGCTCAAGGACCCGACCAAGACGAAGCAGTTGCGCAAGGCGCTGGACGACCTGTCGGAAGAAGGGGTGATCCAGGTCTTCTATCCGGAGATCGGATCGAACTGGATCGTCGGGGTGGTCGGGCAGTTGCAGCTGGACGTGCTGATTTCACGGCTGGAAGCCGAGTATAAGGTAGCGGCCGGGCTGGAGGCTTCGCCTTTCGACACGGCGCGCTGGATTTCCGGTGACGATGCGGCGATCAAGGATCTAGTGTCGTTCAACGGGGCCAATATGGCGAAGGACCGGGACGGCAATCTGGTGTTCATGGCCAAGAGCGCGTGGGACATCGGATACCAGCAGGAGCGGCATCCCAAGGTGAAGTTCAGCGCGACCAAGGAGCGTTGAGGCATTGGCGGACGCCGAATGACCGCCATCCTCTACAGCTTCCGGCGATGCCCCTATACGATGCGCGCGCGGATGGCGCTGATCGCCAGCGGGCAGGAGGTGGTGCTGCGCGAGGTGGCGCTGCGGGACAAACCGGCGGAACTGATCGCCGCGTCGCCCAAAGGCACGGTGCCGGTGCAGGTCCTGCCGAATGGCGGCGTGATCGACGAGAGTCTGGACATCATGCGCTGGGCGCTATCGCGGCATGATCCCGAAGGCTGGCTTGACGGGGATGATGCAGCCCTGATCGCGCGCAATGACGGGGCGTTCAAGCATCATCTCGACCGGTACAAATATGTGAGCCGCTATGGTTCCGATCCGCTGGAACATCGGTCGGCGGCCATGGAAATATTGGCTGGGCTTGAGGCGCGGCTGGAGCGGAGCAATTACCTTACCGGTGAGCGGCGGAGGCTGGCGGATATCGCCATCTTTCCCTTCGTGCGGCAGTTCGCCGCCGTGGAACCGCAATGGTTTGCTGCGCAGCCCATTCCGCTGGTGAGAAACTGGCTGGACCGGCTGACGGGATCCCCCTTGTTTGGGCGTGCGATGCTCCGGATCGAGCCGTGGCGGGGAGGGGATGCTGCGGTTCTGCTTTAGCCGCGCCGCAGCAGGAAGACAGCGTGCTCGGCGAAAAGGTTCGCGTTCGCGTGCGTGGTTTCCTTGTCGCCCTTCAAGAACCACTGGCCATCAATCTTCCAGCCGCGTTCCTTCACCAGCGCACGGAAGTCATCGACCGTGACATGGTGGATGTTGAGGGTATCGTACCAAGTGTCGGGCAGCAGGCGCGTCACCGGCATGCGGCCGCCCCACATCAGCGAGAGCCTTCCGCGCCAATGGGCGAAGTTGGGGAAGGACACGAACGCCTGGCGGCCGATGCGCAGCAGTTCCTCCACCACCAGATCGGGGCGACGGGTGGTCTGGAGCGTCTGGCTCAAAATCGCATAATCGAAGCTGGCGTCGGGATAATAGGCAAGGTCGGTATCGGCGTCGCCCTGCACTACGGAGAGGCCTCGGCCGACAGCGGCGGCGACATTATCGCCGTCGATCTCCAGCCCGCGCGCGTCGACCTGCTTGGCGTCGCGGAGCGCGGCCATCAGCGCGCCGTCGCCGCAGCCGACGTCCAGCACCCGCGCGCCGGGCGTGACGGTGCGGGCGATGAGGGCAAGGTCGGGACGCAATCCCTCTTCGCTCATGCGCGGCCGCCCTTCAGGAAGCCGTCGACCACGCGGTTCAGTTCAGGACATTCGAGCAGGAAGGCGTCATGTCCGAAAGGGCTCGACAGTTCGACGAAGCTCGCCTGCGCGCCGCTGGCGTTGAGGGCGTGGACGATGACGCGGGATTCCGCCGTGGGATAGAGCCAGTCGGTATCGAAGCTGACCAGACAGAAGCGCGCTTTGGAAGGCGCGAAGGCGGTGGCGAGGCTGCCGCCATGATCCTCCGCAATGTCATAATAGTCCATCGCGCGGGTGATGTAGAGATAGGAGTTGGCGTCGAACCGTTCGACGAAACTCAAGCCTTGGTGGCGCAGGTAGCTTTCCACCTGGAAGTCGGCGTCGAAGCCGAAGGTCTTGGCGTCCCTCCCCTGCAGGCGGCGGCCGAATTTCTCGGTGAGGCCTGCTTCGGAAAGATAGGTGATGTGCGCCGCCATGCGCGCGACGGCAAGGCCTGCGCTGGGCACCTGGCCATCGGCATAATAGTCGCCCCCGCGCCAGTTGGGATCGGCCATGATCGCCTGGCGCCCGACTTCGTGGAAGGCGATGTTTTGAGCGCTGTGGCGGGCGGTCGAGGCGATGACAATGCAGCTTTCGACGCGGTTGGGGAAGATGGTCGGCCAGCTCAGTGCCTGCATGCCGCCCATTGAGCCGCCAATGACGGCAGCAAGGCGGCCTACCCCGAGATAATCGAGCAGCAGCGCCTGCGCGCGCACCATGTCGGCAATGGTGAGCACGGGAAAGCGCATGGCGTATGGGGTGTTGCTGGCAGGGTCGATGCTGGCCGGGCCACTGGAGCCCATGCAGCTGCCGATCACATTGGCGCAGACGATGAAATGCCGTGCGGGATCGACGGGCTTCCCCGCACCCACCATGCGCCACCACCATCCGGGCTTGCCGGTGACTGGATGGTCGGACGCGACATATTGGTCGCCGGTCAGTGCATGGCAGATGAGGATGACGTTGGAGCCGTCAGCATTCATCCTGCCATAGGTTTCATAGGCGATATCGACGGGCGCCAGGACCGCGCCGCTGTCCAGCCGGAGGGGGCCGGCGAGGCGGACCTGGCGGCGGAGGCCGAAACGGCTGTCGTCGGTGGAGGAGGCGCTGGCCATGGTGGAAGCGGGCTAGGACCGTGGAGGGGTGCTGTCAATCGGGTGGGGATCGGCTAGGACCGCTGCATGAGTCAGACCCGCATTCCGATCGTCGCTTATGGACCGCTATCCCCTTATCTGGAGGAGCAGCTGAAGGCACGCTTCCAGGTGCATGAGGTGGCCGTGGATGCCGATCCGACCGCGCTGAACAGTGCCGTGCGGGAGGCTCGGGCGCTTGTCTCCTTTGGTTCGGTGGGTGCTTCGGCGGCGATCATGGATGCGCTGCCTCGACTGGAAATGATCGGCCTTTTTTCCGTCGGCTATGACAAGGTCGATGTCGCGCATGCGCGCAAGAGGGGCATCAGAGTCAGCAACACGCCTGACGTGCTGACCGACGATGTGGCCGATCTGGCAGTAGGGCTGCTCTACGCGACCGTGCGCAACATCGCCGCCAATGATCGGATGGTGCGGTCCGGCAAATGGGCGCGCGGCGGCACGGTAGCGCTGAGCGGAAGCGTCACCGGGCGCCGGATCGGCATATTGGGACTGGGGCGGATCGGCCGGGCGATCGCGCGGCGGTTGGAGCCGGTTGCGAGCGAGATCATCTATCACAATCGCAGGCCGGTCGCAGGCTCGCCCTATCGCTATGTGCAGGATCGGATCGCCTTCGCGCGAGAAAGCGAGGTGATCATCGTCGCGACGTCTGGCGGACCGGAAGCACACGGGCTGGTCGACGCCGCGATGCTGGATGCGCTCGGCCCGCAAGGCATGCTCATCAATATCAGCCGTGGAAGCGTCGTCGATGAGGATGCGCTGGTGGCGGCGTTGACCGAAGGGCGGATCGGCGGCGCGGGGCTGGACGTGTTCGTGAACGAGCCGCAGGTCCCCGAAGCCCTGTTCGCCATGGACAATGTCGTGCTGCAACCGCACCAGGGAAGCGCTACGATAAACACGCGCAAGGCGATGGCCGACCTCGTGCTCGCCAATCTGGACGCATGGGCAGCGGGCAAAGCGCTGGTTACGCCGGTCATATAGCAGCGCTTTGCCTTTGGTGCGGATGACGCTAAAGCGCGCGCATGACCAAACCCGCACCCAAGGAATGGATTCTGGGCATTTCGCCCTATGTGCCCGGCAAGGCAGCGGCCGATGACGGGCGTCCGCTGATCAAGCTGAGCGCGAACGAAAACCCGCTGGGCACCGGCGAGGCGGCGCGCGCCGCCCTCATCGCCGCGACAGCGGACCTTGCCACCTATCCCGATCCCGGCGCGGCGAAGATGCGCGAAGCGATCGCGGCGGTGCATGGGCTTGATCCCGCGCGGGTGATCTACGGCACGGGATCGGACGAGCTGCTGCACATTGCCGCCAGCGCCTATGCCGGGCCGGGCGACGAGATATTGTACGTCAAATACGGCTTTTCGGTCTACGACATCGCGGCGCGCCGGGTCGGCGCGACGCCAGTCATCGCGCCTGACAAGGATTATGCGACCGACGTGGACGCATTGCTGGCCTGCGTGACGGAGAAGACCAAGGTCGTTTTCCTGGCCAACCCCAACAATCCCACGGGCACGATGACGCCGCGCGAGGAGATCGCCCGGCTGCATGCATCTCTGCGGCCCGATATTCTGTTTGTGCTGGATCAGGCCTATGCCGAATATCTGGACGCGAACGAGGATGATGGCGGGTTGGAACTGGCGAGGAACGCCAGCAACGTGCTTGTCACGCGCACCTTTTCGAAAATCTACGGGCTGGCGGCTGAAAGGATCGGCTGGGGCTATGCCAGCGCCGAGATCATTGATGCGCTGCATCGCATCCGCGCGCCCTTCAACGTAACCACGGCTGGACAATCAGCGGCCATCGCGGCGGTGACGGATCAGGCGTGGGTGGAGGCCAGCCGGGCGCATAACCGGCAGTGGCGTCTGTGGCTTGCCGATGAGATCGCGGCCTTGTCGAACCATGGCCTGCGGGCCGTGCCGAGCAAGGCGAACTTCCTGCTGATCCTCTTCAACGGCAAGCTGACCGCCGAAGCTGCGATGAAAGGCCTTTGGGACGAAGGCTTCGCGACCCGGTGGCTGCCCGGGCAAGGGCTTCCCAACGGCCTTCGCATCACCATCGGCACGGAGGAACAAGTCCGCGCGGTCGCGGCCAAGCTGCGCGCCATGGCGGAAACGGCCTGACATGCTGCCCTTCGCGCGCGTCACCATCATCGGCCTTGGCCTCATCGGATCGAGCCTGGCGCGGGCGATCCGCGAATATATGCCGACGGTGCGCGTAACCGGCCATGATGCCGACGCGCGCGTGCGGGAGATCGCGCGGGCCATCGACCTGTGCGACGATGTCACCGACACGGCGGGCGCGAGCGTGACGGACGCGGATCTGGTCGTCCTGTGCGTTCCGGTGAGAGCGATGGGCGCGGCGGCTGCGGAAATTGCGGACGATCTGCCTGCCGACGCGATCATCAGTGACGTGGGATCATGCAAGGCCGATGTGCTGGCGCAGCTGAGCGGCGCTCTTCCGGGCCGCATGATCATCCCGGCGCATCCTGTCGCGGGAACCGAAAATAGCGGGCCGGAAGCGGGGTTCGCCAGCCTGTTCCGGGGGCGCTGGTGCATCATCACTCCGCCCGCCGATGCCGATCCCGTGGCGGTCGAGCGCGTCTCTGAACTGTGGCACCGGATCGGTGCGGACGTGGAAATGATGGACCCGCAGCATCATGACCTGGTGCTGGCGGTGACCAGCCACCTGCCGCACCTTATCGCCTATACAATCGTCGGCACGGCCAGCGACCTGGAGGATGTCACCCAGTCCGAGGTGATCAAATATTCGGCCGGTGGCTTTCGCGACTTCACCCGTATCGCGGCGTCGGACCCGACCATGTGGCGGGACGTGTTCCTGGCGAACAAGGACGCGGTGCTGGAGATGCTGCAACGCTTTTCGGAAGACTTGTCAGCGCTGCAGCGGGCAATTCGCTGGAATGACGGCGACACGCTGTTCAACCTGTTCACGAAGACCCGGGCGATCCGCCGGTCCATCATCGAACAGGGACAGGATGATCCAAAGCCCGATTTCGGGCGTTCGCATTAGGCGGCGCTCGGCGGCGGATTAAGCGCGTTGATCGCGGCATGGACGCGGGCTTCGGCCTCCCGGCGATCGAGGCCTGTGGGCACGACATCCCCGACCTTGTAGGTGATGATGCCAGGGCGCTTCATGAATTTGCCGCGCGGTGACAGGCGGCCGCTGTCCACTGCGATGGGCACGACCGGCAGGCCCAGCAGGGAATAGAGCCCGGCAAAACCAGCACGCAGCGGCGGGCTTTCCCCATGGGGCACCCGCGTCCCCTCCGGGAAAAGGCAGACTGCGCGCCCCTGGTCAGTTGCCGCACGCGCGACGGCGCGCAAAGTCCGCAAGGCGCTGGCCCCCGCGCTGCGCTCGACCGGGATCAGGCCGTAGAGCCGCGCGATCTGTCCCCATAACGGAATATCTAGCAACTCGCGTTTAGCGGCGATCACTGGCCGATCGAAGACGCACAGCAGATCGATTGTCTCAAACATCGACTCATGCTTGACGATATAGAGATAGCGGCCTTCGGGCAGGTCGCCGACGATGCGTATCTTCTGCCCCAGCAGCCATCTTGTGCAGAAGCGGTGAAAGCGGCTCCATGCCGTCGCGATCACCTGAACCCCGGCAGGCCACGGCCACGCCACCAGCAGCGCGAAAAGGACCAGCAGCAGCGATCCACTGTAAAAGACCAGCATGAAGGCGAACGAACGGAGGGCAGTGATCATGGCGCCGTCCTTTTAGATGCCGACGAGCGCGGCGGCGCGGCGTAGCAGATATTTATTATATTCCCGCATCAACATGGTGAGGCTGGGTCGGCTGGGCACGGCGTCATAGATGATCGTCAGCTTGTTCGGCACCGCCTGGCGCAGTTCCAGTGCTGCGCGGCGCATATGCCAGTCAGTCGTGATCAAGCGGACGGTGCGAAAATGCCGCCGCTCCAGCCAATGAGCCGTCTCGATCGCGTTGGAGCGTGTGTCGATGGCTTCGCGGCCAAGGGTGATGCAGCAGGAAAACAGCCGCTCGGGCCGATCATATTGCGCCGCCAGTTCGGCAGGTCGCACGGAACGGTCGACGCCGGATATCAGCATGCGCTTCGCCGCGCCTTCCTCTAGCAGGGCGAGGCCCCGATCGATCCGGCCAGCCCCGCCGGTCAGCACGACGATGGCATCAGTCGGACGGCCGTCGAGCGGCTGCGGCAGGAAGATTGCAAACCAGGCGAAGCCAAGCATCCAGGCAAGAAGCGAGACAGCGAACAGGCGGACGATCATAGCAGCCGCCCCAGCGATCGCAGCACAGTCCAGCGTGCGGCAAGCGTCGAAAGAAGAACGCCGCCGATGGGCAGCAGGGCAAGGATCAGCCAGCTGGTCCAGGGGAGGCTGATCGCCGCGAGCAGGTCAGAACCGGTGGCGGCGAGCCGCGTGCCCAGCAGGATGATGACGAGCAAGGCGGTAACGAACCCGAGCAAGCCGCCGAACAGAGCGTCGAGGCCGATGCGCCGCTGGAAGAGCCGGGCGATCTGAACATCGGTGGCGCCCATCAGGTGCAGCACATCGATGGTGCCGCGATGGCTGTCATGCGCCGCGCGGGCAGCAAGGACGACAATGGCGGCAGTGGCGAGCGCCATCAGCAGCACGATCCCGGCCGCAAGGCTGCCAAGAGCGGTGAGGAGGCTGCCGAGCGGCCGGAGAAATGCCGCATGCGGCTCCACGCGGATGCGAGGCGAAAGGGCGGCAAGGGCGCGGTTCAGACGCTGAACCTTGGCCGCCGTCGCTCCTGGCGTGAGCTCGACATCGATCAGCGCAGGGATGGGGAGGTCGCCGCTGGCGGCATCCTGGCCGAGCCATGGCCTGATTTGATCGGCAAGCGTGGCGGGGTCCACGGGACGGACCGCGCGAACGTCGGGCGATTTGCGGAGGAGACGGGCAGCAGCGCCGCTCAGTTCCTCGCGACGGTCGGCATTGGCCTCCACGATCTGAATCGTGGCCCGTCCGGCAAGGTCTGCGCCCACGGATTGAACGGCAGCGGCAAGGCCAAGGCCGGATGCTGCCGCAAGCACGGTCAGGAACATCATGATCGCAATGACCCAGGGCATGGGCCCGGCAACGCGGCCTTCGGGCAGCAGCCGATGACGCGCGGCGGCAGCAGCGCGGCGGTCTGCGCCCGTCATGATACTGCCACGCCTTGCGGGCGGGGCGGATAACGCAGCGCTCCGGTCGGGTCCGACAGGCGCCCCTTGTCCAGCCGCATCATCTGCGCGCCCTGAACCTGACCTATGAGCGGCAGGTCGTGGGTAGCGACCACGATCGTTGTGCCAAGCCGATTGAGCGCCTCGAACAGGGTCAACAGGCGGCGGGCCATGTCGGCGTCGACGTTGCCGGTGGGTTCGTCTGCGACGAGAATTTCGGGCCGGGCGATGACTGCGCGGGCGATGGCGACGCGCTGTTGCTCTCCGCCCGACAAGGTGGCCGGACGCGCCTGCCCGCGATCGCCAAGGCCGACCCAGTTGAGCATTTCGGAAACGGACGCGTCGATCTCGCTCTCCGCCATGCCTGCGACGCGCAGGGGCAAGGCGATATTGTCATAGGCGGACAGGTGAGAAACCAGCCGGAAATCCTGAAAGACCACGCCGATGCGCCGACGGAAGCCGGGCAGGCGCTTGCGGGGCAGCGTCACCACATCCTCACCGAACAGGCGAATGACGCCCCTGCTTGGCCGCTGGGCGAGGTAGAGCAGCTTCAAAAGGGACGTCTTGCCCGCGCCCGAAGCACCGGTGAGGAAATAGAAGCCACCGCCATGGAGGGAGAAGCTGACGTCGGACAGCGTCTCGCTATCCAGACCATAGCGCAGGCCGACATTTTCGAACTGTACGATCGCCGACATGCCTTGGTTGATGCGCCCGCGCGCTCCCTGCTTCCCCTGCCATGCAGCCATGGCACAGGGGGCGGGCTGGCGTAAAGCCCAAGGCGTTGCAAACCGCCGAGTCGCGCCATCTTCGGCCCTGCCCTTCAATGCCGCTTGCCCTCGAGTCAAAGCCATGCCTATGAAGCGTCATGATCCTGGTGTGTCCCAATTGCGCCACGCGCTATATTGTGCCGGACAGCGCCGTCGGCCCCAATGGCCGCCAGGTTCGCTGCGCCTCCTGCAAACATAGCTGGTTCCAGGAAGGACCAATCTTGGCGCCCAGGGAAGAGGCCATGGTGGAGGCGCACGCGCCGGTTGCTGCCGAAGCACCTCCCGCCCCGCCTCCCCCTCCACCTCCACCCGTGTCAGCCCCGGCACCCACCGCTCCTGCGCCTGTCGAGACGGAGGCTGATCCACAGCCTGTGGAAGAGGCAGCCCCGGCACCCGCACCCAAGCCCGTCACGGCGGCTGCTCCCTTCATGGCGGCAGCGCAGAGCGACAATCGGGTCGACGACATCTATGGCCGCGTGCGGGAGGATGCTGAGGACCCCTCCGCCGCCCCGGTAAAGCCGCGCCGCAACAGGCTGAAGCTTTGGACCTATGCAGCGGTGCTGTTCTGCCTATTGATCGGCGGTGTCGGCGGCGCACTCTGGTATTTCGGAACGCCGAGCTGGGCTGTCAATCTGGGCCTGGTGTCCGAGGAAGGCGATCCCGACCTGCTCTTTTATCTTTCCAAGCCTGCCGAACGCCGGAAGCTGCCGACCGGCGAAGAATATTTCGCGTTCGGCGCGCGGATCGTGAACAGTGGAAAGGAGACCCTGCCGGTGCCACCGGTGCTGGTGCAGTTGCGCGACCAGCAGAACCGGCTGGTGTTCAGCTGGACGACGAAGGCTGACCGCACCAGCCTGAAACCGGGTGAAGAAGCGTCGATCAACGAGAGCCGGATCGATATTCCCAAGAATGCCGAGAATTTGTCGCTGACTTTCGTGCAGTAACGCGCCGCTGCGTAGGCCTTATCCGGCAGGACAGAACCGAACCGCCGACCCGTTCGCCCTGAGCCTGTCGAAGGGCTTCTCTTAAAATAAGGAAGAGGCTTCGACAGGCTCAGCCCGAACGGAGGATGGGTTCCGTTGCACCTACGGATAGCTCACCGTCTTTGGCCGCCCCTGCGGGATCGGAATGAACTCCTGATCATCTCCCGGGATCAACGGGAAGCGCATCGCTTCCCAATCCTCGCGCGCCTGGAAAAGGCGGTCCTTGGAGGATGAAACGAAGTTCCACCATACATGGCGCGGCGTCTGGAAGGCCTCACCGCCGCAATACATCACCCGGCCGCCATCGACGCTCATCAGCGTGGCGCGGGTGCCGGGGCGCAGCACGTAAAGTGTCTGCGGCAATAGCGGCACGCCATCGATCGCTGCGTCTCCACCAGCGACATAAAGGGCACGCTCATCAGCGTCGGCATCGATCGGGACACTGCCGCCCGGCATCAGCTGGATATCGGCATAGATGGTGTCGGCATAGGTGGTGACCGGCGAAGTTGCACCCCACAGGCTGCCCATGATGACCCGCGCATTGGCCCGACCGCAATCGATGACCGGTAGCCCGCCTTCGCTGACATGTTCAAAGGCAGGCGCCATTTCCTCGACGCCGTCGGGAAGCGCCAGCCAAGTCTGGATGGCCGAGAGCTTGGACTCCCGCGCACGGTCGCTGTCGGGCGAGCGTTCGGAATGGACGATGCCGCTACCCGCGGTCATCAGGTTGATCGCGCCCGGCTCTATCAGCTGTTCGGTGCCCAGCGAGTCCCGATGGAGAAAGGCGCCCTCGAACATGTAGGTGACGGTCGCGAGGTTGATGTGCGGATGGGGGCGCACGTCGATGCCCTGCCCCGCGCCGATCCTCGCCGGCCCAGCCTGATCGAAGAAGATGAAGGGGCCTACCATCGTCCGGCCCGGCGCAGGCAAGGAGCGGTGGACGCGGAAATCACCCAGATCGTGCGTGGTCGGCGTGATCGTCTGAATGATGAGGTCGTCTGGCTTCATATAGTGTCCCCTGATCAGGCTTCGCCGGGCGCGCGCGCCTTGATCGCCAGCGCGTGCACCTTGTCGCGGAGCAGGTCGGCCAGCGCCGTGTTGACCAGCCGCTGCCGCGCGACACGATTCTTGCCCGCAAATTCAGCCGAGACGATCTCCACCGTGAAGTGGCTTTCGCCCGATCCATCATGTCCGGCGTGGCCGCGATGCATTTCGCTGTCGTCGATCACGGCGAGTTGCTCTGGTGACAGGGCGGCGCGTAGCCGCTGCTCAATCTCTGTGGCCACCGGGCCTTTCAGTTGGGTGCTCATCGCACCTATATAGGCCCTTTGTTCCACCATGCATCAGGGCAAATTTGTCTACCGATCCCTTCTCGACCCGTCGTTTCAACCGCTTCCATGGCCGCGTGGAGAGCGATCGCCCTTGCGCGGTCGAAGGATGCGCCGAGCCGGGCGAGTTTCGCGCGCCGCCATTGGAAGGCGGGCGGCCGAACCAGGAAGGTCCGCGCTGGCGCTGGCTGTGCCTCGACCATGTGCGGGAGTTCAACCAGGGCTATAATTTCTTCACCGGCATGAGCCCCGATGAGATCGCCGCCGCACAACGCCCCTATGCAGGGTGGGAACGGGAAACGCGCGCCTTTTCATCGAACGCCGCCAGCCCGCCACCCAAATGGTCGGACTTCCAGGACCCGCTCGACGCGATCGGCGCCAAGTTCAGGGAGCGGGTGGCAAAGGCGCGGGCCGACAACCAGATGCGCCAAGACGGCAAATTCCTGTCCAACGACGATCGCAAGGCGCTGTCCGTGATGGGATTGCCCGTCGATGCGGATCGCAAGGCGTTGCGGCAGCGTTATACGGAGCTGCTGCGGCGCTATCATCCCGATCACAATGGCGGCGACCGCAGCCACGAAAGCGCCCTGCAGGGCGTGATCGAGGCCTATGGCCTGCTGCGCAAGGCGCCTGCCTTTGTCTGAGCGGGCAGTCCGCACCGCGCCGATTGGCTACTCGACACCGGCCTTCGCCTTACGTTAGGGCGGAGGAGACCGAACAGAAAGAAGACCGATGACCGACATTCCGAACGTCCAGCCCGATACACGATCAGAGACGCTGCTGGCCGCGCCCGACCGTGAGGTCGATGCACGCGAGACGTTCGGTGTCGACGTCGACATGAAGATCCCGGCCTTTTCCGAAGCGGACGAGCGCGTGCCTGATCTTGATCCCGCCTATGTGTTCGATCCGGATACGACGCTCGCGATCCTGGCGGGCTTTGCCTATAACAGACGCGTCATGGTGCAGGGCTATCATGGCACGGGCAAGTCCAGCCATATCGAGCAGATCGCGGCGCGCCTCCGCTGGCCCTGCATCCGCATCAACCTCGACGCGCATATCAGCCGCATCGACCTTGTCGGCCGCGACGCCATCGTGCTGCGCGATGGGCAGCAGGTGACGGAATTCCGCGAAGGCTTGCTGCCATGGGCGTTGCAGCGCCCGGTCGCGCTGGTGTTCGACGAATATGATGCCGGGCGTCCCGATGTGATGTTCGTGATCCAGCGCGTGCTGGAAACCGACGGCAAGATGACCTTGCTCGACCAGAACCGCGTCATTCGGCCCAACCCGCATTTCCGCCTGTTCGCGACCGCCAACACGGTGGGCCTGGGCGACACGACCGGCCTTTATCATGGCACGCAGCAGATCAACCAGGGACAGATGGACCGGTGGAACCTGGTCGTGACGCTGAACTATCTGCCCGCTGCGACCGAGGCGCAGATCGTGCTCGCCAAGTCGGGCGAATATGATCATGAGGGCGGCCGCAAGGAAGTCGAGAATATGATCAAGGTGGCGGAGCTTACCCGCCAAGGCTTCATCAACGGCGACATTTCGACCGTGATGAGCCCCCGCACCGTCATCAGCTGGGCGCAGAATGCGCTCATCTTCAAGAATGTCGGCTTCGCCTTCCGCCTGTCCTTCCTCAACAAATGTGATGAGGCGGAGCGGCCGCTGGTGGCGGAATATTATCAGCGCGTGTTCGGCAAGGACCTGCCGGAAAGCGTCGCCCACCGGGCGGCGTGACGCGATGATCGTCGTCGAGCGCATCGCGCCGGATGGCAGCGCGCACCGGGTCAACATCCGGGGCCATGAGTTGATCGTCGATATGACGCCGCCCGATGGCCATGACGCAGGTCCCGATCCGCATGACCTGTATGATTCGGCGTTGGGCGCATGCAAGGCGATGACGATGCTTTGGTATGCGCAGCGAAAGGGCATCCCGGTCGAAGACATCCATGTCGGCGTCATCCGCGATGCGAGCGAGGAGCGGGACGGCATCTACCGGCTTACGACGCGGATCGCGCTAGGCGGGCCTTTGACGCAGGAGCAGCATGATACGCTGATCGGTGTCGCCGCGCGCTGCCCCGTTCACAAGCTGATGAGCGACGTGGAAACGCGGATCGAAACCGTCGCCGTGCCGCCTGTCGGCGAGGCTGAGCGGCCGTGACGGAGACCATCGCTCCGGTTGGCCCCGGCCGCCGCCTGCCACTGGAGCGCGCGTTCAACCTGCGCGATTTCGGCGGCTATGCGACCGCCGACGGGCGCGTCGTCCGGCGAGGCATGTTGTTCCGTTCGGGCACCATGGCACTGCTGAGCGAAGCGGACGCGGCGCATCTGCGTTCGCTCGGCATCCAGGCGATTTGTGATTTCCGGCGAGGCAATGAACGGAGCGCGGAGCCGACGCTCTGGCATGGAGCGGAAGTCGATTATTTCTGCCGCGACTATAGCGAAAGCAGCGGCGTCCTGGGCGAGATGCTGAAGCGCAAGGACGCGACCGCGGAGGACATGCGTCACGCGATGATCGCGCTGTATCGCGCCATCCCGCTGGACCATGCCGCATCCTATCGCGCGATGTTCGCGCAGATCCTGGCCGGACGCGTGCCGATCATCATCAACTGTTCGGCGGGGAAAGACCGCACTGGTGTCGGCGCTGCGTTGATATTGGCGGCGTTGGGCGTGCCGCGGGAAACGATAGTCGATGATTATTTGTTGACCAATGAACATGCCGACTGGGATTGGCTGCTGACCCAACGCAGCACGCTGGTCGCGCGGGCATGGTCGGCACGGGCCGAGGCGCTGGAGCCATTATTGACCGTGGATGAAGCGTATCTCGACAGCTTTTTTGCCGAGCTGGACAGCAGCCATGGCGGCATTGAAGGATATTTGGCCGGTCCGCTGGGGATGGACGAGGGCGCGCGGCAACTGCTGCGGGAAAGGCTGCTCGACTGATGGCGGAGCGTTCGCCCCTGGATGCTTTCAAGGACGTGCTGTCCGGCGCGGCCCGGTCGATCGCGCGCGATGCGGAGGTCGAGGTCGGCTTCACCGCGGACGCCCCGCATATAGCGGGCAAGGCGATCAAGGTGCCGACGCCCGGCCGCAACCTGCCCCCCGACCAGGTCGCGCTCGCCCGAGGCTTTGCCGACGCCAACGCGCTGCGGCTGCGGCATCATAACCTGAAGCTGCATGCCAACGCTGCGCCAGCCGACGCCACCGCGCGCGCGGTCTATGACGCGGTCGAGCAGGCGCGTGTGGAGGCTATCGGGTCGCGGGCGATGGAAGGCGTGCGGGCCAACCTCAACCATGCGCTGGAGTTGCGGCTGAAGTCCGATCCGCTGCGCCGGGCACGCTCTGCCGATGAAGTGCCGCTGTCGACAGCGCTCGCGCTCAAGGTGCGTGAGCGGCTGACCGGCCAGGCTATCCCAAAGGATGCGACCGGTGGCATGGCCATGGTCGATGCCTGGATCGAGGAGAAGGCAGGCGCCGACCTTGATGCGCTGGGCCTCGCCATCGACGACCAGCGCGCTTTCCAGAAGCTCGCCCAGGCGATGCTGGAGCATCTTCAGCTGGTCGAAAGCGACGCGCCGCCCCCCACCGACGAAGAGGAACCGCAGGACGAAGGCGAGGACGAGGAAGAGCAACAGGAAGAAGGCGATTCGGGCGAAGAGGAGTCCGGCGACAGCGACATGAACGCCGAGGCGCGGGCCGAGGACAAGGGCGGCGACACCGAAGAAGGTGAAACCGAATATAGCGACGATTTCGACGCCGACAGCGACCAGGGCGCCGACGACATGGGCGATGAGGGCATGATGCCCGTCCGGCCCAACCGGCCGATGTCCGATCTGCCGCCGGGCTTCGACTACAAGCCCTATACGATCGCGCATGACGAGATCGTCACCGCCGATGATTTGTGCGACGAGGATGAACTCAATCGCCTGCGCGGCTTCCTCGACCAGCAGCTGGTGAGCTTGCAGGGGGCCGTCACCAAGCTCGCCAACCGGCTGCAACGCCGGTTGATGGCGCAGCAATCCCGGTCATGGGACTTCGATCAGGAGGAAGGGCTGCTGGACGCTGCCCGGCTCGCGCGGATCGTGATCGATCCTACCCGGTCCCTCTCCTACAAGGTCGAGCGGGACACGGAATTTCGCGACACGGTGGTGACACTGCTGATCGACAATAGCGGCTCCATGCGTGGACGGCCGATCAGCATCGCGGCGATCAGCGCCGATATCATGGCGCGCACGCTGGAGCGCTGTGGCGTCAAGACGGAGATATTGGGCTTTACCACGCGCGCCTGGAAGGGCGGACAGAGCCGGGAGGATTGGCTCGCGGCCGGACGCCCGCCGATGCCGGGGCGGCTCAACGACCTGCGCCACATCATCTACAAGAAGGCGGACGAGCCCTGGCGGCGGGCGCGACGCAACCTTGGCCTGATGATGCGCGAGGGGCTGCTCAAGGAGAATATCGACGGTGAGGCGCTGCTCTGGGCGCATCAGCGGCTGATCGCGCGTAATGAGGAACGCCGCATATTGATGGTGATTTCCGATGGCGCGCCGGTCGATGATTCGACGCTGTCGGTCAACAGCGGCACCTATCTTGAGCGCCATCTGCGGCAGGTGATCGAATGGATCGAGAACCGGTCTCCGGTACAGCTGGTCGCGATCGGCATCGGGCATGACGTGACCCGCTATTACCGGCGCGCCGTCACCATCATGGATGCCGAACAACTGGGCGGGACGATGGTGGAGCAGCTGGCTGGGCTGTTCGACGAAGATTAGCAGGTCGATCAGCCGCCCGGCTGCGTTCATCCCTTGAAATGACCATCGGCGCTCTCGACCTCTTGCAAGGGCATGGGCACGCCTTGCGGAGGAGATTATCATGAGTGTCGCTTTTCGCCGCGAGAGCGACGAGGAACATCTGGAGCCCACATTCGAGATACCGATCCCGCCCGGCCCCAATTGGGTGACGCAGCGAGGATTGCGGCTGACGCGCGAGAAGGTGGAGGCGCTTGAAGCGATCGATACCGCGGCGATGAGCGAGGATGATGCGAAGAAGCATAAGCGCGAGCTGCGCTACTGGCGCACGCGGCTGGCCACAGCGGATTTGAGGCCCGTTGCGGATGGCGACGCGGTGAGCTTTGGCGTGCGCGTTACCTACCGGCTCAACGGCCAGAAAAAGACCGTCTCGATCGTGGGGGACGACGAAGCCAACCCCAATGAGAAGCGGATCAGCTTTTCCTCCCCGCTAGCCCGCGCGATGATGGATGCCGAAGCGGGGGAGCAGCTGGATTTCGGTGGAAAAGCCGATGCAGTGGAAATCCTGTCGGTCGAGCCGATCAAGGAGGATTGAAGCGCACGTGGGCGCAGAGACATTGCTCTGCGCCCATGGACAAGATGATAGATCAGCCGTTCCGGCCAGCCTCGAACAGGAACCAGGCGCGTTCTTCCGCCTGATCGGTCCAGTCGTCGACAATGCCTTCCGTCGCGTTGTCGCCAGCCTCGGTGGCGGCGGCCTTCGCGGCACGCAGCGATTCGACGAGGCGCAGATTATCTTCCCGCAGTTCATTCAGCATGTCGGCGGGATTCACATATTCCGCATCATTGTCCTTGAGGGACTGGCGGCGGGCAATGTCGCCGATCGAGCGGAGCGTCGTATTCCCGGTCTTGCGCACGCGTTCGGCAATGGCGTCGGTTACGGCCAGGATCTGCGCCGCCTGCTCATCGAACATCAGGTGGTAATCGCGAAAATGCGGGCCTGAGACATGCCAGTGGAAGTTCTTGGTCTTGAAATAGAGCGCATAGCTATCCGCGAGCACGCCGTTGAGCGCTTCGGCCACGGACTTGGTGGCGTTGCTGCGCAGGTCGGTGGGAGTCTTGAGATCGGGGGCTGTCATGTCTTGCTCCTGGCTCGGTGAAATGATTTCGCGGGTATAATGATCTGATGGCGATAAGGTGCCATGGCAAGACGGGAATTACCCGTGGAAATGATCGCTTAGACTGATCCAGGCAATCGATCAGCGGCAGCCGGTCAGGCGAGTTGCAAAGCCAGGACGGCGAGTGTCAGGGCGACGATCAGCATCAGTGAGGCGACGCTCACGCGGATGGCTCTGATCGGCCCCGCAGGCAACATCCGTTCCCGCAGCAGCACGACGGGAACAAGCGCGGCCATAACGCCCAGCGTTCCGCCGACCGCTGCCAGGACCGGCTCTGCGGTGCGGGTCGCCAGCCCCACGATCAGGAATTGGGAACCATCACCAAAGCCGAGAATGAAGAGACCCAGGGCGGCCGTCAGGAAAGGGCCTGTCGGCCAATCGGCAAGCGGGTCCGGCGCTTTCACCCGCCATAGCAGGCCCACGCCCAGGAAAAGCACGGCCAGCGCCAGAAACAGCAGGCGCGCGTCCGCGCTCAGCATCGGCGCGAGGAAGGCACCCGCAACGGCGGCTATGGCCGCGTTGGCGGATGCAGCCAGCATGATCCCGGCGATGATCGCGCCGTCACGCCGAAAACGGGTCGCCAGGGCCAGCACCAGCAGTTGGTTTTTGTCACCTATTTCAGCCAGGAAGCATCCGAGCAGCGCGGTCAGCAATGCATCCACGGTCAGCGGCGGCTATCAGAGGGAAAGCGTCGGTGCAGACACCGCTAGGGATGCCGGAACAGGCATGGGCAACTGCGGCGCATCAGCCATTTCCGTGGCGATCGCGTCGCGCATCAGATCGAGATAGGACAAGATGACTGGCCCCGTACCCTGCAGCGACAAAGCCGATTGCAGCGTGTCGGCAAGGCCTTCGACGCTGTCGATATGGTAGGCGCGGGCGACATGGCGGATCTGGTCGACTTCGTCGCGCAAGCTCGGGAGGCTAACCTGACCACGCTGGCCCGCAAGGCCGTCGACGCGGCGTAGCATGTCGGCGAGAATGGCCAGCATCGGATCGTGTCGCATGGGAAGCTTTCCCCCTGTCCTGTTGCTCCGATGACTAGATGCACCGGAACCGGTTAAGGCCGCGTAAAGTCTAGCATGCAGCCTGCCCCGCTGCCACGCGCGTATTGACATTATCCCGAATCTCCCTCATGGGCGGCTGCTGAAACGGGGCGGCCCTTCACGGGGCCGCTTCTCTTTTTCACGATATTCACGACCAGGAACCAGGGCCATGGCCAAGCCAGCAACTGTCAAGATTCGCCTCGTCAGCTCGGCTGACACCGGCTTCTTCTACGTCACGAAGAAGAATCCGCGCACGAAGACCGAGAAGCTGAGCTTCCGTAAATATGACCCTGTCGTGCGCAAGCATGTCGAGTTCAAGGAAGCCAAGATCAAGTGATCTGACGGCGGGTTTGCCCGCCTGGGTCGATTGACGGCTCAATGAAAAGGCCCGTCCCCTTGTGGGAGCGGGCCTTTCCTTGTTCGCTGGGGACGTTTCGGTAGGCCGCGGGCCGAAAAGAGGAGGGGCGTGTATCCCCCTCCTCTCTTGGCGAAGCTGATCAGTTGCCGACGGGCTGACCATCCGTGCGCGTCACGACGATGGTCGAGGAGCGGGGCTGCTGACCCGCCACCGGCCAATTGCCCGTGGGATGCTGGATGTTGACGAAGAAGGTCTTGAGGTCCGGCGTGTAGGCTATGCCGGTGATCTCGCATCCCAGAGGCCCGACCAGGAAGCGCTTTGACTGCTTGCTGGTCTGATCGACATAGAACATCGCGTTATGGCCGAAGGCCTGATCAATGGTCGTGCCGGTGACGCCGGAATTGCCAGGGACGCTGTGATCGGTCTGTACCCAAAGGCGGCCTTGCGGATCGATGCGGATGCCATCGGGGCTGGAGAAGGTATCGCCCTTGATGTCGCCCACCAGGTTCTGGCCGCCCGAAGAGAGCTTGGGATCGCCCGCCAGCAGGAAGATTTCCCAGGTGAAGGTCATCGCCAGCGGCGAATTGTCCTTTTCCTTGAACTTGATGATGTGGCCGTGAAGGTTGCGCGTGCGCGGGTTGGCCGCATCGGTGACCTGACGGCCGCTATTGTTGGTCAGCGTGCAATAGATCGCGCTGTTGTCAGGCGCGACGGTCAGCCATTCGGGACGATCCATCACGGTGCCGCCAGCAACGCGCGCCGCCGCCTTGGTGTTGATCAGCACGTCAGACTGGCTGTTGAAGTTGACGATGACCGGCGCAGGCGGCGTCGTGCTCTGGCTGACATTGCCGGGGTCCGACGCGCCGGGCAGCAGGCCGTTCTGACCCTGCTCCAGCGCCCGCCATTCACCCGTACCGTCCGCGTTGAAGCGCGCGACGTACAGGGTGCCATGATCAAGCATGTCGGTGTTGGCCGCGCGGTTCGTCGCGCTGTAGGGTCGGTCGCACACGAATTTGTAGATGCAGCCGGGCGTGCCGTCGTCGCCCATGTAGAATGCAACGCGACGGCTGCTGTCCGTCATGTGCGCGACATTTTCATGATCGAAGCGGCCAAGCCCGGTGCGCTTTGTCGGCGCGGCCAGTTCCTGGTAGGGATCGATCTCGACAACCCAGCCATAATTATTCTGCGGCTGCGTCGGGTCGAGATAATTGTCCGTCGATTCCTCGCAGGTCAGATAGGTGCCCCATGGGGTGCGGCCCGACGAGCAGTTGTTCAGCATGCCCTTGATCGTGCCCGACAGCAGGCCTGACCCCCGGCCGCTCGCCTTGTAGCTGCTGTTGCCGGTGTAGCGCTTGTTATAGCGCGAACCCGCCTTCACCGCCCATTTGCCATCCGAACCCTTGGCGACTTCAACAACGGAGATGCCGACGCCGGAAAGGGCAAGAGCCTTCTGATCCGCGCTGGCCGTCGCTGCATTATAGCTGCCGGAAAAGAGGATGTTGTAGTCAGGCAACTCATGGTTGATGGCGAGCAGCCCGCCGACATTGGGGTCCACGCCCGAAAGTTCGAAATATTCCATCCCGTCATGGTTGCCACCAGCCCATTTTTCCGCGTCGGCAGGGGTTGGGAAGCTGCCCGAATAGGGCGTGCCTGCTTCGACCGAGTCACCAGCCTTCAGCATGACATCCACGGTGTAGCCGTTAGGCACCGTGACGGTGTCATTCTGATTTGCGGCAACCGGTGCAAAGGCGATGGCGTAGCTGGGCGCGGGGGCCGGAGTCGGCGTAGGGCTGGGCGTGGGGCTCGGCGACGCGGAATCATCGTCATCATCTCCGCAGGCAGCCAAAGCGCCCATCATCGGCAGAAGGGAAAGGCCGAGCAGGCCGTTTTTCAACACCGAGCGGCGGCCGGGATTGGCGGCGACGATCGCCTCCAGGCAATTGTCGCCCGCTTCGATCCTGGGTTCTGCATCGCGAAATGGCGCACGCGCCTCGTCGGTGAGGTGAGACATGATTTTACCCTGTTCCAGATCGGACTGTCGGCGGGATGCCGCGTCCTTGAGCCGGAGGCTTGGCAGAGGCGCATGTAACCGGCGCTTCACTTCAGGGTCAGGGGCGTGAAATCTCCGTTACGATCAGATGACGACGGCGCCAGCACGTCACAGCAGGGCGTTCACCTGTTCGATGAAGCGCAAGACGGAGATGGGTTTGGACACATAAGCCTGCGCTCCTGCAGCCCTCAGCCGGTCTTCATCCCCTTTCCCGGCATAGGCGGTCACCGCCATGACCGGAACGGCAGCAAGCCGTGGATCGCGCTTTAGCGAGACGATGAGGTCGAGGCCACTGACATGAGGCAGATGGATATCGGTGATGACGAGGTCCGGGCGAAACTCCAGCGCCTGCACCACCACATCGCGCCCGTCACGCAGCGGCAACACTTCATGACCATGGGCGCGCAGCAGGTCGCAAAAAAGTTTGAGATTGAGTTCGTTGTCCTCGACAACGAGCACGCGCTTTGCCACCAGTCACCCGCGTTAAATGAATGCGCATTCGAAAAGCGCGCTGATACAACCGCCCCTTGCCGAGAATCAATCATGCGTCCCGATAGCCCCGATAGCAAGCGACTTGGCCTGGCCGATGACGAAGACGCCTCGACGCTTGCCCTGATGGCGCTGGCCTGGACGCTGGGCGACGAACAGCGCGCGGATCGGCTGCTCGCGCTCACAGGGCTGGATGCCGATGCGCTGCGGGCCGGGATCAACGACAAGATGGTGTTGCGAGCGGTGCTGGACTTTCTGGCTGATCATGAGCCGGACCTGATCGCCTGCGCCGACGCGATCGATACGACGGCCGAGAAGCTGATCACCGCGCGGCGGGAGCTGGGCCGATGAGCCGCCCGCTGATCATCACCGACTGCGACGAAGTGCTGCTGCACATGGTCGTCCCGTTTCGCGAGTGGCTGGACGAACATCATGACGTTCATTTCGACATGCGCGAACGCGGCTTTGCGGAGGCGCTGCGCCACAAGGACAGCGGCATCCCGCTGGAGCGTGAGCTTGTCTGGCAATTGCTGGTCGGCTTCTTCGATACCGAGATGCATCGCCAGATGCCGATCGCCGGGGCAGTCGAAGCGATCGGCAGGCTGGCCCGCGTCGCCGACATCGTCGTCCTCACCAACATCGGCGAGCGGCATCATCAGCAGCGGGTGGAGCAGCTGGCCTCCCATGGACTGGATTTTCCGGTCCATTGGAATCACGGACCAAAGGGCGCTCCTCTGGCCGCGATCGTCGCCGAGAGGCAGCCTTCGGCGGCCCTTTTCATTGACGATCTCGCTGAACATCATCAATCGGTTGCGGAACATGCACCCGGCGTCTGGCGGCTGCATATGGTCGGCGAACCGGAAATCGCGGCGGATATCGATGCCGCGTCTTTCGCGCATGCCAGGATCGATGGCTGGGCAGCGGCCGAGACGTGGATCAATGAGCGGCTGGCCGAAGGGCCTGCGCCTTCCAATCTTCAATCCCAGATGGAGTCTAAGAAATGAGCGTTGAAGCCCGCCTTGCCGAACTCGGTATCACGCTGCCGGAAGCCGCCGCGCCGGTCGCAGCCTATGTCGCAGCCGTGGAAGCCAACGGCCTGCTCCACATTTCCGGCCAGATTTCCCTTTCGGAAGGGCAATTGATGACGGGCCGCCTCGGCGAAGATCGCGAGCTTGATTATGGCGTCAAGGCTGCGCGGGCCTGCGGGCTTAACCTCATCGCGCAGATGAAGGCCGCGCTCGGCAGCCTGGATCGTGTTGAGCGGATCGTGAAGCTGGGCGCGTTCATCAGCAGCGCCCCGGGCTTCACCGACCAGCCGAAGGTGGCGAACGGCGCGTCGGAATTGATGGTCGAGGTGTTCGGCGAGGCAGGCAAACATGCCCGCAGCGCCGTAGGCGTGCCGGTACTGCCGCTCGGCGCGGTTGTCGAGATCGACGCGGTCGTCCTTGTCCGGCCTGCGGCCTGATCTTTCCTTCCTGACAGCCCGCCCCTTCGCCCATCGCGGGCTGCATGGGGCGGGCGCCAGTGAAAACGGCATGGCCGCATTCAACGCGGCCATCGCGCAGGGATATGGCGCCGAATGTGACGTCCGGCTGAGCCGGGATGGCGTCGCGATGGTTTTCCACGATGCGGCGCTATCCCGGGTGACGGGGGTCGAGGGGGTCGTTGCCGAGCGAAGTGCCGCCCAGCTGGGACAACTGAAGCTGGAAGACGGCGGCGGCATTCCCCGGCTGAACACATTGCTGCAAGCATGCGGGCAGGCCGTTCCGCTGCTGATCGAACTCAAGGTGATGGGCCGCAATGTCGCGCCCCTTTGCGCCGCAGTGGCCAGTGATCTGGCGAAGCACCCCGGCGCGCTCGCCGCCGTCATGTCCTTCAACCCGATCGCCATGCGCTGGTTCGCCCGCAACATGCCGCAGGCCGTGCGCGGACTGGTGGTGACGGAACAGGGCCAGCCGGGCTGGCGGGGAGCGGCACGGCGCGGCCTTGCACTTTGGGTGGCGAGACCCGACTTTATCGCCTGTGACGTGCGTGATCTTCCTTCCCGTTTTGCTGCCGAGGCGCGCGAGCGCGGGTTGCCCGTGTTGAGCTGGACAGTGCGCACCAAGTCAGAACATGTCGTGGCGGCGGCGCATGCAGACCAGATTATCTTCGAGGTCCCGCGTGACTGAATGCGTGGTGCGGATGGCTGGCGGCGTTGCGGAATTGCCGCGCGAAGAGTGGGATGCCTGCGCCGGGACCGCCAACCCCTTCATGAGCTGGGACTTTCTCGCCGCGCTCGAGCGGTCGGGCAGTGTCGGCACGGGAACGGGCTGGCAGCCTCTGCCCATGCTGATCGATGGTGCAGACGGGCGGATTGCCGCGGCCGCGCCGCTCTATGGCAAGACGCACAGCCAAGGCGAATATGTGTTCGATCATGGTTGGGCGGATGCGTGGGAACGGGCGGGTGGACAATATTATCCCAAGATCCAGCTTGCCGCGCCCTTCTCTCCAGTGGCGGGCCCTCGTTTGCTGCTCCGCGATCCGGCTCTCGCCCCGGCGCTGATCGCAGGCATAGAAACACTGGTCGAACGCAATGATCTCTCGTCCGCCCACGCGACCTTTGTCGAAACGGCACAGGTTCCATTGTTCGAAGCGGCAGGCTGGCTGATCCGTGAAGATAGTCAGTTCCACTGGATCAATCGCGGCTATGGCGATTTCGACGATTTCCTCGCCAGCCTGTCGAGTGCGAAGAGGAAGAATATCCGCAAGGAACGGGCTCGCGCGGTCGAAGGGCTGGAGATCGTTCATCTGACCGGCGGCGACATTGGCGAAGAGCATTGGGACGCCTTCTGGCACTTTTACCAGGATACCGGATCGCGCAAATGGGGGCGGCCCTATCTGACGCGCGACTTTTTTTCGATGCTGGGCGAAAGCATGGCCGATCGGGTGCTGCTGATGCTGGCGATGCGCAATGACAGGCCGATCGCGGGCGCGCTGAACCTGATTGGCGAAGACGCGCTATATGGCCGCTACTGGGGGTGCGTTGAGGACGTGCCCAACCTGCATTTCGAGCTATGCTATTATCAGGCGATCGACGTTGCCATCGCGCGCGGGCTGGCGCGAGTGGAAGCCGGCGCGCAAGGAGGCCATAAGCTGGCGCGGGGATATGGGCCTGAACCCACCTATTCGGCGCATTTCCTGCCGAACGCATCTTTCCGCCGGGCGGTCGCCGATTTCCTCACCGCCGAGCGCGCGGGCGTGCAGAACGACCGCATCTGGCTTGCCGAACGAGCGCCGTTCCGCAAGCAAGGTTAAAGGATCAGGCGGCGCGGAGTTGGCTGGCGGCGATCCAGGCCCGCGCCTGGCGCTGCGCTTCGGCGATTTCGCGCGCGGTCATTTCCTCGGCGATTTCGGCACGCATGGCCTGCCCCTCCTCGCTGCCGCGCGAGGCCGCCAGATTGAACCATTTATGCGCTTCGATCAGATCGACGGGCATGCCGCCGGTGCCACAGCTATAGGCGACACCAAGCTCGAAACATTCTTCAGCCGATTGCCAGCCTGTGGCCGGGCGGCGGCTCTCCATCAGAAACTGAGCGTTCTTCAGACTATTGGCCATGACCGAATCCCCCTGTGGATTTCGACATAATGGTTTTCGACAGGCGGCACGGTGCACCGGCAGGGGATAAAAAATGGTTAACGCAGATTGGCGGGATGAAACGGCAACCGCCGGAAACAGTGGAGTAGCAAGGTTAATGCGGCTAATTGCCCGATCTATCGCTGGCATCGCCGCGTCATTGACTTCATAGCCGCGCGATGACCAACCCTTCCTCTCCGGTCGCCGTTCGACAATCGCAAAAGGATATCGGATTTCGCGAATTCGTGGTGCTGAGCGCCTGTCTGATGGCAATGAATGCGCTGTCGACCGACCCCATGTTGCCTGCTCTGCCGGAGATCGGCAGCGACCTTGGGGTCGCCAACGCCAATGACCGGCAGCTCATCATCAGCATCTATTTCCTGGGGCTCGGCGCAGGATCGCTGCTGTTCGGCATCCTGTCCGACCGGTTTGGGCGCAAGAAGGTGATGGGCGGCGCGCTGGTGCTGTTTGTGCTCTCCACCATCGCATGCGCCGCCGCGCAAAGCTTTTCCCTGCTGCTGATCGGCCGCGCTGCAGCCGGCTTCTTTGCAGGCGCAAGCCGCGTGATTGCGGTCGGCATCATCCGGGACCGGTTCAAGGGCGATGCCATGGCGAAGGTCATGTCGCTGATCCTGGCGGTGTTCATGTTGATACCCGTGGTAGCGCCGAGCTTTGGGCAGGCAATTCTCTGGTTCGCGCCATGGCGGTGGATTTTCTGGATTCTCGCTATCCAGGCCGCGCTCATCCTGATCTGGATGGTCGTCCGCATGCCCGAGACGCTGGCGCCGGAAAACAGGCTGCGCATGAGCCCGTCGACGATCTTTCGCACTATTGGCTCCGTCCTCACCAACCGCAGTGCTGCGGGATATATGCTGGCGAGCGGCGTGGTGATGAGCGGGCTAATCGGCTTCATCCTGTCGGTGCAGCAGATATTCTTCGACATTTTCAACGCCAGGTCATTTTTCCCCATCGCCTTCGCGGTGATGGCAGGAAGCATGGGCGTCGGCAGTCTGCTGAACAGCCGGCTCGTGTCGCGATTTGGCGCGCGGCGGTTGAGCCAGGGCGCGGTGATTTCCATGATCGTGACGAGCGCTATTCACCTAGGCGTGATCGCGTCCGGCCATGAAAATATGATCAGCTTCATGGTTTTTCAGTCGGCCACGATGATGGCGGTCGCCTTCACCGCTTCCAACTTCGGTGCGATTTCGATGGAGCCATTCGCCAAGGGAGCGGGCGCAGCCTCTTCCTTTCAGGCTTTTTTGACGACAGCGCTGTCCAGCGCCTTGGGCAGCATCGTTGGCCGCGCCTTCGACGGTACGACACTGCCGCTGACGTTAGGCATGCTGATATTCGGTGTCGCGGCGCTGCTGATCGTCGCCTTTGCCGAGCGGGGGAAGCTTTTCACGCGCCCGCGCCATGATGCGCTTCGCGAAGTGGAGTTCGACACCGTTCATTGAAAAAGAGGCGGCGGATGGGACCGCCGCCTCGTTGAATACCCTCAGGCTTCCCGCCCGCCCGGAGTTGGAGCACCGGGCAATGGTGGCACTGGCTGCGGCGGGACATCGGCATCCTGCTCGTGCGTCTCCACCAGGCCGCGCGCCACATGGCTCTTGCGATAGCCGTAGAGGAAGTAGAGCAGCAGCCCGACTCCGCCCCACACCGGCAGCACCAGCTGGGCATCCACCGGCAGGTTGAAGAAGAGGAAGAGGCAGCCGACGGACGCCATGGGCGCGATAAACCAAACGACCGGAGTCCGGAAAGGACGGTGACGATGAGGATCGCGCACCCGCAGTACCAGGACGGCGATCGACACCATGAAGAAGGCGAAAAGCGTGCCCGAATTGGAGATGTCCGCCAACTGGCCCACCGGCAGAAGCGCCGCGCCAATGGCGACGAAAATGCCGGTCACGATCGTGACGATGTGCGGCGTCTTGAAGCGCGGATGAATGCTGGCGAGCTTTTCCGGCAACAAACCGTCGCGGGCCATCACGAAGAAGATGCGCGTCTGGCCGAACATCATCATCAAGATGACAGAGGGAAGCGCCAGGTTGGCAGCCAGCCCCAGCGCGTTGCCGACTACCGTCCAGTTGATGGACCGCAGCACATGCGCCAGCGCCTCATTGGAGCAGACCAGATCGCCCGCATGCGCAGCCGTAGCGCAGGCTTGGGCGAAACCGGCCGAACCCGGGGCGACGACTGATCCATCCAGTCCCAGCACCGGCTGGGCACCGATGGCGCCGATCGCACCTGCAGCAACGAGAAGATAGAAGATGGTGCAGAGCGCAAGGCTGCCGATCAGGCCGATCGGAACGTTGCGCTGCGGATTTTTGGTTTCTTCCGCAGCCGTCGACACAGCGTCGAAGCCCACATAGGCAAAGAAGATGGACGCCGCCGCTCCGACGATGCCCATCCCGCTCGTCCCTTCAGGTCCGAACCAGCCATTAGGTGCGAAGGGCGAGAAGTTTCCTGTGTCGAGAGCGGGCAGCGTCAGTGCGATGAAAGCGGTAAGCGCGGCGACCTTGATCGCGACCAGAACCGCATTGACCCGCGCGCTTTCGGTGGTGCCGATCACCAGCAGGGCCGTCACCGCCAGCGCGACGACGATCGCCGGGATATTGATGACCCCATGCGAAAAATCGGCATGCGGAATGAACCCGTTCATGCTCCAGGCGGGGCCCGCAGACAGTGCCTGCGGTAACTCCAACCCCGTCACGCTTTTCATGAGGCCCATGAAATAGCCGGACCAACCCACGGAAACCGCGCTCGCTGCAACGGCGTATTCGAGGATCAAGGCCCAGCCCACCATCCAGGCGAGCAATTCACCGACCACCGCGTAGGTGTAGGTGTAGGCCGACCCCGATACCGGCACCATGGACGCGATTTCCGAATAGCAGAGCGCTGCAAAGGCACAGACGGCCCCCGCAATGACGAAGCTCCACATCATTCCCGGTCCCGCCTTTTGCGCGGCGGCGGCAGTCAAAACGAAAATGCCGGTGCCAATGATGGCCCCGACACCCAGAAGCGTTAGCTGTATTGGTCCCAACGTCCGGACCAGGGACTTTTTTTCCGCTGTCGCCAATATGGCGTCCAATGGCTTGATGCGCCCGAAAATCATGCGTGGAACCCTCAGCTATATTTTGTCCCCGAACGGCCTTTGGACCGATCGCTTATGTCGTTGGGTGAAGACTATCGCCTAATGTG
This sequence comes from Sphingobium sp. TomMM35A, assembly GCF_054771735.1. Taxonomy (NCBI): domain Bacteria; kingdom Pseudomonadati; phylum Pseudomonadota; class Alphaproteobacteria; order Sphingomonadales; family Sphingobiaceae; genus Sphingobium; species Sphingobium sp. TomMM35A. Next base: position 2,234,623 of record NZ_BSRC01000001.1, read on the forward strand.
GCGCGCGCAAGTATGTTGCGCGGCCTCGGCACATTTGTCCAAAGGAGTCATTGATGATCGAATTGCTGCGCGCTGCCAGCCTGTCGGATGTGCCGCACGGCTTTGCGGGACGGCGTGGCGGTGTATCGACCGGGGTACACGCGGGGTTGAATGTCGGCCTTGGTTCGGCGGATGAACGACAGGCAGTCCTTCACAATCGGGACCTGGCAAGGGACGCCCTGCTACCCGGCGCGGCATTGGTCACGGTGCGGCAGGTCCATTCGGCGGACGTAGTGACGGTGACCGGCCCGATCGACGAAGCCGAACGTCCGGCTGCCGATGCGATGGTGACGGACCGTCCCGGGCTGATATTGGGGATTTTGACCGCAGACTGCGTTCCGGTGTTGCTCGCCGACAGGAAAGCAGGTGTCGTCGGAGCAGCGCACGCTGGCTGGAAGGGGGCGATCGCGGGTGTCACGGACAACACGCTCGCCTCGATGGAAAAGCTCGGCGCCCGGCGCGACCAGATCAGTGCTGCGATCGGGCCGTGCATCGGCCGTACTTCCTATGAAGTTACCAGCGACTTCGCCCGCCATTTCGAAGAGCAGGACGCGGAAAACAGTCGCTTCTTTTCAACAGGGCGCGAAGGCCATTGCCAGTTCGACATCGCGGCCTATGTAGCGGCCCGCCTCGCTATCGCGGGAGTTGGAAGGGTCGAGATGTTGGACGAGGATACCTATAGCCAGCCCGACCGCTTCTATAGCTATCGCCGGTCCTGCCATCGGGACGAAGCAAGCTATGGGCGACAAATCTCGATGATCGCGGTCGGCTGAGGCCGCGCCACCGTCAGGTTGGTCAGCCCGGCGGCAATCCCGGGTCTATGCCCGTCAGTTCGATCGAAAGGTCCCAAAGCCGTCGCGCGTCTTCAGCATTGGCCGCCCGCTGCTCGATCCCTGCGGGCCCCGACACGCCCCGCATCTCCCATAGCCCTTGCGGGCCGAAATAGTCGCCACCTTCGGCATGGGGATCTGTGGCCGCTTGAAGCGTTGGCCAGGCTGCCGCGGCCACGGGGTTGAAGAGCGGCCGCACGACCGGAAGCACGGGCTTGGTCCAGGCCGGAAGGTGCCGCATCAGCTCGGTCAGGGACACACCGGGGTGGCAACCGATCGCGCTCACGGGCGCGTGCGCAGCGCGCAACCGCCGGTCCAGTTCCTGGACGAACAGCAGGTTGGCCAATTTGCTTTGCCCATAATATTGCGTGGCATTGTATGTGTTATCAGCGTTCCAATCATCCCACAGTATCTGGCCGCGGCGATGCGCAATGCTTGAGGTAACCACCACACGCGCGCCCGCAGTCTCACGTAGCTTCGGCAGCAGCAGGACGGTTAGGGCAAAAGTGCCAAGATGATTGACGCCGAATTGAAGCTCAAACCCCTGAGCCGTGCGCGAGAGTGGCGGGATCATCACCCCTGCATTGTTGACGAGAACATCCAACCGGGGTTCGGCCACCACTCTTTCGGCCGCAGCCCGAACGCTTGCCAGATCAGCCTGATCCAACAGGATCAGCTCCAGTTCGGCGTCCGGCTTTGCCGCCTTGATTTGCGCAAGCGCTTCCGAACCCCGTCGCGCATCACGGCATGCGAGTAGAACGCGCGCCCCTTTCGATGCCAAGGCTTTGGCCGCTTCGAACCCAATCCCGGTATTGGCTCCGGTAACCAGAAAGGTGCGTCCGCTTTGATCCGGCACTTGGGCATCGGTAAAGGCCACAACAATTCCCCCACTACGCTTCGAACCAGCATTTTGTGGAGAGTTCCGTTTGTGAAGGCAAGGCGGGTCCACGCATCTGAATGATCGGCGGCAATCTCAGATTGCAATCGGGCAGTCAGTTGCCTTGGGCAGCATCTGATGGTGCGGTAAAGAAGCATTGGAGATGAATGCTTCGGGCTTTCCGTTCCCTGGGCCGTAGTAGCAGCTCTAATGGGGTTTCTATTGCACGTCCTAATCAGTCCGGCCGTAAGAAAAGTCCTCGTCAGGAGGCGATGAGAGCAAGAACCTTCAGGATGCGGTGATCGACCGCGAAGACTTGTAGAGCGGCGTATCCATCGCCGACGTCACCCTCAGCGATCCCCGCGCTTTATCCCTGTTCCGCAGCGATTTTGAACAGGTCCTGCTAGTCAGCGCATTTCTCACTCACCGGAGTGATGAATAGCGTCCGGGGCTGTCGATAGCCTAGGCTCAGGACTCGTTGATCACAGCCAGAAGAGCACGGTGGCTGCGAGAGCGAGGGCGGAGAAGAAGACGGTTGGGCAGCGGTCGTAGCGGGTTGCCACACGGCGCCAGTCTTTCAGGCGACCAAACATGATCTCGATGCGGTTTCGGCGTTTGTATCGGCGCTTGTCGTATTTGACGGGAAAAGAACGGGATTTCCGGCCCGGAATGCAAGGCGTGATGCCCTTTTGTTCGAGCGCATCCCTGAACCATTCGGCGTCATAGCCCCGGTCAGCCAGCATCCACTGCGCCTTGGGTAGATCATCGAGCAGGGCTGCCGCGCCGGTGTAATCGCTGATTTGTCCTGCCGTGATGAAGAAGCTCAAAGGGCGGCCGTTGGCATCGGTGACGGCGTGAAGCTTGGTATTCATGCCGCCCTTGGTCCGCCCGATCAGGCGGCCGAGGCCCCCTTTTTTACCCCAAGGCTGGAAGCCGTGCGGTGGGCCTTGAGATAGGTAGCATCGATCATGACGGTCTGGGGATCGGCTCTCTGGGCAGACAGCCCCTCCATCATCCGGCCAAACACGCCCATCTCGCCCCACCGTTTCCAGCGGTTGTAGAGCGTCTTGTGCGGACCGTATTCCCTGGGCGCATCACGCCAGCGCAGCCCGTTGCGGTTGACGAAGATGATCCCGCTCAGCACGCGCCGGTCATCGACCCGGGGCTTGCCGTGGCTCTTGGGAAAATAGGGCGAAAGACGCGCCATCTGCTCGTCCGTCAGCCAATACAGGTCGCTCATGCTCAGTCTCCTCGCGGAGCCTGAATCACATCGCCCTCAGCCAATCAATGGGTCCTGAGCCTAGCTACGTGCCACAACCACCCGAACTGCGGAACACCCTCAGATATTATGTGATGCGGGCAATCGCATGCACCGCGAGCTCCTCGGCAGATGTCGCGCCTTTTATTTGCACGATGCCATTCTGCGGTCCGCTACATTCTTATCCACATAGTTGGTCATCTGCTAAAGGGACGGCTATCCCGCCTTGGCCGCGGTGATGATGATTTCTACCTTATAGTCCGGATGGTACAGCTTTACCTCTCCGGTCGCACGGGCTGGAGCCGGAAAGCCAGCGATCCATGTGTCCCATGCCTGATTCATTTCCTCGAAGTCATTGATATCCGCGAGCCAAATCTGCGCCATCAACAAATGGTTCTTGTCGCTTCCAGTCTGTTTCAGCAAAGCATCGATCTCGGCAAGTGCAGCTTGCGTCTGCAAGCCAACGCTTTCCCCAGGCGCGCCGATCTGGCCAGCCAAGTAAATGGTGTCGCCATGAACGACAGCCTCGCTCATGCGCGGCCCTGTATCGATGCGGGTGATGGTCATGGCGAGAGGGTTCCTTTTAAATCGTTACAGCGAGGCGACAGCGCCGTCAGATGGCCAAGATGTGCGCTCAGCCGATGTGGCAACCAATCACTTGCCTTAGCTCGCATGCCTCCGTCTACCCCCGAACTCCCTACTGGCCGCAGCATGATGATGCATGATGCGGACCTTAAGCGGGAATTACTTGGAAATGGCGGTCGGCGTCGGAACCGGCTCTTCTGCGTCCGTAACTGTTTCACGGCCAATCGCATTGAGTGCTGCATCACCTCTTCATCAAGGATCATGCCCGCCTGTTCGCCGGGACGCGCAACCGTGAGGTCACATAAATCAGGGGCAGACCATTAATCGGATAGATTGCGAAGGGTCGTCTTCTGGTGATGGAGAATTGGTGAATGTGTCTCCCAATCTCTTTCGCGGGCTTCCCTCAGCCTCACGCTGATGAAGCTGCTATCGAAGTCGGACATGGAGAAAGCGGCTTTTCCAGTCCGGTGGGCTCGATCGGCTTCGGAGAAGCCGATCGCCGAGATCCTGCAGCATCCGATGTTGGTCCAGAAGTTCGGCGACAAGATCGGCGCGCTGCTCGATAACCCTCAATGGTGAGGCCACTCGGGGTGGAAGCCGCAACCTCTTGGAGGATTTATCGGAAGGTTTGCGGTCTCTGGGAGACGCAGCGATGACAGTTCCAGTGACGAAGGCACCGCCGCACTGCCCCCGCAGGTCGAGAGCGTGGCGATGTATGCTGATGGCGCCAATGGACCCGAGGCGGAAGTCGTTGCGAAGGTGGCGGATCTGGCGGCCTATGCCCTAAACGCGAACGCCGCCCTGTGGGGCGGCGCCTCAGGTTTATGCTGTTGGTTGCGGGAGCAGGATTTGAACCTGCGACCTTCAGGTTATGAGCCTGACGAGCTACCGGGCTGCTCCATCCCGCGCCACCAAAGGTAAAAGGGCGGCTTTATGGGCCGCCCTTTTATGAACTATGTGAATGGGTTTTGTTGTTTCAAAGCGCGAGCTTCAATGCCTGGCGACGCCCTACTCTTCCGGGGCTTGAGCCACAGTACCATCGGCGCAGACTGGTTTCACGGCCGAGTTCGGGATGGGATCGGGTGGGTCACAGACGCTATGGTCACCAAGCAATGAAGCTTGCGCTTTGGGTATTAATCGATGCCGTGCACTTTGGGTATTTGAGTATCTGGCTTGAGGTGATCACCACATCGCCGACGCTGCTTTCCAGCATTGTCATTGATGGTGGGACTCTCAGGCGCGATCAGAGCAATTAGGACCGGTTAGCTCCATATGTTACCACACTTCTACATCCGGCCTATCAAGGTCGTGGTCTACGACCGCTCGAAGAAATCTTATCTTGAGGGAGGCTTCCCGCTTAGATGCTTTCAGCGGTTATCCCGTCCATACATAGCTACCCTGCTGCGCCCTTGGCAGGACGACAGGTACACCAGAGGTATGTTCAACCCGGTCCTCTCGTACTAGGGTCAACTCCTCTCAAATTTCGACGCCCACGGCAGATAGGGACCAAACTGTCTCGCGACGTTCTGAACCCAGCTCACGTACCACTTTAATTGGCGAACAGCCAAACCCTTGGGACCTGCTCCAGCCCCAGGATGTGATGAGCCGACATCGAGGTGCCAAACGATTCCGTCGATATGAGCTCTTGGGAATCATCAGCCTGTTATCCCCGGCGTACCTTTTATCCGTTGAGCGATGGCCCTTCCACGAGGGACCACCGGATCACTATGACCGACTTTCGTCTCTGCTCGACTTGTCAGTCTCGCAGTCAGGCGGGCTTATGCCATTG